>CAWKBM010000001.1:0-545530 GCA_963847855.1 uncultured Acidimicrobiales bacterium
AGCCGCGGCGACGGCGATTGAGGCCGGGTTGAAAGTCACGTTCAGCCCCTACATGTTGAGGACTCAGCAGGATGAAACCTGGCAGCTTGATCGGTTTCCAACGCGTAATGAAAAGGCGCGATTGGGTTCACAGATGGATTCCACTGGTCTTGAGAAAGCATTGCCCATTCGAGCCAGCTCAGAGCGGAAAGGCGACTTCGGCGTCACCTGGGTCAAGATACGTCCCTCGTCGGACGATACTTCGTGGCGATCCGAACAGAATGACGATTCGGAGCTTCCGGCCGCGCGCGGGCCCTTGCACTCGTGCGAATATTGTCCGTGGGGCTATTTCGGCAACGAGGGATCCGATATCGACCTCTACACGTATGCGGCGCTGCACGTCAAGATTCCCCCGTTTGGCAAGGGGCTTCGCGCTGCGAGCAGTCAATTGACATCTACGCCGGTCAAACGCAAGCGACCACCCGCGAAGCGAAAAGCAAGCAAGAAATGATATGAATTGCCGCGGAGTATTCGTCCGCATCGCGAGCTTGCGAACTGGCTGGGACGAGGATGTATAATCCATTGGGTGCTTGGCCGCGCCACCCGATTAACGCCCATGAGGAACCTATCCATGACACCGATTCACATTACCACGCTGATTGATTCCGAGACGTTGCATTTGCTGAACTGGGGCCGTTAGTGGGCAAGACGGTGGAGATCACGATCATCGAACACGCGGCCAATGGTGACGCGCCGCGAGAAATCAGAACGGAGCCGGCTGATTCGAGCTTATTCATGGCGTTGAAGCCGGCACAAGTGCCCATGAGCGAACCGGAATGGCAGAGCCTCCGCGAAGCGGCCAGACCGATTCTGCCCTGGCGGCGGCATTGGAGCTTTCCGAATCTAACGCGATGCGACGCGAGACGCCATCGCGCAGCTGCGGGGGCGCGAGCATGATATGATCTTGGTCAACTCAACGGTGGTGATTGACTATCTTCGTCGGCCAACGCCGCGCCTTTCGACAGGTCGTTGTCGCGAATGCTGCGGCGATTTGCGGGGCGATCACCGCGGAGAGCCCATGCAGGTGTTCAATCGCCTGGCGGACGAGGGTCCGGATGACGACATCGCTTCAGGTCTTCTGGTCACGTCAACACTCCGGAATCGATCTGGAAGGTGCTTGGTCGCATATCTATCGGCATCCGTGCCTGCGGCATCACCGTCCCATTCACGGACGCGTTGATTAGGCCACCGTGGCCATGGAAAAAACGATTTGAGAGTAATAGTGGACGTCCCGTCTCCACTATTTTCAATGATACAAGGCGTGCTACCCCGATTGAGGCTATTCGTCGAGCCAACTCAGAGGCCATGACTCCGCAAGTCACCAACATCAGAGATATCGCCCCCTTCAACCGGAGGACAGTGGAACCTCAACGGCGGATGCGCTCGGCCCCGTCCGTCTTGCGCAGGTACGTCTCGATCGCGAACAGGCGGCCGCGCGGCCGAGGAGGGACGTGGTTGCCATTCAAACGATCGCGAGGAGCGACTGTTTGAGTTGGTTCAACGGCGTTCTCCTGGAGACAACCGCCGGCACGTATGAAGCCTGGCTGGCGATGCACTGGGACGGTTGGTTGGGCAATCACGTGGAACAGCACAACTCGGGCCTGTATCCTCGGGGCCCACGGCATGTTGCGCTGGCGCACCGGGCTGGTGCGGATTCCCGATGTATCGTTCATCTCGTGGGAGCGGCTGCCGACTCGCGCCGTGCCGCGATACGCCCATCGCGAGGCTTCCGCCCCCGACCTGGCCGTTGAGATCATCAGTCGCTCGAACACGCGGCGGGAAATGGAACGCAAGCTCGGGACGAATACTTCGACGCCGGCACGGCGACTAGTAGTGGGTACGTCTACCGCCTGGACCGGCAGGTCCACGTGTACAATGCGCCCGACCGAGGGTGCATCGTGCTGGGCGGAGAACGGATACGCTGGGACGGCGGCGGAGGTGCTGCCTGGTTTTCAACTTCCGTTTGACCGAGCTGTTCGACCTTGAACGCGATGGAGGTTGATCCCTATCCCACCGCCGCCAACTCCGCGATCGGCTCGCCGTCGTGCAGGATCGGGATCGGGCGGCCGGTGAAGTTGGGGATGGCGATCTTTTCGGCGGGTCGATGCCCAGGTGGCGGTAGATCGTGGCCAGAAAGTCGCCGACGCCGACGCGGCGCTCGACGACTTGCTCGCCGCGGGCGTCGGTGGCGCCGATGACCTGGCCGGTGCGGATGCCGCCGCCGGCGAACAGCATCGAGTTGGCGGGCGGCCAATGGTCGCGGCCCGGCTGCGATGCGGCCGCTGCCGCTGTCGGCCGCGGTCGAGATGCGCGGCGTGCGGCCGAACTCGCCGGTGACCACGACCAGCACCCGGCGGTCGAGCCCGCGCTGGTAGATGTCTTCGATCAGCGCCGTGACGGCCTGGTCGAAAGTGGCGGCCCGGAATTCATGGCGTCGAAGACGTGGTGGTTCACGGCGTGGTCGTCCCAGTTGTGCCACGCGGCCGCACAAGGGGCCGTCGAACGCCGTGGTCACCAGCTCGACGCCCGCCTCGACCAGCCGCCGGGCCAGCAGGCACTGCTGCCCCCAGGTGTGTGCGGCCGTAGCGATCGCGGACCCGCGGGTCTTCCTGCGACAGGTCGAAGGCTCGCCGGGCCGGCGCTGGTGAGCATGTTCCAGGCTTGCTGCTCGAAGGCGTCGAGGGCGTGCATGTTGCCCTGCTGGTCGAGTCGCCGGCGAGGCGGTCGAACTGCTTGCGCAGCCGATCCGCTCGCTGAGCCCGTCGGCCGCGTCGCTCGGGCGAGGCCGATGTTGGGCACCTGAAACTCGGGCGCGTTCGGGTCGCCGTGTACCGCGAACGGCTCGTAGCTCGGGCCCAGGTAGGCCGAGCCCGGTGTACGGCACCGGCGGCACGCCGACGTAGTTGGGCAGCGTGCGGCTGGGATCGGCCCGCAGCCGGGTACACGATCGAAAAGCAGATCGGGATGGTCGGGCTTGTTGCGCAGCTCGGGCGCCGGGTGGCCGGTGAACAGTTGCTGCGAGCCCTGCTGATGGCAGAAGCCGGTGTGGACCATCGAGCGGAGGATGGTGAACCGCTCGGCAAGCGCGGCATGCCGCGGCAGCAGTTCGCAGATTTGCAGCCCCGGCACCCGCGTGGCGATCGGCAGATAGGGCCCGCGAATTCGTCGGGGGCCTGCGGCTTGGGGTCGTAGGTTTCGAGGTGGCGGCCCCGCCGTGGAGCCAGACGACGATCAGCGCCGTCCGCTCCCGCGCTGGCGGGGCAATGCCGGCCGCGGCCCGCAAGCGAAACAGGCCCGGCAGCGACAGCCCCGCGAAGCCCGCCGCCCGGGACGAGAGAAACTCTCGCCGGCGAACGGGACCGGGACAAGTAGCCTTCGGGAGGTGTTAAACTCCGGTATTCATACGCATCAAGTCCGGGCGATAGATCAACAGCTTAGCCCATTTTCCACGGAACCCCAAGCAATGTTCGAGTCGTCGCTAAGGCGAGATCCACGGTCACGGAGGTTATTGGGGCAGAGTCAGCGGGAACTGTTTCCAACGGGAGATCGTTGACCCGCGTGGCGGCATGCTGCCCGTCCCATGACGGCCAGCGGCCCCTGAGGGGCATCGCTCAAGCTGTTATGCAAGCAGCGTCTGCCATTCGTCGCCCGACCGATAGGAGAAGCACCTGGATCGCCAGCCGCTGATCGACCTGGTTCGCGAGAAAGCCCTCAAATTCGGCGATTTCACGCTGGCCTCGGGCAAGCAGGCCAGCTACTACCTCGACGGCAAGCAGGTGACGCTCGACGCCGCGGGCGCCGGCTGGTGGGCGAGGGCATCCTCGATCTGCTCATCGCAATGCCGAGGCGGTCGGCGGGATGTCGATCGGGGCCGACCCCATCACGGCCGCGGTGATTACGCTGGCCGGCGTCCGCGAGATCCCCTGTTGGGCTTCATGGTCCGCAAGGAGCCGAAGGGGCACGGCACGAACCGCTACATCGAAGGTCCCGCCGCCGGGGACCAGGCGGTGATCGTCGAGGACGTGGTCACCACCGGCGGCTCGTCGCTGCTGGCCATCGAGCGGGGCGTCGAGTTCGGCCTGAAGGTCGGCGCGTGGTGGCGATCGTCGATCGCCTGGAAGGGGGCGCCGACGCCTTCGCCGCCGCCGGCCATCGTCTGGAAAGCCTGCTCACGATCCGCGACTTCGGCATCGAACCGCCTACGTAACCAGAATTGGAAAGCAGTACATGTTGATACGGACAACTGTATGTAAACGCTGGGGTTTTGGTGCGGTACGATGAGAGTTATTCCGATCACTCCTGGCAAACTGACAGGGGACATGTTGGATGCATGCCATCGCCAATACCTTGAGGGGTCCGATTTGGCCGCTTGGGCCGAAGTGTTGTTTGTGTCAGGCTACGAGTCCGACGCGATTATCCAAGCCGTCGGGAATCCTGACATGCATTGACAAAGCGTTCCTACTGTGTTTTCAGCCATGTGTCGCGAGGTCGGTCCGAGCCAGAACGTTCAGGCGGAGGTCGTCCAGTTGAAGCAAGAGGTGATGATCGAGGATCCGCCGAGGTCATCGGCAGGCAGTCGAATTGCTGCATCGATTCGATGACCTGGGAAAGGCGATGCAACGACGCGCGGCAGACACGCTGGGCGACCTCGGCCATCTCGCCCTGTGTGAGATACCCGAAGTCGGGAAGGCCGAGCTGCGTACCCGACACGCAGTACCCGGAGAGAAACGTGGTGTCGAACCCCGCTTCGGCCGCGAGCCGCACCGAGAGCGCGTCCCACACGCCGGGCATCAGGACCGGCTCACCCGTCGCGAGACGACTGCGGAGGTCGTCGCCGCGCATCAGATCAACCTGCGACTCGATCGGCCGCGAGGGCCTTGAGGCCCTTGTAGTCGACCTTGCCGTTGGCGGCTCGCTTGATGGAGTCCACCACGACGACGTTGCGCGGCGCCTTGTACGCGGCGAGCTGGGTCGTGACGTGGGCGTTGAGCTCGAGTCGGCGTCGATTCGGCGCCGTCGGACGGGCTCGACGACAGCGCAGATCGTCTCGCCGAAGCGCTCGTCGGGGATGCCGACGACCACGGCGTCGCGCACGCTCGGGTGCGTCTTCAGCGCCTCCTCGACCTCCTCCGGGAACACCTTCTCGCCGCCCGTGTTGATGCACACCGACCCCCGGCCGAGCAGGTGGATCGTGCCGTCCTCGTTGACGGTGGCGAAGTCGCCGGGAATGCTCCAGCGGCGGCCCTCGATGGTGCGGAACGTGGCCGCCGACTTGGCCTCGTCCTTGTAGTAGCCGACGGGGATGAAGCCGCCGACGGCGACCATGCCCATGTCGCCCGCCCGGGCTCGACGCGCCGTCCATCGTCGGTGAACACCGCGTTGTTCTCGGTGATCGCGAACTGCGCCGTCTGCTCGGCGACACCCGCCGTCGAGACGGACGCGCCCAGCCCGACGGCCTCCGACGACCCGAACGAGTCGAACAGCATCGCCTGGGGGAGGTGATCGAGGAGGCCCTGCTTGTTGTCGTGGCTCCACATCACGCCCGACGACGAGATGACGTTGAGCTGGACAGGTCGTACCTCCGGGTTGGCGTCGAGGAACTCCAGCATCGGTCCGGCGAACGCCTGGCCGACGATGAGCGACGTTGGTGGCCCGGCGGCGCTTCGATCGTGGCGAAGAGCTGGTCGACGCTGAACTTCGATCGGCCAGCGACACGACTGCACCGCCGCCGATCATCGTGATGAGCGACGGAGAACTGGCCCGTGCCGTGCATCAGCGGGCAGGCGGACGACCATGACCGGCGGGCTGGGCGGGGTTGTCGGCGGCCCACCGGCCACCTCGTCGACGTCGGCCGGCGGGCCGGTGCCGATCAGCGGGCTGCCGCCGGCGCCGAGCACGTTGAACAGGTCGTCCTGCCGCCACATCACGCCCTTCGGCATCCCGGTCGTGCCGCCCGTGTAGAGCAGCAGGAGGTCGTCGGCGTCACGCGACCACTCGGTGAGCTCGAGCGTGGCCCCCGATGCGACGACGTCCTCGTACGGCGTGGCCCACTCGGGGCCGGTGCCGGTCGCGTCGGCGACGACGTACCAGCGCTTGACCTTGGTCAGCCGGTCGCGGATGCCGTCGAGCAGTTCGGTGAACGAGGCATGGAAGACGACGGCCTCGGCGTCGGCGTTGTCGAAGAGGTAGAAGATCTCCTCCGGTCCGTAGCGGTAGTTCGTGTTGACCGGGGCCATCGCCGCCTTGAACGCGGCGACGATCGTCTCGAGGTACTCGACCCCGTTGTAGAGGTAGGCAGGCCACCTTGGCCTGCTTGCTGATCCCGGCGTCGAGCGAGGTCGGCGGCGAGGGCATTCGCCCGCGGGTCGAGCTCCGCCCAGGTCGTGACCCGCTCGCCGCTGGATCTGGCAGGGCGCGCTCAGGGATCGGGCGGCGACTGCTTCGAAGATGTCGGCGAATGTTCCAGTCGGTCATAGACCGGAAAGTTACGACAGCAGACGCCTTCGAAACGAACGCGTGCCGCTGATGCCCAGTGCGAGCGTCGCGACAACGAGCGCGCCGTAGGTGACCCATGGCGACATGTGAGGCACTTGCGGCGTGAGCGCACCGCGCAGTCCCTCGCTGACGTACACGAGCGGATTCACGAGCACCAGGATCTGGAGCCAACGGATGGCTTCGAGGGCCTTCCACGGGTAGTAGGTGCAGCCGAGGAACATCACCGGGATCACAATGAGCGAGAAGATGAGGGGCACCGTTTGCGGCGCGAACACCGTGCCCAACAGCAGGCCCAGCGACGCCGAGGCGAGGCATGCGAGGGTGAGGATGACCGCGAGCTCGAGCCAGCTGTCGACATGCAACGACGTGACGTCCCGCGCGACGAGCCACACGCAGGGGAAGACCATGAGCGCGGCCAACAGCGCTTGCACCGCTCCGAACACGATCTTTTGGATCGCGACCAGACTCGTCGGAAGCGGCGCCATCGCGCGGTCCTCGATCTCTCTGCTCACGTTGAACTCGTTCACGAGCGGGAGCGCGACCGAAGACACACCTTGGAACATGATCGCGAAGGCGATGAGCCCGGGCAGAAGGATCGTGCCGTAGCCGGCGACGTTCCCCGCGTTGCCTCCAAAGCCCTGCCCGATGCGTGGGAACACGTACACGAAGACGAATGCGATCAAGAACGGCTGCATGACGGTGCGGGCGAAGAACATCCAGAACTGGCGGCGCAGCACCTGGGCATCGCGCACCATGAGGCCCCAGAACGACGCGGCGTATCCGCGTCCGGGTGAGGTGGCGACGAGCGGCGGGCCGGCGATCACGGTGTCAGTCACGTAGCTCCCTCCCCGTCAGGTTGATGAACACGGTCTCGAGCGTCGGCTCGGTCGCGGAGAGGTCACGCAAGCCGTACGGCTGCGCCACCGTGACGACCCGAGGCAGCAATCCGTCGGAGCCACACGCGTACAGGGTCACGTTGCCGTCGCCGCGCTCGACGCGTGCCACGCCATCGAGCTTCTCGAGCGCGGTCGCTGCCTCGGCGACGTCACCATCGAGGTGCACCTTCACCATGGTCTCCGCGCCCACTGACCGCTTCAAGGCCTCGGGCGTGTCGCACACGAGCACCTTGCCGTGATCGACGATCGCCAACCGCGCGCACAGGAGGTCGGCTTCCTCCATGTAGTGAGTCGTCAGCACGATCGTCGCTCCCCCGCGGTGCAGCTCACCGATCGCCTCCCACAAAGCGAGCCGGCTCTGAGGGTCGAGCCCCGCGGTCGGCTCGTCAAGGAACAGCACGTCGGGACGATGGGCGATCGCCCGCGCGACCTGCAGCCGCTGCGCCATGCCACCAGACAGCGCGTACGGCGTCGCCTTGGCGCGGTCCGCGAGCTGGAACTGCTCGAGGAGCTCGTAGGCCCTCACCTTCGCGGCGCGGGCTCCCCATCCGAAGTAGCGGCAGTGGTACACGAGGTTCTCGACCACGGTGCAGGACCGATCGAGCGTGTTGAACTGCGTGACGACGCCGATGCGACGTCGCACCGCGGGCGGATCGGCGACCACGTCGATGCCGGCGATGCGGACACGGCCCGCGGTCGGGATCACACGGGTCGTGCACATCCCGATGGTCGTGGTCTTGCCCGCTCCGTTCGGGCCGAGTAGCCCGAAGATCTCACCTTCGCTGACCGAAAGGTCGATGCCGTCGACGGCCCGGACGGCGGGAGGCCCGGAGTAGTCCTTGACCAAGCCCTCGAGGGCCACCGCGACCGGCATGGTGCGACCGTATCGCCGGCGCCTGGGAAATCCGTTACCGGGAGACCCGCCGAGCGGCGCGGGGCGCAGGCGCATCGGCCGGATCCCAGCCACCGAGGTCGGCCAACCGCGGATCGTTCGAGAGCATCTCCACGATGGGAAGGTCGAGACCGAGCCGGCGCTGCATCCGCCGAACCTCGAGCTCCTGGTCCCAGAGCACGAGCGTCACCACGAGGCCTGACTCACCGGCACGAGCGGTGCGCCCCGACCGGTGGAGGTAGGTCTTGGCGTCCTCGGGCGGGTCGTAGTGCACGACGATGTCGATGTCGTCGACGTGGATGCCGCGGGCAGCGACGTCAGTCGCGACCAACACCGGCAGCGTCCCTCCCATGAACGCCGCCAGCGACTTCTCGCGCATCTGCTGGCGGAGGTCGCCGTGGATCGCGGCGGCGCGGACGCCTTCCTTCTCGAGCTGCTCGACGAGCCGGTCGGCGCCGCGCTTGGTGCGGACGAAGACCAGTGAACGCGTGACGCTCTGGGTGATCGCCGCGACGACCTTCACCTTGTCGAGCTGGTGGACGAGGACGAAGCGATGGGCCATCTCCTCGACCGTCACGGTCGTCGACACGACCTCGTGGAACACCGGGTCCTTGAGATGCCTGCGCACGACGTGATCGACGGCGCCGTCGAGCGTCGCCGAGAACAGCAACGTCTGGTGCGGTGAGGTGATGCGGCGCAACAGCCACTCGACCTGAGGCAGGAAGCCCATGTCGGCCATGCGATCTGCCTCGTCGAGCACGACGGCGCGCACTTCGTCGAGACGCACGTCGCCGTTGTCGATGAAGTCGATCAGACGACCCGGCGTCGCGACGAGGATGTCGCCGCCCTTCGCGAGCGCGATGCGCTGACGATCCATCGATGCGCCGCCGTAAACGGCAACGACGCGGCAACCGACCGACTCGCCGAGCGGCGCGAGCACTTCGGACACCTGCAGCGGCGAGCTCACGCGTCGGCACGAGCACGACGGCATGCGGGTGGTTCGCGGCAGCACCACCGGCGAGCGCGAGAAGCGGAAGGCCGAACGCGAGTGTCTTTCCGGAACCGGTCTTGGCTTTGCCGCACACGTCGCGACCCGCGACGGCATCGGCGATGGTGAGGGCCTGGATGGGGAAGGGGGCGGTGATGCCTGCGCGGTCGAGTGCATCGACGAGGCGAGGGTCGACGCCGAGCGCGGCGAACGAGGTCATTTTTTCGTGGTCTCCGTTGTCATCGAGGTGGGCCGGCCTGGCACACCGTGACTGTCGGAGAAGACCGCCGGGAGTGAGAGGTTGACCCGCGAGCCCGCCACCCTGGCGGCGCTCGACCCACTCACCGTACCAGGAGCGATGCGCGAAGCAGCAGCATGCGGGCCCGAAAACGCACGAAGCCGCCGGCACGTGGCCGGCGGCTCGAGTGGTGCGACGTGATCGCTCAGACGACGCGGACGTTCTCCGCTTGATCGCCTTTGCGGCCTTGGGTCACGTCGAACTCGACGCGCTGCCCCTCTTCGAGCGAACGGTACCCGTTGCCCTGGATGGCGCTGAAGTGCACGAAGACATCCGGGCCACCATCGCGAGCGATGAACCCGTACCCCTTCTCATTGTTGAACCACTTGACGGTGCCGGTAGCCAAGACCGAGCCCTTCTTTCTGTTTCTGCGGGTCGGTTCCAACTACCGACACCCTGTTGCACCAGAAAGGCTAGCCGGGAGGATCCGGGGCGCCAGCACGGTGACACGGCTCGCTGCAGGGTCACGACTAACGTTTCCATCGGGACGGAGGCGGGGCGCAGCGACCACAATTTCGGACCGATCCGCGAGGTTTCTTCGTGTGCGAATGCGATGACGTTCCCGGCCGCCACGGCCACGTCTCTGGTGACATGCGCGGGCATCTGCACCGACGTCACTTCTTGCAAGCTGCGGGCGCCGGCGCCTTCTTGCTCGTGGGCAGCCGGGTCGTCAATCCCATCGGCGTCGCTGGCGCGCAGGACAGCGCGAGCAGCGGGGAGGACACACACGGCAAGGCCGTACCCGCGACCCGGCTCTTGCAACACGCGCCGATCAACGTCCCCCCTCCCGTCATCATCCCGCGCTCGGCCTGGGGCGCCGACGAGACGTTGCGCACTGCCGATCGCACGTTCGCTCCGATCCAGAAGCTGATCGTCCATCACTCCGCGACACCACTGACCGCGGACCCGACGGCCGACATCCGCAACATCTACAAGTTCCACATCGAAGGCCGTGACTGGGCGGACATCGCGTACAACTTCGTCGTCGACCAGAGCGGTCGCATCTACGAAGGGCGGTGGGCCCGTGACTACGCGGAGGGCGAACCCCACACCGGCGAGTCGCCCGACGGCCTCGGCGTCGTCGGCGCGCACACGCTCAACTACAACACGGGCAGCTGCGGCATCGTGCTGCTCGGCGACTTCACCAAGACCACGCCAAGTGACGCCTCTCTCACCGCTGTGATGAGGGTGCTCGCGTGGAAGGCGGGCCAGAAGGGCATCGACGTGTCGGCGGCCGATCAGTTCACAAACTTCTCCGGGCAGACGTCGGCGTTCCCGAACATCACCGGGCATCGCGACCTCGGCGTGACCGAATGCCCTGGAAGCAGCTTCTACGCGAAACTCGCCACAGTGCGCGCCGGCGTGTCCGCTCGCACGCAGCGCGGCCTCATCGGCTACCGGGTCTTGTCGACCGATGGCCGCGTGAAGTCACTCGGCGCTGCGTTCGACCTCGGCGACCCCGCTCGACTGGGCGCGGCCACGGGCATCGCCATCACCGCCGCGCAAGACGCCGACAGCTATTGGACCGCGACCGAGGGCGGCTCGGTCTTCTCGTTCGGCAACGCTCCGTACTTCGGATCGCCCGCCGAGCAGGGCGTCCACACCAAGGTCTCCGACATCGCCGGGCGGCCAGGCGGCGGTGGGTATTGGGTGCTCGGCACCGACGGCACCGTGTATCCGTTCGGTGCGGCGGCCTCGCTCGGCGGCCTCCCGCAGGCGAACGTGCACACGACGGCCCGCAAGCTGCGCCCGACGCCGAGCGGCAACGGCTACTGGATCCTCGGCGCCGACGGCGGCATCTTCTCCTTCGGCGACGCCGCCTTCTTCGGCTCGGTGCCGGGCGTGGGAGCCACGACCGCCGCGGTCGACCTCAGCGCCACGCCGAGCGGGCAGGGCTACTGGGTGCTCGGCGAGGACGGCGGCGTGTTCTCGTTCGGCGACGCGCACTTCTTCGGCTCGGTACCCGCGCTGAAGATCAACTGGGCGCGGCCGGCGCGGGCGATCATGGCGGCCTTCGACGGCGGCGGCTATCACGTGATGGCCAACGACGGCGGCGTGTTCTCGTTCGGCAACGTGCCGTTCTACGGCAGCCTCGCGGGTAGCGGCCGTCGCCCCGCCGGCATCGCCCCCGCCATCCAGCTCTGACCTCCCCGCACCGTTTGCTCACTGAACGCGCGTATACGGGGTTCGAGTGAGCAAACAGTCGACAGACTGGCCCGGTGGGCGTGTGGTGGAACCAGCCTCCCGACTTTGCCAACGCGGTGTATGAGGAGCCGGACGCGCTGCTCGCAGAGAAGGTGGCCAACACGATCCGTGCGTTCTTTCGAGACCGCGAGGATGTCGACACGCTTCGCGAGGTGACGAAGCCGTCGTGGCTTCGGCAATCCGGAGGTCGGCGCAGAGCATCCGCTGTGGAGTGAAGGCGGACTCGCGTGGCTCGAGGATCCCGAGCTCGGGCTGTCCGAGGATCTCCGACACACGCTCGAGGCGTGGGCTCCGGACGCGGCGGAGGATTGCGATCATGCTGACGCGCGGCTGAAAGAGGAAGGCGCCCGCTTGTTCGCCCGAGTCCGCGCCGAGCTCCCGGATCGCTATCAGGTCGTCGACGACTGGCGGCGCGACTGAAGAGCCGGTACACGCCGCCGCGGCGCGTACGCTCCGGCGATGGCTGACTTGCGAGTGCTCATCTGCGCGAGCGACTACGACGCGACGCTCACCTTCTATCGCGATCTCCTCGGGTTCTCGATCGCGGAGTCGTGGGACGACAGCGACGGGCGGGGCACGCTGTTCCACGCGGCGGACGGCAAGATCGAGGTGTTCGAGGGCAACGAGCACCATCCGGCGCACTCGGTCGAGGGCGTGCGGGTTGCCATCGAGGTCAGCAACGCGCAGGCGGTGCACGATCATGTCGCCGCGCTGGGCATCCCGATCACCGAAGCAATCGACGATCGTCCGTGGAAGCACCGCAGCTTCACGATCGACGACCCGAACGGCCTCGAGCTGACCTTCTTCCACGTGATCGACTGAGAGATCGACTGACGAGTCAGTTAGTAGACAAGCGCGATGCAAGCGACCACGCTTGCGGACGTGCGGATGAACCACATCGACGAGAAGGTCTCGGCGCGGTCAGCAGGAGCCAAGGGCGATGGCCTCTACGCGACCCAGCCCATCCGCGCGGGCGAGACCATCGTCGCGTTCGGCGGTCACGCGGTCGATCGCGCCACGCTCAACGACCTCCCTGCTGACCGTCGCATGCATGCGATCCAGATCGATGACGACCTGTTCCTCGTCGGTCCCGATCCCGCGGAGCCCGGCGATCTCGTCAACCACTCGTGCGATCCCAACTGCGGCCTCGTGGGCGCGGTCCTCGTGGTCGCGATGCGCGACATCGAGCCGGGCGAGGAGATCACGTTCGACTACGCGATGTGCGACTCGGCGGACTATGACGAGTTCGACTGCTCGTGCGACACGCGGCACTGCCGCAAGCACGTGACCGGAAGCGACTGGAAGCGTCCCGACTTGCAGCAACGCTATGCCGGATGGTTCTCGTCGTACCTGACCCGCAAGATCGCCGCGCAGCCCGCGCAAGGCGCCGCTCGCCGCGCGTTCGCAGCCTGACCGCACTCTGACCGCGCGACATCAACCAGCCGCGCCCAACGGGTGCCTAGCGTGCGGGGATGCGGATCCTGGTCGTCGGTGCCGGCGGAGTCGGCGCAGCGATCGCCGCGATCGCGAGCCGCCGCACCTTCTTCGACAGCCTCGTGCTCGCCGACCTCGACCCCGCTCGCGCCGAACGGACCGTTGCGACGCTGGGCGACCACCGGCTCATGGCCGCGACCGTCGACGCCAGCGACGCAGCTGCAGTCGAGTCGCTCGCTCGCTCCCACCATGCCGATGTGATCGTGAACGTGTGCGACCCCCGCCTCAACCCCGCGATCTTCCAGGCCGCGTTCGACGCCCGATGCACCTACCTCGACATGGCCATGACACTGTCCGCCCCGCACCCGAAGGAGCCGTTCGCCCGCGTGGGCCTGCTGCTCGGCGACGCGCAGCTCGCCGCTCACCGGCGCGTGGGAGGACGCGGGCTCCTCGCGCTCGTCGGGATCGGCGTGGAGCCCGGGCTCTCCGACGTCTTTGCTCGCCATGCGGCCGATCACCTCTTCAGCGAGATTGACGAGATCGGCGTGCGCGACGGCTCGAATCTCACGATCGACGGGTACGACTTCGCTCCGACGTTCTCGATCTGGACGACGATCGAGGAGTGCTTGAACCCGCCGTTGATCTGGGAGAAGGACCGGGGTTGGTTCACGACCGAGCCGTTCTCGGAGCCCGAGAGGTTCGTGTTTCCCGAGGGCATCGGCCCGCTCGACTGCGTGAACGTCGAGCACGAAGAGGTGGTGCTGATCCCCCGCTGGATCGCCTGCAAGCGGGTCACGTTCAAGTACGGCCTCGGTGATCACTTCGTCGATGTCCTGCGCACCCTTCATCTCCTCGGCCTCGACAGCAAGGAGAGGGTGCGAGTCCGTGACGTCGATGTCGCGCCGCGCGACGTCGTGGCGGCGTGTCTCCCCGATCCCGCGGAGCTCGGCGACCGGATGCACGGCAAGACCTGTGCAGGGACGTGGGTGAAGGGCACCGGCAAGGACGGAACACCGCGCGAGGTGTACCTGTACCACGTGGTCGACAACGCGACCTCGATGGCGGAGTACGGCCATCAAGCGGTGGTGTGGCAAACCGCGATCAACCCGGTGATCGCGATGGAGCTCTTGCAGGGCGGTCAGTGGCGGGGCGCCGGCGTGCTCGGGCCGGAGGCGTTCGATGCGACGCCGTTCCTCGACCTCCTCGCCGCGTACGGCTCACCCCACGGGATGATCGAGCTCACCTGACGACGCGGTGCTCGCGCACGACCGGCTCGCGGAACCAAGGCCCCATCTCGCGATCGACCGCCAAGACCTGCTCCTCAGTGATCGCCTTCCAGAGCTCCCGGCTCTCCCACCACACCATGATCACGATGGTGTCCGGGCGATCGGCGGGCACCCACACCTCCTTGCGGATGAAGCCGGGTTGGGCCGCGAGGAACGAGGTCCAGATGCGAGCGTCGGCCTCGAGGAAGCCCTCGAGATCGGCCTCCGCGACGAGGAGGGTGAGCTCCTCGACGATCACCAGCCCTGTTGCCATCGAGTCAGCGTAGGAAGTCGGCGGCCTCGACGTCTTCCGCGTGCGTGAAGTGCCGCTCGGTCATCGCGGAGAACATCGCGATGCCGCGCTCGCTCGGTCCGACGATCATCGATGCCACGACCGACATCACGCAGCCCGAGAACGCGTAGCGTCGGTAACCCTCCCAACACGCGTCCCACGCGAACGACGTGACGCCGCCCGCGACCAGGCGGCCGTGGTAGTCGCGCATCAGCTCGACCTCATGGGCGCGGCGCTCACTCGGCAGGAGACCCGCACCGAGGAAGTACGAAGCGTCGGACAGTGCGGCCCCGCGGCCGGGCGTCTGCCAGTCGACGACGGCGAGCGGGTAGCCGCCCGACGAGTCGCCAAAGAGCATGTTGTCGAGGCGATAATCGCCGTGCGTGACCGTCATCGGCACGCTGTCGTCGGCGACCCACGTCGACAACGAGACACCGAGCCGCTCGCCGAGCGCGATCTGACTCGACGTCATCGACGGGCCGTAGACGTCGACGAAGCCCGGCCACACCGAGTGATACAGCGCTTGCAACATCGCGCTGCTCTGCGGGTCGCGATGCGACAGCCACGAGAGATCGTCCAGAGAGCGGTCGCCCCACCGAGGCGCGTGCAGCTTCGCGAGCTCTTCCAGGGCGAGCGCGGGCTTGGGCGATCGAGCAGCCCTCGATCTGATCGCCCTGCGTCGCAGGAGCGAGGTCCTCGAGCACGAGCACGAAGTCGCCGGACTTCGAGTCCCAATCGCCGTACCAGCACCGAGGCGTGCGGATGCCGACGGTCGGCGCGACCTCGGCGTAGAAGCGCACCTCGCGCTCGTAGTTGCGCATCGCGACGCCGGTCGCCCGGCTCTGCGCGTCGTCGGACGGCAGCTTCACCACGACGCTGGTGGGAACGCCACCGGGAATCGTCGCGGGGCCGGCGAGGTCGAGTCGGACGCTCAGGCCGACCTGCCCCGTGCCCACTCGCTCGCGCGACACGATTTCGATCGGCTCGCCCAGGGCCTGCGAGAGCCACGCCGAGGTCACATCCGCGAGGGTGTGAGGCACCGGAGGTCGGACGTCGCGGCTCATGTCGGGATGAACGTATCTCCCCAGGTCGAGCGGGCCGTTCTGGCTAGCGTCAGCGCACGTGACCTCTCCTGATGTGAGCGCCCACGTCGAAGAGGTCGCGTCGATCGGCTACACGATCATCTCGGCCGCGATCGAACCCGCTCTGATCGACGCGCTTCGTGACGACCTGGCCCGGCTCGAGCAGGCGCTCGACGTCCGTCCCGCGGGCAACAGCTTCGAGGGCGCCGCGACGTGGCGCATCTACAATCTGCTCGCGCACGGGCCTCTCTTCGAGCAGATCCCCGTGCATCCCCGTGTGCTGCCCGTGGTGGAAGGCGTGCTCGACGCCGGATGCCTTGTGTCCTCCCTCTCGTCGATCGCGATCGGAACGGGCGAGATCGCACAGCCGATCCACGCGGACGATCAGCTGATCCCGATCCCCAAGCCGCACGTCGCGACGGTCTGCAACACCATGTGGGCTCTCACCGACTTCACCGAGGCCAACGGCGCGACCCGGCTCATGCCGGGAAGCCACACCGCGGACCACTCCCCGACCTACGGCGACGCCTACGACACCGTGGCTGCCGAGATGCCAGCAGGCAGCGTGCTCGTCTGGCACGGCTCGCTCTGGCACGGTGGTGGCGCGAACTCGACCGCCGAGCGGCGCGTCGGCATCGCGATGAACTACTGCGCGGGGTGGATCCGCCAGCAGGAGAACCAGCAGCTCGGAATCCCTCGTGACGTCGCGGCGCGCTTCTCGCCTCGTCTGCGCGAGCTCTGCGGCTACGGGATCTACCGCGGGCTGCTCGGCCACATCGACAAGCACGACCCCGCGGGGCTGCTCGACGCGGCGGCCGCCGACTCCATGGTGTGGGACCGGCTGTGACCGTGCGCGAGGTGCCCCCAGGTCCCGAGCGAGCCGCGCTCATCCCGCTCATCCGGTTGGCGGAAGACTCCGACACGCAGCTGGCGTCCGCGATCGATCTCGGCACGATGTACGCCGTCGACGACATCGGCGTCGTGCTCACCCTCGATCACGCTGCGGGCGAGCGGGAGCTGCGCCCTGTCCGTGAGCTGCGCTATGTCGCGGTCGCCGAGGCCCACCAGCGCAAGGGTGTCGGCAAGGCCATGCTCGCCGACGTCGCGAACGCCGAGCGAGGCCGTGGCGCCAGTCGCCTGCTCGTCGGGACGACCAGCGCCGACACGGGCAACCTCGACTTCTACCAACGGTGCGGCTTTCGTCTGCTGTCGATCGAACGTGACTACTTCACTCCGGCGCGCGGCTATCCACCTGCGTTCGTGCTCAACGGGCTCCCCGCCCTCGACATGGTGTGGATGGACCTGGAGCTCTGATGGGCACGCTCAAGCACCTCGCGCTCGACATCACCCCGCTTCGGGAGTCGCGCGACTTTCGACTGCTCTGGGCCGGTGACGGCATCACCGCAGCGGGATCGCAGCTCACGCGCGTCGCGGCGGCGTTCCAGGTCTATGAGCTCACGGGTTCCACGCTCGCCGTCGGGCTCCTCGGCCTGGTGACGATGCTGCCTCTGTTCTTCGGGTCGATCCTCGGCGGCGCCGTGGCCGACCACCTCGAACGCCGGCGCATCATCATGCTGACCCAGCTCGGCGGTCTTGTCTGCGCGCTGGTCTTGGCGCTCAACGCCGCCGCGTCGCATCCCCAGACCTGGCTGATCTTCGTCGTCTTCTTCTTCGCCACGGGTGTGTACGCGCTCGGTGTTCCCGCGAGCCGGTCAGCTGTGCAGATGCTCGTGCCCCGAGAGCAAATCCCGTCCGCAACTGCGCTCGAGGCAGTGCTCGGCAGCACCGGTCGGCTGATAGGGCCGGTCGCCGCGGGGGTGCTCATCGCGTGGCTCGGGCTGGGCTGGACGTACACGGTGGACGTCCTCACGTTCGCGTTCTGCATCGGGCTCGTGTCTTTGATGAAGTCGATCGCGATCACGGGCGGCGACGGCGTGTCGCTGCGAGCCATCGGCGAGGGGCTTCGCTACCTGCGCAACCGAACGGTGCTCAAGGGATCCTTCCTCGCCGACCTGATCGCGATGATCTTCGGGATGCCGGTCGCGCTCTTCCCGGCGCTCGTCGATCAACGATTCGACGGGAACGCGCGGGTGCTCGGACTGCTCTACGCGGCGCCCTTCGCCGGATCACTCGTCGCGAGCGCGACGAGTGGCTGGGCCCGAAAGGTGCCGCGCCACGGCGTCGCGCTCTGCCTCGCGATCGCCGGCTGGGGTGTCGCGATCACGCTGTTCGGCCTCGTGAACGGGTTGGCGATCTCCCTCCTGCTCCTCGCCATCGCGGGAGGAGCGGACATGGTCAGCGGCGTCTTCCGCCAGTCGATCCTGCGGATGGCGACCCCACCGCCCATGCTCGGTCGCATCGAGGGAGTGGGCATGGCGGTCTGGACGACGGGCCCCGCGCTCGGTGACCTGGAGGCAGGAGCCGTCGCGGCACTCACGACCATCGACACCTCGATCGTGATCGGCGGCCTCGCGTGCATCGGCGGCATCGCCATGCTCGCGGCGCTGATGCCCGCGCTGATCGCCTACAACGCGCACCGCGACACCCTCCCGGACGCCCTCGTGCCTGAGCCCGCGCCGGGCTGACCCCCCGGTACCTTCGAGGGTCGTGTACAGGTTCCTCGCGCGGCCGAGGTACATCATCTTCACGCTCGGGATCATCCTGCTCGTCGTCGTGATGATGAACCTCGGCTTCTGGCAGCTGCGCCGGCTCGACGAGCGCAAGGCGGTCAACGCCCAGGTGCGTGAGCGCACGGCGGCCGCCGTCGTGCCCCTCGACGACCTCGTGTCTGTCGACGTGCCGGTGAGCGAGACCGGGGGCGTCCAGTGGAGGAACGTGAGCACGACCGGCCGATACGACGTGTCGCAGCAGGTGCTCGTGCGGAACCGTTCCTACAACGGGTCGCCCGGCTACCACGTGCTGACGCCGCTCGTGCTGCCGAGCGGCGATGCCGTGATCATCAACCGCGGCTTTGTCCCGCTCGAGACGAGTGGCACAGCTCCCAAGGTGCCCGCGCCGCCGCCGGGTGTCGTCGTCGTCAACGGATGGGTGCGCTCGTCGCAGAAGCGAGGGCACTTCGGGCCCCGCGATCCTACCGAGGGAACGCTCAGCGAAGTGGCCCGAGCCGACCTCGTGCGGCTGCAGCAGCAGATGCCCTATCGCCTTCTCCCCGTCTACGTCGAGCGCGAGTCGTCGGAGCCCGCCGACGCCCGCACGATCACGCCCCTCCCCCTGCCGTCACTCGACGAGGGTCCTCACCTCAGCTACGCGATCCAGTGGTTCCTCTTCTGCGGGATGGCCGTCGTCGGCTGGGTGCTCGTCGTCCGCAAGACGGCAAGAGGCGGGCCCGACTTCGTCGAGGTCGACGAAACCGCACCGTAGGCTCGATTGCATGACAGTGACCGATGACGTCCACTCTCCTGCTCCCGACAACGTCGAAGAGGTCGCCTGGGATCTCGAGCCGCTGGTCGAGGGGAAGGGAGTTGCGGGCGTCGATGCGCTCATCGATCGAGCCGAGGCACTGGTGCCCAGGCTCATCGAGCATCGAGGAAAGGTCGCCGAGATGGACGCCGCGACGCTGGCCTCGGTCATGGCGTCGATGGCCGAGCTGCAAGAGCTGATCGGGCGTGCCGCCTCGTACGCGGGCTTGCGCTTCGCGGTCGACACGAGCAACCCCGCCAACGGGGCGCTCATGCAACGTGTCCAGGAACGGGTCACGACGATCACCACGCAGCTGATCTGGTTCGAGCTCGAGTGGGCGTCGATCGACGACGCTGCCGCGGACCTGATCCTCTCCGACGACCGCGTCGAGCCGTACCGGTACCACCTGGAGTCGGCTCGCCGGTACCGTCCGCACCTCCTCACCGAGCCCGAGGAGAAGATCGACACCGAGAAGGACGTCACCGGTCGCTCGGCCTGGGTTCGCTTGTTCAGCGAGCTCTCCGCCGAGATCACGGTCACGCTCCCCGACGGCGCACAGGTGCCGCTCGAGCGCGGGCTGTCAATGATGATGCACCCGGATCGCGAGACGCGCCGTGGGGCCGCAGAGGCGATCACCGCCGGCCTCGCTCCCGGTCTGCGGACGCGCGCGTTCATCTTCAACACGCTGCTCGCCGACAAGGCGACCGACGATCGCCTTCGGCACTACCCGACCTGGATCACGAGCAGAAACCTGTCGAACCAAGCGAGTGACGAGAGCGTCGAGGCGCTCGTCGACGCGGTGCAGCGGCGCTACGACATCCCGCAGCGCTGGTACGAGATGAAGAAGAAGATCCTCGGGCTGCCGCGGCTGGCCGACTACGACCGGTATGCGTCGGTTGCCGCGAGCGAGACCGAGATCGGATGGGTCGAGGCGCGCGACATGGTGCTCGACTCGTACGCCTCGTTCTCGCCCGATCTCGCAGCGCTGGCCCGCCGGTTCTTCGACGAGCGGTGGATCGACGCGCCGGTGCGACCGGGCAAGCGACCTGGGGCCTTCTGCGCGTACACCGTGCCGTCACACCACCCCTACGTCTTCCTCAACTGGACGGCGAAGCGCAACGACGTGCTCACGCTGGCCCACGAGCTCGGGCACGGCCTGCACGGGCACCTCGCGCGCGAGCAAGGCGTGTTCCATCAATCGACGCCGCTCACGCTCGCTGAGACCGCCTCCGTGTTCGGCGAGACGGTGACGTTCGGACGACTGTTGGCCTCCACCACCGATCCCCAGGATCGACTCGCGCTGCTCGCCGAGTCGATCGAGGGCGCGATCGCCACGGTCTTCCGGCAGACGGCGATGAATCGATTCGAGCAAGCGATGCACACGGCACGCCGCGAGGAGGGCGAGCTGTCGGTCGACCGGCTCGGCGACCTTTGGGCCGCGTCGCAGACCGAGATGCTCGGCGACGCCGTGGAGATCACCGACGGATACCGCAGCTGGTGGAGCTACATCCCTCATTTCGTCGGCACGCCCGGGTACGTCTACGCGTACGCCTACGGCCAGCTGCTCGCCCTGTCGGTGTACCACCAGTACGAGACCCAGGGCTCCGACTTCGTGCCTCGGTACCTCCACCTCCTTCGCTCAGGAGGCTCGATGGCGCCAGAAGACCTCGGCCGCATCGTCGGGTGCGATCTCGACGACCCCGGATTCTGGGATGGCGGGCTCGCCCTCGTCGAGGCACAGCTCGAGCAGGCCGAGGACGCCGCAGTGGCGGCAGGGCGCCTGACCTAGCGTGCGCTGATGGGCGACGGGTCTGAGCTCGAGATCGCCGACTCCATCCTCGACCTCATCGGCAACACGCCAATGGTGCGGCTGCCACGGTTGTCGGAGTCACAAGGCCTGGTCGCGACGCTCGCAGTGAAGCTCGAGACGACGAACCCCGGCGGCAGCGTGAAGGACAGACCCGCTGTGGCGATGGTCGACGCCGCCGAGCGCGCCGGCCTGCTCCGGCCCGGCGGCACGATCGTCGAGCCCACCTCGGGGAACACCGGTGTCGGCCTCGCGATCGTCGCCGCGCAGCGCGGCTACAAGTGCGTCTTCGTCATGACCGACAAGGTCGCGCCCGAGAAGATCGCGTTCCTGCGCGGCGTACGGGGCAGAGGTCGTCGTCTGCCCGGTCGCCGTCTCTCCCGAAGACCCGCAGTCGTACTACTCCACCGCGGAGCGGCTCGTCCGAGAGATCCCCGGCGCGTACCGGCCGAACCAATACGCCAACCCTGCGAACCCGCAGTCACACGTCGACACGACCGGCCCTGAGATCTGGCGCCAAACGGCCGGACGGGTGACGCACTTCGTGGCCGGGCTCGGCACCGGCGGCACGATCACCGGCATCGGCCGCTACCTCAAGTCGCAGAACCCGAACGTGCAGATCATCGGCGCCGATCCGCAGGGCTCGGTGTACTCCGGTGGATCGGGACGGCCCTACATGGTCGAGGGCGTCGGCGAGGACTTCTGGCCCGAGACCTACGACCCCTCGGTCGTCGACCGCGTGATCCCCGTGAGCGACGAGGATTCGTTTCTGATGGCACGTCGCGTCGCTCGGGAAGAGGGCTTGCTCATCGGTGGCTCGGGAGGCACCGCGGTGGCCGCTGCCGTACGGGTCGCGCAGGACGCACAACCGAGTGACATCGTCGTCGTCCTCGTTCCCGACTCCGGACGCGGGTACCTGTCCCGCGTCTTCAACGACGAATGGATGGCTGATTACGGCTTCTTGCGCATGTGCGATCTCTGCGTCGCCTCGGTGCTCGACCGCGCGCAGCGAATCGCTGGCTCCACTCATCTACGTCAACCCCGGCGACACGGTGCGTGAAGCGGTCGCGCTGATGCGCAAGAACGGCCTGTCGCAGCTCCCGGTGATCAAGAACGAACCGCCGTTCGCGGCGGCCGAGGTGCAAGGCGCCGTCGATGAGCTCGAGCTCATGAACGCCACGTTCCACGACCCCGCCGTGCTCGACGTCGCGGTCGGCGACGTCATGGGACCCAAGCTGCCCACGGTCGGCATCGGACAGTCGCTCGATCTCGTGGTGCGCAAGCTCGACGAAGCGCCGGCGCTTCTCGTGCTCTCGGGCGGCCGCCCGATCGCGGTGTTGACTCGCACGGACGTGCTCACGTTCCTGTCGCCCGGCGAGCAGCTCGATGGGTGAGACCGAGCGGCACGGCCTCGGCTTCGAGACGCGGGCGATCCACGCCGGCCAAGACCCGGATCCGACGAGCGGCGCGGTCGTGCCGCCGGTCTCGCTGTCGACGACGTTCGCGCAGGACGCGGTCGGCGAGCACAAGGGCTACGAGTACGCCGCGATCGGGCAACCCGACTCGCACCGCGCTCGAGACCTGCCTCGCGTCGCTCGAAGGCGGCGCGCACGGCTTCGCGTTCGCGAGCGGCCTCGCGGCCGAGGACGGTCTGCTGCGCACGTTGGTCAAGCCGGGTGATCGCATCCTGTTGGGCAACGACGCGTACGGCGGCACCTTCCGCTTGATCTCGAAGGTGTATGGCCCAGCTGGCTGCTCCTGGAGCGCGGTCGACCTGAGCGACCCCGCCGCGCTCGACGCGGCCTGGCCCGACGATGGCGTGCTCGTCTGGCTCGAGACGCCGACCAACCCGCTGCTCACGTGCATCGACATCGAGGCCGTCGCCGATGTCGCCCACCGCCACGGCGGCCGTTGCGTCGTCGACAACACGTTCGCAACGCCCTACCTGCAACGCCCCCTCGAGCTCCGCGCCGACGCTGTCGTGCACTCCGCGACGAAGTACCTCGGCGGTCACTCCGACGTCATCGGAGGGTTCGTCGCGCTCGACGACGACGAGATCGCCGAGCCGCTGCGGTTCATCCAGAACGCTGCGGGCGCGGTGCCCGGTCCCTTCGACTGCTACCTCGTGCTGCGCGGGTTGAAGACGCTCGCCGTGCGCATGGATCGGCACTGCGCGAACGCCCGGGCGATCGTCGATCTCCTCGTCGGGCATCCTGCGGTCGATCGCGTCCTCTATCCCCAGCTGCCGGATCACCCCGGCCACGCCGCAGCGGCGAAGCAGATGCGCGACTTCGGGGGGATGGTCTCGTTCACCTGCGTCGGCGGCGAGGCGGCCGCGCTCGAGATCGTGCGGCACACCGAGCTGTTCACGCTGGCCGAGTCGCTCGGCGCGGTCGAGTCGCTCATCGAGCACCCCGGTCGCATGACCCACGCGTCCGCCGTCGGGCTCGCCGTTGCAGGTCGACGCGTCGCTCGTTCGGCTCTCGGTGGGCATCGAGTCGTCGCACGACCTCGTCGCCGACCTCGCGGCAGGCGCTCGAGTCAGCCTGACCAGTCTCAGCGTGGGGCAGCGGTCTCGAGGTGCCTGCGGAGGTCACTGAGCAGCGCGTGGGCGGTGAAGAAGAACGTCTCACGCCGCAGCCAGGCCATGCGCTTCGAGAGGTCGGCCGGCCTCAGGTCGAGCACGACCCGTGAGCAATACCACGGCAGCATCTCGAGCACGACCGGAACGAACACAGGCGAGGCACGCAGCCGGAGCCGCCCCTCCGCACGACGCAGCCGGTTGCCGCCTCCGTCGCCGACCGCGCGGTTCGCGGCGTCGACGGCGCCGCGCCACGTCCCCTTGCCCACGTGCGCGACCGCCGGGGAATGAGCGAACCAATCGTCGAAGCGGGCGACGGCTTCATCCGGGCACACCAGCAGGAACCGGCGGAGGATGAGGTTGCTGCGATCGACCCGCGCGGGCGCGAGGTGGCTCTGCGAGTGCGACCGTGCTTCCCTCGCCGCTCTGAAACGCCTCGGCGATCGTCGCGAGCGCGTGCTCGCAACGCGTGCGATCGCTCGCGGTCACCGCCGCTGTCGATGCTGTCCGGATCCTCCAGGACGTAAAGGGGAAGATCCATATGGATACTCTGAGCCGATGTCGACCCTCGAGCAAGCAGCGACACCGTTCTGGCTGAGTGGCAACTACGCGCCGGTGTTCGACGAGATCACGGTGTTCGACCTGCCGGTCACGGGTCAGGTGCCGTCTGACCTGCAAGGTCTCTACGTGAGGAACGGTGCGAACCCGCAGAGCGGGTCGTCGAGCCATTGGTTCTTCGGAAACGGGATGCTCCATGGCGTGCGGCTCGAGGCTGGCCGAGCGGCCTGGTATCGCAACCGCTACGTGCGCACGCCGCTGTACGAGACCGACGGCGATCGCATCGCGCCCGAGTCGATGGGCGATCTCACGATGAGCGCGGCCAACACCCACGTGCTGGCCCACGCCGGACGGATCTTTGCCCTGGAGGAGGGAGCGTTCCCTTCGAGGTCGAGGGAGACTCGAGACGGTCGGCTGCGAGACGTGGGGAGGGCGGCTCACCACCGCGTTCACGGCTCATCCGAAGCTCTGCCCGCTGACCGGCGAGCTCCACTTCTTCGGGTACGGAGTGTTTCCTCCGTACCTCACGTATCACGTGCTCGACGCGTCAGGTCAGCTCGTGAAGAGCGAAGCGGTCACCGTGCCCGGACCAACGATGATGCACGACTTCATGATCACGTCCGAGCATGCGGTGTTCATGGACCTGCCGGTCGTGTTCGATCTCGAGCTCGCGATGCGGGGCGAGCCGCCGATCAGATGGAGTGACGACTACGGCGCACGGGTCGGGATCCTGCCGAGAGGCGGCACCGACGCCGATGTGCGCTGGTTCGACGTCGACCCGTGCTACGTGTTCCATCCGTCGAATGCGTGGACCGACGGCACGAAGGTCGTGTGCGACGTCGGGCGCCACGCGTCGCTGTGGCGAAACAGCATGAACGACTTCGAGCCCTCGCTGCTACATCGGTGGACGTTCGACCTCGCCTCCGGCAAGGTCAGCGAGGAGCAGCTCGACGACCGCAGCCACGGGTTCCCGCGCGTCGCCGACGACAAGGTCGGGCTCGACAATCGATACGCGTACATGGTGCAGCCGCGGGCCGGCCATCTCGACGCGGTGACCGCGCCTGGAGTGATCGCCAAGTGGGACAACACCACGGGCGCAGCAGGTGCCCACGATCTCGGGCCGGACGCGTTCCCCGACGAGTCGGTGTTCGTGCGTCGCGGTGACGCCGCGGAGGACGACGGCTACGTGCTCTCGTTCGTCTACGACCGCAGTCGCGACACGAGCGACCTCGTCATCCTCGACGCTTCTGACATCGCGGCCGCGCCGCTCGCGGTCGTGCACCTCCCCCGCCGCGTGCCTCACGGCTTCCACGGCAGCTGGATCGCCGACTCGTAGCCCCCGGCTGGTTCTCTTGGTGAAAGTCGGTCTCTGCGCCGGAGAATCACCAAGAAAAACGGGTGGCCCCTACGATCGCCCGATGACCGAGATCTCCCATCGCTTCGTCGACACCAACGGCATCCGAATGCACGTCGCCGAAGCGGGGCCTGCAGACGGTCGGCTCGTCGTGCTGTGTCACGGGTTCCCTGAGAGCTGGTACTCGTGGCGCCACCAGCTCGATGCTCTCGGCGCGGCGGGCTACCACGTGGTCGCGCCCGATCAGCGGGGGTACGGGCAGACCGACGCGCCTGACGCCGTCGACGCCTACACGCAGCTCCATCTCGTCGGCGACATCATCGGGCTGCTGGACGCGCTCGACGCGCCCACCGCGGTGATCGCCGGCCACGACTGGGGTGCACCCGTTGCGTGGAACTCCGCGCTCTGGCGGCCCGACCGGATCAGCGCGGTCATCGGCCTCTCGGTGCCGTTCTCGGCACGCTCACCGATGCGTCCGACCGAGGTGCTCGACTTCCTCGCCGGCGACCGGTTCATGTACATCCTCTACTTCCAGGAGCCTGGGGTCGCCGAGGCCGACTTGCAGCGCGACGTGCGCAAGACGATCCGGGGCTTCATGTACGTCGCATCGGGCGATGTGCCCAGTAGCGAGATGGAGTGGGGAAAGCACGGGCGAGACGCGACGATGTCCGATCACTTCGTCGATCCGGCGGTGCTCCCTGCGTGGCTCACCGACGCCGATGTCGACTTCTACACGGGTGAGTTCGAGCGGGTCGGCTTCCGGGGCGGCTTGAACTGGTATCGCAACATCGATCGCACCTGGGAGCTCACGGCGGCCTGGGCAGGTGCAGTGGTCACGCCGCCAGCGTTGTTCATCGGCGGCGATCGTGATGGCGTCATCGCCGCGAACCCCGACGCGGTGAAGAACCTCTCGCAGGTCGTGCCCAACCTGCGGCGCACCGTGATGCTCGAAGGATGCGGGCATTGGACGCAGCAAGAGCGGCCTGCGGAGGTGAACGCCGCGATGCTCGAGTTCCTGGCCGACGTGGAGTGACGCTCGTCGACGTCCTCCGGACGATCGACACATGGCCAGGCGCACGCCACTCCGCGGCGGTCGTCGCCGACGGCGTCCTCGTCGCATCGCACGGCCCGGTGGCCGAGCGCTACGCACTCGCCAGCGTGACGAAGCCGCTCGTTGCGTATGCAACGCTCGTCGCCGTCGAGGAAGGTTCGGTCGGGCTCGACGAGCCGCTCGAGGTCGGCACATCGCTGCGCCACCTCCTCGCGCACGCGTCCGGCCTGGCGCCCGACGAGCGCACGGTCATAGCGCCACCCGCGACACGGCGCATCTACTCGAACGCAGGCTTTGAGCTCATCGGCGACCTGATCGCCGCTGCGACCGGCATCCCGATCTCGACCTATCTCGAAGAAGCCGTGCTCGCTCCGCTCGAAATGCTCCACACCTCGCTCGACGGCACTCCCGCTTCAGGGGCATCGAGCACGGTCGCTGACTTGGCCCGCTTCACAGTCGAGCTGCAACACCCCACGCTGCTCGCGTCGTCGACGGTCGCCGAGGCGATTGCCGTGCAGTTCCGCGGCCTCGACGGTGTCCTGCCGGGCTTCGGTCGTCAGAACCCGAACGATTGGGGTCTCGGGTTCGAGATCCGCGGCACCAAGCATCCGCATTGGACCGCTGCGTCCTCATCACCGCGCACGTTCGGCCACTTCGGACGGTCGGGCACGTTCGTCTGGATCGACCCCGACGTCCGCGTCGGATGCGTCTACCTCGGCGACGCCGACTTCGGCCCGTGGGCAGCCTCCGCGTGGCCCGATCTCAGCGCGGCGGTGTCGGCATCGGTGGCGGGCTGACCGGCTCACCGCCGCGAAGCACGACGTACTGCCGATCTGGATCGTCCTGCCGCCCCGCGCTCGCCCCGCCCGGTCCGGTCACCACGGCGCCATCGGGCGCGTACTGCACGATGTAGGCCTTGCGCACTGCGCTGCTCGTGTTCGGACCGGTGAGATGCGGGGTCAGCGAAGAGAACACCACGATGTCGCCGGCGCGGGCCGGCACCGCAACCGCCCCGTCAGGATCGCGCAGGCACTCCCAGCCGTAGTCGGTCATCCAGTGCTCGAGCGTGCCCCGGCGGTGGAGGCCGGGCATCACCCAGGGGCAGCCGTTCTCGACCGTCGCATCGGTCAGCGCCACCCAGCAGGTGAGGTACTGCTGCGGCTCGACGAACGTGTACCCGTTGTCCTGATGCCAAGGAAACGACCGCGGCTTCTCCGGCTCCTTGTAGACCGCCTGCTCCCAGTAGAGGCGCGACGTCGGGTCCGATGATGTCGCGGGCGAGGCCACCGAAGACGGGGCCCGCGACCCATTCGCGGAGGAACGCTGAGCGCAGGACGAGGTGCGTCGAGAACACGAGGTTGCCCGCTTCGGCGATGAAAAGCTTCTCGTTCTCGCGCGTCTTCAGGAAGGCGACGTTTCGATCGTGGATCGGGTCGATCGCGTCGACCACCCGCGCGACCTCGTCGGCGTCGAAGGCACCCTCGAGCAAGAAGTAGCCCTCTTCGTCGAAGGCCCGCATCTGCGCGTCGGTGAGGAAGACCAACGGGCCCTCGTGGCCCGTCCACTCGAACGACGTGTTGCGCGGGTGCCGGGTCGGGGTCGTCGTCACGGCACGCGAGCGTAGGAGGAGAAACGGGTCGGCGGCCGTCCCGACCGCCCGTTACCGTGCACGCATGGCCAGGGTCGACTCCGCCGCTTCGCGCGCCCGGAACCACGACTTGGCTCCGCTCTACATCGCCACGTTCGTCCTGGCGGCCGCGAACGGTGTCGTGTTCCCACTTCTCGCCGACCTTCAAGACGCGCACGACCTCCCGACCTACGGGCTCGGCATCATCTCGGGAGCGTCATTCATCGCGTCGCTCGTCGGATTGCTCGCATTCTCGGGGCAGGCCGACCGGGGCCGAGCAAAGGTGCTGCTCCTCGGAGGTCTCGCCCTCAGCGTCGTCTCCCTCGTCGCCTTCGCGCTCTCCAGCCAGCTCTGGCAGTTCACCGCTGCTCGCGCCCTTTCCGGGCTCGCGGTCGGCTGCTTCGCTCCCGCGACGCGCTCGATCATCGCCCGGCTGGATGCGCAGAACGTCGGACGCAACCTGGGTCGACTCGCCGGCACCGAGCTGGGCGGCTTCGTCGCCGGGCCGGTCGTGGGCGCAGTGCTCGCGAGCGCGTTCAATCTCGACACTCCCTTCTGGGTGCTCGCCATCGTCATCGGGATCACGTTCGCCTTCCTCGCGGGCCGGCCGATCCCAGGGCAGGAGGTCGGTGCCAGCTCGCCCGCCGGGGCGAGCGGTCTGGCCTTCGACTTGCTCCGTTACCGCGAAGTCGTCGTCGCGGCACTGCTCGCGCTCGCCCTCTTCCTTCCGGTCGGCATCTACGACTCCCTCTGGTCCAGATACCTGCAAGACCGCGGCGCGAGCACGCTGTTCATCGGGATCACGCTCACCATGTACGGCATCCCGTTCATCGCGTTGGCGTCGCGAGGCGGACGCCTCGCGGACCGGGTCGGCCCGTTCCGCGCGGCATTCGTATGCGTCTTGTTGCTGGCGCCCGCGATCGGCGTCTACGGCGTGTTCACGATCCCCGTGCTGATCGTGTCGGTCGCAATGATCGAGGCGATCATCCAGGCGGTTGCGGTGCCTGCGTCTCAGGCCGCGATGGCCCAGGCCTGTCCTCCCGAGCGGCTCGGCGTGGGCCAGGGCCTCGCCGGGGCCGCGGGGCAGGCCGGAGCGGGCGTCGTCGCCCTCGTCGCGGCGCCCGTCTACGAAAAGCGCGGGCCCCACCTTCCTCTTCATCGCCGCCGCGCTGACGACCCTCGGCATCGGGGGGATCGCCTGGGTTCTCCACCAACGCGTGCAACGGTCTTCCGCGCGGGCGCCCGCCCAATCGGTGCGGGGATCGATCGCCTAGTTGTTAGATTGTCTAACCAGGTATGCGCAGTCGATTTCGCCACAAGTTCAACTCCACGTTCGGCGCTGTTCACTCGAGCCCGAACTTCCGCACCTACCTGATCGGTCAGTCGATCTCGCTTTGCGGTACGTGGATGCAGACCGTGGCGCAGGCCTGGCTGGTCCTCAAGCTCACCGGCAGCGGCACCGCACTCGGCTTCGTGGTCGCGTTGCAGTTCTTGCCAGTGCTGCTCTTCGGACCGTTCGGAGGGGTGATCGCGGACCGGATGCCGAAGCGGCGTCTGCTGATCATCACCCAGGTCTGCTTCGGGCTGTTCGCACTGCTGCTCGGCGTCCTCACCGCGACCAACGTGGTGACCCTCTGGATGGTCTACGCCGTCGCGTTCTGCTTCGGTTGCGTGACCGCCCTCGACAACCCGACCCGCCAGACCTTCGTGCTCGAGATGGTCGGGCGAGAGCATCTCCCCAACGCCGTCACGCTGAACACGGTGAACATCAACATGGCGAGGGTCATCGGGCCCGCACTCGCGGGCGTCATCATCGCCGTCATCGGCATCGCGCCCTGCTTCTTCCTCAACGCCGCGTCTTACATCGCGGTGATCGTTGCCCTCCTCATGATGACCGTGAGCGAGCTCCGACCGATCACGCCGCAGCCGCGGGCAAGGGACAGCTACGCGACGGCTTCCGGTACGTCTGGTCCTCCCCGTCGCTGCGCACACCACTGATCATGATGGCGGTCGTCGGCACCCTGGCCTACGAGTTCCAGGTGATCCTGCCGCTGGTTGCGAAGTACACGTTCGACGGGGACGCGGCGACCTACGGGATCATGACCGGCGCGATGGGCGTGGGGGCGGTCATCGGCGGCTTGTTCACCGCGTCGCGTCAGACGACAGGCGATGGACCACTGATCAAGGCGACGTTGGTCTTCGGCGCGCTCATCATCACCGCGGCGGTCATGCCGAGCCTGCCCACCATGGTGTTGCTCCTTGTCGGCGTCGGCGCGGGCAGCGTCACGTTCCTGGCCCGAGCGAACTCGACCATGCAGCTCCGCGCCGACCCCGCCTTCCAAGGGCGCGTGATGGCGCTTTGGGCGGTCGCGTTTCTCGGCACGACACCGATCGGTGGACCGATCATCGGATGGATCGGACAGAACATCGGCCCCCGATGGGGCATGGTCGTCGGCGGCACCGCAACCGTGCTCGCGGGCGTGTGGGGCTGGTATGCGCTCGGTCTTCGCTCGGCGCGCGCCTCGAGGTCGACGACGCTCGTCGCCGCGATCGAAGCCGCGGAGCTTCCGGCCGGCTGAGAATCAGGCGCTGATCGCGGGGCGGCGATCCGCCCAGGGAAGCGCCTCTTCGAGCTGCGACGCGACTCGAAGGAGAAGGTCCTCGCGGCCGTATGCCGCGATGAGCTGCACGCCGACGGGCAATCCGCCCTCGCTGACGTGGAGTGGCAGGGAGATGGCTGGCTGCCCCGAGAAGTTCCACGGCATGGTGAACGGGCCGAGGTCGTTGTCGATGCCTGTGCTCAACTCGGGCGGGAGGCACGGCAAGGTCGGGGTCACCAGCACGTCGTGACCCTCCGACCACCACGCCGCGACATCCCGAGCCCAGCGCTGCACGAGCTCGACGAGCGCGAGGTATTGCGGGGACGTCAGCGAGCGGCCGACCTCGGACGCCATCCAGGTCGTCGGCTCGACGTCGTCCTGCGTGATCGTCACGCCGTATCGCTCGCCCCACCGGTCGAGGTCGCGCGCGATGGATGTCGCGAAGATCCCGAGAGCGATGGAAGGCATGGCGTCGAGGGAGGGGAAGTGACTCTCCTCGATCTCGTGGCCCAGCTCGGCGAGCGTCGCCACCGTGCGCTCCACTGCACGCACGCACTCGGGATCCGCGAACCCGCCTTCCGGGATCGCGGTGCGCCATCCGACGCGCAGCTGCCCAGGATCTGCGCCGACCTCGTCCGCGTACGGACGACTCGGCGGCGGCGCCGAGTACGGGTCGCCGGGCATCGCTCCCGCGGTGCAGTCGAGGATCGCGGCGCTGTCCCTGACGGTGCGCGTCACGACGTGCTCGTGCGTGAGCATCGCCCAGTACTCGCCGAAGCTCGGGCCCAGGGACGTGCGAGCGCGGGACGGCTTCAGGCCGACGAGGCCGCACGCGCTGGCAGGCACCCTGATCGAACCGCCCATGTCGTTCGTGTGCGCGGCGGGCACCATCCCGGACGCGACCGCCGCAGCGGAGCCACCGCTCGAGCCGCCGGTCGACCGGCCGGGATCCCACGGGTTGTGCGTCGGTCCGTAGGCGACGGGCTCGGTCAGGAACGACGCTGCGAGCTCCGGCAGGTTCGTCTTGCCGACGAAGATGAATCCCGCGCTGCGCAGCTTTGCTGCGAGGTAGCTGTCGGTCTCTTCGGTGTGTCCACGCTCCTTCAGGAACGCCATGCCGCAATGGAACGGATCGCCCGCAGTGTGCGCGACGGCATCCTTCATCAGGAACGGCACCCCTCGGAACGGCCCATCGGGCAGCGCGCTCGACTCGGCTTCCGCCCGCGCCTTGTCGTACATGCGGTGGATGACGGCGTTGAGGTACGGGTCGAGCCGCTCGATACGTGAGATCGCGGCGTCGACGAGCTCGAGGGGAGTGCATTCTCCCGTCCGCACCAGCTCGGCTTGCCCGACGGCGTCGACCCACCCCAAGTCGTCCATCACCGCCGGAGGCTATCTTCCGACCCATGGGGATCGATCAGAGCAAAGTTGATGCACTGTTGGCCCGCGCGGCGAGAGGTGGACGAGGGGCTGTTGCCCTCCACGCAGGTCGCGCTCGCCTACCAGGGGGAGCTCGTCGCCTTCGAGGCCTATGGCGATGCGACCGTCGACACGCGCTACCCCGCGTTCTCGGCGACCAAGGCCTTCGTCGCGTCCACCGTGTGGACGCTCATCGGCGAAGGGCTCGTCGATCCTTCGAAGCTCGTCATCGAGTACATCCCCGAGTTCGGTACGAACGGCAAGGACGTCATCACGGTCGAGCAGGTGATGCTCCACACCGCCGGCTTCCCGCACGCGCCGCTCGCTGCGCCTCAGTGGTGGACGCGAGAGGGCCGCGTCACGCGGTTCGGTGAGTGGCGGCTGAACTGGGAGCCCGGCACGCGGTACGAGTACCACGCGACGTCAGCCCATTGGGTGCTCGGCGAGATCATCGATCGCGTCACCGGCGGCAATTTCTGCGACGAGCTCGAGAAGCGAGTGACCGGACCGATCGGGCTGCCCCGCGTGCTGGGCATCGACAAAGACGCACAGACGAATGTTGCGACCCTCGTGGCGGTCGGCGAGCACGCGACACCCGACGAGCTCGAGGCGACGTTCGGCATCCGCGAGCTCCCAGTGACCGAGGTGACCGAAGCGGCGCTGCTCGGCTTCAACCATCCCGATGTGAAAGCGCTCGGTGTGCCCGGGGGCGGCGGTCTCATCCGCGCGTCCGACCTCGCGCTCTTCTACCAAGCGCTGCTGCACAACCCGGGCGGCGTGTGGAAGCCCGACGTGCTCACCGACGTGACGAGCAACGTGCGCAACCGGCTGCCCGATCCGATGACGAACACCCCGGCCAACCGCAGCCTCGGACTGATCCTCGCCGGCGACGACGGCCGCTCACACATCCGCGGCATGGGTCGCACGGTCTCTCCCGGCACGTTCGGGCACAACGGCGCGGGCGGACAGCTCGCGTGGGCTGACCCGGCCACCGGACTCTCCTTCGGGTACTGCACGAACGGCCTTGATGCGAACGAGGTCCGCGAGCCGCGTCGCGGTACGGCGCTGAGCAGCCTCGCTGCCGTCTGCACGACCTAGCTGGTTCTCTTGGTGAAAGCGCGCCGCCCGCGCTGAGAGACACCAAGAATTCACGCGGCGTCGCGCGTGACGAAAATCGCAGCATCGACGGGAACGACTGCGCGACTCCAGAGGTAGGGTCGAGAGGATGCTGGAGCGGATAGCTCGCACGTCCTATCGGCACCGCTGGATCACCTTGGGCGCCTGGGTCGTCGTGTTGGTGGTGACCGTCACCCTCGGCCGTTCGTTCGCGGGCGACTTCGCCAATGGCGGCAAGCTCCCCAACACCGAGAGCCGTCGCGCCTTCGATCTGCTCGAGTCGCGCTTCCCCGCACGCGCAGGCGACGGCGGCACGGTCGTCTTCCACGCCGAGCAGGGCGTGAACGACCCGCAGGTGCAGGCCGCGATGGAGGCGATGTTCACCGAGATCGAGCAGGTGCCCGACGTCACCGGCGTCGTCAGCCCCTACTCCCCCGAGGGCAAGACGCAGATCTCCAAGGACGGCACGATCGCGTACGCGCAGGTCAACACCGCCGACTTGAACTTCAACGAGTGGGGCCCCGTGTCCGACGGCGTGAAGGCTGCCAGAGCCGACGTCAACGTCCCTGGCCTCACCGTCGAGCTCGGCGGTGACATCTTCAGCGATGGCGTGAAGCCTCCCGCCACTGAGGCGTTCGGTCTGCTCGCCGCCGTGTTCATCCTCCTGATCGCGTTCGGCTCCCTGCTCGCGATGGGGCTCCCGATCGTCACCGCATTGTTCGGCATCGCGATCGGCATCGCCTTCGTCGAGCTGCTCGCGAACGTGATGCCCGTTCCCGACTTCACGACACAGGTCGCGTCGATGATCGCGATCGGCGTCGGCATCGACTACGCGCTCTTCATCGTCACGCGCTACCGGGAGTTCTTGAAGGACGGCGCGGAGCCCGATGTCGCCGTCCTCCGATCGATCAACACGGCGGGACGGGCGGTCGTGTTTGCCGGTCTCACCGTCGTCATCTCGCTGCTCGGCATGTTCCTCATGGGTGTGCCATTCGTGCGGGGTCTCGCGGTTGGCTGCAGCATCGCGGTGCTCTTGGTGATGTTGGGCTCGATCACCTTGCTGCCCGCGCTCCTCGGCTTCGTGGGCCTGAACATCGACCGCTTCGGGCTCCCCCACCGAAAGAAGCACGAGGAGGCGCTCGCTCAGAAGGAGTCGATGTGGCACCGGTGGGCGCGCACGGTGCAGCGCCGCCCGTGGCCGCCGTTCGTGGCCGGCCTGGTCATCCTGCTGCTGCTCGCCGCGCCGTTCTTCTCGCTGCGACTCGGCATGGCCGACGCCGGCAACCAGCCAACCAGTGACACCACTCGCCGGGCGTACGACCTGCTCGCCGACGGGTTCGGTCCGGGCTTCAACGGTCCGCTGCTGATCGTGGCCGACCAGCAGGGTGGCACGAGCACCCAGGCCGACGTCGCCCGCCTCCATGACGCACTCACGCAGGTGCCTGGCGTGGCGTTCGTGAGCCCGGCCATCCCGAACCCCGCCGGCGACACGGTCGTCATCCAGGTGTTCCCGACGTCAGCCCCGCAAGACGTCGCGACGACGAACCTGATCCACCACCTGCGCTCCGACGTCGTCCCTGCGGCGACCAACGGCACCGACATGACCGTCTACGTCGGGGGCTTCACCGCTGCATCGCAGGACTTCGCGGACGTGCTCTCCTCCCGCCTGCCGCTGTTCATCGGTGCAGTGCTCGGCCTCTCGTTCCTGCTCCTGCTCGTCGTGTTCCGGTCGATCGTCGTGCCGCTCAAGGCCGTGATCATGAACCTGCTCTCGATCGCGGCTGCGTACGGCGTGATCGTCGCGGTGTTCCAATGGGGATGGCTGAGTGACGTGTTCGGCGTCGGCAAGCCCGGACCCATCGAGGCGTGGGCTCCGATGATGCTGTTCGCCATCGTGTTCGGCCTCTCGATGGACTACGAGGTCTTCCTCCTGTCACGCATCAAGGAGGAGTACGACCGCACCGGGGACAACGGGCAAGCGGTCGCCGACGGGCTGGCCTCGACCGCGCGAGTCATCACCGCTGCCGCGGCGATCATGATCTGCGTCTTCGGCAGCTTCGTGCTCGGCGATCAGCGCCAGATCAAGCTCATTGGCCTCGGGCTGGCTGCGGCGGTCTTGATCGACGCGACGCTCGTGCGCATGGTCTTGGTGCCGGCGACGATGGAGCTGCTCGGCGACCGCAACTGGTGGTTCCCCAAGTGGCTCGATCGCATCGTGCCCCACGTGTCGGTCGAAGCCCACGACCTCGACAGGGAGCTCGAAGAGCTGTCGTCGAAGGAGGGCTTCGAACCGACGGGGCCCCGTACCGACCTCTGAGCTACCAGCTGCCGCCACCACCACCGCCACCGCCGCCGCCGGAGAACCCTCCTCCGCCGAACCCGCTCCCGCCCGACGACGACGGCGTGCTCGCATACAGCGTGCCGGTCGCCGTCGTCGAGAAGTCGTCGATCGAGTTCGCGAACGCGAGGGCGGTGAATGGGTGGCTCGCCGAGTACCAGGTGCTCGTCGACTGGGTCACCTGCGCGTCCAACCCCTCGAAGGCCTCCGCCCACTTCTTCGTGCAGCCGTAGACGATCGCGAACGGCAAGTACTCGGAGAAGATGTTCTGACGCTCGGCAAACCGCTCGCGCACGCCCTGCCCCATGTCGAAGATCTGCTTGAAGCCTTCGATGCGGCTGTACATCGCGGTTCCCTTGGGCGTGCGCCGGGGCATCTTCCCGGCGAAGATCACCAGGAGCAGGCCGATGATCGGCACCGGGATCACGGCGAGCCCCCAATGCAGCGAGAACGCGACGAAGGTGAGGAAGGTGCCGGCGACGAGGACGGCGAGGCCGACGCCCCGCCACAGCAGGCGCACGTGGTCGGGACGGCGCGAGAACCACCCCTTGTCGATCGAGTCGTCGTAGAGCGCGTTGCGCAGCTTCGTGAGCTTCGCGGAGAACTTGTACTTGAGGTCGGAGAGCTCGACGACGGAACCCGTCTCGAACAGCGAGTCGAGGAGCAACGTCTCATAGGGCCGTAGCTCGGCGCGGCTCTTGCCGAGATCGGTGAGGCGGTAGTCGGTGTTGTGGCGGTGCCCCTCGCCCGGCACCTCTTGGATCAGGATGAAGCCGCGCACCGCGAGGTCGATGATCGTCGCGGTGACGTCGAGCAGGTTCGCCTGCTCGTCGATGAGCGTGCCCAGCTGCCCTGGCCTGATGCCGTCGGGGGGCTCGAACTCCACCGGGCCGGAGGTGCGGCCTCGCAGCGGCACGGCCTCCTCCTCACCCGTGACGTTGCCGAAGGCCTGATCGGTCGCGGACCCCACGAACCGGCGATCACGCCCGCGACGAAGGAGCATCACGAGGGCGACGATGCCGGCGATCCCGACGACGGCCCCGGTGGCGATCTTCCCGGGAGCGGGATCGAACCCCGTCTGGAAGGTGAGCCGCTCGTCGAGGATCGGCGCCGGCGTGGGCACGGTGCCCTTCGGGAGCGCGACGACGACCGTCAGCCCCGAGAACGGTCCCAAGCCGTCTTGCGTGAACCGAGCCGTGCTGCCGTCGACGTTCGCCGACGAGCACGGCAGCGACGAGCCTTGTGGGCCAGCGAAGCACGTGACCTGGGTGATGTCGGCGGGGGCAGTGACGATCGCCGAGCCGTGTTCGATGGGCACGGAGAAGTCCGTGCCGATCGCGTTCCAGAAGAGCTCGTCGTGGTCAGGGAAGCCGTTGAGTGCGCCCTTCACGTCGTAGGTGATGACGTAGGTGTGCTGCCCGGTCACCGTGGTGTTCGGATCGCCGATGCGGATGCGAGTCGCGTTTTCGACCGTCGACACCTTGGTGTCCGTGGGCGTGCTCGGCGGATCCGCGGTCACCGACACGAGCGTGAGCGGGTAGACGCGATCGTGCTTGTCGTCGAACTTGAACCGGGTCGGGATGTCCCGGAAGATGCCGTGCCGCTCGTTCGATCCGAAGTCGTACGCGATGACCTCCGTGATCTCGAGGCTCCCGTCCTTTTGGATCGCGATCGTCGTGCGGTAGTCCGTGATCCGCTCAGCGGATTGAGCACCCGCGCGTTGGCTTCCCGTGAGCAAGACGAGCGTGACAGCGATCAACGCGAGCAGGCGGCGCACGGGCACAGCCTCGCACCGGACGGTGGGTGGGTCGGCGCATCCTCCCGGTAGGTTCGTCCCGATGGCCGATCGAGTGCTCGTGGTGATGGCCCATCCGGACGACGTCGACTTCGGCTCAGCCGGCACCGTGGCGGCGTGGACGGACGAGGGCCTCGATGTCGTCTACTGCATCGTGACCGACGGCGAGGCCGGCGGCTCCGATCGCGCGATGAGCCGTGCAGACATGGCGACGCTCCGTAGGGAGGAGCAGACCGCTGCAGCGAAGGTGCTCGGCGTCACCGAGCTGCACTTCCTCGGTCACCCTGACGGCCGGGTGCAGCCGACGCTCGAGCTTCGCCGCGACATCTCGCGTGTCATCCGTGTGGTGCAGCCGCAACGGCTGCTCACCCAGTCGCCTCAACGCAACTTCGATCGGATCTACGCGAGCCATCCCGATCACCTCGCCTCCGGCGAGGCAGCCCTTTGCGCCGTGTACCCCGATGCGCGGAACCCGTTCGCACATCCCGAGCTGTTGGCCGAAGGGCTCGAGCCGTGGGCGGTGCCCGAGGTCTGGATGATGGCCGGCTCGGCGTCGAACACATGGGTCGACATCACCGACACGTTCGAGCGCAAGGTCGACGCGCTGCGTGCGCATGCGAGCCAGACGTCGCACATGGAGGACCTCGCCGGCTTCCTGCGCGGATGGGCCGTCGCGCAGGCCGAAGCCGGAGGGCTCGCCAAAGGTCGGCTCGCGGAGGGCTTCCAGATCATCCAGACCGGCTGAGGGCTGGCACACTTCTGGCATGACGATGTTGAGCGACCGGCCGGTCGGCGAGATCAAGCTGTCCGACCCCGAGCTGTGGCAGCAGCCCGACGAAGTGCGCGATGCGGTGTTCGCGAAGCTCCGAGCCGAGAGCCCGATCTCGTTTCAGCCCGAGCCTGAATACGAGGCGCCTCTCGCGCCGGGCCCGGGGTACTGGGCACTGACCCGCCATGCCGACATCTGGGCCGCGAGCCGCAACCCCGAGCTGTTCCAGTCAGGTCGCGGATCCAACATCGGAGACATGCCCATCGAGATCTCCGAGTTCTTCGGCTCGATGATCAGCCTGGACGCGCCTCGGCACACTCGGTTGCGCATGATCGTGCAGAAGGCGTTCACCCCCAAGGTCGTCGCTGCCATCGAGGAAGACGTGCGCCGCAAGGCCAAGGCGATCGTCGACGAGCACGCGGAGAAGGGCGAGGGCGACTTCGTGCAGCTGTTCGCCTCTCCCCTGCCGCTGCAGATCATCTGCGAGATGATGGGGGTCGAGCGTGAAGGGTGGAACACGGTCTTCGAAGCCACGAACACCATCCTCGGCGTCGGCGATCCGGAGTACGTGAGCGACATGGGCCAGCTGATGGCTGCCGCGATGTCGCTGTACCAGATGGCGATCGACCTCGGCGAAGAGCGCCTCGCGAACCCGACCGACGACCTGACCACTGCTCTCATGCATGCCGAAGTCGACGGCGAGCGACTCACGACGCAAGAGCTCGGGTCGTTCTTCATCCTGCTCGTCGCCGCCGGCAACGAGACGACCCGCAACTCGATCAGCCACGGCATGCACCTGCTGACCAACCACCCCGATCAGCGGGCGCTCTGGCTCGACGACTTCAACGGCCGCGCTCCGGGAGCGGTCGAGGAGATCGTGCGCTACGCGACGCCGGTCATCCACTTCCGTCGCACCGCGACCCGAGACACCGAGCTCAGCGGCGTGAAGATCGCCGAGGGTGAGAAGGTCGTGCTCTGGTACACGTCGGGCAACCGCGACGAAGCGGTCTTCCCCGATCCGTACAGGTTCGACATCACTCGCTCGAACCTCAAGGATCAGATGGGCTTCGGCGCGGGCGGGCCGCACTACTGCCTCGGCGCCAACCTGGCCCGCCGCGAGATGACCGTGATGTTCGACGAGCTGCTGCACCGGCTTCCCGACCTCCAGATCACGGGGCCGCCGGCGATCCTCGAGTCGGCGTTCATCCACGGCATCAAGCGCATGCCCTGCGCGTGGACGCCCGCCTGACCACCCCTCCCGACCGTTCGCGCGTTAGCCGCACTATGCCGCGGCCGAGCGCGCGAACGCCGCCAAGGAATAGGGTCCGCGCATGCTCGACTGCGTGATCCGAGGTGGCGATGTCATCGACGGCACGGGACGCCCGAGGCGTCGCGCCGACGTCGGCATCCGTGAGGGCAAGGTCGTCGCTATCGGCGAGGTGACTGAGGAGGCGACGCAGACCATCGACGCGTCGGGGCTCGCCGTCGCGCCTGGCTTCGTCGACATCCACACCCACTACGACGCGCAGGCCTTCTGGGACACGACGCTGTCGCCGTCGCCGCTGCACGGTGTGACGACGGTGATCGGGGGCAACTGCGGTTTCTCGATCGCGCCTCTCGGCCCGGGCCACGGTGACTACCTCATGCGGATGCTGGCGCGCGTCGAGGGCATGCCGCTCGAATCGCTCGCCGAGGGCGTGCCGTGGGACTGGACGACGACCGCGGAGTACCTCGACCGTCTCGACAACACGCTGGCGGTGAACGCCGGGTTCCTCGTCGGTCACTCGGCCATCCGTCGCGTCGTCATGGGCGAAGAGGCGACTCGACGTCACGCGTCACCTGGCGAGCAGTACGAGATGGAGCGCTTGCTCGCTGACGGGCTCGCCGCCGGGGGCATGGGCTTCTCGTCGTCGTGGGCGACGACCCACAACGACGAGGAGGGCGACGCGGTGCCGTCCCGGCACGCCACCGTCGACGAGCTGGTGTCTCTGTGCAAGGTCGTTTCCGCACACCCAGGCACGACGCTCGAGTTCATCCCGACGATCGGGCTCTTCGAAGAGCACGACATGGATCTCATGACCCGCATGTCGCTCGCCGCGAACCGGCCGCTGAACTGGAACGTGCTGCAGGTGAACTCGCGCAGCGGCGAGATCACGGCGAACAAGCTGTCGGCGAGCGACTACGCGGCCGAGCGCGGTGCACGGGTGCTCGCGCTCACCATCCCCGACTCGATCCGGACGCGCATCTCGTTCCGCACCGGCTTCCTGCTCGACGTCCTCAACGGCTGGGCCAAGCCGATGGCACTACCCGCAGAGGAGAAGCTCAGGCTGCTCGCCGATCCCGATCGCCGGCGGGAGCTCAACGAGATGGCCCAGCAGACCGAGGGACCGTCGCGCGGCATCGCCTACTGGGCGGTGTTCAGCGTGGCCGAAGTGTTCACGCCAGAGCTCGAGAAGTACGTCGGACGCGACGTGGGCGAGATCGCCGCAACGGAAGGCAAGGAGCCATGGGATGTCGTGTGCGACATCACGGTGGCCGACGGGCTGCGCACGATCTTCACACCTCCCGATCGTGGGGCCGACGACGAGAGCTGGAAGCGGCGGGTCGAGGTCTGGCGCGATCCGCGGGCGATCGTCGGTGCGTCAGACGCCGGAGCGCATCTCGACTTCCTCGCGACGTTCAACTACTCGACGACGCTGCTCGCGGAGGCGGTGCGCAAGCGTGGCTTGCTCGCGACCGAGGAGGCAGTGTCGCTCCTGACGAACGCGCAGGCGCGGCTGTACGGCTTGACGGGCAGAGGACGGCTCGGCGAAGGCTGGTGTGCCGACATCGTGATCTTCGACGAGTCGACGATCGGGCCTGCGCCAGTCGTGACGCGCGAAGACCTGCCCGGTGGTGCGCCTCGGCTCTACGGTGAAGCTGATGGCATCGAGCACGTGCTGGTCAATGGGGTCGAGATCGTGCGAGGCGGTGCGTTCACCGAGGCACGACCCGGGCGACTGCTGAGGTCAGGCCGAGACACCGAGACGGTCTCGGTGCCCGGCGGCTGACCACGTCTCACTCGCGTCTGCGCTGACGCGCGGAGCATTCCGGTCCGGCGTCACCGTCAGGCTCACCCACACCCTCCCTCACCGCAACGGCGACGGGACCACCATGGATCCACCTTCCCGAGGTGGATCTTGTGCTCCCGAGGCCATCAGCGGCTACAGGCCCGACGGCGACGGCCGGTCAGCACGGGAAGAGCCGACCAGCAAGATACGAACCGGTTTCAGTCGGCAGAGCCGAGTCCGGTCAGCACGCCTCGAGCACGAGGCAACCTGCGGAGCCGATCATCCGAACGACTGCGTTCGTGGGATTGAGCAACGGGCACCTCCTCGTGATGTCTCGGGTGTCATTGGTCAGAACGACCGAGGGCATAGTGACAGACCATCGGCGGACCGTCCACGCATTTGCTGCGGCAGACTGGGTGACATGAGTGACACCCTTCTTCCCGAGCCCGCTGCACCCAGGGCCGAGTTCACCGCGATGACGGGCGGCACGAAGCTCGACTGGCAGCGCATCGCGGAGGCTCAGCTCGGCTACTACGCGGGCCTGCCTGATCGCGTGATGACGCACCTGCGTCTCCTCGACGGGGACTACGGAGGCTTCAACGTCGATCGACTCACGCACTCGTTGCAGACGGCGACGCGTGCCTATCGCGCCGACCGTGACGACGAGTACATCGCGTGCGCGTTGATCCACGACATCGGCGACACGCTCGCGACGTTCAACCATCCCGACATCGGCGCCGCGATCCTCAAGCCGTTCGTCAACGACGGATACCACTGGATGGTGGAGAAGCACGGCATCTTCCAGGGTTACTACTTCTTCCATCACCTCGGCCTCGACCGAAACCTGCGCGATCAGTTCATCGGTCACGAGCACTACGACCTGTGCGCCGAGTTCTGCGCGGACTACGACCAGCCGGCGTTCGATCCCAGCTACCCGACGATGGCGCTCGAGGAGTTCGAGCCGCTCCTGCGCCAGCTGTTCAGCGCCCCGAAGACGTCGATCTACCTCCAAGAGTCCAACGGAGCCTCGTCATGAAGGCTGCGGTGTTCTACGAGATCGGCAGCCCCGATGTCTTCCGATACGAGGACGTCGACGACGCGGTGGTGCGGCCCGGTGGTCTGTTGGTCGAGGTCGGCCGCGGTCGGCATCCAGGGCGGCGACCTGCTGCATCGCCAGGGCGGCGTGCTCGCCGACGACACCGCACGTCGTCGGGTATCAGGCGTCGGGTGTCGTGCGCGAGGTCGGCGACGGCGTCACCGACTTCTCGGTCGGCCAGGGTGTGGTCGCGACGATGGGTTATGGGTCGCATGCCGAGTTGGTGAGCGTGCCGAGTCGAGCGGCGTGGGCGGTACCAGACGGGCTGTCACTCGAGGAGGCTGCGGGCATCCCGATCGAGTTCGGCACGGCCGACGACTGCCTCTTCGAGTTCGGTGCGCTGAAGTCAGGCGAGAGCGTGCTCGTGCAGGCGGGCGCGGGCGGCGTCGGCCTCGCCGCGATCCAGCTGGCCAAGGCGGCGGGGGCGACGGTGCTCGCGACTGCGTCGAGCGACGACCGGCTCAACCGGTTGCACGACTACGGCATGGATCACGGCATCAACTACGCGAACCTCGACGTCGCCACGGAAGTGCGCCGGCTCACCGGTGGTCGTGGCGTCGATCTGGTCGTCGACCCCGTCGGAGGCAAGACGCTCGAAGGCAGCATCGACTCGCTCGCGTATCGAGGTCGGGTGAGCTGGGTCGGGCGCGCCGGGCGCGAGGAGCGTCCGCCCGAGGTCTGGCCGCTCATGCAGAAGAACGCGTCGATGACCGGCGTGTTCCTCGGCGCCGAGATGATGGTCAACAACGATCGGTGCCACGCCATGATCGACTCGCTCATCGCACGATGTGCGTCGGGCGAGCTGAAGGTCGCGATCGACCGCACGTTCCCGCTCGCTGATGCCGCCGAGGCCCATCGCTACATCGAGAGCCGGCGCGCCTTCGGCCGCGTGCTCCTCATCCCCTGATCGCTACGGCTGCCGGCGAGCGAGGTAGGCGTCGCAGATCTCGATGAGGCGCTCGCGGCCGAAGCTCGCCTCGTGCCCCCCGTGCACGACGGCGACCCGTAGCTCGCGCAGCCGCTGCATCGTCTTCACGTAGTCGTCGATGTCCGAGCCTTCGAGCTCGTCGAGCAGCGGTCCGTCGTAGACGGCGTCACCCGAGAACAGGATGCCGGTGCCAACCTCCCACAGCCCGATGCTTCCGGGCGAGTGACCGGGGAGGTGCAAAACCTCGAACGCCCGGTCGCCCGTGTCGACGATGTCGCCGTCTTCGAGGATGCGCGTCGCCGGCGCGCCGTCGATCTCGCCGACCATGGCCATGCCCGCCGTCGGCACCGCGTCGACGAGGAGCTCAGGGATGTCGTAACCGGCGTCGCGGTAGGGGCGGAGCACCGTCTCGCCATAGTGCTCGGAGACAAGCGTCGTCTCCTGGGCCGCTGCGAGCACCGGGGCCTCGGCGCGATGGATCGCTCGGTCGGTGAACTCACACATGCCGCCCACGTGGTCGGAATGCACGTGCGTCGCCACCGCGACCACCGCGTGCCCGAGCTCGTGCTCTACGAGATGCGCGATCGGCACCAGGCCGAGCGATGTGTCGATGACGAGGTCACGGTCGCGGCCCCGCACATGCCAGACGTTGCATCGCAGCAGCGGATGCACGTGCGGCTCGGTGATCAGCCGGACGCCCTCACTCACCTGGCAGGTGACGAACCAGGGATCGGCAACAGGCAGGCACGAGATCGGGCATCGAGCCCACTATGCCGTGTCCGGCAACGGGGCCGTCTGCTCGAACAGGTAGTACAGAGCCATGGCCCCGACGATCACCAGCGTCGCCCAGGGACTGATGAACGCGACGGCAACGGCGACGAGGTAGAGGATCGCTCCCAAGCCGAACCGAAGCACCGCGATCCGCGCCGCCTCAGGAGGCAGCGGGTGGTGTCGTCGCCGTGGGTCTCGCACCGACCAGGCGAAGATCAGCGTGAAGCTGATCCCGGCACCCTCGAGGATCGCGGCGTAGATCGCCGCTGCGAGGTGTGCGTCAGTGCCGCCGGCAGTGAGGTACGCCGCGAGGGTCGCGGTGCCGAACGGGATCGCCACGATGAACATGAGCAACAGCAAGTTCAGGAAGAGCAATGTGCGATCGACGAGCGCGATCGCCCCGAACAGGCTGTGGTGGTTGACCCAGGTGATTCCGACGATGAAGAAGCTCACGACGTAGGCGATGTACGAGGGCCACTTGTCGCCGAGCTGATGCGCGAGCGAGTCGGGGCCGGGACCACCTACGACGAGGTCGAGGGCGAGCAGCGTGATCGCGACCGCGAACACGCCGTCACTGAATGCCTCGAGTCTCGTCTTGCTCACACGAGTGAGATCAGCTGCAGCCGCTCGTGCTGCCACAGCTGGGGCAGGCGTAGCAGCTGCCTGCACGGGCCATCTGGACGCCGCACTGCATGCAGATCGGTGCGTCGCTCGCCCGAGTCGTGGGCGTCGCGGCGGGAGGCGGCGGTGCCGACGGCACGATGCGGATCTGCTCGGTCGCAGGACCATCGGCCGACGGCTCGTCCGGCGCGAGGCCGAGCTCGATCTGCGTCGCCAGCTCGTTCGCCGACGGGATCGTCTTCGGATCAGACACCATGTCGTAGCCCTGGGTCGTCTCGACGACAGTCTCTTCGACACCGGGCAGCGTGGGCTGCAAGCGCTCGCCCACCGACATGATGCCGAGCTCGGCCCGCTCGTCGTAGGTGAGGTACTCGAGCGCGAGCCGGCGGAACAGGTAGTCCATGAGCGAGCTGGCGAACCGGATGTCGGGATCGTCGGTCATGCCCGCGGGCTCGAACCGCATGTTCGTGAACACCTCGATGAAAGCCCGCAGCGGCACCCCGTACTGCAGGCCGTGGCTGATCGAGATCGCGAAGGCGTCCATGATGCCGGCGAGGGTCGAGCCCTGCTTCGAGACCCGCAGGAAGATCTCACCGGGACGACCGTCGTCGTACTCCCCGACCGTGACGAAGCCCTTGCAGTCCGCGACACGGAACTCGAACGTCTTCGACTGACGGGTGCGCGGCAGCTTCTGGCGAACAGGCTCGCGGATGATGCGCTCGACGATCCGCTCGACGACGGTGGTCGACGCCTCCGCGAGGGCGCCCTGCGCCGCCGCGAAGATCGCGTCGCTCTCCTTCTTCGTGGTGGACAGCGGCTGCGCGACCTTGCAGTTGTCGCGGTAGATGGCGACGGCCTTGAGGCCGAGCTTCCACGCCTCCATGTGCATGTCCTCGACGTCCTCGACCGTCGACGACTCGGGCATGTTGATGGTCTTTGATATTGCGCCGCTGATGAACGGCTGGGCCGCCGCCATCATCCGCACGTGACCCATGTAGTGGATCACGTTGTCACCCATCGAGCAGGCGAACACGGGAAGGTGCTCGGCCTTGAGGTGCGGCGCACCGACGATCGACATGTTGGCATCGATGTACTCGACGATGTTGTCGATCTGGAACTGCGTGTAGCCGAGCTTGGTGAGCGCGCGGGGCACGGTCTGGTTGACGATCGACATCGTGCCGCCGCCGACGAGCTTCTTCGTCTTGACGAGACCGAGGTCGGGCTCGATGCCGGTCGTGTCGCAATCCATGAGGAACGAGATCGTGCCGGTGGGTGCGAGCACGGTGGCCTGCGAGTTGCGCACTCCGTACTGCTCGGCGAGCTCGACGCTCGTGTCCCACGACTCTTGCGCGGCGCCGAGCAGCGCCGGAGGCACGAGCTCCTCGTCGATGTTGGCGGCCTCGGCGCGGTGCATGCGCAGCACGCGCAGCATGTGCTCGACGTTCTCGGTGAACCCCGCGAACGGTCCCATGCGGGCCGCAGTGCGGGCAGAGGTCGCGTACGCCTGGCCCGTCATGAGCGCCGTAAGCGCGCCCGCCCACGCCCGTCCCGCGTCGGAGTCATAGGGAAGCCCGAGCGCCATGAGCAGCGCGCCGAGGTTCGCGTAGCCGAGCCCGAGCTGGCGGAAGCGGCGTGACGTCTCGGCGATCTTCTCGGTCGGGTAGTCGGCCTTGCCGACGAGGATCTCCTGCGCGGTGAACACGACCTCGATGGCCGCCTTGTAGGCCTCGACATCGAACTCGTCGTTGTCGTCGAGGAATTTTAGCAAGTTCAGGCTTGCCAAATTGCAGGCGCTGTTGTCGAGGTGTACATATTCGGAGCAAGGGTTACTTGCGTTGATTCGGCCCGTATTGGCCGCTGTGTGCCAGCGGTTGATGGTCGTGTCGAACTGCATGCCCGGATCGGCACACTCCCACGCTGCACGAGCGATCTCGCGAAACAGGTCGCGAGCCTTCATCGTCTTGAGCACCTCGCCGGTCGTGACCGCGCAGAGGTTCCAGTCGAGGTCTTGCTCGACCGCTCGCATGAAGTCGTCGGTGACTCGCACCGAGTTGTTCGCGTTCTGATACTGGATCGAGTGGCTGTCGGTGCCGTCGAGGTCCATGTCGAAGCCCGAGTCGCGCAGCACGCGCGCCTTGCGCTCCTCGACTGCCTTGCACCAGATGAACTCCTGCACGTCCGGATGGTCTGCGTTGAGGACGACCATCTTCGCGGCGCGCCGCGTCTTGCCACCGGACTTGATCGTGCCTGCCGACGCGTCGGCACCCCGCATGAAGCTCACCGGGCCGGACGCCGTGCCACCGCCCTTCAGCAGCTCCTTCGACGAACGAATCTTGGACAAGTTGATGCCGGAGCCTGAGCCCCCCTTGAAGATCGTGCCCTCCTCCACGTACCAGTTGAGGATCGCGTCCATCGTGTCGTCGACCGCCAAAATGAAGCAGTTGTGCACCCGGAGGCTCGAGCTGAGGTACTCACCGCTCTCGGTCTGGATGTCATAGACGTCCATCACGCCGAGATCTTCAATGCGCTCGATCTCGATCCGCTTGACGTCGCCCGAGGTCTTCGACGGAAGCTCGAGCGAGCCGGCGAGCTTGTGACCCTTCGCCCAATCGATGAAACCGATCTCTTCGCCGAAGCGCTGCCGATCGGCGAGAGGACGGATGGAGAGCGACCAGACATCATGGCGGTCGGGCCGCGGATCCACCTTCCGACGAACCCGCGAGAAGATCCCGAACCGAGCGAGGAGCTGTTGCGCGCCTCGGATGAGCTTCTCCGAGATGAGATCGAGTCCGACGATGGCAGCGTTCTCACCAACCGACACATACCCGTCGGCCTGGAACATGCTGCGCAAGTACGCGGCGACGACGGGGAGCGGAGCCTCGAACAGCTGCTCCGGCACGACCATGTCCGTCCCTCGGGCCATGAGTCCCCACGTCTCGACGAAGCTCCGGAGCTTCTCGCCGTAGAGACGGATGCGATGACCGTCGAGATCGGGCGTCTTCGTCTCGAACGAACGGTCCTTCCGATGCATTTCCGGGAAGCGGGTATCGAGGTAGTACGACACCCACTCATGCTCAGCGTCGGTGACTGTCATGAACTCGACGATCAGTGAGCGATTGGTCCCATGGTCGTACTGCCCGACGAACCCATCTGACTGCAGCCAACCTGCAAGCGCTGCTTCCGCGATGTCATCGCGCCGGATCTCGCCCGTGCCCCACGCCTCGTTGCGGTGCCACTCGAGCTTGTCGCCCGGCTTCAAGGTTCCGGCCTCCCGGAAGGTCCCGGAGCGCGCGCCGCTCGACCGCCACACGAGGTGGTCGGGGGTGACATCGAGCTGATGGCCGGCCTTCGTGTGAATGCGGAGGACGCGCTTCCGGCCATTCGCCTTGACCGCGACGATCGAGGTGAGACCGTGAGCGTCGAAGACCTTGGTGCCGACTGCCTCAGTCTCGACGAGGCGGCCAATAGGGATCAGACCGTCAGGCGTGCTCACCAGCGCGTCGTACGGCTGGCACGCGCTCGCCTGCTGCGGCACGCCCTTCACGCCGATGTTGAACCACACCGGCGAGTTGAACGCGGCCTTCTGCTGCACGATCAGATGCTTGAGCTCGGCACGGAAGGTCTCGGCCTCGGCATCGTCGATGAAGTAGCCGCCTTGGGTGCCCCACGTCGTGATCGTGTCGACGACGCGGTCGACGACCTGGCGCAGCGAGGTCTCGCGCTCAGGCGTGCCGAGCGAGCCGCGGAAGTACTTTTGGGAGAGGATGTTCGTGGCGTTCACCGACCAGGTGGCCGGCACCTCGACGCCGCGCTGCTCGAACGCAACGGAGCCATCTCGGTAGTCGGTGATGCGGGCGTCTCGGCGCTCCCAGTCGATCTCGTCGTAGGGGTCGACCCCGGGAGTCGTGAAGTGCCTGCGGATCCCGATCCCCGTTTGCTCCGGCGCCAGCGACATCGACTCTCCCTCTGATCAGACTTTGAGACCCAACTGCTGAGACAACTACCCCAGACACAAGATGTAGTGGTCAGCGGGCGGTCCCCATCGCCCGGGCCACAAGATGTGCGGGGTATTACACCATTGTAGTTACATGGGTGTCAACGCCTCGTGGGCTGGGCTTTCTTCCCCGGAGGCCGCCGACCAGGTGCTTTCCGCCAGGAGATTCAGGCCGCAGCGCGAGGAGGCAGGTCTGGAGGCGGACACACGGTTCTCGTGCGCCCGGGGAGACTCAAACGAGCCTGCCCACCCCCGTGGTGCCACTCGGAGCCAGCTCTCCGAGCTCCCCACCCATCCGCCTTGCTCTCGCGCTGCGGCCTTCGATGGGCGTCAACCTAAGACGGGCGTCCTGTGGACCAAAAGAGGTACAACCCTGTGAATTCACGGTGGATTTCGTGCCTCATTTCCACAGGGCCTGACCTGCTCAACCTGCGAACTGTGCGACCACCGCTTCGAGATCGAGAGCAGCGACGGGCGGCGCACCCGCCACTTCGGCGAGGCGATCACGGGGCACCGCCCACATCACCTCGAATTCGTTGCCGTCAGGGTCGTGCGCGTAGAGCGACTTCGTGGCGCCGTGGTCGCTCTGACCGACGAGCGCTCCGGCTCGACGCAGCACCTCTCGCGCCTCGACGAGGTCTTCGACCCGGTCCACCTCCCACGCGAGGTGATACAGACCCACCGCACCGCGCACTGGGCCAGGGGCGGCATCGCCGATCGCGAAGAGGCCGAGGTCGTGGTCGTTGGCCGATCCCTTCGCCTTCACGAACGCCGCCCCCATCGTCCGCCAGTCGTCGTGCACAGGCTCGAGCCCGAGGACATCCCGGTAGAAGGCAACTGACCGTTCGACATCACGGACGTAGAGCACAGCGTGATTGAGACGGCGCACGGGGATTGACGTCATGGTGCCCTCAACACCTGGGGAGGTCACCGTGTTCCGCGTCGACTACATCGCCGTGACGGTCACCGGGATGCCGTTCAGCACCGAGGTACCGGTCACGGTGTCGAGCAGCTCCTCGTCGGCGAGCACGTTGAAGTTCACACCTGGGCGCGCTGACGCGACCCGAAGCGCGGCGCCAGGGGTGTCGTGTCCCCACCCGTGAGGCATCGAGACCACGCCCGGCCGGATCGCCTCGGTGACTTCGACGGGCACGTCGACCTTGCCGACGCGGGACGTGACCCGAGCGAGGCCGCCATCGGCGAGCCCGAGCTCGCGGGCGTCGTCGGGATGCACGTGGAGCGTGCACCGCTCCTTCCCCTTTACGAGCACCGGCAGGTTGTGCATCCACGAGTTGTTCGAGCGCAGGTCCCTGCGCCCGATGAGCAGGTACAGCCCGTCCCGATCTCGATCGAGGGAATCCCTCAGTCGCTCGCAGTCGGCTGTCAGCTCGGCCGGGGCGAGCTCGATGCGGCCCGACTCGGTGCGGAGCACGCCGGGCAGGCGGGGCTGAAGGGGACCGAGATCCACGCCATGAGGATGCGCTTCGAGGAAGGCCAGCGTGAGCGCAGGTCGCTCGAGGCCTTCGTGGTCGACGTAGGACTCACGGGCGCCGAACCAGTCGCCGTACGGCCCGGATCGCAGCATGAAGTCGAGGATGCGCTCGGGCCCGCGGCGCGCCCCGAGCATCACGAGGATCTCATCGACCTCGCGGCCACACAGCGGGCCGGTTGCGTCGGCGACCGCGTGCGTCACGAGACCCACGATCGCCACGTCGTCGACACCCTCGATGTCGGCGTCGGCACCCTCGCCCTGCGCGATGAGCGCGAGCTTGGCCATGATCTCCCACTCGTCGAGCCCGCCGGCATCCGGTTCGATCACGGGGGGCGAGTAGTTCGCGACGTTTCGGATCGCGAGATTCAGAAGCGCGACGTCGTAGTGCGAGCGAGAGAGGTTCGAGATAGGCGGAAGGATCACATCCGCGTGCCGCGTCGTCTCGTTCAGGTAGATGTCGATGCTCACCATGAAGTCGAGTGAGTCGAGTGCCGCCGCGAGCCGTTCGCTGTTCGGCGTGGAGAGGACAGGGTTGCCCGACGCCGTCACGAGCGCACGCACCTGGCCCGGACCCTCCGTCTCGATCTCCTCCGCCAGCACGGCGACGGGGTACTGCCCCATCACCTCCGCGAGGCCGCGGACACGGGTGTGGCCCCTCGCCATGCGGAACCCCCCACCCTTCCCCGGCACGCCCCTCGTGGTCGGGGTGCCCGTGGCAGGCGTCGTCCACATGACTCCGCCCGCTCGATCGAGGTTGCCCGTGAGCACGTTGAGGACGTCGATGAGCCACGAAGCGGTGGTGCCGAACTCCTGCGTGCACGTGCCGATCCGCCCGTACACCGCAGCAGAGGGTGCGGACGCGAGCTCGTGCGCGAGCCGACGGATCACTCCGGCGTCGACACCGCACACCGGAGCGACGCGCTCGGGCGAGAAGTCGGAGGTCACGGCGCGGACGGCGTCGAGCCCGTTGACCCATGGCGTCACGTGCGCGCCGATGTCAACCAGGTCGTCGTCGAAGAGCACGTGCGCGATCGCCATCAACAGATGCGCGTCGGTGCCGGGGACGACCGCGACCCACTCGTCCGCCTTCTCGGCGGTCTTGGTGCGCCGAGGGTCCACTACGACCACCTTGCCTCCGCGGGCCTGCAACGCCTCGAGACGACCGGGGAAGTCGGGAGCGGTGCACAAGCTTCCGTTCGACGCGTAGGGGTTGGCACCCAGGATCAGCATGTAGTCGGTGCGATCGAGGTCGGGAACCGCGAGGCTCGACGCCGAGCCGAACATGAAGCCGGCCGCGACCTCCTTGGGCACCTGGTCGACGGTCCCTGCCGAGAACCTCATGCGCGTGCCGAGTGCCTGAGCGAGCGTGCGCGCGTAGAGCATCACCGAGAGGTTGTGCGCTCCCGGATTGCCGTCGTAGGTCGCGACCGCGTTGCGTCCGTGCGCTCGATGATCGGCACGAGACGACGCTCGACTTCGGCGAACGCCTCCTGCCACGTCACCTCGACGTGCACGCCATCACGCCTGATCAGCGGACGGCGAAGGCGATCAGGGTCTTCATGAAGCTGCTTCAGCGTCGAGCCCTTCGGACAGATGAAGCCATGGCTGAAGACGTCGTCGCGGTCGCCGCGGATGCGTACGACGTCGTCGCCCCGGAGGGTGATCTCGAGCCCGCAGCTCGCCTCGCAGAAGGGGCAGGTGCGGAAGGCCGTGCGGGTGGCCGAGTCACTCATCGCACCAGCGTGCCCTACACGGCCGCTGCCCTGCCAAGATCGTCGGCGCGATGCAGCGCCTCTATCCCGGACCGCCCTCCCCGGTCGACGTCGTCGAGGCGTACACCGACCCGACCCGGGCCTCGCACGACGGCCGCCCATGGGTCTACGTGTGCATGGTGGCGAGTGCCGACGGCGGCACGGCCGTCGACGGAAGGTCAGGCGCCGCTCGGCGGCGCTGGCGACCGCGCGGTCTTCACCGCGCTGCGAGCGCAGGCCGACATGGTCTTGGTCGGCGCCGGCACCGCACGAGCGGAGCAATACGGACCGCCGAAGCGGGCAGACCTTCGCATCGCCGTCGTGACTCGATCGCTGGACGTCGACTGGGAGTCCGCGCTCATGCGCAGCGGCCAGGCGCTCATCGTGACGACGGAGGAATCGGGAGACGTGCCCGCGCACGTCCCGGTCGTCCGTGCGGGACGCGAGGGAGTCGATCTCGGCGGGGCGCTGCAGCATCTCCACCGCGACGGAGTGCACGTGGTGATGGCGGAGGGCGGCCCGACCCTGAACGGCCAGCTCATCGCTCGGGGTCTCATCGACGAGCTCTCCCTCACCGTCGCTCCCGCGCTCGTCGCCGGCGACTCCGCGCGCGTCGCGCACGGCGACGAGTCGATGGTCACGCGCATGTCGCTCGTGCACGTGCTCGAGGAGGACGGCTCGTTGTTCCTTCGCTACCGCGCTCAGGCGTCGGGATCGCGGTAGGACCGCTTCGGCTCGGTGTTCTTCGCGAGCAGCGTGAGCTCGCGCACGAAGTCGTCGGCCTCGTCGAAGCTCTTGTAGACGCTCGCAAATCGCACGTACGCCACCTCGTCGAGCACGCGGAGCCGGTCGAGCACTGCAAGGCCGATGCGCTCGGTCGCGACGTCGCCGCCGCCTTCGAGCCGCAGCCCCTCCTCGACCTCGCCGGCGAGCGCCTCGAGCTGGTCGAGCGACACCGGGCGGCCCTTGGCTGCGGCGAGCACTCCACTGACGACCTTCGATCGCTCGAACGCCACGCGCTCTCCCGAACGCTTCACCACGACGAGCGGCGCCTCTTCGAGACGTTCGAAGGTCGTGAACCGGCTGCCGCAGGCCAGGCACTCCCGGCGCCGGCGGGTTGCGGAACCGTCGTCTGCCGTGCGCGAGTCGATGACCTTGTCATCGAGCGACGAGCAGGTGGGGCAGCGCACCACCGAAAAGGTAGTGGTCAGTGCGTCAATGGCACGCGCAAGCGGTCACCGGGTTGGAGCGGCCCGGGATGGCTCGCGACGATCGCGTCGACCAGCGGCCGCACGTCGCCGTCGGGCTGCACCGTGTGGGCGATCGTCCATACGGTGTCGCCTGGCTGCACGACGACGACGCGGGCCGGGGGGTCTGTGATGGTGCCCCCGGGGGCGGAGGCAGGAACGCCCCCGAGGGTCGCCGTGACGGAGCGCACGGCGAGGACGAGCGCGACTGCCAGCGCCACGAGCAGCAGGAGTACGACGAGGCGACGTCGCCGATAGGTCAGCGTGAGGTCACGCCGGGGGGCGATGTAGAGCGGCGCAGGCGCTGGAGCAGTCACGAACATGCGTTCGTCATCCAAGCACGAACGCCTGTTCGCTGTCAAGAACGCGGTTCGGCCTGGTCAGACCCGACCGAAACGTGACGACCCCTAGAAGTCTCCACTGATCCCGGGGCGGTTCAGACCGCGCGCCGCTTGCCCACAACACCACCCCCACTCCCCCAGGACCCCCACGGTCCTGCCCCCTGCGACGGCATCCTGCGCCTCAGTGACGCGCCCGTCAACCGGCGCGAGCTCGCATTCCCGGAGTCGAACGGGTGTTTGACCTGCCCTGGCGAACATCCGTACGATGCACCCCATGACGGAGACCGTCCTCACCGATCGCCAGCGCGAGATCCTCCAAGTGATCGAGCAGCACATGCGAGAGCACGGCTACCCGCCCTCGGTGCGCGAGATCGGCGAGGCCGTCGGCCTCACGTCACCATCGACGGTGCACTCGCACCTCGGCACGCTCGAGCGCCTCGGCTACCTCCGCCGTGACCCCACCAAGCCCCGCGCGATCGAAGTGCGGTGGGACTCGTCGTCCGACGCGGCGATCGAGCGGCGGCCGACTCGACACGTGCCGCTCGTCGGTGACGTCGCCGCCGGCACCGACGTCCTCGCGCAGGAGAACGTCGAGGAGCTGCTGCCGCTGCCGTCCGACTTCACGGGCGAGGGCGACCTCTTCATGCTCAGGGTGCGCGGCGACTCGATGATCGAAGCGGGCATCCTCAGCGGCGACTACGTCGTTGCGCGGCGCCAGGAAGACGCGCGGGGCGGCGACATCGTCGTTGCCGGCATCCCGGGCGAAGAAGCCACGGTGAAGACCTACACCCGCAAGGACGGCCAGATCGTGCTGGTGCCCGCGAACGCTCGGCTCTCCCCGATGTCGTTCCCCGCTGCAGACGTCACGATCTTCGGCAAGGTCGTCACCGTGCTGCGCCGCCTCTGACGGCCGTCAGAGCTTGGCGAGCGCCGCTTCGTACGACTCCTTGCCGCGGGGAGTGCCCAAGTTCTCGGACTGGAACGTGTCGACGACCGTGCCGGTCTTGTCGATGACGAACGTGGCGCGGTTTGCCGCGCCGACCGCCTCGTTGAAGATGCCGTAGGCCTTCGCCACCGCACCGTGCGGCCAGTTGTCGGCGAGCACCGGGAACGTGTACCCCTGCTCTTCGGCCCACTTCTTCTGCGCGAAGCGGCTGTCACAGCTGCACGCCAGCACCTGCACGCCAGAGCGCTCGTACTTCGAGAGATCGTCGCGGAGCTCGCACAGCTCCCCTTGGCACACGCCCGTGAACGTGAAGGGGTAGAAGACGAGCACGACGGCCTTTTCGCCGCGGAAGCTCGACAACGTCACGTCGTTGCCGTCTTGGTCCTTCAACGTGAAGTCAGGCGCTTCTGAGCCGACCGTGATCGCCATCGCGTTGCTCTCCTCGTGCTACTCGCTCGTGCTGGGGACGTTCGGGGAGCCTACGTCTGGGAAGAAGAAATCCGCGATGGCGCTCGTCGCGTCGAAGGGCCGACCAGTCGGCCACGAGTGGCCCGAGCCGGTGAGCGTGACGAGCTGCACCCGCGCGCCGTCGCGGCAACCAGCCCATGTCTGCGTCGCCGTCTTCGCCACCGTGGCCTCCTGCGGGGGGGTCTCACAGCCCAGCGCGTCGACGAGCCAGTCGATCGAGACCTCCACTGGCGTCATAGGGGGAAGGCCGGCAGCAGTGCTCTCGGGCGTCGTGCCGCCCGCGTACGGCACCACGCGGTCGGCGGTGCCATGGATCTCGAGGAACGACAGCGGATGTGCCGGCTGGCACCCCGCCATGTTCGTCCCCGAGACCGACGCGACGCCCTCGACGTTGGCAGCCGGATCACACGCCAGGCGATAGGCCATCATCCCGCCGTTCGAATGCCCGGCGACCACGACGTGGTTGGCGTCGACCTGCGCAAAGCCGTCGAGGTGGTCGATCAACGCCTCGAGGAAGCCGACGTCGTCATGACCCTCGCGCACCGCGAGGCCACAGCAGTCGCCCGCGTTCCAGTTGCCGCCATCCCCCTCGGGATAGGCGATCACCATGCCGCGCTGGTCGGCGAGCGCATTCCATCCGGTGCCCGCCTCGATGTCTTCGGGGCCACCGCCCGCCCCGTGCAACACGAGCACGAGCGGCACCGATCGGTCGGCGGGCAGGTCCGTCGGCACGTGGAGCAGATAGCGCCGCTCGATGCCGTCGTGCGTGATCGTCTCGACCGAGTCCCCGCTCGGCGCGCGGGGCCGAGCCAGCGGTGCGGCTGCCCGCGCCGTCGACGTCGGCACGATCGAGGACGCGACGGGGATCGTCGTGGTGACCGACGCCGAAGAGCTCACGGTGCAAGCAGTCAGAGCCGCGACGAAGCCGACGGCGGGCCAGACGCGGATCACGCCCGACCCGCGAGAACGGCTCGCTGTGCCGACGCCCGAGCCTGCGTGGACGGAAGGTCACGCTCGGACGCGAGGTCGATGGCCCGATCGAGGAGGTCGATGGCCCGCGTGCGCTCCGCGGGGTCATCCGGCGCGCGACGGGCGATGGCTTCGGCCCACGCCATCCATGTCCGACAGACGCGGGGCGCGTGGTCCATCCCGAGCTCGAGTCGTTCAGCGGCGGCGAAGCACGCCTCGGCATGGTCGAAGTCGCGCCGCAGGGTCGCCATCAGACCGAGGTAGTGATCGATCGCGTTGTGGATCGCGACGCCCGAGCAGACCACCTCACCGGCGAGCGGTGCGAGCTGCGCCGAGAGCTCGCCGGCATAGGTCGGATCGTCCAGAAGCCAGGCTGCGGCGGCCAACGACGACATCGCGAAGGTCCAGAGGACGTCGGGCGAGAGGGAGGGCACGCCCCCGGCCGTCGCCTGCTGCCAGAGGTCGCGGGCCCGCTCGCGCTGCCCCGCTTCGCCGACGAAGTGAGTGAGCATCGCGAGGGCGGCCGGGATGAGCGTGGCCGCTGCGGTGAACATCGCGTCGGCCTCGTCGGCCCGACGACCCTCCTCCCACAGGGCCCCCATGTGCGCCGTCATCCAGAGGAGGGTGTCAGGCTGCCCGGACTCCGAGCCGACCTCGACCGCTTCCTCGGCAAGTCGCTCCCCATCGTCGAGGCGGCCCTCACCGAGGGCTCGAAATGCCAGCGCGTTCGCGAGCACGAAGGACAGGAGAGGCTGTCGGGCGCGCCCGGTGTGCTCGATCTGACGAGCAAGGGCGGCGTCCGCCGCGATCCGATCGCCGGCGCGGCAGGCGAGCACATGGAGCGCAGACGCGGCCATTGCGGCAAGCGCAGGATCGTCGATCCGCTCCGCGAGCGCGAGCGACTCTCTCCCCATCGCGAGCATGCCCTGAAGGTTGAACAGGTCGGCCTGCATGGCGGTGAAGATGTTCAGCGCGCGGACCAACACCTCGTCGCTGCCCACGCGCCGGGCCATGGCGATCGCTTCCCGCATCAGCATCTGTCGCTCACCGAGGTATTCGCTGAAGAGCAGCTCCCCCGAGAGCGTCGCGAGGAGGCTGGCTCGCTCGACGCTGTCGCTCGAGCCCACTGACTCGAGCGCGGCGCGCAGGGCGGCGATCCGCCCCTCGTCGACCTGGCCGGCGACCGCGAAGAAACCTCGGCTCGTCGCCAGCGCGGCTGCGACCTCCGACGCCGTGTCGCCCGACGCGTCCGCGAGGTTGGCTGCGGTGAGGAGCGTGTCTCGATAGGCAGGATCGCCTGCGCGTCGTTGTGCGTCCCCGAGCCGCGCCAACACGGAGGCCCGTCCAGGGGCATCGGACTCGAGGAGATCGCATGCTGCCGCGTAGAAGGTCACGGCCTCGTCGTTCGCGAGCTGAGCAAGCGAGCGATCGCCCGCTGCGAGTGCGTATCGCACGGCCTGCTCGCTCGTTCCCGCGACCGCCGCCTCACCGAAGTGACGAGCAAGCGCGGAGAGATCATCGGGTCGGCGCTCCTCGATGATCTGCGCGACCGCCCGGTGCAACCGCACGCGACGGCTGGTCCCGAGCTCGTCGTACAGCGTCGACCGCACCAGCGCGTGTGAGAACCGCCACCGGTCGATCGTGACCTCGTCCACGAGCCGCACCTGCACCGCGGATCCGAGCGCCACGAGCACCTCGTCCTCGGACAGCCCCGTCGCGGGCAAGAGCACGTCGAGGTCGAACTCCCGGCCGATGACGGCGGCGATGCGCAGCACTTCGTTGGCGACCGGGCTCAGCCGCCCGAGGCGGCGGCCGACGACCTCGCGCACGCCCTCGGGCAGCCCGATCAGATCGGCGGGTACGGCGGTCGCCCAACGGCCGTCTTGCTCGTAGAGCACTCCGGTCTCGGCGAGATGCCGAAGCACTTCGCCGATGAAGAAGGGATTCCCTTCGGTCTCGTCCCGCACCACTCGCGCGAGGTCACGCCCTCGGCGCCCCTGCTTCTGGCCCGAGGTCCATTCGAAGAAGTCGACGACGTCATCGGTCGTGAGGCCGTGCAGCGCCACACGGTCCACTCGCTCCACCCGTCGGAAGTCGGCGAGCATGTCCGCGAGCGGATCGCCCCGTTGCAGATCAGTGTCGCGGTAGGTCCCCACGATGAGCACCCGCGTCGACAGCGACGCCGTCACGATGTGACGCAGCAGCAGGAGCGTGGGTCGGCCCGCCCAGTGCAGGTCGTCGACGACGAAGAGCACCGGCCGCTCCGCGCTCATCGCGCCGAGCCACTCGACCACAGCATCGAAGAGCCGATACCGCTCGGTCTCGGGATCGGAACGCGTCGGCGGCTCGATGTCGGGAACGAGTGAAGCGATCTCGGGCAGCAGGCGGACGAGCTCGCCGCGGTACCGGCCGAGCAGGCGGGGCAAGGCCTCGGGATCCGCGTGATCGATCGTGAAGCGCAGCGCCTCGACGAGGGGTTGATAGGGAAGGCCGATCTCCTCCTCGCACCGTCCGAGCAGGACGACCGCCCCGTCGTGATGCACCTGCCAGCGCGACCTGCGCGGCCAACCGTGTCTTTCCGATGCCGGGCTCGCCGGCGATGAGCACGACCCGAGCATGAGGATCGGGACCGGTGACCGCCTTCCACGCCGACAGCAGCTGCTCGAGGGGCTCGTCGCGGCCGACGAAGGCGAACGCCTCGACCCCGGCGAACGCGGCGGGAAGGGCGACGGGAGCGAGACGGACGGCAGCCGCGATGGGCTCCCAGCGCACGATCGATGCTTCGATCGGGTCGGAAAGACCCTTCAGCGTGAGCGGCCCCACGGGATCGAACTCGTAGCCGCCACGCGTGCCCGCGAGCATCCGCACGAGATCCGCGACCAGGATCTGGCCACCTTCGGCTGCACCACAGAGGCGAGACGCCTCGACCACCGGTGTGCCGAACAGATCGTCACCCTCGCCTCGAGCATCGCCGGCGCTGATCCCCACGCGGAGCTCGATCTGCTCGAGCCGGGTCACCGCCTGTTGGATCGCGACTGCCGCTCCGATCGCATCAGCGGCACCTCGAAACGCGGCCATGTGACCGTCGCCGAGGCCCTTCACGAGCACTCCCTGGTTGTCTTCGACCGCGTCGGCCACTGCCGCGTCGAAGGCGCTGAAGAGCACGTCGGCCTCGTCATCACCGAGCCGCGTGCGCACCTCGGTCGAACCGACGATGTCGGTGAACACGACCGTCCAGGTGCCGCTCTCGATCATGACGGCGGCGTGTCAGTGATCAGATCGCGCAGCGCCGCGAACGTCGACTCGATCGGGGCTCGGCGCACGTGCTCGTCGCGCGTGTGGGCGAGGGTCGCGTCGCCCGGCCCGAAGTTCGCCGCGGGAATGCCGTGCTCCGCGAACCGAGCGACGTCGGTCCAGCCGAGCTTGGCTCGCACCTCGAGCGAGTTGCGCTCGACCAACGCGCGCAGAAGGGGGTGCGCGAGCGAGGGCGGTGCGCCCGGCGCGCAGTCGAGGACTTCGAACGTGTCGCCATCGGCCTCGACGCCCCCGTCGAACACGAGCTCGCGCAGCATGGCCGCGGCCTCGTCAGCCGAGCGATCAGGAGCGAACCGATGGTTCACCCGGAGACGAACACGGTCCGGCACCACGTTGCCCGCGACTCCGCCCTCGACGAGCACCGCTTGCACCGCTTCGCGGTACTCGCATCCATCGATGACAGGTCGACGCGACACATGGGAGTCGAGCCGCTGCAGCACGGGGCCGAGCCGGTGGATCGCGTTTCGGCCCATCCACGGACGCGCAGTGTGCGCGCGGGCACCAACGAGCAGCAGCTCCGCTCGCATCGTCCCTTGGCACCCCGCCTCGATCACGCCATCCGTCGGCTCACCCAAGAGCGCGACGTCGCATTCGACGAGATCCGGGCGCTCTCTGAACAGCCGAGCGAGGCCGTTGTGCACCGCGTCGACCTCTTCCGCTTCGTAGAACACGTAGGTCACGTCGACCGACGGATCGGAGACGGTGCGGGCGAGCTCGAGCATCACCGCAACGCCCGACTTCATGTCGGACGCACCACATCCCCACAGCGTGTCGCCTTCGATCCTGGGCTCGCCGTTGCCGTTGATCGGCACCGTGTCGGTGTGGCCGGCGAGGACGAGTCGAAGCGGTCGACCGCGGCCCGTGCGGGCAACCAGGTTGTTGCCGACTTGGTCGACCGTCAGCCAGGGCGCCGCGTCGAGCTCGCCGCGGATCCGTTCGGTGATCGCACCCTCGTCGTGGCTCTCGGAAGGGATGCCGATGAGGTCAGCGGTGAGGGCGAGCAAGTCGGCCACAGGGGGCCCCGCTCACACCGTCGCGCCGTGGTCGCGCAGGATCGACTCGAGCTGAGACTTGTCGTGCCGCTCACCCTCGTTCAGGTGCTTGATGACGAGGATGCAGGGCAGCCCGTACTCGTGGCTGCCGAACTTGCGTGACCGCGTCGCAGTCACCGCAACGCTGTGCGCAGGCACATTGCCGCGGCCCACCTCGGCACCCGTCTGCGCGTCGATCACGGGGATCGTCCCGGTGAGGATGCACCCCGCGCCGAGCACACTGCCCCGCCCGACGCGCGCTCCCTCGGCGACGATGGATCGACTCCCGATGAGGCAATCGTCTTCGACGATGACCGGAGCGGCCTGCGGTGGCTCGAGCACCCCGCCGATGCCGACACCCCCCGACAGATGCACGTTTGCACCGATCTGGGCACACGAGCCGACCGTCGCCCACGTGTCAACCATCGTGTTGTGACCGACGTGAGCGCCGATGTTGACGTAGCTCGGCATCAGCACGACGCCTCGTTCCAGGAACGAGCCATAGCGAGCGGAGGCGCCCGGGACGACGCGCACGCCGAGCTTCTTGAACCCGCTCTTGAGCGGCACCTTGTCCGCGTACTCGAACGGACCGAGCTCGATCGTCTTCATCTTCGAGAGCCGGAACAGGAGGAGGATCGCCTGCTTGAGCCAGGGGTGCACGACCACACGGCCGGCGACGACCTCGGCCACCCGGGCCTGCCCGGTGTCGAGCAGGTCGACTGCCTCGTGCACGAGCCTGGCCGCCGCCTTGTCGCCCGGCTCGATCTCGTTGCGCCGCTCCCACAGCTCTTCGATCTGCCCCTGCAGGTCTGCCATGCGACAGGAGGCTATCTGTGCGCCGCGAAGGGCGAGCCGGCGATCACGGCGCCTTGTACTCCTGCACCTCGTACACCGTGCCGTCGGAAGTCACCGTGACGCCGATCCCGATCTCGGTGAACCGAGGGTCGGTCATGATCGCGAAGTGCTCGGGTGACGCGAGGAGCATCGTGTGGATGCGCTCGACCGACTGGCCGTAGCCCTCGTTCTCACCGATGAGCGAGTACGGGCCGGCGATGCCCGCCGACAAGTCAGCGGAGTGCTCGAGCTGCCCCGTTGCCGCGAGGTGATCGGCAAGCGCCTGCGCCTTGTGAGTCAGCTCCTCGGTGACGTGGACCGACGGCCGCCCGAGCGAAGCGCGCGTCTGGTTCACGCGAGCAATCGCATCGAGCTGCATCACCGGATTGCATGCGGAGACGACGAGCGCCACGGGCACGATGAGTGCGGGAAGGAGCCGACGCCAGCGCAAGGCGGTGAAGTTACCCCAGGGTCACTCCCCGAGGCGCTGGGCGAACAGCGCGATGCGGTCATCTGGCTGCACGAGAGCGATCCTCACGTGTTCTGGTGCTCCGTAGAACTCGCCGGGGCTCACGAGGCCGCCGCCCTCCTCGGCGATCGCGCGCGTGAACGCCCATCCGTCGCCGTCAGGCGAGCGGATCCAGAGGTAGAAGCCCCCCGCTGGCAGCCAGACCGATGCCCCAGACCAGTCGCTGATCACCTTCGCCACGCGCTCGAGCCGAGTGAGGTAGCGCGCCCGTTGCACGTCGACATGCGAGGTGTCCTCGAGCGCCGCGACTCCCGCCGCCTGCGCGGGGCCGGGCACCATCATCCCGACGTGCTTGCGCACCTCGGACAGGTAGCCGACGAGATCGGGATCGCCCGCGTAGAAGCCGACCCGCACGCCGGCGAGGTTCGACCGCTTCGACAGCGAGTGGACGGCGACCACACCCTCGACGCCGTGCTCGAGGATCGAGCGGGGTCGTCCGTCCCACGTGAACTCGGCGTAGCACTCGTCACTGAAGACGGGGATGCCCCGCGCTCTGCCCCACGCCGCGGCCGCGGCGAGGTCGTCGAGTGCACCGGTCGGGTTGCCGGGCGAGTTGACCCAGAGGCACAGCGCGCGTTCGGCGTCGCGCTCGTCGATCGCGTCGAGATCGAGCCGCCAGCCATCATCGAGCGGCACGCCGACCGGACGACACCCGGCGAGGGTCGCTCCCATCGCGTACGTCGGGTAGGCGACGCTCGGATAGAGCACCGTGTCTCGATCGGGGCGGCGGAGGCGAAGCCACTGCGGCAGCGTGCCGACGAACTCCTTCGTGCCCACGCACGCCGCCAGCGCGGTCGGCTCGGGCACACCGAACCGCCGTGCGATCCACTGACTTGCCGCGTTCCGAAGCGCGAGGCTTCCGATCGACGGGGGGTAGCCGCGCTCGCTGTCAGATGACGCCAGTGCGCGCAGCACCGATTCCGGAGGAGGATCGCAGGGCGTTCCCGTCGAGAGATCGACCATGCCGCCTTCATGGTTCGCCGCGATCGCGGCGACCTCGTCGAGACGGTCATAGGGATACGGAGGCGGGACGAACGGCTCGGTCACGACGCTCTCGGTCACGAAGGGCTCGCGGCGAACTCGGCGAGGCGGCCCGCTGCAGCGGGATCGAGCCGGGCCCGGATCAGCACACCATCGTCACCGTGCGACTCCGAGACGACCTCCCCCTCCCGATGGAGCTCCGCGAGGACGTCGCCCCGCCCGTAGGGGATGACGAGCTCGACGATCGTGGACAGCGCCCGCAAGCGGTCGCCGATGGTGAGGAGCAGCAGCTCGACACCCTCCCCCGTCTTCGCGGAGACCGCGACCGACCCAGGGTGGGACTCGACGAGTCGGTCCGCGTCCTTCGCAACGTCGATCTTGTTGAAGACGATGAGCTCGGGAACTCGGTCGCCGTGGATCTCGCGCAGCACCACTCGCACCGCGTCGATCTGCGCGTCGGGATCGGCGGAGGAGGCATCGACCACGTGCACGAGGAGATCCGCCGTGGCGACGGTCTCGAGTGTCGACTTGAACGCCTCGACGAGCTGATGGGGCAGCTTGCGGACGAAGCCGACGGTGTCGGACACGAGCACGGCCTCGCCGCCCGGCAGCTGCATGCGCTTGGTGCTCGGGTCGAGCGTGGCGAAGAGCCGGTCTTCGACGAGCACGCCCGCGTCGGTGAGGCGATTCAGCAGCGTCGACTTCCCCGCGTTCGTGTAGCCGACGATCGAGATGGCATTCAGCCGGCTGCGCGCGCGGGCCTTGCGCTGCGTGCCTCGGGTCTTCTCGAGCCCGATGAGGTCCTGCTCGAGCTTCGTGATGCGGCGCTGCAGGCGGCGACGATCGGTCTCGAGCTGCGTCTCGCCGGGACCTCGGGTGCCGATGCGACCCGCCTGCTGCGACAGCCCACCCGCGCGGCCGCGACGCAGCCGCGGCAAGCGATAGCGCAGCATCGCGAGCTCGACTTGCGCCTTGCCTTCGAGGGTGTGCGCGTTCTGGGCGAAGATGTCGAGGATCACCGCGGTGCGATCGATCGCCGTGCGCCCCAGCAGCTTCTCGAGGTTGTACTGCTGCGCCGGCGTGAGCTCGTTGTCGAACACCACGGTGTCGGCGTCGACCTCGAGGCACACCTCTCGCAGCTCCTCGGCCTTGCCCTTGCCGAGGAACATCGCAGGGTCGGGCCGATCGCGACGAGTGACGATGCGCGCCGCTTCCTCCGCCCCGGCGGTGTCGACGAGCAGTGAGAGCTCGTCGAGGCTGGACTCGGTGTCGTCGAGATGCGCGGGTGGCAACGTGACGCCGACCAAGACGATGCGCTCACGAATGGCGCGTTCGATCAGGCTCATGCGGATACCTCGATGTCTGCGATGTGCACGGCGGGGCCGGCGAGGGTGACCGTGTCGCCGTCGATGGTGACCTCGCCGTCGCCACCCAACATGTGCACCACGACCCGATCGCCCACGAGGCCCCACTGCAGCGCCGCGAACGCGGCCGCACAGGCCCCAGTGCCGCACGCCTCCGTGATGCCGACGCCGCGTTCGTGGACCCGCATCGTGAGCGCCCCGGTGTCGGGGCCGGCGGACACGACCTCGAGGTTCACCTCGGGCACGGCACGACCGGCGGCAACGAGATCCACCGCGTCGACGTCGTTGACCAGGACGACGGCATGCGGGTTGCCGATCGACAGATGCGCGACCGGGCGGAGCGGATCGACCTCGAGCAGCCGCCAGCCCGCAGGCGGCGCGCACGCGCTCATCGTTCCCATCTCGACGCTCGCCCATGCGGTCTCGGGACCCGTGATCTTGATGTCGACTCGGCGAAGGCCGCCATCGGTCGAGATCGCGAAGATGCCCTCGGTGTCGCCGCGAGCCGCGAGTGCCGCCTGCGCGAGACACCTGATGCCGTTGCCGCTCATCTCGGCGCGCGAGCCGTCGGCGTTGTAGAGCCACATCTGCAGGTCGCACGCGACGCGACCCACCGGCGGCCCGCCGATGAGGAGGCCGTCCGCGCCGACGCCCTTCGTGCGATGGCAGAGCCGTACTGCGAGCACGGACGCTTCGTCGTCGGGCATCGGCACGACGTCGTCGCGCAGGAGGACGAGGAAGTCGTTGCCGAGCCCATGGTGCTTGCTCAGGTGCATCGAGACGAGTCTCCCAGTCTGCCCAGCACGTACTCCAACGGATTCGGCGCAGCACCACCCGTCTCGTCCGCATCGAGCCAGGTGATCCGGGGATCGCGCCGAAACCAACGTTCTTGGCGCACCGCGAACTGACGGGTGCGGGTGATCGCGAGCTCGACCGCGTCGTGCAGTGCGATCTCGCCTCGAGCGTGAGCGAGGAGCTCGCGATAGCCCAGTGCCTGCGATGCCGTGCGTGACATCGGAGCGGGCCGCGCTGCCAGTGCCGCCACCTCGTCGAGGAACCCGTCGGCCATCTGTGCCTCGAACCGAGCTCGGATGCGTGCGGTGAGCTCCGTACGAGACAGCCGCAGCCCGACCTGCGGCACGGCCGCTGCGCCATACGTCGTCAGGCCGGGCCCGAACGAGGAGAACGGCTGGCCGCTTCCGAGCGACACTTCGAGCGCGCGGATCACCCGCCGCCGGTTCGTCGGCGTCATCCGAGCCGCCGCGACCGGATCGAGCGCGTCGAGTCGTGCATGGAGCACCGCGACATCGGGCTCGGCTTCGAGCTCACGGCGGACGTCCGGCCATTCGCCCGGTGGTTCGAGTCGATCGATCACGGCTCGGAGGTACAGGCCGGTGCCCCCGACGAGCAGCGCGTGCCGGCCCCGCGCGGCGACCTGCGCGAGCGCCTCGTCGTACGCACGGCGGAACCGCACGACGGTGAAGTCTTCAGAGGGGTCCGCGATGTCGATGAGATGGTGCGGCACCTCTGCCCGCTCCTGCGGGCTCGGCTTTGCGGTACCGATGTCCATGCCCCGGTACACCTGCATCGAGTCGACCGACACGATCTCGATGCCGGGCATCGCGCGCGCTACGGCCAGGGCCAGCGCGGACTTCCCCGTCGCTGTGGGCCCGACGATCGCGAGGGCGATCGGCGTTGCTGCGTTCAGTCCGCGACCACCGGGATGCGGGTGCGATGTCGGGCCGCGTCGAGCACCTCGACGAGCTCGCCCTGCAGATGGTGCGCGGCGGCACTCGTGACCCGCACCCGCGCGTAGGTGCCAGGTCGGATCGGCGACGGTGGCACGAAGTGCACGAGCTTGTTCTGGCGGGTGCGTCCGGTCGTCACGTCGGGGTTGCGCTTGCTCGGACCCTCGACGACGACCTCCTCGTCTCGCCCGACGCGCGCGACGTGCCGAGCGAGCGCTGACCGCTCGACGACGACGCGGAGACGCTCGAAGCGCTGCGCCGTCACGCCGGCGTCCACGAACTGCGCGGTCATCGACGCCGCCTCGGTGCCGGGTCGAGGCGAGAAGATGAACGTGTACGCGCTGTCGTACTGCGCCTCGGCGACGACCTCGAGCGTGCGTTCGAAGTCGGCGTCGGTCTCGCCAGGGAAGCCCACGATGATGTCGGTCGTCACCGCCAGGTCGTCGACCGCAGCGCGCGGCAGCGGCCAGACGGTCGAGGTAGCGCTCGCGCGGTGTAGCCCCGGTGCATGGCAGCCAGCACTCGATCACTGCCGGCCTGCAGCGGCAGGTGGAGGTGCTCGCACACGGCCTCGGTGCTCGCCATCGCGTCGATCGTGTCGGGCCGCAGGTCTTTCGGATGCGGGCTGGTGAAACGCACGCGCCGAATGCCCTCGACCTCGCCGACCGCCCGCAACAGGTCCGCGAACAACGGACGCACGCCGCCCGATCCGCCCGCCCTCCGCGCCGCCAACGTGAGGTCACGACCGTAGGAGTTCACGTTCTGGCCGAGCAGCGTGACCTCGGTCACGCCGGCGGCGGCCAGCCGCTCGGCCTCGGCGACGAGGGCATCGAACGGGCGGCTGATCTCCGGCCCCCGCACGGCGGGCACGATGCAGAACGCGCAGGAGTTGTCGCATCCGATCTGGATCGTGACCCACGCGCTGTGGCCCTCCTCCCGCTTCGCGGCCAGGACCGACGGGAACGCGGCGGAGTCATCGGCCGCGGCAGCTTCGAGCACCTCGACGATCGGCCCTTCCCGACGGGCGAGCTCGACGAGGTCTGCGGCGCGGTGCACGTTGTGCGTGCCGAAGACGACATCTACCCACGGTGCCTTCCGCGAATGGCGTCACCGTCGTGCTGGGCCAGGCAGCCGCTCACAACGATCTGTATGTCGGGACGCCGGTCCTTGACCGCCTTCAACATGCCCAGGTTGCCGTAGAGCTTGTTGTCGGCGTTCTCTCGAATGCAGCAGGAGTTCAAGACGACGACGTCCGCGTGCTCGGCGTCCGCGGCGACCACGAGTCCGTCGGCTTCGAGGAGCCCGGCGATGCGCTCGGAGTCGTGCTCGTTCATCTGGCACCCGAAGGTGCGGACGAAGTACGAGCGGGTCACCTCGTCAGGTTAGGCGCCGTCACCCTGCGACAGCCCCACGCGGGGGGTTCGGCACGTCTGCGGCAGGCAGGTCCGCACCGCCACCGAGCGAGGGTTCGCTCATGTGAGGCCGCAGGTCGATGACCGCGGGACGGGGCGCCGCTGTGACCCCGCGAGCACGGTCTTCGACGCGCAGCAAGATCGCCGTGCGGGTGACGCCGTCGATGTCGACCTCAGTGAACGAGGGGATGCACACCGGGTCCATCCCCTCCCCTAGGACATGGTCACGGGTGATGGCCAAGGCCTTGATCGCCTGGTTCAGCGCCCCAGCCCCGATCACCGTCAGCACCGCAACGCCCTCGCGGCGGAGCAATCCTGCGATCGCTCCCGCCACTGAGTTCGGATGTGATCGGGTCGAGACCTTGAGCGTTTCCATTCACCGTCGCGTCATGCCGTCGAACCGGCCCGTAGGGCCGGGTACTCCGCTCGACAGACAGTCAACCACGCGCCACCCCCTCGGGGCGAGCATGCCAGAACGCTGACGCGCGGTGCGAGGACCGCGGTCAGTCCAGTGAGATTGGCTGCTCGTCAGCCTCGCTGAAGCCCTCCGGAGCAGTGGGTGTCTCAGCCGAGGCGGACTGGCCGAGGCCAACCTGATCTTTCACCCGCTCCGAGATCTCGACCATGAGCTCGGGGTTCTCGGTGAGGAACTGCTTGGCGTTCTCGCGGCCTTGCCCGAGCTGCTCGCCGTCGTACGTGTACCAGGCCCCCGACTTCTTCACGATGCCGAGGTCGATGCCGACATCGAGCAGCGAGCCCTCGCGGCTGATGCCTTTGCCGTACATGATGTCGAACTCAGCCTGCCGGAACGGCGGGGCGACCTTGTTCTTCACGACCTTGACCCGGGTGCGGTTGCCGACGACCTCGACACCGTCCTTGATGGACTCGATGCGGCGGATGTCGAGCCGGACCGACGAGTAGAACTTCAGCGCCCGCCCACCCGGGGTGGTCTCGGGTGAGTTGTGCACCATCACGCCGTCGACGAAGTAGTTGTGGCTGCCTTCGACCTCGATGTCGAAGCGGTGCATGCTCCGGGTCGGTAGCTTCTGCGCGATCTTCGTGATCGGCATCGGCAGCAAGCTCGTGGCGACGAAGCGACGAAGACCGGCTCGACAGCGAACCGGCCTCGGTATCGCGGCAGCAGCTTGTACTGCATCGAGGGATGGACGAACGGCGCGATCAGCGCGTGGAGCTTGGCGGTCTCGTCCTTGGAGAAGACGAGGAATGCCTGTCTCGCGCGACCCCTGGACGATGAGGGTGGGTCGAATCCCCCAGGTGTCGGCGAGATGCGCAGCCAGGCGCTCGCGCGAGGACGGGTCAAAGGCCTCGACGCAGATCTCGGACCCGCCCACTGCCATCTCGTGTGCGTTCCTGCAGGCCCTTGGCTCGCAGCGCGAACGAGCCGTCGTCCATGTACCAGACGGCAAGCGAGAGCGGGGTGAGCTGCTTGAGGTAGTCGTGGCTCAGCACCTTCTTGCCGTCGACGTAGACCGCCTGGCGCAGCTCCGCGAGCTCGGGCAGCGGCTGCACGTCGTGGAAGACGGCGCCCTTTGCGTTGCTCGATCTGCTCACCGTGAGATTCGCGAAGAGTGACGCCTTCCAGTCGCCGTACTCGACCTGCTTGGCACCATGGCCCCAGCGGAGACGGGCTCCGTGCCCACTGCGTGGTAGGCGACAGGGCGCTGTCACCCATGAGCCCTCCGAGCAGGACCTGCCATTGGAAGTCAGACAGATGGTGCTCTACAGACTGGAGGACGCGGTCTCCGACGAGGAGCTCGCCAGCCTCGCGCCAACCGCCGGGCGTCTGAATGAGGTGGTTCGGAGTGCACGAGAACTGGGCCCGTCCGTTTCCACTTCCGGCTTCGCCACCTCGAACTGAAGGAAGCGGTCGGTCGGACCGTTGTCGAACCAGTTGACGACTCGCCTCGGGACGAGTCGACCGAGCTCGGGGTCGTAGGACAGCACCTCGACTGGAAGCTTCTGGTTGACGATCTTGCCAATGCTTCTCCTGCGTGCCGTCGGCCAAGGTGACTCGGGTGTCATAAGAGAAGCAGCCGAACATCACGCCGATCTTCTCTCGCAGCTGGTTGATGAAGATGCACGATGGTGTCGGACTGGTTGAGGTTCGCCGTGAGCTTGCGCAGCGCCTGGCTCATGAGGCGGGCCTGCAGGCCCATGTGCGAGTCACCCATCTCGCCTTCGATCTCGGCCCGGGGCGTGAGCGCGGCGACCGAGTCGATGACGACGATGTCGAGCGCGCCAGAGCGGACGAGCATGTCGGTGATCTCGAGCGCTTGCTCGCCGGTGTCGGGCTGCGAGATCGAGCAGCTCGTCGACATCGACGCCGATCGCCCGCGCGTACACGGGATCCATCGCGTGCTCGGCGTCGATGTATGCACAGATGCCGCCGTTGCGCTGCGCCTCGGCGACGACGTGCATGGCCAACGTCGACTTGCCCGACGACTCGGGGCCGTACACCTCGACGACTCGACCTCTCGGCAAGCCGCCGACGCCGAGCGCGAGATCGAGTGCCAATGCGCCGGTGGGGATGGCCTCGATGCTCATCGAGCCCTTCTCCCCCATCCGCATGATCGAGCCCTTGCCGAACTGCTTGTCGATCGAAGCCAGGGCCATCTCGAGTGCTTTGTCGCGCTCCACGCGTCGTCCTTTCGTCGCTGCTGACCGCCCCCCGGCGGTCGCACTGGGCTTGGAAGGCGACCGTACAGAGGGGGTGTGACATTCCCGGAGACTGGACGACACGACTGTAGTTTCGAACAGCTGTTCGGTCAAGGATCAGCCGGAGTCGATCGAGATCAGCTGCGACGGGGATCCCAGCGGAACCGGCGTACCGCGACCACCGCGCCCGCCACGCCCCACGCAGCGACCACGGCCAGGTCGCCCCAGCTCCACCCGTGGCCCATGCCGTCCGCGATGCGGGGGTCGAACGCCGCGAAGACCGCGTTGACGAAGTGCCGCACCGGGAAGACGTCGCCGATCGTCGTCAGCACCGAGCCGCCCTTCACGGGGAAGAACACACCCGAGATGAACAGGACGGGAAACAGGATCCCGTTCACGATCGCGGGTGCCGCATCGGCATGAGGGATGACGCATGCGACAGCGACGCCGAGCGCGCAGAACGCGGCGGTGCCGACCGCGAGCGCCGCGATCAGCGCGCCCCAGTGTCCGGGGAACGTCACGTCGAAGAACGCGACCGCGATCGACATCAGGATCGCGGTGAGGATCGCGGCGATGACGAGCGAGTTGAGCAGCAGGCCACCGAAGAGCGAGGACGCGGGCAGAGGGGTGCCATGGAGGCGCTTCAACACGCCCTCGTCGCGGCGGATGCACACGGTCATCGCGAGGTTCGTGAACGACGCGCTGATCACGCCGAAGCACAAGATGCCGGCGATGTAGTACTGGTTCCACTTCAGCCCGCCGAGGAAGTCGATGGTGCTGCCGGTGTTCAGCGAGCCGAAGAGCAACAAGAAGATGACCGGGAACGCGAACGTGAAGAAGGCGGACGCCGGGTTGCGCCAATAGCTCTTCTGCTCGTACCGCAGCTGGTGAGCGGAGAGCGCGACCGTGCTCACTCGGTCACCTCCGCAGCGGTGAGCTCGAGGTACACGTCTTCGAGTGACGGCCGATCGACGGTCAGCCCGACGAGGTCGACACCATGGTCGAGCGCCCACGACGTGAGCACGTGCAGGACCCTTACCTCGTCGCTCGTCTCGAGCACGAACATGCCGTGGCTGTCGCGGCTTGCCGAGACGGGAAGCCCCGCGGCTTCGACGTCAGGAGGCAGCCCGAACCGGATGCGCACCGCGGCCTGGGCCCGGCCTCCAATGGTCTCGGGCGTGCCGGACGCGACGATCTCGCCCCGGTTCATGACCGCGACCCGATCGGACAGCTGCTGCGCTTCGTCCATGTAGTGCGTCGTGAGGATGATCGTCGTGCCCTCGCCGCGCAGCTTCTCGACGAGCTCCCACGCTCCCCTGCGGGCCGACGGATCGAAGCCGGTTGTCGGCTCGTCGAGGAAGAGCAGCTCCGGGTTGCCGATGATGCCGAGCGCCACGTCGAGCCGGCGCTGCTGTCCGCCCGAGAGCGTCTTGGCACGAGCGTCTGCCTTGTCCACCAGGCCGACGAGATCGAGCACGTCGTCCACAGCCCGAGGCTTCGGGTAGTAGCCCGCATTGCGCTCGAGCACCTCGCGCACCTTGAGGTACGGCTCGACGACCGCGCCCTGCAGCACGATGCCCACGCTCTCGCGCCACGCCCGATGCGCCTCGGCCGGATCGACGCCGAGCACGCGCACCGTGCCACCCGTCCTCGAGAGGAAGCCCTCGAGGATCTCCAGCGTGGTGGTCTTGCCGGCTCCGTTCGGACCGAGGAGCGCGAAGACCTCTCCCGGTTCGACCGTGAAGTCGATGCTGCGGACCGCCTCGAACGGCCCGTAGCGCTTCGAAAAGACCGGTGACCTCGACTGCCGACACGCCGGCGACGGTACCCCGCTGTTCAACTCAGGAGAACAGCAGGGGGGACGCGACCCGCGGAGTGGCGCAGAGTCAGTGCATGACCAAGGTCCTGCAGCTGAAGCACATGCCCGAGGCGAAGCCCCTCGACGAGTGGAAGTCGGTCTCGGTGGAGCTGCTCGGCACCCAGACCCGCATCGTCCAGGGCGAGCGGTGGCACCATCGGATCATCGAAGCCGGAGACCGCGGCGGCGAGCCCCTCATCCTCATCCACGGGATCGGCGGCCATGCCGAGACCTATGCCCGCAGCCTCCACAACTTGGCGAACAACGGCTTCCACGTCTACGCGATCGATGCCCTGTTCCACGGGTTCAGCAGCAAGGAGGGCTGGGACGAGGAGCATTGGATCGAGCTGCAGGCCGACGGCCTCGCGGAGCTCATCCGAGCGCTCGGCCACGACTACGCGCACATCGAGGGCGAGTCGATGGGCGGCGCGATCACCTTCGAGTTCGGCATGCGGTACCCAGAGCTCGCGGGCAAGCTCATCCTGAACACGGGGATCGGGCCGATCGACTTCCAGAAGAAGGACTTCAAGGAGAACCCGGGCGGAGGCACGACGCTGCAGGAGCTGTCTCAGCAATCCGTCGTGAGCCCGACCTTCGAGAACGTGCGCAAGCGCATGGAGTGGCTGGTCGCGAGCCCTGAGCGGATGACTGACGAGATGGTGGAGATCCGCCTGCGCCTGTACTCGTTCCCGGAGATCTACGAGTCGATGCAGAAGGTGTACCGAATCGGTCGGCCCTGGACCCGCAAGATGCGGTTCACCGAGGACGACGTGCAGAGCTTCAAGCCCGAGGCCCTCGTGTTCTGGACGGAGCACAACCCTGGCCAGGCTCCTGACTTCGGCGAGTACTGCGCAAACCTCATCCCCGGGGCCAGCTTCTACAACATGGCCGACGCCGCGCACTGGCCACAATGGGAGAAGCCCGAGGAGCACGACCAGGTGCTCATCGACTTCATCAAGAGCTGACGGGCGTCAGAAGAAGGAGCTGAGGTTCTTCGCCAGCAGCGTCGACTGGTCGAGGATGATCTTGCGCTTCGCGATCTGCCAGCCGTACGCGTTGTCGGCCCGTCGCAGGCGGTCGAAACGCTTGCCCACGAACAGATCCATCTCGCGCTCGAGCCGAGTGCGATAGAGCAGGAACGAGGTCTCGACGTCGAACTCGTTGGGGTCGTCTGTGGCAGAGACCCGAAGGTTCGTCACGAGGTGGCGGGTACGCGAAGGAGGATCCTCCGCCCACGCCATCCCGGTCCGGAGCCGGAACAGCCGTTGTCCGAGATGTTCCTTCGTCTCGTCGAAGAAGGCCGCTTCGTTCGGCGCGGAGATCTCGCGGTCGAGCTCGCGAGCGAGCCGGTTCGCTCGGGTCGGCATCCAGTAGTGGACATCGTCCGCCATGAGCTCGAGCCACTCCTCGAACCGGCGCTCGTCGAGCAAGTCGGCTTCGTCGAGGAGGAACTGCTCGATGTCGTAGTAGAGCTCCATGTCGACCCGTACGCGAGTCTTCGACACCTGAACGGCCACGGTGACAGTGTGCGACGCCGGTGCGACCTGCGCACGAGGTGGGTTTCGGCGGGTGGAACCGGTTTCTTCCCTCGTCGCCCTACTCGGGGGACGCTCCCTCGGTGAAGGCGACCGCCGCGATCGTCGGCTCGGGCAACATCGGCACCGACCTGCTGTACAAGCTTTTGCGATCCGACTGGATCGAGCCTGTCGCAATGGTCGGCGTGGAGCCCCAGTCCGAGGGACTTGCACGGGCGCGAGCGGCGGGGATCGAGGCGTCACATGAGGGCGTCGACTGGCTGCTCGCCCGAGACGAGAGGCCCGAGATCGTGTTCGAGGCGACCTCGGCGTACGTCCATGTGCGCAACGCTCCTCGGTATCGCGAGGCCGGCATTCGCGCCATCGACCTCACGCCCGCCGCCCGCGGACCGTACGTGGTCCCACCGGTGAACCTCACCGAGCACCTCACCGAGGCCAACGTGAACATGGTGACCTGCGGTGGTCAGGCCACGATCCCGATGGTCTACGCCGTGTCCCGGTGCGTGCCCGTCGCCTACGCCGAGATCGTCGCGACGGTCGCCTCGAAGTCCGCCGGCCCGGGCACTCGGGCGAACATCGACGAGTTCACGAGCACCACTGCATCGGCTGTCGAGTCGATCGGCGCTGCTGACCGGGGCAAGGCGATCATCGTCCTCAACCCGGCCGAGCCTCCGCTGATCATGCGCGACACCGTGTTCTGCTCGTTGCCGGCCGAAGTGGACGAGGCGAAGGTCGGCACTTCCATCGTCGAAATGGTCTCTGAGGTGCAGCAGTACGTCCCCGGCTACCGGCTCCGTTCCGAGCCTCAGTTCGATCCGCCCGGGGTGTTCGGCGAGCACGGCCGCGTCGCGATCTTCCTCGAGGTGGAAGGAGCGGGGGACTTCCTCCCGTCCTACTCTGGGAATCTCGACATCATGACGGCCGCGGCGACGAAGGTCGGTGAAGTGATAGCGCGGCACCTGCACCCGGAGGCGCCGCGATGACCAATGCAAAGCAGTCCGCCGATCGACTCTGGGAGGCCGAGCAGAGCGGTGTCACGATCGAGCCGCTCCTCGGCGACATCAAGGAAGGCGACGTCGAGGCCGCGTACGAGGTGCAGCTGCTCAACACCGCACGATCGGTGTCGGTCGGCCGGCGCTTGATCGGTCGCAAGATCGGTCTCACCTCGTTCGCAGTGCAGGAGCAGTTCGGCGTGTACGAACCCGACTTCGGGGCGCTGTATGCGGACACCTGCTACGGCGACGCCGAGCCCATCCCGGCCCATCGCGTCTTGCAGCCCCGCGTGGAGGGCGAAGTCGCGATCGTGCTGGCGAAGGACCTGCCCCATCCCGACACCACGATCGTCGAGCTGATGTCCGCAGTCGACTACGTGATCCCGGCGATCGAAGTCGTGGCGTCGCGCATCACGGGATGGAAGATCTCGATCGTCGACACGATCGCCGACAACGCGAGCTCCGGCGCGTTCGTGTTGGGGAACCGCCCGGTGCGGCTGCGAGACGTGGATCTCCGGACCTGCAAGATGCAGCTCACGATCGATGGTGACGTCGTCTCGGACGGAACTGGCGAAGCGTGCCTCGGCCACCCGCTCAACGCGGGGTTGTGGCTCGCCCGCACGATGGCGACACGCGGCACACCCCTCAGGGCAGGCGACGTGATCATGAGCGGCGCGCTCGGTCGCATGGCCCCGATCGCCGCAGGGCAACGCTCGGAAGTGCACATCGAAGGGCTCGGCTCGGTCCGGGCGATCATCGCTGCAGAGGAGACCGCCTGATGGATGGCCGTCCGCCCACCTACGGACCCCGCCAGTTCTCCCCGTCTCTCGACGTCCGCATGACCGACTCGAGCCTGCGCGACGGATCGCACGCCAAACGGCACCAGTTCACGACCACCCAGGTGCGCGACATCGTCGCGGGTCTCGATGCCGCAGGCATGCCCGTCATCGAGGTGACACACGGCGACGGGCTGGGTGGGTCGTCTTACAACTACGGCTTCTCGCTCACCGACGAGCGCGAGCTGATGACGACTGCAGTGGAGGCAGCGACGCGATCCAAGATCGCCGCGCTCATGCTGCCGGGCGTCGGCACGAAGGACGACATCAAGTACATCGCGGACGCGGGCGTCTCCATCGTGCGGGTCGCGACGCACTGCACGGAGGCGGACATCTCCATCCAGCACTTCGGGCTCGCCCGCGAGCTCGGACTCGAGACCGTGGGCTTCTTGATGATGGCCCACACGAGCGAGCCCGAGGCGCTCGCAGTGCAAGCACGGATCATGGCCGACGCTGGGTGTGAGTGCGTGTACGTCGTCGACTCGGCGGGTGCACTGATCCTCGACCAGGTGGGCGATCGCGTCGGCGCACTGGTCGCGGAGCTCGGCGACGACGCCCAGGTCGGTTTCCACGGTCACGAGAACCTCGCGCTCGGCGTCGCGAACAGCCTCGTCGCCCATCGTGCCGGAGCGGTCCAGATCGACGGTTCCACCCGGCGGTTCGGCGCCGGCGCGGGCAACACGCCCTGCGAGGCATTCGCAGCCGTGTGCGAACGGCTCGGCATCCACACCGGCATCAACGTGCTCGGGCTGATCGACGTCGCCGAGGACGTCGTGCGTCCGGTGATGGACGGCGAGTGCCTCCTCGACCGGCTCGCGCTCATCATGGGGTACGCCGGCGTGTACTCGAGCTTCCTGAAGCATGCGTACCGGGCGGCCGAGCGCTACGACGTGTCGGGGGCGGAGATCCTGCTGCGCTGCGCCGAGCGCAAGCTCGTCGGTGGCCAGGAGGATCAGATCATCGACGTCGCGGTCGAGATCGCCAACGGTCACGCGATGAGTGCGTCGCGCTCGAGACAAGGGGGACGTCATGGGTCAGCTGGAGGGTGAGGTCGCGCTGGTCACCGGCGGAGGTTCCGGTCTCGGACGAGCAGTCGTCGAACGATTCATCGAAGAGGGTGCCCGCGTCGGCGTGCTCGAGAAGTCGAAGGACAAGTCCGCCGAGCTCGATGCTGCCCTCGGCGACAAGGTGAACGTGACGGTGGGCGACGTGACCGTCGCGGACGACAACCAGCGCGCCGTCGACGACACGATCGCAGCGTTCGGAAAGCTCGACTGCCTCGTCGGCAACGCGGGCATCTGGGACTTCAACGTGAACATCGCCGACGTGCCGCTCGAAACCCTGGCATCGGCGTTCGACGAGCTGTTCGGCGTCAACGTCAAGGGCTACGTCTTGGCAGCGCGGGCGGCCGTGCCCGCGCTCAGGGCTTCGAAGGGGTCGATGATCTTCACGGTCTCCAACGCGGGCTTCTACCCCGGCGGCGGCGGCGTGCTCTACACGACCTCGAAGCACGCCGTCATGGGCATGGTCAAACAGCTCGCGTGGGACCTCGCCCCGGACATCCGCGTCAACGGCGTCGCACCTGGCGGGATGATCACCGACCTCCGCGGCGTCCCTTCCCTCGGAATGGGTGACATGAAGATCGGCGACGTGATGAACCCCGAAATGGCGAAGTCGTTCATGCCGCTCGGCTTCATGCCCGAAGCAGGTGACTATGTGGGCCACTTCGTGCTGCTCGCCAACCGTCGCGACGCGCGGGACGGCGACCGGCACGGTGCACAACTGCGACGGCGGCGTCGGCATCGCGCTCAAGTCCGCCATGCAGGCGCTGATGGGGTCGATGGGCGACCAGAGCTAGCTATCGAGCACGCGGGGCAAGCGGGCTCGGCACGGGCGTGCAGAGCCCGTCGAGGATCAGCTCCGTGTACCGCTTCCAATTACGGTGGGCGTAGAAGTCGTCGTGTGACGCCTCCGCGATCGTCGCGAGAAGCGGTGGCAGGTCTTGGGCGACGATGTCTTCGCGCACGACACCAGCGTGCTGAGCACGGTCGAGGAGCTCGTGCATGATCTCGACGACCCTGCGCTCAGCGGGCACAGGCCGCGGCATCGTGGTGAACGGAGTGTGCAGGGCCCGGGCCAGGGTCGCGGCGTTCGCCACACGGGTGCACATCTCGAAGAAGAAGGTGCGGAACGCTACGGCCGGATCGTCGATCGTCGCCGCGTTTTCGACCGCGACGAGCAGGTCCTCGAACCACGCGTTCACCACCGAGTAGATCAGCTCTTCCTTGGTCGAGAAGTGGCGATAGAGCGTGCCGATGCCGACCTCGGCGCGCGCCGCGATGTCGGTCATCTGCGCATCGACCCCACATTCGGCGAACACCTCGGCCGCGGCGGTCAGGATGCGCCCGCGGTTGCGACGGGCGTCCGCGCGAAGCGTCGTGGGCGCTGACTGGCTCAACTGACCTCTTGGAAGTCTTGGGCGATGCCGACGGCCGCTTCACGCACGCGGCCCGCGAACTCGTCCGGTCGGAAGCGATAGGTCGGTCCGGCGAGAGACACCGCGGCAATGGCCTTCCCGCCAGGGCCGAGGACCGGTGCAGCCACGCACGTGAGGCCGATCGTCGACTCCTCACGATCGAAGGCCACTCCCTCTCGACGGATCGTGCCGAGCTCGTCCACGAAGTGCTGCGGCTGCACGATCGTGTACGGCGACACACGCTGCAGCCCACGGGACAGGACGCGGAGCACGGCTTCCTTGTCGGAGAACGCAAGCATGGCCTTGCCGAGCGCGGCGCACTCGACCGGCATGCGGCTGCCCACATACGTGGGTGCCTTGCAGGGGTTGTGGCCGTAGATCTTCTCGATGTACAGCACATCAGTGCCGTCGAGCACGGCGAGGTGCACGGTCTCGTGGCTCGCCTCGTACAGCCGCATCAGGTACGGCAGCGCGACGTCGCGCAGTCCTCGAGGCTGGCAGTAGGGCACCAGGTTGCCGAGCTCGAAGAGATGCTTGCCGAGGCAGTAGTCCGAACCCGATCGCTCGACGAGGTTCCACTGCCGCAGGATCGCGAGCAGGCGGTACGCCGTGGACTTCGGCAGGTGCGCCAGGCGGGCGAGCTCGGTGACACCCATCGGCCGGCAGGAAGTGCGGAACGCCTCGAGCAGGGCGAGCGCCTTGCCGACCGAGGTATCGAGGTCACCCCCGATGGCCGCGCCCTCAGGCTCTTCCTGGTCCCGGTCGCTGGCTGTGGGATCGACCGCCACGGGATCGACGACTCCGACGGCGCTGCGAGACGGCTGTGCGACTGACCCTGCCATGCCTTCCCCCCCGGGCTGACTGGATTTCCGCTGTCCGGCACGGATCGTAAGCCCCTCAGAAATGGAACACAAGGTTCCGTTTCCGATTTGTGCCAACGGCCGTTCACACTCCCGCAGGCATCGAGTCCAGGTCTCGGGCCGCCTGCAGGTCGGCAAGCTCAGCCCAGCTCTTGCCAGAGATGAGGTCGGCCCAGCGCCGGTACAGGCCCCGCGCGGCCTCCTCTCCGAAGACGTAGTTGGTGAGGCCGGGGAAGTCCCCCTCGTCGCGACTGGCGTGTCCGAGGCCCATGCGGGCGTTGAGCGGATGGCTGCGAGCAACTCGCCCTCGGAGCACCTTCTGGATCTCGTTCCAGTTCTCTCCGTCGTCCTGCTCGAGCAGCCCCGAGGGGCTGAACGTCCGCAGGATGTTGATGCGGAGCGCCTCTTTGATCTCCGGGGGTGCCTCCTTCGGCACTGCGCCCCACGCCCACACCTCGATCTCACCCGGGCCCCGAGGCTGCCAGACCCGCATCGTGCCGTTCGAGAGATAGGAGAAGTTCGGGAACACGGTCTGGTGTCCACGGACGTAGCTCATGCGCGCCGCACCCAGGCGTGCCTCGAGCATCTCGCGATTCGACAGCACCCAGTCGCGCACGACCGGGCCGTCCTGATCGAAGTTCTCGGTCGTGAAGAAGCCCATCCCGTGGCCGTTCGGCGACGAGAACTGCCGGCCGCCCTGCATCCTGCGCTCGGCCTGCTCCTCGACGCTGACCTGCCGCTGCGGAGCGAGGGCCATGATCGCCGAGGCGTGGCTGATCTCGGCGTGGTACATGTCGCTCGCGAACTGCTCGGCGGCGAACTTCCAGTTGCAGCTGATGACCCACTTGTGCACGCCACCGATGATCTCGGTGCCTCCTGGCCACCGATCGAAGAACGAGTCGAGGTACCACTTGAAGCCGCCGAGGTAGTCCTCGAGTGACGGCGCGGTCGGATCCCAGGTGCCGAAGATCAGACCCTTGTAGCTCTGCACTTGGGCCACCTGGATCGGACCCCACGCCGCCTTGTCGATCTCGTCGTGATAGCCGTCGGCCTCATGAGGCACGTTGATCAGCCGGCCTCCGATGTCGTAGGCCCAGCCGTGGTACGAGCACGTGAACGTCTTGGTCGAACCCAAGTCGGCGCGACAGATGCGCATGCCTCGATGTCGGCACTGGTTCAGGAACGCCTTCACCGACCCGTCGGGCTGACGCGCGACGAGCACGGGGTCCTCGGCCATGTACGTCTGGATGAAGTCGCCGGTCGCCGGGATCATCGACTCGTGTGCGAGGAACAGCCAGCACCGACCGAAGACGTGCTCGAGCTCTGCCTCGTACAGGTCAGGGTCCGTGTAGATCCTCGGGTCGAGGAGACCGTTCTCGGAGTCGACGAGCTTCGACACATCGATGGACATGGACTACCTCCCTTTGCTGCTCACTCCCGGCCGGTGTCGACGAGCACGTCGTCACCATCGACCTTCACCGGATACGTGACGAGGTCACGGGTCGCGGGAAGGCTCAGCACCTTCCCGGTGCGGATCGAGAACTTGGCCATGTGCAACGCACACTCGACGATGTCGTCGTCGATGTAGCCGTCGGCGAGGGAGTACTTGTCGTGGGTGCACGTGTCGTCCGTGGCGTAGTACTCGCCGTCGACCATGAACACCGCGATCGGCGGGTCGACGGGCACGATCACGGCCTCGCCATCACTGAGCGCTCCTGCGGCGCATGCCTTCACCCAGGCCATGGGGGTCAGCCTGCTGGTTGCACGGCCGCCGTCACCAGGTCACCGTTCCGCAGGACGGATCAGCCCTGCTCAACCGGCCACGAGCGCGCGGGCAGCGACGACGACGTCGGAGGGCAGCGGGATGATCGCGTCCTCCTCGGGGCTGTTGTACGGCAGGTGGCAGTCGTCGGCAGCGACCCGCACGATGGGCGCGTCCAGGTCGTAGAAGAGCTCCTCCGCGGCGAACGCCGTGACCTCGGCGCCGAACCCCATGGTCTTGTTCGCCTCGTGGAGCACGAGCAGGCGGCCCGTCTTGACCACCGACGCGGCGACCGTCGGCTTGTCCATCGGGACGAGCGTGCGGAGGTCGACGATCTCGACGTCGATGCCCTCCTCAGCGAGCGTTGACGCGGCGTCGCGGGCGAGGTGCACCCCGATGCCGTAGGTGACGATCGTGAGGCTCGTGCCGGTGCGGTCGATCCTGGCGACGCCGAGCGGAGTGACCTCGTCGGGGCCGCCGACGGGTTCGGGCGGGAGGCGATACGCGCGCTTCGGTTCGAAGAACACCACCGGGTCGTCGTCGCGGATCGCGGCCTTGAGGAGACCTTTGCCATCAGCAGGCGTCGCGGGCACGACGACCTTGAGGCCGGGAACATTGCAGTACGCGGCTTCCATGCTCTGTGAGTGGTAGATGCCGCCACGCACCCCTCCCCCGAAGGGCGCACGAAAGACCGCCGGCACGCCGAACCCGCCGACGCTGCGCCAGCGGATCGTCGCGGCCTGGTTGACGATCTGGTCGTAGGCGGGATGCATGTAGTCCGCGAACTGGAACTCGGCGACCGGTCTCAAACCCATCATCGCGGCACCGATCGCGGCGCCTGCGATCGCGATCTCCGAGACGGGCGTGTCGAGCACCCGCAAGGGGCCGAACCGCTGAACGAGGCCCTTCGACGCTCCGAACACACCGCCCTTCACGCCGACGTCCTCGCCGAGGAGGACGACGGCGTCGTCGCGCGCCATCTCCTCGTGCAGCGCCTCGCAGATCGCCTCGATGAGGCGCAGCTCAGCCATCTGCATCGTCCGAGTAGAGATGCTTGCGGGCCCGGTCGGCGGTGGGCTCCGGTTGCGCGAAGGCCTGCTCGGCGGCCGCGTGCACGTCGGCCTCGATGGTCTTGCGGGCGACCTCGTCCTCCTCTGGCTCGAGCGCGCCGAGCTCGACGAGCCGACTGCGCAGTCGCGGGATCGGATCGCGAGCAGCGGCCTCCGCCTTGGCCGCGGCGTCGCGGTACGAGTCGTCGTCCTGCGACGAGTGAGCGACGATGCGCGGCACTTGCATGTCGATGAGGGTGGGGCCCTGTTGCGCCCTCGCTCGCTCGATCGCCGTCTTGGTTGCCACGACGACGGCCTCGGCATCGCATCCGTCGACGGTGGCGCCCGCGAAGCCGTACGCCTCAGCGCGCTGCTCGAGGGACGTGATCGGCATCTGCTGCGCGAGCGGCACGCTGATCGCGTAGCCGTTGTTCTCGCAGATGAACACGACGGGGAGCTTGTGCACGCCGGCGAGGTTCATCGCCTCGTGCGTGCCACCCTCCGAGGCCGCGCCATCGCCGAAGTAGCAGAGCGCGACCGAGTCGTCGCCTTTGACTCTCGCGGCATAGGCGGCGCCGACCGCGTGGGGGATGTGCGCACCGACCTCGCTCGAGACCGATCCGATGCGGAGGGCGTTGCTCGAGAGGTGGGCCGTGAGCTGGCGCCCGCCACTGTGCGGGTCGTCCGCGCGCGAGCGCGCCCAGGAAGAGCTCGTACGGCGTGACGCCGAGCGCGAGGCCGACACCGAGGTCTCGGTAATAGAGCCAAGCCGAGTCCTGCCCTCGTCGCATCGTGAGCGCGCTGGCGATCTGGGCGACCTCGTGGCCCCGCGCGGTGAGCACGAAGCCGGCGCGGCCTTGACGAGTCAGGATCCAGAGACGCTCATCGACCGCTCGGGTGACGACGGCGAGGTCGTAGATGCGACGGAGCAGGGCGGTGTCCGGGGCGATGTCGGCGATGTGCGCATGTTCTCAGAACGGGCGACCTCGCTCACGCTGACGGTTCAGAGGGGCGGGAGCCTCGTGCTCGCAGCTCCACGACGGACAGAGCGAGGAGACGCGCCGAGAGCAGGTGTTGACGACGGGACCGCCAAGACGGCGGGCGGCCGCGTGAGGTCAGAAGAAGTTGCTGAGGTTGGGCGCGAGCAGCACGGTCTGCTCGAGGAGGATCGTGCGCTTGGCGATCTTGAGCGCGTCGTCGACACGGCGGAGCGTGTCCTGGCGCGACCCGATCCAGGTGTACTCCTCCGACTTGAGGCGAGTGCGATAGAGCAAGAAGTTCGAGTCGACGTCGAGCTCGTCTCCGCGGTCCTCGACGACGAGCACGTTCGTGATGATGTGGCGCGTCCGCGAGGGCGGATCCTCGGCCCATGCGGTGCCGCTCGCGAGCTTCGCGACGCGACCGGCGAGCACCATCTTGATGTCGTCGAACCAGGCCATCTCGCCGGGCTGCGTGAACTCCTGGTCGAGCTCACGCCGAGTGCGGGTGCGCCGCAACGGCATGAAGTAGTGCACGTCGTCCGTGAACAGATCGAGCCATTCGTCGAACTTCTTGAGGTCGAGCAGCCGCGCCTCCCTGTAGAGGAAGCGCTCGACTTCGAACTGCATGCGCATGTCTTGGTCGATGTCGACATCGGCGGCCATGGGGAGTGCTTGATCGAGGGACATCTCGGCTCCTGTCTCGGCCTAGAAGAAGTCGCCGGGGGTCGTGGCGGCCTTGATCTCGTCCCAGCTGTCGCCGCGCATGTACGCGGCCCACGCGCCGTAGGTCCAGAGCTGGCCGTGCTCACTGGTCGCGCCCTCGATGCGAGCGACGCCGTCTTCCTTGATGATCTTGCCTTCACCGAGGTCCATCTTCAGGATTTGGGGGATCTTCCTGCTCGCGTAGCCCCTGGTCTGCTTCGTGCTCTGGGCCCAGTTCTCGCCGTCCTCCTGCTCGAGGATGCCAGCAGGGCCGAAGACATGGTTCGCCATGAACACCTGCATCTGACGCATCTCGGGCGGCGCGTCCTTGTCGACGAAGGTGAACCACCAGATCTCGGTCTGATTGGGACTCAGCGGCACCCGCAGCGAGAGCTGCACGCTCACCGCGATCCAAGCAGTGGGGAAGATGTTCGGGTGACCTGCGACGATCATCCCGACGGGGCCGAGGGCTTCGCGGGCTTCCGGACGCTCACGCCAAGTGTTGTCGAACGGTCCGGGCCGGTCGGTCACCTTCGGCCCGCCGATCGCGTGGCCGTACTCGCCGAGCACTGTCACCGAGTCCACGGCTCCGCCGCCGGGGATCTGGAGCTCCTTGCCGTCGGGAGTCGAGGCTCCCTCGGCTCTGATCGTCTCGTTCGGGTCGAGCATCTCGGGGTTGGCACCAGGGAGGATGCCCGAGTCGAACGCCGACATGTGCGTGATCTGCGGGTGGTACCAGTCGAAGAGGTTGTCGACCGTGAACTTCCAGTTGCAATTGATGACGAACTTCTGGATGCCCGGCACGACCTCCATGTCGCCGCGCGCCGCGATGAGCTCGATGCCCATGCGGCCGGTCGCACCGAGGAACTCGGGCAGTGGAGGCGCGGCCGGATCCATCGTGGCGAAGACGAAGCCCTTGTAGGTGTCGAGCTGCGCGACTTCCTTGAGGCCGTAGTCGGCGCGGTCGAGCTGTTCTTGTAGAACTGCTCGAGTCCGGGCACGCCGATGAGGCTGCCCTCGAGGCCGTAGGTCCAGCCGTGGTAGGTGCACATGAACACCTTGGTGTTGCCCTCTTCGGCGCGGCACACCGCGTTGCCGCGGTGCATGCACGTGTTGAGCAAGCCCTTGAGCCCACCGTCCTTCTGGCGCACGACGAGCACGTTGTCGCGACCCATCGGCGCCTCGAAGAAGTCGCCCGCCTTCTTGATCTGGCTCTCGTGACACAGGAAGAGCCACGCTCGACCGAAGATCTGCTCCATCTCGCGCTCGAAGATCGCTTCGTCCGAGAAGATGCGGCGGTCGATCTCACCCCGCTCGACCGAGACGAGGTCGTCGATCCGGTCCAAGTCGACAGACATGCCTGCTCCGATCGTTCAGCTGTTGGTGATGAACTGCTCGACGAGTCGATTGAATTCTGTCCGCGTGCTCGAGCTGGGCCCAATGACCGCACTGGTTGAACAGCACCAGCCTCGAGTTCGGGATGGCCGAGACGAGGCGAAGGCCGTTCTCGAAGTGGACGGTCCGGTCGTCGCGGCCGTGCACCACCATCGTGGGCGCGGCGATCTCCTGCACGCGGTTGGCGAGCGCGAAGAACGCGGGCGCCGACCGCATCATCGATCCCCAGCTGGCGAGGTGCTCAGGGTGCTTGAGCGCGTTGCGCGATCGCTCGGCGGCGAGGTCGTCGGTCGCGAACGACTGATCGAATGCCATCACCGACACGAGCTTCTTGAAGTTGTCGGCACTCGGGTCCTGATACGCCTCGATGAGGATCTTGAGTCCCTCCGACATGCCGCCGCCGGGGGTGAACGTGTTGATGCCGGGGCACGGGGCACCCATCGGGATGAGGTGCGAGATGCGGTCCGGGTGCTCGATCGCGAACCTGATGCCGGTCATCCCTCCCATTGAATTGCCGACGATCGCTGCCTTCTCGATGCCGAGCTCGTCGAGCGCGAGGACGAGCGCCTCGACATGGTCACGGTCGCCCGTCGGGTTGAGCTCCTCGGTCTCACCCCATCCGGGCATGTCGAATGCCATGACGCGGAAGCCGGCCGACAGGGGGGCGATGTTCGGGCTGAAGTTGCTCCACCCTGTGGCGCCGGGGCCGCTGCCGTGCAGCATCACGATGGGAGACCCCGAGCCGGCCCCGTAGTAGTGCAGCTTGTGCAGCTTGGTCGTGACGAACTGGCTGGTGCTCTCGGGCGTGAGTGCGGTCATGGCCGGACGATAAGCCCGAAAGTCCGCGGGTTTCACGAGTCCGTGCCGGGCGGCGGAACGGGCCCCCAGCGCTCAGATCGGCAGGTTCATGGGTGGCGCGCCGATCTCGTCGATCTCGGCGAGCTGGCCTTCGTCCAGCTCGAGGTCGAACACACCCAAGTTCTGGCTCAGCTCCGCCGAGGTCTCAGGCCCGATGATCGCCGAACCGACCGCGGGCCTCGAGAGAAGCCACGCGAGGGCCAGATGGGCTGGCTTGTGGCCCCACTTTTGGGCCAGCGCGTCCAGCTGGAGGGCAGCCCGCTTCTGCTCAGGTGGGAAGTCCAAGGGCATCCCCCAACGCTTGAGGCCGGTGTACTGGCGGTCCATCACCTCGGCGCCAGCGAGAGCGCCACCCGCGAGCGGGCTGAAGCACGTCAGCGCGAGCCCGAGCTCAACCGCGGCGGGCTGCGCTTCGGCCTCGGGCCAGCGGTTGACGAGGCTGTATGGCACCTGGTCGAGGATCGGCCGCGCCAGCCCCAGGTGGTCGGCAGTCATCACGGCCTGTGTCAGCTGCCACCCGTTGTAGGTCGAGAGGCCGACGTACCGGACCTTGCCCTGCCCGATCAGGTCGTCGGTCGCGCGCAACGTCTCTTCGATCCCGGTCTCGAGGTCGGGATGATGCAGGTGGTAGATGTCGATGTGGTCCGTGTCCAAGCGACGAAGGCTCTGCTCGACCTCGCGCATGATGTGGTAGCGGCTGAGGCCACCGCCCTTGCCGCCGAGCCCTCGAATGATCATGCCGCCGTCGTTGGGACCGTCGCCGACGGGCTCCGAGACCTTCGTGCAGAGCACGACCTGATCGCGGCGCCCCTTCAGTGCCTTGCCGAGCAGCTCCTCGGCGTGCCTGCGCTCGCTCGCCGAAGGAAGGCCCTCACGGTCGAACGAGGCGCGACTCCCGTACGTGTTCGCGCAGTCGAACAGGTTGATGCCCGCGTCGAGCGCGGCGCCGATCAGGGCGTCGACACCGTCCTCGGGAGGCGCGAGGCCGAGAACGGCGGTGCCGAGCCCGAGCCTCGACACCCGCATGCCTGTGCGGCCGATCAGTGCATAGTCCACGCGCGGTCTGCTCTAGCCGACCGGCATCTCGCGCAGGCGCTTGTGGCCCCAGTAGCTCGCGGCCTCGTAGTGGCCGACAGACCAGACAGAGTCGTCGATCTTGCGGCCTGCGGTGCCGAACTCGCAATCGAAACCCGACGGCGTCTGCATGTAGAACGAGATCATGTGATCGTTCGTGTGCATGCCGATCGTCGTGCTCGCGACTGCCGCACCCGCGTCGACGATGTCGAACCCACGGCCCACGTGATCGAGCGACTCGACCTCGACCATCATGTGCTGCACCCCGCTGATGTTCATCCCCGGCACTGCCGCAAACGCGAGCGTGTGGTGACGAGGGTTGCAGTGGAGGAACTGGCCGATGAGGCCGGGCATCAACTCGATCGTGTCGCTCTCGAGGAAGCCGAGCTTGCCGACATAGAAGTCGAATGCCTCCTGCTGGTCAGGCACCATCATGAAGATGTGACCGAGGCCCATGTCGCCGGTCACGAAGCGATGACCCTTGGGGGACGCGGAACGCGTCGTGATCGGTGCGCTGGCCGTAGGACAGCTCGATCGCGTTGCCGGCTGGATCGCTGGTGCACAGCAGCGCGACGACCTGCCGCTCCTTCGCAAGCGCAGCGTCCTCCTTCACGGCGATGCCTGCCGCCTCGAGCTCGCTGCCGAGCTCGTCGAGCTGGCCGCGCGTCTTGACCTCGAAGCCGATCGCGGAGAAGCCCGGGTCGCCCTTCTCGACGAAGAGGCGGTACACACGATCGTCCATGCGAAGCAGCAGCTTGTCGTCGGTGGAGGATGGGCTCACCTGCAGCCCGAGCACGTCGGTCGCGTAGGTCTTCCACGCGTCGACGTCGGGACCGGTGATGCCGAGGTAGGCGAGGGCGTTGACTGATGCCATTGGATCCTCCTGATGCCTAGAAGAAAACGCTGAGGTTCTTGGACAAGATCGTCGACTGGTCCATCGTGATCTTCCGACGAGCGATCTGCCAGGTGCCTGGCGCGATCCGACGGAGAAGGTCGTCGCGCCGCCCGGCCCAGACATCGACCTCGGTGTCGCCACGGTTGCGATAGGTCAGGAACGCGGACTGCACGTCGTACTCGTCCGCGGTCTCCGTGGGCCGCACCCAGACGTTGCACACGAGGTGACGAGTGCGAGAGGGCGGGTCCTCGGCCCACGCCATGCCCGTGTTGATCCGAAAGACGCGCTGGCCGAGAGAACGCTTGTCCTCGTCGAAGTTCGCGACTTCGTGCCGCCCAGAGAGCTCCTGGTCGAGCTCGCGCAGCAAGCGGTTGTACCGAGTCGGCATCCAGTAGTGGATGTCGTCGGCGAAGAGGAGATACCACTCGTCGAACTTTCGCTCGTCGAGCAGCCTTGCCTCGAGGTAGAGGAATTGCTCGAGCTCGAACTGCAGGCCAGCGTCGACCTCGAGCACGACCCTCGGGACCGCCGGCGCGTCCTGATCAATCGACATCGCACGCTCCTCGTCAGGCCGAGACGTCGGCGGGAACCGCGACGAGGTTGGGGTTCGGGGGACGACGTTCGGAGATGCCCGCCGCCTTCGCCGTCTCCCACGACACCTTGCCGTCGCGGAAGAACTCGAGGAACGTCTGATTGAACAGGTCGGGCTGATCGGTCTGACCCTGATGGCCCGTCTCGTCGGGGTAGAAGAACTGAACGTTGGGCAGGGCATCCTCCTGGATGTAGCCGGCCTCGTGCGAGATCAGCACGTCCTGGCGGCCGTACAGGTAGATGCCGGGGAGGGTCATCTTGTCGAAGCGGCCCTTCGTGCTCATGCGGGCTGCCTTGTTCGTGTCGGGCGTCCCGCCGGGGCCGTTCTCGGCCATCATCATCTGCATCCGCCTGGTGTACGAGTCGCGGTGATGGTTCGCGGCGGAGGTGCGCATCGCGATGAGGTCCTCGCTGATCGCGCCGGGCCGATAGATGATCGCCTCCATCATCCGACGCATCGAATCGGGGGTGCCGTCGAACTGCTGGATGTTCGGCCTCGCGTCGGGCGGGCGCGGATCGGCGGCCATCATCTGGCCCATCGGCACGATGTCGCCGATGCCACCCGCGATCAGCGCGTAACTCAGGATGCGCTCGGGGTGGGCCGTCACGTAGTTCACTGTGTTCGAGCACCCCATCGAGTTCCCCGAGATGTGGAACTGGTCGACGCACACCGCGTTGACGAAGTCGTGCACGAAGTCGGCATGGCCACCCTCGCCGAACGCGTAGGCGTCCTCGGGATCCTCGGTGAGACCGAACGAGGGCATGTCCGGGCAGTACACCCGGAAGCCGTTCGCGCCGAGGAATGGCGCCATGAAGCGCCATCCCGCGGTGCCGGAAGAGCCGATGATCCCGCCGTGCAACAGCACGACCGCGGGACCACTCTCGCCGGACGTCACATAGTGGGCCTTCGCTCCCGTCGAGAGCCGCACCCAGCGGCTCAGCATCCCGGGAACGTCGATGATGCCCTCTTCGGTCAATGGCACGTCGTCTCCCCTCTAGCTCTTCGCCATGGCTGGCTGCTCGTTCGCAATGGGTGTCTCGCTCGGCCACACGTCGCTGTCCATCAGCTGCGCGTACCGGCGGTAGAAGCCACGCGAAGCCTTTTCCCCCATCACATAGCCGAGGTCACCGGGATAGCGATCGTCGTCGCGCCGGTGGCCGAGGCCCATCTGGTAGTTGAACGCGTAGCGCTTCTGCACCGTGCCCTTCAGCACCTTCTGGATCTCACCCCAGTTCTCGCCGTCGTCCTGTTCGAGCAGACCGGATGGTGAGAAGGTGCGGATCGTCTGGAGACGCTGCGCCTCCTTCACCTCGGACGGCATCGATTTGTCGACGATGATCCACGCGTACACCTCCATCTCGTTCGGCCCACGCGGATGCCACACGCGCAGCGTGTTCGTGGTGGGAAGGAAGGAGGTGTTCGGGAAGATCGTCGCGTGCGCGGTGACAGGGCCATTGGCGCGATCACGGCCGAGATGTTCGATCATGATCGGCATCTGCTCGCGGTAGTACTCGAGCAGCTCGGACGGCAATGTCTTCGTGAAGAAGCTGTTGAGGAAGTCCTCGACGAGGAACCCGGTGCCGTGGCCCTGAGGATCGCTGTACTGAAGCCCGTCGATGTGCTGGATCGCGGCAGCCGCCTCCGCCATCTCCTCGGGCGACATGTCCATCATCATCGCCATGAAGGCCGACGCATGGCTGATGGGTGCGTGGTAGTTGTCGGAGCAGAACTGCTCCGCGGCGAACTTCCAATTTCCCTTGAAGACCCACTTGTGGAGACCGCCGATGACCTCGCTGCCACCGGGCAGGCGATCGCAGAAGGCGTCGAAGTAGTACTTGTAGCCCCCCAGGTACTCCTCGAGCGGAGGCGTGGTCGGATCCCACGTCGCGAACACGAACCCCTTGTAGCTCTCGACCTGGGTGACCGGCACGAGACCCCACTGAGCCACGTCGAGCTCGTTGTAGTAGCCGTCCTCGAGGTTGGGCACCGAGACGAGCGCACCATCGATCCCGTAAGACCACCCGTGGTAGGTGCACGTGAAGCCCTTGCTGTTCCCGAGGTCGGCGCGGCACACCTTCATCCCGCGGTGGCGGCATGAGTTCAGGAAGGCGCCGACGCTGCCGTCCTTCTGGCGCACGACCAGGATGGGGTCCTCGCCCATCGTCGTCGAGAAGAAGTCACCCGGCTGGGGGATCTGACTCTCGTGAGCGAGGAACAACCAGCACCGAGCGAAGATCTGCTCGAGCTCCTGCTGATAGATGTCCGGATCGGAGAAGATCCGGCGATCGATCAGGCCCTCGTCCACGCGGACCAACGACGAGATCGTCATCGGCTCAGTATCCGCACTTTCGCACGAGCCACCCACTGCGCCAGTCCGTCAGACGGAACCTCGGCGGCGCGGTACTAGCGCCCCGGCGGCTCGATCGGCTCTTCGAGGCCGGTCGTCGCGAGAGCGTCGACCTCAGCCTTCTCGGCCTCCGTGAGCTCCCAGACGCCCCCAGCCGCGTTCGCCTCGACCTGCGCGACGTTGCTCACACCGGCGATCACCGACGTCACGACGTCATTGGCTATGAGCCACGCGATGGCGAGCTCGCCGACGGTGTGCCCACGGTCGGCGGACCACCCACTCAACGCGCTCACGATCTCCCAGTTCCGGTCGTTGCTCATCTTCGTGACGATCGGACTGCCGGCCGCGCCACGCGTGCCCGGCGGCGGCGGTTCACCCATGCGGTACTTGCCGGTGAGGAAACCGCCCGCGAGCGGGTGATAGGGGATCAGCCCGACCCCGTACGTGCGACATGCCGACACGAGCTCTTGTTCGCTCTGCCGGTTCAGCAAGCTGTAGTGGTTCTGCACGGTCGCGAACCGGGGCACGTCCAGTCGATCGGCCTCGAAGCAAGCCTCGACCACGCGCCACGACGCGTAGTTCGAGCAGCCGACCTCGCGCACCTTCCCGGCCGCGACGAGCTCACCGAGCGTGCCGAGGATCTCGGCCGCGGGTACCGCAGGGTTGGGCATGTGGATCTGGTACAGGTCGATGCGGTCGGTCGCGAGCTTTGACAGGCTCTCGTCGACGTGGGCCCGGATGCGGTCGGCGGGCTTCTGGTCGCCGAGCCCCATCAGGTGGAACTTGGTCGCAACGACCATCTCGTCTCGACGGTCCTTCAGCGCACTCGCGATGTACTTCTCGGACTCGCCCTGCCCGTACACGATCGCGGTGTCCACGAAGTTGATGCCGAGGTCGAGCGCGGCGTGGATGACCTCGACGGTGGTCGCCTCGTCGATGCGGGGTGGACCGAACGTGTTGCCGCCGAGACCGACCACCGACACCGACAGGCCTGACGCGCCGAGCGCCCTCTGCTGCATCTTCAGGGCGCCTGAACGGTCGTGAGCGCCTTGTCTTCGAGCTCGGGCCGCAGCGGCAGGTCAGTCGGGAAGACCGCCGAGTCCATCAGCTGCGTGTAGCGACGGTAGAAGCCGCGCGCGGCTCCTTCGCTCATCACGTAGCTGAGTCGTCCGGGGTAACCCTCGACGTCTTCGCGCTCGTGACCGAGACCCATCTGGTAGTTGAACGCGTAGCGCTTCTGCACCGTGCCCTTCAGCACCTTTTGGATCTCGCCCCAGTTCTCACCGTCGTCCTGCTCGAGCAGGCCGCTCGGTGAAAACGTGCGCAACGTGAAGAGCCGCTGGGCTTCCTTCACCTCCGGTGGCATCGACTTCTCGACGAGGATCCAGGAGTACACCTCCATCTGATCCGGCCCAGCGCGGGTGCCACACCCGCAAGGTGTTGGTCCCAGGCAGGTACGAGAACGATGGGAACAGCGTTGCGTGTGCGTTCATTGGGCCTTGCACGCGCGGTTGACCCAGTCGCTCGGCGTAGCGTGCTTGGCTGCTGACGTAGTACTCGCGCAGCGCCTTGTCCATGAACCGCACACCGCCGTTGCGTTCCATCGGGCTGATGAAGAAGCCGGTGCCGTGCCCGCTGGCTGACGTGAACTGCCGGCCGCCCGGCGTCCATGTGTCTGCGGCTTCCTCGGCCGTGAGCTCTGCGCCCGTCGCCATCGCCATGACGGCGGACGCGTGGCTGATGGGCGCGTGGTACATGTCGGAGCAGAACTGCTCGGCCGCGAACTTCCAGTTGCCTTTGAAGACCCACTTGTGCACTCCGCCGATCACTTCGGTGCCGAGAGGGTCACGGTCGAACATCGCGTCGAGGTAGAACTTGAAGTCGCCGATGTAATCGAGCAGCGGTGGTGCAGTCGGGTCGAACGTCGCGAAGACGAGCCCGAGGTAGGTCTCGACCTGTGTGACCGGCACGAGGCCCCACTGCGAGGTGTCGAGCTCGTTGTAGTAGCCGTCCGCGAGGTTCGGCACCGACACCAGCGCGCCATCGAGCCCGTACGACCATCCGTGATAGGTGCACGTGAACCCCTTGGAATTGCCCAAGTCCGCCCGGCACACCTTCATGCCCCGATGCCGGCACGAGTTCAAGAAGGCGCCAACGCTGCCGTCCTTCTGACGTACCACCAGGATCGGGTCCGCACCCATCGTCGTCGAGAAAAAGTCACCCGGCCGCGGGATCTGACTCTCGTGGCAGAGGAACAGCCAGCAGCGAGCGAAGATCTGCTCGAGCTCCTGCTCGTATATGTCCGAGTCGGAGAAGATCCGGCGGTCGATCAGGCCTTCGTCAGCGTGGACCAACGACGAGATCGTCGACATGTTCGTGCTCCTCCCGGATCGGTTCGTCGCTGTCCCCCGCGTCGGCCGCGGCCTCCGGTGGCGGCGGTGGTGACTCCGGCCCACCGTGGCTGACGAACGGGATGTATCGAGTGATGTGATGAAGGCCTCGCTCCACGCGGGTCTCGGGGAGGTGCGGCGGCCTCCGCAGGATGCTGAGCAGCCCGTCGGGTCGGGTCGCCATCAGCTGGATGATCGCGAGGCCGCCCAGGATGTCGGGCCAGACGGTGGATCCGTATTGCGACAGGTTGAGAGCCTGCGGCACGGCAAGGAACGCGATCGGCCCGATCAACGGTCCGACCAGGCTCCCGACGCCACTGGCGACTGCGTACAGCAGCACCTGAAGCGACAACCCCACGCCGAAGGTCGAGGCATCGGCGATGCCGATGAGACAGATGTACAGCACACCGGCGATCGCCGCGATCGCACCCGAGAGCGAGAACACGACGACGCGCACGACGGGTGGGTTCAGACCGAAGTGCTTGGCCATCGTCGGCGCGGTGCGCACCCCGATGAAGGAGATGCCCCACTGTGATCTGCGCACGTTGCGCAGCACGATCATCACCAGGATCGTCACGATCGCGAAGCCGAGAAACAGGCTGCGACCCGAGTCGAGGAACGACGGCACGAGCACGCTGACACGTGCTGACGGCGCATGGAACCAGTGCGTGTACATCAGCCACTGCGTGACGACACCCGTGAACGCGAGGGTGACGATCGCGGTCTGGACGAACGACAGCCGGTAGCAGATGAGTCCGACGAGCGCGCCGCCGGCCGCGCCGGCGAGAACGGCGATGAGCACCGCCACGGCCATCGGCAGTTGGTGATAGCTGTAGGCCTCGTTCATCGCGAGGGCGCCGATCGCCATGAACCCTCCCTGCGCCAGGCTCACCTGACCGGTCCAGCCGATGAGCGGCACCAACGAGAAGACGGCAACCGTGTACACGAGCACCAGGGCGCCTGTCTGACCCCAGAAGTCAGTGCGATAGATGGCGATGATGAGCCAGAGCCAGCCGCCGATCAGCACGAGGCGGGCAACCATCCAGCCAGGGTTCGGCCCACTGATCTGCGGGCGAGACCACCCGATCTTGGTGAGCTCGGAGGGCCAGTGCTTGCGGAGCAGGACGAGGGCGACGACGCCGAGGAAGACCACCAGCGTTCCCATGCCGATGGTGCTGCTCGCGACCTGCGTGACGCTGAAGATGACGCCGATTGCGAGTCCGCCAACCGCGGTGAGCCACAGCGAGCGCAGGCCGCCCGCGAGCGTGGCGATCAGCGCGATGAGGAAGTACTGCAGGAACACCGAGCCGGTGAAGGGCTGAAGTGATGCGGCGAGCACGCCGGCCATGCCACCGACCATCGCAGCGAGACCCCAGTTGACGAAGCCGATGCGGTTCTTCGAGATCGCCATCAGCTCGGCGATCGTCGTGTCCTCGGCCATCGCGCGGGTTTGGAGGCCGAGCCGCGTGAACCGCAGGAAGCCACCCATGCCCACGACGACGAGCACCACCGCGCCGAGGTTCGCGAGCTCCTGCCAGCTGACGTTCGTCCCTACCACCGAGAAGCTGCCCGTGGGGAACAGGGGCACCGCGGCCTTGACCTCGAAGCCCCAGATCCGCGCCGCGATCGCAGTCAAGAGCAGAAGCAAACCGAAGGTGAGGATGATCTTGTTGACGGGTGTCGCGCGGTTGGCGTACCTGAACACGAGCAGCTCAGACGCGAGGCCCATCACGCCGACGATCGCAATGGTCAGCGCAGCTGACCAACCGACCGGCCAGCCCCAGGTGTACGTGAACTCCGCGTACAGGTACGCGCCCCACAGGGTGAACCCCGCGTGCGCGAAGTTGAGAACTCGGGTGACCGAGAAGATCTGCGTGATGCCGACCGCTACGAGCGCGTAGGTGCCACCGACGGCGATGCCGCTGACGATCGCTGCTCTGTACAGCTCCCAGTTCATGCGCTCTCTGATCTCTCGTTGAGTGCGAGGAGCGGCCTGGACGAGCCCAGAAGTGGGGGATGCTCGCCCAGGCCGCTCGGCTACAGACGGATCACGAGAAGAAGTCGTCCGCCATCTTCGTGAGGTAGCACTCGTCGACCCCGAGGAAGTCGCTGTTGATCATCGGCTGGCCGGGCGAGGGAGCGAACGGGACCATCTTGAGGCGCTGCGCCGCGTCGTCCCATGTCCACTTGCCCCACACGGTCGAGTCATTCCCGGTCTTGCAATCGGGAGCCATGCTCTTGACCGGCTCGGCGAGGCCCGGGTCCCAGTTCTTCACGGTCTGGGCCCACTGCACCAAGCCTTCGGGGCTGATGCCGCCGGTGAGCTGCGCTGAGCCGACGATGCCGTCAGCGAACCACGTGCCACCCATGTACGCGAGCTGGGGCACCCAGTCGTTGAGGTCGTGCGACTTCGAGAAGTCCGGGGCGTACTTGTTCATCGAGTCGACGTACTCCTGGGTCGCCGGCGTCGGCGACGTGTGCACGGGGCTCCCATCGGCTTGCGTGGTGGGAGCTCCAGCGATGACGCCGAGGTCGGCCATCGGCTTTCCGATGAACGAGGCGAGGTCGAGCGAGCTCGTGCTCGGCCCACCCTGACCCATGGGCGGCGACCAACCCGCCTTGATCTCGGCCGGAATGCAGCTCAGGAAGTTCGTGGCGTGCATGTCCCAGTAGTCGACGTTCGCGTCCTTGTACTTCAAGACGAGCGCGTCGCACGGATCAGCGGGGCCGCCCGGCCACGGGTCCATGATCACGTTCGTGGCACCGAGCTTCGTCCACGCGTCCTTGATGAAGCTCAGCACTGGCTCTTCGAAGGGGACGTAGGTGACGGCGACGGTCTTGGGCTTCATGCCGAGGACGTTCACGACGGCGTAGTCGGCTTGCGCGTTCCACGCGGGCGTGATCGAGCCGGTCGGGAAGATCGTCGGATACTTCGACGAGAACACCGCCGGCGGACCACCGAGAAGGGTGGTCGCAACGTTCTTCTGGGCCACATAGTCGAGCGGCGGACCCACGATGTTCGCGACGTAGATCCCGAAGACCTTGTCCTGCTCCCACAGGCGCTTGAAGTTCTGCAGCACCTGAGCGGGATCGCTCTTGTCGTCGTAGTAGATGATCTTGATCTGGCGTCCGAGCACGCCGCCGGAGTCATTGATGTGCGCGATCTTGGCGTCGAACCCAGCCTTGATCCCTCCGGAGAGGATCGCGAAGGGACCGGACTGATCCATCGTCACACCGATGGTGATCGTGTCGGCGGTGACACCCTGGCCGTTGGTGAGCGTCGTCGGATCGATCGACACCGTCGTCGTCGATCCGCCGGCAGCCGATGTCGCCGCTCCCGCCGCTGTAGTCGCCGCGGCCGACGTTGCTGCCCCCCCTGCTGTTGTCGCGGTCGAGCTGCTGCTGTCGTCGCCACAGGCAGCTGCCAGCAAGCCGAACGACAACAGCACTGACCCGATGACAACGCCCCTCGAGGCGCTGCGTCGTGCTGGACGTCTACGCAATGTTCCCCCCATGGTTGGGGTCAGCCGATGTACGCGCTGACCAGCTCCTTGCTTTGCTTGATGTCTGCACACGCCCCCTGATGCGCGACGCGACCCTTCTCGAGCACGTAGGCGCGGGCCGCGGTGTTGATCGCGAGATCGACGTACTGCTCGACGAGGAGGATGCTGAGCCCTTCCTTGTTGAGCAGCACCAGGTGTTCGTAGAGCCGTGACACGAGGATCGGCGACAGCCCCAGCCCCGGCTCATCGATGAGGAGAAGCCGCGGCCTCGATACGAGGGCGCGGGCGACCGCCAACATCTGTTGCTCTCCGCCCGACATCGTCCCGGCGCGCTGCTTCATGCGCTCCTCCAGGACCGGGAAGTACGCAGCGGCTCGCTTCGTCTCGGCCATCGCTGCCCGTCGCTTCAAGCCGTGGCCGTACGCAGCCGAGAGCAGGTTCTCGGACACCGTCAGGCTCGGAAACACTCCCCGACCCTCGGGCACGTAAGCGACGCCGAGGCGAGCGACGTCGGAGACCTTCTGCTTGGCCAACGCCCTGCCGTCGAGCGTCACTTGACCGCTCTTCGGCTTCACGATGCCCGCGATGCCGTTGAGGGTCGTCGTCTTGCCGGCCCCGTTTCGACCGAGGATCGTGACGATCTCACCGTCGCTGACGGTGAGGCACAGCTCGTGCACGACCTCGATCGGCCCATAGGCCATGGAGAGCTCGTGCACCTCAAGCATCACGGACCTCAAACATCACGGACCTCAAACATCACGGACCTCAACATGACGGACCTCACGCACTGGCCACCTCGAAGTCACCGAGGTACACGCGCTTGACCTCCGTCTCGTCGAGGACCGCGCGAGGGCACACCGTGGGCGATGTCTCTCCCCGCGGACAGCACGTAGACCTGCTCCGCGACCGCACGCACGACCGACATGTCGTGCTCGATCAGCACGACGGTCAGCCCGAGGTCGTCACGGAGATGCAGGACGAGGGCGGCGAACTCCGCACTTTCGTTCGGTCCCATGCCGGCCGTTGGCTCGTCGAGGAGCAGGATCTTCGGTGAGCTCGCGAGCGCACGCGCGACCTCGACCCGACGTCGCATGCCGTACGACAGCTCGCTGACCGAGAGCTTCGAGAGGTGCACGATGTCCAACTGCTCGAGCGCGGCCCGCACGTTTCGCGCGCCGCTGTCGAGTCTCCTTGAAGGAGCGGGGAAACCCGAATGCCGCCTCGACGAGCGACGCCTTGGACTCACACGCCGCGCCGAGCCGCACGTTGTCTTCGACGCTCAGGTCGTCCATCAGATCGAGGTTCTGGAACGTGCGGCTCAAGCCCGCACGGTGCATGTTGCCCGGCGTCGCCCGCTCGATCGCGTTGCCGAGCACCGACACCCTGCCGGTCTGGAAGGGCACCGCTCCCGTGAGGGCATTGAGAAACGTGGTCTTCCCGGAACCATTCGGCCCGATCACCGCGGTGATCGAGCGTTCGGTTGCGACGAAGTCGAAGTCGGCCAGCGCAGTGAGGGTGCCGTACCGCACACTCATGCCTGTGACCTCGATCGCGTTCGAGTTCACGCGTCCCCATCCCCCCAACTGCTGCTGACCGTGTCTGTGTACCGCTGGGCGAGACGGGGGCCAATGGTCCGGTTCTACTGAACGGAATCGCCTGCGGATCGGGCTACGTCGCGAGCAATCCTGAAAGAGGGCTGTCGTCGGTCATGTGCGCGACCCACGCGCGATACAGATGTCTTGCCGAACCGTCTCCCACGTGTCGCGCAGGCAGTGCCACCGGCACGTCCTCTGCGGGGGAACCGTCTGGTGCCGTGAAGCGAGACTTCAGGCTGAGAGCGACAGTCCGGGGACCCTCGGGTTGCAATCCCGTTTCGATTGCGGCCCGCAACCGATCAACCGCATCCGCGGGCGCTGTCGGTGCCGTCGACACCCACACGTCACACCTGACCGGACCTTTCGGGTGGATCGCGGCAACGAGACCCCTCTCGAGAAGCACCGCGAACGACGGGAACAGGACCTCGCCGCTTTCGGTGTCGGCGATCGCGCCGAGGACCTCGAGCGCCGCCTTCCAATTCGCGTCGACCTGCACAGGTCGTCGATGGCGGCTGAGAGGACCAGCAGCGCGCAGCGCGACGACCGCCGCCTCGACGCGGGCCTGGTCCGCGGCGTCGTAGCTCTGCCATGTGGCATCCCACGAACCGAAGAGCAGACCGCCGAGGAGCAGGGTCCGGGTCACCGGCACGAGGGCAAGGGCACGCTCCTCGGCCCAGCGGCGGAACTCCTCGTCTCCGTCGATCACGCCGACGAGCCGTCCGTCGAGGTCGTAGGTCCAGCCGTGATAGCCGCAGGTGAGCAGGAGCGCTTGCCCCGCCAGCCCGCACACCGGAAGGCCGCGGTGACGGCACGAGTTCAATACAGCCTTCACCGACCCGTCGGGCTGACGCACGACCGCGACCGGATCTTCTCCTGTGAAGGTGCTCACGAACTGACCGGTCTCGCTCAGGTCGCCGGGATCACAGAGGTAGCCCCACGACCGAGCGAAGACCCGTTCGAGCTCGAGCTCGTAGATGGCGTCGTCGGAGAACGTCCGCCCGGCGACCGTCCCCGCTTCGAGGTCGACGAGCGACGCGATCTCATCGACAGAAAGATCCCCCACCTCCCGACTTTGCCGCATCACCCGGTCGGACGCGGATTCGATGTTCTGCCTCGCGGCACTCCCACATTGACTCTGTGACGAGCCCCGGAGGTTCATGAGTGCATGGACGAGATCGAACTGTTCGACGCGATCTACACCCAACGTGCGATCCGCAGCTTCAAGAGCGATCCCGTTCCGGACGAGCTCATCGAGAAGGTCGTCGAGGCCGCTACGAAGGCACCGAGTGGCGGCAACACCCAGCCGTGGGCGTTCATCGTCGTGCGCGATCCCGAGACCCGCGCCGAGCTCACTGCCATCGGCAAGCGCACGTTCGATGGGATGTACCAGGCCGCGTTGGGGCGAGCGCAACCGGGTGACCCGCCGCCCTTCCCCAAGCTCAAGAAGATGGTCGAGCAGATCGACGACATCCCGGTCTGGATCGTCGTCTGCCTCACCACGCCGGGAGGCCCCGGCGCCTACGGCTCGATCTGGCCCGCGGTACAGAACCTGCTGCTCGCAGCGCGGGGCCTGGGCCTGGGCGCGGTGCTGACCGGCCTGCTCGGAGGCGCATCGGTCGACGAGACGAAGAAGGTCCTCGGGATCCCGGAGGACGTCGAGCCGGTTGCCTTCATCCCGCTCGGCTATCCGGACAAGGACCGGTACGGCCCCACGACTCGCCGGCCCCTCTCCGAGGTCCTGCACTGGGAGCAATGGGAGGACGGGAAGGAGAACACGGCGAAGATGCCGTATCGCCGTTGAGGTTTCCCACCTGAGGGAACGTGCGGCCCCAGACCGCGGCTGGTCCCGTGAGATCGTCCTCACATGGCGATCACGGAAACGTTCAGCGTCGACGGTCTCGTCTCGGTCGAGCGTGGGGAGATCGACCGGCGGATCTTCAGCGACCCCGACATATTCGACGCCGAGATGGAGCTCATCTTCGGTCACACGTGGCAATTCCTCTGCCATGAGTCCCAGATACCCAAGCCGGGCGACTTCGTCGAGACGCCCATGGGCCTCGACAACGTGCTCGCAGTCCGCCAGAAGGACGGAACCATCCGGGGTCTGCTCAACACCTGCACCCACCGGGGCAACGCGGTGTGCCGTGCCGACGAAGGCAACACGAAGGCCTTCATGTGCACGTATCACGGCTGGTCGTACGACATCGGCGGAAACCTGATCGGCGTCCCCGGCATCGATCTCTTCTACAAGGGCGATCTCGACATGAGCCAGCACGGCCTCAGGCAGGTCGCGCAGCTCGAGAGCTACCACGGGTTCGTGTTCGCGACGCTCGATCCGACGGCTCCCCCGCTGACGGAGTACCTCGGCCCGACGGGCCGGCTGGGCATCGACCTCATCGCGATGCGCGGCGAGATGGAGGCCATCCCAGGCATCCAGAAGTTCCTCATCGACTGCAACTGGAAGTTCGCGGTCGACAACCTCTTCGACTGGTACCACCCACAGGTGACGCACATGTCCGCAGTTGCCTCGGGCATCATCCCGCCAGATCTCGAGACCCAGATCGACGCCGGCGGCGCGCGAAACACACAAGGCGACGCGCTCGACATCCCTGCCGGGCTCGGTGGCTCCGGGGTCGACGAGATGACGTTCGTCGCAGAGTACGGGCACACGATCGGTGGACCGAGCGCGAAGGGTCAGGGCGACGCGGGTGGCCTGATCGACACCTCGTGGCGCGAGAAGCCCGAGGTGCTCGAGGCACTCGGACCCGTCGGCGCCATCGTCGCCGGCCATCCGAACATCTTCCCGAACAGCTGGATCGCGACGGGCACGGCGCAGCTCTCGCTGCGCATCCCGCGGGGGCCGAACCAGACCGAAATCTGGTGGTACAGCTTCACCAACAAGGACAACCCTCCCGAGCGGCGAGCCATCGACGTGATGGTCGCCAACCACATCTTCGGGCCTGCCGGCCTGCTCGAGCAGGAGGACGGCGAGAACTGGTCACAGAGCACCATGCAGACACGCGGGATGGCGAGTCGTCGCATCCCGCAGCTCCTCCGCATGGACCTCGGCCGAGGGAAGATGCTCCGAGACGAGCAGGGCCGGTGCCGCATGGAGGGCACGACGAACGAGCACGCGCAGCTCTGGACCTACGCCGCTTGGGCGGAATGGATGAAGGGCAGCGACTGGGACACCCTCCGGGAGAACACGACTCCCGGCGACTTCATGTGACCGGTGCGACGGAGGAGTGATCGACATGGCAATTGACCAAGAAGCGATGGTCGACCCTCGGGTGCTCGCGAAGCTCGTGACGCAGTACGAGGTCGAGCAGTTCTATTACGCCGAGGCAGCACTGCTCGACGCGCACCGTTACCGCGACTGGTTCGACCTCTTCACCGACGACACGCACTACTTCATGCCGATCCGGCGCACGCGCACGCGTCGCGAGATGGACAAGGAGTTCACCAAGCCGGGCGAGATCGCCTACTTCGACGACGACAAGATGCTGCTCAATGGCCGCGTCCTGAAGTTCGAGTCGGGCACCTCGTGGGCGGAGGATCCGCCGTCACGCACGCGGCACATGGTGCACAACGTACGCGTCATCACCGACCGCGGCGAGGAGCTCGACATCGAGTCGAACTTCCACATCTACCGCACCCGGCTGAAGTCGGAAGAGGACGCCTGGGTCGGAAGCCGCCAGGACACGCTGCGCCGCGACGGCGACTCGTTCAAGATCGCGAAGCGCGTCATCCTGCTCGAGCAGACGGTGCTCCTCGCGCGCAACCTCAGCACGTTCTTCTAGGACTCCCTCGCGGCGGCGAGGCCGTCGACCACCTCGACGTTCGGAAGCGAGGCGAGCGCCTGCGGCGTCATCCGCAGCTTCGTCGATCGATCCCCGCCGCCCAGGATGATCGACGGGGGTGCCATCACCGACGCGTCGACCCACACGGGGACGTCCGGCGGCAAAGCGACCGGCGTGACTCCCCCGATCAGCATGCCCGTCAGATCACGCGTCTCGTCCGCAGACGCGAACGACGCCTTCTTCACGCCGAGTCGTTGGCGCACGATCCCGTTCACGTCGAGACGAGTTGTCGCGAGCACGACGCAGGCGACGTAGCGACGCGGTTCGGACTTACCGACGACCAGGATCGTGTTGGCGGACTCGTCGGGTGAGATGCCGTACTTCTCGCAGAAGGCAGCGGTGTCGGCGAAGTCGGGATCGCATGGCATCACCTCGTACTCGATGCCATGTGCCTCGAGCGCGGCGACGACGTCGGCGTGGGGATCGCTCACCGCGCGAGGTCCCATTCGGCGAGGGTCTCGTATCGAGCCGGACCGGATCCCAGAAGGCTGCGCACGAGGGCGAAGGTAGCAACCGTCCAGCGACACGAGATCCCCGCCTCGATCTCCGGCGCCGACCCTGTGAGACGAGCCAGGGTGACGTGTCCCCGGAACCGCCGATGCTCCGGCGGCTTGCCGAGCGCGGCCGTCGCCTGCTGCACGGCACCAGCGAGATCCGCCAGCCCCTCCACCGGCACGCAGAGCACACCGCGGCCGAGACGTTGCACCGTCGGCCCGAGCAACACTCCGGCCGGTGATGCCGAGACCTCGTCGAGCACCGCCTTCGTGTCATCGACCGCGGCGTCACCGAGGAAGCGCAGAGTGACATGCCACTGATCTCGCGTCGTCCAGCGCACCCCCGGCATCGACGGACGCGGCAGCGCGGCGATCGCGTCGAGCACATCGCCCGGGGGCCACACTGCGACGAACAGCCGCTCGCTCAGCCGGCGACCTGACGGTCGAGAAGACGCAGGCGCAGCAGGTTCAGCGCAGAGATCGTGGCGAACTGGCGCATCTGGTCGCGGTCGCCCGGGAGTCGGAGATGCGCGGCCTCGCTCGCACCGTTGATGCACAGACCAACGAACAGCGTTCCGACCGGCTGACCGTCCTGCTCCCTCGGGCCCGCGACACCCGTCAGTGCGAGAGCGACGTCGGCACCCATCACTCGGGCGGCGCCCTCGGCCATCGCCATCGCGGCCTCCGCGGTGACGACCGGTCCCTCGGGCACCCCGAGCACGTGCTGCTTCACCTCGGTCGCATACGACACCACCGAGCCACGAAAGACGTCTGACGCCCCGGGAACCGACGTGATCCGCGCGGCGACCAAGCCGCCGGTCACCGACTCCGCGAGCGCGAGCGACCGCCCTTGCGCGCGGAGGAGGTCGAGCACGGCGCTCTCCATCGTCTCGTCGTCGGTGCCGAAGACGAGCGCTCCGAGAATGTCACGCACCTCGCGCTCCTCGCCGGCCAGGAGCGTCGCGGCCTGCGCCTCAGACTCGGCCTTCGCAGTCAGCCGCACCTTCAGGCCCTCGATGCCACTCGCGAGGAACGCAAGGGTCGGGTTCCCGGCGTCGTCGAGCCGCTCGATCAAGGGCGCCAACGTCTCCGCAAGCCCGGATTCGCTGTCCCCCCACGTGCGCAGCGTCCGGCTCACGATCACCGCCGTCTCGCCGGAGCGCTCGCGCAGATCGGGCACGATCGCCCTCGTCACCATCTCGCGCATCTCGTGGGGCACGCCCGGCACGGCGTACACGACCTTGACTCCGACGGGGCAGATCAGGCCCGGCGCAGTGCCACGCACCTGGGGGATGACCGTCGCGCCGACCGGCACATCGGCCTGACGCAGGTTGTTGTCGGCCATGCGCCGACCCCTCCCCGCGAACATCTGCGCGATCCGGTCAGCGATGTCGTCGTGCCGCTCGAGCTCGACGCCCATGACCTCGGCGATGCACTCCCGCGTGATGTCGTCGTGGGTTGGTCCGAGGCCACCGCACACGATGACGGCGTCACTGCGCTCGAGCGCCAATCGCAACACCGAGACCACGCGAGCCCGGTTGTCGCCGACTTTCGTCTGGAAGTGCGAGTCGATGCCGGCAAGCGCGAGCTGCTCACCGATCCATGAGGAGTTGGTGTCGACGACCTGGCCGAGCAGCAGCTCGGTGCCGACCGCGACAACCTCGCAACGCAAGCTCACGCGAGCTGGGTGCGCGCGCGACTCGGCGAGCATCGAACAGGTACTGCGCGCCGGTGACCAGCGTGAGGACGACCGCGACCCACAGGAAGCCGTTGTAGAGCCAGCGAGAGTCGGCTGACCACGGCAACAGTGCGAAGCCCACCGCGAGCTGCTGGCAGACAGTCTTCACCTTCGCCCCTTGCCTCGCCGGGATGCTGATCCCGCGCCGCCCCGCCATGCTGCGGTACATGCTGATCGCAATCTCGCCGTGTCGCGATCAGCGCGACCGGCAGCCACCAGAACACGTCCTGCTTGACGAGGGCGAGCATCGCACCGAGCACGAGCACCTTGTCGGCGAGCGGGTCGAGAAACGCTCCCGACCGCGTCGTGCCGTGCCTGCGGGCGAGATAGCCGTCGATGCCGTCGGTGATGCACAGCCCGAACCACAGGACGAACGCGAGCCACGACCCTTCCTTGCCGTCGATCAGGACGAAGAGGAACGGCGCCGCGAGGAGTCGCCCGACCGTGACTCCGTTCGCCGGCGTCGCGAGCGCAGAAGGACCGAAGCTCGTCGCCATCGCTACGCCGTCACCGCGATGCCGCCCGCTGGGCCACGAGATCAGGTCCCATCGCACCGGTGATCGTCACGGTCGCGAACGACCCGACCGCGAGCGAAGACGGCACTTCGATGATGCCGTCGATCTCGGGCGCCTCACGATGGCTGCGTGCGACTCCGGCTTCGTCGACGAGCACCTCGACCTGCGAGCCGATGAGCGCTTCGCGACGACGGGCCGTGATGTCGTCCTGCATGCTCCGCAGCTCGCCGAGGCGCTCCGCGACGAGGCCAGAGTCGACCTGACCGTCCAGCCCCGCCGCGTAGGTGCCCTCCTCCCGCGAGAACGTGAAGAACCCGCACCAATCGAGCTGCGCGGCCTCGACGAACGCGAGGAGCTCGTCGTGATCGGCCTCGGTCTCCCCTGGGTACCCGACGATGAAGTTGGTGCGAAAGGCAGCGTCGGATCGTCGGCGCCGGATGTCCTCGATGCGGCTCAGGAACCGGGCGCCGTCGCCCCATCGACGCATGCGCCGCAGCAGCGGCTTGGACACGTGTTGCAGCGACAGGTCGAAGTAGGGGACGGAGCCACCACAGATCACATCGATCAGACCATCGGAGAGGTCAGAGGGATACAAGTAGAGGAGACGCACCCACGGAACGGCCGCCGCGACCTTCTCGACCAGGGGCACGATCGACCCTGCGCCCAGGTCAGGCACGTCCTTGCCATAGGAGGCGAGATCCTGGGCGACGAGCACGATCTCCCGAGCGCCGAGCTGCTCGACCTCGGCCAAGATCGACTCGGGGGTGCGGCTGCGCTGCGGCCCCCGAAACGACGGGATCGCGCAGAAGCCGCACGTGCGGTCGCAGCCCTCGGCGATCTTGACGTACGCCCACGGTGCCGAGGCAGGTGGGCGGGGCAGGTTCAGCAAGTCGAACACGGGCACCGCTGACTCCCTACCGGGCTTCTTGCCGAGTGTGACCGGCACCCCGAAGCCGCTGACGGCGTCGACCTCGGGCAACGCCGCGGCGAGCTCTTCCCCATACCGCTCGGCCATGCAGCCGGTGACGACGACCCTCGCGCCAGCTCGCTTCGCGGCCGAGAGCGACAGGATCGTGTCGATCGACTCTTGCCTGGCCTCCTCGATGAACGCACAGGTGTTCACGACGACGAGGTCGGCATCGGCGGCCGAATCGGTCGACGTCATGCCGTCTGCGAGCAGCGTGCCCACGATCTTGTCGGAGTCGACCAGGTTCTTCGGGCAGCCCAGGGTCTCTACGTAGAACCGCTTGGGCATGGCTTCAGGCTACTGGCCGGTGCACGGGCGAAGATGGGCCGATGAGCCTCCCCCTCAGCGACATCCGGGTGGTCGACCTGAGCATCGCTCGCGCCGGGCCGCAATGCGTGCGCCAGCTCGCAGACTGGGGCGCCGACGTCGTTCGGGTCGAGCCACCCTCTGATCCTGCCGGAGTCCGCGGAAGCGACGCACGCAACCTCCATCGCAACAAGCGCACGGTCCAGCTCGACCTGAAGGCCGACGGCGCGATTGAGTCGCTGCTGCGCATGACCGATGGCGCCGACGTCTTCGTCGAGAACATGCGGCCTTCGGTGAAGCACAAGCTCGGCTTCGGGTGGGAGGTCGTGCACGCGCGCAACCCTCGTCTGGTCTACGGCTCGATCTCGGGCTTCGGCCAGGACGGCCCGTACGCGGACCGGGGCGGCGTGGACCAGATCGCGCAGGGCATGGGCGGGCTGATGAGCGTCACCGGCCTGCCACGGACCGAACCCACGCGGGCGGGCATTCCCGTGAGCGATCTGGCCGCGGGCTTGCACCTCGCGATCGGCATCCTGGTCGCGCTCCACGAGCGGCAGCGGACAGGAGTCGGTCGATGGGTGCGAACCTCTCTGCTCGAGACGATGATCTCGATGATGGACCTTCAGGCAGTGCGGTGGACCATCGACGCTGACGTGCCCGTGCAGGAAGGCAACCACCATCCGACGCTCGTGCCGATGGGGTGCTTCCGTTCGAAGGATGGATGGGTGAACGTCGCCGGTCCGTCGGGCCGCCTGCTCCATCGCTTCTGCGACGCGATCGGCCTCCCGGATCTGCCGCGCGACCCGCGCTTCGACAGCGGGGCGAAGCGCTCGGCGAATCGCGCCGCGCTCAACGAGATCGTCGCCGCGAGGCTCGCTGAACGCACGACAGACGCGTGGGTCGACGTGCTCAACGCTGCGGGCGTGCCCTGCGGGCCCGTGTATTCGATGGACGAGGTGTTCGCGGACGAGCAGGTGCGACACCTCGACATGGTCGCCCTTGACGTGATCCGCAACCCGGTCACGATGGACGGTGTCATGACCGTGCGGACCGCGGCTGGGGAGTGCGCGGTCACCGTCGACGAGGTGCATCGAAGAGTGGGCGTGACCGACACCGGCACCGAGCAGCTGCGCTGCGAGGTCGACGAGGGCATCGCCCTCGTGACGTTCAACAACCCAGCCAAGCACAACGCGCTGTCCGCGCCGATCCGCGCCGCGCTGCCGACCGTGTTGCGGGCATTGCAGGCCGACGACGACGTGCGAGTCGTCGTGCTGACCGGTGCCGGCGACAAGGCGTTCGTCTCGGGGGCGGACATCAGCGAGTTCGGCTCCCAACGAACGACCCCGGAGGCGCGAGCGGCGTTCGACGCCGGCCAGGTCGATGCCGGTCGGGCCTGGGTCGAGCTCGAGAAGCCGATCCTCGCGATGATCCGCGGGTACTGCATCGGGGGTGGCCTGCTCACTGCCCTGCAGGCCGACATCCGCGTCTGCAGCGAGGACAGCCAGTTCGGCGTCCCCGCGGCGCGGCTCGGCCTCGGATATGGCTTCGGGGGCGTCGACCAGCTGATCCAGCTCGTCGGGCCGTCATGGGCCAGCGAGATCCTGTTCTCTGCCGCGCCGGCTCACCGCCGCAGAGGCGCTGCACGCGGGACTCGTGAACCGTGTCGTGCCAGCCGACACGCTGCGCGACGAGGTCTGGATCCTCGCCGGCACAATCCGCGACAACGCCCCGCTGACGATCAGGGCGCTCAAGGTGGCGATTCGAGAGGCTCGACGCGACCCAGCCAAGCGGGACCTCGACCGAGTCGCCTCGCTCGTCGAAGCCTGCTTCCAGTCGGAGGACTACCGCGAGGGCCAGTCCGCGTTCATGGAGAAGCGGCCGCCCGCGTTCCGCGGGCGCTGATCACGTCTCAGTACGCGAGCTTCAGACCGGGCCGGGGCCAGTCCGTCGCGAGCAAGCGCCCGCTGGAGGAGCAGGTGATGTACGCGGTGCGCAGGTCGTCGCCCCCGAAGCAGATGTTCGTCGTGAGGAAGTCGCCGGTGTCGACATGCTCGATGACATTGCCCGCGGGTGAGATCACGGTGATGCCCGCGGACTCGGCGATCGTCGCGACGCACACGTTGCCGGCGCCGTCGACGGCCAGCGAGTCCAGCAGCGACAGACCGGGCAGACCGGCGAGCAGGACTGCCGCGAAGTCGAGCGGCGCGACCGGACCGACCTCGCCTGGCTTCACGATGCGGCGCTGGTAGACGCGGCCGGTGTTCGTCTCCGCGTAGTACACCATGTCGCCTGCGGGCGAGAGCCCGATGCCGTTCGGCGAGTCGACGGGGAAGATGACCTCGGTGATCGACGACCCGTCGGCCTTCGCGTAGTAGATGCCGGTGCGATCGCTCGACCGCTCGTGACGGATGCCGTGGTCGGTGAACCACATCCCGCCCTCGGTGTCGAACACGATGTCGTTCGGCGCGCGGAGCGGATGGCCGTCGCATTCGGTGTACACGTCGGTGACGCTGCCGGTCGCCGGGTCGAGGCGCTGGATGCGACCTCCGATGTAGCGATCGGGATCGAACGGACCGGGAAGCATGAGGCCGCCGAGATCGATGGGCGTGAAGCAGCCGCCGTTGTTGCAGATGTAGAACGCACCGTCCGGCCCCACCGCCAGCCCATTCGGCCCACCCTCGACTTCGGCGATCACCTCCTTCGTACCATCGGGGTGCACGCGGGTGATGGCGGGCCCGAACATCTCGACCAGCACCACGCTGCCGTCGGGCATCGCGATCGGCCCCTCGGGGAATCGCAGCCCGGTCGTGATCTCCCGTAGCTCAGCCATGGGTCGCAGTGACCTCCGTCGTGATGCCGCCTCGAGGCAGCCAGGTGGTGCGCACGGTCATCCGGCGAGGCGCGAGCGCGCTCACCAGGTCGTCCAGGATGCGATTCGTGACGTCTTCGTGGAACGCGCCTTCGTCACGGAACGACCAGAGGTAGAGCTTCAGCGACTTGAGCTCGACGATCGACTCGTCGGGCACGTACTCGATGCGCACGGTGGCGAAGTCGGGTTGGCCCGTCATCGGGCAGATGCACGTCAGCTCGGACGTCTCGCACGTCACGACGTAGTCACGACCCGGATGCGGGTTCGGGACCGCGCACAGATCTTTGGACGGCGAACTCGGCACGAGGCGGGACGATACCGCTCTCGAACCTGAGGATCAGTCGGTCTCGATGCCGTCGAGCTCTTCGGGTGTCATGAGGACGGCGCGTGCCTTCGAGCCCTCCGAGGGACCCACGACCCCGCGCTGCTCGAGCAAGTCCATCAGCCGGCCGGCCCGGGCGAACCCCACTCGCAGCTTGCGCTGCAGCATCGACGTCGAGCCGAGCTGTGATCGCACCACCAGCTCCATGGCCTGGCGGGTCAGGGCCTCGTCGTCGTCGTCCTCGGATGCGAAGGTCGACCTCGCGCCGCTCATCGGGCCGTCCTCGCCCTCGATGCCGGCGACGTACGTCGGCTCGGCCGCCTGGCGGCGCCAGTGGCCCACGACCTTGCGCACCTCTTCCTCGCTCACCCACGCGCCCTGCACGCGCTGAGGGACGCTCGACGCGGGACCGAGCAGCAGCATGTCGCCCTGACCGATGAGCCGCTCTGCACCCTGCTGGTCGAGGATCACCCTGCTGTCGGCAAGGCTCGACACGGCGAACGCAAGCCGCGCGGGGATGTTCGCCTTGATCACGCCGGTGATGACGTTGACCGACGGCCGCTGGGTCGCGATGACGAGATGGATGCCGACGGCGCGAGCCATCTGCGCGATGCGACAGATCGAGTCCTCGACATCGCGTGCCGCGACCATCATCAGGTCGTTCAGCTCGTCGACCACGACGAGGATGAAGGGCAGCCGTTCGTAGACGATCTCGGAGCCGAGCGGCGCCACGAGCTCGCCGCGGTCGTAGGCGGCGTTGTAGCCGGTGATGTCTCGCACACCGACCTGGTGGAGCACGTCGTAGCGACGCTCCATCTCCTTCACCGCCCACGCGAGCGCGTTGGCGGCACGCTTCGGGTTCGTGACCACAGGCGTGAGCAGATGCGGCAACCGGTTGTACTGACCCATCTCGACGCGCTTGGGGTCGACGAGGATCATCCGCACCTGATCGGGAGTCGACCGCATCAGGACCGACGTCACGATCGAGTTGATGCAGCTCGACTTGCCGGCGCCGGTCGCGCCCGCGACGAGGAGGTGAGGCATCGTCGCCAGGTTCATGAGCACCGCGCGGCCTGCGATGTCGCGGCCGACCGCGACCTCGAGGGGATGCACCGCCTTGCGCGCCTCGCCCGAGCTGAGGATGTCACCGAGCGCCACCAGATGCCGCTGCCGGTTGGGCACCTCGACGCCGATCGCGGACCGGCCGGGGATCGGAGCGAGGATGCGCACGTCGGCCGACGCCATCGCATATGCGATGTCCTTGTTCAGGCTCGTCACTCGGGCGACCTTGACGCCGGGGGCGAGCTCGAGCTCATAGCGGGTCACTGTGGGGCCGACCGTCATGCCGACGAGTCGTGTCTCGACGCCGTGCGCGGCCAGCGCGGCCTCGAGCACGCGGCCGGCCTCCTCGACCATCCGTTCGTCGACCTCTTGCGCCGAGCTGCGGAGCAACAGGTTCAGCGGGGGGAGCTTCCATCCGCCCTTCTTCGCGGCCGGCCCGAGGGGGATCTCGAGCTGCTCGGCCACTGGCTCCTCGCCGCCGTCGGCCTCGATGTCGGCCTCGTCATCGATGTCGACATCGAGCGGGGACTCGCCATCGTCTTGGTCGTCGTCGAGCTCCTCGGAATCGGTTGCCTCGTCCTCCCCATCGACGTCGTAGATGAGCGACACCGGCTCGTCGGACGACGCGTCGCGCACGTCGATCACGGCGTCGGTGGCCGCAATCGCGCTCGTGCCGAACCGCTCACCTGACAGCGTCGACACGGACCCGACGACGCGGCGTGCAGCAGCGTGCACGGGACGCACCCCGTCGGCTGCGCGCGTGGCGATCATCTGCAACGTGGCCTTCGTCAGGATGAGGATGCCGGCGAGCCCGATCCCGATTAGCACGAGGGTGGCGCCGGCCGTCGCGAGGACACGTTCGAGCGGGAGCGCGATCCCTGCGCCGACGAACCCTCCCGCGTCGCGGAACTCGTCGAGCGGAGCACCCCACGTGTCGGGCCCGAGCGCGAGCTGCAGCAGCCCGGTCGCCGACACGGCGAGCAGCGCGAACCCGAGGCCGAGCCGCAACCGCTCCTCCGGGGCCTTGCCACGGATCGAGCGCGATGCCGACGCAGGCAAGTGCGATCGGGACAGCGAGCCGGACCCACCCGACGAGCAGCCCGATGCCTTCACGCAGCGCCTGCCCCACGACGCCGGACCAGTCCGCGTAGATGCCGAGACCCGCGAGCACGGCGAGCACGAGGCACGCGAGCCCGGCGAGGTCACCCTCGTGGCCTGCGATCGCTTCGCGCCAGCCCGGGCGCGGCGGTGGCGCCGCGCGGGAACTCTTGGGCTTCGAGCTCGTCTTCGCCTGCTGACGGGTGACCACAGCAACCACAACGGTAACAGCAGCAACATGAGCAACACGGGTGTGTGTGTTGCCAGCGCCGAGACTGGGCATCAGTGTCTCGACATGAAGTGGAGCCGTGGGGCGTCGAGGGAGCACGTGCGGGACGAGCGCGGCGAGTCGCCGGCGGGCGCCGGAGGTCTCGGGGGCCTCGGCTCGATCATCGGCGGCATCGGCCCCTTGGGGAAGGGCGGCGGGGCGCTGGGGATCGTCATCGCCCTGCTCGCGGTGATCCTCGGCGGGAAGTCGATCCTGAGCGGCGGTGGCGCCTTCGACCCGGGCGGCCTCAACTCCGTGAACCAGGCGCCCGCGGCGGGAGCGGGGCTGAACGGTGCGCCCGACCCCGATGCCGAGCTCGTCGACTTCGTGACCTATGTCTTCGACGACGTGCAGTCGACCTGGCAGCAGCAGCTCGGCAACAAGTATCAGCCCGCCGACCTCGTGCTCTACACCGGCCAGACCCAGTCCGGGTGCGGGCTCGCCGACTCGGGGATGGGCCCCTTCTACTGCCCGGTCGACATGACGGCTCGGCTCGACCTCGACTTCTTCCGCGAGCTGTCGACCCGCTTCGGCGCACCAGGTGACTTCGCTCAGGCCTACGTCATCGCCCACGAGATGGGACATCACGTGCAGAACCTCGTCGGCATCAGCGACAAGGTGCACGAGCAGGAGCAGAGCAACCCGGATCAGGCCAACGAGCTGTCGGTGCGCCTCGAGCTGCAAGCCGACTGCCTCGCCGGCGTGTGGGCGCACGGGGTGTTCGCACGCGGTGACCTCGAACAGGGGGATGTCGAGGAGGCCATCGGCGCCGCGACCGCGGTCGGCGACGACACGTTGCAGCGTCAGGCGACGGGAACGATCAACCAGGACACCTGGACCCACGGCTCGTCGGCCCAGCGCGTCAAGTGGTTCAACGTCGGCTTCGACAGCGGCGACGCGGGAGCCTGCAACACCTTCGGCTCAACAGATTTGTGACGTCTCTGCGTCGGCGCAATGCGCCGACGGGTGCGCGAAGCACCGATTGTCGAGCGGAGCGAGAGGCGCCGCCCGAAGCGCAGCGGAGGCCGGCGCCGAGATCTAACGACTGGGGCGGTACACGCCGAACTCTTCGCGCAGTGCGTCGCTGACCTCGCCGAGGGTGGCCCGACGCGAGAGCGCGACTCGCATCGGCGGCAGCAGGTTCTGGGTGCCCCTGGCAGCGGCCTTCACGTCGTCGAGCGCTTGGTCGACCGCCGCCTGATCGCGCCCGGCGCGCACGGCCTTCACGCGGTCGGCCTGCTCGCGCTGCAGCGCGGGATCGATCGGGAACACCTCGGGCTCGACATCGGTCTCCTCGACGAAGCGATTGACGCCGACGATCGTGCGCTCGCCGTCGTCGACGGACTTCGCGTACTCGTAGGCCGCCGACTCGATCTCGTCCATCTGGAAGCCCGCCTCGATGGCGGCAACCGCTCCACCCATCGCGTCGATGCGATCGAGGTACTCACGGGCCTTGGTCTCGACCTCGTCGGTGAGCCACTCGATGTAGTACGAGCCCCCGAGCGGATCGGCCGTGTCGACAACCCCGGACTCGTACCCGATGATCTGTTGCGTGCGCAGCGCGACCTTCGCCGCTCTCTCGGTCGGGAGGCCGAGCGCCTCGTCGAAGCCGTTGGTGTGCAGCGACTGCGTGCCGCCCATCACGGCCGCGAGCGCCTGCAGCGCCACGCGCACCACGTTGTTCTCGGGCTGCTGCGCCGTGAGCGTCGACCCCCCGGTCTGCGTGTGGAAGCGAAGGAGCTTCGACGCGTCCTTCTTGGCACCGAACCGCTCGTCCATGATCGAGTACCAGAGGCGCCGAGCCGCGCGGTACTTGGCGATCTCCTCGAGGAAGTTGTTGTGCGCGTTCCAGAAGAACGAGAGCCGGGGAGCGAACTCGTCGAGCTCGAGGCCGGCGTCGATCGCCGCTTGCACGTACGCGATGCCGTTCGCGATCGTGAACGCGATCTCCTGCACTGCCGTCGAGCCGGCCTCGCGGATGTGGTAACCGGAGATCGAGATGGTGTTCCAGCGGGGGATGCGCTCGTTGCAGTAGGCGAAGATGTCGGTGATCAGGCGCATCGACTGACGCGGCGGGTAGATGTACGTGCCGCGGGCGATGTACTCCTTCAAGAGGTCGTTCTGGATCGTGCCGCCGCCGATATCGGCCGCCGGCACACCCTGCTCCTCCGCCACCAGCTCGTACAGCAGCAACAGGATCGCAGCCGTCGAGTTGATCGTCATCGACGTCGTGACCTTCTCGAGCGGCAGCCCGGCGAGGAGCATCCGCATGTCCTCGATCGAGTCGATCGCGACGCCGACTTTGCCGACTTCGCCCTCGGCGCGGGGATGGTCGGAGTCGTAGCCCATCTGCGTCGGGAGATCGAAGGCGCACGAAAGACCCGTCTGTCCTGCCGACAGCAGGAAGTGGAAGCGCTCGTTCGTCGTCGCGGCGGTGCCGAAGCCGGCGTACTGGCGCATCGTCCAGAGCCGGCCGCGGTGCATCGTGGGGTAGATGCCCCGCGTGTAGGGCGGCTCGCCCGGCACGCCGAGCTGCGCGGCGGCGTCCCATCCGGAGAGGTCGTCGCTCGTGTACGTCGGACGAATCTCGATGCCCGAGTCGGTGCGGCGCGCTTCGTCGGCCATGCCGGTCAGGTTAGGCCCGGGTCGGGGCCAGTGTTCAGTGGCGCGGCGTTCAGTGGGCGCGGTGCGGCATGCACAGCTCGTCGTACTCGGCGATCACGATGTCGGCCGGGTCGATCGAGCAGGCGGGGCACTCGGGGTCACGCAACACCTTGTACGTGCGGAACGACTGCTCGAGCGCGTCGTACGCCAGGAGGCGGCCGGCGAGTGAGTCGCCGAGGCCGAGGATCAGCTTGATCGCCTCGAGCGCCTGGATCGAGCCGATGATGCCGGGTAGCACGCCGAGCACGCCGGCCTCCGCACACGAGGGAGCGAGCTCCGCGGGAGGGGGCTCGGGCACCATGCAGCGGTAGCAGGGACCCACGTAGGGATGGAAGACCGTGGCCTGACCCTCGAAGCGGAAGATCGAGCCGTGCACCACCGGGATCTTCTTGACCAACGACGCGTCGTTGAGGAGGTAGCGCGAGGGGAAGTTGTCGGCTCCGTCGATGATGACGTCGTAGCCGTCGATGATGTCGAGCACGTTGGTCGCGTCGAGGCGCGGTGTCGTACGCGACGACGTTCACGTCGGGGTTGAGCAACGTCAGCGTCTTCTTCGCCGAGTCGACCTTGCGGTCGCCGATGCGGTCGGTGTTGTGCAGGATCTGGCGCTGCAGGTTCGATTCGTCGACCACGTCCATGTCGACGATGCCGAGCGTGCCGACTCCCGCGGCCGCGAGGTAGAGCGCTGCGGGTGAACCGAGGCCGCCGGCGCCGAGGAGCAACACCTTCGCTCCGAGCAGCTTCGTCTGGCCTTCGACACCGACCTCGGGGAGCAGAAGGTGGCGCTGATAGCGGATCTTCTGGTCGGCGTTGAGCTGCGTGGGCTCGGCCCACTCGCGACCCTGGTCCTTCCAGCGGCCGAACCCGCCGGCCATCGACACGACGTCGGTGTATCCGAGCTCTGCAAGCGTCTTCGCGGCGAACGCCGAGCGGACTCCGCCAGCGCAGTACACGACGAGGGGCGTGTCGTGGCCCGGCACCTTGCCCTCGATCTGAGACTCGAGGTGGCCACGCGGGATGTGCACCGCACCGGGAAGCGCGCCCTGCTCGTACTCGTCGGGCTCGCGGACATCGAGCAGCACCGTGCCCGGAAGTCGCCGCATGTCGTCAGCGGTGGCGGTGTCGACCTCGCGGATCTCGCTCTTGGCCTTCGCCAACAGGTCGCGGAAGCTGGACATGCTCGAAAGCCTACCTTGCAGGTCGGGATTACGCTACAAAGGCAGATCGGCGGATTCGAGCCGGTATCAAGCGCTGACGATCAAGGGCAGCAGCTCGCTGATCGGGCCTCGCAGCACCACGTCGGCGAGCGAGTCCATCTCGGTCGGCTCGCCGTTCAGGATGACGACGAAAGCGCCGTTGCGCTTCGCGATCGGCACGACGTTGGCCGCGGGGTACACCCCGAGCGTGGTGCCGACGGCCAGCAGCACGTCGGCCTCCTCGGCGACGGTGTAGGCCCGGTCGATCACCTCGGGCACGAGCGACTGACCGAACGAGATCGTGGCCGACTTGAGGATGCCCCCACACGTCCGGCAGGGCGGATCCTCCTCTCCTGCGTCGACCCTGGCCAGGACCTTCTCCGTCGGCGCGGTCTCGCCGCAGCTCATGCACACGACTGATCGCATGGTGCCATGCACCTCGATGACCAGGTCAGGGTCGATGCCGGCTCGCTGGTGGAGCTCGTCGACGTTCTGTGTCACGACTGCATGGAGCTTGCCTGCCGCGAGCGAGCTCGACGACCGCGAGGTGGCCTGGGTTCGGCTTCGCGTCCCACGCGGGTGAGTCGCGCCGGCTCCGCCACGCGAGCTTCCGCACGTCCGGATCGCCCATGTAGTGCTGGAGCGTCGCCATCTTCTCGGCCGCGGGGTTCTTCGTCCAGAGGCCGTTTGGTCCTCGGAAGTCGGGGATGCCCGAGTCGGTCGAGATGCCCGCTCCGGTGAGCACGACGACGCGCTGCGCGTCGCGGACTGCTGCCTTCGCCTGGCCAATGGGGGACGGGGGACCAGGCATGTGGCGTGGCCTAGCACGCTCCCGAAGAACGGTCTTGACAACGGGCTCGGAAATACATGAAATACATCGACACGTGGTGGCGGCGGAGCCCCGCGGGGAACGGAGGCGGGCGAGATGCCAGGAAACGCGGACTCACAGGTGCAGCTCGACTTCCCGGCCGACGTGATGCACGTCGTGCCGTGGGTCGACCCGGTGGTCGATGCGCTCGGCTTCGATCCCCGATCGGACTATGTCGAGCTGTTCTGGCTCGGCGTCATCGGCCCGAGCACGACCTGGTTCATGCGGCGGTTGGCCGCGGGGTTCGACCGGTCGCCTGAAGGGTTCACCCTCGACCTAGTCGACACCGCACGTGCGCTCGGCATTGGGGGTCAAGGCGGCACGCTCGGCGGGCGCAACTCACCGTTCGCTCGCACGCTGGTGCGCGCCTGCCAGTTCGGGCTCGCGCAGCCGAACGGCGCGCGGCTCGCGGTGCGGCGCCGGCTTCCTCCCTTGAACGCCCGACAGCTCGAGCGACTACCCACGCGGCTGCAGACGCTGCACACGACGTGGCCGCTCCCGGCCCGTGAGACGCCGGAGGCCGCGGCTCGGCGGGCCCGCCACCTCGCGCTCACGCTCGTCGAGCTGGGCGAGCCGTCCGACGCGGTGCAGGCGCAGCTCGGGCGCTGGCGGTTCGCTCCCGACCTCTGCCACGCGGCGGCGCGCTGGGCCGAGCAGGAGAAGGCCGCGCGGAGCCTCGCGCCCGACGCCGCCTGACGCACACGCGACAGGCACAGCTCAGGTCGTCGGTCGACCGCCCCCCTCCTCTGGCGGTCGGCCGATGCGGTGCGACGAGCCGCGCGGCGGACGCGCGCGCTCGTCGCCCTACTTCCCGGGCTTGCTGAACCGGTCGAGCAGCTCGACGAGCGTGCGCACGCCGAACCCGGTGCCACCGCGCGACACGTAGGTGTCGTCTGCATCGGACATCGCAGGGCCGGCCAGGTCGATGTGCACCCACGGCACATCGCTCACAAACTCCTTCAGGAAGAGGCCCACGGTGAGCCGCGCCTCCCCCGCCGCCACCAGACCCGAGCACCGACGTGCCGCCGATATTCTTGATGTCGGCGACCGGAGAGTCGATCAGCCTGCGGTACTCCACCGGGAGAGGCAGCGGCCACACGAGCTCGTCGGCTCGCGCAGCCGCGTCACGTACCTGGCCCATGAGTGCGTCGTCGTTGCCCATGACGCCTGCGATGCGGTTGCCCAGCGCGCCGACGACCGCACCCGTCAGCGTGGCGAGGTCGATGATCGCGTCCACGTCCTCCTCGACGGCGAGTGAGAGGCCATCGGCGAGCACGAGCCGGCCCTCCGCATCGGTGTTGAGGACCTCGACCGTCTTGCCGTTGCGAATCGTGATGACGTCGCCGGGCTTGAGCGCGCGGCCGCTCGGCATGTTGTCGGTGCAGCAAAGGAACCCGATGACCTTCGCCCGGGGCCGCGTCGCCTTCAGCACGCTCATCGTCGCGAGCACCGCGGCCGCACCGCTCATGTCGATCTTCATCGACATCATCCCCTCGCCCGACTTCAGCGAAAGCCCGCCGGAGTCGAACATGATCCCCTTGCCGACGAGTGCGATCGATCCTGACGGGTTGCGCGGCGTGTAGGTCAGCTTGATCAGCCGGGGAGGCTCCTCGGAGCCTCGGTTCACGCCGAGCATGCCGCCGAGGCCGGCCTCTTGCATCGCGTGCTCGTCCATCACTTCGACCTCCAGGCCGCACTCCGTCGCGAGCTGCATCGCGAGGTCGGCCATGTCGCGAGCGTTGAGCGACCCTCCCGGGGTGTTCACGAGGTCTCGGGCCATGCTCACGGCTTGCGCGACTGCGGCGCCGCGGTCGATCCCCGTCTGTGTGGCCTTGGCCGCGCGCTCGGGTGTCATCAACGCGAACGACTCGACGCCTTGCTTGTGCTTCTTGTCCGACTTGAAGCGACCGAAGCTGTACGACCCGAGCGTGGCCCCTTCGACGACGGCCTGTGCGCCGGCCTTCGCGTCGACGCCAGCTGTCTCGACGAGGCCCGTCGCCAGCGAGCCGAAGCGACCGGCGGCACGCACGAACGCTCCGGCCGCCTTGCGCACGTCGGCCACCGTCGTCTCGCCCTTCTTGCCGAGGCCGAGGGCGACCCGCGTCGCGCCACTGGCGCCGGCGACAACGCACGCCTGCCCGGGCTTGCCCTCGAAGCCGAGCGCGCTCGAGAGCCGGCGCGGTCGAGACCGACTCCGCGAGCCACGGCGCCTTCCGTGAACACGCCGATGCCGATGGCGCCGGTGTCGCGTGGAGCGTTCGCGCGTGACGGAGAAGTCGATGGGCATTGTGGTACTCCGGGTCTCTGTTCGATCAGGTCGATTTGGCGGGCAACGCCTCACCCTCCTGCCAGCGGGCCATGGTCCACAGCAGGTCGGAGAGGCGATTGAGGTAGGGCACGACGAGCGACGGCGGCGGCGCAGCGGAGAGCGACACCCGCTCAGCTCGCCGCACGACGGTGCGTCCGAGGTCGAGGTACGCGGCGATTCGGGTCTGGCCCGGGAGCACGAACTCTGTGGGCTGCTCGAACCTCGTGGTGAGGTCGTCGATGAGGGGCTCGAGTCGATCTACCATCTGCTGGCTCACGCTGGACTTGCCCGGCGTGAGCTTGCCGCGGTTCTCGGGCGCCGTTGCGAGCTCGGCCATGAGGACGTACATGTCGCGCTCGAGGCCGACGAGCATCTCGTCGAGCTCGCTTCCCACCTCGGCTTCGACCCGGGCGATGCCGAGCACCGCTTGCGCCTCGTCGACGACGCCGTACGCGCTCGGCTGGTCGGAGTCCTTGCGCACCCGTCCGCCGTAGAAGAGCCCGGTCGTGCCGTCGTCGCCCTTCTTGGTGTAGATCTTCATGGCTGGCGGAGCCTAGGTCGCGCCGAGCGCTGCACGTCGAACACCTCGGAGGGCCGAGAGGCCGCCGGTAGCCTGACGGAATGCCGTTCCTGGACGAGGTGCATCGGCACGTCGTCATCTTCGACGGCGCCATAGGCACCAACATCCACCTGCGCGAGCCGTCGATCGACGACTACGGCGGCCCTGAGCGTGAGGGCTGCGTCGACGTGCTCAGCCTCACCCGGCCGGACTTCGTGCAGGACCTGCACGCGTCGTTCTTCGACGTCGGGGTCGACGTCGTCGAGACGAACACCTTCGGCGCGTTCGCCACGGTGCTCGCGGAGTACGACCTGCAGGCACGGGCCTACGACATGTGCCTGGCCGCGGCCGAGCACGCGACGGGCGTCCGCAACGACTTCGCGGCCGACGGACGGGAGCGCTGGGTCGCCGGCTCGATGGGCCCGGGCACCAAGCTGCCGTCGCTCGGCCACGTCTCGTTCGTCTCGCTCCGCGACACGTACGAGGTGATGGCACGGGGCCTGCTCGCAGGCGGCGTCGACCTTCTGCTGATCGAGACCTGTTACGACCTCCTCCAGGCCAAGGCCGCCGTGATCGGCGCGCGGCGAGCGATGGCCGCCGAGGGGCGTCGGGTCCCCATCCAGGTGCAAGTGACGATGGAGACGACGGGGCGGATGCTCGTCGGCAGCGAGATCGGCGCGGCGCTCGTGTCGCTCGGAGCGCTGAAGCCAGACCTTCTCGGGCTCAATTGCGCCACCGGCCCACGCGAGATGACCGAGCACCTCCGCCACCTCTCCCATCACTCCGTCACGCCGATCTCAGTGCTGCCGAACGCCGGCTTGCCGAGCGTCGTGCACGGCCGCACGCACTACGACCTCACCCCCGACGACCTCGCCGATCATCTCTCCCGCTTCGTGACCGAGCTCGGCGTGCAGGTCATCGGAGGGTGCTGCGGCACGACGCCCGAGCACATGCGGGTCGTCGTCGACCGATGCCGTGACCTGACTCCCGCAACGCGCAGCCCGTTCCACGAACCCGCTCTGTCGTCGCTGTACAGCCCACAGTCGATCGCCCAGGACACGTCGTTCCTCATCATCGGTGAGCGCACGAACGCAAACGGCTCGAAGGCGTTCCGCGACGCGATGCTCGCCTCCGACTGGGATGCGAGCCTGCGCATGGCCGGCGATCAGATTCGCGAAGGCGCGCACGTGCTCGACGTGTGTGTGGACTACGTGGGCCGTGACGGGGCGGCGGACATGGATCTGCTCGCGGCCCGGCTCGCGACGCAGGCGAGCGTGCCCCTCGTCCTCGACTCGACCGAGCCTCCTGTGATGGAGGCCGGGCTTCGTCACATCGGCGGTCGCGCGGTGCTCAACTCGGCGAACCTCGAGGACGGCGACGGTCCGGGGTCGCGGTTCGACCGCGTGATGTCGCTCGCGGCCGAGTACGGAGCGGCGGTGATCTGCCTGCTCATCGACGAGCGCGGCCAGGCACGCGACATCGAGTGGAAGATGGAGGTGGCCCACCGCATCCACGACCTCGCGACGCAGCGCTACGGCCTCACCGCGAGCGACCTCATCTTCGATGCGCTGACCTTTCCGCTGTCGACCGGCGACGACGACCTCCGCGGCGACGCGATCGCGACGATCGAAGGGATCAGGCGCATCAAGTCGGAGATCCCCGGAGCGTTCACCGTGCTCGGTGTGTCGAACGTGTCGTTCGGCTTGAGCCCCGCCACCCGGCATGCGCTGAACTCGGTCTTCCTGCACGAGTGCGTCGACGCCGGGCTCGACGCCGCCATCGTGCATGCCGGCCGCATCATCCCGCTCTCACGGCTTCCCGACGAGCAGCGCCAGGTGTGCTTCGACGTCGTGCACGACCGGCGCCGTCCCGGCTACGACCCTTTGCAACGGTTGCTCGAAGTGTTCGCGGGCGTGCAGACGGCGGCGACGGTCAAGGAAGATCGCTCGGGCTGGCCGGTCAACGAACGTCTCAAGCACCGGATCGTCGACGGCGACCGCGACGGCCTCGACCACGACCTCGACGAGGCGCTGCACGAGGGCACGCCCGCGCTCTCGATCGTCAACGACGTGCTGCTCGACGGCATGAAGGTCGTCGGCGAGCTCTTCGCGACCGGCGAGATGCAGCTGCCGTTCGTGCTGCAGTCGGCCGAGACGATGAAGTCCGCCGTGGCGCACCTCGAGCCGTTCATGGAGCGAACAGGCGGTGAGACGAGCAAGGGCCGCATCGTGCTGGCGACCGTGAAGGGCGACGTGCACGACATCGGGAAGAACCTCGTCGACATCATCCTCACGAACAACGGGTACGAGGTGCACAACCTGGGCATCAAGTGCCCCATCGGCGACATGGTGGCCACCGCGGAGGCGATCAAGGCCGACGCCATCGGGATGAGCGGTCTGCTCGTGAAGTCGACCCTCATCATGCGCGACAACCTCGAGGAGCTGAACAGCAACGGGCTGTCGCACTACCCGGTGCTGCTGGGCGGCGCCGCCCTCACCCGCTCGTACGTGGAACGCGACCTGCGCGAGGTGTACGAGGGCCGGCTGTTCTACGGCCGTGACGCGTTCGAGGGACTGCGCACGATGGAACGCCTGATGGAGCTCAAGCGCACGGGCGACGACGATCCCGAGTTCGGCCGCGTGCCCACCGGGCGGGTGCTTCCTGCTCGCACTGGCCCGAGCTCCGATGCCCCGGCGGCGCCGTTGCCTCGCCGCTCGCCCGAGGTCGCGATCGACAACGTGGTGCCGGTGCCTCCGTTCCTCGGGGCGCGCGTCGTCAAGGGCATCTCCCTCGATGACATCGCCGCGTACGTGAACGAGACCGCGCTCTTTCGGAACCAGTGGCAGTTCCGGCCTGAGGGCGGCGAGAGCGACGAGGCGTTCAAGAACCGCATCCGGCCGACGCTGCGCGCGCGCTGCTTGCAGAGGCCAAGACGTCGGGCGTGCTCGTGCCGCAGCTCGTGTATGGCTTCTTCCCCGCGAACGGCGACGGCAACGACCTCGTCGTCTGGCAGGACGAGACGAGATCAGCCGAGGCGGTGCGCTTCGCCTTCCCCCGCCAGCACGTCGAGCCCCACCTCTGCATCGCCGACTTCTTCCGACCCGTCGAGTCGGGCGACGCGGACTACGCGGCGTTCCACATCGTCACGATGGGCAACCCGGTCTCTGACGCGGCCGCCGAGCTGTTCGCCGACAACCGCTATCAGGACTACCTGCTGCTTCACGGGCTCGGGGTCGAGATGACCGAGGCGCTCGCGGAGATGTGGCATCGACGCATCCGGGAGGAGTGGGGTTTCGCCGATGAGGACGGCCCGACGCTCACGGGGTTGTTCCGCCAGCAGTATCGAGGCGGGCGCTACTCGTGGGGCTACCCGGCCTGTCCGGATCTCGAGGACAACGCGAAGGTGGCGGACCTGCTGTCCGCGGACGAGATCGGTGTGTCGGTGAGCGAGGAGACCTCGTGGCAGTACCACCCCGAGCAGACGACCTCGGCCCTGATCTGCCATCACCCGCGAGCGAAGTACTTCGTCGCCCGGGACTGACGCTCTGACACCGACGAGTCAGGCCGCGGTGCTGTGCTCGCGGGCCTCGGCGAGCGACTCTTGCAAGATCCGTCGGGCCTCGGCGACGCCCCTGCGGCCCAGGGCGCGGCGTGGAGTCGTCGAGCCGCCACTGTTCGTCGGTGCGGGACTCGAGCAAGGCGAGCTGACGTGCCATGGATCCAGTATGCGGAGGGGTGTGACATTCCCGGTAGGGACGTTGGTCACGGCCCCGCGACATCACGCCACGAGGCCTTGCTGTGGCCGATTCGAGGGACGCTCGGCGGTGCGTAGATACGCCTCAGGGGAGCCCGCCCAAGATGCACCACCCGGTAGCGGTGCCCCCGGAGACGGCGAACAGATCGCCAGATAGCTGCGGCGACGTCATCCCTCGCCACAGTCCGTCGCACTCGGCGAGCAGACTCGTTGCTTCGTTGAGAATCTCGGAGTCTCGGGTGTCGTTCTTGAGTGAGCGGAGAACGATCCCGGTGTTGCTGAGGATCTCGCCAGACGTGGAGCCACCCGACTTGGCATCGCTCAGTCTGTCGGCCAATTCTCGCTGCCCCGAGTTGCGTAGTCGATCACTCAGCCGATCGAGCGCCTCGTAGTAGTCGAAGAGTCGAGAGCCAGCCATCACGGCACGCATATTGCCGGGTATGCGTTCGGTCTTGCAGGCCGAAGCCTCATCCCACCCTCAACAGTCGCACTCCCCGGAGACGGCGAGCAGATCGGCAGATCAGTCCTATGCGGGATCTCAATCGATCTGCTTCGTGCCACCCAGGATGTCACCGCGACGAAGCGCCGTCGCGCCCGTTGACAGCGTCAGAGACGTGTCGTTGATGGCGAGCACGGGTCTGCCGCGACTTTGGTTGACGGTGTCGGGCTCTTGATCGATGCCGACGATGGACGCAACGTGCGGGGCGAGCGCGAACGCGACTTGCCCGGTGCCACACGCGACGTCGAGCAGGTCTCCTGAACCATCCAGGCCAACCCGACTCGCAAGGTCCGCGAGCATCGCTTCGGGATAGCCGAGACGGAACTTGTCGTAGTAGTCGGCCGGGCCGCCGTAGAGGTCGCGACGGAACTTTGCACGCTCGCTCACCCGGTATGCGCTTGGTCTGCAGGGCCAAACCGGACATCGCAAAGTGAAGCGGTCTACCTTACGGAGGCATTCGGGCGTCGGCTCCGTTTGGGGGCGGGCCGGCGTGTGGCCGCCGCGTTGTTCGGGGAGCGATGAGTGCGACGAGACGCCCAGGTATGACGAGTGGCCGCGGACCGGACCGCGCTGATGGGAGGCCGATGGAGCGGCCATTCGCATCAGCATGGCGGCGCGCGCGTCTCACCGACGAGGAGCGGGTCGCCCGCGGGAAAGCGGCACGTAGGGAGACGCCCAGGTCGACTCAGGGTCGGTGGCAGCGTCCGGCTGACCGACCGGACCCGATTGCGTTGCTCGAGGAGCAGGCCGAAAGCCGGGTCGCCGAGCTCGTCCCAATCCGGTATGGGCGGATGTTGGTCTCGCCGTTCACGTTCTACCGGGGCGCGGCGCTGATCATGGCGACCGACCTGGCGGCCACCCCACGGTCGGGGATCACCGTGCAGCTCTGCGGTGACGCTCACCTGTCGAATTTCGGTGTGTTCGGCACTCCCGAACGCCAGATGGTGTTCGACGTCAACGACTTCGATGAGACGCTTCCCGGTCCGTGGGAGTGGGATCTCAAGCGGCTCGCGACCAGTTTCGAGGTCGGAGGACGTGATCGAGGTTTCGCTGCGGCCGATCGGCGGGCGATCGTGATGGCGGGGGTCAGGGAATATCGGCTGGGGGTGCGCCGATCGGCCGGGAGGCGGACTCTCGACGTCTGGTACGAGCACCTCGAGGTCGGGGACCTCCTCGACCGGGTCCGCGATGAGCAACGCCGCAAGCGTGTGGGCAAGGTCGAGGTGCGAGATGCGGAGCGCCTTGTCGCCGAGGCAAGGGCCCGCGACAGTGTGCGGGTGTTGTCCAAGCGGGCGGCCAGGATCGGCGGCGATCTGCGTTTCCGGGCCGACCCCCCGCTCGTCGTACCCATCGAGGATCTGATCGTGCCTGGCTCGGAGTGGGAGCACGCCGAAGCCTTCATCAAGAAGCTGCTCGACTCCTACCGGCGAACACTGGCGCAGGAGCATCATCCCATCGAGGAGTTCCGCTACATCCACGCGGCCCGCAAAGTGGTCGGGGTCGGCAGCGTCGGGACGCGTTGCTACGTCCTCCTGTTGGTCGGTCGCGACGATCGTGACCCCCTGATCCTCCAGGTGAAAGAGGCCCAGCAGTCAGTCCTCGAACGGTTTCTGGGCAAAGCCAGTACTACTCCCATCACGGCCAGCGAGTGGTGGCGGGCCAACGCCTGATGCAGGCGACCGGGGACATCTTCTTGGGCTGGCAGCGGATCAAGGGGTTCGACGGGGTGACCCGCGACTATTACGTTCGCCAGCTCCACGACTGGAAGGGCAGCGCCGACGTGGACAGCCTTCGGGTGCGGGGGGCGACCTTCTACTCCCGCATCTGCGGGGCGACCCTGGCCCGGGCGCACACCCGTTGGGGAGACCGGATCGCGTTAGCGGCATACCTGGGCAACGGCGACGCCTTCGACCGGGCCATCGCGGACTTCGCCGTCGCCTACGCCGACCAGAACGAACGGGACTACGACGCGTTCGTCGAGGCGGTGAGCTCCGGGCGGCTCACCGCGCAGACCGGCGTGTAGAAGTGGCTGCTCCGCCAGGTCGGCCCGCGTTGGCTCGGGTGGCTCTCCGCCAGCAGTACCGGCACCAGCAGGTGAAGGCCAAGCGACGCGGGGCACCCGAGCCTCAGCACCAGGCTCTAAGCAACGAGCACCGGCGGGAGCGGCTCGGAGTGCACGAGCGACAGCTCCTGGACCGCACGGGTCATCGCGACATAGAGGAGTCGCGCACCGTTGACCTCGGCGTAGATGGCGGCCGGTTCCACGACGATCACGGCGTCGAACTCGAGGCCCTTCGCGCCGAGCGGATCGAGCAGCGAGACCCCGTCGCCCGTCGCGAGGACGGCTGCGAGATCGGGCAGGAGCGCCTCCGGACCGATCACCGCGACGGAGACCCAATCCCCCATTAGCGCGGCCACCTCTGACTCGACGGTCGCGACGAGCTCGTCTCACGCGCGACGCGCACGAGGGCGGGGGGTGCGCCGTGCGCCCTGACCGACCGCGACGGCCGCACTTGCGGCGCCGCCTCCGGGAGCAGCCGGTTGGCCATCTCGAGGATCGGCCCCGGCACCCGATACCCGATCTCGAGTTCCGCGACCTGTGCGTTGGGCGGCAAGCCGAGGTGAAGCAGAGCGTCCTCCCACGAGGGCTGCGACCACGGCGTCGTCGCCTGGGCGAGGTCACCGAGGATCGTCATCGACGGACGCGGACCCGCTCGCCGAGCGAGGACCCGCAGCGCCATCGCCGACAGGTCCTGCGCTTCGTCGACGACGATGTGCCCGTACCGTCGAGGCGGCCCGGTGATGAGCGCCTCGGCTTCGTCGATGAGCGGGATGTCGGCCATCGTCCACGGCTCGTTGGCAACCGAGCCGACCGCCCTGCGCAGGAGCAGGCCTTGCTCTTGCGCATCGAGCACGCCGTCCGCAGCGCGAGCGAGGCCGGCGCGACTGCTGAGGAGGCCGCGCACCACTGCGGGCGCGCTGATCGCCGGCCAGACGCGATCGATGGCGCTGCTCGCGGTGCGGTCGTTGCGGAGATCCTCAGCGATCTGCTCTCGGGTGGCGAGGACATCGGGTCGCACGCGCTCGAGCCCCTCGAGGATGAGGGCGAGCATCGAGCCTCGGAACGCGTCACGGTCGAGCTGCCACGACCGGCCGAGCGCGAGCGCAGCGTCGAGCGCGGACCCGACGGTCTCAGGCGAGAGGCGGACCGGGCCCCATCGGGTCGTCAGCACGATCTCGTCGGTCGGGCGACGGATCCGGCCTCGGCACGCGTTGCGCAACACGACGGCCATGCGCGCGTCGCCCTTCACCGCGGCGACGGCGGCGGGCTCCTGTGCGCGCACGGGGAAGGAAGCACCGCGCAACCCGGGCACGGTCGTCTGCACGACCGAGGTCTCGCCGAGCGACGGCAACACCTGAGAGATGTACCGGAGGAAGACGGGGTTCGGGCCGATCACGAGCACCCACGCGTCAGTGAGCATCTCTCGGTGCTCGTACATCAGGTACGCGGCACGATGCAGCCCGACCGCGGTCTTGCCAGTGCCGGGACCGCCCTGCACCACGAGGCACACGTCGAGACCCGCGCGCACGACGATGTCTTGCTCCGCCTGGATGGTCGCGACGATGTCGCGCATCTCGCCCGTGCGGGCGCGCTCGAGCTCGGCGAGAAGCGGGTCGGCGATGCCACCCGTCATGCCGCTCAACATGCTGTCCGGGTCGTCGAAGACCTCGTCGAGGATGTCGAGGAGATGATTGCCCTCGACGCTGAACCGGCGACGCCGCTCGAGGCCGAACGGATCCTGCGCCGTCGCGCGGTAGAAGGGGATCGAGACCGGTGCTCGCCAGTCGACGACGACTGGATCACCTCTCGGAGTCTCGACGTGACGCCGGCCGATGTAGAAGGTGTCGGCTTGTTCGGCCTCGCCGTCGTCCTCGTCGATGCGACCGAAGCAGAGCGCCAGGCCACCGACGTCGAGCTGCGCGAGGCGCTTCCCGAGGTGCATGGCTTGGGCGTCGGCATTGACGTCGCCACGGCGCGCGTCATCAAGCGCGGCCTGGAAGACGACACTCGTGCGCCCTTGCATGGCGGCGAGATAGTCGTAGGCCGCGACGATGTAGGCCTGTTCGGCCTCGAGATCAGGGTGGACGCTCACCACAGGGGCGCCCACCGTACGCGCCGAGCGCTACCCGTTCGACAATTTTGCCTCGGGCAAGGTCGGCTCGAACAGCTCGATCGGGTTTCCCGAAGGATCATCTACGAGGATCTGCCGCCCACCGACACCGGTGACGATGTCGTTGCGGAAATGCGCACCGGACGCCCGGAGGGCGTCGACCATCGGCTCGAGTCCTTCGACCTCGATCGCGAACCGATTCCAGCCGCCCGGCTCCGGAACCGTGCCGTCGGGCATCGCCTGGCCGCCGCCACCGGGCCCTCCCGGCGCGCTCAGTGTCAGCCGTAGGTCGCCGCGCGACAACATCGCGAACGTCGGCGCCGGATGCATCACCTCGGTGAAGCCCAAGCTGCCGCAGTAGAAGGCAATGCTCTCGTCAACGTCGTGCACGATGTACCGAACGCTCACTGTCGCCACCCGGCCATGAGATCACGCGACGGACGCTCGTGGGTAGCGTCGGGCCGTGAGCATCCTCGGCTGGATCGTCGTCGGCCTCATCGCCGGATGGTTCGCCCGGGTCGCAACCCACTACCGCAAGCCGCCGGGGTGCCTGTTCACGATGGCGATCGGCGTGCTGGGCGGTCTGCTCGGCGGCTTCCTGTTCACCGCCTTCGGCGGTGAAGGCATCAGCGGTTTCAGCTGGCGGTCGATCTTCGTGGCGTTCATCGGGGCGGTGCTGCTGCTCCTCGTCCTCGGCGCGGTCTCCGGGAGAGGTCGAAGGAGATAGCGCAGAGCGCTCGCTGGCAGGGTCGCCGATACGCTCGGTCACATGACCGAAGTCGTGATCGTCGAAGCCGTCCGCACCCCCGTTGGCCGTCGTGGCGGCGGCCTGTCGAGCGTCCATCCGGCGGATCTGCTGGCGACCGCGCAGACCGCGCTCGTCGAGCGGTCCGGCATCGATCCTTCGTTGATCGGCCAGGTCGTCACGGGCTGCGTGAGCAAGGTCGGCGAGCAGGGCTTCAACATCGGTCGCACCGCGTGGCTGACTGCCGGGCTCCCGCTTTCCGTGCCCACGACCACGATCGACACGCAGTGCGGGTCCTCGCAGCAGGCCACGAACTTTGCGGCCTCTCTGGTGGGCTCGGGCGTCGTCGACGTCGCCGTCGCCTGCGGCGTCGAAGTCATGAGCCGGATCCCGATCGGCTCTGACAGCCGCAGCGACTTCGGCCTCGGGCGACCGATCCCCAAGTCGTACTACTCGCACTACGAGATGACCTCACAGTTCGAGGGCGCCGAGCGCATTGCCGAGAAGTGGGGCATCAGCCGCGACGACACCGACCGGTTCGGCCTCGCTTCGCAGGAGCGAGCGATCCGAGCATGGAAGGAAGACCGGTTTGCGGGGTCGATCGTCGAGGTCGACGCGCCCGATCTCGACGAGGAGGGCAAGCCGACCGACTCGACCCATCACGTCGCGAAGGACGAGGGACTGCGGGAGACGTCGCTCGAGAAGCTCGCGGCGCTCAAGCCCGTCGCCCGCGAGAACGGAGTGCACACGGCGGGGTCGTCGTCGCAGATCTCCGACGGCGCCGCGGCGGTGTTGGTCATGACCGCGGAGCGAGCGTCGCAGCTCGGCCTGACCCCGAAGGCCCGCATCGTCGACACGTGCCTCGTCGGCGTCGATCCGGTCCTCATGCTGACCGGGCCGATCGACGCATCGAAGCGGCTGTTCGAGCGGACGGGCCTCACGGCCGACGACATGGACACGTTCGAGATCAACGAGGCCTTCGCCTCGGTGGTGCTCGCGTGGGCCAAGGAGGTTCACCCCGACATGGAGAAGGTGAACCCGAACGGCGGCGCCATCGCCCTCGGCCATCCGCTCGGGGGCACGGGTGCAGTCCTGCTCACGAAGGCGCTGTTCGAGCTCGAGCGCACGGGTGGTCGCTACGGCCTGGTGTCGATGTGCTGCGGTGGCGGGCTCGGCACGGGAACGATCATCGAGCGCCTCTAACCGGCACGCGCTGCGCCCGAGCCAGGGTCGATCATCAGGCTCGAGGTGTCGACCGCCTCGAAGTCCGAACCGTGCAGTCGACCGAGCAGGTGCAACATGTCGTTGTCCCAGTGCTCGTCGGGCACGCCGCTCATGAACCAGGGCGAGCCGTTGTCGGCGACGATCATCCCGTAGGTCTTGAGCGTCTGCAGGATCACACGAAGCTCCGGCGGATATCCGCTGATGTCGACACTGGCCTTGAGCCGCAGGCGCAACCCCATGGGCGGCAGTGACGGGTCAGTGCTGCTGCTCGCCACGTGACGCGCCGGCCACACTGAGGCGCGCTGTGTGCGAGGCACTGTCACTCGGATGGCGTGCCCGAGCGTGCCGGCGGCGACCTCGTCGTAGCGCACGAGCCCAGGCAGGATCGGCAGGCCCGCCGCGTCCGCGGAGGTCCATCCGTCGGGTCGGAGCGCATTGGACTTCAGGTTCCACACTGCTCCCGATCCCGCGTGCCACGACCCGTCGCTCTGCGGGGAGGCGGCGAACAGCTCGTAGAGGGTGCACGCGTCCTTGTCGACGATGAGCACATGGCGATCCCCGTCGCTCTGCGCGCCCCCTTCGATCGGCGCTGCGGCCGGGATCGGGTAGGGACCGGAGTCGCTCTCGTCGGCGTAGTCGAAGGAGACGGGCACCTTCGGCGTGCTCGATCCGACGATGACGTACGGGATGCCGATCGGTCCACCGTCCCACAGCCCAGAGCCGAAGTCGGCCTTGAGCGGCGCCGACGCGCCGATCGCTGCGACATAGGCGTCGGAGTGCGGATCGACGGGCAGCTTCGACACGTCGGCGTGCCAGATGCTGTCGTCCGGGAAGACCGGGCAGCCCGGCGCTCCTGGGAGGCGGGGCTGGCACGCCGCCGCCGCAACGACCACGACGAGGAGGAGGGCGAGCCCGAACCTGCGCATGTCCTGTGATCGACGATCCGTCCCCGAGACTTGACACCGCCGCCCGCCCCGCCCGCGGGAGTCGGAAATGTCACACCCCCCTGGCATCATCACTGGGCTGAACGTTCGCGGCGGCGGCCGCTGATGAGCGAAGTGGCGGAAGGCTGTAGATGCGTCGGTTCTTGGTCATTGTCACGGTCGTGAGCGCGATCGCGCTCGCGTGCGCGGCGTGCGGCCGATCGCAGGGGCCTGCACTTGGTACGGGTGAAGCCGTGGTCACGCGGGTGGTCGACGGCGACACGATCGTCGTGCACGTCGGGGGTCGCGACGAGCGAGTGCGTCTCATCGGCATCGACACGCCCGAGACGGTCGACCCGCGCAAGCCGGTGCAGTGCTTCGGCAAGGAGGCTTCCGCGCACACGCACGAGCTGTTGCCGCCGGGCACGGTCGTTCGCCTCGAACGAGACGTCGAGCCGCGTGATCGCTACGACCGGCTGCTCGCCTACGTCTACCGAGTCTCCGACGGCCTGTTCGTCAACCTCGCGCTCGCGCGTGACGGCTACGCCCAGCTGCTCACGATCGCCCCCAACGTCTCGTACGTCGATCAGCTTCGGGCCGCGGTCGCCGACGCGCGTCGCGCCGGGCGCGGCCTGTGGTCGGCGTGTGCTGCATCCAGCTGAGCAGCCGGTATCTTCCGACCCGTGGCAACTCTGGCCGAGCGACTCGGCTATCGGCCCGACGACCGAATCCTCATCATCAGCTGTGACGACCTCGGGGCCTGCCATGCGTCCAACGTCGGGGTGTACGAGGCGCTGCGCGAAGGGGTCGCGACGAGCGCGTCGCTCATGGTCCCGGCGCCATGGGCTCGTGAGGCGGCAGCGCGCTACCGGGGCGAAGACGTTGGTGTGCACCTCACCCTCAACGCCGAGCACGAGCTCTATCGGTGGGGTCCGGTCACCCACGCGCCGTCATTGCTCGACGGCGACGGGGGGTTCCCGCGCCGCGTCGACGACCTGTGGGATCACGCCGACCTCGACGAGGTCCGCCGCGAGTGCCGGGTGCAGATCGAGCGGGCGATCCTGTGGGGTTTCGACGTCACGCACCTCGCTTCCCATCTCGGGTCCATGCAGCTCCGGCCCGAGTTCTTCGACATCTACCTCGAGCTCGCCGTTGACTTCTCCCTGCCGATCCGGTTGCCGAGCGCCGACACCGAATCGTCGACCGGCTTCCCGTTCCGTCGCCTGGCCACCGAAGAGGGCGTGCTGTTCCCCGATCACTTCACGCCCGCGCACCAGGCGGGCAGCCGCGACCGCGTCGAACGCACTCTCGCGACACTTGAGCCGGGCGTGACCGAGGTGCACGTGCAGCCGATGATCGACTCGCCGGAAGTTCGAGCGTTGTCGCCGAGCTGGCCGGCGTGGGTCGACGACCACGAGCTGCTCGTCCACGACGAGGCGCTCGCCGACGCGATCGCGCGATCGGGCGCGCATCTCATCGGCTTCCGACAGCTGCGCGCCGCCCAGCGCGAAGGGTGACCGCCATGCGCAAGCCGATGGCCCGGGCCGTCGTCGCGCTCGTCGTGGCGGCCCTCGCTGCGCTCACGCTCGCCTCGTGTGGAGACGACGCCGACATCCCGAGCAACGCCGATGTCGACGCGTCGCTGCCGACGAGCGTCGCCACAGTCCAGTCGACGAGCTCCGGCATCGACCCGACCTCGATCACGGTGATGGCCGGCGACGCCGTCACATTCGCGAACGCCGACACGAAGCCTCACCGCATCGTCGCCGACGATCACAGCTTCGACACCGGTGAGCTGCAGCCGGGAGACTCGACCCTCGTGGTGTTCAGCACGGCCGGCACCGTGAGGTTCACCGACTCACTCGACCCGACCCGCAAGGGCGAGGTGAAGGTGGCCGCTAGTACTCCGTGATCTCGCTGATCTGCTGTTGGATCGCCTTGTACTCGGCGCTCGCCGTCAGCGGCAGCAGCGCCATCATCTTCGCCATGTTGCCGGTGACCTTCATCTTCCCCTGCATGAAGGCGACGTTCGGGTCGAGCGTGCCCTCCTGCACGAGGCGAGTGTCCGCGTACGACAAGGCCAGCGTGAGCTCGGCATCGGGGTCTTGCCCGATCGTCGCTTCGCGCAGCGTGCCGTCGTCGATCACCCGGAAGAACCAGCAGTCGCGGCCGTCGGGCATGTTCGTGATGCGGTACTGAAGCCGTGCGGTCGCACCCTCGCGTGGGGGGAAGGACTGCGCGAGGCGAACGTTCTCGTCGAGCCACTCTTGGGTGAGGTACTTCGCCATCGAGCGAGCGTACCGCCGCGCGTCAGGCGCTCTCTCGAGCCTCCGAGCGGATGCCGGCGAACAGATCGTCCTCGAGCTCGCCTTCCGCGGGCGTGCCCACGAGGCTGCGCGCGAGCACCCAGTCCTCCCATGGATAGAGCCCTGCGAGCACCTCGTCGGAGAGCCCGAACCAGAACGGCGAGGTGGGATCTATCTGGGTGGCGTGCGCGAGCAGCGCGTCGCGGCGCACCGACAAGTACCGGCCGACGTCGATGCGGGTGGTGATGCGGTGGTCCTGCCAGGGGCGGTCGAACCACTTCGCGTCGTAGGGCGACTCGAGGCCGAGCTCGAGCATCTTGTTGTGCACGGCCTCCATGCGGGCCCGCGCCCAGATCGTGTAGTACAGCTTCAGCGGCTGCCACGGCTCGCCGCTCTCGGGGTACCACTCGGGATCACCTGCTCGCTCGAACGCCGGCAGTGAGATGTCGTGCACCCGCAGGTGGTCGGGATGCGGGTAGCCGGTCTGCTCGTCGCCGTAGGTGATGATCACCTGCGGACGCTCGCGCCGCAGCACCATCACGAGGCGGCCGACGGCATCGTCGAAGTCGGCCTTCGCGAAGCAGCGGGGATCGTTGTTGGCCTCGGAGTCGGGCATGCCGGAGTCGCGGTAGCCGAGCATCACGAGCTCGTGGTAGCCGATGATGCGAGCCGACTCGGCGACCTCATTGGCCCGGACGGCGGCCAGGTCGTCGCGCACCTCGGGACGATCCATCACCGGGTTCTGGATCTCGCCCTCCTCGCCACCGGTGCAGCACACGAGCACCGAGCGGACACCTTCGGCGCTGTAGCGGGCGACGGTCGGTGCGCCCTTCGACGCCTCGTCGTCCGGATGTGCGTGGATGGTCAGGAGGCAGAGCGGCTCTTCCACCCGGCCACGGTATCGGCTAGCTGCGGATACGCAATGCCAGCGCGGGTGTGTCGATCGGCTCCGCGGGGAGGGTGACCTCGAGATCAGCGCCAACGCCCCGCCAGGCGAGCGGAGCGTGGTGTCCCAGCATCTCGATGACCGGCTCGCCCGCGACCGCGAAGTCGCGGATCGTGAGGGACCGCGCGGGAGGGCGACCGAGCGCGATGGCGTAGACCGCGTCGTCAGACGTCGTGAACCGGATGTCGAGCCCTTCGGCCGACGTGCCCGTTGCGCGCGTCCACGGCCGCGTGGCGTAGATCGCCTCGCCGTTCACCTTCAGCCACCACCCGAGCCCCAGCAGCCGCTCGGCTTGCGCGTGAGGGATGCGGCCGTCTGCGGCAGGGCCGACGTTCAGCAACAGGTTGCCGTTCTTGCTCACGATGTCGACGAGGAGGTGCACGAGGGCATCGACGCTCAAGAGGTCGTCGTCGGACGCGTTGCGGTTGAGCCCGAAGGAGCGCCCGATGCCGCGACACGCCTCCCACTTCGCTGCGGTGATCTCGTCCATGGTGGCGTACTCGGGAGTGGTGAAGTCCGCGTGCGCGGTGCCACCCGAGACACCGAGGAAGTCGAACCGGTTGTTGACCAGTCCCTCGGGATGCCCGTTGTAGTAGTCGGCGAACAGCCTCGGCGAGTCGCCCGCGGTCGGATACCCGATGTCGTTCCACAGCACCGCGGGCTCGTATCGCTCGATGAGCTCGCGCCAGTGTGCGTCCGCGTACCGCGCGTACTCGTCGCTCTGCGGGATCGCTTTGACGAGCGACCGCATCGAGTCGATGCCGAGGCCGCCGAACGTCCAGTCGAGGCCGCCCGAGTAGTAGAGGCCGTAGGTGAGCCCGCGCTCCCGGACGGCGACGGCAAGCTCACCGACGAGGTCGCGCTCACTGTGCCAGCCCTCCTTGAACGGGTTGGGATGCGCGCTCGGCCACAAGAGGAAGCCGTCATGGTGCTTGGTGACGAGCACGACGTAGCGCGCTCCGGCCGCCGCGAACAGATCGGCCCAGATGCCCGGATCCCATCCCCGGATCGCGTCCTTGAACTGCGGCGCGAACTCGTCGTACGAGTAGTCGTCGCCATAGGTCTCGCGGTGATGCGCCTGCACGGGGCTGCCCTCGAGCGCGAGCGAGTTCAGATACCACTCGGTGTACGGGGTGTTCCGGAAGGGATCGGGCTGGTCGAACATCCCGCCGGTCGTCGGCGCCCACGCCGGGATCGAGAACACGCCCCAGTGGATGAAGATCCCGAGCTTCGCGTCGGCGAACCATGCCGGCACCGGATGGGCGTGAAGCGATTCGAGGGTGGGCTCGTAAGGCACCGACGCAACTTAGGTGCCTTCGAATCAGCGGGCGATGCTGCCAGACTCGGAGCCGTGCGCCACCGTTCGCTGACCGCGCTCGTGGTCGCCAGCATCTGCCTGCTCGGGGCGTGCTCCCATGACGGGCGCACCCTCGCTGCATCGAAGCCCGACCAGACCGCCAGCATCGTGACGACGTCGACGCTCGATCCGAACGCCACGTTCCAGCTCGCCACGCCGTTCGGAGCGAGCACGCCGATCCAGGAGCAGTACACGTGCAAGGGCGACGACGTGTCGCCGCCCCTCTCGTGGGTCGCCGTGCCGACCGGCACCGCTGAGCTCGCGCTCGTCGTCACCGACTCCGACGCCAAGGACTTCATCCACTGGGTGATCGCCGGCATGGACCCGACGATCGTCACCGAGATCCAGGAAGGGTCGCCGCCGCCGAGCGCGGTGCAGGCCACGAACGACTTCGGCAAGCTCGGCTGGGGTGGTCCGTGTCCGCCGGCGGGCAAGACGCACCACTACGTCTTCACGCTGTACTCCCTGTCCGAGCCGGTCAGCATCGACAGTGGCATGCCCGGCAAGGCTGCCCTCGACCTCATCAAGGGCGCGGCTGCCGCGCAGACGTCGATCACCTCCGCCTTCCCGTGACGCTGCCGATCCATGTCGATCGGTTCGACGATCTCGGCGGCGCGCTGCTCTACCGGATCCTGAAGCTGCGCAGCGACGTGTTCGTCGTCGAGCAGGCATGTGTGTACCCCGACCTCGACGACCGCGACATGGAGCCCGAGGCTCTGCACATCTGGGCGGGTGAGGACGAGCCGCTCGCGTATCTCCGGGTCCTGTCCGGTCCTCCGCCCGGGGTGAGCCGCATCGGCCGGGTCGTCACCGCACCACCGGCCCGAGGCCAGGGACTCGCGGCGGCACTCGTGCACAAGGCACTCGCGACGACGATGGGGCCGGTCGTGCTCGACGCGCAGACCTACCTCGTCGAGTGGTACCAAGGTCTGGGCTTCAAGGTGGCCGGCGACGAGTACCTCGACGACGGCATCCTCCACACGCCGATGAAGTTGGAGCGCTAGGTCGCCTCGAGGGGGTTGGGGTGGGCGTCGCAGTGCGACGCCCGGGTGCGCGCAGCACCGATTGTCGAGCGCAGCGAGCCGGAGCCGGCCGAAGCGCAGCGGCGGACGGCTCAGGTAGATATTGCGAGCGCGTCGAGCTGATCTGCAAACTTCTCGAGTGCGGCGCGCCGCCGTGTCGGCACGTGCTCGGACGGCACCTCGGCCGCCTTGTAGCGCTTCAGCGTCTGTCGAGCGACCGTGACCTTGTGCACTTCGTCTGGCCCGTCGTAGATGCGCGCGGCGCGGGCGGCGCGGTACATCGACTCGAGCGGAAGATCGGTGGTGTAGCCGAGTGAGCCGTGCACCTGGATCGCGCGGTCAATCACGTTGTAGAGCACCTTCGCGCCCCAGAACTTGATGACGGCGATCTCGACACGCGCCTTCGACGCGCCGACCTGATCCATCTTCCAGGCGGCCTGCAGCGTGAGCAGGCGCGCCGCTTGCATCTCCGCGTAGGACTCGGCGATCCAGTCCTGGATCATCTGCTTCTCCGCGAGCAAGGAGCCGTGCGTGAACCGTGAGAGCGAACGCTCGGCGAGCATGTCGAACGCTCGCTGCGACTGACCGAGCCAGCGCATGGCGTGATGGATGCGACCGGGGCCGAGACGCTTCTGGGCGAGCAGAAAGCCATCACCCTCGTTGCCGATGAGGTTCTCGATCGGCACACGCACGTTCTCGTACAGGATCTCCGCGTGCCCGCCGGGCTCACCAGTCTTGTGGTCGGGCTCGCCCATCGTCGGGACGTCACGGAGGATGTTCACTCCGGGCGTGTCGGTCGGGACGATGATCATCGAGAACCGGCGGAAGGGCTCGACGTCCGGGTTCGTCTGGCACATCACGATCAGGAAGTTGCTGATCGACGCGTTCGACGCGAACCACTTGTGACCGTTGATGACCCACTCCTCGCCGTCACGCACGGCTGCGGTGGTGAGCAACGTCGGGTCCGCTCCCGCGCCCGGTTCGGTCATCGAGAAGCAAGAGCGCAGCGCTCCCGACAGAAGGGGTTCGAGATACCGCTCACGCTGCCACGCGCTGTCGGGGCGCTCTTCGATGCCGACGGCGATGAGCTCGGCGTTGCCGGAGTCGGGCGCGTTGTTGCCGAAGATCGACGGCGCGTAGCCGCACGCGCCCAGGATCTCGTGCATGAGGCCGAGCTTCACCTGCCCGAACCCGCCGCCGCCCATGTCGGGTGGCAGATGCGCGGCCCACAGGCCTTGGCGCTTCACCTCTTCCTTCATCGGAGCGGTGATCGTCGCGAAGACGTTGCGCCCCTCTTCGGTGCGCCACACATCCGCGAGCGTCTCGAGCGGCATGATCTCTTCGCGTACGAACCCGCGCATCCAGTCGAGCTTGGATTCGAATTCCGGCTCGGTGGAGAAGTCCCAGGCCATCGCGTCCCCCTGACGGTGTCGTCCTGCGCGTCCGTGCGACTCTAACGCCGGTGCTGCTGGACCTTCTCACGATCGGAGTGCTCGCGTTCGTCGGAGTACGCCTGATCGGCGGCGCGCGTCTCTCGCTGCAAGGGCCAGGCCGCGTGCACACGCTCCTGATCGTCAGGGGCATCCGCATGCGGCATGTGTTCCTCGCGCCGTTCGTGCTCACCGTCGTGCTGATCGTCGCGGGCCTCCTCATCCAGCTTCCGGTGCTGAGCTGGGGTTGGTGGACCGCGATCGGCGGTCAGGGCAACCCGGTGACCGGCACGACCGACCAGACCGCGGGCACCGCGCTGGAGTGGATCGTGCCGATCGCGTTCCTGCTCGTGCTGCTGCCCGCGATCCCCGTCTTCGCCGAGACCGAGGAGCGGATGTTCCGGCTCGGCGCCGAGAACTGGAGCCCGGCGAAGCGAGTCGGCAAAGCAGTGCAGTTCGGGCTGATGCACGCGGTGATCGGCATCCCCATCGGAGTCGCCCTCGCCCTCTCGATCGGCGGCGGCTACTTCATGTGGTGCTACCTGCGGCGATTCAAGGCCACCGGTCGGCCTCGCGAGTCGATGATGGAGAGCACACGGGCGCACGTCGCCTACAACCTCGAGATCGTGACCGTGCTGCTCGTCGCCTTGGTGATCCTCGCCCTCGGCTTCTGAATCCTCACCGCCTGAAGTCCTCACCGCCACCCCGATTCCGGCCGATAATGAGCCGTGCTCGTGGCGATCCTGATCGGCGCGGCCGGCATCGTGGCCGGCCTCGTGAGCCTCTCCATGTTCATCGGAGAGCGCAACCGTGACCGAGCGCTCGCGGCCTCGGCGCGTCGCTCCGGCTTGTCGTTCTCCCCTGCCGACCCGTTCGACTGCGGTGGCCCGCCGTTCGACCTCTTTCGGAAGGGTGACGGTCGTGGCACGCAGAACGTGATGTGGCGAGCCGATGCGCCGCAGCCGATCCGCGTTTTCGACTACTGGTGGTACGACGAGTACCAGGACAACAAGGGAGCGACCCATCGCTCCTACCACCGCCGCACCTGCGCGACGGCCGAGGTCGGATGGATGTGGCCGCAGCTCTCGCTGACGAAGGAAGGCATCGTGAGCAAGGCGGCCTCGGTGATCGGACTCCGCGACCTCGAGTTCGAGTCCGAGGAGTTCAACCGCACCTTCTACGTCACGTGCGAGGACAGGAGGTTCGCAAACATCTTCCTCGACGCACAGATGATCGACCTGCTCGCCTCGACGCACGGCTTCGTCGAGATGGAGGTGCACAACCGCTGGGTGCTGCTGCACACCAAGCGCCTCAAGGGCAACGAGCTTGCTCCGCTCTACAGGCTCACCGAAGCCATCGTCGCCCACATCCCTCACCTCGTCTACGAGATGTGGCCCGCGACGACGAACCCCCCGCAATGAACATGATCTGGGTCGGCTTCGCGATCGTCGTCGCGTTGTTCTTCCTCGCCTCAGTCTCGTACAACCGGTTCGCGACGCAGACCGCGCTCATGGCGAACTCGTGGGCCAACGTCGACACCGAGCTCCGCCGCCGACACGACCTCGTGCCCAACCTCGTCGAGACCGTGCAGGGGTACGCGGGTCACGAGCAGCGAGTGCTGGTGGAGGTCACCGAGGCGCGCACCGCCGCTCTCTCGGCAACTGGCACCGGAGCGGAGCACAACCGTGAAGAGACCGCGCTGTCCGACGCGCTGCACTCGCTCATCGTGCTGGCGGAGGCGTATCCCGAGCTGAAGGCAAGCGACCACTTCCTCGACCTGCAGCGCCAGCTCGTGACCACCGAGGATCGCATCCAGGCGGCCCGTCGCCTGTACAACTCCGATGTGCGCGACTACAACCGGCGCGTCTCCTCGGTGCCGTCGCTGCTCGTCGCGAAGGCGTTCGGATACAAACGGGCCCAGTACTTCGAGCTCGAGTCGTCAGGCGGCCCGGGTGGACCGGCGAAAGATCTTGGGCTTCGGGGCCGGAACGGGACGGTCTGACGACCACCGAGCCGTCGGCGCGAAGACGAGGGAGGCAAGGGCGATCAAGACGGTGTCGTAGTTGACGCGCCAGCCCGCGAAGTCCTTCCAGGCCTGATCGAGATCGGCCTTGAGCGGTACCCCGGCGGCCTGAAGCTCGATGACCACCAGGTCGAACTCTCGCCGCGTCACCGAGATCGGATCGTCCGGCCGGGGGTCGGGGTCGTAGCGGATGCCGAAGTAGTCCGCGAGCCGGCGCAGGCAGAGGAAGCCCGACCTGAGCATCAGCTGTGCCGGTGCGCTTCGAGGGCGGTCCACGGTCGAGAGGATGATCGCCGCGCTGTCGAGCACACATCCGGCCGAGGTGATCCACGAGCGCTCGGGCTGCGGAGACCGGAAGAACACGAGCGCGGCGAACGAGATGTGACTCTCCTCGATGTCGATGAACCACTCCTCCCACCTTTGGAACAGCTCGTCGTCGACCATGCCCAACGCGCCGATCTGCGCGTACCGCGTGAGCATCGCGACAGCGCTCGGCGGGCTGCCTGCACGTCCCTCGAGCAGGCCGACCATGCGCTCGCGCCGCGGCGAAGGCGCCGTAGATCGACGGCAGGTAGCTGATGAGCAGAGCGACGAGTCCGAGACCGATCATCGCCTCGAGGAAGACGAGCAGGTCGACGGGCAGGTTGTGCGGCGCGGCGAATCCGAGCGTGAAGATCGACGAGCCGCTGAGGATGAACGCCTGCCGGAGCGGCTCGACGTTGATCGCCCAGAACAGGAAGGTGAAGCCGATGATCATCAGGGAGATCCACACGAACGGCAGCGAGACCAGGCACACGGGGCCGTAGAGCGCCATCACCCGATCACGCGCTGCATAGGTGCGGCGCTCGTGAGCAAGGAGGTTGAAGACCTTCCGCTCGCCGATGAACACGATCCGGTTGATGATCGTGCTCGACGCTCGAGGGACCACCACGGTGCGCAACGCGGCAAAGCCGGTGTAGCCGACGATGGCCGCCCCGAAGGCGAAGGCCAGCACTTCCAAGACCGGCATCGGGAAACTCTGTCACTCCCGGTGGGCCATGATCGGGACCGATGGAGCCGGCGGCACGGGTGCGATGGGTGATCGAAACGGCCCGGGGAGTGCTCGACGGGCGCCTCGCCGCCGATCAAGCCGCGTCGTCGGTGCAGATGCAGCGCGATCAGCTCGTCGGACTGCTGCGGGCCGATCGGCTGACGGTCACGCAGCGCGAATGCGACACGGTGGCCACGACGCTCCGCTTGCTCGCCGAGCAGGTCAGCGACCAGGCGTCCTCCGTGACTGACAACGACGATCACCTCGCGATCGCTGAAGCGCTCGGCTCCCTTGCCCAAGCGCTGAGGTGACGCGCCACTAAACTGGCCCCGGTGACCGAAGCGCCGCTGTCCTGCCTGTCGGTCGTCACCCCGTGCTTCAACGAGGCCCAGACCATCAAGATCGTGATGGAGCAGGTGCTCGCCTCACCGTTCGTGCGCGAGCTGATCGTGGTCGACGACGGGTCCACCGACAACACGCTCGAGATCGCCCGCGAGTGCGGGGATCCTCGGGTCAGAGTGCTTGCCCAGGGCGTCAACCAAGGCAAGGGGGCCGCACTGCGCCGGGGCTTCGCCGAGACGACCTCTGATTACGTGATCGTGCAGGACGCGGACCTCGAGTACGACCCTCGCGAGTACGGCCTGATGCTGCAACCGCTGCTCGACGGCAAGGCCGACGTCGTGTTCGGCTCACGCTTCCACAGCTCGCAGCCGCATCGCGTCCTCTACTACTGGCACTCCGTCGGCAACAAGGCGCTGACCACCCTGTCGAACATGTTCACCGACCTGAACCTCACCGACATGGAGACCTGTTACAAGGCGTTTCGCCGGGAGGTCCTCGAGTCCGTGACGATCGAAGAGGCCCGCTTCGGCATCGAACCCGAGATCACCGCGAAGGTCGCGCGGGGCGGGTGGCGCGTGTACGAAGTCGGCATTTCCTACGACGGGCGCACCTACGCCGAGGGCAAGAAGATCGGCTGGAAGGACGGCGTCCGAGCCCTCTACTGCGTCGTGAAGTACTCGCGTGGTCCGCTTCGTCGCCCCCTGTGAGCATCACGCGGCCGGACGCCGACGACGAACGCATCGACATCGTGCCGTCGACGGTCGCGCCGCCTCCGCAGCGATCGCCTTTGCTCAAGCCGGTCGTCCTCGGCTCGATCTTCGTGCTCGCAGTGTTCGTGATGCGAGCACCCAGCGTCGACCGCATCTTCCACACCCTCCCGGCGAACACGGGAGATCCGGCGCTCGTCGCGTGGATCATGTCGTGGGACGTCCACGCGCTGGTCACGCATCCGCTGCACCTCTTCAACGCTCCGATCTTCTGGCCTCGGTCGTTGACGCTGGCGTACTCCGACCTGATGCTGCCCGCCGCGCCGGTGTACGGAGTGCTGCTCGCTCTCACCGGCAGCTCGGTCGCCGCGCTCAACCTGTTGGTCCTGCTGATGATGGTCGGCACCCAGGTCTCGACCTACCTCCTGACGAAGCGACTGACGGGCCGAGACGACGCGGCGGTGCTGGCGGCGCTCGCGTTCACGTTCAGCGGCTACGCGCTCGGGCACTGGGGTCACCCACAGCTCCAGACGTTGGGCCTGCTCCCCCTGGGCTTCCTTCTGCTCTTCCGGGTGCTCGACGTGCCGAGCACAGGACGGGCCGTCGCGTTCGGCATCGTCACCGCCGCGCTCGCGTTGGGGGCGCAGTACTACGGGCTTCTTTTCGCGGTGTGCACCGCCACGACCGTCGCGGGCCATGTCGTGTCGCAGCGGTATCGCCTCAAGCCCGGTCTGTGGCGCGCACTCGCCATCTCCGCGGGAATCGCGGGCGTGATCGCCGCGCCGTTCGCGATCCAGTACGCCAGGCTCCAGCGCCAGCCCGGCTTCGATCGGCCTTCGGTGCCCGCGTGGGGATTGAAAGCCGCCGACCTGTTCACTCCGGCGCCGCGCAGCTACCTGTACGACTGGATGGCGCGCATCGGCACCGAACGCGATGGCGAGCACATGCACTTCCTCGGATTCGTCGTGATGGGCCTCGCGCTGATCGGCCTCGTCGTCGCGCTCCGTCGTCGCCGGGGACGCACCTGGCGCGACGACGTGAGCGAAGCCCCGACCGAACCGGTCGAGGATCGCCGTCACCGGGAGCTCAGACTGCTGCTGCTCGCCGGCGTGGTGTCGATCGTGCTCGCGATCGGGCCCGAGGTCTATGGCATCACGATGCCGATGGGCGTGCTGCACGACCATGTGCCCGGCTTCGGAGGCATCAGAGTCGCGTCTCGCCTGGCGGTGGTCGCGTGGCTGACGGTCGCAGTTCTCGCCGGGGTCGGGTTCGCCTCGCTGACGCGGCGCCTCTCGACGTTCGCGCGCGGCAGCGCCGCGATCCTGGTCGGTGCGCTGATCCTGCTCGAGCTGGCAGCGCCGTCGCCCACCGCCGCAATCTCGACCACGGATGCCACCCTCGACGTCTATCGCGCGCTCGACGACCGCGGCACCGAGCCCGTCGTCGAGCTCCCGATGATCCAGCCGCTGGCACCGGGAGAGGGCTTCCCCTGGTCCACCGTCGAGTCGCCGCGCATGCTGTTCGCGACCATCGACTGGCATCCTCGAGTGAATGGGTACTCGGGCTATCTCCCCCCTGGCTACCCGGAAGACGCGCAGCTGCTCGACACCTTCCCCTCGCCCGAGGCGGTCGCGCGGCTCGAGGCGGTCGGCGTGCGCTACGTCGTGCTGCACCTCGGCTCCGACGAGTACACCCCCCAGCAGGTCGCCGACATCGTGGCCGCCCTCCCTGCAGGAGCGACCGCCCGGCCCTACGGCGACGCGTGGCTCATCGACCTGCGAGCCCCGCCGGAAGCCTCTTCGACCGACGGAAGCGGTCAGGGCGACGGCTGACCGCGGCGGCGCACCTCGGCCTGGATGGCGTCGCGATCGCCTTCGGGCCACGGCTCGACCTCACGCGGCGACGACGACGACCCGACGACGCCGGCCGCGGCAGCCATGGCCGCGGTGAGGGTGGAGTCGTCGTCGACCAGCACCGTGCCCGCGGGAGCCTGCTCGCCGAGCCCGCCGACCCGTGTGGCGATCACGAGGCGGCTGTAGAGCGCGGCACGCTCCATCACTCCCGACGACCAGATCTGGCGGTAGGGCAGCACCACAGCGTCGGCGGCGACGAGCCACAGATCGAAGGCTTCGTCGCTCAAGTACGCGTCATGAAGGGTCGCCCCGCGCGTCTGGCGGATCAGTGCGGCGAGCTCGTCGCGGTGCTGCAAGAAGGCGGGCTCGTCGACTCGAACCGACCCAACGACGTGGAGCTGCGCGCCGACCGTCGCGGCCCCGCTCGCAGCGAAGGCCTCAACCGCTCGATCGAAGCCCTTGTGCGGCTGGATGAACCCGATCGCGACGAACACGAAGCGGTCGGGTGGCAACCCGAGGATCGCGCGCGCCGCGGCTCGATCGGCATTCGTGTGAGGAACGAAGCTCGCGCCGTGCGCGACAAGGGCAGTGCGCTCGGGCAGGACGGGCCACACGCCGAGGAACCGGTCGCGCTCCACAGCGGTGTGGAACACGAGGCGATCAACCGAGCGCCACATGCGGGCTGTCAACGCGCGGTTGCGCCTGCCGTACCGCAACGGCTCGTCGTCGAACTCGTGGACGACGAGCTCGCTCTCGTGCGAGAGCCGGCACGCGACCATGAGCCCAGCAGTGCTCATCGCGTGGTCGTTGCGGGAGACCCCGATCGGGAAGAACACGTCGGGGTGGTACTGGATCACGAGCCGATCGAACCGGCTCACTCGCTTCGCGAGCGCCGCAGGCCCGCGCCGGTTGCGCAGGTCGAGCCACTGGTGCGCCGCCGAGGGCGCGGGCGAGAGCACCTCGACGTCGTGCCCTTCGGCGCGCAGCGCCTTCACCTGCTGCACGGCGTACGCGGCGATGCCGTCGCGGTAGGGCGCGTACGGCGTGACCATCAGGACGCGACTCACGAGCGCGTCCAGTCGACGAGCGTCGCCTCCATCCGGTCGAGCACGTCGCTCGGCTCGTAGTGCGCGAGTACGTAGGCCCGGCCCCCCTCGGCGAGCCGCCGCGCCTCGTCGGGCCGTTGCGCGACGAAGTCGAGGCACGCCGCGAGCTCCTCGGAGCTCTCGTAGACCAGGCCGGCGCCCGAGCGCTCACAGTGCCATCGCACCACTGCGGAGTGGCTGTTCGCGATCACCGGAGTGCCCGCGAGCCACGACTCCATGATCGTGCGCGAGAAGCTCTCGAGCGCCGAGGGCTGCAGGTAGGCGTCCGCTGCCGCATACGCGCTGGCGAGCTCATCCTCGGGCAGGAACCCGAGATCGACGACCCGGCCGACGAGCGAATCGGGCGGCTGCACCGGCCCGGTGCCGGTCGTGACGAGCGTGAACGGCAGGTTGTGGCGAGCGACCGCGTCCGCAAACGAGGCGACGAGCCCTTCCCATCCCTTCGCGCCCTCACGGCGTCCGGCATAGAGCACGAAGCGTCCGTCTATGCCGTGTCGGCGCCGGAAGCCATCGGGGTCGTAGGTCGTCGGCACTGTGACGCCGGCGCCGACGACGGAGGTGCGAGGGGGCAGCGGTTGGAGTCGGTGCGCGAGCGTGGCCTCGGGCTCTGACAGGAACCAGATGCCACGCGCCCCTGAGAACAAGGGCGCGAACAACGGAAGGCGCGCCTCGGGCTCGTCGTGCAAGCACGGCATGAGGATCGTGCGCTCGGGGACGACCTGCCCACACGCGAAGGTGGGCCAGAACATGTAGGGGGCGAAGACGAGCGCCCGGTACTCGTCGCCACGATCGAGCAGATGGTCGAAGAGGGCGGGCACGCGCAGGTCGTCGTTCACCCAGCGTTGCTGCTCGGTGATCGTCAGGGTCTCGCCGGCCAGGATGCGCGCATGGAACGCGGCGCGCTCGATGCGGGGCGTGTCCACGACAGCGGGAAAGCGACGCACCGTCGAGCGCGCCATCGACGTCGACGCCCTCCGGGAACTCGTTCGCCCATGTGAAGTGGTCACGGGCGCAGGTCGTGAGGATCTCCACGGACCAACCCCGCTCGGCCAGACCGCGGGCCGTCTCCGCCAGCACCGCCTCGGCACCGCCGACGACGCCGGGCCCATAGCGGGGCGGCACGAAGCCGAGACGACCGGTGCGCTCCACAGGCCCCGCAGGGTATCCGCCTACTGTGGTCCGACCGGTATGGACATCGTGGTGTGTGGCGCCCAGGTGCCGTTCATGTACGGAGGGGCCGAGCAGCTTCTCGAGAACCTGGTCGGCGCGCTGCGGGCCGCCGGGCACCGAGCCGACCTCGTGCGCCTTCCCGCGGCTTGGGAGCGCGAGCGCGTCTTCGACGCCGCCATGGCGTGGCGAATGCTGCCCATCGACGCCGACCTCGTGATCGCGACGAACTTCCCGTCGTACTTCGTGCGCCATCCACGCAAGGTCGTCTGGCTCTTCCACCAGCACCGGGTCGCCTACGACTTGGCCGGCTCGGAGCTGAGCGACTTCGATCTCGACGACGGGGCGCTCGAGGAACAGCGGCTCTTGGTCGAGTGGGACACGCACACGCTCGAAGAGGCGACGACGCGCTTCACGCTGTCCGCCGTCGTCTCCGACCGGCTCGCTCGGTACAACGGCCTCACGTCGACACCGCTGCCTCATCCCCCTCCACACTTCGACCGGCTGCACCCCGGCCCATCCGAAGGCGCGCTGTTCACTGCGCTTCGACTCGAACGCAACAAGCGCCCCGAGCTGCTGATCGACGCCATGGCTGCATCCCGCAGTGACCTCACGTTGCACATCGCCGGCACCGGCAGCCTCCACGACGAGCTGCTCGCGCGGATCGAGCGGCATGGTCTGACCGGCCGGGTGCAGCTGCTCGGGTGGACCGGTGACGACGAGCTCATCCGTCGCTACGCCGCGGCGCGCGCCGTGCTGTACGCGCCCTACGACGAGGACTACGGCTACATCACCTTGCAGGCGTTCGCGGCCGGCAAGCCGGTCGTCACGACGTCCGATGCGGGAGCGGTGCTCGAGTGGGTCACCGACGGTATGAACGGCCTCGTTGCCGACCCGACGGCCGAGTCCATGGCGGCCGCAATCGATCGCATCGCCGCGGACGACGTGCTGACGCAGCGGCTGGGCCGATCGGGTCGCGACCGCGTGGCTGGGCTGTCGTGGGAGCCGGTCGTCGAGGCGCTGCTGTCGGGCGCGATGGCGCGATGAGCTTCCCGACCTTGGGAGTCGTGGCGGACGTGGCCCACAATGACCGAGTCGCGCCCCTGCTGCGCACGCTCTCCGACCGGTGCCGCGTCGTTGCATGGCATCCCGGGCTTCCGGTCGATGGCGTGTTCGTGACGTCGTGGCGCACGCCGCCGCGCACTCGAGGCGGGGAAGGAGGCAAGCGGACAGGTCGTGCTCTGGCACGATCCCCACGACCCCGCTCCCGACGAGTGGAGCCGCCGTGCCGTCCTGACCATCGAGACACCGGAGCAGGCCGTCGATGTGCGGCAGTTCCGGTCGGTCGCCCCGTTCATGCGCGAGCGATGGCGGGGCCGGTTCTCGATGCAGGTCGGGGTCGAGATGCCCGAGGGGCTCGGGTGGCGTCAGCGGCGTACGTTCCTCGCCCTCTGTCCGGCAGTCGTTGCAACCGGGACGACCGCGCTCGAAGCGATGGCCTTCGGGACCCCGCTTGTCAGCGACCGCGCAACCGCAGCAGCTCTTGGTGCCACCGACGGCGTGCATCTCCTGGTCGACGACGATCACGGGCGACCAGTGGAGCAGGCGATCGCACTCGGTGCTGACCACCGACAAGGAGCGGCGATCGGGCACGCAGGTCGGCGGCTCGTCGAACAGAGCCACGACCTGAGCCGGCCGGCTGACGACGTCGCTCGAGCACTCGGGTGGACCCCCGCCGGCGGGCGGCTCGCCCGCCATCTCCGCGGCCTGCCCACCCCTCCCCTGTCGAGGCCGATCACACGAGCGGAGGCCCGAGTGGCAGAGCTGAGCGTCCGGTGAGCAACGCGGACCCCGATCTCACGCCCGAGCACGTGTCCGAGCTGCGCGAAGCGCTCGGCCAGCCGCCCGCGCCGAGGCCCCCCGGACCACCTCCGCCGCCCCTTTCCGTACGGACGAAGACCGCCCTCGCGGCGTTGGTCGGCCCCATCGCGCGCCGCGCCCTCGAGGGCATCGCGGTCCGCGTCAGCGAACGGGTCGCGGTCAGGGTGGAGACACGCACCGCCGGTCGCGTCCAGGAGCTCGGCGCGTTGGTCGCGTCACTGCAGCAGCAGGTCACGCAGCTGGTGCCATCGATCCACGCGTTGGGCATCCTCGACTCGAACATCGAGCTCTTCGCGTCGGCGGACGATGCGCTGCACGAGATCCGCGTCCACACCGTGCAGCTCGAGCTGCTCAAGGCCCAGCTCATGGCCTTCGAGCGCACGCTCGACGACCTGGGGCGGGCCATCGCACCCGATGCCGGCATCGGCGCCGCGTCGCAACGGTTCGCGGAGCTGCGCGACCAGATCCAACGCCTGGATCGGGCGGTGCGACAGCTCGGGCATGGTGTGGTCGTACCGCCATCAGATGTCGCCGCGCCGCCGACCGCGCTCGCACCCCCCGCTCAGGTCGACTTCGACTACGTGGGGTTCGAGCGCCGGTTCCGCGGTGATCCGGCCGACGTCGCGATGACGCTCGCCGAGCGCTACGTCGAGCTGCTCGCCGATCACGCCCCCGTCCTCGACATCGGGTGCGGAGCTGGTGGGCTGCTCGCCGCGTTGCGTGAAGCGGGCATCGAAGGCCGTGGCGTCGATCTCGACGCCGGCATGGTCACCGAGGCGCAAGCGAGCGGGCTCGACGTCGTGCGAGGCGACGGTCTCTCGTACCTCGCGCAGCTGGACGACGGCAGCTTGGGTGCGATCACGGCGATCCACGTCGTCGAGCACCTCGTGTTCGCCGATCTGTGCCGGTTCCTCGATCTTGCCGCCGCGAAGCTGCGCCCGGGCGGTGTGCTCGTGTGCGAGACACCGAACCCCACTGCGCTGATCGTGCTCGGGCACTCCTACATCCTCGACCCCACGCACAAATGGCCGCTCCACCCGTCGCTCTTGACGTTTCTCTGCGAGCGAGCCGGCTTCGCGGGTGTCGAGGTGCGCTTCCACTCGCCCGCGGACTTCTTCGCGGTGCCGCTGCTCGACGAGACCATCGACGCTCCGGCCCAGGTCGCGACGATCAACGACGCGTTGCACCGGTTGAACAGCGTGCTGTTCGGCCCTCAGGAGTACGCAATAGTCGCCGCGCGCGCCTGACTGGTATCGTCAATGGCATGCAGACAACCATCGACCGTGGTGGAAGAATTGTCATCCCAAAGGCCATTCGAGATTCTCTCGCGTTGACGCCGGACGCGCCCGTGACCGTCACCGAAGAGGACGGTCGCATCATCATCGAACCCGTAGTTCCCGAGGTCCGGCTCGTCCGCAAGGACGGGCGGCTAGTCGGCGTCATCGATGGCCCCCTCACACCACTCACCACCGACGACGTGCGCGATGCCCTCGACCGCGCGCGAGCCCGACATTGATCGCAGTCGACACCTCGGTCGTCGTCGCCGGCTTCGCAAGCTGGCATGAGCATCACGAGACCGCTCGAGGCGCCCTCGACACCGGGCCGTCGCTGCCATCACACGCAGCCCTCGAGAGCTACTCCGTCCTCACACGCCTTCCGCACGGGCTCCGGGTCAGTCCATCGCTCGTCGTCGAGTTCCTCGCCGACACATTTCCCGAGCCGTCCCTCGTGATCCCGGCAACGGTCGCTCGACACATCCCCGCACGCCTCTCGGACATCGGGATCGAGGGAGGCGCCGTGTGGGACGCACTGATCGCCATCACCGCTGCCGCGCACGACGCCACACTCCTCACGTTCGACGCCCGAGCGGCGCGGGCATACGCACGGTGTGGAGTCGAAGCCGAGCTGCTCGCCTGACTCAGCCCGTCCGCAACCAGAAGGCGCCGCCGTGGCGCTGCACTTCCGCCAGCGCAGGTGCCGACCAGATCGGGTGACACAGCGTGTCGAGCTCGGGGAAGCCGCGGATGTAGTGCGCGGGCAGCACGATCTCGCATCCCCCGCCGCCACCCAGCAGCCAGGCCGCGAGCAGGTACTGCTCGGAGTAGAAGCGGTCGGCCCACTGAGGCGGATAGTCCTCGGGCAGGAAGATGTCGTGGATGCCGACGAGCACGCCCGCAGGCAACGAGGGGATGACCTCGGTGAGCATCACGGTCGCGTCGGAGTTCTGAAACGCGCGATGCGAGTTGTCGATGAAGAGCACGTCGCCCGGGGCCAGACGATCGAACAGCGCGAGATCGACGTCCTCGACGGGCTGACGGATGACCTCGTCGCACAGCACGTCGATCTCCGCTCGAGGGAAAGGGTCGATCGACACCAGACGGGTGGGCAGCGCGTGATCGCGCACGGCTCGTTTCACGAACTTCGTCGAGTTGCCGGAGCCGACCTCGAGGTAGGTCGCAGGGCGCAGGTCGGCGGCGAACGCGTAGAGCGCGACGCCGTCGAGGCCGGGGATGAAGTCGTTCAGCCACGACGGCTGCTCGGGTGAGGACGCAACCGGGGCGATCGTCGCCAGCGCGTCGCGGTGCGTGAGGAAGCCCCGCAGCACGGCTCGGTATCGATCGAAGCCCGGAGCGATCATCGCTTCGAGCCCGGGATGCGGCGCGGCGCCCCAGCCGTACCGAGCGCGCGGCTGCACCGGGTAGTCGAGCTCGAGGTGCACGATCAGAAGACCTTCCAAAAGGACTGCACCCGGCTGAAGATAGAGCCGCTCGGCAGCTCGGCCCCGACCCAGTAGGCGGGCGCGAGCCAGCCGTAGTCCTGCTGCAGCGTCCCGGTGCGGAACGCGAACGGGTTCGTCGCCGGGTCGATCGGCCCAGGGTCGACGCACATCACCGCGCAGTAGAGCGCCGGCGGGACGTCGAGGGTCTCTGCGACCTCGGGATCTTCGGGGACGGTGCGACCCCATTGCGGCCCCGGTGTCCCGAAGTCGATGCCCTTGATCGCCTCCTGCACCGCCTTGTGGTCAGGGTGCTGGTAACGGATCGACGGGTTGAACGAGTCGTTGAAGTACGCGCCGGCGACGATGTCGTCCTCCTCGGAGACCGGCAGGACGCGGGTCCGCAGTGCCCGCACGGCTTCGATGCCGAGCACGACCTCGTTGAGGCTCAGGTCGCGGTCACCGAAGTCGAACGCGAAGCGAGCAGACTTGTCGCCGACCCACAGCAAGTACTTCGTCGACGGCACACGCTGGCCAGACGCGTCGATCTTGCTCGGCAGCGCGGCTCCGTCGGGCACGTCGAGGTCGAACTGGCCGAGGAAGCCAGGCCGTCCGATCGCCGACTCCACGCCTCCTCTCGTGTCGAGGAATGTCGACCACGCGTCGAGGCGTTGCGCGGCACACGTCGGCGTGCCTTCGCCGGTGAATGGCTGGGGTTGAGGCTGACGTTCGGCCCGGTCCATCTGCAGCCCGGAGATGCCGCTGCCGTCGCAGTAGCGCGAGTACTCACCGCGGGTGAGGAGGATGAACACGATGTAGTGCGTCGTGTCGTTCGCCACCATCGACCAGGCCTCGAACTCGTCGTCCGGGTGAGGGATCACGATGTATCGGATCTTCAGGCCGGGCGACGCAGCTGGCAGCACTGCCGTCGGGGGCTCGCCCCCGGTCGCGGGCGTGATGAACTCCGGCGCAACCGGCACGCTCGAGGTCGGTCCCGAACCGATCGACGACGAGGGAGCAACCGCTGGGGCAGGTGAGTCTTCGGCGACACCGCTGGGCAGGTCGTCGGTCGGCAGGGCAGAGAGATCGGGGTTCGGCTTGTCGAGCAGCACGGTCGTCGTCGGGCCGGACGACGTCGTCGACGTGGAGCCAGCTTGCGTGGTGGTCGCGCCCGCCGCAGTGCTCGACGCACTCGAGGCGCTCGAGGCACCGTCGTCACTCGAACAGGCCGCTGCGCCCGCGCACAGCGTGACCGCGAGCCCGAGGGCAAGCCATCTCCGGATCACAGCGTCACGTACCAGCGTCGAGCGTGCAGCACGCAGGCGAGCAGCGTCCAGGCTGCGAGCATCCCGAGTGCATACAGAAAGTACGCGCCGGGAGGTTGGACCCATCGTTGCGCTCCGTGCTCGATCAGCCACGTCGACGCGGTGACCGAGCCAACATGCGCGCGTGAGATCCACACGCCGACTGCGTGCTGACCGACGTAGACCAGCAGCGCGTTTCGACCGAGCGCGATCAGAGGGAACGCGACCGCGGACGCAACCCGACTCCGATCGACGGAGAGGTGCGCGAGCGCGATGAGGCCGATCGAGATCGCGGCGGTGACAAGGACGAACGACGGCGTCCACAGCCGCTTGTTCACCTCGAGCGCGGACTCCCAGAGCACACCGAGCACCAAGCACACTCCTCCGAGCGCGACCAGGTCGCCCACCCGGCGGCGCCGGAGAAGATCTCCCGCGAGCCAACCGACCAACACCGAGACGACCGCACCTGCGGTCGACGGCAGCCCCTCCGGGTCGTACCCGGCCGCGCCGTCCCGGTAGAGGTGCGACGAGCCGAACGTGGCCGCGTCGATCTGACCCGGCACGGTGCACGAAGGCACGTCGATGCCCCGGCAGCCGTCGAGGGTCGGCACGGTCAACGTCCAGCCGTAGGCGACGAGGAGGACCACGGAAGCGAGCGCGATCAGCCACCACCTGCGGAGACCGACGATCAACGCTCCCGCGAGCAGGCCGGCGACACCGATGCGCTGCAGGACGCCGGGGATGCGCAGCGATTCGAGCGGGCCGCCTTCGCCCCACCATCCGAACACCAACAGCCCAATCGCGATCAGCGCGAGCGAACGGGCTGCGAGCCGGCGCATCGTGCGCGCCGAGACCGGTGGGCGCAGCCATTGCGCCATGCCTGCGCCGACGAGCACGAGGAACAGCGGGAAGACCACGTCGGCGATCGTGAGGCCGTGCCAGGTCGCATGGCGCCACCACCGGAACGACTCGAGCGGTCCCGGCAGGTTCTCGACGAGCACCATCCCCGCGACGGCCAGGCCGCGCACCGCGTCGAGCGACGTGAACCGCACCCGCGCAGGAGCTGCCGCGTCCACGGGCGCTTGGAATGCGACCGCTGCAGTCATGCGGTCAGTAGGTCACTAGCTCGCGGCGGGAAGCTTCGCGATCGTGTCGCGAGCAAGCTGCTCGACCTGGTCCATCGTCTGGTTCGGCCCCGCGGCGACGTCGACCTCGTACGGCCCGGTGAACACCACCATCAGCTTGATGTTGCTGCCAGGGAAGACCGCCGCCCGTGCTGCGTCGCCGAGACCGTCAATGGTCTGCAGCTCGACGCCGGCAAAGCGGTTCTGCTCGAGCTCGAGGAGATCGCCCTGGAGATGCGAGCCCGACCCGGGCACGAGATTCGCGCTGACCGAGACGCCGTTCTCGGCGACACCCGAGGTGTCGTTGTAGGCACACACCGCGAGGATCGAGTCTCCGTCAACCGAGCTGCCCTTGATGTTCACCGGACCGACGTCCTTGCCGAGGAACGCCTTCGCGTCGGCCGCGGTGAAGAACGGGCAGCCGGCGAGCGGACCGAGGTCGACGTTGCCGACCACCGGATCAATCGTGCTGGTCGCCCCGCCCGCCGCCGCACTGGTACCTGCTCCAGATGCCGCTGTCGAGGCCGCGGACGACGACCCGCTGTCATCGCTGCAGGCCGCGATCGTCACGACGAGACCCGCGACGAGCGCGAGCAAGCAGACACGGAGAGGCTTCGACATGGGATTCAAGGCTACTTGCGCGCGCGTGCGCCGAGCAGTCAGCGGCTCAGATCGCGGACCCGCCGATCGCGACCTGCGCGGCGGAACGCACCGACTCGCTGACTGCTGCGGTGCCTCCGTAGAGGAAGCCCCCGGCGATGCCCGAGGCCTTCGCGGAGAGGTACGCCTGCGTCTGCGGCGACAGCGTCGCCGGGTCGGTCAGCAGCATCGGGCCCGAGAAGCGCGCGATGTGGGCGCCGCCCGCCAACGCGTCCGGGAAGTTCGTGCCCGACGCCAGCCCGACTGTGCCCGGGGTCGGGAAGAAGCGCGAGGCGACCTGGCCGCTCGTGTCGTAGCGATCAGTGCCGACGATTGCCTGGCCAGCGGGATACGCGGTCGCGGCCGGACCGCCGACCGAGATCAGCGTGCCTCCCGCGGGGCGGGTGCTGATGTATGACGACGTGATCGACACAGGGGATGACCCCGCAGAGAGGAGCACCGCTCCCTTCACCTGAGCTGCTGCCGCTCCGGCGGTGAGTGCGTCCGGGAAGTTCACTCCGTCGGCCACCAAGAGGGTCGAGGGGTTGTCGAGCCCGTCGCGGGCGATGCGCACGGCGGTATCGAAGCGATCGACGCCTTCGAACCGAACGACCTGGTATCCGGCCTCGGTGAGCGTGGTCTGGACTGCCGTCGAAAGCGCCACCGTGCCGCCGAGCAGGTACACGGTCTTGCCCGCAGTCAAGACGCGCTGGATCTCCGCGAGCGTGCGCGAGTCGAGCGAGGCGGGACTGGTGAGCAGCAGAGGAGCACTCTTGGCCGCGGCGAGCGGTGTACCCGCGAGCGCGTCGGCGAAGCCGTCATAGCGGGCGAGCACGACCGCGCTCGCGGAGCCGACACCGGGGAACGCGGCCTGGGAGATCGCATCTGCGGTGTCGACGCGGTCGGGACCGGAGATGCGCGTGATCGTCTTCGCCGAGGGGCTCACGACGATCGGAGGCGTGATGTTCGTGCTCGGGTTCGAGAAGTAACCGATGGTGTTGAACGTGGTGCCGCTCGCGGGGTTACCGCCGGAGCTGCGGGTGCCGAACGGGGGAGAGTCGCAGTCGGTCAAGTAGATCTGCGCCTTGCCGGGCGTCGTGCCGGGCTGGATCTTCATGCCCGTGAGGGTGAGCGTCGTGAGGACGTTGCTCGGGCTGTTCTGGATCGAGACCCTCAGCCGAGTGCTCGGGCCCGCGGGCCCCGACTCGATCGTCACGCCGTTGACCGCGTCGCCCCCCAAGCCGCTCGTCCCGGACGAAGTGGGGAGTGAGGCCCACACGATGGCCGGCTGTGTGCCTGCCGAATTCAGGGACGTGTCGAGGCACACGTCACTGCCCGTGCTGGCCGGGCCGAACGCGTCGGACACCGCCTCCGCCAGCTGGATGGGCGCGATGGCGACGGGCGGCGACGGCAACAGGATCGGCGCGCTCACCGTTCCCCCGGTCATCGAGATCGTCGTGAGCCACGCGTTCGACGTGTTCGCAGTGGACAGCGTGAACGGCGGGCCGACAGCCCCACCGCCGCCCACCAGGAGCTGGACGGGACCGGTGGAGGCGGAACCCGCGATCGTGCCGTTCGAGCCCGCCGTGTACCGGATGTTCGAGACCTTGATCGGGCCGTTGCCCCCGATGAGCACGGTGACCGTGAGCACGTCGAGCTGGGTGCCGCCCGCTTGTGACGCGCACAGGGGGCTCGAGCCGAGGTTGACCTGCACCGACGCGGTGGGCCCGGGGATCGTGGCGAGGGGCGTCGATGCATACGAGACGTAGTCGCGGAAGTCGAGACCTGCGAAGCAGTTCGGATCGCTGTCGGAGTCATCGAGAGCGATGGTGACGCTGTCGCCCGCCTGGAACACCGTCGAGGTGGTGCCGATCGTGAGATCGCCGGCGATGCCACCACCGAAGCCGACCGGGATCTCCGGAGTCGAGCTGGCCACGAGGGTCGCCGCGGTGATGAACGGGTTCGCCGCACCGGCCGGCACCGGCGCGAGCGCGGTGGCCCCGAGTGCGATGCCTGCGACGACCACCACAGCCGAGATCAAGTGCTTCCGCCGCATCGTGTCTCCCCTGTTCGACGTGCCCGTAGGGGGCGCGACCCTACCAGTCCCCTACCCGGCGCCACCGGTCGCCAACCGTCGCCAAAACGCGGAGAAGGGGCCCCCGGAGGGACCCCTTCTCTCAGGTTGCCGTTGGACGAACTAGGTGGTGATACCAGCCAGTGCGCTTTGGGCGGACGTGCAGACTGCGTCAGAGATCGCAGCTTGCAGACCGATGCACTTGATGGCATTCACCGCAGGCGACTTGCCGTTGGTGCCCGCACCCACAGCCGTGAGCTGCGTCGCCGTGATGGAGTTGAGCGTCGTCGGGTTCTGGGCGAGAAGGATCGCCGCGTCACCCGGGTAGTTCAACTTGTTGAGGTCGGCACCGAGACCGAAGCCACCGTTGATGGGCTGCACGCCGAACAGCGAGCCGTGGCCCTGAACCGCTGCAGTGAGCGAGTCGGGGAACGTGTCGCTGCGGGCGAGAAGCACGGTCGTGAGGTCGGTCAGACCAAGACCCGGAAGCGAGGTGTTCGTCGGGTTCCGGCTGGAGTACTGCATGAGTGCCACAGCCGTGGACAGACGATCAGCACCCGACACACGGGCGACGACCAGACCGAGACCACCGTCTTGCGTGGCCTTCGTCAGCGAGTCTGCGACCGCAGCCGAAACTGCTGTCTCGCCACCGACGATGACGACCTGCTGGGTCTGGAGGTCCTTGAGGGTCTGGGTTGCCTCAGGTGACAGGGCCGCGGGATCCGTGAGGATCATCGGGATGCCCTGAGCGTAGGCACGAACGCCCGCCGCAAGGGCGTCGGGGAAGTTCGCACCGGACACGATGAAGGCGGTGCGGCACGTCGCACAGACGTTGGCGGGCGATGCCGGAGCGACCTGCTTGGTCGCGTTGAACATCGCAGGCTGCGTCTGCTGCACGGCCACCGGGATCGACACGGGCAGGCCCGTGAGGATGTTCAGCAGCCGCATGGTGCCGTAGCGGGTGTCGTTGAGCGGATCCTGGATCCGGCCAACAGACAGCTTCGTACCGGGGGCGAGCCGCGGGTCACCGTTCACGAACGTGTTCGGCTGACCGCCGCACAGCGTGTTGGTGGTGCAGCTCGTGTTGAGGCCCTTGACGAAGTCGACAACCGTGTCCGGGACGGCGGCGGGGCCACCGAGGACGAACACGATCTGGACACCCAGGTTGGTCAGCGCGAGCTGAACCTGAGCAAGAGCGTCAACCGTCGGGCGGACCAGCAGGATCGCTGCGCCGATGCGGCCTGCGGCATAGGAAGCCGAGAGCGCGTCGGGGAAGTTGTCTGCCGTGGCCAGCAGCGCGATGCGAGTACCACCGCACGCCTGGTCGAGGAACGCCTCGGGGAACCGCTCGTCTGCCAGGAGGCAGCCATTCGTGCTGAACCCGAACGCCGCAGCGTTCGCGCCGGAGAGGCCGTACTTCTCCTGCTGGAGGATGCGCGCCGTGGCAACACGATCGTTGCCGCCGGAGCGGTCAGACAGGAGGAGGAAGAACAGCACGACCCGGTTGAGGTCGTTGATGCTGTCGTTCGGACCCGAGAACGTGCCGATGGTGCCGACGTTCGCGATGTCTGTCGTTGCGGGGTTGACCGCAGGCGGAGCCCCATCAGACGTGGTCGTCACCGCGCCACCGTTGGCGTCACCCGCGAGCTGGCCTCGCAGCGAGCCACCAGGACCGAACTGATCGCCGCAGTCGTCGAGGATTGCTCGAACCGAACCGACCGTCGCCGCATTGATGTGAATGACGACGTTGTTCAGCGTGAGAGACGACAGGACGTTTGCCGGGTTGTTGAAGATGGTGATCGAGATGCGCGTGTTCACAGGCTGACCCGTGATCCCGGGTTCCGACTGAGGCGGAAGCGCGATCGACTGGAGCAGGTCGGTCGCGAGACCGCCGCCCGTCACCGACAGGCTCGGGGAAGTCTGGAACGTGGCATTGCCCGAGACGATGTCGACACAGAACGTGTTGTTCCCTGTGCCGGCTGCGCCGAACGCGTCGGCGACCTTCTCGGTGATGGTGATCGTCGGGATGGTCTTCGTGAGCTCGCTACCCGTCGTGACGGCGAACGACTTCGGAGGACCGGCCATCGCGATGGTGGTGATCCAGGCGTTCGTGTCAGCGCCAGTGAGACCCTCACTCGCATCGTTCAGCTTCGTGAGGACGGTGGAGCCAGTCGACACGTTGGTGAACGAGATGAACAGACGGGCGGGGCCCGTCGTGGCCGAGTTGAGGCGCGTCGTCGGGCCGGACAGGTTCGCCGTTCCGGTGCCACGACCAGCTGCGTACTGGATGTTGCTGATCACGATCGGACCAGGACCGGACGTCGCCACCGTGAAGGTGAAGATGTCGTTGCGGGTGCCACCGTCCTGCACGTTGCAGAAGCCGGGGACGGTGCCGTTGGCACCTGTCGCGGTCGACGAACCAGCGACGCCAGGAAGCAGCGTCAGGGTGCCGCCCGTGGGGCCAGCGGCCGTCGGGGTCGCGGCGTACACCACGAACCGGCGATCACCGGGAGCCGACTGAATGGTCGGGTCGGCACCGCTGCTGCAGTTCGCGTTCATCTCCGGGGTGAGCGGAAGTGCCGGCGTACCGACACCGGGCTGCGCGACCTGCACGGTGATGATGTCGCCCTGGGTGAAAGTCACACTGCTGGAACCCACGTTGATGTTGCCCGCGGCAGCTGTGTCACCGACACCGATGACGGTTTGATCGGAGACCGAGATCGCCGGGGTGTTGGTGGACGCTGCTTGCGCCACCCCCGACGTCACGATCGGTGCGAGGCCTACGGCAAGGAGGACGGCGGTACCAGCGCCGACCAACCGCCGCAACCTGCGGGACGGTGACTTCATACAACCTCCTGGTTGTTGTCCTGTCTTGGTTGCAATCGACGCGCCCGTCCAACGGAACCGCGATCGCATGCGGGAACAGGCAGAAGTCCTGCCGCCCCTCGGTAGCGAGAACCCCAGGCGTGACGAGTCGTGACACCTAAAATTCGGCTGGCGGCACCCTAAGGGGGTTCGCGAAGCGAGGTCAAGAACCGTCGACCTCTGTAATGGCAGGTCAGCCAGCCGGAAGGGCGTCGAGGCGGGCCTGGAACGCGTCCGCTGCCGCCGTGTCGTTCTGGGCCTTCGCGGTGGCGACGGCCTCGGTCAGGAGGGTCTTGTCCTCCGGGAACCTGGTCAGCCCGTTATCCACAGCGACCCGAGCGCCGGCAAGGTCACCCGCCGCCCGCTTCGCTGCGGCCTCGCCCGCGACGTAGCTGGGTTCGAAGGGATTTGCCCGGGCCGCTCGAGCGAACAGGGCCGCCTCGACCTTCGGATCACCGCTTGCCGGAGCGAGCTCACGGAGCCGCGCGAGCAGGCGCGCGTAGCTCGAGAGCGGCACCGGGTCGCGGGGACCCCGATCGACCGCTGTCTGCAACATCGTGCGCACCGGCGCGAGGCCGGTCACGTTGTCGGCAGTGAGCGCGTTCGTCGCGGCCAGCGTCTGGAGGATGAAGTTCGCCTCGCTCAGCGCGTATCGCGACTCGGACGTGTTCTCCTTCGTCGCGTCGTCGAAGTGACGCAGGGTCGAGTTCACGACACGAGCCTGTGCGGCTGACGACGTGACCTTGCCGGAGGTCAGCGCGACGGTGCCGTCGATCGCCGCCTGGTAGGACCGATCAGCGCGCCACCACGTGCTCGAGAACCACGCGAGCGCAACGACCACGACTGCGCCGATCGCGAGCGGCACCGCGGCGCCGGAGCGTCGCGCCTGCCGCCGGTTCGGCTGGCGTGCCGGCTCGGGGCTCGCCGTCCCGTCGAAGGGCGTGATCCGCACGATGCGCGCCGGGTTCAAGCCGACCGGCACCCCGACGGCGAGCGCGACCGCGCTCACGACGCCGGCCATCGCCCACAGCACGATGTTGATGCCGAGCAGCTCCACGTTGAACGAGTTCTGCAGCAGCACTCCGACTGTCGCGCCGAGGGCTGCGGTGAGCATCAATCGGTGCTCACGCCACCCCTCGTCCGTACGCTCCCGCGCTCGCGTGTTGCGCCACGCACCGATGGCGCGCAATGCGAGCCACACCAAGAAGAAGAGGAGAGCACCGAGGCCGAGCACGCCCTTCGTCGCGAGCGTCTCCAGGAACGTGTTGTGGGCGGCGTTGATGACCTGGTTCGGGCCGAAGGCGTCGACGAACTTCTGCGTCTGGTACGTCGGCGCCAGGTAGCCGAAGGTGTCGGGACCCCAGCCGAGGATCGGGCGGTCCTTCGCCATGTCGACCGCGGAGTGCCAGTACTGCACGCGCTGGGCAGCGGTGCTCGTCCCTGACGACCACTGCGTGATCGCATCGAGCTTGCGCGAGATGGTGCCTTGGGCCCCGACGATGACGAACGCGATGCCGACGGCGACGACGAGCCCCGCCCCACACCTGAGCGCCAGCATGCGCCGTCCACGAAGCTCGGGGATGAGCAGGATCGCGGTGAGAGCGAGCGCTCCGACCGCAGCCGCCAGGCCGCCCAGGCTGCTCGTCTCCACCAGACAGACGAGGCCGCCGAGCAAGACCACTCCGCTGAGCGCGCGCACCCACACGGACCGATCGCTGATCGCCACGATGACGCCGATCGGCAACATCGCTGCCACGAACCCGGCGAAGTGGTTCGGGTTGCCGAAGGTCGACCAGACGGTGCTGGTGGGGCCGAACGAAGCGCCGGCGTTGACGAAGTGGATCCAGTCCCAGCTGGTGCCGAGCTCGACGTCGGCGGTCTGGATGAGGCCGTAAAGGATCACAAGGCCACCGGAGGCCAGCACGAACACCGTGAGGATGCGGCGAAGGTCGACGACTCGCCACGACTCTGCCGCGATCAGCGCGACCACGGCGAACGAGGCGAGAGCCAGCAGCCCGTCGTAGGACTGGTAGGCCCCGACCAGGCTGAGGCGGGGGTTCACGCTGAAGATCGTTGCGAGCACTCCGACGACGACCATCGCGAGGATCGGCCAGTGCAGGCCCGTGCGGAGGTCGGGCAGCTCGGTGTTCGTGATCGCGTCGACGATCCAGAGCAAGGCGAGCACGAGCGCGCCAATCATCAGCAGCGAGAACTTGGCCACGCCGTAACGCTCGGCGGTGCCCGGATCGAACGTGAGGGGCAGGGCGACGACGACCACGAACGCGCCGATGCGCCGCGCACTTCGCAGCGGGTCGGTGCCGTCCCACAGGTCGCCGCTGGTGCGGACGACGGCGATCGCGGCCCACGACAACCCGATCATGAAGAGCGCGAGGCCGAAGGTGGACAGCGCTCCGATGACCCATAGCAGCGCCCAGAGGACGGTCAAGCCCGCGCCTACCACCAGCGGGATGCTGACGCCTCCTGTCGGCGCGCTGCGGGTCGGGGTGCTCTGGGGTCGGCGCTTCTCGGAGGGCTTTGACGCGGGCTGCGGATCGATGACGATCGTGCCCTTGGGCGCAGCCGAGGTCGCCGTCTCGGAGGTGGCAGTCGTCGCCTTGGCGCTCGTCGACTGACGGGCCGGACGGTGCGACGTGCGCCTCGATTTGGCCATCCGGAGAGCATAGGGGTGGGCTCTCAGGCGATCGGCTCGCCTCCGGCTTGGTCGTCCGACGGCACGAGCGAGAGCAGGACCCCCGCGAGCACCGCCAGGATCGCGACGGCCGCACAGAGGATGTATGCCGAGACTCGATCGATGCGGCTCACGACCAAGGCCACCATGCCGAGGCAGATGCCGACCGTGTAGATGAGCGCCACCGCCGCGGGCACGGGCAGGCCCGTGCGCACGATGCGGTGGCTCGTGTGGTCCCGTCCTCCGAGGAACGGGCTGACGCCTCGTCGCACCCGGGTGATCGTGACGAGGGTGGTGTCGAAGATGGGCACGCCCATCGCGAGGATCGGCACGAGGAACGTGATGTTCGTCGGGCCATCGAAGCGCAGCTTCATGCCGAGGTAGGCGAGCATGAACCCGAGGAACAGCGCTCCCGCATCACCCATGTAGATGCGCGCGGGATGGAAGTTGTGGCGGAGGAACCCGAGCGCGCAGCCAGCGAGGCCGATCGCCAACGCAGCGACGAGGAACTGCCCGTTCTGAGACGCGATCACGAACAGAGAGCCCGCCGCGATCGCGGCGACCCCGGAGGACAATCCGTCCATGTTGTCGAGGAGGTTGAACGCGTTCGTGATCCCGACGACCCAGACGATCGTCACGAGCGCGTCGGTGATGCCCGGACCGAAGAGGTCGACACCGGCGCCGATCTTCCACAGCACGAAGCCGGCTGCGACCTCGACCACGAGTCGCACAGCGGGGCTCAACCCCCTCAAGTCGTCGAGCAAGCCGACGGTCGCGAGCAGCACCGCGAGGCCGAGCACGGCGAACAGCTCGCCTTGGCCCGACACCGGCGGACGCACGAGCGCCGCGACGCCAACGGTGAGGGCGAACGCGCCGACGATCGCGAGCCCGCCGAGATACGGCACCGGGTCGGCATGGCTCTTGTGGCCACCCGGGTGATCGAGCACCGCCCGCGAGAGCGCGAAGCGCAAGACGAGCGGCGTGAGCACGAGCGAGAACGCAGCGGAGACCGCGAACACAGCGAGGTACTGCCACCCGCCCCCGGTCACGACGAGCGACAGTACCGGTAGCGTTGCTGCGGGTGGGGCAGCCCGTACAGCCCGTGCAGCCCGTGCCGCCAAAGGTCTTCGTCGTCGTGCCCGTGTTCGAACGGCTCGAGCACACGCTCTCGTGTGTTTCGCTGCTGAACGCCCAGACCTACCCGAACATCGAAGTCGTCGTGGTCGACGGCGGTTCGGCGGACGGAAGCGTCCAGTCTCTACGAAGAGCCCACCCGGACATCACCGTGATCGCCGAGGTGGGCGAGCAGTGGTGGACAGGCGCGACGTGGTGGGGAGTCGACTACGCGCTCACGCACGGGGCCGCTGACGACTTTGTGATGCTCCTCAACAACGACACGAGCTTCTCGCCGGACATGGTCGAGGTGCTCGTGTCCGAGTCGCGCCGACTCGGAGCCGTTGTCGCTCCGATCGCGCTCGGACGTGACGGAGCCGTCGTGAACAGCGGCGTGTGGATCGACTGGCGCACCTACGCCATCACCCAGCGCATGGACGACGCGGGCCCTCGCGAGACGACTTGGGAAGTCGACGCCTTAGAGGGTCGCGCCACGCTCGTGCCACTCGAGATGGTGAGGGCGGCGGGAAACGTCGAGCGAGACCGGCTTCCGCACTACGCGGGCGACTACGAGTTCAGCCTGCGCCTCGGACACCACGGCTGGCCGGTGATGATGACGAACCGCACATCAGTCACCGTCGATTGGGACCCCGAGCGCATGTCCAAGTACTGGACTCGCGCCAGCCTGAAGCGTCTGTGGTGGGAGCTGACGAGTCAGCGGTCGTTCGTGAACTTCCGGGCGCACTTCACCCTGATCGATCTCGCCGGACCCGAACGGGGACGCCGGAAGCTGAAGGTCCGCTTGGTCGGTCGCCGCCTCAGCTACGCCCTTCGCCGTAGCGGAGTCCGCGACGTACCTGGCGTCGATACCTTGGCCGTCTTCGTGAGATCCCGATGGCCCGCGGGGCGCTACGCACCCAGGATCGCCGCGAGCTCGGAGACGGTCCGCGACGGCGAGTAGTGGGTGGCAATCGTGTCGCGAGCCGCGTCGCCGAGCCGATGGCAAAGCGCGCGGTCACGCCACAGGATCTCGGTCTTCTCGGCGAACTCCGCGCTCGAATCCACGACGAAGCCGTTCACTCCGTCGACGATCGGGGAGCTGCTCGCGGTCACCGAGGTCGCGACGACCGCCAACCCGTGAGCCATCGCGTCGATGATCTTGACCTGCTCGCCTGTTCCGGCGAGCAGGGGGCAGATCGCGAACGCGGCGCCGGCGTACACCCCATCGAGGTCGTCGACAGTGCCACGGAGCGCGATCCCCTCATCGGGCTGCCAGGCGCCGAACGTCTTCCCGACCGCATCGAGCTGGAAGGACGGCGCGGCTCTCCGCAAAGGCGGAAGGACGTGCCGGGCGAACCAGAGCAGACCCTGGAGGTTGAATGGGTTCGGCGCGCCGACGAACACGGGCGGACCCTCGTAGCTGTTCGCCTGGCCGCTCACCTCCGCACTCATCGGCACGTAGTGAACTCGGGTCTTCCGAGTGCCTCCGCGGATCCGCTCCGCCTCCCCCACGCTGATGGCAAGGACATCCGAGTATCGGTCGTACAGCCGAAGCTCACGCGGGGGGAGCTGTTGCTGAGCGTCGCGAAGGAAGTCTTCGGTGAGCACCTCGCCAGCGACGTCCGCGGTGCGAAACCGACCGTGTCTCTGCAGATGGGGGGCGAGCCGCGCCCACATCGCCTGGGATGCTCCCACCAGGTCGATGCTGTCGATCATCGACGGTGCGACAGGGAAGTCGAAGTGGGGGACAAGCGGATCGAACTGCACGTACGAGCTGAGCATGAGGTCCGGTCCGATGGACTCGACCTGGCGTCGAGACCACACCCGCTCTGCGGGAGGGACCACGGCCCACGAGTCGAGCGCCGGACGACCCAGCCGACCGCGCAGGCCATCCCACTTCGTCCACACCCGGTGCAACTGCCAGTCGAGGGTGGTGTGGTGATACACGCGGACGTCCTTGACGAGCGAGTGGGTGAGCACGGCGACGCCCTCCTCCGTCCACGCGTTGGACGCGAGTGTCGAGCTCAGCAGCGTTGTGGTCCATCCCAGCTCTCGAAGCGAGGTGAGCAGCGACAGGCACCGCTGGTGGGCGCCGGTTCGCGGGGGATGCGGGTTGTGCGGGAACCACACGACGGCCCGACCACCGGGCACGGTCAGTTCCTCAGCTTCCAGGCAGCACGAGCCGCGACGCGCCGCAGACGGAGCGCAAACTCCCTCGCCATCGCCGGGGGTGCGCGGTTCGGTGCGAGGCCGACGACTCTGAGATCGGAGCCTTTGACCACGTAAGGCTGCTCGACCCAGCTTCGCTCCAAAGCGTCGCTCTTGTCGCCGACCAACCGGTAGATCGCGAATCGCTTGTTCCGCTCCACACGCTCCCACATGCCTTCCTCATCGTCGAGGAAGTCAGCGAGCGCTGCGCCGGTCCAGAGCTCGACATCGTCAACCACAATCACTCCGCCGGGCTTCAGCATGCGACTCAAGTAGAACCAGTCGACGAACGGAGCGGGGAAGGCGTGGTTGCCATCGACGATCGCGAGGTCGAGCGTGTCCCCCGGAGCGAACGTCGGAAGGGCGTCCTCGGACCGGGCGACGATGGGGTGAAAGGAACCGACCGGAACACCGTGGGTCACGCAATAGGCGGTGATGCGCTCGGCTTCGCCGCCGTCAGGAGTGATCGACGTGTGGTCAGCGCCGAGCATCAGCAGGACGATCGTGCTGATACCTGACCCCGTCTCCATCGTGCGGGCGCCCGAGTGCACGAGCGCCCGCAGATGTGGCACGAGCCTCGCATCGATCTGGAAGTTCACGAGCTCGCCCTGCTCGTTCATGTGCAACCGCGGAGGCGCCTCCAACAGACGGCGGATGTGGGCGTCGAGATCGGCCACCCCCACGGCGATCGACACTAGACGAGCTCCTTCGTGCCCCGATCTGGGAACACGCGCACCCGCCGACAAGCAACGATCCGGGCGGCGGCGAGACGACCCTTGGCCCCCCGATGTTGCACTATGCCCGGGTGCGGGTCGGCATCAGACTGAACTTCTCTCCTGGTCGGTCCGGCGGCGTCGAGCAATACACGCACGGGCTCGCCCACGGGCTCGGCGGCCTCGATGGTGACGATGAGTACGTCTTCGCCGGTTGGCCCGCTCACCGCGCGGCGATCGATCCATACCTGCATGGTCCGGTCCGATGGATGAGCGTCGACGGCCCACACACGGGGCGCTGGGGTGGAGTGCGCGCACGCCTCCTCGACTCGTCGCTCGGACGCGTGGCGGCGAAGGCCAAAGAGGCCGCGAGACCGAGTGGAGCGCGCCCGGTCGATGCCGACCTAGAGGCGCGCTGCGATGTCCTTCACTTCCCCACGCAGGGGTACGAGCAGACGGTACGTCCGTCGCTCTACCAACCGTGGGACTTGCAGCACCGCAGCTTCCCCGAGTTCTTCGCGCCCGACGTGATCACTCGGCGAGAACGGCGATACTCGGAAGCGTGTCGCGCGTGCACCTATGTCGTCGTCGCGTCCCACTTCACGAAGGGGCAGCTCGTCGACGCCTACGACGTCGCGCCTGAGAAGATCGCCGTGATCGTCCCGGGCGCGCCCGCGACGTTGGTCGAGCCCGACGTCGCGGCACCTGAGATCGAGTCCCCCTACGCGCTGTACCCCGCACAGCCGTGGCCGCACAAGAACCACCTCCGCCTCGTCGAGGCCATCGCGATGCTCGAGCGGGACGGAGTCTCGGTTCCCGTCATCTGCCCGGGACAGCCCAACGCCCACGCCGCGGCCGTGCGTGGCCTCGCCCGCGACTTGGGCGTCGACGCGCACTTCACCTTCCCCGGCTACGTCTCGCCGTCCGAGCTCGCCGCGCTGCTGCGCGGAGCACGGCTGCTCATCTTCCCGTCCCTCTTCGAGGGCTTCGGCTTCCCTGTGCTCGAGGCGTTCGCCGCCGGCACGCCGGTTGCGTGCTCGAACACGACGTCGCTTCCCGAGCTTGCTGCGGGCGCGGCGCTCATGTTCGATCCGACCGACGTCGGTGCGATCGCAGCGTCCATCGACGCCCTCTGGCGCCAGGAGCAGCAGCGGGCGGAGCTCATCCGCCTGGGTCGCGACCGCGCACGCGGGTACAGCTGGGACTCGCTCGCTCTGTCGTGCCGAGCGCTGTACCGAAGCTGCGCGAGAAGCGCGCTCACGGCCGAAGACGCCGAGCGACTGGTCGCGGCCGGAGTGCAGGTGTGAAGGTCACGCTGATCACGCCGACCCTCAACGCCGCAGAATTCCTTCCCGCGATGCTTGCGAGCATCGCCGCTCAACGGTTGGCCGACGTCGAGCATCTCGCGATCGACGGCGGCTCGACCGATGCGACACTCGACTTGTTGCGAGCGGAGCGCTCCGTGACCGTCGTGAGCGAGGCGGGCCTCGGCCTGTATGCAGCGCTCAACCGCGGCATCGCGCTCGCCACGGGTGACGTCATTGGCTTCGTCAACGCCGACGACGTGTTGTGCGAGGGCGCGCTCGCCGCCCTGATGACTGCGCTGGACGACGACACTGCCGCATCGATCGCCTCCGGAGGCGGACTCGTGTTCGCGAACGATCCGGACGGCACAACGAGGGTCATCACGAGACTGAACGGCACGGGTGTGAAGCGCCTTCGGGAGCAAGACGTCACGCATGGGGTGCCGATGTTGAACGCCCGTCTCTACCGCCGGCACTTGTTCGATGCGATCGGCGGATTCGACACTCGGTGGCCGCGCTGTCCGGATCATGAGCTACTGCTCCGCGTTGTCGACGCGAGAACGAGGACGACCGTGGTGGACGACGTCGTCTATCAGTACCGCGCACACGCGCATTCGCTCACGTTCCGCGGCGGCATCGAGCGCGACCTGATCCTCGAGATCCTCGACATGTGCCAAGTCCGCTTGGCCGAGACGGTCGGCGAACCCGGTCTCAATCGCCGTTTCCGCCGTTGGCATACGTGGGGCCGCGCCTACCTGGCGATCCGCGACGTTCGTGAGCGCGACCTATCGGGCGCATTGCGGGAGCTCGGCGAAGGCGTCACTGTCGACCCTCTGTTACCGGTCGTCCTCCCGGTCCAGATCGCGCAACACCTCCGCATGCGGGCACAGCGCCGATGACCCCGACTCGGGTGGCCCTCGTCGCGCTGACGACGTCCGGTGCCGCAGGCGACTACGTTTCGGCGCTCAGCAGCGCCATGAGCGAACGGGCGGCGACGGGCGTGTGGATCCCGGAGCGTCCACCGCTGACCCTGGCCGCGGAGACCCACGTCATCGAGAAGCCGCGCTCGCGTGCCGCAGTGGCGAGCCGCGAAGCGACCGCGTGGCTGCGGCCGAGCACCGTTGCGAGCGAAGTGCGCCAGTGGAACCCCGACGTGGTGCACGTCGTGTTCGGTGAGGGCTATCCGTCGGCGTTGAAGGCCACACGATGGCTCGCGGCACGGGACACCGCCGTTGTCGCGACATGGCACGACCCGAAGCCCCACGGTCAGTCATTTGACCGCGTGCAGCATGCGGTCGCGACTCTGACGATGAGCGCTACCGCGGGCGTGCACGTGCATTGCGAGGCGCTCGTGTCCGACGACTTCCGCGCACGCACGCTCGTCGCCGAGCTTCCGGCATTCCCATGCCCCTCGTGCCCCGGCCTCACCACGACCCAGCCGCTCCGCGCCGACGGAACGATCGTGATGGTCGGCCGGTTCGCTCCGTACAAGGGCATCGACCCGATGTGCGACGCGCTGTCCGAGTACTGGAGCCGAGGCGGAGAACGTCGCTTCGTCGTCGTCGGGCAAGGCCGTGTGCCGTCCTCGCTGCGTCGGCTCCACGACCACTTCCCCTCGTCGGTCTCCATCGAGAACGCCTACATCTCGGGCGAGCGACTCCACGATGTGCTCTCGGCCGCGGCGATCTGCGTCATGCCGTACCTCACCGGCACGCAGTCCGCGCTGCCCTGGCTCGCACGCCTCCACGGCGCGCATCTCATCGCGACCGACGTGGGCTGCATCGGCGAGGTCGGTCGACGGATCGGGGCCCGCGTCGTGGCGCCCGGATCGGTGGCCGAGCTCGTCGACGCACTGCTCGAACCTCCCGGCGCCTGGAACGACATCGGACGGCTGCCCATGCCGACCTTCGGTGCTCTCGCTGACCGATTGCTCGCCTGGTACCCCACACTCAGCCCTCGGTGACGCTCCCCGTGTGGGTGATGGCCACGATCGGCCCTCCGATCGGACCAGGCGCGATCACGAGGCCGGGATCGAGCGGCACAGTGGTGCGCAAACCCGCCGCGCCCGTGACGGAGAGGGAGAGCTCGTATGCCCCGCGCTCAACGGGAGGCCGGTGAGCTCAAATCGCACCCGGTAGCAGCGCGCACCGAGATCGGCACCGATCGACCCGTCCCACAACGCGACTCCACTCCTCTCGATGTGCAGAGTCAGCGTCGCGTCGTCGACGGCCGCCGCGACGTCGACGTCGAGCTCGATCACGCAAGGCTCGCCCGGCCGCAACGGCTCGTCGGGCTGTCCGTTGAGCGTCCAACCGCTGACCGCCACGATCTTCGGGCCTTCGGCCACGACGCTCGAGACATACGTGTCCACGATGTCCTGGGGCGAGCCGCTCGCCACGAGCCGTCCGGCGTCGAAGAGGTCCGCGATGTCGCAGCGATTGCGGACAGCGACCAGGTCGTGGCTTACGAGAAGGATCGCAAGGCCCCGCTCCGCGACCTCCTCGATCTTCTCGAGACATCGCCGCTGGAACTGCTCGTCGCCGACCGCGAGGACCTCGTCGATGATGAGGACTTCGGGCTCGAGGTGCGCGGCGATCGCGAAGCCGAGCCGAACCTGCATGCCACTCGAGTAGTGCTTGATCGGCGTATCGATGAACCGCTCGACGCCCGCGAAGGCGACGATGTCATCGAGCTTGCGCCGAACCTCCACGCGGGTCATTCCGAGCACGGCTCCGGAGAAGAAGACGTTCTCGCGCCCGGTCAGGTCGATGTGGAAACCCGTGCCGACCTCGAGCAACGAGCCCACCCGGCCGATGATCTCGGCCCGGCCCTCGGTCGGCGTGGTGATGCGGGAGAGGAGCTTCAGGAGCGTGCTCTTGCCCGCGCCGTTGCGGCCGATGATGCCCGTCACCTCACCCGCCATCACCTCGAGGTCGACGTGGCGCAGTGCCCAGAACGGCACCATGCTCGCCCGGTTCTCGTCGCGTTTGCGAGCGCGGAGCGTGTCGCCCACAGCGTCGCGGAGGCGCGCACGCCCAGCCACCCTCGCGCGATAGCGCTTCCCCAAGTCCTGGGTGGTGATGACGATGTCGCCCACAGCTACAGGATGTCGACGATCGCACCTTCGGCGCGCCGGAAGTAGTAGACGCCGCTGACAGTCACCACGACCGCGACGAGTGCCGACAGCAGGAGGCCGCCGGTCGCAGGCCGCGGCGCATCGGCGAGCAGAGCCCAACGGAATCCTTCGACGGCGCCGGCCATCGGGTTCAAGTGATACGCCCACCGGTATCGGTACGGGATGAAGACCGCTGAGTACACGATCGGGGTGATGAAGAACCACAGCTGCAAGACGAACGGCAGCGCGAGGCGCAGGTCGCGAAATCGGGCATCGAAGGCAGCGAACCACACGCCGAAGCCGAACGCCGCAAGCACTGCGACAAGGACGAACAGCGGAGCGAAGATGATCGCGCCACTCGGCCCTCGCTGATACAGGAGCATGACCAACGCGGTCGCAACCAGCGCGAAGGCGAGGTCGACGAGGCCGCCGACGATCATGGCGAGTGGCAGGTAAATCCGCGGAAAGAACACCTTGGTCACGGTGTCGTAGTTGGTCGACAGGCTCACTCCTGCGAGCGAGAAGGCCTTCGAGAAGAACTGCCAGAGCACCATCGCCGGCAGCATGAAGATCGCGTACGGCAGCCCTTGCACCGGGAGGGTGACCACACGCCGAAAGAAGATCGCGAACACGGCCGTCAGGCCGAGAGGTTGCAGAACTGCCCACCCAGCGCCCACCAACGTCTGCTTGTACCGCAGCGTGAAGTCGCGCCACACCATCACAGCGCAGCAGCTCGACGCGAGCGCCAAGTCTCACCCCAGCTCGCGCCGCCCGAGTTTGCCTCGATCACAGTGCGGCGGGCCGAGGAAGTCGCGTCGGCGGCCATGTCAGCGCGCGAGCGTATCTGCGGGCACCGGCGCCTCGGTGGTTGAGTCGGCGAGCCGTCGGCGATCCGCGATGGTCTGCACGCCTACCGCGGCGAGCAGTGCGACACCCCACACCAGCTCGGCGCGGTGGCGAAACGCGGTGCCGAGGTTGCCCTCGACGCTCGCGTACACGAGCAGGGAGCCCACCGACGCAATCACAGGGAACGCAAGGGCGCGACGCAACGGCCACGCCCGCGTGAGGCCGTAGAGCGACAGCGCGAGGAGGGGGTACCAGGCCAACGCTTCGAGGCGGGACAGGTTGAGCCCGAGTGACCCGCCTGACTCCCACGGATATGGCCGAAGCAGGGCGGCGGGGAGACCACAAGGCAGATGGCGAACGACCCCGCCCATGTCGTTGGCCGTCTTCGCACACGACAGCGCTGTTTCGGCGCCGATCGTGTTGCCCTCCCGCCTCTCGACGCTTCCGTGGATCGAGTCGTCGATCCATGACGAGGCCGCCACTCCGTAGCCCAGGAACGCTGGAAGGGCGAGCAGCACGATGACACCGACGGTGCCGCGCTCCCCCCAGCGGCGACCTCCTCCGAGGACGAGCGCGGCTGCGAACGCCCACACCGCGACGACGAACGTCTGGGCGCGGAGATGATCCATGAGGACGAGCAGCACGACGCCAGCACCCCCGACCATCGCGAAGCGAGCGGGCGGGCCGTCGAGCTCGCACGCCACGACGCCCAGTGCGGCCAACACGCACCAGACGAACGCGTCCTTCAGCGTGAGCGACGACCACAGGACCATCGACGGCAGGAGCGCCATCACGAGCCCGGCCGCGATCGCCCACCGCACACGCAACGCGCGCAGACCTACGACGGTCGTGAGGGCCGCGGCGCCCGCACCGGCGACCGCGACCATGAGCTGACCGGGCAGCACGGGAGAGACCAGCCGGGCCAGGACAGTCAACGGCCACAAGAACGTGGAGGTCGCATAGAAGATCGAGCGGTCGTAGTCGGCCCAGTGCGACCTGTTGCCGTCAGCCATGTCTCGCGCGAGCCGCTGGAAGTACGCGTCGTCAGCGAAGAGGGCGCCATCGTCCGCGAGGTACACGCCGAGGGCGAGCAACACCCGCGCCGTGAGCGCGACCAGGAAGACGAAGAGCACCGGATGCTCCACCGCCCATCCCCAGACGCGGACCAGCCAGGCCTTCACAGCCGCTCGTACGCCGGATGACCTCGTGCCTCGAGCCCTCCCACCGCGTCGAACACGGGCGCGACGTCGGGCAGGTCGGCGAGCTCAGCCCACTGCGGGTGGGCGACCAGGATCACGACCAGGTCGAAGCCCGACGCCATCGACGAGCCGATCTCGATCGCCTTGCGCCGGTCGCCGGACACGTCGATCTCGTCCACGTGAGGATCGGCGAACTCGACATGGGCGCCGGCCTGCGCGAGCAGCTCCATCACGCGAATCGCTCGCGAGTTGCGGATGTCGGATACGCCCGGCTTGAACGATGCGCCGAGGCACAACATGCCGCGCTCCGGCGAGCGCCAGGCCTTGCCCATCAGCGAACACGCGCACCCGACCGACCACGTAGTCGGCCATCCCCTGGTTGGTGTCCGCGGCAAGGTCGATGAACTCGGTGCGGAAGTCGAACTCACGCGCTTTCCACGACAGGTACTGCGGATCGACGGGGATGCAGTGGCCGCCGGGGCCGATGCCCGGGCGGAAGGCCTCGAACCCGAACGGCTTCGTCGCAGCAGCGTCGATCACCTCCCACACGTCGATGCCCATCCGGTGGCACAGCTGCGCGAGCTCGTTGACCAACGCGATGTTGACGGCGCGGTAGGTGTTCTCGAGCAGCTTCGCCATCTCGGCCGCCGCGGGGTTGGAGACCTGGCGCACACCGCCTTGCGTCGTCATGAGCGACTCGAGGACGAGCGCTGCCCGCCGCCCACACTCCGGAGTGAGTCCCCCTACGACCTTCGGAGTCGTCGCAACGGTCCAGGTGGTGTTGCCAGGATCGACGCGTTCGGGCGAGAAGGCGAGGTGGAAGTCGACACCGGCGCGCAGGCCGGTCGCTTCGAGCGCAGGAGCGCACACCTCGACGGTCGTGCCGGGATACGTCGTCGACTGGAGGATGACGAGGATTCCCGGCCGAAGCGACGCGGCGACCGACGCCGGCGCGGCGCGCACGTAGGAGAGGTCAGGCGTCTGATGACGATCAGACGGTGTCGGGACACAGATGAAGATGACATCAGCCCGCTGCAGCACGGAGGCGTCCGCCGACGCGAGGAGACGTCCTGAGCTCACGAGCGCGGCGAGGCGAGCGTCGGCGACGTCCTCGATGTGACTGTGGCCGGCGTTGAGCGCTTCGCAGCGCTCTGCGTCGACGTCGAAGCCGACGACCGCGAAGCCGGACTCAGCATGGGCCAGCGCGAGAGGCAACCCGACGTAGCCGAGACCGACCACGCCGACGACGAGCTCACGCGCGGTCACCCTGCGATCGAAGTCATCAGCCACGGGCCGAGCTCCACCACGCCAGCGTGCGTTCGAGGCCGTCGCGCAAGCCAACCTCCGGCTGCCAAACCAGGACCGTGCGGGCCCGCGTGATGTCGGGACGTCGTCGCGGCGGATCCTCGAAGCGCTGGCCGTACGCGGCTTCGTAGCTCACGTGCTCGACCACCGATCGTGATCCCGTGAGGTCGATCACCATCCTCGCCAGGTCCGCGACGCTCGTCTCGACCTCCGTGCCGATGTTGAACACTCGACCGATTGCAGCGGGGGTGCGCGCGGCGAGCAACGTGCCGCGCACCGTGTCCGCGACATACGTGAAGCACCGCGTCTGGCTGCCGTCGCCATGCACGGTCAACGGCTCACCCGCGAGCGCCTGGCGGACGAACTTCGCCACGACCGACCCATAGCCACGCTCGTCGAGGCGAGGCCCGTACGAGTTGAAGTAGCGGACGATCGAGACGGGGAGCCCCGCGTTGGCGTGTGCGAGCGCGAGGTGCTCGTCGAGGGCTTTCGCCGTGGAGTACGACCACCGGGCGACGTCAGTGGAACCAAGGACCCGATCGTCGTCCTCTCGCCAGGGCACGTTCGGCGCCTTGCCGTAGACCTCCGATGTCGACGCGAGCAGCACCGGACGGCGGTGCCGCGCGCACACGTCGAGCACGTGCTCGGTGCCCCGCGTGTTCGTGCGCAGCGATCCGAGTGGGTCGTCGACGATGTGCCGCACACCGACGGCCGCAGCGAGGTGGAACACCTCGTCCGCCGCCTCGACCTCCTTGTCGACGAGGTCGGCATCGAGGATCGATCCCTGCACGAGCCGTGGCCTGCCATCGAGGTTCGAGTCGCGACCCGTCGTGAGGTTGTCGAGCACCGTCACATCGGCGCCCTCGTCGCAAAGCGCATCGACGAGGTGCGACCCGATGAACCCGGCGCCTCCCGTCACGAGCACGCGCACAGGTTCAGGGTAGGGCACGCACTGCACCACTACGGTGCCCCACCGTGCCTGACCGCATCCGCGTGCTGCGCGTCATCGCGCGGATGAACGTCGGTGGCCCCGCCCGGATCGTCGCCGACCTCATGGACGATCTGGACCCCGAACGGTTCGACCAACGCCTGCTCACGGGACGGGTCGGTGACGACGAGGTCGACGAGCTCGTGCTGCGGCCTCGCACCTTCGCCTCCACGCGCATCGACGGGCTCGGGCGCGCACCGAACCCGCTCGCCGACCCGCAGGCACTTGCCCGGGTGGTCACGGAGATCCGCCAGTTCCGTCCTCACATCGTGGAGACCCACACGGCCAAGGCGGGCGTGATCGGCCGCCTCGCCGCGTTCGCGACACGCGCGCCGGTGACGATCCACATGTTCCACGGTCACCTCCTGCACGGCTACTTCTCTCCTAGCGCCACGCGAGCCGTCGTGTTGACCGAGCGCGCGCTCGCCTCGCGGACGACGGCGATCGTGACGGTCGGTCGTCAGGTGCGCGACGAGCTGTTGTCCGCGCACATCGGGCAGCTGGCGCAATACGAGGTGGTCGCCCCGGGCGTCGATATCACCGCTCCGCTCGACCGGGCTGCCGCCCGCCTGCGACTCGGTGTTCCTGCAGAAGGGCTCGTCGTCGTGTACGCCGGTCGACTCGCGGGAGTGAAGCGACCTGATCGGTTCGCTCGAGTCGCCGCGCGCGTCGCGGCGGAGCGACCCGACGTGCAATTCGTCATCGCCGGTGACGGCGCGGGACTCGGCGAGATGCGAGCGGCGGCCGAGGTCGCACCACTGGCCGGACGGATGACATTCCTCGGTTGGCGGGCCGACGTCACCGACGTCTACGCGGCGTGTGACCTCGTACTGCTGACTTCCGACAACGAGGGCATGCCGCTGTCGCTCGTGGAAGCGGCCGCCGCGGGGCGCCCGGCAGTGGCCACCCGCGTCGGCAGCGCCGCCGAAGTGGTGATGGATGGTCGCACCGGGCTGATCTGCGAGACCGACGAGCAGGCCTTGGCTCGCGCCGTGCTCGACCTGTGCGCCGATCGAGACCGGCGCGAAGGATGGGAGAGGCTGCGCTCGAGATGGCACGCCTCCGGTTCAGCCGTCGAGGGATGGTCACCCAGATGGCAAGCCTCTACGACCGGCTGGCGCAGATCAGCTGACGACCCCGTCGACGTTCCACGACACCGTGTCGTCCCCCGTGCCGGGGTTGCCGAGCGTGATGTCCGCAGCGAACCCACCCGAACCGGCGCTCGCGCCCGCGCCTCCCGTGAGCGCCGCCATGCCCCGCAGGTGCCATACGCCCCCGGTGAGCAGCGCCTCCCCCGCCACCGAGCCGGTCACGACGCCCGATGGGGTCGTCAGCGCGAACGAACCGGCGACGGAGCTCGGAGATGTCCCCGTCGCGCCGCGAGTAAGGGTCAGGCTGAGCGACGACGAGCTGATCGTTTGGGGTGTGGACGCCTTGATGGTGACCTGCACGGGAACCAAAGGCGCGCCCTGGTACGTCCAGGTCGTACCCACCGCAGGCAGCGTCGACTCCGACTCCGCGCCCGAACCCGAAGGGCCCGACTGCCGCGACGTTCGTCGAGAGCGTCATCCGCTGCACCGCGCCGTAGGACAGCACGAGGCGCGGGGTGGCGCGGCCCGACAGGCTCACCCCATCGACGACCGAGAAGCCCTGCGTGCCGAGGTTGAAGGCAACGCACACCGGCGCGCTCGCTCCGGGCGTGCGTGAGACACCGTCCGCGTCGCTCACATAGCGCCCGCTCGTCATCACGTCGAGCTCGCTGTCGAACTGCGTCGCAGCCAGGTCGGTGTAGACGGACAGCCATCGCACAGCGGCGAGCGCACCCCGTGCGTAGCACTCACACGTCGGCCCGGCTCCGCCTCCAGTCGCGAACACCGGCGCCATGTCGAGCGACGTGGTGAAGCCTCCCGCGACCGTCGGGGTCACGTCGTCGGTCACCTGATAGGTGGCGCCCGCGACGAGGGATGCCGCATCCGTGAGCGCCTTGTCCGACACGACCGCTCGACCACCGAACGCGATCGTGAAGCCGGGCATCGGACACGACGTCCCCGCCACCGCACTCGTGCACCAGCTCGAGGACGGGAACATCGAGGACAGGAAGCCCTGCACGACTGCCGGCAGCTGGGTCGCCTGGGGGGCGACGAGGAGCATGGGCACTGCGTCGTGCGTCGGGCGTTGTGTTGCAGTCACCGTCGGCGAGCTCCCTGCCGCCGGGGGCAGCGCCCGACTCGGGGCCCCAGGGTCCGCGGCGGCACCGTTCACGGCGCCACAGAATGGCCCCGCGCCCAGCGCATCGGGCCACCCCACCGAGTTCGCCCCCTCCCCGCCCGACGCGGCGAGGCACACCATCGATCCGGCCGAGTCGCTCGGGTCTCCGGTCGGCCACCAACCGCCGAAGCGCTCGGCCATGTCGATCGCAGTCACGTAGCGGTCCGGGCCGGCGATGCGCACCACCGAAGCACCGGTGAGCGACTGCGCCTCGGTGAGCGTCGAATCCGGGATGCGGGCGGGGCCGCCCAACACCACGAGGTTGTTCACTGCGGTCGCCTGAAGGGCAGCGCGGGTGGCCTGCGGCAGGCTGCCGTCGGCGTTCGTGAGCAGCACGGGCACTTGCCAGAAGCTCGTCCACCATCCCGCGGCGAGCGCATCGGCACCGGTGCCGCCGTCTGCGAGCACGACAGTGCGCCCGAGGAGGCGGCACGAGGTCGGGCTGTCTCGCAGCTCGACGACCGACGACGCGTAGAAGCCCATGCGCGCGGAACCGTCGGTGACGTCGTTGTCGAGGCATCCTGCGGTCGCATCCGGCACCGGCTTCGTGCCGAGCGCCTCCGCGACCCGTGCTGCGGTGTCGAAGCGGTCGACTCCCGCGACCCGGAACACCTGTGTGTAGCCCACGCTCAGCAGATCGGTCTCCACCGATCGCGCGACCGCACCCGCACCGCCGACGATCACCGCGGTACGGGCGGTGGTGCATCCGCCTTGGGACATGTCCTGCGCGGCGATCCGCGAGCTGATCGACAGCGTCGTCGCGCCCTGCCGTCCGGACGCGGTCACGATGATCGGCGCAAGCGCCATGTCCGGGCGTGCGAAGCCACCGATGGGATCGAAGAGCGGGTCTGCGGCCGCGACGCGCTCGAGCAACGGCCCGGTGCCCTTGTCAGTCGGATCGGACAGCGAGGTCGCCGCGAGCGCATCGGCGAAGTTGTCGCCCGCGACGACGATCACCGACTTCGGGCAGGACCCGGCACCCCACCAGCTGCTCGACCCCGCGAGGCTCGACGCTCCCCGGCTCGTGCGGTCGCTCGTGCTGAACGGGAAGGCGCCGTCGCCGCGGAGCGCGAGCGTCACGGCGAGGTTGGTCTCGAACCGGTCGGCTCCGAGGAGGCGCAGTGCGTGAGCGACTGCCTCGATCCGCGGGCTCGCGCCCGGCCCCGACGGCCATCGGCTCGGCTGCAAGGCGTTCGAGCCGTCGTCGGCCGACGCGAGTGCCGCGCTCGAGGCGAACGCGCAGAGCACGACACCAATTGCGAGGAGAGAGCCGGCCAGCCGGCGGGCGCGCGGCATTGGCGGGGCACCTTAGGCGAGAGCCCTGCGCGCTCTGGGCGCGGGAGGCGTCAGGTGAGCGTGAGCGTGAGGCTCGACATGTTGCCGAGGCCGACGCCGATCGAGCCGAGAAGCCCGCCGTTCGAGATCGTTCCTGTGGCGTCAGTGAGCTCGTAGCGACCGGCGTTGATCGAATACGTCGTCAGACCGTTCGCGTCGGTCGAAAGGATCGCTCGGAGCGCGAGACGGATGGTCTGCACGGAGCCATCGGTCGCCGTGAACTTGAGCGTGCCATCGAGCCGCACGAGATCGTCCGCCGAGGGCCCCGGCGTGATCGTGAGCGTGCCATCGACCGTGCCGCTCGGCTCGCCGGTCGCTCCGAACGTGGCGGGGCCGGTGAGTGCGATCTGGCCGGTGCTCGGAGTGGCCACGACGCTCGACGCTGCGAGGGTGCGCGGCGCGCCCGACGCGATACCGCTGGGCGAGCCGGCGGCGCCCGCCGCAACGGCAGCACCGGTGCTCGGGCTCGCCGTCGCCGGGGCACCGGCGCCGGTGCTGCTCGCCGGCGGCGCGGAGAACGTCTGCGGCTGGGCCGTCTGCGTCGGGTCGGCCAGCTGCGTCGGATCAGCGACCTTGGTCGCGGAGTCGTCGGGCGTGGCCGCAGCGGCATCGGGCGACGCCGACGAATTCGGATCGACGACCACTGTGGTGTCCTGCGGCGCGGCAAGCGGTGTGGTGTCCGTGCCCAGTGCCGGTGCTGCGACGACGGGGGCCGGGGCCGGGGCGAACGTGTGCTGGGCGACGGTGGATGCGACTGGCACCGCGACTGTCGTTGCCGCAACGACCACGCCAGCGACGATGCCGGCCTTGGTCGAAAGCGGACCGCTGAGCTCGGAGGCGAGGCGAGTGAACGTGGGAGCCGACTGTGCGAGCGTCGACGCCGAGCTCGAGGCGGACGCGGCTGCGTCTCCACCACCCGACAGCGCGGCGTGCGCGGCTCGCTCTCCCTTGCGCAATGCAGGGATGAAGAACGCGGCGAAAGCGCACGGACCGCTGATCAACCGACGCAGTGCCGCACGGCCCCGGTGGACTCGAGCGCGTGCATTCTCCTCGGAGACTCCTGTCGCGTCCGCGACCTCGCGGAACGACAGCTGGTCGACGTAGCGAAGCTCGAGTGCCTGGCGATACGCGTCGGGAAGCGAGGCGAGCGCAGTGGCCACCTCGCGCTGTGCTACATCGCGGTCGAAGTCGAGCACCTCATCGGCCGGCGGCACCACAGGATCGGCCAGGGACGCCATGCGGTCGAACGTGCGGACCTCTCGGCGACGCCGATCGCCCTCGTCGAAGCAGACGTTCGTGAGGATGCGATGCAGCCACGCACGGAGGTGGAACTCGCCCTCGAACCGAGGCATGGCCCGGTAGGCCCGGAGGAAGGTCTCCTGCACGGCGTCTTCCGCGGCGCGGGGCTCGCCGAGGCGCATCACGGCGTGGGCATACAGCGATGGGGAGTACTCGTTGACGATGCTCACGAACGCGTCGACGTCGCCCCCGTTGTGGGCTTCGACCAGCATGCGTTCGTCGAGGCTCGTCATCGCCATGAGGCGGGCATCCCTTTTGGTTCTGCTTGCGAGGGGACTATCGGCATCCCCAGGTGATCCACCTTAGCCCCGGTGCTCCCCGGACCCCGGCCAGTACCACCGGTACCCTCGCACCCGGTGTCCGAGCAGTCGCCTTCCGGCAAGAGGAGGGCCTGGTTGCCGCGCGCGCTGCGCATCGGGCGTTGGGTCTTCGCCGTCGCCGTGCTGGCGGCCCTGGTCAAGGTTGCCGTCGACAACGCGGACGCCCTGAGGGAAGTGAACCTCGACATCCGGTGGGCCTGGCTCGTGGCGGCCCTCCCGTTCGGGCTCGCCGCCGGGATCGTGCTGCCGCTCGGATGGCGCCGCCTCGTGGCGGCCTACGGCGTGGCGATCTCCCGCGGGCACGCGGTGCGCGTCTGGTGCCTGTCGCAGACGGCCCGATACCTGCCGACCGGCATCGCCGGCTTCGCCGCCCGAGTCGTGATGGCCGCGAAGGAGGGCGTGCCGAGGTCGCTCACCAGTGCGACCCTCGCGATCGAGCTCGGACTGCTCGCGGCATGGGCAGGCCTGTTCGCTGCGATCTTCACCCCGTCGAGCGAGCTGGGCACACCGTGGCGGGTGCTGCTCGGCCTCGCGTCCGGCATCGCGATCGTCGCGCTCCCCACGGTGCTCGCTCTCGGCGGGAGGCTCTTCCACGCCGCGCCAGCGCTCGCGCCGCATCTGCTCGACCGCAAGCAGATGCATGAGGCGACCCTCGTCTACGGCGTCAACGCAGCGCTCAAGTCCGCACGTTGGGTGATGATCGCGGCGGGAGTGCTCACCGTGCACGGGTCGGACATCCCGTTGCTCATCGGGGCCGAGGCCCTCGGCGTCCTGGCGGGCCTGATCGGCATCACCCCTGCGGGCATCGGGGTGCGTGAGGCAGTGATCGCGGGCGTCCTGCGCGATCGCTTCGGCTTCGCCGACGCGTTCGCGCTCGCAGTGATCGCGCGCGCTTGGGACTTCGTCGTCGAGCTCGTCTGGATCGGCGTCGCCCTTGTGTTGCGCCGACAGATGCGCACCACCGACCCCACCCCTGATCACGGGGCACCGACCAGTAGCCTCGGAGACACATGACGGTCGAAACCGCCCCGCCCACGCTCGACGTCACTGTGGTGCTGCCAGTGCACAACGAGGCCGGCCACCTGCGCGCCGAAGTCGATCGCATCCAGGCCGCGCTCGAAGCCTCGCCGTACTCCTTCGAGGTGATCGTCGTCGACGACGGCTCGACCGATGGCTCCATGGACGAGCTTGCCGACCTCGTCACCACTGACGCGATCCGGGTGATCCGCTTCGCCGAGAACCGAGGTTCGGGTTCCAGTCGGAAGGCGGGCACGCGCGCCGCGAACGGTCGCGTCGTGGTCTGGACCGACGCCGACATGACCTATCCGAACGACCAGATCCCCGCGCTGGTGAAAGAGCTCGACGGATACGACCAAGTGGTGGGCGCTCGCACCTCAGAGCAGGGCACCCACCGAGCCGCCCGTGTCCCGGCGAAGTGGTTCATCCGCAAGCTCGCCTCGTTCCTGGTCGAGCGCCGCATCCCCGATCTGAACTCCGGGTTCCGTGCGTTTCGCCGCGAGGTCGGGTTGCAGTACGTGTCGCAGCTCCCCGCGGGGTTCAGCTGCGTCACGACAATCACGATGACCTTCCTGGCGAACGGCTACTCGGTGAAGTACGTGCCGATCGACTACGCCCCTCGAGCCGGCCGGTCCAAGTTCCACTGGTGGAGCGACACGCGCCGATACCTCACGCAGGTCATCCGGCTCGTCCTGTCGTACAACCCGCTCCGCGTCTTCCTGCCCATCGGCGTCGCCCTCACCGTGCTCGGGATCGGCAAGCTCGCGTACGACTTGATCGGCAAGGACTTCCGGGTCGCGACGAACACGCTGCTGATCCTGTTCGCCGCGTTCCAGGTGTTCGCGGTCGGGCTGCTCGCTGATCTGGTCGTCCGGGTCACGAAGCCCGACTCAGAGGTCGAGCCCGCTACGAAGTAGCGGTCGCGCGCTCGTACATCTCGCGATGCGCGGCGACCACCGCAGCCATGTCGTGCTGCGCGACGGCGGGTGCCGGTCTCGGTGGGCTCGGCAGCGGCATCGAGCAGAGCGCGCGGGCGAGCGCATCTACGTCGCCGGGAGCGACGAGGACGCCCGTACCCGACGTGACGACCTCCTCCAGTCCGCCCGCACGCGAAGCGATCACCGGCCGGTCGAGCGCGAGCGCCTCGACCGCTACGAGGCCGAGTCCCTCTCGGCGGCTCGGAACGACGATCGCGTGCGCGGCAGCGATCCGCGCATGCAGGTCGGCGCGAGGGAGCGGATCGACGAACGACACCAGGTCCTCGAGACGATGACGCGCCCTTCGCGCTTCGAGGGCTGCTCGCTCCGGCCCACCGCTGATCACCTCGAGTCGAATTGCTGCTCCGCGATCGCGGGCGAGCGCCATCGCGTCGAGGAGCACGTCGAAGCCCTTCTCGGGCGACGCGCGACCGACGGCGATCAGTCGCCACGGCGGGCCTTCCGGCATCGGCCTGACGGCGCTCGCGTCGACGACGATCGGCATGTGCACGACGCCGCTGCGGGACGCGTCGAGGTCAAGGACGTCGCGGGCTTCGTCGAGCAGCGGCCGTGAGATTGCGGCGACGTAGGCGGCTCGCGCGGTGACTGCGCGGCCGATCGAACCCACGACCGGTGCGCGCGGCGAGGCCCACGTCGCTGCCGTGCAGGGTGATGACGATCGGGACAGGTCTCGCCGCGAGCGCGGCGAGACCCGACGGCATCCACCAGTGCGCATGGACGACGTCAGGGCGGAAGTCGCCGGCGACGCGGCGAACCGTCGCTGTCAGGGCCCCGACGAGGCCGGGCACGAGCGGGGCAATGCGCGGATCGCGGGCGGAGGCGAGGAGACCGCCGCGGTACGCGAGGCGCTCATACGCATCAGGCGCGTCAACGCGCCCGCACGACCTCCACCGCGCCGAAGTGCTCGCGCCTCGGCAGACCCGCGTCGTGCGGTGCCACGATCGTGACCATCATCCCGTCGTCGACCTGCCCGCGGGCCAAGTCGAGAAGGAACGGGGCGACCGGATCGTCGGGGTGCCGGGGGAACGACGAGGTGACGTGGAGAACCCGGTACGGCACCGGCCGGTACCATACGGCCCCGTCATGAGCCGAGCCGACGGTGCCCCGGTCGGTGCCGCCCCCGGAGCACTCGTGCCCCGCTGGTTCGAGCTCGCGGTCCTGTCCTGCGTTGCGTTCGTCGCCGGGTTCGGGCTCGCCGCGCTCGCCTTCGCCGTCGTCGGTGCCTTCCACGTCGTCCTGGTGATCGCCGTCGGGCTCAACGCCGGGCTGCTCTGCGTGCTCGGCGTGCTCCGGCTCCCCCGCCGACAGCGCGAGGGACGCAGCAGCCGTGCGGGACTCGCCGCGGTCGCGGTCACCGTGCTCGTCGTCACCGGCATGACCGGCATGAACGCCTGGGCGCGGAGCCAGCACGTGCTGTCCACTCGCGATCCGGGCATCTACCTCATCACCGGCAAGTGGCTGGCCGAGCAGAGCGAGCTTCCGGTTGCCGCCGCGGTGGGGCCCTTCGCGACGTCTGCCGCCGTCAACCCCGCCGCTGCCCTCGGCTTCTTCCCGGAGGGGTATCCCGATTCGCCGTCCCGGACGAAGCCACTGCAGCCACAGTTCGTGCACCTGTATCCGACGCTGATCGGCACCGCCGATTGGGTCGGGGGCAACCGGCTGGCGGAGGCCCTTCCCGCGCTGCTCGGCGGCCTCAGCCTGCTCGCACTGTTCGTGCTCGGGTGTCGGTGGCTGCCACCATGGGCTGCCGCAGGCGCGACGCTCGCCGTCGCGGTGTCGCTGCCGCAAGCCTTCTTCAGCCGCGACGCGTTCTCCGAAGTGCCGATGCAGCTCCTCGTCTGCGGCGGCCTCGCGCTCACGGCCTGGGCGATGGAAGGCAACCTCGACCGCGGCGCGTCAGCGCTCGTCGCCGGCCTCGTGCTCGGCGCGGCGGTCGCCACGCGCGTCGATGCACTCGTGATCCTGCTCGCCCTCCCGCTCTGGATGGCCGGCCGCTGGATCGACTCCCCGACACGGGTGAAGCGCCGGCTCGTCTTCCTCAGCGTCGGAGTCGCGGCCGCCATCGCACTCGCCGCCGTCGACCTGTTGTGGCGGAGCCGGCCGTACTACGTGTTGCACCGCAGCGAGATCCTGTCGCAAGTCGCGCTGTTCGGTGCCGCCGTGGTCGCGTCGGTGATCGGAGCGTGGGTGATCCCGCGGTGGCGTTGGCTGCGTGTGCAGATCAACCAGTGGAGGCGGCCGGTGGCCGCGCTCGCCGCCTTCGGCACAGTGGCGCTGGCGGCGTTCGCCTGGTTCGCCCGCCCTCACCTGGAGACGACGACCGAGGTCCCGAACAGCCTGGTCGGGTTCCTCCAACAAGCGGAGGGGCTGGTCGTCGAATCGGCTCGTCGCTACTACGAGCACTCGATGGAGTGGCTGTCCTGGTACCTCGGTCCTGTCACGCTCGCGCTCGGCATCCTCGGCGTGGCGCTCGCAGTACGCGTCGTCGTGCTCGGCCGAGGACGGCGCACCGGTCTCTCGCTCGCGGTCGGAGCGTTTCTCGCGCCGACCCTCCTCTACCTCTGGAGGGCGCGAGCCGTGCCCGACCAGATGTGGGTGATGCGTCGGTTCCTTCCCGTGACGATCCCCGGCGTCGCGCTGGCGTGCTTCGCCGTGCTCGGGATCATGTGGCGCACTCGAGATGTCCTGCTGCGGGTCATCGCGGTCGTCGTCGGCGTCTCCGCCGTCGTGGTGCCCGCCGTCGTCTTGCAGCCGGTTTGGCGCACGTCGACGCAGAAGGGTCTGCAGGTTGCGACCGACGCGCTGTGCGCGTCGATCGGACCGGATGCTGCGGTGGTCGTGCTGCGCGACGATGCCCTCGATCAGGTGCTCACGCAGACGATCCGGTCGTGGTGCGACGTGCCGGCAGCGGGAGCGACCGTCGGGTTCGACAAGGCTTCTGCTCGTGCGCTCGACGCCGAGTGGAAGAAGTCGGGGCGGCACCTCGTCGTCGTCGGCACCGGCCCCGCCGCCGTCGCGGCGGTCGCTCCGAACCTCGTCGTCGACATCCAGGGGACCAACCCGCGTGAGCTCGAGCAGACCCTCACGCGCCGTCCCTCACATCTCGTGACGCTCAACTACCGGTTCGTGGTGGGGAGGGTGACACCGCCGAGCTAGCGCGGCACCCGGCTACCGAGGCACCCGATCGAGCGAGCGCTCGACGGCCACGGCTTCGTGCAGCAACCCGAGCCCGTTCGCGACACGGTTCGTGTAGTTCATGTGGGCGCACTGGTTGTTCACGTCGAGGACCTCGAGGTCGCCGAGGCCGACCTGACGCAGCGCGTCGACGTGGGACTCGCTCATGTCTCCCGGACGCACGGTCAGCACCTCGACGTAGCGCGCGATCGCGGCGTCGACCTCGTCCAACGCGCCGTAGTCACGACGATCGAGGATCCCGACGAGGTCTGTGCCACCATCGATCAGGTCGAGCTGCGAGCGCGAGAGCGATGCGCAGTGCGGCGTCGCGTTGAGCACCGAGGTGAGGTATGCGATCAGCTGCTTCTGTCGGGGAGTCAGGGCCGAGGTCACTCCTTCAGACGCCTTGTAGAGCACGAGCCGAGCGTTGACGACCTCGGGGTCGAGGCTGCCGAGCTGCGTGAACTCGGTCGGCCGGCCGAGCTTGGCCGACTGCCAGCCGTACACCTCGGCCAGGCGGCCGGTGGCGTCGTGAGGGTCGATCGTCTGGATCCACGGCATTCGTCGTCGCTCCTACCGGTAGACGTTGTTGGTCGTGCGATCGCCGGCCAACCACCGCTCGAGCGTGGCGTGTGCATCGGCCATGCGATCGACTGCGATCTGGTCGACATCGTCGGCGTCGACCGTGAACTCGAGGAACAGCCCGTTCGGGTCGCGCGTGTAGAGCGAACGGCAGTAGCCGTGGTCGACCACCCGCGGAGTCTGGCCGGTCGCGGCGAGGCGTTGCCCGATCGCGTCCTGCACCGCTCGGGTGACGTTGAGCGCGAGGTGGCGAAACTGCGTGGGGATGTAGTCGGGATCGAATCGCGCCTGATCGGCCGGGTCTGCGAACTGGAAGAACGCCAGAGCGCTGCCGTCGCCGAGCGCGAAGAAGGTGTGGCAGTACTCGCTGCGCGCATCTGACCCGCCGAGCGTCTCGGCCTCGGACCACGTCGCGACGAGCGGCAGCCCGATCACGTCCTCGTAGAACGCTCGCGTGGCCTCCTGGTCCTTGGTGGGGAAGGCGTAGTGATGGAGCCGCGTGGGCCGTGCTTCCTGCATCGCCATGACGGTACCCCTCAGGAATGTCCCACCCCCTCGGTACGGTCTCGCCACGCACTTCCCCTGCGATCACAGCGATCAGGAGAAGCGCGCATGCGAAGCCTCGAGAGCGCCCAAGACGCGCTCGACATCATCCTGCTCTCCGCAGCAGAGCCACCCGAGCACCAGACCGTCGTGCTGCTCGGCAAGCCCGACGAGGGCGGCGGGGTGAGCGTCATCATCGACGGCGAGGTCCCGCCTGCAGAGCTCGCCAGCACGTTGGCATTGCTCGCGGGGGCGGCCGGTCCGGGCAGTCCGATCGTCGCGGCGACGATCACTCCCGATCCGCCCACGCTGACCGAGGACGAGCTCGCGAGGTGGCACGGGCTCGACGCCGCAGTCGCGGAGCACGGCGCGGTGCTGTGCGAGTGGTTCCTCCTCGGTGGCGGCACCGCGATCGCCGTCGGCGAGTGGTCGGGCCTCGCGCCGCGCTGGCCGGTCAGCGGAAGTCGCGTGAGCGCAGCGCGCCGCCGACGGGCATCGCCTCGAGCTTTTCGGCCACGACGTTGATGACGCCCTCGGCCTTCTCTACCCGGCCACGGATGATCAACGCAGGCGCGCCTCTCGCCACTCGCTGGTACCGCGCCCAACATCCCTTCGAGCAGATCACGTTGATGAGCCCGGTCTCGTCCTCGAGGTTGATGAACGTCGTGCCGCCGGCGGTCGCCGGGCGCTGGCGATGGGTCACGACTCCACCGACGCGCACGCGGGCGCCGTGCTCCACGTCGACGAGTCCGGCGGCCGTGACGACACCCATCTCGTCGAGGCGATCGCGCACGAACCGTGTCGGGTGGCCCTCGGGCGACACGCCGGTGGCCCAGAGATCGGCGTTCGCCTCTTCCGCCGCACTCATGCCAGGCAACGTGGGTGCGTCGGCACCGAGCACCACCCCGGCCAGCCGATCGGGTCGTGACTGGGCCACCGCTCCCGCAGCCCACAACGCCGAACGCCGCGTCATCGCGGTATCGCCGTCCTCGAAGCAGCCGAACGCTCCCGCGGTGGCGAGGGCTTCGAGCACGGGAAGCGTCGCGCCCGTGCGTCGGGTCATGTCCTCCATGCTCGAGTACGGCCGTCCCGCGGCGATGGCCTTGGCGAGGTCGGTGCCGACATGACGCACCGACTCGATGCCGAGACGCACCGCCACGCTGTGGTGCGACTCCTCGCACGGCTCGAGCGTCGCCTGTGCATCGCTCGCGTTCACGTCGGGCGTGCGCACGATCACGCCGTGCCGGCACGCGTCTTGCACGAGCGAGTGCGGCGAGTAGAAGCCCATGGGCTGCGCGTTGAGCAACGCCGCGCAGAACGCCGCTGGCTCGTGCAGCTTGATCCACGACGACGCGTACACCAGGTAGGCGAACGACACCGAGTGGCTCTCGGGAAAGCCGAAGTTGGCGAAGGCCGCCATCTTCTCGAAGATGCGATCGGCCGTCTCCCCGGTGATGCCTCGCTCGGCCATGCCCTCGTAGAGCCGCTCACGCAGGCGTTCCATGCGCTCGCGGCTGCGCTTCGAGCCCATCGCCTGGCGCAGCTGGTCGGCCTCCGACGGCGTGAAGCCGGCGACGTCGATCGCCATCTGCATGAGCTGCTCTTGGAACAGCGGCACGCCGAGCGTCTTGCGCAGCGAGCTCTCGAGCAACGGGTGCAGGTAGGTCACCGGCTCGGTGCCGTTGCGTCGCCGGATGTATGGATGCACCGATCCGCCCTGGATGGGGCCGGGGCGGATGAGCGCGACCTCGACGACGATGTCGTAGAAGGTGCGCGGCTTGAGCCTCGGCAACGTGGCCATCTGCGCGCGGCTCTCGACCTGGAAGACACCGATCGAGTCCGCCTTGCACAACATGTCGTAGACCGCGTCTTCTTGGGGGATGGTCGCGAGGTCGACCTCGTAGCCGCGGTGATGGCGGATGAAGTCGATCGCGTAGTGCAGCGCCGAGAGCATCCCGAGGCCGAGCAGGTCGAACTTCACGAGGCCGACCGCAGCGCAGTCGTCCTTGTCCCACTGCAGCACGCTGCGATCGGCCATGCGCCCCCACTCCACCGGGCACACCTCGATCACCGGGCGATCGCACAGCACCATCCCCCCGGAGTGGATGCCGAGGTGGCGGGGGAAGTTCTCGACTTGGGCCGCGAGATCGAGCACCGCGGGCGGGATGTCGTGCGAGTCGGGCGCTCGCGTGGTGGCCTCGAGCGGCCCCCACGCGTCGACCTGCTTCGACCACGCGTCTTGCTGTCCCGTTGCGTAGCCGAGCGCCTTGGCCATGTCGCGCACAGACGACTTCGCCCGGTACGTGATGACGTTGGCCACCTGCGCGGCGTTCTCACGTCCGTGCCGCTCGTACACGTACTGGATCACCTCTTCACGGCGATCGCTCTCGATGTCGATGTCGATGTCGGGTGGGCCGTCACGTTCGGGCGACAAGAACCGCTCGAAGAGCAGACCGAGCTCCACCGCGTCGGCGTTGGTGATGCCGAGCGCGTAGCAAACAGCCGAGTTCGCGGCCGAGCCCCTCCCCTGGCAGTAGATGTCGGCTCGCCGGCAGAACTCGACGAGATCCCACACGATCAGGAAGTAGCCGGGGAAGCCGAGCTTCTCGATCACCTCGAGCTCGTGCTCGAGCTGGGCATAGGCGCCGGGCACGCGCTCGGTGCCGCGCGGGCCATACCGACGTTCCGCGCCCCGCCACGTGAGCGCGCGCAGCCAGCTCATCTCGTCGTGTCGAGGCGGGCAGGGAAATGGCGGCAGGTCAGGCGCCACGAGCGCGAGATCGAACGCGCACGCGCGGCCGAGCTCGGCCGCGGCCTCGACCACGCCGGGGTAGCGAGCGAACCGACGGGCCTGCTCGACGCCCGAACGCAGGTGGGCGCCGGCGCCTCCGGGCAGCCACGGGTCGATCTCGTCGAGCGACCTGCGTGCTCTCACCGCGGCGAGCGCGGTGGCGAGCGGACGGCGAGCGGGCGTGGCGTAGTGCACGTTGTTCGTGGCGACACAGGTGATCGCGTGGCGAGCCGCGATCTCGGCCAACGCGTCGTTGCGAGCAGAGTCGAGCGGATCGCCGTGATCCCAGAGCTCGACGGCCACACGATCACGACCGAACGCATCGACGAGACGCTGCAGCTCGCGCTCGGCAGCGGCGGGGCCGTGGTCGACGAGGGCCGAGCAGACCGCTCCCTTGCGGCAACCGGTGAGCACCAACCAGTCACCCGCCTCGTCAGCCAGGGCTGCGAGCGTGGTGCGCGGCGCCCCCTTCTCCCCTGCCAGCTGCGCATGGCTGATCGCACGGCCGAGGCAGCGCGTAGCCGTCGGGGCAGGTGGCCAGCACGAGCAGATGGGTGCCCTCGGGGTCGGCGACGCCGTTCTGTGGCGTGGTCGCCCCGAGCGTGAGCTCAGCGCCGAACACAGTGGGCAAGCCGATCTCGCGAGCGGCCTCCGCGAAGCGCACCACGCCGTAGAAGCCGTCGTGGTCGGTGAGCGCCAGGGCTTCGAGCCCGAGGCGGGCGGCTTCCTCCGCCAGCTCTTCGGGATGGCTGGCACCGTCGAGGAAGCTGAAGTTCGAGTGACAGTGCAACTCCGCGTAGGGCACGGCGTCGGCGCGGCGCTCGAGGCGCGACGGCGGCTTGTAGGGCTGGCGCTTGCGCGACCACGCCGGGCTGTCGCCGCCGGCGTTGGTCCATGGAGGGGAGCCGGACGGACGGCCGTCGTGACCCCGGTCAGAGAGCTGGTGCTCGAGCTCGATCCACGGAACCTGCGGATTGCCGAACCCCATGAGTCGAGGGTATCGAACACATGTTCGTCCGTCCAGGGCGTCCGCCCCGCCCCATCGACTGGCACCGCTCGCGCCCCTCTAGGGCGCGTGGCGTGCCAGTCGCGCGATCCGGGCCGCGGCGCGATGATCCGTCGATGCGCATCGGGCTGGTGTCTGACACCCACGACGACCTCTGCGACTGGCCGGCGGTATGCGGCAGGGTCAGCGACGCACTCGCCGGCGTCGATCTCGTCGTCGTGTGCGGCGACCTCTCGACGCTCGCGGTGCTCGACGACCTCGAAGCCGCGGTGGCGCCGGTGCGGGCGACGCGCAACACCGACGATCCCGCGCCGATCCCCGGACGTCTCGACGACGGACCGATCGTGATCGACGCGGACGGCACCGCGATCGGCGTCAGCTTCTCTGTGCCCGAGCCGCGCGTGGGCGTCGACTGGAAAGGGTTCTTCGGTCGGCCCGTCGACGTCGTGGTGTTCGGCGGCACCCACGCGCCGGTGATCGAGCACGACGGCGACATCCTCCTCGTGAACCCCGGCAGCCCGTCGCTCGCCGCCGAGCTCACCGTCGGCGAGCTCACGATCGGCGACGGCGCGCCGCGCGCTCGCATCATCGGAGTGCCTGACTGAACACGCGACGACGCTGGCGGACCGCGGATATGCCGGAGCCTCGGACACTGCGACTGCTGTTCCTTGCTCACCGATGTGCTGGTGAAGCCGCTCGACAACGAAGCCTGTTTGTGTCAAGGCGGTTGTTGTGGTCGGTGTTTACGCGCGATCGGTGGCACCCGTGGCATGACGGGCTTCGTCGTCGTAGCGTTGGTGGTCGGGTTCGGGAGTGGCCTCTCCGAAGTGCCGGTGTTCAGGGATTTGCCGGCCACGCTGGATTCAGAGTCGTCCCTGATTGCCCTCCCGGACCCGTTGTCGTTCAGTCGGTCGAGGTCGGAGCGGAGTTGTCGGTAGACGGCGTCGCTGATTCGTGCGTTTCAGGCAGCGGATCGCTTCTTTGCGGCGTCTTCCCGTCGGCCTGTTTCGCGAGGTAGTACGCGCGGCCGGGCGTGTCGTGACTGATCTGACCGAGCGCAGCGATGTGGATCGCGTGGTTGAGTTGCCGGTTGCCGTTCGGGTTCAGTCGGTGACGAACCTTCGGGTCCCGACGACGCTTCGATCGGTGCGGTCGCGTTGTAGCGCGCGTAGTGCCCCGCGGTCGGGAACCGACGAACGTCGCCGCTGTAGCCGATCAGGTAACACGCGACGATCGGACCGACGCCGAACACCTCGGTCACCGACGTGCGTGCGGCCTTCACGGCGTGCGTCGATGCGTCGGTGGAGCTCGACGAGCGCGAGGTCGATTCGCCGGACCTCGTCGAGGAACTCGACGGCGATCCGTTTGCGTTCGATCCCGATCGCGTCGTGCGGGCGGACCTTGCGGAGCTCGACCGAAGCCCGTTTCGCCGAGAGATTCTTCGACAATCCGCCTTCGATCATCTCGGCGCAGCACTGCATGCAACCGACAGATCGCCCGGGTCCGAGCCGCGATGAGCTGGTGATGACGACGAGCCAACAGCCGCAAGATCTGCCGGTGATCCTCGAGCGTCGACCGCTGCGAAGATTCCGGTTCCGCAACGCGACGATCGCGGCGGAACGCGCGTCGTGCGCGTCGGTCTTGTCCTTGTGGCCCGAGTCCAACAACCGCGCTCTGGCCGACAGCGCGGCCGGCACGTCGACGACGGTCTCGCCCGACGCGACGAGTTGCTGCGCCAACAACGCGCCATGCCCGGTCGCGCCTTCGACCGCCCACAACCGCGGCTCGAACGGTGCCGCCCAGCGCAACAACCGGTCGCGTTGTCGACGATCAGCACATACCGACAGCTCGCCGACCAACTGTTCGTCGCGGTCGATCACCGCGGCCGTGTGTGATCCCTTGTGTGGATCGATCCCAATGATGAACACGAAGCCTCCTCACATCGAAGTGGAACACCGCGGCGGGCACTCCTGATGCGGGGATGCCGTTCCTGTTTCGAGCCACGCCACAGCACGGGAACCGGCGGACGGCCCTCATCGCTCGGAAGCCAACCCGAAGGCGGCAGGGCATTCTCGAGACCCAACCGCCGGCACCCTCGACGCTACGAAACCAACCGCAGCGCGTGACACGAACTCAACCATCAGGGCAATCTGCGTTCGTGGCAGAGGAATCGGTCGACGCGTCGGGCGCTTGCCTCATCTGCGACAAGCACCGACGGGGCGATGCGGCCGACGGGGGGATCCTCTATGAAGACGACCTCGTCTATGCCGGCCATGTCCACGGCAGGAACCAGGCGTACCGAGGCTGGCTGATCGTCGAACCGAAGCGCCACGCGCCAGGGCTCGGCGACCTCACAGACGACGAGGCATCCGCGATTGGCAGACTTTCGAATCGCCTCGCACGCGTCCTGAAGGACACACTGGAGGCGGAGCATGTGTACGCCTTTGTCTTCGGCGACGGCGTTCCGCATCTCCACGTTCACCTCGCGCCCCGCTATCCGCACACGCCGATCGAATTCTGGGGCGCGCAGTTGAGCCAATGGCCTGACGCACCGAGGATCGACGAGCCGGAGATGCGCGCTTTGGTCACATTGCTCCGAGACCGCCTCGGCCGGGAGTGACTCCGGCGTCCACTCAGTCGTAGGTCGCTTCGACCCACCAGCTGCGGTGCTCGAGCACCAGCAGGTGCGCGGTGCCGCTGGCGGTGACGATCTGCATGCGGGCTTGACGGCGTCGTTCCTCCGCGGCCCACCAGCGCTCGTCGAAGACCCACGGCCCCGACCATGCAGTCACGTCGTCGGTGCGACCGTTCGAGTCGATCGTCGCGGGAGGGCTGCTGAGCAGCCCACGGCCACTGACGACGACGGGCTCACCGTGGCGGTCGCGCACCACGGCGGAACGACGAACGACATGCACGGCAGCGGGCAGCGGAGGCGGCACCCGACCCGGCCACGGCGCGTCGGGAGCGGGCGCCATCATCCGCCCGGGCTCGGCGAGGCCGACGGGCACGAGGGCGACGTGCTCGCGAGGAGACCGTCCGCCGCGCACTTCGGGAAGGGCGACCGCTTCGACGCCGAGGAGGCCCTGCACACGGGCGAGGGCACGGGCCGCGCGCTCGTCGGCAAGCGTGCGGCCTCCCCAGAACCCCATCTGATGGCCACGCGCCGCGCCGACCTCGTCGGGCACGAGGCGCAGCAGCGTGATGCCGCTCGTCGGTCGTTGGGTGGTGGAGTGCAGCCACCCGTCGAGCTGCCAACGAGCGCGCTCGGCGACGGCAGCAGGGGTGAGCCCGCCTTCGTGTCGCCACAGCCGCACGAGATGCTCGCCGTGCTCGGTCTCGGCTTCGATCGCGATGCGCGTGCACGCCAGCCCGCGGATGTCGAGGCGCTCTTGCAGCTCGTCGGCCAAGGCCTTGGCCACGAACGCGGCGTGGTCGACGCGCTCCGCAGGAGGATCGAGCTCGGCGACCACGGCCAGGTCGGCGGGCACCGGACGCTCGTCGAGCAGCCGTCCCTCGCTGCCGTTCGCCAGTCGATGGGCCAGCACGCCGAGCGGCCCGAACCGGGCCGAGACGTCGGACGCCGGCAGCGCCGCGAGCTGCCCGAGTGTGCGCACGCCGAGACGAGCGAGCAGGTCGACGAGGTCTTCGAAGCCGAGCTCGGGCTCGACCACGAGGAACGCGGTCGTCGGCAAAGGCGCGAGGAACGCGGCTGAAGCACCCGAGGCGACGACACTCGCGGCGAGTTCGGCCGCGAACGCGCTGTCGGCCACACCGACGGCCGGCGGCCCTGCGATCTCGACACGAGAGCCGAGCGCCTCAGTTGCAAGTGCAACCACGCGTTCGGTCAGCGCTTCGTCGCCGCCGAAGTAGCGCGAGGGCCCACGAGTGGCGAACGCGATGCGTCCGGGTCGCGTGAGCTCGATGCGCGGGGTGAGCGCGTCGAGTGCGATGGCAACGGGCTCGAAGGCGCGAGCATCTCGCGCCGGATCGGCGGCGATGACGACGAGGCCCGGACATCGCCCTTGCGCTTCACGGCGACGCAGCCCGGGCGTCACGCCCTCGAGTCGTGCTGCCGGTGACGACGCGACGACGCGGTTCGCGTGCACGACGGCGAGCGGCTGGTCGGGTACCGCCCCCGCGGCCACCACCGACCAGTCGGGGCAGCAAAGGACCAGCGTGCGCACGTCAGCCCGCCTCGGCGTGCACGAGCGGCGTGACCGTGCTGGTGACCGTGCTGCAGGTCGAGCAGATCGAGATCACCCCGTCTGGCCCCGGCAACCAGAGCGACGAGGTGCGCGCACGAGCCGCACTTCCTCGGCCGGTCGCCGTGACGGTCACCCTTCGCGACTGCAGGTGCCCGGCACCGTGCTCGACCCCTGACCACTGCGACTCGCTCACCGTGCACCGCACGTCGACCGTCAGCGAGCTCGCGGCGCGCACCACCAGCAGCACCGCGCCGCGTTCGCGCGCACGAGCCGCGAGTCGGCGGGCGTCGCCCATCGCCACTCGAGGCGGCGGGCTCACGAGCACGACGTCGATGGCGTCGATCAACGCGGCGACCACGGTCGCCCACTCGCTGCGCTCGGGGCTCGCGACGACCGCGAAACGATCGAGAGCGACGCCGCATTCGGCCGCGGCGCCGAGCCCGAGCCACGGCACCCCGACCGCGGCAACCCACGATCCCTCTTGCGACGCGCCGGCTGCCAATGCCAACGCGAGCGAGGTCACACCGCTCTCACCGTCGACCACGACGGTCGTACCCCGGATCAGCCCTTGCGGGAGCAACGTCGCGAGCGGTGAGATGACCGGAAGCACCTGCTCTCGGGCGAGCGCGACCGGACGCACCCGTTCGGCGATCACCGGAGAGATCGCGACAGCTCCGCCTGCCATGAGCCGACTGTATCGAACATGTGTTCGCCAGTCCAGAGCACGTCCAGGGCGTACCCTCCGCCGGTGATCACGGCGCTGAAGAACGACCGCGGGAACGTCGCGACGATCCCCGATCCCGATGACATCGACACCTCGCTCGACGCCGGGTGCCTCGTCTGGGTCGACATCACGGACCTCGCGCCCGGGGAGGCCGACCGCCTCGTCGAGGAGTTCAAGATCGACGATCTCGCGGTGGAGGACATCCGCGACGGTGGCCGCCGAGACGCCGGCATCGCTTCTCGCACCAAGATCGAGATCTACGAGCACCACGCGTTCATCGCGGCGTACTCGGGTCAGCTCAGCCCGGTGAACCTGCTCATCGGCGAGCGATGGCTGACGACCTTCCGCCAGCCGAACGAAGCGGGGCAGACGTGGTCCATCGACGCCGTCCACGCCCGCTTCGAGCAAGGCGACATCTCGACAGCTCGGGACGCTCGTCTGGTGTGTGCTCGACACGCTCGTCGACGACTGCCTCGATCGGGCCGGCGAGATCGAGGAGGAAATCGAGACGATCGAGAACCGCATCTTCGCCGATCAACCGATGAAGAGCGGCGAGACGCAGGAGATCCAGCTGAAGCTCTTCACGATCCGACGCGAGCTCGTGGCGCTGCAGCTCAAGGTGCAGCCACTCGAGGAGGTCGCCGCGAAGCTGAGCGAAGGCACGGTCGATTGGATCGGGGGTGACAACGCCAAGGAGTTCGAGAACCTCCGAAACCACGTGCTCCAGCGCGAATGACCAGATCTCAGGGCACCGCGAGCTCGTGCAGAGTGAGATGGACGCGCTGCTCGCCTTGAGTGGTCAGCGCATGAACGAGGTCATGAAGACGATGACGGGCTGGGGCTCGATCCTGCTCGGCGCCACCTTGATCGCCGGCATCTACGGCATGAACTTCACGCACATGCCCGAGACGCACTGGTACCTCGGCTACCCCAGCGCGATCTTCATGATGCTGCTGCTGACCGGCACGCTCTACTACTTCCTGAAGAAGCGCGACTGGCTCTAGAGGGTCGATTCGACCCCGGTCTCGGCGGCGGCGAGGCGCTTGCGGCGCACGTGCGAGACGACGATCCACGAAGCGATGGCGAGCCCGACCGAGATCACGCAGATCACGGTGTGCACGGCTTTGAACGCGCCGTTGCGGGAGGCGTCGTTCCAGATGTTCCAGATGCGGGTGACCCAGACGTAGACGGTCCAGATGCAGAAGGCACGGATCACGTTGGCCTGGCCGCGGGTCATGCCGACACGGTACGTTGACCCGCGGGTCAACATCCACGCAGCGGGGAACCCGCAAGCAACTAGGGGGAACCCGCAAGCGAGTAGAGGGGGAACTGGGATGGTCGACATCACGCTCGAGCAGTTCGAGGCCGAGGCCACGGCGTTCCTCGACACGCACGCCTCGCTGAAGGCCGAGGAGAGGAAGTTCGTCTGGGGCGAGGGCTCCGACAAGGTGACGCTCTTCGACGAGAAGGCCCGCACGAGCGAGCGCGAGGAGCTCGCCAAGGCCCAGACCTGGCGTCAGACGAAGTACGACGCCGGCTTCGGATGGATCGGTGGGCCCGCCTCCTACGGAGGCCGCGAGCTCCCGCAGGCCTACGACCGGGCGTGGCAGGTGCTGGAGGGCAAGTACAACGTCCCGAACCAAGGGTTCTTCGGCATCGGGCTCGGCATGGTGGCGCCCACGATCCTGGCCCACGCGACCGATGCCGCGAAGGACGCCTACCTGAAGGCGCTGTGGCGCGGCGACATCGTCGCGTGCCAGCTGTTCAGCGAGCCCGGCGCGGGCAGCGACCTCGCGTCGCTGCAGACGCGGGCTGATCGCGACGGCGAAGAGTGGATCCTCAACGGCCAGAAGGTGTGGACGTCGGGGGCTCAGTACAGCGACATCGGCGAGATCATCTGCCGCACCGACCCCGACATGCCGAAGCACAAGGGCCTGACCGGCTTCATCGTCGACATGCACGCGCCCGGTGTCGAGGTGCGTCCGCTGCGTCAGATGACCGGCGGCGCGTCGTTCAACGAGGTGTTCTTCACCGACGTGCGCGTACGCGACGACCATCGCCTCGGCGATGTGAACCAGGGCTGGACGGTCGCGCTCACCACGCTGATGAACGAGCGCGGCGTCGATCGGTGCGGGCGGCGCGGGCGGCAGCAGCCTCATGTCGACCAACCGCCTCATCGAGATGGTGCGTCACTACGGCCTCGACGAAGATCCGATCACGCGCCAGGCCCTCGCCGACCTCATCATCCGCACCAAGGTCGCGAGCTACACGAACCAGCGAGCGATGGACAAGATCAAGATGGGCCAGCTTCCCGGCCCCGAGATGTCGATCGCGAAGCTCGCCCTCACCCAGAACATGATGAAGACAGCCGACTTCGTCGCGAACGTGCTCGGCGCCCGCATGGTCGCCGACTCAGGCGAGTGGGGCACCTATGCGTGGGGCCAGTTCGTCATGGGGATCCCCGGCATGCGGATCGCCGGTGGCAGCGACGAGGTCATGCGCAACATCGTCGGAGAGCGCGTGCTCGGCCTGCCGAAGGATGCGGGCATCGACTCGACGACGCCGTTCCGCGACCTGAAGGTCGGCACGCAGACGAAGGCATGAAGGTCAGCATCGGAGACGTCTCGCTGTGGTTCGACGTCGATGGCCAGAAGCTGGTCGCCGACGGAGGCACGATGCGCGAGCGCCCGACCCTCGTCTTGCTCCACGGCGGACCGGGCTTCGACCACTCCTACTTCAAGCCGAAGTTCGACCGGTTTGCCGAGATCGGCCAGGTGGTCGCGTACGACCACCGCGCGAACGGTCGCAGCGACCCGGGGCCGATCGACCGGTGGACGATGGAGCAGTGGGGCGACGACGTCGTTTCCTTCTGCGACGCGCTCGGCATCGACAAGCCGGTGGTCATCGGCAACTCGTTCGGCGGCATGGTCGCCATCGCGTACGCGACTCGCCACCCGGAGCATCCCGCAAAGGTCGTCCTCGACTCGACGAGCGCGCGGATGGACGACGAGGCGATGTTCTTGGTCTTCGAACGGTTGAGCGGACCTCACGCCGCGGAGGTCGCACGCAAGTTCTGGGCCGACGCCAGTGGTGACAACCTCGTCGAGTACGGCCAGGTGTGCCTCCCGCTCTACACGCGTCGGGGCGCGGCGGCCATGGCCGAGATGGTGGAGATGCAAGGGCGGGCGGTCGTCAACATGCAGGTCCTCGAGCACTTCGCCAAGAACCTCCATCCGACGTTCGACTTCAGCGCCGATTTGGGTCGCATCACCTGTCCGACGCTCGTCCTCGGCGGAGCCGACGACCCTGTGTGCCCGCTCGCAGGAGCCGAGGAGATCGCGGCCGGCATCGGTGAGAACGCTCGCCTCGTCACGTTCGCCGGAGGTCACGGGATGATCGACGAGCAGCCCGACGACTTCTTCGCGCTACTCGCGGAGTTCGTCGGCTCCTGAGGCGTCGTCCGTGGCGACCACGGCCTCGCCCAACGCCGCGTGCATGCGATCGATCCAGTAGGGCTCGAGGTTGGCGTAGACGAGCTTCGCTCCCGAGAACCGCTCGAGCTCGGCGACGAGGGAATCCCGATCGAGGTCGGTGACGAGCAGCGCGAGCGTGGATGTGCCCGGCTGCACCTCGTCGCGGAACCACTGCACCCACTCGTCGGGGATGCCGAGGTCGACGAGCTTCGCGGCGGCCGCGCCTCCCGCGGCGCCGATCGCTCCGCCCGCGAGCCATCCGACGGGTCCACCGAGAAGCAACCCGAACAGGCTCGCCCACACCGCACCGGAGAGCGCGGTGCGTCCGGGTTGCGGATCGAGCGTCTCGTGCACAGCGGTGGTGCCGTCGTCGTGCTTGATGACGAACACCGCGTCCTTCAGGTGCATGTGGCCGTTCGAGGCGAGCCGGTGCGCCGCGGTAAGGAACTCCTGAGCCCGGAACGTGTCGCCGAACGAGATGCCCACCAAGGTCTGCGGAGAGTCGTCGGCCACGACGCGATGCTAGGTTGCCCTGTGCCCGGCCCTGGTCGGGTGACAACAGATCTCTTTCGTACAGGGGAAGCCGGTCGAACTCCGGCACTGACCCGCAGCCGTAGCTCGTGACGATCCAAGCTCGCCTCGAGAAGTCGGAATGCCTGTCCGAGAGTGCATCGGCTCACACCACCGCCGTGGTCTGCGGAACGAGAGCCCGGGTTCGTGCTCGCTCTCTCGATGCACCGCTTGGGTTGCGTTGCGCAGTCGCAACCGAAAGCGAGCAACTCGATGAGCACACTCCTTCGCAGCAGCCGAGCGGCAGTCGCGCTCCTGATGGTCGCCGTTGCGCTCGCCTTCGTCCTTCCCATCGAGCCAGCGCGCGCCGAGACCGATCCGACGGCCAGCGCGCTCGACTGGCTCAACGACGAGCTCGCCGCGAACAGTCATCAGCTCGGGTTCAAGGGCGCCCCGCAATTCGTTGACTGGGGCCTCACGATCGACTTCGTGCTCGCGCTCGCCGGCGGTGGCCGCGGCGGCGCGCCTGAGACAGCCGCGACAACCGACAACATCCTCGCCAACGCTTCGAGCTACCTGAGCTTCGACACCCCCGGTGAGCTCTACGCCGGGCCCCTCGCAAAGCTGCTGTACATGGCAGAGGTACAGGGACGACCGACGACGAACGTCGGCGGGATGAACCTCGAGCCCTCGCTGCGGGGCCAGATGCAGGTCGCGCCCGATCCGCAGCCCGGACGGTTCTCCGACACCAGTGCCTACGGCGACAGCAGCAACGGCTTCGGGCAGGCATTCGCCGTGCTCGCGCTCGCACCCACGTCCGGAGGCGTGCCGCCCGAGGCACTCTCGTTCCTGCTCGCGCAGCAGTGCCCGGCGGGCGGATTCCGGCTTTTCTACGACTCCGCGACGACGTGCACATCGGACGACCAGGCCGACCTCGACGCGACAGGCCTCGCGATCGACGCGCTGGTGGGACAACCGGGCGCGTCGAACGCGATCAGCAAAGCATCGGGCTGGCTGGTCGCGCTCCAGGACGCGAGCGGTGCCTTCGCCGGCTCGGGCCCGACCGCGACCTTGAACGCGAACTCGACGGGGATCATCGCCCAGGCGCTGCGGGCAGCGGGTCAGAGCGCGGCAGCGGACAAGGCCGGGGCATGGATCCAGGCGTTGCAGCTCACGGGCGCGAACGCCGGCGCCGCCAGTGCAGACGTCGGCGCGATCGCGTATGACCCTGGACAGCGCGACGACGCAATCGCCCATGGCATGCCCGCCGAACGAGATCCCTTCCGTCGCGCGACGTCGCAAGGCGTGTTGGCCCTGCCTCGCGTCGTCCTGTCTTCGGGCGGCGGGGGCGGTGGCGGTGGCGCCGTGCCGGCCGGTGCGACGATCTCCACCAGCACGGCGAAGCCCGGCGACACCGTCGCGGTCGGCGGGAGTGGGTTCACGCCCGGTGAGCCGGTCAGGTTCACGTTGTTCTCCGACCCCGTGGTGCTCGGCACCACGAACGCCGACGCGACGGGATTGGCGTCGCTGACCTTTGTGGTGCCCACGGACACCGCGTCCGGTGGCCACGAGATCGAGGTGCTCGGTCTGTCCTCCGGCAAGCGCCTCGCGGTCCCGTTGCAGGTGACGGGGGCAACCACGACCACCACATCCACGACCACCACGATGGTGGGCGCCACGACGACTGCCCCGGGCACCAGCGGCGGGGGAACGGCTCCGGCGACGACGGTCGTCGACTCGGGCACGTTGCCGCGCACCGGCAACGACGCGACTCGCGGCGTTCCCATCGCGGCCGTGCTCATCGTCGCCGGCGTCGCACTGGTCGCGCTCACGTCTCGACGGCTCACGCGTCACATGTCGTGATCGCCACCCTCACCGTCGCCGTCGTCGCAGCGTTGGTGTCGGCGGTCGCGGCTCCGGTACCTCGGCAGGCGACGGGCGCGTGCGCTGGCGACTCGGGGGTCACGGTCGTCATCGACTTCCAAGAGCTCGGCGGCGGAGTGAACGTCGTCTGCGCGCAAGGCCCCGTCTCATCCGGGCTCGAAGCGCTCGAGCGCGCAGGGGTCAGCTACCAGTCGGCGCAGCGCGTTCCCGGCTTCGTGTGCCGGATCGCGGACAAGCCCACCGATGATCGCTGTGTGAACGCGTCGCCGGCGTCCGCGTACTGGGGCTACTGGATCGCGGCGCCCGGCGGTGCATGGTGCTACAGCACGATCGGCGCAGGCAGCCGCAAACCTCCTCCGGGCACCTTCGAAGGATGGTCGTTCTCGCTCGACAAGGTCGCCGCCGCGATCCCACCCCCACGCTTCGCACCGCCAGCAGCGGCGAGCGATCCGCCGCCGACGCTCAACACGAGCGATTGCACGTCCACGCCACAGACCCTGCCGGCCACCACGACCGCGGCAACCACCACCACCGCGGCTGCGGCAACGACCACGACCGCAACGACCACGACCGCGGCGACCACCACCGCGGCGACCACGAGCACCACGCTCACCCCGACGAGCACCGCGGTCGCGACGACCGACACCGCCCCCCCGACAACCGCGGTCGACCTGGGCGAGGATGGTGGTGATGGAGGAAGCCCGATCGGGTTCGTCGTGTCCGCTGCGATCGTGATCGGTGTGGGCGCGGGCGGCATGATGGTGGTGCGACGCCGAAGGCTCGGAGCGCCGCGATGAGCGGATCGTTCGAGCGGCTCCCGAGGGAGCTGCATCCGGTCGCTTGGTGGATCTGGGCGCTGGGGATGGCCACCGCAGCGACCCGCACGACGAACCCGCTACTGCTCGGGGCGATCATCGCCGTCGTCGCGTTCGTCGTGTCGGCGCGCCGTGGTGACGCACCGTGGAGCTCAGGGTTCCATGGCTATGTCATCGCTGCGCTCGTTGTCATCGCGGTGCGCGTCGCCTTGCGATCGGTGCTCGACGGCCAATTCGGCGAGCACGTGCTGTTCCATGTCCCCGAGCTGCCGCTGCCCTCCAGCGCCGAGGGCATCCGCATCGGCGGCCCCGTCTCGCTCGAGGGCCTCCTCGCCGCGTTCTACGACGGGCTTCGGCTCGCGACCCTCATCCTGTGCATCGGCGCCGCGAACGTGCTCGCCAACCCGAAGCGACTGCTGAAGTCGACACCGAGCTCGCTGCACGAAGTCGGCGTGGCCATCACCGTTGCGCTGACCGTCGCTCCACAGCTCGTCGAGAGTCGCGCGACGCGTGCGCCGCGCCCGCGGGTTGAGAGGAGGCTCGCCCTCGCGGCGTCATCTTCTGCGGCAGCTCGTCGTGCCCGTGATGACCGACGCCCTCGATCGCTCGATCCTGCTCGCCGCGGCGATGGATGCCCGCGGTCACGGCCGCAAGACGGAGACCCGCCGCAGCGCCCGACTCGCGAGTGGTGCGCTCGTCTTGCTGGGTCTGTGCGGCGTGTGTGTCGGGGTGTACGGCCTGCTCGATGCGACCACGCCCGCCGTCTTGGGCGCGCCGATGCTCGTGCTCGGAGCCGCTGCCGCGGTCGGCGGCCTCGCCCTCGCCGGCCGCGGCGTGCACACGACGCGCTACCGCCCCGACCCGTGGCGGTCCCCCGAGTGGCTCGTGGCCGCATCGGGCATCGCCGTCGCGGCAGGGCTGTTCCTCGCGGGTCACGTCGATCCCGACAACCTCGACCCGTCGCTGCAGCCGCTGCAGTGGCCGACCCTGCAGGCGCTCCCCTTCGTCGCGATCCTCGTCGGTGCATTGCCCGCGTGGCTCGCGCCTCCGCCTCGGCTGACCGCACCCCGCGATCCGGCTGGTGCGCGCACCGAAGTCGCGGATGCTCGCCCCCTCGTGCCTGCCGAGGTCGGCTCGTGATCCGGATCGAGATCCAGACGTTCACCCACGCGGGTAACGACGAACCCGTGCTGCGCGACGTCGATCTCACGATCGACGAAGGCGAGCTGTGCCTCGTCATCGGCACGACCGGTTCGGGCAAGTCGACGTTGCTCGGCACGATCAACGGCCTCGTGCCGCACTTCACGGGCGGGCACCTCGTGGGGCGCGTCGTCGTCGACGGACGGGACACGCGTGAGCACAAGCCTCGCGACATGGCCGAGACAGTCGGCTACGTCGGGCAGGACCCCCTCGCGGGGTTCGTCACCGACACCGTGGAGGAAGAGCTGGCGTACGCGATGGAGCAGCTCGGCATCGCGCCCGACGTCATGCGCAAGCGGGTCGAGGAGACCCTCGATCTGCTCGGCATCGCGGACCTCCGCGCGCGGCCGCTTCGCGCGCTGTCGGGCGGACAGCAGCAACGCGTCGCGATCGGATCGGTGCTGACGGCCCATCCCCGAGTGCTCGTGCTCGACGAGCCCACCTCTGCACTCGATCCCACGGCGGCGGAGGAAGTCCTGTCTGCGGTCACCCGCCTCGTGCACGACCTCGGGGTCACCGTCGTGCTCGCCGAACATCGGCTCGAGCGAGTGGTCCATCACTGCGACAGCGTGGTGCTCCTCACCGGTGACGGCACCGCCGTCGACGGCTCGCCAAAGAGGTGTTCGCTGCGACCGCGCTCGCTCCTCCCGTCGTGCAGCTCGCTCGCATCGAGGGCTGGACCCCTCCCCCGCTGTCTGTCCGCGACGCCCGGCGCCTTGCCGGCGACCTCCGCTTGTTGCTCTCGTCACGCCCGGCCCCGAAACGCGGCCGCGAGCTCTCGGCCGGAGCGGAGATTGCGCTCGGCGCCCGCGACGTCACCGTCGTGTACGGCGCGACCATTGCGGTGCGCGAGGTCGACATCGACCTGCACCGCGGCGAAGTCGTCGCTCTCATGGGCCGCAACGGCTCTGGGAAGTCGTCGTTGCTGTGGGCGATCCAAGGCTCGGGGCCTCGGCTCACCGGCCGCGTCGACACCGCTGCTCGTGTGGGGCTGGTGCCGCAAGCTCCCAGTGATCTCCTCTACCTGCCGACCGTCGCGGCCGAGTGCGCGCAGGCGGACATCGACGCAGGGGCCGCTGCCGGCACGTGCCGCGCGCTTCTCGAGCGTCTCGCCGTCGACGTGCCCCTCGACGCGCATCCACGCGACCTTTCCGAGGGGCAACGGCTCGCGGTGGTGCTCGCGCTCCAGCTCACGGGTGCACCCGACGTGATGCTCCTCGACGAGCCCACTCGCGGGCTCGACCCGACGGCGAAGGACCGATTCGCGGCGATCGTCGCCGGCCTCGCCCGGGAGGGCCACGCGCTCGTCATCGCGACGCACGACGTCGAGCTCGTCGCGAGCGTCGCCGATCGCGTCGTGGTGATGGCGGAAGGGGAGGTCGTGGCCGACGGCCCCACCGCCGACATCGTGTGCGCCTCCCCCGCGTTCGCGCCTCAGGTCGCGAAGATCTTGCAACCGGAGCGATGGCTCACCGTCGCGGAAGTCGCCGAGGCGCTCGCATGAAGTCGTCGGTGCTGCGCATCGGCGCCCGGTCGACGGCCACACTCGTGCTCGTCTCGATCGCCGGCCTGATGATGTTCTGCTGGCCGTTCATCGTCTCGCCGCCAAACGGACTCGCACACGGACACGATGCGCCGTTCATGTTCGCCGCGCTGCTTCCGTGCCTCCTCGCGGTGCTGCTGTCGGAGATCACGGGCGGCCGCATGGACACCAAGGCGATCGCGATGCTCGGCGTGCTCGCCTCGATCGGCGCCGCGCTCCGCCCCATGGGTGCCGGCACCGCGGGACTCGAGATGGTGTTCTTCCTTCTCGTGCTCGGCGGTCGCGTGTACGGACCGGGCTTCGGCTTCGTGCTCGGAGCCACCACGCTCTTCGCCTCAGCGATGCTCACCGGTGGCGTCGGTCCGTGGCTGCCCTTCCAGATGCTCGCCGCCGGGTGGGTCGGGCTCGGCGCGGGCGTGCTCCCTCCCGCTCGTGGTCGGCGTGAGATCGCGCTGCTGGCCGTTTACGGCGCGGTGTCCGCGTTCGCATACGGGATGCTCCTGAACCTCTGGTTCTGGCCTTTCACGACGGGAACCGGCAGCGACCTCTCGTACGTCGCCGGCGCTCCCGTGCTCGAGAACCTGCATCGCTTCATCTGGTTCACGCTCGCGACGTCGACCTGGGGTTGGGACACGGGACGCGCGATCACGAACGCGGTCGCGATCGTGCTGCTCGGTCCGGCTGTGCTGCTGACATTGCGGCGCGCGGCTCGTCGTGCCGCGTTCAGCGCGCCGGTGTCGTTTGCGCCGCCACTCGCTCGAGAGCTCGACGGATTGTCATCAGCTCGTCCTCGGTGAGCACTGACGAGAAGTAGGCGTCGATGGCCCGCAGGTGCGAAGGGATCGCGTGGCGAAGGGCGACGCGACCCGGACGAGTGATCGACGCGTAGACCACCCGCCGGTCGGCCTCGCACGGCTCACGGCTGACGAAGCCTTGGCGCTCGAGCTCGTCGACGATCCGGCTCACGCGGGCTGCGCGACAAGACCACCGCATCGCCGAGCTCCTGCATCCGCAACCTTCGTCCCGGAGCCCGCTCGAGCGTCAGCAGCACGTCGTACCAGCCGAGGGGCACGCCTCCCCCGCCCTCGAGCTCGTCCTCCAGCTTCCGCAGCACGACCGCGTGGGCGCGCAGGAACGCGCCGAAAGCCTCGACACCCGGATCCTCTTTCTTCACGGCGGCACCGTACCGAACGGGAATATATGTGCGTGCGCACGCATTGTAGGACCCGTACGACCCCATCCCCCCAGGAGGAACCATCGAAATGAGCGCCACCCGCACGATCGACGACATCCAGGCCCCGGCCGCCGGCGTCTGGTCCATCGACCCGACCCACACCACGGTCGAGTTCATCGCCCGTCACCTCGTGTTCACGAAGGTGCGCGGCCGCTTCACCGGCGTCTCCGGCGCGGTGACGGTCGCCGACGACCCCGACGCCTCCTCGGTCGAGATCACGCTCGACGCGACATCGATCACGACCGGCGCCCCTGACCGTGATGCACACCTGAAGAACGAGGACTTCTTCGACGTCGACAAGTACCCGGTCATCACGTTCAAGAGCACGTCTGTCGAGTGGAAGGGCCAGGAGGGCGTGGTCACCGGTGACCTCACCGTACGCGGCGTCACCAAGCCGATCACCCTCGACACCGAGCTCACGGGCGTCGTCACCGATCCGTGGGGCGGCGACCGGGCCGTCTTCTCGGCCAGCGGTGAAGTCGATCGCGAAGAGTGGGGCCTCGTCTGGAACATGGCGCTCGAGTCGGGCGGCGTGGTCGTCTCGAAGAAGATCCGGTTCGAGATCGAGACCGAGATCGTGCTGCAGAAGCCCCAAGACCAGTAGCCGGGCGTCTCAGTAAGCCCAGTAGCTCAGGCTTCGAACAGCTGCGCCTGCTCGGGCCGGAGGACTCGCATCCCCGGCCAGGGCAGGTGATCCATGAACACCCAGCTGCGCCGATGGATCGCCGTCGGCCCCCATGCGGCGAGGGCTGCCTTGTGCCGAGGGCACGGGTAGCCCTTGTTCGCGTCGAAGTCATACCCCGGGAAGTGCTCTGACTCGGCACGCATCATGCGATCACGCGTCACCTTCGCGAGCACCGACGCAGTCGAGACCGTGAGGCACGTCGCGTCGGCCTTCACGATGCGCCGGATCGTGGCGGTCGGCACGGCGCGTGACACGAAGTCCCAGTTGCCGTCGACGACGATCGCGTCGGGGACGACACCCAAGCCCTCGATCGCTCGCTCGCGCGGCCAGACGCTGCGCGTCGGCCATGCCGATCTCGTCGCACTCGGCTTGGCTCGCGTGTCCGACCGACCACGTGAGGCACCACGCAGCGACGCGTGAGAACAGACGCTCCCGTTCGCGTTCGGTGAGCGCCTTCGAGTCGCGGACCTTGTACACACGCGGCGGTCACGCGGAAGCACCGCAGCGCCGACCGACAACGGACCTGCCCACGCTCCCCTGCCCACCTCGTCGACACCGACGACGACCTCGTGGCCCCCGCTCCAGAGCTCATGCTCCACCCCGAGCGAAGGAGGGCGAGTGCGCATCACGCCCGCAGCGAGACTGCAGCAGGACCCGCGGCGACCTCGCCGATGACGGTGAACCCGGCGGCCTCGGCGGCCGACACCCCCGCAGGCGCGACAGCGGCGAGCAAGCCGCCGGAGGTCTGCGGGTCGAAGCACAGCGCGTCCATCGCCGGGGTCGCAGTCGACTCGACGCGACCCACGAGGTGCTCACGGTTGCGGGCGTCACCGCCCGTGCGGGTGCCCGACTCGGCGGCCGCGAGCGCTCCGTCGTAGAGGGGCAGCTTCGCCGTGTCGAACACCAGGCGGGTGTTCGACCGCTCGGCCATCTCCCACCCGTGCCCGGCGAGCCCGAACCCAGTGACGTCGGTGACGGCATGAACGGCATCGCCCATCGCTGCGAGCGCCTCAGACGCGGCGCGGTTCAACATCCTCATGCGGGCGATCGCTGGCGCCTTCTGCTCGGCCGTGCCTCCGGCGAGGACGATGCCGGTGCCGAGCGGCTTGGACAGCACGAGCACGTCGCCTGGCCTCGCGCCGGCCTTGGTGAAGATGTGGTCGGGATGCACGAGGCCCTGGACCGCGAGCCCGAAGATCGGCTCCTCTGACCGGATCGTGTGCCCTCCGGCGACGACACCACCGGCTTCGCGCACCACACCGGACGCCGCGGACAGGATCGCGGCGATCGCCTCGACCGGCAGGCGCTCGGGGAAGGCCGAGATGTTGAGCGCCATGATGACCCGGCCGCCCATCGCGAAGACGTCGCTGCACACGTTCGCCGCGGCGATCGCACCGAAGTCGGAGGGGTCATCGACGAGCGGAGGGAAGAAGTCGGTGGTCGACACGACAGCAAGGTCGTCGGTGATCTTGTAGACCGCGGCGTCGTCGAACGGCGCGAGGCCAACGAGCAACGACGCGTCGGCCGACGACGCCAGCTCTCGCACCAAGGCCGACAACGGAGCGGCACCCCACTTTGCCGCGCAGCCGCCGCACGAGGTCCACTCGGTCAGCCGGATGTCCGGCTCGGCATCGAGATGCGTCACGGCAGCTTCGCGATGTTCGCGAGCTCAGAGGCCTCGACGTCGGTGGACAGGAACGCGTCGAGCATCTCGGTCGCGACGACCATCGACGTCAGTCGCAGCCCGACTGCGAGCACATTGGCGTCGTTCCACCGTCGCGCGCCGGCAGCGGTAGCGGCGTCGGTGCACAGCGCAGCTCGCACGCCTGCCACCTTGTTCGCCGCGATGCTGACCCCGGTACCCGTCCAGCAGCAAACGACGCCGCGGTCGCAGCGGCCGGACGCGACGGCCTCGCCGACGTGGCGACCGGCGTCGGGCCAGGCATCACCGAGCGCGACGACTTCGACGTCATGGCCGCGATCGGCGAGGAGGACGACGATGTCATCAGTGAGCAAGGTTTGCTCGTCGGTGCCGAACGCGACGCGCACGTCGTCAACCTAGGCCGTCTCGCCCCGCGTCGGGTGCAGTCCGTCAGGGTTAACGTGGAGCGATGGCGAGACGAGTGGCAGTTGTCCCGCACACCCACTGGGACCGCGAGTGGTACTCGCCGTTCCAGGCCTTCCGGCTGCGGCTCGTGGAGCTGCTCGACGACCTGCTGCCCCGACTCGAAGCCGATCCGTCGTTCGCCCACTTCCTGCTGGACGGGCAGATGGCCGTCGTCGACGACTACCTCGCGGTCCGTCCCGAGGCGGAGGCCCGGCTGCGCCGGCTCGCCGCCACCGGTCGCGTTCGCGATGGGGCCCTGGTACATCCTGATGGACGAGTTCCTCGTCTCGGGAGAGACGATCGTCCGCGACCTGCAGCTCGGACTCGAGCGTGCCGCCGCCTTCGGTGGCGCCATGCCAGTCGGATATCTGCCCGACATGTTCGGCCACGTCGCGCAGATGCCCCAGATCCTCAAGCAGTTCGGCTTCGACGATGCCGTCGTGTGGCGAGGCGTGCCGAGCAGCGTGAATCGCACCGCGTTCTGGTGGTCGAGCCCTGACGGCAGCACCGTGCGAGCCGAGTATCTGCCGACCGGGTACGGAAATGGCGCGGTGCTGCCCGACGACGCCAAGGCCCTGCTCGAGCGGCTGCACGGCTGGCTCGACGCCCAGCGCGAGCTGCTGCCCGCCGACGATCCCGTGCTGATCATGAACGGCTCCGACCACCTCTCGCCTCAGGGCTTCCTCGGCGCAGTCGTGGCCGAGGCGAACAGCCTGCAGGACGAGCTCCAGATCGAAGTCACCTCCCTCGCCGCCTACCTTGCCGGCGCGTCGCGGCGAGGGCCTGCCCTCGTGGCAGGGCGAGCTGCGCTCAGGCGCTCGCGCCAACCTCCTGATGGGAGTGGCGTCGAACCGCACCGATGTGCGTCGCGCCGCCGCGATCACCGAACGTTCGCTCGAACGGCTCGCCGAGCCGCTGAGCGCGCTGTTGCTCCCGGCCGACGAGTGGCCGTCGGCACTGCTCGACGAAGCCTGGCTCGAGGTGATCCGCAACGCCGCCCACGATTCGATCTGCGCCTGCTCGGTCGACGAGGTGTGCAACACCGTGCTCGACCGGTTCGCCCAGGCACGTCAGATCGCAGAAGGGCTCACCCAGCGAGCGATGCGAGCGCTCGGAACGAACCTCGCGTTCGACGGCCCGGTCGCGGTGAATCCCTCGCAGCGCACGCGCAGCGGGCTCGTGACGATCCTGGTCGACCAGGAGAACGTGGGGGTCGACGGCCAGGTGGTGCGCGAGATCGGCGGCCACCGGTTGCTCTGGTCCCTCCGTGCCGAGAACGCCGTCGCGGTGTTGCGCGAGACGATCGAGTGGACCAACGGCCTCTACCACGTCGACGTCGAACCACACGAAGACGGCTCTGTGGACGTGCGCGCCTACGCAGCACCCGGTGCGCCCCGCGTCGTGACGCAGCCGGTGAAGGCTCACATCGCCGAGCTCGCGGCGGCCGCGCCGCAGGCGACGTTCCGGTACCACCTCCACGAGCCCGCGCGGACGGTGGTCCTCGCCCGCGCCGTCGATGTGCCGGGCTACGGATGGCGCCCGGTGCGGGCCGAACCGCTCGACGTCCCCGAAGTCGTGGTGGGCGACGGCGTGCTCTCGACACCGAGCCTCGCGAACGGGCTCGTGACCATCGAGGTCGACACGGCGTCCGCGACGTTCTCGATCACGACCGCCGAGGGTTTGCGAGCGTCGAACCTCGGGCGCCTCGTCGACGACGGCGACGAGGGCGACACGTACAACTACTCACCGCCGGCGTTCGACTCCGTCGTCGATTGGCCCGACTCGTGCACGGCGATGATCGTCGAATCCGGCCCGCTGCGCGGCTCGTTGCTCATGACGGCCCGCTATCACTGGCCCGAGCGCGTGGAAGATGGCGAACGCATCCGCGGCCGCGACGTCACGGTCGAGACGCTCATCGAGCTCCGCGCCGGAGAGCGGTTCGCGCGCGTCGCCGTCGGGCTCGACAACCAGTGCCGCGACCATCGTGTGCGGGCGTGGTTCCCGCTGCCCGTGGCGACCTCCACGTCCAAGGCCGAGTGTGCCTTCGCAGTCGTGACGCGTGGCCTGGTCGCGGAGGGCGGGCCGACCGAGGTCGGCCTTCCGACCTTCCCCTCGCGCCGCTTCGTGGTCGTGGGCGGCCTCACGATCGCGCACGAGGGGCTCGTGGAGTACGAGCTGGTCGACGTGCGCGACGGCGCTGCGGGTGCGCTGGCCCTGACGTTGCTGCGAGCGACAGGCTTCTTGTCTCGCGGGCCGATGGCGACTCGAGCGCTGCCCGCGGGTCCGATCATCGAGATGGAGGGCTCGCAGGTGCTCGGCCGCCAGACCTGGTCCTACGCGGTCGCGCTCGGCGAGGTCGACCCCTACGCGCTCGTCGACGACGCCTTCCTGCCGATGCAGGTCACGGTCGGGCACGGCCACGGCAACTGGACGGAATCGGGCGACATGCTGCGGGTGTCCGGTGCCGAGGTGTCCTCGGTGCGCCGCGTCGGCAGAGCGCTCGAAGTGCGGGTGTTCAACCCGACGGCGAACGAGGTGCAGGTCGACATCGGTCATCGCACGGGGTGGCTCGTCGATCTGCGCGGGCTGCCCGTGGGCGAGATCGAGGGGACGTTCCCGCTCGGCCCCTGGCGCATCGCAACGCTCAGGTTGCGCTGACCCCCGAGAGCAGCGCCTCACCGCTCGGGGCGGCCGAGCTCCACGCGAAGTCGAGATGCGGCACCCGAAGCGTGATCGGCGATCCCGATGGTGAGTCGAGCTCCCAGAGCAGCGCCGGCCGCGTGCCGTGCCATCGGATCGCGAACGAGATCTCACCCCATCGGGTGGGAACCCGGTGGACAGCGACGTCCGCGCCCCGCCACTCACTCGCGAGGCCCGGCAGGAGGAGAAGCGTGCGGGAGTCCGCGCCGACGCTGGACACGAGCTCGCCGCGGATGGCCGCGACGACGCCGCCATGGCTCTCGCTCTCTCGCTCTCCCGATGCGGGACTCAAGCGATCGAGGACATGCTCGACGTCGCCCGCGCCTCGCGGATCACCGGACGCGGCGAGCAGGGCTCGAGCCTCGACGAGGGCCGCGTGCTCGAGTGACGTCGCTCCCGATCGCACGCGTTGGGCAACGAGCTGTGCGGCAGTCCCGATGTCGGCCAAGGGCACGTCAATCGACTCCCTCGCCAGGCGCCACCGCGCCCCGGCGGCAAGAAGGAGCTCTGCAGGATCGGAACCCGACCCGAGCAACAGCTGCGCACGAGCGAACGCAAACCTCCCCGGCAGGCTTCCTGGGCCCTCGACGCGCTCGCAGCGTTCGGCCATCAGCGTCCAGCCGGCTGCGACCTGCGCGGCGGCCGGCACACGGTCGGGCCAGCGCGCCCGGGCGTCTCCAAGAGGGACACCGACGCGGATGACCCCGCGGTGCGGCAGCGCGAAGAGCGTTGCGTCGGCAGGCGGGCCGACCGGTGCCGGCATCGCCGGCACCACGGGTGCAGCGCGCGGCGACACCAGTGGCGGGCTGTCGCCGTCGAACGCGAATGCGACGGCGACCGGCTCAGGTGAATCGTTCTCGACCTCGACGATCGCCAGCGCTCCGGACTCGTAGATCCCATAGACACGATGGCGGATGTCTCCACCCGCAACGCGCACCGAGGTTTCGAAGACCGGCGTCGAGCTGACCGCGACCTGCCTCGTCGATGTGTCCGTCGCAGGGTTGCGCCACTTGCCCGATGCCTCGACCACGGACCAGTCGAGTCGCCACGCTCCGTCGCACGCCGACACCGCACCCCGGTCGTCGACCTCCGCCCGCTCGACGGTGCCGAGCACGCCGACGGCCCTGCGGATCGGCATCCGGGTGACCATAGACTCGCCGCGGTGCGCGCCGCCGTGCTGGTGCCGGTCAAGAGCTTCCGCCACGCGAAGGTGCGTCTGGCTTCCGCGCTGAGCGCCGAGTCGCGCGTCTCTGGCCCGTCGCATGGCGGATGGGGTGGTCGCGGCAGGCCGTCCTCTTCCGACCTTCGTCGTGTGTGATGACGACGAAGTCGCCGATTGGGCGCGAGCCGCGGGCGCAGAGATCGTCTGGCGCCCGGGCCGAGGACTGAACGGCGCGGTCGACGACGGTGTCGCTGCGCTCGCCGCGCTCGACTTCGATCGTGTCGTCGTCGCGCACGCTGACCTGCCGCTCGCGGTCGACCTCGCGTGGCCGGCCCGTCACGACGGCGTCACCCTCGTACCCGATCGCCGCGACGACGGCACCAACGTCGCGTGCATCCCGAGCCGCTCGGGCTTCCAGTTCAGCTACGGCCCGGGCTCCTTCCGGCGCCACGGGGCCGAGGCGCGCCGGCTCGGCCTCGCGCTGCGCGTCGTGCGCGAGCCGACTCTCGGATGGGACGTCGACCTTCCCGCCGACCTCGACCATCCTGCGGTGGCCGCGCTGCGATGAGCGACGAGCCCGGACAGCCGAGCCGCCACGCGGCCCGAGGCCGCGGCCTCGACCTGCCGACTCCGTCGGTCGCGGTCGCGATCGCGGCGCATCCGGACGACGTCGAGTTCGGTGCGGGCGGCACGCTCGCGAAGTGGGCTGCCAACGGCTGCACGATCCACCACGTCATCTGCACCGACGGATCGAAGGGCACGTGGGATGTCGCCGCCGACACTGCGGCGTTGGTCGCGCGGCGCCAGGACGAACAGCGCGCCGCGGCCAAGGCGCTCGGCTCGAACGGTGAGGTCGTTTTCCTGGGATGGCGGGACGGGGAGCTCGAGTCAGGGCTCGCGCAGCGCTCCGAGGTCGCTCGGTGGATACGGCTCCTGCGACCCGACGTCGTCCTCGGACACGACCCCTGGAGGCGGTACCGGCTGCATCCCGACCATCGCCACGCCGGGCTGCTCGCGTGCGAAGGCATCGTGGCGGCGCGAGACCCCCACTTCTTCCCCGAGCATGGCGTCGCTCATCATCGGCCGTCGGCATTGCTGCTCTGGGAGGCCGACGAGCCCGATCACGCGGAGGATGTGACGACGTCGCTCGCAGCGAAGCTCGCTGCGCTCGAATGCCACACCAGCCAGTTCGAGTCGACGATGCACGCGAGCGGCGATCAGCTCGAGAGCGAGCTCGACACGTTCCGCGCTCGCATCCGGCATCGGCTCGCGGAGCACGGACGCCGGGTCGGCATCGCCTACGCCGAAACGTTCAAGCTCATCGACTCGCTGTGAACTGACCGGGCCGGCGCCCGGCACCCGGCGGCCCGGCGAATGCCTGCGCGATCGCGATCCAGTCCTGCGCGAGTGCGCCCTCGACGCTCAGCTCGGTGTCGGACACATGGCGACGTTGCGTGACGACCAGGCAGAAGTCGAGCGCGTCGCCACTGACGCGGTCGGTCGCCGACTCGTTCCACTCCCACACCCCGCCGCCTGGCGCTCCCAGCTCGACACGCACGTCGCCTTTGGGCACCTCCCTTCCGTTGGTCACGTAGCTGAACGGCCGAGCCCGCACACCGATGTGGGCGACATGGCGCAACCGATCGGTCGCGGGACGGGACGCTCCGAGCGCGTCGACGATGTCCTGGCCGTGCGCCCAGGTCTCCATGAGGCGGGCGGTCGCGAACGACACTGCGCTCATCGCCGGCCCGTACCACGGCACTCGAGCCTTCGGATCGGTGCGGTGCAGCTCGGCGAGCAGCGCACCGCGGTCGGCTCGCCACCGCGCGAGAAGCTCTGCGCCGGTCATCGCGCGCGCCTCGGCCAACGTCGGATCGCCGCGGCCCACACCTTCGAGCAACACCGCGACCGACGCGGAGAACGCTTCGGGATCCGTGAGCGCGATCAGCGCGGTGCCGTCGAAGTAGGTGAGATGGCCGATCCCGTCGCGCACGGTCCACCCGTCGGCGGGCGTGAGGCGGTGCCAGTCCGCCTCGTTGATCGATCCGACGATCGCGTCGAGCGCTTCGTGCTCCGCCTCGAGGTCGTCGCAGATCGCGGTCATCACGTCAGCCATCGGGGTGTCAGCCATCCCTCGAGCCTCGCGGTGGACGCGCAACGAGGGGCCCTTGCGGACCCCTCGAGTGCGATTCGACCCGTTCTTCTTGCCTGGGTCCCTATCTCTTCGCTGCGGCCCTCTTGGCCGGTGCCTTGCGCTTGGCCGGAGCCTTGCGCGTCGCCGCCTTCTTGGCCGGAGCCTTCCTCTTAGCCGGGGCCTTCTTGGCCGCGGCCTTCTTCTTGGCCGGGGCCTTCTTGGCCGGCGCCTTCTTCTTGGCCGGCGCCTTCTTGGCCGGAGCCTTCCTCTTGGCCGGGGCCTTCCTGGCCGGGGCCTTCTTTGCCGGCGCCTTCTTCTTGGCCGGCGCCTTCTTCTTGACAGCCTTCTTGGCCGGGGCCTTCTTGGCTGCCTTCTTGGCAGGGCTCACGGGTCTCCTCTCTTAGCTAACCGTTGAGCTTCTCTTTGAGTGCTTTACTCGCCGAGAACTTCATCGCCGTTGATGCGGCGATCTGGACCGGGTCTCCGGTCTGAGGGTTGCGACCAGTGCGAGCCGCTCGTTGGCTTGCACTGAAGTTTCCAAAGCTCGGCCATCCCACCTTGTCTCCGCGCTTTGCTGCGTCACCGACATAGTCGAAGAACGCGTCGAGAACCGTCTCGACGTCGACCTTCCGCATCTCGGTCGCCTTCGCAATGGCGTCGACGGTGTCGGCCTTGCTGACTGAAGCCACCGCTACCTCCTGGTCACAGCGCGTAGCGCCAGGGCAAATCAGAACCGAACTGAGCGCGAAGGTCAAGCATTTCCGCACATCACCGCTCTCGCCGCGTCATCTCGTGCACTCGGATACGGAGCATCCACGCACCAAGAGATGTTGCATCCGCAACTATCTGGAGTGTTCGTCTCCCGAGATCCGTCGCGCCGCGACGAACGTGAGCACTCGCTCACCGACGCGAATCTGCGACTCGGCGACGATCCCCTCAGGTCGCCCGTGGGTCAGGCGAACCCACTCGCGATCACCCGGACGACGCACCCACGTGTCCGCGTCGGGTGCGCGATCGGTCACCGTGACCGCCCATCCGTCGAGCCCGACCTCCGCGTGGGTCGCGGCAACGCCGTCCCGCTCAGGCAGCACCAGCGGACGCACGTCGCCGCGTGACAGCGCGTTGGCGAGATCCGGGAGGCATCCGATGAGGTAGCCGGCATCGAGGGTGTATGACGATCCGTCATCGAGCAAGAGCAACCCGAGTGTGGGCTGCCCTCGTTCGACGAGCCGAGCGGTGCCGTCGAGCAGCGATCTGCCGCAGTGCGCGGAATGACTGGCGGCCGGGTTGTTGGGATGGCCCGCGGAGCAGCGCAGCGACGGCACCAGCAGGGCGCCGGGCTCGGGAACCGGCTCATCGAGCGAGGTCGTGGCCACGGGCAGCGGGAGGTGCACCGCCGGCGTCGGGGCCTGCCAGAGGGGCACCGATACGAACCCTGCCGGCGAGTCCGCTTCCGTCGTGGGCGCCGGGGAGGGCACGGGGGGCGGCGCCTCCCAGGCGGCTATCGGCTCGGAGACGATCGTCGGCGCGGGCGGCGCTTCGCCGGGCATGCGGTCGCGCTGGGTGAGTCGTAGCCCGCCCCCGGGCACGACACCGTCGTGGAGATCGAGTCGGACATCGGTCGGCGGCTCGGCCGAGCCGAGCGGCACGGCGACCAACCAGTCGAAACCTTGGTCGACGAGGAGGTCGACCCAGGTGTCGGGATCGGGCCCGGCATGACGGCTCACCTGTCCGCCGCGCGCGACGGTCACCTCGACCTCGCCGCACAACACCACTTCGACGCCTTCAGCGGAGGTCGCGAGCACGCAGAACGAAGGGCTCGCCGGCATTCGTTCGCCGAGCAACGCGTCGAGCTGGTCGACGAGGATCGCGCCCGGTTCGTCGATCCGGGCATGGCCGAGCGCGCGACACGTGGCGAGCAGCTGGTCGATCGCGGCGCCGCTGCCACCCGACAGCGCGAGAAGCGCGACCTCGCCGAACCGACCGACGAGCCCCTCGCCTGGCACCACGGTGAGCTGCAGGTCGTCGAGACGAACGGCGGGTGCGGCCATCAGCTCACGCGGCCAACAGCAACGAGCGGAGTCGGGACGCGAGCGCCTCGGCCGTGAGCGGTCGCTCGACCGGATCCTCCGACACGCAGTCCGCGATCACACGCGCTTCCGACGGAGCGAGCGACGCACCGAGACGAGCGGGAGCCACGATCACGTGTCGAAGCGCCTCCGTCTCCCCCACATCGGGAACGACGCCGAACAGCGACGCTCCCGTCAGCATGCGGTGCAGGGTGGCTCCGAGCGACCACACGTCAGACGCGCGCGAGGGCTGACCTCCGAGAAGGATCGATGGATCGGTCAGATCGACCGAGTCGCCCGCTCGTGTCCCTGCGGTCGTGCGACCGGGGTCGAGCACGGCGAGCAGCGAGGGATCGGTGAGCTTCGCACATCGGCTGCCCAAGAGGATGTTCGACGGCGTGATGTTCGCGTGGGCGATGCCCGCCTCGTGCAGCGCGTGGGCGCCGAGCGAGGCATCCGCGACAGCTTGCATCACCTCGCGCCGAGCGACCGGATGCGAGGGGGCGTCGAGTGAGCCTCCCGAGACGTGCTCGGTGACCACCGCCATCGCCCGATCGACCCTGAGCACGTCGAGGGGACGAGCGAGGTACGGCGACATCACTGCCGCCACCGAGGCGAGGTGCTGCGTGGCCCTGGCGAAGTCGTCCTCGGACACCTCGCGGTGCAGCACCTTCAGCACGACGTACTCGTCGCTCACTCCGAGCCGCAGCGGCGGCTCGGCCAGGAACGAACGGCCGTGCGATCCCTCGCCGAGCCGTCGCACCAACAGGTAGTCGCCGAACCGCGCCATTGTGAGCTCTCGCCTGCCCAGCCGGCCGAGTGGTGACGAAGGTGGTGGCGCCGGCTCCGAGGCGAGGATACCGGGCGGCGCGGGCCGCGCCGGTCGTCAGTGCACGGGCGCGTCGAGCACGACAGCGTCGGACTTGTCGGTGACCCAGACGCGCGCGGTCTCGTCGAGCGGGAGGGCGGCGGTCATGTGCATCGTGCCGTCCCCGCTGAAGGTGCCTGCAGCCACGCGCGACCCATCGGCAGTGCTGAGCCACAGCCAGTACACGTCGCCGTCGCCACCGTCGGTGCCGAGGCCATCGACTTTGAGCTGGATCTGGGTGCCCCCGTCAGCGGCGATCAGGTCGGCGGACGCAGCGACACCCGACGGAGCGGTGGTGAAGGCCACGTGCTGCGCGGTCTGGTCGCTCGCCGAATCGAACGTGACCGCGACGACGCTGAGGATCACGGCGAAGACAGCGGCCGCGGCCAAGCCCCCGACCAGCACGTTGCGCCACCGCGCGGACTGACGCTTGCGACGCCGAACCGTGGCCACTGCGTCGGAGACGTCTTGTGCGAGCGTCACCGGGGGGCGAGGCGGGTTCGCGAGGCGATCGGGGTCGACGAGCCACAAGGTGGCCGCGACCTGCTCGAGCTCACGCAGCTCCTCGCGACACTGCGGGCAGCCGTCGAGGTGCGCACCGAACCCGGGCTGCTTGTCGGGGTCAGGCTGCCCCGCGGCAGTCGCAGCGAGCTCGCCTCGCCAGTCACGGCAGGCGTCACTCATCGTCCACCCACCCGAGCTCCTCGAGCGCGAGCCGAAGCGCCTTCAGGCCGTAGTAGACGCGACTCTTGATCGTGCCCACCGGAACACCGAGGACGTCGGCGACCTCGGCATACGTGCGACCCCGCACATGGACCTCGACGAGCGCGAACCGATGCTCCTCGGTCACGTGGAGCAGCGCTTCCTCGACCTGCCATGACGCGAGCGCTCGGTCGAACGCATCGACGCCGTCGATCGCTTCACGGTGCTCTTGGCCTTCGGCGATCAGCGCGGGACGCACGGCGCGGGCCCTCGCCATGTCGACCACCACGTTGCGCAGGATCGCGAACAGCCAGGTGCGCAACGAGGCGACCGTCGGGTCGTAGCGGTCAGCTGCTCGCCACGCGCGGACGAACACCTCCTGCACGGCCTCCTCGGCGAGTGGGCTGTCGCCGAGCGACCGCAGCGCGGCCCGGTACAGCTCGGGGCCGTGCGCTCGGTACGCCGCCGCAACGGCCGCCTCGTCGCCGAGCACGAGCGGAGTTCGGCCCATCACCTCAGAGGCTACGGACGCGCGGGCGCGCGGTTCAGCCAAATCGTTTGAGTGGCATCCCTTCTGGCCGGACACTGGTCACATGCGCTCGCCGTACTGGCCACTCTTCGGGTTGCGGATCGTGACACCTCGGCTCGAGCTGCGGCCCCCGAGCGACGAGGACCTCGCCGACCTCGCGGCAGTCGCCGCCGACGGCGTCCACGACCCGGACTTCATGCCGTTCTCGGTCCCCTGGACCGAGGGCGGACCGGAAACAGCCGCGCGCAACGTCCTCCAGTTCAACTGGCGCCTCCGAGGCGACTGGAAGCCCGAGGCCTGGCACCTCAGCCTCGTGACCGTCGTCGACGGCGAGGTCGTGGGCACCCAGGGGATCCTGGCGAACGACTTCGGCATCACGAAGACCGTCGAGACGGGCTCGTGGCTCGGGAAGCGCCACCAGGGCAAGGGCATCGGCAAGGAGATGCGCGCCGCGGTGTTGCACTTCGCCTTCGGGGGTCTCGGCGCGGAGGTCGCGCTCGAGCGGCGCATGGCAGGACAACCAGCCCTCCCTCGGCGTCAGCGCGGCGCTGGGTTACGAGCCGAACGGGGAGCGCGTCGGGGTGCGTCAGGGCCGCGGCGATCGATTGGTCGGGTTGCGCCTCCCGCGCTCGGTCTGGGAGGCGAGCCGGCGCGACGACATACGCATCGACGGGCTCGAAGACTGCCGCGCCGAATTTGGTGTGTGACGGTAGCGGGGCGGCGCAGTGCGCCGCCGGGTGAGCGAAGCACCGATTGTCGAGCGTCGCGAGCAGGAGCCGGCGGAAGCGAAGCGGACGACGGCGACGAGGATCAAAGCGCGGCACGCAGCTTCGCCGCCACATCGTCGGCCTCGCCCGGCTGATACTTCCGCCGCGGCCAGAAGAAGCCACGCAGCCCGTCACCGCGACGACGGGGCACGACGTGCACGTGCAGGTGGGCGACGCTCTGACTCACGCGGTTGTTCATCGCGACGAACGAGCCATCGGCGCCGAGGCCCTGCTCCACCGCCGATGCCACGCGCTGCACGCGAGTGAAGAGAGGCCCGAGGTCGTTCGGGGGGAGGTCGAGGAGCGTCTCGACGTGGTCACGCGGGATCACGAGGACGTGGCCGGGGAACACCGGACGCTGATCAAGGAAGCCGAGCGCGACGTCGTCGTCGAGCACGACGTGCGCCGGCTCGGTGCCGGCGACGATCGCGCAGAAGGGACACCCTTCGGTCGACAGCGCGGCACGTCGGGCAGGCATCGGGGCATCATGGCCCATGCCTCGCATCGCACCTCTCCCCGCCGCCCAATGGGACGCCGAGCTGCAGCCGCTGGCTGCGGGCGGCCTCTCGGCGCCCGACGGCTCCCCGCTGAACATCTTCGCGACGCTCGCGAACCACCCGAAGCTGATGAAGCGCTGGATGGTGTTCGCGAACCACGTGCTCTCCAAGAGCACGCTCACCCCGCGTGATCGAGAGCTGCTCATCCTCCGGGCGGGATGGAACTGCCGCGCTCCCTACGAGTGGGGCCAGCACGTGGCGATCGCTCTGCGGAGCAACATCACGCAGGAGGAGATCGACCGCATCCCGGCGGGACCGGATGCGCCAGGTTGGGACCCGTTCGACGCGGCCCTGCTCCGCTTTGCTGACGAGCTGCACACCGGCGCGAACGTGAGTGACGCGACGTGGGCGCTCGTGTCCGCCGCGCTACTCCACCGAACAGCTGATGGACGCGGTGTTCGCAGTGGGTCAGTACACGCTCGTGTCGTACGCGCTCAACACGTTCGGCGTCGAGCGCGAGCCGGGTGTGGTCGGCCTGCCGGCCGATCCGGCATAGGGGGATACCCTCGGCATCGTGCGCGTGTCGTTGCTCGTCACCTGTCTCATCGATCTCTTCGAGCCAGACACCGGGGCAGACGTCGTGAAGGTCCTCCGCGCCGCGGGCTGCGAGGTGCGGTGCCCCGAGGGCCAGACTTGCTGCGGGCAGCCGGCTTGGAACGCCGGCTTCGCCGAGGAGTCGGCGAAGGTCGCCCGCACGACGCTTGCCGCGCTCGAGGCCACCGGGGACGACGTGATCGCGGTCCCCGCGGGCTCGTGCGCCACGATGATCCGCGTCTTCTGGCCCGAGCTGTTCGAAGTCGTCGGCGACCATGACGCAGCAGAACGAGCGCGCGCAGTGGGTGCCCGTACGAAGGAGCTCACCGAGCTGCTCGCCGACACCGAGCTGCCGGCGATGAAGCTCCCCGAGGAGTGCAGGGTCGCGTACCACCACTCGTGCCACCTGCTCCGCGAGCTCCACGGCCACGATCAGCCCCTCGAGCTCCTCGACCGCGTCGACGGGTGCACCCGGGTCGAGTGGAGCGCGGACGAGCGATGCTGCGGATTCGGCGGGCTGTTCAGCATGAAGCTGCCCGAGGTGTCCGTGACCATGGCCGACGACAAGCTGGCCTCGCTCGCCGGGCAACATCCCGACGTCGTCGTGAGCGCGGACAGCTCGTGCCTCATGCATCTGAGGGGCCGAGCCGCCCACGAAGGCGCGCCGATCAAGACGCGTCATGTCGCCCAAGTGCTCGCCGCTGCGCTCGAAGGGCGTGCGCCATGACGGACCACGGGGGGACGGACCACGGGGGGACGGACCACGGGGGGACCGGCCACGGGGGGACGGACCACGGGGGGACGGACCACGGGGGGACCGGCCACGGGGGAACGGACCACGGGGGGACCGGCCACACGCTCGTCGGCACCACGCTCCGCGAGCGCACGGCAGAGGCGGTCGCGAACGTCCGGTTGCGGGGAGCGCTGCGCGCACGCGACCAACCGGTTCGGCGACCATCGACTCGCTGCGCTCGACACCCTCGAAGGCCCCGACGAGCTGCGTCAGGCGGCCAGGGCGATCAAGGCCGACGTGGTGTCACGGCTGCCCGAGCTGCTCGAGCAGTTCGCCGACAACGTGACCGCACGCGGCGGGCAGGTGTGCTGGGCGGCCGACGGTGCCGAGGCGAACGCGTACATCGCGTCGGTCGCGCAGCGCATCGGAGCGCGGACGGTCGTGAAATCGAAGTCGATGGCGACCGAAGAGACCGACCTCAACGAGGCGCTCGAAGCGATCGGCTGCCACGTCGTCGAGACCGACCTGGGCGAGTGGATCATCCAGCTGGCGCGAAGCACAAGCCGAGTCCACATCATCGCCCCGGCCGTGCACCTCGACCGGTACCAGGTCGCCGAGTTCCTGCAGGAGCAGGTGACCGACGATCGTCGTGCTCGAAGCCGTGCCCAGGCCCGCTCGCGGCGTTCGCTCGTGAGCAGCTGCGCGCGGAGTTCCTGCAGCGCCGACCTCGGCATCTCCGGATGCAACTTCGGCATCGCCGAGACCGGCTCGATCGTGCTGGTGACGAACGAGGGCAACGGACGGCTTTGCACCTCGGTGCCCCGCGTGCACATCGCGGTCATGGGCATGGAGCGCCTGCTCGCCGACTGGCAGCAGCTCGACCTCTTCGTCAACCTGCTCGCCCGATCGGCGTCGGGGCAGCACCTGTCGTCCTACACGAGCATCATCACGGGACCCCGCCGCGAGGGCGAGGCCGATGGGCCCGACGAGCTGCACGTCGTCATCCTCGACAACGGACGTAGCGAGATCCTTGGCACCGAGCTGCAGGAGATCCTGTCGTGCATCCGGTGCGGCGCGTGCCTCAACGTGTGCCCGGTGTACCGCCAGATCGGCGGCCACGCCTACGGCTGGGTGTACAGCGGGCCCGGTCGGGGCCGTGCTGACGCCGCTGCTCGCCGGTGCCCACGAGGAGGCGGGCGAGCTGTCGAATGCCTCGACCCTCTGCGGCGCGTGCATGCGACGCGTGCCCGGTGAGCATCCCGCTGCAAGACCTGCTGCTCGCGCTGCGACGACGTCGCTCCGCGGAGGCGACGCGCGCTGAGCGTGCCGCCTGGAAGGCGTGGGGTACCGCGTGGTCCCACCCGAAGTCGTTCCGAGCATCGATGAAGGTCGCGAGCACGGGTCGGGGGCTCGGCCGGTTCGCCGACCGCGCTCCTGGACTCACGCGGTGGACCGCCGGCCGCGAAGCGCCGATGCCCGCGGCCCGCACCTTCCACGAGCGATGGAAGGCCGGCGACATCTGATGGACCGTCGGGTGTTCCTCGCTCGCGTCGCGCGGCAGCTCGCCACGCCGGCGCCCGCGAACCCAGCCCACCCGATGTCGCCGCTGCCCGACACCGTCCCCGAGGCGCGGTCCAAGCTCCTCGATCCGAACGACCTCGCGGCATCATTCACCCGCGCCGCGACTGCGGTGAGCGCCGAGGTGCACCGCATCTCAGGCACCGAGGTCCCTCCCGAGCTCGTCGCCGAGCTCGTCGAGCGGTACTCGGTGCGACGGGCCGTGATCTCTGCCGAGCCCGAGAGCGAAGCGGTGGCCGTCGAGCTGCGGGCGCTCGCGGTCGAGGTCGAGCCGCTGAGCATCGAAGCCGCTGCCCGTGCCGATCTCGGTGTCACGAGCGCGACGTACGGGCTGGCGACGACCGGCACGGTCGTACAGGAGTCGGCCGTCGCGGGTGGCAGAACGGCGAGCCTGTTGCCTCCGGTGCACCTGTGCGTGCTACCTGTCTCGCGCCTGGTGCCATCGACGAGCGCGGTGCTGCGCACGCTCGGTGCCCCGGGGCGGCTCCCGAGCAACCTCGTGCTGATCACCGGGCCGAGCCGCTCCGGTGACATCGAGCAGATCATCACGCTCGGTGTCCACGGCCCGACCGCTCTGCACATCGCCCTGCTCGAGGGCGCCGGGTGACCTGACGTTCACGTCTATGCTCCCCGGGGTTCACCCCGCACTGAGGAGGGCGCACGTGCGCAAGCTGTCAGCAGGCCTGTTGGCCTTCGTACTCGTGTTCGCGGCAGTCGCCTGCGGAGACGACAGCGGATCGAGCAGCAGCGGCGGCGCGTTCGGCGACTGCGAGATCACCGGCACGAAGGGGACGCTGGGCGACGTCGTGCTCACCAACCCCGACGAGCTGACCGTCGCGACAAACCTCCCGGCCCCCGGCTGGTGGAACGGCGACGATCCCAGCAGCGTCACCGGCGGGTTCGAGTACTGCATGGCCGCCGACATCGCGAACTCCCTCGGCCTCGACAAGGTGAAGGTCGTGCAGGTGTCGTTCGACGCGCTCGTGGCCGGTCAGACCGCAGACTTCGACCTCGCGCTGTCGCAGGTCACGATCACCGACGAGCGGGCCAAGGTCGTCGACTTCTCCACGCCGTACTTCAGCTCCGATCAGGGCGTCCTCGTCAACAAGGGCACGACGATGGCGAACATTGCTGACGCGAAGGCGGCCAAGTGGGGCGTGCAGGCGAGCACCACCGGTCAGACGTACCTCGCTGATGTCGTGAAGCCGGCGGCCGAGCCGGCAGTGTTCCAAGACACACCGTCGATGTTCACTGCGTTGCAAGCGAAGCAAGTCGATGCGGTGATGCTCGACACTGCGATCATCCTCGGCCAGGCCGAGCAGAGCAACGGGTCGCAGGTCGTCGTCGCTCAGTTCGTCACCGGCGAGGAGTACGGAGCGATCTATCAGAAGGGCTCTCCCAATGCGGCGGCCTTCGACAAGATCATCACCGGCTTCGCGTCCGACGGCACATTGAAGGGCTTGACCGACAAATGGCTGACGCCTGTGTTCAAGGGCGACCCGTCGTCGATCCCGGTGATCACCCCCTAGCAAGAAGCCCGGCCGAGGAGCGCCCCGGTGACCAGCGTTCCCTCGCCATCTCTCGTCGACGCCGTGCCGCCGGCCCTCCCCCGGGCCGCGCCGCACGTCCGCACCTACCTCGCGCCGTGCATCCTGTCGGCGATCCTGTTCTTCCCGACCGCGATCCCGGGGATCGTGCACGCGGTGAAGGCGCGCCGGTACGTGCGGGAAGGCAACACCCGCGACGCCCGGATCCAAGGCGACCTCGCCCGTCAGTGGTTCTGGATGACGATCGGCATCGGGCTGACCGTCTGGTTCTGCCTTTTCGCAATCCTGAGCATCTTCCTGAACGGCGGCGCGCTTCGAAAGGTGTTCCTCAACCTCGGCGTGATCGGCGACAGCTGGCCCGGCATCCGCAAGGGCTTCTGGTTGAACATCAAGCTGTTCATGACCGCCGAGGTGATCGTGCTGATGTGGGCGCTGTTCATCGCGATCCTGCGAGGCCTGCCCGGGAGAGCCGCGACCCCTCTCCGCTTCCTCGCCGTCGCCTACATCGACCTGTTCCGCGCCCTCCCCGCGGTGATCGTGATCTACATGGTCGTGTTCGGCTTGCCGCTGACCGGGCTCCCCGTCGTCGACACGATCTCGGTGTTCTGGCTCTCGGTCGTCGCGCTCGTCCTCGTCTACGGCGCCTACGTCGCCGAGGTCTACCGGGCGGGCATCGAGAGCATCCACTGGAGCCAGACCGCGGGTGCGCGATCGCTCGGGCTCTCGTACACCGAGACGATGCGGTTCGTGGTCGTGCCTCAGGCGGTGCGCCGGATCATCCCGCCGCTGCTCAACGACTTCATCGGGTTGCAGAAGGACACGGCGTTGGTCGGTTTCGTCGGCGTGCTCGACGCGTTCAACCGAGCGCGCATCGTCGCGTCGAACCGATTCAACCTCTCGGCCGTGACGGGCGTCGCGATCGCGTACATCGTGATCACGATCCCCCTCGCCGTCGTCGTCGACCACCTCGTGCGGCGCGACCAGCAGAAGATGCGGGCGAACGCATGACCTCGTATCTCCAGATCGAGAACCTGCAGAAGCGGTTCGGCGACAACTGGGTGCTCAAGGGCATCAATATGACGGTGAACGAGCACGAGGTGGTGTGCCTCATCGGCGCGTCGGGTTCGGGGAAGTCCACCCTGTTGCGGTGCGTGAACCTCCTCGAGAGCGTCGACGGTGGCTCGATCACGATCAACGGCGACCGCATCACCGACATCGGCGTCGACGTCGACGAGGTGCGTCGTGAGGTCGGCATCGTGTTCCAGAGCTTCAACCTCTTTCCGCACATGACGGTGATGAAGAACATCACGCTCGCGCCGATGCGCGTCCTCGGCCACAGCAAGAACTACGCCGAAGCGGGCGCGATCACGCTGCTCGAGCGCATCGGCCTCGTCGACAAGCGCGACGAGTACCCCGACCGACTGTCGGGGGGCCAGCAGCAGCGCGTGGCGATCGTGCGAGCGCTCGCGATGCAGCCGCGCGTGTTGCTGCTCGACGAGATCACGAGCGCGCTCGATCCCGAGCTCGTCGCCGAGGTGCTCAACATCGTCAGAGACCTCAAGGACGACGGGCTCACGATGGTGCTCGCGACGCACGAGATGGGCTTCGCCCGTGAGGTCGCGAGTCGGGTGTGCTTCCTCGCCGAGGGCGTCGTGTGCGAGGAGGGTCCGCCGGAGCAGATCTTCAGCGATCCGGCGACGCCGCGCCTGCAGACCTTCCTCCGTCGGATCATCGAGGCCGGCCGCCTGTAATTCCCGAGCCGGCCTCCGCAAGCTTCGGCCAGCTCGGCTCGCTGCGCTCGGCAATCGGTTCTCGACACACCCGGCGGCGCATTGCGCCGCCACCCATCTCGCCGGCCTCCGCAAGCTTCGGCCAGCTCGGCTCGCTGCGCTCGGCAATCGGTTCTCGACACACCCGGCGGCGCATTGCGCCGCCACCCATCTCGCCGGCCTCCGCAAGCTTCGGCCAGCTCGGCTCGCTGCGCTCGGCAATCGGTTCTCGACACACCCGGCGGCGCATTGCGCCGCCACCCATCTCGCCGGCCTCCGCAAGCTTCGGCCAGCTCGGCTCGCTGCGCTCGGCAATCGGTTCTCGACACACCCGGCGGCGCATTGCGCCGCCACCCATCTCGCCGGCCTCCGCAAGCTTCGGCCAGCTCGGCTCGCTGCGCTCGGCAATCGGTTCTCGACACACCCGGCGGCGCATTGCGCCGCCACCCATCTCCGTGCAGGCAGCGGGGCATCCCCCACTCCTCGGAGGCCACAGGGTTCAATGCGACCACGACCCCTAGCCGCCTGCCCATCACCCTGTGACCGACCTCGCGACGCAGGCCTCGGTGCCTTGTACCTACGTGCTCGACACGTCGGTCCTCCTCGCTGATCCCGCCTCGGTCTTCCGCTTCGACGAGCACGAGGTGGTGCTGCCGCTCGTCGTGATCGCAGAGCTCGAGTCCAAGCGCGATCACCCCGAGCTCGGATGGGCGGCACGGCGCAGCCTTCGCCTCCTCGAAGACCTTCGGGCGCAGTTCGGATCCCTCGTGCGACCCATGCCGATCACGACCGCTCGGCGGCACGTTGCGTGTCGAGATCAACCACATGGACGCAACCGGCCTGCCGGCGGCGCTGGTCAGCGACAACAACGACCACCGCATCCTCGCTGTGGCGAAGAACCTCGCGAACGAGGGCCGCGACGTCGGTGGTCGTGACCAAGGACCTCCCCCTCCGGCTCAAGGCAAGCATCGTCGGGCTCGACGCAGAGGAGTACCGCAACGAGCTCGCGAACGACGCGACGTGGACTGGCTTCGTCGAGATCCAGGTCGACGGCGAGAGCATCGACCAGCTCTTCTCCGAGCGCGTCCTCGACATCGCGCGAGGCGCGCGACCTGCCGTGCAACACGGGCGTCGCGTTGCATCTCGGGCTCGCAGTCCGCGCTCGGTCGCATGCACGACGACAAGCGGGTGCATCTCGTACGCGGTGACCGCTCGTCTGTTCGACGTGCGTGGTCGCAGCGCGGAGCAGCGAGTCGCGATCGACATGCTCGCCGACCCGAGCATCGGGATCGTGAGCCTCGGCGGCAACGCCGGCACCGGCAAGAGCGTCCTTGCGCTCGCCGCCGGACTCGACGCGGTCCTCGAGCAGCGCAGCCTCAAGCGCGTGCTCGTGTTCCGACCGCTGTTCGCGGTGGGCGGCCAGGAGCTCGGCTTCCTCCCCGGCTCAGAGACCGAGAAGATGGCTCCGTGGGCGGCTGCGGTCGGCGACGCGCTCGAGTCGATCGTCGGCCCCGAGGTGATCGAAGAGGTCTTCGCCCGCAACCTGCTCGAGGTGCTTCCCCTCACCCACATCCGGGGCCGCAGCCTCACCGACAGCTTCGTCGTCATCGACGAGGCGCAGAACCTCGAACGAGGGGTGCTGCTCACCGCGCTCAGCCGGCTCGGCGAAGGCAGCCGGGTCGTCCTCACCCATGACGTCGCTCAGCGCGACAACCTGCGAGTGGGTCGCCACGACGGCGTGGTGTCGGTGATCGACGCCCTCCGCGGGCACCCGATCTTCGCCCACATGACGTTGACCCGCTCGGAGCGCAGCCCGATCGCCGCGGTGATCACGCAGCTGCTCGACTCGCACCCCGAACGGAGCGACTGGCTTCAGCGGTAGCGCTCGACCAGCGGGTCGTACCGGTCGAGCACACCCTGCACCTTGTCGGCACTGGCCGGCGGCAGCGAGAGGATGACACTCTCCGCTCCGGCGTCCTGATAGTGGTCCAGCACCTCGGCGTCGGGGCGTCCTCCGAACACCTGCAGACGGACCGTCGCCGGGTCGCGGCCGGCGGCCTCGGATGCGGCGCGGAGCTCATCGATCCGATGCACGATGTCGGCGCGGCCTGAGATCGGCATCCACCCGTCGCAGTACTCGATCACGTGGCGGAACGTGAGCGGCCCTCCCCCTCCCCCCATGAGGATGAGCGGGTGCGGCTTCTGCACCGGCTTCGGCCACGACCAGCTCGGCGGGAAGCGCACGAACTCACCGTCGAACGACGCTTCGTCCTGCGTCCAGAGCGCCTTCATCGCAAGGACCTTCTCGCGCACGACCGACCGACGGCGCTTCGGGTCGACGCCGTGATCCTCCATCTCGTCCTCGTTCCACCCGACGCCGATGCCGAAGACGAATCGACCACCGGAGATGTGGTCGAGCGTGGCGACCTTCTTCGCGAGGACGATCGGATCATGTTGGGCGACGAGGCAGATGCCGGTGCCGAGCTTCAGTCGCGCGGTGACCGCCGCGGCGACTCCGAGCGCGACGAACGGGTCGAGGGTGTGGCTGTACTCCTGAGGCAGCTCGCCGCCGCCGGGCCACGGAGTGCGCCGGCCGACGGGAATGTGCGTGTGCTCCGGGAACCAGAGGCTTTCGTAACCCCGACTCTCCGCTTCAGACGCCAGCTGGGCCGGGCCGATCGAATAGTCAGTGGGAAAGATCATCAGGCCGAGGTCCACGCGCCGCTTTCTATCGGATGCCGAGGAGGAGCGCTCGGGGCGGCTGTGTAGCCTCGGCCAACACGCCTCCAGAACGGCCAGCCAAGACGGGCAGCGCAGCGGTGAGTGACGTCACGACCGATCTCGAACGCCAGACCTCCGGCGCCACGATGCGACTCATCGTGGAGTACGTCCGGACGCGCGCCGGTGATCGAGGTGTACGGCGCCTGTTGCAGCTCGCCGGCGAGCAACGCACCGAGCGCGAGGTCTGCGACGAAAGCACGTGGAGCACCTACGCACAGAAGATCGCCCTGTTCGAAGCCGCGGCTGTCGTGCTCGATGATCCGGTCGTCGCCAGACACGTCGGTGAGGCCTCACTGGCCCTCGGTGTCGGCGCATCGACAAAGGCGCTGCTGCGCAGCCTCGGCTCGCCCTCGATGGTGCTGCGCAACCTTCCCCGCGTCACGGGCAAGTTCTCCAGCGTCGCGATCATGGAAGCGCTCGAGATCGAGCGGTCCCGCGCGCTCATCGCCTATCACGTGCTCCCCGCGGTCGAGCCCCACCGGGCCGACTGCCAGTACAACATCGGCCTGCTGTCCCAGATCGGCCCGCTGTTCGGGCTGCCCCGATCCACGGTCGTGCAGTACGGGTGCCAAGCAGAGGGCGACCGTCGCTGCATCTACGAGGTCAGCTGGATGGGGAAGGCTCCCGCCCAGCGTGGGCGGCGGCGCAAAGCGTCGGTGCTCGCCGCGCAGCTCGCGGACCTCGATGCGACCTTCGACCAGGTCCTGTCGACAGCCGCGGATCTCGTGTCGGACGACGACGTCGACACCGTCCTCTCCCGCATCACCGAACGAGCGGCAGTGGCGGCTCATGCACCCCAGTTCGTACTCGCTGTGCGTCCGACCGATGCCGATCCGCTGCGCGTCCACCATGTCGGGCTCACCGACGCCGAGGTCGCGGAGCTCGTGCCCCTCCTCACGGCTCGCATCGCTCCGGAGGACGATCCGCAGATGCTGGTCGTCGACGTCGCCTCGTCGCGTCGCCAGTACGGTCGACTCGCCGCTCGCTATCCCGAGGCCCACGGCTTCCTCGCCGACGAGCGCCGCATGCTCTCCGTCTACGTGCGCCATGCCGCCGCGGCGCTCGACGCCGCGACCGCTCTCGACGAGGTGCGCGAGCAGCGACGGCACCTCGTCGAGCTTCTCGAGCTCTCGCGATCACTCGCTGCTGCGCGTGAGGTGCCACAGGTCGCGGACCAGGTCGCGGTGGCCGTCACGTCTGTCGTGGCCGCAGACCGGGCCGCAGTGTTCTCCGCCGACAGTGCCGCGGCGATCTTCACGCTGCGCGCGACCCACGGGTGGGTGGGGGGAGCCCGCCGCGCCCGCCCCTTCCGCGTGCGGGTGATCGACAACCCCGAGATCGCCGAGGTGCTGCGCCACTCCGAGCCCAGGCGCATCGCCATCGACACTGCGAAGGCCCACGCGCTGGCGCCTCCTCCGAGCGGCAGGCTTGCGCAGCGCGGTCATTGCTCCGATCATCACGAGCGACCGCACGATGGGCGTGCTGCTCGCCGGGTGGATCGACGAGGGCCGCGACGGCTCGACCGATCCTCGTCTCGTCGAAGCCCTCGCCGGCGTGGCCGATCAAGCGGGCATCGCGCTCGAACGAGCCGAGCTGCTCGAGCAGGTTCGCCACCAGGCGCTGCACGATCCGCTCACCGACCTGCCCAACGCGTCGCTCGTGCGCGACCGCGCCGAGCGAGCGCTGGCCGGCCTCAGCCGCCATCCCGGTCGTCGCACCGGGCTCCTCTTCGTCGACCTCGACCGCTTCAAGTCGGTGAACGACGAGCACGGACATGCGGCGGGCGACGCGGTGCTGCGCGAGGTCGCGCACCGGTTGGCGGGCTCGGTCCGCGCCGGTGACACCGTCGGCCGTCTCGGCGGCGACGAGTTCGTCGTGCTGCTCCCCGACCTGTCGGGGCCGGGCAACGCGTACGCGGTGGCGGGCAAGGTCCTCGAACGGCTACGCACGCCGATCGAGGTCGACGGGCAGCCCACGATGGTCACCGCCAGCGTCGGCGTCGCCGTCGCACCCGACGACGGCATGGACTACGAGGCGCTGCTCGCCCGTGCCGACTCGAGCATGTACCGAGCCAAGGAGTCAGGGCGCAACACGGTGCGAGGCACCGGCGCCGGCGACCCCTGACGAGCGGGGTCAGGCGGGGATGACGCGGCGCATCGTCTCGATCATCTCGTCGGCGGTCGCGCCGGGGGTGAGCACGCCGGCGACGCCGGCCGCCATGAGCTTGGGCACGTCATGCCTCGGGGATGATGCCGCCGACGACGACGGGGATGTCGACACCGCCTCGCGGACCTTGGCGACGACCAGCTGGGCCAGCGTCATGTGGGCGCCGGACAGCATCGACAGCCCGACCGCGTCGACGTCCTCGTCGATCGCGGCCGCGGCGACGGTGTCAGGCGTCTGGAACAGCCCCGTGTAGATCACCTCGAAGCCGGCGTCGCGCAGGATGCGCGGCGACGACCTTCACGCCGCGGTCATGGCCGTCGAGGCCGACCTTGGCGACGAGGACCCGCCGTGGCTCGTGCGTTGTCGTCATGGGCGTCCTCTGGTCAGGCTGTAGTCGTAGAAGCCGCGGCCCGCCTTGCGGCCGAGCAGCCCGGCCTCGACCATCGCGAGCAGCAGCGGCGGCGGCGCGTAGAGCGGCTCCTTGAACTCGTCGTAGAGGCACTCGGCGACGGCCATGCGTGGTGTCGAGCCCGATCAGGTCGGCGAGGTGCAGCGGGCCCATCGGGTGGTTGCAGCCCTCGACCATGCCGATGTCGATGTCCTCGGCGGTGGCGAAGCCGGACTCCATCATGCGGATCGCCGAGAGGAGATACGGGATCAGCAGCGCGTTGACGATGAAGCCGGCCCGATCCTGGAGCGGATGACCGCTTGTCGAGCTGCTCGATCGGCGAAGCGCTCGGCCCGTTCGGTCGTCTCCGGCGACGTCAGGAGCAGGTGACGAGCTCGACGAGGCGCAGCACCGGCACCGGGTTGAAGAAGTGGATGCCGACGACCGACTCGGGCCGCTCGGTGGCCATGCCGAGCTTCATGATCGGGATCGACAGGTGTTCGCTGGCCAGGATCGCCGCCGGCGTCGGTCGACGACCTTGTCGAGGAGGCCGGAACACCTCGACCTTCGAGCTGCCTCGGCCTCGATGACCGCCTCGACGACCAGCTGGCGGTCGGCCATCTCGCCGATGTCGGTCGTGACGTGCACGCGGCCGATCGTGGCGTCGCGGTCGTCCTCGGTCAGCTTGCCCGCCCCGCGACGCCTCGGTCGAGCGAGGTGGTGATGCGAGCCAGGCCGGACTCGGCCGCCTCCGCGTCGCCTCGCGGACGATCGACGTCGAGCCCGGCCCGGGCGCACACCTCGGCGATGCCCGAGCCCATCAGACCGCGCCGACGACGCCGACACGCTCGATCACCATGCGTCGCAGTCTCGCATCACTGCGGCGCCCGGTTGCGAGCGTCCGCGAGTACGGCTCGAGTCCGTTCGGCCATCAGGCGCGTCAGCTCGCCCGGGTCGGCATGCGCAGGCACGGTGCTGATCACTTCGACCGAGTACGGCACGGTCACCCCGTTCGCGTCCAGGGTGCGCACGAACTGCGTCAGGTCGAACGCCCCCTCGCCCGGGATCCGCCGGCGCTGAAGCGTGTCCTCCAGGTAGCCCTCGACCTCGGCTTCTGACGGACCGTCGTTGATCTGGATCGAGACGACGCGGTCGCTCGGGACCCTGTCGAGGACGTCCCAGTCGCACGCGCCTCGAAAGTGGTGCCACGTGTCGATGCACAGGCCGGCGCCGATCCTGGCCGCGCCTTCGATGATCTCCATCGCGGTCGGGATGTCGGGCACGTTCGTCGGCGGGAAGAACTCGATCGCTGCTCGCAACCCGTGGGCAGCCGCGGCGTCACAGATCCGGCCGAACTCCTCGACCGCGTCGTCGACGCCACCGGAGTACGACCCGAGCACATGCACGTGGCTTGCTCCGAACACGTCTGCCATCCGCCACATGACGTCCTCGTGCTTGCGCGAGCCATCGAGGCGCAGCGCCTCGATCTCGTCCACGACGAGCCCGTGACCGGCCGTGCACGCGAGAAGGTCACGATCGCTCCACCCCTCATCGACGAGGCGGAGGTACTCGAGCGCCCCCAGACCGATGCCCGCGAATCCGGCATCGGCCGCCGCGCCGACACGCTCGTCGAAACCGACGTCACGCAAGCTGTACTGGCTGAGGATCAGGTCGTCGCGCCCGAGCGCCATCGGCCCGCGGCTCAGATGGTGGGGACTTCGACGTGGCGGCCGAAGACGTCGGCGAGGGCGGCCATGATCTCGCCGAGGGTCGCATAGGTCTTCACGGTGTCGACCAGGATCGGCATGAGGTTGGTGTCGGGCTCGGCGGCAGCAGCGGCGAGGGCGGCGAGGGCGGCGTCGACAGCACGGTCGTCGCGGGTGTGCTTCACCGCGGAGAGCCGTTTGATCTGGCGTTCCTCGTCGGCGTTGGTGATCTCGAGGAGGTCGTCGAGGGCTTCGTCGTTGCCTTCGGTGAACCGGTTGACGCCCACGATGACACGGCGACCCTGGTTGAACTTGCGTTCGAGCCGGTACGCGGACTCTGCGATCTCGCCCTGGAACCAGTTCTCTTCGATGCCGCGGATCGCGCCCTCGAGCATCGAGCCCTCACCGAGGGTGTCGATGTGAGCGAAGATCTCCTCGGCCTGGCGTTCCATCTCGTCGGTGAGGGCCTCGACGAAGTAGGAGCCTCCCAACGGGTCGGCCACGTGCGCGACGTTGGTCTCGTACGCGAGCACCTGCTGGGTGCGCAGCGCGATGCGCGCCGCTCGCTCGGACGGCAGCGCCAACGCCTCGTCCATCGAGTTCGTGTGCAAGCTCTGGGTGCCGCCGAGCACTCCGGCCAGCGCCTCGATCGCGGTGCGCACGATGTTCACCTCGGGCTGCTGCGCGGTCAGCGACACACCTGCGGTCTGGGTGTGGAATCGCATCTGCATCGCCCGCTCGGACGTGGCGCCGTACCTGTCGCGCAGCCACCGAGCCCAGATGCGCCGCGCCGCCCGATACTTCGCGATCTCCTCGAAGAAGTCGATGTGCGCATTGAAGAAGAACGACAGACGCGGCGCGAACACATCCACCGCCAACCCCGCCGCCAACGCCTGCTCCACGTACGCGAAGCCGTTCGCCAACGTGAACGCGAGCTCCTGCGCCGCCGTCGAGCCCGCCTCGCGGATGTGATATCCCGAGATCGAGATCGAATGCCACCTCGGCATCTCCGCCGCAGTGAACCTGATCACGTCGCGCACCAGCCGCATCGATGGGCGCGGCGGGAAACGAACTCCTTCTGTGCCTGGTACTCCTTCAAGATGTCGTTCTGCAAGGTGCCGCCGAGCGCGCACGCGACGTTCCCGCGAGCTCGGCTTGCGCGACGTACATCGCCAAGATCACCGCCGCCGGCGAGTTGATCGTCATCGAGGTGGTGATCGCACCGAGGTCGATGCCGCGGTACAGATCCTCCATGTCGGCAAGCGTGTCGACCGCGACACCGCACCTGCCCACCTCGCCATCCGACAGAGGATCATCAGAGTCGAGACCCATCAGCGTCGGCATGTCGAAAGCCGTCGACAAGCCGTCGCCGCCCGCCTGCAGGATCTGACGGAACCGCCAGTTCGTGTCATCCGCGGTGCCGAACCCCGCGAACATCCGCATCGTCCAAAGCTTCGATCGATACATCGAGGCGTACGGCCCGCGCGTGTACGGATACTGCCCGGGGAACTCACCGTCGGCTGGCCCGTACACCGGCGCCAACGGCACACCCGACATCGTCTCGAAGTCAGCGTCACGATGGCCGCCCGCATCGAACGCCGCCTGCCACTCATCTCGTCGGGTCACAGCGTCAGTGTACGGACCGAGCGGGAACGGGCGTTTGCGGCTGCCGCCGTCAGAGGCTGCGGCCCTCACGAAGGGCTGCGACGACGTCAGGCGAGGCGGCCAGCGTCGACCGCGCCGCCTCGTACCCGATGCGCACCAGCGTGTCGACCTGCCGGTAGTCGGTGAGGGCGAACGGTTCGAGCGGCGGCGCGATGAGGAGGTCAGCGCGACCCGCCGCACGCTTTCCCTCGGCGACGCTCGCCACGATCGCGGTGCGGTAGAGGATGCGCACGATGCTCGGGAACCCGTCCGCGTGCCCCGGACGAGCGGCGCGGCGCACGAAGTCGAACGGCGAGGTCACCTCACCCAGCGACGCGTCCACCGACAACGCCTCCCGAGACGACACGTCGATGGCGATCACGGGCCCCGCGGACCACGCGCGGCACCGCGTCGACGGGAAGGTTGTCGAGCACTCCACCGTCGACGACGAGGTGACCGTCCCCATCGACGACCGGCGGCCAGATGCCGGGCGGCGACGCCGTCGCCCGCGCCCACACCGCAGCACTCCCCCGATGCTGAGGTGCCATCCGGCACGTCGTGAGGTCGACGGTGGTGACGAAGCAGGGAAGCCACGCGTCCTCGACACCGGCGTCGCCGAACATCCGCTCGAACATCGGCCGCGCCGTGCGCACCGAGAGCAGCGAGACCATCGGCACCGTGAACTTCCGCTGGATCGCAGCGGCTCCCCATTCCCTGCGGTTGCGCTGCTGCATCTCATCGGTCGTCCAACCGAACGCGAGCTGGAGGCCCATCACCCCGCCCATGCTCGATCCGGCGATTCGGTCGATCGGGATGCCCACCTCTTCGAGCGCCCGCACCGCGCCGATCTGCGAGAGCGCTCGCGCGCCCCCGCCGCCGAGCGCGAGGTGCACGGTGCGACCGGTGAAGTGACGACCGACCCGAGCGAGATCGGCGGCGTTGCCCGAACGCACGTGGTGATGCGCGAGGAACGGCCGGAGGTCGAGCCACGCACCGGTGCCGGTCGGTCGAACGGTGCCGGGCCGGTGCAGCAGCACGAGATCCTCGGCCGGTGTGACGTCGCCGCGGTCGAGTCGCTCGAGCACGACCCGGACTGCGCCGGTCGATGGCGGCATCGTGCTGTCGGCAACGAGCACGACCCGGTCGGCCTGCCGGGCGCACGCTTCCTCCCACGGCCCTGCCTCGTGCGTGCCGACGAGCACGACAAGGCCACCGGGACGCTCGGCCTGCTCGATCGCCTCCGCCAACGACGCCTCCGTCGCGTCGGGCATCGTCGCCGAGCGCAGCACCGTGCTGTCTGTGCCGGCCGGGAGCGCAGCGAGCAATCCGTCGACGAACGAGTCGACGTCGACCTGCGCGCCGGCCGGAAGGAACGCGACGGTGCCGATCCCCGACTCGGTGCGGCCAGTGCGGCGGTCGTTCATCCGATTCGCGACGATCCGCGCCAGGGGCAAGGCAATGCGAGGCGAGCGCTCGATCACACGCTCGAAGGCGGCGGTCGAGAAGCGGGCCAGCTCCGTGTCTCGGACGGCGACGACCGTTGCCGAGCGGGGCGCTCCCGTGAGCAGCCCGAGCTCTCCGACGGCGTCGCCCCGCGAGAGCTCCCGGATCACGATCTCTTCGCCCGTCTCGTCAGTCAGCAGGGCGCGCAGCCGACCGCGGACGACGACGTAGAAGCTGTCCGACGCCTCGTCCTGGCGGAACAGCGCCTCGCCGCCGGGGACCTCGACCCACTCGACGTCGTCGAGCAGCTGGTCGAGCTCTTCGTCCGTCAGACCGGAGACCACGTCCATCGAGGCCACCGCTTCGCGAGCGCGAGCGGGGCGGGGGATGTGCTTCACGGCTCCCGATCTCGCTGCGTTCGATAGTCACCGAACGTCGAGTCACGGGCGTCGAGCGCGGCGGTCACTCCTTCGGCGAAGCGACCCATGTACTCACGGGAGGAGCCTTGGTGGAACCCCAGCGCGTTCAGGTCGGCCGTCGCTCTGATGCCATTCCGCATGCCCATCGCCTCCATCGCTCGGTGCACGACGCGCTTGTTCAGCGCCTGGAGGTCGGGAGGCACCTTGGCGACCCTCTCCGCCATGTCGAGGACGGCATCATCGAGCTCATCGGCGGAGAAAGCTCGGTTCGCGAAGCCCGCCGCGACGGCCTCCTCACCGGACATCGAGTCACCGGTGAGCATCGCCTCCATCGCCCGACGCATGCCGAGCAACCACGGCTGCCATGCCATGTCGGGCGGCGACATCAGCCGGACCGGCGGATACCCGATCTGCGCATCATCGGCGACGTACACCAGGTCACACGCGGCTGCGAGCTCACTACCACCCGCGAGGCAAAAGCCGTGCACCTGCGCGATGAGGGGCGTGGCCATGTCCCACATCTCGAACCACCCCTGCACGACATGGCGCGCCCACGCCCCGTCGGCGCGCGAGATCGCCCACGGGAGCTGCTCGGACGGATCTTGGGCGAGGTCGTAGCCAGCCGAGAAGCAAGAACCCGCGCCCCGGATCACGACCGCGTGCACGGCGCGGTTGGCGTCCGCCTCGCGCAATCCCGAGAAGAGCTCCCCCCTTAACGAGTGCGAGAGCGCGTTGCGCTTCTGTGGACGGTTGAGCGTGAGACGCCGCACCGCGGGACGAGGATCGTCGACGATCACGAGGGGGTCGGCCACGAGCGGGAGCGTAGGTCGTGACGCCGCGACCTTCACCGGAGCGCAACATGCCCGGGACTAACGTCTCAGAGTTCTCCGCAGAGATCCTGGGGAACTCGCGAGGGGAATCAGCAGCGGAGGAGCGGGACATGTCGAGCAACGACCCCACAACGCCGGGCATCGTCCCGACGCCACCGCCGCCGCCCCCTCCTCCACCGCCTCCTCCTCCCCCCCCGCCCGGCCCCGCGACCACCGGCCCCGCGACCACCGCGCCGGCCGGGGCCGGTGGAGTGCCGCCCACCACTCCACCTCCCGCCTACGCGGCGACGCCTCCGACCGGCGGGGCCGGCAGCGGGAAGAAGGTCGGCCTCATCATCGGCGCGATCGTCGCCGTCATCGCGCTCGTCATCGGCGGCATCGTCGTGCTCGGTGGGGGCAGCGACGACAAGGGCGATGCGACCGGCACGAGCGTCGGCGCCGGCGGCTCTGACACGACGCTCGCCGGTGGCGGCAAGGCAGTGACGTCGGTCGACGACGCTGCCGGCGCGGTCATCCGCATCGAGACCGACGGCACCATCCGTGACCCCGAGATCGGGCAGACGAGTAACGCCGGCGCGGGCAGCGGGTTCATCATCGACCCTTCGGGCATCGCCGTCACGAACAACCACGTCGTGACGGGCGCCGCCACCATCCAGGTCTTCGTCACCGGCTCGGACAAGCCGAAGTCGGCGAGGGTGCTCGGCGTCTCCGAGTGCTCCGACCTCGCCGTGATCGACATCGAAGGCGACGGCTACCCGTTCCTGAACTGGTTCAGCGGCGACATCAAGCCGGGCATCGACGTGTTTGCCGCCGGATACCCGCTCGATGATCCCGAGTTCACCCTCACGAAGGGGATCGTTTCCAAGGCGAAGGCCGAGGACATCTCGCCCTCGTCGAACATCGACCACGTGATCGAGCACGACGCGAACATCCAGCCCGGCAACTCGGGCGGGCCGCTGATCACGCAGGACGGCCAGGTCGTCGGCGTCAACTACGCGGGCTTCGACTTCGCCGGCAAGGGCACCGAGCAGTTCTTCGCGATCGCATCCGACACCGCGCAGCCGATCGTCGCGCAGCTGCAGCAGGGCGAGAACGTCGACTCGCTCGGCATCAACGGCACCGCGGTGTCTGACGACGCATCGGGCACGTTCGGCGTGTGGGTGAACGGTGTCGATGCCGGATCGCCGGCGGCGAACCTCGGCCTCGAGCCCGGCGACATCATCACCAAGATGGCGGGCAAGGACATCGGCGCCGACGGCACGATGAAGGACTACTGCGACATCCTGCGCACCAAGGGCCAGGACGCCGCGATCGGCGTCGAGGTGCTGCGCTTCGACACCTCCGAGGTGTTGCGCGGGGAGTTCAACGGCAAGGCGCTCGAGCAGGCGTTCTCGTTCGCCGACGAGCTCGGCGACTCCTCGGGCGACACGTATCCGAGCTTCTCGCTCGTCACCGACGACTCGAACGCGATCCAGGTCGAGGTGCCCGACGAGTGGACCGATGTGCGAGGCGGCACGCAGGTGATCGCCGGCGTCGAGGCCCCGTCGATCCAGGCGAGTCCGGACGTGGACAAGTTCCTCAACACGTTCGACGTGCCAGGCATGGAGTTCGTGCTGTCCGACCAGTTCACACCTGACGACTTCGAGGCGGTCCTCGACTCGGTCGGCCCGTCTGAGTTCTGCACGAGCGATGGCCGCCAGGACTACTCCGACCCGATCTTCACGGGTCGCTTCGAGGTCTGGAAGGACTGTGAAGGCACAGACGCGCAGTACATCGTGGTGGTGGCTTCCGAGGCGGACTCGAACAAGGTCGCCATCGTCACCGTGCAAGCGATCGACGACCGCGACTTCGACGCGCTCGACCACATCCTGAACACGTTCAGCACCACCGATACCATCCTCACGCCGAGCCCGGACACGACGGGCGGCTGATCGACCGCGATGGTGCCCATCAGCGGTCGGCTGCTGGTCGCGTCGCCGATGCTTCTCGACCCGAACTTCGCGCGCACCGTCGTGCTGATGCTCGCCCACGGCGACGAAGGCGCGCTCGGGCTCGTGCTCAACCGACCGAGCGAGGTCGACGTGGGAGCCGTGCTCACGCATGAGTGGCGTGACGCCGCACCTGAGCCAGCCGTGCTGTTCGTGGGCGGGCCGGTCGCGCCCGACTCGGTGATCGGGCTCGCACACGTGCGCGGCGAGGGCGAAGGTTTCGTGGCCATGACCGCGGGACTCGGCACGGTCGACCTCGAGCTCACACCCCAGTCGATCGCGGGCGGTGTCGACGTCGCGCGGATCTTCGCCGGCCACGCGGGGTGGGGCCCTGGGCAGCTCGAGAGTGAGCTCGAGGTACCGGGGTGGATCGTGGTCGACGTCGACCCGAGCGACGCGTTCACGTCCGATCCCGACGGGCTCTGGCGCGCTGTGCTCGCGCGCCAGCCGGGCCGGCTCGCGTGGTTGGCGAACTTCCCCGACTCACTGCTGTCGAACTGACCGAGGGCATCACCGAGGACCCGAGTCGTGGCCGGTACCTTCGGCGAGCGGTGCGGGTCATCTGTGTGATCGCGGGAACGATCCTGATCGCCGTCGCGGTCGTCGACACGGTCGGCACGCTCGTGGCGACCCGCATCCAGACCCGCCGATGGTGGCCGACCGCCGTGCTGTACCGCTACTCGTGGCCGATGTGGCGAGCGTTCGGTCGCAAGATCGGCGACGAGGACCGCCGTGAAGGGTTCCTGGCGATCTACGGCCCCCTCTCCCTTCTCACCCTGCTCGTCTTCTGGGTGACCATGCAGGTCATCGGCTGGGGACTCGTGTGGTGGGGATACCGCAGCGGCATCCACACGATCGACTCCCTGCTCGAGTCGATCTACTACGCGGGAATCGGGTTCTTCACCGTCGGCTTCGGCGACGTGATCCCCGTCGCCAGCGCGCCGCGTGTGCTGGTGCTGGTCGAGGCGTTCTTCGGCGTCACGACCATGGCCCTGCTCATCGGGTTCATGCCGACGTTGTTCGCGGCGTACAGCACGCGCGAGGAGCTCGTCTCGACGCTCGACGACCTCTCCGGCGTGCGTGTCACACCGCTCGGGTTGCTCGAGGCGTACGCGCGAGATGGTGACCCGTCCGAGCTGTACCAGATGTTCGACCGCTGGGAGATGTGGACGGCCAGCGTGCTCGAGAGCCACTCGAGCTACCCGATGCTGATGCTCTTCCGGTCGAAGCAGTCCGGCCAGTCGTGGATCGCGGCGAGCGTCATCGTCACCGAGACCGCGGCGCTCTGCGTCTCGATCATCGATAGACCTCCCGATTCGCGCGTGCTCAGGCTCTGCCGCCGCACCGCGGAGACGGCCGCCCGGCTCGAGGACGCGATCTCCGTGGAACGCATCCTCACGCCGTCTGCCGAGGTGGTGATGCCCGAGGAGCGTCTCCGGGCCATCTATGAGCGTGTGGGCGAGCTCGGCTACGAGCGCCGGCCCTACGAGGAGGTGCGCGCCCGCATCGACGCCTGGCACGACGCGTACATGCCGCACCTGTTGGCACTGGTCTCACGGCTGCTCATCCCGGCCGAGTTCCGCCTCCCGCCCGAGGTGACCGCGTTGTCTTACGACTGAGCCGGTTTTCTTGGTGCTTCTCACCTGCCGGGAGTGAGAAACACCAAGAATTTCGAGCCGGGGTCAGAGGATGGCGGCGATGGCGTTGCCCAGCTGGGCGAGGCTGCGCACCTCGAACACCGCGGTGCAGCTGGGTCGGTAGAGCGGCACCGCCGAATCGTCGGTGCCCCATTCGTCGGTCGGCTCCGGGTTGAACCAGTACACGCGTCGCACTCGCTGGCAGATCTCACGGAACGGGCCGAGGCCCGCGGACCGGTAGTTCGTGCGGCCATCGCCGGCGATGATCACCGTCGTCCCCGGACGCAGCGCGTGGCCCTGCCCGTCGAGGAAGAGACGGAACGCGCTCTCGTAGTCGCTGTGCCCGTCCGCGGCGATCACGCCTGGCAGGGTGACGAGCAAGCGAGGGTCGAGATGCACCTCGGCCGCTTCGAGCACACGAGTCACCTCAGCAACGCCATCGACGAACACGAAGCTGCGCAGTCCCGAGAGCTCGTCCTGCAATGCATGCAGCAGGAGCAACGTGAAGTGCGCGAACTCCGCCACCGAGCCCGAGATGTCGCACAGCACCACGACGTCGGGCTTTCCCGGCCTGCGTCGCCGGAACGCCACGTCCATCGGCACGCCGCCCGACGCGAGCGAACGGCGGATCGTGCGGCGCATGTCGAGCCGGCCCCGTTGGTGGCGACGGCGCTGCTGGCTCACCCGGCTCGCGAGCTTGCGGGCGAGTGGTCGCACGGCCTGACGCATCTGGCGCAGCTCGACGGTCGACGCTGCGAGCACGTCGACGTCTTCGAGCCGTCGCGGCGCGATGAGGCCGGCGCCGGCCGCACCTCTCGGGCCCTCGCGCAAGCGAGCACGGATCTCCTCGGCGAGCATCCTGCGGTATTGCTCGAGCCGGCGAGACAGATCGTCCTGCATGCGACGTAGCTCGCCCGGATCGGCATCGATCGCCGACGCCCTCGCGTCTGCCATCGCGGCGACGAGCAGGTTCGCCAGATCGAGGGCACGCATCACCCGGTGGATGAAGTAGCGCTCGCCGCCCTTGGTGGTGTCCATGCCCGCGAAGCGATCGACGGCATCGACAGCAAGGAGGCGAAGCGCGTCGACATCGGCGTCGCGGAGGGCATCGAGCAACGCGCTCGCCAAGCCGGCGTCAGTGTCGCCGTCAGCGACGCCGAGTCCCGGTGCCGACCCGCCCGGGGGCTCGAGAGCGATGTCCGCATCGAGGGCGTTGACCGGGTCGACCCCAGCGAGCTGCAGGGCACTCGCTCGACGGCGCGGGAAGCACTCGTCGAAGAGGGACGCGAAGACCGCGAGGTCCTCCGGCCGTTTGACGAGAGTTGCTTGCATCGCGGTGCGCAGGGCGTCGCGGTCGACCAAGTCGACGTGACGCATCGCCGCAGCTGCGTCGAGCACCTCACCCAGCGACACATCGACGCCGCCGTCTCTGAGTGCGGCGAACAGGCGAAGCAGCATCGCGAGGATGGCATCGCCCGCCGAGGTCACCGCTTGCTCAACCTCACGTTGATCGCGTCGACGGCCTCGAGGAGCGCCGAGAGGATCGGGCCCCGCAGCTCTTCGAGGGTCACCCGTCCGGCATGCGTCGACACGTTGATCGCCGCGATGACCCGACCCGAGCGGTCGCGGAACGGTGCCGCAACCGAGCGCACGCCGTCCTCGAGCTCCTGGTCGACCAACGCCCAGCCCTGTGACCGCACCTGCCGGATGACCGACCCGAGGCGAACAGGGTCGACCTCGGTGTGGTCGGTGCGCCTCGGCACCGTCAACGCTTCGAGGCGCGTGCCCAGCTCATCGTCGGGCAGGTCCGCGAGGAGCACCCGGCCCATCGACGTGATCGCGGCCGGGAGTCGCGACCCGAGCGACAAGGCGATCGTCATGATGCGCTTCGTCGGCACTCGGGCGATGTAGACGATCTCGTCACCGTCGAGCACCGAGGCCGAGACCGACTCGTTGCAGCGCTCGGACAGCGCCTCCATGTCGGGTTGCACGAGGTCGGGCAGCTTGCACGACGAGATGTACGCGTACCCCAGGTCGAGCACGAGCGGCGTGAGCTCGAAGAGGCGGCCGTCGTTGCGCATGTACCCGAGGCGCTCGAAGGTGAGGAGGAGGCGCCGCGCGGTCGCCCGTGTGAGACCGGTGAGACGAGCGACATCGGACAGCGTGAGCGCGGGATGGTCGGCGGAGAAGCAACGCAGCACGGAGAGACCGCGCTCGAGCGACTGCACGAAGTCGTGATCGCGTTCCACGGCCACCGCCTCTGTCGGGGCGGTCTCCGTTGACACCAATTTCAAGCCCCGCGTAGAGTGTTCAACCATCGCACAACGGTACGCCATCCGCACGACTCGGAACAACCACGGTGTCGGCGGAGAACGGGGGGCATGTGTCCTACACGACTGAGTTCGGCTCGCTCGAGAGCTACCGCAAAGGGTTCGTCGAGCTGATCGATGACGACGCGAAGCACTACGCGTTCTCGAACATGTTCGAGGTCGCGAGCGCGTCCAAGCCCTACGAGAAGGTCGCGGTCGGCAAGAACATGCAGTACGTGCTGGAGGTGCTGCGCGCCGAAGGTGTCTCCGAGTGGCGCACTGCGTCACACGACGAGTTCGCGCTCGTCATGGATGGCACCGTGGTCGTCGACCTGGTCAAGCTCGACACGCCGATCCGGCCCGACGGCGAGAACGGTTCCGTCGCCATCCCCGGCGAGCCCGCCGGGAAGAAGATGGGACGCGTCACCGCTGGCCGGGGGCACATGGCGCTGCTCCCGAAGCACAGCGCATACCGATTCACCAGTGACCGCCCCGGCGTGATCTTGTTGCAGACGATCCTCGGCCCCGACACCGTCGAACGGTGGGGCGAGATCTGCCTGTCGTAGCACCTGCTCGAGTGGAAACGGGAGACGAAGCATGACGATGACCGACAAGAGCTCGTTCGAGACCGGTGCGCCGAACGACCAGGGCTACAAGACGTTCTCGATCGGCGGGTTCACGTTCTCGCGCGACGAGTTCTTCGCGCACATCGCCTGGCCGACCGGTCGCCACGTGATGAGCGTCGACATCTTCCTACGAGCGATGCAACGCGACGTCGCGTGGGACTTCTTCTACGGCACGGTGAACTTCGACACCGTGATCGGCACGGTGAACCACTACGGCAACGTCGACCTCTTCGCCGGGCGCTACAACGACGCGTACCGCAAGGCCGAGCTCGACCACGTCGAGAACTTCGACTCCCCCGTCCTGCGCGACGCCTTCAAGGCGATCCTCGACGACTGGACGAACAAGGGCTTCGATCCGTTCGCCAGCCCGGCCGAGACCGACAAGCCGTTCGGCGTGAAGGACGGGTTCAACACCGATGCGGTGACCCGTCGTCGCATCGCCGCGGCCCGCATGGTCGGCGTGCCGGGCGACGAGGAGATCCGGTCTGATGCAAGCGGCCATCCGATCAACCGCATGTTCGCCGACGTCGCCCAAGACGAACCGAAGGTCGAGGCCGAGCCTGGCTTCGAGAGCGAGGTGGCGGCGTTCAACCTGTTCGCGTACCTGTCGCGCTCACAGGTCACGTGGAACCCCTCGGTGGTGAGCGTCTGCAAGGACAGCCTCTACTGCCCGACGACCGAGGAGTACATCCTCCCGGTGATCCACGGCAACGACAGGGTCGAGTGGTTCGTGCAGCTCTCGGACGAGATCATCTGGGACGTGCAGGACCGCGACACGGGCGCGGTGCGTTCGAAGGTCGTGATGCGGGCCGGCGACGTCGCGGCGATGCCCGCCGACATCCGCCACCAGGGCTACTCCCCCAAGCGTTCGATGCTGCTCGTCTGGGAGAACAACTCGAGCGACCTGCCCGAGCTGATCGCCACCGGTCGGGCTCCGCAGTACCCGATCGACTTCTGAGGTGGGCAGAGCGTCCATCGACTCGCTTCAGGAGGCCGTCGAAGCGCACATCCACGACGGGGACACCGTCGCCTTCGAGGGATTCACCCACCTGATCCCACACGCGGCCGGGCACGAGGTGATCCGACAGGGTCGCCGCGACCTCACCCTCGTGCGCATGACGCCCGACATCGTCTACGACCAGCTGATCGGCAGCGGGTGCGCGAGGAAGATGGTCTTCTCGTGGGGTGGAAACCCGGGCGTCGGCTCGTTGCACCGCTTCCGTGACGCGGTCGAGCACGCGTGGCCCGGTCCGCTCGAGATCGAAGAGCACAGCCACGCCGGCATGGCCGCGCGCTACGTTGCCGGAGCCTCCGGCCTCCCCTTCGGCGTGCTGCGCGGGTACGTCGGCACCGACCTCATGCCGCACACACCATCCATCGCGCCGATCGTGTGCCCCTTCACTGGCGAGACGCTCACCGCGGTGCTCGCGCTCGAGCTCGACGTCGCAGTCATCCACGCGCAGCAGGCGGATCGCGACGGCAACGTGCAGCTGTGGGGACTCGTCGGCGTGCAGAAGGAGGCAGTGCTCGCGGCGCGCCGGTCGATCGTGACCGTCGAGGAGATCGTCGACGAGCTCGAGCCGCGACCGAACGCCGTGGTGCTTCCGTCTTGGGTCGTCTCCTCGGTGTGTCACGTGCCAGGCGGCGCGCATCCCAGCTTCGCGATGGGCTACTCACAGCGCGACAACGCGTTCTACAAGGCATGGGACGAGGTGTCGCGCGGACCGCGAGTCGTTCACGGCGTGGATCGACACGCACGTGAAGGGCACTGCCAACTTCGAGGAGTACTGCCGTAGCGTCGGAATCCATCAGGAGGCGACTCGTGTCTGACGCCTGGAGCGCCGACGATCTCATGATCGTGAACGCGGCCCGCCAGCTTTGCGACGACAGCGTGTGCTTCGTCGGCATCGGGCTGCCCTCGACCGCCGCAAACCTCGCCCGCCGCACGCACGCGGCGAAGTGCACGTTGATCTACGAGTCGGGCTGCATCGGGTCCAAACCCACGAGGCTCCCGCTGTCGATCGGCGACGGCGACCTCGCCGACACCGCTGACTCGGTCGTCTCGGTGCCCGAGATCTTCGCCTACTGGCTGCAAGCGGGACGCGTCGACATCGGCTTCCTCGGCGCCGCGCAGCTCGATCGGTTCGGCAACATCAACTCGACCGTGATCGGCGACTACGAGCATCCGACGACGCGGTTGCCCGGCGCTGGCGGCGCACCTGAGATCGCCGCGTCGGCGGGCGAGGTGATCGTGATCGTGCGGCAGGGCCCGCGCACGTTCGTCGAGCGCTGCGACTTCCGCACATCGGTCGGCTTCGGCGACGGCAAGGGCGAACGCGAGCGACTCGGCCTCCGCGGCAGCGGCCCGCAGATCGTCATCACCGACCTCGGCGTCCTACGGCCCGACCCCGAGACGAGCGAGCTCGTGCAGACCGCCCTGCATCCCGGAGTCACCGTCGAGCAGGCGATCGCCGCGACCGGCTGGCCGCTCCGCATCGCCGAAGATCTGGTCGTGACCGAGCCGCCGACCGAGATCGAGCTCTCTGCACTCGCGACGTTGAGAGCGGCGTGAAGCCCTTCATCTACGACTCGTTGCCCGGACGCACGGTGTTCGCGGTGGGTGCGCTCGCGCGTGTGAGCGAAGAGCTCGGCCGGCTCGGTGCAGACCGCGTCTTCTTGATCGTCGATGCGCAGGCGAAGGAGTTCGGTGACACGCTCGCCGAGGACCTCGGCCCGCTGGTCGTGAGTCAATGGCACGAGGTCGCCCAGCATGTGCCGTTCGAGCTGGCGGAGCGGGCACGCGCGGCGGTCACTGACGCGGATGCCGACACGGTCGTGTGCCTCGGCGGCGGCTCGTCGACGGGGCTCGCGAAGGCGATCGCGCTCACGCACGACCTGCCGATCCTGGCAGTGCCCACCACGTACGCGGGCAGCGAGCAGACCCCGATCTACGGGCTCACCGACGCGCGGCACAAGCAGACCGGGCGCGACCTGAAGGTGCTGCCGAAGGTGGTGGTCTACGACCCGACACTGACCATCGGACTGCCGCCGCAGGTCACGGGCCCGAGCGCGTGCAACGCGCTCGCGCACTGCGTCGAGGCGCTCTACGCGACCGGATGCAACCCGGTCACCAGTGCGATGGCACTCGAAGGGGTGCGGGCGATCAAGCGATCACTCCCTCGTGTGATGGAGGCGCCCCATGACCTCGACGCGCGAGGCGACGTGCTCTACGGCGCGTACCTGGCCGGCATCGCGCTCGGCACGACGTCGACGGGCTTGCATCACAAGCTCTGCCACGTGCTCGGCGGCATGTTCAACCTCGTGCACGCCGACACGCACTCGATCATCCTCCCGCACGCGGTCGCGTACAACGCTCCCGCGCTGCCCGACGAGATGGCTCGCCTCGAGGAGGCGCTCGGGGCAGCACCCGGCGATGCCGCGGGCGCGCTGTACGACCTGGCAGTCGAAAGCCACGTGCCGACGCGGCTCGCGGAGCTCGGACTTCAAGAAGCGGACCTGCACGGGGCTGCGGTCGCGGCTGCCGCGGAAATCACCACCAACCCCGTACCAGTGACGGTCGACGACCTCACCGTCCTGCTCCAGCACGCCTACGAGGGCATTCGCCCCGGAAGAAGGGTCTGATGACCGACGCGCTCATCCTCGACGCGGTGCGCACCCCGATCGGGAAGGTCGGCGGAGCCCTGTCCGGCGTGCGACCCGACGATCTCGCGGCGACGGCGCTGAGGGGACTGCTCGATCGTCACCCGACGCTCGACCCGGCGGCGGTCGAGGAGGTCTACCTCGGCGACGCGAACGGGGCCGGCGAGGACAACCGCAACGTCGCTCGCATGGCTGTCCTCCTGGCTGGCCTCCCGGTGTCGATCCCCGGTGCCACGGTCAACCGTTTGTGCGGCTCCGGGCTCGAGGCAGTGAGCGATGCGAGCCGCCTCGTCGCGGTCGGCGAGGCTGATCTCGTCATCGCCGGAGGGGTGGAGTCGATGACCCGCGCTCCATGGGTGCTGCCCAAGCCGTCGCGCGCGTTCCCGACGACCCACGAGCAAGTCTGGAACTCCGCCCTCGGATGGCGGATGGTGAATCCCAAGATGCCGGCGGAGTGGACCGTCGCACTCGGGGAGGGCGCGGAGATCCTGGCCGACGAGTTCACCATCTCACGAGCAGAGCAAGACGCGTTCGCGCTGGCGTCGCACGAACGCGCTGCGAAGGCATGGGCATCGGGAGCGTTCGAAGCCGAGGCCATCGCTGTACCCGCTGTCGAGCTCGCACGCGACGAGTGCATCCGCGAGGACACCACGCTCGACCGCCTCGCGACGCTCAAGCCGGCCTTTCGCGAAGGGGGCAGCGTCACGGCGGGCAACTCGTCGCCGATGAACGACGGATCCGCCGCGCTGTTGCTGGCATCGCCAGCGGGCGCCGAGCGGGCCGGCATCGAGCCGATGGCTCGCATCATCAGCCGCGCCACGAGCGGAGTCGAGCCCCAGCGCTACGGCATCGGGCCGGTGACCGCTGCGCTCACGGCCCTGCAGCGCGCCGACCTGAAGTGGGATGACATCGACAGCGTCGAGCTGAACGAGGCATTCGCGGCGCAGAGCCTCGCGTGCCTGCGGAGCTGGCCCGACCTCGATCCATCTCGGGTGAACCCGCTCGGCGGCGCGATCGCCATCGGCCATCCGCTCGGGGCGTCCGGAGCGCGGATCCTCACCACGCTCGTACATCACCTGGCCGCGACGGGCGGCCGGTATGGCCTCGCGTCGATGTGCATCGGCGTGGGTCAAGGCATCGCCGTCGTGGTCGAGAACCTCCGCCGCTAGACGAGCCGTGCAGGCCAGGTCGTCAATGCGCGTTGTCGACGAGCGCCGCGACCTCGACGAAGTCGATGGTCGGCTTCATGCCGTACAGCCCGGTGACGCGGTCGAGGAGCTCGTCGTTGAAGAACGCACGAGCCGCGTCGTCGGACTCCCAGACGTAGAAGTTGATCGCCCGGCCGTTGGCCTCGTCGAAGGTGAACGCCTTGCTGCGCAAGCCCGGCATCCCCTCGAAGCGGGGTGCCGCCTCGGCGGCGATCTTGGCCACCTTCTCTCCGTCGAAGCTGTCGTCGAACCTGAACGTGACGATGACACCGATCATGACGCCTCCTCGATTTCGGCGAGCCGATGATATGACGCCGGTTGACGAGGCAACCGGGGCGCACCGCGCTCGAGCGGGACCCGTGCCGACCGAGCGACGAAGCTGATCGCGTGATACCACCCGATCAAGAGGAAGAGGTCCAAACGTTCGGCCTCGCTGAGCTCTGCAGCGAGGCGGTCGGCGAGCGGGTCCGAGATGTCCGAGACGTCGTGCAGCGCGTCGACCGACTCGATGAGGAGGCGTTCGCGCTCAGACGACCAGCACGCGTCGGTCGCCGAGCCGACCGCGAGCGACGTGATCTGCGGCGAGGTGAGCTCGGCCTTGGCCCCGAACAACGCAACATGCACTCCCCACTCGTACTCGCAGCCGCACCGAGCGCACGTGCGATCGATGACGATCTCGCGCTCGCGCAGCGAGAGGCTGAGTGAGCGACCGAGCTCGTACGAGCCCCACGGCCGCATCGCGGCGGTCATCGGCAGGTTCTTGGCAAAGGTGCGGAACAGACCGATCGGCGGCACTCCGGACGGCATCATCTGCTCGAGCTGAGCGGCGACCTCCGGCTCGAATGGGGCCTCGAGGGGTGCGATGGGTGACATGGGGGTGCTTCCTTCCCGGGTGTTTCTGAACTAGAAACGGCCGCCTGCCGCAATGTATGTTTCGGGAACCGAAACGTCAAGGAGACTTCGTGCCCGACTCACCGCTCCCCGGTCGCCCGGTTCGAGGTTCCTCGACCGGACGGCCGATCATGGCGGCGCTCGACCTCGTCGGGCGTCGATGGGCGCTGCGCATCCTTTGGGAGCTGCAGTCGGGGCCAGTGGGGGCACGAGAACTCGCGCGCCGGTGCGACGGCATGTCGTCGAGCGTGCTCTACCAACGCTTGGAGGAGCTGGTCGCCGCGCAGCTCGTGGAGCAGCGAGAGGACGAGCGATACGTGCTCAGCAAGATGGGAGCCAAGCTCGGCAAGGCGTTGTATCCGCTCGATCGCTGGGCCCAGGAGTGGGCCGAGAGTCTGACGCGATGACCCGCCACCGTCGCTGGCCCCTTGTGCTCGTCGTCCGCGTTCGACAGCCCGCCCCATCCGCTTCCCGCGGGCGCGCCAGGCACGGTGATCCGATCCGAGAATGTCGAATCGACATCGACCCGCTGGTGCGGCCCGACGTGACGCTGAGCTACGTCGAGGCGCAATGCAAGGACGGCGCGAGGATCGAACTCGGCATTTCGACATCCCGCCGGTCGCGCCGGGCCGTCGCACCGGGTTGTTGGACGAAGGTCGTGCAGCCCTCGCTCATTCGGCGTCGTGGAACATGAGGCCGAGCGTGTGCCGATGGCCGGAGCGCACGGCGCTCACTCCATGCCGCATGGGCGCGCTGGCCCACCCGCGGTTCGTCGCGATCGGTCGGTCCCGGGTCGTAACCACGAGCCCGCATCCTTTGCGGATCACGGACGTCGTCGCCCGCGACTGCGCTCGGGGGCGCTGCTCGACGACGACCAGCTCGCCGCCGGTGTAGTCGACGTCGGGCTCATCGAGCCCGATCACCACCTGCAAGGGAAAGAAGAGCTCGCCGTAGAGATCGCGGTGCAACGCGTTCCAGTCTCCGGCGCCGTATCGCAGCATCAGCGGAGTGGGGCGCTTCTGACCGGCGTCGTGGCAGAGGTTGAGCCAGTCGTCGAAGTCGTCGACCCACCGCGACGGCTGGTTGCGGCGACTCGCCCAGTCTCGGGCGATCGGCAAGAGATGCGGCCAGAAGGCGGCTCGCAGCGCGCCGACGACATCCAGGAGCGGGTAGGCGAAGTAGCGGTACTGGCCTGAGCCGAACCGGTGTCGAACCATGTCGATCGTGGACCGGAACAGCGCGTCCTCGTCGTAGAGATCGACGAGGGCGCTGCACTCCGCAGTGGTCAGCACCGGCCCGATGGAAGCGACCCCGACGTCGTCGAGGTCACGCGCGACCGCGACCCAGTCGAGGTCGTCGACGCTCCTCATGCCGCGACCTCGAGAGAGAGCAGGGTGCGCTTTGCCTCGACGCCACCGAGGTAGCCCCCCATCGTGCCGTCGGAGCGCACGACTCGATGGCAGGGCACCACGATCGGAAGCGGGTTCGTGGCACACGCGCTGCCCACCGCGCGCACCGCCTTCGGGTTGCCCGCGAGCGTCGCCACCTCGGCGTAGCTCGCCGTGTGCCCGTACGCGATCTCGGGGAGGTGATGGAGCACGACGTTGCGAAAGCCTGCGGTGAGCCGCCAGTCGATCGACACGTCGAACGCCCGGCGCCGACCGGCGAAGTACTCGTCGAGCTCGCGGGCAACCCCGTCGAGCCGAGAGGGCGTCTCGAGGACACGCGGGCTGATGCGATCAGCGAGCCCCGCCAACACGGCGTCGTGATCCTCCTTGGCATAGGCGACGCGCACGAGTCCCTCCTCGGTCGCGGCGAGCAGCAGCGGGCCGACCGGGCTGTCGATCGTGCGGTACGCGACGTCGAGGATGCCCTCGGCCTCGGCCGCCGCGGCCAGCCGTGCGTGAAGGGTGCGAAGCGCGTCATCATCAGCGGTGCTCATCGGTCCTCTTCTCTTTCCTCTGTGATCTTCGGATAGGTGCGTCGCAGCGTCGCCATGCCGTCGGCCGCGGCTCGACGCGCGGCATCCGCGCTGCCGCCGAGGATCGAAGCGATCTCCGCGTAGGGCAGGCCGGCGAGGTAGTGGTACGCGACCGCCTGCCGCTGCTTGTCGGGGAGCACGGCGACCGCATCGACGAGATCGACATCGACCTCGCCGCGTGTCGCGACCGCGAAATTGGGCACGTCGGCGACCGGGATCGCGCGACGCGTCGTCGCCCTCGCCACATCGATGGCCTTTCGGTGAGCGATCGTCACCAGCCATGCCTCGACGTTGGCGTCGGCCGGTAGCTGCGGGTACGCCCGCAGCGCCGAGAGGAACGTCTCGGACCACGCGTCGTCGGCATCGTGCGGGCCGACGACTGCTCGACACACGCGCAAGACCGTCCTGCCGTGCCGGGCCACGATGGCCTCGAAGGGCTGCTTGCCCGTCAACCTCGTTGCCAGGAGTGCCACATCAGGAAGACGCTCGACGAGCCGACAACGTGAGATCGGTCCTATCGGAGAACACGACTTGGCAGCCCCAACGGGATTCGAACCCGTGCCGCCACCTTGAGAGGGTGGTGTCCTAGGCCACTAGACGATGGGGCCGTGCAAAGTGGAGGCCGAATCTTACAGGGAAGGCTCGGCCCGGAGCCCGCCGGGTTTGCGCCGCAGTCAGAGCCGAGGGGAGCGAGGGCGGCTCCTTGATCGATCGCGTCGGGCACGGATCTTGACGGATCAGTCTCCGGCGAGGATGGCGTCGATCTGGCCCATCGCCAACACCATGCCTTCTTCCATGCCCATCGTGACGAGCTGCTCCATAGCTTCGACCGACGGGAACGTCGAGACGATCGTCATCACGGTGCCGGCGCCGCCTTCGGTCAGTGTCATCACCATGCTCGTGATCGGGAGTGCATCGTTCGCCCCGCCTTCGCCGTCGGCGAATCCGTCCTTGACCTCGAGCCGACGAGGCGGGTCGGTGGCGAAGACGTGCCAGTAGCCGTGGAACTCATCGCCGTCGGGGCCGGTCATGAAGTACGTGACCTTCCCCCCCGGCACGAGGTCGTGGTCGACGACCGTCGCCGGGTAGGTCGGCGGACCCCACCACCGTTCGAGCTGCCGCGGGTCGGCCCACAGCTGCCACGAGCGCTCGACGGTGGCGTCGAGCTCGGCGGTGATCGTCATGGTGCACGCGATCGGGTCCTTGGTGACATCCTTCACGGTCATCGCGAAGCTCCTCCTTGTTCGTCGGCCAGGATCTCGTCGATCCGGCCGATGCGGTCTCGCCACACCGCCTCGAGCGCTTCGAGAAGCCCCGAGGCCTTGCGGATGGTCTCGACGTTGCTGCGCACGAGCTGTTCGCGGCCGCTCTTCTTCTTGGTCACGAGGCCTGCGCTCTCGAGCACGGCGACGTGCTTCTGCACCGCCGCAAAGCTGACGGGATACCGACGGGCCAGCGCCGACACGCTGTGCTCACCCTCGAGCGACTGCAGCACGATGTCCCGTCGCGTCGCGTCGGAAAGAGCGTGGAACACGCGATCAGCTCGGGCGTCGGAGAGAAGATCTACAACCATTCAGTTGTAGGTTCTCACGCCCCGGCGGCAGGTGCAAGCCCGTTCGAGACATTGACAAAGGCCCAGGTCGACGACCTGGGCCTTGACGGGTCTGCGATGGCTCGGGGGGGAGGACTCGAACCCCCAACGACAGGGCCAGAACCTGCTGTGTTGCCGATTACACCACCCCCGAAGGGCTCGGGCATCGTACTCGCTCAATCTCTTGGTGTTTCGACGCCTAGAGGCGCGAGATGCACCAAGAAAACTGGCGCCGGCCGAGCCGTCAGCGTTCGATGCGCAGGAGGCGGCGGTAGCCGATGATGCGGCCGAGCGCGACGGCACCGGTCTCCTTGACCATGTGCTTCAGCTCGGTGCTGCTCGACATCGGGCTCGTGCGAGTCGGTGACACGTGCGCGGTGAGACCGAGCTCGTCGGCGATGCCGCCGATGCGCAGCGCGTGGTAGGGATCGGACACGAGAATGACCTCGGACAGCCCCCGGCCGCGCAAGATCCGCGACGCAGCGGCGAGCGACTCCCAGGAGCTGCGGCCCTGCACCTCACGCAGGATCTGCGCGTCGGGCACTCCGTGGGCGATGAGGTAGTTCGCGCTCGCGGTCGCCTCGGTGAACTGATCCCCTGGCTGCTTCCCGCCGGTGACCACGATGAGCGGAGCGAGCCCTTGGTTCCAGAGCTCGAGCGCGTGGTCGAGCCTTGCGATGAGCACCGGCGACGGCCGACCGTTGTACTGCGCGGCACCCAAGACGACGATCGCGTCGGCCGGCTTCGCGCCGTCGTGGCGAGAGGCCATCCACACCTGCACGAAAGTCACGCCGACGTAGAGGACGAGGAACCCGAAGATCGTGCCAACTGCGATCGCGATGCCGCGCACCCAGCGCCGGCCCGACCGCGCCGGCGCGTCAGCGACGACGGGCGTCGGCGCCGTGATCTCAGATGCGGGCGCGGGCAGCACGCAGACGGTCCAGTGTGCGCTCACGGCCGAGCACCACGAGCGACTCGAACAACGGAGGGCCGACCGCACGACCGGTCACCGCGACGCGCACCGGCGCTTGTGCCTTCCCGAGCTTCAGGCTGTGGCCCTCACCGATCATCTCGAGCGCGGCCTTGAGCGACTCCGCATCCCACGGAACGTCGGCGTAGGCGTCGATCGTCTCGGCCAGGATCCCACCCGCAGCGTCGCCCTTCATCGCCTTGTCCCACGACGCGGGGTCGATCTTCGGTTCCTCGAGGAACAAGAAATCGACCATCGCCGGCACCTCGATCATCCGCGTGACCCGCGTCTGCACGAGCGGCGCCATCGCGGCGAACGCGGCGCGATCGAAGTGCTCGGGATGCCAAGGCGCATGCGGCGCGACGAGCCACGGCTGCGCGCGCTCCACGAACTCGTCGGTAGACATCGCCCGGATGTACTCGCCGTTGAACGCCTCGAGCTTCTTGACGTCGAAGTACGCGGGCGACGAGTGCACGTCCTCGAGCCGCCAGAGCGCTGCGAGCTCGTCGAAGGGCATGATCTCGCGGTCGTCCGACGGCGCCCACCCGAGCAGCATCAGGAAGTTCTGCATCGCCTCGGGCAGGTAGCCCTCGTCGCGGTACAGCTCGAGAGCGACGGGATCGCGGCGCTTCGACAGCTTCTGGCGCTTCTCGTTCACGAGCAGCGGCACGTGCGCGAACACGGGCAGCTCACCGCCATCGAGCGCCTGCCACAGCATGATCGCCTTGGGCGTGTTGGGCAGATGCTCCTCCGCCCGAATGACGTGCGAGATGCGCATGTCGATGTCGTCGACGACGTTCGCGAGCAGGAACATCGCCTTGCCGGTCGAGCGCACCAACACGAAGTCCTCGATCAGCGCGTTCTCGAACACGGGCTCGCCGCGGATGAGGTCGATCACCGTCGTCGATCCCTCGCGGGGCGTGCGGAATCGCAGCGCGCGGCCCTCACCCGGCTCGAGCCCCCGGTCGCGGCAGAAGCTGTCGTAACCCGGGCGCTCGTTGCCCTTCGTCCGGGCGTCGATCGCCTCGCGAGTGCAGTCGCAGAAGTAGGCGTGGCCCGATGCATGGAGCTGCGCTGCTGCATCGACGTGCAACGCGGTCCGCTGGCTCTGGAAGTACGGCCCTTCGTCCCACTCGACGCCGATCCAGCGCAGCGCGCTCTGGATGCCGTCGATCCACTCGTCGCGGTTGCGCTCGGCGTCTGTGTCCTCGATGCGCAGAACGAACGTGCCCCCGTGCTGGCGCGCGTAGATCCAGTTGTAGAGGGCGGTCTTCGCGCCACCCACGTGGAAGTAACCCGTCGGGGAGGGAGCGAACCGCACGCGCGGAGCGGACGCGGGCACGTTCCGAGGCTACTGGCCGCAGGTGCCGCTCCCTTGGGCGGCACCGATAGCCTCGCCGGCCGTGCACCTCATGTGGTTCGTCCCGTCGATGGGCGACGAGGCTCGGCTCGGCGACGCGAGCACACGGGTGAAGCCCACGCTCGACCACCTGATCGAAGTCGCTCGGCAGGCGGAGGCCGCAGGCTTCGAAGCGATGCTCGTGCCGACCGGCGAGATGTGCCTCGACGGGTGGATGGTCGCGGCGACGCTCGCCCAGCACACCGAGCGCATCAAGTTCCTCGTCGCGTTCCGACCCGGCTTCGTCACTCCGCCTGTCTCCGCTCGCATGGCCGCCAGCCTCGACTGGCTCACCGGCGGTCGCATCCTCCTCAACGTCGTCACGGGCGGTCACCTGCACGAGCTCGCGAAGGACGGCGACTTCCTGCGCGACGAACACGGCGAATGGCAGGCCGTCGATCACGACAGCCGGTACCGCCGCACCTCCGAGTTCCTCGACGTCGTGATGCGCTCATGGCACGAGCGGGATTGGGAGCACAGCGGCGAGTTCTTCCGTGTGACGAACGGAGGCGTGGCACAGCGTTCGGCGCAACGCCCGCATCCGCCGATCTACCTCGGCGGCGCGTCCGACGCCGCGATGGAGACTGCGGCGCGCTACGCCGACGTGTACCTCATGTGGGGCGAGCCCGTGGAGCTCATGGCCGATCGGGCGGCGCGGGCCAAGCAGATGGCCGCCGATCTCGGCCGCACGATCGACGTCGGCACCCGCTTCCAGATCGTGTGCCGCGAGACCGACACCGGGGCCCGCGCTGCGGCCGAGGAGATCGTCGGGAACATTGCGGACTCGTTCAGGGAGAAGATGCGCTCGCACGCCGACCGCACCGACTCCGTGGGCCAGGCTCGTCAGAACGCGTTGCGGGGCGCTGGTTCGGACGAGCAGGGCGAGTGGCTCTCCGACGTGCTGTGGAACGGATTCGCTCGCGCTCGCATGGGCGCGTCGGTGGCCCTTGTCGGCAGCGGCGAGTCCATCCGCAAAGAGCTCGATCGATTCGTCGACGCCGGCATCGACACGTTCATCCTCTCCGGCTATCGACATGACGAAGAGGCCGCCCGCGTGGGAGCGCACCTGATCTCGGGTGGATAGCGTGCGGCAATGACCGCCGTCCTCGTCCACGGAGTGCCCGAGAACCCCGCGCTGTGGAAGCCCTTGCTGGCCCATTTGAAGCGCACCGACATCGTGACGCCCGCGCTACCTGGCTTCGTCACCGATCGGCCGGCTGGCTTCGCGGCCACGATGGACGACTACGCCGCGTGGCTCATCGACGAGCTCGAAGCCATCGGCGAGCCCGTCGACCTCGTGGGTCACGACTGGGGAGGCGGGTTCACAGTGAGAGTGGTGAGCATTCGTCCCGACCTCGTGCGGTCGTGGGTCAGCGATGCTGCCGGCCTCGCCGACGTCAACTTCGAGTGGCACGACTTCGCCAAGATCTGGCAGACGCCCGGTGAGGGCGAGGCGTTCTTCGAGGGCATGCTCGCCGCGCCCGTCGCCGACCGCGCAGCGGCGCTCGCGGCTGGCGGCATGCCTCTGGAGGACGCGCTCACGGTCGCCGAGGGGCTGAATGCGTCGATGGCGGCGTGCATCCTCGACCTCTATCGCTCGGCGACCAAGGTGCAGGACGCGTGGGGTCCCGACTTCGTCGACATCCCGAAGCCGGGGATGGTCATCGTCCCGAGCGACGATGCGTTCTTGAACGCCGACGGTGCTCGGCGCTCGGCCGAGAAGGCCGGCGCCCGAGTCGCTGAGCTACCCGGGCTCGGCCACTGGTGGATGTTCCAAGACCCCGCACGCGGTGCCCAGCTCCTCGAGGAGTTCTGGGCCAGCCTCTGAGCCGCCCGGCAGGCTGCGGTCGGGTGCATCCCGGCCCGCAGCCACGACCAGCGCGACCGCCGGAGCTTGCAGGGCGGCACCGGTCAACAACGCAGCGCGCAGGGACACCGCGGTGCCGACCGCGCCGACCGCGGGGCCGCCGACGACCTGACCGATCGCGTCGGCCTGGCCCATCGCCGACAGCGCCGTCGCCCGCACGTCCGGTTGGATCATCGGGATGATCCACGCTCCGTAGAACGGGCGCTGCAGCGACCGCGAGCGCTCGTAGAGGAAGAAGCCGATCGTCGCGAAGAGGAAGCCACCGGCGAGCCCGAAGATCGCGAGGCCGAGCACCTGCACCGCCATCAGCGACGCGACGATCCTTGTCAGCGTGCGCTCGCTCGTGACCTCCTCGACCCGCCGACCGCGCGATCGTGGATCAGCGCGATCCCCACGACGAGGGACACGATGTTGAGGATCCCGAACCACGTGAGGTCCGACCATCCTCCGATCGCGGGGAAGTGCACCTCCTTGAGGTACTTCGCCTCCCACAGTCGATCGAACGGCTCGCTCGCGGCACCGGCAAGCGCGGCGGCGACCGCGAGCAGCACCAGTGCTCGACTGCGCTTGATCGCGCCGAAGCCCCTGCGAGCCGTGGTGCGCATCGCCGTCCAGGTCTCGCGCTCAGCAGGAGGCACGCGGGTGAAGCCAGTCTCGGGCATCACGAGGATGAGCCACACGCCGAGCGCGATCTGCAGGACTCCCCCGACGACGATCGGCACCCACAGGTCGATGTGCGCGAGCCCGATCGCCATCACGATCGCGACGAGTGCGGCGAGCTGGCCGAGCTGTTGCGCCCTCAGGAAGGTGCCCGTGAGTGCGGCCTCGCCGACCTCCCCGCGAGCCACGCCTCTGTCGCGCCGCTCGTGAAGGTGTACATGACGCCCCACAAGATCTGCCGCGGCCATGATCGTGCCCACGTGCGGGTACGCCCCTTCGCACACGAAGGCGATCCCCATCCCGATGTTGCCGACGATCACCGAGAGCCGCCGGCTGTAGACGTCGGCGACGATGCCGGTCGGGATCTCGCACACGAAGACCGCGGCCTCCATGAACGTGCCGACGAGCACGAGCTCGAGGGGATTCAGCCCCGCGGACTCGATGCGGTACAGCGGCGTGATCGTGAACACGACGGTCGCGAGGAACGCGCCGCCGGCCGAGATCACCAGAAAGACGAACCGCGCCCCCCGCACGGAACCCGAGCCTCACAGACCGATTGAGCTCCAGCCCGACAATACGTCGCTCTGGTGCTCAAACGGTCGGGTCAGTCGAGCTCGATGAAGATGCACTCGCCCGGACAGTCGAGGGCGGCGTGCACGACGGCTCGTTCGTTGCGGGGCGCGACGACCGCGAGGCTGCCGCCTCCGCCGGGATCGTTCCCGACCCACTCGGCCTGGCGGACGTACGCGATGCCGTCCTCCAGCTGCACGAAGACGTCAGGGCAGTGGTCGATGCACAGACCGTCGCCGGTGCAGAGGTCCTGGTCGATCCACACCCGCACGAGACGAGGCTACCGGGGTGCCGATCCGGCCCAGCTGCCGTACAGGGCGGCATACCGGCCGCCTTGGGCGAGCAGCTCGTCGTGGGATCCGAGCTCGACCAGGTCGTGATGGTCGACGACGCCGACACGATCGGCTCGCTCGGCCGTGGACAACCGGTGGGCGATGACGATGACGGTGCGTCCGGTCATCAGGCGATCCATCGCCCGTTCGACCATCGCCTCGGTGCCGGGGTCGAGGCTCGACGTCGCCTCGTCGAGCACCAAGACCGCTGGGTCGGCGAGGGCTGCCCACGCGAGCGACACGAGCTGTCGTTCCCCCGCCGAGAGCCGGCTTCCCCGTTCCCGGACCTCGGTCGCGAAGCCCTCGGGCAACCGCCGGAACCGCTCGTCCGCACCAACGACCGCGAGGGCTTCGTCGACCTCGGCGTCGGTCGCTCCCGGTCGCGCGATCCGCACGTTGTCGCGGATGGTGCCGTTGAACAGGAACCCCTCTTGGGGGACGACGACGATGCGCTCACGCAGCGATCGACCCGTCGCGTCGCGCAGATCCACGCCGCCGAACGTGATCGTGCCCTGCTTGGGGTCGTAGAACCGAGCGACGAGCTTCGCCAGCGTCGACTTGCCCGCGCCCGTGGGCCCCACGAGCGCGAGGCGCTCTCCGGGAGCGATCGTCAGGTCGACGTCACGGAGCACCCACTCGGGATTGTCGGGATCCGCATCAGCGCCGTAGGAGAACCACACCCCGTCGACCGTGACCTCGCCGTGCGACGGCAGGTCGACGGCGCCGCGACGCTCGGGCAGGTCGGTCTTGGTGTCGAGCAGACCGAACAGCTTGTTGAGACCGGCGGCTGCGGCCTGCACGGTGTTGAACAGCTGACTGAGCTGCTGCACGGGCTCGAAGAGGTTCGTGAGGAGCAGCACGAACACGACGACGGTGCCGAGCGACACCTCTCCTTGGTGGACGAGGTACCCGCCGATGCCCACGACCGCGGCGGTCGTCGCGATGCCTGCGAACTCGACGAGGGGCAGGTACCAGACGGAGATGCGCACCGACTCCATGTGCGCGTCGTAGAGCGACCGGTTGCTCTCGGTGAAGCGCTCCCCGACCGACTCCTCGCGGGCGAACGCCTGGATGACGCGCACGCCGGTGATGCCTTCCTGCAGCGTCGACAGGTTCTGCCCGATGCGGTCGCGGATCGTCAGGTAGGCCTCGTTCGAGTCGCGCTGGAACTTCACCGATGCGATCGCCACGATCGGCACCGAGATGAGGCACACCAGCGTCAGCTTCCACGACAGCACGACGAGCAGCGTGAGCGAGAGCACGAGCAACAGACCGTTCGACAGGAACTGCAGCAACCCAAACTGCACGAGCTCGGCCATCGAGTCGATGTCGGAGGTCATGCGCGAGATGAGCACGCCGGCCTTCTCCCGCTCGAAGAAGCCGAGCGAGAGCGACTGCATGTGGTTGAACACCCGTACCCGGACGTCGCGGAGAAAGCCCTCGCCGATGCGACCGACGGCCATGATCTGCAGCCGGGCCACCAGGTAGGCGACCGTAGCGACGACGATGTAGGCGACGATGGACACGTTCAGGGCGGCGGAGTCGCCCTTGGCCAGCCCGTTGTCGATCGCGAAGCGGACGATGAGCGGCCCCGCGACGACCGTGACCGTCCACACGACGATGAGGAGTGCCGTGCGGATCACCAGAGCCGCGATAAGGCCGCAACATATCGGCCACGCGAGTCATCAGTCGGCGGGTCTGCTCGCGATCGAGCCGGTCCTCCTCGCTGACTGCGCCGCTACCCCACATCTGTCAGCGCTCCTGCGGTCGACGCCGCGGCCCATCGTTGGCTCTCCCCGGCTGCGAGCACGGAGCGGTAGCGCTCGCTCTCGCCGAGCAGCGCGTCGTGGGTGCCTTCCGCGACGACGCGGCCTTGTTCGAGGAGCACGACGCGGTCGGCGAGGGCCACGGTCGCAGGCCGGTGCCGCGATCACGATGGTCGTGCGCCCTCGCATCACCTCGGCGAGGGCGTCACGGATCTCGTGCTCCTTCGTGGGATCGACCGCGCTCGTGGCGTCGTCGAGGATCAGCACCCGGGGGTCCGCGAGGATCGCTCGGGCAATCGCGATGCGCTGCCGCTGACCTCCCGACAGTGAGAAGCCTCGTTCCCCGATGATCGCGTCGTACCCGTCAGGGAGCTGCGTGACGAACTCGTGGGCACCGGCGAGCCGCGACGCGCGGAGCACCGCCTCATCCGACGTCTCGGGGTCAGCGAACGCGATGTTCGCTCGCACGGTGTCGTTGAACAGGAACGTGTCTTCGAACACGATGCCGATCGACCGGCGCAGCTCCTGCACGCGCATCTCCCGCACGTCGACACCGTCGATGCAGACCCGACCGCCGGTCACGTCGTAGAACCGCGGGATCAACCTCGCCACCGTCGTCTTGCCACAGCCGGTCGCGCCCACGAGCGCGACCGATGCCCCGGGCTCGACGACCAGGTCGAGGCCGTCGAGCACATGGTGTCCGGTCTCGCTGTACGCGAAGGACACGGCCTCGAACCGAACCTCGCCGAGACGAGTGCGGGTTCCGCTCAGAGCGGGAAGCTTGCGAGGCTGCGCGTGGTCGACGATCTGGGGATCGGTGGCGAGCACCTCCGCGACCCGTCCGGCGGCGGCGGCCGCCCGTTGCCCCTGCGCCACGATCTGTCCGAGCATCCGCAACGGCCAGATCAGCAGCGCGACATAGGTGTTGAACGCGACGAGCTCGCCGATCGAGAGCTGCCCGTTGAGCACGAGATGACCGCCGTAGCCGAGCACCGCGAGCAGGCCGAGGTTCGGCAGCAGATCCATCGCCGGCATGTAGCGGGCGCGCACTCGAGTGGCGTCGATCGATCGCTCGTAGACGTCGCCGGCCTCGTCGGCCAGCTTCGCCGACTGCACGCTCTCGGAGCCGAAGCCCTTCACGACCCGGATGCCCGATACCGTCTCCTCGACCACGGTTGCGAGCTCGGCGGACTCGGCTTGGATGGCCATCACCGACGGGAACAGGTCGTTCGAGAACCGACGGGCGAGGACGTTGACGAACGGGAGCGGCCCGAGCGCGAGCAGGGCCAGCAGCGGGTTGAGGCTGAACATGATCACGCTCGCGGCCAGCACGGTGGCCGCGTTCGAGATCGTGATCGGGATCATCACGACGAAGGCCTGCACCTGCTGCAGGTCGGTGTTCGCCCGGCTCATCAGCTGACCGGTCTGCACCTCGTCGTGGAACGCGAAGTGCAGCCGCTGCAGGTGGGCGAAGATGCGGTCACGCAGCACGGCCTCGGACCAGCGAGCCTCACGGAAGGCGTACCACCGCCGCAGGCCGCTGCAGATGCCGGCCACGACACCAGCGACCAGGATCGCCAGCGACCAGCGGAGCAAGGCCGTGTTGCTGTCGTCGCCGATGCCCCGGTCGATCGCCACCGCAACCAGTGCCGGAACGGCGACCTTCGCGGCGGTCCAGGCCAGGCCAGCGACGACGCCCGCGGTGAGGCCCCTCCACTGATGGTCCAGCTGGGAGCGCATGAGGCGCCATCCCGCCCGGCTCGCCTCAGCGTCCTTCTGCGATCGTCTTTCCACGGCTTCCTGGCTCGTCAACCCGCACTTGACCGGCGGGTCAGGCTAGTGCCCGAACGACCGCTACAGCGCGCGGTTTTGCATGCCGATGATGCTGAGGATGAGCGATCCCCAAGGGTGAGCCGTGCGCGTTGACGAACTCATAGTTGCCAGTAGCGGGCAGGTCCTGCGAATCGGCTTCCACGACCGGATGACCGTGCTCAGCGGGTTCGACCCCGCCGAGCGAGAGGGCCTGACCGAGACCCTGGAGCGCGCCGCCGTCGGCGCGGTGCCGGGTGCCGAGCTGACGTACTTCGACGTGCTCGGGCGCCGGGTCGTGATCACACATGAACAGGGCGGACCTCACGTGCGGGTCGATGATTCGAGCGCGTCGAGCGCCGCTCTTCCGCCTCCTGACGTGTCCCAGCTTCGGCGGCCCGCGACGATCAACCCCACCGACCTTGGCCTCGGGCGCAGGATCGACCCGCGCGACGAGACGCCCGAGCTCACCGAGGCCCGCTCGCTCCTCGCAACGTTGGAGGAGGAGCTCACGCTCGCTCGCCTCGCCGAGAAGAAGGCGGAGGCCGCGGAGGCCGAGCTCACCGAGGTCGAAGGGAAGCTGCGCTCTGCCGAGCACGGCGCAACCCGGCGGCGCTACGCCCGAGTCGTCGCCCGGCTCGAGGAGGTGCGCGCCGAGGCGGACGTGCTGCGAGGTACGGGCACCGCAGAGGACAACGATCGACGGGTCCTGCGCAACGCGGCCGAGCTGCACAAGGTCGCCAACATGTGGTTGGAGGTCCGTCAGATCCGCGACGAGCGTCTCGCCGCGTTCGGCAACCGTCCCCGTCTCGACGCGGAGACCGTGCGATGGGCACGCACCGTCCCCGAGGAAGCTCCCGCCGACCTCCAACGGCTCGTGCAAGAAGTCGATGACGCGGAGCAAGTGAGCGATGAGCTCTCCGCTCGCCTGTTCGAGGCGTCGGCGTCGAAGCTGCCCGAGCCGAGCACTCCCGCCGTCGTCGACCTCGCCCGAGTCGACCAACCGACCCTCTGGCACACCCACCGTGCCGTGCGTGACGCGCGCATCCGCCTCGACGCCGAGCAGCTCTCACTCGGCGGGATGGGCAGCTCGACCGAGGTCGAGTCGATCGTGCAGCAGATCGACGCGTCGCAGATCCGGGTCGAGCAGGCAAACCGGCGGAGCAAGCGCCTCTATCTCGCGGGCCTCGCGGTTGCCGGCATCGCGCTGGTGACCGCGATCGCAAGTCGCGGGGCGTTCCCGTTGCTGGCCGCGGTTGCCATCATCACCGCCCTCTCCGCTGTCGCTGTCGCGCTCCTCCTGCCGAAGCGTCGAGTGCGCATCGCCGAGCAAGCCGCCGCCGAAGCACTCGCGAAGGTCGACGCGACGAGCTACCTCGAGTTCCAGCTGCGCCGCCTGGACGCGGTGCTCGACCAGGGAGCGAAGCGGCGGCTCGAGGACGCAGTCGCCGATCACCGGTCGGCGTCGATGCGCTGGCATGAGATCGCCGGCGGCATCAGCCCCGAGCGCGCCGAGGAGCTCGAGGACGAGGTCACCAAGTACGCGACCGCGCTGAGTCGTCTCGGCGGTGCCGCGAACGAGATCGAAGCGCTGCGCAACGAGCTCTCGTCGGCGAACAGCCGCACGGAGCTCGCGCGACGCCAACTGATCGAGGCGTGCCGTCCGTATGGCGCGGACGACCCCGGCGCCGCGATGGACCAGGTGCGCCAGCGCATCGCCACCGGCCGCGCCGGCCGCATGCAATGGGACCTCGAGGAGGCCGAGCGCGCGCTTTCCGCACTCGAGGTGCAGGCCGAGCATCTGTGCGACACGATCGGTGTGCCGCCGACGATGGACACCGGTGCCCGTCTCGCTGCAGCTGAGGACGAGGTCGTTTCGGCCGAGCGGCGCGACAAAGCCCGGGCCACGACCCGACCCTCACACGAGATCGACGCTGAGCTCGCCCACCTCGAACAAGAGGAGCGGGCGCTGCGTCCGAGCGACGCCGGAGACGTGACTGCTGCCGACCTCGTCGAACCGGACGTCCCCGAGCTCGTGCGCATGCGCGACGGCCTCGTCGCCCTCGTCACGCAGGCCCGAGCGAAGGTGCCGGACATGACGCAGCTCCTCGACAAGCACTCGGCGGTCGCCCGTCGGGTGGCCTCGCTGGAAGAGGGCTCAGGCATCGCCGAGTCGGTCGTCGTCGATCCGGCCGACCTGCAGGAGCGCCTGCTCGCGCGACTGGGTCGCGCCCGGCATGCCGCGCCGGACGGGGGCCCGCTGCCCGCGATCCTCGACGAGCCCTTCCTCAACGTTCCCGCCGGCCACAAGTGGGACCTGCTCGACATGGTCGAGCGGCTCTCCGAGGGAAGTCAGATCATCTACCTGACCGACGATCCCTATGTGGCGGCGTGGGCGAAGCGCCGGTCAGACTCCGGCGCGATCAAGCTGCTCGCCGCGTCGAACGGCTGAGCCTCCCCTCGCTCCCCCTCGCCGCAACTCGTACCGCTCGGCGCCCTTTTGGGCACGCGTAGGTACGAGTTCCCGCGTTCAGCCGGCGAGGGCGCGCAGGCGGGCGGTCACGAGCTTGCCGTCGGCCTGGCCCTTGGTCGCCCGCATGACCTCACCGACGAAGAAGCCCGTGAGCTTGCCGCGTGCCTTCTCGTCGCCCTCGCGGTAGCGCTGCCACTCGTCGGGATGCGCAGCGATGATCTCGTCGACGACCGAGTCGAGCGCGCCCGTCTCCATCGCCTCGAAGCCCATCGCCGCCGCGACCGCTGCCGGGTCGTCTGAACCGCGCTCGACCATGTCCGCGAGGACTGCCTTCGCCTGGGTCGCGGTGAGCGCGCCTTCGATCTCCATCCGCGTCAGCTGCGCGAGCGCAGAAGGAGCGAGGGCTTCGGCGCCGTCGATGGCGAGGTTGTGCTCGATGTGGGTCAGCACACGCGCCGGGTCGCCACCTGCGGCGATCGCGGCGGCGGCAAGGACGTCGAGGTCGCGCTCGACGGCGACAGCCACCGAGCCGCTGGTGGCAGCGACACCCGCGGTCGACGCGAGGTCAGCTCGCCGGTCGGCGGGAAGTCGAGGCAGCGAGTCGGCGACTCGCTGGATCCAGGCGTCGTCAGGCTCGAGCGGCACGAGGTCGGGCTCGGGGAAGTAGCGGTAGTCGTCGGCTTCTTCCTTCGAGCGCAGCGTGTGCGTGCGGCCCTCGGCCTCGTTCCAGTGCCGCGTCTCCTGCCGGATGCGCTCACCCGCCTCGAGCCGATCGATCTGGCGCTTGGCCTCGTACTCGATGGCGCGACCGAGCGAACGGATCGAGTTGAGGTTCTTGATCTCGCAACGAGTGCCGAGCGTCTCGGTGCCCGCGGGGCGCATCGACACGTTCGCGTCGACCCGCATCGATCCCTCTTCCATCTTGGCGTCGCTCGCGCCGGTCGCGAGCAGGATCGCCCGCAGCTCGGTGGCGTACGAGCGTGCATCCTCCGCACTGCGGATGTCGGGGCGGCTCACGATCTCGACGAGTGGCACGCCGGCTCGGTTGTAGTCGATGAGCGAGGCATCGCTGCCGTGGATGCGACCCGACGAGCCGAGGTGCGTCGACTTGCCCGTGTCCTCTTCCATGTGGGCGCGCTCGATGCCGATGCGGGTGCCCGACGGCAGCTCGAGGAAGCCGTCGACGTTCACCGGCCTGTCGTACTGGCTGACCTGGTAGTCCTTGGGCATGTCCGGATAGAAGTAGTTCTTCCGGTGGAAGATCGACGGCTCGACGCGGCAGTGCAGCGCCTGCCCGAGCGTGATCGCCAGCTCGACGGCCTGCTGGTTGATCACCGGGAGCGAACCCGGCAGGCCGAGGCACACCGGGCAGATGTTCGTGTTCGGCTCGTCGCCGAAGTGGTTCGGGCAGCCACAGAAGAGCTTCGTATTCGTCGCGAGCTCGACGTGCACCTCGAGCCCGACCACCATCTCCCAGTCAGCCGCGCTCACGCGTGCCACCCTTCCAGACCGTGTGAGCGCCAGAGCGACGATGCGTCGGGCTGGCGCTCAAACGCTTCACGACAGGCCCGCTTCGAGGACCGCGGCGGCCCGGAACATCGTCGCCTCGCCGAGCGCCGGCGCCATCACCTGGACGCCGACGGGCAACCCGTCGTCGCCCACGCCGAACGGCACGCTCATCGCCGCGTTGCCGGCGAGGTTCGACGGGATCGTGCACACGTCAGAGAGGTACATCGTGAGCGGATCGGCCGTCTTGGCGCCGATCTCGAACGCGGTCGTCGGCGACGTCGGCGAGAGCAGCAGGTCGAAGCGCTCGTACGCAGACGCGAAGTCGCGGGCGATGAGCGTGCGCACCTTCTGCGCTTTGCCGTAGTACGCGTCGTAGTAGCCGGCCGACAGTGCGTAGGTGCCGAGCATGATGCGCCGCTTCACCTCAGGGCCGAAGCCCGCTGTGCGCGTCGCTGCGTTCATGGCCGCGGCATCGACACCGTCGACTCTGAGGCCGTAGCGCACGCCGTCGTACCGGGCGAGGTTGCTCGACGCCTCCGCCGGAGCGATGAGGTAGTACGCAGTGAGGCCGTAGATGAACGACGGCATCGACACGACGTCGATCGTCGCGCCAGCCTTCTCCAACATGACCATCGCCGCGTCGAGCCGCGCGAGTACGTCGGGCGAGATGCCGTCGCGCAGCTCGGCGACGACGCCGATGCGCAGGCCTTCGACGCCGGCCTGCAACGTCGCGCTCACGTCTGTCGCGGGCTGCGGGATCGAGGTGGAGTCCATGCGGTCGTGGCCGCTGATGATGTCGAGCGCGAGCGCGGCATCGGCGACGGTCGCGCCGAACGGACCGATCTGGTCGAGGCTCGAGGCGAACGCGATCAGGCCATAGCGCGACACTCGGCCGTACGTCGGCTTCACCCCGACCACGCCGCAGAACGACGCCGGCAGGCGGATCGAGCCGCCGGTGTCCGAGCCGAACCCGAGCGGCGCGAAGTCTGCGGCGACCGCGGCCGCGCTTCCGCCCGACGAACCGCCGGCGACGCGACTCGTGTCATGAGGGTTCGCGGTCGGGCCGAACGCGGAGTTCTCGGTGGACGAACCCATCGCGAACTCGTCGAGGTTCGTCTTGCCGATCATGATGCCGCCCGCTGCGACGAGTCGCTCGACCGCGGTCAGCGGTGTAGGGCGGCTTCCAGCCTTCGAGGATGTGCGACGAGCAGGTCGTCGCCACCCCACGAGTGCACAGGTTGTCCTTCAGGGCGAGGGGCACGCCGGCCAGAGGGCCAGGGTCCTCCCCCGCCGCGACACGCCGATCGATCTCGTCGGCAGCGGCCCGGGCCTCAGCCGCGGTCACCACGTTGAACGCGTTGAGCTCACCGTCGCGCTGCTCGATGCGGGCCAGGTGCTCCTCGATGACCTCGCGCGCCCTCTTGGTGCCAGCCCGGACCTCGGCCGCGATGCTGATCGCAGTCACGGCGCCTCACCGAGGATCGGCGGCACCTTGAAGCGGCCGCTCTCGGCGGCGGGGGCGGCGGCGAGCACCTCGTCACGGTCGAGGCACGGCCGCACGACGTCTTCGCGCAGCACGTTGATCAGCGGCACCGGGTGGGTCATCGGCTCGACACCCTCGAGGTCGAGCGCCTCGATGTCGGCGGCGTGATCGAGGATCGCCGCGAGCTGATCGGTGTAGTGCTCGAGCTCGTCATCGGTCAGGTCGAGTCGCGCGAGGCGCGCCACATGGGCGACCTGCTCGGGCGAGATGCGTTCAGACACGGGCCGCCATGCTAGGCGGGACCCAGAGCGGCCCCGCCAGGGTTAGGGCTTGGCCCAGTCCTGCACCGGGTTGAACGTGGGCGGGCGCTTCTCGACGAAGCTCGCCACCCCTTCCTTGAAGTCGGCCTCCCGGAGCGACTGCCGCATCAGGCCGTCGGCTTCGTTCGTCGCCTCCGAGATCGACTGCGTGAGCGCCTTCCAGACCTGACGCTTCATCACGGCCATCGACGACGGCGACGAGTTCGCAGCGAGCTCGTTGGCGTAGGCGATCGTCTCGTCGAGGAGCGCCTCGGGCGCGACCACTCGGTTCACCATCCCGAGCGCGGCTGCCTCTTCCGAAAGGAACACCCGCCCTGACAGCAGCACGTCCATCGCCTTCGCCGGGCCGATGAGCCGGGGAAGCACCCACGACACGCCGTGCTCCGCGATGAGCCCGCGACGAGCGAACGCCGTCGTGAACTTCGCGCCCGACGCGGCGAAGCGGATGTCGCACATCATGGCGTGCACCAAGCCGATGCCCGCGCACGCGCCGTTGATCGCGGCGATCACCGGCTTGTTGAGCGTCGTCGCGTAGTAGGCCGGGTAGTGCTTGCGAGGCTCGCCAGTCGCGATGCCACCGGCATCGCCGATGCCCTGCAGCATGTCCATGTCGGCCCCGGCGCAGAAGCCCCTGCCGGCGCCCGTGAGCACGATCACTCGCACCTCGGGATCGGCCTCGGCTTCATCGAGCAGGGTGAAGTACCTCTGCTCGATCGCTCCGGTCCAGGCGTTGAGCCGATCAGGGCGATTGAAGGTGAGGAGGCGCACCGCCCCACGAGATTCGGAAAGCACGACGTCGTCAGCCATATGGCGACGCTACTGCGCGACCGCCTCGACGACCACGGTCGCTCCGGGCGGCGCGACCGGCACCACATTCCCCTCGACCTCGACCCCATCGACCACCAAGCGAGAAACCCGACCCGATCCCCGCACTGCGATGTCGTAGGTCGCACCGCGAAATCGCCGGCGGCCCCTGAACCCCTCCCACGCTGACGGCAGACACGGGTCGATGCGGAGGCCGTCGTGCTCGGGCCTGATGCCGAGGATCCATTGCGTCACCGCCACGTACGACCAAGCGGCTGCGCCGGTGAGCCACGAGTTCTTCGCCTCCCCGAACGTGGGAGCCTCACGCCCCGCGATCGTCTGCGCGTAGACGTACGGCTCGCACCGATGCACGTCGCTGATCGACTCGCGGGCGGACGGGTTGATGCGCAGGTGGTACTCGAGGGCCTGGTCGCCGCGGCCCAGCATCGCCTCCGCGACGATCACCCACGGGTTGGTGTGGCAGAAGATGCTGCCGTTCTCCTTGTAGCCCGGTGGATACGAGCTGATCTCGCCGAGCTCTGGGTGATACCGCTGGTACGCGGGCCGCAGCAGGACGATGCCATGCTCGGTCGCCAGCCGGTCGGCCACCGAATCGAGCGCGCGCCGTGCGCGGCCATCGGCCAGCCCGATGCCGGCCATGACGCACATGCCCTGGGGCTCGATGTAGATCTGACCGTTCTCGCACTGCGCCGAGCCCACCGGCGCGCCGAAGTGGTCGTAGGCGCGTAGGAACCAGTCGCCGTCCCATCCGTGTGCGTCCACGGCGTCGGTCATCGCCGACGCGGCATCCCGAAGACGTGACGAATCGCCCGGACACATGCGCGGCGAGCTCGTGCGCCGCCAGCACGAACAGGCCGGCGATGAACACCGACTCCGCGACACCTCCTTCTCGGTTCTCGGTCGTCTGGAAGGACTCGCCCGGCTCCTCGGAGAAGCAGTTGAGGTTGAGGCAGTCGTTCCAGTCGGCTCGTCCGATCAGCGGCAGGCCGTGCGGCCCGAGCCGATCGAGCGTGTACTGCACCGATCGCGTCGAGGTGCTCCGACAGAGGCCTCTCAGTGCCTAGCCGCGAGTCGAACGGCACGAGCTCGTCGAGGATCGGCCGGTCGCCGGTCTCCTTGACGTACGCGGCGACCGCGAGCACGAGCCAGAGCGGGTCGTCGTTGAACCCCGATCCGACGAGGTCGTTGCCGCGCTTCGTCAGCGGTTGGTACTGGTGGTACGCGCCGCCCGACTCGAGTTGTGTCGCAGCCACATCGAGGATCCGCTCGCGAGCCCGGCGCGGCACGATCTGCACGAAGCCGAGGAGGTCCTGACAGCAGTCGCGGAACCCCATGCCGCGGCCGATCCCCGACTCGAAGAACGACGCCGATCGGGAGAGGTTGAACGTCGTCATGCACTGGTACGCGTTCCACACGTTCACCATGCGGTCGACGTGCTCGTTCGGTGTCGACACCTGCAGCTGCGCGAGCCGGTCGTCCCACCCGGCCCTGAGCGCTCCGAACGCCGACTCGACCGCGTCGGCTCCCAGATACCGATCGATCACCGGCCGCACGAATCGTTGGTTGACTCGACCAGCGTCGAACTTGGCCTCCCGCGGGTTCTCGAAGTACCCCAACACGAAGCGCACCTCGCGCGTCTCGCCGGCGGCGAGGGTCAGGGCGACGTGGTGCGACCCGATCGGCGCCCACCCGTGCGCGATCGAGCCGGCCGACTCACCCGTCTCGACGACCACAGGGTGGTCCCAACCCCGATGCGGTCCCAGGAACGCATCGCGCGACGTGTCGAACCCGATCACCGGCTCGGAGCACGCGAAGAAGGCGAAGTGGTCGCGTCGCTCGCGGTACTCGGTCGTGTGGAGGATCGTCGATCCGTCGACCTCGACCTCGCCCGTGTTCAGGTTGCGCTGGAAGTTGGTCGCGTCGTCCCACGCATCCCAGAGGCAGAACTCGACCGCGCTGAACAGCGACAGCGACGCGCCGGTTGGTCGCCGGTTCGTCACCCGCACCCTCCACACTTCGAGCGTCTCTGCCGGCGGCACGAAGTACACCGTCTCGACCGCGATGTCGCCTCGGCGCGCGCTGATGCTCGTGTAGCCGATCCCATGGCGGCACTCATACTCCGACACCTCGGCGCCGACGGGCTGCCACGAGGGAGACCAGACGTCAGCCGACGCGTCGTCGCGGATGTAGACGTATCGCCCGCCGCGATCTGCGGGCACGTTGTTGTAGCGATAGCGGGTGAGCCGTCGCAGGCGTGCGTCGCGGTAGAAGGAGTATCCGCCGGCGGTGTTCGAGATCAGGCCGAAGTAGTCCTCGCTGCCGAGGTAGTTGATCCACGGCAGCGGCGTGTCAGGCCGCGTGACGACGTACTCACGCGCGGCATCATCGAAATGACCGTAGGCACCCGCCACCGTCACCCTTCCGGTGAAGCCTCGGACAGCTCCCTCGCATGACGCCGCTCAGCAAGATGGTCGGCGATGCCGATGCTCGTGAAGGGGAACGCAGGCACGCTGATGAGGATGATCGCGCCCGCCGCTCTCGCCAGGACCAACGTGTACACACAGGCGAACAGCACCGCGAGCGCCCGCGTCTTCCACGTGCCGATCTCGCTCGCCCGCAGCGCCACGATCCCTCCCGCGCCCGCAGCCGCCACCAGGCCGGTCACCGCATCCGCGGCGATTGCCGACACCGGTATGCCGACGAGCAGGAAGAGGCCCATCGCCTTCACCGTCGCCATCGGGGCTGACGGATGGCCCGACACGAATGCCAGTGCCAGGAACGCAAACGGCACGAGCGCGAGCCCGAACGCGATGAACGCCGCTGGGTTGGCAACGCCGTCGGCGGCATCGTCGGACGCGACCGACACGAGCCCGATGAGCATCCCCCAGAACGCGGGCAGCAACACGATCGTGCCGATCGTGATCGCCTTCCACTTCTGCTGCGGGGACAACGGTGCCATGCCCGACGACCGGGACCGCTTCATCCCTTCACCGACCCAGCCGTGAGACCGCGCACGAAGTAGCGCTGCAGGGAGAAGAACACGAACAGCGGCAGCATCATCGTGAGAAACGCGGCCGCCGTGAGCAGGTGCCAGTTCTCACCGTGCTCACCGACGAGGGATGCCAGCGCGATCGTCACGACCCGCGTGTTCGGGGTGCCGCCGAGGAACACGTACGCGATGAGCAGGTCGTTCCAGACCCAAAGGAATTGGAAGATCGCGAATGCCGCGAGCGCAGGCACGGACAGAGGCACGATGAGCCGCCAGAAGATCGTGAAGTGATCGGCGCCGTCGATGCGTGCGGACTCGACGATGGAAGACGGCAGCGAACCGATGTAGTTGCGCAAGAGGTAGACCGCGAGCGGCAGGCCGAACGCGGTGTGCGCCAACCAGATGCCGAGAAACGTGCCGTTCAGGTTGAAGTCGGGTATCACGTGCACGCCGGCGACGACCCATCCCCGCGTGTACAGCTGCAGGATGGGGATCAGCGCGGTCTGCAACGGCACGACCAGCAGCCCGACGATCAGAACGAACAACGCGTACCGGCCGCGGAACTGCATCCAAGAGAAGGCATAGGCCGCGAAGGCGGCGATCGTGATCGGCATCACCGTCGACGGGATCGTCACCGCCAAGCTGTTCAGCAGCGCGTTCGAGAAGCCGCCGGCGTCGAGCGCACCCCGGTAGTTGTCCAGCGTCCACTGCCCGGCCCGGAACGGATGACCAAGCGCAGTCCACCAGCCCGTGGTGTCGACGAGGTTCTCGGGCCGGAACGAGGTCACGAGCACTCCCACGGTGGGGATCAGCCAGATGACGACGATCACGATGATCGCGATGCGGACGAACCAGCCGCCCTTCTTCACCCCGACGGGCTGGTCCTTCTTCTTCTTCGCAGCCTTGTTCGGGGCGGGTTCGAGGCTGGCGACCTCGGTCGGCCCAGGAGGTGCGGCGAGGCTCATCGGATCTTCTCCTGCTCGCGGAATTGCCGCGACATTCCACAGGAGAACGGGAACAACCGCTATGAAGAGCACGACCGCGATCGCGGCGCCGCGTCCGTCATGGCGACTTGATGAAGAACCAACGGATCATCCGCTCGGCGATCACTTCGGTCTTGTTCGCCTCCGCGTTGCCCATCACGAAGACGATGTCGAAGACCTTGAGCGAGTTGATGACCATGTAGGTGCTCACGACGACGATGGTGGGCGCGATGCTCGGCACGACGATGCGCCAGAAGACTTGGAATTCGTTCGCGCCGTCGATGCGCGCTGCCTCGATGATCTCGTCGGGGATCGACTTGATGGCGGCCGACAGCACGACCATGGCGAACCCGACCTGGATCCAGATCATGATCACCATGAGTAGGAGGTTGTTCCACGGCGATTGGGACAGCCACGACACCGGGTTCTTCCCGAACGCGATCATGATCCCGTTCAACAGCCCGATGTTCGATCCGAACCCCGCGGGCCGGTAGCTGTAGATGAGGCGGAACGTGACCGCCGCACCGACGAACGAGATCGCCATCGGCAGGAAGATCAACGACTTGGCGATCGACTCGCCGTGGCTTAGGCGATCGGCCAGCGCGGCGAACAACAGGCCCATGGTCACGGCGACGGTCGGGACGATGATGACCCAGCCCGCGGTGTTGCGGATCGACCGGAGCATGCTGGGGTCGCTGAACACGAAGCGGTAGTTGTCGAGCCCGACCCAATGCTGGCCGCTCGCGTCCTTGAAACTCGTGAGCAATGTGTCGATCACCGGGTAGATGAGGAACACGGAGAGCAGCACGAGGGCAGGCCCGATGTAGACGTAGGGCCGCACGCCTTCGCGCCACCCCTCGGGCAGCCAGCTCACGACGCGATCCATCGCCCAGAAGAGCGCGAAGATGCCGCCGACCCCGACGGCGATCGCGACGAGCACGACGAAGACCCGGTTCGAGTCCTTGTCGCGCAGGAACTCCAGCGCGAACCGACCGACGAGGTAGATCAGGAGCAACCCGACGAGAAACGCCCCGACGCGCAGCGCGGCGACCGAGCGCGGCGAGAGGGAGCGACCCCCGTCGGGGGGCCGCTCCCTCTGCTGCTCTTCTACCTGAGTAGCCACGGGCGCCTATCGAGTCGCTGGGCTAAGTCGGCCAGCTCTTCTCGATGGTGTCCAAGACGCCCTTCAGGGAGTCGGGGCCGCCCTTCATGTAGTCGATCATCCCGGTCCAGAAGCTGCCCGAACCGACTGCAGCCGGCATGAGGTCCGAAGCGTCGAACCGGCCAGTGCCGTCCTTCAGTGAGGCGACGAGAACGACCGACGCGTCGGCCAAGATCGGGTTCACGTAGCAGTCCTTCCCGACATCGACGTTCGGCGAGATGCGAGAGGAGGCGGTCACGCCGCCCATCGCGCACTGCACCTCTTTGCCCGAGAACTGCTTGAGGAAGTCGACGACCTCGGGCCGAGCTGCGTTCTTGCCGACGACGGTCAGCTCACCGCCGAAGAGGGTGCCGTTCTTGTCGATCGGGGGAAGCGGGAACCAGTCGTAGTCGACGCCTGGCTTGGTCCCGTCGGGGAAGAACGAGTTGATGAAGCTGGCCTGGCGGTGCAGCCAGCACTTCGGCGGGTTGTCGAACATCGGCAACGGCGCGTCGGCGAACGCGACGTCAACGGTCGCCGCTGCTCCACCGAGGACATAGCCCTGCTTGAACATGACGTCGCCGAAGAGCTCGCCCGCGTGCTGCACGGAGGGGTCGTTGAACGGGATCTCGTGCTTGTACCACTTGTCGTAGGTATCAGTGCCCGCGGTGCGGAGCATGATGTCTTCCATCCAGTCGGTCGCCGGCCACCCCGTCGCACCGCCGCTCTCGAAGCCGACACACCACGGCGTGCTGCCGTCGGCGACGATCTTGTCGCTGAGCGCGAGCATCTCGTCCCACGTCTTCGGCACGGTGTAGCCGGCGGCGTCGAACGCCTTCTTCGGGTACCACACCATGCTCTTCAAGTTGATGTTCGTCGGCAGGCCGTAGTGCTTGCCGTTGTACTCGCCGAGCGCGACGAACGCTTCACCGAATTGCTTGTTGAGGTCGTCGATGTTGAACCCGAGGTCCTCGAGCGAGGTGAGGTCGCCCTTGTCGACCAGGCCGGGGATGGCGCCCGGCTGCGGCACCGCGGCAACGTCGAGCGTGCCGCCGTCGGCACGGATCTGGAACTGCTCTTCGAAGTTCGGCGATGCCTCGACGGTCGCCTTGTAGTCGGCCTTGGAGTTGATCAGGTCGTCGAAGATCTTCTGGTACGCAGCCGCCTCGCTCGCCTCCGCTGCACTCAGCAGATTCACCTCACCGGTGTTCGCCTTCAGGCTCGCGCTGCTGCCTCCGGTGTCACTGCTGCTGCTTCCGGAGTCATCTCCACACGCGACTGCAGTGAGTGTCAGGGCAACGAGCACAGCAGCTGCTCGTCCCCACTTCATTCGTCCCCACATATGTCTCCCCTTGGTTGTCCGCTAGTTGGTGTTGTCGTAGATCGCCGAGCTGTCGTCAAGATCGAAGAAATGCATCCGACTGGTGTCGACGACGAGCTCGATCGACTCGCCCTTGCGGGCACGAGTGCGCGGGTTGAGCCGAGCGACGACGTTCGTGTGACCGCCCTCGATCTCGCCCAAGACCGGGTCGATCTCGAGGGCGAGCTCTTTCACGTCGTCGGTGAGCGCGGGATCCGCGTGCACGGTGAAGTGCACGAGCACGTCGGAGCCGAGCGCTTCGATCAACTCGACGACCGCGATGATCCGTCGGTCGGCGGACGGGTCGGACACAAGCGACGCGTCCTCCATGTCCTCGGGACGGATGCCGACGGCGAGCTTCTTGCCGTCGTAGGCGCGCAGCGCCGGCCGGGTGTCGAGGACCTCCGGGGCGACCGCCAGTCGGTATCCTCCGAACTCCACGACCGCGGGCCCCTCGCCGACCCGCAACGTCGCCTCCAAGAGGTTCATCGCGGGCGAGCCGATGAACCCAGCGACGAACAAGTTCTTCGGGTGCTCGTAGAGCGCCTGAGGGTTGTCGACTTGCTGCAGCATTCCCTTGCGCATCACCGCGACGCGATCGCCCATCGTCATCGCCTCGGTTTGGTCGTGCGTGACATAGACCGTGGTGACGCCGAGGTCGCTCTGGATGCGGGCGATCTCCGATCGCATCTGGACGCGGAGCTTCGCGTCGAGGTTCGAGAGCGGCTCGTCCATCAGGAACGCCTGCGGATGACGGACGATGGCTCGACCCATCGCCACCCGCTGGCGCTGCCCGCCGGACAATGCCGCGGGCTTTCGCTTGAGCAGCTCGTCGAGACCGAGGATGCGAGCCGCTTCCTGCACCCGCGTGTTGATCTCGTGCTTGGGGACCTTCTGCAGCTTGAGCCCGAACGCCATGTTCTCGAACACACTCATGTGCGGGTACAGCGCGTAGTTCTGGAACACCATCGCGATGTCGCGCTCCTTCGGCGGGACATCGTTCACGGGACGGTCACCGATGCGGATGGTGCCACGGGAAACCGACTCGAGGCCGGCGATCATACGAAGCGCGGTCGTCTTCCCACAGCCCGACGGTCCGACGAGGACGACGAACTCCTTGTCGTCGATCTCGAGATCGAGGTTCTGGATCGCGACGGTGTCGTCCGGGAAAACCTTCCAGACGTCGTCGAGCACAATTTCGGCCAACACACTCCCCCACTGCGACGAATGACGGGCCTCACAGGCCACCCATCGAGTGATAGGAGACTAGTGCGCCGTTGCCTCCTCGGCTCCGACCGTCGCCGAACCGTCATGTGGGGGCTCTGACGGCTCGTGGATGTTGAGCAGCACGAGGATGCCGACCGCGATGAGGAACACCACGGCGCTGACCCACTCGTTGATGCGCAGACCCCACAGCCTCGACGCGAAGTCGATGCGGATGCGTTCTATGAAGAACCGCACGAACGTGTACCCCGCGACGTAGATCCAGAACAGGCTCCCAGCTCGCAGGCGCGAACCGAACCTCTTGCCGATCGCGATCAGGGCGATGCACAGCACCAGGCACCACAGCGCCTCGTAGAGGAACGTCGGATGAAACGTCTCGTATTGCTCGAAACCGGGCGGACGATGCGCGAGATCGATCTTGAGCGCCCACGGCAAGGTCGTCGGCTTGCCGAACAGCTCTTGGTTGAACCAGTTGCCGAGGCGGCCGAACGCCTGCGCGAGAGGGAGCGCGGGAGCGCAGGCGTCAGCGAGAGGACCGATCGGGAGGCCGCGGCGTCGCGCCACCCAGATCGCGCCGAGAGACCCGAGCGCGACGGCGCCCCAGATGCCGAGGCCTCCCTGCCAGATGTAAAGAGCCTTGATCGGCTGATGCGTGAACCGACGCCAGTCGGTCATGACGTGGTACAGCCGCGCTCCGACGACGCCCGCGGGCACCGCGACGAGTGCGATCGCCGACATGTCGTCTGGGTCGCCGCCGGCAGAGACCCACCGCTTGTTCGCCAACCACACCGCGGTGACCACGCCGATCGCGATCATGAGGCCGTAGGCCCGCAGCTGCAGCCCACCGACGTGGATCGCGTTCGAGCTCGGGCTCGGTATGGAAGCGAGCACCGACAGCATCGGGGGTCAACGCTAGAGCCCCGGGGCGGGCGCGGCCCACGCGGTACCGTCCGCCCGCATGGGACAAGCAATCGGGCAGATGCTGCCCTTCGCAATCGGCATCGCGATCAGCCCGATCCCCATCGTCGCGATCGTGCTGATGCTCGGTACGGAGAACGCCAAATCCGACAGCCTCTCGTTCCTCGCAGGCTGGATCGTGGCGATGGCCGCCGCCGGGGCGATCCTGCTCGCGGTCGTCGGCTCGTCGAACCCCACCGACAACGGTGCACCCGCCGATTGGTCGAGCACGCTCAAGCTCGTCCTTGGCATCGTGCTGCTCGGGCTCGCCGCGAAGCAGTGGCGGAACCGGCCCGGTCCCGGCGAGGACGCCGCGATGCCGAAGTGGATGGACGCAGTCGAGGGATTCACGCCGGTGAAGTCGGCCGGGCTCGGCGTCGTCGTGAGCGTCGTGAACCCGAAGAACCTGATCCTGGTCATCGGCGGAGCGACGGCGATCTCGCAGACCAACGTGTCCGGCGGCGATCAGGCGATCGCGTGGGCGGTCTTCATCCTGATCGCGACGATCGGCGTGGCCGCGCCCGTCGTCCTCTACTTCGCGATGGGCGACAAGGCCGAGGCGACCCTGGACGACCTGAAGGGTTGGATGGCGCGCCACAACGGAGCGATCATGGCGGTGATCTTCGTGGTCATCGGGATGAAGATGATCGGCGACGCGATCACCGGGTTCTCGACCTGAGCCTTCAGCCGACGGTCACCTTGCGAGCGAACTCGACCGCCTTCTCCTGGATCAGCTCGGCGTCGTAGTCGACGGTGGCGACGTGGAAGCTCCGATCGAGCGTGACCCGCTCGACCGGCCCGCTCACGGACGTTGCCAGCAGGTCGGACGCCGCGGGGTCGACGACGTGATCCTGCGGGCTCGTCATGATCAGCACCGGGCAGGTGATGTTGCCGAGGCTCGAGCCGAGCTCTTCCACACAGGTGACGAGCGACAGCAACGGGGCGAGGGGCGTGCCTTCATAGGCCGACTCGAGGACGCCTGGCTTCGCGATGTCAGAGCCGATGCCCGGCATCACCGTCTGCCCGTCGTCGACCATCCCCTTCAGCATCTCCACGACCTCGGCCGCTTGCGGCGCAACGGCAGCGTTGATCGCGACGATGCCGGCGATCTCGGGATGTCGCGTCGCGAGCCACACGGTGAGCGTGCCTCCCATCGACAGCCCCGCAACGACGACCTTCGACGCGCGCGCAGCGACGCGCTGGTAGGCCGCTTCTGCTTCGGCCGACCAGTCCTGCCAGCTCGTCGTCAGCATGTCTTCGACAGTCGTTCCGTGGCCGGGCAGCCGCGGTAGCTCGACCGCGAACCCGGCGGCAGCGAAAGCCTCTGCGACCGGACGCATCGACGAGGGGTTGCCCGTGAAGCCGTGGATGCACAGCGCGCCCGGTGAGCCGGGACCCTCGCCGTCGGTGGCCCAGGGCTCCGCGCCAGGAAGGATGTCGGGCATCGCTTTGCTCCTATTTGTAGGGATCGTTGGAGGACAGCGGCTCTTCCCACCACTCCGCCGGGTAGCCCGCCTGCTCCCACTCGGGGAACGGGTAAATGCAGTCGACTGGGCACGCGGGCAGGCACTTGTCGCATCCCGAGCACAGCTCCGGGATGATCACGACGTCGACGCCGTGGTTGAAGATCGCGCCGAACTGCGTCGGACAATGCCGCAGGCACGCGTCGCAGTTGATGCACTCGGACATCTCGATGCGCAGCGGATGGTTCTTCCACTTCGAGTTGCGAGTGCGGGTCTCGACGCGCTCGACACGTGAACCGACTGCCACGGACGCGGACTCTACCTGCGCAGCGCCATTGACCCGTCGGTCAGGATGCTGGTCAACTGACGGCGTGGACACGAGATCGCCGGATGGCCGGCGCCTCACCGACCAAGGTCGCGAGCGCAAGCAGCAGCTGCTCGACGAGGCTGCCGACCTGTTCTCGCGCCGCGGGTACGCCGATACGCGCGTGGTCGACATCTGCGAGGCAGCGGGTGTCGCGAAGGGCCTCTTCTATTGGTACTTCGAGAACAAAGAGGCGCTCTTCGCCGAGCTCGTCACGAGCATGCGGCTGCGCCTGCGACTCGCACAATCCGATGCGATGGATCCCGACGCGGACCCCCTCGTGCGGCTCCGCCAAGGAGCCGAGGCCTCGTTGCGGTTCATCGTCGGCACATGCGCCGTTCTTCTCTCTTCTCGAGGTCGAGAACCGGGATCAAGCGTGGACCGAGCTGTTGCGCGCCGGCACCGAGGTGCACGCGCGCGACGTGGCCGCGCTGATCCGCGAGGGGATCGAGCTCGGCCTCGTCCGTGACGACGACCCCGACCTCATGGCCTACGGCGTCGTCGGCGTCGTGTCGACCTACAGCCACTTCCAGCGCACCGGCCGGCTCGACGCGACACCTGACGAGGTCGCGGGCATCGTGGGCCGGTTCGTGGTGCGCAGCCTCGCGGCCGACGACGAAATCGCGCGACGGTCCGAGCGGCCGTCCACCCCGATTCCCGCGGCCGGCGCGCTGGGGTAGCGTGCCGCCCGCGTCACCGTCCCAACGACACCAACAAGGGAGCCAGCACAGTGGCACATGAGTTCCTGAGCGACGACTGGATCGAGGCCGCGAACCGCGATCCGCGACAAGCACGCGGCCGAAGTGCCCAAGATCGCTGCGAGCATCAAGATGAACCAGATCATCACCGACGCTCCCGGCGGCGGCGAGATCAAGATGTTCATGGACACCTCGTCCGGCGAGATTGTCATGGGCAAGGGCGAGCTGCCCGACGCCGAGGTCACCATCACCTTGCCCTACGACGTGGCCAAGAAGCAGATGGTCGACCAAGACGCGGCCGCCGCGATGCAGGCGTTCATGAGCGGCAAGGTCAAGGTGCAGGGCGACATGATGAAGCTCATGAGCCTGCAGGGCATGGGGACCGACGAAGCGTCGACGAAGATCAGCCAAGAGATCAAGGAGATGACCGCCTAGGTCATCGACCCTCGGCGTCTCCTAGGGTCGACTCGTGGCCCGCGAGGACGAACGGCTCAACCGAACGTTCTGGGAGACCACGAGCGCCGAGTATCAGTCCGAGCACGCCGACGAGCTCGAGGCTGCACCCCTCGCGTGGGGTACCTGGCGCATCCCCGAATCAGAAGTGGGTGCGCTGGGTGACCTCGCCGGGCTCGACGTCCTCGAGCTCGGTTGCGGTGGTGGGCAGTGGTCGATCGCGCTCGCACGGCTCGGCGTGCGCGTGACCGGTCTCGACTTGTCCGCCGCGCAGCTCGCGCACGCGGCACGGGCGGGCGCACACGTTCCTCTCGTGCAGGCGAGTGCGGAGTCGGTGCCGTTCGCGAGCGCGTCGTTCGACGTCGTGTTCTGCGACCACGGGGCGATGACGTTCGCCGATCCCGACTACAGCGTGCCCGAGGTGGCACGGTTGCTTCGGCCCCGCGGCCGCCTCGTGTTCTGCAACTCGAGCGCGCTGCGCGTCATGTGCCTCGACGAGGACTGGTCGGTCACTACGACCTTGCACCGCACGGCGTTCGGCATGAAGCGGGTCACCGACGGCGAGTCGGTCGACTTCGTGCTTCCCCACGGCGACTGGATCCGGCTGTTCCGCCGTCACGGGCTCGTGGTCGACGACCTCATCGCGCTGCGGCCGCGGCCTGGGGCGACGACGACGTATCCGTGGTTCGCGTCCTACGAGTGGGCCAGCCAGTGGCCCGCCGAAGAGATCTGGGTCGTCCGCAAGACGTGACCCGAACGACCGTTTGAGCGCCAGGCCGACTCATCGTCGCCCTGGCGCTGCACTCGGTCAGGTGGAATCAAGCCGGGGCGCGATCTCGAAGATCGCGACGGGCTTGCTGAGGCCCTTGAAGTCGTGGTCGCCGAGCGCGGTCGCTCCGACCCGGTCGTCGACCGCGGCGTGCACACGGTTGGTCGCGAGGATCTGACCGCCGTACGCGATCGCGCAGACTCGGGCGGCGAGGTTCACGACGGTGCCGATCGCGGTGTACTCGGTGCGGCCCTCGAACCCGATCTCGCCACACGTGGCAAAGCCCACGGCGATGCCGATGCCGAGCGTCAGCTCGTGGCCGCGGCGACGCCACTGCTGTGACAGGTCGGCAGTGCAGTCGCGCATCGCGATCGCCAGCTGCACCGCATTCCACGCGGGGTCGTCGAGCAGCTCGGGATCGTTGAAGAACACCAGCATCCCGTCGCCCGTGAACTGAGCGATCGTGCCCTGGTGCTCGAAGATCATCGGGCCGACCGCGTCGTGGAACTCGCGGAGCACCGCCATGACCTCCTCGGGCTCGGCCGTCTCGCTGAACGACGTGAAGCCGCGCAGGTCGCAGAAGAGCACAGTGATCTCGCGGCGATGGCTGGCCAGGATCGCTTCGCCACCCGATGCGATCGCCTCGGCCAGCTGCGGCGAGACGAAACGACGGAGCATGGTCAGGCGCTCGACCTCGGCCACCTTCTCGTCGACCCGTTCGCTGAGTCGCAGGTTCCACTCGCGGAGCTCGTCGGTCATCCGCTTCTTGTCGAGACACGCGCCGAGGCGGGCGTGGAGAAGCACGGGATCGAAAGGCTTGGGCAGGTAGTCCTCGGCGCCGAGCTTGATGCAGGCGACGATTGAGTCCATCTCGTCGACGCCGGAGATCACGATGAACGGGATCGGACGCAGCCGGTCGTCGCTCGCACGATGCTCGAGCAGGCCGTAGCCGTCCATCTCGGGCATCTCGATGTCGGTGAGCACCACGTCGACGTCGTGCTCGCCGAGCACCTCGATGGCCTCGCGTCCGTTGCCGGCTTCGAGCACTCGATGGCCCTCGGCATCGAGCGACATGCGGAGCATGGTGCGGTTGAGTGGATCGTCGTCGACGACGAGGACCGTGGCGGGGGCAGTCGGACACGGTGGTCATCCTGGCGTGCCCAGCGCGAGTCGCGCGCCATCGAAGGCACGAGCGATCGCGCGCCACTGCGTCGTCGGCGTCAGCGACGTCTCCGGCTCTCGCACGTGCTTCCAGCGCAGCGCAGAGGTCGACAGCTCGGTCGCTCCGAAGCTGGCGGCGTTCGACTTGAGCGTGTGCGCGCGTGCGCCGCAGCGCGTCGCCGTCGCCCGACCCGGCCGCGTCGGCCATCTGGGCGACCAAGGCGGCGCCATTGTCGACGAAGGACGTCGTCAGCGTGGCGAAAGCCTCGGAGCTCGGAGCGATCGCCCGCAGACGAGCGAGCGCAGACTGCATCGAGCACGGTCACCGCAGGAGGGTGCGGCCGCCAGATGGGGCGTTGCCGCAAGCGCCGGCGCGAGCTCCTCGGCCCGGATCGGTTTGGCCAGGTAGTCGTCCATGCCGGCCTCGAGGCAGGCCTCGCGGTCGCCCTGCATGCGCGTTCGCGGTCATCGCCACGATGCGCGGCTGCGCCGGCGGGCGAGCCGGCGCGGATCTGGCGCGTGGCCTCGAGGCCGTCCATCTCGGGCATCTGCACGTCCATCAGCACGAGGTCGTACGGGCAGTCGCGCGACCGCTTCGACGGCCTCGACGCCGTTGGAGGCGACGTCGGCGCGATAGCCCATCGACTCGAGCACGAGCAGGGCGATCTGCTGGTTCACCGTGTTGTCCTCGGCCAGCAGGATCCGCAGGGGATGGCGTTCGCCGAGCATGCGAAGTCGGGGCAGCGCGTCGACGGTTCGCGTCACGGCTCCGCCGAGCAGCGACACGAGCACGTCGAAGAGCTGCGATTGCTTGACCGGCTTGGCCAGCACCGCCGGCGAACACCGGGTCGAGCTCGCCGCCGCCGAGCGAGGTGCAGAGCACGAGCGGGAGCTCGGGCCGGAGCGTCCCGGAGACGATGGGCCAGCTCGACGCCATCCATGCCGGGCATGTGCATGTCGAGGATCGCGAGGTCGTACGCGTCGCCGCCCTCGACCGACGCGAGCGCCTCGCCCGCAGATGCGACCGCCTGGCACCCGAGTCCCCACGCCTCGGTCTGCAGGTCGAGGATGCGCCGGTTGATCGCGTTGTCGTCGACGACCAGCACGTGCTTGCCGGTCAGCTCGCGCCGGCACGCCCGCCGCGGCTGCCCGCACGGGCACGTCGGCGGGCTCGGCGACGATCGTGAAGTGGAAGGTCGGAGCCCTCGCCCTCCACGCTCTCGACCCACATCGTGCCGCCCATCAGCTCGGCGAGACGCTTGCTGACCGCGAGCCCGAGCCCGGTGCCGCCGTACTTGCGGGTGGTCGACGAGTCGACCTGGCTGAACTCCTCGAACAGCCGATGCGGCGCGATCGGCGGGGATGCCGATGCCCGTGTCGCGGACGGCGACGTGCAGCTCGTCGGTGCGCCTCGCCGGGCTCGACCGTCAGCACCACCTCGCCGACCTCGGTGAACTTCACCGCGTTGCCGAGCAGGTTCACGAGCACCTGGCGGAAGCCGAGTGACGTCGCCGTTCACGCCGTCGGGGCAACGCCGGGTCGATCAGGAAGGCGAGCTCGAGCCCCTTGCGCGCTGCGGGCTCGGTGACCAGGTCGAACGCCGACTCGACGCAGGCCCGCAGGTCGAACGGGTGGGTCTCGAGCTCGAGGCGGCCGGCGTCGATCTTCGAGAAGTCGAGGATGTCGTTGATGATGCCGAGCAGCGACTCGCCGCTCGGAGCGGATGATCTCGGCGAACTCGCGCTGGCGCGGCTGACAGGTCGGTGTCGAGCAGCAGCCCGCTCATCCCGATCACGGCGTTCATCGGCGTGCGGATCTCGTGGCTCATCGTGGCGAGGAACGAACCCTTGGCGGCGTTGGCCTCCTCGGCGATGCGGGTCTGCTCCTCGAGCTGCGTGAACAGGTTCGCGTTGCTGATGGCGATCGCCGCTTGTTCGGCGAACACTTGCGCGATGCGGCCGTGCCGAGTGCTCGAACGGTCGCACCTCGTACCGGCTCAAGGTGAGATGGCCGTAGACGCGCTCGTCGACGATCAGTGGCGCACGTCGCAGCAGCTGTAGATCTGGCGGCTGCCCGGCCCCACAGGGATCCGGCGGGAGACGTCGTCGAACAACATCGAGCGACGACCTCGGTCTCCGGCGGTCCCAACGGGAACCGGTAGCCGACGTCGCCGGCGTTTGCACTGTCGCTGACCGAGATGAGCACACCCTCATCACCCTCGTGGAGGCTGATCGAGGCGGCGCTCGCGTCGCACAGCCGTGCCGCCTGGACGACGATGCCGTCGAACACGGCCTCGAAGATCGCCGGGGTTGTCGCTGATCAGCTGCAGCACCTCGCTCGTCGCCGTCTGCAGCTCGAGCGACTCGGCGAGCTCGACGTTGCGCTGCTCGATCTCCTGCAGCAACCGAGCGTTGTCGACGGCGATCGCCGCTTGGTCGACGAACGTCTTCAACAGCGAGATCTCGGGCTCGGAGTAGCCTCCTGGCTCTTCTCGGTTGAACACGATCACACCGACGGTCTCGTCATTGCGCACCATCGGGACCGCGAGATGCGTCAGCCATCCCGAGTAGCTCGATCCGCGAGTCGGGCCACCGGTCATCGGGTACGTCGCGCCAGTCAGTGACGTGCACGATGCCCTGGGTGAGTGCGGCCTCGCTGATCGGCGTCACGGCCGACAACGGGAATGACCACCCCGATGCGTTGTCGTCCTCTACGTCGGTGTAGGACGGGTGCTCCCACTCGGAGCGGAGGCCACTGCGCGATCGAGCCCGCAAGCGGTCGCCCTCGCTGACGAAGACGGCCGCGCCCGCTCCATCACAAAGTTGCAGCGCGCGGGCCGCGAGCACATCGAACACGGGCTGGACGTCGGTGCGTGCGGTGCTGACGGCATCGAGTACGTCGGTCATTGCCTGCTGGCGCGCGAGCGACTCGTCGAGGTCGTTGAACAGCTTCGCGTTCGAGATCGCGATCGACGCTTGCTCGGCAAAGGCCTGCGCGATGCGGCCGTGGCGCGGCTCGAATGGCCGGACTTCGTACCGGCTCAGCGTGAGGACCCCGTAGACACGCTCGTCGACGATCAACGGCGCGGCAGCACAGCTGTGGATCTGGCGGCTGCCCGGCACGACCTGGATTCGCTGTGAGATGTCGTCGATCAGCATCAGCGACGACCGCGTCTCTGGCGGGCCGAGCGGGAACCGGTAGCCGAGGTTGTCGGCATTCCCTTGGTCGCTGAGGCAGATGAGGACACCCTCTTCACCCTCGTGGCGGCTGATGGAGGCGCTGTCCGCGTCGCACAACCGCGCCGCCTGGGCGACGATGCCGTCGAACACGGCTTGCAAATCGCCGGGGTTGTCGCTGATCAGCTGCAGCACCTCGCTCGTCGCCGTCTGCAGCTCGAGCGACTCGGCGAGCTCGACGTTGCGCTGCTCGATCTCCTGCAGCAACCGAGCGTTGTCGACGGCGATCGCGGCCTGGTCGACGAACGTCTTCAAGAGCGAGATCTCGGCCTCGGTGTATCCACCCGGCGCTTCGCGGCTGAACGCGACGACTCCCAACACGTCGTCATTTCGGATCATGGGGATCGTGAGGGCGCTCATGCGCCCGGCGAGCCTGCTGGCCGAAGTCGGATAGCGATCGGCGGGCTCGTCGTTCCAATTGCGGATGTGGATCAGCCGTCGGTGCAAGGCGCTGGCCCCGAGCATCGTCTCGTCGTCGATGGGACCGATCGGCTTGTGCACGGCGACCGGGGCCATGACCCCCGCTCCGGCGACGCCGACGAGCACGTCACCCTCGCGGATTGCCAGCGCGGCCCCAGTCCCGCCGCACAGGCGGTTCGCCCGATCGGCCAGCACGTCGAACATCGGCTGCAAGTCGGTGCGAGCGGTGCTGACGACGTCGAGCAGGTCGGTCATCGCCTGCTGGCGAGCCAGCGAGTCGTCGAGGTCGTTGAACAGCTTTGCGTTCGAGACGGCGATCGCGGCCTGATCGGCGAACGACTGCAGGATCGCGACATCGGCCGGGTCGAACGGGCGCACCTCGAAGCGGCTGAGGTTGATGTTGCCGATCCACTCCTCATCGTGGAACAGCGCCACACTCACGAAGCTGCGCAGACCGAAGTGCCACGCCAGCGGTGACATCACGGGATCGTCGTCCTGCTGCGCGTCATCGATCAGCACTGCCGCCCGGCGATCGCGGGCCTGCAGCGTGACCCGCGCCGGCGGGGTGCTCAAGCCCCGGAGGTTCGAGAACGGTCCGAGCGCGGCCTCGGCTCGTACGACATCGCCCCTGCGCACCATCACGGTGCCACCGTCGGCCCCGCACAGATCGGCGGCCTTCGCCAAGATCCCGTCGAGCACGACGCCCAGGTCGCCGGGGTTCGTGCTGATCAGTCGCAGCACCTCGCTCGTGGCGGCCTGCAGCGTGAGCGCGGCCGTGAGCTCGGCGTTTCGCTGCTCGATCTCGCGCCTCTGCTTGGCCGCGTCGAGAGCGTTGCCGACCTGGACCGCGAACGCCTGCAGCAGCTCGACCTCGTCGTCGGTGAAGGGCGTGATGCTTGCTCGCAGCGCGCTCGATGCCCACTGCTTCACCCTCGCCCGGCACCGGCACGTAGGCGGCCGACTTGAAGCCGACGTCGGCCGCAACCTTCCTCGAGTACGCGTACGCGTCGTCGGCAACCGTGGATTGGTCGTCGAGGCGCACGACGACGCGCTCGCGCAGCACGCGGGTCAGGATCGAGTCTTCGGCCGCAGCCGGATCGGAGGCGACGTGCTCGCCGTGCATGGACCCGATCCAGGCGATGTGGTCGCCCTCGAACCTGAAGAGCCCCACGACGTCAGCCGCGCACAGCAACCGGGCGTTGTCGGCGATGCCGTACATCAGCTGCGCAAGGTCGCCTCCGGAGTTGGCGACGACGCGCAGCACCCCCGCCATGGCGGCTTCACGGCGCTGCGCGATGGCGAGTTGTGGGTCCGGCTCATCTGACACAGTGCCGGCACCGTAGATCAGGCCTGGTCGATCAGGGCTAGTCGGGCACCCAGTTCCCGTGGAAGCCGTACGGCACCCGCTGAGGCATGTGCACGGTGGCCACCGGGTCGCCGGTGAAGTCCTGCGCGTGGAGGATGACGAGGTCGCTTCCATTCGTGTTCTCGTCGTACACGAACGTCATCACGTAGCCGTCGTCCTCGGCCGCGTCGTCGCTCGCGGGCACGAACACCGGCTCGGCAGCATGGGTGCCCGGGCCGAAGTCGTGCGCCTCACTCGTACCCGTGTGGAAGTCGTACTTGATGTGCCCTTCGCCGAGCACACCGACGCCGGAGGCCATCGAGTACCCATAGCGGTACGGCTTGCCGATGAGGCGCTCGTCGTGACGCGGAAACTCCTGCCCGCGATCGTCGATGCGCTCCTCGATCACCTTCCCGTTCGAAAGGTCGAAGGTCCACCGATCGAGCGTTGGCACACCTTCGTTCGGCCCGTTCAGCTCATTCGCGAACATGCGGGGATGGCGCACCGCGTCGAACACGACGCGATCGCCGTCGTCGAAGGTGTTCATCGGGTGGAACACGTAGCACGGGTCGATGTCGAACCACTGCACGTCGTCGTTCCCTCCGTCCCGAGGCATCACGCCGATCCGCGCGGGATACGAGGCGTCCCACTTGTAGGGGAAGCGACCGGCCATCGCGAGGTCGAGGTCGAAGATGCACGGCAGGTCGAGCACGACGATGTGTCGCTCGGACAGCCCCATGTCGTGGAGCATCGGCGCACCGGTCGTCTCGATGGGCACCACCTTGGTGACCTTGCCCGCCGTGTCGACGACGATGTACTGCACCTGATTGCCGAGCCCCCACCAGTAGCAGACCGCGTGCAGCTCGCCGGTCTTCGGGTCGCGCTTCGGATGCGCAGTGAACCCGTTCGGCAGGGTGCCGTCGAAGTCACCGCGGCGCAGCGTCTCGAGTTCGTAGCTCAGCTCGATGGGCCGACCGCCGGCTTCGACGATCGCCAAAGTCTTGCCCGCGTGGCCGATCACGTTCGTGTTCGCCGCGAAGTCCATGTCGCTGTGGATCGGTCCGCCCGGGTCGGGCACGCCGAGCGCTTCGATGACCTTTCCGGCCCGCACCCACCGGTTGCGGTACCAGTCGGCCTTGCCGTCAGCCAGGCGCACGCCGTGCACCATGCCCTCACCGCCGAACCAGTGGTACGTCGCCGGATCGACTGTCCCGACGGGGTTCGGGCCGTTGCGCAGGAAGCGTCCTCGCAACGACTCGGGGACGGTGCCGGTCACGGCGAGGTCGACGGCAGTCAGCTCCTCGGTGACCGGGGCGAAGTTGCCTGCCAGGTAGCGGTTCTCGACGACAGTCATGGGGCGACCTCCCGGATCGAACAGTCCGATTCGGAGCATCGCGCGCGAGATTGCCCCGGTCAAGACCGAGGCGGTGTGACTGTTGGCTTATTCAGCCGGTGACGCCAGCTTGCTGAGCTCTCTCTGGAGACCGGCCACCGTCCAGCGTTCGTCCTGCTCGACGCCCTCGGCCATCTTCCACGACTGGAACTTGCGCACCTGGCCGCCCTGCACGAAGAAGGTCTCGCCCGTGAACGGGCAATCGGCCGTGGCGAGGTAGGCGACGAGCGGCGAGATGTTCGCCGGGTCCCAGATGTCGAAGGCGGCCGCATCGTCGGGAGCCTTGATGATGTCGCCCAGCCCGGGCGTCGCCTCGGTGAGCCGCGTGCGCGCCGCGGGAGCGATGCAGTTCACCTTCACGCCGTATCGCGAAAGCTCCTTCGCCGCGATCTGGGTGAACGTCGCGATGCCGGACTTCGCGGCGCCGTAGTTCGTCTGCCCAGGGTTCGACAGCAGGCCCGACGTCGAAGACGTGTTGACCACGTTCGCGGTGACGGTCTCACCCGCCTTCACCCGCTCACGCCAGTAAGCGGCAGCCCAACGCGTCGGGACGAAGTGGCCCTTCAGGTGGACTGCCACGACGGCGTCCCACTCCTCCTCGGTCATGTTCACGAGCACCCGGTCGCGGAGGATGCCGGCGTTGTTCACGAGGATGTCGAGCTGGCCGAACGCCTCGACGGCCGAGTTGACCATGCGCTGGCCACCCTCCCAGCTCGCGACGTTGTCGCCGTTCGCGATGGCCTCGCCACCCATCTGCTCGATCTCGTGGACGACCTCCTCGGCAGGCGTGCGATCGCCGCCGGTGCCGTCCGCGTTGCCACCGAGGTCGTTGACCACAACCTTCGCACCCTCCGCTGCGAACAGCAGCGCATGCTCGCGGCCGATGCCACGCCCGGCGCCCGTGATGATCGCGACGCGTCCCTCGAGAGCCCCCATGAGCCGACTCCTCTCACTTATGGTCACTGATGTCTGGTGCGCACATTCGCTCGGTGCGGGGCGCACACTAAGCGTGCAGCGCCTCCAACTCCCAACCCGTAACTCCTCGTCGCCGTCCTCCGCTGGGCTTCGGCCGGCTCCTGCTCACTCCGCTCGACAATCGGTGCTTCGCGCACCCGGCGGCGCACTGCGCCGCCCCTCTACCCTGCGCAGATGCGCACCGACTCTCTCGCCGCAGTCGTCGATTTGAAGCGCCCGATCCAGCAGTGGACGCGGGGATGGATGCTCACGAAGGCCACCGATGACAAGGGAGTCGAGCTCGGCCTCGAGTCGGGACGCCAGTTTTGGATCTGCGGACGCGCGGGCGTCATCGGTGACGGTGACGCGTCGGTCGCGGCGGCCGCGCTCGCCTTCCTCGACCCGGCCGAGGTGCGCCGCTACTGGGACTCGCTCCCTCCGCAGCTGCCGCCGCGGGTCGTCGCCGAGGCATATGCCGAGCGCATCTTCGAGTGGGGGGACCGCGAGCTGCCTCAGTTCGGCGAGGCGACGCTCCGTTCCGTCGAGGACCTGTCGCGCCGCGTGATCGACGCCGCACCGTGTTCGCTCGGCGTGCTCTTCGCCGGATGGCGCGCCATGCCCAAACCGCCGAGCCTCGGCGCGCAGGTCGCACTCAGCACGCACGTGCTGCGTGAGATGCGCGGAGCCGCACACATCGCGGCGTTGAACGCCGTCGGCATCAGCCCGCTGCAGGCTGTGCTCGCGTCACCCGCTCCCCCGCCCCGCTCCGGTCCCGAGTGGGCTGAGCACCTTGGCTGGACCGGTCCGTTCGAAGACCCCGACGCCCTGCGCGCCGCCCGCGACGAGGCCGAAGACCTGACGAACGAGATCTTGGCGCGCTACTTCGACGTGTTGTCTCCCGACGAGGTCTCCGAGCTCGCGGGGCTGCTCACCGACACGCGCAACGCCATCGACATGTAATCCTCGTCGCCGTCGTCCGCTGCGCTTAAGCCGGCTCCTGCTCCCTTCGCTCGACAATCGGTGCTTCGCGCACCCGGGCGCCGCACTGCGGCGCCCCTGTCAGCCGAGGTAGATGTCGACGGCGCTGCCGCGCTTCACCATCGCACCCGCTCCCGGATTGGTCGAGATCGGCTTGCCCTTCGCCGGCCCGTAGACCTGCCCGGCCGCAAGCCCCGCGTTCTCGAGGGTGGCGATTGCGGCGTCGAGGCTCTTGTGCCCGACGGCCGGGACCGCGATGAGATCGGGCCCCTTCGACACGTTCACCACGACGGTGCTACCCCGCGGCGCGGTGGCTCCTGCGGCCGGCTGCGTCGACACGACCTGACCTGCGGGCACCGTGTCGCTGAAGACGTCAGCCTCCTTCGCCTTCAGCTGCACCCCCGCGAGCGCGGCCTTTGCATCCGCGAACGAGCCGCTGACCTGGGGCACCTGACGCGGCGCTGGTCCCTTCGACACGACGAGGTTCACGGGCGAGCCCTTGGGGATCTCCTTGCCCGCTGGATCCCAGCTGACCACGAAGTGCGCGGGGACGTTCTCGTCGAACGCCTCGGTGACGGGAGAAACGACGACGAGACCCGCGTTCGTCAGAGCCTCGCCCGCTTGTCCGTCGCTCATCCCCGTCAGATCGGGCACGGGCACGGGCGTCGGGCCGAGCGACACGACCAGCGAGAAGGGCGCGCCCTCTTTGAGCTTGGTCCCTGCTTCAGGATCTTGGCCTATGACCTGACCGGCGGGCGCGGTGTCGTCGTACTGCTGGGCGGGCGTGCCGACCTTCCAGCCGAACTCGCCCACCGCGCTGAGTGCCTGCTCCTGGGTCATGCCGACGACCGTGGGCACCTCGTGCCTCGGCACCGACGCCTGTGTCGCGGCATAGACGGCGGCGCCGCCCGCGATCAGGAGCACCAGCGCGGTGATGGCCAGCAGCAGTCGCCGGCGCCAGCGCTTGCGCGGCTTCTCTGCGACGACAATGGCAGTCGCGCCCCGCGGCGGGATGGGTGTCGGCGCGCTGTCCATGTCGAATGGCTCTGCGGCGCGGGTCGCCGATGAGGAGTCGGGGACGGGCGTCATCTCGCTCGACGCCGCGGGCTTCATCGTCGTGAGATCGAGGAGATCGTTGTTCGAGGGACGCGGATGCATGAGCGGCAGGGGCGCCGGCCTCGGAAGCCGTTCGGCAGTGCCGGACAGCGCGCGGCCGAGCGCGGCGGCGTCAAAACGCTCGGCGGGATCGGGACGGCCGGCCCGCTCAACGACCGAGCGCAGCGGGCCGAGCGACTCGGGCACCGGGATGAGGGCGTCGATCCGCGCCATGAGCGTCGCGACCGTCGTATCCGCGGCGAACGGGACCGTGCCCGTGACCGACTCGATCATCACGAGGGCCAGCGAGTACACGTCGGTCTTGCCGTCGACCGGCTTCCCCTGTGCTTGCTCGGGCGACGCGTACCTCGCGGTGCCGAGCACGACGCCCGAGGGCTCCGTCCAGGCCGCCTCCGCGATCGCGCGGGCGAGGCCGAAGTCAGCGATGCGCAGCCGGCCCTCCTCGTCGAACAGGAGGTTTGCAGGCTTGATGTCGCGATGGACGAACCCGCGGCGGTGTGCGTACTCGAGCCCCCGAGCCGCCTCGAGGCCAACCACGAGCGCTTGGGACGGCGTGAGCAACCGGCCTGCGTCGAGCATCGCGCGCAGGCTGCCGCCGCCGAGGTACTCGAGGACGAGGTAGGGGCCGTGCTCGGAGAGGTCGGCCTCCTCGCCCCAGTCGTAGACCGCCATCACGTTCGGATGGCTGAGTGCAGCGGCGGCGCGCGCCTCGGCCCTGAACCGCTTCAGAAAGGTCGGATCGCCTGCGAGCGCCGGGTGCAGCAGCTTCACCGCGACCTGACGGCGGAGCTGCACGTCGTCGGCCAAGTACACCTGTGCCGACGCACCCGCCCCGACCGGTGCGATCAGGCGGTAACGCGACCCCAACACGCGGCCGACGTGGTCGGCCATGCGCGACATGACCATCAGGTGTTGGCTCGCGGCAGTCCGGCGTGCGAGGGCATCGGTCAAACGGTAACCCCTGGGTTCACGCGGATCGTGCCACCACTGTGACGGAGGCGTGACGGTGGGGCACCCCGATGAGGGCGACGTGCGGTCGCTCAGGCAAGATCTGGGCCGTGCAATGGCGACGAGTCGGCATCTCCGCGCTGATCGCGTTCGCGCTCATCGCGATCGTCGCGGGCTTCATGCAGGCCAAGACCGGCGACGATCAGGCGACCCTCGTCGACCCCGGCATCGAGGTGCTCGTGCCCAAGCCCGGCGAGCTCGTGCTGCGGCAATCGCAGGTCGGCGTCGACCTCGCCCCTGCCTACAGCGGCACGATCGACGTCGACAGCACACCGGTGCCGGACGATCAGCTGACGATCAACGACGCCTTGAACCAGGTCTTCTTCCAACCCGGTCCGGGCAAGGAGTTCGAGCAGTTCGCGCCAGGACGCCACTGCGTGACCGCGCACTTCTACAAGACCGCCGACGGCCCCACCACCGCCCACACCTACTCGTGGTGCTTCAACGTGAGCTGAGGACCGTGTGCGCGCCAGAGCGACTATCCGTCGGGCTGGCGCTCAAACGGTCACTTCTGCAGGTGGCGGGCGAAGAAGTCGAGGATGATCTCGAAGCGTTCGACGCGGTGTTTGGGGGCGCCGGAGCGTGAGAGCTCGTGGCCCTCGCCCGGGAACCGCACGAACTCGACGTCGCGGCCGAGCAGGCGCAACCGCGTGTAGAGGTCCTCGGCCTGCTCGATCGGGCAGCGCCAGTCGCTCTCGCTGTGCACGATGAGCAACGGCGTCGTGATGCGCTCGACATAGGTGACGGGCGACATGCGCAACAGCTCGTCGGTGTCCTCGATGGGCGTCACGCCGGCGTATTCGGTGTTGAACCACCACCCGATGTCGGACGTGTGGCTCATCGTGAGCATGTTGTTGACGGCGCGCTCCGAGCACGCGGCCGCGAAGCGGTCGGTCTGGGTGACGAGCCACGACGTGAGGTAACCGCCGTACGAGCCACCGAGCACTCCCACGCGGCCGGGATCGAGATAAGGATGGGCAGCAAGCGCGGCGTCGAGCACCGAGAGCACGTCGGATGTGTCAACGCCGCCCCATCCCGTGCCCGGGTCGGGCACAGCCTTCGGCCCACGAATGGCCCGGCCCCACGCCTCGCCATAGCCCGACGATCCACGCGGGTTCGAGTAGACGACCCCGTAGCCCGCGGCAGACTGGACTTGGAACTCGTCGAAGAAGCCATAGCCGTATTGGCCGTACGGCCCGCCGTGGATGTTGAGCAGCACGGGATAGCTCTGCGACGCGTCGAGATCCTTCGGAGGGATGAACCAGGCGTCGACGAGGGCGCCGTCACTCGCAACCGCGTGCAGCTTCTCGGGCGGAGTCGTCGGAAACGGGATCGGGTAGCTCGCGAGCGTCTGCTCAGCGCCAGAAGCCACGTCTCGCACGACCAGGCGGAACGGGCCGGTCGGCGAAGAGTCGGTGTACGCGATGCGACCGGCGCGGACGTCGACGCCGGTGATGACCCGGTCGCCCGTCAGGATCGGCTCAGCGGGATCGGCGTACAACGCGGTCGAACCCCGGTCCTCGATCGTGAACCAGATGCGCCCCCGGTCGAACTGGGCACCCGAGGGCGAGGCGCCAGAGCGACCGCGATCGATCCCCGGGGACACTGCTGTTGTCTCGCCTGACACTGGGTCGAGCAGAAGCAGCTCCGCGTTGCCGACCGGGTCCTGAGGTTCGCTTCGGTAGACGGCGACGCGATCACCGGACGGCGACCACACTGGCTGGGACCACGCGTGGGTGCCCGCGGTGAGCCGAGTCGGCGCGCTGCCGTCGACCGGCACCGTCCACAGATCGACGACCCGGTCGATGTCCGCGGTCTCGTGCCCCGCATGCCCCACCACGATCGACGCGCTGTTGGTCGCCCACGAGAGCGATGTCCCGACGTCATGCCCTCCGCTGAGGAGCACTCGATGCGGGCTCATGCCGTCGGCCGAGACGACGAAGAGCGACCGAGGACGATCGACGATCCAGCCCACGTTGTCGTACTTCCACCCGAGGTGGCGGATGCGCCGCGCCGGCCGATCTGCGTCGCGGGTGGGCGCGTACTGCGCTTCGTCGCGCAGCCGGGCCGTGAATGCGATCGACCGGCCGTCAGGCGACCACTCGAGCGCTTCGATCTCCTCCGGAAACGCGACGAGGGTGCGCACCTCTCCCCCCGTTCCGACCGGGAGGACGAACAGCTGCGAGCCCTGCTCCTCCCGATGACTCGTGAACGCCAGGGCGCGACCGTCGGGCGACCACCGAGGGTGAGAATCTCGCGCGGCTCCCGCGGTGAAGGCCGCAGGAGCATTCGCGCCGTCGGTGCGCGCCAGCCACACCTGTGCCTTGCCGCGATTGGTCGCGAGGTCGGGCGTCGAGACGGTGAACGCGACGAGCGCGCCGTCGGGCGACAACCGTGGTTCCCCGGGCGCGACGACTCGGGCGATGTCTGCGGGGTGCACGGCGGGCGACCCTACTGCGCGCTCGACGCGGGGGATCCCGAGAGTGTCGACGGCGAGACCGAGGACGACGCCGAGGGGCCGCAGCATCTCGACGGTCTCCGCCGTGCCGTCGACGAGCGCGAAGTACACGAGGTCCTGCGCCCGGCTGAGATCGAACTGATGGTCGATGACCAACGCGAGTCGAATGAGCGCGATCGCCGCCTCGACCGCGCTGAGGTGGCGCTCGTCGACGGCGGCCGAAACCGCAGCGAGCGTGGCTTCGCGCAGCGCCGCGGAGACGTCGGGCGTCGTGAGGCTCAGTCCCTGCGCGCGCGCCTGATCCGCGGTCTCGCGAGCCGACCGGTAGGTGAGCGCGGAGTAGCCGCGCCCGAGCGCCACCAAGTCCGCTTCGAGCCTGCGGGCCGAGGCCATCTGCACCGGCACCTTCAGGTCCGGAGGCAACGGGTAGCCCGCGATCGTGAGCGCCTCGAACGTGTCGCTCGCGTCCACGACGAGTCGTTCGAACACCATGTCGAAGCGATCGGCGAGGCTCTGCGCGGTCGAACGCAGCACTTGGTCCGCGGCGTCGGGCAACGCCGACTCGAGCCCGAACTCCTCACCGCCCTGACTCACTGGCGCGATGTCGTCGACCATGCGCCGCACGAGGCCCGAGACTCGTTCGCCGTCACGGAAGGCGCGCCCGAAGGCGGCGATCTCCTCGTCGTCGGCCGCCGCGTCGCCGACGGCCCGACGGAGCGCGCCGGTGATCTCCAGCGCGCCCATGCGCAAGGCCGCGTAGACGTACTCGTGGCGCCGCCATGTGCGGCGATGGCGAAGCTCGACGCGACCCGAGCACATCTCGACCGACCCTCGGTCACCGTGGTCGTGACGGTGGACGATCACCTCATAGCCACCAAGCGTGGCGGGAGGGTCGCTGCGTTCGAGCAGATCGACCATCGCGAGATGGGCGACGACGCGAGACGCTCCGACGTGCGTCGGTTCGACCTGGTGGCGCCAGATGTCCCTGCCCGTGCCCTCCGAAGGGTCGTTGCTCACCGCAGCGTCGAGGAGACCGAGGATCTCGTGCACGTCGGGCGACTCGCCCAGCTCATCGAGCAGGTCGACCGCACGTGCCGCGTAGCGCATCACCTGCACCGTCTCGAGCCCGGCGATGTCGTTGAAGAACCATCCGCACGACGTGTACATGAGCATCGCGTGGCGCTGAGCCTCCAGCAGTGTGAGTGCCTCGACCACCGAGTCAGCCGACTCGCCGCGCACCCACCGAGCCGCGAAGTCCTCGATCGAGACCGCTCCCAACACGACGTCGACGTACGCATCTCGAGCGGCCCACGGATCGGAGAGCACGACGCTTCCGCGGCGTTCGAAGACCTCGACACCGTGATCACGGATGCGATCGAATGCCGCCCGAAGCGGACCGCGCCACCGCTGCTGCCAACCAGGGCCGCCGCCGGTGTGACATCCGCAGTCCTCCTTCCACCGGCCGACGCCGTGCACGCACGACCACGCGCTCTCGTTCACCTCGACCTCCCACTCCGGTGGGCTGTCCAGGGCGAGTTCGGCCAGGCCCCCGGTGGCGATGCCGCGGGCCGGCGCTTCGACTGCCAGCGCGTAGGCGACCGCTCGCTCACCCCATCGATGGTGATGGCCGAACGTCTCGCCGTCAGTCGCGACGCACACCACAGCCGGCTCGTCGGAACCGTCGAGGAGGTGCTCGGCGCGCTCGACGAGCCCTGCACTCGTCAGTGTGCCTAGCCCGAACGCCACCTCTTGCGAGAGCGACCCGTCGTAGAACACGACCGTGACGCCCCGGTCGTCATCGTTCGGGTCGCGCCACCGGTAGGTGCGCCGTCCGTCGATCGAACCGTCGTCGACGGCCACCCACGCGTCATCGCCCCCGCCGAGCGGACGCACGCGGGTCGCCTGCGCCGGCGCGAGGATCGTGAAGCCGACACCCTCCTCGGCGAGCACGGACAGCACCTCGTCGTTCACCCCCGTCTCCGGAAGCCACATGCCCTCGGCCCGACGGCCGAACCGATGAGCGAAGTCGGCGAGACCCCATCGCACCTGCGTCGTGATGTCGCGATGCGTAGCGAGGGGCAGGATCATGTGGCTGTACCCCTGGGCGATGGCGCCGCGACCGTCCCGGCCGGCGCGAACCATCGCTCCGTACACGTCAGGGTGATGCACCTCGAGCCACGAGAGCAGCGTGGGCCCGACGTTGAACGACATCAGCCGGTAGTTGTCGACGAGCGCCACCACCGCCCCGTGGTCGTCGAGGATGCGAGCGACGGCGTTCGGCCGATACGACTCCTCGGTGATGCGCTCGTTCCAGTCGTGGGCGGGTGCGGCGGAGGGCTCGACGGGCACCGCTTCGGTCCAGGGGTTCTCGCGAGGCGGCTGGTAGAAGTGCCCGTGGATCACCAGGCGCCGTTGCGTCATCTCGGTCACCGTGTCATCTCACCGCACTGCGCCGGCAAACCACAGCACGGAGAGCGGGGGGAGCGTCGCGACTGCCGAATCGGCGTAGCCATGCCATGCAACCGGCTCGCTCTGGAGCCCGGCGGTGCCGCCGTCGCCACTTCCCCAGAACCACGTTGCGTTCGTGTCGAGGAGCGTGTTCCACCACCCGCCGTAGGGCAACCCGAACCGGTAGCCCTCGCGCGGCACCGGCGTGAAGTTCGCGATGCACGCCACCGCGCGTCGGCCGTCACCTGAGAACCGAACGAAGCTGTAGATGCTGTGCTCGGCGTCGTCCGCGTCGAGCCACCGGAAGCCTGCGGGGTCGCGGTCGCTCTCCCACAGCGCCGGCTCGTGCACCATCGCGCCGTTGAGCTCGCGCACGAGGTCACGCACGCCCGCGTGAGGCGGCGAGTCGAGCAGGAACCAGTCGAGGCTGCGATCGTGGTGCCACTCGCGGCGCTGGGCGATCTCGCTTCCCATGAAGAGCAGCTTGCGACCCGGATACGCCCACATCCATCCGTAGAGCGCGCGGAGGTTCGCGAACTTCTGCCACTCGTCGCCGGACATCTTGTCGATCAGCGGACCCTTGCCGTGCACCACCTCGTCGTGGGACAGCGGCAGAACGAAGTTCTCGGTGTAGGCGTACAGCAGGCCGAACGTCAGGTTGCGGTGATGATGCTTTCGATGCACGGGATCGTGCCGCAGGTAGTCGAGGGTGTCGTGCATCCACCCCATGTTCCACTTGTGCGTGAAGCCGAGGCCGCCGTGGTGCACGGGGGCGGTCACGGCCGGCCACGAAGTCGACTCCTCCGCGATCGTCAGCACACCCGGGTGCTCGCCGTGCAACGTGATGTTCAGGTCGCGGATGAACTGGAGCGCGCCCAGGTTCTCGCGCCCTCCTCGCTCGTTGGGCACCCACTGACCGGGCTTGCGGGAGTAGTCGAGGTACACCATCGACGCGACGGCATCGACGCGCAGACCGTCGACGTGGAACTCGTCGACCCAGTAGAGGGCATTGGCAACGAGGAAGTTCCGCACCTCGTTGCGGGCGTAGTTGAAGACAAAGGTGCCCCAGTCCGGATGCTCACCGAGACGAGGATCGAGGTGCTCGTAGAGGGCCGAGCCGTCGAATCGACCGAGCGCCCATTCGTCGCGGGGGAAGTGCGCGGGCACCCAGTCGACGATCACGCCGATGCCGCGTTGGTGGAGGTGGTCGACGAACCATCGGAAGTCGTCGGGCGTGCCGTACCGCGTGGTCGGGGCGTAGTAGCTCGACACCTGGTAGCCCCACGACCCGCCGAACGGGTGCTCGGCGATCGGCAGCAGCTCGACGTGGGTGAATCCGAGGTCGACGACGTGGTCCGCGAGCTGCCGTGCGAGCTCGCGGTAGTCGAGCCCCTGCCGCCACGAACCGAGATGCACCTCGTAGATCGAGAGCGGGCTCTGGACGGGATCGTCGCGCTCGCGATGCTCGATCCACTCCGCGTCGGCCCACTCGTGGTGGGAGGTCGTGATGATGCTTGCCGCGCCAGGCGGAAGCTCCGCGGCACGCGCGAACGGATCGGCCTTGAGCACGACATGCCCCGTCGAGCCGGTGACCTCGAACTTGTAGTGCTGCCCCGGCGCCGCGGCGGGCACGAACAGCTCCCACACGCCCGAGGACCCCAGCATCCGCATGGGGTGCGCGCGTCCGTCCCACGAGTTGAAGTCGCCGACCACGCGGACGGATCGAGCGCTGGGCGCCCAGACGGCGAGCGCGGTGCCATCCACATCCTCGTGACGACGCGCGTGCGCACCGAGCACGTCCCACAGCCGCCGGTGTGTGCCCTCGCCGATCAGATGGAGGTCGACATCGCCGAGCGTCGGCCAGAAGCGATAGGGATCCTCTGCGATCGCGGTCCATCCGCCGGGATAGACGACCTCCACTCGGTACGCACCCGGGTCGGTCGCCAGGTCGGCCACGAAGACTCCCGCCTCGTGCGCGCGAGTCATGACGATCTGGTTGCCACCTCCCGTCCGGAGGATGGACTCTTCCGCTCCCGGCCTCCACACCCTGACCACCCAGCCGCCTTCGACGCGGTGCGGCCCGAGCACGTCATGCGGGGTGCGGTGCGTCCCGGCCACGATGCGTGCGAGATCATGCGCGACGTCAGGGCCTCGAACCACCCGGGAAGCATCCCACGATGCCCGGGTAAGGTCGGTCGCTCATGCGCGTCGCGATCGTCAGCTGGGAGTATCCGCCTCTCGTGGTCGGCGGTTTGGCCGCACATGTGCACGGCCTCGCGACCGCGATGGCACGGTCCGGTCACGAGGTCGTCGTGTTCACGCGTGCGCACCCCTACGCCCCCGATGACTCCGAAATCGAGGGCGTCCGCGTGCTGCGCGCCCACGTCGACCTGCCCTGGATCCCGAACGACAACCCGATGGCCCAGGTGATCTCGGGCAACCATCAGCTCGCTCAGCTGGGCGCACGGTTGGTGCCCTGGCAGGCCGACGTCGTACATGCGCACGACTGGCTCGGCGCGTGGGCCGGCGACACGTTGCGCGAGGCGTACCAGGCGCCGTTCGTCGCCACGGTGCACGCGACCGAGCTCGGACGTCACCAAGGGCACCTGACGAGCACCATGTCCGAGGCGATCAACGCGGCGGAGTGGTGGCTCACCTATGAGGCCCAGCGCGTGATCTGCTGCTCCGGCTTCATGGTCGAGGAGGTCGTGCGGTCGTTCCAGCTCCCGCGCGACAAGATCACGATGGTGCCGAACGGCGTCGACCCGATGCACTTTCGCACCACGGGCGTCACGAGGGCCGACGCCGATTCGCCGCTCATCGTCTCCTGGGGGCGGCTCGAGTACGAGAAGGGCTTCCAGACTCTGATCGCAGCAGTCGCCCGCCTCGTTCCCCGCTGGCCGGCTCTGCGATGCGTGCTCGTCGGCCGAGGCACGTACTCCGAAGAGCTGCGCGGCGTCGCCCGGGGGCTCGGCGTCGAGCAGTCGGTGCAGTTCGCCGGGTTCGTGAGCGATGAGGAGCTGGTGCGGTTGCTGAACGAGGCGACGTGTGCGGTCATCCCGTCCCTCTACGAACCATTCGGCATCGTCGCCCTCGAGGCGCTGTCGGCCGGCGCGCCGCTCGTGGCCGCCGAAAGCGGAGGGTTGCGCGAGGTGCTCGGCGGCACGCAGGCGGGCCTCTTGTTCCCACCCGGGAACGCCGATGCACTCGCGGCGGCGTTCGAGCGGATGCTCACCGAGCCCGGTCTCGTCGAGCAGTCACAAGAAGCGGGCACCGAGCTCGTGGCGACGCGGTACTCGTGGGACGCGATCGCCGCATCGACGCTAGACGTGTACGCAGAGGCAGGAGCCCGGCCGAAGCCGAAGGTGAAGACGAAGAAGGGCAAGGGATCGTGAAGGCGCTGCGCAGCTTCACGGTGCGGGCGCGACTCCCGGAGACGCTCACCCCGCTGGTGTCTCTCGCACTCAACCTCCGCTGGTCGTGGGATCAGGAGACCCGCGACCTCTTCCGATGGGTCGACCCCGATGTGTGGGAGGCCACACGCCGCGATCCGGTCGCCGTGATCGGCGCGGTGGACCCGACTCGCCTCCAAGCGCTGACCGACGACCCGGGCTTCATGCGGTTCCTCTCCGACACGGCCGACGAGCTCGCGCGTTACCTCACGAATGAGCGGTGGTTCCAGCTCAAAGGCCCGTCTCCGCTCGAGCTGGTGGGCTACTTCTCGCCCGAGTTCGGCATCAGCGAGGCGCTCCCCCAGTACTCAGGGGGCCTCGGTGTGCTCGCCGGTGATCACCTCAAGGCGTCGAGCGATCTCGGCGTGCCGCTCGTCGGCGTCGGCCTCTTCTATCGCCACGGGTACTTCCGCCAGGGCCTCTCACACGACGGCTGGCAGCAGGAGCGCTACCCGAACCTCGATCCGTACGCGATGGCACTCACGCAGTGCGAGGGCGTGCGGGTGACCGTCGAGCTCGCAGGTCGTCCGTTGCATGCGCAGGTGTGGCGGGCCGACGTCGGACGCACACCCCTGTACCTGCTCGACGCCGACATCGACGACAACGAGCCCGCCATGCGAGAGGTCACCGACCGGTTGTACGGCGGCGATGTCGAGCACCGACTGCAGCAGGAGATCCTCCTCGGCATGGGTGGCGTGCGGATGCTCGAGGCCCTCGGACTCGACGTCCAGGTCTTCCACACGAACGAAGGCCATGCCGGCTTCCTCGGCCTCGAGCGCATGCACCGCCTCATCACGAAGGAAGGCTTGTCGTTCGACGAGGCGATCGAGTCGGTGCGCTCCTCCTGCTTGTTCACCACGCACACGCCGGTGCCCGCCGGCATCGACCGCTTCCCCCGAGCGATGATGGAGCAGTACTTCGGTGACTGGGCGAAGGACTGCGGCGTCGCTCTCGATCAACTCCTGGCGCTCGGACACCGCGACGACGAGCCGACCGACGAACGGTTCAACATGGCCGTCATGGGGCTGCGCCTCGCGGCCCGCTCGAACGCGGTCGCGAAGCTGCACGGCGACGTGAGCCGCACCATGTTCGCCGGGCTCTGGCCTGACGTGCCGGTCGCCGAGACTCCGATCACGTCCGTCACGAATGGCGTGCACGCGCCGACGTGGACCGCACCCGAGTTCGCCGATCTGTTCAGCCGCTACGTGAGCCCGGGATGGACCGAGGCTTCGGCGAACGAGTGGGAGCGAATCGGCGACGTCAGCGACGACGAGCTGTGGCGGGCGCGCGAGCATCGCCGAGGCCGCCTCGCGCTCCACGTCCGTGACCGCCTCCGCGCCGCGGGGCTGGCTCGCGGGCTGTCGGCGTCCGAGGTCGAGTGGTGCGACAACGTGCTCGATCCGAAGGTCCTGACGATCGGCTTCGCCCGCCGCTTCGCGACCTACAAGCGGGCGACCCTGCTGCTGTCGCAACCCGATCGTCTGCGACGCTTGCTGCTAGCCCCCGATCCCATCCAATTCGTGTTCGCCGGCAAGGCCCATCCCGCAGACGACTTGGGCAAGGCGCTCATCCGCGACCTCATCCACTTCGCGAGCGATCCCGCGGTGCGACATCGGTTCGTGTTCGTCGACGACTACGACATCGCCCTTGCTCGGTACATGTACCAAGGGTGCGACGTCTGGCTGAACAACCCTCGTCGTCCCCAAGAGGCGTGTGGCACGAGCGGGATGAAGGCGGCGATGAACGGCGCGCTCAACTGCTCCATCCTCGACGGTTGGTGGGACGAGTGCTTCGACGGCACGAACGGCTGGGCCATCACGTCCGCGGAGAGCGAGACCGACCTGGCCCGCCGGGACGAGATCGAGGCGAACAGCCTGTTCGAGCTGCTCGAACATCAGATCGTGCCGCTCTACTACCAGCGCACCGAAGGCCCGACCCCTCGGGGATGGGTTCGTCGCATCAAGGCGTCATTGCGCACGCTCTGCCCCGAGGTCACCGCTGCGCGCATGGTCCGCGACTACGTGACGACGCTCTACGAGCCGACCGCCACCGACGCCGCTCGCATCAACGCCGGCGATCACGCCGCCGCGAAGGCGCTCGTCGCATGGAAGGCGAGGGTGCAGGCCGCGTGGGACGGCGTGCACGTGACTGACGTCGACACCGACGGCACCGCGGCCGACCTCGGCGCGCTGCGAACCGTCGAGGCCTCTGTGTCGCTCGGCGAGCTCTCGCCCGAAGACGTGAGCGTGCAGCTCGCGCACGGTCCGGTCGGGCGCGGCGACGAGCTGGTGGACCCTGAGCTCGTGCCCATGACCCTCGCCAGCACGGCCAGCCAACACGCCCGGTACCGCGGTGAGTTCTCGTGTGCGGCCCCCGGCCGCTACGGCTTCACCGTCCGCGTGCTCCCCTTCCATCCCGACCTCGCACAGCCGGTCGAGATGGGCCGCATCGCCTGGGCCTAGCCGCATTTCTTGGTGTTTCTCACTTCCGGCGCGTGAGAATCACCAAGAATTCGGGCTCAGGCGTACTTGCGGAGAAACTCGAGCAGCGGAGGGTTCACCTGGTCGGCATGGGTGAGGTTCGCGGCGTGGGCCGCGCCCTCGACCTCGACGAACGCCACGCAGTGGGGAAGCGCGTCGCGCAGCTCCTTGGCCGACTCGAGGGTGATCGCCGTGTCGGCGGTGCCGTGCGCGATGAACGCGGGGCACGTGATCTCGCCGACCCGATCGGTGATGTCATCGCGCTCGAAGAGGGTGTTCGACGGCTCGAGGAAGAGCTCTCGGGGCCGCGCCTTCCACTTCGCGATCCACTTCGGGTTCTCCTCGGGGTCGGCGATGATCAGGTCAGCGATCGGGCCGGTGAGCGCGTCCACCGGCCCGTCGGCGAGCCACATCTGCTGCATCGCGCGGTATCCCGCGAGCACCTCGTCCGGTTCCTTCCCCGTTTGCGTGTCGAGGAGCACGAGCGCCTTCACGCGATCGGGAGCGGTGAGCGCCGCCCGCAGTGAGAGGAAGCCGCCTTGGCTCATACCTCCGACCACAGCTTGGTCGATGCCGAGGTGGGTCAGCAGACCGAGGCAGTCGGCGGCCGAGTCCCAATACGTGAACGGCTTGCCGTCGAACTCGGTGAGCCCGAAGCCGCGCTCGTCCCACGTGATCACGCGGAACTCGGGCGCGAAAGCCTCGACCTGCGGTGCGAACATCTCATGGTCCATGAGGAAGCCGTGCCCGAGGATCACCGGGGGGCCGTCGCCGCCCGAGTCCTCGTAGTAGATCCGCTGGCCGTTGACGTCTGCGTGAGACATGTGGAGATGCCTTTCAGTGTCCGGTGAAGCTGGCCTTGCCCGGCCCGCTCTCGAGGAAGGACTTCACCCCGATCTGTGAGTCCTCCGTGCGAAAGACTTCGACGAAGCTCTCTTGTTCGAGCTGCAGGCCGTCGGCAAGCGAGAGGTCGAGTCCCCCGTCGATCGCCTTCTTGGCGAGTCCCTGCGCCGCGACCGCCCCGCGTGCGAGCTCGGCGGCGCGCTCGATCGCGCGGTCGTGCAACGCCTCGGATGCGACGACCTCGTCGGCGAGCCCGATGCGCAGCGCTTCCTGCGCGTCGACCTGACGACCGCTCAGGATGATGTCCTTCGCACGTGACGGGCCGACCAGGCGGGCGAGCCGCTGCGTGCCGCCACCGCCGGGGATGATCCCGAGCAGGATCTCGGGCTGGCCGAACTTCGCCCGCTCGGACACGATCCGGATGTCGCAGGCCAACGCGACCTCGCAGCCCCCGCCGAGCGCGAACCCGGACACTGCCGCGATGACCATCCGGGGGATGGCTGCGATCGCGTCGAGCGTCGAGACGAACAGCCCGCCGATGACCGCCGCCTCGTGAGGGCCGCCGAACTCGGAGATGTCCGCACCGGCGGCAAACAAGCGGTCTCCGCCCGTGACGACGACCGCGCCCGGCGGGTTCGCGTGCAGATCCTCGGCCACAGCCTTCAGCTGCGTGAGCAACGCGGAGGACAGCGCGTTGACCTTGGGGTTGTCGAGGGTGATGACGGCGACGCCGTCGGCGCGCCGCTCGACGCGGACCAATGCGGGATCGTCGGCCATGCGGCCGGACAGTAGCGACCGGATCAGTCGAGCGCGTCGAGCAGCTGTTCGGAAGCCGACCACGGGTCGGTGCGCCGCGCCAGCACCTCGCCGTACAGCTCCTCGTATGTCGTGCCACGCAGCAAGGTTCGTGCACGCTCCTCGAGACGGCGCACCACGATCTCCTCGAGCTCACGCGCAAGTCGGCGCTCGCGACGCTTCTCGATCTCCCCGGAGTCGGTGAGGTGGGCTCGGTGTGCAAGCACCGCGTCCCACAGCTCGCGTGTCCCCTCGTCTCGCGCCGCGACCGTCGAAACGATCGGCGGGCGCCAGTCCCCCAGCGCGGACAGGTCGAGCATCTGCTCGAGGTCCCGGCGGGTCTCGGCGACGCCCGAGCGATCGGCCTTGTTGATCACGAACACGTCGCCGATCTCGAGCAGGCCCGCCTTGTTCGCCTGCACCGCGTCGCCCCAACCCGGGTTCACGACGACGACCGTGGTGTCGGCCTCCCCCGCGATCTCGACCTCGACCTGACCGACGCCGACGGTCTCGACGAGCACCCACGGCTTGCCGACCGCGTCGAGCACGCGGATCGCCTCCGGAGCAGCGAGGGCCAAGCCCCCGAGGTGACCTCGCGTCGCCATCGATCGGATGAAGACACCGGGGTCGGTGGCGTGGTCCTGCATGCGCACACGGTCCCCCAGGATCGCGCCGCCCGAGAACGGGGAGGACGGATCCACCGCCAGCACCGCGACCTCTGCGCCCGATGCACGCAGCAGCGCGATGAGCTGGCTCGTGAGGGTCGACTTCCCGGCTCCCGGCGCGCCGGTCAGCCCGACGGTGTAGGCCTTGCCCCCCAAGGGATAGGTGAGCCGGCCGACGTCACGGGCGCCCTGCCCGCCCTGTTCGACGAGCGAGAGCATGCGCGCGAGCGCACCGCGGTCGCCGGCACGGGCAGCGCTCAGCAATTCGGCAGGATCTCGATGGCGCACGGCGCGAGCACCCTAAACGAGTGGATCGGGCTACTCGGCGACGACGGCGGTGACGCCCTCCACCCGGTCCTTCATGATGCGTTCGATGCCCGCCTTGAGCGTCGCGGTGCTCGCAGGGCAAGTGCCGCATGCACCGAGGAGGCTCACAGTCACGACCCCTGTCGCCTCGTCGACATCGCGCAGGAACATGTCGCCCCCGTCGGCCTGCAACGCCGGCCGGATGGCTTCGATGGTCTGCTCGACTTGCTGACGCACGCGCGACACCCTTCAGACGGACTCGACTATGGGGGGAAACGCCGATCTGGGGCTGGATGTTCCCTGTTCTCGGCGGGGGGGCTCTCAGCCAGCTCGACGCTCGACATCGGCACCAAGGGCCGCAAGCTTGCCGACGAAGTCCTCGTAGCCCCGATCGATGTGCTCAATCCCCGACACTTCGGTCTCCCCTTCGGCCACGAGCCCGGCGACGACCAGTGCTGCGCCCGCGCGGATGTCGGGTGCCCGCACCGGAGCGCCCGAAAGGCGCGCCCGGCCGCGGACGACAGCATGGTGCGCGTCGGTGCGCACATCGGCGCCCATGCGAGCGAGCTCGTCGACGTAGCGAAACCGCCCGGCGAACAGGTTCTCGGTCACGATGCCGACTCCGTCCGAGACCGCGAGCATCACGGTGAAGAGCGGCTTGTAGTCGGTCGCCACCCCCGGGTACGGAAGCGTCGAGACATCGACCGAGCGCAGCCGCTGCGGCCCGTGGGCCCAGATGCCGTCGAGCGTCGGCGTGACGGTCACGCCCATGTCGCGGAGCTTGCGGAGGTACATGTCCATGTGCTCGGCGCGGGCGTTCTTCAGCAGCACCTCGCCCCCCGTGACCGCGGCCGCCGCGAGGAAGGTTGCCGCCTCGACCCGGTCGGGGATCGTCTCGTGCCTCGCCGCCGACAGCGATGACACGCCGTCGACCTGGATCGTCGACGTGCCCGCTCCGGTGATGTGCGCGCCCATGACGTTCAGCAGGTCCGCGAGATCGGAGATCTCGGGCTCGCGAGCGGCGTTGTCGATCACCGTCGTGCCCTTTGCGAGCGCGGCGGCCATGAGGATGTTCTCGGTCGCACCCACACTCGGGAACTCGAGCGTGACGGGCCCACCTTGCAGCCCATCCGCGAAGCCACGCACGTAGCCGTGCTCGAGCTCGAAGGTGGCACCGAGCGCCTCGAGCCCGGAGAGGTGCATGTCAATCGGCCGAGAGCCGAAGTCGTCTCCACCGGGCAGCGCGACGCGTGCCTCGCCGCATCGGGCGAGCAGAGGACCGAGCACACCGATCGACGCACGCATGCGCTCGACGAGCTCGTACGGCGCTTCGGGGCGTAGCTCCGACGGCGTGCGCAACGCGATGGTGGTTCCCTCCCGGTCGCACTCGACGCCGATCGCACCGAGCAGCTCGGCCATCGTGGCGACGTCGGCGATGCGGGGAACGTTCGTGAGCACGTGCTCGCCGGGCGCCAAGAGAGTGGCGGCCATGAGCAGCAGCGCGGAGTTCTTCGCCCCCGAGATCGAGACCTCACCGGTGAGCGGTCCGTTCGGCCGCACCAGGACTCGATCCATGCCGTCAGTATGCTCGACCTCGGTCGGCAACCCCGTGCCACAGCCCCCCTGCTCAGGAGCACCGCAACCCGGTGGCCCGCATCGTCAACCGCTTCGACGACCCGCCGACAGACCTTCTCGAGCCGCGTGATGACGTCGTGCACGAAGTCAGACAGGACGACGGATCATTCATCGCCGACGGAGGGTCGTTCACCTCCTATCGGCGCGTGGTGGAGACCGAGGGCGGCATCTCGGTCGAGACGATCGAGTACTCGCTCGCCGTTCCGTACTTCGGATTCCTCTTCGCGCCGCTGACGCGCCGCGCGCTTCGCACCCATGGCCACACCGGCATGCCGTGGTGGGCACCACCGGAACGGCTCGATCCGCGCGCCTCGACCGCGCTCGGCGTGCTGTGCGCAGTCGCGCTGATCGTCGGCTATCTCAACACGCTGCTGACGCAGACGATCGCGTTCGCGGCCGACGAGTTCGGGTCGAGCGACCGCGCACAAGGGGTGTCTCTCGCGATCGTTCGGTGCGGCGTCGTGCTCGCTTTGATCATCGGCGGGATGGCCGATCGCCAAGGTCGTCGCCGATTGATCCTCGGGTTGTCGATTGCCGGGCCAGTCGTCGCGTCGACGGGCGCGCTCGCACCGTCACTCGCATGGCTGACGGTGTCGCAGACCGTCGCGCGGCCGCTCGCCATGGCGCTCGGCATCCTCGTCGCGGTCGTCGCGGTCGAGGAGATGCCCTCCGGCTCGCGCGCATACGCGATCAGCCTCCTCGCGATGGCCACTGCGCTCGGCGCTGGCGCATGCGTCGTCGCTCTGCCACTTGCCGACCTCGGCCTGAGGGGTTGGCGGCTCGTGTACGTGGTGCCGCTCATCGGGCTCGCGTTGGTGCCGGGTGTGAGCAGACGGCTGCAAGAGAGCCGCCGCTACGAGGCGCCGCACGCCGACGCCGGCTTCTCGGGTCACGCGGGGCGGTTCTGGTTGCTCGCAGGCTCGGGGATGCTCCTCAACCTGTTCGTCGCGCCGGCCTCGGCGTTCCAGAACCGCTTCCTGAAGGACGAGCGGGGATACTCGGCGAGCCGCATCTCGCTGCTCACGCTGGTCACGAACACACCGGGCGGCATCGGGATCATCGCCGGTGGCCGGCTCGCCGACATGCGAGGCCGGCGCATCGTCGGCTCGGTCGCGCTGTTCGGCGGCACGCTGTGCACGGTGTGGTTCTTCTTCGCGAGCGGCTGGGCCCTGTGGGTCTCGTCGACGGTCGGCGCGATCGTGGGTGCGGCCGCGGTGCCGGCCCTGGGGGTCTACAGCGCGGAGCTGTTCCCCACCTCGCTGCGCGGTCGCGCGCGAACGCGGCGATCACGGTGCTCGCGCTCATCGGCAGCAGCGTCGGCCTCATCGCCGCCGGCGCGATGTCGGATCGGTGGGGTCGCTTCGCACCGGGGATGGCGTTGTTGGCGGTCGGCCCCCTCATCGTGTGCATGCTCGTGCTGACGCTGTACCCCGAGACCGCGCACCGCGAGCTCGAGGACATCAACCCCGAGGACGCGGTGGCTTCTTCAGCCCCTTGATCCACTGCGCGACGACACCTCCTATCTCGGAGTCCTTTCCCTTGAGCTCGTGCCGACCTCCCTGGATCCACACGTGATCGACCGGGCCAGGGATGCGCGCCGTCGCTCGCTCGATCTCCTCACGCGTGCCGAACGCGTCGCTCGTGCCTGAGATGAACAGGCACGGCACATCGAGGCGAGGCAGATGCTCGACACGCAGCTGCTCGGACTTGCCCGGCGGGTGCAGGGGATAGGAGATGAGCACCAGTCCCGCGGCCGGCAATCCGTCGGCCACGGCCATCGAGCAGATGCGCCCTCCCATCGAGCGTCCGCCGAGCACGAGCCGGTTGGCGCGGATGTGCGCGCTCGCGACGAGGCTCTCGGCCTCCTCGCGCACCGTGGCGAGCAGGACGGGCGGACGGTCGGGAGCGGAACGGCCCGCCTTGCGATACGGGAAATCCGCTCGCACGACGGGCAGCGGACCGACCGCCTGCTCGATGGCCACGAGTGAAGCGTGGGTGCGGCTGCTTCCCGCGCCGGGGAAGAGGAGAAGGGCGCCGGCTGTCATCCGAGAAGGATCCTCCGTGCTTCGGTGAGGTCGAGGATTCGTTGACCCGCGTCGTCCGCCGATCCGCCGTGATCGGGGTGAACCTCTCGAAGGCGCGCCCGAAAGCTCGCCACCACCTCCTGGCGCTCGGGCGAAGAGGCGGTGAGCCCCAACACCTCGAGTGCCCATGCGACGGGATCGGCGAAGGCGCGCGCCGACCACGCCCGCGCTCCTCCGACTCCGGAGAGGTAGCTCACGAACGCGGGGCCGAGCGGCCCGCTCCATCGCATCGCCTTGTGCAGGGCAGTCGCGACTGAGTGGCGGGCCTGGCGCGGCACCGCCGCTGCCGCGTACACCGCGCCGAGCACCTGCTGTGCGGCGGTGCCCTTCGTGCCGAGGTCGAACTCGATGGCCTCGCCCACACCGACCAGGCGGTGCCGGCTGCTCGACAGGCCGACCCGATCGGTCTGGAAGCGGTGCCGCAACCGCGGTTGCACGATCCGCTGTCCCCGTTCCACGTCACTGATGAGGCGATGGAGCTCGGGCGGGAAGTCGGGATCGAGCGCTTCCATGTGCGCGGCCACGACCGCGCCGAGCAGGATCCCGCCGAACCCCGGCGCAGGATCGGTCGGCAGCCTGCTCTCGCCGAGCGCAAGGCGTCGCGTGGGCGAGAACGGCCTCGAGTGCCAGATCACCAGCTCCGCGAGAACAGTCACACGACCGGCGCTCAGACGTACGGACGGAGCAACGAGCGCAGTGCCGTTGCCCGCTCGACGACCTGCTCGTCGTCAGACGCGGCAAGGCCGTCACGCAGCTCGTTCGCGTGCTCGACGACCGCCTTCCACGTCGCGGGAGCAAGGCCGTACGGCACACCCACCGCGGCGGTCACCTCGACTGCCTTGATGAGCCCGTTGGACCCGTCCTCGTCGCCAGGGTCGTGCATGAGTCGGTCGGAGGCCAGGAACAGCTCGGAGAGCGCGTCCTGCGCGGCTTCGTCGTCCGCTCCCGCCTCCTCGGCGACCGCGTCGAGGGCATCGGGATACTCGATCGCGTCGAGGATCGTCTCGACTGCCTCCTCGTCGTCCGCGGCGACCACGAGCGCCTCGGCCGAGTCCCATACGAACGGCACGCCGGATGCCGTGAGCTCCTCTGCCAGCTTCTGGCGGTCGGCGGGACTCCACTCGTCGAGCTCGTAGACGAGCTGGTCGCCGTCGAGGCCGGCCTGCTCCGACGTCGAAGCGCCCGCGACGCCGCCTTGCTCGATCGCCTCGACGAGCGCATCGACGCGCGCCTCGTCGTCGACGTGAACGACCAGGTCAGCGGCCTCCCACGCGTGCGCGATGCCGTCGGCGCCGAGCAACGACTCGAGCAGTGTGCGCCGGTCACCCGACCACTCCCCCAGCTCGTAGACGAGCTGGTCGTCGTCGGGCAGGTCGAGCACCGACGGTCCGCTGTCCATGAGCGCGATGCCGCAGTCCGCGCACCGGGTCACCCAGCCGAGGTATTGCGCGCCGCACGCAGGGCACAGACGCGAGCTCACGAGCGCCACCTCAGCACATGTCGACGGAGGAAGTCTTCGGTGCGCTCGAGCTCATCGATGACCGTGTCGGGACGCGCCCAGCCGTGCCCTTCACCTTCGTAGAGATGAAGCTCGACCGTGCGACCGAGTGCGCGAAGACGGTCGGCGATCATCTGCGACTGCGCCGGTGGCACGACGACGTCAGCATCGCCTTGGAGGATGAGCAGCGGCGCGGTGATCTGCTCGACCACCGACATCGGAGAGTGTGCTCGGTAGCGGTCGACGGCCTCGGGCAGCGGGCCGACGATCGAGTGCAGATAGTGCTTCTCGAACCGATGCGTCGTCTCGTCGAGCTCGAGCAGGTCCGCGACCCCGTAGAGGTCGACACCCGCAGCACACAGGTCGGGATGGTGGGCGAGCACGTTGAGCACGGTGAATCCACCGGCCGAACCTCCCATGACGACCATCCGCTTCGGATCGGCCCAGCCGCGCTGCGCCGCGGCGCGCAACCCCGCGGCGACGTCGGAGGTGTCGAGATCACCCCAGCGTCCTCGCATCGCCTGAAGGAACGCACGACCGTGACCCGTCGACCCTCGATGGTCGGGTACCAGCACCGCCCAGCCGCGGTCGAGCCAGAACGACCACCGGGCATTGAACACGACGCCGCTCTGCGAGCTCGGGCCTCCGTGGATCGAGCAGATCAGCGGCGGGGGCTGCTCGCCCGACGCTGATGAGGTCGGCCGGTAGAGACGTCCGTAGACGACGCCGCCGTCGTCGCCGGCCCACTCGACGAGGTCGGGCTCGACGAGATCGGAGAGCTCGAACCCCGCGACCGGACCGCGAGCGACTCGGGTTCGTTGCCACTTCTCGTCGTAGACGACGATCTCGGTGGGCGTGCGGCCGCCACTGCGGATCGCCGCGAGATGCATGCCCTGCCAGCTCAGCGCGCCGTGCACGCCCCTCGCGACCTCCTCGACCGCGCCCGTGCCGACGTCCGCGATGCACAACCGGCCGAAGCCTCCCTCGTTGCGGTTGAACGCGAACGCGGCTGCCGTCCGGCGACCAGGCGAACGACCGCTGCCCGGGTCCCCACGGGGGATCGCCATGCTCGAACGGCTCGGCGACCAGGGGCTTCGCGTTGAAGTCCGGGTCGAAGGCCCAGAGGTTCAGGAACCCGTCGACGTCGGTGAGGAAACCCGCCCGAACGCCGCCCGGAGCGAAACGCACCTGCTGGGCTTGGGCATCGGGAGCCGAGAACGCCGTCAGGATCTCGCCGGTGCCGTCAGCCTTGCGAGCGGCGATCTCGCTCGTGTCCCAGGGCATGTCGGGCAGCCGCCACTGCTGCCAAGCGATCCACTGAGAGTCGGTCGTGAAGGTCGGGTCGAAGCAGAAGTCGACATCGCCCGAGATGCGCACCGGCCACGCGCCGTCGTCGGCGAGCGAGGCCACTGCGACGTAGTGGCTGTCGATGACGCACGTGACCTTCGTGCCGTCGGGTGCGACGCTCGGAGCCGCCGCCGGACCAGCGGGCTGCGCGGTGAGCACGCAACGCGCCGGGCCACCGTCGACCGCTGCGAGCCACAAGCCGCCATCGACTGCGGCATAGACGAACCCGCTGCCATCGGGGAGCCAATCGAACGCGCCGCCGCCATACGCGGCCGAGGGACGCGGCGCGGGTTGCGACGTGACGACGACCTCGGCACCACCCGTCGCGGGTACCACGACGAGCTGCCCGCGACCTGACACCGTCGTGACGAACGCGACGAGAGATCCGTCGGGCGAAAGGCGAGGCTCGGCGAGCGTGCGCCCATAGGCACACATCGCGGCCGTCACACGGGATGCCACGTCGCGGACGCTACCCGGTACGTTGTCCGCTCGTGGCCGCCGAACCGCAGACCCCCGACCGCAACCTCGCCATGGAGCTGGTGCGGGTGACCGAAGCAGCCGCGATGGCGGCTGCTCGCTGGATGGGGCGCGGTGACAAGAACGGGGCCGATGGTGCCGCGGTCGAGGCGATGCGCACCGTGCTCCCCACCGTGCCCATGGACGGCATCGTCGTGATCGGCGAAGGCGAGAAGGACGAAGCGCCGATGCTCTTCAACGGGGAGCGCATCGGAGACGGCACTCCTCCGCTCACCGACATCGCTGTCGACCCGCTCGAGGGCACGACGCCGACCGCGCAGGGCCGTGGCAACGCGCTGGCAGTGATCGGGGTCAGCGAGCGGGGCACGATGTTCAACCCCGGACCGTGCGTGTACATGGAGAAGCTCGCGGTCGGGGCCGAGGCAGCCGGTGTCATCGATCCGCTCGCGCCCGTGCTCGCGAACCTCGAGGCCGTCGCGAAGGCGAAGGGCGAGTCGGTGCGCGACATCACCGCGGTGATCCTCGACCGCGAACGCCATGGCGACCTGATCCGGGAGGTCAGAGCCGCCGGGGCGCGCGTGCGGCTCATTCAAGACGGCGACGTCGCTGGCGCGATGTCGACCGCATGGCCCGACACGGGAGCAGACATCCTCTTCGGCATCGGTGGGTCACCAGAAGGGGTGCTCGCAGCGTGCGCCCTGAAGTGCATGGGCGGCGCGCTCTACGGGAAGCTCTGGCCCCGCAACGACGACGAGCGCCGGGCCGCCCTCGACGCCGGGTACGACCTCGACGCCGTGCTGACGATCGAGGACCTCGTGAGCGGCGACAACTGCTTCTTCGCCGCCACCGGCGTGACGGACGGCGACCTGCTCAAAGGCGTCCACTACGACGCGGGAGGGGCGACAACCCACTCGCTCGTGATGCGGTCGAAGTCGGGCACCGTCCGTGAGATCAAGGCCCGCCACCGCATGGACAAGCTCCGCCTGTTCGCCTCCGTCGAATACGGCTGACAATCCCCGTCGCCGTCCTCCGCAAGCTTCGGCCGGCTCCGGCTCCTGCTCGCTGACGCTCGACAATCCCTGCTTCGCGTGCCCGGCGGCGCATTGCGCCGCCACGTGAGCAGTCAACGTTGGGTCTGGACGATGCCGGCGACGCGACGCACGACGCTACGAGGCAGGAGACCCGTCGTCGCGACGAACGCCTTGTTCGCAGTACCGGGGATCGAGACCGCGCGACGCGCCGCGGTGTCCGCGAGCGCGATCGTCGCGACTTGGTCCGATGTCATCCACGCGAAGTCGGGAACCTCGCGACTCTGGCCGGTGGTGTTGCTGACCGACTGGAACTCGGTCCGCGTGAGCCCCGGGCAGAGCACGGTCGCCGACACTCCCGTGCCCCGCAGCTCTTCGTGCAATCCCTCGGTGAAGCTCGTGACGAAGGCCTTTGTCGCCGCGTACACCGTGAGGTTCGGTGCCGGCTGAAACCCGACGACTGACGAGACGTTGCAGATCCACCCCCGGTCGCGCTCGACCATGCCCTCGAGCGCGGCACGCGTCAGTGTCGCGACGGCGAGCACGTTGAGCCGGATCTCGCTTCGCATCCGCGTCGGATCCATCTCGACGAACGGGCCCGACGTGCCGAAGCCGGCGTTGTTCACGAGGAGATCGACCTCACGCGCGCGCTCGGCAACTCGGCCCAGGTGCTTCTTCTTCGTGAGGTCTTCGGCGAGCACCTCGATCGTGCCGGCGGGCATCTCGTCGGCAAGTGCTCGAAGCCGATCTTCTCGGCGGGCGACGGCCACCACGTGCACGCCGCTCGTCGCAAGCTGTCGCGCCATCGCCTCGCCGATCCCACTCGACGCGCCGGTCACCAGCGCTGTTCGCCACGGCTGTTCGGTCATAGGTCGCGCACCAACCCTTCTCCTTCGTCGAGCCATCCGCGAGAGCGGAGGAACTCAGATCCTGCCGACGCCGACAGTGCAGCGAGGCGCGCCGCGCCCCGAACCCGTGCCCACCTCTCGAACTCGGCAACCAGCCGCCGGCCCACGCCGAGCCCTCGCGCTCCTTCGATCACGGACAGCCATGCGAGGCGAGCGACGTCGCCGTCGAGCCAGCCCTGCAGCTCGCCCACCACGGAACCGTCGTGACGCGCGGTCAACACACACGAGCGACCGGCGGCCTCGGTCACCTCGAGCTCGATGCCGCCGCGGCCCGATACCGAACGGCCCCCGAGCGCGGCATCGGCGATCGGCCGCCATCGACGCACCTCGTCCGCATCGCGGTGCTCCTGCAGCAGCTGGACGTGCGTCAGCGTGACCGTCGTCGAGTAGTCCGCCAGCGCGGCGACGCCGGCGTCGAGCCGTTCCTCGGAGAGATCGGTGCCGATGGTCACGTGGGGTACGAAGGGCCACGCTGCCTCGCGTGCGAGCGGGCCGGTACGCATCGCCGCGCGCAACGTCGCGAGCGCGTCGATGTCCCCCTCGACTCCGAGATAGAGCACGGGCGAGGCGGGCCCGAACGAGCGAGCCGGTCCGAACGTGCACGTGAGCGGTCCCGACGCGCCCGCCGCGGCATCGCGCAAGACCGCCTCGACCTCGCCGATCGCCTCACCGGGCACGTTGATCGGCTCGACGAGGGTGACGTGGGGGTCGACCTTGCCGAACATCCCGTCGCCGCAGGCGCGCCGGATGCCGTCGATCTCGGTGCCGACCGGGGGTGGGATCAGGAGCGCGGACGCGAGTCGGAGCCTCACGGCCGACAAGTGTGACCGACGTCAACCCCCGCTGGTGCTCAGCGGCACATCGCCCGAGCGGCCGACAGCGCATGATGACCCCAGTTCAAGGTGGCGGGATCGAGAGCGGGAGGTGCGGCGGGCACCTTCCGCTCCGAGCTTTTTGGCCCCCGCTGGTTTTGTTGGTGCATCTCGCTCTCGGCGAGTGAGAATCACCAAGAATTCGGGCTAGCGGTGGCCGGCGGCGGGCGGTGCACCGGCTGCAGCGAGCCGCACGTCCGCCATCCGCAGCGCGGCCTCGGCCTCGTCATCGGGGCCCGAGCGCAGGATGTTCTCCATCTCGTCGCGCAGCCGGCGCGTTGCGTCGACGTCGATCGCGGTCGCCAGCTCGGCGGCATCGCTCAGGATCGAGACTCGATCGTGGTTCACCTCGACGAACCCGCCGAAGACCGCGACCCGCAGCTCGGCGCCCTCCTCCTCGATCACCCGCACGACGCCGGGCTCGAGCACACCGAGGAAGGGGACATGCCCGGTGAGGAAGGCAATGTCACCGCCGCCGGCCGTGCGCGCCACGACCATCGACGCGTCGCCGCTGTAGAGCACCTGTTCGGGCGAGACGAGCTCGACGTGAAGGGTCACGCCTGATCCTGCAGCGCCTTGGACTTCGCCAGCACTGACTCGACGTTGCCGACGTTGAGGAACGCCTGCTCGGGGATGTCGTCGAGCTCGCCGTCGACGAGGGCCTCGAACGACTGCACGGTCTCCTCGATGGGCACGTAGATCCCGGGGATCGACGTGAAGACCTCGGCGACGAAGAAGGGCTGCGAGAGGAAGCGCTGGATTTCGCGAGCGCGGTTGACGGTGACGCGGTCCTCTTCGGAGAGCTCGTCCATGCCGAGGATGGCGATGATGTCCTGCAGCTCCTTGAACCGCTGCAGCACCTCCTGCACACGCCTGGCCACGCCATAGTGACGATCGCCGACGACCTCGGGACGCAGCAGCGTCGAGGACGAGGCCAGCGGGTCGACCGCCGGGTAGATGCCGAGTGCGGCGATCTGGCGCGAGAGCTCGGTCGTCGCGTCGAGGTGGGTGAACGTGGTGAACGGCGCCGGGTCGGTGTAGTCGTCCGCGGGCACGTACACGGCCTGCAGCGACGTGATCGAGCGACCACGAGTTGACGTGATGCGTTCCTGCAGCTCGCCCATCTCGTCGGCGAGCGTGGGCTGATATCCCACCGCTGAAGGCATGCGGCCGAGGAGGGTCGACACCTCGGAGCCCGCCTGCACGAAGCGGAAGATGTTGTCGACGAAGAGCAGCACGTCCTGGTTCTTCACATCGCGGAAGTACTCCGCCATCGTGAGCGCCGAGAGCGCGACCCGCAGGCGTACGCCCGGCGGCTCGTCCATTTGCCCGAACACGAGTGCGGTCTTGTCCATGACGCCGGACTCAGTCATCTCGAGTCGCAGGTCGGTGCCCTCACGGGTGCGCTCACCGACACCGGCGAAGACCGACACGCCGCCGTGCTGCTTGGCGATGCGGTTGATCATCTCGGTGATGAGCACGGTCTTGCCGACGCCCGCTCCGCCGAACAGGCCGATCTTGCCGCCCTGGAGGTACGGGGTGAGCAGATCGATGACCTTGATGCCGGTCTCGAACATCTGCGCCCGAGGTTCGAGCTGATCGAACGGCGGGGGATCGCGGTGGATGTCCCAACGCTCGAGATCGCCGAGCGTCGCGGCGTCGACGTCGAGCGGCTCACCGATGACGTTGAAGATGTGCCCGAGCACCCCGTCGCCGACGGGCACCGTGATGCCGCGGCCCGTGTTCGTCACCAGCGCACCGCGCTGAAGACCGTCGGTGGGCTTCATGCACACGGCCCGAACCCGACCGTGACCGAGCTGCTGCGCGACCTCAGCCGTGACGACGACCGACTCGCCACCGACCTCGATCGTCATCTCCACCGCGTAGTTGATCTCGGGGATGGCGTCATGGGGGAAGTCGATGTCGACGACCGGCCCGGCGATCGCGACGACCCGGCCGTCCTTCAGCTTGGGTTCGTTCTCGGTCATGGTCATGACAGCTGGCTCCTACGGACTGGGGGTTGGCAGGCTGAGGGTCGGGACTTCGAACTCGATGGCGACATGGTGCTCTTCGACGTCGTCGCCCTTGAGCGCCTCGGCTCCACCGACGATCTCCATGATCTCGGTGGTGATCGCGTCCTGGCGGGCGCGGTTCATGATGCGCGAGAGGCCCGTGATGAGCTCCTCGGCGTTGTCGGTCGCGGCCTTCATGGCCCGCTGGCGGGCAGCCTGCTCGGATGCCGACGCGTTGAGCAACGCGGCGTAGATGCGCGCTTCGACGTATCGCGGCAGCAGGCTGTCGAGGATCGCTTCAGGCGACGGCTCGAACTCGTAGGACGCTTGGGGCCCCGCGTGCCCTTCGACCGCCGCGGGCATGGCATCGCCGCCTTCGACGACCGCACGGTCGAGCGGGATGAGCGGACGCTGCAGCACTTCCTGCACGCCGGCGCTGATGAATCGGGTGTAGATGATCTCGACGCGGTCGATCTCGCCGCGCTCGTACATCCCCATCACACTCGCCGCGATCGCCTTCGCGTCTGCGTACGTCGGCCGCTCTGAGAAGCCGGTGAATGAGGCGTCGGTCTTGTACCCGCGGAAGCGGAAGTACGTCTCGGCCTTGCGGCCGACGGAGAGGAGGCCGTACTCCTTGCCCTCGAGCGCGATCCGCTTGACCTCGCCCTCCGCCGCGCGCAGCACCGAGGAGTTGTAGCCACCGCACAAGCCGCGGTCCGCGACGAGCACCAGGAACGCCTCACGGCGGATCTCGGGGCGAGACTCGAGGAGCGGGCTCCGCACTTCCGCGCCGGCCGCCGCCGCGAGGTCCTTGACGACCTCAGTGATCTGCTCGCTGTAGGGCACCGCAGCGCGCACCCGGTCCTGCGCGCGGGCGATGCGGCTGGCGGCGATGAGCTCCATGGCGCGCGTGATCTTCTTGGTCGCCTGGACCGTCTTGATGCGGCGCTTGAGGACGCGCTCTTGCCCACCGGCCATGGACTACTCCGTTGCCAAGGTCTTGTCGGACTCGGCCTCGCCGAGCGCGTCTGCATCGGCGGCCAGCGGATCAGCGATCACGGCGTCGGCGACGCGCACGGCGAAGTCGTTCTTGAACGAGGCGACCGCGTCACGCACGCCGTCGGGAAGCGTGCCCTTCGTGCGGATCTCCTCGAGCATCGCGCCGTGACGAGTGTGGAAGACCTCGAGCAGCTCCTGCTCGAACCGCTTCACCTCGGTGACCGGTAGGTCGTCGAGGTAGCCGTTGGTGCCGGCGAAGATGCTGACGACCTGCTCCTCGACCGGCATGGGCGAGTTGAGGTTCTGCTTCAGCAGCTCGACCAGGCGATAGCCGCGCTCGAGCTGAGCCTTCGAAACCGCATCGAGCTCGGAGCCGAAGGTCGCGAAGGCTTCGAGGTCGCGGAACTGAGCGAGGTCGATCTTCAACGTGCCCGCGACCGCCTTCATCGCCTTGATCTGTGCGTTGCCGCCGACGCGTGACACCGAGATGCCGACGTCGACCGCCGGCCGCACGCCGGACTTGAACAAGTCGTCGATGAGGTAGATCTGGCCGTCGGTGATCGAGATGACGTTTGTCGGGATGTAGGCGGAGACGTCGCCGCCCTTGGTCTCGATGATCGGCAGGGCGGTGAGCGAGCCGGCGCCGCGCTCATCGTTCAGCTTCGCGGCGCGTTCGAGCAGGCGGCTGTGCAGGTAGAAGACGTCACCGGGGTACGCCTCACGGCCCGGCGGCCGGCGAAGGAGCAACGACAGCTGCCGATAGGCCTCGGCCTGCTTCGACAGGTCGTCGTACACGACGAGCGCATGCTCGCCGTTCTCCATCCAGTGCTGACCCATCGCGCAGCCGGCGTAGGGCGCGAGGTACTTGAACGGCGCGGGATCAGAGGCGGGAGCGACGACGACCGCTGTGTAGTCCATCGCGCCGCGGGCCTCGAGCGTCGCGACCGTCTGTGCGACGGTCGAGCCCTTCTGCCCGATCGCGACATAGATGCACTTCACGCCCTGACCCTTCTGGTTCAGGATCGTGTCGATCGCGACCGTGGTCTTGCCGGTCTTGCGGTCACCGATGATCAGCTCGCGCTGACCGCGACCGATCGGGGTCATCGCGTCGATCGCCTTGATGCCGGTCTGCATGGGCTCGTGCACGGGTTGCCGACCCATGATCGAGGGCGCCTGGATCTCGAGGCGGCGGTCGATGGGGTCGACGAGCGGGCCGCGCCCGTCGATCGGCTCGCCGAGCGCATTCACCACGCGGCCGATGAGCCCGTCGCCGACCGGCACCGAGAGGATGCGGCCGGTCGCCTTGACCGTCTGGCCCTCCTCCACGTCCTCGGCGGCGCCGAGAATGACCGCGCCGATCGACTCTTCGTCGAGGTTCAATGCGAGGCCGAGCGTGCCGTCCTCGAACTCGAGCAGCTCGTTCACACCGGCCTTCGGCAGCCCGGAGACATAGGCGATGCCGTCGCCGACCTCGAGGACGCGCCCGACCGTCTTGGTCTCGACCGAGGGGTCGAAGCCTTCGAGGTGCTTGCGGAGCGCGCTGACGATGTCGCTGGTGTTGATCGTGAGCTCAGGCATGCGGTTGCTTCTCCGTCTCTTAGAGCAGTGACTTCAGCTGGTTGAGGCGTTCCCTGACCGTGCCGTCGATGACCGTGTCGCCGACCGACGCGACGAGCCCACCCATGACCGACGGGTCGACGACCACGTGGAGCTGCACCCGCTTGCCGGTGGCCTTGTTGAGCGCCTCGGCGAGGCGGGCTTCCTGGTCCTCGGTGAGCGGGATCGCCGACCGCACCTCGGCGACCGCGAGCTGCTTCTCGGCGGCGGCGCGGGCGACGAGCTGATCGATGATCGCCGGGAGGTCACGAGCCCGGCCAGCCCCGACCACGAAGCTGACGAGCGAGGTCGTGACCGGCGAGGCCTTGGCGCCCAGCAGCTCCTCGACGATCGCCTCACGGCGCACCGCCGGGATGGCCTCGTCGACGAGCACGTTGCGCAGCTCGTCGCTGCCCTCGAGCATGCGGGCGAAGCGGAAGAGCTCGTCCTCGACCTCGTCGAGGGAGCCCTCCGCCCGCGCGACCTCGAACAGCGCCGTGGCGTAGCCGTCGATGCGGTCCTGGGTGGTCACGCGTTGGCTCCGACCTGGCTGATGTAGTTCTCCACCAGCTGCGTCTGCGTGCTCGCGTCGAGGTTGTGCTGCACGACGACCTCGGCGGCACCGATGGCGAGTCGTGCGACCTCGGCACGGAGGTCGGCGACGGCCTGGGACTTCGACGCCTCGATGTCTGAGGCCGCCCGCTCGCGCATCGCGGCGAGCTCGGCCTGGAGGGCCGCCTCACGCTCGCGCTTCAACGCGTCGGCCTGTTGACGGGCCTCTTCGACGATGCGGGCAGACTCGTTCTTCGCATCGGCGAGCTGCGCGCGGTATCCGACGAGCACCGATTCGGCCTCTGCCTTCGCGGTGTCGGCATCTTCGACGCTTTTGCGGATGCGCTCAGACCGGTCCTTCATGCCCTTGTTGATGCCGGGATACGCGAACTTCCACATCAGGCCGAGGAGCACGACGAACGAGATCGCGCCCCAGATCAGCTCGTTGTTCGCGGGCTTGATCGGGCTCGGCGCCTTCTGACAGTCGTCGATCGACCCACCGCCCTCCAGCTTGTCGATGCACTCCTTCTCGGCCTCACCCTTGGGGTCGCGCGGATGAGTCGCCGCCGACGCCGAGCCGGCGAGCGCGAAGACACCAAGACCTGCGATGAGGACGGCGACGAGCAGCTTGCGGGTGCGCACAAAGGCCTCCTAGCCCGAGATGATGAACGCGAGGACGAAGCCGAACAGTGCGAGGGCCTCGGTGAACGCGATGCCCAAGAACATCGTGGTGCGCACGGCGCCAGACGACTCGGGCTGGCGGGCCATCGCCGTGATGGCGCTCGCCACGACGAGGCCGATGCCGATGCCGGGGCCGATTGCGGCGCCGCCGTAGACGATGCCTCGGCCGATCGCGGTGAGGCCCTTCTGCAGCTCGCCCGGGTCCTGTTGCGCAAGGACGTGAAGCACGGTGTTGTCTCCTTCTATCTGGATGTCAGTGGTCGGGGTGCATTGACCCGCCGATGTACACGGCGGTGAGAATCGTGAAGATGAATGCCTGCAGGAACGACACGAGCACCTCGAAGGCCGTGAGCGCGATCAGCAGCGCGAGAGACGCTGGCCAGATCACGATCAGGAGCGACAGGCTCCAGAGCGAGGCGGTGATGATGGCGAAGCTCGTCAGCAGCAGATGGCCGGCGAGCATGTTGGCGAAGAGTCGGACCGACTGTGAGAGCGGCCGCACGATGATGATCTGCACCAGCTCGATCGGCGACACGAGGATGTAGAGGGGCCACGGCACGCCGGGCGGGAACATCGCGTTCTTGAAGTAGCCGAAGAAGCCCTGCTTGACGATGCCGACGATGTTGTAGATGAACCAGACGAGCAGCGCGAGGAGCAGTGGCAGCGCGATGCGGGCGTTCACCGGCATCTGTGCGAAGGGCACGATCTCCCAGATGTTCAACGCGAAGATGAACGTGAACATGGTGAACAGCAACGGCGCGTAGCCCATGCCGTCGGGGCCGATGGTCTCGAGGATGATCCCGTTGTGGATGAAGTCGACCGCGCTCTCGGCGAAGTTCTGGATCCCGACGGGAACGAGGGCCTTCTTCCGGCTGCCCGCGAACATCAGCCCGAACACCAAGAAGACCGAGAGCCACATCAGGACCACGACCTTGTTGATGCCGAGAGGACCTGACGGCCATTCGATCAGGTGACTGATCGGGGGGAAGTCGATCGCGAGGACGCTGATCACGGGGCGAACGTCTCCTTGGGCTGGGTGGTCGGGAACGAAAGCGAGGTCGCGACGTAGTGGCATTCCCACGCCAGCAGACCGAGCTGGGTCACGAGGATGGTGACGGCGAGCGTCTTGAGGTCGACCCAGGGGGCGTCTTGCACCGCCCACACGACGCCGGTGATGACGAGCATCCGCACGAGGAAGCCGCCGAGCGCCGCGGCCATGAGCATGTTCGCCGAGATCCGCGCTGCCCAAGTCAGCATCGCGGCGGCGACGAGGAGGTTCACGACGACGATGACGATCGCGAGCAGCGCTGACCACGCGCCGTTCGAGCCCCGGAGCAGACCGGCGACGAGGATGATCAGCGGCGCGATCGGAAGGGCGCGCTTCGCCATGTGGAGGGCGAGCTCCTTCTCGACCGACGGGATCGCGGGGGCCGTCATTGCTGTGTCCGGGGGTTGCGGCCGGGGAGCTTCGCCTCATGGGCCCGCATCTCGCTGTCGTAGCGGACGAACATCTTCCAGATCACGTAGACGATGGTGAAGAGAAAGAAGAACCCGGCGAACACGGGCCACGTGCCGAGCCAGCGGTCGAGGAGGAAGCCGAGCCCACCCATGATCGCGGGGGTGAGGCACAGCTCGACTGCCCTGGCCATCGCATCGCCGAATCCGTTGTTGAGCTCGCGTCGCGCTCGATGCTCCACGGTTCTTCCCGTCTCTTTCGATGCCTTCGCGCACCGAAGCCTCGGTGCCCTCGGATACTTTGTGAATATTTGCACAATCTAACCGGAAGCCGGGCAGGCGTGCAACCCCCAAGCCTCAGGACCGGTCGGCGCACGCTAGCGGAGCAGTCGGGGACTAGGGATTTGGACGGGGCGGCGCAATGCGCCGCCCGGCTGCGCGCTGCATCGATTGTCGAGCGTCAGCGAGCAGGAGCCGGCGGAAGCGAAGCGGCCGACGGCGACGAGGACTAGGGGTCGTCGACGCGCGCTCGCCGGAGGCCCGGATGGAAGAGCATGTAGAGCGCGAGCCCGAGCGCCGCGACACCGAACGGCACGATCGCATCGCCCTCCTGAGCGAACGTCGGATACAGGACGAAGCCCGACAAGATCGCCGTCCACATCCACAGGATCAGCACGCTGCGGCGATGCCCGTGACCGAGTCGCAACAGACGGTGATGCAGGTGGTCCTTGTCCGCGGTTGCGGCCGAGGCGCGTCGCGTCGTTCTGCGGATGATCGCGAACGCAGTATCCAGGATCGGCACGCCGAGGATGAAGAGCGGGATGAAGAGGGGTGCGAAGAAGAAGTACGTCTGCCCACTGAACGGCTCGCTCGCACGCCCACCCACGACGATCGTCGACGCCGCCATGAGCAGACCGAGCAGGAGCGCGCCACAGTCCCCCATGAAGATGCGAGCGGGATGGAAGTTGTGAGGTAAGAAGCCGACGCACATCCCGAGCACGATCACCGAGACCATCGGCGAGATCGACCCTTCGGCGAGCAAGCCCGCGTCGTTGAGGCGCTGGGCGTACAGGAAGAAGGCGCCGGCGGCGATCGCGACCGTGCCCGCGGCGAGGCCATCGAGACCGTCGATGAAGTTCACCGCGTTCGCCATCCCCGCGACCCACAGCACGGTGATGAGCGGGGCGAGATCGGGGGACAGCACGACCAACCCGAAGAACGGGATGCGGAAGTAGAACATCGTGATGCCGAGCAGCGACATGACGCCGCCCGCGAGCACGATGCCCGAGAGCTTCGCGGGAGCCGACCATTCGTAGAGGTCGTCGAGCAGGCCGACCGTGAAGATGATCGCCGCACCGAGCACGACGCCGAGCGGTTCGGAGGACGACGTGAACACCAGGTGGAACGCGTCGAGCCGCCACGCGACGAACATCGCGAGCATGAAGGCGCCGAACATCGCGACACCACCGAGCGTTGCGGTGGGCACCTTGTGCACTCGGCGCTCGTCAGGCGCGACCACTGCGCCGAACTTGATCGAGAGGGCGCGCACAATCGGCGTCAGGACAAACGTCGCGGCGGCCGCGACACCACCGATCGTGAGGTAGGCGCCCAGGCCCGGCATCGAATGGCCAGCCTAGGTCGCAGCGACCTCGTGACCCGGAGTGCTCATGCCGGGTACGGCACGAACTTCGAGCAGAGCGCGTTGACCTCGCCTCGCACGGACGCTTGCTCGGTCTCGTCTTCGCGACGTCTGAGCGCCCGCGCGATGAGCTCGGCGATCTGCGCCATCTCCTGCTCTTTCATCCCTTGGGTGGTGACCGCGGGCGTGCCGATGCGCACCCCGCTCGTGACGAACGGGGAGCGAGGGTCGTCGGGGATCGTGTTCTTGTTCAGCGTGATGCCGGCCCGGTCGAGCACCTCTTGCGCGACCTTCCCGGTGAGCTCGCTGTCGAACGTGCGCAGGTCGACGAGCAGCAGGTGGTTGTCGGTGCCTCCGGACACGAGCCGGAAGCCCTCGGCGGCGAGCCCCACTGCGAGCGCCTGCGCGTTCCGGACGATCTGCGCGGCGTAGTCGCTGAAGCTGGGATCAGCGGCCTCGTGGAACGCGACGGCCTTGGCCGCGATCACGTGCTCGAGGGGGCCCCCTTGCAAGCCCGGGAAGACGGCCTTGTCGATCGCGGTGCCGTGCTCGGCCTTGGACACGATGCACCCACCGCGCGGCCCACGGAGCGTCTTGTGGGTCGTGAACGTGACGACGTCCGCGTACGGCACCGGCGAGGGATGGGCGCCGCCGGCGATGAGCCCCGCGATGTGAGCAGCGTCGAACAGGAACAGCGCGCCGACCTCGTCGGCGATCTCCCGGAACGGCACCGGATCGATGATGCGCGGGTACGCGGTCGCCCCCGTGATGATCATCTTCGGGCGCTCGGCGAGCGCGAGATCACGCACTTGGTCGAGGTCGATGCGCTCGTCTGACGGCGTGAGCCCGTAGGCGACGAAGCGGAACAGCTTGCCGCTCGCGTTCACCGGCGAGCCGTGGGTGAGGTGGCCGCCCTGATCGAGGCGGAGGCCCATCACGGTGTCGCCCGGCTCGAGCAAGGCGAGGTACGCGGCGATGTTCGCGTTGGCCCCCGAGTGAGGCTGCACGTTCGCGGCTTCCGCGCCGAACAGCGCCTTCACACGGTCACGGGCGAGGTCTTCGGCCTCGTCGATGAACCGGTTGCCGCCGTAGTAGCGCTTCCCCGGATAGCCCTCGGAGTACTTGTTGTTCAGGACCGATCCGTTGGCCGCGAGCACCGCCGGAGACGCGAAGTTCTCGGACGCGATGAGCTGCAGCGTGGTGTTCTGCCGCTCGATCTCGTGGTCGATGACAGAGAACAGCTCGTCGTCTGGAACCGAGGGCCAAGGCACGCGGCGAGTGTACCGACGCCTATCGTCCGGGCCATGCCTGTTGATCCCCGCAGCCCTGTCATCGTCGGTATCGGCCAGCACCTCCACCGGGCCGAAGGCCTCGACGACGCGCTCAGCCCGGTCGACCTCATGGCCGAGGCGGTCCGGGCCGCGGCCATCGACTCCGGCGGTGCGAACGTGCTCTCTCACGCGCAATCCGTCCGCGTCGTGCAGCTGCTGTCGTGGCGCTACCGAGACCCCGCTGCGCTGCTCGCGGTGCGGCTCGGCATGCAGCCCGCGGAGACGGCGTACACGACGGCCGGAGGCAACACGCCGCAGTCGCTCGTGAACCAGACCGCGCTCGAGATCCTCGACGGCACGCTCGACTGCGCGGTGCTGGCCGGCGGTGAGGCGTGGCGCACCCGAATGCGCGCCCGACGCACCGAGACCATGCTCGATTGGGAGAAGCAAGACGACGCCGTCGAACCGACCCGCGTGATCGGTTCGGAGATGAAGATGAACCACCCGTACGAGCTCGAGCGCGGCGTGGTGATGCCCGTGCAGGTGTACCCGATGTTCGAGACCGCACTGCGCTCCCAGCGCGGCGAGGCAGTGGCGGATCACCAGGTGCGCACGTCCGAGCTGTGGGCGAGGTTCAGTGAGGTCGCCGCCGCGAACCCGTACGCGTGGGTGCGAGACGCGAAGACCGCCGAGCAGATCCGAACGCCGTCGCCACAGAACCGCATGATCGGGATGCCCTACCCGAAGCTGATGAACTCGAACAACGACGTCGACATGTCCGCGGCGCTCATCATGTGCTCCGCTGAGAAGGCACGCGAGCTCGGCATCCCCGAGGATCGGTGGGTCTTCCTCCACTCAGGGGCCGACGCGCACGACACCGACTTCGTCTCGAACCGAGCGAACCTGCACTCGTCGCCCGCGATCCACACCGCGGGACGCGCGGCGATGCAGCTCGCGCACAAGGACGCTGACGACTTCGCATTCGTCGACCTCTACTCGTGCTTCCCGTCAGCCGTGCAGATCGGTGCGCAAGAGCTCGGCTTCGGCCTCGATCGCGAGCTCACGGTGACCGGCGGCCTGTGCTTCGCCGGCGGACCCTGGAACAACTACGTGATGCACGCGATCGCCACGATGGTGCAGCGACTGCGCGACGAGCTGGGCGCGTTCGGGTTCGTCAGCGCGAACGGTGGCTATGTCACGAAGCACACGTTCGGGATCTACTCGACGACTCCTCCCGACGAGACGTTCCGCGCGGCCCATCCGCAGGACGAGGTCGACGCGCTCCCCCGACGCGAGCTCGCCGACGACTGGCAAGGCGAAGCGGTCGTCGAGGGGTACACGGTGATGCACGACCGCGACGGCGTTCCCGAGACCGCCTTCGCCGCGTGCCTGATCGCCGACGGACGCCGCACGTGGGGAATCGGTCGCAATCGTGGCGTCGCCGCGATGCTGACCGAGGGCGAGTGGGTGGGTCAGAAGGTGCGCATCGGCGCCGACGCCGAGATGACCCCCGCCTGACCCACCCTCGGCTCACGCCTGCATGACCACCTCGAACTCGAGCAGCGCAGCACCGTGAGAGACCGGCGGACGGCCCTCCCGCGCTCCGGCTTCGGCGTGGCCGCGAGTGAACGCTGAGCTCGACACCCAGCTCTGGAAGTCCTCCTCGGACGCCCAGCGCGTGTAGACGAAGTACCGGCTCTCCCCGCCAGTCGGGCGCAGCAGCTCGAAGCCTTCGAAGCCCGGCATCTTCTCGACCTCGCCCAGTCGGGCGCCGAACCGCTTCTCGAGCTCGGCACCCATCCCCTCTGGCACCTCGATGGCATTGATCTTCACGACGGACATGTCGGGCAGCGTCGCGCGCCAGTAGCGTCGGAGTCCATGCGAGCCGCAACGATGCGCAACTGGACGCTCGACGTACGCGACATCGCCGACCCCGTCCCCGCGTCCGGTCAGGTCCTCGTGCGCACGCTGGCATGTGGCATCTGCGGCTCCGACCTCCACATGCTGAAGCACGGCGCGGCGATGCAAGCGCTCGGCGAGGAGCTGTCGAAGGAAGCGCCGCCTGAGCCGATCTCGCAGGTGCGGATGGATCCCAGGCTCGACGTCGTGATGGGCCACGAGTTCTGCGGCGAGGTCGTCGAGCTCGGACCCGACTGCTCGAACGTGAAGACGGGCGACGTCGTCGTGTCGATGCCGATCGCCTTCGATGCGGGCGGGCTGCACGCGGTGGGGTACTCGAACCAGTTCCCCGGTGGCTACGGCGAGCTCATCGTCCTGAACGACCTCGTCGCGATCAAGGTGCCGAACGGCATCGACCATCGGCATGCGGCGCTCACCGAGCCTTTGGCCGTGGGCATCCACGCTGTCGCGAAGTCGAACATCGTCGCGGGTGACGCGGCCGTCGTCCTCGGGTGCGGTCCGGTCGGCCTCGCCGTCATCGACGAGCTCGCTCGTCGCGGCATCGAGCCGATCGTCGCGTCCGACTACTCGCCCACTCGACGCGGGCTCGCCACACAGATGGGGGCGCACGAAGTCGTCGACCCTGCGGTCGAGCGCCCGATGGACGCATGGCGACGAGTCGATGGTGTGCGGTCACTCGTGATCTTCGAGGCAGTGGGCGTGCCCGGCATGATCGACCAGGCGATGGTGATGGCGCCGCGCAACGCGCGCATCCTCGTCGTCGGGGTCTGCATGCAGGAGGACCGCATCCGTCCCATGGCGGGCATCGGCCGCGAGCTCAACATCCAGTTCGTGCTCGGCTACGACCCCACCGAGTTCGCCGGGGCGCTCGGCGCGCTCGTCGAGGGCACGACGCGCTATCCCGGGATCGTGACCGGCAGCGTCGACGTCGACGGGGTGCCGCAGGCGTTCACCGAGCTCGGCAACCCCGAGGCGCACGCCAAGATCCTCGTCGAGCCTTAGACGAGGGCCAAGACCATGGCCGACACCTTCCCTCGCCAATACGCCCGCACTCGCCGGCTCACACTCGGTGAGCCACGCAGCTTCATCGTGTCGGGAGACGGCAAGCGAGTCGTGTTCGTGCGATCCGGCGCCGGAGACGATCCGGTGAACGGGCTCTGGGTGTTCGACGTCGACAGCGGCGAAGAGATCCACGTCGTCGACGCCGACGACCTGCTTGCGAGCCCCGATCACGACCTCCCTCCGCAGGAGCGAGCGCGCCGCGAGCGGGCTCGAGAGCAAGCGGGCGGCATCGTCGCCTTCGCCACTGATGCGGCGACCAACATGGCCGCGTTCGCGCTGGCCGGCCGGCTGTTCACGGTCGATCTCAACACGGGGGCCGCGCACGAGATCCCGGCGGAAGGGGCGGTGTTCGACCCTCGGCCAGATCCGACCGGCACCCGGGTCGCGTACGTCTCGGGGCGTTCGCTTCGCATCGCGGATCTCGACGGCACCACGCGCATCATCGAGGACCCCGACCCGAACGTCTCGTGGGGTTCGGCCGAGTTCATCGCGGCCGAGGAGATGGGACGGATGCGGGGGTACTGGTGGTCCCCCGAGGGCGACCGAGTCGCGGCGTGCCGGGTCGACATCACGAACGTCGACCGCTGGCATCTCACCGACCCCGCGGATCCGTCCGTCGGCCCGACCGAGCTCGCGTATCCGGCGGCAGGCACCACGAACGCCGATGTGGTGCTCGCCGTCATCGGTCTCGACGGAGAGACGAAGTACCTCGGCTGGGACCGAGAGAGCTACCCGTATCTCGTCTCGGTGCAGTGGAAGGCCGGACAGCCGCTCACGTTCCTCGTGCAGTCACGAGACCAGCGCTCGACGCAGGTGCTCGCGGCAGACACGACCACGCTCGCCACGCGAGTCGTCGCCGAGGACCGCGACGACTCGTGGGTCGAGGTGGTGCCCGGATCCCCCGACTGGATCGGCGACCGCCTCGTGATGGCCGCCGACCGGGACGGCGTGCGGCGCGTCCTGGTCGACGGTGCACCGATCACGCCGGCGGATCTGCAGGTGCGTGAGATCGTCGCGGTCGAAGCCGAGGGCGTCTACATCGTGGCGAGCGACGTGAACGAGCCCACCGAGCAGCACGTGCTGCAGGTCGCGTACGACGGCAAGGTCACGAAGGTCACCACTGATCCCGGAGTCCACACCGCGGTCAGCGGAGGACCGACGCTGGTGGTGCGCAGCTCGTCGCTCACCTCCGGGCCACGTACGTGGGTCTCGAAGCCCGGCAAGGCGGATCAGCAGATCCAGTCGATGGCGGAGCAGCCACTCGTCGAGCCGAACGTCGAGCTGCTCTGCGTCGGGCCGCGCAAGCTGTGGGCGGCGTTGCTGCTCCCCCGCTACCGCGAACCGGGGCGCAAGTTCCCCGTGCTGCTCGATCCTTACGGCGGCCCGCACCACCAGACAGTCATGAAGGCCCGCAACGCGTTCCTCACCTCGCAGTGGCTGGCCGACCAAGGCTTCGCGGTGCTGACGATCGACGGCCGAGGCACGCCGGGTCGCGGCTCGACTTGGGAGCGCGCGGTCCACCTCGACCTCGCGGGCCCCGTGCTGGAAGACCAGGTCGACGCGCTGCAGCTCGTCGCCGCGGATCATCCGGAGATGGATCTCGATCGGGTCGCGATCCGAGGGTGGTCGTTCGGCGGATACCTCGCTGCGCTCGCCGTGCTGCGGCGGCCCGACGTCTTCCACGCCGCCGTCGCCGGCGCGCCGGTCACCGAGTGGCGTCTCTACGACACGCATTACACCGAGCGCTACCTCGGCGATCCGAAGGAGAATGCGGACACCTACGACCGCTGCAGCCTGCTCGGCGTCGCGAAGAGCCTGCGACGACCGCTGCTGCTCATCCATGGCCTCGCCGACGACAACGTCGTCGCGGCCCACACACTGCAGATGTCCCGGGTGCTGCTCGAAGCCGGACGGTGGCACGACGTGCTCCCGCTGTCCGGCGTCACCCACATGACGCCGCAAGAGGTCGTGGCCGAGAACCTCCTGCTGTTGCAGGTCGCCTTCCTCCGCCAGTCCCTCGGCATGTCCATCGCCTGACCCCCGCCCCTCGTTTCCCCCCCGACCGAGTGGGCGCCAGAGCGACTATGACGCGCTCTGGCGCGCACACGGTCAGCGGTGGGCGGTGAGGATGCGGTCGCGGGCGGCGAAGTCCGGGTGGATCGCGACGGCAGTGAAGCCGGCGGAGCGAGCGAGCGCGGCTGCGGCCTCGCCTTGAGTCTCCCCGATCTCGAGCACGAGCACACCGTGACGCGCGAGCCAGGCCGGCGCCTCACGAATGATGTGCTCGATGGCCTCGAGCCCGGTCGGCCCGGCGAACAGCGCCGCGGCAGGCTCCCATCGTGCGACGTCGTCGGGCAGCACGTCACTCACCGCGACGTACGGCGGATTCGAGACGAGGAGGTCGAACGCACCGCGGCATTCGTGTGGCAACGCGTCGAACCACACCCCGTGGGCGAGGCGCACCGACGCACCAGACCTCCCGATGCCGGCGAGGTTCGCGCGGGCTACCGCGAGCGCGTCCTCCGAGACGTCGGTCGCCCAGATGTCGGTACGACCGAGCGGCAGCTCGTGAGCGAGCGAGAGCGCGATCGCTCCGGATCCCGTGCCGAGGTCGGCGATCCGCAGCACATCTCGATCGGCGAGCATCACCCTCGCCGCGGTGATCACGTGTTCGACGACCTGTTCCGTCTCAGGTCGCGGGATCAGCACGCGCCCGTCGACCCACAGGTCGAGCGCCCGAAACGCCCACGATCCGAGCACGTATTGCAGCGGCTCCCCCGCGGCTCGCCGCGTCACCATGAGCTCGAAGTGGGCAGCGGCGACGTTCGTCGGCGGCACATCGAGCTCGCCCCCCGACGCCTGCTCGGCGATCCATTGCGCCTCGCGCCGCGAGAGCAGCCGAGGTGTCGCCGATACGACGAGGTCGAGCCACGACCGCTGCTCAGCCAGCGGTGCCTGCCAGCTGCCGCGTGCGCTCGTCGGCGACGAGCGCGTCGATCAGCTCGTCGAGCTCGCCGGTCAGCACGCGGTCGAGCTTGTAGAGCGTCATCCCGATGCGGTGGTCGGTGACGCGGTTCTCCTTGAAGTTGTAGGTACGAATCTTCTCGGAGCGTCCCCCGCCGCCGACTTGGCTGCGTCGCGCATCTGACAGCTCGGCCGCCTGCTTGTCCTGCTCGAGCTTGAGCAGACGCGAGCGCAGCACCTGCAGTGCGCGGGCCCGGTTCTGGATCTGGCTCTTCTCGTCCTGCATCGACACGACGAGACCCGTCGGCTTGTGGGTGATGCGCACCGCCGAGTCGGTCGTGTTGACCGACTGACCCCCGGGGCCGGACGATCGGTACACGTCGACGACGAGATCGTTGGGATCGATCGCGACATCAACCTCCTCGGCCTCGGGCAGCACCGTCACGGTCGCCGAGGAGGTGTGGATGCGGCCCTGGCTCTCGGTCACCGGCACCCTCTGCACTCGATGCGGGCCGCCCTCGTGCTTCATGCGGCTCCACACGCCGTCGCCCTTCAGAAGGAACGTGACCTCGTTGTATCCGCCCATGTCGGACGCGTGGACACCGAGCACCTCGAGCTTCCATCCCATCCGCGCGGCGTACCCCTCGTACATCGCGTAGAGGTCCCGGGCGAAGAGGTTCGCCTCCTCACCACCCTCGGCACCACGGATCTCGACGATGACGTTCTTCTCATCGTTGGGGTCGCGCGGCAAGAGCAGGTCGCGCAGCTCCTCCTCGAGCCGCTCGAGCGCGGCCTCGGCGTCGGCGGCCTCGCCTCGCATGGCTTCACGGTCGTCGCCGGTCGCGTCTCCGAGCATCTCGCGCGCGGCGTCGAGGTCGCCTTGCCGGCTGCGGTATTCGCGGTAGCGCGACACGATCGCGCCGAGGTCCTTGTGCCGTTTTGCGGCGCGCCGCAGCTGCTCAGGGTCGGCGAGCACTGCAGGGTCAGCCAGCTCGGCTTCGACTGCGGCGAACTCGTCCTCGAGGGCAGCGAGTCGTTCGAGCACAGGGCCAGGCTAGGGGGATACCGCGATGATCTCCGCTGGATCGATCAGGCGACCGGCCATCCGCTCGGTGATCGGATGCACGTCACGCTCGGCGAGGGCCAGGACCAAGCGCGCACCGGGATCGATCGCGAGCCGGGCATCCGCAGCGAATGGCACCAGATCGAGGTCGATGCCGACCGAGCACACGACGACGAGGGCCGCACCGCTGTCATCTCGCCCGCTTGCCGCTGCGGGGCTCGGGGCGTTGCGATCCTCCGGCACGACAGGGGCGGGTGCGCCGACGAGCTCGCGCGCGCCAACCATCGACGGATCGGCGAGCAACCGATGGCGAAGCAGGCGCGAGGCGCCGATGCGGTTCAACGCGTGCGGAGGCGCTTCGGCAACCCGGTGCTCTCGGACTCCTTCGACGACGGCGGCGATCGCCGAAAGGGGAGGCACATCGCCGAACACGAGCGTGTTCGACTCACGATCGAAGTTGCTCAGCCCGACTTCGAGCTTCGGCTTTCCGGTGAACGGATCAACGACCGCGCGCAGCACCTCGAGACCTGCCACCTCGCCGGTCAGCACGCCGTGCTCGACGACCGGATCGGCGCCGGAATCGATGATGAGGTCGACGAGCTCGAGCAGCTCGGCCGCGATCGGCGTGGCCGACAGCGCAGGCGCGGGTACGGCGGGAACCAGTGTCCGCCCCTCGACCATCCACACGGTGGGCGGCTCGCGGAAGAGCCCGGCACGCCGGGCCACGATGCCCGCAGCATCATCGGGCACGATCACCTCGAGCTGAGAGGCACCCCGTTGGTCTGCCCACGCGAGCGCGGGGCCGAGCGCGCGCGGACCCAGATCCTCAGCGAGGAACCACGCAGTGTCGTCACGGACCAGCGCGGCGCCACCCTTCACCGGCTCCGCGGGCGTGCCGACGAGCGCACTCAGCTTGGCGATGTACAGGGCCTCACGCTGCTGCGCCTCCACGGCGCGTGCAGCTACTTCTTGACCGTCTTGCGCTTGCCGTAGCGGCGCTCGAACCGCTCGACGCGACCACCGGAGTCGACCAGCTTCTGCTTGCCGGTGAAGAACGGGTGGCACTCATTGCAGAGCTCGACGTGGAGATCCTTCACCGTGGCCCGGGTCGTGAACGTGTTGCCACATGAGCACTTCACCGTGGTGAGCTCGTACGTGGGATGGATGTCGGCCTTCATCTCGTGCTCCGTCTGGTCTGCTGGGGACGCCCCAGTGTAGGGGGCAACGGTGGCGGAGCCACCCCGCCTACATGGACGGCGCTTTGGCGATCTCTGCGAGGAAGTCGTCGTTGGACTTGAAGGTCTTCATGCGGTCGGTGAGCAGCTCGAGCCCGGCGCCGCCACCGCCCTCGCCGAGGCCCGACAGCACCCGACGGAGCTTCCAGACCTGCTGCAGCTGGTTTCGCTGGAACAGCAGTTCCTCGTGGCGGGTCGACGAGGCGTCGACGTCGATCGCCGGGTAGATCCGCCGCTCGGAGAGCTTGCGGTCGAGCCGCAGCTCCATGTTGCCCGTGCCTTTGAACTCCTCGAAGATCACCTCGTCCATGCGTGACCCCGTCTCGACGAGCGCCGTCGCGAGGATGGTCAGCGAGCCGCCCTCTTCGATGTTGCGGGCCGCGCCGAAGAACTTCTTCGGGGGATAGAGCGCGCCGGTGTCGATGCCGCCGGACATGATGCGGCCGGTAGCGGGCGCCGCGAGGTTGTAGGCACGAGCGAGACGGGTGATGCCGTCGAGGATCACCACGACGTCGGCCCCCGACTCGACCAGACGCTTGGCCCGTTCGATCGCGAGCTCGGCAACCATGGTGTGCTCGTCGGAGGGGCGATCGAACGTCGACGCGACGACCTCGCCCTTCACCCAGCGCCGCATGTCGGTGACCTCTTCGGGCCGCTCGTCGACCTGCAACACCATCAGGTGCACTTCCGGGTTGTTCGTCTCGATCGACCGAGCGATCTGCTTGATGATGGTGGTCTTGCCCGCCTTGGGCGGCGACACGATGAGCCCGCGCTGGCCCTTCCCGATCGGAGAGATCAGGTCGATGATGCGAGCGGTCATGTTCGTCGGATCGTCGGGCGACTCGAGGCGCAGCTTCTCGTCCGGGAACAGCGGAGTGAGGTCCTCGAACTTGGGCCGCAGCCGCGCCTGCTCCGGATCACTCCCGTTCACCAGGTCGATGCGGAGCAGTGCGGGGTTGCGCTCGTTTCGACCTGCGGGGCGACTGGCGCCGGTGATCTGGTCGCCCTTGCGGAGACCGAACTGCCGCGCTTGCTTGACCGACACATACACATCGTCTCGGCTCGGCAGGTATCCGCTGATGCGGAGGAAGCCGTAGCCCTCGTCCCTCAGGTCGAGCAGGCCGGCGACCTCGATCGGCTCACCGAGGTAGGGCTGCTCCTCGCCCTGTCGCTCGCCACCTTGCCGGTCATTGCCCTGACGGTCGCCACCTTGGCGGTCATTGCCCTGGCGGTCATTGCCCTGACGGTCCGAACCTTGACGGTCCGAACCCTGACGGTCGCCACCCTGGCGGTCACGGTCGCGTCCGCGGCGTCGGCGGCGGCGATTGCCCGGCTCGCCTTGACCCTGGGCGTCGCCACCTTGACGGTCCGAACCTTGGCGGTCCGAGCCCTGACGGTCCGAACCCTGACGGTCTCCGCTCTGGCGGTCGCGATCCCGAGTCTGGGGAGCGCTGTCTCGGGCCTCGACGGACGCCGGCTCAGTGCCGGCCTCGACCGTCTCACCCTCGAGCGCGAGCTCCCACTCAGCGCGAGGTTCGTCGACTGGTGCCTCACCGTTCACGGCAGGTCCAGCCTCGACCGACGTCGAGGGGCTCGGAGCCGCCTTCGGGCCCCGGCCGCGGCCGGCGGGCTTGGAGGCTGGCGGCGCGGCATCGGCGGGCTCGCTCGAGCTCGAAGCCGACGGACCGGCTCCCGTCTGCTCGAGGATGCGGTCGACGATCTCGGCCTTCTTCGTGCGTGACGAGGCTTTGACACCGAGCACCTCTGCGATCCGCAGAAGGGCGTCGCGGTCTTTGCCTTCGAGCACCGAGCGTTCGAGAGCCTCGGATGACTCCACGCTCATGGGCACCTCATTTCAGTGATTCGGCTCATGGGGATCCGGCCTGCGTCACGAGATGCGCGGACTCGGAGAGGATGCGGGCCCCTGGAGAAGGTGGGCGCTGGGAAAGGTCCACCCCCGACGGCCTGCGACGACGATGTCGCGAAGGCCCGCCCCCAAAGGCTTCGGGCGTTTCCAACCGACCACTAGACGCTCCGCCGTAAAGAAGAAAGGAAGGGTCGAGCCGGTGGCTGGTGACCGGGCGAGCCGGTCGAAAACACTGTACACCGGCTCACCCGTTCGCGGCTACCTGGCAACAAACATCGGCGGCGCTTCTGCTGACCGGTGAGACTTCCGCCTCGTGCAGCTCGTCATTCGGGCGCTGGGGCTCGAGAAGTCGTTTCGGGGGATGCGGGCCGTCGCCGGCATCGACCTCGCCGTCGCGCCCGGTGAACGGGTGGCGCTGCTCGGGCCGAACGGCGCCGGCAAGACGACGACGCTGCTCATGCTCCTCGGCGTCATCTCCCCCGACCGCGGGACCGTCGAGCTGCTCGGCCACCTCCTCCCTCGAGCGAGGAGCCAGGCCATGGAGCGGGTGGGGTTCGCCGCCGGCTACCTGCCCCTGCCTTCGCGCATGAAGGTGCACGAGGTGTTGCGGCTGTTCGGTGACCTGTACGGGCTCGACGACATCGACGCTCGCATCGAGGAGGGACTGAACCGCTTTGGCATCGAGCACCTCGCCGAGGCGAAGAACGAGGAGCTCTCGTCGGGTCAGCGCACGCTCGTCGGCATCGTGAAGTCCGTCCTGCACCATCCGGCGCTGCTGGTGCTCGACGAGCCGACCGCATCGCTGGACCCGGATGTCGCGCTGCGCGTGCGCACCGGCCTGCGCGAGATCTCGGAGGACGAAGGCGCCGCGCTCCTCGTCACGAGCCACGACATGATCGAGGTCGCGCGACTCTGCGACCGCGTCGTGTTCATCGCGCAGGGCACTGTCGTCGCCGACGGCCTCGTCGATCAGATCATCGCCGAGCACGGCCACGAGTCGCTGGAGAAGATGTTCTTGCATCTCGCCGCCGAGCACCGCGCGACGGAACGCCGCTCATGATCAGGCTGAACCGTCGTCGCATGAACGCGATCGCGCGCCGTCACGCGATCGTCTTCAAGCGCAGCCCGCATCGATGGTTCGACGTGGCCGCGCCCGCCATCGACTCGATCCTGTTCGGGTCGCTCGCGGTCGTGCTCGCCAAGAGCCAACCCGGCGACAGCAAGACCGTGCCCGCAGTGCTCACCGGGCTGCTGTTGTTCCACATCCTCTTCGCGTCGAACCTCGCGCTGTCGACGGGCTTCCTCGAAGAGACGTGGACGCGCAGTCTCCTGAACCTGATGGTCACCCCGCTGCGCGAGACCGAGTACCTGATCGGCACCGCGGTCTTCGGGCTCAGCAAGGTCTTCATCGGGATGGTCCTCGTGTCGTGCACCGCGGTGCTCTTCTACGCGTTCAACGTCACGACGATCGCGGTCCAGCTGGTGCCGAGCGCGATCATCCTGATGTTCATGGGCTGGGTGCTCGCCCTGTTCGTGATCGGGCTGGTGCTGCGCTTCGGGGCCGGGGCCGAGGTGCTGGCCTGGGCGCTTGCGTTCCTGCTGTGGCCGCTCTCGGGAGCGCTGTACGCGGTCGGCGCTCTCCCCGGCCCGCTGCAGCCGATCGCCCGGCTGCTGCCGACCACCCACGCGTTCGCGGCCGCCCGGGAGGTCGTCAACGGAAATCCCCTTCCGTGGGACCAGATCGCGATCGCCGCTGTTGGGGCCGTCGTGCTCGCAGGGCTGTCGCTGTGGTGGGTGCGATCGCGCCTCGAGCAGTTCCGCCAGCGCGGCTACGTCACCCGCTATTCGTGAGCGCAGCCTTCACGGCGGCGAGGTCGTTCGGCACCACCACATAGCGCTCAGGCCGCTCGAAGAGGTCGGCGAGATGCTCGGGAAGCGCGGGACGGATCCCGATCGCCTGCTCGACGGCGTCGGGGAACTTCGCCGGATGAGCGGTGGCGAGCGCCACGATCGGGATGTCGGGATCACGGTCGACACGCGATGCCGCCACGAGGCCAACGGCAGTGTGGGGATCGACGACGATGCCTGACGCGGCGTAGGTCTCCGCGATCTGCGCCAGGGTGCCCGGCTCGTCGACGCTCGCCGCTGCGAACGACGCATGCAGCTCGCCCATCTGGTCGGACTCGAGCGCCAAGCGACCGGAACTGCGGAAGTGGGCCATCTGCTCGGTGGTGAGCCCGCCGTCGCGGCCGTTCAGCTCGAACAGGACGCGCTCGAAGTTGGACGACACCTGGATGTCCATGCTCGGGCTCAGCGTCGGCACGACTGATGTGATCTGCATCGTGCCGGTGTCGACGAGCCGGGTGAGGATGTCGTTGCGGTTCGACCCGATGACGAGCTGAGCGAGGGGAAGACCCATCTGCTTCGCCACCCATCCCGAGAGGACGTTGCCGAAGTTCCCGGTCGGGACGGCGAACGACACCGGCCGCGTCTCGGTCGCGCCGAGCGCCAGCGCCGAGGTCACGTAGTACACGACCTGTGCGACCACGCGTCCCCAGTTGATCGAGTTCACCGCGCCGAGGCGGTGCTCATCGCGGAAGGCGGCGTCGGCGAACAAGGCCTTCACCATGTCCTGGCAGTCGTCGAACGTGCCCTCGAGCGCGATGTTGTGGATGTTCGGCGAGAGGACCGTGGTCATCTGGCGCCGCTGCACCTCCGACACCCGGCCCGCCGGGTGCAACACGAACACATCGAGGTTCGCACGGTCGCAGCACGCCTCGATCGCTGCCGAACCGGTGTCACCCGACGTCGCGACGACGAGCGCTGTGCGCTCGCCTCGACGCTGCAGCTCGGCGTCGAGCATGCGGCCGAGCAGCTGGAGGGCGACATCCTTGAACGCGAGCGTCGGGCCGTGGAAGAGCTCGAGCAGCCACTGGTTCGGCGCGATCTCGACGAGAGGGCACACCGCCTCATGGCGGAAGGTCGCGTAGGCATCCGCGCACATCTGCGCCAGCTGCTCCTGGGTGATCCCGTCCACGAAGGGCCACGCGACCTCGGTCGCGGCCTCCGCGTAGGCGACGCCCGGCGCGATCGACGGGAGCGCCGGCCACGACTCGGGCACGTACAGCCCGCCGTCGGGCGCGAGCCCGGCGATCAGCACATCGGCGAAGTCGACGACCGGCGCCGCTCCGCGGGTGCTCACGTACTTCACGGCTCGCCGCCGACCACGCGGAGGATGCTGCCCACCTGCTTCACGACCTCGAGGTGGCGCAGGTCGTGCAAGGTCGCCTGCACGTCCGCCTCGCGTGCCGTGTGCGTGATGAACACCAGGCGGGCGTCGTCGCCGAGGCCCTCCTGCTCGGCGGTACGGATCGAGACATCGTGCTGCGCGAACACACCAGTGACCGCGTGCAACACCCCGGGGCGATCGGCGACCTCGAGCGGGATGTAGTACTCCGCGCTCGTCTCGTCGATCGGCATCATGCGCACCCGGTCGAACATCCCGATCGAGGCGTGCGTGCCTTTGCGCAGGTTGCTCGCCGCGTCGATCAGGTCACCGAGCACTGCGCTCGCGGTCGGACGGCCTCCGGCTCCGCGGCCGTAGAACATGAGCGAGCCCACCGCGTCGCCCTGGATGAACACCGCGTTGTAGCTGTCGCGCACGCTTGCGAGGGGATGGGCCATCGGCACCATCGCCGGATGCACGCGGACCGCGAGCGCACCGTCGTCGAAGCGGTCCGCGATCGCGAGGAGCTTCACGACGTACCCGAGCCGGGTGGCCGCGGCGATGTCATCGGCCGTGATCTGGCTGATGCCCTCGTGGTAGACGTCGCTCGCGACCACACGGCCGCCGAACGCGATCGAGGCGATGATCGCTGCCTTCGCGCCGGCGTCGTATCCCTCGACATCCGCGGTGGGATCGCGCTCGGCGTAGCCGAGGCTCTGCGCTTCGGAGAGCGCGTCGCCGTAGCCCGCTCCGGCATCGGTCATCCGGGTGAGGATGAAGTTGGTCGTGCCGTTGACGATGCCCATGATCCGGCGGACCGGCTCGCCGGCGAGCGACTCGCGCAGCGCTCGCACGATGGGTATGCCGCCCGCCACCGCGGCCTCGAAGAGGAGGTCGCATCCGGCGGCGTCCGCGGCGCTGAACACCTCGGCGCCGACGTTCGCGAGCAGCTCCTTGTTCGCCGTGATCACCGGCTTGCCGTGCTTCAGCGCGGTGAGGATCAGCTCGCGGGCCGGCTCGATGCCGCCGATGACCTCGACGATGACGTCAATCGTCGGATCCTCGACGACCTGGGCGGCGTCGCGTGTGAGCAGGCCTTCGTGGATCGGCACGGCACGCTCGCGCGAGAGGTTGCGCACGGCGACCCGGGCCACTTGCAGCGACAGACCGGTGCGCGCCTCGATCGCTGCGGCTTGCTCTTCGATCAGCCCGACGAGCGGGCCGCCGACGTTGCCACAACCGAGGATGCCGATGCGGACGATCTCACCCATGCATCAGCCGAGGTGGCCCCTGAGGTGGGCGACGGTCCGTGAGAAGGCGAGGTGGCTCGCCGGAGCGTCGTACACCTCGGGCCGAGCGTCGTTGAAGAACGCGTGGTCGGTGTCGGGGTACACGAACATCAGCACGTCCTTGCCGAGCGCCTTCAGCTTGTTCTCGAGCTCCGCGACGGCCTCGGGAGACGCGAACGCGTCCTTCTCGGCGTAGTGACCCTCGACCGAGGCCGCGAGCTTGCTCCAGTCGGGCTGCGCCTCGGGCCACGGAATGACCCCGTAGAAGGGGCACGCGGCCTTCACCGTGTCGGGACGCTGGCAGGCGAGCACCAGGGTGAGTCCGCCACCCATGCAGAAGCCGACGACGCCGACGCCCGAACCGCTGCCGCGCGCTCGCGACTTCGTCGACCGCGCCGCTCAGGTCCTTGCCGGCCTGCGCCATGTTCAGCGCCATCATGTACTTGCCCGCTTCGTCCGGCTCGGTCGCCGACTTGCCTCGATACAGGTCCGGCGCCAGTGCGACGAAGCCCTCGCGAGCGAAGCGATCGGCCACGTCCTTGATGTGCGGGACGAGCCCCCACCACTCCTGGATCACGATGATGCCGGGGCCAGATCCCGACGCGGGCGTGGCCAAATAGCCCGGGCAGAAGCCACCGTTGCTGGGGAACTCGATCATCTCGCCCATGAGCGCGACGATACCCACATGCACACAACGGGTCTCCACCACATTGCGCTCAGTGTCACGGAGCTCGAGCCCGCGGTGCAGTTCTACGCGGACGTGATGGGCTTCGAGCAGATCGACCGCCCCGACTTCGGTTTTCCCGGCGCGTGGTTCCAGGCCGGCGACCATCAGATCCACTTGATGGAGATGCCCGACGCCAAGCCGGACGCGCGTCGAGCACTACGCGCTGCGCGTCGACGACCTCGAGACGGCGGTCGCGGCGATCACCGCCGCGGGAGGCAAGGTCCGGGTCGACCCGAACGTCGTGCCCGGCGCGGGACGTCAGGGATTCCTCCGCGACCCTTCCGGCAACCGCATCGAGCTCAACCAGCCGAACTGAGCTGCGGATGCTCGAGGATGGCGGCGAGCAGCGCTCCGGCGCGGTCCCCGAGGCGCGGCCGACCTCGAGCACCTCTTCGTGGTTGAGCGGTCCGCCGAGCCCCGCGGCGCGGTTGGTGACCAGTGACAGGCCGAGCACCTCGAGGCCAGCCGCACGCGCGCGGCGATCGCTTCGAGCACCGTCGACATGCCGACGAGATCGCCACCGAGAATGCGGAAGGCGCGGATCTCCGCGGGCGTCTCGTAGTTCGGTCCCCAGTAGCCGACGTAGACGCCTTCGGGCAGCGACCCGTCGATCGTGCGGCAGACCGCCCGCAGGCGGGACGAGTACAGGTCGGTGAGGTCGACGAAGTGCGAGCCCTCGAGCGGCGAGACGCCCGTCATGTTGATGTGGTCGCTGACGAGCACGATCTGACCAGGGGGCATCGTGTCGACCATCGAGCCGCACGCGTTCGTGAGGATCACGGTTGTGCATCCCGCGGCGGCTGCGGTGCGCACCGCGTGCGCGACCCGCGCACATCACGGCGCTCGTAGAGGTGGTGGCGCCCGACGAACGCAAGCACGCGTCGCTCGCCGATCGCGAGGGAGAGCACTCGGCCAGAGTGTCCCTCCGCGGTAGGCGGTGCGAAGCCGGGCAGGTCGGCGACGCTCACGTCGCGAGGCGCGGAAGGCAGTCGCTCGAGCGCGGCCGCCCATCCCGAGCCGAGCACGACGGCAACGTCGTGAGGCCCGAGGATCGCGGCTGCTGCGGCTTCGTCCGCGTCGTCCGCGCTCAGTAGCGCCCCTCCAGCTTGCGGTGGTCCCACGTCACGATCTTCTCGACCTCGATGCGCACACCGACCCGCTTCGTCGCCTGCGCTTCCACGAACGGCCTCGCTGCGTCGGCATCCGCGCCCGTGTGACGCTGCGATGTGCTGAGGCCGATCGCGATGACGTCATCGGGGTCGGTGGTGATCGTGCCGGTGCCGACGATCTCGACACCTCGTAGCTGCGAGTACTCGTCACCGTCCTCGACGAGACACGTGATGCGCGGGTCGCGCTGGAGGTTGAGGACCTTCTGCGACTTGCCGAACGTCCAGAACGCGGGGGCGTCGCCGAGGAAGCCGTACCACATCGCCACGAGATGAGGACGGCCGTCGCGGCCGATCGTCGCCACGTTCATGGTGTGCGTCTCGTGGAGGAACGCGTCGGCCTCGTCGGACGTCATCTTGATGAGGTCGCGACGAGAAGGCATGGCCGGCGACCCTACCGTTTCGCGTCAGGTGGAGGCCTCAACGTTGGGCCTCAGGTCGAGGCCTTGTAGAGCTCCGGCGCGATCGGGCAGTCGATGCGGCGCAGTGCGTCTGCCACCGGCAGCGGACCGGTCGACCCGACGATCACGTCGCACAAGTCGGAGGGGACGATGTCGTCGTCGGCCTCCCACGGCAGGTCATCGGCAAGGCGAGCGCAGAGCGCCTGCCACATGCGAGCCGGAAGCAAACGTCCGATCCCCGAGACAACCCAGATGGGGATGTCCGCGTGACGAGCGACGGCCGCGGCGGCTCGAGACCCGGCGACCCCCACCCATCCTCCCGGGCCGAACGCTGACGCTTCGAGGAGCACGAGGTCGCTGTCGGCAACCGCGGCGCCGAGCCCGGCCATCGGCACGTCGATCGCGTCGATCTCGGCACGCTGCAGGCGTCGCACGAGCCCGCTGCCCTCGCCGAGCGCGTCGACGACGAGCACATCGAGATCACCGCGGCGGGGCAGCGCGTCGCCGATCTGCTCCGGCCAGCCGATCACGCAGACGGTCGCTTCGTCCGGGATGGAGTGCGCGAGCTCGTCAGGCGTCGGGTCGTCGGCGATCTCGTCCGCAGCGCGCCAAGCCTCGGCGACGGGGTCACCGGCGGTGAGCACCCGCGCCGACAGCCACCACAGCGGACCCGACGCGGGATGGCGATCGATGATGCGCCGACAGGCCGTGACCAGCCCGGGAGGGTCAAAGCCGAGCGAGGCCAGGGCGCCCGCTGTCTCCCGCACCAGCAGGCCCTGTTCGACCCCCGAAGCGCGTGCCACATATCGCAAGCGCTCGATTGGGTGCATCGAAGCAACGCTACCGCCCGGTGCAGGCGCTACCTTCTGCCGCCGTGGCGCGTGACCCGTCCGGAGATCTCGAGCTCACCACCATCGACGGCGAATCGCGCAACGTGCGCGAGTGGCTCACGAACTTTCATCTCCTCCTCGTCTGCCTCGATCCGTACACGAGCGAGAGCGCGTGGGTGCTCGATCCGGCGGACCGCATTTTGACGACGTTCTCCCAGGCTGACTGCCGTGTCGCGTGGCTCGTCGCTTCCGATGCGGAGGGTGCCCGCATGTTCCTCGGCCCCCTGAGCCGCACGTTCCTCACGTTCGCCGATCCTGATCGCGTCGCCGTGAAGGGGATGGGCCTCGATCGGCTGCCGGCGCTCATCTGGCTGAAGACCGACATCACGCTCGGCGGCGCGGCCGAGGGCTGGGACCCCGGCGAGTGGAAGGCGATCTGCGACAACCTCGCAGAGGTCATGAGCTGGAAGGGCCCGCTCATCCCCGAGCGCGGCGACCCCGCGGCCTTCGCCGGCACCCCCGCCGCCGGCTGACCCGACCCGCAGGCGCCGAAGTGTTGCAGCAGACGCCTCTATCGGGCGGCTCTTGCAACAGTTCCCGCGCGTCCAGTCTGTAGGAAGCGGGCCTTGGATCGAAGGCGAGACGCTGCGAGTCCGAAGATCACAGCGGCGGACACCGCGAACGCGATGACCAGCACTGCCGGCGGACTCGACATCCGGATGAGCGGGCCGCCGATGAGGAAGATCGAGGCCGCCGCGACCCAGTCGAGCAAGCTCCCGAAGCGCCCGAGCCCGCGCGTACTCGCAGATCATCGTTCCGAGCAGCAGGAAGACCGACAGCGCGACGAGGCCCACCACGGGGCGAAGTGTTGCAGCAGGCGCCCCTCTGGGGCGGCTCACGCAACAGTTTCTCCGGGCTACTTGAAGACGCCGCCCTTTGTCATCGCCATGACGTCGAGCGCGGCGTCGGCCTCGGCGGCACTCAGCAGCTGTTCCTCGACCACGACGTCGCGGATCGTGCGGCCATCCGCGAGCGCCCGCTTCACCACGCCCGCCGCGGCTTCGTAGCCGATGAGCGGGTTGAGCGAGGTGACGATCGCGGGCGACGACGCGGCGTACCGATAGCAGCGCTCCTCGTCGGCCTCGATGCCGTGGATGCACTTGTCGGCGAACACACGTGACACCGCCGCCAACAGCCGGATCGACTCGAGCAGGTTGCGGGCGATCACCGGCAGCATCACGTTGAGCTCGAAGTTGCCCATCGCACCCGACCACGCGACCGCGGCGTCGTTGCCGATCACCTGAGCGACGACCTGCTGCACGGCTTCGGCGGCGACCGGGTTCACCTTCCCGGGCATGATCGACGAGCCCGGCTGCAGATCGGGGATGTGGATCTCCGCGAGCCCAGCGTTCGGCCCGCTGCCCATCCAGCGGAGGTCGGCGGCGATCTTGTTCAGCGAGACGGCGATCACTCGGCACACCCCCGAAGCCTCGACCAGCGCATCCCGCGCACCTTGCGCCTCGAAGTGGTCACGCGCCTCGGTGAGCGGCAGCTGCATGTCGCTCGCGAGCCTCGCCACGACGCGCTTCGCGAACCCGCGCGGGCAGTTGATCCCCGTGCCGACGGCAGTGCCTCCGATCGGCAGCTCACCCACGCGCGGCAAGGCGGCGACGACGCGCTCGATGCCGTTCTCGATCGCCTGCGCGTAGCCACCGAACTCCTGCCCGAGCGTCACGGGAGTCGCGTCCATGAGATGGGTACGGCCGGCCTTGACGACCGATCGGAACCGGCGCTGCTGCCGGCGCAGCTCCTTCGCAAGGTGCTCCAGCGCGGGGATGAGGTCACGCGTGCAGCTCGCGTGTCGCGGCGAGGTGGATGGCCGAGGGGAACACGTCATTCGACGACTGCGACGCGTTCACGTCGTCGTTGGGATGCACGGGCTTGCCGAGCGACGCCGACGCCAGCCGCGCGATCACCTCGTTCATGTTCATGTTGGAGGACGTGCCCGAGCCGGTCTGGAAGACGTCGATCGGGAAGTGATCGTCGTGGTCGCCACGCGCCACGACGGACGCCGCGTCGTGGATGGCCGCGGCCATGTCCTTCGGGATGACGCCGAGCTGGCCGTTCACGGTCGCGGCGACGCCCTTGATCGACGCCAAGGCACCGATGAGGGCTCGCTCGATCGGCCGCCCCGAGATCGGGAAGTTGTCGATCGCTCGTTGCGTCTGTGCCCCCCACAGCGCGTCGGAGGGCACCCGCACCTCGCCCATCGAGTCGTGCTCAACGCGGTCGGTCGTCGTCATGCGCGGACCATACGCCTGTACCTTTCAAGGCGGTGGCAATCGACTTCCAGTACCAAGACATGCTCCCGGCCGGCGAGCATCACGACACCCCTTACCGCCTCCTCACCAGCGACGGCGTACGCCCGATCGAAGCCGCGGGACGCCAGCTGCTCGAGGTGGATCCGGCCGTCCTGACCCTGCTCACCGCGGAGGCGATGCGCGACATCGCGCACTTCCTGCGGCCCGGGCACCTCGCGCAGCTGCGGGCGATCCTCGACGACCCCGAGGCGTCGCACAACGACCGGTTCGTCGCGCTGGAGCTGCTGCGGAACGCGTCGATCGCGGCGGGCGGCGTGCTGCCGAGCTGCCAGGACACGGGCACCGCGATCGTCGTCGGCAAGAAGGGCGAGCTCGTGCTCACCGGCGGCGGCGACGAGGCCGCGATCGCGCGGGGCGTCTTCGACACCTACCAGACGTCGAACCTGCGCTACTCGCAGATGGCCGCGCTCGACATGTACCGCGAGGTGAACACCGGCAACAACCTCCCCGCGCAGATCGAGATCTACGCGACCGACGGCGGTGAGTACCACTTCCTCTTCATGGCCAAGGGCGGAGGATCGGCCAACAAGAGCTACCTGTTCCAGGAGACGAAGGCGCTGCTCAACCCGGCCAGCCTCATGCGCTTCTTCGACGAGAAGCTGCGCACCCTCGGCACTTCGGCGTGTCCGCCCTACCACCTCGCGATCGTGATCGGCGGCACCTCGGCGGAGTACGCGCTGAAGGTCGCGAAGTACGCGTCCGCTCGCTACCTCGACGAGCTGCCGACCGAAGGCAACACGCTCGGCGTCGGCTTCCGCGACACCGAGGTCGAGCAGCAGGTGCTCGAGCTCACCCGCCAGTTCGGCATCGGCGCGCAGTTCGGCGGCAAGTACTTCTGCCACGACGTGCGGGTCGTGCGACTCCCTCGTCACGGCGCGTCGTGCCCGGTCGCGATCGCGGTGTCGTGCTCGGCCGACCGCCAAGCGCTGGGCAAGATCACGCGCGACGGCGTCTTCCTCGAGGAGCTCGAGCGCGATCCGGCCCGGTTCATGCCCGAGGTCACCGAAGACGATCTCGACGGTGAGGTCGTGCACATCGACCTCTCTCGGCCGATGGACGAGATCCGCGCCACGCTCTCGAAGTTTCCGGTGAAGACACGCCTCGCGCTCTCGGGCCCGATGGTCGTTGCTCGAGACATCGCCCACGCCAAGATCAAGGACCTGCTCGACGCCGGCGAGCCGATGCCCGAGTACCTGCGCGACTACATGGTTTATTACGCCGGTCCGGCCAAGACCCCGCGGGGATACGCCTCGGGCTCCTTTGGTCCGACGACCGCCGGCCGCATGGACGCGTACGTCGACCTCTTCCAATCGCGCGGCGGCAGCTTGGTGATGCTGGCGAAGGGCAATCGGTCGAAGGCGGTCACTGAAGCGTGTCACCGTCACGGGGGCTTCTACCTGGGGTCGATCGGCGGACCCGCGGCAAGGCTGGCGAAGGACTGCATCACGAAGGTCGACGTGCTCGATTACCCCGAGCTGGGGATGGAGGCGGTGTGGAAGATCGAGGTGGTCGACTTCCCGGCGTTCATCGTCGTGGACGACAAGGGCCACGACTTCTTCGAGGACGTCTCGCGGCCTGTGTCGTTGTCGCTCAAGTCCTGACCCTCCTCGTCGCGTGCAGCGACGACAGCCCCGCGGCCCCGCCGCCGAAGAGTGACTTCGTCGCCGAGGCGAACGCGATCTGTGACGAGACGGCGAAGCTGGTCGCCGCCGCGAGCGCCGACCTCGGCGAGGCCCCGACCGACGAGCAGATCAACGACTTCCTCCTGCAGACGTTCGTGCCGGCCACGCGCTACGAGGTGCAGCGCATCCGGGCCCTTGGCCTGCCTCCCGCTGATGCGAACAAGCTCAACGGCGTGCTGTTCGACATGGACGGCGTGCTCGACGACATCACGGCTGACCCGACCGCGGTGCTCGACCAGGGTGCAGTCGCCTTCGAGGACATCAACCGACGTCTCGACGAGTACGGGTTGACGACCTGCGGTTCCGGCACTGCCTCGTCCGACTCGTCGAACGTGACAACGTCTACCGTCGCGACATGACGGCCATCGAAGACCTGCCAGAGCTCGACACGTTCAGCGCCGAGTTCCAGGCGAACCCCCACGGCCTGCTGCGAGACGCGTTGGCGCGGGGTCCGCTCGCACGAGGGTCATTCGGCATCGAGACGCTCAGCTACGAGGCCGCGCAGACCGTGCTTCGCGACCGCCGCTACCTCGCTCCCGCGGGGCTCACCCTGGCCGCGCAGGGCATCACCGAAGGCGAGCTCTGGGACAAGGTCAGCAAGGGGATCCTGAGCATCGACGGCGAGGAGCACGCTCGTCTGCGCCGTTTCGTCTCCCAGTCGTTCACGCCCCGCACCACCCAGCGTCTGCGCGACTCGATGCGTTCGGTGTTCACGGAAGTGCTCGCCGAGGCGCCCGACGACGGCGAGCTCGATGTCGTCGAGCTGGTGAAGTGGTACCCGATCGCGGTCATCTGCGAGCTGCTCGGCACGCCCCGTGAGGACTGGGCGAGGTTCAGCGCATGGACCGACGACATCTTCAAGATCTTCCAGTTCAACGCGGTCGAGGACGGTCCCGACATCCTGCGGGCCTTCAACGAGCTCGATGCCTACATCGACGAGATGGTCGAGCAGCGGCGAGCCGAGCCCCGCGACGACCTCATGACCGAGCTCGTGCAGGCGGAGGACGAAGGCGATCGGCTCACGCGGCCCGAGCTGCGGATGCTCGCCGGCGCCGTGCTGAGCGCCGGCACCGACACGACCCGTAACCAGCTCGCCGCTGCCGTGCAGCTGTTCTGCGAGCACCCCGACCAGTGGGACGCGATGCCCGACGACGCCGACGATGCGCAGGGCATGGTCGACGAGGTCATGCGGTACTCACCGGCGATCATGGGCACCGCGCGCCAGACCGGCGAGCCGCTCGATCTGCTCGGCGTCGCGCTGCCGGCCGACCACCTGGTCAGCGTGAACACCGCAGCAGCAAACCGCGATCCCGCGGTGTACGAGGATCCCGATCGGTTCGACATCAAGCGGGTCGGCGCTCCCCCGCACCTCACCTTCGGCGGCGGCATCCACTACTGCCTCGGTGTGCACCTTGCGAAGGCCGAGCTCGCCGAGGCACTCGTGCAGATGCGAGCCAAGTGGTCGACGATCGAGCAGAACGGCCCCGCTCCGTGGAAGCCGGTGATCGGAATCAGCGGCCCGATCACGCTGCCGGTGAGGGTCTGGTCGAGCTAGTCGAAAGGGGCGGTGCAGTGCACCGCCCGGGTGCGCGCAGCACCGATTGTGGAGCGAAGCGACCCGAGCCGGCCGAAGCCTGCGGAGGCCGGCGAGGAAGACTCACGCAAGCGCTACGAGCTCGATGAGGTCTTCGCTCCAGTAGTCGAGCTCACCGTCGGGCATCAGCAGCACACGGCTCGGCTCGAGCTCGGCGACGAAGTCGCGATCGTGGCTGACGATGACCATGCCCCCTGGCCACGACGCGAGCGCCGCCGCGATCGCCGACCTCGATCCCGGGTCGAGGTTGTTCGTCGGCTCGTCGAGGAGCAGCAGGTTGTGCCGGCCAGCGACGAGCTGCGCGAGCGCGAGCTTCGTCTTCTCGCCTCCCGACAAGGTGCCCGCGTCTTGGAAGGCCTTGTCCCCCGAGAGCCCGAACATCCCGAGGAGGCTCCGCAGCTCGACATCGGTGGTGAGCGCGTGGTCGCGCATGTGGTCGAGAAGCGTGCGTCCGGACGAGATGCCCTCGTGCTCCTGCGCGTAGTAGCCCACGGACACACCGAGCCCGAAGCTCACGTCGCCGCAGTCCGCCGTCGCCTCTCCTGCGAGGATCCGCAGCAAGCTGGTCTTGCCAGCACCGTTCAGGCCGAGCACGAGCAGCCGCTCGCCCCGCTCGAGTGCGAAGGCCACGTCGCTGAACACGGGCGGGCCGTCGTAGGACTTCGCGACGCCCTCGACCTCGAGCAGCACGCGTCCCGTGTGGGGAGGCGGCGGCAGCTTCACGGTCATCGTGCGATCACGGGTCGGCGCCTCGACGTGCGCGGCCCGGATGCGGTCGGCGCGCTTGTCGAGGTTGTGCGCCTTGCTCGCCAACGTCGCCTTGGCGCGGATCTTGTCGGCCAGGGTGGACAGCCGCTTGATCTCGGCGTCCTGCTGCGACGCGATCTTGGCGAGCCGCACCTCGTCCTTCGCGCGAGCCGCTCGGTACTGGCTGTAGGTGCCCTTGTACTCGACCATGTGCCCGGGTGACTCCTCGTCGGGGCGATCGAGGTGCAGCACACGCGTGATCGCTTCGTCGAGCAGGTCGAGGTCGTGGCTGATGACGAGCAGTGCCCCCCGATAGTTGCGCAGGAACTTCATGAGCCACGCGCGGGCGTCGACGTCGAGGTGGTTCGTCGGCTCGTCGAGCAAGAGCACGTCGCTGCCGGCAAACAGGATGCGGCCGAGCTCGACCCGGCGGCGCTCACCGCCCGACAGGACAGCAAGGGGGAGGTCGATCCGGTCGCCGTCGATGCCGAGGCCGGCGACGAGCGATCGCACCTCTGACTCCGCCGCGTACCCACCGTCTGCTCGGAACGCCTCCTCGGCACGCGAGAACCGCGGCGACATTCGCGTCGCTCGTGTCTTCCTCCATGGCCAGCCGCAGCTTCTCGATGCGCACGGTCGCCTGGTCGAGGCCGCGCCCCGAAAGCACGTGGGTGAGCGCCGTCACGCCGTCGAGGAGACCGGCGATGCGAGGGTCTTGGGGGAGGTATCCCAGCGCGCCCTGACGATGGACGACACCACCGGCAGCAGGAGCCGCACCTCCGAGCACGCGAAGCAGGCTGGTCTTGCCGGCACCGTTGCGACCGACGAGCCCGACCTTGTCGCGAGCGCGCACGGTGAGCGAGGCGCCTTCGACGACAAGGCGCCCGCCGACTTCCACCGAGAGCTCGCGGGCTTGCAGCACAAAGGACAAGGGTACGGGGAGTCCCACGCTTTCTCGGTACCGTTTGCACAGTGACCGGTCACGACCACGACCATGGACACAGTCATGCTCGGGCGGGAGCGCGGCACGAGGGAGCCCTGCGGAGTGCGTTCTTCCTGATCCTCGGCTTCTTGGTCGTGCAGGTCGTCACCGGGATCGTGACCGGATCGCTCGCCCTGCTCTCCGACGCCGGACACATGGCCACCGATGCCCTCGGCCTCGGCATGGCGCTCGCGGCGATTCACGCGGCGTCTCGAGCGCGCACCGATGGCCAGCGCACCTTCGGCCTCTACCGGCTCGAGATCCTCGCCGCGCTCGCCAACGCGGCGCTGCTGTTCGGGGTCGCCGGGTGGGTGCTCTACGAGGCCATCGTGCGGTTGGGGGAGGACCGCGAGATCGCGTCGATCCCCGTCCTCGTCGTGGGTGTCATCGGGCTCATCGTCAACCTCATCGCTCTGATGCTGTTGCGGCCCGGCGCGGACGAGAGCCTCAACCTCAAGGGTGCGTCGATCGAGGTGCTGTCCGACACGATCGGGTCGATCGGCGTGATCCTCGCAGCGATCGTGTGGGGCATCACCGGATGGACATGGGTCGACCCGGTGATCGGTGCCGCCATCGGCGTGTTCATCCTCCCGCGTGCCTTCGGGCTCGGACGAGAGGCCGTGCGCATCCTCGTGCAGGAGGCGCCTGCCCACATCGACATCCCCGCGTTGCAAGCGGACCTCGCTGCCATCCCGGGCGTCGTCGACGTGCACGATCTCCACGTGTGGACGCTCACATCGGAGATGGAGGTCGCGTCGGTGCACATCATGGTGACCGCGGGTACCGACCACCACGCTGTGCTCGACGAAGCGCGTGCGGTGCTCGGTGACGGACACGGAGTCGCCCACGCCACGCTGCAGATCGAACCCGACGACCACAAGGGCTGCGACGAGGTGGACTGGTGAGCGCGTGAACGTGCCCCTCTGCCCGTTCCACGCGGTGACCGGGTTGTGGTGCCCATTGTGCGGGAGCCTGCGAGGCGTAGGGCTCGCAGCACACGGTCATGTCTTCGCCGCGCTCGGCAGCAACTTGTTGCTCCTCGTCACGGTGCCGGTGCTCGCGTGGGGCGCGGTTGCGCTCGCGGGCGTAGGCGAGGTGCGGGGGCCGTGGGCTGCGGTCTCGAATCGAGTGTGGATCGCGCTCGGCGTTGTTGCGCTCGTCTACACCGTGGTGCGAAACATCCCGCTCGGCGCGGCGCTCGCTCCCTAGCTTGCTGCGGCCACGGGTGTTGCTGGCGGCGCTGACCCGGCCGGCGGGGCGCCGACGACCTGGGCGATCATCTGCGCGAACGCCGCGGCTCCGGCGGGCTTCAAGTGCAAGCCGTCGTGACTCGTGAACGCGCGGTTGGTGCGCACGATGCCGTTCCAGTCAGCGAGCACGATGTTCGGGTAGCGCTGCGACGCGGCGAGGATCTCTCGGTTCACGTCTGCCCGTGACGGCTCGAACTCGGCCACGGTGATCCACACGACCTTGGGCACTCCGGCGAGCACGGCCATCGTCTCGTCGATCTGCTCGCGGAACTGCTCCGCGTTCCCGAGGTAGTTGTTTCCCTGCTGGATCACGACGACGCCACCTTCACCGATCTCGGCGCGTCGAGCCTTCAGTACATCGATGCCCTGGTTGAGGAAGCGGCTGACCTTGGCGTCGACGATCACCTGCCAACCCGGCAGCGCAGCGGGGATCGCAGGGGCGGCTCCGAGCAGGACGGAGTCTCCCAGGACGAACACGTGGTTCTGGCTCACCGGCGCGAGCGTGGTCGTGGTCGGCGGTGTCGTCGTCGTCGGAGCAGTGGTCTCGATGGCCGTCGTCGCCGCGTCGACGTGCGACACGATCACCGACACGGGCGCCGCGCCCGCGGCCTTCGTCTTTCCGTCGTTGCCGAAGAGCGTCGAGAGCGCGGCCACGCCCAGGATGCCCACGATGACCGCGACTCCGAGGGTGACCAAGCGCGGGTTCAGAACGTTTCGACGCGCCGGCATGACGGCGAGATCGTACCGGCGGCCTTCTGGTCACCTCGGCACCCTCCGATGGCTGAACGAGGGCGAAAACGCAAAGAGCCGCTGGCATGTGCCAGCGGCTCCAGAGCTGAACGCCGAATGAGGCGTCAGATCACGCGAACGTTCTGCGCTTCCTCACCCTTGCGGCCGGGGGCGACGTCGAACTCGACGCGCTGTCCCTCGTCGAGGGACTTGTACCCGCTGCCCTGGATGTTGGAGAAGTGGACGAACACATCGTCGCCACCCTCACGCGAGATGAAGCCGAAGCCCTTCTCGGCATTGAAAAACTTCACGGTTCCTTGGGTTGTCAACAAACTCTCTCTTCAGTGAATGAGCTGATCCATGTGATCAGCCTCAACACTCTAGGCGTCGCTCCCCCGAAGCTGGCCATTCGGGCGAAATTGTTCAGTTGACCAGGCGTTCTCTGCCCTCCCAGTAGGGAGCGCGGAGCTTGAACTTCTGGAGCTTCCCCGTCGCTGTGCGGGCGAGCTCGGGGCGGATCTCGATCTTCCTGGGGCACTTGAAGTGGGCAAGCTTCCCGCGGCAGTGGTCGACGAGCTCTTGCTCCGTTGCGGTCGCGCCCGGTGCGAGGACGACGAGCGCGATCACCGTCTCACCCCACTTCTCGTCGGGCACGCCGATGACTGCGACCTCGGCGACGGAAGGGTGCGAGAACAGGCAGTCCTCGACCTCGATCGACGACACGTTCTCGCCGCCGCTGATGATCACGTCCTTCTTGCGGTCGGAGATCGTGACGTAGCCCTCGTCGTCGATGCTGCCGCCATCGCCCGTGTGGAACCATCCGTCGACGATTGCCGCCGCGGTCGCCTCGGGCTGATCCCAGTAGCCCTCGAGCACGACGTTGCCGCGGGCGAGCACCTCACCCTCGGCGTCGACCGCCATCTCGATGCCGAGGGCAGGCGCGCCGGCGCGGCTCAAGCGAGCGGCGCGCTCGCCGGGAGTCAACGCGTCGAACTCCGCGCGGTGAGCGATTCATCACGAGGAACGGTGAGGTCTCGGTGAGGCCGTAGATCTGGATGAACTCCCAGCCGAGCTCGGTCTCGACGCGCTCGATCGTGCGCGTGGGCGGTGGTGCACCCGCGACGACCATGCGCGTGCGACCCGCTCCGGGGATCTGACCGTCCCACGTTCCGGCGGCATCGAGCGTCATCGCGACGACCGCCGGAGCGCCACACAGCAACGTCACGCCGTGCTTGTCGACGCGACGCAGGATCTCGGCGCCGTCGACCTTGCGCAACACGATGCTCTGACCGCCCATCCCGGTGACGGCGTACGGCATCCCCCAGCCGTTGCAGTGGAACATGGGCAACGTGTGTAGGTACACGTCGCGGTCGGTGACGCCGGTCTGCCACCCGAACGTCGTGGCGTTGATCCAGATGTTTCGGTGGGTGAGCTGCACGCCCTTCGGTCTCGCGGTGGTGCCGCTCGTGTAGTTGACGGTGGCGGTGGCGTCTTCGTCAGGCATCCACGGCTCGGGCTCCCGGTCGAAGGCCAGCAGCGCGTCGTCGGCTTCGGCGCCGAGGACGTAGCGGTACTTGGCGTTCACCGTCGCCAACGACTCGTCGAGCTCGGGATCGACGAGCAGCACCGAGGCGCCGGAGTGCTCGACGATGTAGGCGACCTCCTCCGGGTTCAGACGGAAGTTGATGGGCACGAGGATGCGCCCCGATCCGCTCACACCGAAGAACGACGTCATGAGCCGAGCGCTGTTCTGGCTCACGACCGCGATCCGTTCGCCTTGGCCGATGCCCAGCCGATCAAGCCCCGCCGCTTGGGCGCGCGCGAGCTCGGCGATCCGCTTGTACGTGAGCTCGCCCCACGACTCCGCAGGCTGTTCGGGCTCGTCGATCAGACCGACGCGGTCGCCGTAGACGAGCTCGGCGCGCCGGAGGAAGTCCACAACAGTCAGCGCAACCTTCATGCCGCCCACAGTACATACGCCCCGTAGCCTCGGCCCCCGATGACTGACGACGGCACAGAGAGCCGGTTCGACCGCGACACTGCGCTGTCGCCACTCGGCGGCGGACGGTTCGCCGGTCAGATCGACCGGGGGTGGTGGATCGAGCGCGGCCCGAACGGCGGATACATCGCGGCGATCGTGCTGCGCGGGCTTTCCCTCGCAGTGGCCGATCCGGCGCGCACGCCGCGGTCGCTCACGGTGCATTACCTCGCGCCGCCCGCCGAAGGTCCGTGTGAGATTCAGACGACGGTCGAACGCACCGGCCGCCGGGTCACGTTCGTGACCGGCCGGTTGGTGCAGGGTGAGCGCTTGCTCGCCCTCGCGATGGCGGCGTTTGCGGTGACGATGGAGGGCCCGGTCTTCGCAGACATCGCGATGCCCTCAGCCCTCCCCCTCGCGGAAGCCGAGCGGTTGCCGCTGATGCAGACGCCGAGCGGCGAGACCTCCCCGATGCGAGAGCGATACGAGCAGCGATGGGCGATCGGTGCACGGCCGTTCACCAGTTCGCCCGTGGCCGTCGTCGGGGGTTACATCCGCTTTGCCGACGAGGTGAGGCGTCCGATCGACCACCTCGCCGTGACGGCGTTCTGCGACGCGTGGATCCCCTCGATGTTCTCCCGGTTCCCTCAGCCCATGGGCATCCCGACCGTCGACCTGACCGTGCACTTCCGCGCTCCGCTCCCCCATCCCTCGATGCGCGACGACGACTTCTGCCTCGTCGCGTTCCGGTCGCAGGTGGCGGCCGAGGGCTTCGTCGAGGAGGACGGCGAGGTGTGGAGCCCCGACGGAGTGCTCCTCGCCCACTCCCGCCAGCTCGCTGCCCTCGCCCCCGGGCCCTGACCGTTTGCTCACTCAGCCACATGTGAGGGGGTTCCAGTGAGCAAACGGTCGGTCAAGGCGGCGCGGACCACGGCGACCATCTCGTCGTCGCGCATCGCCGCCGTGAGTCGGATCGTGATCCAGCCGAGCACGATCAGTGCCGCGTCCCGCCGACGGTCATCGTCGAACGCTGATCGCGTGTGATGCCACTCGAAGCCGTCGAGCTCGATGCAGAGCCGGGCCTCGGGATAGGCGAGGTCGAGGTGGCAGGGGATGCCATTGAGGACGACGGGGAACTGCTGTCGAGGCACAGGGAGACCGGCGGCAGCAAGGACTCTCAAGGCTCGTGTCTCGAGATCGCTGTCCAGTGGGTCATAGCCAGCTATCCGCGCACCGAGCGCCTCGTGAACCCGTCGCATCGAGCGGCCGGGCGCGCTCCCCAGACGGCCCGCCGTGCGCCGGAGATCGTCCAACCTGACGATGCGTCGCCGCAAGCCGTCATCGATCGCCTCGCCGAGCTTCCGGCCGGTGAGTCGGCCCGAGAGATCGACCAGGGTTCGTGCGACCGTCGTCGTCGGGATCGACCGGTAGACCGTCAGGTCCGCGTCGAAAAGTGCTCCCGACCGATGCCCGATGACCCCGTCGAGCCGCTTGTGACGCCCCAGGGGTGAGACGATCTCGATTCCCTTGTCGACGACATGCTTGAGGGACCGCAGCCGTCCGGCCGTGCTGTGCGAGGCGCCAACGTCAGGTCCGCCGGACAAGACCGCTGCCAGCACCGCCTGCTCCCACGTGGGTGGCGCGCCGGCCAATGCGTAGACCTCGGGCCTTACGAGCAGCCACACGCGACCCGCGAGCAGGCCCTCGATCTGCCTGGCTGTGAGACCACAAGCCAGGGCCTGTGCCCGGCAGATGAGTCCGTACTGTCGCCGCATCAAGAGATGGATTCGTGCCGTATCCGCCATCGTCGGATCATGCATGGAGGGTGCGACATTCACCGTTTGCTCACAGAACCACGTGTGAGGGGGTTCCAGTGAGCAAACGGTGGGGGTCGCGGTCTAGAAAGGCGGGATGGGCGTGCATCTGACCAAGGACTCGATCGATCTCGGCATCGTCGTGAGTGACCCGCAGCGGTCGCTCGCCTTCTACCGCGACACACTCGGGTTCACCGACGCGGGCGACTCACCGATGCCGGGTGGTGCGCGCATGTACCGGCTGATGTGCGGCGAGAGCATGGTCAAGCTCGTCCACTACGACGGTAGGGATCTGCCGTCGCCCGCTCCCGGCGGCATCCACAAGGGGCTGGGCTACCGGTACTGGACGGTCAGCGTCGACAACATCCGTGAGGTCGTCGCCGCGTGCGAGGCCGCGGGCCACAAGATCGCGGTGCCGGTCACCGAGATCGGTCCCGGCATCGTCATCGCGATGATCGAGGACCCGGACGGCAACTGGGTCGAGCTGCTCAGCCAGAGCTGATCAACGGGAGCTGATCAGCGCGATCTCGACGCGGGCGTCGTTGAAGCACGCGCCGCCCGCGAGATCGTTGAGCGTGTCCGGAACGAGCGCGTTCACCGTGAGGCCGTCCGGCATGTCGCGACGCCACAGGCCCTTCGGCATCGACACGACACCCGGTCGCAGGTCGGCGTCGATCCGCGCCACCACCTCCAACGATCCGAGGTCGTTCCACATGCGGACGGTGTCGCCGTCGCGCACGGACCTGGCGTCCGCGTCGAACGGGCTGACGCGGACACACGCCTCCGCAGCGTTGAACTCGCCGAACATGGAGTTGATCGTGCGATGCGTCGCTGGGCTGATGAGGGCGAGCGGGAAGTCGGAGTCGAGCTCGCGGTACGCGGGTACGGCACCCTCCCGCAGCATCGGCGGAGCGAGCCGCGCCTTGCGATCCTCGAACCCGGGGAACGTGTCGCGGAACTGCACCGCGGTGCCAGGCGCACGAAGCACATCGGTCTCTCCTGCCGTGGGAGGAACCGCACCGCCCAGACCGGCGACCATCAGGGACTCGGGGCTCGGGTCGTAGCGCGACGCGTCGAGCCCGAACCGTGATGCGAGCCCCGCACCGACCTCGTCGTTGGTGCGACTCTCCCCGACCCGGTCGATCACCGCCGCGACGCGCTCGACGGGTGAAGGTGCCATACGAGCCGGCGAGGTCGTCGGCCTCGAAGTGCGTCGTCGCCGGCAGCACGACGTCGGCGTAGAGGGCCGTGTCAGTGAGCACCTGGTCGTGCACGACCGTGAACAGGTCGTCGCGAGCCAAGCCCTCGAGCACCCGCCGCTGCCTCGGAGCAGTCACCGCGGGATTCGATCCCTGGACAAACAGCACCCGCATCCCAGGGAGCTCGGTGCCGAGATGGTTCATGTTCACCTTGCGGCGGCCGCCCGCCGGAGCTCCGTCGAGCGCGAAGTCGTCGGCACCACCGAGGCTCGCCATCACCCCGCCGCCGAGCACGCCGAGCTGGCCGGTCAAGACCGGGAGCCCGAGGACGGCGCGATACGACGCTCCACCGTTGCGGTTCCGCTCGAGCCCCCACCCGATGCGCAGGAACGCCGGATGGATCGAGGCGAGCTCTTCCGCGAACGCGACGACCTCATCGGCATCGACACCCGTGACCTCGGCGGTGCGCGACGGCGTCCACTCGGCCGCGCCTGCGATGAGCTCGTCGGCGCCGGATGCGTGCGCGTCGACGACGGCGCGGTCGATGAGGCCCTCGCGATCCAGATGGCGCACCATGCCGAGCACGAGCGCCACGTCAGTGCCGGGCCGCAGCGCGAGGTGACGATCGGCCCGCCGAGCCATCGCGGTGCGACGGGGATCGACGACGACCAGGCGAGCTCCCGCGGCGCGGGCTCGCTGCACGAGCGGCGGGAAGTGGATGTTCGAGATCGCAGGGTTCGCGCCCCACACCACCACGAGCTTGCTGTGCACCACGTCAAGCGGATCGGCCGACAGCATCGAGCCGAACGTCGACTGCCATGCCGCGCCCGCCGTCGCGGCGCAGATCGTGTGCAGCACGCGGGCGGCACCCAGCTCGTCGAACAAGCGCCACGTGAGGCCGGCCGACGCGAGCGACCCGGCCGACGAGTTGTACAGGTACGGCACGACGGAGGCGGGCCCCTCCTCGGCGATCGCCGCGGAGATCCGCGCCGCGACGAGATCGAGGGCTTCGTCCCACGACACGACTCGGAACTCACCGGCGCCCTTCCGTCCGACTCGCACGAGTGGCGTGAGCAGGCGCTCGGGGGCGTACACCCGGCGAGCGTGCTGCTTGACCTTGGCGCAGATGAAGCCCTGGGTCATCGGGTTTGCAGGCCCGGCATCGATCGCCACGAGCCGGCCGTCCTCCACCGAGACCTCGAGCGAGCAGGTGTCCGGACAGTCGAGCGGGCACGCGGTCGAGAGTCGTACCGTCACGTCCTGCACCCTATGGTGCGGCCATGCGCATCGGGATCTTCACGGGGGATGTCAATGACGGCACGGTCGACGGGTACGTGGTCGCGGCCCGCACCGCGAGAGAACAGGGGTTCGCGAGCTATTGGGTCTCGCAGATCTTCAGCCATGACGCGCTGACCCTGCTCGCCGTCATCGGGCGCGAGGTGCCCGACATCGAGCTCGGCACTGCCGTCGTACCGACCTATCCGCGCCATCCGATGGTGCTCGCAGGCCAAGCGCTGACGACGAACGCGGCCGCCGGCGGAAGGCTCGTGCTCGGCATCGGTCTCTCGCACCAGGTCGTCATCGAAGGGATGTGGGGTTACTCCTTCGACAAGCCGGCGCGTCACATGCGCGAGTACCTGAGCGCGCTGATGCCGTTGATCCGAGGTGAGGGCATCTCCATCGACGGCCAGACGCTGACCGCACGCGGTCAGGTCACGGTGCCGGGCTCGTCGCCGATGCCGGTCGTGCTCGCGGCGCTCGCGCCGCGGATGCTCGAGCTCGCGGGCGCCGTCGCCGACGGCACGCTCACCTGGTGCACCGGCCCTGCCACGCTCGAAAGCCACGTGATCCCCTCGATCAACGCGGCGGCGGACAAGGCGGGTCGTGATGCGGCGCCGAGGGTCATCGCCGGTCTTCCGGTGTGCGTCACCGACGACAAGGACGCCGCCCGCGAGCGCATCGCGAAGGCGCTGGCGATCTATCCGACGCTTCCGTCGTACAAGGCGATGCTCGACAAGGAGGGCGTCGGCAACCCGGCGGACATCGGGCTGCTCGGGTCCGAAGACGAGGTGCTCGCCGGCATCGAACGACTCGAGAAGATCGGCGTCACCGACTTCGCGGCGTCGGAGATGCCATCGAACCCCGACGAGAGAGATCGCACCCGCGCCGCACTCGTCACCGCCCTGGCCTAGCGGGCGGTCCAGCCGCCGTCGACGAGGAGGGTGGCACCGGTGATGTAGCTGCCGGCGTCGCTCGCGAGCAGGAGCAAGGCACCGTCGAGCTCGTGACCGTCGCCCATGCGAGACATCGGGCAGTTCGTCTTCACGTATCGCACGGCGCCCTCGTCGGTCTCCATGCCGGCGGTCATCTCGCTCGGGAACCAACCGGGCGCGAGCGCGTTGACTCGCACGCCCTTGCGTCCCCACTGCACCGCGAGCTCACGGGTCAGGTTGATCACGCCGCCCTTGCTGGCGGTGTAATGCGCCTCCTTGATCGGAGCGGCGGCGACCAGGCCGAGCATCGACGCGACGTTCACGATGCTGCCGTGGCCCTGGGCCACCATCGGTCTGCCCACGAGCTTGGACAGATGCCAGATCGCGGTGAGGTTGACCTCGATGGCGTCGCGGAAGACCTCGACCGACTCGTCCTCGATGCTGACCGTGTGCCCGATGCCCGCGTTGTTGACGAGCACGTCGACGGTGCCGAAGCGATCGAGGACGTCGGCCACGAGGCCTTCTCGGTCCGCGTCCAGTGACACGTCGCACGCCACGGCAACGGCTCCGGGAAGCTCCGCGGCGAGCGCGTCGAGCCGGTCCTTTCGTCGCGCGGCGACCACGACCGTCGCTCCCGCCGCGTGCAGGACGCGAGCAAACCGATCGCCGAGCCCACTTGACGCGCCCGTCACCACGGCGACGCGTCCGTCGAGTGTGAACAGCGAGGAAAGATCGATTGCGACCGTCACGCGCTGGCACTCTACGAGCGTTGTCCGATCAGATCGGAGGGAGCGACGCGTGTCCGGTCTGAAGGTGATGCAGATCACTGATCCGCACGGGCGTCGATGACGAAGATGGGACCATGCGAGTGACGGCCGAGTTCGCTGCAACCCGAACCACCGAGTGGCGGTTCGTGCGCGCGGTCGCGGCCACCGCGAGCGGGCTGGCCGGTGCGCTCGGAGGCGCGCTCTACGGCTTCGTTGGCGTCTCGCCCATGCTGCTCGTCGCGGGTACTGCCGTGACCGGCCTCGCCATCGGCTGCCACCTCCCCCCTGCGCGGCCGTCGCTGACCGACGTCGGTACCCGCGACGGTGCTTCGCACCGCGCGATGACCTGATCCGGCGGGAACTGGCACGGATCTGGCCCCGGTGGGAGGCCAGATCGGTGCTCGGTCATCCGAGTCCGGGTCGGCCCCCCAACTCCCAGGCAGATGTGGGCGAGGCGCTTGCGGCTGACGGGCGCCAAGCCGAGGCCCACCGCCACGAGGGCAACGCCGGGGGCCACGAGCGGACCGGAGGTCGTACCAGTGGTGGGCGTCGCCTCAGGCGCAGCGGTCGAAGGCGGAGCCGTGGTGGCCGGAGCCGTGGTGGCCGGTAATGTCGTCGCGGCGGTCGTGCCGCCGCACCGGCCTGATGCTGTCAGCGCGATGAGCTCCCGGCCGGTCGCCACGAGGAAACCGGCCGTCCGCCGACAGAAGAGTCCGTGCCGAGCACAGCCGCCGTAGAGTCGCGCTCCATGAAGGTGCGGATCGGGTTCGGCCTCGGCACTCGGTCACTCACGAACGATGACCGCTTCGGCCCGTTCGTCGACGACCTCGAGCGGTTGGGCTTCGACAGCTTGTGGCTGTCCGAGCGAATCGGTGGCGAGTCACCCGACCCTGTGGTCGGGATGGCCTACGCCGCCGGCCGCACCAAGAAGCTGAAGTTCGGCACCAGCGTGATGGTGCTGCCGGGGCGTAACCCGGTGCTCGTCGCCAAGTCGATGGCAAGCCTCGACCGCATGTCAGGCGGGCGGCTGCTCCCGGCGTTCGGCCTCGGCGTCGCGGATGCGCACGAGCAGCAGGCGTTTGGCATCGAGCGAGGCGCTCGCGCCGCTTGGTTCGACGAGGCGCTGCCGCTGATGCGCCGACTCTGGACGGAGGACGCCGTCGATCACGACGGACCGCTCTTCCACCTCGAGGGCATCGGTGTGATGCCGAAGCCGATCCAGAAGCCGCTCGACGTGTGGATGGGCGGCATCGCTCCATCCGAGCTGCGAAGGATCGGCCGCTTGAGCGACGGCTGGCTCCCGTCGTTCATCGTGCCGAGCGAGGCGGGAGCCGCGCGTGCAGTAGTAGAGGAGTCGGCCGACAAGCACGACCGCCAGATCGATCCCGAGCACTTCGGCGTGTTGATCGCCTACGCGGTCGGCGAGGTGCCTGACACGCTGCTCGCGCTGCTGGCCCGTCGCCGCCCCGACCTCGATCCCAGTGACATCGTCCCAATGGGGATGGCCCAGCTTCGCGACCGCATCGACGCGTTCGTCGAAGTCGGCTTCTCGAAGTTCGTCGTGCTGCCCGTCGGGGAGCCGGAGGACTGGTCGGCCCACCTCGACGAGGTCGCCGCCGAGATCCTCCCCCTCCAACGCTCGACGAGCTAGCCGCCGAAAGCGAAGCCCTCGATCAGCGCGGTGAGCTCGATCGGCTTGTCGCCCTGAATCGAGTGGCCGGCGCCGTCAACCACGACGACCTCGGCCGTCGGTTGCCGACGCTTCACCTCGGCGACGTCGTTGTCATCCACCACCGGGCTGAGCGAGCCGCGCAGCAGCAGGATCGGCATCGCGAGCGAAGACAGGTCGTCCCACAGCGGATTGGTCTCGATCGTCTCAACGATGTCGCCCTCGCCCGACTCGCCGCGGTTGCGTCTGTCGTAGCGCCACGCCCACGACCCGTCGTCGAGCTGATGCGCGTTGTGGAGGATGCCGCGGCGCAATGACGCCTCGGTGCGCGTGGGGTTGTGCTCGATCGTGCGGGCGAAGATGTCGTCGAAGCTCGGGAACGTCTGCGGACCGTTGACGAAGTCGATGATCGCCTTCGCCTTGCCGCGATCCACACCCGGCGTGACGTCGACGAGCACGAGCTTGCGCACGAGCTCGGGATGACGGGCACCGAGCGCGATCGAGGTGAGACCGCCGAGGGACATCCCGACGACGACCGCCGCGTCCGGAGCGAGGTGCTCGATGGCGATCGCGATGTCGTCGGCGTTGGTCATCGGCGAGTAGGCCATGTCGTCGCGCCGAACCCGAGTGGCCGTGACCTGGAAGGTCCACTGCGAGAGCGGGCCGACCGAGCGCGAGCGTGACCGTGTCCCACGTGTGCGCGTTCTGCGCGCCGCCGTGCACGAACACGATCTCGGGGGACTTGGTGCCCCACAGCAGCGCGCTCACCGCTCTGCCCGACGGACGGTCGACTTCGACCGCGGTCCGGGCGACAACCGGCGGCCCGTTCCACGCGATGCCGTACTCCTGCGCGTTCTCTTGGAACAGCGCGAGCTCGTCGTAGGCGATGCGCTCGGTCATCCCGGTGTGCGGTTCATCGCGGTGCTCCCCAGGCGTTGATGAGCGCTCGCAGCCCAGACGAGGTGCGAGCCACGAACTCGTCGTCGCGGGCGGGATCGCCCACGTCGAGCCACGTGAGGACGGCGTCGTAGAGATGGTCCACGATCACGATCATCGCCCACCGGCGCACCCGACGGTCGGCGATCCGCGATCCGACGATCTCGTCGGCCAGCTCGACCGCCGCCTCACGGAAGTCGGCCGCGTAGCCGGCGAACTGGGACTCGTGGGCGGCGTGCACCCACAGCAGCCGGAAGGCGTCGGGATCTTCGCGGGCGACCCTGAGCAGGGGCTGCACGGCGGATTGGGCGCCCGCGAACTCCTCCCCGAGCCGGGTCGCGACCCGCTCGAGCACCGACCGGTACAGGTCTTCCTTCGACGCGAAGTTGCGGTAGACGATGAGGCGCGTGATGCCCGACGTCGTCGGCGACGTCTTCCATCGAGGTGCCGTCGAAGCCCGCCTTGGCGAACGCCGCTGCCGCCCCGCGCAGGATCGACTCCTGGCGTTGCTCGCGGGTGAGCAGCTTGCGGCCTGAGACGGAACGGGTACTTGTTGCCGGCTGTATACGCGTGAGTATACACTTCGCCCTGTGACAGATCAGCTCGAGTACACCGAGACCGAGCTCCTCGAGAGCCACGACTTCGCGGAGCCGTTGATCGCCGGCGGGGTGCGCTGCCATGGCGGGTTCGACGACGACGGCGGCTACGTGTCGCCGCGCACGAAGAACCGCGTGCCCGCGATCGAGGCCTGGCAGGCGCAGCACGCGGTGGCAGTTCGCCACGCCGTTGCTCGACCTGCCGCTCGCCACGTGGCCCGAGCACTACCCCACAGTTGCGCAGTCGACGTATCTGCTCGAGGAGGGCGTGACGCAACCGCTCGTGTCGACGCTCACACGCATCGGCACCGTCGAGGGGTTCGGAGCGATGATCCGGCACAGTCAGGTGCCTGATCTCCGCGGGCTCTTCGTCGAGGACGTCGACGGCACTGCGATGGTGCATCTCGACCGTGGCCTGTACGAAGCGCATGCGCGCGACGAGGCCGGCTTCGAGGACGAGGGCGGTCACAAGCAGATGTGGTTCGCAGCCCGTGACGTCGCGTTCGAGACCCCAGTGACGGAGGACGAGACGCAGCTCCTGCTGCAGCGCATGGGCATCAACGTCGGTCCTGGTGCCACCCCGCCGCCGCCTCCCCCCGCGTGATGCCCGACGACGTCGACCACGCGTTCGAGCTGCTCGTCGAGCGGATGACTCGACTGCTGCTCATCGAGATCTCCGCGTTCCACACGTTCGCGTGGGCAGAGGCGATGCTCGCGAAGACCGACCTCGTCGCCGGCGACGGCGAAGGCGCCAAGCTCGTGTCATACGTCCGGGCCGACGAGACGCCGCACGTCGAGTACCTCAAGACCGTGCTGTCCGAGATGCGCGACCGCACGATCATCGGCGACTCGGGGAAGAAGCACGACGGCGCCGACCTCATCGGAGCGGTCTGGCAGCGCGCGCTCTCAGAGTCGCTCGGCACGTGCCGCGAACTCGGCATCAAGCAGACCGTCGGAGAGCTCGAGCACGTGCTCGCGTCGAACCCCCGTCGCGCCGACATCCTCCATCGCTTCCATGAGCTCGGTCCCGAGAACATCGCAGGAAATGAGGCCCGTCAATGAAGTTCGGCATCTTCTACGAGCACCAGCACCCTCGTCCCTGGACCGAGGACTCAGAGCGCGTCCTGATCCAGAACGCGCTCGAGCAGGTCGAGCTCGCGGACAAGCTCGGCATCCAGTACGTGTGGGAGGTCGAGCACCACTTCCTCGAGGAGTACTCGCACTCCTCCGCTCCGGAGATCTTCCTGGCCGCGGCCAGCCAGCGCACGAAGAACATCCGCCTCGGTCACGGCATCATCCAGACCGCACCGAACTACAACCATCCCGCTCGCACCGCGGAGCGGGTCGCGACGCTCGACCTCGTGTCGAACGGCCGCGTCGACTTCGGCTCGGGTGAGTCGTCGAGCGAGGCCGAGCTGGGCGGGTTCCAGATCGACCCGATGGTGAAGCGCGACATGTGGCTCGAGGGCCTCGAGGTCGCGATCCGTTGCATGACCGAGACGCCCTTCACCGGTGTCGACGGCAAGTACATCCAGATGCCGCCCCGCAACGTCGTGCCGAAGCCGGTGCAGAAGCCCCATCCGCCGCTGTGGGTCGCGTGCTCACGCCGCGAGACGATCCTGCTCGCGGCCGAGAAGGGGATCGGGGCGCTCACGTTCGCGTTCATCGATCCGGAGGAAGCGACGCACTGGGTGCACGACTACGAGTCGACGCTCGCCGAGAAGGGCGTGGCGGTCGGCGAGGCAGTCAACGCGCAGGTCGCGTGCGTGACGCCGATGATGCTGCACCACGACGAGCACGAGGCCATCAAGCGTGGCATCGAGGGCGCCAACTTCTTCGGATACTCGCTCGGTCACTACTACGTGTTCGGCGAGCACAAGCCTGGCGTCACCGACGTGTGGCACGAGTACAACGAGCGACGCGATCAGCTCGGCTTCTCCCCTGAGGTGGCCGCGAAGGCGCTCGAGGAAGAGCGGCTCGGCGCCAAGATCGCTTCGGGCGACACCACCGGGCTGCGCGGCGCGATCGGCACGCCCGACCAGGTGCGCGAGTACCTGAAGCGCTACGAGGAGTGCGGCGTCGACCAGGTGATCTTCGTGCAGCAAGCCGGCAAGAACCGGCACGAGGACATCATGGAGTCGCTCGAGATCTTCGGGAAGGAAGTGCTGCCCGAGTTCATCGAGCGCGACGAGAAGCAGGTTGCCGACAAGACGAAGCGCCTCGCGCCCGTCGTCGAGAAGGTGCTCGCTCGCAAGGAGCGCGTTGCCCGTGACCTCGACGGCTACACCTTCCCGGCGCTGCCACGGAAGTGGGCCGACGACACCGGGTCGGAAGAGATGAAGGAGTGGTTGGCGAAGTTCGCCGAAGACCGAGCCCTCGGCAAGACCGACGCCACGCTCGGCATCGCTGGTTAGACCCGGTCGCCTGCGTTCCAGGAGATCCACTTCTTGAGCTCGACCTTGCCTTGGTCGATCTCGACATAGCTGCTGCCTTGCAACCAGTTGCCGGAATTCACGTAGTGGCCGTTCTCGAGCTGGATGTCGAGCGCGTTGTGCGTGTGCCCGAAGATGACGGTGTCGAACCCGCGGGCCAGGAGCATGTCGGCGGCGACCTCGTCGGGGGGGACGCCCTTGCGACGAGTCGCGGCCCTCGCCTGTGACTTCGCGTAGAGCGAGTACACGTCGGGGTGCACGAGCAGCGCGAGTCCGAGCACGCGAGCGCCGATCTCGTAACCCTTGGGGTTGCGCACGAACCACGGGTCGTAAAGGTGCCCGTGCTCGATGCGGATGAGCGAGTCACCCGAGCGCAGGTTGAGGAACGGCGCGATCTGGGTGAAGAGCCAGTCCTCGAGGAAGTGCTCGAGGGAGATGTCGTGGTTCCCGACCAGGTAGTAGACGCGGTTGCCCTCCCGCATGAGCCGGCGGAGTGCGTTGAGCACGGGCACCGCGTCGGCCGACAGCCGCGAGAAGCTCGTTTGCAGCATTTCGAAGCCGTCGCCGTTGATGCACACGCTGGTGCCGGTGAGACGTGCGTATTCGAGGAACTCGACGAGGCGCGAGCGCGCGGTCGACGAGGGATTGCCCAGATGAAGGTCGGAGATGACGAAGAGCCGTTCCTCCGCCGCGTCGATGATCACGGCAGGTCATCCTGCGCGACGTCCGCCAACGCCTTCTCGAGCTCCGCGTTGAGGGAGCGCACGCGTCCACTCAGCCGGTGCAGCATCTCGAGGGCGAACGTCGGGTCTCGCCGCAACCGCACGAGCAGCGAGCCCGCGTTCAGCACAAGGAGGCGCGTCTCGCCGACCGCCGTGGCGTCGGCGTCACGCGGCAGGGACTCGAGCAGCGACATCTCCCCGAAGAAGTCGCCCGGGCCGAGCTCGGACATCGTGACGTCGCGGCCGCCCATGATCCGCGAGATGCGCACGCGACCGGACTTGATGATGTACATCTCTCCGCCGTGGTCGCCGGCGCGCACGATGCGCTCACCGTCCGTGGCCACCTTCTCTGTCTCCCCGCTTCGCACCGGGGCGCATAGTAGGACCCAGCCCCGCCTGCGCTACCTTCCCCGCGTGGGAGGGGCGAAGCAATGATGTGGCAGGCGACCTTGCGCGACCTGCAATGGCGGCGACGACGGTTCATGATCGCGATCGTCGGCACCGCGCTCGTCTTCGCGATGAGCCTGCTCATGTCGGGCCTCGCGGCGAGCTTCAAGCTCGAGACCGACCGCACGTTGAAGGCCATCGGTGCCGACGCGTGGATCGTGCAGGCGGGCGCGTCCGGCCCCTTCACCTCACTCGCGCTCATCCCCGACACGACGTCTGAACAGGTTGCGGCCGCCCCTGGGGTGACCGCCGCCGAACCGATCATCTACCTGCATCAGACGATCGGCAACGAGCCGAAGGACATCAACCTGTTCGGGGTCACCGTGGGTGGGTTCGCCGAGCCGAAGGTTTCGAAGGGCCGCGGCCTGCAGAGCCCGGGCGAGGCGCTCGCCGACAGCGAGCTCGGCAACGCCATCGGCGACCACATCACGATGAGCGGCGACGACTACGAGATCGTCGGGATCACGACGCACACCACGCTCAACGGCGGCATCCCGACCGTGTTCGTGTCGATCCAGGACGCGCAACGGCTCTTCCGCGGCGCCACGGTGGCGAGCGCAGTCGTGTCACAGGGCATGCCCTCCGCTCCGATCGACGGGCTCACCGCGATGACTGTCTCGGAGGCACGCGACGACCTGCTGCGTCCGCTGCAGAACGCCGCGCAGTCGATCGACTTCGTGAAGGTCCTTCTTTGGATCGTCGCCGCGTGCATCATCGGCTCGATCGTCTACCTCTCGGCGATGGAGCGCACCCGAGACTTCGCGGTGTTCAAGGCGACCGGCACGTCGAACGGAGCCCTTGGCGGCGGACTCGCCCTGCAGGCGGTCATCCTGTCGATCGCAGCGGCATTGCTCGCATCGATCATCGCCACGATCCTCGCGCCCTTCTTCCCGCTGCCGGTCGAGATTCCGACGAGCGCGTACCTGCTGCTCTTCGCGATCGCGATCGCCGTCGGCCTGCTCGCAAGCCTGGCTGGTCTGCGCCGTGCCGTGAAGGTCGAGCCGGCGCTCGCGTTTGGAGGGCCTTGATGACCGCCGACCTCGACGTCACCGACCTCACGGTCGAGTACACCGCGGGTGACTACGTCGTACGCCCGCTCGACAAATTCAACCTCCACGCGCCAGACGGCTCGCTGGTGATCCTGCTCGGGCCATCGGGCTGCGGCAAGACAACGCTGCTGTCCGCTCTCGCGGGCATCCTCACGCCGACCTCGGGCACGATCACACACGCCGGCAAGACGATCTCGGGCTTGTCCGGAAAAGCGCTCACCGAGCATCGCCGTCATGGCGTGGGCGTCGTGTTCCAGGCGTTCAACCTCGTGCCGAGCCTCGACGCGCTGGAGAACGTCATGTCGCCGATGACCGCCGCCGGCGTGCCCGCCCGTGAAGCTCGCACCCGCGCCGTCGCCCTGCTCGACCAGGTCGGGCTGTCCGAGCGCGCGGACCACCATCCGGGTGACATGTCGGGCGGGCAGCAGCAGCGCGTCGCGATCGCGCGTGCGCTCGGCCTCGACCCTCCGCTGATCCTCGCGGACGAGCCGACCGCGCACCTCGACTACATCCAGGTCGAGACCGTGCTGCGGATCGTGCGGGGGCTCGCGTGTCCCGGCCGGGTCGTCGTCGTCGCGACACACGACGATCGGATGATCCCTCTGGCCGATCAGGTGGTCGAGCTGGTGCCTCGGTTCGTGAGCGACTCGCTCGGCCCCCAGCGCGTCGAGCTCGCCGCCGGCGAGACGCTCTTCGAGCAAGGCGACCGCGGCGATCGCATCTACCTCATCGACAGCGGCTCGATCGACGTCGTGCGAGCGCGGGGTGACGGTGTCGAGGAACACCTCGCGACCCTCGGCGTCGGCGAGCACTTCGGCGAGATGGGACCGCTCTTCGGGCTGCCGCGGTCGGCCACGGCGCGGGCGGCAGAAGCCACCGTCGTCACGGGCTACTCCGTGAAGGACTTCCGCGACAAGGTGGGCGTCGAGCGGCTGAGCGACCTGGTCCGCGGCTGAATCAAGGCGCTACGTGAGCGAACCGGGCATCGGCAGCGGGGACGTGAAGGCGTGAAAGCCGTCCTGCACGTAGACCGGCTCGCCTGAGACGACCAGGTTCGGGAAGTACTTCGCGATGTGCATGGGGATGCGGACGCACCCGTGCGACGCGGGATGGTTCGGTACCTCCGGCTCGCCGTGCACCGCGATGCCCTTGTTGAAGTACACCGGGTTGTAGAGGCGGCCCAACCTCGACGTGCGCCAGCCGCTCACCCGCCACGTGAAGTGGAACACCCCGCCCGGAGTCGGCCAGTGGGCGTTGCGCCCGGTCGAGATGTGGGTGATCAGGACGACGTTGCCGGCCTGGTAGGTCAGCAGCACCTGACGAGGCAGGTCGATCTCCACTCGGTCGGGCTCACCGCCCGGGACGAGAGGCTGGGGGTTGAACGGCTGCTGCATCTGCTGCCACAGCTCGGGCGTCACGACGCCGTCGGCTGGGACGTCGACGAGCTTCTGAAATGCCCACACCGACTGCGCCATCGGGGTGTCGAACAGTCCGTCGGGCGCGCCCGGGTCGAAGTGCAGGTCGATGAGGCGCTTCTGGACGAGCGCGACCTCGTCGCCCTTCGCCCCTTGCTTCAGCGGTGCGGCGATCGGGACCGTGGCCACGGTCGTGGTCGGCGCTTCAGTAGTCGTCGGCGCCTCGGTCGTGGTCGGTGCTTCAGTCGTGGTGGGTGTCGACCGTGGTCTCGACGACCGTCGTCGGCGCGACGACTGTCGGGACCGCGGCGGTCGATTGCACTTCGGCCGCACCGCTGCGCGTCTCGCACGCCGACAGCGACGCAACCGCGGGCACGAGGAGTAGCAGTGCGAGTCGCTTCACGCGGCCTCGATGCCCCGAAGCTCACGGGACAGCTGCATCATCTCCTGGAGGATCTTCACGATCACCGCGGGACTCGACAGCGTCGAGATGCCCCGCGTGCGGGGGAAGTAGTCGACCCCGAACTGCACCATCTGCTTGCCCGACTTCACGGCCCGCACCACGAGCTCGGCATCGATGAACGAGCCTTCGCTCGTCAACGTCATGCCGTCGAGCACCGATCGGCGCACGAGCTTGAAGGCGAAGTTCACGTCACGGACCCGTACCCCGAATATGCCGCGGACAAGCAGGTTGTAGATCGCCGAGTAGACGACACGTTGAAAGCCCTCACCGGTGCGATCGAAGCGATACGCGCTCACCAGATCGGCCTCGTAGATCCGGAGCAGGCGACACGCCCGCTTGACCTCGGCCATGTCGAACGGGAGATCGGCATCGGTGTACAGCACGAGATCGCCTTTGGCCTCGGTGAACCCCGTCTTCACCGAGCCGCCGAGCTTGCGGTTCTTCGGATGGTGCACGACCCGCACGTGGGGATCGGCGTCGGCCAGCTCGTCGGCGATGCGGGGCGTCGCGTCGGTCGATGCGTCGTCGACGATCAGGATCTCGTAGTCGGAGACCTCACCGTCATCGATCAGCTTCTGGCACGCCTCACGCGCCGCGTCGACCGCACGGTTGATGTACTCCTCCTCGTTCCACATGGGGAAGAAGACCGAGATCTTCCCGAAGCGTTCGTCGTCCACGCCCTCAGCGTGGCAGACCGAACCGCGCGATCCGTGGCACTGCCGCCACATCCGTCGCGAGATCGGCCAAGAGCAGGCCGATGATCGGCGTGAACTTGAAGCCGTGTCCCGAGCACGCCGAACCGACGATGAACGGACCACGTCGATCCACGATGAAGTCCTCCGTAGGGGTCGTCGTGTACAGGCATGTCACACCGAACATCGGAACGGCCTCGACTCCCGGCAGCCACCGCTCTGCGTACCGCACGCTCGCCGCGACACGCTCGGGGTCGAGCTCGTAGCCGCGCTGATCGGGATCGACGGTCGGACCGGTGTGATGCCCACCGACCTTGATGCCCTCGCCAGGCGTGCGAAGGCCGTACACGACACCGTCGCCACCATCGATGCCGTGGTGGATGAAGCTCGGCCACTCGCCCTCGTCGCGCGGCGCGAAGTGGACGATCTGCTCTTCGGTCACGTGCAGGAGAGGGAGAGTGACGGTTCCCGGCGTGACCCGGTCCGCCCATGCGCCCGCGGTGATCACCGCCGAGCGCGCGAGGACTTCGAGGTCTGCGGACGGGCACCGAGCGCGCACTCCGCCGGAATGCTCCACGACGGTCGCCGGCCCGACCGAGAAGTGCACCGCGGCGCCGTGGGCTGCCGCTCGGTCTTGCAGGGCGCGGACCGTGTCGTCGGCCCGGCACCGGCCGGCGTCGGGCTGGTACAGAGCAACGCGGTCGAAGGCGATCCCGGGCCAGCGTTCGTGGGCGGCATCGGGCGGCAGCAGCTCGCTCGCGGCGCCGCTCGCCTCGAGCGCGCCGTGCACCCGTTCGATCGTCGGGGGATCGCCGTGGTCGAGACCGCCCGTCGTGTCGAGCAGCGGCAAGCCGGCATCGTCCTCGAGCTCACGCCAGTACTGCAGCGCTTCCTGGGCCAGGGAGACGTACTCAGGTTCGGGGTACGCGAACCGAAAGATGCGCGATCCCCCGTGGCTGCTGCCGCGCACATGGCCCTGCTCGAACTGCTCGAGGAGCACGACGTCACACCCACGCCGGGCGAGCCACCACGCGGCCGACGATCCCATGGCGCCGGCGCCGATGACGACGACGTCACAGGTGATCTCCATCAGCCGACGAGTGTGGCAGACCTCTCACGGCGCGCGATGTGCTCGTCGACTCGGATGGCCGTGAGCGCGCACACCGCACCCGACGCGCCGATCACGGTGAGTCGAGCGACGGCGGTGCGGGCGTCGGTGCCCGCTGTCATGAAGTGGAGCGTCGCCGTGGCCCAGAGCGGGAACGCGAGCGCGTGCGCACGGCGCCACACGCGGTGCGGGAGCGAGCGCCGGGCCAGCGAGGTGACCTCGACGGCGACGAGGAAGTACATCGAGACGATGCCCCAGGCGACCGCGACGGGATGCCACGCCGATGCGAATGGCACGAGCACATCGCCGACACCGAAGTGCGTGTACGAATCGAGGATGATCGACCCCACGTGGACGCCGACGAAGATCGTGGCGAGCCCGCCGAGGTAACGGTGCAGGTCGAGCGTCCACGCCGGTCGCACGCGCGGCGGTCGCAGCTTCGTCGAGAGCACGAGCCCCCAGAGCACCGAGGCGGTGAGCAGCGCCCAGGCGACCAAGCCACCGGCTCGCGCGGTGTACCAAAACAGCTGCGACGCCATCACGCCGCCTGCGGGCGGGACGGCCCGTCGAGCGCGAAGCGGCGCCAGCGCTCGTTCGTGACGACACCGTGCTCGTGGACCACCAGCGCGCCGACGCCGAGGCGGTCGAGCCAACCTGGCCCGGTCGAGCGCGAAACACTCATGCCGTCGAGGAACGCGACCTTGGCCATGACCTCGGCACGCCAACCTTCGGACGCGACGACCGTGGCCGCGAGCACGGCGGTCGACGCGCTCGTGCCCGTGAGCGGCTCGATGAGATGGTGATGCTCGACCCCGTCGGGGGTCGTCCATCGGCGCCTCGCCCGCGAGCTCGTTGCCACAGCGCCGCCGTTGAGCGCGATGATCGCCAGGGGTCGACTCGTGCGGGGATCTTCGACTTCGATCCGCCAAGAAGAGCCGTCCGGTGCGTCGCCGCGCACTCGAAGGTCGCCGCCGACGTTGACGCATGCTCCGATCGCGCCGAGGTCGACGAGCTCGGCGGTCACGAGGTCTGCGGCGAGTCCCTTGCCGATGCCACCGGGATCGAACCCGACGCCGGCGGGAAGCCGAACGGTCCCCGCGTCCTCGTCGATCTCGATGCCCTCGGGTCCGAGGATGACCGCGCTCGCGGAGGCGCCGCCGGCGATGGAGTCACCGAAATCGACTGAGTCGAGGGTGCGGTCGTACCCCACCGCGATCATGGCTTGCAGCACCGTGGGATCGAACCGGCCACTCGTGAAACGGTGACCCTCGATTGCTCGGCGCACCAACAGTCGGGTGTCCGAGGACACCGCCAGCGGACGCCCCGCCCCGGCGTTCAGGCGGCTGACCTCGCTGTCGGGGATGAACCGGCTCCAGGCCTGCTCGAGTGCGGCCAACCGGGAACGGGCTCGCGAAGGCAGTGTTGCGTCGCCGCCGACCACGATCACATGCGCCACCGAGCCCATGACTGGGAAGCGGATCTCAGCTGCCATGGCTCTGTGTGTGCGGCCTGCGGGCGATTGGCGCCGGAAGGGTCGACGGCGCGGTGAGGGGTGCGGCCCAGGTCGGCTCGGTCGTCGAGGGCGAGAACGCGGGGGCAGCGGGGTTCGGAGTCGACGCGGGGGGCGTCGACGCAGCGGACGACGCGTCGACCGCCATCACGCCGGCCAAGCCGAGGAAAGCCGCACCGCTGACCACCGCCGTCGCGCGCCGCGCTCGCTGCGCGGGATGCGACCGACGGCGGCCGACGGGTCCAGGCGTCGACATGTCAGGCGGTGGAGGTCGCCGTCGCACTCGTGGTGGACGGGGAGCTGTTGTCGTTGTCCGGCCCATGGCCGTGGAACCGCGGTCCTCCCGCGGGGAACTGACCGTTCACCATCGCGGTCACGCCGTGCGTGATCGCGGCGAGCTTCTGATCGGCTGCGGCCTGGGTGATGTCGCCGCTCGCCACGTCCGCGTCGAGCTCGGCCCTCTCGGCCGCGACGAGCGCGTCGATCACTGCTTGAGCGGTGACGCCGTTCGCTTGCGCGATCTCGGCGAGCGACTTGCCGGACTGCAGCCCGGTGCGGAGGTCGTCGCTGCTGATGCCGATCGCCTTCGCCGCGGCGTCGAGGTCAGCGCCATGCCCGAAGCCCCGCCCGCCGGGGCCGCCAGGGCCGCGGTGGTCCATCGGCGGCTTCGCAGCCTCGAGCGCGGACGCAACCGCATCGGCCTGAGACTGATTGATCGTGCCGTTCGCCACGAGCGGCGCCAGAGCGTCTTGGATCCAGGCGCCCTTGTCGGGTTTCGGCTGGTCTTGACTCGGCGCGCTCGCTCCCGGGACAGTCGTGTCCGCGGCGCTCGTGGCTGTCTGTGCACCTGAGATGCTCGGGTGCGTCAGCGCGATGCCGGCAATCGCGCCTCCCGCCAATCCGGCTGCAAGGCCTGCCGCCGCAAACCGCTTCCTCATGTGGGGACTCCTTCGTGGTGTCGCCGAGCCGCTCCCGGCGATCTGTCCTGGACCATGATGGACCCTCGTCCGTAAGGAGAACCCTGCAGCAACGCGAAAAGAACGTAAGAAGCCGCAGTCCAGTTCCGTCACCAGGTCTTACGTTTCCCTTGCTGAGGGTTTGTACGGTGCGTGCGATGGCCGAATCGACACCCCTCGGGCTCGTGCTCCTCGCCGAGGACGACCGCGGCGTGCGCGAGTCGCTCGTGCGGGCGCTGACGTTCGAGGGATACGAGGTGGAGGCGGTATCGGACGGCGCCCAGGCGCTGGAAGCGGCGACGGCTCGCCAACCCGACGTCGTCGTCCTCGACGTGATGATGCCCTACGTCGACGGCCTGACGGTCTGCCGTCAGCTTCGCGACCGATACCGCACGCTGCCGATCTTGATGCTCACGGCACGTCATGAGGTGTCCGACCGCGTCGCAGGCCTCGATGCCGGGGCCGACGACTATGTCGTGAAGCCGTTCGCCCTGGGTGAGCTCTTCGCCCGGCTGCGCGCGCTCCTGCGCCGCACCTCACTTTCCGAAACGAGCGAGTCGCTGCAAGTCGCCGACCTCGTACTCGATCCCCAGTCCCGTCGGGCCGACCGTAACGGTCGCGTGATGGATCTCACGAAGACCGAGTTCGACCTCCTCGAGCTGCTCATGCTCAACGCGGGCATTGTGCTTTCTCGCGACACGATCTATCAGCGGATCTGGGGCTACGACTTCGAGACCAGCTCACGGTCGCTCGACGTGTACATCGGGTACCTGCGCGCGAAGACCGAGGCTGGCGGTGAGACGCGCCTGCTGCACACGGTGCGCGGCGTCGGCTACGTGCTGCGCGCGCCATGAGCCTGCGGTGGCGCATCGCGGTCGGCCTCGCCGTGATCGCCGGCATCGTCTGCGCGCTCGCCTCGACCGGCGCGTACCTGACGACGAAGCAACAGCTGCAGAGCAGCGTCGACGAGTCTCTCCTCACCGGCACACAGAACGCGAACGACGACCGAGGGTTCAACGGACGCCCCGGCCCGGTCCCGGCTTCGGAAACGGCGGCTGCCCGCAGCCCGGAGATCTCCAACCCGCCTCCGCCGCGCAGATCGTCGCGCCTGACGGGACGATCACGCAGTGCATCCTCGGCGGCCCGACGTTGCCCCTCTTCGGCGTCGGCTTCGACACCGTCACGATCGACGGCACCAGCTACCGGATGCTCACGTCGAAGTGGCACGAGGGCGGTGTCATCCAGATCGCGCGCGACCTCACCGAGACCCGGGAGGTGCTCGCGAGCCTACGGCTGCGCCTCCTACTCCTCGCGATGGGAGGTGTGGCCGCCGCGGCGGCGCTCGGGTGGTGGCTCGCGCGACGCATCGTGCGACCCGTCGTGAGGCTGCGGGACACGGCCGAGCACATCGCGAGCACGCAGGATCTGTCGACGCCGATCCCCGCCGACGGCGATGGCGAGGTGGGAAGCCTGGCCCGCAGCCTCACGACGATGGTCGACGCGCTCGCGACATCACGCGAACAGCAGCAGCGCCTCATCACAGACGCGAGCCACGAGATGCGCACCCCGCTGACGAGCCTGCGCACGAACATCGAGATGCTCGGGCGAGCCGACGGCATGCCCGAGGCGCAACGGGTCGAGGTCGTCGACGCGTTGCAGCTCGAGGTCGGGGAGCTCTCCGAGCTCGTCGCGGAGCTGGTCGAGCTCGCCACCGACCGTTCGAGAGACGAGGCGCCCGAGCCGGTGGTGCTCGCCGACCTCGCCCAGGACGTCGCGACACGTGCGATCCGCAGATCCGGCCGTGAGGTCACCGTGACCGGCGAACCGGATCCCGCGTTGGTGGTCGGTCAGCCCGCGCAGCTCGAGCGAGCGATCTCGAACCTCGTCGACAACGCAATCAAGTACAGCCCGCCCGGCACCGCCGTCGAGATCGCCGTGACGTCCACCGACGTCGTCGTCCGCGATCGAGGCTCTGGGATCGCGCCTGAGGATCTCCCCCACGTCTTCGACCGCTTCTATCGCTCGACGCTCGCGCGCTCCGAGCCGGGCTCGGGATTGGGGCTCGCCATCGTCGAGCAGATCGTGAAGCGCCATCACGGGCGAACCTGGGCGGCGAACCGCACCGGCGGAGGCGCCGAGGTCGGCTTCAGCTTGAAATAGGAGACGACGGCGCAGTGCGCCGGCGGGTGCGCGAAGCACCGATTGTCGAGCGCGGCGAGCAGGAGCCGATCGAAGTGGAGCGGAGAGCGGCGACGAGGAGTTCATTGCGCCGCCATGATGTCCTCCTCCCCGCTCTACGATCCGGGCGATGTCACGCCCCGCGGCCACCCTCGCAGTGACCGCGGCTGACGTCGAAGCGGCTGCCGTGCGGATCGCGGGATCCGTCGAGCGCACGCCCACCGCGCACTCGGTGACGCTCTCGGCGATCACGGGCGCCGAGGTCTACGTGAAGTTCGAGAACTTCCAGTTCACTGCGTCGTTCAAAGATCGGGGCGCGCGGAACAAGATGCTGACCCTCACGGCTGACGAGCGCTCCCGCGGCGTCGTCGCGATGTCGGCCGGCAACCACGCACAGGCCGTCGCTCACCAGGCCACGCTTCTCGGCGTCCCGGCCACGATCGTGATGCCGGTGTGGACGCCGCAGGTGAAGGTGCACCGCACCGCGATGCTCGGCGCTCGTGTCGTACTGGACGGACAGGACCTCAACGAGTCGGCCGCGATCGCGCGATCGGCTCGAGCGCGAGCAGGGGATGGTGTTCGTGTCGCCGTACGACGACGCCGCGATCATCGCCGGCGCCGGCACGGTCGCCCTCGAGCTGCTCGAGGACGCTCCCGAGATCGAGCTGCTCGTGGTGCCGGTCGGCGGTGGCGGCCTCATCTCGGGCATGGCGGTCGTGACGCACGCGTTGCGTCCCGACATCGAGATCGTGGGCGTCGAGGCTGCCCGCTATCCCTCGATGGCGAACGCGGTGCGCGGCGAGCATGCGGCGGTCGGAGGCACGACCGTCGCAGAGGGCATCGCGGTGCCAGTTGCCGGATCGCTCACGACGCCCATCGTTCAGGCGTTGGTCCGCGACGTGATCACCGTGGGCGAAGACACGCTCGAGGAGGCGATCGACCTCTTCCTCGAGATCGAGAAGGTCGTTGCGGAGGGCGCCGGTGGTGCCGGGCTCGCCGCGCTGCTCGAGCACCCCGCCCGATTCCGAGGCCGGCGGGTCGGCATCGTCCTGACCGGCGGCAACATCGATCCTCGGGTGCTGGCCACGATCTTGTTGCGCGGCCTCGTGCGCAGTGGGCGCCTCGCGCGGCTGCGGGTCGAGATCAGCGACATCCCCGGTTCGCTCGGCAAGGTCACGTCGATCGTCGGCGACAGCGGAGGAAACATCGTCGACGTCGCGGACCAACGCCTGTTCTCCGACATCTCGATCAAGTCCGCGATCCTCGAGCTCGCAGTGGAGACACGGGATCGCGCGCATGCGAACGACCTCATCGCCGCGCTCGATCGTGGAGGGTTCCCGACTGAGCTGCTCGGCGCGACCGCGCGATGACGATGCGGACGGTGATCGAGACCGCGACGCTCGTGCGCCGAGGCGAGATGAAGGCGACTGAGGCGCTCCACGACACGCTGGCAGCGGTCGAGCGCCACAACTCCGACCTGAACTCGTTCGTCCACCTCGATGTCGTTCAGGCGCGCGCCGCCGCGGAGGCGATCGACGCTCGCGTGGCGAAGGGAGAAGACCCCGGCCCGCTCGCGGGCGTGCCGTTCGGAGTGAAGGATCTCGACGACTGCGCCGGCATGCCAACCGGCAAAGGCTCCCTCTGGTTCAGCGGCGGACCAGCCGCGGACGCGGACGCGATCCACGTCGCACGGTTCCGCGCCGCGGGAGCGGTTCCGATCGGCAAGACCGCGGTGCCCGAGTTCGGCACGTGGGCGTACACGGCGAGCAAGGCAACCGGCGTCACCCGCAACCCGTGGGATCCGAGCCGCACACCGGGAGGGTCGAGCGGAGGATCCGCGAGCGCCGTCGCAGCGGGCATGGTGCCCTTCGCGACGGCGAGCGACGGCGGCGGCTCGACTCGCACGCCGGCCGGGTTCTGCGGACTCGTGGGCCACAAGCCCTCGTTCGGCCGCATCCCTCATCCCCGGTCGAGCATGGTCGCGCAGCTCGGTGTGGTCGGCGCGTTGGCCACGACCGTCGCCGATGCGGCGTTGCTGCTCGATCTCGCCTCGGGTCCCGACCACCGGGATCGGCGATCGCTTCCCGCGCCGCCGGTGCCGTACTCCGAAGCGATTCGCACGCTCGACGTGCGGGGCCTGCGGGCTGCCTGGTCCCTGGACCTCGGCTTCGCGATCGTCGATCCTGAGGTCGCCTCCGTCACGCGGGCTGCGGCGGAGGTGCTCGTGGAAGCGGCCGGGATGCGGTTCGTCGACGTCGACGTGTCGTTTCCCGACTCGCTCGACATCTACGCCAAGCTCGAAGCGGTCGACACCTGGATCGATCTCCCTGACGGCCTGTGGCCCGAACGAGCCGACGACCTCGACCCGCAGCTGATCGCGGGATACGAGAAGGGTGACTCGCTGACGGTGCGGAAGTTCGCGAGGACGTTCACTCGTCGCAACGCGCTGGAGGCGAAGTTGGCCACTCTCTTCGATCAGGTCGACGTGCTCATCACGCCGACTGCCGCCATGCCGGCATTCGCCGCCGAAGGGCCCATGCCGCGCGAGATCGCGGGGCAACAGGTGCATCCGGCGATGGCGGTGCCGTTCGCGATGTTGGGCAACATGTGGGGCGGGCCGGCGATCTCGGTGCCCGCCGGGTTGACGTCGGGCGGTCTACCTGTCGGCATCCACATCGTCGGCGATCAACTTCGCGACGACGTGGTGCTTCGGCTCGCGCGTGTGCTGGAGGAGGCGCAACCGTGGCCACGCCTGTCCCCACGAGCCCGCTGACGATCCGCGAGGCCACATCGCCCTCGGAGTGCGGGGAGATCTCGGCCCTCTTCACCTCCATCTGGGGCGGCCATCAGCACATCCCGCCTGAGCTCGGTCGCGCCATCGTCGAATCGGGCGGCTACGTCGTGGCTGCTCGCCGCGGCGACGCTGTCGTCGGGGCGTCGGTCGGCGTCGTCGGCCAGTTGCGCGGACAGCTCCACCTGCACTCGCACATCACGGGGGTCGTCCCCGACGAGCAACGTAACGGCGTCGGCCTCGCGCTCGAAGCGGCATCAACGCTCGTGGGCGCGCGAGCGCGGGATGGCTCGCATCGTCTGGACGTTCGACCCGCTCGTGCGCCGCAACGCACTCTTCAACATCGCCCGGCTGGAGCGCGCGTGACGCGGTACGAGATCGACTTCTACGGACCGGTGCGAGACGCGATCAACGGTGAGGACGAGACCGACCGCCTGGTGGTCGCGTGGGCCAGCGACGGCGGCGAAGGCGCGGGACCCTTGATTGCCGACGAAGGTCTGGTGACCGTCCCCACGCCTGCGGACATCGTCGGGCTGCGGGCCGCCGACCCGAGCGCCGCGCATGACGCCCGCCTTTCGCTGCGCGAGGAGCTCGGCGGACGGATGCGTGCGGGTTGGACGGTCGTCGGCCTGACTGTCGAGGGCAGCTACGCGCTGCTCGCGCCCGCCTGACGCACGACCTCGACCGACCGTGTCGCGGTCGCGAGCACCTCGGCAAGCGGCCACACGCCGAGACCCGGGCCTTTCGGCACCCGGAGCTGCCCGGCCTCGAGGACGAACGGCTCGGTGATGTCGGGCGCGAAGTAGCGGTCGGACCCGGAGGTGTCACCGGGCAGCGTGAAGCCCGGTAGTGCCGCAAGCGCGACGTTCGCCGCGCGACCGAGGCCCGTCTCGAGCATGCCGCCGCACCACACGGGCACGCCGGCAGCGACACACACGTCGTGCACTCGTACCGCCTCGAGGTAGCCACCGACTCGCCCCGCCTTGATGTTGACGATCGAGCACGCGCCGCGCGCGATCGCGTCCGCAGCCGTCTCCGCCGAGAGGATGGACTCGTCGAGGCAGATCGGGGTGAAGATGCGCTGCGCGAGCACCGCGTGGCCACTGACGTCGTCCTCGGGCAACGGCTGCTCGATGAGAAGCAGATCGAACGAGTCGAGCGACTTCAGCGCGTCGACATGCTCGTCAGACAGGGAGTACGCGGTGTTCGCATCGACCTGCAGCGCGATCTCGGGCCACCGCTCGCGCACCGCCTTCACCGGCTCGAAGTCCCACCCGGGCTCGATCTTCAGCTTGATGCGCTTGTAGCCCTCGTCGAGGTAGCCGTCGACCTGGACGAGCAGCTCCTTGATCGTCGGGAAGATGCCGATCGACACGCCGCAGTCGACGGCGTCGCGGACCGCGCCAAGCCGTTCGGCGAGGGGCCGGCCTTCGGAGCGCAGCTCGGTGTCGAGCACCGCCATCTCGAGCGCCGCCTTGGCCATCGAGTGACCCTTCACTCCGGCGAGGAGCGGCTTCACAGCGTCGGCGCGCACATCCTCCGCGGCGAACAACCTCGGGATGAGATGGGTGCGCATCACGTGTTGCGCGCCGTCCACGTACTCCGAGGAGTAGAGCGGCTCGGCCATGGCGACGCACTCGCCCCATCCGTCGCCGATGTCGGTGATGACCCGCACGAGGAGCGCATCACGCTCGAGCTGCAGACCGAACGACGTGCGGAAAGGAGTCACGAGAGGCAGCGCAACCCGACGCAGCTCGACCGCTTCGAGTCTCACGCGTAGCTCACCTGTGCCGCCCCATCGACCGAGTCTATGGTCGAGCCCAGCATGGACTTCGAGCTGAGCGATGAGCAAGAGGCGTTCCGCAAGGTGGTGCGCGAGTTCGCCGAGTCTGAGATCGGTCCCCACGTAGAGACCTGGGATCGCACCCACGAGTTCCCCGTCGACACGGTGCAGGCGATGGGCGCGCTGGGGTTGTTCGGCCTGCCGTTCCCCGCTGAGTACGGCGGCAGTGGCGCCGACTTCACGACGTTCTGCGTCGCGTTGGAGGAGCTCGGGCGAGTCGACCAGTCCATGGCGATCACGGTCGAGGCAGGTGTCGGGCTCGGCGCCAACCCGATCTTCCAGTTCGGCACCGAGGCGCAGCGGCAGGAGTGGCTCCCCGACCTCTGCTCCGGTCAGCGGATCGGCGGCTTCGGCCTCACCGAGCCCGACGCGGGCAGCGACGCCGGCGGCACTCGCACCACCGCGACGCTCGACGCCGAGGCACACGAGTGGGTGATCGACGGCGAGAAGGCGTTCATCACGAACTCCGGCACGCCGATCACATCGATCGTCACGGTGACCGCGCGCACGGGGCCCGGTGAGATCTCGGCGATCATCGTGCCGGCGGGAACGGCGGGCTTCACGGTGCTGCCGCCCTATCGCAAGATGGGATGGCACGCCTCCGACACACACGGCCTCGCCTTCAGCGACTGCCGCGTGCCCGAGGAGCACTTGCTGGGTGAGCGCGGGCGGGGCTTCGCGCAGTTCCTCGCGATCCTCGACGACGGACGCATCGCGATCGCGGCGCTCGCGGTCGGCGTCGTGCAGGCGTGCCTCGAGCACGCGGTCGCGTACGCCCAGAGCCGCAACGCGTTCGGCAAGCCGATCGGTTCGAACCAGGGGGTCGCGTTTCCCTGCGCGGATCTGGCGGTGATGGCCGAAGCCGCGCGCATGCTTACGTACAAGGCCGCGTGGTTGAAGGACCATGGGCGTCCGTTCAAGCGCGAGGCCGCGATCGCGAAGCTCCACTCGACGGAGGCAGCGGTTACCGCCACTCGCATGGCGACGCAGATCTTCGGCGGCTACGGCTTCATGGACGAGACGCCAGTGAGCCGCTTCTATCGGGACGCGAAGATCCTCGAGATCGGCGAAGGCACGAGCGAGATCCAGCGCCTCGTCATCGCGCGCGAGCTCGGTTTGCCCGTCAGCTGATCGCGGCGCTCACTCGGGCTGCAGCTCGAGCGCGAGCGAGTTCATGCAGTAGCGCAACCCTGTCGGCGCAGGACCGTCCTCGAAGACGTGGCCGAGGTGTGAGCCGCAGCGCTTGCACCGCACCTCGGTGCGCACCATGCCGTGGGCCCGGTCTTCGACGAGCTCGACCGCGTCGGCGACCTTCGGCTCGTAGAAGCTCGGCCACCCGCTCCCCGACTCGAACTTCGTCGACGCGTCGAACAGCTCCGCGCCACAGGCCGCACAGTGGTACGTGCCGTCGTCGTGCGTGTCGACGTACTTGCCACTCCACGGCCGCTCAGTGCCGGCGTGCCGCAGCACCTCGTAGGCCTCAGGGCTGAGCTCGGCACGCCATTCCTCGTCCGTCTTTTCGATCTCAGGCATCGACTCCACTGTTCCACAGCCGCGGCTGGGCGAGGGGGCTGGGCGAGGGGGCCGGGCAATGGCGTCGGTCACCAAGGCTTGGTCTCGGGACTGAAGTCGTCCCACGTGGGAGCCCCGCTCGACACGTCGGCCTCGACGGGCACTTCGGGAGCCGGGACGGCGGAGCCAGACGCATCGGTCATCGGCGGGTCGGCCATGGCGAGCGCGGCGAGCGCCGTCGTGAAGGGCACCGACAGGACAAGCCCGATACTTCCGACGAGTGTCCGAACGATCTCGACGGCGACGACCTCCTGCGCGGCGACTCGGCCCCACGGCGCACCGCCTTGCAGGAAGAGCAAGGTGAGCGGGAGCGACGCTCCTACGTAGGCAAGCACCAGGGTGTTGACGGTCGAAGCCACGTGGTCCTGGCCAATGCGAACGGCAGAGCGATACAGCTCGCGCCGCCCGAGCGTCGGGTCAGCGTGCCGCAGCTCAGCCACCGCCGACACCTGCGTCACGGTCACGTCGTCGAGCACACCGAGTGCGCCGATCACCGACCCGGCCACGAGCAGACCCCTGGGATCAACGGCCTCTGCGGTCACTCGCAGCGTCTGCGCCGCTTCGTCGGCGAGGCCGGTGAACCGACAGAGCTCGACGAAGATGGCGGCGAGCCCGGCCGTCACCACGAGGCTCGCGAGCGTCCCCAAGAGCGCCACCGTCGTGTTCGCGTTCACACCGTCCGCGAGATAGAGGGCGATGTAGGCGACGAGAAAGGCAGCGATGATTGCGACGGGAAGCGCAGGGTTGCCTCGAAGCAGCGACGGCAACAAGAACACGAGAACAGCAGCGAGGCTGGCGATCAATCCCGCAAGAGCACGCACCCCCTGCCAACGACCGAACGCGATCACGACGACGGCGAACAGCACGAAGAGCCCGAGCAGTGGGACGCCTCGCTGGTAGTCGGCGAACGAGTAGCGGAACTCCGCGGCGGCACCGGGGTTCTCGAGGAGCACCACCTTGTCTCCGACCTTCAAGGTGGGGGCGTTGAACTGGCTGATCGGGATCTCGAACGTCGCGGTCTCACCTTTGTGCTCACCAGACGTGATGCGAGCGGTGACCTCTTGACAGTCCTGAGGCGCCTCCGAGTCGACTGAACCGCACGTGCCGGGTTCGACGGTGACCACCGTCGCGTCGACGTAGTGGACAGTGACACCCGCCGGCCGCAGATCCGGGGCGGCGCCGCGCGGCCAGAACACGACCAACCCAACGACCGTCAGCACCCCGAGGCCGGCCGCGATCATCGCGAGGACACGGCGAACCCGAGCCGGTGACGCGGCATGGAGCGCTTGGAACGGCATGCGCGAATTGTGCCCTCGCGGCTCACTCAGCCGCGGGTACCCGCCGTCAGCGGCGCACTTGGCGGGGCTCGTAGATCGCGGTGTGGCGCACGGAGGAGACGGGACGCTCGCCCACCGACGTGAGCACATCCATCACGACGAATCGGTGGCCGCGCTTCTCGAACAGGTCGACGACCAGCCCGCGGGTCGCGACGACCTCGCCGTCAGTGACCACGCTGTGATGACGGCACTCACTGCCGACATGGATCCACGGCCCGAGGCGCACCGACTGTGAGAGCACGTAGTTGGCGCCGCGGAGCAACCAGCCCGGATGGGCGACCGGAGGATCGCGGTACACGTCGAGGTCGTCCGAGACGATGTCGAGGTACTCGTCGGCGCGGTCGGCGTGCCAGGTGCGCTCGTAGACGCCGAGCGTGACGGCCTGAAGCAACTCGGGCGAGGCCGGCTGGCGGGCATCGGGATCGGGCAGCGGCACCGACGGGAAGTCACCCAGGTCGACGGGCGCTGCCGGCGCCGCGGGCATCGCCGCGACGGCGGAGGCGCACACGTCGCCGTTCTGGTTGCGCACCTCGATGTGCAGCTCGTCGCCTGACCATTCGGCCGCGACCTCGACGCGCTCGCCGTCGTAGACGGGCGTGGCAAAGCGTGACGAGATCGTTCCCGACTCGAGCCACGCGCGGCCCCACTCGCTCGCCGCGGGCCATGTGAGGTAGCCGTGCACGGTCACTCCGGGGACGAGCCCTCCGGTGAAGCCGAACTGCTTGGCCACGGCGTCGTCGTGGATCTTGTTCTCCGAGGTCAGCGCATCGTTTTGGGCGATCAGCACATGTGTCGGCAGCGATTTGCGTGCTGACCGCGGAGTGGTAGGTTCACCTAACACATCGTCTCCAGTTCCCCGACTCCTCGGAGCCTTCATCATGACCGCCCTCTCCCCTTGGCGCCGATTGGTCGCCGTCGTCGTGGCATGCGCCGCTCTGTCCGTGCTCGTCAGTGCGTGCGGTGACGACAGCGGGAGCAGCAGCTCGGCCACGACGGCCGCGAGCGCCGACGAAACGGGAGCCCCGGAGGACGTGATCGCCCCTGACGCCGAGGTCACGGCCGGGCTCAACCAGGCGATCACCGACATGCACGCCCTCGCTGATGGTGTGGCCAACGGCACCGCCACCGATGCGCAGTTCGAGGAAGTCCACCAAGGCTGGGAGGCGATCGAGGGCACCATCAAGCAGAACAACCCCGAGGCGTACCTCGGCCTCGAAGACGCGCTGGCTGCGATGCAGAAGGCGATCAAGGACAAGGACGCGACCGCCGCGAAGTCCGCCGCGAGCGACTTCGAGGCCGACGCAACCGCCTACCTCGCGGAGCACCCGTGATCAGGCGCCTGCTGGCACTGGCGACACTGGTCGCCGCGCTGGCGGTCGGCGCAGTCGCGCTCGGGGCCACGCCCGCTCAGGCGGCCGGCAACACCTCCGTTTCGCGCGCCGACGCGATCAAGAAGGTGCAGGAGGTGCGAGCGTCGATCGACCGCACGCTCGTGCTCATCAAAGAGGGCAAGTCCGAGCAAGCGTTCGACGAGGCCAAGGACGGCTACCTGAACCACTTCGAGCTCGTCGAGATCCCGCTGCGAGTGGCGGACAACTCCCTGACGATCAAGGCGGAGTCTCTCTTCGCGGAGATCCGCACGATGATCCGCAGCGACGCTCCCGAAGGCCAGATCCGAGACAAGATCGTCGAGCTGCGCGGCGTGATGGACGACGTCGAGCGCAAGCTCACCTCGACCGGCCTCACCGCACCCGCGCTCGTGCTGGGCCAGTCGTTCCTGATCATCTTCCGTGAGGGCTTCGAGGTCATCCTGCTGCTGAGCGTGCTGCTCGGCTATCTCGAGGCAGCCAAGTCGCGGCGGTACATGCGCCCGATCCTCGCCGGGGTCGGCATCGCGGCCGTCGCGACCGTGCTGACCGTGATGCTGTTCCGCACGATCTTCGCGGTCCTCCCCGTCGGGCAGGAGATGCTCGAGGCGATCACCGCGCTCATCGCCGTCGCGATGCTGTTCTACGTCTCGTTCTGGCTCATCGCGCGACTCGAGCACAAGCGCTGGCTCGAATTCGTGAAGGCGCGGATGTGGAGCGCCGTATCGGTGGGGTCGGCGGCGTCGCTGATGCTCGTCGGGTTCACGGCCGTGTACCGCGAGGGCTTCGAGACCGCGCTCTTCTACCAAGCACTGCTCTCGTTCGGCACGGGTCTCGGCGTCTACATCCTCGCCGGTCTGCTCCTCGGCCTCGCCGCGCTGGCGGTGGTCGCGTGGCTGATGTTCCGGCTCGGGCGCAAGCTGCCGATCAAGACGTTCATGAACATCGCGGTCGTGCTCGTGATGGCGACGAGCGTCGCGTTCCTCGGCAACGCCGTGCACGCGCTGCAGGCAGCGGACCGCGTCCCCTTCACGCCGCTGATCGGATGGCCGCGCCCGCCGATCTTCCTCTCCGAGGCGACGGGCTACTGGCCCACCGTGCAAACCGTCACCGCGCAGATCGTGCTCACCGGCGTGTACCTGATGGGCGGCATCTACGTCTTCCTCGTGAAGCCGCGGCTCGCCCGCCGAGCGGCGGTGCCCCGGCCGATCGCGCCGACCGCCGCTCCCGCTTGATGACCGTTCGCGTCGGGGTCGACGTCGGAGGCACGTTCACGAAGGCCGTGGCCGTCGACCTCGAGGCCGGTGTCGTGGCCGAGTCCGTGCTCCCGACGACGCACGACGCGGCCGAAGGCGTGGCGGCCGGCGTCGTGCAGTGCGTCGCCGAAGTGGCGGCGAAGGTCGGAGCCGACCAGATCGAGCTCGTGACGCACTCGACGACGCAGGCGGTCAACGCACTGCTCGAAGGCGACGTCGGGTCGGTTGGCATCATCGGGATGGGGCGCCGGCCCGAGCTCGCCAAGGCCCGCAAGCGCACCCAGCTCGCGAATGTCGAGCTCAGCGCCGGCAAGCACCTCACGACCGAGAGCGTGTTCCTCGACGTGAGCGACGGCCTCGACTTGCCCGCCACCGCTGCTGCGTTGGCTGACCTCCAGGCTCGCGGCGTGTCTGCGATCGCGACCGCTGAGGCGTTCGCCCCTGACGACGCCTCCAATGAGACGAAGGTCGCCGCGATGGCGGCCGAGCTCGGCCTGCCGTCCTGTGCCTCGACCGACCTGTCTGGCCTCTACGGGCTCGAGCTGCGCGCCGTGACCGCGGCGGTCAACGCGTCGATCATGCCGATCGCCTTGCGCACCGCGAGCCACGTCGAGGCCGGCGTGCTTGCCGCGGGCATCGATGCGCCGGTCATGGTCATCCGCGGCGACGGCGGCGCGACCGACCTCGCCGGCTTCAAAGCTGCGCCCGCCCGCACGCTCTACTCCGGCCCTGCAGCATCGGTATCGGGAGCGCTCCGCTACACGGGCGTGCGCGACGGCATCGTCGTCGAGGTCGGCGGCACGTCCACGAACGTCGCGGGAGTGAAGCTGGGCCGGCCGTCGCTCTCCTACGTCACCGTTGCCTCCCACGCGACCGCGCTCCGAGCCGTGGATGTGCGGGTGATCGGCGTCGCTGGCGGTTCCATGCTGCGAGCGCCGCCGGGGAAGGTCTGGGGAGTCGGCCCGCGTTCCGCGCACATCGCTTCCTTGCCCTACGCGTGCTTCACGGATGCGGCGCTCCTCGAAGGGGCGCGGGTCGTGACGATCGCGCCGCGCTCGGGCGATCCCGACGACTACCTCGTGCTCGAGCTCGTCGACGGCACGAGATCCGCGATCACGCTGACCTGTGCCGCGAACGCCCTCGCCATCCCGACAGAAGACGACTACTGCTGGGCCGACCCGGCCGCGGCTTCTTTCGCGCTCGAGCTCGCCGGCCGTCACCTGGGTCTCGCGGGTGAGGAAGTTGCTCGCCGGATGCTGTGGGCCGGCGGGGAAGCCGTGTGCGAGCTCGTCACCGCGGTGACGACCTCGAGTCGCATCAAGGCGGGTGTGATCGTCGCCGTTGGCGGGGGCGCCGGCGGGCTCGGCCGTCACGTCGCCCAGATGATGGGCTTCGATTGCGTGGTGCCCGATCGGGCCGAGGTCATCTCGTCGATCGGCGACGCGCTGTCGCTCATCAGGGCCGAACGCGAGCGCACGGTCCACACGTTCGACCCTCGCCTCGCCCGCCAGCTGGCCGCCGAGGTCGAGGATGAGGTCGTGGCCGCGGGCGCCGCGCCCACGTCGGTCGAGGTGCTCATCGAGGAGCAGCCCGACAAGGGCACCGTGCGAGCCGTCGCGACAGGCGCGATCGGGCTGCAGGCAGGGGCGCGACCCGGGCGACCCGCCGCGACCGAGGACGAGGTGCGCACGGCGGCCGAGCCGCTCGGCGGAGGCGCCGTGCGACCGGTCGGCGCGTTCTGGCTCGCGATCCGTCCCTCGAAGGTGATCGTGCTCGACCGATTCGGTGATCCGGCCGCCGACATCACCGGAGTCGTGGCCGACGCCGCGGACGACGTGCCCGGCCTCGTCGACAAGCTCACGAAGTACCGCGGCCCGGTCACCCTCAAGCCATCGGTCTGGGTGATCGACGGCGCGCACCTGATGGAGCTGTCGTCGGGCGATGTCGTCGCTTCGGCCAAGGCCGTCGTCGACCCGTCACACGATCAGACCTTCGTAGTCGGGCGGAGCTGACGTGGCCAGGTACATCCCCATCGCACGTCGGCGCCGCAACGCTGCCCTCGTCGCGGTCGCGACCCTGTTCGTCGGGATCGCCCTCGGCTGGTTGCTCGGCAAGCAGAGCGCGCCCTCAGTGTCGTCGGCGGTGGCCGACGCGCAGCAGCAGGCCGCCGACATCGCGGTGCAGCTGCAGCGACTCCCGATCGAGTACCAGCAGACGATCAACGGCAGCGGTGAGGACACGGTGCAGAAAGCGGTCATCGCCCCGCTCGACGACCTGCAGGCCCAAGCGACCAATGCGTTCGACGAAGCGCCGTGGATCTCGGCCAAGGTGCGAGCTGACGCGCAGGACGCGATCGCCGAGGTGCGCCAGGCCGCGTTGGACAAGGTGTCAGCCGACGAGTTCGAGACCGCCGTCAACAGCGCCGCCGACACGATCAAGTCGGCGTTCGGGCTCGAGTCCAGTGGTCCGTGAACGACACGACCCGACGACCGATCCCCAGGCGATGACGATCACCGAGGCGAGCGCGAGGTAGAGGACCGTCGCGGTGGTCACCTTGATCGTGCCGCCCGACTTCTCGATCTCGGTCCTCGCGACACGAAGGGGCAGCAGGCTCAGCGCGAACAGCGCGATGCGCACGGGCCTCCACCAGCGCCGCTCGAACACCGCGAGCGTGGCCGGGATCACGGTGGCGACCAAGATCACCCCGGCCGCAACACTGAGGAAGGTCAGCGAGGCACTGCCGAGCACCGCGCGTGACCCGTCGAGCCCAGCGTCGAGGCGAGCGCCGCCCCGCGGCCGCGCCTCCGACACCCAGACCGAGGATCATCGCGGCGATGAGGATGTACATCGTGCCGCCCCACGTGAACGCCGGGTCGGTCGATATCAGCCGCATCCACAGCCGGGCGAGCACGCCCCAGACGAGGCCGAGTCCGACTCCGGCGAGGACGAGCTGAGGGCGGCTGAAGCGATCGGTGATGGTGTGCACGAAGGGGAGACGGACGAGCGCACCACAGCGGTGACACGAGCCGCGGTGGCACCGGTCACAGGTCTCGCTCGTCGCGAGCCGCGGCCTCCCGCATCTGCTGGTCGAGGCGGCGGTTGAGCGTGAGCAGCCGACCGATGATCGGCAGGATCAACAGGTTGATCCCGTGCAGCACGCCGATGATCAGCAGGATGCCGCCCACTCGGGCAAGGCCGTACTGCACTTGCCCCGCCGTCACGGTGTGCTCCCAGTCCCGCGGTGGATCGAACTTCGCGGTGAAGAGGATGTACACGCTGAAGATCAGGTAGTACGCGACGTCGGTGAGGACGATGAAGCTCTTGCCGGTCGTCGGGTTCGATCGGAAGACCTCCGCCGCGTAGCTCCTCCCGAACCGCTTGATGAACGGCCCGAGGATGACCGCGATCGCGATCAGCACGGCGGTGACGAGCACCTCGAAGATCCACCAGTCCATGTGTGCTTCTCCATTTCGACGGTCGGTTGCGACAAGGACGACGGCGAGCGCGGCGAGCACTCCGCCCGAGATCAGTGCGATGCGGGTGCGCCACTGCCGGCGGCGCTGGTCTTCGGCGACGCTGCGTTGCACGCGTGCGAAGAGGTCAGGCGCCGGCTCGACCGCGTCGGTGCCGGCGTGGAGGGCGTCGCGGAGGCGATCTTCGAGAGCGCTCATCGATGGGACTCCAATCGCTGCTCGAGCGATGCCAAGCCCCGTCGCAGGTGGGTCTTGACCGAGTTCGGCGACACGTCGAGGGTCGCCGCGATCTCAGGCACGCCGAGATCGAGCAAGTAGCGCAAGGTCAGGCAGTCGCGCTGGCGGACGGGTAGCGACGCGAGCGCGTCGAGCAGCGCGCGCTGATCCTCGCGGCCGACGAGGTGATCTTCGACGGACTTCGGGTCGAGGTCGTTCATCGGCGCCTGGTGTCGCATCGACACGAGGCCCCGCCGGTTGTGGTCACGAGCGAGGTTCAGCACGATCGACCGGAGGTAGGCGACCCTCTTGGTCTCGTCGGTGATGCGCCCGAGAGAACGACTCAGCCGGATGAACGCCTCTTGCACGAGGTCCTCGGCAGCGTTGCGATCGACGACGAACAAGCGCGCCATCCGCACGAGCTGGCTCGCGTGGGAGCGAAAGAGCTGGATGAGCAGGTCCGCCTCCGCCGCACCGCCCGACATGTGCACTGACCATATGAGACGAACGAGCCGGGGCTTCGGGTGACACGTCGAGGTGACTTGTGTATCGCCATCGGCTCGTGCAGGGTACGGAACACCATGCGTTTCTGCCGATTGCTGCTCGCCGTGGTCGCGTCTACCGCCCTCGTGCTGCTCGCCGCGTGCGGCGACGACAGCGGAAGCAGCAGCAGCGGGACGGGCGGATCCGCTACGACGATCGCGGGAAGCGACGCCAGTGGCGGTGAAGGGAGCGCAAGTGGCAGCAGTGCCTCTGGGTCGAGCGGCGACACGAGCCAGACGACTGAGACCACGGCGGGTACGACGACGACCACGACGGTGCCGAATCCGACCGTGCCCGCCTCGCAGGCCAACTCAGCTCTGGTGCAGACCGCGGTGCAGATGAAGTTCCTCGCGGCCGCGGTCGCGAAGGGCCAGGCGACGCCCGATGCTTTCCTCAAGGTGTTCGCCGACTGGGACGTCTACGACGGCACGATCCAGAAGAACAACCCCACGGCCTGGCAGGCGATGACCGACGCGATGACTGCGATGCAGAACGCAATCACGAACAAGGACAAGGCCGCCGCTGACGCCGCGGCATCTGCATTCGAGGGGGCGTCGAACGCCTACCTCGCGTCAGGCTGACGTCGAGCTCGCCGCGAGCACGTCGGCGTCGGGTCCGAGCCTCTCGCCATCGCGGGCGACGCGCCGCGCGGCGAGCACTCCGAAGGCGGCGGCACACAGTGCGCCCACTCCTCCGAGGAAGATCGGGAAGCGCGGGCCCACCGAGTCGGCGAGCAAGCCGAGGATCGGGCCGCCGATCGGCGTCGTGCCGATGAGCAACACCGTCTGGATCGACAGCACCCGGCCGATCATGTCCCGGCTCGCGCGCAGCTGTGCGATCGAGGTCGTTGCCGTCATGTAGGCGACGCTGGAGGCGCCGACCGCGAGAGCCACGAAGGCGGCGAACACCACGTTCGGCGATGCCGACAGCACGAGCATGGCGCTGCCCAACCCGACCGCGCCCATCGCGACGGTGCGGATCACGACAGTCGATCGACCGCGCGACCAGCAGCGCGCCCAGCAAGCCACCTGTGCTGAACGCTGCGTACACGTACGTGTAGGCGGACTTGCTCTCGTGCAGGCCCTTCACGATGAACAGCGGGAGGACGACCGAGAAGTTGTAGCTGATCGTCCCGATGATGAGCAGCATCGCGAACGGGATCCAGAGGTCGGGCACGCTGACGATGTAGCGCAGACCGGCCCGGATCTGTCCGGGCGCTCGCGGTGTGATGGGTAGCTGGCGCAGCTCTGATGCCCGCATCATCGACAGCGACACGAGCACCGTGATGTACGACAGCGCGTCGAGCGTGAAGCACCACCCGTAACCGACGCTGACCACCAGCACACCCGCGATGAGCGGGCCCACGATGCGCGAGAAGTTGATCATGGCGCTGTAGAGCGTCACGGCGTTCGGCACGTCGTCGGCGGGCACCATCTCGTTCACCATCGACCGCCGCACGGGGTTGTCGATGGCGAGGAAGCAGCCCCCGGCGATGGCAGCGAGGTAGAAGAGGATCAGCGGCGCCTCGTGCATGAAGGCAAGCCCGGCGAGCACGAACGACTGCGCCATCTCGAGCGACTGCGTGATGTAGAGCAGCCTCCGCTTGTTGAAGCGATCCACCAGCACGCCGCCCCACGCCGAGAAGAGCAGGATCGGCGCGAACTGGCACGCCGAGAGCAGGCCCACCGCGACGCCGCTGTCGGTGCGATCGAGCACGAGCAGCACGAGGGCGACCATCGTGAGCCAGTTGCCCGAGTTCGACACGATCTGGCCGAGGAAGAACAGCCGGAAGTTGCGGTAGTGCAGCGACGCGAACGTGCGCCGGAAGAAGTTCCCCTGCGGTGCGAGGATGGCCGCCTCCATCAGATCTTCTGCGCCACGCGCTCGATCAGGGGCACGGCCGCGGCGAGACGGCGGATCTCGGCTTGCGTGAGCTCACTGGCGAGAGCGTGGGCGATCAACTCGGTGCGAGCATTCCGCTTGTTCAAGAGCGCGGCGAGGCCCGCCTTGGTGAGAGCGATGACGGACTGTCGTCCGTCGTCAGGATCGGGCTTGCGCTTGACGAGGCCCCTCGATTCGAGGCCGGAGATCGTCGCGCCCATCGACTGCGCGCTGACGAGCTCCCGCTTGGCGAGGACCGTGACGGTGCACGGACCGCCTCGGTCGAGCCGGGCAAGGGCAGTGGTCTCGGGCAGCGAGAGCTCTCCATCGGCCTGGACCTGACGCAGCCGTCGCGTGATGAAGCCGATGCTCACCCGCAGCTCGTCGGCCAGTTGCACGATGTCGACGTCGACCTCGGTATCGGGCATGTACCAAGCCTAACCTCCTAAGTCCAGACTTGGTACTTCGGAAAGTCCCAGAGCCCGAGTGTCAGGCAGAGCGGACCATCCCGGCGCCGAGCGTGGCGTTGGTCGACTCGTCGATGAGGACGAAGCTGCCCGTGAACCGGTTCGCCGCGTAGGCATCGACGACCATCGGGCCGGCCGTCGCAAAGCGCACGATGCCGATGTCGTTCACGTCGAGCCGATCGGCCTCGACGGCTTCGAGCGTGTCGAGATCGAGCCGGCCGAGCAGCCCCCGCACCACGATCCGCTCGCTGCGAGTGCCCTGCTTCACCACATAGCGCCCGCCCGAGATCAACGGGCTCGCCGCGAACCAGCACACGGTCGCCTCGAGCTCACGCACGACGTCGGGCACGTCCCCGGCCGCAGCGATGACATCGCCACGTGTGACGTCGACGTCGTCGGTGAGGCGCACGGTGACCGAACGACCGGGCACGCCGACCTCGAGCGGCCCATCGGCGGTCTCGATGGCTTCGACCGTGGTGCGGCTGCCGCCGGGCAGCACGATGACCTCGTCGCCCGGACGCAGCGGAGCACCGGTCACGAGGCCGGCATAGCGACGGACCGGACGTCCGTCGTAGTTCGTGCGGATCACGAGCTGCACGGCGACTCGCGCCCCGGTGCCACCGTCGTCGATCGTGGTGACCTCGACGCGCTCGAGGTGATCGAGCAAGGTCGGGCCTTCGTACCAAGTGCACGTGGTCGAACGATCGACGATGTTGTCGCCGAGCAGGGCCGACACCGGGATCGCGGTGAGGTCGTCGACGCCGAGCCGCGCGACGTACGCGCTGACATCAGCGACGACGCCGTCGAATGCATCCTCGGACCACTCGACGAGGTCCATCTTGTTCACCGCGAGCACGAGGTGGCGGATGCCGAGCGTCGCCGCAACAGCGAGATGGCGTCGGGTCTGCTCGAGCAGACCGGTGCGGGCGTCGACGAGCACGACCGCGAGGTCGGCGGTCGACGCGCCCGTTGCCATGTTGCGGGTGTACTCCGCGTGACCAGGGTTGTCGCCGATGATGAACGACCGGCTCGGCGTGGCGAAGTAGCGGTACGCGACGTCGATCGTGATGCCCTGCTCGCGCTCGGCGCGCAGCCCGTCGGTGACCAACGAGAGGTCGAGTCCCTCTTGCCCGCGTCGCTTCGTCGTTGCCGCGACGGCATCGACCTGATCGTCGAACAGGCCTTTCGCGTCGTACAGCAGGCGCCCGATGAGCGTGCTCTTGCCGTCGTCGACCGAGCCGATGGTCGCGAATCGGAGGAGCTGACGGGGGGTGGTCTCGAGATCGGTCATCGGATCGCTCAGAAGTAGCCCTCGCGCTTGCGATCCTCCATCGCCGCGTCGGAGAAGCGATCGTCGGCGCGAGTCGCGCCGCGCTCGGTGATGCGGCTCGCCGAGATCTCGGTGATCACCTCGGCCACGTCACGCGCCTCGGAGGCCACGGCGCCTGTGCAGCTGGCGTCGCCGACCGTGCGGTAGCGGACCGTACGCACCTCGGCCGTCTCGTTCGCTCGCGGCTGCACCCACTCGTTCACCGCGAGGTACATGCCGTCGCGTGCGACGACCTCGCGCTGGTGGGCGAAGTAGATCGACGGCAGGTCGAGCTGCTCGCGCTCGATGTAGCGCCAGATGTCGAGCTCGGTCCAGTCGCTGATCGGAAACGCCCTCACGTGCTCACCGGGGCGCACTCTGCCGTTGTACAGATGCCACAGCTCGGGACGCTGATTGCGAGGATCCCACTGCCCGAACTCGTCGCGGAACGAGAAGATGCGCTCCTTCGCCCGGGCCTTGTCCTCGTCGCGGCGAGCGCCACCGAAGCACGCGTCGAAGCCTTCCGCGGCGATCGCATCGAGCAGCGACACCGACTGCAACCGGTTGCGAGAAGCACCGGCACCCGGGTCGCCCACACGGCCGCTGTCGATCGACGCCTGCACCGAGGCCACCACGAGGCGGGCGCCGAGCTTGCTGACCACGAGGTCGCGGAAGTCGAGCACCTCTTGGAAGTTGTGGCCGGTGTCGACGTGCATCACCGCGAACGGGAACGGCGCCGGCGCCATCGCCTTCGCGACGAGATGGAGCACGACGACCGAATCCTTGCCGCCGCTGAAGAGCACGACCGGGTTGCGCAGCTCGGCCGCGACCTCACGGATGATGAAGATCGCCTGAGACTCGAGCGCATCGAGGTGATCGAGCGCGGTGTAGGTCGTGGGAGACGCTTGGGTCAGAGTCATGTGTTCAGGCCACATTCCGTCTTGGACGAGCCGGCCCAGCGGCCGGACCTGGCGTCGGCTCCTGCCTCGACACGACGCGTGCACGGCCAGCAGCCGATCGACGGGTAGCCGTCGAACAGCAGCGGGTTGACCGGCACGTCGTGCTCGGCGATGTACGCATCGACCTGCGCGTCGCTCCAGTTCGCGAGCGGGTTGATCTTCACGAGCCCGCGGCTGTCGTGGGACACGATCGCGGCATCACGACGTGTCTCGCTCTCGGCTCTCCGCAGCCCGCTCATCCACGCCGATCGAGTGGCGAGGTGACGAGCCATCGGCTGCGCCTTGCGGGCGTCGCAACACGCGTCGGTGTCGGTCTTCCAAAGATCGTCGGGCTCACGATCGGGAGTCAGCACTCGCAGCTCGAGCTTGTAACGCTTCTCGACCCGCTTCGCCGTCGCGAGCGTCTCGGGGAAGTGGTACTGCGTGTCGAGGAACACGACCTCGATGCTCGGGTGCACACGCGTCGCCACGTCGATGAGGACTGCATCGGCCATCGACGCCGCCAGGCACAAGCCATCGCCAAACGTGTCGACCGCCCAGGCAACGATCTCGGATGCCGACGCGGATTCGAAGCTCGACGAGATCGAGGCAAGGTCCGCGTCGGTGAGCGTCGCCGTCGTCATGACGTCGCTCCGCCGCAGGCGGAGTGGGCCAGCACCGCCACGATGCGGTCGACGCACTCATCGAGGTCGAGCTCGTCGGTGCGCAGCTCGACGTGAGGCGCATGCGGAGGCTCGTAGGGATCGTCGACGCCCGTGAGGCCGGTGATCTCGCCTGCACGCTGACGCGCGTAGAGGCCCTTCACGTCCCGCTCTGCGCACACGTCGACAGGAGTCGAAACCCACACCTCGACGAAGCGATCGGGCTGGCGACGGCGTGCTCTCGACATGGCGAGCCCGCACCTCTTCGCGGGCGTCGCGGAACGGGAGAGATCACCGCACACACGACGTCGACACCGTTGCGACTCAGCAGATCGGCGACGTAGCCGATGCGGCGCACGTTCTCGTCGCGCTCGGCCCGACTGAACCCGAGCCCGGCGGTGAGCACCTTGCGGGCCTCGTCGCCGTCGAGCACCTCGACCCGCCGGCCGGCGGCCGCGAGTCGGGCCGCCAGCGCCCGAGCCACGGTCGTCTTCCCCGCCGAGGGCAGGCCGGTGAGCCACACAGTTCGGGCCGATCCAAGGGCGACGCGTGTCAGAGATGGGCCTCTCGCGACACGGTGCTTTGGGCGTTCATCTGGACGTCCCTTGATCGGCGTGGTCTAATCCCGACTTAACTGATCGGAAATATAACCTACTGTTCCGAGAGTGCGAAAGGCCCCGGATGTCCTGATGGCACCCGACACCGCGATCGCAGCGAGCCCCCAGACGTCGCCCCTGGCGCCGTCCTCCCGCGCCTATGCCCCTGCGGCCGCAGTTCGGCTCGAGGCGGTCACCAAGGTCTATGGCGCCGGGCGGGGCACCGTGGCTGCCCTCGACTCCCTCACGCTCGACGTCGAGAAGGGCAGCTTCACCTGCGTCGTTGGGGCCTCGGGGTGTGGCAAGACCACGCTCCTCAACCTGATCGCGGGGCTCGACGAGCCGACGAGCGGCACGATCGAGGTCACCGGCAGCAGCGCGCTGATGTTCCAGGAGTCGGCGCTGTTCCCGTGGCTCACGGCTTCCGGCAACGTCGAGCTCGCCCTGCGACTGCGGGGAGTGCGCAAGGCACAGCGTCGGGTGCGGGCGCTCGAGCTGCTCGACCTCGTGCACCTCGGCGGGTTCGCGGCGAAGCGTCCCCACGAGCTGTCGGGCGGCATGCGGCAACGCGTCGCGCTCGCCCGTGCACTCGCGCAGGACGCCGACGTGCTCTTGATGGACGAGCCGTTCGGCGCGCTCGACGCGATCACCCGCGACCTGTTGCACGAGGAGCTGGAGAGCGTGTGGCGCCAAACCGGCCTCACCGTCGTCTTCGTCACGCACAACGTGCGCGAAGCCGCTCGCCTCGGCGATCGCATCGTGCTGCTCGCGAGCCGACCCGGGCGGTTGGCTGCCAACTTCGACGTCGACCTCGCCCGCCCACGGCGCATCGAGGACAGCGGCGTCACGACGCTCGCGACGCGGGTGACCGAGCAGCTGCGTCGGGAGGTGGCGCGCCATGGCCACAGTGCTTGAGCCCGGGCTGACCGGCGAGGCCAGGCTCGCATCCGAGCTCGCCGGTCTCGACGCGCTCGAGCAGACGAATCGGCCGTCGATCTCGCTCGCCGCGCGGATCTGGCGAGCCACGTGGCCCAAGGTCGCCGCGATCGGCCTCGCGCTGTTCGCGTGGCAGGTCGTCGTGTGGTCGGGCTGGCGTCCCACGTATGTGCTGCCCGGTCCGATGACCGTGCTCTACGCGCTTCTGGTCCGACCTCGGCCAGCCCGAGACGTGGAAGGCCATAGCGACGACGCTGCGGCGAGCCGCGGTCGGCTTCGGCCTCGCCGTCGTCGTCGGCGTGCTCATCGGTCTGGCCGTGTCGCGGTTCAAGTCGCTGCGCACCGCGGTTGGCTCGCTCATCACCGGCCTGCAGACCATGCCGTCGATCGCATGGTTCCCGCTCGCGCTGTTGCTCTTCCGCCTGAGCGAGGCGGCGATCATGTTCGTCGTCGTGATCGGCGCCGCCCCGTCGATCGCGAACGGGCTCATCAGCGGCATCGACCACGTGCCGCCGCTGTGGACCCGGGCCGGGCGAGTGCTCGGGGCTCGCGGCTTGAACGAATACCGCTTCGTCATCCTCCCCGCCGCGCTTCCCTCGTTCCTCACGGGGCTCAAGCAAGGGTGGGCATTCGCCTGGCGCAGCCTCATGGCGGGCGAGCTGCTCGTGATCATCGCCAACCAGCCCTCGATCGGATCGCGCCTTCAGTTCGAGCGCGAGTTCGCCGATTCCGCCGGCCTGATGTCGGTGATGCTCCTCATCCTCGTGCTCGGTGTCGCGGTCGATGCGATCGCGTTCTCGACGCTGGAGCGCACGGTCCGGCGGCGCCGCGGACTGGGCGCGTCATGACCATGTATCCCGTGATGCTGCAGGTCGCCGGGCGACGATGCCTCGTCGTCGGCGGAGGCCGCGTCGCGCTGCGCAAGGTAGAGGGACTCGTCGGTGCGGGAGCGGACGTGACGGTCATCGCGCCTTCGGTCGACCCGAGGATCGCGTCGCTCGGGGTCACTGTCGAGGCCCGGCCCTATCGCGCCGGCGACGTCGAGGGCTTCCGCCTTGTCATGACGGCGACCGACGATCCCGCGGTGAACGCCGCCGTGTACGACGATGCCGAGGCCGCCGGCGTGTGGGTCAACTCGGCCGATGACATCGAGCACTGCTCGTTCACGCTGCCGGCGATCCACCGCGATGGTGCGGTGACGATCGCGGTCTCGACCGAAGGCCAGAGCCCGGCGTTTGCATCGTGGTTGCGCGACCGGGTGCGCGACTCGCTGCCGATCGGCCTCGGCGACGCGGCCGAAGCGCTCGCGGCGGAGAGACGTTCGTTGCACGAGCGGGGCGAGACCACCGAGGGCCGCGACTGGACGGCATTGATCGAGTCGCACGTCCCCGCGCGCGACCGGCACCGTGCACCTCGTGGGCGCAGGCCCCGGCGATCCCGAGCTGCTCACGTTGCGAGCAGCACGTCTGCTCGCCGAGGCCGACGTCGTCGTGCATGACGCACTCGCCGACACCGCCGTCCTCGACCTCGTCCCTTCGCACGTCGAGCGCATCGACGTCGGCAAGCGGCCCGGCCGGCCTGTTCCCCAAGAGCTCATCAACGACCTCCTGATCCAGCTCGCGCCAACGGCATCGTGTGGTCATACGGCTGAAGGGCGGCGACCCGTTTCTCTTCGGGCGGGGTGGCGAGGAGGCACTCGCGTTGCGCGCTGCCGGCGTGGCCTTCGACGTCGTGCCTGGCATCACGTCGGCGTTCGCCGCGCCCGCCGCTGCAGGCGTGCCGGTCACCCAGCGAGGGATGTCCGCGAGCGTCACGGTCGTGACCGGTCATCGCCGCTTCGGTGACGAGGACGAGACCGACTGGGACGCGCTTGCTCGGGTGGGCGGCACGATCGTCGTGCTCATGGGCGTCGCGGAGCGCGCCGCGATCGCCCAACGGCTGATCGACGGCGGCCTCGCACCGGAGACGCCGGTGACCGCGGTACGGTTCGGCACCCGCCCCGACCAGGAAGTCGCCCGCACGACGCTCGGCGCGCTGGGCGACACTCCGATCGACGCTCCGGCCGCGATCGTGATCGGCGCCGTCGCCGGTCTCGACCTCGCGAAATCACCATTTGTGGACCACGGAACGCAGCGGCCGATCTGACTACGGTTGCAGCGTGGCAACCGAACCAGTGCTCGACTGGGCGACGGATTACGACATCTTCGATCCGGGATACGTCGCCGACCCGACGGAAGTGTGGGACGGGCTTCGGGGCAGCTGTCCTGTCGCCCATACTGATCGATGGGGTGGCTCGTGGCTCCCCACCCGTTACGAGGACGTCGTCGCGATCGCGCATGACGTCGAGCGCTTCTCGTCACGCGAGATCACTGTGGCGCCCCGCGGCTACTCGGTCGACTCGGCAGCGGCGGAGATCAAGGCACCGCCGATCAGCAGTGACCCGCCCGAACACCTGTGGGCACGCCGGCTGATCCTCCCCGCGTTCTCCCCGAAGGCGGTCGCGAAGTACGAGCCCTACACCCGCGAGCTGTGCACGTCGCTGATCGATGGCTTCGTGGCGCTCGGCCATGCCGACGCGGCCGTTGGGTACTCGCAGCAGATCCCGGTGCGGGTCATCGCGCAGATGCTCGGCATCGACGAATCCATGTCCGATCAGTTCACGACGTGGGTGCGCGGCGTGCTCGAGCTCGGGCTGCAAGACCCCGTGCTGCGGCAGAAGTCGCGCGACGAGCTCATCGGCTTCTTCGCTGCGGAGCTCGCAGACCGCAAGGCGCATCCCAGCGACGACCTCATCAGCGAGCTGCTCGCGGCGGAGGTCGAAGGCGAGCATGTGTCAGACGTGCACATCCTCGGCACGCTCGGGCTCCTCCTCATCGCCGGCATCGACACGACCTGGTCGAGCATCGGCTCGTCGCTGTGGCATCTCGCGACCCATCCCGAGGACCGCGAGCGACTGGTACGCGAGCCCGAGCTCATCCCGACCGCGATCGAAGAGCTCCTCCGCGCGTACTCACCGGTCACGATGGCGCGCATCGTCAACGACGACATCGAGGTCAACGGCGCGTGCATGCACGCCGGCGATCGCATCGTGCTCAACTTCCCGGCTGCCAACCGCGATCCCGATGCATTCCCCGACGCAGACTCGGTGCTGATCGACCGGGCAGTGAACCGTCACGTCGCCTTCGGTGTCGGCATCCACCGCTGCGCGGGCTCGAACCTCGCTCGCATGGAGCTGCGGGTCGCGCTCGAAGAGTGGCTGACTCGCATCCCGGACTTCCGCCTCGCGGACGGCGCCGAAGTCACATGGGCGGGCGGGCAGGTGCGCGGTCCCCGTCAGCTGCCAGTGGTCTTCCCATCATGAAGGTCCGCGTGATCAGCGAGAAGTGTCAGGGCCACGGACGCTGCTACTCACTCGCACCCGAGCTGTTCGACTCGGACGACTACGGCAACTCGGTGGTGCTCGGTGACGGTGAGGTGCCCGCTGGGCTCGAGGAGTCGGCTCGACTCGCCGAGCTGAACTGCCCCGAGCAGGCCGTCGTCATCGAGACCTGAGCGCGCCGTCTCGTTGCTGTTCAAGCAGGAGCACTGGGCGGGTCTCACCGACGGCACGATCACGGTTGCGTTCCGGCGGTGGAAGCGACCGAACGCGAAGGCGGGCAACCGCGTCCGCTTCGTCGGCGGGTACCTGATGGTCGACGACGTGCGAGTCGTCGACGAGTCTGTGATCACGAAGGCCGATGCCCGAAAGGCCGGATTCGCGTCCCTCGCCGCGTTGCAGTCTCAGTTGGCCGAGTTCGGCGACGGCGATCTCTACCGCGTGGCACTCCACTGGGACGGCGAGGACGAGCGCGTCGCCTTGCGCGAGGACGACGACCTGTCCGACGAGGACATCGAGGCGATCAGCGCGAAGCTCGCTCGGCTCGACAAGGCGAGCATCCGCGGCCCGTGGACGGCGGCCACGCTGTCGCTGATCGCGGAGCGTCCGGGCGTGCGCGCTCCCGACCTTGCCGCGTCACTCGGGCTCGAGACCCTCGTGTTCAAGCGCGACGTCCGCAAGCTCAAGACGCTCGGTCTCACCGAGAGCCTGAAGGTCGGCTACCGCATCTCCCCCCGCGGGCTCGTTTTCTTGGTGAAAGTGCCGCGCCGAGAGTGAGAAACACCAAGAATTCCGGCAGGGGGTTGGGTCAGACGGCGCCGCCGTAGAGGTCGAGGGTACGGGCCATGCCGCCGTCAGCGGCGATGGTCTCACCGGTGACGAAGCGTGCCGCGTCGCTCGCGAGGAAGACGATGGCGTCGGCGATGTCCTCGGGCTGGGCCCACCGACGGAGCGCGGTCTGGGCGTCGATCTGCTCGACGACGCCCGGGATCGCTTTGTTCTTCTCCCACAGCGCCGTGTCGACGACGCCCGGGGCGATCGAGTTGACCCTGATGCCGTGCGGACCGAGCTCCATCGCGAGGGATCGCGTCGCCGCGTCGAGCGCTCCCTTGGTCGCCGCGTAGGCCGCGCGCCGAGGCGTGCCCACCACACCCGACACCGACGAGAGGTTGACGATCGACCCTGAGTGACGCTCGATCATCGACGGCAACAGCGCGGCGATGAGGAGCAGCGGCGCTCGCACGTTCACCGCGTACATCGAGTCGATCAGGTCCGCGTCGAGCTCGACCGTGGGCAGCCGGGCCGCGATCGCCGCGTTGTTCACGACGATGTCGATCGAGCCGAACGCGTCCAGCACGGCATGCGCGAGCATCGTCGGCGCGTCAGCGGCTCCCAAGTCGGCGGGCAGGACGACCGGGTCGTGCGCGAGATCCGCGGCGATCGCTTCGAGGGCGTCGACGCTGCGCGCGGCAAGCGCGACCCGGGCGCCGGCTCGGTCGAGTGCCCGCGCAGTCGCGGCGCCGATGCCCCGCGATGCACCAGTGACGAGCGCGGTGCGCCCTTCGAGCGAGAACGGATCCATCGTGCGATGGTAGGTGGATGGACCTCGGAGTGATCTTCTCGCAAGCCGACAGTGGCACCGATCCCCACGCGATCCGTGCCTGGGCGCGCGCCGCCGAGGACGCGGGCTTCGCTCACCTGATGGCCTACGACCACATCCTCGGTGCCACGCCCGAGCGGCTCGGGCCGGGTCCGTTCGGCAGCTTCCCGGGGCCGCCTTACACGTCGGCGCACACGTTCCACGAGATCCTCGTGCTGTTCGGCCATCTCACCGCGGTGACCGAGCGCCTTCATTTCGTCACCAGCGTGCTCGTGCTCCCGCAGCGCCAAGCGGCGCTGGCGGCCAAGCAGATCGCGACCATCCACCTGCTGAGTGGGGGACGCATCCGCGTCGCGGTCGGCGTCGGATGGAACTGGGCGGAGTACGAGGCACTCGGCGTGGACTTCGCTCATCGCACCGACGTGCTCGACGAGCAGATCGACGTGATGCGCGCGCTTTGGACCGAGTCCGAGGTCGAGTACCACGGCCGGTTCCACCATCTCGAGGGCGTCGGCATCAACCCCCGGCCACCTGGTCTCATCCCGATCTACATCGGCAGCGGTGCGTCCGACGCCGCATTGCGGCGACTGGTGCGCAAAGCGGACGGATGGATGCCGTTGCTGCTCCCCGGCCTCGATCCGATCGACCTGCGCAGCGGTGTGGCACGCTTGCGGGAGCTCGCCACCGAGGAGGGACGCGACCCCGAGACGATCCCGATCCACGGGCGCGTGTACCTCGGCGAGGGATGGCAGAAGCAGGTGGACGAGGCACTCGAGCTCGGCTTCGCCCACCTCTCGGTCGGCTTCAACCGGATGGCGAACCCCGGCCTCGATCACGCGCAGCACCTCGACGCGGTGCTCGACGTCAAGCCAGAGGTCGACCGACTCGTCGGCTGAGGCGAGCTCGTAGCAACTTCACAGACGGGTCTCAGCGAGTTCGACCATTCAGCACGCAGCCTGACTGCATGCGACGTCGCTCGCGCTTGGTCGCGGCCGCCCTCCCTCTCCTCATGCTGCTCACTCTTTTGCTCACGACGTGCGGTGGGAGCGCGGGCACGCAGCTGGCGGACGCGGGCGCGCACCTGCAAAGTGTCAGAGGCGTTGCCGCGTCGGTCTACGCGCAAGGTCTCCCGAATGCGTCCGCCATCGCATTCGATGCGGACGGCCGGCTCTGGGTGGCGACAGCTGCGTACGCCGATGCCGGCACCGACGCGGTGTACTTCGTCGACACGGTCGGCTCGACGCCTGAACGGGTGATCGCCGACGCCCACACGCCCCTCGGCCTGCTCTGGTACGACGACGCGCTCTACGTCGCGGCGGCGGGCGGCGTGGAGGCCTACTCCGGCTTCAGCGGCACTTCGTTCGCCGAGCACCACACCGTCGTCGACCTCCCCGATGGCGTCGGCGAGGTGAACGGCCTCGCGATGTCGACCGACGGTCGCATCAGCTTGGGTGTCTCGGCGCCGTGCGACGCGTGCACGCCCGACTCGACCTACTCGGCGGCGGTGCTGTCGTTCCTTCCCGACGGAAGCGACCTGCGCGTCGACGCTGGCGGCATCCGCGCGCCGGTCGGGCTGGCCTACTTCCCCGGCACCACCGAGCTGTTCGTGACCATGAACCAGCGGGACGACCTCGGCGACGCGACGCCCGGCGACTGGCTGTCGATCGTCTCGCCGGGCCAGGAGTGGGGCTTCCCCGGCTGCTATGGCCAAGCGACCGAGGACTGCAAGAGCAAGCCCGGCCCGGTCGCGGCGCTCGACCCCCACGCTGCGGTCAGCGGTGTCGCCATCGTGACCGGCGACCTCGGTCCTTCCGTAGGGACCGCCGCCCTCGTGGCGGAGTGGGCGAAGGGTGTCGTGCTGCTGGTGCCGCTCCAAGCGGATGGATCGGCGGCCGCCGGGGCGCCACGGACGTTCCTGACCGGCATCAAGAGCCCCGTCGCGATCGCGCTTCGCTCTGACGGCAGCGTCTTCGTCGCTGACTGGGCCACCGGCACGGTCTATCGAGTCACGGCGACTTCACAGACGGCGCTTACCGCCCCCTGACATGGGTCAGGTGTGATGAGCACCACGAACGCAGACGGAAGGAGGTGATGACATGAACCCCAAGCAGCTCATCGCAGCGGGCGCGGTGGTCGGCATCCTTGCCGTCGGGGGTGCCTCGATCGCGTCGGCCCAGGACAGTGGGTCGACACCGGCACCCACGAGCCAGTCCCCGACGCCGAACGCAACCCAGTCCACGCCGCCGCCGAGCCAGTCGACGGCGCCCGGCCAGTCGTACGCCCACAATGCCAACTGCCCGAACATGGGACAGGCACCGGCATCGTCCACCACTCCGTCAGCCAGCGCCACGTCGGTCTGACCACAACTGCATCCGTCGCTCCGCCCAGCCGTGCCCGGGGATCGCCCCTGGGCACGGCCGCGCGACGGGGAGCCGACGTCAGCATGTGCCCGTGCCCCACTCGGGTCGGTGCTCGTCGCTCGAGCCATCCTTGACCCAGTCGAGTCCGGTGCCGTCGGGCCGCAGCGTGGCGAAGCTGACCGTCGCCGAGTCGGTGCCTTGATGCTGACCGTGGCCGACGATGATCGTCTTGCCGTCCGGAGACCACGTCGGATCGGCGTAGCCCTCAGGGTCGCCCTCGGTGCCCGCTGGCAGATCGAGGGCGGTGAGCCCGGTACCATCGGGGTGGATCGTCCAGACGTTCTGATACGGGTAGTCCGCGGTGTATGCGTCGAAGACGATCGTGGAGCCGTCCGGCGACCAGGCCGGCTTCGCGGGCGACATGTCGGGTGGCGTGATCTGGGTCAGGCCGGTGCCATCGAGGTTGACGGTCCACAAGCCCCAGCTGAGACCGGCGAAGGCCTGCCCGCGCGCAAAGACGATCTTGGTGCCATCGGGAGAGAACCGGGGACCGAAGTCCGGTTCGAAGCCGGGCGGCGTGGCGGAGACGAGGCGCTCGTCGCTGCCGTCCTGGGCGTTCATGACCCAGATGCCCTGCCGCCCGGGTTCGGCAGAGTCGAACGCAAGGAGCTTGCCGTCCGGTGAGTAACCCGGGTCACCCTCGAGCCCGACCGAGTGGGTGAGCTTCGTGACGTCGCTGCCGTCGGGATTCATCGTGTAGATGTCCCAGATCGCAGTGCGGTCGGTGAGATCGGGGTCGTCGTAGTCGGCGTTGAACGCGATGCGAGTGCCGTCGGGTGACCACACTCCCCAGCCGGCGTTGTGTCCGTCGCGGGTCGGCAGCTCGCGGGCATGAGACATGTCGGGGCACGCGACCCAGGGCTTCCACAGCTGGTGCGAGTCCTGCCTCATGAAGAGGAGGACGCCTCCCTCCGACGTCGCGCCCGCGGAGCTCGAGCCCGACCCGTCATCCGAGCAAGCGGTGGCACCCGCCACTGCGCACAGGACCATCGCGACCGCGCCGATGCATCTCCGCCGACGACTGGTCACGGCACCGAAGGTACCGGCAACAGGTGACGTGCCCGGGGCGGGGATCGAACCCGCACGCTCCCTTCGGGAGCCGAGGGGTTTAAGCCCTCTGCGTCTGCCAGTTCCGCCACCCGGGCCAGCGCGCCCACGGTAGATCTGGCACGGTCTCGCCGTGACGTTCCCGCTCGTCGACCCCTACGACGACGGCATGCTCGATGTCGGCGAGGGCCACCGCATCGCGTGGAGCATCGCCGGCAATCCGCACGGCAAGCCCGCTGTCGTGCTGCATGGCGGCCCCGGCTCGGGCACATCGCCGCGGTTCCGCCGGTGGTTCGACCCCGCGACTTACCGGGTCGTGCTCTTCGACCAACGAGGGTGCGGAGAGAGCACGCCGCACGCGAGCGAGCCGACAGCCGACCTGTCGACGAACACCACGCCGCACCTGATCGAGGACATCGAGCGGCTGCGTGATCACCTCGGCATCGACCGATGGCTGGTTTGGGGAGGATCATGGGGCTCGACGCTCGGGCTCGCGTACGCGCAGGCGCATCCGCAGCGTGTGACGGCGATGATTCTGGTGAGCGTCGTGACCACGACGCATCGGGAGGTCGAGTGGGTGACCCGCGCGATGGGCCGGGTCTTCCCCGGGGAGTGGCGCATGTTCCGCGATGGAGTCGCGCCCGAGGATCGCGACGGCAACCTCGCCGCTGGATACGCGCGTCTGCTCGAGAGCCCAGATGCCGAGGTGCGTGATCGCGCCGCGCAGGCCTGGTGCCGTTGGGAGGACACCCACGTCGCCACCTACCCCGGGGCCGAGCACGACAAGAGGTACGACGACCCGCGCTTTCGATCGTGCTTCGCTCGCCTCGTCACCCACTACTGGTCGCATGCCGCGTTCCTCGAGGACGGCCAGCTGCTCGCCAACGCTGCCCGCCTCGCGGGCATCCCGGCGGTGCTCATCACCGGAAGGCTCGACATCAGCGGGCCACCCGACATCGCCTGGGAGCTCGCACAGCGCTGGCCGGACGCTGAGCTCGAGATCGTCGACGACGCCGGTCACGGGGTGGGCGCGCAGACCACCGAGGAAGCGATCGTCGCGGCGGCGACCCAGTTCGGGCGGTGAGGGTCACGCGGACCTGGGCCGCGCTGACCGGGCCTCCTTCGGCCAACGCCTCCCACAGCGCGCTTCGCACACGATCGGCATCACCGGCGGTGAGGTCGTTCGCGGCGATGACACCCTCGACCATGTCTGCGAGCACTGCCGCCCACGGCCGGCCCCGAAGTCGTACGGCCACCACGGTGCCTCGCGGGTGGCGGCGCAGCGAACGGTCGACCGACCCCAGGCGAGGAGGGCTGCGAAAGCTCGGGGGATGGAGGCCGAGACGGCGTGCGGCGTCGGCGAGCGCGCGCGCCGCGGCGGTGAAGCGGAGAGTGGCGCCCGGTTCCATCACCGTCAGTGTGCACGGGGGGTGTGACACAACCGAGCGTGGCAGTGTGGGCGCGGTGAGCGACGACCCGATGCCCGACCGGTCGATGGAGCACCTCGACAAGGTGCTGTGGATGATCGAGACGAACGGCTGGGCGCTCGAACCCGTTGCCGCGCGTCCCGACCTCGACCCGCCCCGGGCGGCCTACGCCTACAGCATCGGGTTGGAGGCGACGTTCGGCTTTCCCGAAGTTGTCGTGTTCGGACAGACGCCCGTGCATGCGCGGGGCATCATCGGCCTCGTCGTCGACCTGCTCTCGGGCGGCGTGCAGCCGCCGATCGGGCCGCTCTTCCTCGGCTTGTTCGACGGCGAGCAACGCTCGGCGCTGCTGCCGGTCGACGCCGAAGCGCACGCGCACCTGTTCACCTCGGCGGAAGCCTTCTACGGCGCGGTGCCCTTCCGCATGGTGCAGCTCACGTGGCCCGACAGGAACGGGTGGATGCCCTGGGAGTCGGGGTTCGAGCAACGCCTGACGCTCGCGCAACCGGTCATCGGCTCACTCGACGAGATCGACTGAGCGGGTCCAGGTGTGCGAGAAGCACCTCGCGTCGAGGGTGCCACGCGACCAGTAGCGCCACCATCCCATGAGTGCGCCCGAGGTGCGCTCGGTCCAGGCCAGCACCTGCGGATCAGCGACCCTGCGCACGACCTGACGGATGCCTCCCTCGTGCACGGCGTAGCCCGCCCACACTCCCGGATAGTCCTTCGGTGACCCCACCTCGGTGATCGGCACTCGGCGGTAGGCGCGACGGCGGTTGCGGTGCGTGTGCCCCGCGGTGAGGAGCGTGTCCGGATGCGAAGACGACACCGCTCGCAGCAGACGCCAGCCGTCGAGACCGAGGATGCCGGGCGGCCAGATCGTGGTGACGACCGTGCGAAAGGGAGGATGGTGTGTCGCGAGCAGTGCGCCGGCGGGCGCGGTCGACAGCGCCTCGATGATCTCGGGCAAGAGGTGCGTGAGGTTGCCTCGGTGCTTGCCGATCTCGCGTGAGCTCGCAGCGACCACGCGCAGACCAGGCACGTCGAAGACGCGCACGCCGGTGGTCAGCTCGATGCCGTGGTGTGCGAGCACCGCGGCACCGTCGCCCTTGACCCGATCGCCGCCGTCGTGGTTGCCGGGAATCACCAGCACCGGGATCGGAAGCGAAGCGAGCTCCGTAGCCAACACCTCGTACTCCTCGTCCCGGTCGCGATCGGTGAGATCGCCCTTCACGACCAGCAGCTGTGCGCCCCACGCGACCGCTTCGCGCATCGCGGCTCGAGCGCACACGACGGGATAGGGCTCAGGCTCACGCCACTCGGCATCGGGCCGCACGCGAGGCCATCGCCCGAAGCGACGCTCGCCGATGTGGACGTCGCTGATCGTCGCGATACGACTGAGCTCTCGCCCAGGCGGAGCCACGAGCGTGCGTGCGAGTGTCGCCGTCGCGCCGGCGAGCGTGGCGCGCACCTCGGCCCCGGCAGCGAGGCCGCCAACCGTCGCGCTGCCCACGCCCGGACCTTGCACTGTCGTCGAGGGCACGCCCCCAACCTCGAGCACATGGCTGCCCGCGGGCAGATCGCTCCAGCAGACCTGCACCGAGTCGACGTCGACCGCGAAGACCTCGAGCCGGCGGGCTCGAGCCGCGGCTCCCGCGCCGGCCACCGTCAGCGCAACGATGCAGACAGGGGCTCAGCCTCGCGGCTCCTGAAGGCCGAGTTGATCTGCTGACGCTCGACGAGCTGCTGGAGCGTCTTCGCCGCCTGTGGAATCGCATGCTCGGAGAAGAAGGCCTGCACCTCGCCGGCCTGCTCGGGACGCATCAGCATCCGGATGCCCTCGACCATCCGCACGATGCTCGTCGACGGGAACCGTTCGTTCACCGTCGTCCAGTTGCGCGCGACGAAGCGCCAGGCCTGCTCGCCGTGGTTGCGGTTGCGCATGCACCGAGCGAGGAGGAATGGCGCGTTCTGGCTGCGCACCCGTTCAGTGAGCGTGAGCTCGCACGTGCGGGCCATCAGCGTCTCTGAGTCGAAGTCCGAGAGCGCGTAGAGGTGTCGGAGCTGCTCTTGCGGATTGGTCGATGTCTCGAAGACCTGGAGGACGTGGTCATAGTCCGTCTCGTCACCGGTCGCGGCGAAGACCGCGAGCGCGGCGCTGGCGATCGGCGGCGCGACCGACCCAGGGTCGTCGAGCGACTGCTGGTAGAGGCCACGGGCCTTGGCCTGCACCTCTTGGTCGTCGCCGAGGATCGCGACCGTGCGGATCAGCAAGCCACGAAGCTCGCCGGTGAGATCGTCCTCGCCGTCGTGCGGTGTCCACCCGAGGCGGTGGAGCGCCGGGCCCGCAAGGCCGCGGACGAAGGTGCGGAAGTGCTCACGGGCCTCGGGCTCGTCGAGCAGCCGGTCACAGAAGCCGAGGCCAGCCGACAGGGCCTGCCAGACCGGGAGCGTCGACTCGTCGCCGAACCCACGTGCGAGCTTCAGGTACTCAGCGGTCGACGCCTCTCCCGCGAGCACCGCCGCCCACGCGTCGTCGACGAGGTTGTAGCGCTCGATCGTGGACATCTCGGCGAGGGCTCGCCCTGCGAGGCGGTCGAGCAGCGGTGCTTCGTATCGCACTCGCAGGAAGCCGTGACCGCCCGCGTTCACGAGCACCACTGCGTCGGGCGCGACGAGCGGCACGTCCTGCTCTGGCCCATCGAGCAGGACTCGGGTCGTCGTCGCGACTCCGGCCGAGGTCTGCCGGATGTGCAAGGGCACCGGCCACTGTGTGGTGTCGGGCAGATCGGAGTAGACGAACCGCCGCTGGCTGAGCCGCAGCGACTGCCCGTCGGGGCCGAGCGCGACACGCACGAGCGGGTAGCCACCTTGGAAGATCCAGGCGTCCATGATCCGCCGCGCGGGCTCGCTCGTCGCCGCTTCGATCGCGTCCCAGAGATCGGTGTTCTCGGTGTTCCCGTAGGCGTGCTTCGCCAGGTACGCGCGCACGCCGGAGCGAAACTCGTCCGCGCCGAGGTACTGCTCGAGCATCCGCAGGACCGCGGCGCCCTTCTCGTAGGTGAGCACGTCGTACATGCCCTCGGCATCGTGGGGCGAGTGCACCGGGTACTCGATCGCCCGCGTGCTCTCGAGCGCATCGGTCTCGAGCGCAGCCGTGCGGTCGAGTCCGAACGTGTCCCAGACGTGCCACTCGGGTTTCATCGCGTGAGTGCACACGGTGGCCATGAAGGTCGCGAACGCCTCCTTGAGCCACAAGCCGTTCCACCACCTCATGGTGACGAGGTCGCCGAACCACATGTGGGCGATCTCGTGCGAGACCACGTTCGCGATGACGAGCTCCTCGGCTTGCGTGGCCGTCGACGGATCGACGAGGAGCAGCGCCTCGCGGAACGTCGCGAGACCGAGGTTCTCCATCGCGCCAGCGGCGAAGTCCGGAAGCGCGACGAGATCGAGCTTGTCCGTGGGATACGGGATGGCAAAGTACTCGGCGAAGAAGTGCGTCGCGAACGCGCCACATTCCGCAGCGAACGCCGCGAGCGCACCCTTTCCCGGCTGGTGGACCACGCGCATCGGTACGCCGTCGACGTCGACCGCTTCGGTCATCTCGAGCTCGCCGACGATGAAGCCGACCAGATACGTCGAGAGGAGCATCGTGTCGGCGAACCGCACGCGGCGGCGCCCATCGCCCGTGGGCTCGTCGGAGATCTGCTGCGTGTTGGAGAGCGCGGTGAGATCTTCGGCGACGACCAGCGTGATCGAGAAGACCGCCTTCAGATCGGGCTCGTCCCAACAGGGGAATGCGCGGCGCGGCACTCGTCGACTCGAATTGCGTGACCGCGATGGTCTTGTCGTCCCCGGCTGCGTCCTTGAACGTCGACCGGTAGAAGCCGCGCAGGTGGTCGTTGAGGATGCCGCGGAAGCGGGCGTGCAACACCGCGGGACCAGGCTGCGCGAGCCCGTCGAGCGCGAACAGCACGCGCTCCGCGTCGGCGTCGACGGTGACTCCCATGCTGTACGTCGTGCCGGCCGCGTCGACGAGCCACGCCTGGTCGATGTCGAGCTCGGCGGCGTTCAGCCAGATCTCGTGCGTGGGGTCGGCGACATCGACCTCGATCGCGCACTCGCCTGAGAACGTCGCGGCTCCCAGGTCTGGCGCGAGGGTGAGCTCGTAGCGCCGAGGGACGACAGTGCGCGGCAGGCGGTAGTCGTGCTCGTCGGTCATGGCAGCTCAGCGTATCTGCGCAGGTGGACTCCCTGGCCCAGGGTCCAGGTAGGTTCTCGCCGTGACCGAAGCACCCCTCTTCGACGTCGTCGGCATCGGAAATGCGCTCGTCGACGTGCTGACCAATGGTGACGACGCGTTCCTCGACACCCACGGGCTCGTGAAGGCCTCGATGACGTTGATCGACACCGAGCGCTCCGAGCACCTGTACGAGGCGATGGGGCCCGGCATCGAACAATCGGGAGGGTCCGCCGCCAACACGATGGCCGGCATCGCGTCGTTCGGCGGGAAGTGCGCATACATCGGGAAGATCTCCGACGACCAGCTCGGCGAGGTCTTCGGTCATGACCTCCAGGCGACCGGAGTCTCGTTCTCGTGCCCGCCGAGCACGCTCGGTGTGCCGACCGGTCGTTGCCTGATCGTCGTCACTCCCGACGCACAACGCACGATGAACACCTATCTCGGTGTCAGCGAGCTGCTCGGCCCGGACGACGTCGACACTGCGCTGATCGCGAGCGCGAAGGTCACCTATCTCGAGGGCTACCTGTGGGACAAGCCTGAGGGGATGGCCGCGTATCGCAAGGCCGCCGAAGCGGCCCATGCGGCGGGCGGCCGCGTGTCGCTCACGTTGTCCGACTCGTTCTGCGTCGCGCGCCATCGCCCGGAGTTCCTCGATCTCGTCAAGTCACAAGTCGACGTGCTGTTCGCGAACGAGGCCGAGATCACCGAGCTGTACGAGGTCGGCTCGTTCGAAGAGGCGGTGCAGCGGGTGCGCCACCACTGCGAGATCGCGGCGCTCACCCGATCGGCGAAGGGCTCGGTGATCGTTGCCGGCGACGACCTGCTCGAGATCGACGCGCACGCGACGCACGTGGTCGATACCACCGGAGCGGGCGACCAGTACGCCGCCGGCTTCCTCTACGGGCTCACCCACGACCTGCCGCTGACGACGTGCGGGCAGCTCGCCTCGAGGGCAGCGGCCGAGGTGATCAGCCACTTCGGTCCTCGGCCGGCGATCACCTTGTCCACGCTCTTGTCGTGAGCGACGACCTCGTCGCGGCCGCGAGGCGCTGGCTCGAGGAAGACCCCGATCCCGACACTCGCGCCGAGCTCGCCGCGATCCTGGCGGCGCACGACGAAGCGGCCATCCACGACCGGTTCGGGGCGCGCCTGCAGTTCGGCACCGCGGGCCTCAGGGGCCCACTCGGCGCGGGGCCGAATCGAATGAACCGGGTCATCGTTCGGCGCGCGGCGGCGGGTTTGGCCGCATACCTGTTGCGGAGCGTGCCGGGCGCGGCCGAGGCCGGAGTCGTCATCGGATGCGACGCGCGCCACAAGAGCGACGTGTTCGCGGAGGATACGGCCGTGGTGATCGCGGGAGCCGGGCTCGCGCGGTGCTGCTGCCTCCGCGCTTGCCGACGCCCTTGCTCGCGTTCGCGGTGCGCCATCTCGGGTGCGCGGCCGGGGTCATGGTGACGGCGAGCCACAACCCGCCGGCGGACAACGGTTACAAGGTGTACCTCGGTGATGGCGCACAGATCGCGCCGCCCGCCGACGAGGCGATCTCCGCGGCGATCGACGCGGTGGGTGCGCTCGCCGGCCTGCCGCTCGCGTCGCTCGATGACGCTCGCGTGTCGCGCACCGGCGCCGAAGTGATCGAGGCCTTCCAAGACGCAGAGGTCGGTCTGTCATTGGTGCCGGCCGCCCGCGAAGTCTCGGTGGTGTACACCGCGATGCACGGAGTCGGCCGAGATCAGGTCGTGGCGGTGTTCGCGAAGGCGGGCTTCCCCTCGCTGCACCTCGTGACGCCGCAGGCCGATCCCGATCCCGACTTCCCCACCGTCACGTTCCCGAACCCCGAGGAGCCCGGCGCGCTCGACCTCGCGCTCTCCGAAGCCGCTCGGGTGCGGCCCGACGTGCTGATCGCGAACGATCCGGATGCGGATCGGTTGGGCGCCGCGATCCCCGAGGGCGAGGGGTATCGCGCGCTGCGAGGCGACGAGCTGGGAGTGCTGCTGGCCGACCACGTGCTGCGGCACACGTCGGGCTCGGATCGCCTCGTCGCGACGACCGTGGTGTCATCGACGATGCTCGCGAAGATGGCCGCTGCGGCCGGCGTGCAGTACGCCGAGACGCTCACCGGGTTCAAGTGGATCGCGCGAGCCGCGTTGGATCGCCCCGGAAGCCGATTCGTGTTCGGCTACGAGGAGGCGCTCGGGTACCTCGTCGGCGACGTCGTGCGCGACAAGGACGGCATCAGCGCGGCGATGATCCTCGCCGAGATCACCGCGCTCGCGAAGGCCGAGGGCGTCTCCCTGCAGGATCGGTTGGACGCGCTCGCCCGCGCACACGGGCTGCACGCGACCGAACAGTGGTCGGTGCGCCTCGAGGGCGCCGACGGCGCGGCGCGCATCGTGTCGGTGATGGATGGATTGCGAGCGAACCCGCCGGGCGCCCGGGCAGAGCCGAAGGGGTTGCCGCCGGCGGACATCGTGATGCTGCGCATCGGGGACGACCGGGTCGTCGTGCGTCCGAGCGGCACCGAGCCCAAGCTGAAGATCTACTTCGAGGTGGTGATCCCGGTGACCGGCTCGATCGACGACGCCCGCGCCGCGTCGCGCGCCCGCCTCGCCGAGCTCCGGTCGATCATGGCGGAGGCCACCGGCCTCTGAGCCCCCGCTGAATGTCGTCAGGCGAGGCCGAAGAGGCGGTCGCCGGCGTCGCCGAGGCCGGGGACGATGTACGCCTGCTCGTTGAGGTGGCTGTCGATCGCGGCGGTGACGACGTGGAGGTCGAGGCCGGTCGCCTCCATCCGCTTCAGTCCCTCGGGCGCCGCGAGCACACACACGACGGTCATGCGGCCCGCGCCGCGCTCGGCGATGAGGCGGCAGGTGAACTCGAGTGAGCCGCCAGTGGCGAGCATCGGATCGAGCACGATGACGGGCCGGCCTTCGAGCCGCGCAGGGAGCTTGGCCATGTAGGGGTGCGGCTCGAACGTCTCCTCGTCACGGGCCAGGCCCACGAAGCTCATCTCCGCCTCCGGGAGCAAGCGGATCGCGGCGTCGGCCATGCCGAGCCCCGCCCGCAACACCGGGACCAGGACCGGAAGCCGCGGCAGTCGCACGCCCTCGGCGGGGCCGAGCGGAGTGCGCACGGCGGTCGTCTCGACGGCCAAGTCTCGGGTCGCCTCGTAGATCAGCATCGCGGCGAGGTTGTCGACGGCGCGGCGGAACGTCGCCCTGTCGGTGGTCTCGTCGCGCAGCACCGTGAGCTGCTCCGCGGCAAGAGGATGATCGACGACAGTGGTTTTCCATCGCGCGCCCTTCAAGTCAAACCCCGATCGGATGCCAGACGGTCTTGGTCTCGAGGAACGCGAGCATGCGATCGAGGCCGGGATCGCGAAACCAGTCGGGCTCGCGCTCGTCGCGCCTCACGACGCGCTTGAGGTTCTCGGCTGCCGCACGCTCCAGATCGGTGACCGCGTCGGGCGGCGCACCGCAGAGGTCGATCGCGTTGACGTCCATGTGCGCGGCGAGCCAGGGCGCGAGCTCGGCCGCGCTGCCGGTGAGCATGTTCACGACGCCCGCGGGCAGGTCGGATGTCGCCAGCACCTCGGTGAGCGAGATCGCCGGCAGCGGCCCGCGTTCCGCGGCCACCACCACGCAGGTGTTGCCAGTGACGATGACAGGCGCGACGACGGAGGCGAGCCCGAGGAGCGATGAGCCCTGCGGCGCGAGCACCGCCACGACACCCGTCGGTTCGGGCACCGAGAAGTCGAAGAACGATCCCGCGACGGGGTTCGACGAGCCGTGCACCTGTGCGATCTTGTCGCTCCACCCCGCGTACCAGACCCATCGATCGATGGCCGCGTCGACGACCTTGTCCGCGCTTCGCTTCTGCACACCGTCCGCCTGCCGCACTTCCTCGACGAACTGCGCTCGCCGCCCCTCGAGCATCTCCGCGATGCGGTAGAGGATCTGCCCGCGGTTGTAGGCGGTCGCGCTCGACCACTTTGCGAAGGCTCCTCTCGCGGCGACGACCGCGTCACGAGCGTCTTTGCGTGACGCGAGCGCGGCGTTGGCGAGGAACTTGCCATGAGCGTCGGTGATCTCGTAGGTGCGGCCCGACTCAGACCGCGGGAACGCGCCGCCGATGTAGAGCTTGTAGGTCTTGAGGACGCCGACGCGTCCGTCGCGGGCGTCAGACATCGAGATACCCCTCGAGGCCGTGGCGTCCGCCTTCGCGGCCATAGCCGGACTCCTTGTAGCCGCCGAACGGACTCGTCGGATCGAACTTGTTGAACGTGTTCGCCCACACGACCCCGGCTCGCAGCTGCTGCGCCATCCAGAGGATGCGGCTGCCCTTCTCGGTCCAGACACCGGCAGAGAGGCCGAACGGTGTGTTGTTCGCCTTCTCGACCGCTTCGTCGGGCGTGCGGAACGTGAGCACCGACAGCACCGGGCCGAAGATCTCCTCACGTGCGATGCGGTGCGCCTGCGTGACGCCGGTGAACACCGTCGGCGGGAACCAGTAGCCGCGATCGGGCAGGTCGCACTCAGGAGACCAGCGCTCGGCGCCTTCGCGGTCGCCGATCTCGGAGAGCTCGCGGATCTTGGCCAGCTGCGCCGACGAGTTGATCGCACCGATGTCGGTGTTCTTGTCGAGGGGGTCGCCGACGCGAAGCGTGGTCAGCCTGCGCTTCAACCGGACCATCAAGTCTTCGGCGATCGACTCCTGCACGAGAAGCCGCGATCCGGCACAGCAGACGTGGCCCTGGTTGAAGAAGATCCCCTCGACGATGCCTTCGACCGCTTCGTCGAGGGCCGCGTCGTCGAACACGACGTTCGCGGCTTTGCCACCCAGCTCGAGGGTCACCTTCTTCTGAGTGCCGGCGACCGACCTTGCGATCTCCTTTCCGACCTCGGTCGAGCCCGTGAACGCGACCTTGTCGATGCCTTCGTGCGTGACGAGGAGCCGACCCGTCTCACCTGCGCCCGTGAGGATGTTCACGACGCCGGGAGGCAGCTCGGCTTGCTGCAGGATCTCGGCAAAATGCAGCGCGCTCGAGGGGCGTGGTCTCGGCCGGCTTGAGCACGACGGTGTTGCCGCACGCGAGTGCGGGCGCGATCTTCCACGCCAGCATCAGCAGCGGGAAGTTCCAGGGGATCACCTGTCCGGCGACGCCCAGCGGACGCGGGTTCGACCCGAAGCCCGCGTGTTCGAGCTTGTCGGCCCATCCCGCGTAGTAGAAGAAGTGCGCTGCGACCAGGGGAAGGTCGACGTCACGCGACTCGCGGATCGGCTTGCCGTTGTCGATCGACTCGAGCACCGCGAGCTCACGCGACCGTTCCTGCAGCAGCCGGGCGATGCGGTAGAGGTACTTCCCGCGTGTGCTCGGCTTCATCCGTGACCAGGTGTCGTCGTAGGCACGCCTCGCGGCGGCGACGGCGCGGTCGACGTCCTTCGGCCCAGCCTCGCTGACCTCGGCGAGCACCTCCTCAGTGGAAGGGTCGACGGTCTTGAACGTGTGCCCGTCGGTCGGCGCGACGAACTCGCCGTCGATGAAGAGGCCGTAGCTCGATCGGATGGAGACGAGTGACCGCGACTCGGGAGCGGGGGCGTACTCGAACAGCTCGGGCATCGCCGCGCTCAGTCGAGCGTGAAGTAGTCGGGGCCGCTGTAGCGGCCGGTCGCGAGCTTCGTGCGCTGCATCAGGACGTCGTTCAACAGGCTCGACGCGCCGAAGCGGAAGAGATCGGGCGTGAGCCATTCGGGCGCGGTCTCGTTCACGATCACGAGGTAGCGAATCGCATCCTTCGCGGTGCGGATGCCACCGGCGACCTTCACGCCGACCTTGTGGCCGGTGACATCGGCGTAGTCACGGGTCGCCTCGAGCATCACGAGCGCGACAGGCGGCGTCGACGCGGGGTTGACCTTCCCCGTGGAGGTCTTGATGAAGTCGGCCCCGGCCATCATCGCCAGCCACGACGCCCGCCGCACGTTGTCGTACGTCGCCAGCTCGCCGGTCTCGAGGATGACCTTGAGGTGCGCGTCGCCACATGCCTGCTTCACCGCGACGATCTCATCGAACACCAACTGATAGCCGCCGGCGAGGAACGCGCCCCGGTCGATCACCATGTCGACCTCGTCGGCGCCGGCGGCGACGGCATCCTTCACGTCGGTGAGCTTCACGGGCAGTGACGCACGGCCACTCGGGAACGCAGTGGCGACCGACGCGACCTTGACCTTGCTGCCCTTGACCGCGTCCTTCGCCACGCCAACGAGGTCGGGATAGACGCACACCGCGGCGACGGCCGGTGCGGTCGCGTCGCTCGGATCGGGACGCATCGCCTTCGCGGACATCGCCCGCACCTTGCCGGCAGTGTCCTGACCTTCGAGCGTCGTGAGGTCCATCGCGGAGATCACGAGGTCGAGCGCCCACTTCTTCGCCGTGGTCTTGATCGAGCGCGTCGCGAGTCGGGCGACCCGGTTCTCGGCACCCACCTGGTCGACGCCCGGCAGGCCGTGCAAGAAGCGGCGCAGCGAGCCCTCAGACGCGACGACGTCGTCGAACGGGCCAGCGGTGAGCCCGGCAGTCATGCATCCGACGATACCGCCCACCGTGTCGGGCCGCCCCAGCCCCGCCTCAGCCCGGCCCTCCGACCGAGATTGATGACTCGACGGACTCCATGACCGTTCGATCATCAATCTCGAGTGGGAGAGGATCAGCGGGAGGCGACCGTCACTTCCTCGGCTCGGAGCAACGCGTAGCCGGGCTTGATGCGCTCGTTGATGATGCGGAGGCGCTCGTCGAAGCCGGCGAACGCGCTCTTCATGGCGTTCGTGGTGAGCCACTCGACGTCGTCCCAGCCATAGCCGAAGGTGTCGGCGAGGGCGGCGAACTCCTTGGAGAGCGACGTGTCGCTCATGAGCCGGTTGTCGGTGTTGACCGTCACCCGAAACCGCAAGCGGCGCAGCAACCCGATGGGATGCTCGGCGATCGAGGGCGCCGCGCCGGTGTGCACGTTCGAGGTCGGGCACATCTCGAGCGGCACCCTGCGGTCGCGCACGAACGCGGCGAGGCGTCCGAGCACCGGTCGCCCGTCGGAGTCCTCGGTGATGTCGTCGACGATGCGGACGCCGTGGCCGAGCCGCTCGGCGCCGCACCACTGCAACGCCTCCCAGATCGAAGGAAGCCCGAACGCCTCGCCCGCGTGGATCGTGATGTGGAAGTTCTCGCGCGCCACCAGCTGGAACGCGTCGAGGTGTCGCGTTGGCGGGAAACCGGCCTCGGCGCCGGCGATGTCGAACCCGACGACGCCATTGTCACGCCACCGCACCGCGAGCTCGGCGATCTCGCTCGAGCGAGCTTGCGTGCGCATCGCGGTGAGCAACGCGTACATCGTGATCGGGTGGCCGGCCGCGGCGGCCCGATCGCTCCCCTCCCTGAACCCGTCGATGACCGCGCCGACCACGTCGTCGAGACCGAGCTCGCCTTCGGTGTGCAGCTCAGGCGCGAACCGGATCTCGGCGTAGACGACGCCGTCGGCGGCAAGGTCCTCCGCGCATTCGGCCGCGACGCGCATCAGCGCCTCGCGCGTCTGCATCACCGCGAGCGTGTGGTCGAACGCCTCGAGGTAGAGCACCAAGTCCTTCTGATTCGCGCCTGACACGAACCACTGCGCCAGCTCGCCGACGTCGGTCGTGGGCAGACCGGTGTAGCCGCAGGCCGCGGCGAGATCGACGACCGTCGCGGGCCTCACGCCCCCGTCGAGGTGGTCGTGCAGCAACGCCTTCGGTGCCCTGCGCAGCGAGTCGAGCGTCGGGCGACTCATGCGCCGAACCCCCGCAGCGGCATGCCCGCACCCCGCTGCAACCAGTTGTCGGACGGATAGGCAGCCGAGCCTTCGATCAGGTGCACCGAGTACGCGTGCCGCGACTTCGGCGACCGGTTCGGGCCGCTGTAGTGCGGCAGCTGACCGTGCAGCAGCACGAGCGTGCCCGCGGGTGTCTCGAAAGGCACGAGGCGGCCATCGCCGGGCTCGGGCAGGGGCGTTTCGTCGAGGGAGTCGAACATCGTGCCGCCGCCGGGAGCGCGCCGGAAGAGCTTGCGCAGCGGACCGCGATGACCGCCCGGCTCGGCCCAGAGGCATCCGTTCTCGAGCGTGGCGTCCTCGAGGGCGAACCAGAAGCCGATGCAGCTCTTCGGGTCGGTGTAGAGGAAGGTGCTGTCTTGGTGGCACGTCACCTCGCCACCGATGCTCGGCTGCTTGAAGATGTACATCGACTGCAACAGCCTCGGATCGTCGAAGCCGACGTCCTTCGCGACTGCCGCGAGATCCGACGTCCGCGAGAAAGACGAGAACACAGGGTCGAGGTCGTGCATCGCGTGGCCGATCTTGTTGATCGACAGCTCCTTGGCCTGCTTCAGCGATCCGTCGGGCAGGAACGCATCCTCCTCGAAGAAGAACCGCACCTTGTCGCCCGAGCCGAGGAAGTAGTCGTCAGAGGTTCGGGTCTGCTCGTGCGTGGTGAAGACCGAGATCGACTCAGGCTCGAAGTCCGCGAGCAGGTCGCGCGAGCGATCGATGAGGTCACGACATGCCGCGTGATCCACGAACCCTTCGACCACGAGCACACCCTCACGCTCGAAGTCTGAGACCTGCTGTGCCGTGAGGCCCATCGTCACTCCTGGAGCTTGGCGTAGGCGGGACGGATGATGTCCTGCTCGATGCGACGGCGCTCGCCGAACGAGCAGAAGGCGGACTGGATGCCCGTGACCTCGATCGCCTCGATGTCAGTCCACCGGAACTGGTTGACGGAAGCAACCTCGTAGACCTCGCTGGTGACGCTGACTCCGCTCATGAGCCGGTTGTCGGTGTTGATCGTCGCCGGGAGCCCGAGCCGATGGAACAACGCCACGGGATGGTGCGCGAGCGTCTGCACCGCCCCGATCTGCACGTTGCACGTCGGGGCGAGCTCGAGCGGGATCTGCCGATCACGTACGTAGGTGGCCAGCGGCCCGAGGTGCACGCGGTCGAGGTCGAGATCCACGAGGCCCTCGGTGGGCGTGCCGCCAGCGATCGTGACGTCCTCGATGAGCCGCACGCCGTGGCCGACGCGTTCCGCGCCGCAGTCGAGCGCGTCAGCGATCAGCTCGAGCCCGGGCGGCTCACTCGCGTGGATCGTCAGGTGAGCGAGGCCGTGACGGGCGATCGCGACAGCCGCTGCGTGGTCGCTCGGCGGAAAGCCCGTCTCCGCGCCGGCGAGGTCGAACGAGACGACCGTGTCGTCATCGCGACGGCGGCGCACGCAGAGCTCGGCGATCTCCGGGGACCGAGCTGCGGTCCGCATCGCGCAGATGATCGTGCGCACAGAGATCGAGTGGGACGTCTGCGCCTCCCCGTCGCGAAACCCTCGCTGCACGGCGTCGACGACCTCGTCGAGCGGCAGCCCTCGTTCCTGATGCAGCTCGGGAGCGAAGCGCACCTCCGCGTACACGACGCCATCGGCGGCGAGGTCGACGGCGGCCTCACAGGCGACCCGATGCAGCGCGGGCTCGGTCTGCATCACGGCGAGCGTGTGCTCGAACGTCGCGAGGTACTGCAGGATGTCTCGAGTGTCCGCGCCACGCGTGAACCATGCGGCGAGGTCGGTGAAGTCGGTCGTCGGCAGACCGCGGTAGCCGATGGCGTCAGCGAGCTCGACGATCGTCTCGGGCCGCAGCCCGCCGTCGAGGTGGTCGTGCAGCAGCACCTTCGGCGCCGCCCGCACCGTCTCGAGCGTGATGGCCGTCGCCATCAGGCTCGGATGCAGTCGAGGATCAGGGACTTGGGCTCGAGCGCCTCAGAACCGATCGTGATGGCGCCGTCCAGCGCTTCGACCGCGGCCGCCACCTTCGACGGATCGTCGACGTGCAGCTCGAGGATGGGCTGACCTTCCTCGACCGCATCGCCTTCCTTCGCGATGCACACGACCCCGGCGGACGGGCTCACCGGGTCTTCCTTGCGAGATCGCCCGGCGCCGAGCCGCCACGCTGCGACACCAACCGCCATGGCATCGAGCCGGGTGATGTACCCGGAGCGCTCGGCGCGGATCGCCAAGCGCTGGCTCGTCTCGGGCACCAGCGCATCGGGATCGCCCCCCTGCGCCGTCACCATCTCGCGCCACTTCGCGAGCGCAGAACCGTCGGCCAGCCGCGCGCCTGGGTCGGCATTGATGCCCGCGAGGGCGAGCATCTCATCGGCAAGCGCGAGTGTGACTTCCACCAGGTCGCCGAGACCCTCGACGCGTCCGGACAAGACCTCCACCGACTCGGCGACCTCGATCGCGTTGCCCGCGGCGCGCCCGAGCACCGTGTCCATCGCAGTGATCATTGCCGACGTGCGCACGCCGTTCGCCTCGCCGATCACCACCATCGCCTCGGCCAGTCGCGTCGCGTCGTCGCGCGTGCGCATGAACGCACCCGCGCCGGTCTTCACGTCGAGCACGAGCGCCGCGGTGCCCTCCGCGATCTTCTTCGACATGATCGAGCTCGCGATCAGCGGGATCGACTCGACCGTCGATGTCACGTCACGGAGCGCGTAGAGCTTGCGGTCGGCAGGAGCCAGGCCCGACCCGGCGGCGGCGATCACACATCCGACCGTCTGAAGGTTCGTCACCATCTCGGCGGGCGACAGGTTCGACCGCCACCCGGGGATGGCGTCGAGCTTGTCGAGCGTGCCGCCGCTGTGCCCGAGCCCGCGACCCGACAGCTGCGGGACCGCGGCGCCACACGCCGCCACGAGCGGTGCCAGGATCAACGAGACCTTGTCTCCCACTCCTCCGGTCGAGTGCTTGTCGACCGTCGGTCGACCCACCGCTGACAGGTCGAGCCGTTCGCCCGACTCGATCATCGCCGCGGTCCACACCGCGAGCTCGCCGGGCTGCATCCCCTGGAAGTAGATCGCCATGCAGAGCGCCGCGGCTTGCTCGTCCGCGACCTCGCCCTTTGTGTAGGCGTCGATGAACCAGCGCAGCTGGTCGTCACTCAGGCGTTCGCCGTCGCGCTTGGCCCGGATGATGTCGACGACGTTCATCCGCCGGAGGCCAGCCGATCGGCGTCGAACGCTGCGGGCAGCACCTCGGTCATCGGCCTCACCGTGCCGTCGCCGTCGACCAGCAGCTCAGACCCGCCCGCTTCCCAAAGCAGCTGCCGGCACCGGCCGCACGGCATCACGGGATCGCCAGCTCCGGTGCGGGTCGCCACCGCGATGAGACGTCCGCCGCCGCCCGCGTGGAGCGCGGACACCAGGCCACACTCCGCGCACAGCGTCAACCCGTACGACGCGTTCTCGACGTTGCACGCGGTGATGACCTGACCGTCCTCGGTCAGCCCCGCCGCGCCCACGTGGAAGTGCGAGTACGGCGCGTACGCGCGCGCGGCGATCTCGATCGCAGCCGCGCGCAGCGCGGCCCAGTCGATGTCGGGCATCAGATCTGCTGACCCTTGCGCCACGGCAGGCCGTCCGCAGCCGGGGGTCGGAGCCGCTGGGCCGCGAAGGCGAGCACGAGGAGCGTCGTGAGGTACGGAGTCATGAAGACGAATTGGTCGGGCACCTTCGCCGTGATCGCGAAGTAGAAACCGAACACCGCCGCCGCGACGATCATCCCGAGACCGGTGAGCGGCTTGCCGACGTAGATCGCGCGAAGGGCGAGGAAGCCGACGACGACCGACACGAAGAGCAGCAGCGCGCGGACCGAGTCGCTGTTGCGCAGCTGGAGGGCGTCGGCGAACCCGAACAGGCCCGCGCCCATCGCGATACCGGCGGGCATCCAGTTGCCGAAGATGAGCGCGGCGAGGGCGATGAAGCCGCGCCCACCCGTCTGGCCTTCCTTGTAGCGACCGGCGCTCTCGAGCACGAGGTACGCGCCACCGAGACCGGCGAGCCCGCCGGAGATCACGACGCCGATGTACTTCATGAGGTACACGGGCACGCCGAGCGAGTCGGCGGCCGTGGGCGCCTCGCCGACCGAGCGCAGCCGCAACCCGAACTTGGTGTGCCAAAGGAGGTACGCGCTGAACGGGACCAGCAGCACTGCGATGACGGTGAGCCACGACAGGTTCGAGGTGAGGCCCTTGCCCAGCCCGGCCAGGTCCGAGACGAAGAACCAGTGCCGCTTCTCCAACCATCCGAATATGTCCGGGGTGCTCCACCCGAACAGGTCGCCTCCAGACACGAACGGCATCGTGAAGCGACCGACGTTGCCCTGGACGGGCGGCGACAGGCTCGCCGACGCTCCGGGCTGGCCGGTGAACACGGCAGTCGCGAGGTAACGCGTCACGCCCACGCCGAGGATGTTGATGGCGACCCCCGACACGACGTGGTCGACACCGAACGTGACCGTCGCGAGTGCGTGGAGCAGCCCACCGAGGGCACCACCGAGGATCCCGACGAACACACCGGCCCACGGACCCCACTGCCATCCGGCCCACGCGCCGAACCAGGTGCCGAGGATCATCATCCCCTCGAGACCGATGTTCACGACGCCGGCTCGCTCCGCATAGAGCCCTCCGAGCGCGGCGAGTCCGATCGGAACTGCGAGGCGCAGCGCGGCGCCGAACGTGCCGCTCGACGTCAGGTCGTTCGCCCCGGTCACGACCCGGACGAACGCGAGCACCCCGAACACGGAGAACGCGACCAGAGCGGTACCCAACCAGGACAGCGTGGGCAGGTGCCGGCGCTCCGGCTTGACGGACTCGGGCGTCGGCGTGCCGCTGATCGTGCTCATGCCGGCACCGGCTCAGGGACGTGACCGCCGGTGGCGCGCGGCTCGGCCTTCGCCGCCGCGTCTCGCACCTCTGCGGCGACCCGCGCCCGACTGACGATCTCGTAGGCGACGACGGACGACAAGATGATCGCGCCCTGCATGATCTTCGAGATCTCTTGCGGGATGCCTTGCAAGGCCAGCACCTGCGTCGCGCGCTCGATGTACGCGAAGAGCAGGGCCGCGAACGCGATGCCCACGGGATGGTTGCGCCCGACGAGCGCGACCGCGATGCCCGTGAAGCCGAGCAGGGTGGGGAACTGCTCGGTGTACCGATGGAACTGGGGATCGCCGAGCAACGGGCCGACGGCGACCAAGCCGGCGATGCCGCCGCTGATGAGCATCGTCTTCAGGATCATCGACTTCGGGTTGATGCCGGCAGCGCGCGCCGCCGCGGGGTTCGCTCCCGATGCTCGCAAGTCGAAGCCGAACCGCGTGCGCCACACGACGTAGTAGAAGCCGACGCCGAGGATGATCGCTCCGACGAGGAAGCCGTTGAGCTGCGTGCCCGACTTCATGTGGAAGCCGAAGAACGCGAGGACCCGGTTCAGCGGAGGGATGAACGATGCGGGCGGCATCGGCCTGGTCTTCGTGACGAGGTCGCCGGCTCCGTTCGTGGCTCGCAGGTAGTTCGTGAGGAGGTATGCAGTGACGCCGGTAGCGATCGAGTTGAGCATGATCGTCGAGATGACCTCGCTGACCCCCCGGAAGACCTTGAGCAGTCCGGCGATCGCCGCCCACGCCGCCCCCACGGCGATCGCAACCAGGATGATGTAGCTGACCTGGAGGATGGGGGGAAACGACGCGCCGGCGCCGGCCGCGGCGGCGAGCACCGCAGCCATGCGGTACTGGCCGTCGACACCGATGTTGAACAGTCCCATCTTGAAGCCGATCGCGACCGCCAGCCCCGAGACGTAGTACGGCAGCACGCGGTTGATCACCGAGATGACCGACTCCGTCGAGTCGGTGTACTGCCACATCGACTTGAACGCGTCGATCGGAGCGTGCCCGCTGGCCCAGAGGACCAATGCAGACACGAGAAGCGAGAAGAGCACGGCCGCGACCGGAGCGGCGAGCGCGTAGAAGATGCGACGAGACCAGCTCACGCCGCGCTGTCCTCCTTGGCTCCGGTCATGTACGAGCCGAGCTCGACCGGTGTGACCGCGGCCGGATCGAGCGTGGCGACGATCTGGCCTCGCAGGATCACGAGGAGCGTGTCGGACAACCCGATGAGCTCCTCCAGATCAGCGGAGAGCAAGAGCACGGCCAAGCCCTGCCGGCGCGCCTCCCTGATGCTCTCCCACACGGCGGCCTGCGCGCCGACGTCGATGCCGCGGGTCGGGTGGGACGCAATGAGCAGCTTCGGCCCGGCGAGCATCTCCCGGCCGACCACGAGCTTCTGCTGGTTGCCTCCGGAGAGGGCGTATGCCGCGACGTCAACGCTCGGGGTGCGCACGTCGAAGTCCTCGACGATCTCCGCCGCGCGAGCGCGGGCGCCACGACGGTCGATCCAGCCGCCGTGCGAGAAGGGGGGCTGCGTCTGGTGGCCGAGCATGCTGTTCTCCCACACCGACGCAGCGAGCAGAAGGCCGTCGTGTTGCCGATCCTCTGGGATGTACCCGACGCCGTGCTCGCGCCGGAACCGGGTGGTCGAGTGCGTGATGTCGACACCCGCGAGGACGACTCGACCACTGGATGCCGGACGCAGGCCGATGAGCGCCTCGACGAGCTCTCGCTGCCCGTTGCCTTCGACACCCGCGATGCCGACGACCTCGCCGCTGTGCACCGAGAACGACACGTGATCGAGAAGCGCCCGCACCTCTTCGATGACCGTCAGTCCCGCGACCTCGAGCTCGACCTTGTCCGTGACGGTGGACTCTCGGGTCTCGGGCTTCGGCAGCTCGCTGCCGACCATGAGCTCCGCGAGCTCACGTGCGGTGACGTCCTTGGGCAGGACCGAGGCGACGGTGCGGCCCGCTCTGACGACGGTGATCGCGTCCGCTACGGCCAAGACCTCGTCGAGCTTGTGGCTGATGAACAACACCGTCACGCCCTCGGCGGTGAGGTCACGCAGCGACGCGAAGAGCTCGTCGACCTCTTGCGGGACGAGCACGGCGGTCGGCTCGTCGAGGATCAGGATCGCGCGCGCCGCGATAGAGCACCTTGAGGATCTCGATCCGCTGGCGATCACCGACGCCGAGATTGGCGGTCAGCGCGCCGGGGTCGACCACGAGGCCGTAGACCCGCCCGAGCTCTTTGATGCGGTCGGAGGCCTTGCCGAAGTCGATGCGAAACGGAGAGCCAGGCTCGTCGCCGAGAATGATGTTCTCCTCGACAGTCAGGTTGTCGGCGAGCATGAAGTGCTGGTGCACCATGCCGATGCCGACCGCGATCGCATCGCGCGGCGACTTGAAGCCCTGCTCGACGCCTCGCACGAAGATCGTTCCCTCGTCCGGGCGCTGCTCGCCGTAGAGGATCTTCATCAGCGTCGACTTGCCCGCGCCGTTCTCACCGACGATCGCATGGATCGAGCCCGGTGCGACCGCCAGGTCGATGCCGTCGTTCGCGACGACACCCGGAAAGCGCTTCACGATCCCCTTGAGCTCGATCGCCGGGGGCTGGTCGAGCCCGGACGCGCTGGGGGCGCCGTCCGACGATGCGGCGGCGCCCCCTGCGTGCTCGGTCACGGACCGTTCTCTACTACATCTGGGTCGGAGACCCTACGGAGCCGTCGGGACGGTGATCGTGCCGGCGACGATCTGTGACTTCAGATCCTCGAGCTTGGGAACGATGTCCTCGAGGTTGCCTCCGGTCGTCGAGTAAGCGACGCCGTTGACCTTCAAGTCGAAGACGGTGTCGGTCCCGACCTTGGCCTGGCCCTGCAGGTAGTCGGCGATCGTGTTGTACACGGCCACGTCGACCCGCTTGAGCATCGAGGTCATCACGTACGGCTCGAGATCGGCGCCGACCGTGAGGATCTGGTCGGAGTCGACGCCGATGCCACACACGTGCGTGTTGTTGGCGTCGGAGTACTCCTTGGCGGCCTGGAACATGCCCAGACCCGAGCCACCGGCCGCGGCGTACACGATGTCAGCGCCACCTTCGTACATTGCAGCGGCGATCTCCTTGCCCTTCGCCGGGTCGTTGAACCCGCTGAAGTCGGGAGGCTGGCTGATGTACTTCACGTCGACCGTGATGTCCGGGTTCACGTGCTTGGCGCCCGCGGTGTAGCCAGCCTCGAACTTCTTGATGAGGTCGTTCTCGACGCCACCGATGAAGCCGATGTGGCCGGTCGTGCTCTTCATGGCCGCCGCAGCGCCCACGAGGAACGAGCCCTGCTCCTCAGCGAACGTCATCGAGACAACGTTCGGCACGTCGACGACAGAGTCGATGATGCCGAAGTCGATGTTCGGGTTCGCCGTGGCGCCCGCAGTGATCGCGTCGCCCCAGAGGAAGCCCACGCCGACGATCAAGCCGTTACCCGAGCTCGCCAGCAATGCGAGACGATCCGCGCGGTCCGCGTCACCCGTCGGAGTCGACTCGGTGGCCTGGATGCCGAAGTCGGCCTTGGCCTTGTCGAGCCCCGCACCAGCGGAGTCGTTGAACGACTGGTCACCGCGGCCGGTGATGTCGTACATCATGCCGATCTTGTCGTTGGTGCCGTCGGGCTGCGTGACCTGCCGGGTCTCGAGGGTGTTGTCCGCCGATCCCGCCACGTCCTTCGTGCCGCCACACGCCGGCAGTGCTTCCCCACTCGCACCGGTCGTCGCAGCTCCACCGCCCGTGGTCGCCGCGCCACCCGTTGTTGCACTGGATGATCCGCTGTCGTCCCCACACGCCGCCGCCACGAAAGTGAATGCGGTGAGCAGGCTTAGCAAGGCCACTAGTCGGCGCGAACTGCGCACAGTGAACCCCCTCCTGGTCAGGTCAGTGATCTGGCGACGCTAGGGGTCGGGAGGTTTGGCATTCAAGCGAGTCGTGGACTTCGCGTCACATCTTCACGCGAACGAAATGGGGTGCCTCAGCCCGCGAAGGGCGACCCCTAGGCTCGAAATCGGTGCTCTTCCCCACCATCCAGTTCGCCATCTTCTTCCCGATCGTGTTCGTCCTCAGCTGGCTGCTGCGGCCGTACCCGACTCGCTGGAAGCTGCTGATGGTGATCGCCAGCTTCATCTTCTACGGCTGGTGGGACTGGCACTACACCTTCCTGCTCGGCGGTTCGATCCTGGCGAACCAGATGTTCGCGAAGGCAATCGCCCCGAGTCGCGAACCCGTGAGGAGGGTGCTGCTCACCGCCGCGGTCGCGGTGAACCTGGGAGCACTCGCTTACTTCAAGTACTACGGCTTCTTCGCGACCTCGTTCGTCAACAGCCTCAGCGACGTCGGCATCAAGGTCTCACCACCGCTCTTCCAGATCATCCTTCCCATCGGGATCTCGTTCTTCACGTTCCAGGCGCTGTCGTACGTCGTCGACACGTACCGAGGCCGAGTCACGCCGGTGCCGCTGCTCGACTTCGCGACCTACCTGTCGTTCTTCCCTCACCTCGTCGCGGGACCGATCGTGCGGGCCTCGGAGTTCCTGCCGCAGCTGCAAGAACGTCCCGACCCGCGCTACCTCGACGGCAGCCACGCGTTCCGTTTGATCGTCGCCGGCATGTTCAAGAAGGTGGTGATCTCGAGCTACCTCGCTGGCGCCATCGTCGACAAGGTCTTTGCCGCGCCCGGGAACCACAGCTCGCTCGAGATCCTCTTCGCGATCTACGGGTACGCGATCCAGATCTACGCCGACTTCAGCGGCTACACCGACATCGCGATCGGCATCGCGCTGCTGCTCGGCATCCGGTTCCCCGCGAACTTCGATTCGCCGTACACCTCGCGCTCGCTCCAGGACTTCTGGCGTCGATGGCACATGACGCTGTCACGGTTCCTGCGCGACTACCTCTACATCCCGCTCGGCGGCAACCGGGGCCCGCGCTGGAAGACCTACCGGAACCTGATGTTGACGATGCTCATCGGTGGGCTGTGGCACGGCGCGGCGTGGACGTTCGTCGTGTGGGGTGGCATCCACGGCACCGGGCTCGCCATCGAGCACTTCCGCAGCGACCGACGACAGCAGCTCGGCCTGCCCGAGCCCGAGCAGACGCGCACCCGGATGATCGTCGAGTGGCTGATCACCTTCAACGTGGTGTGCCTCGCGTGGGTGTTCTTCCGGAGCCCGACGTTCTCGACGGCGTTCACGATGCTTCACCGGCTGTTCACCGCCTGGGGTCCCGCCCCGCTCGTGACGCCACTGCTGGTGCTCACGATCGTCGCGATGCTGGCGACCCAGTTCGTGCCGGAAGAGGCGATGCGCCGGGTGCAGGCGCAGTTCTCGCAGTTCCCGGTCGTCGCGCAGGGCCTCACGCTGGCCGGCTGCTTCTTCGTGATCAACGCGCTCGGGCCGATCGGTGTCGCGCCGTTCATCTACTTCCAGTTCTGACGAAGATGAGCCCTCCGGGTGTCGCGGCATCGCGTAGCGTCGAGACATCGCGACCCCCACCCGCACACGCCCAACCCAGGGTCACCCGTCGGGATCTCAAGGCCGAGATCCCGACCATCCCGCGGCCCGGGCGCGGCGGCTCCGCAGCCGTCCGATGTCGGCCGGGCAGATCCTCGTCGTCGGCGCGATCGCGTTCATCGGCGCGGCGTTCCTGAACTCCCGCACGCTGCTCGACATGGCCGAGCGACAGCCGTACGGATGGCAGCGCACGGTCGCCGTCGGCCTCGCCAAGCCGCTCCACACCGTCAGCCGATGGACAGGCCTCGCCAAGCCGGGCCAAGCCGTCGACGACGCGCGAGGTCGCAACTCGGGCTCCGCGGATTCCTTCGACGCCCTCACCACGAGCACCGTGCCGACGGCGTCGTCAGTGGCCGGCGCGCTCGACGAGCGCGGGCTCTGGCAGCGCGGTGGCGACCGATGCCGCGCCGACATCCGCCGCGACCACCGTGCCCGCGCCGGCGACCGTGACCCCGTTGCGCACCCCGACCGCAGCGAAGCCGTTGACGCTCTGGGTCGGAGGAGACTCGATGGCCGCCGAGGTCGGCCAATCGCTCGCGCATCGCTGGCGAGACCGGCGTGATCACCCCGACAGTCGACGCTCGCATCTCCACCGGGCTGACCCGGCCCGACTACTTCGACTGGCCGACGCACCTCATTGACGTCGTGAACCAGCAGAACCCCGAAGTGATGGTCGTGATGTTCGGCGCGAACGACGCGCAGAAGATGAAGCTCGACGGCAAGGTCTACGACGTGAGCACTCCCGAGTGGCAGGCGGAGTATCGACGTCGCGTCGACGCGGTGATGGGCTTCCTCACGCAGGGCGGCACGCGCCACATCTACTGGGTCGGGCAACCGGTGATGCGTGCGGGTGACTTCGACCAGAAGCAGATCATCCTCGAGGGCATCTATCGCGAGGAAGCCGAGAAGCATCCGGGCGTGACGTTCATCCACATCCGCACGATGTTCGCGGGGCCCGATGGCGCGTTCTCCGCGTACCTACCGGATGCGAGCGGCAAGCAGGTGCTGATGAGGGCGCAGGACGGGGTACACCTGTCGCTCGCCGGGGCGAACCGGGTCGCCGCCCTCGCGCTGCAGACCATCCAGGCCGACTTCAGCTGACCCGGGCGATCGGCTGACCTGGTGCGACGCGGACCTCTCAGCGACACCGCCGCGTGGCGAGTCCACGGGTTCGAGGGTGAGCCCGCGGGCCTGATCACCGAGGAGTCCCTGCCGCGGGCGTGGTCCGCGCGGTGGGCGGCCGCTCCGGACGCGCCAGTGCTCCGCGACGCCGGCACGCCTTGGATGACCGCGGCCGAAGTCGAAGCGCGCAGCGCCGAGGCCGCTGCACGGCTCGCGGGTGCGGGCGTCGAGCCCGGTGATCGCGTGCTCATGAGCTGCCCGCCATCAGCAGACCTCGTGCTCGCGCACATCGGTGCGCTGCGACTCGGAGCGATCGTCGTGCCGGTGAACACCGCGTTCGGCCCGCACGAGCTCGGCAACGTCTGGCGTGAAGCGCGCCCGAAGCTCGCGGTACTCGACGATCCCGCCCGACTCCCCGACGTGCCGACGCGTCCGCCGTCGCTCGAAGGCGCCTCGGCCCGCGTCGCCGCTCTCGATCAGTGCCGCGCCGACGACCCGGCGCTGCTGATGTTCACCTCGGGCACGACGGGTCGTCCGAAGGGGGCGATCCTCAGCCACGGCAACGCGCTCGCGAGCGCGCAGGGAGTGCGCGTCGCGTGGCGGTGGGTGCCCGACGATCGGCTCGTGCTCACGCTGCCGCTCTTCCACATGCACGGGCTCGGTGTGGGTGTGCACGGCACGTTGCTGGCGGGAGCGAGCATGGCGGTCGCGCCGTTCAGCCCTGAAGGCGTGCTCGACCTCGCCGCGGCCGAGAGGGCGACCCTCTTCTTCGGCGTGCCGACCATGTACGTGCGCATGGTGGCGAGTCCTCGCGTCGACGAGCTCGGCTCGCTGCGGCTCTGCGTCTCTGGCTCCGCCCCGCTCGCCACGGACGTGTGGCGTGCACTTGCGGACCGCGGCGGTCAGCGAGTCATCGAGCGCTACGGCATGACCGAGACCTTCATGAACACGTCGAACCCGTACGACGGCGATCGCCGCCCCGGCTCCGTCGGCATCCCACTGCCCGGTGTCGAGGCGAGGCTGGGCGACAACGACGAGATCTGCGTGCGGGGACCGAACGTGCTTCGGTCGTACTGGGAGCGTCCCGACGCGACCGGCGATGCGTTCCGTGATGGCTGGTTCCTCACGGGCGACATCGGCGAGTTCGACGCCGACGGCTACCTGAGCATCGTCGGGCGGTCGAAGGACCTCATCATCACGGGTGGGTTCAACGTCTATCCCCGCGAGATCGAAGAGCTGATCGCGGAGCATCCCGCGGTCGCCGAGGCGGCGGTGGCCGGCGAGCCGTCAGACGAGTGGGGCGAGACGGTCGTCGCCTACGTGGTGGCGAGAGGCTCGGTCAGCGAGGCCGACATCCTCGAGTGGTGCACGGCGAGGCTCGCGAAGTACAAGCGGCCCCGCCACGTGCGATTCCTCGACGCCCTTCCCCGCAACGCGCTGGGCAAGGTCGTGAAGGGCGACCTCAGGCCGCCTCGACTGTGATCGTGCCCTTCATGTTCGAGTGGATCTTGCAGTGGAACTCGATCGTGCCGGCCTCGGTCGTCACGTACTGAAAGCTGCCGCCGCCGTCGACGTTGTTCGAGTCGAACTGGCCGTCGGTCGCGGTGAACGTGTGAGCGAAGCTGTCATCGTTCTTGAACGTCACTGTGTCGCCGACCTTCACCGTGATCTTGGTGGGGTTGTACTTGATGTCCTTCGCCACCACGGTGCCCGAGTCGCTTGCGGCGCCGCTTGCCGCGGCAGCGGTGCCGGGCGCGGAGGTCGGCTCGACGGGAGCCCCGTAGGCATTCCCTCTTCCGTTGTCCGGCCCCGCCGATCCCGGAGTGTCGTCACCGCATGCGCCGAGCAGGAACATTCCCGCGAGCGCAGGAACCAGTAGCACACGCAGCTTCATGACGGCTCCCTTCGGTGCACTCCGAGGTCATACGACGGAGCGGCACGGCGGGTTCACAGGACAACCGTGGTGGAGGTGAAGGGATTCGAACCCTCGGCCTCAGCATTGCGAACGCTGCGCTCTACCAACTGAGCTACACCCCCGCGGTGGGCGCCTCACGTTAGCCGGGCGCTCCGAGCCCTCCGCTCGTGAAGATCGGTGGACAGAGGGTCAGCGGGCGTGTTCGAAGTAGTCGACGCGCTCGGACTGCGCGAGCTGTGAGCCCGGCGCGGGAGCAGTGCTCAGGTAGCGCACCTTCATCTCGCGCTCGGCGGCCACACCGCGAGCCTGGGCCAGCAACAGCAGGTACCCGACGAGCGCCACGTCGAGGACGAGGTTCAAGGCGAAGAGGCCCATGCGGGCAGCGCCCGACGAGGTGAATGCCCCGAGCAGCGTCACACCGGCGAGCAGGCCGAGCAGCCCGATGATCAGGCGGCGGCGGCGCTGAGCCTCGGACAGGGTCATCAGTGACTCCGGCCTCTGCTGGCCGGGAGCTCCTGGCGTGGCTCGCTCGAGAACGGAGAGCTGCCGGCGGAAGGAGTGGATGGAGTCGGAAGGACGGTCCGAGGTGCGGCCCCGAAGCCAAGGAGGCAACAGAACCGCAGCCCACATCACCGCCAGGATGACCAGAACCAAGAGTGTCACGCTCCAGGCCTGCCTTTGAGTCTCGGCGACCGTACCGCCGACCGCGCTGCGCGCGGTGGATGGTCGCATCGGTTTGGGTGCAGGGCCGGGCGAACGACAGGACGTCGGAAGCGTCCGTCCCAGGCCGCCTAGCCCCCCTGGGTCCCTGTGTGTCTACTACGGCCGAGAGCCGAGACCAAGCGATCTGACGGGAATCTGACTAACCTTTTGACGGGAGCGTCACTCGTCGACGGTGGGGGCCCGGCGATACGTGCCCGAGCGGCCGCCCGTCTTCTCCCATAGCGCCAGCTCGCCGACCACCATCGACCGATCGGCGGACTTGCACATGTCGTAGATGGTCAGCGCCGCCACGGCACAGGCGTGCAGCGCCTCCATCTCGACTCCCGTGCGGTCGATCGTGTCGACCTGAGACTCGACTTGGATGTGGTCGTCGCCGATCTCGAAGTTCACCGAGACCGACCCCACGAGCACCGGATGGCACAAGGGAATGACGTCAGAGGTGCGCTTCGCGGCCTGGATGCCGGCCACCCTGGCCACCGCGAGGACATCGCCTTTGGTGACTTCACGGTTGGCGACGAGCACGGTCGTCTCGGGCTGCATGAACACCTTGCACCGGGCCACGGCGCGGCGATGGGTCGGGTCCTTGGGGGTGACGTCGACCATTCGGGCCCTGCCGAGCGGATCGAGATGCGTGAGCTCGCGGGCCATGGCCGCGAGTCTAAGTCAGTGGCCGCGGTGTGACCGGACCGAGCCCCTAGCCGCCGATCTGGCTCATGCTGCGGTTGGGGCGGAGGAACGTCACCTGACCGATCGCGTGGCCCGCCCACTTGGTGCCCACGGCGCGCACGATCTCGGCGGCGAGGTCGTCGTCGCTGCCGCCGCTGCGGACGATGGCGCGCAGGTCGAACTCGCGGGTCTCGAACAGGCAGGTGCGCAGCTGGCCCTCGGCGGTGAGTCGCACACGGTCGCAGTCGCCGCAGAACGCCTTGGTCACGCTCGGGATCACGCCGACGTCGCCTCGACCGTCGGCATACAGCCATCGATCGGCCGGAGCCGCACCTCTCGCCGGCGCTTGCTGCAACGGGTACACGGCCGAGATCGCGGCGAGGATCTGGTCCTGCGAGACGACCTTGTCGAGGGACCACTCCCCGGAGGCGTCGAGGGGCATGAACTCGATGAAGCGCACTGCGACCTGCTGCTCTCGACCCCAAGTCGCGAAGTCGACGATCTCGTCGTCGTTCATGCCGCGCTCGAGCACGACGTTCACCTTCACAGGATCGAACCCAGCCTCCTTCGCGGCCGAGATGCCGTCGAGCACCCGCTCGAGCTCGTCACGCCGCGTGACAGCGAGGAAGCGCTCACGCTGCAGCGAGTCGAGAGAGATGTTCACCCGTGCGAGCCCGGCGGCCCGCAGGTCTTCGGCGAGCAGCCGGAAGGTGGCGCCATTCGTCGTCATCGACAGGTCGATGGGAAGTGCCGCGAGCTTGGAGACCAGGAGCGGCAGGTGGGCCCGGACCGTGGGCTCCCCGCCGGTCAGTCGCACCCCGTCGACGCCGAAGCGCTCGACGAACACCCGGGCGATGCGCTCGATCTCCTCGAAGGTGAGGAGCTCACTGCGAGGCAACCACTGCATGCCCTCAGCCGGCATGCAGTACGAGCAGCGGAAGTTGCACCGATCGGTGACCGAGATGCGCAGGTCGCGGACAGTGCGTCCGTAAGGGTCAACGAGATCGGCGGTCACTGCCTCAGGCTAGGCGCAACGTTCAGATCAGCAACAAGGCGTCGACATCAGCGCCTCGAGCCACGCCGACGCCGTCGGGGAGCACGACGATCGCGTCAGCGTTCGCGGTCGCCGCGAGCTGATGCGATCCCTGCGCGCCGACCGATGCGACGTGGTAGCGACCATCGGCCTCGAACCGGCCGGTGACTCGCTGGTAGTGGGTCTTTCCGTCCGGCTGACGGCGCAGGTCGGCGTCGGCGACGGCGACCAACCGAGGCCGGTCGATGTGCGGGTGACCCATCATCTGGCGAAGCGCGGGTCGGGCGAACAGCTCGAACGACACGAGCGACGACACGGGGTTGCCGGGCAGCCCGAAGACGGGAGTGCGACGTTCTCCGATCAATCCGAACGCGAACGGCTTCGCCGGCTTGATCGCGATCTGCATCCACCGCATCGTGCCGATCTCGTCGAGGACGACCTTCACGAAGTCGAATTCGCCCATGCTCACGCCCCCCGACGAGATCACCGCGTCACATTCGGTTGCGCCGCGCAGGAACACCTCCGCGATCTCGTCCTTGTCGTCGCGGACGAGGCCGAGGTCGACGGGCCTGGCGTTTGCCTGCTCGACGAGCGCGAGGAGCATCTCGCGGTTCGATTCTCGGATCTGGCCCGGTGCGAGCGGTCGACCACCCTCGACGAGCTCGTCGCCGGTGGAGATGACCCCCACTCGGATGCGCGGGTACACCGGCACCCGTGCGTAGCCGAGCGACGCGAGCACGCCGAGGTGCGCGGGCCGGATCACCGTCTGCGTCTCGAACACGCGGTCACCGGCGCGGACATCGCTGCCCGCCGCTCGCACCGCGTCGCCCGGAGCCACCTCGACGCGGATCTGCACCGAGCCGTCCTCGTAGGCCTCGGTCTCCTCGACCATCACGATCGCGTCGGCACCAGGGGGCATCGCCGCGCCCGTCATGATGCGCACTGCCGAGCCGGGCAGCACCTCGATCGTCGGGGCCGCGCCCGCCGCGAGCACGCCGGCGACGTCGAGGCGCACCGGCGTCGAGGCTGAGGCACCCGCGGTGTCGACGGCCCGCACCGCGTAGCCGTCCATCGCCGTGTTCTGGAAGGGCGGCACGTCCTCCGGAGCGTCGAGCGGCACCGACGTCGCGCAGCCCAGCACGTCGGTGAGCGGCAGCGCCTTCGGGTGAACCCGCACGCATGACACCAGGACGAACGCCCGCGCCTCGTCGGCCGAGATCATACGAGGCCTTCGCGCTTGCAGAGCTCGACCAGGTACTTGCGGAACCCAGGCCCGAGGTCTTCGCGCTGCAGCGCCAGCTCGACGGTCGCCCGCAACCAGTCGAGCTTGTTGCCCGTGTCGTACCGACCATCCGTGAAGGGCAGACCCCACAGGGCCTCGCGCTCGAGCAACAGGCCCATCGCGTCCGTGAGCTGGATCTCGCCGCCCCTTCCCGGTGCGACGCGATCGATGCACTCGAAGATCTCGGGCGTGAGCACGTATCGGCCCATGATGGCGAAGTTCGAGGGCGCCTCTTCCGGGCGCGGCTTCTCGACGAGGCCGCTGATGCGCAGGAGCTGCTCATCGGATGAGTCCGGGTCGAGGGCCACGCATCCGTAGGCGGAGATCTCCTCCCGGGGGAACTCCTTCAGCGCGATCACGGACCCGCCGACGCGATCGCTCGCTGCGACCATGTCGGAGAGGACGTGCGAGCTCTCGGCCATCAGGTCGTCTCCGAGGAGGACCGCGAAGGGCTCGTCACCGACGTGGTCCCGAGCGACACCGACCGCGTGGCCGAGCCCTCGGGGCTCCCCCTGGCGCACGTAGTGGATCTCGGCGAGCTCGGCGATGGCACGCATCTCGGCCTGCTCGGTCTCGCGCCCCGCCTGCTCCAGGTAGAACTCGAGCTCGAACGACCGGTCGAAGTGGTCTTCGAGCGAGCGCTTGCCCCGGCCGGTGATGATCAAGATGTCTCGGATGCCGGCCCGAACGGCCTCCTCGACCACGTACTGGATCGCCGGCTTGTCGACGAGCGGCAGCATCTCCTTGGGCTGAGCCTTCGTGGCCGGCAGGAACCGAGTGCCGAGCCCCGCCGCCGGGATCACCGCCTTGCGCACCATCGCGGTCACGATAGAGGCGGTAGCCTTAGCACTCGCACCTGTCGACTGCTAAGCGCCTCGAAACACGGGAAAGACCACGGAGAGCCCGAAAATGCCGACCTATCAGTACCGCTGCAAGGGCTGTGGCCGCGAGCTCGAAGTCGTGCAGTCCTTCGACGAGCCGTCGCTGACGGTGTGCCCCGACTGCTCGGGTCCCCTGCGCAAGGTGTTCGGCTCCATCGGCATCACGTTCAAGGGCAACGGCTTCTACAAGACCGACAATCGATCGAGCGGCAAGAAGGGCTCGTCGAGCAACGGTGACTCCGGCTCGAGCGGCTCGAGCGGCTCGAGCTCGGGCGACTCTCACAGCGACGGGGGGCACGGGCACTCCCACGGCGACGGCGGACATTCGCACTCGCACGGGGAAGGCGGCTCGGGCGGGTCCACGGCATCGCCCTCGACGGCATCCCCCTCGACGGCATCGCCCTCGAAGACACCGTCGACCAGTCCGTCGAGCTCTTCGCGCTCCAGCGACTGACCGATGCCCGCGGCCGACGTCGGCGTGTTCGGCGGGTCGGGCTTCTACTCCTTCCTCGACGACGTCGAGACGGTCACGCTCGACACTCCCCACGGCCCACCGTCGGCTGCGATCACGATCGGCGACGTCGAGGGCCGACGGGTCGCGTTCCTTCCCCGCCACGGTCGTCGCCACGAGCTGCCGCCTCACCGCGTGCCGTATCGAGCGAACGTGTGGGCGATGCACGAGCTCGGCGTGCGTTCGATCGTCGCGCCGTGCGCGGCGGGCTCGCTGCAAGGTCACATCCATCCCGGTGAGCTCGTCGTGATCGATCAGCTCGTCGATCGCACGTCGGGGCGAGCCGACACGTACTTCGACGGACCCGACGTGCACCACGTCGCGTTCGCCGACCCCTACGACCCCGAGGTGCGTGGCGTGCTGGTCGACGCCGCTCGGCGCCTGCACATCTCGGTGCACGACGGCGGCACCATGGTCGTGGTGCAAGGGCCTCGCTTCTCCACGCGAGCCGAGTCGAGATGGTTCAGCTCGATGGGCTGGCAGGTGATCAACATGACTGGCTATCCGGAAGCGGTGCTCGCGGCCGAGCTTGCGATCCCCTATGCCGCCGTCGCGTTGATCACGGACTACGACGCGGGTCTCGAGGGCGTCGAGGGCATCGAGCCCGTCACCCAAGAGATGGTGTTCTCGTTCTTCGAGGGCAACCTCGAGCGCGTGCGCGCCCTGCTTTTCGAGGCGATCCCGCACCTCCCCTAGGCTGCGCGTCAGCTTCCCTGTGCTCTTCCCCTGATCGCATTTCAGATCTGAGGAGGACGCATGTCTCGGCTCCGCATACGGCGCCGGCCGCTCGTCTACTGGTCGCTCACCGGCGCGCTTGCGCTCGTCACCGGGCTCGTCGTGAGCAGCGCAGTCGCGGGAGCGTGCGAGGCCCGCGCCGGCTACGGCACGACACGGGCCGTCGTCGTCGCCACGCGCGACATCCCGGCGGGCACCATGATCGACGCTGGCGACACGCGACAGGAGGAGCGACCGGTTGCCGTCGTACCCGCTCGCGCCCTCGACGCCGCTCCGGTTGGCCAAATCGCGTCGGCACCGATCATCGAAGGCGAGCCGATCGTGGCCGACCGCGTCGCGGCCGTGGGCGTGAGCGCCGTCGCGGCGCAGATCCCCCCTGGCGACGTCGGCATCGCGGTCCCCCTCGACCCCGACACATTGAGGTTGACGATCGGCGATCACGTCGAGGTGCTGGCGACGTTCGATCCGGACACGATCGAGGGCGCGCCGACGATCGTCGTGGCTCCGCTGGCAGTCGTGGTCGACGTCCGCGAACGCGGCCGTCACGGTGTCGATGCCGCAAGGCGATGGCGAGCGCGTCGCGTTCGCCTTGGCCACGGCTGCAGTCACCGTCGTGCTGACGGGCGGCGGCTGACCGTCAGTCGATCGAGGTCGACGGCACGATCCGCGGTCGCCACGGACGGGCACGATCGAAGTGGTGGCCGACGACCACCCCCTCGTGCAACGCGTCGAGGAACGACTGCGGCCCGTCGAAGTCGGGCACCTCGACATACGCGGCGCCGAGCGCCTCGGGCACGTGCGCGTCGCTGCCGGCGCCCGCCGGCAGCTCGAGCTCACGGGCGACTGCCGCGGCCTGATCGTTCAGATGCGACAACGACGTCTTCGCGTTGAGCGCCTCGATCGCATCGATCAGGTCATCGGCCGCGAGCTCGCGCAGCTCTGCCTCGCGGAGGTTGTGGCGCACCGGGTCGAAGGGATGCGGGATGTAGACGAGGCCACCTTGGGCTCGGATGCGCGACGCCGCTTCGTGCGCACTCACTCCGAAGGGCACCCGTTCGGTCAGGAAGAGGCCGATGACTTCGCCTGCGTGCGTGCGCAGCTCCTCCCCCACGATGACCCGACACGACAAGGTCGCCGAGAGCTCGATCGCGCCGCGGATCGCGTTGTGGTCGGTGACGCACAGCACGTCGATGCCCGAGGCGACGACGGCCTCCTCGACCTCCTCGGGCGTCGTCGTGCAATCGCCCGACCACATCGTGTGCGAGTGCATGTCGACACGCACCCATCCGGGGCGGATCGGTGCGGCGAGGTGAGGATGACGCTCGACCGCGACGGCGTCGGGCAGGGGCATCGCTACGAGCCGCTCAGCGAGACGTCGCCGATGGCGAGGCTCACACCTGCATCGCCGCCGGGAAGCCACTCGAGGTCGCCACCTACCGCGACGATGTCGAGCAGCATGCGCTGCAGCGTCGATGCGATCGTCATCTCCCGCACCGGTTCGGCGAGCACCCCGTTGCGGATCATCATGCCTTCGGCACCGACCGAGAAGTCTCCACTGACGGCGTTGACTCCCGAGTGCAGCCCGGTCACGTCCTGCACGAGGAGTCCGTCGCCGATCTCCGCGTACAGGTCCTCGACCGACTTCGTGCCCGGCTTCGGGATCAGCGCGAGGCAGCCGACGCCCGGTCGTGACGAGTAACCCCGCACCGCCGAACCCGTCGACACCGTCGAGGCCCGACGCGCGGTGTAGCTGTTGTGCAGGAACGTGCGAAGCATGCCGCCGTCGATGAGCGTGTTGGGGCGCGTGGCGAGGCCCTCGCCATCATGGGAGTCCGCGCCCAGCGACTCGGGATTGGTCGCGTCGTCGACGAGCGTGAGGATCGGCGCCACGATCGTGTCGCCCATGCGATCGGCGAACGGCGACCTGCCCTTCAACACCCGCTCACCGGTGAGCGTGCCCCCGATGATCGACAGGAACGACGCGGAGACCCGAGGGTCGAGCACCACGGTCAGCCGCTGCGACTTTGGCTGCTTCGCGCCGAGCATCCGCGTCGCGCGCTCGACGGCGTCGGCGGCCGTCTCCTCGATGTCGAGCTCGTCTTGGGCGCGTCCGACGTCGATGCCGTAGCCCCACTGCACCTCGCCGTCTTGTGAGGCGAGTGCATGCACGGTCAGCCAGCACGATGTGGCTCTCGAGGCCACCGCGATCCCGGTGCTCGTCGCGATGGCGGCTTCACCTGAGCCGTCGCCATACGAGGCGGTGCGGACACCGGTGATGCGGGAGTCACCGCGCAACGTGGCTCGCTCGAGCTCGAGCGCGAGCTCGACCTTGCGCTCGGTGGGGAAGCTCGCCAGCTCGGATCGATAGAGGTCGAGCTCGGGCGCCTCGACACCGTCGGGCACCGCGAGCCCGTTCCACTCGTCGATCTCGCCGAACTGTGCGTTGTCCCGGGCATCAGCGAGGGCTTCGGTGATCGCGCCCTCGTCGAGGGTGCCCGCGTGGGCGAAGCCGACCCGCTTGTCGACGATCACCCGCACGCCGATGCCCGACGACTCGGCCGAAGTGAGCGCCTCGACCTCTCCCTGGTAGGCGCGCACCGCGACCCGAGTGGAGCGCGCGACGTACGCCTCGATCTGCTCCCCCGGCTTGGCTTGCTCGGCCACGCGACGAGCGACGTCGAGCAGCTCGCTCATCCCTCGCACCCCCCGCTCGTTTTCTTGGTGAATCTGCCTCTCTGCGCTGCACTTGCACCAAGAGAACCGGCGGGGGTCATGCCGCCGTGCCGCCGATGGTCAGGCCAGTGACCCGCAACGTCGGCTGTCCGTCGCCCACGGGGACGCCTTGGCCGTCCTTGCCACACGTGCCGGGGCTGCCCATCGCGAAGTCGTTGCCGAGCACGTCGATGTTGCGCAGCACGTCGGGTCCGTTCCCGATGAGGTTGCCTTCGCGGATCGGGTCGGTGAGCTGTCCGCCTTCGATCATGTACGCCTCGGTCATCCCGAAGACGAAGTCGCCGGTCGCGGTGTTCACCTGACCGCCGCCGAGGTTCGCGACGTACACGCCGTGATCGGTCTGGCGGATGATCTCGGCGGGATCCTCGGCGCCGTTGAGCACGAACGTGTTCGTCATCCGCACCATCGGAAGGTGGTGGTAGCTCTGCCGGCGGCCGTTGCCCGACGACTGGCGTCCCTCCTTGCGCGCCCGCAGGAAGTCCCACATGTAGTCGGTGAGCACGCCGTCTTCGATGAGCACGTTGCGCTGCGATGCGTGCCCTTCGTCGTCGATGCCGATCGCACCCCACTCGCCGCCCATCGTGCCGTCGTCCACGAGGGTGACGAGGGGTGAGGCCACGAGCTCGCCCGCCTTGCCACGGAACACCGACGCCGACTTCGCGACGAGATCGGCCTCGAGGCCATGACCGCACGCTTCGTGGAAGAGCACACCTCCGCCGCCGCTCTTGATCACCACGGGAAGTCGCCCGGACGGCGCCGGCCGAGCGCGCAGCTTCAGCAGCGCGCGCTGCGCCGCGGTGCGGGCGAGCTCCTCGACGTCGTAGCGATCGAACAGCTCGAAGCCGATCGGGTGCCCCACCGACTCGTACCCGGTCTGCATGCCTGTGTCGCCGCTCGCGACGGCGTTGATGCGGAACAGCGTCTTCACCTGATCGTCCTCGGCGAGCAGCCCGTCGGAGTTGGCGACGAGGATGCGGCGCCGGCTGTCCCCGTACGCGGCCGAGACCTGCACGATCGACGCGCCCTCCGCGCGGCGCCGCGGCGTCGGCCCGCTTCAACAGCGCGACCTTGACGGCCTTGGCGACAGACTCGGGCGGGGTGATGACCTCGTTCGGCCGGCGCACGTGCTGACGCGTGAGGTCGACGACCCGGGCACGGCCCTCGCTGCCGCGTGCCGCCGCGCTGGCAGCCTCGGCCGCGGCGAGCAATCCGCCTTCGGAGAGATCGGACGTGTGGGCGTACCCCGTCGTCTCGCCGACGACGACGCGAATGCCTGCGCCGCGGTCGCGTCCGGAGCTCAGCTCCTCGACCTTGCCATCGTCGAGTGCTGCACTCGACGCTCGGCGGTCTTCGGCGAACACCTCGGCGAAGTCGCCGCCATGACGCAGCGCGGCACCGAGCACCTTCTGAAGGACGGCTTCCTCGATCACACGAGCCCCCTGGTTGGCGTCGTAACCGTTTCGACATGCGGATCGCTTGGCTGGAACGCCGCCGCGAACGACGCCGTATCGTACCTACGGTGACGTTGGAACCCGGCCTGTGGGGCGAGGCTGATCTCGTCGTCGGCGATGCCGACACGGCATGCGCGATGGGTTCGGGCGACGTGCCAGTGCTCGCCACTCCGCGAGTCGTGGCGCTGTGCGAGGAAGCAGCGTGCGCGGCGATCGTCGGCCACCTCCGCTCGGGCGAGACCTCGGTCGGCATGCGTGTGCAGCTCGACCACCTTGCGCCGACCGCGGTCGGAGGCAAGGCCAAGGCCGAGGCGACGCTCGAGAAGGTCGAAGGGCGACGGCTCACCTTCACGGTGTCCGTCTCTGATGGGCGCGGTCTGATCGCCGCAGGCAAGGTCACCCGGGTCGTGGTGAACGTCGAGCGCTTCTTGGACAAAGCCGCCGAATAGGCGGCTCATCGACTCGGCCGCCGAATAGGCGGCTCATCGACTCGGCCGCCGAATAGGCGGCTCATCCTGAATCCCGAGTAGATGAGTCGGGATTTCGGCGGTACCCTCCGCTTGTGAGCATGCCCGAGCTCCTGCGCTTCCCGAACCCGGTGAACGAAGTGTCGGCGCGCCTGGTCGCAGCAGGTGTCGTTCTGATGACGATTGCGGTCCTCGGCGGCCAGCACTGGGTGCTCGTGCCGCTCGCCTACGGCTTCGTCGCCCGGCTCGCCGCGGGGCCGAGGTTCAGCCCGCTCGGCCTCCTCGTCACCAAGGTCGTCACGCCTCGATTGCGGATCGAGCCCAAGCTCGTCCCCGGCCCGCCGAAGCGCTTTGCGCAGGGCATCGGTGCGGTGCTGTCGGTGAGCGCGCTCATCTCTTGGACCGCGTTCGACAACACGACGGTGGCGCTCGTGCTCGTCGCCGCGATCACGATCGCCGCAACACTCGAGTCGGTCTTCGCCTACTGCCTGGGATGCAAGGCCTTCGCGCTGCTGATGCGCGTCGGCATCATCCCGCCCGAGGTGTGCGAGGCGTGCAACGACCTGTCACTCCGACGGGTCGCTGCGTAGACCGAACACATCAAGAGGGCGCTACCCGAGGTTCGAAGACCGCGGGTACACGTCGGTGGGATCGGTCATCACGTTGACGAGATAGGGCACCGCAGCCGCGAACGCCCGGTCGAGCGCGGGACCCACCTCGTCGGGAGCGCGCACCGTCTCGCCCGCGCCACCGAGGGCCTTCACGATCTCGTCGTAGCGGGTCTCAGGCTGCAGGTCGCACGCGACGTCGTAGCCGTAGATCGCCTGCATCGGATACTTCTCGAGCCCCCAACACCCGTTGTTGCCGACGACCATCACCACCGGGAGGTTGTGTCGCACGAGCGTGTCGACGTCCATGAGCGAGAACCCTGCGGCGCCGTCGCCGAGCATCACGACGATCTGGGCGTCCGGCCGGGCGACGCGCGCGGCCATCGCGTATCCCTGCCCGTTGCCGAGACAGCCGTATGGGCCGGTGTCGAGCCAGCAACCCGGCGTGTAGACCTCGACGTACTTGCCGGCGTAGGACACGAAGTCACCGCCGTCGCAGATCACGACCGCATTGCGGGCAAGGCGCTTGCTGCAGCTCGCCGTACACGCGGGTCGGCTTGATCGCGTCGCCGCCCGCGTCGAGCAGCAGGCGTTCGGTCGCCGCCGCCTTCGTCTCCGCGTCGCGTACACGTGCGATCCAGGGCTCGTGGTCGACCCGCGCGCCGCCGCTCCATGCCGTCATCCCGTCGAGGATGGTCGTGAGGTCGCCGGCGGGCGAGGCCGCGGTGGTCACGTGCCGCGGCCCGGCTCTCGGGCGCATCGCAGATGTGCACGACGCGGGCGTCGCCGAACCGTCCGAACCCGAGGCGGAAGTCGAGCGCGGTGCCGATGACGACGACGAGATCGGCGTCGGACTTCAGCAACGAGCGTGTGCGGGTGAACGCGAGCTCGTGGTCGGCGGGGAGGCAGCCGCGCCCGAGGCCGTTGAACCAGCACGGCACGCGCATCGTCTCGACGAAGCGAGCGAGCGCCGGCCATGCACCCTCCCAGTAGACGTCGCTGCCCACGATGATCGCCGGACGCTCCGCGGCAGCGATCGCCGCGGCCGCCGCGGCGACGTCGTCGGGGTCGGGGTCGACACCGCGCGGCACGGTGCCGTTCGCGTCGGGAGCCGTCGCCGAGCCGAAGATCACGTCCATCGGGAAGTCGACGAACACCGGGCCGCGATGCGGGGTCATCGCGGTGGTGACCGCGTGCTGGATCTCCTTCGCGGTGTCGCCCGGCGCCGTCACCGTGCGGGCGGACTTCGTGATCGACGCGACGATCGGCACGTGATCGAGCTCCTGCAACGATCCCGAACCCCACCGAGCCTGCGGTGCACGCCCTCCCAACACGACGAGCGGCGTGCCGTTGAAGTGGGCAGTGGTCATCGCGCTCACGCCGTTCGTGACCCCGGGGCCAGCGGTGAGCACGGCGAGGCCCGGCTTGCGGGTGAGCTTGGCCCACCCTTCGGCGGCGAACGTGGCCGTCTGCTCGTGGCGGACATCGACGATCCGCACGTCCTGCTTCACCGCTGCGTCGTAGAGCGGCCAGACGTGACCGCCGTTGAGTGTGAACATCACGTCGACGCCGTAGCCGCGCAGCACCTCGAGCGCGGCGTCGCCTGAGTGGTGAGGTGTCCCGCTGTCGGTCATGCCGCTGCTCCCTGCTGCACTCGGTCGAGGAACCCTGAGAGCGCTGCCCACCACGCGTCGGGCGCCTCGAACTGCGGCGAGTGCCCGCCGTCGGCGATGACCGCGAGGCTCGCGCCCGGCATCACATCGGCCATGCGCTCGGATGGGCCGACGAAGGGGACATCCTGCTCGCCGACGATCACGAGCGTCGGAGTCGTGTGTGCGGCGAGCCGCTCGAGCCGGTCGGCGACCGACGCGAACTGCCCGAGCACGGAAGCGACCATCGCCGGGGAGCTCGCAAGCAGCTTGCGGTCGCCGAACTCCGCGTAGCCGGGACGCGCGGCGCGCACCCGCTCGTCGGCGGGGCTGCGCAACGCCGGGTTCGCGTCTTGCGCCGCCTTCCAGGCCTCGATGCCGTTGGCGCGGACGAAGTCGACCGCGCGTCCGATGGTGGCAGGGTCGACGAGACCGTCGAGCGGCCCATGCGCGGTGTCCATGAGGATGAGCGCTTCGATGCGGTCGGGCGCCCCGAGCAGCATGTGCTGGGCGATCATCCCGCCCATCGAGTGACCGAGCAGCGTGAAGTGGTTCCACCCCAACGCGTCGGCGAGGCCGAAGAGATCTCCCGCGAAGATCGGCAGCGTGTACGCGCGCTCATCGTCCGGCTTGTCGCTCGCGCCGTGCCCTCGGAGGTCGGGTGCGACCACGTGCCGCCCGCGCTCGGCGAGCGGCACCAAAAAGTCGGAGAAGTCTTCCTTCGCTCCCGTGAAGCCGTGGACGAGCATGAGCGGACGGCCGCCCACACCTTCCTCGACGATGGCGAGATGGATCGAACCCGTGTCGACGCTGCGTTCCCCCATGCCGGGGAGACTAGGTCGTGGCGGTCAGCCGCCCTGCGGCTGCATGTTCTCGGACAGCTTCGCGAGCCCGCTCGCGTCGCCGACCTGATCGGCGGGCGGGGGCTGGATGTCGACCGACTTGCCGAGGTCGAGGAAGTCGAGCGTGAACGCCATGCCGCCTGCGCTCGGCGGCGCCGCGTCACCACCGACCAGCGAGGAGTAGAGGTCGCCGTCGAACGTCATCTGCATGCGGCGGACGTAGCCCTGGTCGTCGACGAACACATCGACCGGGATCTGCGCATCGCCTGCCGTGGCGCCGAGCTTGTCGATGAACGCCTGTGCCTTCGCCTTGCTCTCCGCCGGAGCGGCCGCGAGGGCAGCAGCCACGCTGATCGTCGCCTTGAAGTGGTGGGTGGACTGGCCTTGCACATCGGCCTGGCCCTCGTCGGTGACCGTCGCGCCGTTGTCGCGCAGCAGGTCGAGAAGCGAGGTGGCGTCAGAAAGACCGCTGCTCAGCTGATCGGTGACCTGGCCGCCGCCCTTGTCGGCGGGGAGCTTGATCCACGGCTTGGCGTTGTCGCCGCCGAGAAACGCGGAGAAGACCGCCGCGTGGAGGTACACCGCGTCGCCGTCGGTGATGACCTCGATCTTCCCGTCGCCGAGGAGCGCAAGGCCGTCGTCGGAGCTGGCGTTGGCCGAGGCCGCGTCGATGAGGCCGCCGAGGTCGAAGCTCATCTGCGACCGCTTGTTCGCGAGGTCGAACGCCCCGGAGCCCGTGATCGAGAACGCCTTGGGAACGTCGCTCGAGGCCGGGATGTCGATCGTCAGCTCGTACCGACCGCTGTCGAGGGCAGCGGTGCGATCGGCGGACTCGGTCAGGAACTGCGGCGTCGCCGCGGCCTGGACGACGATGGTGTCGGGGCTGGCGCCGGTGCCGGTGCCGTTGCCGCACGCGGTGACGCCGAGCGCGGCGAAGACAGAGGCGACCGGAAGAGCCACGAAGGTGAGAAACGGCTTGCGGGACACGAGGTCCTCCTATGCGAGCGAAGCGCGGTGCTCAGGGGAAGCCAGTGGCAGCCTAGGGCAACGCGTGGTTGTGTATCGGCGACGCGTGATGAAGTCCGATCGGCAGTTCGCGCCCTTAGGCTGAGCGAATTCCGCCGTCGCAGAGGGGTCTGGGGGCGGTGTGAGCGACGAAGGGAAGCCGGTGACGCAGGTCGTCGACGAGCAGCGCGCATCTGAGCCATTCGCCGTCGCGCCGCGCCGCCTCTACTGGTGGCGCGAGGTGCTCTACGTCCTCGCCTTCTACGGGGTCTACTCCTTCATCCGCAACCAGTTCGGCTCAGCCTCGGTGTCCGACGACGAAGCCTTCGCCAAGGCGCGCCACATCATCCGCATCGAGGAGCTCCTGCACATCTTCCACGAGCAGGCCATCCAGAGCGCGGTGCTCGGCTGGCACTGGTTCATGGTCTTCTGGAACGTGTACTACGGCAGCTTCCACTTCGTGGTCACGGCGGTCGCGCTGATCTGGATGTTCCGGTCGTTCCCGAAGCGCTATCCCCTCTGGCGGAACACCCTGGCGTTCACCACGGGCTTCGCGCTCATCGGCTTCGCCACCTTCCCGCTGATGCCGCCCAGGCTGCTCCCCGGGTTCTACGGATTCGTGGACACGCTCGACAAGTTCGGCACGCTCTGGTCGTTCGACTCGGGCGCGATGTCCAAGCTCTCGAACCAGTACGCCGCGATGCCCTCGTTGCACTGCGCGTGGGCGATGTGGTGTGTGCTCGTGATGTGGCCGCAGCTGAAGGCGAGCTGGTCGAGGGCGTTGCTGGTCCTGTACCCGATCGCGACGGTGTACTGCATCGTCGTCACCGCCAACCACTACTTCCTCGACGCGATCGGCGGCTTCCTCACGCTGACGCTCGGGTTCTGCGCAGCGAAGATGTTCACCTCCTGGACCGACCGCCGGTGGGCGGCGAAGCACCCCGCTGCGGCTGCCGACGCGTCGGTGCCCGCTAACGCCTGAGGCCGTTCGGCCCGCTCCACTCCACAGGCGTGCCGTGGAACCCACACAGCGCGATGAGGCGTTCGCGTCCCCCCGGCCAGGTCGTCAGCGTCACGTTCGCGCGGCCCGCGACCCATCCGGGCTCCATGCGCAGCCACGCGACGGGCGCATCGGGAGTCGCTCGATTGCCGGCATCGGCGATGGCCTGGGCCACCGCGGCGCGGTTCGCCTTGTTCATGTACTGCATGACGATCGAGTGGTACACGACCGTTGCCGCTCCGTCAGCCGGCTCCGCGAGCTTGTGACCGAGCCAGGGCGCGGCTTCCTGCTGATCGATCGTGGCCGGGGCTGACCGGGCGACCTCGATCGCGGCATCGAGGATGCGCAGGCGCTCGACCTGATCGGGCCACACGAACGAGCGCAGCTTCTGGCGGCCTTCTTCCCCGATCGCATCGATCGGCTTCGGATCGCATCCGGCACGTTCGACGACGAGGCCCTCACTCGACGGAGCATCGCTCCAAGGTCGCGGCATTCCCGCCCATCGGTCCGCGAGACGCACCGGCGACGCGTCGCTGCCCCAGCTGTCGCTGCCGTCTTCGTAGTGGAACTGGTCCCACCGCATGTTGAGGCCCGCGCTCGCCCCGACCTCGAGCACTCGGAGCGGGTGGCCAGTCTCGATCGCGACGGTCAGGAAGGCCGGCGCGAGGGCGGCAGCCCGCCCGACCTCGTTCGTCTGGACGCCGTCGGCGAGACGGGTGCGGAGCAGATCGACGTGTGCCGCGACGGTCGAGCGAAACGCCGGCCAAGGATCACCGGCTTCGAGCGAGCCGCCGGCCGACGGGTAGAACGCGGCGAGCTCAGGGGCGTCACCCTCGAGTGCGAGGCGGTGCACGCCACCGACGAACCGAAGCACGAGTGCGGTGCCGAGCGGGTCCTTCTCGTGGCCACGCAGCACGTCGAGGCACGGGCCTCCATCGTCCGCGTCGGAGGCCGCTGCCGCGAGCAGGGTGGCATAGAGGGGGGAGCCGTTGACCGCGCACTGCTCGGCCTGGAAGCGCAGCAGCGTGGGGAAGTCGGTCGATTCCGGCCGAGGGACCTCGGAAGCGCTCGCGTCAGAAGACCCTGGGTCAGAAGATGGCATAGCCGCCGTCCAGCACGAGCACGTCGCCGGTGTGGTACTTCGACGCATCGCTCGCGAGGTACACCGCGACTCCGGCGAAGTCGTCGCCGGTTCCCCACCGTCGCAGCGGCACGCGCGGCAGCACCTTGTCGACGAACTTGTCCCATCCGAACGCGGGCGCGGTCATCGGCGTCTCGATCCATCCGGGAAGGATCGCGTTGGCGCGGATGCCGTCGCGAGCGTGCTCGACCGCGATGCCCTTCATGAGCGCGATGACCGCTCCTTTGGACGACGCATACGGTTGGTTGCGTGGCGCGCCCATGAGCGTGGAGCCGGAGGTCGTCACCGCGATGCTGCCGCCTTCGCCGCGGTCGACCATGTGACGCACCGCGGCGCGCAGCGTGAAGAAGACGCCGTCGAGGTTGACGCGCAGCACCTTGTGCCAGTCCTCGGTCGGGAGCTCGATGAACTTGAAGCCGCCGCCGCCGATGCCGGCGTTCGCGAAGCACGAGTCGACCTTCCCCAGTGCCTCGAGCGTCGCCGCGAACGACGCCTCGACCTGCGCTTCGTCGCCCACGTCGCACTTGAGCGCCAGCACCTTCGTGCCGTGCTGCGAGAGCTGTTCGGCCGCAGCGCTGTTCTTGGACTCGTTGGTGCCCCAGATCGCGACGTCGGCGCCGTGCGCGGCGAGGCCCTCGGCCATCCCGAGCCCGATGCCACTGTTTCCGCCGGTCACGAGGGCCACATGGCCCGACAGATCGAAGAGGTCTCCCACGAGCGGCGACCATACCCGGCGGCCCGTCGTGAGCCCACGGGGCGATCCGCTCGTTCGCATGTGCAGGGCTACGCTCGGACGTCCGTCTCGCCGAAGGCTTCTGATGCGGTGCCCATGATCCTGGAGACCATCAAGCAGCCGGCAGATCTGCGCCGGCTCTCGTACACCGAGCTCGACGACCTCGCCGGCGAGATCCGCGACTTCATCGTGCAGACGGTGTCCGAGACGGCCGGCCACCTGGGCTCGAACCTCGGCGCGGTCGAGATGACCCTCGCCTTGCATCGCGTCTTCGACAGCCCGCGTGACGCCATCTTGTGGGACACCGGACATCAGGCCTACATCCACAAGCTCGTCACCGGACGCCAGGCGATGTTCTCCACGCTCCGCCAGCAGGGTGGGCTGTCGGGCTATCCGTGTCGCACCGAATCCGAGCACGACTTCGTCGAGAACAGCCACGCGTCGACGATCCTCTCCTACGCCTACGGCCTCGCCGTTGCCCGCGACGCCGCGGTCGCGGCCGGCGATGTGAACGTCGCCTCGCGGCGCGCCGGTCGGCGGATCGTCGCGGTGATCGGCGACGGCTCGATGACCGGCGGCATGGCCTACGAGGCACTCAACAACCTCGGGCACAGCGGCCGCGGCGTGATCGTCGTGCTGAACGACAACGGGCGCTCATACGCGCCGACGGTTTCGAACCTCTCGAAGAGCCTCACGCAGGTGCGGCTCAACCCCGTGTACATGCGGAGGCAGAAGAGCTTCGAGGCGCTCGTGATGAGCGTGCCGCTCGTCGGCTCACGCGTGCGACAAGGGCATGGAGGCCCTCAAGGCCGCGATCCGCGAGATCTGGGAGCCGGCGACGTTCTTCGAACCACTCGGCGTGCGGTACATGGGTCCGGTCGACGGCCATGACGTCGAAGCGCTCGAGAAGGCGTTGCGCAACGCGGCCGAGTTCGACGGCCCGATCGTGCTGCACGTGCTCACCGAGAAGGGTCGGGGCTACCCGCCCGCGGAGGACGACGACGAGAAGCACCTCCACGACGCGCCGGTGTTCGACCCCGTCGTCGGCCCGCCCCGCTGGGTGCCCGTCGGCTACACGCAGGCGTTCGCCGAGGCGATGATCAAGGAGGCCGAGAGCAACCCGAAGGTCGTCGCGATCACTGCGGCGATGCCGGGGCCGACTGGTCTCCTGCCGTTCGAGGAGCGTTGGCCCGATCGCTTCTTCGACGTCGGCATCGCCGAGCAGCACGCAGTCACCGCGGCGACCGGCATGGCGATGGGCGGGTTGCGCCCAGTCGTCGCCATCTACTCCACGTTCATGAACCGGGCTTGGGATCAGGTGATGTACGACACCGCGCTGCACAAGCAGCCGATCGTGTTCTGTCTCGACCGCGCGGGCATCACGGGCGACGACGGCCCATCACATCACGGGATGATGGATCTCGCGCTGTTCACGAAGGTGCCCGGGATGACCGTGTTCGCGCCGTCGTCTGCTCAAGAGCTCGCGACGATGTTGCACGACGCGCTCGAGCTCGACGGTCCTTCGGTCATCCGCTATCCACGCGGCGCGGCCCGCCAGGTCGGCGACGACGAGGTCGGCCAGGGGTTGCACGCGCGACTGGCGCATCGGGCCTCAGGCCCGGGCGTGCCCGAAGTGTGCTTCCTCGCCGTGGGCAAGCTGCTCGCCGCGGCCGAGGTGGCGGCGAGCGAGCTCGAAGCCGAGGGCGTGCGCTGCACGGTGTGGGACATGCGGGTCGTGAAGCCGCTCGACCCCGAGATGATCTCCGATGCCGCTCGCCACCCCCTCGTGGTCACCGTCGAGGACGGCATCCGCGAAGGCGGTGCCGGCGCCCGCGCCGCCGACGAGATCGCACGGCAGTGCACCGGCCCCGACATCCCGCGGGTCGAAGTGCTCGGCACGCCGCCCGCGTTCATCCCGCACGGCAAGGCCGACCGCATCCTCGCCGACCTCGGGCTCGACGGGCCTGGCATCGCTGCCACGGTGCGCACGATCCTTGCCTCTTGATCTCACGGGCGAGCTCGCACTCGCCCTTCGACTCGCAGACGCGGCGGACGCGATCACGCTCCCCCGCTTTCGCGCGGTCGACCTCGACGTGCGCCACAAGCCCGACAACTCGGAGGTCACCGACGCCGACACCGCCTCGGAGGCAGCGATGCGCGCGCTGCTGGCGAGTGAACGTCCGGACCACGCGGTGCTCGGTGAAGAGGAGGGCCTGATCGGCGATCCGTCGTCGCCGTCTCGGTGGATCCTCGACCCGATCGACGGCACCGCGTCGTTTGTGCGCGGCCTGCCGATCTGGGGGACGTTGATCGCGCTCGAGCACGACGGCGAGATCGTCGTCGGCGTGGCATCGGCGCCCGCGCTCGGCAAGCGCTGGTGGGCGGCCAAGGGCTCGGGGGCCTTCGGTTCCGACGGACCGTTGCACGTGTCCGCGGTCGATCGCCTCGAAGACGCGCACTTCGGCCATGCCAGCATCCACTCGTGGCGCAAACACCGGCCTGGTCCACAGTTCGACGCGCTCGCGCACCGTGTGTGGCGCACCCGCGGTGTGGGCGACTTCTGGATGCACGTGCTCGTGGCTGAAGGCGTGTTCGATCTCGCGGCCGAGCCCGTCGTCAGCCTCTGGGACCTCGCCGCGGTGAAGATCATCGTGGAGGAAGCCGGCGGCCGCTTCACCGACCTCTCAGGGGTCGCGAGGGCAGACGGAGGCAGCGCGCTCTCGACGAACGGTGTGTTGCACGACGCCGCGCTGGCAGCGCTGAGCTAGCCCCACCAACCGACGAGGGCGGACTCGAGACGTTCGCTGAGGCGGTCGACAGCAGCAGGTCGCGGCGGCCTGGACCATCGACAGGATCCTGAGGGACTGGCAGGCCATCAGGAACGCCGCCGTCGCATCCTCGCACTCGTCACGAGCCGCGGCTTCGACGGCCTCGGCCGCGGCGCGATGGCACGACTTCGGCGCGACTGCACATCCAAAGGCGAGGCAGATGAGGTCGAAGCGCCAGTCGCCAGCGCCGGAGATGTCCCAGTCGAAGATCCCCGTGACGGTGTCACCGGTGACGAGGCAGTTGCGATGGTGGAAGTCACCGTGCACCACCGTGGTCTGGCTCAACGCGACATCGGCCGTGTCGCGGAGCACGGCACCCAGCTGCGCGTCGAAGCCATGCGGCAGCGGCCCGAGCCCGCGGGACCAGCGATCGGCCGCTTCACGAGCCAAGTCGTTCCACGCCCGAACGGCGCCCGCGTCGACGTTGTGCTTGCGGACGAGGCCGATCAGCTGCTGCGCGTACCGCAAGTCGAGCACCTCGGGCACGCGGCCGGGGAGAATCTCCTGCAACGACCAGGAGACGTCGCCATCGGTCCCGGTCCCGACGTAGGTCGGCGCCGGGTAGCCGCTGGCGCGCATGCGCATGGCGGTCGCTGCGCCAGTCGCCCACTCCGGCGCGAGAGTCGAGTCATCTGATGCCTTGAGGACCAGCGCTGCGCCATCGCCACGTCGCACGAGGACCGCGCCGAAGAGGCCTCCTGAGAAACGACGAACGATGGTCAGGTCGAGGAGCGCGGCAGCGCGCTCGACCGGGGAGCGAGTCAGTCGAGCTCTGAGCCGACGACGCTCACGAAGCTCACGCACGCGCCCGGCGCGCCGCCGAGGTTGTGGGTGAGAGCCTTCGTCTTGCCATTGGAGATCTGACGCGGGCCGGCCTGGCCTCGCAGCTGCAGCCAGCACTCGAAGAGCATGCGCAGACCCGACGCTCCGATCGGGTGCCCGAACGACTTGAGGCCTCCGTCGGGGTTCACCGCGAGCTCACCGTCGAGGTCGAACGTGCCCGCGAGCACTTCCTTCCATCCCATTCCCCGCTCGGCGAACCCGAGGTCCTCCATCAGCACGAGCTCGGTCGGCGTGAAGCAGTCGTGCACCTCGGCCATGGCCAGCTCGGCACGCGGGTTCTCGATGCCGGCCTGCTTGTAGGCGTCGGCGGCAGAGCGCACGACCTCGATGAACGACGTGTAGTCGTAGGTCGGGTCGATCGGCCCGGCCGCAGGACCGGCGACGAAGGAGAGCGCCTTCACGTAGATCGGGTTCTCGCAGTACTTGTGCGCGTCTTCGGCACGGACGATCAGCGCAGCAGCCGATCCGTCGCTCACGCCCGAGCAGTCGAAGATGCCGAGCGGGCCGGCGACGAGCGGCGAGTTGCAGATGACTTCCTTCGCCACTTCCTTCTTGAACTGCGCACGAGGGTTGAGCGCGCCGTTCTTGTGGTTCTTCCACGCGATGCGGGTGAGGACGTCCTTCATCTCGGCCTCGTCGACCCCGTACTTGTTCGCGTACGCGGGAGCGAGCAGGGAGAACGACGCCGGAGCGGTCATCGTCGGCAGCGTGCCGTCGTTCGGCGGGGCCGAGCCGGTGAGACCGGAGAAGCCCGAGTCCTTCAGCTTCTCGACGCCGATGGCCATCGCGATGTCGATCGCTCCGGCGGCGACGGCATACGCGGCATTGCGGAACGCCTCGCTGCCCGTCGCGCACATGTTCTCGAGACGAGTGACCGGCTTGTAGTCGATCTTGAGCGGACGGCTCAGCGTGAGGCCGCTGATGCCCGAGCCCATCGTGCCGAGCCAGTACGCGTCGACGTCGGCCTTCTTGATGCCCGACGTCGTGAACGCCTCGGTCGCGGCGTCGACGAGGAGATCCTCCGCGCTCTTGTCCCAGTGCTCACCGAAGGGCGTGCAGCCCATGCCGACGATGGCGACCTTGTCGCGAATGCCATGTGATGCCATGTCAGTTGCCTCCTGCCGTGTCGCCTTGAGCGATGGGCTTTGCCTTCCAGAAGTAATTGTGCACCCCGTCGGCGGTGAACAGTCGACGGAAGCTCATCTCGACCCGATCACCGATCTTCACAGTGGCAGGGTCGACGTCGGTGAGCTCGCATTGGAAGCGACCTCCACCGTCGAAGTCGATCACACCGACGACCACCGGGGGCGACAAAGAGAAGGCCAGGCGGTCGATGGTGTAGGTGGCGATGGTGGCGGGCACGTCGGCCAGCCGCTCGGGCTCCATCTGGTCCACGGCGCCGCAGCGCACGCACACGCGAGCCGGCGGGAGGTGTCGGGTGCCGCACGACGTGCACTTCGATCCGACGAACCCGTACTTCCACGGTTCGGTGCGCAACGACGGCGGGGCGGCCGGACGCTCGGGATCGGGGCGACGCGGTGGCTCACGCTGCAGGAAGCCGCGCCACGTGAGGTAGGTCTGGTAGCCGAGGTCGTCACGGCCGGCGGCGATCTGCTCTGCAACCGTTCCGGCGCGACGGCTGCGGTAGGCGACGAGCTCCTCGGTCGTGCGCAGGACGACGGCGTCCGCACCGTCTGACAGGTTCACTCCCAAGATCACCTGCCCGGCCTCGGCCCGGTCGAGCACGTCGGCGAGCAACAGGCCGTAGTGCGCCGTGCCGGTGTTGCCGATGACGCTCGTGAGGTCGTCGACGATCGCCTCGGGGCGGGCGCCGATCGACCCGGCGACGCGCTTCACGGCGCGGGAGTGCAGCCCGGTGACGATGACGTGGTCGAGCTCGCTCGGCGTGACGCCCGCGGACTTCAACGCGTCGTTGATCGCGATCTCCGCGAGCGGGACGTACGCGTGCTCGCCGAAGCGCTCCTCCCAGACGTGCGACGCATCCTCACCCGGGATCCGCCACCGATCGAGGAACTCGTTGGTCGCCGCGCCCCGGCCGACGACCTCGACGAGCGCCCGGCTGTCGAACATCGGGCCCGTGTAGAGGAATGCCACCGCGGCATCGCCACCGTCGCGCTCGTCGGCGCCCCCGGGGAGCCCGGTGCGGACGTCGGACATCACCGCGAGCATCGGCACGGGCGAGGTCGCCGCCATCCGATGCGCGGCAACCGCTGATCTCGTCGAACCGATCAGGTCGAACGCGGCGGTTGCCGTCGGCATGCCGAGCGCGGCGTGGATCGCGGTGGCGTTCGTCTTGTCGACGTACGGAGGCGATGCGGTCGCGAAGACCAGGGCTTGCGGGGCCAGGTCGCCAGCCCCCTTCAGCGCCTTGCGGGCAGCCTCCACGGCCATCGAGGTCGCGTCCTCGTCGAAGGACGCAACGGCGCGTGTGCCCTTGCCCCCTCCCGATCCGAGTGCCGCGCCGATCGCGCCACGCTGCAACCGGTAGTAGGGCACGTACGCGCCGTAGGCCGCGATGCCGGGCATTGCTCCCCCTGTGTGTGTGCCTGTGTGCTCGTTACGAGCTTGTTACGAGTAGTACGGGTTCTCGCCGGCGCCGTGGTCGGTCACGTCCTGCACGCGAGTGACACCGTCGACTGATTCCTTCAACATCGCCTGCACGCCCTGCATCATCGTCATGCGGCTCATCGCGCACCCCTGGCAGCCGCCACCCATCTTCATGTACACGGTGCCATCGTCCTCATCGACGCCGACGAGCTCGACGAACCCGCCGTGCGCGGCGAGCGCAGGGTTGACCTCATCGGCGAGGGCGGCCTGCACGCCGTCGACCATCGCACCTTCGGTCGTGAGGTTGCCGAGGTCGAGGGGCTTGGGCTTGTTCGGGTTGCGCAGCACGAGGCCGTCGTGCTCGTAGTCCAGCGTCGCGCCCTCGAAGTTGTTGATGTCGTTGTTCGGGATGACCACGCGCAGGCCGTCGTGGTTGCGCACCTGCTCGCTCAGCGGCAACGTGGCCAGCGGCACGAACTCGAGGTCGTAGACGAAGTCGATGCCCTGGCTGCCGTTGATCGAAAGCCGAAGACCGAGGGCCGTACCTTCGGGCTCGGCGTCGCGCAGCTCGATGAGCTTCGTGCGGGCCCTCTCGGTGAGCGTGATGACGTCGTCGAGGACGATCTCATCGGTCTGGAAGGGCGAGGTCATCGACCTTGACGATACCGTCGGGCCATGCCGATCGACTACTTGGCGTCGCTCCGCGCGGACGCGGCGCTGCTGAGCGCGACTGCACGCGGCGGCTCGCTCGACGTGGAGGTGCCCAGCTGTCCCGGCTGGGACGTCAACCGGCTGGTGGGCCACATGGGGCGCATCCACCGGTGGGCGACCGAGGCGTGCCGCACCGGCGCCGAGCCTGTGGCCGACCGGCTCGAGAGGCCGCCGCGGGATGAGACGGTGCTGCCGTGGTTCGACGAAGGAGTCGAGCCCCTCGCCCAGGCACTCTCCGTGCTCGATCCCGATGCGCACGTGTGGAACTTCTCGAACGGTCACCAAGACGGCCGGTTCTGGCCTCGCCGCATGGCGATCGAGACCGCGATCCACCGTTGGGACGGCCAGGACGCGCACGGCGCGGTGACGCCGATCGATCCCGAGCTCGCTTCCGACGGCATGGACGAGCTGCTCGATGTGCACGTCGGGTTGCGCCTCGCCGGCCGCGACGGGATCGACATCGGCGGATCGGTCCACTTCCACTGCACCGACACGCCCGGCGAGTGGACCGTGCGCACCGACGACGGGCTCGCTCGCGTCACCCGGGGGCACACGAAGGGCGATGTCGCGGTGCGCGGCCCGGCCTCGTCACTGTTGCTGATGCAGTGGCGGCGCATCCCGCCGGAGGATCCGACCCTCGAGATCCTCGGCGACCGCGACGTGTTCGACCGCTGGCTCGCCCTCCCCGTCCCCCAGTAACCATCGTTTGAGCGCCAGAGCGACGATGCGTCGGGCTCGCGCTCAATCGCCCGGAATGTCACACCCTCTCGTGATCATTCATGCATGTCTACGCCGAGGATCAACCGCCTCACTCAGATCCAGTACGCCCTGATCACGCGGATGCAGGCGCTCGCGGCCGGCCTGACAGACGGACAGATAGAGGTCCTTCTACGAAACGGAGTGTGGTTCGAGATACGCCCGTCGGTGTACGCGATCGCCGGCGCGCCGCAGTCGTGGCATCAGGCCGTGCTCGCGAGCATCCTCGCCCGTGGGAGGTTCAGCTGGGCGACTCACGGCACCGCGACCCACCTCTGGACGTTGAAGGGATTCGAGCAGCCCGAGCGCCTCGAGCTGGTCTCGCACCTGGCGTCCGCTGTTCGGTTGGACGGCGTGCGCGGCCGGCGCTCTGGTGCCCTGTTCGACAGTGACCTCACCGTTCGACACCGGATCCCGACGGTCACGGCGGAGCGGGCTCTCATCGATGTGTCCTCCAGGATGACGGCCGATCGGCTGGGCCGGGTGCTCGACGACGCGATTCGACGCAAGCTCGTCGACCTCGAAGAGTTCCGTCGATGCGCAGGTCGTCTGCTTCCCGCGCCGGGTCGTTCGATGTCGAGGGTGCACGCGGTGCTCGGCGCGCGGATCCCCGGTTACAACCCTGGAGACAGCGACCTCGAGACCCGGGCGCTTCGAGCGCTCACTGCTGCCGGGCTTCCGCCGCCCAAGCAACAACACCGCATGGTCCTTCGAGGCAAGAAGGTGCGAATCGACCTCGCGTACCCAGATCTGAAGATCGCGATCGAGCTCGACTCGTGGAAGTACCACGGTGGCGAGAACCTGGCTGCGTTCACAGACGACCGGGCGCGCAAGAACGATCTCATCGCGCTCGGCTGGGCAGCACCGAGCTTCACCGAGTCGATGTCTGATGAGTACTTCGTCTCGGTGATCCGAGAACTCCACGAATCAGCGAGTGAGCGCCAGAGCGTCGCATAGTCGGGCGGACGCTCAAACGGTCGGGGTCAGCGGCCGACTTTGGGGCCGCCGCCGTCGACCTCGATGCGCTGGCCGGTGACGTAGCCCGCGGCGGGGCTGCAGACGAAGACCACGACGGCGGCGACGTCCTCCGGCTGGCAGACGCGGCCAAAGCCGGAGTACGCGTCGAGCGTGCGGATGTCCTCGACGCCGCCGGCCTTCACGAGCCGACGGCCCATCTCGGTCTCGACCAGACCCGGCGCGACGACGTTGACGTGGATGCCGTTGTCGCGCTCCTCCTTGGCGAGGCCGAACGCGAGGGCCTCGAGCGCGGCCTTGCCCATGTTGTAAGGGGCACCGTTCGCGGCGTAGTGCGACGTGGCGACCGACGAGATCATCACGATGTCGCCGCGCGGCCGTGTGCGCATCGACGGCAACACGCGGCGCGCGAGCTGGTGGGCGCTCAACGCATGGACGCGCACGAGCCGCTCGAGCTCGTCGACCTCGGTGTCGGCGACCGAACGACCTCGGGATGCGACGCCGGCGTTGTGCACGAGGATGTCGACGAAGCCGAAATCGTTGACCGCCGCGTCGACCATCGCGGCCGAGGCCTCGTAGTCCTCGACGGCAGCTCCATACGCGCGCGCCGACGCGCCGAGCGCCTCGATTGCGGCCACGGTCTCCTTCGCCGCATCGGCGTCGCGCCGATAGTTCACTGCGACCGACGCACCCTGCGCGGCGAGCGCGAGCGAGATGCCCGCACCGATGCCCCTTCCGCCTCCGGTGACCAGCGCGACACGACCTTCGAGAGCTCCAGACATGGGCCGCATTGTGCCAGTGTGAGCCGATGCAGGAGGGAAGCCGCCGGGCGATCATCGCCGCCTTCCTCGCGAACCTGGGCATCGCGGTCTCGAAGTTCGTCGGCTTCGCCATCACCGGGTCGGCCTCGCTGCTCGCCGAGGCGATCCACTCGCTGGCCGACACCGGCAACCAGGCCCTTCTCTTTCTCGGCGGCGCCCGGGCGAAGCACGCCGCAACGCCGGAGCATCCGTTCGGCTACGGCCGCGAACGCTTCTTCTGGGCCTTCGTGGTGGCGGTCGTGCTGTTCACGCTCGGCGGGGCGTTCGCTCTCTACGAGGGCATCGAGAAGTTCCGGCGCCCGCACGAGCTCGAGAGCTTCGGCGTGGCGATCTTCATCCTGCTCGTCGCCGTCGCGCTCGAGTCGTGGTCGTTTCGCACCGCGTGGCGGGAGGCGAACCATGAGCGACCGCACGGCGTCGGCTGGTGGAACTTCATCCGCCGCACGAAGTCACCCGAGCTTCCGGTCGTGCTGCTCGAAGACTCGGGCGCACTCGTCGGCCTGTTCTTCGCCTTGGTCGGCGTCACGATGGCCAAGGTCACCGGCAACCCGCGCTGGGATGCCGTCGGCAGCATCGCCATCGGCATCCTCCTCATCGCGATCTCGATCGTCCTGGCGGTGGAGATGAAGGGCTTGCTGATCGGCGAGTCGGCATCGCCGGCCACGCAGGTCGCTATCGCGAACGCGATCAAGGACAGCCCGGAGATCCAGGGCATCATCCACATGAAGACCGAGCACATCGGCCCGGATGAGCTGCTTGTCGGGGTGAAGGTCGGCTTCGAGCCGACTCTCACGATCCGCGACCTCGCGGACGCGATCAACGCGGTCGAACGACGCATCCGCGCCGCGGTGCCGGAGGCCCGGATCATCTACATCGAGCCCGACGTGCTCCGCGACATGGACGAGTTCCCCGAGATCGACGTGCCGCAGGATGTGGAGGACGTGGGCCAAGCGCTACCCTGAAGAGACACCACGGGGAGCTCGGGCAGCCGGGCTGAGAGGGTGGCCGTGAGGCGCCACCGACCCGAGAACCTGATCTGGGTAATGCCAGCGGAGGGAAGACGTGGACCCACTCGAGGGTCGATCGGTTCGGAATCGTCCGGTGATCGTGTTCGGAGGGGGTCCGCCGCCGTCTGCCGCCGCGGTCGCACGCCTCCCGACGGGCGCGCAGGTGATCGCCGCCGACTCGGGCTACGACCACGCCCGCGCGCACGGCGTCGACGTGGATCTGATCGTCGGCGATCTCGACTCGATCTCATCCGACGCGCTCGAAGCCGCGAAAGCCGCCGGCATTCCCATCGACCTGCACCCTCAGGCGAAAGACGAGACAGATCTCGCGCTCGCGCTCCTCGCCGCCCGTGACCTGGGCGCGACCCACATCACGATGATCGCCGGGGATGGCGGACGCCTCGATCACCTGCTGACCGGCCTGCTCGCGCTCACCGACCCGGAGCTCGCCGCTGTCGAGATCGAGGCCTGGATCGGCGACGCGTGGGTGCGTGCCCTGCACGGGCCCGGCCGCGCGGCGTTGCGGGGACGCGTCGGCGAGGTCGTCACGCTTGCCGCGGTCGGCGGTGCCGCGAGCGGCGTATGCACCGAAGGGCTCGAGTACCCGCTGCGAGCCGAGCCGCTCCACGCGGCATCGACCCGCGGGGTCAGCAACGTGTTCGCACAGACGGAGGCCTCCGTGTCACTCGAGGAAGGGACGCTCTTGATCGTGCAACCCGAGGCACTGACATGAGGCGGCTCGCGGTTGCGCTGGCGAGCGTGTTGCTGTTCGCCGCCGCCTGCGGAGACGACAGCGGATCGACGTCGACACCGACGGGCCCCGGTACGAACGAACCCGTCACGATCACCCTGCTCACGCACGACTCCTTCGCGGTCAGCGCCGGCTTGCTCGACGGGTTCACCGAGCAGAGCGGCATCACGGTGAAGGTGCTGCAGGCCGGAGACGCGGGCGTGATGGTCAATCAGGCGATCCTCACAAAGGGAAAGCCGCTCGGCGACGTGCTGTTCGGGGTCGACAACACCTTCCTCACTCGCGCCGTCGACGCAGGCATCTTCGAGCCGTACACGTCGCCGACGCTCGGCGATGTGCGGCCGGATCTGGCCGAGCAGACCGGCGGCGGCGCGGTGACACCGATCGACTTCGGGGATGTGTGCCTCAACTACGACAAGGCCTACTTCGGCAAGCACGAGCTTCCGCCGCCGACGTCGCTCGAATCGCTCACGAAGCCCGAGTACAAAGACCTCCTCGTCGTGGAGAATCCCGCGACGTCGTCGACGGGCCTCGCGTTCATGCTCGGCACCGTGGCGGAATTCGGCCCGGATGGCTTCCTCGACTACTGGAAGCAGCTGAAGGCGAACGGCGTCGCGGTCTCCGACGGGTGGGAGGACGCGTACAACACGCAGTTCTCGGGCAGCGCGGGCAAGGGTCCGAAGCCGATCGTCGTGTCGTACGCATCGAGCCCACCGGCAGAGGTCATCTTCGCGGAGACGCCGGTGACCGACGCTCCCACCGCGGCGGTTCCCACGTCGTGCTTCCGCCAGATCGAGTTCGCGGGGGTGTTGGCGGGAACGAAGCACGCGGCCGCGGCGCAGGAATTCATCGACTTCATGTTGAGCACGACGTTCCAGAACGACATGCCGCTCAACATGTTCGTGTATCCCGCGAACACCAAGGCAGTGCTGCCCGACGAGTTCGTGAAGTACTCCGTCGTGCCGGAGCAGCCGCTCACCCTCTCGCCTGACGAGATCGCCGCGAACCGTGACAAGTGGATCGAGGAGTGGACATCGACCGTGCTCGGATGACGGGACGCGCGCGCCGGGCCGCGCTGCGGGTCGCGCTGCTCGTCGTGCCGATCGCGTTCCTCGCCGTCTTCTTCGTGTGGCCCGTCGCCACCATCGTGAATCGGGGCATCAGCGCCGAGGGGTTCCGCGAGGTCTTCACGGACGATCGCCTTCGAGGGGTCGCGTGGTTCACGGTCTGGCAGGCAACCGCGTCCACCGCGCTCACGCTGCTCGTCGCGCTCCCCGGCACCTACGTGCTGTCGCGATACCGGTTCTTCGGAAGGTCCACGGTCAGGGCGCTCGTCACGGTCCCCTTCGTGCTGCCGACGGTCGTGGTCGGCGCCGCGTTCAGCCGCGTCCTCCCCCATCGCTTCGACCAGACGGTCTGGGCGATCCTGATCGCGCACGTCTTCTTCAACTACGCGGTCGTCGTGCGCCTCGTCGGCGGCCTGTGGGCCAACCTCGATCCGCGTCTCGACGAGAGCGCGGCGATGCTCGGGGCGCCGCGGTGGCGCTCGCTCGTCGAGGTCGATCTGCCCTTGCTCGCGCCGGCGATCGCGGCGGCGAGCGCGATCGTGTTCCTCTTCACCTTCACCTCGTTCGGCGTCATCCTCCTGCTCGGCGGGCCCCGGCACTCGACCTTGGAGGTCGAGATCTACCGCCAGACCGCGCAGCTCCTCGACCTGCAGGTCGCGGCGGCGCTGGCCCTGGTGCAGCTCGTGGCCGTCGTCGCGCTGCTCTTCGTGACGACTCGACTGCAGAGCCGGCTCGCGGTGCAGCGGCGCATGAGGCGCCGGGACGAGGCGAGCGCTCCGGTACGCACCCGCGGACAGCGAGCGCTGCTCACGACGAACCTCGTCGTCATGGCCGTGCTGCTCGGCGTGCCCCTGCTCGCGCTGGTCGAACGGTCCTTCAGCGTGCCCGGAGGCGGTCACGGGCTCACCTGGTATCGGGAGCTCGCGTCGACGGGGAACAGCGGCCTCTTCGTGCCACCCACCGAGGCGATCCGCAACTCACTCGTGTTCGCAGTGATCGCCACGGTCATCGCAACCGTCGTCGGCGGCCTCGCCTCGATCGCGATCGGCGGTAGGCACACCCGCACCTGGCTCGATGTCGGGCTGATGCTGCCGCTCGGCGTGTCGGCGGTGACGATCGGCTTCGGCTTCCTGATCACGCTCGATCGGCCGCCGCTCGACCTGCGGGCGAAAGCAATCCTCATCCCGATCGCGCAGGCGCTCGTCGCGTTGCCGTTCGTGGTTCGGTCGGTGGTGCCGGTGCTGCGCTCGATCGACGACCGCCTCCGTCAGGCCGCGGCCGTGCTCGGCGCGTCTCCCAGCCGCACCTGGAGGGAGATCGACCTGCCGCTCGTCTCTCGTGCGCTCGCAGTCGGCGCGGGTTTCGCGTTCGCGATCTCGCTCGGGGAGTTCGGCGCGACGGTGTTCGTCGCGAGACCCGACACGCCGACCCTGCCGATCGCCATCTTCCGGTTGCTCGGCAGGCCGGGGGCGGCGAACTACGGGCAGGCGATGGCGATGGCGACGATCCTGATGGCGCTGACGGTCGTGTGCGTGCTGGCCTTCGAGCGCGCCCGCCTCGGCGATCTCGGAGACTTCTGACGTGCTGACGGTCGAAGGCGCGGTCGTGCGCTACGGGGATCGGGCCGCGCTCGATGCTGTCGACCTCGCGGTCGCGGACGGTGCGTTGGTCGCCGTCCTCGGTCCGAGCGGATCGGGGAAGTCGACGTTGCTGCGCGCGATCGCGGGGCTCGAGCCACTCGCCGCGGGGCGCGTCCGTTGGGATGGCGACGACCTCGCGAAGGTGCCTCCCCATCAGCGGCGATTCGGGCTGATGTTCCAGGACTACGCCCTCTTTCCCCACAAGGACGTCGCCGGCAACGTCGCCTTCGGGCTACGAATGCAGGGGAGATCTCCGGCGGAGATCGCTCGCCGCACGCAGGAAGTCCTCGCGCTCGTCGACCTCGAGGGCTTCGAGGGCCGCTCGGTCACGACGCTCTCTGGTGGTGAGCAACAGCGGGTCGCGCTGGCGCGTGCACTCGCCCCCGAGCCTCGCCTCCTCATGCTCGACGAGCCGCTCGGCGCCCTCGATCGCACGCTGCGGGAACGCCTCACGATCGAGCTCGAGCATCTGCTGCACACCATCGGGATGACGTCGATCTACGTCACCCACGACCACGCCGAGGCGCGAGCCATCGGTGATCAGCTCGTCGTGATGCGGACTGGCAAGATCGAGCAGATGGGCACCCCGGAAGAGATCGTGGCGAATCCCGCGAACGACTTCGTCGCCACGTTCGTCGGCGTTCGATGACGCGAGTCGGCTTCATCGGCACCGGCCTCATCGCGACCTATCACTCGAAGTCGTTGCGCCGAAGCGGAGCGGAAGTCGAGCGGGCCGGAGCGTTCGACATCGACGCCGAGCGGCTCGCCGCGTTCTGCGCCGCGTCGGGGCACCATGCGTGCACTTCGGAGCAAGAGGTGCTCGACAGCTGTGACGCGGTCTACATCTGCACCTGGACGTCGGAGCACCCGAGGCTCGTCGAGGCCGCGGCGGCCCGTGGGCTCGCGATCTTCTGTGAGAAGCCCCTCGCGATGAGTGAGGCGGCGGCGCGGGCCATGACCGAGACCGTCGAGCGCGCGGGGATCACCAACCAGGTCGGGCTCGTGCTGCGCCGATCTCCCGCCTTCCTCTGGCTCCGTCATGTGACGACTGCTCCGGAGGCCGGCGCCATCATGAGCGTGGTCTTTCGAGATGATCAATTCATCCCGATCCAGGGCCACTACTCGTCAACGTGGCGGGGCGACGTGAGCAAGGCAGGAGCCGGCACGCTCCTCGAGCATTCGGTGCACGACATCGACATGCTCGAGTTCCTCGTCGGTCGCATCGACATGGTGGCGGCCCGGTCCGCGTCGTTTCACGGCATCACTGGCATCGAGGATGCGATGGCCGTGTCGTTCAGCTTCGAGTCGGGAGCCGTGGGCACGCTCACCTCGATCTGGCACGACGTGATGTCGAGACCCAGCCTTCGGCGAGTGGAGGTGTTCTGCGAACGGCGATGGGCGGTGCTCGAGGGAGACGATTGGTTCGGTCCGGTGCGCTGGACGGAGAGCGACGGCACTGAGGGCACGCTCACTGGCGACGAGCTCGCCGAAGCGGTGCGTCCGCTGCTCGACGGGCCTGAGAACCCCGACGGCGCCTTCATCGCGGCAGCAGCGCGGGGCGAGCCGGCCACTCCGGACTTCGCCACCGCGCTGCGTGCGCACGAGGTCGCCGATGCCATCTACCGATCGGCGGCAACCAGCTCGAGCGTCTCGATCAGCTGAAGGTCGCCGAGCTCGATCTCGACGTCGAGCTCTGCGCCTTCGTCCGCGGCGCGGGCCGGCAGCCACTTCAAGGCCACGAGTGCGCCGAGCACCGCGACCACAGCGGTGACGCGGGAGCCGATCACCATGCCGTCGACGAACGCCTGCCGAGCGGCCGTCACGATCGGCTCTGCCGCCGGGCCTATGCGTTGCGCGACTGCGAGCGCAGCACCGACCGAGCTGGTCGCCGCGTCGAGCGCCGGCGCCGGCAGTCTCCCGGCCGCGGCATCGGTGAGATGGGCCGAGTAGACGGAGGACAGGATGCTGCCGATGACGGCGACGCCGAGCGCTCCGCCGAGCTCACGGGTCGTGTCGTTCACGGCGGACCCCACACCGGCCTTCTCTTTCGGCAGGGAGCCCATGATCGACTCGGTGGCCGGTGCGATGGTCAGCCCCATCCCCGAACCCATCAGCACGATGGCGACCAGGACGATGCCGTATCCAGATGTCACCGTCGAGGTGGAGGCCACGAGCAGGCCGACTGCGAAGAGCAGCATGCCGGTGGCGACGACCCGCTTGGTGCCGAACCGCTCGACGAGCTTCGCCGAACGAGGTGCCATCACCATCACCGCGAGGGCGAACGGGATCGTGTGCACACCCGCCGAGAGCGGGCTGTAGCCGAGCACGAACTGCAGGTACTGCGTCGACAGGAAGATGAAGCCGAAGAGCGCGAACGACACCAAGGTGACCGAGATGCTCGCGGCGGTGAATCGAGCGTTCGAGAAGAACCGGACGTCGAGCATCGGCTCGTCGTGGCGCAGCTCGTAGGCGACGAAGATGGCGAGCACCGCGAGCGACCCGGCGAACCCGGCGATGGTCTGCGGTGAGGACCATCCGTGCTGAGGCACTTCGATGATCGTGTACACGAGGCCGACGAGGCCGACGATCGAGAGCAGCGCGCCCACCACATCGACGCGAGGAGCAGCTGGATCACGAGATGTCGGCACGAGGGCCCACCCGGCGACGATTGCCACGATCACGATCGGGATGTTGATCATGAAGACCGATCCCCACGAGTAGTGATCGAGCAGGAAGCCTCCGGTCACAGGACCGAGTGCCACCGCGACGCCGGCGATCGCCGACCACAGCCCGATCGCGACCGCACGCTCCTTGGGCACGGTGAAGACGTTCGTGAGGATCGACAACGTCGCCGGCATGATCAGCGCGGCGCCGACTCCCATGACCGCACGAGCGCCGATCAGCTGCCCCGCGCTGTCCGACAGGGCTGCGGCGAGCGAGGCGATTCCGAAGATCGCCATGCCGGTCGTGAGCGCTCCCTTGCGACCGAAGCGATCACCCAGCGCACCGAACGACAGGAGCAGGCCCGCGAAGACGAGCGTGTAGCTGTCGACGATCCACTGCAGCTGGCTGGTGGTCGCCCCGAGCTCTCGCACGAGCGAGGGCAGCGCGACGTTCACGATCGTGTTGTCCATCACGATCACGAAGAGGCTGAGGCAAAGGACTGCGAGGATCAGCCATCGCCGTGCGTGGATGTCTTCGGCTCGGGTCATCACGACCTCCTGAGAGAGATTGGATCGTTGTAATAACGTTGTTCTAGACCCGAGGTGTAACATCGTTATAGGATGCAGGTCAACGTGACAGGAGGCACCGGTGACGACCGACACCACGAGCTCGGCGCTGATGAAGGCGGCAGCTGATCTCCTCGCGAGCGAGGGCCCCGAGGCGCTGACCGTGCGCCGCATCGCGGCCACGGCGGGGTGCTCGACCATGGGCCTGTACTCGCGGTTCGGCGGCAAGGACGGCGTCGTCGAACGGCTCTGGCTCGACGGCTTCACGCAGCTGCGTGCGGCCGTCGAGGCCGCGCCGGTCACGGACGATCCCCTGTACGACCTCGAGCAGATCGGCGTGGCCTACCGCCACTGGGCACTCGAGAACGCGACCACCTTCGGGATCATGTTTCACCGCGCGGTGCCCGACTTCGCCCCGTCGGACGAAGCAAAGGCAGTGTCCATCCGCACCTTTGGGATCGTGGTGGAGGCCGTTCGCCGAGCGCAGGCCAAGGGCCACTTCCCCGACGCCGAACCCGAGGACATCGCCCAGGTGGTGTGGGCGGTGGCACACGGCTCCGTGAGCCTCGAGATCGCTGGGATGACAGGCCCCTACCCTGAGCGCATGCCGGCGCGGGCCGCGATCGCCTGCAAGGCCATCGTGGCGGGGCTCGACGCCACCGGTGGTCGACATCCCGGGTGACCCCACGTCGTCCCTGATCGGCGCTAACACTTCTCATCGGTGACTGCTGTCGACCATGCGAGGCTCACCGACGCACATCGCCTCCGTGTCCAGCGGCGCCGTGCTGCGCTGCTGGTGTGCGCTGTCGCGCTGCTGAACGTCTCGTCTGCGGTGACTCCGCCCCTGGCAAGCCGGCTGCGGTGGCTGCTCGACCTCGCGCCAGTCGAGGTTCCCCAGGCGGCCGGCAGCGCGCTCGTGTTCGCGTCGATTGCCCTCCTCGTGATCGCTCGCGGGTTGCGGCGCGGCATGCGCCACACGTGGATCGCCGCGATGGCGCTCCTTGCGGTCTCGCTCCTCACCAACCTGACCAAGGGCCTCGATGTCGAGGAGGCCGCGTGTACCGCTGCGGTCGCGTTCGCGTTGTTCCGATACCGGCACGCGTTCCGGGTCCGTCCCGCGCCGACTGCCTTCCGCCGTGCTGCGCTCGTCGCGGTCGCGGGCGTCGCCGGCGCCATCGCGACAGGAGGGCTCCTCGTCACGATCGTCGGTGTGCATCACCGCAGCGGCGCCGGCGACTCGGTCAGCGCCTTTGCCGAACGGCTCGCGGGCAACGCCGCGCTGCCACTGCCAGCTGCGAGTCCCTTCGTGACCCCGGCCCTCGCAGCGCTGGGCGTCGCCGTCGTGGCCGCGGTCGGTTGGATCCTCGTCGCGCCGCATCGGCGTCGCGCTCAGTCGCCAGCCGAGCACCGCGCCGAGCGTGAGCAGGCGCGCGTCATCGTCGCTCGCCACGGAGCCGACACCCTCGCCTACTTCGCGCTTCGTGACGACAAGGACTGGTTCTTCACCGGACACAGCGTCGTCGCCTACGCGGTGCGCAACGGCGTGTGCCTGGTGTCTCCCGACCCAGTCGGCCCTGCGGAAGAGCGTGCCGACGCGTGGGCCGACTTCTGCGCGTTCGCCGACGCGAACGGGTGGTCGATCGCGGTGATGGCGGCTGGCGCGCCTTGGCTGCCGATCTACCAGGCGATGGGGATGCGGGCGATCTATCTCGGGGACGAGGCGATCGTGGACTGCACCACGTTCACCCTCGACGGCGGATCGATGAAGAGCCTTCGCGGTGCGCACAACCGCGTCTCGAAGGCCGGGTACACGGTCGAGCTCATCGACCCGAACGACCTCGACAGCCGAGGGCGCCGCGAGGTGCTCGAGCTTCTGCCGGAGACCCGACGCGGCGGCATGGAACGAGGCTTCTCGATGACGTTGTCCCGTGTCTTCGACCGCGACGACGCGGGGCTCTTGCTCGCGATCGCCCGTGACGTCGAGGGACGCGCTCAGGCTGTCTGCCAGTTCGTGCCGTCGCCCGAGGTCGACGGCTACTCCCTCGACCTCATGCGGCGCCGCCGGGACGAGTCCCTGCCGAACGGCGTCATCGACTTCGTGGTCGTCGAAACGATCCTCCACTTGCGTCGGCTCGGCCTGCGGGGTCTCGGGCTGAATTTCTCGGTGCTGCGCGCCGTGGTGTCAGGAGAACGGGGTGACAACACGTGGGGAGGCATCGAGCGCCGCGTGCTCGCCCGGCTGAGCGAATCGGCGCAGATCGAGTCGCTCTGGCGCTTCAACGCCAAGTTCCAACCGGAATGGCAACCGCGTTGGGTCGTCGTCGACGCGGTCGAGCATGTGCCCGCGCAGAGCTTCGCGATCGCGGACGCCGAGTCGATCTGGGAGCTGCCTGTCCTCGGTGGACTCATCGAACGCCGGGCCCGGCGGCGGGCAGCAGTGACAGGCGTGCCGGCGGCCATAGCATCGACCCCATGAGCATCGCGGTGTCGATCGAACGGTTGCGGGACGAGGTCGCCAGGTTCGGGTCGATGCCATACCTCTTGACGGTGTCCGCCGACGCGCACGCGCACGCGACCGCGGTCACGATCGAGTGGCAGGGCGACGAGCTCGTGATGGGGGTCGGCGCCCAGTCGGGCCGCAACGCCGCGGCGCAGCCGGAGGTCAGCCTGTTGTGGTCGCCGTTCGAGCCGGGCGGCTACAGCCTGATCAGCGACGGCGTGATACGAGACATCGGCAACGAGCAGATGGCCTTCGCACCGACCCGCGCAGTGCTGCATCGCCCCGGGGTGCCGGCTGCAGCCAAGCCGGACAGCTCGTGCACCTCTGACTGCGTGCCGCTGATCACGCGGGTGTGATCACGCGGGTGTGAAGCGAAGGGGCAGGTGCGCCGGCCCCCAGATCCCCGTCGAGTCGGGCTTCCAGTCGATCGCGCCGTCGACCTCGAGGTCGGGCATGCGCTGAGCCAGGATCGGAAGCGCCTCTTGCAGCTCGGCACGGGCGAGCCACGCACCGAGGCAGTAGTGGATCCCGCTGCCGAACGTGAGGTGGGGTGAGCTCGCCCCTTCGCGCGCGATGTCGAAGACCTCGGGATCGGCGAACACGGCGTCGTCGTTGTTCGCCGACACGAAGCTCGGCGAGATGAACGTGTCGCGAGGGAACAGCACACCCTTGTACTCGATGTCCTCGGTCGCGAAACGGCCGGTGCCGCGGATCGCTCCGAGCACTCGCATGCTCTCCTCGGTGGCGCGCGCCGCGAGCTCGGGGCGCTCGGCGAGGAGCCGCCACTGCTCGGGGTAGCGGGTGAAGAGCGCAACGGTGCACGCGAGCTGGTTCCGGGTCGTGTCGGTGCCACCGACGAGCACGGCGACGGCCATGCCCTCCAGGTCTTCGGTGTCGAGGCGGTCTCCTGCTTCCTCGGCAGCGATGAGGTCGGTGAGCAGATCGTCCGCGGGGCTCGAGCGCCGGCGCTCGACCAGGTCGTGCACGTAGGCACTCATCTCGACCCGCGCGGCCTCGATGAGAGGGAGGTCTTCGAGGATGTTGCTGTTGAAGATGCGCAGCAGGTCACCCGCCCACCGACTGAAGAGCTTCCAGTCCTCCTCGGGCGCGCCGAGCAACCGGCAGATGATGGGGATGGGGTACGGGTCGCACACGTCGGCGACGAACTCGGTCTTTCCTGCTTCGGCGAACGGGTCGACGAGCCGGTTGATGACTTCGCGCATGTAGGGGCGAAGGCGGTCGGCGGCCTTGGGAGTGAACGCGGGAGCGACGAGGCGGCGGAGACGTGAGTGCGTGTCGCCCTCCGCCGTCAGGATCGACGGGCGACGCTCCTGCATCACCTCCGGGTCGATCCCGAGCAGCTCGGGAAGCCGCGCTGCGGCCTGATGCCAGCGACGGTCGCGTAGGAATGCGACGCAGTCCTCGTAGCGAAGGATCGTGTAGCCGAAGTCGGTGCGGCCGATCCAGCTCTGCTCTCGCGCCTCTGCGAGCGCGCGTGCCCGCTCGTCCTGGGTCGACGCGGACATCACGTCGAGGGTCGGGATGTCGAGCTCGTCGACGGGAATGGCCATGCCCGCCAGCGTACGCGCGCCCGCTCAGATCTCGATCTTCATGAGGTCGTGCGCGAAGACGATCTCGCCGTCGAAGTGCGCGGCTGCCTCCGCGATCCACTCGTCCTCGGAGCCGGGCTGCGGTGGCGGGACCATGTGGGTGAGCACGAGCGTCTTGACGCCACCGCGCGCCGCGGTCTGCCCTGCGTCCTCACAGCTCGAGTGGTAGTCGATGACGTCGTTGAAGCGAGCGGACGGAACCGCTCGAATGAGGTCGGGGCGCACGACCGTCTGCACGTAGACGTCGGCCCCTTCGCACAGCACGTCGAGCGTGGAGCACGGCACCGTGTCGCCCGCGAGGACGATCGACTTCCCCTCGTGCTCGACTCGATAGCCGAGCGTCGGCGTGACCGGCCGGTGGTCGGTCGGCGCAGAAGCGACCCGCACACCTTCTGCCTCGTAGGCCTTGCCAATGGCGATCTCGGTGACGTCGCAGCGGGGCGGCTCGTTGAGGTCATCGTGGTGGGCGAGTCGATAGCCGATGTCGTCGCGCAGCATCTCGATCGTGCGCTCGGCGAAGCCGGCGGTGCCGATCGGGCCGGTGACGGGCAACGGCGACAACACCGGCCATGTGGCCCATCGAGTCGTGACCAGATCGTTGAAATCAGTCACATGGTCACTGTGCAGGTGGGTAAGAAACACCTGGTGGAGCTGTCCAGGGTGCACGCCGGCGGCGGCGAGACGCATGGTCACCCCGCGGCCGCAGTCGAACAGCAGGTTCAGCCCGCCCGCCTGCACGAGGTTCGCGGGGCCGGCGCGATCGGCCGACGGCAAGGGCGAGCCCGTGCCGAGCAAGGTGAGCGTGGCTGATGTCACGTGCACCGACGGTAGTGGGGCGGGGTTACGCTCACCCAGGGGGCCCGGCTGAGGACGCCACCACGATGACCAGTCCCGTGATCACACCGACCACGCCTCGACGGGCGTGGATCACTTCCGGCATCTCCCCGCTTGCGGCCGCCGCCGCGGCGATCGCGATCCTCGCGCTCGGTGGCGCGGCTCCGACCTTCCCGCGCAGATCTTCCGTGCCGACCTCGTGAAGCGGTACGGCTTCGTGCTGTGGAACATGCAGTGGTACGGAGGCCATCCGACCCTCGACTACAGCGTCATCACGCCGCTGCTCGGCGCGCTGCTCGGCCCGATGGTGCTCTGCGCGATCAGTGGCTTGGTCTCCGCGATCCTGTTCGACCGCATCGTGCGTCATCACTTCGGGTCCGCGTGGTGGATCGGGTCCCTGTGGTTCGCGCTCGGCACCGCGACGAACCTCATGGTCGGGCGGGTGCCGTTCGCCCTCGGCATCACGTTCGGCCTGGCGACCGTGCTCGCCATCCAGCATCACCTCCGGGGGCTCGCCGTCGTCGGGGCGATCGTCGCCTCGCTCGCGAGCCCCGTCGCCGGACTCTTCGTCGCGATCGTCGCGGCTGCGTGGGCATTGAGCAGTCGATCACGGCGCCTCCCGGGTGTGATGATCGCCGCGGCTGCGTGCCTGCCCATCGCGATCGTCACGGTCTTGTTCCCCGACCCCGGTCCGTTCCCGTACCACGGGTGGGGGCTCGTGCGCGATCTGTCGGTCTGCGCACTCTTCGTCTTCGCTATGCGGGGTCCGTACAAGCCGATGCGCTGGGGTGCGGTCGTCTACGCGGCGGTCGTGATCATGGCGTTCCTCGTCCCCACCGCGCTGGGCGGCAACGTGAGCCGCCTCGGCCAGTACGTCGGCGCTCCGCTGATCGCGTGCGCGCTCTGGGCCGAGCGCCGCAGGGTGATCGTCGCGATGGTGCTGCCGATGATGTTGTGGCAGTGGGTTCCCGCGATGAGCGCCGTCGCTTGGGCGGGACGCGATCCGTCCACCGAGAAGGCGTACTACCAGCCGCTCGTCAGCTACCTCGAAGGCATGCCGGGCGTGCCTGGTCGGGTCGAGATCCCCGTCACGTACCGACATTGGGAGAGCGCATACGTCGCGCCCGAGGTGCCGCTCGCTCGAGGGTGGGAACGCCAGCTCGACATCCAGCGCAACCCGATCTTCTACGACAACGACGGCACGGGCGCGCTCAGCGCGACGACCTACTACCACTGGCTCGTCGACAACGCGGTCGAGTACGTCGCGTTGCCGAACACCGCGCTCGATTCCTCGGCGACCGCCGAAGGCCAGCTCTTGCGATCTCAGCTTCCCTACCTCGAGAAGGTGTGGAGCAACCCCGACTGGCAGCTGTGGCACTTCGACGGGTACCCGGGGATGATCGGCGGGTCGGCCACCGTGCTCGGGATGGACGCCGACGGCTTCCGGCTCATCGTGTACAAGTCGGGCGACATCCTCGTGCGCGTGCGGTCCTCGTCGCACTGGCAGGTGGACGGTCCAGGCTGCGCGAGCGAGGACCCTTCAGGGTGGACCCGACTCGAGAACCTGCCGACCGGCTTGGTCGTTGTCAGTCAGGCGCTCTTCGCCCAAGCCTGTCCCTGACCCGGCGAGGCTCAGCACCCCCCGGCGTCGCGGAGCTCACCGATCTCGTCCCAGGAGTAGCCCAGCTCGAGGAGCACCTCCTCGGTGTGCTGGCCGAGCTCGGGCACAGTGCCGCCGACCTGCACTACGTCTGCGCTGAGTGCGATCGGGCTTCCGACCACGTGCACCTCGGCGCCGTCATCGTCCTCGATCACTCGGAGGTACCCGTTCTCCCAGACTCCCGGGTCAGCCGCGACCTCCGCGAGGTCGCGCACCGGCGCGTACCGGATCTCCGCGTCGCGAAGGACCTCGCACCACCGGGCGGTCGTCGATCGCGCGAAGACCTCGGACAGGATCCCGAAGAGCTCGGCCTTCTGCGCCTCGTCGAGGAGCGGCGACGCGAAGCGGGCGTCCGTGGTGAGGTCGGGGCGACCGATCGCGTCGTAGAAGATCGCACGCTGCGGGCCGACGACTCCGACGATCGCGATCCAACCATCGGACGTGGGGAAGATGCCGTAGATGCCGGCGATCATCGGGTTGCCTCGGTTCGCCTTCCCGGGCACCACCCCGCCCAGCAGGTAATAGGTGTATTCGCTCGCCTGCGCCCAGATCTGGCTGCCGAGCAAGGACACGTCGACGCGCTGACCGCGGCCGGTGCGGCCGCGCGCTACCAACGCGGCCAGAACTCCCGCCACCAGGTTCTGGCTCGAGATGTGGTCGGCGATGGTCGCGGCAACGGGAGTGGGTTCGCCGCCGTCGACACCGGTGCCGCTGATCAGACCACCACTCGCCTGGGCGGACAGATCCGCGCCCGCACGCGACGCGTCAGGCCCGAGGGCGCCGAACGCCGAGCCCGCCGCGTACACGAGCTCCGGGTTGCGCTCGCTGAGCACGTCGTAGCCGAGCCCCCACCCGTCCATCGTGCCGGGTTGGAAGTTCGTGATGAGGACGTCCGCCGTCTCGATCAGGCGGATGAACGCGTCGCGGCCGGCGTGGTTGCGCAGGTCGAGCGTGACGCTGCGCTTGCCGCGGTTGCACGCCGTGAAGAACGCGCTGCGAAAGTCGCCAAAGGCGACGGGCAGCCAGCGAGCCTGATCGCCGATGTTCGGCAGCTCAACCTTGATGACCTCGGCGCCGAGCTGGCCGAGGAGCGCGGCCGCCTGCGGTCCCTGCACGAGCAGGCCGGCCTCGATGACCCGTACTCCCTGCAGTGCGGTCATCAGGATCGCGGCCGCAGCCGGACGCCCTGCATGCCGCCGTCGACGGCAAGCGCCATGCCGGTGGTGGCACTCGCGGTCGGCGACGCGAGGTACAAGATCGCGTCGGCGACCTCCTCCGCGGTCACGAGCCGGCCCGACGGCTGCCGAGCTTCGAGCGCAGCGCGCTCGGCGACGGGATCGGGAGCGCGATCGAGCAGCCGGCCGATCCACGGCGTGTCGGCGGTGCCGGGATTGACGCAGTTCACTCGCACACCCTCACGAAGGTGATCCGCAGCCATCGCGAACGTCAGCGACATCACTGCGCCCTTCGTCGCGCTGTACAACGCTCGCTCGGGAAGGCCCGCAGTCGCGCAGATCGAACACGTGTTGACGATCGCTCCATGCGGCGACTCGCGCAGATGCGGCAGCGCGGCCCTGGACACACGCACGATGCCGAACACATTGACGTCGAAGACGCGTTGCCACTCCTCGATCGGGTTGCCCTCGACCGTGCCTTGTGCGCCGATGCCCGCGTTGTTCACGACGACGTCGAGCCCGCCCATCGCCTCCACTGCCTCGGCGACAGCGCGCACGACCGACTCGTCGTCGGTCACATCGACCTTGTGCTGCAGCGCTCCCTCTGGCGCGCCCGTGGGATCGACATCGAACACGGCGACCTGAGCCCCCCGTGCCATGGCTTCGGCAGCAACCGCGTACCCGATCCCCGACCCGCCGCCGGTGACGATCATCCGAACGTTGTTCATCCAGCCTCCAAGTACGGGATCGTCTGCGGGCCCTCCGGAAGGACGCACAGCGTGGCACCCGCGCCGACCTGACGCAGGGCTTCCTCCACGGAGGCGGTGACATCGTCGGTGTACGCGAGGTGCGCGCCGGCCAGATCGGCCTTGCTCAACGTCGCCGTGTGCATCACCACCCGCGCTCGCTGCTGCACGCGTGCCTGCACCTGCACCTGCCACTGGTCGGGCATCGTCGTGTCCCGCGCCTCGATCTCGCGCAAGAGGGCAGCGGGCGACGGCTGCGAGGCGAGCACGTCGCGGTACGAGCCGTGGTTCGGGAAGCCATCCCTGCACTCGGCCGCGCAGATCAGGGTTCCTCCGGGCTTGATGACCGCTGCGCCCGCGGACATCCCCTTCACCGCTTGGTAGAGGTTCTGGTCGAGGGGGAAGCCAGAGTTCGTCGTGACCACGACATCGAACTCGTGCTCGACCGGCGCCATCGCGAGGAGCTTCGCCGACCGACAGGCTGCGGCATGGGCCGGAAGCAGGTCGCCCGAGAAGACCTCGACAATGCGCTGCTCACGGTCGAGGAGGACGTCGAGCATGAAGTCCACTCCGGTCGCGTCGGCGATCGCTCGGACCGCGTCGTGCACCGGGTTGCCGACGGTGATCCCCCACCTCGCGTTCGGGTCGCCGATCCGCCAGGCGTTGTGGAGCACGAGCGTCGTCTCCAGGCCGGCGAGGCCGGGGGCGTTGAGCTTCGGGCCGCCGCTGAAGCCGGCGAAGAAGTGGGGCTCGACGAAGCCCGTCGTGATGCGGACATCCGCATCGACCCACTCCTTGCTCAGCCAGACCGGAACGTCGAGCACCTGACCGCACCAGCGCAGCATCGAGTCGTCGCGCGCGTCGTGGTTCACGACCCGCACACGCGCGACGATGTCGGCACCGAGCATCGCGACGATCTCCTCGGCGGTGTTCGCACGGTGGGTGCCGGTCGCAACGAGCACGACGATGTCTTCGGGATGGATGATGCCGTCGAGCTCGTCGAGCACCGCGGGGATCATCACGTGCCGGGGCTGCGGCCTCGTGCCGTCGCACATCGAGATCGCCACGGTCTGTCCAGGCTTCACTCGCTCCTGGAGCGGGGCGCCGACGGTCGGGCGGCGCAGCGCCGCGAGCACCGCTGCCCGTTCGTCCGCGACCGCGTGCATCTGCCTCGGGGTGACGACGACGGTGCGATCAGCGGGCACGTCGATGTCCATGCCGGTCTCGCCGTACGCGAGGCGCACCTTCATGGGTCGCGGTGGCTCAGGCGGTACACCCGAGTCGCGTTGCCACCGAAGACCGCGGCGTGCTCGGCCTCCGACAGATCCGCAGTCAGCTGCTCGGCCACGTCGACCACCGTGTCATACGAGGCCGCGAGCGTGCACACGGGCCAGTCCGTGCCGAACAGCAGGCGCTCGGGCCCGAGCACGGCGAGCACGTGGTCGAAGTACGGACGCAGGTCGTCGATCGTCCAGTGCTCCCAGTCGGCCTGGGTGACCACGCCGGAGACCTTGCAGGTGACGTGCTCGTGCGCACGGAGCGCAGCCAACGCCGAGGCCCAAGGCTCCCACTGGTGTTCCCCGATCTCCGGCTTCGCGAGGTGGTCGACGACGAAACGGCCCTCCGGCACGAGCGCGACGGCTTCGACAGCCGCGTCGATCTGCGACGGGAGGATCAACAGGTCATAGGCGAGGCCGCGCTCAGCGACGGCACGCAACCCCGCGACGACCTCGTCGCGTACCAGCCAGCGCGGGTCGAGCTCGTCTTGCACCGGGCTGCGAATCCCCACGAGACGGTCACCGCCCGGAAGCGAACGCAGTCGGTCGATCTGCTCGCCCACGTCGGGCGCGACGAGGTCGACGAACCCGACGACGCCGCTGATGATCGGCTCGCGTTCGGCGAGTGCGAGCAGCTCTTCGGTCTCGGCAACGAGCGACGCGGCCTCGACGACGACGGAGTGATCGATGTGCGCCGCCGAGACCACCTCGGCGAGATCATCGACACCGAAGCTGCGATCGATCGCCGCCATGTCGACCGGATCGATCCATGGCAGCGGCCGCGTCGTCAGGTCCCACAGGTGATGGTGCGCGTCGACCTGCTCCACGAGTCCGATCATTGCCGCGGTCTCGCTGGTCAGGACCAATAAGTTGCGCTCATGAGCACATCTTCCGAACCGCAGGAGATCACGGCCTGGGTGGGGTGGATCTGGTTCGCCGCATGGCTCGTGGGCCTTGCGGGCGTGTTCCAGATCATCGCCGGCCTGGTCGCGATCACCCGGGGCGACAAGTACTTCGGGCCCACCACGCAAGTCGCGGTCGACATGGGCTACGCGGCGTGGGGGTGGATCCACATCTTCCTCGGGATCTTCCTCATCGTCGCCGGGTTCTCCCTCGCGAAGGGTCACATCTACGGCCGGATCATCGCGGTGCTGGCCGCGACCGCGAGCGCGATCAGCCAGGTCATGTTCCTCGGCGGTCCGAACTCGCTGTGGGCCATCCTGGTGATCGTGATGGACCTCTTCGTCATCTGGGCCGTGATGGTGCACGGCCGAGAGCTCAAGCGCGAGTACCCGGCGCTTTAGGGCTGCCAGCCTTCCGGCGGACCGATCGTCGACGCGTCCGACCCGAGCGCTCTCTTGTAGCGCTCGAACCGCTCCATCCAGCCCTCGCCCCACTTCGGCAGCGCGGCGCCGTCGACATCGGCACCGAGTCGTTCGAGGCACTCGTGCCAGCCCGCGCCATCGCGGGCCGCTTTGCCGAGCTCGGCGAACGTGTCGGTCAAGGTCAGCCGCGTGCCGTCGTCGTCGGGCCTCACGTCGATGCGCAGCCGATCGGTGCCCCAGGAGAACTCGACCGTCGTCGGCGGATCGAAGACCAACACCTCGCCGCCGAAGCCGTCTCCGCCGGGAGTGCCGAACCGCAGCTTCTCGCCGACGCGCCACTCACCGGTGATGCCGTCGGGGAACCACGACGCGAGATGTTCGGGTTCGGTGACCGCGCGCCACACCTTCTCGGGCGGATGCTTCAGCCGGCGCGTGAACGTGAGCGTCCAATCGTCGCCCGCGGGCGCCAGCACACCGAGCTCGTCGAAGTCGTGCATCGTCATTCCTCCATCTGGTCGAGATGTCGCTCGAGGGCGTCGAGGCGCTTGCTCCACGCGACGCGGTAAGGAGTGAGCCACTCGTCGATCTCGCGTAGCGGCTCGGCGCGCAACGTGTAGACGCGGCGCTGCGCATCGACCCGCACTTCCACGAGCCCGGCGTCGCGCAGCACACGCAGGTGCTTCGAGACGTTGGGCTGGCTGACGCCCAGTGCGGCCACGAGCTCGGTGACCGACCGCTCCTCGTCGCGCAACAGGTCGAGGATCTGCCGGCGATGTGGCTCTGCCAGCACGTCGAACACCGACTGAGCATGCGTCTTCAGTTATATGCCTGTCAAGGCATTGATTATCCTGATCGGGCCGTTGTACGGGCAAAGCCCTCGTAGCTCAGGGGATAGAGCGTCGGTTTCCTAAACCGTGCGTCGCAGGTTCGAATCCTGCCGAGGGCGCTCAGTCCACGACGATGCGATCGGGGCCGCCAGCGAGGTCCTCCGCGAGGCCTCCCGGTGGCCGATGCGCGACATTCGCAGCGACCGTTGGAGCCGCTGCCGGGTCGCGTCGTGCGGCGACGCCGACGTCGGATTCCCACCGGCCGCGGGCGTGGGTGCTCCAACGCGAGAGGGACGGTGGTCGCGTTCGACAGACGACAGCTCATCCTCGACAAGCTCGCGCCGCTACCCCGCCGAACGGGCGCTCGCCCAGACGCCGGCAGCGTCCATCGGCCCGTCTGACAACACGGCAAGCACCACGATGCACGAACGACAGCGCACGGACGACGTCGCGACATGTTCGAGCGCTCTGCCCGCTGGCCGATCGAGTCGCCCGGTGTGCTCCGGCACTGGACCCGGTTCCCGCCAGCGTTTGATCTGCAGTCCCAGGTGTTGTGCCGTCACTGCCGGGTGATGGCGTCCTCCTCCAGCTCGGCGCAGCGCGCCTCGTCGACCGGATGCCCGGCGCTACGGAAGGCTCGGGCCGCGGCAGCAAATCGCCGGCGCGCCTGTTCCGTGTCCCGAGTCGCCAGGGCGAGGTGGCCGTGCACCTCCTCTACTGCTGCGTGCCAGGCTGGGAGTTGCATCACGACCTCCGCCAGGACGTCCGCTGCCTTCGCGTACTGCGCGGCGCGATCGAGGTCACCGGCCTTGGCCGCGGCGATGGCCGCCGGAACGGCGAAGGTTATTCGACAGCCAGGGCACGTCTCGACGGTGCCTCTGATCGCTTCCTCGGCGCCTTCCACGACCCGAAGGGCCTCGCGGGGGTCGGTGGCGGCGGTGACTGAAGTGCCGTAGATGCGGTCGAGGAGGTGGAACTCGACGCCGGACTGGCGAGCCACCTCCAGCGCCTGGTCGAGAAGATCCGCGGCGTCTCGTCGGCGGCCCTGTTGCACGGCGACCTCGCCTCGCCGCTGCAGAGCGTGAGCCTCCCCCGTGGATCCGCCCAGCGTTCGGTGAAGTCGGCTGGCCTCTGCGAGATCCCGGTCGGCAGCCTCGAGATCGCCCGAGAGCAGTTCGGCCTCACCTCGCAGTGTCCGGGCGAAGGCGCGGCCGCGGGCGGCCCCCAGCCGCTCGGCCTCGGCGCCCAGCGCATCGGCGAACGCGATCACTTCGGGGTATGGGGCCGAGCCGTAGAGGAGCCGCTGGGTGACGCACAGCTGGCCGTCGAACACGGCGATGGCCAGCTCTGGCAAGTCCGCCGTCTCTCGTACGTCGGCGCGGAGGCTCTCGCGGAGCTCTCCCCGGGCGTGGGCTGCCAACGCCTGAGCCCAGGCCGCGGCCACGACCGCCGCCGGGTCGCCCAGCTGCCGGCGTGGAACTCGAGCATCCCCCGAGGAGCCAGCACCGCGCCAGGGATGATGCCCTTGGCGGTCTCCGTCGGTTCGCGCACGTCCACCAGAAGCACACCGCCGCGGCCGACCTCGTCGGCCACCTCGCCAGGGCCGAGGTTCTCGATCCCAGCCTTCGCGGTAGCGATCAACTCACTCACGGTCGTCATCGCGGTCTCCTCTCGTTCGAAGCGGGTGACGGAGAGCATGCAGGACGACCGGTTCCCGAATCGTTCCCGGCCCGCTGCGCGAACGCGGCGCAGATCTCCCCACGCTGCTCCTCACGTCAGCTTGCGTGGACCCCGGCCAGCAGCGTCTCGATGTGGTCCGGCGCGAAGAAGTCGGTGGGCGACAGGGTGCCGGCGACGAGGCTGGCGAAATGGTTCATGGCGGTGCGGTTGCCTGCGATGGCACCGAGGAGGTGTTGCAGCTCGGGTGGCGGAGGTTCGAGGGTGGCGAGCTGGCAGGTGAAGTCGTACATGCCTTGCACACGTCCGTTCGCGTTGCTGCTGATAGTCGGCCATGGCGTCCTCGAACGGCCGGTCGCTTGCGAGGCTGGTGTGGAGGGCGGTGGTGCACCGTTCGGCGTCGAGGAAGGCGTCGGTGATGCCTTGGGCGGTGACCGGGTCGCGCAGGTAGCCGGCGTCTCCGACGAGCGCCCAGCCGGGCCCGTAGGGAACGCGGAAGTGGTTCGGGACGCCGCCGCCGACGATGCGTTCCTGGCGACGGGCGCCGCCGAGGCGTTCGCCGAACCCGGCTTCGAGGGCCCGTTGGTAGCTGGCTTCGATGTCGCGCTTGACCTCGCGGAGGGCGGCGTGGGGCCAGGCGGCGAGCAGCATCGTGAGCCCGTCGTTGGTGGGGAACGCGCCGTAGCCGTTTCCCGGACGCACGAGCCACTCGGCCGCATCGACGGGGAAGTCGCTCCAGTAGGAGTAGTAGCCGACCGACAGCGTGGGCTTCTCCTGGTAGCGGCGGGCGGCGACGGCGGCGGCGACGCGTGAGTGGGCGCCGTCGGCGCCGATGACGATCCGTGCGCGCTCCTCGACGGCGGCACCGGAGGGTGTTGCGCCGCGGATGCCGGTCACGGTGTCGTGGTCGAAGACGGGCTGGTCGAAGGTGAACCCTTCTCGGACCTCGGCGCCAGCCTCGCTGGCCGCGTCGACGAGCAGCGCGTCGAGCACGGTGCGCCGCGGGCAGTAGGCGACGGCGGGCTCGCCGTCGGGGCTGGGTGTGCCGGCGAGGCGGACCGGGCCGAAGTCGAACGAATACGTGCTCACGGGCGGGCAGCCGGTGGCGACCAGTCGGTCGAGCAGACCCCACCGCTCGAGGGCGACGACGCCGGGCGGGTGGACAAGGTGGGTCGACACGGTGTCGGAGGGAAAGTGGGCCCGGTCGACGAGGAGCACGTCGTAGCCGTGTCGGGCCAACAGCATGGCGGTGGGTGCACCGGCGCAGCGGGCGCCGACCACGATGGCGTCGTAGACGTGCTCGCTCATGGCTTCTGCGGGGCCTTGTTGCCGAGCACGACGAGATAGTCGAGCGAAGTGCGGTGGTCGTGGAGGGGGACGAGTGCGTCGCGCAGCTCGGGCCAGCGGCCATCGGCTTCCGCGCTGGGCCCGGGCCTGGATCAACGGGCCGAAGCGGGCAGCGTGCCATTCGACGTCGTCGAGTCCCGACGGGAACGGCTCGTGCTCCAACGTGGTCCGCTCGAACTGGACGTCGACGCCGGTAGCGGCGAACAGGCTGCGGACGTGGTCTTCGTCGCCCCAGAGCAGTGGCGGCTCCGCGCCGGGCGGGGGTGCCGGTAGGTAGGCGGCGACCGTCTTCATGATGCGACCCATGGTTCCGTCCGGCGGCCAGACGCACAGCCCGAGGCGTCCTCCGGGCCGCAGGACGCGGGCGATCTCGTGAGCGACGACGCGGTGCCGGGGCGCGAGCTCGCACGCGAAGGTCGACACGACGACATCCACGCTGGCGTCGTCCAACGGGAGGGCTTCGGCGTCGCCTTCTCGCCAGTCGACCTCGACGCCCGAGCGGGCGGCGACCTGCCGGGCCACCGCCAGCAGCTCCGGCGTCAGGTCGACGCCGATCGTGCGCGCTCCGGCGAGCGCGGCGCGGATCGCGGCGTTGCCGGTGCCGCAGCCGACGTCGAGCACCACCTCAGTGGGGCGCACGCCGAGCCGCTTGATGATGCGCTCACCGACGGGCCAGAGCTCGCGTTCGGCGATCGCCGGGTAGTCGCCCAGCGCCCAGGTGCGCCGGGCCGCTTCCTTCAACGGGTCGCCCGCGGGGCGGGCACCGGGGCGTTCATCGGCGCGGGCGGGTGTGGCTCCGGTTGTCGTCATGGGTGCTCCCTTCGGTCACCCGCAGCATGCGGCCCGGCAGTTTCACGGCACGGTCACCCCGATTTCACGGCGGGCTACCCTCGCCAGTGGTGCCCGACCGCGAGCCCGGCTTCGTGCTGCGGGTCCTCGGGACGGCGCGGCTCGAGCACGACGGTGAGTCGCGATCGATCCCCTCGGCCCGACAGCGGCGGATCTTGACGGTCCTCGCCGCGGCCGCCGGGCGGCCGGTCAGCGCGGACGCGCTGGTCGACGTGGCCTGGGGCGAAGCGCTGCCCGAGCATCCCCACCAGGCGTTGCACACCCAGCTGACCAGGGTGCGGCGGCGGCTCGCCGACCGCGCCGACTCGCTGGTCAGCGAGACCGGCGGCTACCGCCTCGGGTTGGGGCGCGATCGAGGTGGACGCCTGGCGCTTCGAGGACGTCGTCGTTGCCCACGACACGGCGACGGGCCGGGCAGAGCGGCTGCGCTCGGCGCTGTCGTGGTGGGATGGGGAACCGTTCGCCGACGCCGCAGACCACCCGGCCGTGCAACCGGTCGCGGCGCGACTCGATCAGCTGCGCGGCCAAGCGCTCGAATTGCTGGCCGAGGCCGAGCTGGCCGCTCAACGTCCCGATGCCTGCCTCGCGGTCGTGGAACCGCTGCTGGTCGAGGACCCATTCCGGGAACGTGCGGTTGCGGTGCTGCTGCGCGCCCTGCAGGCTGCGGGGCGCGGCACCGAGGCGCTGCACCGGTTCCAGCATTACCGGAGACGCCTCGTGGAAGAGCTGGGGCTCGAGCCGTCGCCGGCGCTCCGGCGCATCGAGCGCGACATCCTCGACCATCAGCCGACCGACCGCTGGAACCGAGCCCGCGGGTCGGGGCTCGGTTCCACCGCTGCCGGTCTCGTCTTTCCACGGCCGCCGCGACGAGCTGCAGCGATGTCACTGACCTTCTCGAGCGTGTTCGGGTCGTCACGATCGTCGGCCCCGGCGGCGCGGGCAAGACGCGCCTCGCTCTGCATGCCGCCCACGAGATGCAGGGCCACTTCCCCGACGGCGTGTGGTGGTGTGACCTGCTCTCCGCCGCGCCCGGCGACGCCGCGGCGACGATCACCGCAACCCTCGGCCTCCAGGACCGCGCCGGGCAGGACGCGCTCGACCGGTTGACCACGTATTTCGCCGATCGCCGCGGCCTGTTGGTGCTCGACAACTGCGAGCACCTGGCCGCCGACGCCGCCACCGTGGCCGATGCGCTCATGCGGCGGGCGCCGAGCATCGAAGGCGTTGGCCACCAGCCGCCAGCCTCTCGGCGTCGACGGCGAACACCGCATCCGGCTCGGTCCGCTCCCGACCACCAGCGACGTCGGGTCGCCGGCGGTCGAGCTGTTCATCGACCGCGCCCGCGCCGCCGCGCCCGGCTTCGATGCCGGCAACGACATCCGTCGTGCGGTCGCCGGGCTCTGCGACCAGCTCGGCGGCCTCCCGCTCGCCATCGAGCTCGCCGCCGCCTGCATCACCCGGATCGACGTGCACACCCTGGCCGCGCGCATCGACGACCATCCACGGCTGCTCGACCGGCCCGCGCCGGACGATCGCCACCACAGCCTGTCCGGTGTCGTGGACTCCAGCTACCAGCTCCTCGCCCCGAACGAGCGGCAACTCCTCGACGAGCTCGCCGTGTTCGCCGGCCCGTTCACCCTCGAGCTCGCCGAGTCTCTCGCCGGCCCCACCGATGCAACCGGCCACGTCGACGCCACGATCGGAGCACTGGTCGACAAGTCGCTCGTGCTGTTCCGCCCGACCGACGGCCGCTACGAGCTCCTCCCCCCAGTCAAGGCCGTCGGCCGAGCCCACCTCGCTGCGTCGGGCCGCCTCGAACCCACACAGGACGCCCACGCCCACGCCGTGCTCGACGCGGCAGGCGACGTCGACCTCGCTCTGCGGAGCTCGGACGAGACAGCCGCGGCCTCGGCGATCGACGACAGCATCGCCGAGCTACGCGCCGCACGCGCCCACCTCGCAGCTCACGATGATGTCGAGCGGTTGGTGCGCCTGTCGGCGAGCCTGCACTGGTTCTCGACGTTGCGGGCCCGCTCGGAGCTGTATCGCTGGGCCGAGGACGCCGTCGCTCGCCTGCCGAACGCGCCGTCGAGTCCCGACATCGATCGGGCCGCGGCCAGCGCCGCCAACGGCGCCGCGAAGCGAGGCGACCTCGCGCTGGCGCGCACGCTGGCCGAGACCGGCGTCGAGCGCGCTGGCCGCCGAGGCCCGCTCCAGCCTCGAAGCGCTCGCCCAGGTGCTGCTGTTCGAAGGCGATCTGGACGCCGCCATCGCCGTTGCGCACGCGCCGCAGCCGCGCGGCATGCGATGGCCGGCGACCGGGCGGCGGCGATCAGCGCCCGCAGCGTCGAGGCCGCGGCCCTCGTCTACCGCGGCGACCGGCAGGACGCCGAAGCCACCGCACGGAGCTGCCAGCGTGACGCTCACGAGGTCGGGATCGGGTCGCTCGAGGCGATGACCAGCTACGTCCTCGCCGAGACCATCACCGACCCCGCGGAGGCGGCCGAGTCGTACCGCCACGCGCTCGACCTCGCCGCTCGCAGCCGCGCGGACTTCGTCACGGGCCTCGCCAACACGTCGCTCGCCGCGCTCGAGCTGCGCACCGGCCAACACCACCGCGCCCGGAGCCGGCTCAGCGCCGTCATCGAGCACTGGGAACGAGGCGGCATCTGGAACCAGCAGTGGCTCGCCATCCGTCTCCTCATCGAGGCGCTCGACCGCGACCACGACCACGAAGCGGCCGCTGTCCTCCTCGGCGCCTACGACGCCTCGCGGTTGGCGGGGCCCGCGTACGGCGACGACGCCAACCGGTTGGCGACCGCGATCGCGCGAGCGCAGGAGGCACTCGGTCTCGACCGATATGGCGACGTCCATCGCCGCGGCGCGACGCTCACCGACGCCCAGGCCGCCTCGTTTGCCCGGACGCTCGCCGGTTGAGCGAACGCCAAGTCGTCCGCCACACGACCGTTCCGCGGAGCTCCTTTTCCACCGGGTTCGGCACACACCGACGAAATCGGGTGTTCTGAGCGCGACTCGTTGCGCACGGCACTGCCGCTGACCGCGCGTCGCGGGTTCGAGTCCTGCTGAGGGCGCTCACTCACCAGTGGCAAAGGCAGAACGTGTGGCCGACGGGGTCGGCGTAGACGCGGAACTTCTCCTGCGTGTCGAGATGGCGCGCCCCGAGCGCGATCGCGCGCTCATGCGCGGCCTCGACGTCGTCGACCGCGAAGTCGATGTGCATCTGCTGCTGCACGGTGGGGTCGGGCCAGGTCGGGGCCGCGAAGCCCGCGGCGGGCTGGAATGTGAGAGCCGTGCCGCCACCGGGTGGGTCGAGCGTGACGAAGCCGTCGCCGCCCTCAGGCACGGGCCACTCGAGCAGCGCGCCGTAGAACCCGGCAAGGGCGGCCGGGTCGGGGCAGTCGATGACGATGGAATCGAAGCGAGGGATCGCAGCGCCAGGCATCGCGCATCTTGTCACCAGATCAAGCGGGGTCACCGGCGCTCTCCAGGAGCGCCTTGAGCCGCGGAGGTCTTTGTTGTTCGCGCGGCGCATCGCCGGTGCCATGAGCGGAGCCGCGAGCTTCGAGAAGCCGGCGGGCTCGCCGCGGTTGCGCAACGTCATGCGAGTGCTCGCATCTGACGCGGCCGTCCAGGTGTAGGTCGTCTCCATCGGGAACGGACCTTGTTGCGTGCGCATCACGACTCGCTCCCCCGGCACGAGCTCCGCTATCTCGTACGTGTACTCGAGCCTCCGGCCGAGGAAGCGAGCGACGAACGTGACCAGCGATCCGACGGCTGGCGGAGGTGTGGTCTTCCACGCAACCGAGGAGATGTTCGCGTACCACTCGGGCGCATGAGACGGGTCGGCTGCGTAGTGGGAGACGATCGCCACGGGTCGATCGATGACGATCTCGGTCCTCACGTCGACGGTCACTCGGCGGTCTTCCTCGCGGTCTTCACTCGGCGGTCTTCCTCGCGGTCTTCTTCGCTGTGTTCACCTTGGGTTGCTTCGCCGGCAACGCAGCCGCCGTCACGAGCGCGGCCTCCGTCCACTTCTTCGCCTTCCGCGCTGACCACTCGACGGGCAACGTGACGTAGCCGCCCATGGGTCGTTCCTCGGGACCGAACGGCCCCGCTCCCGGCTCGGCGAGCAGCTGTGTGCGCTCCTTCTCAGGCAGCTTCACGCCGACTTGCTCGCCGAAGAGACCCATGAACATGTTGCCGTTCACGAACGCTCCGAGGTTGCCGAACATCGGCTTGATCTCGACTCCCGCCGCAACTGGCACGAGCGAGGAGAAGCGCGCGCGGTCGGCATCGGTGGGCTTGGGCATCTTCATCGCCTCGACCTCGACTCTTGGTGCTCTGCGGCGATCTTGAGGCGGGCGAGGCTGTCGGTCCACATCTCGTCGAGGAACTCGACCGCGTCCCGCAGTCCCTCTCGCCGCCAGCGGTAGAGACGCCGGTTTCCTGCGGGCCTCATCTCGAGCAGGCCGGCGTCGGTGAGCACGCGCAGGTGCTGAGACACCGCGGGTCGGCTCATCGAGGGGAAGTGTTGCGCGATCTCGCCCGCAGGTCGCTCGCCGTCGCGGACGAGGCGCAGGATCGCTCGGCGCGTCGGATCTGCCACTGCCCGAAGTGCCTGGTCCAATGTGAAATCCGTCCGCTTGCGCTGCGGCCACTTCTCCGCGAGTCTGTAAGCACAATCTTACACAGATCGGAGATCCCGATGGAGCTCACCGACGCCCTGGACCAGACCTTCATGCACGCCCATGGCGTGATCGCAGGCGTCCGTCCCGACCAGCTCGACAACAAGACACCGTGCGCCGAGTGGACCGTCCGTGACCTGCTGGCCCACCAGATCAGCGTTGTCGCCGGGATGGCCGCTGCCGCGTCGGGCGAACCTCGTCCGGAGTTCACGTTGAGCGCCGACCCCGCCGCCCAGTTCGCGCAGGCAAGCGCAGCTGCCATGGACGCGTGGCGTGCGCCCGGCGCGCTCGATCAGATCGTCGACGGGGGTGCGGGGCCGATGCCCGGCCGCGTGCTCGCGGGCATCAACCTGCTCGACACCGCGACCCACACGTGGGACGTGGCCATCGCTACCGGTCAGTCAGCCGAGCTTCCCGACGACGTCGCGGCAGCGGCGCTCGAGGCCGCGCGCATGATCGTCAACGACCAGCTCCGCCCCGGGCGCTTCGGCCCTGAGGTGGCGGCACCGGCAAGCGCGGATCCGACCGCGAAGCTCGTCGCGTTCCTCGGCCGCAATCCGTGAGCGGGAGCGGGACGCCCGACGATCCGTGGATCCTGCACACGCCGCCAGGCACGTCGGAGTACCAGATGCATCGAGACGACAGCGTCGATCCACCTGAGCTGGTCTGCCAGGTCGGGTCGACCAAGCTGCGCTACCTGGCGCGCTGTCTCGACGACGTGCCGGTGATGTTGAAGCAGCACGGCAACTGGATGGATCTCGGCGCCGCGGACGAGAACAAGCCGGCGAAGGACGGCACGCTCGAAGCATGGGGGCGGTCGGAGAAGAACCCGGTGAAAGGCTGGTACGGGCTGCGCAAGGGCTTCCGCGGTCGCTTCGCGATGTACGTGCCGCCGTTGCTCGAGCACCTCGGGCTCGTCGAGCTCGAGCACAACCCCAAGAACAACCGAGTGCGCGCGCTCTAGCCCACGGCGAGCGCGCCGGCGACGAACACCTTCGCGACCGATCGCAGTGCGGTGAGGTCGGTGGTCGCGTCTCCGTCGACGATCACGATGTCGGCGTCGTAGCCGGCCCGGAGTCGACCCTTGCGAACGCCCACGCCACAACCTTCAGCCGCGGCGGACGTCGCCGAGACGAGCGCATCCGCGATCGACACGCCGCCCGCGTGCAGATCGACGATGGCTTCAGGAAAGACGCCGTGGCGCTTGCCATTGTTGATCCCGGCATCGTCACCGGAGATGATCCGCACGCCCGCCGCGTGCGCTTCGGCCACGACGCGCCCACGCGCTTCGATCGTCAGACCCAAGCTGGCGAACATCTCTCGGACTCGAGGCGGCATCACCGCGTCGAGCGCGCGGCCCAACGTCGGACACACGACGATCGCGCGGTCCCGGAGCCGGCCCATCAGCTCAGGCGACATGTCCACACCGCTCGGGCTCACGCAGCTGCAGTGCTCGATGCCGTCGACGCCGGCATCGATGGCTTGGTCTACTGCGGCCCGGGCGTGGGCGTGGGCCGTCACCGGGAGTCCGTGACGGTGCGACTCGTCGACGACGAGGCGCAGCTCGTCGAACGTGAACTGGCACGCCATGACGTCAGTGCCGGGCGTCATGTTGCCGCCGCTGGCCATGATCTTGACGATGTCCACGCCGCGCTCGGCGCGCTCCGCAACCGCCGCTCGTAACGCGTCGGCGCCAGCCACCTCACCGCCCATCATCCAGCAGTGCCCGCCGACCGACGTGATCGGCGGACCGGAGGCGACGATGTGCGGCTCGATCGTGTCCCTGGCGCCGCGGTCCCGACGAGCGACGACCGCCCACCGGTCGTCACCGAGATCTCGCACCGTCGTGACGCCGGTGGCGAGCTGCTGCCGCAACGCGGTGTCGATCACGGTCTGCAGATGCTCGGCGGTGAACTCGGGCAGTCGTTCGAGCGCGCCCACCTCGGAGTCACCGCACAGGTGGAGATGCGCGTTGATCAGACCTGGCAGCACGGTGCCCGCGGTCTCGATCACCTCGACGCCGTCGGGCACCGCGAGACCAATGGGCTCGATCCCCGCGATCGTCGCGCCGTCGAGGAGCACTGTCGCTCCGTCAGGCCGCATCCGCTCCCCGTCGAAGGCCCTCGCGGCTCGGATCGCCAACATGGTCACCCTCCCCGGCTACTGCTTTCGTCCGGTGACGAACTGGTGGTCGTTGAGGTAGCGATACATCCCCCGGCTGTCGCGGCAGCCCTCGAGTGCCTGCATCACATCGCGCCTCAGGGCCGCGATGTCGCCCTGGGCCAGTGCGGGCACGACGGGACCGATGCTCGTCATCGCGCGCCACGCCATCTCGGCGTCGGGCCACTCGAGCGCCGCCACCCGCTCGCCGCGCTCGAGCTGGCCGAAGCCGGCTTCAGTCAGCATCCTCTCGGCGACACCGTCGAAAGCGATGTTGTTCAGCTCGCGCATGCCGCCGACGTGCGCTGGCGGCGAGTGCTCCACGAACACCTTGAACACCGGGCGCAGATCCAGCGGAGGACCGGTCCCCCAGAAGCTGATGCCGATGCCGCCACCGGGCGCGAGCACGCGGTGCGCCTCGGCGAGGGCGGGCTGGTTGCCGCCCCAGATGCCGTTGATGGAGATGACGACGTCGAACGACTCGTCCTTCCAGGGCAGTTCGTACATGGAGCCGACTCTGATGTCCGCGTCGGGATTGCGGATCTGCGCGATGTCGATGAGCTCCTCGGCCGCGTCGATGCCCGAGACCTGGGCACCCATGGCTGCGGCGAGCCGCATGACGCCACCAGACCCACACGCCACGTCGAGCAGCTTCACACCCGGCCCCACACCGAGGCGCGGCAACATCGCCATCAACGTCGGGTACGAGTAGTGCTCCCAGAGGCAAGCCCAGTCGTTGGCAGCGTGCCCCCAAGCAGCGCCGGCTTCTTGCCAATCGTGCGCCATCGGCGGTCAGTCCACCACAGGTGAGACGATGACGAGGTGCAGCCCGAGGACCTCCCGCCTGAGGCGCTCGACGAGCTCGACGACGAGAGCCTGTCTCGCTTCGCGTTTGCACGGGCGTGGGGGATGCGGCGCTACGAATCGGGTCGAGCGCAGGCTGAGGCGACGTACGACAAGTACAAGGACCGTCCCGTCGTCGACGTCGCCTTCCGCGTGTACCACCGAGACCGCGACTCCGCAGGCACACTGGTGGGGAGCGCGGTCCGCGTTCCGGCTGTTCCTCTTCTTCGTCCCGATGCTCCTGTTCTTCACCGGGCTCCTCGGCTTCCTCGCCGAGCACATCGACCGCGCCGACCTCTCCAATGCAGGCATCTCCGGCGGCCTGGCCAGTCAGATCGAGGTGGCGCTCCAACAGCCCTCGTCCACGCGGTGGGTCGCCACCCTCCTCGGCCTGTTCGGCATGGCCTGGACGGGCCGATCACTGACGAAGGCGCTCGTCGCAGCGAGCTGCTTGGCATGGGTGCTTCCGGTGCGTACGAAGGCGTCGCCGAAGGTCATGGGCGCGATCGCCGGGCTCGTCGCCGGCATCGCGCTCGTCGCGACACTCGTCGGACGGCTCCGCGACAATGGCATCGCCATCGCAAGCATGTCGTTCCTGGTCGGGTTCGCGTTCTACGCCATCGCGTGGCTCGTGCTGACCGCGCTCCTCCCCCGGCGGGACAACACCGACCCCAGCGCGCTCGTGCCGGGCGCGGTGATCGTCGCTGGCGTGCTCACCGGGATGCAGGCAGTGAGCCAGATCTACCTCCCGGGCAAGTTCTCCCACGCGTCAGAGCTGTATGGCGCGATCGGCATCACCATCGTCACTCTCGGATGGTTCTTCATCCTCGGCAGGGTGATGATGTTCTCGATGAGCGTCGACGCCGTGATCTACGAGCGGTTCGGCAGCATCACCCAGTTCGTGTTCTCACTTCCGCTGCTCAGGATCATCCCGCGCAAGTCGGCGAGGCTCCGCAAGGTCTTCGGGCTCGAGAAGTCCGAGGCCGACCCTGGGCCGACCTAGGGCGTCCAGACCCAGTTGCGCACCTCGGGCATGTCGTCGAGGTGCTCGCGCACGTAGGTGTGATGCCGGTTGAGCATCTCGAGGCAGTGCTCCAGCAACGTGGGGATGCCGGGCACGAGCGAGCGAGCCCGGTGCACGGCCTGCGCGGCGAGGTGGTAGCGGCTCATCTCGTTGAGCACGACCATGTCGAACGGCGTCGTCGTGCTGCCCTGCTCCTGGAAGCCGTGGACGTGGAACCGCCCCGGCGAGGGACGCCCGTGCAGGATCTCGTGCACCTCACGCGCGTAGCCGTGGAACGCGAACACCACGTCGGTGTCGGCCGTGAAGAGTCGCACGAACTCGTCCCCGGCGAAGCCATGCGGGTGCGCCTTCTTGGGGAAGAGCACGGTCAGGTCGACGACGTTGACCACGCGCACCCTGAGGTCCGGCGCGAACTGGCGGATCAACCACGCCGCCGCGATCGTCTCGAGCGTCGGGACATCGCCGGCGCAGACAAGCACGATGTCGGGATCATCGGTGTCGTCGTCCGTGCTGGCCCACGCCCAGCGCGACGCTCCCAGCGCGCAGTGCTCCCGAGCAGCGTCGATGTCGAGCCACTGCAGCTGTGGCTGCTTGTCGATGACGATGCAGTTCACGTAGTCGCGACTGCGGAAGCAGTGATCGGCGACGGACAGCAAGCAGTTCGCGTCGGGAGGCAGGTAGACGCGGGCGACCTTGCCGCGCATCGAGAGCATCGTGTCGATGAACCCGGGGCCTTGATGACTGAAGCCGTTGTGGTCGTTGCGCCAGCACGTCGAGGTGAGCAGCACGTTGAGGGACGCCACGGGCGCGCGCCAGTCGTGCTTGCTGCACTCGCTGAGCCACTTGGCGTGCTGCACTGCCATCGACACCGGGACCATCGCAAACGCCTCGTAGGTCGCGAAGAGCCCGTGCCGACCGCTGAGCAGGTAGCCCTCGAGCCAGCCCTCGCAGTTGTGCTCGCTGAGGACCTCCATGACTCGACCGTCGTGAGCCATGTAGTCGTCGTAGGGACCGATCGGATCCATCGTGCAGCGGTTCTCGACCTCGAACACCGCGCCGAGGCGGTTCGACAACGTCTCGTCCGGGCAGAACAGGCGGAAGCTGTCGGGGTTCCGGACATAGATGTCGCGCATCATCTCGCCGAGCCGGCGCGTCGACTCTTGCTTGACGGTGGCCGGCGCCGGCACGTCGACCGCGTAGTCCGCGTAGTCGGGGATGTCGAGCGGCACGAGCACCGTGCCACCGTTCGCATGCGGGTTCGCACCCATGCGCCGTTCGCCCTCGGGTGCCAGGGCGCGCAGCTCGTCGACCAGTCGCCCCTTCTCGTCGAACAGATCGTCCGGCGCGTAGCTGCGCATCCACTCCTCGAGAATGGCGAGGTGCGCCGGGTTGTCGTGCACGTTGGAGAGCGGCACCTGGTGCGCGCGGAACGTGCCCAGCACCTGCACGCCGTCGACGACATCAGGGCCTGTCCATCCTTTCGGCGAGCGCAGGATGATCGCCGGCCACCGGGGGCGCCGCATCCCATCGGCGAACAGCTCCGACTGGATCTCGCGGATCTTCGTGTGCGCGTCGGCAAGCGTCGCCGCGAACCCCTCGTGCATCGTCTCCGGATCGTCACCGGCAACGACCACGGGGTCGTAGCCGTGCGCGTGCAACAAGCCGATCACGTCCTCGTCGTCGGTGCGGCCGAGCACCGTCGGGCCGCTGATCTTGTAGCCGTTCAGGTGGAGGATCGGCAGGACCGCGCCGTCGCGATTCGGGTGGAGGAAGCGCACGCCCTTCCACGAACCTTCGAGCGGCCCGGTCTCGGCTTCGCCGTCGCCGATCACGCACGCGACGATCAGGTCAGGGTTGTCGAACGCGGCGCCGAACGCATGCACCAGCGCGTAGCCGAGCTCGCCGCCCTCGTGGATCGAGCCCGGGGTCGGCGCGCTGACGTGGCTCGGGATCCCTCCGGGAGTCGAGAACTGGCGGAAGAGACGGAGCATGCCCTCCTCGTCCTCGGTGATGTCGGGATAGACCTCGGAGTAGGTGCCCTCGAGATACACGTTCGCGACGAGCGCGGGGCCGCCGTGTCCGGGGCCGGCGATGTAGATCACGTTGGCGTCGCGCTCGCGGATGAGCTCGTTGAGGTGCACATACACGAAGCTGAGGCCCGGCGATGTCCCCCAGTGCCCGAGCAAGCGCGGCTTCACGTGTGCGGCGGTGAGCGGCTCGCGCAGCAGCGGGTTGCCGCGCAGGTAGATCTGCCCCACGGTGAGGTAGTTCGCGGCGCGCCAATACCGATCGATCAAGTTGATCTGGGGGTCCATGACCGCGATGCTCGCGCGATTCTCGTGTATGCGATCAACGCGGGGTCGTCCTCGCTCAAGCTCGCCGCATTCGATGGCGAACAGCTGCTCGCCGAGAGTGAACAAGGTCTGAACGGCGCAGGAATCTCGGTGTTCGAGGGTGTCCCTCGGCCCGACGCGATCGGTCACCGCGTCGTGCACGGGGGGCCCACACGTTGGGAACCCTGCCTCATCGACGAGGCGTCACGTGCCGACATCGAGGCGGCGGCGGTGTTCGCTCCTCGTCATCAGCCTGCATCGCTCGCGGCGATGGCGCTCTGCGCAGAGACGTTCCCCGGTGTGCCTCAGGTCGCGTGCTTCGACACGGGGTTTCATCACGACCTGCCGCTCGTCGCCCGGACACTGCCGCTGCCGAATGCTGTCGGCGTGCGCCGCTACGGCTTCCACGGCCTCTCCTACGAGTGGGCGGTCTCGTCGCTCGGCGACCAGCTCGGCTCGCGGGCGGTCATCGCGCACCTCGGCAGTGGGGCCAGCTTGGCCGCGGTGCGTGACGGTCGTGCTGTCGACACCACGATGGGCCTCACTCCGCTCGGCGGGCTGATGATGGGCACCCGGTCGGGCGACGTCGATCCCGGCGCACTCCTGCACCTCATGCGGGCGCGGGGCCTCGACACCGACGGGCTCGAACGAATGGCCGAGGAAGAGAGCGGCCTCCTCGGCGTCTCGGGCTCGACCCCGGACATGCGCACGTTGCTCGATGCCCGCTCGCATGACCCCGCAGCCGCGCTCGCCATCGACCTCTGGGTCATGACGGTGCGGAAGCACATCGCCGCGATGACGGCATCGCTGGGTGGCATCGACACGCTCGTGTTCACCGGCGGCATCGGGCAACGGTCGCCGGTCTTGCGCGACGAGATCTGCGCCGGGCTCACGTTCCTCGAGCCCTACGACCTACGCGTCGTGGTGAGCGACGAGAATCGGATCGTCGCTCGGCACACCGCTCGCGTCACGTCCGGCGGCTGAGCACTCCCGCGGCTGACACGAGGAACAGGATCGAGAAGCCGACGAGCACGACGAGCCGACCGGCCGTCGCGTGCGCGAACGCCGGGTCAGTCGAAGCCAGGCCGAGCTGGTGGCCCACGGCCTCGTAGGCCCACCGCGCTTGCACGAACAGGCTCATGGCCTTGCCTCCCGTCGCCATGGTCGCCACCGGCAGGACGGCGCCGGAGAACAGCACCGCGGGGAAGCAGAGCATCGGGAGGGCGAGCGTCGCCTGCGTCGGATCGCTCACGGCCGCCGAGGCGAGCAGGCCGAGCGAGAGCGCCGAGACTGCCGTGACGATCAGGATCGCGATGAGGCGCGCGTAGAGGTCGAGCTCGAGGGCGGGCAGCCGGTCGACGCCACCGAGGGTGACGACCATCGCGACGATCACCGTGAGCAGGATCGGCGTGAGCACCGCGACCTTGGACGCGACGTACGGGCCGAGTCGTAGGCCGACGAATCGCTCTCGCCGCACGATCGCGATCTCGGTGCAGATCTGCAGCAACCCGTAGGTGAGGCCGAAGAAGAAGGCGGCGAACGCCATCCAGTAGGCGATCGACGCGCCCTGGTCGACGAACGCACCGCGCCGGAACAGCATCACGAACATCCCGATCACGAGCGCCGGCGACCCCGCGAGGATCGCGAGCGTCAACGGGTTGCGCCTCAGCACGTCGACGTTGCGCCGGCTCAGCACCCACCACTCACGAAGCGCGCCGATGCGGCGGCGGGGCACGACCGGCCACACGTCACCCTGCTCGATGGTGTGATCGACCCACGGCGTGCAGGTGTCGGCGACCAGTCGGTCGTAGACGTCTGCGTTCCCCTTCACGTCGAAATGGGCGTGGGCCTCGTCGAGCTTCCCGACGAAGGCGATGCATCCACCGGGAGCGAGGAACACGGTGCGATTGCACACTGCGAGGTCCTCGGTGTTGTGGGTGGTGAGCACCACCGTCGTGCCTCCGGTCGCGAGCTCAGCGAGCGTGCGCATGAGTGCCGCCGCGGTCGCCGGATCGAGACCTGAGGTCGGCTCGTCGAGGAACAAGGCCCGGGGCCGAGTCAGCAGCTCGGCCGCGATGCTCGCTCGCTTGCGCTGCCCGCCGCTGAGCGCGCCGACCTTCACCTCGACGCGATGCTCGAGGTCGAGGGCGCGGAGCGCGCCGGCGACGACGGTGTCGATCTCCGGTCGCGTCGTGCCCGGGGGCATGCGGAGGCGGGCGGCGTATCGCAGCGTGTCGATCAATGGCAGCTCGCGGTGAACGACATCGTCCTGCGGCACGTATCCGATGACGTGACGGAACGCGCCTGCGTCCCGCTCCCGATCGACGCCGTCGAAATGCACCTCGCCGGTCGACGGCGCGCGCACCCCAGCGAGCACGTCGAGCAGTGTCGACTTGCCCGCGCCGCTCGCACCGACGACGGCGACGATCTCGCCTGGCTCGATCGTGAGCGAGACGTCACGCAGCAGCGTGTGACCACGGACATTCCGTGACACGCCGTCGAGGTCGATGCGCATGCCGGTGCGTTGAGTGAGAAGTTCGGTTGTCATGCGATCACTCTCTTCCCGTGCGGCGGCGCGGTCTTGAAGAGGACATGAACAGGGTGAGGAGACATGTGTCTCACCCTCTTCATCGCGTCTCCACGTCACCTTCATGGCTGCGGCCCCGAGGTTTGAGACCGTGAGGTACCCAATCCAAGGAGACAGCAATGACCACGGTCGAGAACACCACCCGCAACGGCGTCGACACCGCGACCCTCTTCGCGACGATCGATGCAGTCAAAGGCAACAACGACATCGCCAAGTTCCAGTTCCGCGCCACGAACAAGTGGATCAACGGGACGCACAACCAGTCGACCCTCCACGGCTTCTTCGGCGCCATGCAGGAGATGCAGCACCAGCAGGCGTTCACGTTCGACGCCGACCACCCGGCCGTGCTCGTCGGCACCGACCAGGGCCCGACGCCTGCCGAGTTCCTGCTCCACGCCCTGGCCGCCTGCCTCACCGCGGGCATCGCCAACGTGGCCGCGGCCCGTGGCGTGAACCTCACCGAGGTGGAGTCGACGGTCGAGGGTGACATCGACCTGCTCGGCATCCTGGGCCTCGCCACCGAGGAGCACCCGGCCCGCAACGGCTACGAGCAGCTCAGGGTCAGCTTCAAGCTGCGCGGCGACGATCCCGCGAAGCTGCGCAAGGTCGTGGAGCAGTCGCGCCAGCGCTCGGCCGTCTACGACGTGATCACCAACGGTGTGCCCGTCAGCATCGATGTGGACGCGGGCTGATGCACGCGACCCCGACCGAGAACCGATATGACGTCGTCGTGGTCGGCGCCCGCGCTGCGGGTGCCGCCACGGCCATGCTCCTCGCCGACAGCGGCATGCGCGTGCTCGTCGTCGACCGCGGTCGCTACGGCGTCGACACGCTGTCGACACACGCGCTCATGCGGGCCGGCGTGATGCAGCTGCACCGTTGGGGCCTGCTCGACCATGTCATCGACAAGGGCACGCCTGCGATACGCCGTACGACGTTCACCTTCGCCGGCGAGGAGCTCGTGATCCCCATCAAGCCGGCACACGGCATCGACGCGCTGTACGCGCCTCGCCGCACCGTGCTCGACCCGATCCTGGTCGACGCGGCCGCTCGCGCCGGAGCCGAGGTGCAGTACGGCGTGACGGTCACCGGGGTGCGCCGCAACTACAAGGGCCGCGTCACCGGCCTCGTCGGCCGCGACGAGAAGGGCAACGGCTTCGCGGTCGACGCTGGCCTCGTCATCGGCGCCGACGGCATGCGGTCGACGATTGCCCAACGGGTGGGCGCGCCGATCGTGCGCTCCGGCACCGGGGTGTCGGCATCCATCTACGGCTACTGGCGCGACCTGGAGATGGAGGAGCCCCTCGGCTACGAGTGGACCTTCAACACGGCCGGAGCGGCCGGTGTCATCCCGACGAACGAAGGCGAGACCTGCGTGTTCGTCGGGAGCTCCCCGAGAGGGTCGGGACCGGTGGCGCCCAGGTGATGCAGCGGCTGCTCGATGAGGTGTCGCCCTCGCTCGCCGACCGTCTCAGCCGAGCAACCGCGCCGCCCGGCGTGCGCACGTTCATGGGCCATCCCGGAGTGATCCGCCGCCCGTGGGGACCCGGTTGGGCGCTCGTCGGCGACGCTGGCTACTGGAAGGACCCGATCAGCGCGCACGGCCTCTCCGACGCACTCCGCGATGCGGAGCTCCTCGCCCGTGCGGTCATCACTGCAGGCAACGGTTGCGAGCTGCAGGACGCAGCGCTGCGCGGCTATCAGGAAGCCCGCGACCGGCTTGTCGTTCCCGCTGTTCGATGCAACCGATGCCGTGGCGTCGATGACCTGGACCGATGACGACATCGGCGCGCTGCTGCTCGAGATCAGCGCCTCGATGAGCGACGAGGTCAGCGCGATCGCCGCGCTCGACTCGGTGGCCGTCGGGTGCTGAAGGTCACGCGGTCGGTGGCGGAGGCGGCGGCATCCAGCCATCGACCGCTTGGAGGCCGTCGTTCGAGACGTGCTCGGTCCACATCACGCCATCCCAATAGCGGAGCTCGTACCGATGGTGGGGATCGTTGAACCATCCCGGTCCGGCGCCCGGATCGAACGGAATCGACAGTCGGTCGTCTGACTTCGCGGGCGGGATCACCGCGATGATGATCACGCCGATGACCCCGAGGAAGAAGCCGAGGATGCCGCCGAGCGTGCCCCGCCCCTTCTTGTCTCCGATGAGATAGCCGACGAGCCCGAAGATCAACCCACCGATCAGGATGTAGGCGGCCACGGCGGTGACGCTACGCGCTCACCACCTCAGCCAGTGGCACCGAGATCGACCGTTGCCCTGGGCAGGAACCGAGCGCGGACGCCGTCGGGATTGACATGGCGCTCGATGAGGGCCTCGCGCAGGCTCGCCGGGTCAGGCACCGGGAACGCGCCTTCGAATTCGACGACCACGTCGTTGTCGTTCGTCTCGACCTTCGTGACCTCCCATCCGACGCCGGCAGCCCACTCGCTCGCCACGTTCCGCACGTTGCGCTCGCGGGCCGTGTCGCGGATGACGCCGTAGGTCGAAAGGGTCAAAGGGATGAGGATGAGCACGACCATCGCCGCAATGACCGTTGTCGCGGCCCGCCGGTTGACCTCGTCGCGCTGTCCCGCCGACGCGCTCTTCACGGTCCGTTGCACTCCGTAGATCGCCATGACGACGATCCCGGTGCCGAGGATCGCAGCGACGTTCGTGAGGAAGAGCAGCAAGGCGCCGGCGGCTTCGTGGTACGCGCCCGACTCGAGTGCGAGACCGGCGACGCAGAGCGGCGGCACGAGCGAGATCGCGATCGCGACGCCGGGCAAGGTGTCGGAGATGTCCTTCCGCACCAGCGCAACCGACCCGACGACGCCCGTGGCCGTCGCCGCGAGCAGGTCGATGAGCCGGGGATGCACCCGGCCCGCGACCTGGCTGTTGACCTCCGCTGTGACGGGGTTGAGCACGAGCAGGCCGACGAGCCAGCCGACGATGACCGCGGACGCCGCGCCGGTGATCACCAGAGTGACCGACCGAAACAAGTTCGCCCGGGCGGCGAGCACGACCGACAGCATCGTGCCCTGGATGGGCGTCATGAGCGGGGCCACGATCATCGCCCCGATCACGGTCGCCGTCGAGTCGGCCACGACACCGGCCGAGGCGATGATCGAGGAGAGGACCAGCAGGGTCCAGAAGCGGGTGTAGCGCTTGTGCGCGTCGGGGCCTTCGAAGAAGACGGAGTCCCGCATGCGGGAGATCTCTTCTACGGGGAATGTCTGCATGCACGGAGCATCTCAGACCGCGCCCTGCCAGCCAGAGTTCGAGTCACCCCGCGTGAGCGCCACCGTCCGAGTGCAGCAGCTGACCGTTGACCCATCCGCCGGCAGGCGAACAGAGGAATGACACGAGGTTGGCGGCGTCCGTCGGCATGCCGACTCGACCGAGCGGCGAATCGGCGACGATTCGCTCCATCAGCTTGGGCGGGATCCACCCGGTGTCGGTCGCTCCCGGGTTCACCGCGTTGGCGGTGATGCCCATGCCCGCGAGCTCACGGGCCGCGGCGAGCACGATGCGATCCATCGCGCCCTTCGATGCGCCATACGGCAGGTTGAACGCGGTGTGGTCACTCGTGAGCGTCACGATGCGCCCCGAGCCGGGCGGCGACGTGAAGCGGCGAGCGAACTCACGCACGAGCAGCCACGTCGCCCTCGCGTTCACGGCCATGTGCCTGTCGAAGCTCTCGATGGTCGTGTCGAGGATCGCGCTGTCGACCGACTCGCAGTGCGCGATCACGAGGGCCCGCACGGGTCCGAGCTCGCCCTCGGCAACATCGAAGAGCCGCTCGGCGGCGCTGACGTCGGAGAAGTCGACCTCGACCGACACGGCTCGGCCTCCGGCGTCGCGCACCGCGCCCGCGAGCGCAGCCGCGGCCTCGTCGTCGGGGCCCCAATCCATCCGCTCGTCGTAGGGGCGCCACGACGAGAACGCCACGTCGAAGCCGTCGGCCGCGAGCCGCTCGACGATCGCGCACGCGATCCCCTGGCGGCGTCCCGCTCCCGTGACGAGCGCGACGGGGCGAGTCGTGATGTCAGCCATGACCGGCATGATCGCCCATCGCAACCTGCGGCACGGACCACTACCGTGAAGGTTCGATCGACGTGAACAACACCACCGCGGCGAGCGCCTCCTACGAGCGGATGGCCTGGGCCGCCGCCTACGAGCAGTACATGGCAGCGGATCGCGTCGAGCCGCTCTCCCCCGAGGAGGTCGAGCGCGCCGCCCAGGCGGCACAGCTCAACGGCCGCGAGGCCGATGCCGACCCTCTGTGGCAGCGGGCCATCCACGGGTACGAGGACCGCGGGGATCGCGAACGTGCGGGCATGGCGGCGTGGCGGCTCGGGATCTCGTTGATGAACCGGGGCGACATGGCGCAGGCGGGCGGGTGGTTCGCTCGGTCAGGACGGATGGTCGAAGGGCTCGACAACCGAGTGCAGGGCTACCTCGAGTTCCCCCCGGCGCTGGGAGCGCTGTTCTCTGGAGATGCGGTGACCGCTCGTCCGAAGTTCGCGATGGCGCTCGAGATCGGCAAACGGTTCGGCGACCCGGATCTGCAGACCTTGGCGCGGTTGGGCCTGGGTCGCTCCTCGATGGTGCTCGGCCACGCCACTGCGGGTCTGGCACTCCTCGACGAAGCGATGCTGATGGTGACCGCAGGCGAGGTGTCTCCGCTGATCGCAGGGATCGTGTACTGCGCGGTCATCGAGGAGTGCCAGCTCATCTTCGACCTGCGGCGGGCACGAGAGTGGACCGCAGCGCTGAGCCGCTGGTGCGAATCCCAGCCCGACCTCGTCCCGTTCCGCGGCCAATGCCTGATCCACCGCGCCGAGATCCTCACGCTCAACGGCGCCTGGAGCACCGCGACGGACGAGATCGTCCGCGCCTGCACGCAGCTCTCCCAGACCCACGACCTCGCCGTCGCCGACGCGCTCTATCAGCGCGCCGAGCTCTGTCGACTCCACGGGCAGATCGACGATGCCGAGGCGTTGTACGTCGAGGCAAACGATCGGGGACGCGAGCCTCACCCGGGACTTGCCCTTCTGCGGCTCGCTCAGGGGCAACCCGACATTGCGGCGGCGGCGCTACGCCGAGTGCTCGCCGAGGACCACGCGCCCTTGGAGCGCGCCCGACTGCTCGCCCCCTACGTGGACGTTCTGCTGGCGACCGACGATGTGACCGAGGCAGGTGAGGCGAGCGAAGCGCTCACAGCAATCGCAGCAACGCTCGACTCTCCGTTCCTCACCGCGCTGGCCGCCCGGGCCGCGGGAGCGGTTGCGCTCGCGGATGGGGCAGCGTCGCAGGCGATCAATCTGCTTCGGTCGGCATGGAGCGCTTGGTGCGACATCGAGGTGCCCTACGAAGCGGCGCGCGCCCGCGTGCTCATCGGGCTGGCGTGCCGCGAGCTGGGCGACGAAGAGTCCGCGGAGATGGATCTCCGCGCCGCTCGTCACGTCTTCGTCGATCTCGGCGCGGTGCCCGACGTGGCCCGGGTCGACGCACTTCTCGCACCGGCACCCTCGACACCGACCACTCCCCTGACCGGCCGGGAGGTGGAAGTGCTCCAGCTCGTCGCGGCGGGGAAGACGAACCGCCAGATCGCCCAAGCCCTGGTGATCAGCGAGAAGACCGTGGCTCGCCACGTCAGCAACATCTTCCTGAAGGTCAACGTCTCGTCACGCTCGGCTGCGACCGGGTACGCCTACCAACACGGCCTCGCCTGACTGCCTACATACAACTACCCATGCCGGGATCGGTCGCATTTGAGGGTTTCGCCCGATGCCAGACGAGGTCGCGTTTTCTTACCGTCGACTCATGACTACAGAGAGCTTCGACACGATCATCATCGGCGGAGGACAGGCTGGCCTTGCGATGGGACACGCGCTCGCCAAGACCGGGCGCGACTTCGTCATCCTCGACGCGCATCCCCGGGTCGGGGACGCGTGGCGACGCCGCTGGGATTCGCTCGTCTTGTTCACGCCCGCCCGCTACTGCGCACTTCCGGGCATGCGGTTTCCCGCGACCAGCGGCCATCTTCCGACGAAGGACGAGATGGCCGATTACCTCGAAGCGTACGCGGCGAAGTTCAGCTTGCCGGTGCGCCCGAGCACACGGGTGGACTCCCTGACCAAGACCGGCGATCGCTTCCTCGCGGCGGCCGGCGACCGAACCTTCGAGGCCGACAACGTGGTGATCGCAATGGCGAACTTCCAGCAGCCGAAGCTTCCGGCGATCGCGGCCGAGCTCGATCCTTCGATCACGCAGCTGCACTCGCACGAGTACCGGAACATGGCCCAGCTCGATGACGGCCCAGTGCTCGTCGTGGGGGTGGGCAACTCGGGCGCCGAGATCGCGCTCGAGGTCGCGGCGCAGGGTCGCGTCACATGGCTCGCGGGCCAAGAGTCGGGACACGTCCCCTTCCGCACTGACAACTTCCTGGGCCGGAACGTCGCCTTGCGATTCGTGCGATTCCTCGGCCACCACGTGCTGACCGTCCGCACTCCGCCCGGGAAGAAGATCCGGCCCAAGTTCCTCGCCCAGGCCACACCCCTCATTCGCACCAAGCCGAAGGACCTCGTCGCCGCCGGCGCCACGCGGGTGGGAAAGATCGCGAGCGTCACCGGCGGGCGTCCCGTCACTGAGGACGGCCAGGTGCTCGACGTCTCGAACGTGATCTGGTGCACGGGATATCGACCTGGCTTCTCGTGGATCGACCTCCCGGTGCTCGGAGACCGCCAGGAACCGGTGCATGAGCGCGGCGTCGTCGCCCAAGAGCCGGGCCTGTACTTCGTCGGTCTGGAGTTCCTGTACTCAGCGACCTCCGCCGCACTCACGGGGGTCGGCCGCGACGCGAGGCGAGTCGCCAAGCACATCGCGTCGAGTCGGGCTGGAAAGCCCGAGCTTGCGAGCGCCGCTGCGTAGCGTTCAGCGATGCGGCTCTACGAACTCGCCTACACGTGTCGCCTGTTCGGCGAGCTCGCGCCGGTCGACTCGGCAACGGTCGAGCTCGAGGCGATCACGGGCGGCCGCGCCGACCTCAGCAACCCGGCGCATGCAAGGGCACTGCTCGTCTGGCTCAACAAGTGGGGATGCCGGCAGTTCGCCATCGAGCACCACGGAGCGGCGGCGCGGATGTTCGCCGACTGGGGCGACCGGTGGTTCGCTCAGCTCCCAGCGCGCACCGCATCGCTGTCGAAGCTGAGCGAGGCGAAGCTCGCGGTGACCGCCAATGCATACGGCGACCTGAGGGAGCGCGCCGCGAGTCAGCGGATCCTCAAGGACGGACGCGTCTCGATCGTGACCGTCGGCGCGACCGGTGCAGCGAAGGCCCTGCACGCGTTGCGTCCGGCGACGTTGCCGCCGTGGGACGATCCGATGCGGGCTGCGCTGGGCCTCGACGGCGGCCGGGACAGCTACCTCGAGTACCTCGGCCTCGTGCAAGCAACCTGCCGATCGATCGAGGCAGAGGCCGCGCTGCAGGGCATCGCGCCGCGAGACATCCCGAAGGCGTTGGGCCGCCCGAAGTCGAGCCTTCCGAAGATGATCGACGAGCACTACTGGATCACGCTGACCCGCCGCCACGTGCCGCCGTCCACTGACGACCTCGAGCGCTGGACCGACTGGGCGGGATTCGGTGATAAGCCCGGGTGATGTCAGTGGCCACTGAAGCAACCCGTCAATCAATTGCAGCCGCATCAGCGTCGCTCCCGATGCACGACACGCAGGACTTCGACGACGTCGACCGCGGGTTCGTGGCTCGCGCCGAGAGCCGCAACATCCATACTGCGGATGGTCGACTCGCATGGGACCTCGACGCCTACCGCTTCCTCGAGGGGCCGGCGCCCGACACTGCGAACCCGAGCCTTTGGCGGCAAGGGCAGCTGCTGATCAAGGACGGGCTGTACGAGGTCGTCCCCGGCGTCTATCAGCTGCGCGGGTTCGACCTGTCGGTGATGAGCGTGATCGAGGGCGAGACCGGCGTCATCGTGGTCGATCCGCTGACGTGTTTGGAGAACGCGGCGGCCGCGTTCGCGCTGTACACCGCGCACCGCGGCGCTCGCCCCGTCAAGGCGATGATCTACACGCACTCACACATCGACCACTTCGGTGGCGTGAAGGGGATCATCACCCAGGAGCAGGTCGACAGCGGCGAGGTTCCGGTCATCGCGCCGAGGGGTTCATCCATCACGCCATCTCGGAGAACGTGTACGCCGGAGTCGCGATGGCTCGCCGCGCGGCGTACATGTACGGCGCCGCGCTCGACAAGGGGCCGGCCGGACAGATCGGCGCTGGGCTCGGCCAGACCGTGCCGAGCGGCAACGTGACGCTCATCCCGCCGACGAGGGACATCACGTTCACCGGTGAGGAGCTCACGATCGACGGTGTACGGATCGTGTTCCAGATGACACCGGGCACCGAGGCGCCCGCGGAGATGAACTTCTACTTCCCCGACTTCCACGCGCTGTGCGCGGCGGAGAACACGTCGCACACGTTGCACAACGTGCTGACGATCCGGGGGGCGCTGGTGCGCGACACGCACGCGTGGGCGCACTACCTGACCGAGACGATCGACATGTGGGGCGACGAGCTCGATGTCGTGTTCGCATCCCACCACTGGCCGACGTGGGGACGCGAGCGCGCCGTCGAGTTCCTCGCCATGCAGCGCGACATGTATCTCTACCTCCACGACCAGGCGCTCCGCCTCATCAACCAGGGCTACGTCGGCACCGAGATCGCCGAGATGTTGGAGATGCCGCCCGCGCTCGTAGCCGCGTGGCACACGCACGGCTACTACGGCTCGGTCAGCCACAACCTCAAGGCCGTGTACCAGCGCTACATGGGTTGGTACGACGCCAACCCGGCGAACCTCTGGGCGCATCCACCGGTCGAAGCCGCCAAGCGCTACGTCGCGGCGATGGGCGGGCTCGACGCCGCGGTCGCTGTTGCGCAGGGCGCGTACGACGAGGGCGACTACCGATGGGTCGTCGAGGTGTGCAAGCACATTCTCTTTGCCGACGACGGCTCCGCGCCCGCACGTGACTTGATGGCCGACGCGCTCGAACAGCTCGCCTTCGGTGCCGAGAACGGCACGTGGCGCAACGCGTTCCTGTCGGGCGCCAGCGAGCTTCGCCACGGTGGATTCGGCACGCCGACCGCGTCCGCCGCTCGGGACATCATCGCCGCGCTGTCGGTCGACCAAATGCTCGACACGATCGCGATCCGGATCGACGGGCCGAGAGCATGGAACGAGCACGTGGTGCTTTCGCTCGTCGTCACCGACACGGGTCTCACCCACGTCGCCGAGCTGCGCAACGGGGTGATGCACCACCGCACCACTGACGCGCCCGACCCCCGAGGCACGACGCTCACGTTGAGCCGGCCGATGCTCATCGGTCTCGTGACCGGTCAGGTCGACGCGGCGCACGCGGTCGCCAACGGCGACTTGCAGGTCGACGGCGACCTCGACGCGCTGGCGAAGATCGTCGGGTTGCTGTCTCCCGGTGACCCGAACTTCGCGATCGTCACCCCGTAGCTACCTGAAGAACGACGGATCGATCAGTCGGCCGTGCACCTGCATGTTGTGGCTGTGGCAGAGCTGGTGGAGCGCGAACGACGTCTGCATCGCCGGCACGCGGCCCTGGGCGTCTTGCGCGGCGTTGACCGCCTCCTTCGTGAGCCTCGAGCGCGAAGAGCGGCTTCTCGGCGATGCGGGCCGCGAGGGTCATCGTGAACGACGTGAGCTCGTCGGGCTCGACGACGTGGTTCACCATGCCGAGCGCCTTGGCATCGAGCGCCGACACTGCGTCAGACGTGAACAGCATCTCCTTGGCCTTGCGCACGCCGACCTCCCACGGGTGCTGGAAGAACTCGGCCCCGCACACCCCCATCGCCACGGTGTTGTCGATGAACTCCGCGTCGGAGGCGGCGATGACGAGGTCGCACGGCCACACGAGCATCAGCCCTCCCGAGATCACCTTGCCCCTCACCTCGGCGATCGTCGGCTTCGGGATGTTGCGCCACCGCTCGGAGAAGCCGATGTAGATCTCCTTCTCACGGGCCATCTGCGCTTCGGCGCCGGCACACCCGAACCCGCACCACGTGCCGACCGTGTCGTAGTCGTCCATGACGGCGTAGGTGTCGCGCTCGCGCAGGTCGTGTCCCGACGAGAAGTGCGGACCTTCCGCGGCGAGCACGATCACCGAGATGTGGTCGTCTTCCGCGGCCCTGTCGAACGCATCGTTGAGCTCGTACAGCAAGCGGGTGTTCTGCGCGTTGCGAGTCTCGGGCCGGTCGAGCGTGATGCGAGCGACCTTCGGGATCGGGCTCTCATAACGAACGGTCATCGAGTCACTCATCGCATCAGTGTGCTGTACGGGACGTCGCGGTCCACTCGGGGTTCGGGCGGCAGGCCGAGCACGCGCTCGCCGATGATGTTGCGCTGCACCTCGTCGGATCCGGCCGCGATGCGAAAGCCCGGAGCGCCGTTGAGGAACTCGTTCCACGCGTAGGTGCCCCACGCTCCCGAGTCGGCCGTGAGCGAAGCACCCAGCAGCGTGCTCACGACGTCGCTGGTCGCCCGCAGCGACTCGGTCCACGCGAGCTTGCCGATCGATCCCTCGGGTCCTGGCGTCTCGCCGGCGCGCAGCCCCGCGGCGACCCGCTGGTTGGTCAGGCGCAACACCGTGAGCTGCGTGTAGAGGGCCGCGAGGCGCTGACGCATCACCGGATCGCCGTTCGCGCCCACGTGCTCGGCGAGCATGCGCACCTGGTTCCACCGTCCTGAACCTTCGCCTCCGCCCGACGACCCCCGCTCGAACCCGAGTGTCGTCATCGCGACTCGCCAGCCGTCGCCGACGCCGCCGAGCCGCATGTCGTCGCCGATCCTCAGCTCGTCGAAGAACACCTCGTTGAACGACGAGCCGCCAGTCATCTGGCGCAACGGGCGCACGTCGACACCGGGTGCCCGCATCGGGATGAGGAACGCAGTGAGCCCCACGTGCTTCGGCTGCTCGGGATCGGTGCGGCAGATGATGTAGCCCCAGTCCGCGTACTGCGCCCCCGAGGTCCAGACCTTCTGCCCGTCGATCACCCACTCGTCGCCGTCATGGCGAGCGCGGGTCGAGAGGCGGGCGAGGTCTGATCCGGCTCCGGGCTCGGAGAACAGCTGGCACCACATCTCGTCGAGCCGGCGCAGCGGACGCACGAACCGCTCGACCTGCGTCTGCGTTCCCCACGCACGAATGGTCGGGCCGACGAGCTCGAGGGTGATCGCGATCGCCTCGTGGCTCGGCGGCGTCACGAACGCCGCCTCCTCGCGAGCGAACGCTCTCGCATGGCTCGAGGGCAACCCCGACCCGCCGTGCGCAACCTCCCAGTCGATCGAGCCGTATCCGGCGTCTGACTTGCGCTGCTGCCATCGACGTCCCGCGTCGATCACGTCGCGCTCCTCCTCGAACGAGAGGTTGTGGAACAGGGCCATCGAGTCGGAGCCTTGGCCCCACTCGCGATCGGTGCTCGGGGGGCGGGGCGTGGCGTTGGCGTGCAGCCAGGCCCGAGCGGTCGAGACGTATTCGTCAAGATCGAGATCAGTGCTCACAGGCTCGATCTTGACAGCGTCAGCCGGTGTGCAAACGTCCGTTACCGTTCCGCCCGTCGAAAGGACCAGGACATGCTCGAGAACAGAGTCGCGATCATCACCGGCGGGGGCCGAGGCCTTGGCCGCGAGCACGCGCTGCTCTTTGCGTCGCTCGGCGCGAAGGTCGTCGTGAACGACCTCGGCGGCGGCACCGATGGCGCCGGCTCCGACGCCTCCGCGGCCCAGCAGGTCGTCGACGAGATCGTGGCGAGCGGCGGTCAGGCTGTCGCGTCGGGACACAGCGTGAGCTCGTTCGACGAGGCGAAGGCGATCATCGATCTCGCCGTCGAGACGTTCGGCGACCTCCACATCGTCGTGAACAACGCGGGCATCTTCCGCGACCGGATGTTGGTTTCGATGACCGAGCAAGAGTTCGACGACGTCGTGTCGGTGCACCTGAAGGGCACGTTCAACGTCACTCGGCACGCCGCGGGCTACTGGCGAGAGCAGTCGCGCGACGGCGTGACGCCTCGCAACCTCGTGAACACGAGCTCGGGCGCTGGCCTGCACGGCAACGTCGGCCAGACGAACTACGCCGCGGCAAAGGCCGCGATCGCGGCGATGACCATCGTCAACGCGAAGGAGCTCGAGCGCTACGGCGTGCGGGCCAACTGCATCGCGCCGATCGCCCGCACCCGGCTCACGTTGCAGACTCCCGGCATCGGTGAGGCAATGAGCGGCAGCGTGTTCGATCCGGAGAACATCTCGCCGCTCGTCGCCGTGCTCGCCTCGGAGGGGTGCCGGTTCAACGGCCAGGTGTTCAGCGTCTACGGCGGATCGGTGGGCATCTACGCCGGCTGGTCGATCGCGGAGGAAGTCGAGGCGGGCGACGGCCGGTGGACTCCCGACGCGCTCGCCGCCGCGATGGAGAAGCTGCCGCTCACCGTGCCCGTCAACGATCAGATGCAACGACTCGCGGAGGCGATGCAGGCCGAGGGCTGAGAACGCGCGATGCTCCGGCAATGGCCAGCGCCGAACGTTCAAGGGTCGAGTCGTTCGGCCATCCGGAGGACGGCCTCGCGGAGGCAACGCCCTGGTACCGGTGGGGGCCGTACCTCTCCGAGCGCGCATGGGGCACCGTGCGCGAGGACTACAGCCCCGGCGGCACCGCGTGGGACTACTTCCCTCACGACCACTCACGGTCGCGCGCCTACCGCTGGGGTGAAGACGGCATGGCCGGGATCAGCGATGTCGACCAACAGCTCTGCCTCGCGCTCGCGCTCTGGAACGGCCGCGACCCGATCCTGAAGGAGCGGATGTTCGGCCTCACCGGGCCGCAAGGCAATCACGGTGAGGACGTCAAGGAGCACTGGTGGTATCTCGACGCGATACCGAGCCACGCGTGGCTGCGCTGGCGGTATCACTACCCGCAGGCGGAGTTCCCGTACGCCGACTTGGTCGCCGAGAACGGCCGTCGGGATCAGAGCCAGCCCGAGTACGAGCTCTTGGACACCGGCATCTTCGACGACGACCGCTACTGGGTGGTCGAGGTCGTGCACGCCAAGGCCGATCCCGACGACCTCCTCATGCAGATCGAGGTCACCAACGCCGGACCGGAGGCGGCCACGCTCCACGTGCTGCCGCACCTCTGGTTCCGCAACCGGTGGTCGTGGGATGTGGGCTCGGAGCGCCCGGCGTTGCGAGCATCGGGATCTGACCGTGTCGCGGTCGACCATCCGAGCTACGGCGAGCTGACCTGGGAGGTCGACGCCGGCCCCGACGGCGCAGCGCCCGACCTGCTCTTCTGCGACAACGAGACGAACGCTGCGCGGCTGTACGGATCGCCCGATTCGCCGGCGTTCCCCAAGGACGGCATCAACGACCATGTCGTTGCAGGCGCAACCACTGTGAACCCCGATCGCACCGGCACGAAGTGCGCCGCGTGGTACCGCCTGACGGTGGGCCCGGGAGAGACCCAGAACGTGCGGGTTCGTTTGCGGAAGCCCGCGTCGAGCTCGGCTTTCGGCAAGAGCTTCGACGACGTGCTCGCCAAGCGGAAACGACAGGCGGACGAGTTCTACGGCGAGGTGATCCCCGCGAGCGCGACCGACGACGAGCGTCTGGTCGCCCGGCAGGCGTTCGCAGGGATGATCTGGGGCAAGCAGTTCTACGCGTACAACGTGACGCGGTGGCTCGACGGAGACCCGACGCAACCAGCGCCCCCACCCGAGCGCCGCAACGGACGGAACGCGGCGTGGGTGCACATGGACGCCCGCGACATCATGTCGATGCCCGATCCGTGGGAGTACCCGTGGTTCGCGGCGTGGGACCTCGCCTTCCACACCGTCGCGCTCGCGCACCTCGACCCCGCGTTCGCGAAGTACCAGCTGCTCGCGCTGTGCCGCGAGTGGTTCCAACATCCGAACGGCGCGCTCCCCGCGTATGAGTGGGCGTTCAGCGACGTCAACCCGCCGGTGCACGCGTGGGCGGCGCTGCACGTGTGGGACATCGACGGTCGCCGCGACTACGACTTCCTGGCCCGCCTGCTGCCGAAGCTGTTGGTGAACTTCACCTGGTGGGTGAACCGCATGGACCCCGAGGGCGATCACGTCTTCGCAGGCGGCTTCCTCGGGCTCGACAACATCAGTGCGATCGACCGTTCGAACCTGCCCCCGGGCGGCCGGCTCGAGCAGGCCGACGGCACCGCGTGGATGGCGTTCTACGCGCTCACGCTCTACGAGATGGCCCGCATCCTCGCCGAGACGAGCGACGTGTGGACCGACATCGAGCTCAAGTTCATCGAGCACTTCGTCTTGATCGTGGACGCGATGCGCTCGCAGGGACTGTGGGACGACGAGGACGGCTTCTTCTACGACGTGTACCACGCACCCGACGGGCAGACCACGGCGATCAAGGTGCGATCGTTGGTCGGCGTGCTGCCGCTTCTCACGACGGTCGTGCTCACTCCGCAAGCGCTCGGCACCGGCGGCGCCCTGCGGCACCGGTTCGCTCGGTTCTTCGAGCGCCTCGATCCCGACGCAGTCGCAGCGCGCACGCACCTCCACCCGGGACGTGACTCTGGCCCCAGCGACGACCGGATGGTGATCAGCGTGGTGCCGCCCGGCAAGGGCCTCCGCGTGCTCACGCGCGTGTTCGACGAGGGCGAGTTCCTCTCGCCGTACGGGTTGCGGGGACTGTCGAAGCAGCACGAGCAGCCCGTGTACGCCGACCTCGAGGGAACCGTGGTCTCGGTCGACTACGAGCCCGCGGAGTCGACCACCGGCATGTTCGGAGGCAACTCGAACTGGCGCGGCCCCGTGTGGATGCCGGTCAATTACCTGTTGCTGCGCAGCCTGCAGCGCAACGCGCACACGCTCGGCTCGAGTCTGGACATCGAGTACCCGACCGGAAGCGGTCAGGTCGTCGCGCTCACGGAGTGCGCTCACGACCTGCGCCGCCGGCTGATCTCGTTGTTCTTGCGCGGCCCCGACGGGCGCCGACCGTGCCACGGATACGTGGCCAAGCTGCAGGACGATCCGCGTTCGGCGCGACAACATCGTGTTCAACGAGTACTTCCACGGCGACAACGGCGCTGGGCTCGGCGCGACGCACCAGACCGGATGGACGGGTCTCGTGGCCGACCTCATCTGCCGCCCCGACCCGTTCGAGACCTACCCGCTGTTCGGAGAGGTGCGTTCCGCTGACCGTTAGTGCTCGCGGCTCGCGGCAACGACGAGATCTTTGCGATGCTGGAGGGGTGACAGAGCAGATCAGCAAGCGTTCGGCCGCGGTCACCCCGCGGGGCGTCAACCACCTCGTCATCAACGTGCGGGACATGGAGGAGTCGCACCACTTCTGGAGTGACCTCCTCGGTTTCAAACAGGTCGGCGAGCTCCACCCTCGAGAGAACCGCCCGAACATGACGATGCGCTTCTACAGCGGAGTCGTCGATGACGTGAACCATCACGACATCGCCCTCGTCGAGCGGCCAGAGCTGCCCGAGCCGCCAGCCGAGTGGTCGATGTACACGGGAACGTTGGCGATCAACCACATCGCCATCACCTATCCCGATCGTGAGTCGTGGCTGGAGCAAGTGCAGTTCCTCAAGGACAACGGGGTGAAGATGAACCTGCGCGTCAATCACGGCATGACGCACAGCGTCTACATCAACGACCCGAACGGCTATGGGGTGGAGGTGCTCTACGACCTCCCCGAGGACGTATGGATGCACGACATCGATGGCGCGCTGAACTACGGCGAGCTGCTACCCGAGGACCAGCTCCTCGTCGACGACACGAACTACACGACCGACTTCACGCTGCGGCCCTGAGCCCTGAGCGCGGCGGGCGGAGGTCATGGCGCCCGCTTCGGTGGGCCGCACGTCATCACCTCGCCGCTCGGCATCACGATCGTGAGCGTGCGGTCGGGTTGGAGCTTCACCTCCCACCCGTCTCGGTGCACCTCGGTGTGATGTCCCACGCACACGGGCAGCAGGTTGTCGAGATCGGTGCGCCCGCCGTGACGCCACCACACGACGTGATGGATCTTGCAGAACCGAAATGGCACCTCGCAGTCAGGCACCCCGCACCGCGGATACAGCGCACGCAACACGCGACGCTGCGCCGCGTTCGCGAGTCGCGTCGTGCGCCCGAGGTCGAGCCGACCGAGCGCATGCACCACGAGGCCGCCCTTCATCACGACCGGCGTCACGAGCGCCTCCGGAAGCAGATCCTCGAGCACTGACCGCGGCAGCTCGACCGGCAGCCCCCAGTCAGTCGCGGGCTGGCCCTCGTCGTCGACCGCCTCGCCGAACGCCTCTTCGGGACATCCCGTGTGCGCAGCGAGCAGCCCCACCAGCCGCGCACCCTCGGCGTCGAGGATCGCCATCAGCCGGCCGCGGTCACTCACGGCGGACTTGATGTCAGGAAGCGTGCTCGACTCGTCGACCGAGGAGATCGCCCGAAGCAGCGCTGTCGCATGTTCGACGTGCACCCGCATCCCTTCCCCAGAGCCATGAATTCACACCTGTGACCAGCATCAACGGGGAGGAACACGAACACTAGTTCGATCAAGCGCACTGTCAAGCGACATCCCACCATTTCTGGTCGGGATCGGGATCGAGCGCGAACCGGCTGCTGCGGAACAGACCGTCATCGCAGCCGAACCAGTACTCGATGCACCCTGCGAGCGCGGCCTCGGGCGGCTCGGGGCGGCGAGTGTGGGCGAGCCCGCGGAAGTGGCCGTTGCGGTTCGTGAAGGCGACCACCAGTCGCCGAGGGCCGAACGCCCGTTGGTCGAGGCAGAACGACATCGCGTCGCTCAGGCTGCACAGGGTCGTGCGGTCACGCTTGCCGGGCACCAGGCCGCGCACCGCATGGAGGGTCGTCGTCATCACGAGGTCCTTCGAAGTTCCGAAGCTGAATCGAAGACCTGTGCGGTCGATACTCCCTGATGCGACTCTACGGAGGGGGTGGGACATTCACCGGGAGCAGTGGCCCGGGACGTGGACAGGACCCGGTATATTGATTTCCCGAACGAAACCGCGGCACCGAGGCGGCACATGGTGGAATCAAAGCGGCGCGTCGGGCGTCCACGGCGCAACCCGCGGCCACTGACTCGCTCGCCGGAAGACGAGATTCTCTTCCACGCGGCTCGGTTGTTCGCCCGCAACGGCTTCCCCGGCACGACGACGCGTGAGATCGCCGAAGCTGCCGGCCTCAGCCAGTCGTCGCTCTTCCACTACTTCGCAACCAAGGATGACATCCTCGTTGCGCTGTCGGAACGTGCGCACATCCGCTTCCAGCTCATGCTCGACACGGTGTCGTCGAGGCCGAGTTCGGCGCCGGCCAAGCTCTTCAAGGTCGTCGAGTTGCACATGCACTACCTCTGCACCGACGACGGGCGGTTCCGAGCGCTGGAACGGAGCGCGCACCTGCTCGCCAAGGCTCGCTTCCGCAACTACCTGGCGGCCGAGGAGCACTACACGAACGGCATCGAGGCCATCGTGCGCGAGGGCGTCGCGAGCGGCGAGCTCCTGCCCGATGATCCCGATGCCGCCACCATCCGCATCCTCGGGATGTGCAATTGGACGATGCGCTGGTATCGCCGATCGGGGCCGTGGGGCGCGGCCGAGCTCGCCGAGAACTACGCGCGCGCCGCGCTGCGCTCCGTGCTGACCGACACCGAGACCCTCGAGCAGTACGTCGACGAGGCTCGTGCGATCGACCCGGACGGCCTTCTCATCGCGCGGTAGGCTTAGTTTCGAGTCAGCGATCGATATTGAGAGAGGGGGCCAGATGACCGCGAGCGGACCCGTGGTTGAGACCGGTTCCGGCAAGGTGCGCGGCGTGCACGAAGGTGGCGTCGACATCTTCCGCGGCATCCCGTACGGCGTGCAGCAGCGATACCGCGCCTGCAGTCCCGCACCGGCATGGGCGGGGATACGTGAGGGGTCGATCTTCGGCGCCGTCGCGCCGCAGAAGCCGCTCCCCGTCGTCGAGGGTTATCCGCTCGGTCCGTTCGATCTCGGCGGCCCGCAGTCGGAGGACTGCCTCCACCTGAACGTCTGGACCCCGAGCACAGCTGGCAGCCCACGGCCTGTGATGGTGTGGATCCATGGTGGTGCGTTCACGCTCGGGTCAGGTTCGACACCTTCCACCGATCCGGCGACGCTCGCCGCACAACACGACGTCGTCGTCGTGTCGATCAACTACCGGCTCGGTGCGCTCGGCTTCCTGAACCTCACCCCGTTCCTGCCCAACGACGGTCTCACCCCGAACCCCGGCCTGCTCGATCAGATCGCGGCGCTTCGCTGGGTGCAGGAGAACGTCGGCGCGTTCGGAGGTGACCCTGCGAACGTCACCGTGTTCGGCGTCTCAGCCGGCGCGATGTGCATCGGCGCGTTGCTCGCCGCGCCCACCGCCGCAGGTCTGTTCCGACGCGCGATCTGCCAGAGCGGCGCGGGCCACAACGTGCACTCGCTCGGAGCAAGCGAGCGCGTGGCCGCGGGTGTGCTCGCGCAGCTGGACCTCCGCCCGAGTGACGCGAAGCGCATCCTCGATCTGCCCACCGAGGCGATCGTCGACGCGCAGGAGCGCTACTACGACGTCGTCGCGATGCTCACCCGGCCCGGCCCGTGGGTCGGCACCGAACCTCCGCTGGGCGCGTGGTCGATGGGATACCAACCCGTGATCGACGGCGAGATCCTCCCGACGCACCCTGTCGAGGCAGTGAAGGCCGGCGCGTCGAGCGACGTCGACCTCATCGTCGGCACGATGCTCCACGACCAGCGCGCGTCAGAGCTGCTCGACCCCGGAGTGGCGACGAACCGCGACGAGCTCGCGGCAGCAGTCGCGGCACGCATCCGCGGTGAGGATCGCGTCGCACGGGCCGACGCGATCGCTGACGCGTACATCAAGGCGATGCCCGAGGTGCCGGTGCTCCGCGTCTACTCCGAGATCGAGACCGACCGCGTCTTCCGAGTGCCCGCAAACCGGCTCGCCGACGCCCACTCGAGCCAGGGCGGGAAGACCTACGAGTACCTCTTCACGTGGGAGTCGCCGCTTCCCATGCTGGGCGCGAGCCACGGCCTCGACATGCCGTTCCTGTTCGATCAGCTCGCCGAGCCCGGCATGGACACGTTCGTCGGCAGCGGACCCGAGGCGACCGCGCTGACCGACGCGATGCGCACCGCGTGGACCGCCTTTGCCCGCACTGGCGACCCGAGCGGCGCGTCGCTCGGCGACTGGCCCCGCTACACGACGGCCGATCCAAAGATGATGGAGCTCGGCCACCAGTGCACGACTCGCGCCGCGAACGACGAGCCCGAGCTCGCGGCGTGGGACGGCCTTCTCTGATCGCGCCGGCTCATGGACTTCAACCTCGCCGTCGTCTACCACGCGATCGCCGGCACGGTGCCCGACCGTGAGTGCATCGTGCACGGCGAGCGACGGCTGACCTACCGACAGGTCGACGACCGCGCCGGGCAGTTCGCCACCCTCTTCCACGGCATGGGTCTCGGCGCATACCGCGAGCGCACGGAGCTCGAGCCGTGGGAGTCGGGCCAGGACCACGTCGCGCTGTGCCTCTACAACGGCAGCGAGTACATCGAGGCGATGCTCGGGGCGTACCGCGCTCGGGCCGTCCCGGTGAACGTGAACTACCGGTACGGGCCCGAGGAGATGGCCGAGCTCTTCCGCTCCACGCAAGCGCGCGTGGTCGTGACCGAGGCGGCGTTCGCCTCGACGGTCGCCCGCGCGCTCGAGAGCGCGCCGCTCGTCGAGCGTGTCATCGAGCTCGACGGCCCCGACGATCTTCTGGCCGGCCTTGCTCCCTCCCCACCCCTCCCGGACTGCTCGCCCGACGACCTCTACGCGATCTGCACCGGCGGCACGACGGGCAGCCCCAAGGCGGTGCTGTGGCGGCAGGCCGACATCTTCGCCGCGGTCATGGCTGCACTCCGTGACGCAGAGAGCCTGTCGAGCCTCGAACGCGTCGTGTCGCTCGCGCAGCTCGCCCCTCGGTACATGCCCACGTCTCCGTTCATGCACGGATCGGCGCAGTGGTTCGCGTTCGTGACGATGTCGTGGGGCGGCACCATCGTGCTGCCGCCCGACTCCACCCACTTCTCCGCGCAGGAGACGTTGCGCACCGCCGAAGCCGAGGGGGTGATGGGGATGTCGATCGTCGGCGAGGCCTTCGCCCGTCCGCTCGCCGACGAGCTCGCCGCCCACGATTACGCGCTGGACAAGCTGATGTTCATCGCGAGCGGCGGCGCCGGCCTGAGCCCGGGGGTGCGAGCCGACCTGTTTCGCGCCCTCCCCCACCTACGCCTCGTCGACACGATGGGTGCGTCGGAGACGGGCGCGCAGGGTCAGCGGATGCTCACCGCCGACACGGCGACTGACGCGGCACCCACCGGACCGCCGGTGTTCCCCGTGAGCGCCGACACCGCCGTGCTCAGCGATGACCAGGATCGTCTCCTCGATCCGTCAGAACGCGACACCGGTTGGCTCGCTCGCCGCGGCGCGATCCCTCTCGGCTACCTCGGCGACCAGGCCAAGACCGAACGCACCTTCCCCACGATCAACGGCGAGCGCCTGTCGGTGCCGGGCGATCGTCTCGAGCTCTTGGGCGACGGCACGTATCGGTTCCTCGGTCGCGACTCCACGACGATCAACACCGGCGGTGAGAAGGTCTTCACGGAGGAGGTCGAGGCTGCGCTGTTGAAGGACGCAGCGCTCACCGATGTCCTCGTCGTCGGTCGGCCGAGCGATCGATGGGGCGAAGAGGTCGTCGCGCTCGCGGTGCGCCGGCCCGGCGACATGTCTGACGAAGCGGCGATCCGCGAGCGGTGCGGACAACACCTCGCTCGCTACAAGCTGCCGAAGGCGATCGTCTTCGTCGACCGCATTCCTCGCACTGCGACCGGCAAGACCGACTATCCCGCGGCGCGCGAGCTCGCGGGTCAGAAGTAGTTCGCCTCGAGCCGGGTGAGGTCGGCGAGGAACACCGCAGCGGGCGCGCTGTCGACGATGCGGCCGCGCTGCATGACATAGGCACGATCAGCGACCGAGAGCGCGAGGCGCACCTGTTGCTCGACGAGCAAGACCGCGGCACCTTCGTCGGCCGCTTCACGCAGGGCTCGCGCGAGACGTCGCACCACCAAAGGAGCGAGGCCGAGCGAGAGCTCGTCGGCCAGCAGCAGCTTCGGACGCGAGGCGAGCACACGCGCGACGGCGAGCATCTGCTGCTCGCCTCCAGACAGGAGCCCGGCGCGACGACGCAGCAGCTTCCGCAGCTCGGGGAAGTGGTCGAGCGCGATCTCGGGAGCGCCCGCACCGAGCCGCAGGTTCGCCTCGACGGAGAGCCCTTGGATCACCGCGCCCGACTGGGGAATGAGCGCGAGACCCATGCGTGCGCGCTGATGCAGCTTCCCCGTGAGTGGCGAGCCGTGCCACGACAAAACCCCCGTGTCCGCGGGAAGGACGCCCGAGATCGTGAGGATCGTCGTCGTCTTGCCCGCACCGTTCGCTCCGAGCAGGCATACGACCTCGCCGGCATCGACGTGCAGGTCGACGTCGTGGGTGACTGGCACGTCGCCGTAGCCGCTCGACACGCCGGAGAGCTCGAGCATCGCCGTCATGCGCTGCTGTCCGTCGCGGGGTCGGGCTCGCCGAGATAGGCCTCGACGACCGCGGGGTCGACTCTGATCTGCGCGGGCGATCCCTCTGCGATGAGACCGCCCGACTCGAGGGCGAGCACACGGTCGCAGATCGACATGACGAGATCGACGTGATGCTCGACGAGCAGCACCCCGACTCCCCAAGACTGCGCGAGCGCTCTGATGAGGGTGCCGAGCTCGGTCGCCTGCCGTTCATCGAGGCCCGCGGCGGGCTCGTCGAGGAGGAGGACCGACGGTTCCGCCGCCATCGCCCGCGCAATGGCAACCAACCGGCGCATGCCGTAGGGAAGGTTGGTCGGCTCTTCGTCGAGCAATGCGACGAGCTCGAATTCGTGCACCGAGCGAGCGGCCGCGCCCCGCAACGGTGAATGCGCGGGACGCGCACAGTCGGTCAGGTAGCTCCACGCGCCCCGCGAGTCGGCAGCGGCTTGCAGGTTCTCGCGGACCGTGAGGTCGTCGAAGAGCTCGAGGCTCTGGAACGAGCGCCCGATGCCGGCGCGGGCCCGGCGGCTCGGTGACCATCCCTCGAGCGGGGCGCCATCGACCGAGACCGAACCGGTGTAAGAGACGAAGCCGGTGATCGCGTCGAGCACCGTGGTCTTGCCCGAACCGTTCGGTCCGATGAGCCCGACGACCTCGCCCGGCTCGACGCGGAACGAGACGCCGCCGACCGCAACGACTCCACCGAAGCGCACTGCGAGGTCGCGCACCTCGAGGACGCGGGGTGCCACAGTCACGGCGTCGTCAGAGTCGACGACCGGCGCATCGACGTGCCTTCGCGGTGAGAGGCGACTCAGGTGGCGTCGCCAACGCCGCACCATCAGATGTGCTTGGCCGTTGGGATCTTGGTGCAACACGATGAGCAGCCCGACGCCCGCCAGGATCGTGAGCCACTTGTTGATGTTGGTGAACCCGAGATCGTGGATGAGCTGCGAGCCGACACCTCCGGGCACAGCCATGCCAGCGAGGACTGCACCAAAGACGTAGCCGATGCCGCCGATGACGGCGAAGACGACGAGGTTGATCCCCCCGAGCACGGTGAAGGAGTGGATGTTCGCGTTGGGGAAGCGGTATGCAGTGAGCACGCCGCCCAGACCCGCGATCACCCCGGCGAGCGCGAACGCGTAGAGCTTCGCGGCGAACACGCTCACGCCGAGCGCGGCCGCCCCACGCTCGTTCGTGCGCACCGCGAGCAGCTTCCTGCCGGTGCGTCCACGACGAACATTCGACACGACGATCATCGACAGCGCGAGGAAGCCCAGCACCGCCGTCGCGAACCGCTCAGGATGATCAATCGCGCCGATGTCGATCCCGAACAGGCGCGCTTCGCCGATGCGCACCGTCGGCGCGATGCGCTCGCTCGACAGCACCACGTTCACCAGCACGACGGAGAGGCCGAGGGTCGCCAGGGCGAGGTTCGCGCCGCGCACGCGCAGGGCCGGCAGGGCGACGCAGAGCCCGACCGGCACCGCCGCGAGGGCTCCCGCGACCAGCGCGGCTTCGAACGGCCAGCCGTGCTTGGCGACGAGCTGGGCGGCGGCCCACCCGCCGATGCCCGCGAGGCTGAGCTGGGCGAAGGAAAGCTGACCCGCGTAGCCCGTCACGACGACGAGCGACAGCGCGAGCATCGCCGTGATCATCGTGGTCGTGGTCGCATCGACCCACGACACGGGCATGACGGTCCAGATCAAGACGAGTGTGATCGCGGCCCCAACGAGCGCCACCACCGGCCGCACGGCGCCGTTCCCGACCCGCTGCGCGCGTTCGAAGAGCTCGCCTCGAAGAGGAAGGGCGCGGCCGCGCACGAGCAACAGCACGAGGATGACGATGAACGGCGCGGCCGAGGCGACACCCGGAGTCGTCGAGTAGCGACCGATCTCGCTCTCGGCGACACCGATGATCAGGCCGCCCGCGAGGGTGAGGGGAAACGACGAGAACTTGCCGACGAGCGCGGCCGCCATGCCGTAGAGCACCATCAGCGTGAGGAGCGTCGGCGAGAGCCCGCCGATCGGACCGAGCAGGATCGCCGCGAAGCCTGCGAGCCCGCCCGCCGCTCCCCAGTTGACGAGCGCGATGCGATCGGGCGACCAGCCGAGGGCCGCGGTGGCGATCTCGTTCTCGGCCACGGCGGTCGTCGCCGCGCCGAACCGCGTGACCGTGTAGACGACCGCGAGCACCAGCGTGACCACGACGGCGATGCCGAGCAGCCACAGGCGATCCTGTCCGAGGGTGATGTCACCGGGCAGGGTGATCGTGCCGTTCGGGATGAAGCCCTTGGTGATCAGGAAGGTGTCGTGGTAGCGCTCGGAGAACAACCCGAGCAGTGTCGCCATGACACCGACGGTCGCGATGACGCGAGCGAGGGCGGTCGCCTTCCTCATCGTGAGCACGACGAGGATCTCGACGACGACGCCGGCAGCAGCGGCGATCGCGATCCCGACGAGCACCGCAATGGCGGGCGACCAGCCCCGTTGGTCGCGTAGCTCGTAGTACGCGAACGCGCCGAACATCCCGATCGCACCCTGGGCGAAGTTCAGGATGCCGGAGCTCTTGTAGACGAGCACCACGGCGTGGCCGTAGAGCGCGTAGAGAGCCCCTGCTCCCAGACCGAGGACCGCGAATCGAATCGGCTCCAGCGCGCTACCCCCGAGCTCGTCGGCTCCGGTCTACTGCGCTTCGAACGGGTTTTGGAACGTGTCTTCCCACGTGACCACGCCCCCGTTCGAGACGCCGTAGATGACGTCGGGATTGAAGATGCGGGTCAGGTTGCCCGACACGACGGCCGGCTTGGAGAAGTCGATCGGCGGAAGGAAGCCGAACTTGACGTCGGTCAGGGTCGACATCGCCGCGGTCACGGTGGCGGGCGTGATCTCGTCGAGACCGTCGGCTGCCATGGCGAAGAGGTGGACCGAGGCCCACGCGTCGAGCGCGAGGAACGGGATGTCGAGCTTCGCCGGATCGAACGCCGGGTCGTTGGCCTTCGACTCGTCGATGAACTGCTGCATGCCCGGATCGCCGGAGTCGAGCGGAGTGGTGAAGCCGACGACATGCACGCCGTCGACGAGCGGACCGACCGCCTTGAAGAACGTCGGCCCGAGGTCGGCCATCGCGATGGGGATGGTGCTGCCCGATTGCTTGAGCGCGCCAAGCACCTTCACTGCGTCACCGGGTGCAGTCGCGATCGCGATGCCGTCGGCGCCGTTCTGCTGAGCCTGCGCGATGTAGGAAGCGACGTCGGGAGCGCCTGCGGGCACCCGCACGGTGTTCACCAGCTCGCCGCCCTGGGCCTGTGCGCTCTGGGTTGCGGCGTCAATGAGCGGATCGCCCGCAGCCGACGAGTCGGCGACCAGCAGCGAGAACTTCGTGGAGCCTCCCGCGGCCAACACCGAGATCTCGCCCGCGGTCACCGCGAAGTTGCCGCCGTAGAGCGGCCAGGCATCCTCTGAGCTGAGGTCTTCAGGGAGGCTCGGGTAGTTGCCGAGCGCGGGGATGCCGGCTTCCGACATCACCGTGTGCATGTCGGGGCTCGCCACGAAGGCGCCCACGATGGCGACCGCCTTCTTGTCGACCGCGTCACGCGAGCACTGAAGCGAGGCGTTCGGGTCGGCGCCGTCGTTGCAGACTGTGAGCTCGATCTGACGTCCGTTGACGCCGCCGCTGTCGTTCACGGCCTTCACCGCTGCCTGAATCGCGGCGACCCGGTACGGGAACTTCGCGGCAGCCGTGTCGTAGGCACCGATCGCGTAGAGAGGGATCGGCGACGTGTCAGCGGGCGCGGTGGCCGCAGTCGTGGCGCTCGAGGCCGCGGTGGTGCCGGCAGCGGCCGAGGTGCTGGCCGCGTCGCCACTGTCATCGGATCCGCAGGCCGCCATCAAGAAGCCCGAGACGATCAGGATCGCGAGCAAGGACCGGCGTACGTGCATGTGTCCCCCCTTGGTTGCCACGGGACCGTACGACCCGATGGCGTGAACAGTCAATACCGAGTTCCCACTCCGTGGATCGGGTCAGATCCCATATCTCATAGGTCTTGTGCTTCTGCAGAAGCCTGCAGCATGATTCGAGTGCTGTATCGATATTAGCCCTGGAGAGAGGCGCGTGGAGGGGAAGCCGACCGTCGAAGCATTCACGGCCGAGGCCCGGGCGTGGCTCGAAGCGAACGCGGCCCAGCGGGCTCCGGTGGCGGCGGGCTGGGGTGAGGGCGACGACTCCGTCGCCGTGTTCTGGAAGTACTCGGCTGAGGAGGAGCAGCAGCGGTTCGAGGCAGTGTGCGAGTGGCATCGGACGAAGGCCGCTGCGGGATTCGCTTCGATGACCTGGCCCGAGGAGTACGGCGGCCGAGCACTGAGCCGAGCCCATGAGCGCGCGTTCCATCGTGAGGAAGCGGCGTTCGACACGCCGCCAGGTCGCGAGCTTCTGTCGGTGACCATCAGCCTCATCGCGCCGACGATCATGCGTCACGGCACCGATGAGCAGCGCGCTCGGTTCCTCCGGCCGATGCTCGCGGGCAACGAGGTGTGGTGCCAGCTGTTCTCCGAGCCCGACGCGGGCTCCGACCTCGCGTCGCTCGCGACGCGCGCGGTGCGCGACGGCGACACGTGGATGCTCGAGGGGTCGAAGGTGTGGACGTCGGGCGCACACTTCGCGCGAATGGGGCTACATCCTGTGTCGCACCGACCGCGACGCGCCAAGCACAAGGGGATCACCGCGTTCTTGATGCCGATGTCCGCACCGGGCGTCACGGTGACGCCGCTGCGCCAGATGACCGGCGGCGCATCGTTCAACCAGGTGTACCTCGACCACGTCGTGATCGACGACTCGATGCGACTCGGCGGAATCGGCGAGGGGTGGGGCGTGGCGCTCACCACGCTCGGCTTCGAGCGCGACGCGTCGAGCGGCACTGAGGGCGGCGGGCGTCTCGGTGGCACGTGGTCGCAGCTGGTCGCCTTGTCGCGACATCTCGACCGCACGAATGACCCGGTCACTCGCCAGCAGCTCGCCGGGCTCCAGATCGAGCAGAGACTGATGAAGCTCAACAAGCAGCGAGCGAGCGCCGCCGCGAGCGCGGGCACTCCTGGTCCCGAAGGGTCGATCGGCAAGCTGCTCTGGTCAGGGAACCTGCGCCGGCTCGGCGAGACGGCCGCCGACGTGCTCGGACCCCGGCTCACCGCCGACACCGGTGAATGGGGCACCTACGCGTGGACGGAGCATGTGCTCGGGGCACCCGGATATCGCATTGCGGGTGGCTCGGACGAGATCCAGCGCAACATCATCGGCGAGCGCGTGCTGGGCTTGCCGTCGGAGCCCAAGCCCGAACCCCGAGGAGGGACCAACCCATGACCGACGCCGTCCCGACCGAATCCGTCTTGTACGAGGAGCCCGCGCCGGGCGTCGCCCGCATCGTGCTGAACCGTCCCGAGGCGGCGAACGCTCAGGACAAGGACCTGCTCTACAAGCTGAACGACGCGTTCGACAAGGCGTCGCATGACACCGAGATCCGGGTGATCATCCTCGCCGCGAACGGGCTGCACTTCTCCTCTGGGCACGACCTGCGCGATCGGCTGAGCATGCGCGGGTACGAGCCGGTGAGCTGCTGGGGCGGCTATCGCAAGCCCGGCGCCGAGGGCGTGCTCGCCTACGAGGAGGAGATGTTCCTCGGCTTGTGTTGGCGGTGGCGGAACCTGCCGAAGCCGACGATCGCCGCGGTGCACGGACTGGTGATCGCGGGCGGCCTGATGTTGATGTGGCCGTGCGACCTCGTGGTGGCGGCTCGCGACGCGGTGTTCGCCGACCCGGTCGTCGCCCTCGGCGTGAACGGCGTGGAGTACTTCGCGCATCCGTGGGAGCTCGGGCCTCGCCGGGCCAAGCAGATGCTGTTCACCGGCGAGCACCTCTCGGCCGAAGAGGCGCACCGCATCGGGATGGTCAACTACCTCGTCGACCCCGAAGACCTCGACACCTTCACGCTCGAGCTCGCGAACAAGATCGCGTCGCGTCCGACGATGGCCATCACGCTCGCGAAGCAGGCGGTGAACCAGTCGGTCGACGCGCAGGGCTTCTGGGCCGCGCTGCAAGGCGCCATGTCGTTGCATCAGCTCGGCCACGCGCACAACAAGATCGTGTACGACCAGTACACCGATCCCGAGGGCGCCGACGTCGTTCGCCAACAGATCCGCTCGTACCGGTAGGAGGCAGCCATGCTCGACATCACGATCCGCGGGGGCACCGTCGTCGACGGCACGGGCGGAAAGCCCTACCGCGCCGACATCGGCATCCAAGGCGACCGCATCGTCGAGATCGGGGAGGGGGTCGGCGAGGCCGCTGACGAGATCGATGCGACCGGCCGGCTCGTGACGCCCGGGTTCGTCGACATCCACACCCATCTCGACGCGCAGATCGCCTGGGACTCGCTCGCCACGTCGTCGTGCTGGCACGGCATCACGTCGATCGTGCTCGGCAACTGCGGCGTGGGATTCGCGCCGTGCCGTCCCGATGATCGCGACTACCTCGCCAAGCTGATGGAATCGGTCGAGGACATCCCTGCGGCGACGATCTCGACGGGTCTGCCGTGGACGTGGGACACCTTCCCCGGCTACCTCGACTTCCTCGACTCGACGCCGAAGGGCGTGAACGTCGGTGCGATGGTCGGCCACACACCGATCCGGTATCACGCGATGGGAGACGCGGCCCTGGGCAAGCAGCCCGCGACCGCTGACGAGGTGGCGCGCATCGCGGCGATGGTCGAAGAGGCGATGGCCGCGGGCGCGCTCGGGTTCTCGAGCTCGCGCAGCCTGGGCCATCGAGTGCCCGACGGTCGCGCCGGTGCCCGGCACCTATGCGGCCGAGGACGAGCTGCTCGCGATCGCCGACGTGTTCGCCCGCCAAGGCAAGGGGGTATTCGAGATCGCGCCCCGACTGGGCGAGATCGACGGGTTGGCGTTGACGCTCAGCCGCGTCGAGCTCGACTGGATGTCCGCGTTCACGAAGCGATCGGGACGACCGCTCACGTTCGCGATCGCGCAGAACCGCATCCTCCCCACGCTGCACACGGCGATCCTCGGGCTCGTCGCCGAGCAGAACGACGCGGGCGCCGACCTGCGCGCCCAGACCACGGTGCGGGCGATCGGGTTCCTCCATGGGCTGGCGAACAAGACGCCCTTTGACCACGTGCCTGGATGGGCGGCGCTGCAGTCGCTCTCGCTGGACGAGCGACTCGCGGCGCTGCGCGACGGCTCGCAGCGCGCCGCGCTCGTGGCCGAGGCCGACGCAGTAGGCGGCGGAGCGGACCTCACACAGCTGTTCTGGGTCGGCTGGCCCGAGGCGCACTACACGTACACAGCCGATGAGAGCCTGGCGGCGATGGCCGAGCGCGTGGCGTCTCTCCGGCCGAGCTGTTCGTGCAGACGGCGCTCGAGACCGAGGGACGCGGGCTCTTCAACTACCCGCTGCTGAACCAGACCATGGAGGCGATCGAGGAGTTCCTGACCCATCCGCGCTCGGTGCTGGGCCTGGCGGACTCGGGCGCGCACGTCGGTTCGATCATGGATGCGAGCCAGCCGACGTTCTTCCTCAGCTACTGGGTTCGTGACCGCAAGCGGTTCGCGGTCGAGGAGGGGATACGCCGGCTGACGTCGGAGCCGAGCGACCTTTTCGGCCTCGCTGATCGAGGTCGCATCGCGGTTGGGTCGTTCGCCGATGTCAACGTGATCGACTTCGACGCGCTCGCGCTGCCCGTGCCCGAGTACGTGCACGACTTCCCGCTGGGCGCGGGTCGCTATGTGCAGCGCGCGTCGGGCTACGACGCGACCATCGTCAACGGTCACCTGTTCATGCGCGAAGGCGAGCACACCGGCGCGTTGGCCGGCGTCACACTCCGGGGCTGAGGTTCGCGTCACGGCGCACGGCTTGGTGGGCCGGTTTCCAGGGTCGTGCCGTCGGGGAAGGTGATCTCGAGGGTGCGATCGGGGAGGAGCTTGAGCTTCCATCCCTGGTCGTGCACCGCGTGGTGGTGTCGGTTGCATACGGGCAGGAGGTTGTCGAGGTCGGTGGGGCCGCCGTGCTCCCACCACCACACGTGGTGCATCTTCGTGCGACTGAACCGGACCTCACACCCCGGGATCGCGCACCGTGGGTAGAGCGCTCGCAACACTCGCCGCTGCGCCGCACTTGCGAGCCTCTGACTGCGCCCGAGATCGAGAGCGGCCGGCGGCCACAGGGCGACGATGTGCGTCTTGGCTCGAGCCGCCACGTCTCGCAGCACGTCATCGGGCAGGTCGATGGGCAAGCCCCAGTCGACGGTCGGCTTGCCGTCGGCGTCAACCTGGGTCGCGTCGACGACGACGATCAGCTCGGGCTTGCCGACGGCGCCACCGCCGCCGGTCAGCAGCGAGATCACTGCGAGCCCGGCGAGGTACTTCTGCTTCTCGATTGGATCGTCGGGACAGTCGTCGGGGGCACGTTCGGCGAAGAGTCGATCGACCTCGTCTTGGATGCGCTTGTCGATCTTGACTGCGTTCAACGGGTCGCACGCGAAGTCACCCCGGAACATCCCCGAGATGCGCTCGACCCAGGACCGCCACCGGATCGACCGCTTCTGGCGGACCGGTTCGTCGTCGCCCTGCAGGCGGCGCACCTCGACCCGCAGGCGCCGCTCGAACTCATTCGCGGGCAACGACCGCGCCGCACCGGCCAGACCGTCGACCGTCGACGCGAGCTCAGCCCGGTGCTGCTCGTCGACCTGACGCAACGCACGGGTCACCGCGTCGACATGACCACCCGACACGTCACCGGCCTTGACCGCCGCCGCGATCCCCGGCACCGCGGTCAAAGTGCGGCCGCGCTCGATCACCTGCTCGCCAGCGCGCAGCGACACGTTGGCTGCATCAGCGAAGACCTTCGCCCCGTAGCCCGTCTTGGCCTCGAGCGCGTGGCCGACCTCCACGTCGAACCCGTCGAGCCACGCCCGCACCTGCGCGCTCAGCCCCGCGCACTCTTCGAGTGCACGACGGTCAGCCGCCTCGGGCTCACACGCGGCCAGATCGCCGACCACTGCCACTACGTCCACCCGCACCCCTTCCCCAGAGCCGTGACTTCACATCTGTGACCAGCATCAATGGGGAAGAACACGAACACTAGTTCGATTGACACCAACGTGTCAAGTCAGACTCTACGAAGGGGGTGTGACATTCAAAGCTCAAGCGGTGAGCGCGCTGACCAACCCGTCGAGATCCTCGACCGTGACCGTCAACGCCGAGTGCCCCTTGCGGCTGAGCCGTGACGGCACCTTGTCGCCGAAGTGGATGCAGACACCCGCGTGGGCGTTCGTTCCGAACGTGAGGCCATCGTCCTTCATCGAGCGCCGGGCGCCGGCGGCCGTCCACCAGCGGTAGTCGCGCGTGATGTGGGCGCCGGTGACGTTCGAAAGCGGGGTCTCGAGCTTGACGACGCCGAACGTTGCCCGCAGCGTGCCGTCATCGGTGAGCGTGACGCCGTCCTTCGCTCGATGCACACCGAAGACGCCCCAGAAGGCGATCAGTCGATCGTCGAATGAGTATCGGTACCACGTGCTCATGGGTGACGACCCTGCCACAGCGCCGGGTGCCGTGACGCCCGACACGGCCCGAGCGTGACCGCGGCACCACTTCCACTGATTCCCCACATCATCGTCACCTCACACTCAAGCCTCGGACTGCGTCTTCTTCGTACGGTCGTCACGTCGCACACGACGACCATCAACGAAGGAAAAGCACCATGAAGCACCATGCAGTCCAGCTCGGCAATGCGCTGCTCGACGAGTGCCGGATCGATACGTACCGCACGTGGAGGGAGCACCGCACGGCGCCCGCGTACATGCGCGGCGTGCCGACGTGGATCTGGCAATCGGCGATGAACTGCGGTCCCGACTGACTCGCACGTCACAACGGGACGGTGACGTCGTTGCTGTTCGCGATGCGACAACGGGCGGACGCTGCCGCAGTGATGAGGAAGTAGATCACGAGGGATCCAGTGATCCCATCCCGCCTCATGGCTCGACCTCGCACCAAGCGCGAAGGAGGTTGCCATGCAAGCTCTCACTTCAACGTCAGCGTCTCTCGTTCAGTCGGCATCGCCGACGGGAGCCCGAAGCCATCGACCGGGTTGGCCGGTCATCGCGGTCCTGGTTGCCGCGGCAGTGACGATCATCGCGGTCGTGACGATCTCGGTGTGGTCGGCGACGTCCGATTCGGCTATCACCCCCACCCGCATCGTGCAGTCGACGAACGCGGCTGAAGCGACGACCGCGCATGCCGCGCCGGTCGTGCGCTCGGCCAACGCAGCCGAGCAGCCGGGGGTGACCACGCCTGCGGTCGTCCAGAGCACGAACGCCGCCGAGGTGGGTGGCCCCATCGCCTCGCAGCCGTCGCAGAGCGCCAATGCAGCCGAACAGCGTGTTCCCGTCTCGACCGCGGTGGGGCACACGGCGCACGTCCCCCCGCGCCAGCCGTAGTCACCGGCCGGTCCATTTCGACAGGCGATACTGCGCGCCGTGGTGATCGCCGAGGCGCCGGAGCTCGATCCTGGGCTCGTCGTCGCCATCATCCTGATCGCGCTCGGATCGCTCCTCGCGATCGCAGCGATCACGGGGCTCGTGGGCGTCGCAATCGGTGTGGCGATCGCTCGCCACTCGCAATCCCCCGCAGCTCGTCTGCAGCTGCAGCAAGGCAAGCGAGTGTGGATCGGCATCGTGGGTGTGGGCGCGACGGTCGTCTCGTGGATCCTGCTGCTCTCGGTGGGAGCCGCGCTGTCGAGACAGCGCGTGGGGGCTGGTGTTCGTCTACCTCGGCGGCCTGCCGCTGCCCATCGCATGGGGTTGGTGGAACGGGCGCTGGTATCGCTTTGACGGCTCTCGCAATGAGCGCTGACCTACGCGCCGTCGTCGACGCGATCTCCGCGCTCGGACCCGTCGGACGCACCACGGTCGCGTGCTACCTCGTCATCCTGATCGCGGTCATCGTCGACCTCGCCGCGCTACGGATGCATCGCGAGCCGCTCCCCGGCGCTCGGGTCCGCTCCCTCCTCGTGACGATCTCGGTCGCGCTCGTGCTCGCGCTTCCGTTCGCGTGGACCCTCGCGCTGCTCTGGTCGTGGTTCGGCGCGCTGGCACCGCCGTCCCTCACTGATGCGTGGCGCGCGTTCCCGCCAGCTGCATTCGTCGTCTGCTTCATCGTCGTCGACGCGGTGGCGTACCTGTACCACTGGGTCGGCCATCACACCCGCGTCGGCTGGGCGTCGCATCGGGTGCACCACCTCGGCGAGACCTTCGACATGACATTGGTGCTTCGCCAGCCGTGGCTTCCCGTACACGGATTGGTGGTTCTCCCATTGACGTCACTGGCCGGCTTCCCACTGGGGATGGCGGCAGCGTGCTCCTCGATCGCCATCGCCTACCAGGCGCTGCAACACACGAGCCGGAGCTGGAGCCTCGGACGGTGGGACGCCGTGCTGGTGTCAGGACGAGGCCACCGACGGCACCATGTCGTCGACAACGGAGGGGTGAACCTCGGCATGGTCTTCAGCGTGTGGGACCGGTTGCTCGGCACGTGGCGCGACGACGCAGTCGAGCCCGACGCGTCCTACGGCGTGGGCGCACCCGAACCGGAGAGCGCAATCGCGTCGCAGCTCGCTGGATGGCGCCGCGCAGCAGCGACCAGCGGCGGTCAGCTCACAACGAGTCGGCGAAGCCCTTGATGTCGCGGACGGTGGCGGCGAACACGTCGGGCATGGCCGCAGCAAAGACGAGGTCGCCGGCGTGGCACGTGCCGTTGACAGTGCGGCTGACCGCCGACACGCCCGCATCGAGGAGCTTGCGGAAGTACGCGAGACCCTCATCGCGCAGCGGGTCGAGCTGGTTCACCGAGATGACGTGGGGAGGCAGGCCGGCGAGGTCGGCAGTGCCTGCGCACAGCGGCCACGCCAGCGGATCGGACGCGTGATCGCCCGAAGGGTCGTACACCTTCGCGAGCGCGCCCATCATCGACACGTCGAGGAAGTACCCGTCGTTCTCGAACAACGAGGGGAGCTCAGGCACAGGCGACGCCCACGCGTTCGAGATGTACGGGCACATCGCGTACACGCCGGCGATGTGGTCGAGCAGTCCGTCGCGCTTGGCCCGCAACGTCGTCGCCAACGTGAGGTTCCCGCCGCCTGACTCCCCCGACGACGATGAGCTTGTCGATGCCGAGGCTCGCCTTGTGGTCGATGATCCAGCGCAGCGCCGGCAGCGCAGTCGTTGAGACCGGCCGGGTACGGATAGGGGCCGTGCTTGCCACCGCCGTTGCGGAACTCCACCCCGACCACGACGAGACCCACCGCCGCGAGCTCGTCACGCAGACGGACGTACGCCGCGCCGGCAGCCTCGAGGAGGACCATGCCGCCACCGTGCAGGTGCAGCACACCGGGCAGGGCGCCCGCACGATCGGCAGGACGATGGATGTAGACGGTCACGTCGTTGCCGTCGAGTCCCTTGATGACTTCGACCGTGCGCTCGACGCCCACGATCTCTGGCATGCCAGCGACGACCGCGGCGTTCATCGCCTCCATGCCCTCCTCCATCGCGCCCACGAATCCGAGGAGGTCCTCGATCGACGACGACGCCGTCGACCGGCGCAGGCGCAGCCCGATCGCTCAGCCCGAATGGCTCCATCGCGGCGATCATCCTCGGGTCGGCACGAGGATCGTCACGCAGGGACATGTCGGGCGAACCCAGACGTCCGGGAAGCACGGGTGAGCTCATCGCCATCCCCCTCGCTCGATGTCTTCGGGACAGTAGCCCTGGGACGGCGATCAGCGGCGGGCCGCCCCCGTCATGTCGGTGGCCGCGGCCCGCAATCGGAAGATGCCCGGAGGCAGCTCGCCCTCGGCTCGCGCCTTCTGCAACGCGGTCCCCCACCACGCCAGGTCGTCGAGCATCACCTTCGCAACCACGTCCACCATCGGGTCGTTCGGCCTGTTGCCGTCGAACGCGCCCAACACGAAGGGGAGCAGCACCGTGTTTCGCAAGGGCACGGAATCGGTCTCGATCATGATGTGCGCGAGGTGCTCGACCGCACGGATCCCCGCCGCGATGCCGGTGCTGTAGGCGACGAAGGCGGCTGGCTTGTTGCGGAACCCGAAGCTGACGAAGACCGAATCGATGGCGTTCTTGAGCTCGCCGGGGACGCTGTGGTTGTACTCGGCCGTGAGAAACAGGAACGCGTCGGCGCTCTTGATCGCCTGGTTCCACCGCTTCACGAGCGGGTCGGAGTAGGACGGGTCGGCGAAGTCGCCGACGGTCTCACGGGTCTCGCGGAACAGGGGCAGCTGCCAGTCGCGCAGGTCGAGCACGTCGACGTTGAAAGCGCCGTGGCTCGTGGCTCGCTCGACGAGCCACGGGATGACCACGTCAGCCGAACGTCCGTCGCGAGTGCTGCCGATGATCAGCTTGAGCTCGAGCATGTGGGCGACGCTATCGACGACAGGTCACTCGCCGCAGATGCCGCACACTCCCGACGCCGCGACCTCGATGAAGCAGTTCGGACATTGCCTGCGCGGCGCACGCTCGGGCTGACGCGGCACACGACTGCGCTTCGTCCTCAGCTGTCGCGTCAGCGTCGGCGTTCCACCACCAGGCGGCAGCGACGCGCCGAAGTACTGGTAGCACGCGAGGCGCTCGGTGGCGGCGTGCAGATCGAGGTCTTCGGGAACGACTCCCTCTCGCTCGAGGACCGCCACTCCGTACCCGGCACCAACGGTGCCGTCGGCATGCACGCACAGCGAGATGAGCATCGGCTCGTCGGGTGCCCGACGTTCGCTCGAAACCGCGCCGAGCACGGATCCGATCCAGTGGTGGGAGAGCACGCCGGTCGTGATGCCGGTGTCCTGCTGCACCGCCTCGGCGAGGTCCTTGTACTCGATGTACAGGTTGTAGGTGCCCGCAACCTTCTCGAGCACCGGACGCGCCGCAACAGCCCATGCCTGCTTGGCGTCGGTGAAGTCGACGGGCTCTCCGTCCGACACTCGCTGGGTCGTTCCCTTCGGGGCCATCAAACCTCCGTCATGGCGCCGGCGGGCGCATGACTCAACCTAGGCGCCGGGCCGCCTCCCTCTGACAGGCTGCCCGGGTGGCGAAGAAGGGCCGGCATCGCCAGGGCGGGCGGGTCACGCCGAAGGGCACTCGCCCAGCGGGCTTCCGTCCCCGGGGTGCCGGCGGGTTCGAAGAGCACTACGAGCCCGAGCCCGATCTCATGCGGAACGCGCGCGTCGCGCTCGACGAGCCGCACCCGCTCGACTTCCTCGCACTCGTCAGCGGGCTGCTGAACGTCGTCGATCCGCGCCGCAACGATCCGTTCAACCGTCGCCACGACACCGACGACGACCCCGAGCTCATGTCCGCGCCGACCTCCTCCGCACGTTCCTCGAGGTCGACCGCCGCGAGACGACCGCGCTGCTCACCGCGATCAGGGCGCTGAGCGACGACGAGGTCGAGCAACGGCGGATCAGCGCCGAGCTCGCCGACCGTCACCACTCGTTGCCCGACTGGCTCACCACGATCGACCGCGCCGAGGCCTACTGGACCGCGGAGACCTCGGACGTGCTCGGTGACGCCAACACCGTCTTCGTGGCGGTGCGCCTCCCTACCGGGCACGAGCTCACCGCGATCGTGCTCGTCGACCACAACCTCGGCACGATCACGAAAGACGGGTTCGTGGTTTCGGGGTCAGGGCCGGTGATCATCCCGCAGATCCATGCGAAGCACGACGTCGCCGATGTGACGCTCACCGAGATCGCGCTGGCCGGCGCCCGCCGCGCATCGCCGACGCGATCGAATCGGACGCTCATACCTACCCACCGACCGAGACCGAGACGTGGCCGCAAGCCCGGCCGCTCGTCGAGTGGTTGATCTCCCTGCTTCCCGACGGCGGCATTGGGTACAAACGGCACGAGTGGACCGAGGATGAGCGCGCGCAGCTCGTCGAGCGGTTCCTCGCCTCTCCGTTCGCCGCGCCCCCCGACCCTGACCTCGCCGATCTCGCCGACACGATCGTCTGGTACGGATGCGACTACGGCGTCGGCGACCCGTTGCGGTGGAGCCCGGTGCGGGTCGAGATCCTCCTCGCGGACTGGATCCCTCGCAAGATCGTCGCGCCGGTCGACTACCTCGAGAAGGCGCCCGCCGTGCTGCGGGCGTTCGTGCGGTTCGCTCATGCGGAGGCGGGCATCGAGGACCGTCTGACCGACGACACCCTCGCCGCGATCGACGACTGGGAGCCCGAGTACCAAGAGGTCATCCGCACGCCGCGCCCCCAAGGCCCCGACGCGCTCATCGCTGCGATGGGCATTCCCGCGCAGAGCTCATTGGCGAGCAGCGCCGCGTACATGCTCTCCCGACTCGCTCGCGCGGTCGGCGGGCAAGAGGCGCTCGCCGCGCTCGATGACGTCCCTCTGCCCGACGAGCCGTTCGAATGGGACGGCATCCACGCTGATGTCGGCGCCCGGGTCGGCGAAGTGCTCGCCCTCGCTGACCGGTGCTGCGACACGATGTTCGACGTCGAGCACCGCACCGCCTGCCGGCGAGTGCTGGCCCGCATCGCCCGCAACGCGCCGCACGTGCTCAGCCGCGGCCGAGCCGACACGGCGGCCGCGGCGGTCTGCTGGAGCGTCGCCCGCGCCAACGAGTCGTTCCCGAGCAGCGGTTCGCCATCGGTGCGCGACCTGCTCGACCACTTCGAGACGAAGGGCAGTCCGAGCGAGCGCGCTCGCAGCCTGCTCGCCGAGGCCGGGTTCGAGCTCGACACCTATGACTACGCGCTCGGCTCGGTCGACTACCTCGTGTCGAGGGAACGGCGCGGGTTGATCGAGTCGCGCGACAGATACGAGGAATGGCTGACCGTCGAGCTCTGATGATCTGCAAGCGATACCGCGTCAGCCTCAGGTGAGAACAGCAGCTCGAATTCGGCGAGCTTGCCGAGGTTCGCCCGGCTCCGATCCCGGATCGTGATCAGCACGGTTCGTCCACTTCAATGGTCTACCCCGATTCAGAGATCTCCTCCCATGCCGAACTGACACCAGGCCAACGCATCTCGACCACCACGGGCGCGTGATCCGAGAGCCTGCCGATCTCCTCGGACAAGTAGCGCACGTCGAGCACTTCGAACTCTGACGTCGCCCGATCGCATCGAATCGGCGCGGATGGCCTGGAGACTTGTAGTCGAGCGTTCGAGCCGCCACCTGGGAGGTGCCACCGATCCCGACCAGCCGGCGCCGACGCATCGACGTGTCGCCGACCGGCGGCGCGCTCACCACCATCCACTCGAGCCCCGCCCCAGCCACCAACTTGTCAACAGACCTCGCGTTCATCTCTTGGAGGAGCTCGCCCTGTTCGGCGGCGACACCCGTCCGCCAGTTCACGTTCCAGGAGACGACTCGGATCATGCTCGTAGCGCGCGCTCGAGGTCGGCCACTCGGCGATAGAGACGCAAGCCTTCGAGCGGCAGGAAGCCGTGATGACGGTAGAACGCAGCTGCCCGGTCGTCGATGGCGTCCGCCACCGCCGCACGCGCGCCGTACTGACGCGCTCCCGCGATCGCACGAATCAGCGCGTCTCGCAAGAGATCGGCGCCGAGCCCAGTGCCCTGCTCACGAGCGTCGAGCGCGAGCCGCGTAAGGAGGAGCACCGGGACGGGATCAGGTTGGCCACGGCCGAGACGGGACGGCGAGAGGTCTCGCCGCACGCTTCCCATGGCGAGCGCGTAGTAGCCGACGACGACCGCGTCGCTACAGAGCACCCATGTCGCCGCCGCTCCCGCAGCTGCGGCGACGGACGTGTGGCGGCGGAGCCAGTCGTCGAGGCTCGGCTCGCCACTGTTGAATCCACTCGTGTCGTGCCGCGCGGGATCGAACAGCTCGGTCGGTCGGAGTGGCTGTGGGCTCAACGAGCAGGGATGCGGCTGTTGCGCTCGAACAAGCGCGCCAACTCGGGGACCACTTCGGCCGGCTCGTCGAGTGCAGCCACGAAGTCCCGAAACGCTGCGTCGGACAGTCGAACCTCACTGGCACGGGCCAATACCTCGTGCGCACGTTCGACTGCGGTCGACACCACGAAGCCCGAGACGCTCTGGCCGGTGAGCGCGGCCGCGTGGCGCAGCGCGAGCTCTTGCTCGGCGTTCAGGCGGAAGTTCAACCGCCCGGTGAGCGTCTCAGACATGTACGTACGCTACACGTACGTTTCCGGTAACTATAGCCATATGGGTTACCATATGGTCATGACGAGAAGGCAGGTGCTGGTGCAGCTCGACGACGACCTCGTCGAACGACTCGATCGGCTCGCCGAGCGGGAGGGAACGAACCGATCCGAGCTGCTTCGACGAGGGGCAGCGGCCGTCCTGGCTGCGGACGAGGTCGCCGAGGCCGACCGATCGCTCCGCGACGCCTACCGCCGGGTGCCCCAAGACCCCGCCATCGTCGCCGCCGCGGCCCGACTCGCCGCACACACCGCGCCTGAATGGTGAGTCGCGGAGACATCGTGTGGGCCGACCTCGGCCCACCGGCTGGTCGCCGACCGGTTTGCGTGCTCACGCGTGATGCCGCGATCGAGGTGCTTACCGCAGTCACGTGCGCGCCGATCACTCGAACCATCCGCAGCATCCGCTCCGAGGTCGAGGTCGGGCCCGAGCAGGGCTTGCCCGAAGCGAGCGTGATCAGCTGCGACAACCTGGTCACGATCCCCGTGTCCCTCCTCGAGGATCCCGCCGTCGGTCACCTCGACCTCGAGCAGCGAATCGAGCTCGACGCGGCCCTGCGCTACGCCCTCGACATCGCCCACTGACCCGAACCGTCCTCGCTCGTGGGATGACGGGAGGGTGCCGCGTCACGATCGCTGCGCAGCGGCACGCTGCAAGCTCCTGAACAACAAGGTCTGATCGCCGAGACGATGGCGGAGCTCGCGCTCGAGGCCGCCGATCGGATACAGGTTCTGCGGCGCACGAGTGTCCTTGTGCGGCTCACTCGCGAACCGCGGCAGCACTGCGGCCGTCAGGTGCGCGAGGTCGATCGCTTCGGCGGGCGTGAGATCGGGCGAGCACTCGCATCGCACGATCCCCGACCACGGTGAGCCCGACGGACCCGGCAGCCGCAGGTACCACGAGTGCCGGCTCCACGACGAGCCGATGGTGAACACCGGCGTCCGTTGCCCGGCGTCCAGAGTGCCCACGAGCCGATGCAGATCCTCCGGCAAGTACCGCACGGCATGGCTCTTGATGAACCCCACCGCACGGCTGACGTGCTGACGGCCACGCAAGGGCCCGTCGATCACGATCAGATCGGCGCCCCCGACGTCGCTCGCGATCGACACCTCGACATCGGTCATCCGCTCGTGGACGGCGAGCATCAGTCCGGCGATGTCGGCCGACGCCGCCATGCGAGCCGGGATACATCGCCTTCGTCGTCACGATGTCTGCCGCGGTCGGAGCCGTGCTGAACATCCCTCGAGCGACCGCGATGTCGGTGACCGTCGCCCGACCATCGCACCGCACCGCGCCGGCCGCGTACGAGGCGCAGATGCCAGGGCTGTCATCGTCGATCCACACGCGGGCGTCGATGCGGCGTACGCCGTCGATGAAGAGGATCGACTCAGCGATGGCGACTCCCACGGGGTCAACGACGCGCCACTCCCCCTCCGGCATCTCGACCTCGACGTTGATCGTGCCCGCCGAGACCGCATCGTCGAGCTCGACGCTCGTGCCGTACTCGACGTCCCACGGATCGACGGAGAACTTCACGCGTCGACTCGGGTCACCGTCGAGGTCCGTGGACCCTTCTCGACCTCGTACCTCACCGGCACACGTTCGGCGAGCTCGCGCACGTGGGTCACGATGCCGACCATGCGGTCGTCGCTGCCGAGCGTCTCGAGCGCGCTCGCGACGGCGTCGAGAGAGTCGGCGTCGAGCGTGCCGAAGCCCTCGTCGAGGAAGATCGAGTCGAGCTTGACCGCGCCGCCCGCCGCCATCGCGCCGACCTGATCGGCCAGTGCGAGCGCCAACGCCAACGACGCCTGGAACGTCTCGCCACCCGACAACGTCTTCGCGGCACGTCGGTCGTCGGCATTGCGATGGTCGATCACCTCGAACTCGTTGCTCTCGTTGACCGCCAGCGCGTACTGGTTGTCCGACAGCAGCTCGAGCGTCTCTGACGCGCCGAGGACCAGACGTTCGAGCGCCTCGTTCACCAACCACTTCTCGAACCCCGTCGACTTCAGGAGGTTCGAGAGCTCACGCGCGACTGCGATCTCATCTCGAGCCGCCTCGACGCGCTTCACGAGCTTCGCCGACTCCTTCATGCCAGCCGCGATCCGCTTCTGCTCAGCCGTCGCGTCCCGCTCGGCGACGGCAGCGCGTTGGCCGAGCACCGCAAGGCCCGGGTCGTCACGAGCGTCGACGCCGACCTCCGTGGCCGCGTCCCGCAGGTCGACGAGCATCGCAACGAGCTCGAGTCCGACGGCGTTCGCGCGGCCGGTCTCGGCGTCTCTCGCCACCTCGTGAAGGGGCAGCTCGTTCGCCGCCCACGCGACCAGGCTGTCCCACGCCTCGACGAGCTCGCCCTCGACATGGGGAGGCTGGAGCCCCTCGCTCACCAGCGGATCGCGCTGGGCGACGCACTGCCGCCGCGCGGACTCGATCTGTCGGTCGAGCATGGTGACCTCGTCACCCGCGCTGCGCTCGGCCTTGACCGCGCCACTGTGGGCCTGACGGGCCGCATCGGCCCCCGCACGGGCAGCCCTCGCCTCGGCGAGCTGTGTCGTGAGCACCTCGGCGTCGGGCTGACCCTTCACCCGCTTGTCGAGCGCGGCGCGCTGGCCCGTCAGTGCCTCGCGCGCACCGCTCGCGGCAGCGATCGCGTGCTCGGCCTTCGCCACCCGTTCGCGGGCGCGGACCTCGGCCTTCCGGGCGGCGTCGAGCGCTTTCCTCGCCCGCTCCGCGTCACCGACACGCGCCTTGGGCTTCTTCGTGACCACTTGCGCGCACACGGGGCAGGGTTCGCCGACGACCAGGCCTGCGATCAGCTCGCTCGGCACATGATCGTGGAGTGCAACCTCGTGCTCTTCACGTTGGCGTTCCGCCTCAGCCAGCGCCCCCGCCGCATCGCTCAGCTCGGGGCTCATCGCTGCGACCTTGGCGTCGTTCTGCTCGAGCTTGCGAAGGACGTCCGCGAGATCACCGTGGGCGTCGAGAGCGGCCTTGATCTCGGCGGGGTCAGGCAGGGATGCCGCAGCCGCCTCGGCGTTCGCCAGGGCCGCACCGGCGGCTTCCTGAGCATCGGCTGCCGCGCGCTGCGCAGCCACGGCTCGATGTCGTTCCGCTTGCAACGTTCGTACGGGCTGCGGCACGCGGACCTCGCGAAGAAGCGACACGACGCGGCCTGCGCGCTGCGACGCCGCGACCGCGCCTTCCACCGCGGCCTGCAGCTCGGCCGCACGAGGCTCCGCGTCACCCAGCTGCTTGCGCAGCTCCGCGACGGCCTTGAGCTCCGCCGTCGCCCCGGCGAGCGCCTCCGGCGTGCAGTCCGCGTACTGCTCGATCATGCGCTCGTCGAGCGCCACCTCGTTCTGCTTCTCGTCGGCAAGCTGGGCCGAGCGACGCCGCATCCGCTCGTAGATCCCGAGGTCGAGCAGCTTCACGAGCAGGTCCTGCCGCTCGGAGGGCTTGTCGTGGAGGAACTGCGCGAACTCGCCCTGAGGAAGGATCACGCACCGCGTGAAGTGCCGGAAGGAGAGACCGATGAGCTCGAGCGACCGCCTCGTTCATCCCCTTGGCGTCGCCGGCCAGCACCTCACCGTCGCACTCGAGCCGGGCCTCCTTCGTCGTCGCGCCACCGGTCTTCGTGCGTCGCACGATCCGCGTCGCGACGTACTGCGATCCGCCGAGCTCGAACGTAAGGCTCACTCGGGCCTCGTTGGCTCCCTGCGTGATCGAGGGTGCGACGAGCCGATCGTCGTCGTAGCGGGGCACGATGCCGTAGAGCGCAAAGCAGATCGCATCGAGGATGCTCGACTTGCCTGAACCAGTGGGGCCCACGAGCGCGTAGAAGTCGGCACCGGTGAAGTCGACGGTCACGGAGTCGCGAAAGGCCGTGAAGCCCTCGGCCGTGATCGAGACCGGACGCATCAGCTCGCCTCGTCGAGCAGCTCGGCGAACAGGGTGGTGAGCCGGTCGTCCGAGACGCCCACGCTCTCGAGGTACGCGGCGAACAGCTCGTGCGGCGTCTGTCCCGAGATGCGACTGCGCGCACCGCCCGGTGCGTCCGCGGGCACGGCGAGCCGCACCTCGACCACCGACTCCCCGAGCAGCTCGCGCACGTCCTCCGCGAGGCCAGCCTTGAGCGGGCCTTCGACCACGACCCGCAGGAACGCGTCGTCCGAGTCGGTGGCGAGCGCCCTCAGCTGGTCGACCGTGCCCCGAAGCGTGCGAAGTCGACGCCCCCCAGCGACCGCGACAGGACGCACGACCGCGGGCGACCTGCGATCCGCGGTCACGAGCAGCACGTTGCTCGGCGCGTCCATCTCGCCGAAGTCGACCTGCAGCGGCGACCCCGAGTACCAGATCGGCGCGGCACCGGCGATCTGCTGCGTGCGATGGAGGTGCCCGAGGGCGACGTAGTGCGCGTGCGCGGGGAACGCGGCGGCACCGATCGTGTAGTCCATGTAGGTCTGCGCCGCGCGCTCGCCGCCGCCGAGCGACGCGCCCATGACCATGCAGTGCGCGGCGACGACGTTGACGGCGTCGTCGGCGAAGGGAGCGCACAGCGCGCCGACCATCTGGCGCATCCGCTCGTCGTAGGTCGCGACGTTTGATCCCGCGTCCTGACCCATGAGCTGCTCGGTGCGGATGATGCCGCGCTGCGAGAGGAAGGGAACGAGGGCGACGCGCACCGAGTCGCCGGAGCGGCCGACGACCTCGACGATGCCTCCATCGGCCGGACGGCGAGGCGCGCCCATCACCACGACGCCCAACGCCGCGAACACCGGGCGCACTGCCTCGAAGCGTGGCGCGTTGTCGTGGTTGCCGGAGATGACGATGACCTGCGCGCCGGTCTCGCGCAGGTCGAGCAGGGTCTTGAGGACGAGCGCCTCGGCGTCGGGATTCGGCGCTGCGGTCTCGTAGAGGTCGCCGGCGACGAGCACGAGGTCGACCTTCTCGGCGTCGGCTATCCGCACGATGTCGGCGAGCACGGCCTTGTGCTCAGGGAGGCGGGACTGGCCCTTGATCGTCTTGCCGACATGCCAGTCGGCGGTGTGCAACAGCTTCATGGCGCGGCCTGGGACTCTACGAGCGCGGCGTGACGCGTCGGAGCGGACGTCGCCGCCGGCGTTGGTCCCTATTCGGCACATCACGGGGTCGGGCTGCAGCTTCTGTGTGTGCCTCCGTATCCGAATGTATTACACTTTCGGTGATCGACGACCCGCTCGACATCGACCTTCTCGACGACGATGACCCTTTCGAAATCGACGCGCAGGCCGCACACCTCTTCAAGCACGCACCGCTTGGGATCGCAGAGGTCTATGAGGTGTGGCGGTCCGAACCACTCTTCTACCCCGCCATTCCACCGGCACACTGGCTGATGGTCGCTGAGCTCTCCGGCGTCGTTCTCGTCGTGCCGATCGCGCCCGCCGACTCCGGAGATCGAACGAAGTGCCGCCCCATCGGTTGCTACGAGGCAGCCGCCCACTTGGCCGGGCGCTATAGGGAGGACCGATGACCACCAAGAAGAAGATGACCCGAGAAGAGGAGTACGAGTACTACAAGCGCGCGAAGCACCAGGAGGCCCAGGGCCCTGCTCGGCGTCGGACGCGATCGAACCTCACCGAGATGGTGCCGGTCCGTTTCGCGCCCGAGACAATCGAGACCGTGCGCCGGCTGGCCGAGGCAGACGACCGGTCGGTTTCCAGTTGGATCCGAATCGCCGTCGAGCGGGAGATCAGCGGCCGGAAGTGACCGCGACGACTACTGCTCGCTGAAGCGATCGAACATCGCGTCGACTTGCTGTCGCCAGAAGCTTCTCTGCCGGTCCGTCATCGTCCACTGACTGGCGTCTTCTGGGCGATCGTCCTCGTCGAGCAACCCCTCTGAGACAGCGAGGCTGAAGAAGCCGGAGCCGGGGCCCGAAGTCGCATCGTCGGGATCATGGATGACAAGCGTGGACGCCAGGACATCGAACTCCTCGAGCGATCGTCGGCACACGTACTCCAGGAGTATCGGCAGCTGCCTCCAGCTGGGCCCAAGATCCTTGCCAACCGCAGTGCCGACGGTCGTCCAGATGTCGCCGTACGAAGCGCGCTCCCGCTTGGCTGCGCAAGCGCACAGGTACTCGAAAGCGGTGTCTCGCATCTCGAACCACTCTGGCCATGGATGGTCGAAGAAGCTGGTGCTGTTCTGAGGGGTCTTCCGCTGACCGCCACTCGACTTGGGCGTCTTTCGCCGGGGCTGCCCAACCTCGAGCTCCGCAATCTTGGCAAGTCGCTCCGGTGAACCGCGCCTCGCTCGGATCTCGAAGAGTCGCGCGGCCCTTGCGTCTTCAGGATGTTGGGTTGTCACGGCGTGCCCGCAGCGACGCCGTCGAAGGGATCGTCGGGCAGCGCGCTCGTGGCGACGGGATCGAGGTTCGGCGGCGGACCGCCTCGCTCTGACGGTCGGCTCGCCCAGGCGGGGAACGGGAACTCGACCACGAGCGGCACCGGGATCTCGGGCTGCGACACGAACATCGTGCCGGGCTTGGCGATCGTGGCCCGCTGGCGGTGCGTCGCCGACAGGAAGCCGTACTCGGCGCGTTGGGCCTCGGCGGCGTCGAGGCGTCCGGCGACACGGATCGAGCTGTTCGAGATGATGCGCCGCTCGACCTCGCTGGCGGTCTGCTCGGCGCCGATGAGGATGATCCCGAGCGAGCGGCCGCGCTCGGCGACGTCGAGCAGGATCTCCTTGATCGGCGAGTCGCCCTGCGACGGCGCGTACTTGTTCAGCTCGTCGAGCACGAGGAACAGCAGCGGACGTGACGCGCCCGACGCTTCCTTCTCGTCGAACGCGCGGCGGATCGTGGTGCCGACGACGAAGCGCTTGGCCCGGTCGTGGAGGTTGTGGAGGTCGACGACGGTGACCTTCGCGTCCGACGTGCGGATCTGATGGTCGGGACGCAGCTTCACGTCGGCGCGGATCAGATGTCCGAGCGGACGTTGCGCCGCGCGCAGCCGGCGGATGAACGCGTTCACCGTGCCCGTCGTCGTGGCCCGTCCCGCCCAGTGCTCGCGGGTGCCCTCGTCCTCGACGCGGTCGCAGATGAAGTCGACGAGCTCGCCGAACGTCGAGATCGCGTCGCCGTCGATCGACCACATGCCGTCGTCGCCGAGGCGCTGGCCGTCGCTCTTGAGCCGGGCGGCGACGTTGTGGATCACCATCGTGTACTGCTGGCGCTCGTCCTCGGCGTCGGCGAACAAGAAGGCGAGGAGCTCCTGCTCGACGAACTCGGCGATCGTCCAGTAGTAGGTGTGCGTGCCGAGGGTGCGGGTGGCGATGTCGGGCGCCATGTTCGGATCGTTCTTGCGGGGCGAGCCGTAGACGGCGACCGAGTCGAACGGGTTGGGCTCGAGTCCCATGCGCCGGTAGCGCTCACGGTCCTTGTCGGCGAGGCGGATGTTGGCGTGGTCGAGGAACAGCAGGTCCTCGCCCTTCACGTTGAAGATCAGCGCCTTGGTGTTGATCGCCTCGGCGCCGAGCACGCCCGAGTTGAAGAGGGAGTAGAGGAGGAACGTGGCGTAGGTGGTCTTGGTCGCCACGCCCGAGATGCCGCTGATGTTGACGTGCGCGCCGCGGGTGCCGTCGAGGAACTCGAGGTTGAGGTACAGCGGCTCGTCACGATGATCGACACCGATGGGGAGCTTGGCCTCCATCTGATCGAAGTAGAGCGCCTGGTCGCGCTGTGCTCCCTCGGCGCGGTGGACCGCGGCGCCGGGCAGCGGCGGCACGAAGATCTCGGGCTCGACGCGTGTCGTGAGGATCTCGGCGACCTCGCTCGTCTGCGCGGGGAGGATGCCGTCCTCGACGAGGAACACGTCGGAGTCGAAGCGTGCGCCCTCGTGGCGAGCCTTGATCTGACTGACGACGCCGGAGACGGTGACGGTCTGGTCGTTGGGGAGGTCGCGGGTGCACACCACGACGTCGTCGAGCTGGAGGAACTCGCCGTCGGTCAGCGCGACGGAGAAGGTGAGCGGCGTGGCGTCGGTGGTGCCGACGACGCGGCCGACTGGTTCAGTCATGGCGCCGTCTCAACCACGGCTCAACACTGCCATGGGGGCCCACTGGACTCGGCGTCCGCCCGCTCTCAGTTCGGCCGTCGGTTCTCAGATCTTGATGCTGCTGCACTGTGAGCATCACCGCCGAGGGATGGGTCGGTGAGTGGTGCACCGTCTGGGGCGGTGATGATCCCCTTTGCGTCCGTGCCGAGCGGATTGCCTGTGTTCATGTTTCGGTCGTAACCGGGAAAGGCGCTCGAGGTGACCTGAGCCGGATGCGATGGCCTGGCAAGAACACGTGTGCCACGACGGCCAGGTCGACGACGAGTTCTTCGACTTCACCCGGCTCGAGCCACATCTCCCGGTCGAAGCCGGCGCGCCATCGACACCGCAGGAAGCCGTCCGCGTGTTGTGTGAGAGGCCCGATGGGTCGACATCGCACAGCTTGGCGACGAAGTCCGTGTCGACCGCGTCGACGAGGCATGGAGCTCCAATCTCACCGGACCTGCGATCTCGAGTGGCGTCTCGGCAGGTTCTGACGTGTATACGAGTACGTCTTCTCGCCGCTCGATGCGTCGGGTCGAACGGGCCCGGGATGGTGCCGCCCGCCGCGGACCAGTGCCCGCCGAACGACGGCACAGGCGAGTGAGGGTCGTAGTCGAATTGGTCAGGTCGTCCCGCGACCCGGGGCCGTTGCCAAGAAAGGGCCCCGTCTCCCATCACTCCGTTCGCAGCACCTCCGGAACCGAGGACAGGGGCTGTATGGATGTTCCTGGCGGTGGGAACTCGTCGGCCTCCTTCCACACGTTCGTCCCCATGACGAAAGAGGTCGTGGGAGCGATGCGTACCGAGTCGTCGTCGCAGAGCCACCGACGGTAGAAGGCAAGCTCTCGGCCGGGCAGGTCTGTCCA
>CAWKBM010000002.1:0-195683 GCA_963847855.1 uncultured Acidimicrobiales bacterium
CCGATCTGTGCCGGCTCCATCCCGACGCTCGCCACGATCGACGCGTGGGCGGCGATCGGCAGCGCCCCCCGTGACGCGTCCCCAGACGGCGCGATCGAACACGTCGACCCGCGGCCGCATCGCAAGCGACGCGTCGATCAGCATGCGGCCGAAGGTCCACGTCGCGCCCGTCTCGATGTCCGACCATCGTTGCAGCCTCGCCGGCGAGAAGACGGTATCCACGATGCCGGTCGAGTTCCCGGAGACGATCTGCCTCGGGATCGTCTACCAGCGTCCGCCGAGACGCGCCATCTCCGTCACACTGCCGACGCGAACCGTGATCTCGTCGAAGGTGCGCCACGCACCCGCCTCGACCCCCGGCCGCACGCCAAACGAATCGATCTCGGCGACGTGCATCCCGCGCGCGCCAAGCCGGAGGCCCGAGCGCTCACCGTGCGCGCCGAGCGTCGCATCGAGCTCCGTAATCGTCCGCGGCGCGATCGACAGGCCAATGCGGTCGATTCTCGCGCCCGCCGTGACGTCGAATCGGCCGATCTGGCTCGGTACCCGCGTCGCGAGTCCTGCCGCGCCGGCCGTCTGGGCGCGAACACCGCGACCGGAGCGCCCAGCGTGACGGCCACCGTGGCGGCGTAGATCGCGAAACGCACCCCGAGCGTGCGCGGTGAAGGAATGTCCATTGGTGTCGATGGCGAAGGTCTATGCAGCAAGAGCGGCGCAAGGACGCACTACGCTCTAACGCATACCTTCGGGTCACGGGGTGGGGTCACTTTCCCGCCCGCGACCCGTTCGAGTTTCGAAACCCAAAACGTTCTGTGACGCACCGATCGGACGTCGCTCGGGGCTCGTCACGACTGCGCACCGCGAACTGCGCACTGCTCGCTATTCCTGCTCAGCGCCCCCGGTTGACCTCGCCAAGCGACTCAGTCGCCGCACGCCGCACCCGCGGATCTGCGTCCTTCATGAGACGCAGCAATCCCGCACTCGCCTTCGGCGACCCGATCTCTCCGAGCGCCTCGGCCACCTTCTCGCGAACGTCCCGATCGGGAGAATCGACCAGGCCGATCAGCGCGTCGAGCGACGCCGGGTCATGGATCTCCGCGAGCGAGAGTCCGGCGATCTTTCGCAAACGCTCATCGCTCGAGCGCGCAGCCTCGATCAACGCCGGCGGTGCGGTTTCCAAATCGTGCAGATCGTCGAACGCTTCCGCCGCGGCGTAGCGAACGTCCGGCACCGGATCGGCCAGCGCCTGGCCGAGCAGCGTGGCCGACGCTGCATCGCCGATCTCGGCGATCGCTTTGGCCGCATGAACCCGCACACGAGAATCCGCATCGCGCTTCAGCGCTGACGCGAGCACGTCACTCGACCGGCGATCCTTGAGGTTCGCGAGCGCGTCCATCGCCGCCAACCACGCGGACGTCCTTCGCGGCGGCGGCGTGGACAAGCGGCTCGACCGACGCCGTGTCCTCGATCTCGCCGAGCGCCCACACCGCCATCGCGGCCTCGGACGGATCGTTGCCCGCGAGGCGTGCTTCGAGCGCGGCCCGCGCGCTCTTCACGTCGCCGAGAACACCGATGGCATACGCCGCGGCTTCCCGCGTGCGAGGCGACGGACTCTCGAGCAGTTTCGCGAGCCGGTCGGGCGCGATGCGACTGCGGCCGAGCAGCTTTCCCGCGACGCGCCGCACGCACGCGTTGTCCGTCGACAGCGAATTGACGAGGAGATCGATTGCGCGCGCATCGGCCGTGTGTCCGTGCAGCGAATCCTTCGCCGCCATGATTTCGGTGGGCCGATCGGCGTCGGCGAAGCGCCCGATTCCGTCATCGCCGCCGCCGAACCAGAAGTTGCCGATCTGGTCCGCGATCAACTCGCACACAAAGCAGTCGCCCGACGCAAGCGACGACAGCAGCGTTGCGACGCGAGCTGAATCGGGGCCGGGGTGCCAAGAGTCGCGAGACGCGATCGTCACAGCCCCGGCGTGGCGCCCTCTCGCGACGGCCGCCGTCGTCGAATCCGCGGCGACGACGAACGCCGCGACGAGCACCGCCAACGACGCTTTCATGGACGATCTCCGAGCGCCTCCGCCGCGCGGCGGCGCACTTTTCGGGGTCCGGCGACTTGAGCGCTTCGCGGAGTGCCGTGAGTGACGGATCGCGGACCTCCGACAGCGCCTCGACCGCTTCCTGCCGCACGTCGGAATCGGAGTCGTCGAGCAGCGTGCGGAGCATCGGCACCATCGACGCCGACGGCCGGTCTTTGAGGTAGTCGATCGCTTCGCCGCGAACCGAGGAATTAGGATCCTTTAACGCAGCCGTGATCGCCGCTTCGGGAATCGCCGCCTTGAGCTCGCGGAGCGCAGAGAGCGCCGCCTGGCGCACGTCGGCGTTGTCGTCGTGCAGCAGCGGCGCGATCGACGGTGCCGCGGACGCGTCCTGCAGATGCTCGAGCGCGTGCACGGTTTCGTGGCGCACGTCGGGCGACGGATCGCCGAGGAGTTTCTCGAGTGGCGCGACCGCGGACTGGTCGCCAATCTCCCCGAGCACCTCGGCCGCTTTCGCGCGCAGCGACGGGGCCGCGTGTCGCTCAGGGCGGGAACCACCTGCGATGCCTTCAGCGAGCCGGAGAAGTTGCCGAGCATGTCGAGTACGTGTTCGCGGACGTCGGGCGATGGGTCGTCGAGGAGCTTCGTGACCGCCGGTATCGCCCGACGCATCCTCGATGTCGCCCAGCGCTTCCACGACCGCGGAGGCGCGTACTTCGGGGATGCGGTCGCCGAGCGTTTCGATGAGTGCCGGCACCGCGCGCCGGCTCTTGAGTCGTCCGAGCGACGAAGCCGCAGCGCGCCGAACGCCGGCGTCCGTGTCCTTGAGCCGATCGATCAACGCGGCGACGACCGCCGGGTCCTCCTGCTGCGCCGTCGACGACGACTGGCCGTCGTCCGCCGCATGGCATCTCAGCGCATCCGCCACACCACGGACGACCTCGTCGGCATCTTCGGCTCCAGGGGCTCCCGTCGCCACATTTGCGTTCTTCGACACGACGACGAACGCGTGCAGCACGCCGTCGGCCGCGTGGTCGCGACTCAGCACGACGCTCGGCCCCGAGAAGCGGCTCTTGGTGAAGACCGCTGCCGCGGCGCATGGTCGATCGGAGGCGATGACGACGAAGTCGTCCGTGTCGTCTTTGATGCCGATGTTCGCGACGTGGGCGCGGAAGCCTCGGGGGAGTGACGTCATGGTGAGGTCATTGTCGCGGATCAGGTGACGATCGCGATGACGACAGCGAGCGGGTGTCGCCACCGTCAGCTCCGCGCCGGGCTCGCCTTGGGCGGTGCCGGTGTTCCCTCTAGCCTGTACCAGTGATCAATCGGGCGGCGCGCACGGGGCTGGTGTTGGTCGCTCTCACGCTCGCTTCGCTCGCGTTCGCGGCGCCGGTTGGCGCTGCCCAGACGTCCGTCGGCGGTCCTGCTCCCGCACTCGGGGCGCCCGGCACGGTCGCTCATCCCGCAGTCGCGATCGCCGGCGATCCTTCGGGCACCGGCTACTGGTTGGCGGCGAGTGACGGGGGAGTGTTCACATTCGGCTCCGCACGGTTCGCGGGCGCCGCCGCCGGAACGATCCTGTCCGCGCCGATCATCGACATCGCCGCCACCCCCGACGGCGGCGGCTATTGGCTCGCGGGGTCAGACGGATCGATCGAGCCGTTCGGTGACGCCGGCGCGTTCGGCTCGCTCGCGGGCGGGCCGGTGCCGAACCCGGTGGTCGCGCTCACGGCGGCTCCCGACGGCGGCGGCTATTGGATGCTCGCCGCTGACGGCGGGGTCTTCACCTTCGGCTCTGCGCACTTCTTCGGTTCGCTCCCCGGCGCTGGCGTGAACGCTCGGGCCGTCGACCTCGTGGCGCGCCCGCAAGGCGACGGCTACTGGATCGTCGACGACCGAGGCGGTGTGCACCCCTTCGGCGCCGCACCGGGTGTCGGGTCGTTGCCTGCCACCGGCGTCACACCAGCGGGGAAGGTCGTCGGCGGCGCCGCGACACCGACGGGTGGTGGCTACTGGATCGCGAGCCTCAACGGCGGCGTGTACACGTTCGGTGACGCCGCCGCGCTTCCTGTCGCTCCGCTCCCTGCCGGGCAGCACCTCGTCGGCATCACCGCGGCGCCGGTCGGCTTCGGGTACTGGGTCGCGGCGAGCGATGGCCTCGTCGCCGCGCTCCCGGGTGATCAGGGTGATCAGGTGCGCGCGGTCCAAGACCGTCTGACGCAGCTCGGCTATTGGATGGGTCCGGTCGACGGTCACACGGGCTCGCTCATGAGCCAGGCCGTCCTGGCGTTCCAGAAGTACACCGGCCTTCCGCGCACCGGCATCGCTGACCAGCCGACCGTCGACGCGCTCACGGTCGCCGCCCCACCGGTCGCGCGCACGACCACCGGCGACATGGTCGAGATCGACAAGCCCCGCCAGATCATCTTCGTCGTGCGCGGCGGACGCACGGTTGCCGTCTTCAATTCGTCGACCGGGTCGAACGTTCCCTTCCGCGAACGAGTTGCGGGAGGTCGGATCGCCACCGGCAACGCGGTCACGCCGGTCGGTCGCTTCACGATCACGCGAGAGCTTCCGAACGGGTGGCGCACCTCTGACCTCGGACAGCTCTGGCGTCCGAAGTACTTCACCTCTTCGGGCATCGCAGTGCACGGTGCCAACTCCGTGCCGGCCTACGCGGCCTCACATGGCTGCGCACACGTCTCGGTGCAGGCGATGAACTACATCTGGGATGCCAACCTCATGCCCAAGGGCATCGGGGTCTGGGTGTACTGAGCGATCCGCTCCGAAGAGCACGCGCTCGCGCGATGCCCTCGACACTTGCCCTGACTCGACTCTGCGGGCAGTCTCGCGCGGGTCGCGGCCATCTGGCCGCGCCGAGGAGGTTCCGAAACATGGGATTGATGGACAAGCTCAAGGGCATGGTCGGCGGCAACAAGAAGCAGGTCGACAAGGGCATCGACACCGCCGCGGACAAGGCGCAGGACGCGACCGGACACAAGGCTGACGCTCCGATCGACTCGGCGGCTGACCAGGCGAAGGGCGTCGTCGACAAGCTCGACAGCTGATCAGCGAGGGGGCGGCGCGACGCGCAGCGTGCCGCCCCACCACCGGTGCGCGGCGGCGCGTGCCACGCTCAGCCCGAAGACCGCGATGAAGATCGCTGCGCCGACGAGCGCGATCTCGACCGCGGTGCCACCGTCGATCTGGCGGTAGCCGAGCCACACCACGAGTGCGGTGACCGGGAGCCACCAGCCCGTGCGGGTCGCGGGCTTTGGGTGCAAGGCCATCGGATCGCTCGGTCCGGGCCGGGTTTCGGTCATCGCCACGGGTGCGAGCATCGCCCAGCCGCAGCCGAATCGGGTGGATAGGCCGTTCGGCCCAACTGCGCTCCGTGGGCCGCTTAAGGCTGGATCGCGCGCAGAGTGGCGCCGATGAGGTTGCGTGGTACCCCTGCCGCGTCCCCGTCCGTGGTGGCTCGCGCTGTCGTCGCTGGCACTCGCCGCAGTCGTGGTGATCTCGCCAGGGACACAGGCGGCGGCCATCTCGACGGTTGCTGCGGGCGCCTGCGCCGCGGGGGCCCTTGCCCTTCGGGCTCGGATGACGATCGGCCGGGCCCGACAGCCTTGGACGGTGCTCACCCTTGCGATGACTGTGATCATCGTGGGCGCCACGATCTGGGAGATCTACGCGCTCCTCGGCCGCGGCCGACCCCTCGTGTCGCCGGCTGACGGGTTGTATCTCCTCGCGTACCCCTTGATCACGTGTGCGATCTTGCTGCTCGTCGTGATCCGCACGCCGCAGGGGTGGCGCGACGGGCTCGTGGACGGCGCCGCGATCGCCATGTCGGCGGGCCTCGCGATCTGGCAGTTCCTGATCGTCAACACCGGCCTCATGGACGACGGCGACCTGTTCCAGCGCTCGGTGCTCGCGTCGTATCCGCTGATGGACGTCGTGCTTGTCGCCTCGCTCCTGTGGCTTCTGCTGATGCCCGGCCGCCGCTGCGCCTCGGTGTGGTTCTTGAGCACGGGACTCGCGCTCATGCTCGCGGCCGACCTCGCGCAGAACGCCGTCGGGCTGCTGAGCCGGGACACGACGACGCAGTGGGTCGACCCGTGGTATGTCGTCAGCTACGGGATGCTCGCGCTCGCGGCCGCGCACCCGTCAGCCGACACGATCGCCCGTCCGGCACAGCATCTCGCCCGACCGGGCATCCATCCGACGCGTCTGCTGCTGTTGGGTGCCGCGTTGCTGTTCCCCCCGGTGCTCGCGGCGACAGGTCCGTCGCTCGGCTACGACATGAACGAGGTCGTGGTCATCTTCGTCGCGTTCGTGGTGACCGCGATCGTGGTGACCCGTCTTGCGGTGCTGCTCAACGCGGCGAACCGAGCACGCGAGAAGTCGGCGCGGGCCGAGGCCGAGCTTGCGCACCAGGCCACCCATGACGCGCTCCACCGACCTTCCGAACCGCGTCCTTCTCCTCGACCGCACCCAGCACGCGATCGACCTCGTCGATCGGCGGCGCGGTGCGCTCGGGGTGCTGTTCCTCGATCTCGACCACTTCAAGATGGTGAACGACAGCCTCGGCCACAAGGCCGGCGACGTGCTGCTTCGACAAGCCGCGGAACGGATCCGCACAGTCGTGCGCGTCGGTGACACCGTTGCCCGTCTCGGCGGCGACGAGTTCGTGGTGCTCTGCGAGGACCTCGAGGACGTCGCGGAGGCCGAAGACGTCGCCGAGCGCATCATCAAGACACTCAACGAGCCGTTCGATCTCGACGGCTTCGAGGCGTTCGTCTCCGCGAGTGTGGGCATCGCGCTCGCGAGTGACGGCGAGGTCGACGCGGGCGCACTCCTGCGGGACGCGGACATCGCGCTCTATCAGGCAAAGGAGGATGGCCGCAGCCGTTGCCAGCTCTTCGACTCCGAGATGCGCGCCTGGGTCGCGAGCCGCCATGACCTGGAGAACGCGCTTCGCCACGCGGTGACGAGGAATGAGCTCTTCCTCGTCTATCAGCCGCGCGTCGACCTGCGTACCGGCGGTCTCGTGGGGTTCGAGGCCCTCGTGCGCTGGCAGCGCCCGGGCGAGCGCACCGTGCTGCCCGAGGAATTCATCCCGATTGCCGAAGCCCTCGGCCTGATCAACAGCATCGGCGGCTGGGTGCTCGAACAGGCGGTGCGTCAGCTCGAGGGCTGGAACGGCCTGTTTCCGGACCGCGCCTCGATCAGCCTGTCGATCAACGTCTCCGCGCGGCAGCTCAACCAGCCGGGCCTCGTCGAGCACCTCAGTGAGCTGCTGCACACCTGCGCGGTCGACGCGCAGCAGATCGTGCTCGAGCTCACCGAGACCTTCCTCGTGAAAGATCCCGACATCGCCGTCCTTCGCCTCGAGGAGCTTCGCGACCTCGGCGTCGGTGTTGCCGTCGACGACTTCGGCACCGGCTACAGCTCGCTCGCGTATCTCCGTCAGTTCCCGCTCGACTCCTTGAAGATCGACAAGTCGTTCGTGAAGAACCTGGGCGTGCCCGGCCAGGACACGTCGGTCGTCGCCGCGATGATTGCCCTCGGGCACGCGCTCGGCCACCGTGTCACCGCAGAGGGCGTCGAGACCGCGGAGCAGATGAGCACCCTCATGAACCTGAATTGCGACGAGGCCCAGGGCTACTACTTCGCTCGCCCGCTGACGTTGGCCGAGGCGGAGGCGATCGTGCGCGAGCCGCAGCTCGTGCCCGGCCTCAACCCGCTCTCCTTGCGCAGCTGACGTGTAACGTCACGCACTCCACTTCCCCTCCCAACCGTCCATCGGTGGGAGGTGCCGATGAGCGACCCTGCGGCGGTTCTGCTCGCGGTCGTCGTCGTGCTCGGTGCTGCGCTCGGTCGCGCCGTGCCGGTCTGGATGGGCGCGGCCGGGGCTGCTTCTGCGCTCGCATGCCGTCGTCCGCTTCTGCTCGTCTTCTCGTGTGGCCTGCTCGCCTCGGGGCTCGCGGCGCGCGCCATCGATGGGGCGCGCCCCCTCGCCGCCGCGCGCTACGCCGGTTGGGTGACCCTGCTGGGCGACCCCGCGCCCGCTCCCGGAGGCGTGAAGGTCGTCGCGCGAGTCAGCCATCACCATGTCGAGCTGTGGGCGCACGGCGCCGATGCACGAGCGATCGACGGCCTGCTCGCGGGTGAGCGCGTCGCGGTGCGCGGGGTCCTGCGACCGGTTCCAGAGGCATCGCGAGAGCGCGATGCACACCGGCACGTCGTTGCGAGGCTCACCGTCGACTCTGTGATCGCGACTGCGTCCGCGAGCCCAGTGAACCGCGCCGCCAACTGGGTGCACCGCACCCTCGGCACCGGGGCAGACGTGTTGTCGCCACGCACGCGCGGCCTCTTTCTCGGCTTCGTGGTCGGCGATCGACGAGACATCGACGACGCCACCGCGGCGCGATTCGAGGCCGCCGGCCTCACCCACCTGTTGGCGGTGTCGGGTGAGAACGTGGCGTTCGTCCTCGCGGCGGCAGGTCCGCTGTTGCGGCGCTTTCGGCTGCATGGGCGAGCTGGCGCGGCACTCATCGTCATCGCCTTCTTCGCCACCGTCACTCGGTTCGAGCCATCGGTGCTGCGGGCCAGCGCCATGGCAGGTCTCGCCGCCGTCGCGCAAGCGACCGGCCGGCCCGCGTCGGGGATGCGGCTGCTCGCCCTCGCCACCGCAGGACTCGTGCTCGTGGATCCGTTCCTCGTGTGGTCGATCGGGTTCCGTCTCTCCGTCGGGGCGTCGCTCGGCATCCTGTTGCTCGCCGGTCCGATCACGCGACGGTGTCCGGGCCCGCGCTGGCTCGCGGAAGCGCTCGGTGTCACCACCGGTGCGCAGCTCGGCGTCGCGCCGGTCGCGATCCCCGTGTTCGGATCGCTGCCGCTCGCTGCTCTTCCCGCGAACTTGCTCGTTGCGCCGGTGGTCGGTCCGCTGATGATGTGGGGCCTCGTCGCGGGCCTGCCCGCCGGCCTGCTCGGCGAGCGCGCTGCGATGGTGGTGCACGCGCCGACCGCGGTCGCGATCTGGTGGGTCGATGCAGTGGCACGAGCGGCCGAGAAGCTTCCTCCCGTGGCGGTCGGCGTTCGGGCCGGTGTCGTCATCGTCGTCGTTGCTGCCACAGCCACGACAGCCTGGGTGGTGGTCCGATGGCGACGGCTAGGTTCGCCGCCGTGGAGGTGGAGCTCGGAGACGCCCGCTACGACATCACCACCCGGTCGCTCGTGATGGGCATCCTGAACCGGACGCCCGACTCGTTCTTCGACCAAGGCGGCTACTACCGCTTCGACGAGTTCTTGCGGAAGGCCGAGCAGCTCGTCATCGACGGTGCCGATCTGCTCGATGTCGGCGGAGTGAAGGCGGGGCCTGGGGACGATGTCACCGAGGCCGAAGAGCTCGAGCGCGTCGTGCCAGCCATCGAGGCGTTGTGCGCGCGCTTCGACGTGCCGGTCTCGGTGGACACGTGGCGGGCCTCGGTCGCGAAGGCGGCGTTCGGGGTGGGTGCGGTCGTCGGCAACGACATCAGCGGCTTCGCCGACCCCGAGTACCTTCCTGTCGCTGCTGCCGCCGGCGCGTCGGTCGTCGCGACGCACATCCGTCTGGCTCCGAGAGTGCCCGATCCGAGTCCCGAGTACGACGACGTCGTCGATGCCGTCGTGTCGTTCTGCGCCGATCGAGCCGCGCTCGCCGAACAGGCTGGCATCCCGCGCGGCGGATCATCGTCGACGCCGGCCTCGACCTGGGCAAGACCGAACCGCAGTCGCTGTTGCTGCTGCGCGAGTCAGCGGCCCTCGCGTCGCTCGGCTACGCCGTGCTGCTGTCCGCGTCGAACAAGCGATTCCTCGGCCTCATGCTCGACCTCGACGTGGACCACCGACGCGAGGCCACGATCGCTGCACATGCGCTCGGCATCACGCTCGGCTGCCGCATCCTCCGGGCGCACGATGTGCGAGGGGCGCGGCGTACGGCCGACGTGCTCGCCGCACTCCTCGAGGCGGCCGCGTGACGGTCCACCTTGTTCGGGGCGGCGACCCTGCGCTGCTGGGAGATGGGGTCATGACCCTCGTCCACGAGCTCGCAGGCGACGAAGATCGCGGACTCGTCGTCGACGACATCACCGACGACGTCTATGAGGTCGCACGCATCATCGATGCAGCGCGGACTCCGCCGTTCCTCACCGCGCGGCGCGTCGTCGTCGCCCGCCACATCGAGCAGTTCACCCGTCAGGACGACGTCGCACCACTCATCGACTACGTCACCGACCCGCTCGAGACGACCGCCCTCGTCCTCGTCGCCGCCGGGACCGTGCACAAGGCCCTCGTCGATGCCGTGAAGAAGCACGGCGGCGAGCTCGTCGACACCGACCCGGGCCGAGCGACGAAGGAATGGCTCAAGGAGCAGTTCAACGACGCGCCCGTCAAGCTCGACCAGGCGGCACGCGATCTCGTCGCTGAACGGCTCGGCGAGGCGATCGGGCGTCTGCCCGCGATCTTGGACGGCCTGGAGTCGACCTACGGCCCCGGCGCGCTGGCTCGGCGAGGACGAGGTCGAGCCGTTCCTCGGAGACGCCGGCGGGGTTCCGCCCTGGGAGCTCACCGACGCGATCGACAGAGGCGACACGGCCGTCGCGCTCGACCGGCTGACCCGCATGGTCGGCGGCGGTGAGCGTCACCCGTTGCAGATCCTCGCGACGCTCTCGGGCCACTACGGCCGCGTGCTGCGGCTGTCGGGAAGCGATGCCACCGACGAGAAGTCCGCGGCGGCGCTCCTCAACCTGAAGGGGTCGACGTTCCCGGCTCGCAAGGCGCTCGATCAGGCGCGGCGGCTCGGGCCGCACGGAGTGGCAAGGGCTTACGAGCTGCTCGCCGGAGCAGATCTCGACATGCGCGGCCGAGTCGAGTGGCCGGATGCGCTCTTGCTCGAAGTGCTGGTGGCTCGCCTCTCCCGCCTCGGGGGCGGGGCTGCGGCCAAACGGCCGGTCAGGCCTGCTCGGCGGCCAGCTTCTTCATGAGGCGCGACTTGCGCCGGGCCGCTTGGTTCTTGTGGATGATGCCCTTGGCCGCCGCCTTGTCGAGCCGCTGCTGAGCCAGCGTCATCGCTGCCGCGTCACCGTCGTTCATCGAGCGCACCGCCGCCTTGATGCGGGTCTTCAGCTCGGAGCGCACGGCCTTGTTCCGCTCGGCGCGCTTCACGTTCTGCAAGTTGCGCTTCTTCTGGCTCTTGATGTTTGCCACAGATTTCCTCTCGACTCAGCCGGGAGAGGCTACCAGCGGCGGCGCGACGTCCCAAGCCAGCACCGATGATCTGGGGTCGCGTTGGTAGCGTCGAGACAGTCATGGAGCTGGATCGCATCCGCAATTTCAGCATCATCGCCCACATCGACCACGGCAAGTCCACGCTCTCGGACCGCATCCTCGAGCTCACGGGCGCAGTCGATGCGCGCGAGATGCGCGAGCAATACCTCGATTCGATGGACCTCGAACGCGAGCGTGGCATCACCATCAAGGCCCAGAACGTGCGGGTGTGGTGGCGCGATCACGTCCTGCACCTCATCGACACGCCCGGTCACGTCGACTTCGGGTACGAGGTCTCACGATCGCTGGCCGCATGCGAGGGCGTGGTGCTCGTCGTCGACGCCGCCCAGGGCATCGAGGCCCAGACCCTCGCGAACTGCTACTTGGCGCTCGAGAACGACCTCGAGATCGTGGCGGCGCTCAACAAGATCGATCTGCCCGCGGCCGACCCCGATCTGTATGCGGACGAGATCGAGCGCGTGCTCGGCATCCCCGCCGATCAGATCCTGCGGATCAGCGCGAAGACGGGGGAGGGCGTGACCGAGCTCCTCGACGCGGTGGTCGAGCGCATCCCGGCGCCGGTCGGCGATCGCAACGCGCCGCTGCAGGCGCTCATCTTCGACTCGTACTTCGATCAGTACCGCGGCGTCATCAGCTCCGTGCGGGTGATGAACGGCCGGCTGTCGACCGGCGCCCGTCTGCGCTTCTTGCAGACGACCGCGGTGCACGAGGCGGACGAGATCGGGTTCCGCGCTCCTGCGCCGACCCCGGTGGCGGTGCTCGAGCCCGGCGAGGTCGGCTACCTGATCGCGGGCATCAAAGATGTCGGTGAGGCGCGCAGTGGCGAGACGGTCACCGAGGCCGCGAGGCCGGGCGAAGCGCTCGAGGGCTACCAAGACCCGAAGCCGATGGTCTTCTGTGGGCTCTATCCCGTCGACGGCGACGACTACTCGACGCTACGTGAGTCGCTCGAGAAGCTGCGCCTCAACGACGCGAGCGTGACCTACGAGCCCGAGACGTCCGGCGCGTTGGGCTTCGGCTTCCGGTGCGGCTTCCTCGGCCTCCTGCACATGGAGATCGTGCGTGAGCGGCTCGAGCGCGAGTTCGACCTCAGCCTGATCGCGACCGCGCCGTCGGTCGAGTACCGCGTCCACACGATCGACGGGGAGGTCGTCGAAGTCGACAACCCGAGCGAGATGCCCGCGACCATCGACACGGCCTCGATCGAGGAACCGATGCTGAAGGTCACGGTGCTCACCCCGTCCACCTACACGGGCACTGTGATGGACCTCGGCCAGACACGTCGGGGCGAGATGCTCAAGCTCGAGTACCTCTCGCCCGAACGGGTCGAGCTCGTCTACCGCATCCCGTTGGCCGAGGTCGTCGTCGACTTCTTCGATCAGCTCAAGAGCCGCACGCAGGGGTACGCCAGCCTCGACTACGAGCCCGCGGGATATCAGCCGGCGAACCTGGTGAAGGTCGATGTGCTCCTCAACGCGGTTCCCGTCGACGCGTTCAGCACGATCGTCCACCGTGACAAGGCCTATGAGTACGGCAGGCGGATGTGCGAGAAGCTGCGCGAGCTCATCCCCCGTCAGATGTTCGACGTGCCGATCCAGGCGGCGATCGGCGGCCGCATCATCGCCCGCGAGACCGTGAAGGCCAAGCGCAAGGACGTGCTCGCCAAGTGCTACGGCGGTGACATCACGCGGAAGCGCAAGCTGCTCGAGAAGCAGAAGGAAGGCAAGAAGCGGATGAAGAACATCGGGCGCGTCGAGGTGCCCCAAGAGGCGTTCATCTCCGCGCTCCGCCTGGAGGAGTAGACGAGTCGTCGATGTCGACGATGTAGCCGACGAACGTCAGGTCGCCGTTCTCGTCCTCCCACCCGTCCACGCGGGTGCGACCCTCGAACCGGGCCGTGCCCATCACTGGCACGGCAAGCCGGCTCGGCAGCAAGTCGTACCTGCAGTAAGCCGCGAATTTCTTCGACCCTGCCGCGCAGCGGCAGTTGCTGCTCCGGTTCCGCGATGCCGTGATGGTTCTCGCAGTCCGTGACGCGAGAGGCTTCGTCGGCACCGAATACGGAGCACAACCACTCCTCGTCCGCAGGGACGACCGCCCAATCGATTTCGTCGCCTACTTCGAACGGGGCGCCGCAGCACTGCATCTGCCAGCCCTCCACCCACACCCGGCGCATTGCACCAGTGTCTCCCGCCCAGAGGCCGGACCGCGGATTAGGCGCGCAGGCGCGCCGGCTCGTGCACGATGACTTCGAGCACGAGCGGCCCCTCGGTCGCTTCCCGAGCCGCCTTGCGGATGGCTCGCGGACCCGCACCGGCGCCCGGCTCGCGTCGACCAGCACCTGCAGGGTCGTCGAGGCGTGGGTGGCGTCACGTCCGACCGCGACCACCCCCGCGATGTCACGCAGGGTCGACTCGAGGCCGTCGCCGTGTCGCTGAGCGAGCCGCAATGCGACGGCGCAGAGGTGATGCGCGTCACCGAGCAGCTGCTGGTACGCGGCGCGTTCGGGCACCGTGTGGATGCCCGGCGTGCGGCTGAGTGCGACATGGCGCTCCCATCCGATCGACAGAGGAAGTCCGCCTCGGTTGAACACGTGTGCAGCATCGTCGTGGTCGACGACGGCGATGGCCTGCTCGAGAGCGAGATCCTCGGTGAGCCGTGCGAGGCAGTGGTACACGAACCTCGTGCCCGACTCGGCGCGAGCGAGCTCGTCGGCGAGCAGCTCGAGTCGGGGGATGGTCATCTGCTCTGCTGACACGCGCGCGCTCCTCGATGAGACTCCGTCCCAGAGGGCGCACCCACTCCCAGCGGGAACAGTAACGGGGCCACGGGACCAGGGAAAGGGGTGAACGCACTCAACGAGCAGGGAAGCCGTGGGGGCTTCGAGGTACCTCGGTAACATCCGTGATGTGTTGGACGAGCGAAAGGCGGCGATCCTCCAGGCCGTCGTGCAGGAGTACATCCGCACGGCGCAGCCGGTTGGGTCGAACCATGTGCTCGCCGCGACCGCGGTCGACGTGTCCGCGGCGACGGTGCGAAACGAGATGGCCGCGCTCGAAGCGGATGGCTACCTCCAGCAGCCGCACACGAGCGCGGGGCGTGTCCCCACCGACAAGGGCTACCGGTTCTTCGTCGACTCGATCGCTCGTCCGGGGCCGCTCGACTCGGGTCGGGCCCAGCAGGTGCGCACGTTCTTCGCGCACGCGCACGGCGCGCTCGAGCAGATGCTGAGCGACACGAGCCAGCTCCTGACCCGGCTCACCGACCACGCCGCCGTCGTCGTCGGCTCGCCGATCGAACAGCAAGCGACGGTGCGCAGCGTGCAGCTGGTCGGCCTGTCCTCCCGGGTCGTGCTCGCGGTCACCGTGCTGTCCAACGGCGCCGTCGAGCGCCAGACGCTCGAGCTCGGCGCCGAGCTCGCCGAAGATCAGATCTCGGCTGCGTCGAGCCATCTGGCGAGAGCGATGGTGGGCAGCGTCGCGAACACCCGCGTGCTCGATCTCGCCCACCGGCGACTCGGCGGTCGATGCGTTGGTCGACGCCGCCCACGCTGCGCTTTCCTCAGCGGGTCGCGCGACCGAGCCGATCTACGTCGGCGGTGTCGCACGGATGGCTGAGGCGTTCGACGCGGTCGAGACGGTGCGCTCAGTGCTCCGCACGCTCGAGGAGCAGTACGTGGTCGTGTCGTTGGTCCGCGACATCCTCGACCGCGGTCTGAGCGTGGGGATCGGTTCCGAGCTCGGCCTCGAGCAGCTGTCCTCATGTTCGGTCGTCGTCGCGCCGTTCGAGATCGACGGCGAGCCGGCTGGCTCCATCGGCGTCGTAGGCCCCACCCGCATGAACTACGAGCAGGCGCTCGCGTCGGTCGCGATCGTCAGCCGGCGCCTCGGCCAGCGGTTGAGCGAGGGCTAGGTTCGCACCGTGCCGGCGGACTACTACGAGGCGCTCGGCGTCGCACGCGACGCGAGCCCGGAAGAGATCAAGCGGGCGTTCCGCACCCTTGCCCGTGAGCTGCATCCCGACGCGAATCCCGACGCGCCCGATGCCGAGGCCCGGTTTCGAGAGGTGGCTATTGCGTACGAGGTGCTCTCGAATCCGGAGCGCCGCGAGCGTTACGACCGATTCGGTCCCGAGGGCGTGTCGGGTGCGAGCCCCGACGCGGGGTTCGGCGGGCTGAACGACCTGTTCGACGCATTCTTCGGCGGTGGGTTCGGCGGGCAGGGTCGCGGACCGGCGGGTCCGCCCCGTGGCGCCGACCTCGAGGCCGTTGTCGATCTTGATCTCGAGCAAGTCGTCTTCGGTGTCCAGGCTCCGGTCACGGTGCGCACGGCGGTGACGTGTGACGTGTGCACGGGCTCGGGCGCCGCCGAAGGCACGCAGCCCGTGACTTGCCAGGAGTGCGGCGGTGCGGGCCAGGTGCGTCGCGTGCGCCAGTCGATCCTCGGCCAGATGGTCACCGCCGGCCCGTGCGGGCGCTGCGGAGGAACCGGCGAGGTCATCGCATCGCCCTGCACGCGCTGCCGGGGCGAGGGTCGTCTCGTCGAGGAGCGCACCTACCAGGTCGACATCCCCGCGGGCGTCGACAACGGGTCGACCTTGCGGCTGAGCGGGCGAGGAGCGGTCGGTCCGAGGCGAGGCGCAGCGGGCGACCTCTACGTGCACGTGCGGGTGCGTCCTCACGCACGCTTCACGCGTGACGGGCACGATCTCGTCTGCGAGGTGCCACTCGCGTTCACGCAGGCCGCGCTCGGGGCGCATCTGACGCTCGAGACGCTCGACGGCGTCGAGGACCTGGTGGTTCCCGCGGGCACACAGACCGGGCGTGTGTTCAAGCTCCGCGGCCGTGGTGTGCCTCACCTCGGCGGGCGTTCGCGCGGCGACGTGCTCGCGCGGGTTCGGGTCGAGACCCCCACGCACCTGTCTCGCGAAGAGGAGGACCTGTTGCGTCACCTCGCCGAGGAGCGCGGCGAGGAGGTCGCGTCACCCGAGTCGGGCTTCTTCTCGAAGATCCGCTCTGCCTTCAAGTGACGCCTGACGGGCGGAGCGGTCCGCACGTCTTCGTCGACGACCTCGACCTGCCCGAGCTGTCGGAAGCCGACCGCCACCATCTGGGCGTGCTGCGGTTGCGGCCGGGCGACGCGATCACGGTGTCCGACGGACGGGGTCGCTGGCGCGCGGCTCGCTTCGGCCCCGCGCTCGAGCCCACGACGGAGGTTGTCTTCGTCGCTCGCGCCGAGCCGGCGATCACGATCGTCTTTGCTCCGGTCAAGGGAGACCGCCCGGAGTGGGTCGTGCAGAAGCTCACCGAGATCGGTGTCGATGTGATCGTCCCGCTGGTGGCCGAGCGCAGCGTCGTCGTCTGGCGCGCCGACCGCTTGGTCCAGCAGCTCGACCGGCTTCGCCGCATCAGTCGCGAGGCGGCCATGCAGTCGCGTCAGTGCTACCTGCCAGAGGTCGGCGCTCCGGTGTCGTTCGCGCAGGTCGCGGCCCTCGAGGGTGTGTGTCTCGCGCACCCCGAAGGCGGCGCGGCGCCAGCCCTGTCCCACCCCACCGTCCTCGTCGGACCAGAGGGCGGTTGGGCGGAGCGAGAGCTCGCCGCCGCCCTACCCCGGCTCGATTTGGGCCCGAGTGTGCTCCGGTCAGAGACGGCGGCGATTGGCGCCGGACTGCTCCTCGCGGCGCTGCGATCCGGCCTGGTCGACCGTCACGTTGGGTGAGATCACACGGCCGGAACGATTGCGCACCGTGGCCACCGTCAGTATGGTGACGGCGAGGACACCGGGTGGACTGGGCGGGGCGAAGTCCAGCGTGGCCGGCGGCGAGGGCAAGGGCGATTGATGAGCGACGTACAACCGTCGGATGACGAGGGCCACTCCACCGCGTACGGACGCCGAGTCGGCGAACGTCTGCGCAGCATTCGACGCCAGAAGCGCCTGTCGCTCCAAGACGTCGAAGCGAACTCGGCGCAGGAGTTCAAGGCATCGGTGCTCGGCGCCTACGAGCGCGGCGAGCGCGCCATCTCCGTGCCGAGGTTGCAGCGTCTCGCTCGCTTCTACAACGTGCCCGTCGACCAGCTGCTGCCTCCCGATGAGGGCCCCGACTTCGACACGAGCGAGGTCATCGACCTGACCGACCGGCGCGTCGATCGGGTGCCCGAGAAGCTGGCCATCGATCTCACACGGCTCGACGAGATCAGAGGCCCCGACGCGGACATGCTCGCCCGGTACCTCTCGATGATCCAGGTGCAACGGCAGGACTTCAACGGCCGCGTCCTGACGGTGCGGGCCGATGATGTGCGAGCGATCGCCTGCATCCTTGACGTCGAGGCCGACCACGCGGCTCGCCGGCTCGAGGACTTGGGTCTGCGCCTGCCGCGACCGTGAGCGTGGTGCCCGACGCGCCGTCCTTCGGCGTGTACGTGCACGTCCCGTTCTGCGCGAAGCGATGTGACTACTGCGCGTTCGCGACCTGGACCGACCGCATGCACCTGGTCGATGCCTATCTCGACGCGTGCGTCGTCGAACTCGATCGGGCGGTCGGCAGCGGTTTGCCTGAAGCGACCAGTGTGTTCTTCGGTGGTGGCACTCCGTCGTTGGTCGACGCCGCCCAGCTCATGCGTGTGCTCGACCACATCCCGCGCGCCGCAGGTGCTGAGGTCACCGTCGAGTGCAACCCCGACACGGTCACGCTCGATCTGCTGCGGACATACTGTCGTGCGGGCGTGAACCGACTCAGCTTCGGCGTGCAGTCGATGGTGCCGCACGTGCTCGAGTCCCTGGGTCGCACGCACGACCCCGCCAACGTCGTGTCGTCGGTGCGCGCGGCACGCGAGGCAGGCTTCGAGTCGTTCAACCTCGACCTGATCTACGGGGCTGCGGGGGAGTCCTTGACCGACTGGCAACGAACAGTCGATGGCGCGCTCGCGCTCGAGCCCCCCCACGTGAGCGCGTACGGCTTGACCGTCGAGCCAGGCACACCGCTCGCCGACGTGCCCGAGCGACACCCCGACGACGACGATCAAGCCGACAAGTACCTCGTCGCCGACGAAGCCCTCACCGAGGCTGGGTTGGTCAGCTACGAGATCTCGAACTGGGCCCGACCCGGCTACGAGTGCAGGCACAACCTCTTGTACTGGTCACAAGGGGAGTACCTCGGAGTCGGTTGCGCCGCGCACTCGCATCGTGACGGCACCCGCTGGTGGAACGTGCGGACTCCGGAGCGCTTTGTGGAGGCGATCAGCGACGGTCGCTCGCCCATGGCGGCGGAGGAGCGGTTGGACCCTGCCGATCGCCGCATCGAGGCGCTGCAACTGGCGTTGCGCACCCGCGACGGCGTGCCGGCGGGCGCACTCCCCGACGAGCTCGAGGATCTCGTCGAGCGTCGCGGCGATCGGCTGGTGCTGACCGTGCGCGGCCGATTGCTCGCGAACGAGGTCGCCGTGCGACTCAAGTGACCGGCGGCAGCACGAACACCTGACCCGGGTAGATGAGATCAGGCGCGTCGGGAGCCCTCAGCCGCGGTCGGTTCGCGTCGATCAACGCGTGCCAGTAGGAGACGACGTCCGCCGCGGCAACGGTGCCTGCGTGAGCCTGGAGCGTGTCCTCGGCGATGGACCAGAACGTGTCTCCGGCGACGACGGTGTGCGTCATCGAGCTCAGCTCGGGCGGCGCCTCTGTCGCTTCTGTCGTCTCGGTCACGAGGCGCATGATGGGTGGGGCACCGGTGGTCGCTTCGATCGGCACGACCCTCATCACTGGCACCGGCGGCGGCGCACCGCGCCCCTGCGCTGCGGCAGGGAGCGCGCTTGCGAGGGTCAAGGTCACTGCGGCGATGGGCGCGACGAACGGACGCAAGGACGGCACCGCGATGCGGACCGCGACCCTGGTGAGAGTCGCCGCTCGTGACATCGATCCGAGCACCCCGAGCGCTCCGACCAAGGCCGCGTAGGCGGCCGTGGCGAGTGCGACGATCCGCATGACCGCGAAGACCGCGCTGGCAACCCCCTCGTGGCGCAGCCACGCGTCGAGCTGGCTCGAAGTCGTGCCGCGCGGCAGCGGGAGAGCCGGGCCCAGCATCCAGAGCGCGGCGCCTGCGGCGGTCGCCACCAGGACGAGGCGGAGCGGCCGATCCCACGGTCGGCGTTGCGCGATCAAGGCCCGACCTCCGGTGTGAGCGAGAGCGTCGACCTCGTCCCGGCGATGTGGACGACGGTGACCTTGTCGCACGACCCGTCCGGAGGTACGAGGCCCACGGCTCCCGGCACGCGGCCGACGAGTCGAGCGGTCACCGGCGCTTCTGTCGTCGCCCAACTGTCGAAGACGTAGACCTCGCCGGTGCCGGGCCGCACGAGAGCCGGGGTGTCCCGCCCGTCGCAATCCCAGTCCGCGACGGCGAGCGCGTCGCCGTCCTCGCCGACTTGGAAGCGGACGTCGTCGACGAGGACCTGACCGCCGACGATCGTCACTGCCTCGGGACATCCGTCTCCGTCGGTGTCGCGCCGCTCGCCCGTCGCTTCAACCGGCGGGCACGCGACGGACGTCGGCCACACTCGGGGTGCGACGAGGCTGGTCGTGGTCGAAGCCGACGGCACGGTCACCGACGTCGGCGACGGCTCGGCGACCACCGCTCGGGGCGGACTGCTGCCCGCGAAGGCTGCGTGCGCACCGAGGCCCACGACCGCGATCGCCGCGATCAGGGCTGCGCCAGCAAAGGCTCTGGTGATGATCTTCGATGCCCCACCCGAGAGCGAGGCGCGAGCCGCGTCGAAGGCAGGCGCGAGCGGATGGGTCGGCGGTCCTTCGGTGGGCGTCGCGGGCCGAGTGAGACGGATCGGGCCCCGCGTTGCGGGCTCGTCCGCGATCTCGGCGAGCAGCCCAGCGAGGGACCGAGCGGAGGGACGACGGGTCTGCACCGGATCGATCGCGCGGTCGACCACTGAGCGGAGGCGCTCGAGGGTCTCGCGATCGGGGCTCGCGGGTCGCAGCTTCAAGACCGGCGCAGGGCTGGACGGAAGCTTGGTCGCGAGAAGCTCGCCCACACCGGCCACGTCGGACGCGCAGTCGTCGACCGTGTGCTCCGTCGACGCCTCAGCGAAGCCAACGAGGACGACGCGGCCCAGACCGTCGAGCAGCACATGATCGGGAGTGACGCGTCGGTGGGCCACGCCGCGATCGTGGAGGTCCGCGATCGTCGCGGCCAGCGATGCGGCAAGGCTGGCGAGCTTCCTCAGCGGCACCTCCACCGTCGTGAACGCGCCACCTCCGAGCCAGAGCGTCGACAACGCGGTCTCGGTGTCGTCCTCGGTGATGCCGACCAGCTCGACGACGCCTGGGTGACGAGCGCGCTCGAGGGTCATCGCCTCGCCGCGCAGCCGGGCGCGGCTCTCGTCGTCTCGAGCCCGCTTCACCGCGACCGGCCGCCCGTCCGCGCCGACCTCCACGCTCACCTGCTCACTCATCCGCCGCCACTCCCTGTCATCCCATCCGCCGGCCATCCGCCGAGTCAGGGCCGACATCCAACCACGACTCTGAGCAGAAAAGCAATGAAAGAGCATGAGAGTTCACTGCGGAAGGCGGCTGAGCAGGTTGTGTAGGCTCGGAGGTTCTGGGGCCGTTAGCTCAGTTGGCAGAGCACTTGCATGACGCGCAAGGGGTCAGGGGTTCAAATCCCTTACGGCCCACCCCTTCATCTCAGCGGTGAAATGCGACGTCTCGCGCGTCGAGGGAGACGCAGAATCGGGCGATGACCATCCGCCCGTACACCCAGCTCGACGTCTTCCCCTCGGCGCACGGCAGGGGGAACCCGCTCGCCGTGGTCCACGAGGGTGCTGGTCTGAGCGACGACGAGATGCAGCAGTTCGCGCACTGGATGAACCTCTCGGAGACGACGTTCCTGGTCCCGCCCACGACTGCCGATGCGGACTACAAGGTGCGCATCTTCACGCCGGGTGAGGAGCTGCCCTTCGCGGGTCATCCCACGCTTGGCACATGTCACGCGTGGCTCGAAGCGGGAGGGCAGCCACGCCGCGCGGACGTCGTGATCCAGGAGTGCGAGGCCGGCCTGGTGCCGGTGGCGCGCGGGCGGGAACGTCTCGCGTTCGCGGCGCCGCCCCTGATCAAGGAGGGGCCGGTCGACGCCGCGACCGCGGCGCGGGTCTCGGAGTGGCTCGGGATCACTGCAGAGGACATGGTGGACATCCAGTGGGTCGACAACGGACCAGGGTGGCTCGCCGTGCTGCTGCGCGACGCAGACGCTGTGCTCGCGGTGAAGCCAGGCGCCATCGAGCACAAGGTCGGTGTGGTCGGGCCGCATCCCGCGGGCGCGCCGGCCGCGATCGAGGTGCGCGCCTTCTTTTCCGTCGAGGGGATCACGCGTGAAGACCCCGTCACCGGAAGCCTCAACGCATCCCTCGCGCAGTGGCTGCTCGGGAGCGGTCGTCTGACCGCGCCCTATGTCGCGAGTCAAGGCGCCGCGCTCGGCCGCGCCGGTGAGGTCCACGTGACGACCGACGCCGACGGAACGATCTGGATCGGCGGCGCGACCGTCACGGTCGTCTCGGGCACAGTCGAGCTCTAGGGACGCTCGGGCGACGCCCCGGTCGCCCACCACCCACATGCCGCCCCCCTCGACGCTCACTCGGGCGGCACCCAACGCCTCGCCCATGCGAGCGAGCTCACCCGGTCGGTTGTCCAGCGCGACCTCGACGTCGTACACCTCAACCTCCGCTCGGTCACGCGAACGCAGGTGGGGGAACGAACCCGTTCCACTCGCGCTCGAGGAGCTGTGCGAACCGCAGTGTCGTTCGGTCCTCGAGGTAGGGACCGATCGCCTGCAGCCCGAGCGGCAGTGCGGCTCGGTTGAGCCCGGCGGGGAACGCGGTTGCCGGCTGCCCCGGGAAGATCGCCCACATCGGATACACGATGTTGAGCTGGTACGGCACCGCTCGGTCGTCGACTTGGAGCACGCGCTGGCTTTGAGGACGGGTCTCGTGCGGGAACGCAGCATCCAGCGCGGTCGGACAGACCAGCACATCCCATTCCGTGAAGAACGCTTGCCACGCGGCCTGCGTGGCTGCTCGACGATTGAGCAACGAGAACAGTGCAGGGCCGTCGAGCGTCAACCCCTCCGCCGATGCGGATTGCGTCAGCTGCGTCGTGTCGAGACGTGCGGCCGTCGCCTCGCGCTGGTCGCGGCTCTGCGCCTGCGAGGTGATCGCGGTGAGCAAGATCAGGTAGTCGCGGAGATACGCCTCGTGGTCGAGGGCGGGCATCGTCTCCGCGACCGTGGCCCCGGCGCGCCCGAGGAATGAAGCGAGCTCGTCGACCTTCGCCTGCATCTCCGTCGAAGGCTGCGCGAGGGCGAGCGGCGGCATGATCGCGAACGCGGAAGTCGGCGAGGCGTTCGTGGCGCGCTCGCGGGAGGTCGAGACGCCACGCGACGTCTTCACCATCGTCGGGCCCCTTGACGACGTCGAACAGCAGCTCGAGGTCGAACGCGCTGCGGGCAAGCGGACCCTGCACGCCCATCACGACGGCGGGGTTCGGACGGTCCGCAAGAGGGAACGCACCGACGCGCGGGATCGCCGTCTGTGAGGGCCTGTGGCCGTACACGCCGCAATACGCAGCCGGCACCCGGATCGATCCGCCGATGTCGCTGCCGATCTCGAGCGGTGTCATCCCCGACGCGAGCGCTGCGCTGCCACCGCCGGTGCTGCCCCCGGGAGTGCGGTCGAGATCCCACGGGTTGTTCGTGCGTCCGTAGACCGGGCTGTCGGCCTGCCAGTCAGCGAGCGCGACCGGGATGTTGGTCTTGCCGAGCAGGGCGACCCCGGCAGCGAAGACGCTGCGCGCGATCGGCCCGTCGGTCTGCGGCCGGTAGTCCTTCAAGGGCTCGATCCCCGCCGACTGAGGCAATCCCGCCGTCTGGGTCGACTCCTTCAACGTCATCGGGACACCGAGCAGCGCGGCGCGTTCGCCACGGGCTCGCGCAGCGTCGGCGCGGCGCGCCGCGTCGAGGGCACGCTCCGAGGTACGCACCGGGATCGCGTTCAGCGTCTCATCGTGCTTGTCGATCCGCGTCAGATGCATCTCGGTGAGCTCCACGGAGCTGATGTGCTTCGCGTCGAGTGCAGCGAGCATGTCGGTCGCTGTGCTGTAAGGGCCGATGTCGTGACTCATCGCCGCGTACCCTACGGCGATGTCAGCTCTGCATCCCGACCTGACCGCCGCTGCGTCCGAAGTGGCCGCGGTGTTGCGCCAGCGAGGTGACACCGTCGCGGTCGCCGAGGGCTCTGCGGGTGGGCTGATCTCCGCTGCGCTGCTGTCGGTACCGGGTGCATCGGCGTACTACCTGGGTGGTGCGGTCGTGTACACACTCGCCGCGAGCCGTGCCTGGATGGCGGGCGCGGTCGAGGTGCCCGAGGGCATGCGAGGAGCGACCGAGGACTTCGCCCGGTACCTCGCACAGTCTGCGGCGGCCAAGCTCGGCGCGACCTGGGGGATCGGCGAAGCGGGCGCGGCCGGTCCGCCGAACCGGTACGGCGATCCCGCGGGCCACTGCTGGGTGGCGATCGCCGGCCGGGCGGAGATGACGCGGCATGTGCTCACAGGCCTCGACGACCGAGAGGACAACATGGTCGCGTTCGCGGTCGCCGCGCTCGGGTTGTTCGAGGCCGTTCTGACCTGAAGTCGCCGAACGACCGAGCAGGATGCGGCGGGGGTGTTCGAACCAGAGCTCAGGGGGCGGGCGCGTCGGAGTCCGACGTAGGAGAGTCGTCCTTGCCGACCTTGGTGAAGTACTCGAAAAGCCCCTCGCCCGGCTCCTCCTTCTCATCCTTCTTCTCGCCCGCATCCGATTCCTTCGACGTGTCACTCATGGGCTGGTCATGCCCGATCGGCCCTCGGCCCAAACCATTGTCGGGATGATCTGCGGCGGTCGTGCTGTTGCTGGCGGCAATGGTCCGGATGTTGAGCGTCTGCGGGAGCCTTCAGGCACGCTCGGCGAACCGCGCCGCGTTGGACGTCGTTGCCGCCGTCGCCGCTGCGCGAGGCGCGACCGTCGATGAGTTCACGGGCGTGGGCGCGCTGCCCGCGTTCGATCCCGAGCCAGGTTCTGATGCACACGCCTCTGTCGACGAGTGGCGTCGCCGGGTCGATGATGCGGACGTCGTGATCGTCGCTGCGCCGGAGTACGCGGGTGGTGTCGCGGGGGTGGCCAAGAACGCCTTCGACTGGCTCGTGGGTTCAGGCGACCTGTATCGCAAGCCGATGGCCGTGATCAGCGCCGGCACCTCAGGAGGAACGCACGCACGTCACGACCTCGCGCAAACGCTCACATGGCAAGGGGCGTACGTGATCGGGACGCTCGGGATCAGCGCTCCCCGCACGAAGTCAGACGCGTCGGGTCGCCTCGTCGACGTGCCAACCCTGACGGCACTCGCTTCGCTCACCGAGGCGTTGCTGCATGCGGCCCACATGAGCGGTCCCGAGCTCGTGGAGGCGGCCGCAGAGCTCGTGTGCTCGCTCGGCATCGACGTTGCTCACATCGCGCCCGCTGCTTGAGGCCGGCAACGGCCGGTCCCATCGGGAGCGCGGAGCCCGTAGTGTCCGTCGCTGTGCAAGGCGCGACGCCGGGATCAGATCCTCGCGTGGCGAAGGCGGTGGTGGTTTTCGGCTCGCTCACCCTCGTTGCCGCGCTGTCCCTTGGCGGGCTTCGCTTCGCGAGGCTCTTCCGGGCGGACACAGAGTCTTCGGCGACCGTGCAGGAGCGAGAGATCGTCGCGTGTCTCGAGCGAGAGCTCGCTGCCGCGACCCGGCCTGGGGAAAGTGTCACGCTCACCGTCGACTCCGCCGGAGACCAATCCATGTTCTTGACGCAGCGGAGCTCCGAGATCTTGTACCCGCGAGTACGAATCGTCGCTCATGGGGGCGAGGCTGCGATCGTCGTCACCGAGGCCCCACTACCCGAGGCGTGCGTGGTTCGTGTGAGCCCCCCGCACGGAACGTAGCGATGCTCCTGATCGAGGCGATCGCGTACATTGCGGTCGTCGGCGGACTCCCCGCCTTGGCGCTGACGAGGTCTGTCGCACTGGCGCTCCCGACGGCGGCGGCTGTCGCCGTCGCCTCGAGCGGGGTCGCCGGCATCGTGTCGACGGGTGCCTCGATGCCAGTCCTGCCAATGTGGCTCGCCGTAGTCGGTGGGATGAACCTCGCGGCAGTCGCATTCCTCCTCGCCCGTCGGAATGAGGGAGGAATCGAGACAGACGGTCCCACGCTGCGCATGATGGCTCTCGCCCTCACGCCCAGCTTGTTGCTCCTCTTCGCCTTCCGGCCAGCGACGATGGGTTGGGATCCGCGGCAGCATCTGGTGGTTCCATGCGTCGTGGTTCGAGGCAGGTACCACCACTGTGCGGAGCGCGATCGCTGATCCCGCGACGGCGTTCTCACACGTCGACTATCCGATCGGCGTGCCCGTCCTGACCGGCGTGCTCTGGCGACTCACGGGAGGGGAGAACCTGCAACGGGCGGAGGCGCTCAGCTCCGCCCTGACCCTGATCGCGCTTTCGGGCCCCACCGCGCTGCTCGCTCGGAAGTGGTCGAGAACCGAACCGCGACTCGCCCCCCTACTCGCGGGCGCCGTCACGGCTACGGCTGTCCTCGGCCTCGGCCAAGCGCTCGCGATCTTCGGGTATCTCGATGTGCTCTGTGCCGGCTTCGTGGCAGGCGCCGGAGTGGCGCTCTTCGTCGCACGCCGAGATCAGCGCGTCCTCGCGATGGCAGGCGCGTGTCTCCTCGCGGCAGCGATGACCAAGAGCGAAGGTCTGCTGTTCGCGATCGTCCTGCTCCTGGTCTCGCTGCTGTTGCACAGGTCGAGATGGCGGCAAACGCTCGTCCTGGCGGGCGTCGTCCTGGTCCCCGCTCTCGCCTGGCGATCGGTGGTGCTCGGACTCAACCCGCACCCGGCGGCGGACCTGCAACCAGGCGGCTTCCTCGAGCTTGCTCGGCTGAGTACCGAGCGTTGGAGACGGTTCGCTCGGGCGGCGCCGCGCCTGCTGGCGTATGGCGTGCTGCTCGTGCCCGCGGCAGCCGCGACAGCCGTCATGATCGTGACACGAGGGCAGAAGGATTCGGACGACGACGTCAGGGGCGTGGTCGGACTCGCTCTCTGTGCGTGGGGTTCGCTGATCGCGCTCATCTTCGTGTACGCGGCGGGAGACACAGAGCTCAGCTATTGGCTTTCCAGCTCGGCGGAGCGAGTCGTCGCGACGCCGATCTTGCTCGGGCTGCTCGTGATCGCGGAGTGCGTGCTGTTGGCGCGGGAGTCGATGCGAGCAGCCGATCCGGAGCGGGTGACGGGAATCGAACCCGCATAGCCAGCTTGGAAGGCTGGAACTCTAACCATTGAGCTACACCCGCGAGGGTTGTCAGGGTAGCCAAGCAAGGGCGCAAGACTGGCGCCGATGCCGGAGCGCGCTCGACGCGGAGGTGGTGGTGACCGAGGCGCTCGCACTGCTCGACTCGGTCGCAGGGGCCGGCCTCGAAGGTGAGGAGCTTGCACCCGCTCGACGACGCCTTCGACTTCGCGCCCTCGAGATGTGGATCGAGGGCATCCGCGCTCGCGTCCGACGTCGGCGCCGCGTCGACTCAGCTGCGGTGTTGTTGTAGGCGCTGATTGAGCCGCACCGCCTGTCGGGTCTGATGGTCGCGTTCGGCGAGGCTGGGCGCATTGCGAGCGGCGCTCGCGTAGAGGCGGGCCGCGAGCTCGAGGTCGCCGTTCTTCTCGTGGAGGTAGGCGGCGACGGCTTCGCGTCTCGGGACGTCCTCGTCGATCTCGGCCAGCGCCGCGAGTCCCACGGGCGCGCCGTCGGCCTCACCGACCGCGACGGCACGGTTGAGCCTCACGATCTGAGTGTCGGCGAACCGCAGCAGCTCGTCGTACCACTCCACGATCTGCACCCAGTCGGTCTCCTCGACGCGCGGCGCGTCCGCATGCAGCGCGGCGATCGCCGCTTGCGCCTGGTATTGGCCGAGCTGATCGCGCGCGAGCGCAGCTCGTGCGAGGTCGATTCCCTCGATGATGAGCTCGGTGTCCCACACGCTGCGGTCCTGCTCGGAGAGAGGCACGATGCTTCCGTCTGTTCGCGTCCGGCTGCGGCGCCGCGCATGGTGGAGGAGCATCAGGGCGAGCAATCCCTGGACCTCGGGTTCGTCCACCAACGCAGTCAGCTGGCGAGTGAGTCGGATCGCCTCGGCCGCGAGGTCGACGTCGCCGGAATACCCCTCGTTGAAGACGAGGTAGAGCACCCGCATGACAGTGCGCACGTCGCCGGGACGGTCGACGCCGGCCCGGCTGTCCGTTCTCTGACTCACCGTGCGCTTGGCGCGGCTGATGCGCTGCGCCATGGTGGGCTCGGGCACGAGGTAGGCCTGAGCGATCTGGCGTGTGGTGAGGCCACCGACGGCTCGAAGCGTCAGCGCGACTGCCGACGATGGCCTCAGGTCGGGGTGCGCGCAGAGGAAGTAGAGGCGCAGCGTGTCGTCGTCGCTCGGGATGTCTCCGGCGGGTGGTTCGGTGTCGAGTCGGACTTCTCGTTCGCGGCGAGAAGCCTCCGAACGCGTCATGTCGAGGAACGCTCTCCACGCGACCGTGATGAGCCATCCCGCGGGCTCGGCGGGCGGCTCATCCCCCCATGCGGAGAGCGCCCGGATGAGCGCCTCTTGCACGGCGTCCTCGGCCGTCGCGAAATCCGCTCCGCGACGGACGAGGACGCTCAAGACCCGCGGGACGAGCTCCCGAAGCTCGACGTCATCGACGCTCATCGAGAGGGGGTCAGTGGGTGAAGGTCGGCGGCGCGGTCAGGAACGGTCGGACCTCCAGCCACTCGTGGATCGGTTCGCCGCCCGCGCCAGGCGCTGCAGACAGCTCGCCGGCGAGCTCGATCGCTCGGTCTTGGCTGTCCACGTCGATGATCATCCATCCGGCGATCAAGTCCTTCGTCTCGGCAAACGGCCCGTCGGTCACCGGGGGGCGCCCTTCGCCGTCGTAGCGGACCCACATGCCGTCGGGTGACAGCGCCTGGCCGTCGATGAACTCGCCGCTGCCCTCGAGCCGAGTGGCGAAGTCGTTCATGAACCTGATGTGGGCCTCGACCTCGTCGGGCTTCCACTGGGCCATGGGGACATCGTTCACGGGCGCCGGCGCGCCTCGGTAGTGCTTGAGCAACAGGTACTTGGCCATGGTGTTCTCCTTGCGTGTCGGCCCTGTGGGCTTGCACTCTGGGACGGAGCTGGCCCCGACTTCTCGACATCGTCGCGGGGATTTTCGTCCTCGTTCGCACTGAGTGCCGTCGTGGGATAGACCGGAAGGCATGCCCTACGAGTACACCGAGCAAGGCAAGGCGCTGCTGCGCGACGTCGTCAGCTTCATGGACGACCACATCTACCCGAACGAGGTCGAGTACCACGAGCAGCTCGAGTCGCTCGGTCACGACGGCGACCCGCCCATGCTCGAGAAGCTGAAGGCCGCGGCACGTGAGCGTGGGTTGTGGAACATGTTCCTGCCCCACCTGTCGCCCGACGCGCCCGGCACGAAGCTCTCGAACCTCGACTACTCGCCGATCTCCGAGCAGCTCGGCAAGGTCGGGTTCGCGTCCGAGGCGCTGAACTGCTCCGCTCCCGACACGGGCAACATGGAGATCCTCAACGCGTACGGATCCGAGACGGTGAAGCGCGATTGGCTCGCCCCGCTGCTCGAAGGTGAGATCCGTTCGGCGTTCTCGATGACCGAACCCGAGTCGGCGTCGTCCGACGCCACCAACATCGGACTGAGGATCGAGCGCGACGGCAACCACTACGTGCTCAACGGCACGAAGTGGTTCTCGTCTGGTGGCCTGCGGCCGCGCTGCAAGGTGCTCATCGTCATGGGTAAGACCGATCCGAACGCGGCTCGTCACCTCCAGCAGTCGATGATCGTCGTGCCGAAGGATGCCAAGGGAGTGCGGATCGGGCGCACGCCGCACGTCTTCGGCTACGACCACGCCGGTGGCCATCCCGAGATCTTCTTCGAGGATGTGCGCGTGCCCGTCGACAATCTCCTCGGTGAGGAGGGCGGTGGGTTCGCGATGTCGCAGGCGCGTCTCGGCCCCGGCCGCATCCACCACTGCATGCGCTCGATCGGCGTGGCCGAGCGGGCCCTCGGCCTGATGGTCGATCGCGCGCTCGAGCGCAGCACCTTCGGCACCCTCGTCGCCCAGAAGGGCCTCATCCAGGACTGGATCGCCGAGTCGCGCATCGAGATCGACATGTGCCGCGAGTACGTGCTCCACACCGCGCACCTCATGGACACGGTCGGCAACAAGGCCGCAGCCACCGAGATCTCGGGCATCAAGGTCGCGGTGCCGAACATGGCGCTCAAGGTGATCGACCGCGCCATCCAGGTGCACGGCGCCGCGGGCGTCACGCAGTTCACGCCGCTCGCCGCGATGTGGGCGAGCATGCGCACCCTGCGCATCGCCGACGGCCCCGACGAGGTGCACAAGATGACGATCGCCCGGCGCGAGATCCTCCGCCACGATCCGTCGTTTCGCATGAACCCCGCAGCGAAGCCCCCAGCCGGGCCCGAGGCCGAGCCGCAGCCCTTCGCCCGCCCCTGACTGTTACTGGATGGCGTTCCCGATGCGTTCTTGAGCGGCGGCGTCGCGCTTTGGGCGGCCCTCGACGTCGAACGTGACTTTGCCGAGCCGTTCGGCTGTGAACCGGAACGGAGCGTCGTAGTCGGACGTGATCGACGGACCGCGTTGGTAGCCGACCTCGAAGCCCGACATGCCGAACGAGATCGGTACCGTGCGCGCCACGTTGCCGCCCCCGACGGGCGCCTCGTCGTGGAACAGCTCGACGTCGCCGCCGCCGCCGAACGTCCCCGTGGATGAAAACGTGCATCTGACGGTCACCGGTGCCCTCGGCAACGCGACGTCGGCCCGCACGATCGTCGTTTCCGTGCCGAGGAAGTTGTCGACGTAGCAGAGGCGCCCGTCCTTGACGTAGATCGCGTAGCCGCCCGCAGCGCCGCCATGGTTCGCGATCACTCCGGCGGCGTCACCACTGCTGTTGTCGATCTCTGCCGTCATGTGCCACGACCGGTTGCGCAGGTTCGGCGCCACTGCGTCGGGCAACGAGCTGATCCCTGCGTAGAACTCGTAGTGGTTTCGCCTGTAGCGGCGGTCGCCGTGGAGGCCCGGCATGTTCGTGATCGGCAGCACCTGGTTGCGCTCTGCTTCCGCCCACCAGAGGTCGATCATCTCCGCGAGGCGATCGGGTTCCTTCGCCGCGAGGTCGGTCGTCTCCGCGAAGTCCTCGGCGACGTGGTACAGCTCCCACTCGTCCTCGTCGAACGGACGTCTCGGGTCGGAGCCGTCGTAGGGCGCCAGCATCAGCGGGTGGAAGGTCACTGCCTTCCAGCCGTCGTGGTAGATCGCCCGGCAGCTCATCATCTCGTAGTACTGCGTGACGTGACGGCTTGCCGCAGCGGCGTCGGCGAACGTGTGGGCGAAGCTGACTCCGTCGAACGGCTGCTGGTCGACGCCCGCGATCGAGTCCGGCGGCTCGATGCCGATGACGTCGAGAAGGGTCGGCAGCAGGTCGATCGCGTGGACGTATTGGTGGCGGGTCTCGCCCGTGCGGCTGAGTCCTCGCGGCCAGTGCACGATGAGGGGATCAGCGACGCCGCCTTCGTGGGTCTCGCGCTTCCACCGCTTCAGCGGGGTGTTTCCGGCCCACGCCCATCCCCATGCGTAGTGGTTGTGCGCTTCAGGGGTGCCGAGCAGGTCGATGCGCTTCAGGTTCTCCTCGAGGCTCTCAGGCTGGCCGTTGAAGAAGTACATCTCGTTGAACGAGCCCTTCGGTCCACCTTCGGCCTGACGCGCCGTTGTCGCTCATCACGACGACGATCGTGTTGTCGGTCTCGCCGAGCTCCTCGATGAAGTCGAGCACCCTCCCGACTTGCGCGTCGGTGTGCTCGAGGAAGCCCGCGTACACCTCCATCATCCGCGCGTACAGACGGCGCTCGTCATCGGACAGCGAGTCCCACGCGTCAATCCAGCGCGGACGCTCGCTGAGCTCGGTACCTGACGGGAGCAGCCCGCTCGCCATCTGCTTCGCGAAGACCTGCTCGCGCATACGCGTCCCAACCGTGGTCGAACGCGCCCTTGTACTTGTCGATGTAGGCCTTCGGCGCTTGGTGCGGCGCGTGACACGCCCCAGGCGCGAACCACAGGAAGAACGGCTTCGTCGGAGAGGCCGCCCGAAGGTCGGTGAGGTACAGGCGCGCCACGTCGACCATGTCCTCGGTGAGGTGATAGCCCTGCTGTGCACTGCGAGGCGGATCGATCTGGTGGTTGTCGTGGACGAGATCGGGGTGGTACTGGTCGGTCTCGCCGCCGAGGAACCCGTAGAACCGTTCGAAGCCGCGACCGAGAGGCCACCGGTCGCGGGGGCCACCGGCGACCATCGTGCCCGCGGGCGCGAGGTGCCACTTGCCCACCGCGAAGGTGGCGTACCCGTTGCGAACGAGGATCTCCGAGACCATGCCGTTGGCTTTCGGCATGGTCGCGTCATAGCCCGGGAACCCCGACGCGAACTCGACGATGCGCCCCATCCCGTTGCGATGGTGGTTGCGGCCCGTGAGCAGGCAGGCACGCGTCGGCGAGCAGAGCGCCGTGGTGTGGAAGTTGGAGTAGCGCAGCCCGGCTGCCGCCAGCCGATCGAACGTCGGCGTGGCGATCGTCGACCCGTAGCAACCGAACTGCGAGTACCCGACGTCGTCGAGCAGGACGACGACGACGTTGGGCGCGCCGGCCGGCGCGGTGGGCAGCGGTGGCCACCACGGCGTCGACTCGTCGAGCGTGCGACCGGCTACCCCTTCGAACTCCCCGGGCTCCATGACGGACTCGAGGCGCTACGCGAGCGCCTTGGCCTTCAGCGCGTCGAAGTCGGCTTGGGTGATGGTGCCGGCGTCGAGCAACGCCTTGCCCTTCTCGATCTGCTCGGCTGCGCCGCTTCCCGCGACCGCGGTGCTGCGGATGTACTGATCCATCTGCTGCTGCGCGGCCTGCTGCTGCTTCATGCTGCGCTCGGCCATGCCGCTGCCTCGGGCGATGATGTACACGAAGACCGTGATGAACGGCACGAAGACCAGTGCGATCACCCAGAGCGCCTTCGCGACGCCGCCCGTGGTGTGGTCGCGGAACAGGTCGATCAGCACCTGCACCAGGATCATGATCCAGATGAAGAGGAAGAACAGCCACAGCATCGACCAGATGATGTCGCTGAGGTGGACGTCGGCAAGAACCATGTCGTGATCCCTTTGGGTTGCGGAAGAGGGCGCCGGTGCGCCGGTGACCGAGGGGCACATTCTTGCCACAGATCTGATTGCATGGCGCAAGAGTCGACTCAGGAGGGTGCACGCGTGCGCTGGAACGCTTCGGAGTGGTTGCTCGACCGCCACGTGACAGCTGGCGATGGCGATCGCGTGGCATTCCAGACGATGACCGACGCGATCACCTACCGCGGCATGCTCGCTGACGTCGACACCATGGCATCGGGCCTTCGGGAGGCCGGTGTGGGAACGGCCGAACGGGTGGTGCTCGCCCTGCTCGACTCCCCCGAGTGCGTGGTCTCGTTTCTGGCGTGCCTGCGCATCGGAGCCATCGCGGTCCTCGTCAATCCGCTGCTGCCCTGGCGCGACATCGGGCTCGTGGTGGCCGACGCCGAAGCCGCGCTGGTGCTCGTGTCAGCCGAGCGCGCCGCCGGTAGCGAGGAGCTCGCGGCCCCGCGTCTCGTGACCGGGTCGGAGGAGTGGCGCGCCCTTGCGGCCGCAACCGGTGACGGCGTCATCGCGTCCACTGATGTCGACACACCTGGCTTCTGGTTGTGCACCTCCGGCAGCACGGGACGGCCGAAGCTGGCGATGCACCGCCATGGCGACCTGCGGGTCAGCGCCGACACCTACGCGCGCTCGATCCTCGACATCACCGCCGACGATCGGTTCTTCTCCGTCGGCCCCATGTTCCACGCCTATGGGCTCGGCAACTCGGTGACGTTTCCGATGTCGGTCGGTGCGGTCGCGATCCTGGAGGCGACGCGGCCGCCGACTCCGGCCCGCGTCGCACAGATCGTGACGACGCACCGCCCGACGCTGTTCTTTGCCATCCCCGCCTTCTACGCGGCGCTCAACGCGTCAGACATCTCCGACGACACGTTCCGCTCGGTCCGCCTTGGGGTGTCCGCGGCAGAGTCGCTTCCCGCTGAGACATGGCATCGCTTCCACGATCGGTTCGGTGTCGAGATCCTCGACGGCATCGGGTCGACCGAGATGACGCACATCTTCTTGTCGAACCGTGCCGGCGCAGTGCGGCCGGGGGCCACCGGCATGCCCGTGGATGGATACGAGACGCGGGTCGTCGACGACGAGGGAGCTGACCGACCCGACGGGGTGCCGGGACACCTGTGGGTGCGCGGTGACTCCGCCGCGAGCGGCTACTACGGCAACGCCGACGCGACCGAGTCGACCTTCGGTCTCGGTGGGGGATGGGTGCGCACCGGAGACACCTACGTACGTGACGAGGACGGCGTGTTCACGTACCTCGGACGGTCGGACGACATGCTGCGCGTCGGAGGCGAATGGGTGGCGCCCGCGGAGGTCGAAGCGACGATCATCGAGCATCCCGCCGTGCTCGAGGTCGCGATCGTCGGCCAGGTCGATGACCGCGGCATCACGCGGCCCGTCGCCTACGTGGTGGCGAAGGCCGGAGCTTCCATCAGCGAGACCGACGTGTTCGAGCATTGCCGCGCCCGACTCGCGGGGTTCAAGCGGCCGACTCGTGTGGTCGTCATGGACGCGTTGCCGAAGACGGCAACCGGCAAGATCCAACGGTTCAAGCTTCGCCAGACGGCGTGAGCCATCACGAAGACCCGCTGCTCGGGTCGCGGCGGGTCGTCCTCAGCCCCTTTCGGGACTTCCTCCACACGGAGGCGGCGGGCGGGGTCGTGCTCGTGCTCGCGACGATCGTCGCACTCATCTGGGCCAACTCACCGTGGAAGGAGTCGTACTTCGATCTGTGGCACACCCACCTCGCGGTCACCATTGGCAGCCACTCGATCAACCTCGACCTGCAGGAGTGGGTCAACGACGGTCTCATGGCGATCTTCTTTCTCGTCGTCGGGTTGGAGATCAAGCGGGAGCTCGTCGAGGGCGAGCTGCGAGAGCCGCGGACGGCGATGCTCCCCGCGGTCGCGGCCCTCGGCGGGATGGTCGTCCCGGCGGGGATCTATGTCGCGATCAACCTGGGTGGGGCCGGCGTCCACGGCTGGGGCATCCCGATGGCCACCGACATCGCGATGGCGATCGGTGTGGTCAGCCTGCTCGGAAGCCGGGTCGCCCCATCTCTCAAGCTGTTCCTGCTCGCGCTCGCGATCGTCGACGACATCGGAGCGATCCTCGTGATCGCGTTCTTCTACTCCGACAACATCAACTTCGTCGGCCTCGAGATCGCCGTTCTCATCGTCCTGGTGATCGTCGTCATGCGGTGGAGGCGCGTGCGGTTCATCTCGCTCTACCTGCTCGCGGGCGTCGCGTTGTGGCTCGCGCTCTTCGAGTCGGGTGTGCACGCCACGATCGCCGGGGTGATCCTCGGTCTCTTGGCGCCGACACGACCGTTCCGCCAGCGCGAGCTCATCGACGCGGACGCGCTGCTCGACATCTCCACGCCCGAGGCCGCAACGGAGACCGCGATCCTCGCCCGCGAGTCGATCTCTGTCGTCGAGTGGATGGAGTACCTGCTCCACCCGTGGTCGAGCTTCCTCATCGTGCCGCTCTTCGCTCTCGCGAACGCGGGCATCCCCATCGACTCGACGTCGATCAACAACGCGCTCAGCTCGCGGATCACCTGGGGCGTCATCGTGGGACTCGTCGTCGGGAAGTTCGTCGGCATCGTCGGCACGTCCTGGATCGCGACCCGCATCGGCATCGGCACGCTTCCGGCGGGCGCGTCATGGCGCGGGATCATCGGGGTGGGTGTGCTCGGAGGCATCGGCTTCACCGTGTCGATCTTCGTCTCCGGCCTCGCGTTCGGCGACAACCCCATCCTCGAGACCGACGCCAAGCTCGGCATCCTCGCGGCATCGTTCATCGCCGCGGTCATCGGCGCGCTGCTTCTCTCACGCGGCCGACCGACCGAACCGGAGCTGTGATCCGCGAGAACCGGTCAGTCGGTGTCCGGTTTGGTTCGCGATGATCGAGCCATGCCCGGACAAGCTCCCCCTGTCAGCGATGAGCGCGAAGGTCTCCTCACGTACCTCGCGCAACAACGGCTCGTCCTGCGACTTGCCGCGTACGGCCTGACCGACGAGCAGGCGCGTACCGCGAGGTCGGTGAGCCCGCTCACGGTCGGCGGGATCATCAAGCACGTCGCGTCGGTCGAGCGTTATTGGATCGATCTGGTGCTGCAGCGTCAGCCCGACCTCCCCGACGACGACTATGAGGCGAACTTCCGCATCGAGCCGGGGGAGTCCCTCGCATCGGTGCTGGACATGTACGACGCCGTCGCCCGCGAGACAGCGGCGGTCATCGAGAAGATCCCGAACGTCGATCAGGCCGTGCCGGTGCCGAAGGGCGTGCCGTGGTTTCCCGATGACATCGACGCGTGGTCAGTGCGGTGGGTGCTGCTCCACCTGATCACGGAGACGGCCCGCCACGCCGGTCACGCCGACATCGTCCGTGAGTCGATCGATGGTGCGACTGCATTCCCGCTGATGGCGGCCGCGGAGGGCTGGCCCGCCACACCTTGGCTCACGCCGTGGGTTCCCGCCTGACGCTGCTCGCGTCGACGGCCAGCAGCGCGCGTCGCATCGCGGAGGGAACCTCTTCTTCGAGCGCGGCAGCGGCTGATCTCACGGCGTCGTGGGCGGCCTGGTCTGCCTCGGTGGGATGGGAGAAGACCCAACGGCTGACGCGCGCGGCGACAGCTGGTTTGTCGTCGCCGTCGAGGCTCACCCCCGCGGCCGCGAGGACTCGACAGTCGTAGGTGCGACACGCGAGAGGTCGGTGCGCGTAGATCGAGCAGCGATCGTCGACGAGCATCGGGCAGTGACCACGCTCGTCGTATCCGAGCACGAGCGCATCCGACCGGTAGGGAGCGGGAAAGAGCAGCTGCCGCGGAATGTGGGCGAGCGCGTCGGTCTCGTCGAGCCCGACGTGCACGAACTGTGACGACCGGCAGCACGCGGTGCATCCGTCGCAAGGCACGTTTGCGTCGCCTTCTCCGCGGAGTGTGGCCTGCATCGACGTGAGCCACGACGAGAAGTCGCCCGCCGGAAGCGGAGTATTCGACTGGTCGCTCACTCGACCCACGGTACGGTCCGCGCACGATGACGACCACCTCGCACGAGAACCCGTTGCACCATCCCCGCTACCCCCGCGCCAGCACGTACGACGCCGACTGGGTCTTCGCGAACCAGATGGGACCGAACGCTCTGTGGCTCATGGAGTCACTGATCGGTGTCATGCACCTCGAACCCGGGATGCGGGTGCTGGACCTCGGATGCGGAAGGGCGATGACGTCGATCTTCCTCGCGAAGGAGCTCGGCGTGAGGGTGTGGGCGACCGACCTCTGGATCGATGCGTCCTCGAACTTCGGTCGCATTCGGGAGGCGGAGGTGGACGACCTCGTGACGCCGGTTCACGCCGAGGCCCATCAGCTGCCGTTCGCGGAGGAGTACTTCGACGCGATCGTGAGCGTCGACGCGTACCAGTACTTCGGCACCGCGGACCTCTACCTGGGATACCTCACGAGCTTCCTGCGCAAAGGCGGGCAGATTGGCGTCGTTGTCCCTGCGGTCCTCGAGGAGCTCGGCGCGGACATCCCCCCGCATCTCGAGCCGTATTGGGAGTCGGAGTTCTGTTGTTTCCACGGCCCGGAGTGGTGGCGCACCCACTGGGCCAAGACGGGCAAGGTGCGGGTCGACGTCGCAGACTCGATCGAGGATGGCTGGAAGGACTGGCAGCGGTTCGAGGAGAGGACCGGCCCGTTGCTCGACGGTTGGCGCAAGGAGTCCGCCGCGCCGGCGTCGCGATGCACACCGCCGACCAAGGCAGGCTGCTCGGCTTCACGCGGATCGTCGCGACGAGGGAGCACTCCAGTCGCTTCCGCAACGAGGGAAGCTGATCGCCGGCGCGGCCGCGCTACGACGACGGTGCGGGGAGGTTCGACACTGATCGCTCGGCAGTGACGCGCAGCACCACCCTGCCCTCCCGGTCGGACCGAGCGCGCAGCTTCGCGCGTGCCTCGTCGTCGAGCTGTCGGCCGAACACCTCGACGACGCGGGCCATCAGCTCGAAGGCGGTCAGCGGATCAGCGTCGATGTGTGCGGTGCCGAACAGCGTGACGTACGGGAACGGCATCTCCTCACCGAGCACGCACACGCTGATCGCCGGATCACGACGCAATGCCCGGGTCTTCGCCCGATCGTCGGTGATCGACACCAGGACGTCGTCACCGTCGGTCACGTAGAAGACGGGGGTGAGCGGCGGGCCCTCTGTCGCTCCGCCGGCCCGGTTCCATCCGAGCACGCAGAGCCGGTTGCGAGCGACGAACTCTTGATGATGAGCGGGGATCGTCACGAGGAGAAGTCCATCAAACGGTCGCGCCTTCGGGCGTCCACTCGCGTCCGAACCAGCGCCGCGCGCGACTCGTGCCGAACTCGACCTTGTCGTACGCCAACGCCTCGGACGGCCCCTCGAGGGCGCCGCGCGGCGCCTGCCCGGCAGCAAAGGTGACATCGACCTTGGCGACGCTGTGGTGCCCGAACTCGACGTAGCAGATGCCGCGGCCGTCGTACTCCGCCGACTCGACGTCTCCCCGGATGCGAGCCGCGATGCGATCGGACGCAACGATCGCCTGTCCCTCCGCGAACACGCCGGCCTTGGGCGTGCCGACGCTCGTCACGTCGCCTACTGCGTACACATCGGGGATTGACGTCTCGAGCGTGAGCGGGTGCACTGGGATCCAGCCGTCGACGGTCAAGCCGGAGGCCTCGACGACGGCCGGCACGCGATGCTTCGGCACCGCGAGGAAGAGCTCGTAGGGCATCTCCTTCTCGTTTTCGAGCACCGCGACGCTTCGTTTCGGATCGAGCGACCGTACGAGCGTCTGCGGATGCCACCCGATGCCGCGCTCCGCGAATGCCGTCAGAAGCGCCTTCGACGCGTCAGGGGACGGGGGGACTGGCGCAGGGAGTGGCATCACGAGGTCGATCTGCGAGCGGTCGCGGAGGCCTCGTGCCGTCAGGAAGTCGTGCATGAGCAACGCCGTCTCGCTCGGTGCAGGCGGGCACTTGAACGGGGTCGAGGTGACCGCGACGATCACGCGCCCACCGGGAAAGCTGGCGAGCACGTCCTGCAGCGCGAACGCGGCTTGCTCTGTGTAGAACTCGTAGCCGCCTTCGACGAGCCCGGGCGTCGCGCTGGGGTCGAGGTCGGCCCCGAGAGCGACTACCAGGATGTCTGCATCGAAGGCGCCCGCGTCGGTCTCGACGTGCTTGTTCGCAGCGTCGATCGATGAGATGTTCGCCTGCACGAAGCGCACGCCTGGCTTCACGATGTCGGCGTAGTGATGGCGCACGGCGGGAGCGGTGGCGCGTCCGAACATCACTTCGAGCTTCGAGAACCCGAACACGAATGAGTCAGTGCGATCGATCAACACCACGTCGACGTCGTCACCGAACTCTTCGGAGAGACGAGTCGTGAGCTCGAGCCCGCCAAAGCCTGCACCCAACACCACGACTCGCATGGCCCGGGACTCTAGGCCTGTGCTCAGTGGTGGTTGACCGCGAGCTCGGACTCTCGCTCACCGGCGATTCTCGTGTGCCACATCCGCCGAGGCTGGGTCATGTCGAACGGCGTGGCCCGGTGCATCAGCCGTCGGTTGTCCCACACGACGACGTCGCCGACCTGCCAATCGTGGAAGTAGATGCGAGGAGGCTGGCACGCCCACTCGTTGAGCTCGTCGAGGAATCGCTCTGACTCGTCGGGATCCATCCCCACGATGCCGTATGCGTGGCGGCCGATGCAGAGGTTTGGGCGACCTGTGTCGGGATGGACCTTCACGAGCGGACGCAACGACGGCTCCATGTCGTGGTAGCCGTACTGGTTGTAGCCGCCCTGGTCGTTCTTCTTCGACGGCATGTAGCCCGCGCGCTCCTGGCTGTAGAAGAGCGAGTGGTACGCCGATAGCCCACTCACTCGCCGTCGGGTGTCGTCGTCGAGCGCGTCGTAGGCGGCCCGCATGTCGGCCCATCCGGTGGGCGCGACATCGTCTGGGACGATCTCGGCGGAGAAGACGGCGCCTTTCGCCTGCACCGGCATGTACGTGCTGTCGTGATGCCACCCTTCGTTTCCGCGCAACGCCTTCACGACGTCGTCCTCGGGCTCGGCGTGCACCCGGCCGCTCTTGCCGATGTTCGAGATCGGTGACGCCTTGAACTCCAGGCTGCCGAAGCGGAGTGCGAACGAGTCCTGCTGCTCGGTCGTGAGGAACTGGCCGGGGAAGATCAGCAACGCATGCTGCAGCCACGACGCGTGCAGCGCATTCCACGTCGGGTCGTCGAGCGAGCTCACGTCGATGTCGCGCACCATCGCCCCGAACGTGGCGTCCAACGGCTTCACATCCATCGCAGTCACTCCCTGCGCAACAGCCTACGTAGCCACACGGGCGAGCAGGTGATCGAGCGGCGGCGGTACACGGCGGAGATCGAGCGCCTCGACGAGCACTCGCGCGTAGTGCAGCTTTCGGCCGCTCGTCGTGCCCAGGAACCGTCGAAGCTGCGCCTCGATGGGCACGGTGCGCTTGGCCGGCTGCTTCTGGAAGGTGCGGAAGGAGCCCATCTCCCCCTGTGCCGCGATCACCTGCTCGACCGTGGCGGTGCCGAGGGCCCGGATCAGCTCGTCCTCGAGGTCGGCGACGCAGCGGTAGAAGCCAAGCGCCTCGAGGCCCTGTGACGTCGCGTCAGCGCGCCCGGCGCGCTCGAGCGCTCGTCGCACGACCCGTTCCTCTCCGACGTCGTAGAGCCCGGCGAGGTCGACGTCGTTCGGGTGATGCCGGAGGAAGTGACCGATGTTCGTGGCACCGTCCATCGACACGACGGACACGCTCTCCGCGTCCAGGTCGCACCCGAGTCGAGACGCGAGCGTCAGCAACGCGCACTGATCGCTGGCACCCTCGACGAGGACGACGGTCGCCATGTCCTCATTCTGGACGGATGAGCACGCGAACTCGTCGTCACTTGCGGGATGCCGGCCGGAAGGCTGAACTCGCGCATGCCCACGCCCACTGATGTCGTCATCGTCGGCGGAGGAATCGCCGGCGCCTCCCTGGCCTACGCGCTCGCTCGAGAGGGCACGGGTGTGACGGTGCTCGAGGCCTCGACCGAGTTTCCTGACCGCGTGCGCGGCGAGAGCATGCAGGCGTGGGGCGTCGCTGAGGCCCGAGCGCTCGGCGTCGAAGACGTGCTCCTCGCCGCTGGCGCGCACATCGCCTCGGTGTGGCACCAGTACGACGAGGACGTTCCCGGACCCATGCCGATCCCCATGAACATCATGGTCCCCGGCGTCGAAGGGACGCTCAACCTCCGTCATCCCGACGCATGCCAAGCGCTCCTCGATGCTGCGGCGTCCGCAGGCGCGACGGTGGTCCGAGGAGTGTCGAAGATCGATCTCGCGCAGAGCTCGCCGTGGACCGTGGGCTACGAGAACGACGGCGACCGAGGCGAGCTCAGCGCTCCGCTCGTCGTCGGTGCGGATGGCCGGAACTCGACTGTCCGCAAGCAGATCGGGATCACGCTCGAGCGTCAGGAGCCCATCTCGTACATCTCCGGTCTCCTCGTCGACGGACTCGACAGTGTGCCCGACGACTTCGACGCGCTGTCGAGTGAGGGCGAGAACTGGTTCCTCGTCTTCCATCAGCGAGACGGTCGGGCCCGCCTCTACAGCTGCACTGGTCTGTCTGGTCAACATCGATTCGCCGGTCCCGACGGCACGCAGAAGTTCCTCGACGCGGCGGCCCAGAGCTCGTTCCCTTGGAGCGAACAGGTGTCGAGCGCGACGCCTGCCGGTCCGTGTGCCACGTATCCCGGGGACGACACCTGGACCGCGCAGCCCTGTGTGGACGGTGCCGTGCTGATCGGCGATTCGGCCGGGCACAACGACCCGATCGTCGGGCAGGGCCTTTCGATCGCGATGCACGACGCGCGAACCGTGCGCGACCTCGTGCTCGACGGAGCGCCGCGGCGTGGCGGGCTTCGCGTCGTACAGCGCGGAGCGGATGGAGCGGATGCGCCGCTTGCGCTTGATCGCCGATGCGATCGGGGTCATCCAGGTCGAAGATGCCGGCAACCGCAAGGCTCGGAGAGCGTTCTTCGGCGAGAAGATGGCGGCCATGGACCCCGCTTACTTCCCTCTGCTCATCGGGGGCTTCGCCGGGCCGGAGACCATCCCGGCCGAGGTGGTCGACGAATCGGTGCTCGACCGCATCCGGGAGGCGTGACGCGCCGACCTGTCGATCGCGGGGGTTCCCGTTCGTAGAGGAGGTGAGGGTCGGAGAGTCCGACTCCACGTCCTGAGGAGCTTTCGAGAGCCGGCTGCCGAGCGAGCGGATGCTCCGGGTCGTCGTCTCTTCGACCCAAGGCTCCGGGTCGGCCTCCGGGCAGGCCGCGGACTCGGGGATCTCGTCGCTCTCGGCGCAGATCAGCAACATGTACTGCATCGTGGTCATGCCCTTCGACGATCGGCGAGGCCGCTCGTCTACCTCTGCAACAGAGCTGCGTCGGGGAGGGGGGACTTGAACCCCCGACCTCCTGCTCCCAAAGCAGGTGCGCTACCACTGCGCCACTCCCCGTCATGCCAAGTCTGACAACCGTTTGCTCATCGGACCACCGCACAGGGGGTTTGAGTGAGCAAACGGTCGGCGAGGCGGGACAAAGAACAGGGCCGAGGCTTTCGCCCCGGCCCTGCCAGTGAGCTTCTGAGTGGCTGGTTCCGCCGCCAGCCATGACCCCGCTTCCGCCCGCGAAGGTCTCCTCCCGGAGCATCGCCCGGTTCCCGCTCACGTGATGTCGACGGTACCGATGGGTCCTCAGTGGCGCTATGGGCCGTTCGGGCCAATCTCGGCGCGCATCGTGGCGTATCGTGCAGTAGGTCGAACGGCCTAGGCCCCGGCAGGGCGTTCCGCGTGCGCCGGTATGCTCCCTGGACTGTGAAAGCCACTGTCGAGCCCCTCGAGGGCAACAAGGTCAAGGTCTCGGTCGAGGTCGACGAGGACGAGTTCGAGAAAGCGATCGACGCCGCGTTCCGGAAGATCGCCCGCGAGGTCCGCATCCCCGGGTTCCGGCCCGGGAAGGCGCCCCGGCGGATCCTCGAAGCGCGACTGGGCAAAGACGTCGCTCGCGAGGAGGCGCTGCAGGACGCCTTGCCCGAGTACTACGCCCGAGGCCGTGCGCGAGAACGACGTCGACGTCATCGCCGCGCCCGAGATCGACATCACCGAGGGCCGAGGAAGAGGGCCCGTGGCGTTCGACGCCGTGGTCGAGGTGCGGCCCACGGTCAGGGTGGGTGGCTACGACAGCCTGCGGGTCAGGATCCCCTCGCCGAGCCCGACCGAAGAAGAGATCGACGAGCAGATCGAGCGGTTGCGCACGCAGTTCGGCGAGCTCGAGGTCGTCGAGCGGCCGGTGGCGACCGACGACTACGCCACTGTCGACATCGCCGGCTCGCAAGACGGCGAACCGCTCGCCGGCCTCGACGCCGACGACTATCTCTACGAGGTCGGCAGCGGCGGCATCGTGCCGGAGCTCGACGAGCACCTCCTCGGAACGAAGCCCGGCGACATCCTCGAGTTCGAGCGCCCGCACCCCGATCCCGAGGAAGAGCCGATCCACTTCCGTGTGCTCGTGAAGGAGGTGCAAGGAGCGCGAGCTTCCCGACCTCGACGATGAGTTCGCGAACGAGGCGACCGAGTTCGAGACGCTCGACGAGCTGCGAGCGACCTGGAGCAGCGCATGCGTCGTGCGAGGCGATGCAGGCGCAGATGGCGCTCCGCGAGAAGGTCGGCGACGCGCTGGCCGATCTCGTCGACGAAGAGATCCCGAAGCACTCGTCAACGGCGAGATGCAGGAGCGTCTGCAAGACCTCGCCATGCGACTGCAGGCGCAGGGCGTCGGCATCGAGCAGTACCTGGCTGCGGCCGGGCCGAGCCAAGAGGAGCTGGTCGATGAGCTGCGCGACGGCCGTCGCAGGCGGCCAAGGTCGATCTGGCACTGCGTGCCGTCGCCGAGGCCGAGTCGATCGAGGCCGACGAGGACGATCGGCCCAAGATCGAGCGCACGCGGGGCGCTCGAAGCAGAAGCCCGGCCAAGTCCAGGGCCATCGAGCGCGATGGTCAGATGCGGCGATACGCTCCGACATGCGCAAGCGCAAGGCGCTCGAGTGGTTGGTCGAGCACGTCGAGATCGTCGATCACGACGGGAAGGCCATCGACCGAGCCGACTCGTGCCCGAGCGCCGCCGAGGCCGGCATCCGCCGACGAAGCCGAGCTGACCGAGACCGGACACGACTGAAACCGACGGCGAAGGACACTGAACCGTGAAGGACGCAGGTGAACGAACCCATCCGCAACTATCTCGTGCCCACCGTCATCGAGCAGACGAACCAGGGCGAGCGGGCCTACGACCTCTACTCCCGGCTCCTCAAGGAGAACATCATCTTCCTGGGCACGCCGATCGACGACACGATCGCGAACCTCGATCTGTGCGCAGCTGCTGCACCTCGAGTCGGAGAACCCCGACAAGGACATCAACCTCTACATCAACTCGCCCGGCGGCGACATCACGGCGCTCTTCGCGATCTACGACACGATGCAGTTCGTCAAGCCCGACATCTCCACGATCTGCTTCGGGCAGGCGGCCTCGGCCGCCGCGGTGCTGCTCGCCGCCGGCACGAAGGGCAAGCGCCTGGCCCTGCCGCACGCCCGCATCCTGCTGCACCAGCCCTACTCGCGGGCCGACGGCCAGGCCACCGACATCGAGCTCGCGGCCAAGGAGATCATGCGGCTCCGGGACCTCCTCGAGGAGATCCTGTCCCGCCACACGGGCCAGGAAGAGTCGAGGATCCACAACGACACCGACCGAGATTTCGTGATGTCCGCGGAGGAGGCCCGCGAATACGGCATCATCGACGAGGTCATCAGCGCCCGTGAGCTGGCCGACAACGCCGGCCCCATCGCGGCCGTCAAGGGCTAGACGAGTCCGAGCCGACGAGGGGAAGGGCGACGGTGGCGAAGTTCGGAGACGGGGGCGAGCTCCTCAAGTGCTCGTTCTGCGGCAAGTCGCAGAAGCAGGTCAAGAAGCTCATCGCGGGCCCCGGCGTCTACATCTGCGACGAGTGCATCGACCTCTGCAACGAGATCATCGAGGAGGAGCTCGCCGAGACCTCAGAGCTGCGGTTCGACGAGCTTCCCAAGCCCCGCGAGATCTACGAGTTCCTGAACGACTACATCATCGGCCAGGACCACGCCAAGAAGATCCTGTCGGTCGCCGTCTACAACCACTACAAGCGCGTGCAGTTCGGCGCCACCCACGACCGACGACGTCGAGCTGGCCAAGTCGAACATCCTGCTGATCGGCCCCACCGGCTGCGGCAAGACGTTGCTTGGCGCAGACGCTCGCCCGCATGCTGAACGTTCCGTTCGCCATCGCCGACGCCACCGCGCTCACCGAGGCGGGCTATGTCGGCGAAGACGTCGAGAACATCCTCCTCAAGCTGATCCAGGCCGCCGACTACGACGTCAAGAAGGCCGAGACCGGCATCATCTACATCGACGAGATCGACAAGATCGCCCGCAAGAGCGAGAACCCGTCGATCACGCGTGACGTCTCGGGTGAGGGTGTGCAACAGGCCCTGCTGAAGATCCTCGAGGGCACGACGGCCTCGGTGCCGCCCCAGGGCGGGCGCAAGCACCCGCACCAAGAGTTCATCCAGATCGACACCACGAACATCCTGTTCATCTGCGGCGGTGCGTTCGCCGGCATCGAGAAGATCATCGAGAGCCGCATCGGCAAGAAGGGCGTCGGCTTCGGCGCCGACATCCGCCTGGCGAGCGACCGTGACTCGCTCACGGTGCTCAACGAGGTGCTGCCCGAGGATCTCCTGAAGTTCGGCCTGATTCCCGAGTTCATCGGTCGGCTGCCGGTGATCGGCGCGGTCGCCAACCTCGACCAAGAAGCGCTCATCCGCATCCTCATCGAGCCCAAGAACGCACTCGTCAAGCAGTACCGCAAGTTCTTCGAGTTCGAAGACGTCGAGCTCGAGTTCACCGACGACGCACTCGTCGCCGTCGCCGAGCAGGCGACTGCTGCGCGGCACGGGAGCCCGTGGGCTCCGCGCCATCCTCGAAGAGGTGCTGCTCAAGGTCATGTACGACCTGCCGAGTCGCACCGACATCGGGAAGGTCGTGATCGACGGTCGACGGTGCTCGAGAAGGTCAACCCCACGCTCGTCCCGCGCTCCGAGACCCCCCGCCAGCAGCGCCCCCGTCGCGCCGCGTCCTAAGGCCCGGCCCGGCCGACGGGATGGATCTCCCTGCCGCGCTGCGGTATCTGGACGAGCACGTCAATCTCGAGACGGTCGTCGCTGACCGACACTCACACCCCACCCTCGACCGGATGCAGCGTCTCATGCACGTGCTCGGCGACCCGCAGCACGCCGCTCCCGTCGTCCACATCACGGGCACGAACGGCAAGGGGTCGACCGCGCAGATCTCGACCCGACTGCTGGAAGCCCACGGCCTGACCGTCGGCACCTACACGAGCCCGCACCTGCAGAAGATCAACGAACGCATCGCGGTGAACGGCGAGCCGATCGCGGACGATGCCCTCGCCGATGCCATCGCCGGCGTGGCCGATGCCGAGGCACTGGCCGGAGTCGAGCCGTCGTACTTCGAGATCCTCACTGCCGCTGCCTACCGATGGTTCGCCGACATCGCGGTCGACGTCGTCGTCGTCGAGGTGGGGCTGCTCGGTCGCTGGGATGCCACGAACATCGCCGACGGACAGGTCGCTGTCGTCACGAACGTCGCGCTCGATCACACCGAGTACGCGGGGCCGACGCGCCTCGACATCGCTCGCGAGAAGGCGGGCATCGTGAAGCCGGGCGCGTCCCTCGTGCTCGGTGAGACCGACCCCGAGCTCACGCCCGTGTTCTTCGCGGAGCAGCCCGCCGAAGTGTTCCTGCGTGATGTCGACTTCGCGTGCAACGACAACATCCTCGCGGTGGGTGGTCGCCTGCTCGAGCTGCGCACACCAGGAGCGTCGTATCCCGAGCTCTTCCTGCCGCTGCACGGCGCGCACCAAGGCGACAACGCGGCGGCCGCTCTCACCGCGGTCGAGGCGTTCTTCGGCGGACCACTGTCACCTGAGCTCATCACGATCGGCTTCGACAAGGTCGTCATGCCCGGCCGCTTCGAGATCGTCGGCCGGCATCCACTCGTGGTGCTCGACGGCGCGCACAACGCTGCGGGCGCGGACGTGGCCGCCTCCGTGGTCGACGAGGAATTCTCCGAAGTCTCCGAGCGCATCTACGTCATCGGACTGCTGCGCGGACGTGACCCGGTCGCGATGCTCGAAGCGCTCGACGCGGCGTCGGCGCGCCTCGTGATCGCGACGGCACCGGCGACGTCCCGCGCGATCCCCGCCGCCGAGATCGCTCGCGCCGCTGTGTCGCTCGACATCGATTGCATCGTGGTTGACGGCGTCGCCGCCGCAGTGCAGCGGGCCATGGACGAAGCGCTGGTCGACGACCTCGTGCTCATCACCGGCTCGCTGTACGTCGTCGGCGAAGCGAGGGGCGCGCCTCGTCTGGTGAGGGGTCGCACCTGTACCCTCGCCCGCCATGGATCGCACACTGGTCATCGCGAAGCCCGACGCCGTCGAGCGTGGGCTCGTCGGTGAGATCGTGGGCCGGTTCGAACGCCGAGGCTTGAAGCTCGTGGCGCTCGACCTTCGCATGGTCGACCCCGAAATCGCCGCCCGGCACTACGCGGAGCACGAGGGCAAGCCCTTCTACCCGGACCTGATCTCGTTCATCACCCGGGGTCCGGTGGTCGCGATGGTGGTCGAGGGGCCGGAGGACACGTGGAAGGTCGTGCGCACCATGATGGGCGCGACGAATCCCCGCGAAGCGGCGCCAGGCACCATCCGGGGCGATCTCGGCATCCTGTTCACCGAGAACCTCATCCACGGCAGCGACGGTCCGGAATCCGCCCAGCGCGAGATCGGCATCTTCTTCCCGAGCTCGTGAACGGTAGGCTCGCCTCAGTCATGGCTCGAGACAAGCGCTTCACGTCCGTGATGGGACGGGACATGGCTGTCGATCTCGGCACTGCCAACACGCTTGTGTACGTCCGGGGTCGCGGCATCGTCCTGAACGAGCCATCGGTGGTCGCCGTCAACGTCCACGACGGTCGGCCCCTTGCGGTCGGCCTCGAGGCGAAGAGGATGATCGGGCGCACCCCGAGTCACATCCAGGCGATCCGTCCCTTGAAGGACGGCGTCATCGCGGACTTCGACATCTGCGAGAAGATGCTCCGCTACTTCATCCACAAGGTGCACCAGCACCGGTTCGTGAAGCCGCGCATGGTCATCTGCGTGCCGTCGGGCATCACTGGCGTCGAGCAGCGCGCCGTGCAAGAAGCCGCCGAGTACGCCGGCGCGCGCAAGCCCGCCTACATCATCGAGGAGCCGATGGCTGCGGCGATCGGGGCGGGCCTTCCGGTGCAGGAGCCGACGGGCAACATGATCGTCGACATCGGCGGCGGCACCACCGAGGTCGCGGTCATCTCACTCGGCGGCATCGTCGCCAGCCAGTCGGTCCGCGTCGGCGGCGACGAGCTCGACGACGCGATCATCCAGTTCATCAAGAAGGAGTACAGCCTCGCGCTCGGTGAGCGAACCGCCGAGGAAGTCAAGATGGTCCTCGGCTCCGCGTGGCCGATGCACCAGGAGCTGCAGGCTGAGATCCGCGGACGTGACCTCGTCACTGGCCTGCCCAAGACGATCATGACGTCGACCGAAGAGATCCGCGAGGCGGTGAACGAGCCCGTCACCGCGATCGTCGATGCGGTCAAGGTGACGCTCGACAAGACGCCTCCGGAGCTCGCGGCCGACATCATGGAGCAGGGCATCGTGATCACGGGCGGCGGCGCGTTGCTCAACGGCCTCGATGCCCGCTTGAACCATGAGACCGGCATGCCGATCGTGGTCGCCGACAATCCGCTGCATTCCGTCGCCCTCGGCTCGGGCCAGTCACTCGAGGAGTTCGAGGCCCTGAAGGGCGTGTTGTTCTCCGCCGCTCAACGCTGAGGCGTCGGAGATGGTGGCCAACTCACGACGCACCGGACGCAACCGGTACACGCTGCCAATCCTCATCCTGATCGCGATCACGATCATCACCCTCGACTACCGCGGCGTCGGCTTCATCGACTCCGCCCGCAACACCTCCATTGACGCGGTTGCCCCGGTGACGAACGCCCTGAAGCGGGTGTTCCACCCCGCCACGAACGTCTGGAACGGCATCTTCCGCTACGACCAGGTCACGAAGGAGAACGAGCGGCTGAGGACCGAGCTCGACGATGCCCGGGGCTCGACCCTTGCGGCCGTTGACGCCGAGCGCCAGCGCCAGGAGCTGCTGTCGCTGCTCAACCTCGACTACCTGGGCAACGTCCCCACTGTCGCGGCGAGGGTGGTCTCGGGCGCGCCGTCGAACTTCGATGCGACGATCGAGATCGACCGCGGATCACGCGCGGGCATCAAGGTCGGCATGCCGGTCGTGACCGGCGCCGGCCTCGTCGGCAACGTCGTGCGAGTCACCGGGCAACGCTCGGTCGTGCGACTCGTCACCGACCCGACGTTCGCGGTGGGGGTCTCGGTGCCGACGGCTGAGGACGACGGCATCGCGAAGGGAAAGGGCCCGGACCGGCCGATGGGACTCGACCTCATCGACGCGGGAAGCAAGGTCGCGGTCGGCAGTGTGGTGATCACGAGCGGGCTCGAGGGAAGCCTCTATCCGGCGGGCATCCCGGTTGGTGTCGTGCGCAGCGTGCGGCACCCCGCGGGCGCGTTGCAGCTCGACATCACTGTCGATCCCGCCGCGGACCTCGACCACATGAGCTTCGTGAAGGTCGTGCAGTGGGAGCCGACCCCGTGAGCTCCGCGAGGAACACGAGCTGATGGCCCGTCCGCTGGTGCGGCTCATGGCCGTGATCGTCGTGGCGTTGCTCTTGCAGCTCGCGCTCATCTCGGAGATGCACGTGTTCACCGCGACCGGTGACATCCTGCTTCTGCTCACCATCTGTGCCGGCATCGCGGCGGGACCCGAGCGGGGCGCACTGACCGGGTTCATGGCTGGCCTCGCGTTCGATCTCGTGCTGCAGACCCCTTTCGGGTTGTCGGCGCTCGCCTACTGCATCGTCGGCTACGTCGTTGGGCGCGCGCAGACGGGCATCTTGCGGACTGTGTGGTGGGTGCCAATGGCGACAGCTGCGATCGCGAGTGCCGCGGGCGTGGTGCTGTTCGTAGTGCTCGAGGCGATCCTCGGCGACACGCACGTCTTCGATCGCCGGCTGCTCGCTGTCGTGGCGGTGGTCTCGGTCCTGAACGCGCTGTTGGCACCACCGGTGATCAGGGTGCTGCGCTGGGTGTTCGCTGAGGATGCGCTGCACCAGACCCGTGCGTGGCGTTGACCGCGGTGCAGTGACTATCCCGTAGCGATCCCACAAGGCAGAATCTAAGGATGCTGTTGGGCGGAGGAACCCAGCCGCGCGCAAGCGCGGCCTGGGCGGGAACCGCATGACGAGCGATTCACCCCATCTTCGGATGGGGGTGCTGGGCGTCGTCGCCATCAGCCTCTTCGCTGCGCTGTTCTCACGGCTGTGGTTCTTGCAGGTGATGTCCGCGCCGACCTTCGCCGTCGCGGCGCAGACGAATCGCGAGCGAGTCGTCGCGATCCCGCCCGTGCGGGGTCGCATCCTCGACAGCCAAGGTCGGGTGCTCGCCGACAACCGACTGTCGGATGTGGTGACGGTCGACCGCAAAGAAGTCGCGAACGAGCACCGAGCGCGACATCTTGCTCGCGAAGCTCGCGACGGTGCTCAGCGTCCCTGTCGACTCGTTGCACGCTCGAGTCGACGACAAGAGGTACTCGCCCCTACTGCCCATCCCGTTGGCCGAAGACGTGCCCGAGGCCACCGTGATGCGCATCGCAGAGCAGCAGGACGACTTCCCCGGCGTCGAGGCGAAGGAGGTCGCGCTGCGCGTGTACCCGTTCGGCTCTCGCGCCGCGCACGTGCTGGGTTACGTCGGCGCGATCAACGACACCGAGTACGCGTCTCTGAAGGGCGACGGCTACACGCTCGAGGACCAAGTGGGGAAGGACGGCGTCGAGAAGATCTTCGAGAAGGACCTCCGCGGCACGCCCGGCTCCATCACCCTCGAGGTCGACTCGGCCGGGCGCGTGCTGCGTGAGCTCTCCCGTACCGATGCGATCCCCGGTCGCGACGTGCAGCTGACGATCGACCTGAGCCTGCAGGCACTCGCGGAAGACGCGCTTGCGAAGGAATTGCTCAACGCTCGGACGCACACACCCAAGGACAACCCCAATCACTTCGCAGCGCCGGCCGGATCGGTCGTCGTGCTCGATCCGACCAACGGCTCGGTCGTCGCGATGGCCTCCTATCCGACTTTCGACCCACGCCGAGTTCGTCGGAGGCATCGATCCCGATCGCTACAAGTCCCTGCTCGACCCCGCCAACAACTACCCGCTCACCAACCGCGCGATCGCCGGCCAGTACGCGCCGGGCTCGACGTTCAAGATGATCACCGCTACGGCGGGTCTTGCGGCAGGCATCATCTCGTCCGGGACGAGGTTCCTCGACGTCGGGCGCTACACCGTGCCTGACTGCAAGGGCGAGAAGTGCACCTTCAGCAACGCCGGAGGAGAGCAAAACGGGTGGGTCACGATGCCCACAGCTCTCGCGGCCTCGAGTGACGTCTACTTCTATTCGATTGGCGCCGACCTCTGGCGCTTCCGCGATCAGCACAACCTGGCCATTCAGGGGGCTGCGACATCGTACGGCTTCGGTGCCGAGACGGGCGTGCCGCTGCCAGGCGAGCAGGAGGGGCGAGTGCCCACCCCCGACCAGAAGCAGGCTGCGCACGACGAGAACCCGACCGCGTTCCCGTTCGGCCAGTGGTTCACCGGCGACAACGTGAACCTCGCCGTGGGCCAGGGGGAGATGCTCTCGACTCCGCTGCAGCTCGCGAACGCCTACGCCGCGTTCGCGAACGGAGGAACGGTGTTCTCGCCGAACATCGCGAGCCGCATCCTCGACCCCACGACCGGGGACGACACCGACCCTCGCATCGACAGGGAGATAGGCCCACGGGTGCTTCGTACCATCCCGCTCACGAGCGCCATCCGCGATCCGATCTTGGCCGGACTCATCGGCGCCGTGAGCTCACCCCGCGGAACGGCCGCGCCGGCGTTCTCCGGCTTCCCGCTCAGCCAATATCCGCTCGCCGGGAAGACCGGCACCGCGCAGACCGCAGGCAAGCAAGCGCAGTTCGACACGTCGCTCTTCGTCGGGTTCGGACCAGTCGGGTCGCCGAAGTACGTCGTCGCGGCCGTGCTCGAGCAATCCGGCTTCGGCGCACAGGCTGCCGCGCCGGTGGTGCGGCGGATGTTCGAGAGCCTTGCAGGGTTCACCCCGCTGCCCGAGGTGCAGCCGGCACCACCGATCGGCGTCGTCGCACCGCTCGTCGTCACCGGTCTCGTCGACAATCCCACCGCAGGATCGGCGATCGACTGATGGCCCTCTCCGACACCCTCAACCGCCGCACGCTCGGGTCTCTTCACGAAGACCCCGCGTCGCCGCGCAAGCACATCGACGTCGGCCTGCTCGTCGTCACCGGGCTGCTCAGCCTCCTCGGGTTGGCGCTCATCTACAGCGCACGACATCGAAGGCTCACCGATGAAGGGCTCGATCCCTTCTACTACGTGAAGCGCCAGAGCTTCGCCTTGTTCTTCGGCGGCATCGCGCTGGTCGTGGTGGCCTCGATCGACTACCGCAAGCTGCGGGAGTGGGCGGGTTACTTGTTCCTCGCGAGCAGCGCCGTGCTGCTGCTGGTCGTGTCGCCCGTCGGCTCGCGATCGAACGGAAGCCAAGCCTGGTTCCAGGTCGGGTCGTTCCAGCTGCAACCGTCCGAGTTCGCGAAGATCACCTTGATCGTCGCGCTCGCTGCATTCGCGGCGTCGGCGAACGGTCACCTCGATCGCCGTCGGCTCGGCGTCGCACTGGGTCTCGCGTTGATCCCCGCAGGACTCATCATGTTGCAGCCTGACCTCGGAAGCGCGCTCGTCATCGCGGCGATCACGATGGGCACCCTCCTCGTCGCGGGCGCCAAACCGCGACACATCGTGATCCTGACGCTGCTGGGGTTGGTGAGCGTCGCCGCGATCCTCCAGACCGACACCTTGAAGCAGTACCAGCGCGACCGCCTCACCGCGTTCGTCAACCAGGACGGTGCGCCGGCGTACCAGCAGACGCAGTCGAAGATCGCCTTCGGGGCCGGTGGGATCACCGGTCAGGGGTACCTCAAGGGCACCCAGACCAACCTCTCCTACGTGCCCGAGCAGCACACCGACTTCATCTTCACGGTCGCGGGGGAGGAGCTCGGCTTCATCGGCACTGGCCTCATCCTCTTCCTGTACGCCGTGCTCGCGTGGCGGATCTGGAGGATTGGCACCCTGTCGCGCGACCTCTTCGGCATGTTGGTCTGCGCGGGGGCGCTGTCGATGCTTGTCTTCCAGGTGTTCGAGAACATCGGGATGACGACGGGGATCATGCCCATCACGGGCATCCCGCTGCCCCTTGCTCTCGTACGGCGGATCCTCGACGTTGGCGTTCCTGGTGCTCGTCGGCCTCGTCGAGAGCGTGCACATGCACCGTTTTGTCTAAGCCGCCGCGCGGCTCGGCCTCGCTTGTGCTCGACGATCGGTGCTAGAGCGCAACCGGGCGGAGCATGGCGCCACCGTCGTGGACGGCTCCTGCTCCTGACGGGCACGCCCCGGTAGGCTGGTTGTCCACATGAGCTCACTCTGGCCACGGCTCGAGCCTCTCCTGGCCAAGGTGCAGAAACCGGCTCGCTACATCGGAGGCGAAGACGGCGCCCTGACCCCCGACCACGACGCGGGCAAGGTGGGGTGGCTTCTCGTCTATCCCGATGCCTACGAGATCGGGCTGCCCAACCAGGGGCTCCAGATCCTGTACGAGATCCTCAACGAGCGCGGCGACGCGGTGGCCGAACGCGCGTACGCACCGTGGCTCGATCTCGAGGCTCTCATGCGCAGCCACCGGTTGCCGCTGTTCTCCGTCGACACCCACCGGCCCGCCGCGGAGTTCGACCTGATCGCGTTCAACCTGTCGGCCGAGCTCGTCTACACGAACGTCCTCAACTGCATCGACCTCGCCGGTGTGCCGGTGCGTGCCGATCAGCGCGGTCCCGATGACCCCTTGATCGGCGCGGGTGGGCATTGCACCTACAACCCGGAGCCCCTGGCTGACTTCGTCGACTTCTTCGCGATCGGCGACGGCGAGGAAGTGGTGTCCGAGATCACCGAGGTCGTGCGGGCATGGAAGGCGAGCGGGCGCACAACCGGGTCGCGCGAACGGGTGCTCCACGAGCTCGCGCACGATCCCAGGCGTGTACGTGCCTTCGATGTACGACGTCGAGTACGACGGTGAGCGGCTCGCGTCCGTCACGCCGCGCTATGCCGACGTGCCCGAGGCCGTCGTCAAGCGCACCATCGCCGACCTCGCGGACTGGCCGTACCCGCGCAACCAGCTCGTGCCGCTCACCGAGGTCGTGCATGATCGGCTGAACGTCGAAGTGTTCCGCGGCTGCACCCGCGGGTGCCGTTTCTGCCAAGCGGGGATGATCACTCGGCCCGTGCGCGAACGGCCCGAGGCGCAGGTGCGCACGATGGTCTCGGAAGGTCTGCGGCGCACGGGTTACGACGAGGTGAGCCTCACCTCGCTCTCGACCGCGGACTTCAGTGGCGTCGAAGGCGTCGTTGCTGACGTCGTGCGCGACCCAGTGAACCGCGGCCAGGTCTCGGTGTCGTTGCCCAGCTTGCGGGTCGATGCGTTCACTGTGGGCATCGCGGCGACGGTCGGATCGGCGCGGCGCACCGGCCTCACGTTCGCGCCCGAGGCGGGATCGTGGCGGCTGCGCACCGTCATCAACAAGCTCATCACCGAGGACGATCTGTACGGCGCAGTCGAGTCGGCGTACTCGCAGGGCTGGACGCGGATGAAGCTCTACTTCCTCACTGGTCTCCCGACCGAGCAGGACAGCGACACGCTCGGCATCGGCGAGCTGGCGAAGGAGTGCGTCGCCATCGGCAAGCGCTACACGCAGCGTGCGTCGGTGACGGTGTCGCTGGGCGGTTTCGTGCCCAAGCCGCACACGCCCTTCCAGTGGTTCGGGCAGAACACGACCGAGGAGCTGACCCGCAAGGTCCACATGCTGCGCGACGCCACACGGTCGGTGCGCGGCGTGCAGCTGAAGTGGCACGACCCGCGTGCAGCGCTCGCGGAGGGCATCGCGAGCCGTGGCGACCGGCGCATCGGTGCGGTGATCGAGCACGTGTGGCGCGCCGGGGGCACGTTCCAGGAGTGGTCCGAGTGCTTCGACGTGCGTCGATGGCACGAAGCGATGGCGGCATGCGGACTCTCGATCGACTGGTACGTCCACCGGCACCGCACGGAAGACGAGCTGTTGCCGTGGGCTCACGTGACCGCGGGCCTGCACTCCGACTTCCTCTGGCACGACTGGCAAGCGGCGCTCGCGGAGTCCGGAGTCGAGGATTGCCGCTGGACGCCGTGTTACGACTGTGGGGTGTGCACGGGTTACGGCATCGAGCATGTCGTGGCGTCACCGACCCCGCCGGCCGGTGGAAGTCAGGGCACTGGCCAGGATCGATCGGTCGGTGGTCACCGCCATGCACCGCTGATCCCCGTGCGGGCGGCATCATGAGCCGTCTGCGCATCCGGTTCACCAAGCTGGGCAAAGTCCGATTCACGAGTCACCGCGACGTGGCTCGCATGTTCGAGCGCGCCTTCCGGCGCGCTGAGGTCCCCCTCGCCTACACCGAGGGGTTTTCGCCCCGGCCCCGCATCAGCTTCGGCCTCGCGCTTTCGACGGGATACGAATCCCTCGCCGAGTACCTCGACGCCGACTTGTTGGACGCCGATCTCGAGGCCGGGACGTCTGTCGACGAGCTCACGCTGCCGCAGCGGCTGAGCTCGGCGCTCCCGACCGGCATCGACATCGTGGCGATGGCGCCGGTCGATGGCCACGCGCCGTCATTGCAGCAAGACGTCACCTCCACCACGTGGCGGCTCACGATGCCCGGCGCTGACCGCGATGCGGTTGCTGGCGCTGCCGAGCAAGCGGTTGCGGCCGCCACGATCATGGCGACCCGCACCCGCAAGGGTCAGGAGTCGATCGACGATCTGCGGCCGTCGCTCCTCGCCCTCAACCTCGCCGATGCCGCCGACGGTGCGGATGACGATGCAGGTGTCGTCTTCGTCGCCGAGCTCGCAACGCAACCTCGGGCCCTGCGCCCCGCCGAGCTCGTCGGCGCGGTGTGGCCCGCTCTCGAAGACGTGCGCGCCCTGCGCACGCATCAGTGGATCGAGCACGACGGCGCGCGATGGGAGCCGCTCCCATCCAGCGCGACGGACGCGCTGCACGCGATGGAGCGTGCCTCATGAGAAGGGAACTCCCCGATGTCCGAACCGATGCCGAGCGACGCCGTCGTGCCGCCTCCGCCGGAGGCCGCCGGCACTGACGCGGCCGCGTCTGTGGACGGCGCCCCCTCTCCCGCAGTCCGCAAGAAGCGTCGGCGCGGCAGTCGCGGTGGACGAAACCGGCCGCGCCCGACCGGTGAACCGAGCGGTCGGCTCGATCCCGACGTCGACGACGCAGAGCCTGAGCTTCCTGACCGTCCGTTCGAGGGGCAGATCCACGATCCGGCGGTCGCGGAGCGGGTGCTGGTGCCCCGCAAGCCCCAGATCGGCGACACGATGCCCGCGCCCACCCGCCGCGGAGGCCACCACGCCCGAGGCGCCGGCGCGCCGGCGACGGCGGCGCGGCGGTCGCGGTCGCGGCACGGGAGCGGGCTCATCCGGCTCGAAGGCGGCGCCGCCCGTCACGGCCGACCTCGGCGGCCCCTCCTTCGAGGTCGACGAGGACACCTTGGCCCGCCAGCGCGGCCGGGAGCGCAAGGGCCGTCCGATCGGCCGGTACCTCATGTGCGTGCACGTGCGCCCCGGAGCGACGCAGATCGCGGTGCTCGAGGGTCGCTCGCTCATCGAGCACTACGTGTCGAAGCCGGCGGACGATCCCACGCAGATCCACGGCAACATCTACCTCGGCCGGGTGCAGAACGTGCTGCCGGGCATGGAGGCGGCCTTCGTCGACATCGGTACGCCGAAGAACGCGGTCCTCTACCGCGGTGACCTCCAGTACGACCAGGAGGACATCGTCGAGAAGGGCGCCAACGCGCGCATCGAGCAGATCCTGAAGGCCAGGCAGACGATCGTCTGTCAGGTCACGAAGAACCCGATCGGCGCCAAAGGGGCGAGGCTCACGCAGGAGGTCTCGCTGCCGGGCCGGTCGGTCGTGCTGATTCCGAACTCGAGCACCTATGGCATCTCGAAGCGCCTGAACGACGACGAGCGCAAGCGGCTGCGCGGCATCCTCGACGCGTCAAGCCCGCACAGCACGGGGTGATCGTCCGCACCGCGGCCGAAGGGATCAGCACCGACGAGATCGAGCGGGACGTCGCCCGGCTCGTCACCCAGTGGGAGCAGATCGACGCGTTGGCGAAGCGCTCACCGGCTCCCGCGCTCCTCTACACCGAGCCGAGCATGGCGGTGCGGGTGATCCGTGAGGAGTTCAACCGCGAGTACCGCGGCGTGGTCATCGACGATCCCGTGCTCTTCGAGGAGGTCCGCGACTACGTCTCGAGCATCAGCCCCGCCCTCGCCGATCGCGTCGAGTACTACGACCCCGAACTCGAGGGCCTCCCGCTGTTCGAGCGCCACCACGTCCACGAGCAGCTGCACAAGGCGCTCGACCGCAAGGTGTGGCTGCCCTCGGGCGGCTCACTGATCATCGAGCACACCGAGGCGTTGACGGTCATCGACGTGAACACCGGCAAGAACGTGGGCACGTCGAGCCTCGAGGAGACGGTGTTTCGCAACAACCTCGAAGCGGCCGACGAGATCGCCCGCCAGCTCCGGCTTCGGGACATCGGCGGCATCATCGTCATCGACTTCATCGACATGGAGATCAGAGAGAACCGCGACGCGGTGATCGCCGAGTTCCGGGATGCGCTCGCCCGGGACAAGACCCGCACCCAGGTGTTCGACATCTCCGACCTCGGTCTCGTCGAGATGACTCGCAAGCGCATCGGCGAGGGCCTCCTCGAGTCCTTCGCCGACACCTGCCCCTACTGCGAGGGCCGCGGCGTCCTCGTCGACCACGGCCTCATGGATTGGCCGCTGACGTCGCTGACCGTCGGTCGCGGCCGTCGATCCGGTAGCCTCGAACCCCTATGTATGCAGTGATCGCCACAGGCGGAAAGCAAGAGAAGGTCGCCGAGGGCCAGCGGCTCGACGTCGAGCTGCTCGACCTCGAAGAGGGCGAATCGAGTCTCGTTCACCCCGGTGCTCCTCGTCGACGGCGACACCGTGCTCGCCTCTTCGGACGAGCTGTCGGGTGCCAAGGTCGAGGCTCGGGTCGTCGGGTTCGCCAAGGGCCCGAAGATCATCGGCTTCAAGTACAAGAACAAGTCCCGCAGCCGCAAGCGCTGGGGCCACCGGCAGCACTACTCCACCATCGAGATCGTCTCGATCACGTCGGCGAAGGCATAAGGGGAGCGAGCCATGTCAAAGACCAAGGGTGGCGGTTCCACTCGCAACGGGCGTGACTCCAATGCCCAGCGCCTCGGAGTGAAGCGGTTCGACGGCACCGCGGTGACCGCGGGCACGATCCTCGTGCGCCAGCGCGGCACCAAGTTCCATCCCGGCGTCAACGTCGGCATCGGCGGCGACGACACGCTCTTCGCTCTCATCGACGGCACGGTGAAGTTCGGCCAGCGCAAGGGCCGCAAGCTCGTCGACATCAACCCTGTCTGAGGGCGTCGGTCACGCCCCTCGGGGCAGCGCAGCGGGCTCCCAACCGAGCCGCTCGACCGCGAGCCGGAACGCGAACCGGTCGGTCATGCCGCTGACGTAGCGGACTGCTGCAGCGACCGCCTCGTCGGAACCCGGCTGCAACGGCCCGTCGCCGGTCTCGTCGGGATGCTCGACGAACCACGAGGTGAGCGAGCGCAACAGCCCGATCACCCGCTCGGCTTGCTCTCGCGCCTCGGGTCTGAGGTAGATGCGCTCATAGTTGAAGGCCCGGAACGCGTCGAGTGCGTCGGCCTCGGCCTTGCGGAGCCCGACGCATCCGCTCTCGGCGATCGTGTCGACCATCGTGGTGATGAACCGGTGCAGCTGCGTGCGTCGATCAGCCCCGACGACGTCGCGCACCTCGTTCGGAAGGTCGCTCGTCCGCACGATGCCGGCGGCAACGGCGTCTTCGAAGTCGTGGCAGCAGTAGGCGATGCGGTCGGCCCACGCGACGACCTCACCCTCGGGAGTCGCCGGCGCCGGCCGATTCCACGAGTGGTTGCGCATCGCATCGAGCGTCTCCGCGCAGAGGTTGAGGGGGGCGAGCACGACATCGGCGCCGTAGACCGCGTGGTGATATCCCCCCTCGAGAAAGGGCGAGAGCGCCTCTTCAGAGGCATGGCCGGCGGGGCCATGGCCGCAGTCGTGGCCGGTTGCGCCCGCTGCGGTGAGCGCGACGTTGAGCCCGACCGGTCGGGCGATGCTCACCGCAACCTGGGCGACCTCGATCGCGTGGGTCAGCCGGGTGCGGAGGTGGTCGTCGTCGGGGGCGATGAACACCTGGCACTTCCCGGCGAGGCGCCGGAACGGCTTGGAGTGGTGGATGCGGTCGAGGTCGCGTTCGAAACAGGTGCGATGCAGATCGGGCTCCTCCGGAGTGGCGCGGTTACCCCCGCCGCGGGCGCGGGTGGCTCCCGGCGCCAGGACCGCCTCTTCGTCGGCTTCGCCGCGCTTCCCGCGAGCGGATGACATGACCGGGCTCGCCGACCCACGACGGTGCATGCGCGATGCCGAGTGCCACCGATTGGGTCGTGCGCGCTGCCAAGATGTCCTCCTGCCTCGGTGCCAAGGGTACAGAGGGGGTGTGACATACATCGGTGATCGACGATCCGCGCGAATTTTTCCGACGTTGAGTGATCTTTGACGCTGAGTGGGTCGTATGACCCATTGCAACCGCGGTGAGTGAAATCCACACTCAGGGCGGAGTAATTTTCTCGTTGGACGGCGGGCGTCTCGGTTCGAGCGTCTACGTGCACGCAGCAACGCACCAGTCACCTCATCAGCGAGGGGGTTGGCGCCGATACCTAGGTGGTGCAGATGTTCGGTTCGCTGACTCCGAGGGCGGAACGGGGAGCGACTCCTCGTCGCGCTCGCGGCGACGACGGCGCGGCCATGGTCGAGGCAGCCATCGTCATGCCCCTCCTCATGTTGCTCGTGTTCGGCATCATCGAGTGGGGCCTCGCCTTCCTGACCGCGACCTCCACCAACTCCGCCGCCCGTTCCGGCGCCCGTACCGCTTCGGCGCTGACGCTCAACACCACCTATGCGGATCAGGCGCGCCTCGCTGTCGAGTCGAACCTTTCGGGCGCCATCCCGTTCGCGACTCCGCTCGAGATGTGGGTCTACGAGGTGCCCTACACGAATCCCGCTGGCTCTCCTTACCCCTCCGGGCAGACGAGCTGGACGTGCGGCACGAACTGCATCAAGTACACGTGGAATTCCGCGACCTCGCACTTCGAGAACCCCCAGGGCACCTGGCCCGCGGCGTCCATGGTCGTGTGCGGCGTCCCGCCGGACCACTTCGACTCGGTGGGCGTCTACCTCAAGGTGCGCCACAACTTCGTCACGAACTTCTTCGGTTCGAGCAAGGTCATCGCCGAGCACACGATCATGCGGCTCGAGCCCCAGCCGACCGCTTCCTGCTCCGTCGTGGGGTCTTAGCGTGCGGACCGCTGCGCGAACCGAAGCGAACGTCGCCGAGTCGATGAGTGGCGACGAGGGTGGGTTCGTCATGGTCTGGATGGCCTTGATGTTGCTCGTGCTCCTCGCGTTCTGCGGGTTCGGCATCGACGTCTCGAACTGGTGGTACATCGGTCAGAAGGAGCAGCGCGCCGCCGATGCGGGCGCCCTTGCTGGCTCGATCTACATGCCCAACGACCTGGTCAGTGCCCGGGCTGTGGCGCTCAAGGTCGCCTCGCAAAACGGCTACACGAACGGCGTGAACGCGACGGTCACGGCGACCCAGGAGCCGCAGCCGAGCCGCATCCGCGTCACGATCACGTCGACGACGACGAATTTCTTCGCGGGTCTCGTCGGCTTCAACAACGAGACGATCTCACGAGACGCTGTTGCCGACTTCCAGGGGCCGGTGCCGATGGGCAGTCCGACGGCCACGCTCGGGCAGGACCCTGACGAGGGAGACATCCAGCAGCTCTGGCTGAACACCAGCGCCCCCTCGAGCAACAAGAGCGAGGGTGATCGCTTCGCCACCAACAAGTGCTCAGGTGGCGAATACGCGTGCCCGGGTCCGAACACCGAGTACTCGGCTGACGGGTACACATACCGCGTGCGAGTCACGTCGATCCAGGGCGGCCAGCCGCTGGTGTTCCAGGTGTTCGACCCCGCGTGGATCAACACCGACAACTTCTGCAACAACGGGAACATGCCGAACGTGCAGCAGAACGGCATCCCGGGCCTCACCGGGGCCCCGTGGAACATCACCGACGTGCTGAATCGGTATGGCACCAGCGCCGACACGCTCTCCACCGGCCCGGCGCTGTACTGCACCGGCGACCAGAGCTCGAGCGGTTCGGGGAACAACACCACGTACATCGTGCGCGCCCCGGACTTGACTCCCTGGACCGACCTCGACAATCCCGTGATCGACATCGCGACCTGTCGGCCGGCCAGCTTCTACCCGATCAACACGCCCCTTGGGGCGTTGCTCGATCCGACGAATGGCAACGCCAATGGGGTCTACGTCAAGAACTACTTCCATCGCTGGGCCACGATCTGCTCGATCCCGTCGGCTTCCCTTGCCTCGTACGGCACGAATGGGCTCGGCGACTACGTCATCCAAGTGAAGACGAACTCGACCCGCTCGAGCCTGCCCGCCGGGGACACCGCGACGTTCAAGACGTGGCCGCTCGGAGCGTGCAACGGGATCACGGCTTGTGAAGCGACCGGCACCGGTGGCCCGACGACCGAAGGTGGGTTCAACCGCTACTCGATCCGCGCCGGCTACGGCACCAGCTCCGGAGTGAGCGGGAAGGCCCCGAATGGCGCTGGTGTGTCGGTGTTCGCAACCGAGAACCTGCCGATCTTCGCGAACTCTGGTTCGGTGTCGAGCCCGACCTTCTACCTCGCTCGAGTGACGCCCACCGCGGGCTCGGGCCGCACGCTCACCTTGAACTTCTACGACATCGGCGATGTCGGCGGTGGTGGATCGGTGACGCTCTCGATCCTGGCTCCGGGCGACTCGAACTACTCGGGCGGCTTCCCCGTCTGCACCTACCACCGTGACAACGCGACCACTGACGTCACCGCGACGGGGTGCTCGATCCCGGGCATGACGAACTCTGTCTACAACGGTCGGCTCGTGACGATGACGATCCCGATCCCTGCGGACTACAACTGTGCGTTCAACAGCGGCACGGGTTGTTGGCTGAAGGTGCGGATGACCTACGTCAGCGCCCAGCCGAACGACACCACGACGTGGACGGCGTCGCTGAACGGCGACCCCGTTCGCCTGGTCGAGTGACGACGGTCGACTAACACCCTCGCGCCTTCTCCGCGCACCAATAGGCTGGCTCGTCGTGGCTGGCTTCGTCGACGAGTGCGCGCTGAACGTGCGCGGTGGTGATGGCGGTGCCGGCAGCGTGTCGTTCCGCCGTGAGTCCCACGTCCCCCGCGGCGGCCCTGACGGCGGCGACGGAGGATCGGGCGGCGACGTGTGGCTCGTCGCCGACCACAACGTGGCGTCGCTGCTCGCGTTCCGGGACCATCCGCATCGTCGAGGGACGGACGGCACGCACGGCATGGGCAAGGGCCGTCACGGCACCTCTGGCAAGGACATGGTCGTCTCCGTGCCTCAGGGCACGACCGTGCGCGCGATGGACACCGGCACGCTGCTCGCAGACCTCGTGAACCATGGCGACCGGTGGCGCGCCGCGGCAGGCGGACGCGGAGGGCGCGGCAATGCTCGCTTCCTCTCGAACACCCGCCGAGCGCCCTCGTTCGCCGAGCAGGGGGAGCACGGCGAGGAGCAGTGGCTGCTCCTCGAGCTGCGGCTCATGGCCGACGTCGCGTTGGTCGGCTTCCCCAACTCGGGCAAGAGCACCCTGATCAGTCGCATCTCGGCGGCGAAGCCGAAGATCGCCGACTACCCGTTCACGACGCTCGAGCCGAACCTCGGCGTCGTGCGCATGGACGATGACTTCGAGATGGTCGTCGCCGACATCCCCGGTCTCATCGAAGGCGCGAGCGAGGGGAAGGGCCTCGGCCACCGGTTCCTCCGTCATGTGGAGCGGGCGCGTGTGCTCGTCGTCCTGATCGACCTCGCGGCGTCCGAGGGTCGGCCGCCGGCCGAGCAGGAGCGGGTGCTGCTCGACGAGCTCGGTCGCTATCAGCCAGACCTTCTCGACCGGCCACGCGTCGTCGTCGGCTCACGCGCCGACGTCGAGGATGCGGGTGTCGAGTGGGACGGCCGTCGGATGAGTGCGATCACCGGCTCGGGTCTGCGCGAGCTCGTCGGCGACATGGCGAAACTCGTGCGCGAAGCGCGCGACGCCGAACCCGTGACCGAAGGGCTCGTCATCCACCGTCCACTCCTCGAAGGTGTACGGGTCGAGCAAGAAGGCGACGGTGTGTACCGCGTCCTCGGCCGTGCCGCCGAGCGCGCCGTCGCCCTCTCCGACCTCACGAACGCCGAGGCCCTCAGGTACGTCGACGATCGACTGAAGCGACTCGGCGTCGGCAGGGCACTGGCGCGCGCGGGTGCGCGTCCAGGCGACACCGTGCTCGTTGGCAAGTTCAGCTTCGACTACGAGCCCGACCAATGAGCACCGTCGTCGCGAAGATCGGCACGTCGTCGCTGACCGACCGCATGGGCGTGATCGACACCGGAGCGATCGCGAAGCTCTGCGGCGAGGTGGCGCAGCTGCGCGTCGACGGTCATGCCGTCGTCGTGGTCAGCTCCGGCGCGGTGTCGGCGGGAGTCGCGGCCCTCGGGCTCGCGGAGCGTCCCACCGATCTGCCCACACTGCAGGCGCTCGCCGCCGCGGGGCAGAGCCGGTTGATGCGCGCCTACGACGACATCCTCGCGACGCACGGGCTCGTGCCGGCGCAGGTGCTGCTCGTGCCGCACGACTTCGTCGAGCGCCGCCAGTACCTCCACGCCCGCCAGACCCTCGTGCGGTTGCTCGAGCTCGGCGCCGTGCCGATCGTGAACGAGAACGATGCCATCGCCGACGACGAGATCCGGTTCGGCGACAACGACCGCCTCGCCGCCCTCGTCGCTCACCTCGTCCACGCAGATCTGCTCGTGATGTTGACCGACACCCCGGGCGTGCTCACCGCGGATCCCCGTCTCGACGCCGACGCGTCGCTCATCGAGGAGGTCGTCGGCATCGACCGGGCCTTCGAGGAGCAGATGGGCGGCGCAGGCTCGTCGCGGGGGAGTGGCGGCATGGCCTCGAAGGTCGCTGCGGCTCGCATCGCGTCGTGGTCGGGAGTGCGCGCGGTGATCGCCGCCGCAGATCGTCCGGATGTGCTGCTCGACGCGGTCAACGGCGTCGGCGGCGTCGGTACCGTCGTCCATCCCCATGAGAGGCGGCTCCCCGCTCGCAAGCTGTGGATCGCGTTCGCTGTCGCCGCCGCGGGCGTCATCGAGGTCGACGATGGAGCACGGCGCGCCCTCGTCGACGGCAATCGTTCGCTGCTACCGGCCGGCGTGACCGGGGTGAAGGGCGACTTCCTCGCCGATGACGCGATCGAGGTCGTCGGTCCCGACGGAATCGTGTTCGCGAAGGGTCTGACCCGCATCGACGCGCATCAGCTCGCCCAGGTGACCGGCAGGCGAACCTCAGACCTTCCCGAGGGCTGGCCCCACGAGGTCGTGCACCGAGACGACCTCGTCGTGCTGCCGGGCTGACCTGACCCCCGACCGAGTGCGCGCCAGAGCGACGATGCGTCGGGCTGGCGCGCAAACGCTAGGAGGCGGGAGCGTCGGCGCCGGTGGCGGGAGCGGGAGCGGGGTCGGCAGTCGGGGCTTCGACGGCGGCGGGCTCGGTGGCCGCGGCAAGGCCGAGCTGGACGCGCATCTCGTCGAGGCGGGTCTGCGCCTCTGAGTTCGCGGCGGCCTGCTCGATCTCGAGCATGCGGCTCTCGACTGATGTCTCGGTGAGCTCGCTCATCCCCTTGGCCTTGGCGTAGCGCGCCTCGATCTTGTCGCGCACCTCGTCGAACGTCGGGACGTCCTCGCCGACCGTCGTGGACAGCGAGGCCATCGCCTTGTTCATCTGCTCCTGCATCTTCGCCTGGTCGAGCTGCGACAGGAGCTTCTGGCGCTCGCTCAGCTTGCGCTGCAGCGCCGTCGCGTTCTGCTGCACCGCCGCCTTCGCCTGATCGGCGGCCTGCGCGGACTGCAGGCTCAGCGCCTTCAGGTCGTCGACGTCGCGCTCGAGCGCGATCAAACGGTTCGCGAACGCCTCGGCCGCAGCGTTGTACTCGCTGGCCTTTGCGGCGTCGCCCTTCTTCTGCGCGTCGGACGCCATGACCAGCGCCTGTCGAGCGTTGCCGTTGACGCGGCTCAGCTCCTCGAGGGAACGGTTCAGCCGCATCTCGGTCTGCTTCTGGTTGGCGATCACGTTGGCTGCCTGCTCGCGGAGGCGGCGATGCTGCTCCTGGGCCTCGATCATCGCCTGCTCGAGCTGCACCTTCGGATCGGCCTTCTCGTTGAAGCTGCCGGTCAACTTGGCCGTGAGGTAGGCCCACCACCGCTTCGCGAGCTTGATCATCCGGCGAGCCTATCGGTCCCGGAAACGGGTGCGGAGGGCGACGACCTCGGGCACGCGCAGCACCAGGAGTCCCCCGATGTACGCGACGACACCGATCGCGACACCGACGAGCGAGCGCGTGAAGGCCCCCGTGCCGTGCTGTCCGCCGACGAGCGACGCCAGCCCCCAGACGAGCGCGCCCATGACCAGCGCGACGGCGACGGGACGCGCGACCCCCACCGCGAGCTGGCGCAAACCCAGCCCTCCCGTGACACGCGACAGCACGATCGTGGCGAGCACCGCAGAGACGCTGTACGCGATCGCGTACGAGGCGGCGAGACCGGGCGCTCCCCAACGGCCCACGAACGCGATGGCGAGCACGATGTTGAGCGTGTTCTCCCCCACGTTGAGCCAGAACGGGCGTCGCGTGTCCTTGCGCGCGTAGAAGCCGCTCAGCACGAACAGGTAGATGCTGAAGCCGAGCAGACCCGCGGCGAACCACGCCAGCGTGTTGCCCGTGAGGGTCGCCTGGCTGCTCGAGAGCGCGCCGCGCTCGATCAACGCCGACACGAGGGGTCGAGCGAGCACCGCGTAGCCGATCGCGGCCGGCGCCATCACGAGCGCGATCAGGCGGATGCCGAGCGAGAGCCGATCGCGATAGCCGCCCTGGTCCCCTCGTGTCGCCGCTTCGGCGAGCTCCGGGGCGAAGGTCGTGATGAGCGTGACCGCGAGCAGCCCGTGGGGAAGCTGGAAGAAGATGAAGGCGGCCTGGTACGCGGACAGCTGTCCCTCGCCGCGCAGTGCCAGGATCGACACGATGAGCAGGGCGATCTGGTTGGCGATGACGTAGCCGACGGTCCACCCCGAGAGTCGAGCGACCTCGCTCACGGCGGGGTGGCGCCACAGCAGCCGCGGGCGGAGGTGGATGCCGGCGCGGGCGACCGCGATCCAGATGACCGCGGTCATCGCGAGGATGCCGGCCGTCGTGCCCAGGCCGAGCAGCAAGGTGATCGTGCGGTTTCCGAGAGCAGTGTCGAGCGTGATGTCGCCGTTCACGACATGGGGGAGGGCGACGAGGGCGCCGATGACGATGACGTTGTTCAACACGGGAGCGAAGGCGGCCGCCGCGAAGCGACGACGTGAGTTCAGCAGCGCAATGCCGAGAGAGGTGATGCCATAGAACGTGATCTGGGGGAGGAGGAAGCGAGCGAGGGTCGTGGCTTCGCTGCGGATCGCAGCGGCGTCGCTCGCGGGTGCCCGCACGGTGTACAGGTGCACGATGAGCGGCGCCGCCAGCACGGCGACGACGGTGAGCGCGAGCAGCACGACGACGACGACGCTCACGACGGCGTCGGTCGCCTCCTCGTCGTTCCTGTCGAGGTGGCTGACGAACACGGGCACGAGCGTCGTCGTGAGGATGCCGCCGAGGATCAGCTCGTACACGACGTTCGGCATCGTGTTGGCGAGGTTGTAGGTGTCGGTGAGCGAGGTCTGCCCGATCGCGTACGCGAGAGCAGCGACGCGCCCGAAGCCGGTGAGGCGCGAGAGCCCGGTGCCTGCCGCGACGACGAAGTTCGCCCGCACGAAGCGGCGGTTGTCAGTGGCGGCGCTCATCCTCCCGACGGCGCCGTGCCCGTCTCCTCGAGCGCCTGGCGCAGCGCCTCCATGTCGCTGACGACGTTGTCGACGTCGGACGACAGGCCGAGCATCCCTTCATCGTTCGCGTCCACGGACAGCTCGACGGCCCTCGCCGCCGCTTCGTCGAGGCGGGCGTCGAGCAGCCGGAGACGGTCGCGGGCGTCGCGGACGATCGCGTCCATGCGCTCAGCCGACGCGATCTGCGCCCGAAGCGACTCCTCGGTGCGGGCGCGGCTCTCGGACGAAGTCGTCGTGTCTTGTGCGAGCGCAACGAGCTGTGCCTTCGCCTCTCTCGTGTCGAGCTGCTCGATCGCAGTCGAGATCTCCTGCGCCGCGATTGGCGACGTGCCAGCTCTCGTTCACCCCGGTCTCCACGCGCTCGCCGATCTCCGCGAGTCGATCACGCAGGGGCCCCGCTTTGGCGGATTGCACGGTGCGATCGAATCGTGTCTGCGCCTGCAGTGCGGCTCGCACGAAGCCTCGCCACGGGTCAGCGAGGGCGAAGGGGTCGATGTGCTCGCGCCGCGGTGCCCGGGGGATGGCGAACGCCACTCGTCCCGCCCACGCCAGGGCGCCTACGCCCGCCGCGGCGAGGAGCGGCAACCCCGCGACGATGGTGAGGGCCGCTACGCCCCCGGCCAGGAGGATGGCGCTCGGCGACGTCATGGCCCGCGCGACCGGGGGAGTGAAGAACCGATCCCGAAAGCGCAGAGCCACGATCAGAAATTGGACACCACGGCGGCGAACACGTCGTTGATGGCCGTCGGGTTGCTCGAGTCGTAGGCGGCGCCTGTGGTCGCATCCGCCACGCGGCGCAGGGTCGAGAGGTCGGCGTCGGCGCCGTAGGCGATGGGGAACACTCGCACCGGCCGAGTCGCTTGGCCTTCGCTGCCGTTCCGGAGCTCGGCCAGCAGGCCGTCGAGCTGGTCCGCGTCATCGTCAGGGTTCTCGTCTTCGTTGCGGCCGTCGGTGAGCAGCACGACCGCGTTGATGCGAGAGGGGTCGAAGCCGTCGAGCATCGTCGTGTACGCATCGGCAGTGACGTCATAGAGAGGCGTGCCGTTGGTGGGGACGAGGTTGTCGATCGTGCTCGACATCTCCGCTCGTTGCTGGCCGATCGGTCCGATCGGCACCAGGTCGAGGAAGGTCGCACCGTCGTTGGTCAGGTCGGTCGAGAACACCCTCAGGCCGACTTCGTCCTCGTCCTTGAACTCGCCCAAGGCGCTGATCGCGGCCTGCTTCGCGAGATCGAGCTTCGTCTGGAAGCCGTCTTGGGTCGCGGGGTCGCCCATCGAGCCCGAGATGTCGATCACGAGCAGCACGCGTGCGGGCTTCCGCTGCTGATCCCACTGGTCGAGGATGCCGATCGCGACCTTCGGGTCGGGCACCTCGAGCAGCGCTTGCGGCTCGTTCGGGTCCGCGCCGTTGGCGGGCGCGATCGGATCGCCGATTGCCACCGCGGGGTTACCCGGTCGAAAGCCGAACTCGAGGACCTTGGCCTGGTTCTCTGGCGTGGTCACGAAGTCGCGGAACAGTGCGGCTCCCTGCTTCTGCTCGTCGGTGACCCACGGCGCGTTCAAGATGAAGAGCGGGCTGTCCGAGAACAGCGTGCCTTCCTTCGGATAGATCGACACGAGCGGGATGCGCGGAGGCTTCGGCACCTCACCCGGGTCGAGGATGCCATCGGGGTTGCCGGTGTTGTAGTCGATCACCGACTTCTCCTCGACCGCCACAGCCGAGGCGTAGGTCAACGCGGTGCCGCGCGCATCCGCCTTGTACATGTTGTTGAGGAACGTCAGCGTGGTGTCGCCGTAGTGCACGACTGCGGACTCGACGGACTGGGTGAAGTCCTTCACGTCGGGCCGGGCAAGGTCTTCGAGCGTGAGGTCGCGCGACTTGCCGGTGGCCGCGTAGTACTGAGCGATCGTGAAGTTGAGCCCACTCGTCGAGAAGTTCGGGTTCGTCTTGCCGAGGCGGAACGGTCCCCATTCGGGGTGACCGAACGCCGCCCACCCCCTCGGATCGTTTGCCAGGGCGATGATGTCGGAGAAGCCGAGCGCTTTGTCCGGATACCCGAGCGCCTCGGCCATCGGCTTCGGCATCGCGATCACGAGCGGCGTAAGCATGAACGGCTTGGAGGGCTGTGTGATCGGCGCCTCGCCTGCGTCGATCAGCCTTTGGTTGACGACCGCCCCCCACGCGCTCGCTGCCGGTGACCAGATCACGGGCTGCGGGCCGTTTGCCTCGGGATCCGGCCACCCGGCCGAGAGCAGCGCGGCCCCCGCCCCCGACGCCTTGCTTTTCGGCCGCACGAAGACGCACTTGTCGCCGACCTTGGCCCGATCCGAGCTGTTGAACTCCTTCGCGAGTTCGGTCATCAGCGTGATCTTCTCGGGTGACGAGGCCATGTCGACGACGATGCAGTCGCCCGGATCGGCGCTCGACAGGTCTCCGTTGTCCCCTGATCCCGAGGAGGACGACGAGCACGCGGTGAGCGTGACCGCGAACAGCGATCGACAGGGCACACGCGATCACCCGCTTCACTGCACGCCCTTCCACACCTGCCGTAGTGCGTCGATCGCTCCGGGGGACGGAAGCCCTGAGTCGGCTGGAAGCTCCACGTCGGGGCTCACCCCTGCGGGTGTCGGGTGGTTCGGCACCCGCCAAGCCGCAGCCGCGAGCGCGTCGAGACCGGCGTTGCCGCCGATGATGCGAGCGAGCCGCTCCCCACCCGAAGCGCCTGCGACCTGCGCCAATACGACGTCAGCGGTCGCCACGGGAGCAGGGTAGGTGATCGTGATGTTGCGCTTGTCGCGCGAGCCTTCGAGCCCTGGTCCGGCTTCGGCTTCCGTCGTGCCGACGACGTCGACAGCGGCGGGGCCAAACGTGAGCATGTCGGCGAAGGTCGGATTCTGAGGCACGGCGGTCGCCATCTGGCGAATCCAGCGTTGGAAGGCGTCGTCGCTGAACTGATCGGACGACAGCGCGGTCGTGCCGAAGAAGGAGACCGCGGCCTGACCGAGCACGAGGGCGCCGACGCCGTCGGTGAGCGGGTCGGCGAACCCCGGCTTCACGATGCCCCAGCTGGTTTCGCCGCCGATTGTGGACCACTGCTTGCCGGCGACGTCTCCGACGCACTTCCACGTGAGCGCTCCGTCCGCGCACGAGCCCACGATCGCGTCGAGCCGGTCGTTCCACATCGCCATCACGAGCGGCGATCGAGCGAGCACCGGCGGAGCCGGCTCGAACAGGTTCGAGAGCCCGTTCCGGCCCCGGGTGTCGTCCACGATCTGGGGCCACGGCGCCTCGACGAGCCATCCGTCGATGCCCGTCACCGCGTCGGCTCCCTCGAGCCGAGAGGCAGTCACGCCGGCGGGCTCGATGGTCACGCGCACGTCGCCGTTGGCGTGGAGGATCTCGGTGCAGGCAGGCTCGAGCTCGCTCGCGCACACGAGCGAGACCGGTCCCGCGCCACTGCCGGACGCGCCGCTGGCGGGGTCGGAGCTGTCGTCGATGCGGGCGCGGATGACAACTGCGGCAACGACCATCAGCACCGCGACGGCCAGTGCCACCAGTCGCCGCGCCATCGTCGGAAGGGTATGCGCTGGCTGTGACGACTCCGCGGCAGATCGGTTGTGGCTTCGGGACGGCGAGGGCCCGCTGGTAGGGTCTGCCGTTCCTTCCGGGGTAGCTCAACCGGCAGAGCAGCGGACTGTTAATCCGCGTGTTGAGAGTTCGAGTCTCTCCCCCGGAGCTCGTCGGGCCTGTAGCTCAGTGGTCAGAGCGGGCGACTCATAATCGCTTGGTCGCTGGTTCGATCCCAGCCGGGCCCACCGCGTGTGAAGCCCGTTGATTCGGTGAGCGCTCCCTCGCAACAGGCCGATCGACCTATCTCCTCGCAGCGCCACCTTCCGATCAGGAAGCCACAGAGTGGCGAGCCCATCAACTCGCTGAACTGGGGAGGTGTTGATCCGCCCGGCTGAACTGGTCGCTGCGCCGGCGGGGAGCCACAGCGAACCCGCCCCCAGGCTCACCAACAACGAGCCACGGGAGCAGTGGGATGTTCGCCAGGAGCGGTAGCAGCACGAAGCGCCTCATCGTCGGGTATCTCGGCGTGGTGATAGGCGCGACTCTGGTGTTGCTGTCGGCCAACGCGGAACTCGCCACCGCAGCGCCGAAGCTCGACAAGCTCGCGGTCGACGGGCTGTGCACCCTGCCCAAGGGCGACGCAGTCCTGCGCGTCGGCAACTCGAACAACGTCGAGGTCGACTACACGTGGGACATAGACAAGACCTCGTTCTCCGGATCGGGCACGGCGCCGCCCGGGGACAGCTATCTGCTTGTGCCGCCTTCCCACAACAACGTCCGGGTGTACGTCGACGGCAAACAGATACTCGCGCCGAAGCAGGACGAGGACCCGTGCGCATTCCATGTGCAGCCAGTGAAGCGATGGGTCGACGCTGACGGTCACGAGCTCGAGTCGCCTGACGTGCCCAAGTCTTGGAAGCTCACGCTCGAGAGCGACGTCGAGACCTTGACCTGCAACTGGAAGAAGGGCGACATGTCGTGTAACAACGATTCGCTCGACGTGCCCTTCGGCTCGAGCTACACGATCACGGAGTCCGCGACCCCCGACTTTGAGCAGAAGGGCATCGGCACGTTCGGTCCGGTTGGCACGCCAGAGAACCTCACCGCGTTCTTCAACAGCGACGAAGACATCGTGGTGATCGTGATCAACCAGCTCGGCAAGGATGACGTCGAGACTGCGGCGACGACGACTGCGGCGACGACGACTGCGGCGACGACGACTGCCGCGACGACGACTGCGGCGACGACGACTGCGGCGACGACGACTGCCGCGACGACGACTGCCGCGACGACGACTGCCGCGACGACGACTGCCGCGACGACGACTGCCGCGACGACGACTGCGGCGACGACGACTGCCGCGACGACGACTGCGGCGACGACGACTGCGGCGACGACGACTGCGGCGACGACGACTGCCGCGACGACGACTGCCGCGACGACGACGACCACCGCCGAGGACCAGGAGTCGACGACGACCACGTCGACGACCATCGAGGCACTGATCACGGGGGAGAGCGCGACGACTGCGGCGACCACGACGGAGGCGCCGACGACCACGCTCGCGCCGACGACCACGCTCGCGCCGACGACCACGCTCGCCGCCGGCAGCACGGCACCACCCGACGAGACCATCTCGACCTCGAGCCGAAGCTCGCTCGTTCCCCAGTCGTCGGAGGTGTTGCCGTCCAATGGTCGTGCGGAGCTCACCGGCGACGAGGCCGACCCGGCTTCAGTCGAACCGTCCCGCGACACCCTGCCGTTGACCGGCGGGGAAGCGGGCCTCGTCGCTGGCCTCGGCTTCGCCCTCGTCGTCGCCGGTCTCGGAGTGCTCGGGTTCGCGTGGGTTTCTGCCACGCCGGGCCGTCATGCGAGGCGTCGCGGCGCGACGCTCTAGCCGTCCTGTATCAGACGATGTCGAGCACGGCCCGCGCCGATTTGGCCTCGCCGTGGCGACGGAGAGACATCAACACGGCGGCCCGCAGGCCGTCGACGGTCGAGAGGACGAACTCGCGGCCAGCAACTGTCGCCATTGAGACAGGGTCGTTGGTTGCCTCGCTGCCTGCGGTTCGAGCCGGACGACCACCCGCTGGATTCGGCGGTCGCGGGGAAGTCGGGAAGGCGCCTCGCTCAGAACGCGCACGACGTCCGAGATCAGGATCTGTCCGGCGGCCGCGGCCGCGCACAGGCGGGCGGCCTCGACCACAGCCGTTCCGTGGGGGCGCACCCACGCCCCAAGCATCCCCACGGACTGACTGCAGGCTGCGGTCCGACGACCGGCGCCGGGTACAGCTAGGTCTCGCCGATCCAGGTCGGTGCACGCTCCAAGAGGTATTGGCTCACGGCGAGGCAGCGATCGAGTGTGTCGCAGAGCTGCTCCTCGCCGAGGTACACGCGATCGAGGCCGACCTCGAGCCGAGCGACCACGTTGATGCTCCGCTCGGGCGCGTCGGTGGCGGACGGGAACGAGTCGATAGCCGAGACCTCGAGCGGCAGCTGTGTGCCGCCGACTCCGGCCAGCTCGGTCGCGAGCACAAGGAGATCTGGTGGCGACGGCAGCGGCGGGAGCGACCACGTGAACATCAGCGGGAACGCGAAGTCGTCCGGGGGCTTGTCGTCGTCGCCCTGGGCGAGCACCGCGTCTTCGAAGGCCAGTAGTGCTCGGGGGTCGACCTCGAGCGAGAGGTGCAGGTCGAGCGGACCGCCGCACGCTTCCTCGGGGTGGAGGTCGACCTCCCACGCCTGACGCAACGAGTAGGTCTCCACGAAGTGACGCTCGTCGTGGACGTGAAACCCGTGGTCGACGGCGTGATCCTTGAGGTCGGCGACGAAGCCGGCCACGTCGATGACGGCCACATGCACAGCCTGCCACGTCGCACCGCTACCGTGGCCCGACCGTGGACGACACCGAGCTGACCGATGCGCAGCTCGAGCGCGCTGCTCGCTGCGACTGCGTCGGCCGTGATCGACGCGCTGGGCGGAGTGACCGACTGGGGGCTCGCACGAGCGGGCGCCCACGGTGGTCAGCACAACAGCGACATCGTCGCGGACGACGCCGCGCTCGCCGTCCTGCTTCCCGCCGGAGTGGGAGTGCTTTCTGAGGAGAGCGGCCTGCACGAGGCCGACCGCGACATCGTCGTGGTCGTCGACCCACTCGACGGATCGACGAACGCGCTGCACGGCATCCCTTGGTATGCGGTGAGCCTGTGCGCGGTCGACGCCAACGGGGCGCGCGCTGCGCTCGTGATCAACATCGCGACGGGCGAGCGCTTCGAAGCGGTGCGAGGCGGGGGAGCGACCCGCAACGGCGAGCCGATCGCACCTTCGGGGGCCACCAGGCTCGGTTCGTCTCTCGTCGGGCTCTCGGGATATCCGCCCCGTCGCTTCGGGTGGAAGCAGTACCGCGCGCTCGGTGCATCGGCGCTCGACCTCTGCGCGGTCGCATGCGGCCGGCTCGACGCCTTCGTTGACTGCAGTCGCAACGCTCACGGCTCGTGGGACTACCTCGGGGGCATGCTCGTCTGCCTCGAGGCGGGTGCGGTCGTCCTCGACGCGTTCGATCGTTCGTTGGTCGTCCTCGAGCACGACGGTCGCCGCACGCCCGTCGCGGCTGCCACCCAGGTGTTGCTCGGGGAGATCATCGCCGCGCGGCGTTCGTTCGAGTGACCCCGCTTCTAGGCTCCCACTCTTGATCGACAACCTGCACGCGCTCCTCTTGCGGGTCTACCGGCGGCTTCCTCGTCGAGCCCGAGTCGCGATCGTGCACACGTTGGCGCCCACGTTCACGGTCGGAGCAGTGTGCGTGATCGAGCGGCCCGACGGCGCGGTGCTGCTGGTTCGGCACGCGTACAGGCGACGGTGGGGTCTGCCCGGAGGGCTGTTGAATCGCGGAGAGGACGCTCGTGTCGCGGCACAGCGTGAGGCCTTCGAAGAGGTCGGCGTGGACGTCGAGACGATCGGCGAGCCCGCTGTCGTAGTCGATCCCCGTCCCCGTCGAGTCGACATCATCTACCGCGCCCGGTTGGCCAACGGCACCGCGCCCGACGCGGTCCGTCCCACGTCGGTCGAGATCGTGGAAGCGCGATGGTTTCCCAGCGACGAGCTGCCCGAGCTGCAACACGAGACCGCCGGCGCGCTGGTGGCGCTGGCGCGAGCCCGCCGGCCGATCAGCCCAGGCGACGAGCAGGAACGCTGACCGGCTCTGCCCACCCGATCGTCGACTCGGTGATGCGAGCCGTGCACGGATGGCGCAGCTTTGTGAGGGCCTTCGCCTCGATCTGACGGATGCGCTCACGGGTGAGCTTGTAGCCGTCGCCGATGTCGGCGAGAGTGCGGGGCTCGTCGCTGCGGTCGAGTCCGAATCGCATCGACAGCACGTGACGCTCTCGCGGCGTGAGCCTCGACAGGACGGCTCGCAGCGCGTGCTCGTCGAGTCCGGCGGCGGCACGATCGAACGAGGCCTCGGCCTCGGGGTCGGCCAACAGGTCACCGAGCTCGCCGTCCCCGTCCTCACCGGTCGGTGCGGACAACGACAGGAGGTCGGCCGCGTGGATCTGCGTTGCCTCGACTCGATGCGGATCGAGGCCGGTGTCTTCCGCGAGCTCCTCGACGGTCGGCTCGCGGTCGAGGTCGGCGCGCAGCCGCTGCGCGCTCGCGCGAGACCGCCACGATCTGGTCGCGGACGTGGGCGGGCACCCTGATCGTCCGCGAGGTGTCGGCGATCGCCCTTCCGATCGCCTGGCGGATCCACCAGGTGGCGTACGTCGAGAACTTGAAGCCGCGGCGATGGTCGAACTTCTCGACGGCGCGCATCAAGCCGATGTTGCCCTCTTGGATGAGGTCGAGGATGCCGACTCCACTCGACTGGTACCGGCGAGCCACCGACACCACGAGGCGTAGGTTCGACTGGATGAAACGCCGTCGGGCCGCGTCTCCCTCGGTCACCGCCTTGTGCAGCTCGCGGCGACGCGCGACGGGGATGCGCGCCGTCGCGGCGTCCATCTCCTCTTGCGCGACGCGTGCGGCGACGATGGCGATCGCGAGCGAGACCTCGTCCGCTGCGGACAGCAACGGGTGCGCACCGATCTCGTCGAGGTAGCGCCGCAGCAGATCGCTCTCGTCACCACGCGTCGCAGTGGTGCGTGTCCCTGCCATCGAGGGCGAGGGTAGTTCTCCCGGGTGCGCGAACATCGGATGATGCCGGCTCCCGAGAACGCAGTCATCGTCTTGCTCGACAGCTTGAATCGCCACCTTCTCGGTGCGTACGGCGGGGACGAGTTCGCGACGCCGAACCTCGACCGGTTCGCGGCGCAATCAGTGCGGTTCACGAACCACTTCACCGGGTCACTGCCGTGCATGCCGGCGCGTCACGACATCTTGTGCGGGCAGCTCGACTTCCTCTGGAAGCCGTGGGGCTCGGTCGAGCTGTGGGAGGACACCGTCGTGTACGAGCTGCACCGCTCGGGCGTGGTCACGATGCTCGTCAGCGACCACCCTCACCTCTTCGAGACGGGCGGCGAGAACTATCACGTCGACTTCACGGGGTGGGAGTACGAGCGTGGGCAAGGCGGTGACCCGTGGAAGACGCGCGCCGATCCGTCCTACGTCGGCGCGCCAGTGTTCGGCTTCTTCCCCGTCGAGGACTACCACCGCTCGCGCGGATGGTTCGGTGGCGAGGATGGCTTTCCGGGGCCGCGCACGATGGCGCGCGCCGCTGACTGGATCGACGAGAACGCCGGCTGGCACGACCGATTCCTGCTCTTCGTCGACGAGTTCGATCCGCACGAGCCGTTCGACACGCCCGAGGCGTACGCCTCGCTCTACGACCCGACATGGGAGGGACCGCACCTCGTGCACCCCCCGTACATGGTCGGCGCGATCGACCACGGAGAGATGACCGAGCGTCAGGGCCAGCAGGTGCGGGCGTGCTACGGAGCGAAGCTCACCATGATCGACCACTGGTTGGGCCGGGTGCTCGCCGCGATCGATCGCAACGGCTTGGCCGACTCGACTGCGGTGATCGTGTGCACCGACCACGGTCACTACCTCGGCGATCGCAGAGTGCTCGACGCCGACCGAGGGCGCACCGACATCTGGGGGAAGCCGGGGGTCCCGATCTTCGAGCCGATGGGCCACATCCCGCTGATGGTGCGCATGCCCGGCGTCCCGGGGCGTGAGTGTGATGCTCTCACGACCAGCGTGGACCTGTGCGCCACGATCGCCGACCTCTTCGGTGTCGTGATGCGCCAGCGCACAAGCGGTCAGTCGCTGCTGCCACTCGTTCGAAGTGAGACCGCATCGGTGCGCGATTGGGCGCTGACGGGAGTTTGGGGTCGCGAGGTGCACGTGGTGGATCGGCGCGCCACCTACGCGCGCGGGCCGGCCGGCGACAACGCGCCGCTGTCGATGTGGTCGAACCGGTGGTCGACGATGCCGACCCGCGCGCTGTCCCGTCGCGACGAGCTGCCTCTGCCGGATGGGCGCGCGCAGCTCGCTCGCATGCCTGGCTCGGACATCCCTGTGATCCGTCAGCCCTTCACCGTCGGCGATCGGCTTCCGTATTGGGCGTTGACGCGGTTCACCGGCAACCACTTGCACGATCGTGTCGAGGATCCGGAGGAGGAGCGCAACCTTGCGGGCACCAGACGCGAGGCTGAGATGGCCGAGCTGCTGCGTGTCGCGCTGCTCGAGATGGAAGCACCCGCCGATCAGCTCGTGCGCCTCGGCCTCGCTTAGGTCGGAGAGGGGACCGGTAGCCTCGACCCCTCAGGGCGCTTGGCGCAGTTGGTAGCGCACCTCCCTTACAAGGAGGGGGTCGGGGGTTCGAGTCCCTCAGCGCCCACTGTCGCAGGTCAGACGCCGGGGCATCTCAACCGAGCCTCGAGGGTGCGCGAGGTCAACCGCTGCCGAACGTGGCGGCCAGTCGGCGCGGGCTCATCGCGACTATCCCGTCGATGAATTGCTGGCTGGTCGGCGCGGTTGGGGCGCTGCCGAACGTGGCGGCCAGTTGGCGGGCCTGGCCCATTGTCGACGACTGAGGCGTCGTGATCGGGGTCAGTCCTCTGGCTCGCGACCCTCACATCCCTCCGGCAGCTGAAAGACCGATGAGAAAGTCCTGCTCGGCTTCATCGAAGTCGTCGAGGTTGACGTCGAGCTTGGCTTCAGTGTCGAGGCGGCTCTGACCCTGGGCTTCGATCTGTCCGGTGAGCACGCGCCGACCTAGCGAGTCCTTCTGAGCATTGAGCTCGGCGGATCGAGCATTGGCAGTGTCCACCAAGTTCTCAAACTGCAGCACACCATCAGGGCCCTGCTTCAGCAGCTCGTCGAGTGCGACGGCACCCTTCGCTGGCCCAGCGGTCGAGAAGAAAACCAAGGCATCAGACGCGCCGCGCGCTGCGAGGACGGCAAGATTGGCTTGGAACCTCTCAGCTGCGTCGATCTGCTCATCGAACTCCCTGGTGATGGAATCGAGGGTCGCGTTTGTTCTCGGGTCGAGCCCGTCGAGCACGGAGTTCAGCGTGGGTACGCCGGTGATGAATGCGCTCAAGAACTCTTGCGTGGCATTCGTCACCTCATCGAGCTGCGCCTGCAGCGCGTCAGACTCGAGACCCGTCTCGTCCAATGCCTCCTCAAAGAGAACCTGATCCTGCCGACCGAACCGCGTCGCACGAGTGAGATCGGCCATTGCGGTAGCTGCAATCGTCGTCTCAGGCATGCGTGTGGACGACCCCGAAGCGCTGCGCATCGCAGGCGTCCCGCGCGTCGAGTCGACCAACGGCACCGCCGGATGGGATCTCGTCGGTGTCGGCGCGCTCCTCCCGGTTCCGCCTCCCGGGTAAGCAACGACCGCCCCGACCGCCAACGCGACGACGACGGCGGCGACGCCAGGGCGGCGCGAGGGCCGCCGGGGCGGCGCATCTGTAGTGGTGGTTGGTGGATAGATCTCGTCGCGTGTTGCTTCCATCGAAACCTCCGCAGGGTCAGCGTGAGGATGTGCTCGAACGAGGCGCTCTACGTCACCAAGACGGGTGAGAACCACCGCTGACCCTGACCAGCCTCAGGGTCAGCGCTCCCACCATCAGTGCCCCGATGAGCCCGGCCGCGGCAAGCCCGAGGAGCCAGATGCGCCTCGCCGCTTCTCGGACACTGGCTCAGCGCTGGACAAGTTGGTCTCCCTTCGAATACAGCGCGGTGTCGAGCGGGATCCCTGGGGTGCGCCGTCAACGGCTCAGGGACAGAGCACGTTCGGGTTCCACATCGCGAACGTGCCGCTCGGGTTGAACTTCCAAATCCACGCGTGCAGTGAGTAGTAAGCCGGCAGTCCGAACCGGTTCCCCGCGGGCGTGAACATGAACTCCTGCCCGAACAGCTTCGGGGGGCCGGAGTGGGTCTGGAGCCATGTCGCCTCGTCCACGATGTACTCGAGCGCGACGAGCCGGTTGTGGCCCGCGCCGTCGGGCTCGTAGACGAGCACCTGGGGTTTGCTCGCCTCGACCATGTTGTCGAGTGCGGAGAGGTAGTGGACGCCCATCGCACCAGCGCTCGGGACGGTCGGGTCAGCGATGCAGGTGATGCCGTTGATGTCGGCGACCTGGATCGAGTAGCCCCCGCGGGCCGCGTTCTCGAAGCGCAGGAACGGAGCGGTGGCGACAGCGGCGCGGATCAGCTCCACGACCGGTCCCGGACCGCCCCGGGTGTCGTTCATCGTGCTCCCGTTGCCCATCGTGTGTGCGCTGGCCGAGGTCACCAGGCTGAGCGGCCCGGCCAAGACGGCGATGGCCGCCGCGAGCACCATGCGGTGTCGTTTCATCATGTCTGTCTTCCTTCGGGTGAGGAGGTGTCGGGGGCGATCCCGGCATCCAAGGTGCGCCGCTCGCCTCACGCGCCGCTCACCCGCGCTCACGAAACGCTCACGGGAGCCGCGGAGCGCCGTCGTCAGTAGATTGGGGGGTAGTGGGGTGCTCCTTCGGGATCCTCGGGCCGCTCCAGGTAGTGGTCGACGGCGTTGACATCACGCCTTCTGCGCCGAAGGAACGTGCACTCCTGGCGATGCTCCTCATCAACCACGGCCAAGCCGTCAGCGTCGACCAGCTCGTGGAGGAGCTCTGGCCCAAGCTGGATGGGGACCGGGCACGCCGAGTGGTCCAGGTTCGGGCGGCCGCGCTTCGCAAGTCGCTCAGAGACGTTCAGGCGCCGGCCGCCATCGAGTTCGTCAATGCCGCGTACCGCCTGTCTGTGGCGCCGGGCGACGTCGACGCCGACCGCTTCTTGACGCTCACCGAGCGCGCTCTGGGTCAATCGCGCGGCGGGGACCCCGCCGCCGCTGCTCTCTCGCTGGCCCAGGCGCTCGGACTTTGGCGCGGCCAGCCGCTCTCCGATGTGCGAGGCGGTGTGAGCCTGGATGCCGAGGCCGCGCGCCTCGACGAGGCCCATCTGGAGGCGATCGAGGACCGGATCGATGCCGACTTGGCGTGTGGTCGGCACCGTGACTTGCTTCCGGAGCTAGACGGGCTCGTCGCCCTGTACCCCCTCCGGGAGCGGCTGTGGGGTCAACACGTCTTGGCTCTGTACCGCGACGGGAGGCAGACCGAAGCGCTACAGGCATGCGCGTCGATTCGACGGCGGCTCGCTGACGACTGGGGCGTGGACCCTGGACCGGCGCTTCGAGCGCTCGAGACCGCCGTGCTCGAGCAGCACTGCAGTCTCGACTGGGTCGCGGTTTCCGAGGCTGGGCCACCGGGGACCCACGGCGAGTCGTCGGCGGGCGAGATCCCGGAGATTCGTTACGCCAAGGCAAAGGACGGCGTCAGCATCGCCTTTCAGGTCACGGGCGACGCGCCCACCGATCTGATCATCGTCCCGGGATACACCTCGCATCTCGAGACATGGTGGGAGGCGTGGTCCGGACGGCTCGTCCGTCGGCTCGCGTCGTTCTCCCGGCTCATCCTCTTCGACAAGCGCGGGACAGGCCTGTCCGATCGGCCGACTCGAGTCGAGCTCGATGAGTGGGTCGAGGACGTGGGCGTCGTACTTGACGCGGTTGGGTCGGAGCGCGCAACGATCCTCGGCGTATCGGCTGGCTCACCGATCGCGATCCTCTTCGCGGCCACCTACCCCGAACGCACCCGAGCGCTCATGATCTACGGCGGATATGCCCGAGTTCTCCGGGACGACGACTACGAGTTCGGCATTCCGCCTGCGGAGTTGAACGAGGGCATCGAGTCTCTCGAGGCTGGGTGGGGGACAGGCTCAGCGCTCAAACGGTGGTGTCCGAGCGCTCGTGACGACCCTGTCGCTCGGGAGCAGTTCGGCCGGTATGAGCGGATCTCTGCGAGCCCGGGTGCGGCTACTGCCTACCTCAGAGTCGTGTGCGCGATCGACGTGCGTCACGCGCTCCCGATGGTGAGTGCCCCGACGCTCGTGCTGCACGCTGCTCGTGACGTCGCTACACCGATCGAGTGCGCTCGGTATGTCGCGGAGCACATACCCGATGCAACCCTCTGCGAGCTCGACAGCGCCGATCACCTGATCTGGTTCTCCGACGCGCTCGATGAGATGACGAGCCGCATGCAGGATTTCGTGACGGGATCGCCGCCTGCGTACGACGTGAACCGTGCCCTTTCGACCGTCCTCGTCGTCGAGCTGCTCGACGCGCCTCCTCGACCCGCGTCGTGCATCGATTGTGAGCTCATCGAGCGCTTCCGAGGGAGGGCAGTACGCCGCGGACCGAAGGAAGTGGTGGCCACGTTCGACGGCCCCGGTCGGGCGATCCGCTGCGCGTTGGCGATCATCCACGACCTGCGGTCGAGAGGACTCGATGCTCGCGCTGGTGTGCACAGCGGCGAGTGCGACGTTACGAACGGCGAGACTGGAGGTATGGCCGTTGAAATCGCCCAGCGAGTCTGCGCGCTCGCTGGGGCGGCGGAGCTGCTCGTGTCCCAGACCGTTCGCGATCTGGTTTACGGGAGCACGATCAGCTTCGGCGACCCTCGCGATGATCATCTCGACGGACTACCGCGCGACTGGCGTGTCTTTGCCGTGACCGGCGTGTGACTCCACCTTGGCACGGGCGCGGGACGGGCCGGTCTACCTCGACGAGGTGATGGCGGTCACCGCGTTGATGTAACTCGTCGACCAGCAACGACCCGTCACGGGGAGCGAACCAACGGATCCCTTCGGAGCGGACCGGGCCGGGGGTCGCGAGAAGCAGACGGCGACATCCAGGTGTGCATCTGACGGCGAACCAGCCGGTCCCGGCCACCGCCAGGAGCGCCGCACAACGAATCGTTCACCCCCTAACTGTGCGCGTTTCGCTCAGCGCCGACCTGCGGAAACGAGGTTGAGCACAGCGCTCAGCCTCCGATGCCTTCCAAGGAGGGGGTCGGGGGTTCGAGTCCCTCAGCGCCCACTGATCGCACGTCACACCTCTCGTGCGCGAGTGTCACCTCCCTTCCTTCGGGCGCACAGCGTGACTTCAACCTCGGATAGTGGTCTGCGGGCAGATCTGGCCGTGGACGCTTGCTGGGGCGCACGCGCGGTCTGCTCACTGCGTTGCATAGCTGCCTGCCTCGACACCAGCTTCGAGGTTTGGGTCTAGTTCGCCCGAAAGGCGGCGATCGCGTCGTCGAGCGCGGCATACACGTGGTTGCGCCCAATCAATGCGGTGAGTCCGAACTCGTCGAGTTCGGCAACCACTGGGTCGCGAGCCTCGGCAACGGCGAACACGACCCCGCGCTCGGAGAGTTGCTCCGCGAGCTCGACGAGTGTCTTTCCGCCGGTGAAGTCGACATCGTCGATTGCGTCGGCGAGGAGGACGAGCCAGCGTGGCTTGTCGGGCACGTCGACGAGTTTGAGCACCTCATCGACGAAGCGCGCCGCGTTTGCATAGAACAGTCCCACTCCGAAGCGATAGACCACCAAACCGGGCTCGGTGCTCGCACCGGGGACAGCGGGAACGCTGACGGAGCGCCCTCGCTCGTCCCGAGTGATCACCGAGTCGTGGGGGTCGTAGTGGCGCTTCACGTGGTCGAGAAGCGACATCACGATCGCGAGCAGGATCCCCTGCTCCACGCCGACGCAGACGACCACTATCGCTGTCGCTGCGGCGATCGCGAACTCGTCCCGACGCAGCCGCAGGATCTCCCGCATGTGCTTGACGTCGACGAGCTTTATTCCGATCACGAACACAACGGCGGACAGCACGGCGTTCGGCATGTACTGGAGCGGCTTCGTCAGGAACAGGAGCACAACTGCCACGGTCGCGGCCATGGCCAGCATGGCGACCTGGGTATTGCTCTTGGCCTCGTCAGCCATCTCGGTCTTCGTGGGGCTCCCGTTGACGGGGAATGCGCTGCTGAGTCCGGCGGCGAGGTTCGCGAGGCTGAGACCGACGAGGTCGTTGTTCTCGACAAAGCGGTCCTTGTACTTGACGGCGTAGGCGCGCGAGGTCGCCGCGCTCTGAGCCAGGATGACAAGGAACATCGATACGGCGGTCGCTAGTAGGGGAACGACATCGTTCCACCCGACGCCGCTCGGCAGCCCGAGCGACGGTAGCCCGCTCGGCACCGGTCCGAGCACCGAGACGCCGTGCGACGACAGGTCGAAACCCCAGCTGACAAGAAGCGCTCCGACCACCGCGACGAGACCGCCGGGGATGGCTTTGATCCATCGCCCGAACACCAGGAGCGTGACGATCACGGACACCGACACCGCCAGGGTCGTGATCGACGTGTCGGGAATCTCCTTCAGGGTGTCCCAGAACTTGACGAGATTGCCGCCCACCCGATTCAGGTCGACAGTCGGAGAGGCGACTCCGAGCATGCCTGCGAACTGGCCCAGCGCGACCTGGATTCCGACGCCCGTGAGGAAGCCAACCAGCACAGTCCGCGAGATGAAGTCGGCCAGGAAGCCCAGTCGGGCGACGCGGGCAACGAGCAGGAGCACGCCGGTGATCAGGGCGGCCAGACTCGCGTAGGCGAGCCACTCATTCGTTCCCGGCTGCAGTCCCGCGACACCGAGCCCCGCGATGCCGGCGTAGAGGATCGCCGCCGTTGCCGAGTCGCCGCCGACGACGAGATGGCGCGAGGAGCCGAGTACGGCGAACACGACTGCCGGGAGCAGGATCGTGTATAGCCCGGTGATGACAGGGGTGCCCGCGATCTTGGTGTAGCCCATGACCTCGGGAATCGCGAGCGCCGCAAGCGTGACGCCGGCGACGATGTCTCGGGACAAGAGGGAGTGGTCGTATGGCCGGATTCCTTGGAGCACGGTGACGTACCTCCCGACCCCGGTTCTCGACATACCGTTTATCCCGACAGTCCCTGGCCGTGGCGGCGCTCTGGCCGGTCGAGCCGGCGCGGTCGCGAGGCGGACCGCGGCGTCGGATCTGGCGGGGAGGGTGTCCGCGCGGTGACGGGATCGAGGAACCGATAGGCAAGCAGCTTCAGCCGGTCGTTCAGCAGGAACCAGGCCAGGGCGTAGCCCCAGACGAACAGCGCCCAACCCCAGCCGAGTGGGGTCATGAACACGCCGTACACGGCGATGAGCGTCGCCAGCGTCTGGGTGCCGAACACCGCGATCAGCACGACCCGAGCTGGGCGTGGTGTCGACCAGAACGGGCCGCGGGTGCGGGTCAGGAAGATCGTCAGGTGTCCTGCAACAGACAGCTTGAGGTACATCAGGGTCTGGATGTGGTCACGATCGAGATCGAAGACACGCTCACCGAGGTAGAAGAGACCGAAGGCGGAGACGACCCCGATGAGGCCGAGCACCGTGGCAATGCCGAGGACCACGCGCATGTTCCACGCCTCGGGTTGTTGCTTGTAGTGCACGTTGTCGTAGGCGATGGACAAGATGGCGCCATCGTTCAGCAATGCCAAGATCACGATCATCACGGGGGTCAGCGGATAGAAGTCGAAGATCAGGATCGCCAAGGTGATGAACAACAGCACGCGCAGCGTCTCGGCGATGCGGTAGATCGCGTAGCTGTTCATCCGCTGGAAGATCTTCCGGCTCTCCTTGATCGCGTCGACGATCACCGACAGGCCGGGTGTGGTGAGCACGATGTCGGCGGCGGCGCGCGCCGCGTCGGTCGCGCTCGACACGGCGATGCCGCAGTCGGCCTTCTTCAATGCCGGGGCGTCGTTCACCCCATCGCCGGTCATGCCGACGATGTGGCCACGCTGTTGGAGGACATCGACGATGTGAAACTTGTGTTCCGGGAATACCTGGGCGAACCCGTCGGCCTCGTCGATGGCCTCTGCCGCCGACGCGGTCTCATCGTGTTTCACGTCGCCGAGGGTGGTGGCGTCGAGGATGTCGGAACCCATCCCGAGCTTCTTGGCGGTCTCCTGGGCGATCGCCAACGCGTCGCCTGTCACCATCTTGATCGTGACGCCCATCTGTTGGGCGGTGGCGATGGTCGCTGCGGCGTCGTCGCGTGGGGGGTCGAACAGAGGCAGCACGCCGAGGAACTGCCAGTCGCCGTCGCCGTCGGATCGGGCCACACCGAGCGAACGAAAGCCGCGGGCCGCGAAGTCGTTGACCGCTGCGTCGACGCTCGGTTGCACCTGGGCCGCGTTGGCGGCCAAAGCCAAGATGACTTGCGGCGCGCCCTTCGTCACCTTGAACGCAACGCCGTCGGCCTCGTCGACGGCGGCCTCGGTGCGCTTGCGCACCGCGTCGAACGGGTCGAAGTGGCTGACCTGGTAGGAGCGCAGGGCGTGGTCGTCGGGCAGGGCTGCGAGAACGGCCCGGTCGATCGGGTCGTCGTTGTCGGCCCGCGAGGCCAGCGCACCGCACAGGATGACCTGCTCGACGGTCACGCCGTTCACCGGAAACGGGTCCCCGAGCGTCAAGGAGTTCTGGGTCAAGGTGCCCGTCTTGTCGGTGCACAAAACGTCCGCGCCGGCCAGCTCCTCGATGGCCGCCAGCCGGCTGACGATCGCCTGCTTCCTGGCCAGCTGGCGGGCGCCGACGGCCATCGTGACCGACAGCACCGTGGGCATCGCCACCGGGATCGCGGCGACGGTGAGCACCAGCGCGAACTGCACCGTCGTGAGGATCGGGTCGCCGCGCACGAGCGCAACGGTGATGATCACCGCCACGAGCGCGGCCGCGAGGACGATGAGGTAGTTGCCGATCTTGAGGACGGCCCGCTGAAAGTGGCTGACGGTGCGCGCCTGTTGCACCAGCTCTGTCGTCTTGCCGAAGTAGGTGGAGGCGCCAGTGGCATAGACCAGGGCGTTGATCTCGCCCTGGCGGATGATCGACCCGGAGAACACCGCCTCGCCAGGTTGGCGGGTGGCCGGCAACGATTCGCCCGTCAGCGCGGACTGGTCCACCTCGAGGGGGTCGCCCTCGAGCAGGCGGGCATCGGCCGGGACGATGTCGCCCAGTCGCACGCGGATGACGTCACCGGGTACGAGTTCGCGTGCCGCGGGGGTGATCCAGTTCCCGTCGCGCTTCACCCGGGCCTTGATCGCCAGGTTGGCCTTCAGGGCGTCGATGGCGTTGCCCGCCTGGCGCTCCTCCCAGAACCCGACGACTGCGTTCGCGACGAGCAGCACCAGGATGATGAAGAGGTCCGCCCAGTGCCCTGCGACGCCCGACAGGATCACCGCAATCTCGATCATCCATGGGATCGGCCCCCACAGGTAGGTGAGGAACTTCAGGAACGGGTTGGCCTTCGTCTCGGCGATCTCGTTGGGCCCGTAGCGGTCCAGTCGCTTTTCGGCCTCCGATTGGCTGAGCCCGTCCGCCGAACACTCCAGACGCTGTTTGACCTCTTCTAGAGGAAGCGATTGCAGGTCGGCGTCGGCGCTCACGCGGGACCGTGCCGAGCTGGAGCGGCGGCGGCCACGGGCCGGCGCCCCACGATGGCTGACAGGGTGCGGGCCACACTCACCACCTCGTTCGGTCCGCGGACCGAGATTCAGCATCGCAGTCTCGCCCCGCGACGGGGAAGGGACCTTGGGCACTTCCCTCGACACTTCCGACGCGACACGCTGGATGAACGAACACTCGGTGTGAGGGAGGCCGATGCTGGAGCGCATCCTGGTCGGGGTTGACGGCTCGACCCAAGCAGCTGGCGCCGAGACGTGGGCGGCGCGCCTCGCGCGGGATCTCGGCGCGCGGCTCGTGGTCGCCAGCGTGTGGGGACCGAGTCGCGCGGAGCTGCCTCAAGCCGAGAAGCGCGTGGAACGAGACCACGCGCTTCGCCTCCTGCAGGAATCGTGGACCCAGCCGGCGCACCTGAGCACTGACCCGGTCGAGTCAGTACTCCTCGACGGTTACAGCCCTTACGCGCTGCTCGAGGCAGCCGATCGCATCGAGGCCGACCTGGTCGTGGTGGGCACCCGGGGACGCGGCGGGTTCGCCGGGCTGCGGGTCGGCAGCTTCTCGGACTATGTCACCCACCGGACTACGCGCCCCTCGCGGTCATCCCGGCGGAGGCCAAGCCGGGCGTGGACAGAGTTGTGGTCGGACTCGATGGCTCCGACGGCGATCCGTGGGTCGTGGGCATGTGCATTGCGCTGGCGGAGCCGCTCGGTGCGGACGTGGTCGCCGTGTATGCACATCGCCCGCACCGCGACTGGCTGGGATCACTACCCGAAGACTGGGAGATACGGGGGCGCGCGGCGCTGGACGATTGGACCTCGCCGTTGCGCGATGCCGGCGTCACCGTCGATACGCGTCTCGTCGAGACCGACCACGCCGCTGATGCCCTGCTCGAGGTCGCGGCCGAGGTGAACGTCGACGCGATCGTCATCGGCACCCGCGAGTTCAGCGGTTACCGGCCCCTGCGCCTCGGCGGGGTCACGATGGCGCTCGTGCACCACAGCGACCGGCCGGTGATCATCGTCCCTCCCCCCGAGCGATGACGGACGGATTTCGCCGGCAGCGACGGGACGGCCCGGTCGTCGCCGCTCGCCCATCCCGTTCGACGTCGCTCGTGACCTCCGACCCTTCCGCTTTCCGTCCCCGACGGCGCACCCTGTGAGGAAGTCGCCCACCACGAAAGGAGCCAGACCGTGAGACGTGTCCTGGTCGGTTTCGACGGTTCGTCAGCCGCCGGCGACGCCCTCGCTTGGACGGCCGATCTGGCCTGGCGCGCCCGGCTCGAGCTGGTCGTCGCCCGCGTGTTCGTCCCCACCCAGGCCGAGATCTCCCCCGACTTCAACGTCGAGCTTCACGACGCGCAGCGCCGCGAGCTCGATGAGTGGTCCGCGCGTCCCCCCGGACAGGCGGTTCCGACCGCCACCGTCCTGCTCGATGGCGACCCCCCAGACGCGCTGCTGGCCGTCGCTCGCGACCGGCACGCCGACCTCCTCGTCGTCGGAGGCCGCGGCGCCGGGGGCTTCTCGCACCTGCACCTAGGCAGCGTCGCCCACCACCTCGCGCACCACACCACGATCCCCCTGGCCATCGTGCCCCGCAGCGGCGCCGCACCTGTGAGCCATCTTGTCGTCGGTGTCGACGGGTCACCCAGGAGCCTGGCGGCCATCGACGTGTCCGCCGAGCTCGCTGTCCGCCTCGAGGTCGGGGTCACCGCCGTGTACGCCTTCGAGCCGCTTGCCGAGTGGGTGCCCGAAACCGACCCCCGCAGCTGGCATCACCAAGCAGAAGCCTACGTTCGCCAGTGGGCAGCGCCGATCGAGAAGGCCGGCGTGACCGTCGACATCGACGTCGACCGCGACATCCACCCGGTCGCCGCGATCGCCCGCGCCCTCGACGCCCACCCTGGGTCGGCGGCGTGTGTCGGTACCCGCGGCCTGGGCGGATTCACAGATCTCCGACTTGGCCGTGTCCCCCTCCAGCTCGTCCACCACACCGGCGCGGCCGTGATCCTGGTGCCACCTGCATCGAACCCATGACGACACCGGCGTGGTTTCTCGTGGCCCATGGGTTCCGCCGTACGTCGGCGTCACGCCACGCGCGGGTGGGCACTGAACTCAACCCCTAACTGTGCGCGTTTCGCTCAGCGCCACCTGCGGAAAGGAGTTGAGCACAGCGCTCAGCCTCCGACGCCTTACAAGGAGGGAGTCGGGGTTCGAGTCCCTCAGCGCCCACCGGTCGTGCTCATTTGTTGCCGCTGCAGAAACGGGGCGTCATCGAACATCATCTACTCGACCAATGCGATCCGCGGCGTCGGATCCGGCGGGGAGGGTGTCTGCGCGGTGACGGGGTCGAGGAACCGATAGAGCAGCGGACTGCACGCGTTTGACCGTCCGGCGCCCTCGCTGCGAGTGCGCCGACCGAGCTCGAGGTCGTGCGAGGGGCCGCCCCGTCGGGCGGAGTTGAGGAAGGGCTCAGCCCGGTCGCTCCAGTTCACCTCTCATTTGGTTTCACTCGGACCGCCCCGGGTAACAGCCTGCCGACCGGGAGGCAACCGTGACTGATGTGATCTCGATGCTTCAACAGGACCATCGCGAAGTCGAAGGTCTGTTCGCGCAGATCAAAGTGACCGACGGCGACGCGCGAGGTCAGCTGGTCTCGAAGTTGGCCGCCAAGGTCCGGTTGCACATGCAGGTCGAGGAAGCAATCGTCTACCCGGCCGTCGCGCGTCAGGTCGATGACGGCGACGACATGGTGCACGACGCGAGGGCCGACCATGACGACGCCCGCAGGGTGCTCGCAGACGTCGAGCGGCTACCGCCCGACGACCCCCGCTTCGACGGAGCGCTCGCGCTGCTCGAAACGGGCATCGCCTACCACGTCGAGGAGGAGGAGGACGAGATCTTTCCCTCCCTCCGTGAAGCGGCGACCGCCGAGGAGCTCGACGCTCTCGGCGAGACAGTCGCCGCAGCGAAAGGAAGCGCCCGCGCCTCAGCCTGACCACCATCGCTTTGAAGCGAAGGAGTCGACCTGGGCGGCGGGGCGAAGCAGGGCGGCACCAACGGCTCCAGGCGAGGCGGCGAGGGGCAGGGCGACCGCGAAGAAGAGCTGACGAATGCCTGGACGTTCGGCGGCTCCACGAGATCGGACCAACAATGGATTCGTCGCCGCCGTCTGGCCGATGGCGTGCAGAGGTCCCCACCGCTCCTGGGGGGCGACAGGCGGACTCGCTGATCGAAGAGTGGGCGCCCAGACGCGGAGTGGCGAAGCAAACTCGCTGACTGTTCGGGAGCAAAGAGGACGACGGGCTCATGGGCTGATGGGAGCGCGCTGCGATCGCGCGCGCGATGGATCGACGATCGGAAGAGCATCCATCCCGCAGATCAGCGGCCTATCGGTCGTGGCCTTCACCCTCACCCTGTGCCGCGTTCTGCTCTTGGGCTCTCGGGTGGCCATGGATGACGGTGACCAGCAGGGCGGCGCAGAGAGCGCCGACGATCGGCGCTGTCACATAGATCCATTGATCTTGGCCGATGCCCGCGACGATGGCGGGCCCGAGCGAACGAGCTGGGTTCATCGAGGCGCCGGAGACGGCGATCCCGATCAGGCCTGCGGCAGCGATCGTGGCGCCGACCGCGAGGGCTGCGTCTGGCCCGACGAGCTGATGTTGGGTCGCGGTGCTGAGGATCACCATGACAAGCAGCAGAGTGAGGAGGACTTCGAACCCGAAGCTTTGCCACTGCCCGCCTGTGGGGTGGGTGGTTCCTTGATCGCCGACCGGGTCGAACAAGGCGTGAAGCGTGGCGGCGGCGGCCAGGGCGCCGCCGAGTTCGGCGCCGATGTACGCCGGGACCCATCGCCACGGGAACACGGTGCGAGCCGCGAACGCGATCGTTACGGCAGGGTTGAGGTGAGCGCCCGAGATCGAGCCGAACGAGTAGATCATCGCTGCGACGATGAGGGCGGGTGCGATCGCCCGGGCCGCCACCGGGACTTGGCCGGGGTGGAGCTCGGCGAGGATGTCGGCGCCTGCGGCGGCGAGCACGAGAAAGAAGGTGCCCGCGGCCTCAGCGGTCAGCCGGCGAAGCGCACTGAGATCAGCGTCGAGCTCGGCGGATCTGAACCTCGCCTCGGTCGGGCGATCGTTCGCCGACCGGATGCCGCTTCTCCCGCGGGTACCCACGACCACAGCCGGATCCTCCTGGCGTTGCCATACCCTGCAACCGGCGGCGGAGACGTGGGAACTTCCGCGAGCGAGGGTCAGGGGCTGAGGCGTAGGTCGACGACGGCTTGTGCGATCTCGCGGAGGGGAAGGTGGTTGTTGCGGGCGTGACGGCGGAGGATGGCGAACTCTTCGTCGAGGGTGATGCTGCGTTGTCCGGCGAGGATGCCTTTGGCTTGCTCGATGACGATGCGAGTTTCGAGCGCCTCCGCGAGCTGTTCGTTCACCCTGCGGGCTTGGTCGAGGTCCGTAGGCGTGGGCGACGTAGCCGGTAGCGATGTCGGCGAGCACTCGCCGCGACAGTGAGCTCGTCGGGCAGCCATTGCCTGGGCGTCGAGTCGTAAACGTTCAGCGCACCGAACGGGCGGTTGTTCAACACCATCGGGATCCCGACGACGGAGACCATTCCGGCCTGGCGAGCGGCGGTCCCGTAGTCCGGCCATTCGTCGCGGCCAGTGAGGTCGGTGACGGCGACAATCTCGCCGGTCGTGTAGGCCTCGTGGCATGGGCCTTGCTGGCTTTCCGCCTGGACTTGCTCGAGACCGCCGATGGCTTCGTTGGTCGCGGTCACGAAGCGCAGAAGGCCCTCGCTGTCGCCGACGCTCACCCCGGCTCTCGCGGCGCCGAGCAGCTCGGCTGTGCCGTCGCTGAGCTCGAACAGGACCGCGGACACGTCGTAGCGGCCAGCGAGAGTGCGCGCGAACTGCGTGAGGACGTCGAGCAGTCGCGCCGAGCGCGCAGGTGGTCAGGGTCCTGGCGCTCACCGGATGCGACGTGCCGTTCACGATCGTCGCAAGCGACGTTGCGCCCAGCAACGGGACTCCGACACCCGGTTAGCACGACGGACCAACCTGGCGGTATCGGACGATTCGCGTCCGGGGTACCAGTGGGCCATCGCACGACGAAAGGAGCCCGCTGTGCCCGGCGAGTCTGCGCACGTGAAGAACGAGAAGCAGTATGAAGCCCTCAAGGACAAGGGGATGTCGAAGGACCGCGCCGCGAAGATCGCGAACTCGCCCGATGCGTCCAAGCACGGCGGCGAGCGGTCACACAAGGGCGGCGGAAGCTCCAAGCAAGGCGGCACGACCGCGCAACACAAGGCGGCGGGACGCAAGGGAGGTAAGGCGACCGCGAAGAAGAATTTGAAGGGACGGCCCCACCACCCGTGACCGTGCGATTTTCGCTCAGAGATGATCTAGGGAAATGCCGGTGAGCCCGAGGGCTCAGTTTCTGATGCCCTACAAGGACGTGGTCGGGGGTTCGAGCACGCCGGGCCGGCGTCGACTCGTCGATTCGCGTCAGTCGACTGGCCAGAGGAGCCCGGCGTTGGCGGCCGCAACTTCGATTGCATCGACGAGGCGCTCGGGAGAGCCGCCGCACATCTCGAGCTCATCGGGACCCAGCAGCACGTACACGGCTCCGTCGGCAGTCTCGGCCACCACGACCGGAGCGGTCCCGGCCGCGAGTCGTACGGGCTCGGGCTGATCGTCGCGGTGATAGGTGGCGAGGCGCACCGGCAGCCGCTCGCGACATTCCCGCCATTCCGCACGTTCCCGTACGCGTCCGTGGGTGATGTCGCAGAGTGCGCAGTGAGCTCGGCCGATCGTCGCCCGCAACAGGTACGAGAGCTCGCCGAGAGCGGACCCGTCTGCGTTGTACACGCCCACCAAGCGCTCCACGGTGGCGGACGTGTTCACGGCGCGAGCATCGTACGCCACGAGGCAAGCTGGCGAACGCGGCCGTGATGGCGGCGATCCCTCCGAGCATCGGAACGAAGAACAGGCTGGCACTGCCCTGTTCTGTCAACCCTCCTCAGCCTGATTCGCACGACGTCATCTTCCTGTCAACACCGGCTGAATCTTGACCCCTTTCCACCGGCTGAAAGTTGACCCCTTCGGCCGGGTCGGTGGTCACGCTGGGTCGTCGTTGGGCACCCTCCCGAGGTCGCGGTCTTTGAGTCGGTAGCTGTCGCCTTTGAGTGAGACGACTTCGGCGTGGTGCACGAGCCGGTCGATCATGGCGGCGGCGACGGTGGCGTCGCCGAAGACTTCGCCCCAGCGGCCGAACGGCTTGTTGCTGGTGACGATCACCGAGCGCGTTCGTAGCGGCTGGAGACGAGTTGGAAGAACAGGTTCGCGGCTTCGGCTTCGAAGGGGATGTAGCCGACTTCGTCGATGACGAGCAGCGGGATGCGGCCGAGGCGGCGGAGCTCGTCGTGGAGTCGGCCTTGGGTGTGCGCGTCGCCGAGGCGCGCGACCCATTCCGCGGCGGTCGCGAACGCGACGCGGTGGCCGGCTTGGCAGGCGCGGATGGAGATCCCGATCGCGAGGTGGGTCTTGCCGGTGCCGGGCGGGCCGAGGAACACGATGTTGGCGCGTTCGCGATGAAGTCGAGCGTGCCGAGATGCGCGATCGACGTCGCGCTTCAGGGAGCGTTGGAAGCTGAAGTCGAAGTCCTCGAGCGTCTTGCGGGCCGGGAACCGCGCGGCGCGGATGCGGCCCTCGCCGCCGTGGTCTTGGCGGGCCGCGACTTCACGTTCGAGGCACGCGGCGAGGAACTCTTCGTGCGTCCAGCTCTCGGCTCGTGCCCGTTCGGCGAGCCGTTCGACCGACCGGGCGAGCGACGGTGCCTTCAGCGCGCGGCACAGATAGGCGATGTCGGTCGCGGGCTTCGTCGTGGTGGCCATCACGCGACTCCGAGTGCCCGGTCGTAGATCGGCGAGGTCGCGTTCTTCGACCGCGTCGGCGAACGTCGGCCGCGACTTGCTGCTTCGGCGCGCATCGCCCGCAACACCCGGGCGTGATCGGGATGCAGCAACGTCTGATGCTTCGCGAGGCAACGTCGATGCCGGGCGACTTCGGTGCCGTCACAGGTCGCGATGACCTCGTCGAGCGTGACGCGCACGTCGACGCGGCGGCCGACGAACCGAGGGTTGACCGAGTAGTCGTTGGTGTCGACCCGCACGTAGTGATCGCGCGGCAGCCGCGTCGTGAACCGCCACGACGGGTCGGGCAGCACCGGCGGGAAGGCCATCATCGACGCCGCGGTCCTCGAAGATCGCCTCCGCCGGCCGCCGGCGGGTGGTGCCGTGGATGCGGTTGTTCGCCCGGCGGAGCCAGCCGGTGAACTGCCGGTTGAAGTCGTCGACGTCGTCGAAACGCCGGCCCGGCAAGAAGCTCGTCTCGTAGTAGTCGTGCGTCCGTTCGACCATCCCTTTGGCTTCGGGGTCGGCCGGGCGCGCACAGCCGCACGCGCATGCCGAGCGTCCCGCGGAACGCCTGGAACTCGCGCGTGAGGACCTGGCGGCCTGGCGCCATTGGCCGATGCAGCCCTCCTGGTCCCACACCGCGGTGCGCGGCACCGCACCGAACTGGTCGAGCACATGCAGCATCCCGCCGAGCACGTCATGCGCCGGCGCGCGACGGCACCATCCAGCCGCCGTGAAAGCGCGAGAAGCCGGTCGCGCCCGACACGACCCAGAGCTTGTCGTGCTGGCCGAACCCGAGCGGGATCTCCACGTCGGGCTGCCACAGATCCCACTGGGCGAGCTCGCCCGGCGCATACGTCGTGCGCTGGCACGGATCGGGCGGCACGAACAACGGCCGCAGCTCGCCGACCGGTCGCGCAGGATCGTGATCCCGCGCTCCCAGCCGATCCGCTCCGCGATCACCGTCGCCGGCATCGTCGGGAACTCGGCCAACAACTCGCGGATCTGCGGCTCGACCGCGTCGACCGCCGAACCCGCGGTGCTGCGTTCGTAACGCGGTGGCTCATCGCAGCGCAGCGCGTCGCGCACCGTGTTCCGCGCCAGCTTCAATCGCCGGGCGATCGCCTTGATGCTCAACCCCTCCGCCCGATGCAGCCGACGGATCTCGGCCCAGTCCTCCACGTCGATCACGCCCTTCCTCCCCGGCTCGGGATCGAGCCAGGGTTCGAGTTCCATCACTCCAAGTGGTGGACCCGACCAGAAGGGGGTCAGTTTTCGACCGGTGATGCATCCTCCTGTTCGCTTGCGGAGACGTGACGTGTCCGAGCCGCGCGGGCTCGTGCCGATGGTGGGCTGCGTGAGTCTGAAGATCGCGCTCGTCGGGTAGGCAACTGAAGATGAAGCGATTCGATACGACATCCGAGCGCGACATCACGGTCGCTCGTCGACCAGCAGACACTCGGCCTCGTCACGGGACCGTTTCGATCGTGAACATCGTCGCTCATCATCTAGAACACCCGCCCGAACGGAAAGAGCCGTGAGCAAGATCGCGGCGGAACTGTTGATTGAGCGGTTGGCCGACTGGGGGGTCGACACCGTGTTCGGGCTTCCCGGAGATGGCATCAACGGGATCACCGAGGCGTTGCGCCGCCATCAAGATCGGATCCGTTTCGTGTTGGTGCACCACGAGGAGGCCGCCGCCTTCATGGCCTGTGGCTATGCGAAGGTCACGGGACGGTTGGGCGTGTGTTTGGCGACCTCGGGGCCAGGCGGCGTGCATCTGCTGAATGGGCTGTATGACGCGAAGCTCGACCACCAACCGGTGCTCGCGATCACGGGGATGCAGGAGACCCAGCTGCTGGGCACGGGGTATCAGCAGGAGGTCCACCTCGAAAAGCTCTTCGAAGATGTCGCGGCGTACGACGTGATGGTCCATGTACCGGTGCAGATCCCCACCCTGGTCGATCTCGCCGTGCGGCATGCGCTGGCGGACCGCACGGTGTCCCACATCACGTTTCCCAACGATCTTCAGGTGGCCGATGCCGACGCCAATCCCTGGGCCTCGATCGCTCCGGCGCATGCGCCCGCGACCGCGCCGATCTACATCGCGTCGCCAGGACAGCCTCGAACCGAAGACCTACAACGCGCTGCGGAGATCCTCGATGCCGGCGAAAGAGTGGTGATCCTTGCCGGCGCGGGCGCGCTCGGAGCGCGGGCGGAGCTTCTGGCGGTCGCCGAGCTCCTGGGGAGCCCCATTGTCAAGACGTTGCCAGGGAAGGCGTGCGTGCCTGACAACCATCCCCTCACGATTGGCGGGATCGGACTGCTGGGCACACGCCCGTCCGAGGACGCGATGGACGATGCCGACACGCTGTTCATGGTTGGCACGAACTTCCCGTACACCAAGCATCTGCCGTCACCGGGCAAGGTGCGAGTTGTTCAAATCGACATCGATCCGACGACCGTCGGCAGTCGCATTCCCACTGAGATGCCCCTCGTCGGTGATGCGGCGTCGACGCTGCGGGCGCTTTTGCCGCTGCTGCACCACAAATCCGCTCGCGTGTTCCTCGAGCGGGCTCAGGCTGGCATGGCGGACTGGCGCGAGAAGATGACCGCGCTGGAGGACCCGGATCGCGACCCCATCCAGCCGCAATATCTGATGCGGCTGATCGATCGCCACGCAGCCGACGACGCCATCCTCGCGTCGGACTCGGGGACGATCGCCACATGGTCGGCGAGGCACTTCGACATCCGAGGCGACCGGCAGTACTACCTATCCGGGAACCTCGCCACCATGGCCCCTGGGTTGCCGTACACGATCGCCGCGCAGTGGGCTCACCCTGGCCGGCAGTGCATCGCTTTCGTCGGCGACGGCGGATTCGCGATGCTCATGGCCGAGACGCTCACAGCGATCCGGCATGAGCTGCCCGTCAAGGTGTTCATCAACAACAACGCGGAATACGGCCAGATCCTTTGGGAGCAGATGGTGCTGGGCTTCCCCGAGTTCGGCGTTCGTCATACCGGGGTCGCGGACTTCGCCGCGTTCGCGCAGGCCAACGGCGCCCTCGGCTTGCGGGTGGAGAAGGCTGCCGATCTGGAGGGCGCGGTCGTGCAAGCGCTCGCGCACCCAGGCCCGGCGGTCGTCGACGTCTTGACCAATCCCGATGAGCCGCCCATGCCTCCGAAGGTCTCCTACGACCAAGCCAAGGGGTTCGCGAAAGCGTTCCTCAAAGGACAGCCGCACAAGGCGACGATCGCCTCGACGCTGTTCCGGGACAAGATCGCCGAACTGAGGACTTGATGTTTGCGCTCACGCCCGGCGGACGCGGCAACCGCAGCGCGGAGGTCGGGATCGACCGGTTCGTCGCAAACATCGAACATGGCCGGTTCGAACGCTCCCTGTCTGCGCTCACCGCCGGTGCCGCGTTGGTGGCGGGTGCAGAGATCTTCCTCGAACACGACCGGGCCAGCTTTGGCAACAAGATGATGTGGGTGCCCGTGGCGTTGACGCCAGTGGTGGCCGCCGCAGGGCTCGGCGGAGTGTTCAGCCGGCGGATCGCGAAGACGGTGCTGCCGCTCGCGTCGGCGGCAGCGGTGGCGAACGGCCTGCAGGGTACCTACCTCCACCTCCGCGGAATCGCCCAGCGGCCGGGTGGGTGGCGTTTTGCTCGCTACAACATCGAGATGGGTCCGCCGCTTTTCGCTCCGATGCTGTTTGCGATGGTCGGCGGCATGGGCCTTCTTGCCGCGGTGTTGCGCCGCGAGATGCGTTCATGACCACTGGGACGACGTCAGGCGGGTCCAGCCGCTTCCCCGGTAACGACGTCCTCGGGAGGGCCGAGTCTTGGGACCCCGTGACGACCGAAGTTGTGTTGCGCAGGCTCGGCGTTCCGACGCCGCTTCGGTTCTTTCTGCCCTCCCGCGAGCCGACTGTCAGAGCCCTCCTCGACCGGCTGTTGGCTCAGGACGCCGACCCCAAGATCCCGCTCGTCGAGCTGGTCGACGCTCGGCTCGCCGACGGCGAGACGGATGGGTGGCGATACGACGACATGCCCGAGGACAGACAGGCGTGGAACCGGTCGGTCGAGGCCCTCGACGCCGACGCTGCGACCAGGACGCCCGGGGCAAGGTTCGCCGACCTCGGACGCCGCGACCAGCTGGCACTTCTCGAATCGGTTCGAACGAGCGACGAATGGCACGGCCTGCCCGCCAGGCGGGTGTGGAGTCTGTGGATGCGATACGCGTGCGCCGCGTTCTACTCGCACCCTTGGGCATGGAATGAGATCGGGTTTGGCGGACCCGCGTATCCGGTGGGCTACAAGAACCTCGGTGTCGACGGACGTGAGGCTTGGGAGGTCCGAGAGCACGATGCTCGAGACCCCGAGCCGTGGGCTGAGCGCGTGGCAAAGGCGCATGCGCGCCATGGCGACACGTGGGATCACGCGTGACCGCGGCCGTGCGCCGGCGCAACGAGTCAGCATGGCTCCTCCCGAACGATGGCAGCCGCACCAACCACAGATTGCGGCAGGACATGTGCCGCTATGCCGACGAAGATGACGTCGACATCGCCATCGTCGGCTGCGGCGCCGGCGGCGCGGTCCTCGCCCAGCGGCTCGCCCGCGCCGGGTGGAGTGTTGTCGCCTTCGATGCCGGGCCACATTGGGATCCCGACCGCGACTGGGTGAGCGACGAGCGCGGGTCTCACCATCTGTATTGGACCGAGCCGCGTGTCATCTCCGGCCAAGACCCGGTTCCTCTCGGCTCCAACAACTCTGGTCGGGGTGTCGGCGGTGGCACGGTGCACTTCGCTGGCTACACCCCTCGGCTGCACCCGTCCGACTTTCACACGAAGAGCTCCGACGGGGTCGGCGCGGACTGGCCGATCAGCTACTCCGACCTGAGGCCGTATTACGCAGATCTGGAGGCGGAGCTCCCGGTCGCCGGGCAACACTGGCCCTGGGGTGATCCCCACAAGTATCCCCATTCGCCGCATCCTGTGAGCGGTCTCGGCGAGATCTTCATCCGCGGCTGCCAACGAGCCGGCGTCGAGGTGCGTGTCGGCCCTGTCGCCATTGCCAACGGGCGTTTCGGCAACCGACCTCACTGCATCTACCGGGGGTTCTGTCTCCAAGGCTGCAAGGTCAATGCGAAGGGATCCACCCTCATCACCCACATCCCCGACGCACTCGCCCGGGGAGCGGAGATCCGCGCGGACTCGATGGTCGCTCGCGTGGAGATCGATAGCGACGGCCGCGCAGCCGGCGTTGTCTACTTTCAAAATGGTCTGGAGCGACGGCAACGGGCGCGCGTCGTTGCCGTCGCGGGATACGCGATCGAAACCCCGCGACTGCTCTTCAACTCGACGAGCAGACGCTTCCCCGCCGGACTCTGCAACGATCACGATCTCGTTGGCCGGTACGTGATGGTTCAAGGCGCTGCCCAGACTGCGGGGCGGTTCGCCGAAGAAGTCCGGATGTACAAGGCGCCACCGCCGGAAGTGTCGACGGAAGCGTTCTATGAGACCGAACCGGGCAAGCCGTACAAGCGCGGCTTCTCGGTGCAGTGCGTCGGACCTCTGCCGATCACGTGGGCCGAACACGTCGTGGCCGAAGGCCACTGGGGTGACGTCCTCCGCGAATACTTGCGCGACTACATCCATTGGGCCTGCATCGGAGTGCTCTGCGAGTTCCTGCCGCTCGCCGACAACCGCGTCACCCTCGCCGACGAGCATGATCGCCATGGTCTGCCGGTCGCGATGTTCTCATACACCCAATGTGAAAACGACAAAGCGTTGCTGAAGGCGGGCCGAGACAAGATGCAAGAGATCCTCGAAGCGGCCGGTGCCGAAGACGTTGTCACCATCGAGCGGTACGCGCATCTGGTCGGCGGCGCGAGGATGGGGCAGGGCGCGACGACCGGGGTGGTCGACCGCGATTTGCGCAGCTTCGCGGTTCCCAACCTCTACATCACCGACGGGTCTGTGCTGCCCACCCAGGGCAGCGCCAATCCTGCCCTCACGATCATGGCGCTGGCGGCCCGCTGTGCGGATCATCTGACCTCCGCCAACCGGGGTTACTCATGAGCGCCACCTCCGCCGCGAAGCGCGACGCGCTCTCCGTTGACGATCTCACCGCGTCGGTGTTCACCGTCCCGACAGAGGAGCCGGAGTCCGATGGCACCTTCACCTGGGAAGCGACCACCGTCGTGGTCGTCGAGGTCAGCGCCGGTGATGAACGAGGCATCGGCTTCACCTATGCCAGCGCGGGCGTGCTTGAGCGTCATTGACCACGTTCTCCGCCGCGTCGTCATCGGTGCAGACCCGTTCGATGTCCCGGGCGTCTGGCGGAAGATGATCGACGCCGTCCGCAACATCGGCCGGCCCGGAATCGCGTCTGCTGCGATCGCCGCCACCGACATCGCACTGTGGGACGTCAAGGCGAAGCTGCTCGACGTCGCCCTCGTCGATCTGCTCGGTCGCTGCCGCGACGCGGCCCCGGTCTATGGGAGCGGCGGTTTCACCAGCTACAGCGACGACGAGCTCGTCTGTCAGCTCGGCGGCTGGGTCCACGGCGACGGCATCGGGCGCGTCAAGATGAAAGTCGGAACCGCCTGGGGGACCGAGCCGATCCGCGACGTCGAGCGTGTCGCGAAAGTCCGCGCCGCCATCGGTGCCGACGCCGAGCTGTTCGTCGACGCGAACGGGGGCTACAGCCGCAAACAAGCCGTCCGGCTTGCGAATTCTTTCGCTGACTCCGGCGCGACCTGGTTCGAAGAGCCGGTCTCCTCCGACGACCTCACTGGCCTGCACGAGATTCGTGGTCTCACGACGATGGATGTGGCCGCGGGCGAGTATGGCTATGACCTCGCCTACTTCCAACGCATGTGCGCCGCTGGCGCGGTCGACGTCCTACAAGCCGACGTTTCCCGTTGCGGCGGCATCAGCGAATGGCTGCGGGCCGCCGCGCTCGCCGGAGCGCACGGCCTGGACATCTCCGGGCACTGCGCCCAATCACTGCACGCGCACCCCGCTTGCGCCGTACCCAACCTCCGACACCTCGAGTACTTCCACGACCATGCCCGCGTCGATCGCATCTTGTTCGACGGCGTGCTCACCCCCCATTCAGGCGGGCTGCACCCCGATCCGTCACGGCCAGGGTTGGGACTCGAGCTCAAACGCGCCGACGCCGGCAGGTACCGAGTCGCATGATCGGCTTGCTCGCGGCGAGACGCCGAATCGCTGACCGGAGTCAAACGAGGAGCTGAGATGGCAGGTCGAATCGTGGTTGTCACCGGCGCGTCGGGCGGCGTGGGGCGAGCCGTCGCTCGCGCCTTCGGCGAAACCGGCGACACCGTCGCGTTGCTCGCACGAGGCGAAGGGGGGCTCGAGGCGGCAGCGAAAGAGGTGGAAGCCTCGGGGGGCCGCGCCCTCACGATCCCCACTGATTCAGCCGATCCTGACCAGGTCGACGCTGCCGCCGCCCGGGTCGAGGCCGAGTTGGGACCCGTCGACGTCTGGGTGAACGACGCATTCACGTCGGTGTTCGCGTCGTTCACCGAGATCACGGCAGCCGAGTATCGACGAGTGACCGAGGTGAGCTATCTCGGCTATGTGTACGGCACGCAAGCCGCATTGCGCTCCATGCTTCCGCGCAACCGTGGTTCGATCGTGCAGGTCGGTTCGGCGCTCGCGTACCGGGGGATCCCGCTGCAGTCCGCGTATTGCGGTGCCAAGCACGCGATTCAAGGGTTCACCGAGTCGGTGCGGTGCGAGCTGCTTCATGAGAAGAGCCGCGTGCGCATCACGATGGTCCAGATGCCGGCTTTGAACACGCCGCAGTTCTCTTGGGTGTTGTCTCGCCTGCCGCGCCACCCGCAACCCGTTCCGCCGATCTACCAGCCCGAGGTCGCGGCAAGGGCGGTGCTGTGGGCGGCGGAGCACGATCGTCGCGAGTGGTGGGTGGGGACGAGCACCGCGGCCACGTTGATCGCCAACGCCGTCGCTCCGGGAGTGCTCGACTGGTACCTGGGTCGCACCGGGTTCGACAGCCAGCAGACGAACGAGAGCGTCAGTGCCAATCGGCCCGCGAACCTGTGGCAGCCGGTTGATGACCGCGACGACTATGGAGCGCACGGAGTGTTCGACGATCGAGCCCACAGGAACAGTCCGCAGTGGTGGGCGACGGCGCATCGACGGTCGGTGTTCGGAGCGGCTGCCGCGGGACTGGCCTCGCTTTTGGCGTGGGGTTCGAGTCGCCGCCCATGACGCTGTCCGCGGTCACGCGGCTCACCTACGGGACGGTGCTGATGCTCGCTCCCGGCGTCCTCGGTCATGGCGGCGGCGACAGCCGGGATCGGCGGTTCCGGGTCGTGGTGCGCATCCTGGGCCTGCGTCACCTCCTCCAGGCGTGCATAGAAGTCCGATGGCCCACACGAAGCGTGCGGCGCGCGGGCACCGCCGCGGATGCATTGCACGCGGCCACCGACATCGGATGCGCAGTGATTGATGGCCCTCGCCGTCGCGCGGCGATGTGCGACGCGGGCGTCGCGCTCACGTTCGCGGCCGTAGGGTCGTGGGCGAGCCGAGAACCATGAACGCTGAGGGCCGGCCGGCGGAAGGCCGGTACCCGTCCATCGACGACTACGCGTTCATCGGGGACTGCCATTCGGCCGCTCTCGTATCCAGGCGAGGGTCGATCGACTGGTGCTGCATGCCCCGCATCGACAGCGCCAGCATGTTCGGCCGCATCCTCGACTGGGACCGAGCCGGCTACTGCTCGATCACCCCGGTGGACCCCGACGCCGAGTGCACCAGGTCGTATCTCGAGGGGACGATGGTTCTCGAGACCGTCTACCGCACAACCACCGGCGAGGTCCGCGTACTCGATTGCTTCGCGGCTCACGCCGGGGGGGCAGCAGCGCCCTATCGGCAGCTACTGCGGCTGATCGAAGGCGTGCGCGGTCGCGTCGACATGCGCCTCGTTGTCGCCGCGCGTTTCGACTACGGCGAGGCCCGGCCCTGGATCCGCAAGCACGGAGCGCGGGTGTGGAGCGCGGTCGCGGGCGACGATGGCATCCTGATCGCCGCCGGAATCGATCTCGAGATCCGCGACCTCCACGACCTGTGCGGTGACGCGACGATCGCGGCCGGCGCACGCGCGGATCGCCATCACGTCCTACCCACCCGAAGAATTCGACCCGGATCCTCCGGACCAGCCCGATGATGCCGAGCTCGACCGTCGGCTCGAGGAGACCGTCGAGTGGTGGCGCGCCTGGGTGGACGACATCGTGTTCGACGGACCCGACGCGGTGGGGGTCCGTCGTTCGGCGATGGTGCTGAAGGCACTCACCAACGCGCCCACCGGCGCGATCGCTGCAGCCCCCACGACGTCGTTACCGGAAGCCATCGGCGCCGATCGCAATTGGGACTACCGCTACAGCTGGATCCGCGACTCGCAGTTCACCGTGCGTTCGCTCACCGAGCTCGGCTTCGATGCCGAAGCCGACGGCTTCCGGCGCTTCCTCGAACGAACAGCAGCGGGTAGTCCCGACGACCTGCAGACGATGTATGGCCTCGGCGGGCAGCGACGCCTCACCGAGGTGATCGTGTCGCTCGAGGGCTACCGGGAGTCGGCGCCCGTTCGCGTCGGCAATGCCGCCGCTGACCAGCTGCAGCTCGATGTCTACGGCGAACTTCTCGAGCTCGCCTGGCGGTGGCATCAACGCGGCCGCTCCCCGGACGACGACTACTGGCGGTTCCTTCTCGGGCTCGTCGAGATCGCCGCCACCCGATGGGACGAGCCCGACCAAGGCCTGTGGGAGATTCGCGGCGAACCTCGCCACTTCGTCCATTCCAAGGTCATGTGCTGGGTCGCGGTCGACCGCGGCATCCGGCTCGCCGGTGAATGCCTTCGTCAAGCGCCGACCGCCCGTTGGCGGAAGATCCGCGACACGATCCGCGACTCGGTCGACGCGAACGGTGTCGACGCGGATCGCAACTGCTTCGTGCAGGCCTATGACACCACCGATCTCGACGCTGCGCTCCTGCTGCTCCCCACGGTCGACTACATCGCCTACGACGATCCGCGCATGATGGCCACCACCGACGCCATCAGAGTCGGACTCGACGACAGTGGCCTGCTCCGCCGCTACCACTCCGACGACGGTCTGGACGGCGACGAGGGCGTCTTCGTCGCCTGCACGTTCTGGCTGGCCGAGTGCCTCGCCAACCAAGGCCGCCTCGTCCTCGCCCGCGAGGCCTTCGAGCGCGCCGTCGCGACCGCGAACGACCTCGGGCTGTACGCCGAGGAGTACGACCCGCAGGGCAACGAGGCGCTCGGCAACTATCCGCAAGGACTCAGCCACCTCTCCCACATCGCGGCTGCGGTCGCGCTGGCGCGGATCGAGATCCCGGAGACCCGGTGAGCGGGGACCGTCGCGGTGTACGGTCCGTCAGCAACAACTCCACGATGTACGACCGCCCACCGGCTGTCTCCGCATCGATGTTCGGAACCCTGGCATCGCAGTCGTGCGGTTGTTCGCAGGAGACTGCCATGGTGTCGGCGATGGGTCCGCTCCGCGAGCGCCGGAGTCCCTTTGGTTGGGCCACTGCCGGCCTCGCGTTGTCGCTGATCGTGCTCAGCGTCGGCTTCGGCTTCTCCGCTGCACCATCGGCCGCGGCCGTGTCCGCCAGCGGGGGCCCAGACGCACACGCGGTGTACTTGTCGGACTGCGCGGTCTGTCACGGGAGCGACGGCCGCGGCTCAGACCGCGGGCCGACGCTCGTGAACGTCGGCCGCGCCGCCACTGACTACGAGCTGACCACGGGCCGGATGCCGCTCGCCGCCGCCGGCCACGCCGACGAGCCCGGCACGCCGGTCCGGCCGTTGCCCAACAAGACGCTCGCCGACTCCAACGCGACTGTGGCGCGCCACGACCCCGCGTACCCGTCCGAGACGATCGCGGCGCTCGTGGATTACGTCGCGCAGCTCACCGGCGGAGGCGGGCCCGACATACCGTCACCGGCTCCCGGCGACGTTGCGCGGGGCGGCGAGTCGTTCCGCCTTCAGTGCGCAGCGTGCCACGAGTGGGCCGGCACGGGCGGTGCGCTGTTGCAGCGGGAAGCGCCGTCGTTGCATGCCTCGACTCCGGTGCAGATCGCGGAGGCGATCAGAGTCGGACCCGGGCAGATGCCTGCCTTTGGGCAGGCCGCGCTGACGGACGCGGAGGTGAACGACGTGGTCGCCTACGTCCGCTATCTCAATGCGCCTCGCGACCGCGGCGGTGCCAATTTGGGCCACGTCGGTCCCGTGGCTGAGGGCGCAGTCGCGCTCGTTGCCATGTTCGGGGTCGCGTTGCTTCTGCGCTGGGTCGGTGAACGAGGGTGACGCGATCACCGGCAACCAGGGCCCGTCGAGCGGAGGGTCGTGCGGCCACGGCGTTCGTCGTGTCGACCCTGGCCGCACTCGGTCTCGCTGTCGTGTATTGGCGAGGCGGGCAACCTCAGCTCGAAGGCAGCTTGCTCGCCGTGGCGCTCGGGGGGATCGCCTTCGGTCTGGTCACGTGGGCGAATCATCTGCTCCCGAACGAGCCGGTGACCGGGGACCGACCTCCTTTGCCGAGTAGGGAAGAGCAGCGCGAAGGGCTCGAGGATGACCTGGAGCGCGGTGGCACGCTGTCGCGGCGCCGCCTCCTGGTGCGGACGTTGGGCGCCGCGGGTGCGGCACTTGGCGCGGCGTTGCTGTTTCCGATTCGCTCGTTGGGACCCGCGCCGGGACGGTCGCTGCTGGTGACACCCTGGCGGGACGGTTTGCGGCTGGTGACCGAGGATGGGACGCCGGTACGCACGAGTGACGTACCCCTCGACGGGCTCGTCACGGTCTTTCCGGAGGGCAGCCCGGGCTCCGCCGACGGGCAGGCCGTGCTCATCCGCGTCGCCGGAGACGCGTTGCGGCCGCGGCCCGGCCGGGAGTCCTGGTCGCCGGACGGATTCGTGGCCTACTCGAAGATCTGCACGCACGCGGGCTGCCCGGTAGGGCTCTACGAGGCGCAGAGCCATCAGCTGCTGTGCCCGTGTCACCAGTCGACCTTCGACGTGCTCGACGGGGCCCGGCCAGTGTTCGGGCCGGCCGCGGTGTCGCTGCCCCAGCTGCCGCTGAGGATCGAGGGTGACGAGCTGGTGGCCACGGGCGACTTCTCTGAACCCGTCGGCCCCGCGTTCTGGAGGCGCGCGTGACCCGCGCATTCCGTGCGACCGCGGTCGTCGTGGCGGTCACCACCCTCGCGGGGTGCGGCAACGGCAGCTCACCGTCGATCTTGGATCGCGCCGGCAACGAATCCGACCACGTCGCCAGCTTGTGGTGGCTGATGTTCGGGCTGGCCGCAGCGGTGTACGTCCTGGTTGCGGGGCTGGTGTTGTGGGCGATCGCTCGGGGGCGGCGCCGCGAACGGGGCCAGGCGCCGAAGCGCGGGCCGAGCGATGGACTGTTCATCTGGGGCGGGGGCCTGTTGATGCCCGTCGCGGTGCTCGCGGTTCTGGCCGTCGTCACGGTGACGACCACCAAGGACGTCCGTCAACCGTCGAGCGACGAGCTGCGCATCCATGTTGCCGGGGAGCAGTGGTGGTGGGACATCACCTATCCCGACGGCGGCGTCCGCACCGCGAACGAGATCCATGTACCGGTCGGTCGTCCGGTCGACATCGCCCTCAGCTCCGACAATGTCGTGCACAGCTTCTGGGTGCCTCAGCTCGCCGGGAAGGTCGACCTCATCCCAGGCCAGACCAATCATCTGCGCCTCACCGCCACCAGCGCGGGGACCTACCGCGGCCAGTGCGCGGAGTTTTGCGGACTGCAACACGCGCACATGGCCTTCGTCGTGATCGCTGAATCACCCCAGGACTTCGCACGCTGGCTCGCGCGTCGCTCCAGCGGCGCGGGGATCAACCCAACCGACGAACAGGCCGCGCAAGGCCAGCGAGTCTTCGAACGCGAGAGCTGCGCGGGCTGTCACACCATCAAGAACACCTCCGCGCAAGGAACGGTGGGACCGGACTTGTCCGACTTCGGCGAACGGCGGTCGATCGGAGCGCTGACCGTGCCCAACACGCCCGCGAACCTGAGTCGCTGGATCACCAACTCACAATCGATCAAACCCGGCAACCTCATGCCGCCCATCAAGCTCGACTCCACCGAGCTCGCCGAGGTCGTCGCGTACCTCGAGGGGTTGAAGTAGTGACCCTCACTGACCATTCCGTGATTTCGGCCGGCGATCCGAACGACGTGGACCTTGTCGAGCTGTGGGAGGACGCGCCGGGACTCCTCGGCTTCCTGACCACGGTCGACCACAAGCGGATCGGCATCCGCTACATCGTCACGGCCTTCGTGTTCTTTTCGATCGCGGGAGTCACCGCACTGGTGATGCGCGCTCAGCTCGCGCAACCGAACGCGGGAGTGCTGTCACCGAGCACCTACAACGAGCTGCTCACCATGCACGGCACGACCATGATCTTCCTGTTCAACACTCCCGTCCTCGCTGGCTTCGGCAATTACCTGTTGCCGTTGCAGCTCGGCACCCGCGACATGGCCTTTCCCCGGCTCAACGCGTTCAGCTACTGGGTGTTCTTGTTCGGTGGGCTGTTCCTCTACACCAGCTTCTTCCTTGGCGCGATGCCCGACGGCGGCTGGTTCGCCTACGTGCCCCTGACCTCGACGACGTACTCGCCGGGCATGAACATCGACTTCTGGGGGCTCAGCATCGTGTTCGTCGGCGTGTCCACCACCGTCGGGGCGATCAACTTCATCGTCACGATCTTCAAGCTGCGCGCCCCGGGCATGACGTTCAACCGAATGCCGATCTTCGTCTGGTCGATGCTGGTGTTCTCGTTCATGGCGCTCTTTGCGGTGCCCGCGGTGACGATTGCGGCCGGTCTGCTCGAGCTCGACCGGCTGATCGGCACTGCGTTCTTCGTTCCCGCGCTCGGCGGCAGCGTGCTGCTCTACCAACACCTGTTCTGGTTCTGGGGGCACCCGGAGGTCTACATCCTCTTCGTGCCCGCCACCGGGATGATCTCCCACATCATCCCGACCTTCTCCCGTCGCGCCATCGTCGGCTACCTGTGGATCGTTGCCGCCCTCGTCACGATCGGATTCATGAGCTTCGGGGTGTGGATCCACCACATGTTCGCCACCGGGCTGCCACAGCTGGCGATCGCGTTCTTCTCCGGTGTCAGCTTCGTGATCGTGTTGCCGAGCGGCGTCCAGTTCTTCGCATGGATCGCCACCATGTGGAAAGGAAGGGTCCATCTCACCACGGCGATGCTGTTCGCTGTCGGGTTTCTGCTCATCTTCCTTCTGGGAGGTATCACCGGCGTCATGGTCGCGGTGCTGCCGTTCGACTGGCAGGTGACCGACAGCTACTTCGTCGTCGCCCACTTCCATTACGTCCTCAACGGCGCGGTCGTGTTCCCGATCTTCGGGGCCCTCTACTTCTGGATGCCGAAGATGACCGGACGCATGTTGAGCGAACGTCTCGGCAAGATCAGCTTCTGGGTGATGTTCGTCGGGTTCAACATCACGTTCTTCCCGATGCACATCCTCGGGTTCTTGGGGATGCCACGCCGCGTCTATACGTACAACAGCGGCCTCGGATGGGGCGGCCTCAACGCGATGGTCAGCATCGGGTCGGCCATCTTCGGATTGGGCGCCGCGCTCACCCTCGGCAACTGGGCCTGGAGCTGGTGGCGCGGTCAGCCGGCGCCAGCGGACCCGTGGTCCGGCGACACGCTGGAGTGGGCCACCACCTCACCACCTCCGCCGTACAACTTCGCAACCATCCCGTCTGTCACCAGCAGGCACCCGATGTGGGGAGATCAGCCGATCCCCGAGGCGGTCGCCGCTGACGACGACGGCGCTGCGTTGGGGGTCGACGGCGCATTCGCTCGGCGAACGCCGGTCACCAGCGGAATCGACACCGGACCACACGGGAACCTGGACATCCCGCAGGAGACCTACCTGCCGTTGTGCGTTGCCGCGGGCCTCGCCGCGTTCTTCGCCGGCTTGCTCGTGAGCGCGGAGCTGGTCGGGATCTTCGGCCTGCTGCTGGCGGTCACCTGCGCGATGTGGTGGACATGGCGCACGGAAGAGGACCTCGGATGACCGTCCCCACGATTGCCGCGCCCGCAACGCGGCGCCGCACCTACTCCACCGCAGTGTGGGGGATGGCCGCGTTGATCCTCACCGAGGCGATGATCTTCGCCGTTCTCCTCGCTGCGTACTTCTTCCTCCGCGCATCCGCAGTCACGTGGCCGCCGCCGAACGTCGAGCTTCCCGATGTGCGCCTGGCGATTCCGTTCAGCGTCTTTCTGTGGGCCAGCAGCATTCCGATCTTCTGGGCCGAAGCATCGCTACGCCGCGGTCGAGTCGGCCGTTGCAAAGTCGGTCTCGCCCTCAGCTTCGTCATGGGCGCCGCGTTCTTGGGCTACACCATCTTCGATTTCAACGAGCTGCACTACGGATGGCGCGACAACGCGTACGCGTCGATCTTCTATACGATCGTCGGTCTCCACGCCGCTCACGTGATCGTCGGCTTGGCCATGAGCTCCATCGTGCAACTCAAGGCGTGGCTCGGTCGGTACGACGCCGGCCGCTACGCCAGCGCCGAGGTGTTCTTCCTCTACTGGCACTTCGTCGACGCCGTGTGGATCTTCGTGTTCGCGTCGCTGATCTTGTTGCCCCACTTGTGATGACGGCTCCTCCGATGGCTTCGGACGCCGAGACTGCGCGACGAGCGCACAGCATGTGGTCGGCGATCGTCGAAGCCGTGACCGTGTGGTTCGCGCTACTCGGCGGGATCGGCGCGTGGATCATCCATCTGCTGCTCCTCACCACCGTCGTGCAGCTGTCCTGCGAGCATCCCCGATATCTCTGGGTGATGCACGGCGCAACCGTTGCCGCTCTCGCGGTCACCGCGGTTGCAGCCGCGCTTGCCCTTCGGCTCGCACGAGAGTCGGGCGACCCTGCCTCATCGACTGACGCCGGCCGAAATCGGTTTCTCGGTCAGCTCGGACTGCTGATCGCGGCCGTCAACGCGCTGCTGATCATCGTCGAGGAGTGCCTCGTCATCGTCTTCCGATCGAACCCTTGTGGCTGACACCATCGATCCGCCTGCCGCGGCGACGCCCTTCCACGGTCGCCGAGCCATTCTTCGTCGCGGGCCCTTTGTCGCCGGACTCGCGGTCACGGTGATCTGGCTCAGTCCTCCGCTGGACGCTGCGGCGGACACCAACCTGTCTGTGCACATGACGCAGCACGTTGTGTTGCTGACGATCGCGGCCCCTCTCCTCGTGCTCGGGGTCGGGCGAGGCCCGCAGTCATGGCGGTGGCTCGCTCCCGCGCTCGTCGTTCACACCGCGGTGCTGTGGGCCTGGCACGTTCCTGTTCTCTACGACGCCGCGGTGACAAACGACGCCCTCCACGGGGTCGAGCATCTCAGCCTCCTCTTCGGCGGTTGTCTGTTGTGGTGGGCGCTCCGGATCGGCGACGGCCAGGTCGCCGCGCCGTCTGTGCTCGCGCTGTTCGTCGCTGCACTTCCGGGCACTGCGCTCGGCGCTGCGCTCACGCTCGCGGGCACCCCGTGGTACCGCAGCTATCCCTCGCTCGGCGACCAGCAAGTCGCCGGAGTCGTGATGTGGGCCTTCGCCGGCGCCCTGTACGCCCTCGCCGGCGGTGCCCTCGTGATCGTCTGGCTCAGCAGGACCGAGCCGTGATTCGCCGCGCCGTCACGTGGTTCGACGACCGTCTCGGGATGTCCGGCTTCGCGCGGAAGTCGCTCAACAAGATCTTCCCCGACAACTGGTCCTTCATGTTGGGCGAGGTTGCGCTGTATTGCTTCGTGATCCTGGTGCTCACCGGCACCTACCTCACCTTCTTCTTCTCCCCGAGCGCCAAAGACGTCACCTACCAGGGTTCCTACGCACCGCTGCGCGGCGTGCAGATGTCCCAGGCCTACGAGTCGACTCTGCGGATCAGCTTCGACGTGCGCGCGGGGCTCGTCATGCGCCAGATGCATCACTGGGCGGCGCTGCTCTTCCTCGCTGCCATCATCACGCACCTCTGCAGAGTCTTCTTCACTGGAGCGTTCCGCAAACCTCGCGAGCTGAACTGGCTCGTCGGAGTCACGCTCTTCGTGCTCGCGCTGTTCAACGGGTTCAGCGGCTACTCCCTCCCCGACGACCTGCTCTCCGGTACCGGTCTGCGAATCGCGTACTCGATCGCGCTCGCCGTACCGATTGTCGGGACGTGGGCCGCGTTCCTTGTCTTCGGTGGTGAGTTCCCGGCTGACGACATCACCTCCCGGCTCTTCATCCTCCACGTCTTGCTTGTACCCGTGCTCATCGCCACTCTTCTCAGCGTCCACCTCGCGGTGTTGTGGCACCAGAAGCACACCCAGTTCGCCGGACCTGGTCGCACCGAGGACAACATCGTCGGCTCACGGCTGTGGCCCACCTACGCGCTGCGGTCTGCAGGGCTATTCGCCGGCGTCGCCGCGTTCATCGCGCTGCTCGCCGGGCTCGTGCAGATCAATCCCGTCTGGCTCTACGGCCCGTTCAAGGCCGCCGCCGTGTCCACCGCCGCTCAACCGGACTGGTACATGGGCTGGCTCGAGGGCGCGCTCCGGTTGTTCCCGCCGTGGCGCACCCATTTCTTGGGATACACGATCTCCGAGCTGTTCTGGCCCGGCGTGGTGCTTCCCGCAGTCACGTTCGGGGTCCTCTACGTGTGGCCGTTCTTGGAAGCCAAGGTCACCCATGACCATGAGGCGCACCACCTGCTCGACCGTCCTCGTGATCGACCGGTCCGCACCGCTATTGGCATCGCCGCGCTCGCCTTCTACGGCGTCCTCATGATCGCTGGCTCGCAGGACCTCATCGCAAAACGACTTGGAGCCTCCATCTCCTCGGTCACTGTGACCCTGCGTGTCCTGCTGGTCGTGTTGCCGCTCGGCGCGGCGCTGATCACCTGGCGGCTCTGTCGCGACCTGCAACGGTCCGACGCGGAGCAGGCCGCGAAGAGGCGGATCTACGCAGAGCACTTCGGGCTGCCCTCCGACGACCTCGAGGCGGGGCCGCGTGAGCCAGTGGCCAGCATGCCGTCTTCGGGTGCGGGGTGGCTTTCGAAGACGATCGCCGCGCTGATGGTTGTCGCCGCAGGCATGTCTGGTCTTCGCGCCCGGCTACGCCGTCGCGCCAGCCGATGAGCCAGCGACGGATCCACCGGTGAGGAGAACGAGCGCGGTGCGCGTTTCGATCCACGACAACTACGTTCCCGGACGGGTCGGGCGGAGGTGGTTCTGTGGGAGTCAGTGAGCTCCGCGAAAGTACGCTCAGGCGAGTGCATCTCAATGCTCGACTGCTGTTTGACGCGCACGCACGACACTACTTTTCGAACGGCACGGTGTTGGAGATCGGACCCGACCGGGTGCCGTCGTCGTTCACGATCCCTGGTCTCGAGTGGAAGACAGCGGACATCGCAGCCGAAGCACTGGAAGGGGGCGCTGTCGACTACAAGATGACTGAACCGTACGTCATTCCCGGTCGACGCGGAGTCGTTCGATGTCGTCTTCTCGGCCCAAGTGCTCGAGCACGTCCCGAGGCCATGGCGATGGATGCCGGAGCTCGCCCGCGTCTGTCGTCCCAGCGGATACGTCATCACGATCAACCCGACAAGCTGGCCTTACCATGAAGCTCCGGTTGATTGCTGGCGTGCCTACCCCGACGGGATGCGCGCACTTTGCGAAGACGCTGGGCTTGAAGTCATCGAGTCGGTCTGCGAATCGCTCGAGCCCCGACGCAGCTTGGTCACCTATCCAGGACTGGGCGCCCTCACGGAGACGAGAGAAGAGCGTGCTCCCAACTGGCCACCAAGGGCGGCGATTCGTGCCCGGCTCCGTCGCGCGCTTCACTGGCCCGAACCGATCGCGTTCGACACGCTCACCGTGGCTCTGAAGCACTGAGGTCGCGCGTGACCAACTCCGCCATTCCCGGCGCGTCTGTTCGGAGGTCAGCTGTGGTCACGCCGTCATCGCCTGAACCTGCGGCTCTCTACCTCGACCTCATGAAGCGCATGCTGCGCCGATCAGGATCTGAGTCCCTGAGCATCGAGATCCGCGCAACGAATTGGAAGCGCCACGTCCTCGCGCCTCTTCAAGCGGCTTTGAGGGCGAGAGGGATCCGCATGGTTTCCTCCAGCTCTCGTTCATCCTACGAGGGCGAGACGATGATCAGCCGAGAGCGGTTGGACAACCTCCAGGATTGCGTTGAACGCGTGATCTCTGACTCTGTGCCCGGTGACCTCATCGAGACAGGCGTCTGGCGGGGCGGCGCGACGATCTTCATGCGAGCGATCCTCGCTGCCCATGGGATCGCCGACAGGACGGTGTGGGTCGCCGATTCGTTCGAGGGTTTTCCGGCAGCTGAGACTCGGAAGCAGAAGGTTGACCAGGGGGTCGATTTCAGCGCAGGGTGGGGTGACGCCGTGCTCGCCGTCGACGTCGACACCGTGAAGAGAAACTTTGAGCGGTACGGCCTGTTGGACAGCCAGGTCCAATTTCTGGTCGGGTGGTTCGCTGACACTCTGCCGAGAGCGCCGATCGAGCGGCTGGCAATCCTGCGGCTCGACGGCGACCTCTATGAGTCAACTTCGGACGCGCTTCATGCGTTGTACCCGAAGCTGTCGGCCGGTGGCTACTTGATCGTCGACGACTACGGCTGCTGGGAGGCGTGTCGGTCCGCGGTCGATGACTACCGCCGCCAGGAAGGGATATCTGAACCCATACAGGAGATCGACGGCGAAGGCGTCTACTGGAGGCGGCGAGAATGAGCACCTCTTCGCCCATTGTGTTGGTCCTCGCTGCGGACGCCACGTTCGCGAAGCAGCTCGGGGCAGCGATTGCGAGCATCACGAGATCAGCGACACGCGAGCACCAAGTGTTCGTGCTTCACGATGCGTACGAGCCCGCTCTGATCGAGCAGATATCCGGGATCGCCGGTGAAGCCATCAGCCTCCGTTGGCTCGACGCAAGGTCCAGCACGCTGGATGGCGCCCAGCTCCCGTCCTATCTCTCGACAGCGACCCTGTTCCGACTGCGAATCGGGAGTCTGCTACCCGACGAGATCGAGCGCGTGCTGTACATCGACTCGGATTCCGCGGTTCGACGCCCACTCGACGAACTTTGGGAGACGGACCTCAACGGGTGTGTACTCGGTGCCGTACGAGATGCTGTCGTGCCCTGGGCTGGGGCTCCCGCCGGTCTGCCGTGGGAGGAGGTGGGTGTCGCCCCAGACAGCGCATACTTCAATGCGGGTGTCCTCGTCATTGATGTAGGCCTCTGGCGCTCCCAGCGGATCAGCGAAGATGCGCTTCGGCTTCTCGCCCTGCATCGGTTTCTCTACGCCGATCAATGCGCGCTCAACACAGTCCTCGCCGGTCACTGGACTCCCGTCGGTCCCCGTTGGAACCTCCAGGCCGGTCATCTCACGAGCGGCGGTTCTCTGGCCTGGGTCACGGAGTCTCAGGAAACCCTGGCCGCTGCCATCGGCGATCCGGCCATCGTCCATTTCAACACCTCCTCGATGGGAAGACCGTGGGAGCGTCAGTGCACACACCCCTATCGCGATCTGTGGTTTGAGCTTCTCGACCTGACGCCTTGGGACGGCTGGCGACCAGCCGAGCCACCCGAGCCAAGTCGAGCGAGGAGCTTCGCGAGGCGTGTGCGCAGGGCGGGAGCAATCCTGATCGGGGGTTGATCTCCTCGACTCAGGAGCCCGCGTGCATTCTGCTCAGCACCGACCTGGGCAAACGAGGCCGAGCTATAGCCTCGCCGAATGGGCGGATACGTCGATGTCGCGGGGCACGCCACGTGGGTCGAGCAAACAGGCGCCGGTGACGAGACGGTCCTCCTGCTGCACGGAGGGCTGTCGAGCTGTGACGACCTGCTCGGCACGGTGGGCCCGACGCTCGCAGAGCACTACCGAGTCGTCGCGTTCGATCGGAGAGGTCACGGCCGCACAGCAGACACCGACGCGCCGTTCCACTACGCCGACATGGCGGACGAAGTGCTCGGCGTCCTCGAGGTCGTCGTTGGTGGCCCCGCGCATCTGGTCGGCTTCAGCGACGGCGGAAACATCGCGCTGCTCGTCACGCTCGATCACCGCGAGCTCGTCGGAAAGATCGTGACCATCGGGGCGAACTTCCACCACTCGGGCCTCATGGCACTGCCACTCGCGCCCGACTCGCCGGCGGTCGACATGATCGCCGACGCCTACGGACGCCGATCGCCCGACGGGCGCGAGCACTTCCCGGTGGTGTTCCAGAAGACCGAGGTGATGTTCGCGACCGAACCGACTCTGACGGTCGACGATTTGGGCCGCATCACCAGCCCGACGCTCGTGATGGCCGGCGACGACGACGCGATCCGCCTCGATCACACGTGCGCGCTGTACGAGGCGCTGCCCGCGGGCGAGCTCGCCATCGTGCCCGGCGCGTCGCATCTTCTCCCCATCGAGAAGCCGCTCGACACCGCTCGGCTGATCCTCGACTTCTTGCAGAGTGCGGGGCCCCCCGTCACGTTCATGCCGATCAGGAGAGGCCCCGCGACTGCCTGAGCTCTGGGGTCAGGACACCGGGCAGTGGACGTTCGGGTTCCACATGGCGAACGTGCCGCTGGGGTTGAACTTCCAGATCCACGCGTGGAGTGAGTAGTAGGCCGGCAAGCCGAAGCGGTTGTTCGCGTCGGTGGCCATGAACGTCTGCCCGAACAGCGATGGCGGGCTGGTGTGGTTGGCATTCCACTCCGCCTGCAGGATGAGGTACTCGAGCGCGACGAGCTTGAAGTGGCCCTGTCCATCGGGCTCGTACACGAGCAGCTCTGGCTTGCTCGCGTCGATTGTGTCGGTGACGTTCGGGTCGTTGCTCAGGTCGATGAGTGACGGGTTCAAGAAGTGCACGCCCATCGCTCCCACGCTCGGGACGGTCGGGTCGGCGATGCAGGTGATGTTCTTCATGTCCTGGACCTCGTGGACGTAGCCGCCGACGTTCGGAGCGACATCGAGGCTGTGGAACGGAGCCGTCGCGATCGCGGCGCGGAAGAGATCGAAGATCGATCCTCGGATGCTCGTGCTTTGCGTCGCTGCCATGCCGTTCATGCCGGGCATGTTGCCCATGCCGTTCCCCATGCCGCCGCTTCCTCCCGACGTCTGGGCATCGGCAGTCGCCGCGAGTGCGAGCGTTCCCGCGAGCATCGCGACGCACACGAGGGCGCGCACCGAGAGGTGTCTGTGATTGTTCATGTGAGTTCCCTTCGTCTCGGGATGTCACGACGAGCCTGCGCTCACCGATCGTCACCGACATCGGGAGTCGCTCCCCATTTCGGTCCGCGAGCAGGAGGGGTTGGGGTTCGAGTCCTTCAGCGCAGCGGAACGCGGCCGCGCAGCAGCTCGCGCTCTGCCTCCACCGAGAGGGCTCGACTTCCGTCGTCACCCGGATGAGCCATGGCGCCGCGAATTGTCTCGGTCAGCGGCCGGTGCGTCAGGCCGGCGCTCATCGCGAGCGCGATGTCGACGCGATTCGCCGCCTCCCAGCCCGTGGCGGCAATCCAGAGCGGCACGCCCATCCATGGGTCGACGCCCGCGGCGAGGAGCTCGATTGACGGCACCCAGAACAGCTCGGATTCGACTTCCCTGTGGCGGCAGGCTTCGAGCAGCTCCTGGAACCGAGCCTCCGGCCCGGTGACGTTGAAGATGCCAGGCGTCCCGAGCACCGCTGCACGCACGAGCCACACGGCGAGATCGCGCACGTCGATGAACTGCAGGGGATCCTCTGGACTGCCCGGCGCGAGGACAGAGCCGCCCTCCGCCATCCGGCGCGGCCAGGCGACGAAGCGGTTGGTCCGGTCGTGAGGTCCGACGATGAGCCCCGCCCGGGCGATGGTCGCGCGCGGGCCGAACGTCTCGAGCACGACACGTTCGCAGCCAGCCTTGCGCGCGCCGTACAGCTCGCTGGCGTCGGCGACGTGGCCGATGTCGAGCAGCCGGGCGGCCTCCCGCTGTGCCTCTGTTGTGCTGTGGTCTGCATACACCGAGAGGGTCGAGACGAAGACGTACCGGCCAACGCTCTTGGCGAGCGTGTCGACCGAACGCCGGACGATGCCGGGGTCGTACCCGGCGACGTCGACGGCCACATCCCACTCGCGACCGGAGAGCGCCGAGAGATCGGAGGTGCGGTCACCCCGCAGCTTTTCGACGTTGGGAAAGAGGTCGGGATTGGTCAACCCGCGGTTGAACACGGCCACCTGATGTCCGTCCGCGAGCGCCTCAGTGACAAGTGCGCGTCCGACGAACGAGGTTCCTCCGAGTACGAGCATCTGCACGGCGGCATGCTGTCATGCGTTAGCGCACGGGCCGTGCGAGCCGGATCTCGCCGCCGATCGTGCCGGCGAAGTAGAGGACGTCTGGGTCGGCGCCGCGGCGAAGCGGTGTCACCGTCGTTCCGTCCCCGGTGTAGTAGCCCTCGGCTCCCTCGAAGATCCCGGTCCCGTTCGAGAACTTGCCGATGAAGGTGGAGCGATATTGCCCGTCGTCGACCACGACCGTCACCGTGAGGTCGGTGTCGATTGTGTCGGGCACTCGCGCAGTGCCGCTGTTGTGCTTGAACGTCGTGCTGGTGATGACGTCGTGGTGGTGGAGGATGTAAGAGCCGTTCAGCGAGATCGGCTCCTGATCGCTCACGATCGTCTGGAAGGTGCCATTGAGCACGCCGGACGCGAAGTTCTGACCGGTCTCGATCTCACCGTTCGGGCCCGGAGAGCGTCCAGTCCAGACTCCGTGGATGGGGATCGCCTGCTGGCCGGGAGTGGGATCGGCGTTGACGGGCGTGGCTCCCGTCCACACGAGCGCGGCGACGCTCACCGAGGCGGCGATGACGAACACGTGAGCGCGCCTCGAACGACGCCCCGCTGACGTTGAGTGAGGGTTGGACACGTTTGTCTCCGTTCGGGATCAGGGGCAGGTGACGTTCGGGTTCCACATCGCGAATGTGCCGCTCGGGTTGAACTTCCAGATCCAGGCATGCAGCGAGTAGTAGGCCGGCAGGCCAAAGCGGTTCGACGCGGGCGTGAACATGAACTCCTGACCGAAGAGCTTCGGGGGACCGGAATGGGTTTGGAGCCATGTCGCCTGGTCGACGATGTACTCGAGCGCGACGAGCCGGTTGTGGCCCGCGCCGTCGGGCTCGTACACGAGCACTTGGGGCTTGCTGGCTTGGACCGCGTTGTCGAGAGCGGAGAGGTAGTGGACGCCCATCGCGCCCTGCCCGGGCTCCGCGATGCAGGTGATGCCGTTGATGTCAGCAACTTGGGTCGCGTAGCCACCCGGAGCCGCGTTCTCGAACCGCAGGAACGGTGCGGTCGCGACAGCAGCCCGGACGAGCTCCACGAACGCTCCCGGGCCACCCCGTGTGTCGTTCATCCTGCTGCCGTCCCCCATCGTGTGGGCGCCGGCCGACGTGGCCAGAGCGAGGGGGCCGGCAAGAACAGCGAGAGCCGAAGCGAGGAGCAAGAGGTGTCGTCTGAGCATGCCTTGGAGAGTGCGACATCGGCCTCACGGACCGCTCACCGGCGCTCACGAACCGCTCATGGGACCCCGCAAACCGCTCCTCGGTAGATTGGCGCGCAGTGGTCTGCTCGTTCGGGATCCTCGGACCCGTCCTCCTGGAGATCGACGGCGTCGACATCACGCCCTCCGCCCCGAAGGAGCGCGCACTCCTCGCGATGCTCGTCATCCATCACGCCCGCGGAGTCGGGGTCGACCAGCTCGTCGAGGAGCTCTGGCCCAAGCTCGACGCTGATCGGGCGCGTCGGGCGCTGCAGGTCCGAGCAGCGGCGGTGCGCAAACGGCTGAAGGACGCACACGGCGCCCGAAGCCAGTCCCGCGGCGGTGACCCATGGGCGGCCGCCGCGTCGCTCACGGAGGCGATCGGGCTCTGGGCGCGGCCCCGCGCTGGCCGATGTCCGAGGCGGTGTGAGCGTCGACGCGGAGGCCGCGCGACTCGACGAGGCTCGAATGGACGCGATCGAGGACCGGATCGACGCGGAGATGGCATGCGGCCGACACCGCGAGCTGCTCCCCGAGCTCGATCGGCTCGTGGCCGTCGCTCCTCTGCCGCGAGCGGCTCTGGGCCCAACGCGTGCTCGCGCTGTACCGCGACGGACGACAGACCGAAGCGCTGCAGGCCTGCACCTCGATTCGCCGGCGACTTGCCGACGAATGGGGCGTGGAGCCGGGCCCGGCGCTCCGCACGCTCGAGACAGCCGTCCTCGAGCAACGGCCTGAGCTCGACGCCAGGGCGGTCGCGAGCGTGTCGCTGCCGGCCCACCGATCCTCGGACGCAGCCATGCCGAGGGTGCACTACGCGAAGGCGAAGGACGGCGTCAGCCTCGCCTATCAGGTGACCGGCGACGGACCGACGGATCTGATCATCATTCCCGGCTACACGTCCCATCTCGAGACCTGGTGGGAGGCGTGGTCGGGTCGGCTCGTTCGGCAGCTCGCGTCGTTCTCGCGACTGATCCTCTTCGACAAGCGCGGGACGGGCTTGTCGGATCGCCCAGAGCACGTCGACCTCGACGACTGGGTGGAGGACGTCGCGGTGGTGCTCGACGCTGTCGGGTCGGAGCGTGCGGCTGTCCTCGGCGTGTCCGCAGGCTCGCCCATAGCGATCCTCTTCGCCGCCACCTATCCGGAGCGAACCCGGGCACTCGTCCTGTACGGCGGATATCCGCGGGTTCTCTGGGACAAGGACTACCTCTTCGGCGTCGCCGCGGAAGAGCTGCGCGAGGGAATCGAGTCCCTGGAAGCCGGGTGGGGGTCGCCCTCTGCGCTCAAGTATTGGTGTCCGAGCGCTCGCGACGACCCGGTTGCGCGAGAGCAGTTCGGTCGCTATCAGCGGATCTCCGCGAGTCCGGCCTCAGCGACCGCGTACCTCCGGCTTGTGACGAGCATCGACGTGCGACATGCGCTCCCAACGGTGAGCGCGCCGACGCTCGTGCTGCACGCGGCTCGGGACGTGCGTACGCCACTCGAGTGCTCGAGGTTCATGGCCGAGCGCATACCCGACGCCACCCTCGTCGAGCTCGACAGCGCGGACCACCTGATCTGGTTCTCAGACGCGCTCGATGCGATGACCACGCACATCCAGGACTTCCTGACGGGCGCGCACCCAGAGCGCGAGGTCAACCGGGTGCTCGCGACAGTCCTCGCCGTGATGCTCGCCGATGGATCTCAGATCGACCCTCGACCTGCGTGCGAGCTCATCAAACGGTTCCGCGGAAGAGTCCTGCGCACAAGCCCGCACGCCTTCGTGGGTTCGTTCGACGGGCCCGGTCAGGCGATCCGATGCGCGGTCGCGATCGTCCAGGACCTGGCATCGAAGGGCGTCGGGGCTCGCGCGGGTCTCCACGGTGGCGAGTGCTACGCCACCGATGGTGAAGTCGGCGGCCTCGCCGTCGAGATCGCCGAGCACGTGTGCGCTCTCGCTCGTCCGGCGGAGGTGTTCGTCTCGCAGACGGTTCGTGACCTCGTCTACGGGAGCGCGATCACGTTCAGCGACTGCCGGGGAGATCATGTGGAGGGTGTGCCGCGCGACTGGCGGGTCTTCGCCGTGACCCAGGCGTGAGACGCGACGAAGCCCGGGCCCGTGAGGGCCCGGGCTTCGTCAACGTGATGGGGTGCTAGCTCCGCGAACGCAGCAGGCGAGTGCCACCCACGAGGAGGGCACCGAGGGCGATCGCGGCGATCGCCACGAACAGCGGGGCCTGGGTCGAGCTACCGGTCGCGGGGAGCGTGCCGGCCGCAGTCGTCGTCGGTGCGACGGTCGTCGTTGCCTCGGTGGGAGGCGGTGCGACGGTCGTCGTCTCGGCGACTGTGGTCGTCGCCGCCACCGTGGTGGTTGTTGCCTGACCGACGGTCACGCTTGCCTGTGCCTTCGAAGCGAGCGTTCCGCCCGGAACTCCGGCGTTGGCGTTGAAGATGACCGTGCCACTGCTGACCGGGACCTCGATCACGAGCGTCTGCGGTGAGACGTTGGGAGCCGGCGTCGACCAGCTGCAGGTGACGCTGGTGCTCGCGGTCACGCAGGACGACAGCCCTGCCGTGAACGACACCAGCGCGGGTGCGCCCCCGCCGGCGTACGTGATGCTCACCGACGCCGCGGTGCTCGGTTGCGGAGACGTGAAGTTCGCCGTGACGACCACGTTCGTGCCCGGTGCCGGTGCTGAGGGCGCGGCTGTGATCGTCGCTGTGATGTCGGCGGGAGTCTGAGCGCTCACTGGAGCACTCAGAAGGACAAGGGCGGCGGCCAAAACACCGAACGCCGAGAACACCTTCTTCATGTGCAACACCTCTCGGTTGGGTTACCTCGTGTTCATCTTTCCCTGCTTGCGCCATGTGCGCCACTCGAAGCAGCCACACACGTCGATCAGCACTACCCAGAATCCGGGAAGTTCAGGCACACCCGAGATCTTCCTGGTCAGGGAGCAGGTCGGGACAGTACCCGGAACCCGGCCCAGTCGCCATGATGCGGGCTCTCCGTGACCTCGACCGTCGTCACGGTGGCGCGGGGCGGCCCGACCCGCATCCACGCGATGAGCGCATCGACGGCGTCGGGGGTTCCGTCGATGTCGGCCTCGACGGATCCGTCACTTCGGTTCGCGACCCAGCCTCGGACATCGAGCATCTCCGCCTGGTTGCGACAGCTTTCGCGGAACCACACGCCCTGGACTCGTCCTGATACGACGACGCGGCGATGCGTCACTGCCGAAGGTCAGCCGCGCCAGAGCTGCAGAGGCGTGCGATCGCGCGGCCCCGTGAACGGCACCGCGACCTCGGAGCCAGCCGCTGCAGCGGATGCGTACGCGGCACAGACGACGTCGAGCACGGCACGCCCGAAGCGCGCGTCCATCAGCGGAGGCGTGGCACCAGCGAACGCCGCGAGGAAGGCCTCGAGCTGGCCGACGTAGCCGTACTGCTCGAGCTGGGGGATCGGTGCCGTGACGGTTGGGAGCGTGAGCACGTCACCGTTGCGCTCGAGGAGTGGCGTCGGCAACAGCTCAGCTCGCACGACCCCCGTCGCGCTCGCCGCCTGCGCGCTCCACTCGGGCACCTCGCCGCCGCGCCAGCTCGACACGACAGTCGCGTTGAAGCCGTGCTCGAACGTAAGGGTCACCACTGCGTGCTCGTCCGTGGGATGGTCGTCCGCTCCTTCGAGCAACGCGGACACCGACACCACGTGTGATCGTGCTGCGAGCATCGCGATCGCGACCGGGTGCACACCGAGATCGAAGAGCGCGCCGCCACCCCAGTCTTCGGTGAGGAATTCTCCCAGGTAGGGCGGCTCTGCACCGTACGTACCTCGAGATGCTGGAGGTCTCCGAGCTGCTCGACCTCGGAGACGAACTGCTGCACGATCGGCGCGTACGCGAGGTTCTCTGCGTACCCGATGCGAGCGCCGGCTTGCTCCGCGACAACCAGTGCATCGGCGGCGGCGAGCGTCGTGCACAACGGCTTCTCGATCACGACCGAGGCGCCGCGGCCGATGGCGTGCAGCGCGTGGTCGGCATGGCACTGAGGCGCGCTGCACACGACGACGAGCTCCGCGTCGCCGGGCAGCTCGTCGTAGCGGCAGGCGATCGCGCCCATGCGGGTCGCCATCTCCTTTGCCTTCTCGTGGTGCCGTGATGCGACGCGGCTGATCGGAAGGCCGAGCTGCTTCGAGGCGAGACCGTGCACGGCTGCGATCCAGCCCGCGCCGGCGAACGCGACGCGAGGGGCGTCGTTCACGTGCCGGCGAGTGCGGTCACCACGGGGGCGAACGGCTCGACGTCGCCGGTGCCGACGATCACGTAGGAGAACCCCCAGCGCTCTCGCCGTTCGTGCAACGTCTCGACGATCTGCTCGACGGTGCCGACCAGCGCGAACGGCGTGCGCAGCGCGGCGTCGGGAGTCATCCCGAAGCCTCCCGCGAGGCGTGCGGCCAACCCCTCACGGTCGTCGGTCACGCTCACGACGAAGGCGCGCACGTTCATCTCGAGTGACGCGAAACGTGGGCCGGCGGCGAGCTTCACGATCGCGACCTTCTCGTCGACCGCGTCGGGTGTCATCGATGCAAGCGCCTCAGGCCCGATCGCACCAGCGGCCATGGTGCCGTTGATGCCCACGATGTCGGCCTCGCGGGCCGCGATCGACAGCACGCGTTTGCCGCCGCCTCCGATCAGGATCGGCACGCGCGACTGCACCGGCTTCGGAAGGCCGTCGAGCCCGGTGACGGTGTAGTGCTGCCCGGTGAACGAGAACGGACCCGGCCCGAAGTGGCCCTTGATGACTGCGAGACCCTCCTCCAGACGATCGATGCGTACGCCGGGAGGGTCGTAGGGGATGCCGGACCAGTCGTAGTCCGCGCGCTCCCATCCCGCTCCGATGCCGACCTCGAGACGACCATCCGAGAGCAGATCCATCGTGGCGAGCTCCTTCGCGAGCACGACAGGATGCTTGTAGTCGTTGTCCCAAACGAGGGCACCGATGCGCAGGGTGGTCGTCACCGCGGCCGCCGCCATGAGCGCGGGCACCGGGGCCATCTGGTTCCCGAAGTGATCGGGCATCGTCAGCGTCGAGTAGCCGAGGTCTTCTGTCTGACGGGCGAGCTCGCTCCACTCCTTGCCCGACATCGGGCTCGACGCCTGGATGCCGAAGCGGAAGCCGTGGTGCTGACCCATCGAGGCACGTTATCGCCGGGTCGCGCACGCGCGACCCAAGTCAGACAAGGGCGGCGGGTAGTTTGGAGGGGCTGTGCGCGCCCCGGCACCCTTCTCCGACTCACCTCCGTCATCGTTCTGGCCGGTGTCGGCGCGGCAGGTCTCACTGCGGCGATCCTGCCGCAGGCGGCCGACCTCGTGAGCGCCCATGTCGAGACGGCGTCGCTGCCGGAGCTGAACCCGCTCGCGCAGCGGTCGGTGATGTACGCGGCCGACGGCTCCGTGATGGCGGTGCTCAAGGCCGAGGAGAACCGCAAGCCGGTGGCGCTGGCCCAAGTGCCGCAACCGGTGATCGACACCGTGCTCGCGGTCGAGGACGCCGAGTTCTACCACCACCGCGGGGTCAACGCTCGGTCTCTGATCCGGGCGCTGCTGGCCAACGTCTCCGCCGGCGGGGTCACACAGGGCGGGTCGACCATCACGCAGCAGGTCGTGAAGAACGCCCTGCTCACACCGAAGCGCGATGCCAACCGCAAGCTCAAAGAGGCAATCTACGCCGTGCGCCTCGAACGCACGATGACGAAGGACGAGATCCTCGAGCGCTACCTCAACACCGTGTACTTCGGAAACGGCGCGTACGGCGTGCAGGCCGCTGCCGAGCTCTACTTCGGTACGGATGTCGGTCAGCTCGGCTACCCGCAAGCCGCGTTCCTCGCCGGCCTGATCCGCAACCCGGTCGGCTATGACCCGTTCCGCTTCCCGGTGCGCGCCACCGATCGGCGTCGCGTGGCGCTCAACCGTCTCGTCGACGTCGGGAAGCTGACGCGTGAGCAAGCCGACCTCATCGACGCAACGCCGGTCCCGACCTCGCCTCAGACGACGTCGAGCTCGCCGCCCCCCGAGGACTACTTCGTCGAAGAGGTGAAGCAGCAGCTTCTCGACGATGTACGGCTCGGCGACACCGCGCAAGAGCGGTACAACGCCGTCTTCAAGGGCGGGTTGCAGATCTACACGACCTTCGACCCGAAGATGCAGCAAGAGGCGCTGCAAGCCCGCAACGACCAGCTCCCCGATACGGGCGGCAAGTTCACGGTCGCCCTCGTGGCGATCGACCCTCAGACGGGCGCCGTGAAGGCGATGGTCGGCGGCCCGGGCTTCGAGAACGCGAAGTTCAACCTGGCGACGCAAGGTATTCGGCAACCGGGCTCGTCCTTCAAGACGTTCGTGCTCGTCGCCGCGCTCGAGGCGGGCGTGCGGCCGACTGACATCATCGACGGCACCAGCCCCTGTCGCTTCCCGCTCCCCGGAGGCCAGCCCGACTACGTGATCGCGAGCGAGGGCGCCGGCGTCGGCCCGATCTCGAAGATGATCGCCCTGTCGATCAACTGCGCGTTCGTGCGACTCGGGCTCATCGTGGGTCTCGACCGCGTGATCGACACGGCCCGGCGGATGGGGATCACGTCCAAGCTCGATGCGCTCCCCTCGATGAGCATCGGCTCAGAGGAGATCTCGCCTCTGGAGATGGCGTCGGCGTATGGCGTCCTGGCTGCTGATGGGGGGCGTCATCCTGCGTACTACGTGGACAAGATCTTGGACAGCAGCGGCGATGTCATCATCCAGCACGACGACTTGCAGGCGGAACAGGCCGTCGACCCTGGCGTCGCCCGTCTCGCGACGCAGATGCTGCAAGGCGTCGTGAAGAGCGGCACAGGCAAGCGAGCCGCTCTCGCCGATCGCCCGGTCGCCGGCAAGACCGGCACGTCGCAGGACAACGCTGACGCGTGGTTCGTCGGCTATACCCCACAGCTCGTGACGGCTGTGTGGATGGGCGCACCTGAGGGCCGAATACCGATGCGCAACGTCGGCGGCATCAATGTGACTGGTGGTTCGTATCCTGCGAAGGTGTGGCATGAGTTCATGGCGAAGGCTCTCGAAGGCCAACCGGTAGTGCAGTTCGGCGATCCGCCTGACTTGTCCGACCGTCGTCCGGCGCGCCTGTACCTCCCCTACGTCGAGTGTGGATACGACCCGCCCACGAGCGTGGTGTTCGGCGGCGGCACCACCTCGACGAGCGGCGGCGCGGCGAGGCCCGGCCGCACGACGACGACCTCGTCGACCACGACCACGACGATCGACCCTGCGCTGACGACGACGACGCTTCCGCGCAACCGACCGGTGCCGTCCGTGCCAACCAACTACGTCGTGACGAGCTGTGGCCGCTTCAACCTCGTCCAGCCGCGCAGTGGGCCGACGACGGCTCCGCCTGACACAGGCGCGGTCTCGCAGGAGCCGACGGGTGCCGGCGACGATCCTTCGATCACGGTGCAGTTCCCGGTGCTCAGCCCGCAAGGCGGCGGGCCCCCGACGACGGTGGCGCCGTGACCCTTCAGGATGACCTTCTCGCCCTTCAGCGCTCTGACACGCACCTCGACCAGCTGCACCACCGCCACTCCCATCTCCCCGAGCGCAAGGACATGGAGGTGCTCGACGCGGCACTCTCCGATCTCCGCGGAGATGCCGAGAAGCTCTCCACGCGGCAGACGGACCTGTCGCGCAGCCAGCGCCGGCTCGAGGACGAAGTCGCGTCGATCGAAGGCAAGCGCGCCGAGATCGACCGCAAGCTGTCCGCTGGCACGATCCACGCGAGCTGCAGGCATTGATGGAGGAAGCGGACGCGTGCAAACGTCGGCAGCGGTCGCTCGAAGACGAGCTCCTCGAGATCATGGAGCTCGCCGAGCCTGTTGCCGCGCAGCTGACCGGCCTGGCGGAGCAGCAGGAAGACCTGCAGTCCCGGCGCGCCGCGGCCAAGGAGCGGGTCGATGCCGCCGAGGCCGAGATCGTCGGAGAGGTCGCCTCGGTGGAGTCGCAGCGCACGTCGGAGGCATCGGCGCTCTCAGCGCAGGTGCTCGCGGAATACGACCGTCTGCGTTCGCGCATGGATGGCGTTGCCGTCAGCGAGCTCATCGGCACGACGTGCACCGGATGCCACACGACGCTCGCGGCGATGGAGTGCGAGCGAATCCGGCGTGAGCCGCCCGACGCGATCGTGTACTGCGAGCCGTGTGGCCGCATCGTGGTTCGTCACTGACCTGTGCTCGTCGTCGTGCGCCACGGCCGCACCGCCGCGAACGCCGCGGGCCTGCTGCTCGGACGTCACGATCCTCCGCTCGATCTTCTCGGCATCGAACAGGCGGGTCGCGTGGTCGCGCGCCGTGGGGCCGGTGACCCGAGTGGTGTCGAGCCCGTTGCGTCGCGCGTGGGAGACCGCAGAGGGATTCGGGCTGCCGGTCGAAGTCGACGAGCGTTGGACCGAGCTCGATTACGGCGAGTTCGACGGGGTACCCGCGACGGACGTGCCCGAGGCGATATGGGAGCAGTGGCGGGCCGACCCGGACTTCGCGCCCCCCGGCGGAGAATCGAACGCTGCGCTCACGCGGCGAGTGCACGCGGCGTGTGACGACCTCTGCGAGCAAGCCCGCGAGGTGACGGTCGTCGTCGTGAGCCACGTCTCGCCGATCAAGGCGGCGGTCGCGTGGGCGCTCGGAGTCGGACCTGAGCTCGCGTGGCGCACGCATCTCGACCCAGCGTCGATCACTCGCATCGTGATCGGTCGACGTGGCCCGGTGCTGCGCACGTTCAACGAGGTCGCGCACCTCGACTGACTCGGATGACGCCTTCGGCCGTGCGAGCTGGTCGGGGTTGGGTGAGCGAGTCATCCGAGGCCGTGCCGAGGTAAACGAAGGCGAGGATCAACGCGGTCTCGGAGAGCGCGAGCGCGCTGCGCACCATCGGGTCATAGCAAGGCTCACCTGTGCGCCACATCGAGCCGATGCCGAGCGCGGTGGCCGCGAGCAACAGGTTCTGCACCGCGGACGCTCCGGCGCTCACTTGCTCGATGGTGGGGATCGCGCCGGGGACTGGCTCGATGGCGACCACGATCACCATCGGCGCGCGGCCGAGCTTCGTGCGCTCCTTGTCGAGCTTCGCTGGGATCGGGTCGACACCTTCTGCGCGACACCGCTGGACATACGCGTCGGCGAGCACGGCTCCGAAGTCGTCCTTTGCCTCGCCCTCGAGGACGAAGAACCGCCAGGGTTTCAGCGATCCGTGGTCAGGCGCGCTGGCGGCAGCATCGAGCAATGTCGACAGCTGTTCGGCCGTTGGTGCGGGCGCGACCAGCCTGCCGGTGGAACGTCGGAGGGCGATCGCGGTCGAGCGCGTCCATCGCTGCAGCAAAGCACACCGGGTTTGTGGGTCGCCGCCCGTTGGGGTGGGGTGAGCGGCGACCCACTGCGGAGCCCCCGGTGTGGTGGGTGCGATGGAGGCACCGATTGCGAGAGTACGTGGCAATGCTTGCGCTCTTCAAGAAAGTGACGGTGACGACACCACTGATTGCCGACGATTGTTCCGTCAGCCGAGACGCAGTGTCTCCAGAGGCTCGAGTCGCGCGGCTTTCACCGAGGGGTACAGCCCCGCGACCACAGAAACCGCGACGGCGAGTCCGATCCAGAGGGGCATGCGCCCATAGTCGATGACGACCACCCAGCCCGCGAGCTTCGAGATCAATCGCACGATCGCAACGCCGAGCGCGGCCCCGAGGAGACCACCGAAGAGACCGACGAAGATCGCTTCGAGAAGGAACTGTGATGCGATCGTGCTGCGCGTGTGTCCCAACGCGCGGCGAATGCCGATCTCAGATGACCGCTGGATCACCGAGATCGACATCACGTTCGCGATGCCGAGACCGCCGACCGCGAGCGCGAGCAAGCCGGCGAACAGCGCGGTCTGCTGCAATGTCTTGTCTGCCTGAGCGCTTGCCTTCAACGCATCGCTCGGAACGTCGACGGCGACCTCGTCGGTGCCGCCGAGAGCGATGGCCGTCGGGATCAACACGGCGGTCTGTGGTGTCTTGCCGTCCTCGCTGCGGATGTACACCTTCGTCGGGTCGCCCTTCGCTCCGAAGTCAGCCTTGGCCGAGTCGAGCGTGATGAAGACCGCATTGCTCAGTCCCGGGTCGAGGTCGACGTCACCGAGCACCCCGACGACCCCGTAGTCGAGCCCGTTCAACCGAATCGTGCGCACTTCGCCAGGTAGGTAGCCGTACTGCCGCCGCGAGCTGTTTGCCGATGACGGCCGCGTGGATCTTCGCGCCGAGGTCAGCCTGGCCGAACCAGCGGCCCTCGACCACCGGCACCTGCAGCACCCGAGGGAGGTTCACGTCGGCAGCGAGCACCGGGACCGGGAACGCCTGGAAGTAGTCGGCAGCGCCTTGGTACGGGATCGACACGACGCCGTTGATCTCGGCCACCGCCGACGCTCCTGTGACCGATCCCACGCGTTGCACTCGGTCGACGACGTCGTCGGGGAGCGTGGGGTTCTGATCCCCGAACGCGCCGCCCGCCTTCGCGACGATCAAGCTGGTGCCGAGCTGTGACAGCTTCTCTTTCAGGTCGCCCTTCGCGCTCTCGGTCAGGCCAACCGCACCGACCATCGCGGCGACGCCGACGATCGGCCCCAGCATGATCAGGAACGTGCGGATGACGCGGGCGGTGAGACCCGCCCATGCGACGCCCAGCAGGTCCCTGAACCCGCTCACGACTCGTCCCCGACGATCTGGCCGTCCCGCATCGAGATCTTGCGGTGGGCGGTGGCGGCAACGCCGAGATCGTGCGTGACGATCACGACGGCGCGCTCCGGCGACTGCAGGTCGCGGAAGATCTCCATGACGTTTGCCGCGTTCGTCGAGTCGAGCGCACCGGTGGGTTCGTCGGCGAGCACCATCAGCGGGTCAGTGACGATCGCGCGTGCGATCGCGACGCGCTGCTGCTCGCCACCCGACATCTGCACGGGACGGTGGTGCGAGCGCGGGCCGAGCCCGACGCGCTCAAGCGCCTGCAGAGCGCGGTCCCGCCTCACTGACGGGCGGATGTCTCGGTACAGGAGGGCGGTCTCGACGTTTCCGAGGGCGGTCAGGTGGGGGATGAGATGGAACTGTTGGAACACGAAGCCGATCGACTGCCCGCGCAGCTTCGAGCGGTTCGCGTCGTCGAGCGTCGTGACATCCACACCGCCGACCCGGATGACTCCCTCGCTGGGGAGGTCGAGGCACCCGAGCAGGCCGAGCATCGTCGACTTGCCCGACCCGGACGGACCGACGATCGAGACGTAGTCGCCCGCGGAGATGGTGAGCGACACGTCGCGCAGCGCGTGCACCAACACCTCGACCCCGTAGGTCCGCGTGACACCCTCGAGCTCCAAGAGCGCGGTCATCAGGACGCGCTCATCAGATCACGGCTTGGGCGTGTCGACTTCGACGACCACGACCTCGTCGCCCTTCAGCCCTTGGGTGACTTCGATGAAGCTGCCTTCGCTCAAGCCGGTCGTGACGGGCGTCTCGGTGATCTTGCCGCCATGGTCGAGGTCGATGACGCGCACGACGTCCTCGCCCTGGCCGTTCTGCTTGACGGCCGCAATCGGCACGGTGAGCACGTCGGTCTTCTCCTGGATCACCACGTCGAGCGTGACGAGGGCGCCGTCGGCCCCTCCGAGATCGCCTTGCAGCTCGACCTTCCCTTCGTAGCTCTGCTCACCGGTGTCTGCCTTGACCGTCGCGTTGTCGTCGAGCTGCGAGATCGTTCCCTGCGCCGTCTCGGTGCCACCCACGAGCGTTGCGGTGACCTGCTGCGCGATCTGCAGCTTCGTACGGTCTGATGCGGTCGCCTTCAAGGTCACGGTGAAGCCCGAGTCGGTCAGTGAGAACAGCGCGGTGCCGGATGGCACGAACTGCCCTTCGTCGACGATCATCTGGCCGAGCCGGGTCGGCCACTTTCCGACGATCATGTCGGTCGGCTTGAACGTGACGTCCTCGTTGACCGTGAGCACTGCGATGCCCGCCACCGTCTGGCCCTTGTGGAGCACGACTGTGCCCGCGAGCGGTTGGAAGTCCTGGCCCGGCTGTGCGCTGCCCTGCACCGAGTAGTTCACCGTGGTGTCCTGCGAGGGCGCCTGGTCGGCGACGATCGCGAGTCGTGATGCTGATCCCCCGAGCACGCGTACGGTGCCGCCGACGAGCTGCAGCTCGGGCAGGTCATCCGACTGGATCGTGACCGTGCCGCCCGACGGGTTGCCGACCGCATAGGTGTTGCTGGGCGCGAGCGCGACTGAGACGACCTCGTCGGGTTCGACGAGGTCGTCCTGCACGGTGGGCACCGATATCTGCATCGACGACTGCCCAGCCGGAAGCACGAGGCGTCCCGCCGGACGCAGGTAGTCGATGCCGTCGGATGCGGTGCCGCTGAACTGCAGGATCAGCTCGACGTCGGCGGCGACGGCGCTGTTCGCGCTCAGGCTGAAGTTGATCGGGCTGCCTTCGGTCACGCTCGTCGTCAGCGGCGACAGCGTGAGCATGGGCTTGGCCGCATCACCCGTGGCGCCCTGGATGGTGATGACCGCGGTCGAGATCTTGCCCACCTTGTAGTTGGGGGACTGCGCGATGCTCACGATGATCGTCTCGTCGGGCTCGATGATCGAGTCGGTGAGCGTCTGCACGTCGAACGTGGCGCTCGACGCGCTGTTCAGCGTGACGACTGGCGTGATCGGGTTGTAGTCGATGCCGGCCGTCGCGGTGCCGCTGATCTGAAGTGCGACCTGCACGTCGCCACCCGCGTCGCCACCGCTCACTGCGAGCGTGAACTTCCCCCCTTCGACGACCGTGCCCCCCGCCGTGATGGTGATCTCGGGGAGGTCGTTCGGTGAGGTGATCAAGGTCGTCGCGGCGGGGGAGTCGCCGAGGTCATAGGTGTCACCATCGACGAGGTTGACGGTGAGATCTTCGTCGCTTTCCGCGACACCGTCGGCGACCGTCGGGATGCTGAGCGGCAACTGCCGTGCGCCGGCGGGAAAGGTGATCTTGCCTTTCGGAGCGACGACGTCGGCGTCGGACGCCGTGCCAGTGAGGTTCACCGTGAAGTCGATGGGTTGCGTGATGTCCCGGTCGACCTCGACGACGAACTGCGCGGGCGTGCCCTCCTGCGTCTTCTGACTGAGTGCCCGGATCGAGAGGCGGGGAAGCCCGCCGCCACTCTGGCGGGGGTGGGACCGTCCGACCGGACCCGACGGCGTGCCGAGATCCGGGCCGATCGTCACCGCGGCGGTGTTCTGCGCGCCGATCTTGTAGCCGTTGCCGTTGGGCTGCAGGCTCACCGTGACGGTCTTGGCCGTGCGCGAGCTCGCACCGGGATAGTTGTGATCGGCCTGCCACTGCGCGAGCGCGAACCGTGTCTGTTCGGTGTAGAGCTCGTCGATCGGGCCGGGGTTGTACCCCGCGGTGGAGAGGATCTGCTCGAGCTGCTTCACGTCGGGGCCCTGCGCCCCGACGTCGAGCGGTCGGTAGAAGGGGAAGTCGCCGGGCTCGGCCACGGCGTCGCGACCGTCGATGGCAAGGATCGCCTGGCCGGGCTGCACGTCGGCGCCGTCGTCCAGATAGGTGCGGCTGATGCGCCCCTCAGTCGGGGCGTTGACCTTGCGCTGCTCCACTCGGCCGAGCGTGCCGCTCAGCGTGACTTTGTCTTGCAGCGTCTGGCGCTTCACCGCCGCGGTGATGACCAGGTCCTTGTCGGACGCGCTGCCCTTGTCGCGTGAGGTGAAGACGACCGCACCCACGACCACGAGCGCGACAGCGAGAGCCGCGCCGATCCACTTCTTCCTCGATGAGCTCATCCGCCGCCCGACGCTCCGGTGTCCGCCTGTGATTGCTTCGCGCAGTCCGCGAAGTCGCTGCTGTCGAACATGTCACCCGTCTGCCCGGCAGGGGGCTCGATCTGTGGTCCGCTGCTGTCCGCCGAGAACGAAAGCAGACGGCCCTTCGAGTCCGGCTTCGGCTCGGGCACCTTCCACCCGTGCTCGATCATGCAGTCGCGCCATGCGAGGTACTGCTTGTTCTGCGCCTCGATCTGGTCGGGCGTCAGGTCGTTCTGGGCGGTCTGCATCTCCTGCAACGCCTGCACGATGTTGCTCTGCGCGGCGCAGGTCTGGAGGCCTTTGATGTAGGCCGGGTCGTTCGTCGGCGAGTCTGGCTTGTTCGCATCAGGCACTCCGAGGAACGAGAGGCCCTGGTTCTTCAAGCACGAGCGGAACGTGCCGAACGCGGTGAAGAACTTGGTGACCGGATCTTGCTGCGCGAGGGGGATCGTGTCGCTCGGCGCGGCGGTCGTCGCGGCTCCCGACGCGGCCCCTGCCGCCACTTCGCCGACCGGGGCGCCCGCTTGCCCTCCCGCTGCCGCGCTCGACGACGGCGCGGCCACTTGCTCGCCAGGCTTGGTCAGCGTGTAGCCGTCGGGCAGCTGGATGTTGACCTGGCCCGCTTCGATGATGTTGTCGCCGGCGGTGTTACTGCCGCCGCCAGCACGACGTGAGGACGAACGCGGTCAGCGCAAGGCCCGACGCGACGATCGCGCGCCACCGAACCCCCCGACCCCCCGGCACCTTGGCAAGGTACCAAAGGCGCCTCGGCCGACCTAAGCAGGTCGGCGGGCTCGGAGCGCGACGAAGGCGGGCTCGAGGTTCAGTCGTCGGTGCATGCGGGGGCTGACCGCCGCCCGGTCGGCGGGCGGGACCGGTTCGACCAGACGATCGAGCACGAGTCCTGAGCCCAGCACCTCGTCGAGGAGGACGCCCATCGGGATCCGCCAGAACGGCACCCGCCACAGTCCGCCGAGCCCGTCGAAGAACGCGTCGACGCGCTCGACCGTGAAGTAGCTGCCTCCCGACTGCAGCCAGTCGGACGTCGGGTGGCTCGTCGACAGCACCAGCCACCCGCCGGGCCGGAGCACGCGGCAGACCTCCGACAGCAGGCCCGCCCGGTTGTCGATGTGGTGGTACACGAGTGGCATCAGGGCGCCGTCGAAGGACTCGTCGTCGAACATCGTCAGCGGACGTTCGAGGTCGTGCTCGACGAGCTCGACGTCGGCGCCCACGCGGGCGCGGGCACGCCCGAGCTGCTCTGCGCTCCCGTCGACGCCGACGACATCAGCCCCCCGCCCGATGAGCTCGGTGAGGTAGAGGCCCGACCCGCATCCGATGTCGGCGAGCCGCAGTCCGCCGACATCACCGCAGAGCTCGAGCACCGCGGGACGGTCGTAGTGCGCGTTGTAGAAGCCATCCTCGGCGTGCTCGTCCCACCACTCCGACATCTCGTCGTAGACCGCGGGGACGTCGCTGACGACGGACTGCTCGATCCGCGGGTCCGTGAGGCGTTGGATCGTCGATGCGAGCTCGGCCCGAGTGGGGGCTCGGGATGGATCGGGCTCCTCGGCGCGGAGGTGGAGCTCCACGTGTGTCGCTGAAGCACCCGAGATCTCGTAGGAGATGCGCGGTGCACCAGTCACATCTCGCAGTGCTCGCGCGGCGAGGAGTGCCTCCTCCCAGAAGCGCCTGCGATCGAGCCCGAGCAGCTCGAACGGCTCTCGCACGTGATGACGGGACACAACGCGCACCGCGGTCACGGGCTCGGCGGCGGACGCGATGACCGCTGACGAGTCGAACGCGAACACCGTGCCCGGGTCCTCGCCGAACTCGCAGAGGTCGCATGCGGGGCCAGGAGCTGTCATCCGCACAGCATGCAAGATGAGTGCCAGATGGCGTTCAAGAGAGCGAAATCTCGGTGGGGCAGGATCTGCACACTGTGGCGGACCTCCCCCTGGCTCGGGTGCTTGCGTCCATGACCGAGCGCGTGGCCGCGATCGACGATGGCCTCCCTGCGACGTACATCCCCGTCCTCGCCGAGGCCGACCCGAGGTGGTTCGGGATGGCGCTCATCACGATGGACGGGCATAGCTATTCGTCGGGCGACTCCGACCGCGCCTTCACGATCCAGTCGGTGTCGAAGCCCTTCGTCTTCGGGTTGGTCGTCGACGCGCACGGCCCGGACGCGGTCGCTCGACGCGTCGGCGTCGAGCCGACCGGCGACCCGTTCAACTCGATCGCCGTCGAGGAGGAGTCACGACGCGCCCACAACCCGATGGTGAACGCGGGCGCCATCGTCGCCACGAGCATGGTGCCGGGCAGCGACCGCGAGGAGAAGTGGACCTACCTCAGGGAGGGCTTTGAGCGGTTCGTCGGCCATCCAGTCCGGGTCGACGAGCGCACTTTCGCTTCCGAACAGGCCACGGGTGATCGCAATCGGGCGATCGCGTACTTCATGCGAGCGTTCGACATGCTGCCGACCGACGTGGAGGACGTGCTCGACCTGTACTTCCGCCAGTGCTCGATCCTCGTGACCGCTGAGGACCTCGCGGTCATGGCGGCGACGCTCGCCAACGGCGGGGTCAACCCGGTGACCGGCGAGCGGGCGTTGAGCGAGGCCACCGCGGTCAGGGTGCTGAGTGTGATGACGACGTGCGGCATGTACGACTTCTCGGGCGAGTGGATGTACCGCGTCGGGCTCCCAGCGAAGAGCGGCGTGTCGGGCGGCATCCTCGCTGTCGCTCCCGGACAGCTCGGGTTCGCGGTCTTCTCGCCGCCGATCGATCGACGGGGCAACAGCGTGAGGGGGATCGCCGCGTGCGAGGAGCTCGCCGGTCGGTTCCGTCTTCAGCTGCACCAGGCGCACGAGGCGGGGCTCAACGCGGTGCGGAGGCAGTTCCGCGGTGACGTCGTCCATTCGAAGCGTCGCCGTCCGATGTCCGCGATGGCGTGGCTTCGAGACCACGGGTCGCGGATCGGCGTCGCGGAGCTGCAGGGAGAGCTGTTCTTCGCGTCGGCCGAGGTCGTCTCGCGGGCGGTTTGCGAGGTCTTGCCCGACCTCGACTACGTGATCCTCGACGGCCGGCGCGTCACGACTATCGACACCGGCGCGCGGGAGGTGCTCGCCGCGCTGCGAGACCTCGCGGCGGCGCAGGGCGTCGAGATGATCGCGTCCGCACTTCCCGGAGCGCAGACCGAGGCGATGTTCGCCAGCCTCGACGAAGCGCTCGAGTGGTGCGAGGACTCGCTCATGCGAGACATGGACGAGGTGGAGAGGGAGGCCGACTCAGGTGAGTTCGCCGCGCAGCAGCTCTTCGCGGGTCTCGACGCCGATGCTCGCCTGGCCGTCGACGAGATCGCCGAGGTGTGCACGATCGAGCCCGGGCGCGAGGTCTTCGCGGAGGGGGATCCCGCCGATGGCATCTACTCAGTCGTGGCCGGCTCGTTGAGCGTGTGGATCTGCAAGGGCGACGAGCGCCAGCGTGTCGCAACGCTGGGGGTCGGTTCGACGTTCGGCGAGATGGCGTTCATCGACGGGCGACCGCGCTCCACCACGATCGTCGCCGACACGACGGTGGTGGTGAAGCGACTGACCGAAGCGAGCCTGACCGCCCTCGAGGAGCGCGTGCCTCACGTGCGATCGGTGCTCTTCGCGAACCTCGCGCGCGATCTCTCGTCGCGGCTGCGCGACGCCAACGACGAGATCAGGGCGCTCGCCTGATCGCCCGGCGCTAGCGCTTCTTGGAGACCAGCTTCTCGAGCAGATCCTCGATGCGGTCGAGCCGCGCGCCCACGTCGCCGTTGCCGTCGCTCGTCGCGTGGCCGTTCTCGGCGGCACACAGCTGGTCGTAGCACCCGTGCAGGAGTCGATCGCTGTCGCGCTCCTCCGCGATGTAACGACCGAGCAGCGCCCCGGTCTGGATGTCGATCGACTTGTCGTCGAAGAACTTCGAGAAGATGTCAGGGGCCGACTCGTCCCGAGCGCGGGAGAAGCCGAGCTTCTCGAACTTCTCGCGGTCGGTCAGCGACTTCGACCCGGCGATGGCCATCTTGTCGTCGAGCTTGGGATCCTCGCGCGGGAGCACCGTGTAGCCGAGCTCGCAGAGCCGCTTCGCGAATGCCTTGCCGTGCTCGCCCTCACGAAGGGCGACAGTCGAGATCACCTGTCGCACTCCGTCGTCGGGAGTGACTGCGGCCCATGCGTTCAGGTAGCACTCGGCTTGGCTCTCACCGTTCGCGACAGCGTTCAAAAGGCCGAGGTAGGAAGGCTTGTCCGACATCTTGAGTTCCCCCTTGTCGAGATGCTTGCAGACTACAGACACCGGTTTGGGCCCGGCAACGGGGACCTCAGCCGATCGACGCGGTCGGCTTGATCACTCGTTCGGCGAACGCCTCCATTGCGTCGCGCTCAGAGGGCTTGCGGAGCAAGAAGGCGGGCACGATGACCCGGCCGACCCCGAGCTCGGCGAGCTCCTGGGCCGCGCCCACCGGGTCGTCACCGAAGATTGCCGCGCTGCCTGCGGTGACGGAGATCGCCTCCGGGTCGCGGTCGTGCGCGGCGGCGGTCTGGCGCACGATGTCGATCATCTCGCGCAGCTCGGCGGGGGAGCCCTTGCCGGGGAAGAAGCCGTCGCCGAGCCGCCCGGCGCGTTCGGCAGCGACGCGCGAGTGGCCGCCGATCACGATCGGGATCTGCCCCTGGGGTGGCTTCGGGTTCGACGACACCCGGGTGAACGAAGCGAAGTCGCCCTCGAAGCTCGCTCCGTCGGATGCCCAGAGCGCGCGGATGGCGGCGACGTACTCGTCAGTGCGCGCGCCGCGGCGCTCCCAAGGGATGCCGAGCGCGTCGAACTCCTCGCGGAGCCAGCCGACGCCGATGCCGAGCTCGACGCGTCCGGCCGACAGCTCGTCGAGCGTCGCGAGCTCCTTGGCGAGCACCACGGGGTTTCGTTCGGGGAGGATCAGGATGCCGGTCGCCAACCGGATCGACGTCGTCACCGACGCCACGAACGCGAGCCAGATGAGCGGATCGGGGATCGGCGTCGACGCCTGCGCCGGCATCTTGCCGTCGGGGCTGTACGGATAGGGCGAGCTGTAGTCGTCCGGGTAGACGACATGCTCGACGGTCCACAAGGACTCGAACCCTGCGTCGTCGGCCGCACGAGCGAGCTCGATCGCGCCAGGACCCTTGGTCCACTGCATGGTGTTGACGAAGGCGAGTCCGTACTTCATGGGGCGACGCTACTCATGGGTGCTCGCCTCAGCACTTGATCGTGGTGCCGCTTCCCGCGCCGGCGAGGTTCGCGGCCGTGCAGTCGAATCGCTGCTGCGTCTTGTCTTCCTGTTGCGTGGCGCCGCTCGTCTTGCAGCCCGCGGACGTCACGAGCGTGAGGAGGGCGGCGATGGCCACGCGGCGCATGGACTCAGGGTAGGGCGCACGAGACCGGCGATACCGTGATCCGGTGACTGCTCGGTTCAAGGACCTCTGCCTCGACGCCGCTGATCATCAATCGCTCTCGGATTGGTGGTGCGCGGCGCTCGGCTACGAGCGTCACCTCGAGCCAGGGGAGGTGCGCCCGCGCGAGAAGTCGGTGCCGATCGTCGATCCGGGCGGAGCCGGGCCCCTCATCTGGGTGATCCCCGTGCCCGAGCACAAGGTCCTGAAGAACCGAATGCACATCGATGTGTGGGGTGACGTCGACGAGCTGGTCGCTCTGGGCGCGACTGTTGTGCTCGCGAGAGGCGACGACCGATGGTGGGACGTGCTCGCTGATCCCGAAGGCAACGAGTTCTGCGTCTTCGCCCCTCGGGCGTAGATCAGGCGATCGCTGCCGCAAAGCTCGCCTTGAGCGTCGGCAACAAGACTGACCCGTCCTCCGACTCTGTCGCGCTGGCCCACGCGTGCAGGATGTGCAGCGCCTCCCACTGACGCACACGGACCGGATCCAGAGGCTGCGCGCGCTGCTGGGCGCGGAGATACCGATCGGCGAGCCGTCCGAGGGCAAGGGACATCGCGGCGCGCTTCACAGGATCGGGCGCGGGCGGCCCACCCCCGGTGCGCAGCAGCCAGGCGGTGCGCGCGACGTCACCGTGGCGATCGCCCAGAGCAGAGTCCGTCCAATCGATGACCGTCGCCGTTCGATCGGCAACGAGCACGTTCAGAGGGTGGAAGTCGCCGTGGCATGGCACGACGGGTCCCGTTTCGAGCGACGGGAGCAGTGGTTCGACGCGGTCGAGTGCATCGGTGAGCTCGGCGTCGCGGGTGGTCGCGACGACTCGCCGGACGAGACCCAAGCGACGTTCCGCGAGACGGGGTGCTCCTCCCTCCGGCCATCCGTCGACGGGCAGCTCGTGCAGTCGACATTGGAGAGCTCCCAACCGGTCGATCATCTGCGCGGCCTTCCACGGTGCGTGCTTCCCGGCGTCGAGCATCGCGACGCCCCGTGCGCGCTCCATGATCTGGACAGGGAGGGGGATCAGCTCACCCGGGGCGAAGAGCGCCAGGACGCGTGGTGCGGGGTATCCACGCTCGGCACACCACTCTTGGATCGCGGCCTCGCGGGCGCTCGCGTCTGCTTCGCGCGCTGATTGGTGGATGCGCACCACGAGCGGTTCGGTCCACTCGCTCGGAAGGTTGGGGCCCGCGAAGCGCACGAGATGGATCAGGGTTGCCCGCCCTGCGCTGTTGGAGCGCGCCGGCTCGACCCCATACACACGCGCTCCGTAGATGTGCTCGAGCCACGTCCGGACCGCTCCGGCGACGGCTTCAGAGCTGCGCGCGTCGACCTCGTGGGCCTCCGCCATCGTCAGGGGCGAGCTTCGTGGAGGCGCAGGTCGTCGAGCGTGATCCACTCGAGCGCGCGGGCATGCGTCGCCGACAGCACCACCCGCGGCGCGGCGCCCGCATCGAACGCCTCGACCCAGCGATCCGCGCACACGCACCATTGGTCGTTCGGCTGCAATCCCGCGAACCCGAACGCAGGCTGTGGCGTCGAGAGGTCGTTGCCGGCGGCCTTGCTGAAGGCCAGGAACTCCTCGGTGACGCGCACGCACACGACATGCACGCCGAGATCGTCACCGCCGGTGTCGCAGCAGCCGTTGCGGTAGAAGCCGGTGAGTGGGTCGAGGGAGCACGGCTCGAGCTCGCCGCCGAGCACGTTCTGTGCCATCAGGCCGCCGCGCTCGACGGATACGTGACGCCGGTGAGCCCTTCGGACATCGACCAGAGCAGCGCTGCCGCAGCAGGATCCTGAGCGCCCTTCGAGCGCCGCGCCTTGGTCACGCCGCTGCCGGTCATCTCGAGGAAGCCAGACGGCCCGTAGTAGCCGGCCCCGACCGCGTCGAGGTTCGTTGCTGCGTAGAGCGTGGGGAGCGCACCCTGCGCTGCATCTTGTGCCACACCGGGAAGTCGCATGGGCAGCTCGATCAGCGTGCTGCGCAGGCTGCCCTCCCCGCCGAGCGTTGGGCCGCTGGTCTGCAGGTTCGTCCGTGTCGAGCCGGGATGAGCGGCATCGCTGAGGATCCCCCAGCCGTTCGCCTCGCTCAGTCGCTGGAGCTCCTGCGCGAACAAGAGGTTCGCCAGCTTCGACTGTGAGTACGCAGTCCACGCGTGGTAGCCGCGCTCGAGCTGCAGATCGTCGAAGTGAATCGAGCCCATGCGGTGGGCGATGCTGCTGATCGTCGTGACCCGCGGCGAGGTTGCGGCGCGCAGAAGAGGGAGCAGGCGTCCCGTCAGCGCGAAGTGTCCGAGGTGGTTGGTGCCGAGCTGCAGCTCGAACCCGTCACTCGTCACATGTCGCTTCGGTACCGCCATCACGCCCGCGTTGTTGACGAGGAGGTCGATCGGTCGGCCCTCGGCGGTCATCGCACCCGCGAACTCCTCCACGGAGGCGAGGCTCGCGAGGTCGAGCGCGCGCACGCTCACGGCTGCCTCGGGCGCGGTCCCTTTGATGTCGTCCGCCGCGTCGGTGCCCTTCGCGATGGTGCGCACTGCGAGGACGACCTCGGCGCCTGCCATCGCGAGGCGACGCGCCGCCTCGAGCCCGATGCCGCTGTTCGCTCCTGTGACGACGGCGAGCCTGCCGGTCTGATCGGGGATGTCGATCTCGGTAGCCTCGCCGCGGGCAGTTGTACGGTGCAACCTGTGAAGTTCACCTGGTTCAACCTCATGCCGTGGCCCGATCTGCCGGATGACTTCCGGGACACCGAACGCTCGGTCTGGGTCGACATCCCGAGCTCGCTGTTCGACCCGAGCGGGCGCAACGCGGTCTACAACGAGTACATGGATCAGCTCGAGTACGCCGACGTCCGTCGGCTTCGACGGCATCGGCGTCAACGAGCACCACCAGAACGGCTACGGCATCATGCCGAGCCCGAACATCATCGCCGCCGGCCTGGCGCGGCGCACGAGTCAACGCGGCGATCTGCGTGATCGGCAACTCGATCGCGCTGTACAACCCGCCGATCCGTGTGGCCGAGGAGTTCGCGATGCTCGACTGCATCTCGCGGCGGCCGGCTCGTCGCCGGCTTCCCGGTCGGCACGCCGATGGACACGAACTTCTGCTACGGCCAGATCCCGGCGCTGACCCGCGACAAGTACCGCGAGGCGCACGAGCTGATCATGAAGGCGTGGGCACGAGCCCGAGCCGTTCGCCTTCGACGGCAAGTACAACCAGCTGCGCTACGTCAACTGCTGGCCGCAGCCGATCCAGCAGCCGCATCCGCCGATCTACATCCCGGGCGGCGGGTCGATCGAGACGTGGGACTTCTGCCTCGACCACGACTACAACTACTCCTACCTCTCCTTCGGCGGCTACATGGCCGGCAAGACGCTGCTCGACGGCTACTGGGAGCGGCGTCGCGGACGCGGCGACAAGGACGACTCCCCGTACCGGGCCAGCGTTCGCCCAGATCATCTGCGTGGCCGACACCGACGAGGAGGCCGAGAAGCTCTACGCCGAGCACATCCTCTACTTCTTCAACCGCTGCCTGCACGTGTACCCGGGCTTCTCCGACCCGCCCGGCTACCGCACGGTCAACACGATCAAGGCCGGCATGCTCGACCAGTTCCGGGCCGAGAACGCATGGAGCTGTTCCCGAAGCTGACCTGGAAGGACCTCGTCGACGGCGGCTTCGTGATCGCCGGCAGCCCCGACACCGTGCGCGACCGGATGGAGGACATGATCCACGTCGCTGCGGGTCGGCCACGTGTTCTGCCTGATGCACAACGGGCAACATGCCGGACTGGAAGACGCGCTACTCGACCCAGCTGTTCGCCGAGAAGGTGATGCCGCAGCCTGCGCAACATGTGGCCCGACCACGAGGGCGACGATCGGTGGTGGATCCATCCGCTCGAGGAGCGGGTGCATGCCGACGAGACGTTCGCCGACGCACGCCGCCACGGGGAGGTCCCGCAGTGACCGACGTCGCGAGCGCACGGCACTCGAGCGCACGACGGTCACCACCCGACGAGGCATCACATGCGAGGTGCTCGTCGGCGCACCGGCATCGGGTCAGGCCGAGGGCTCGGTCGTGAGCTTCCACGGTGCGACCGGACCTCTCGGCGGTGAGCCGATGCTCGCGCGACCTCGCCGCGCGACTTCGCGCGTGTACGCGCCGATCTGGCCGGGCTACAGCGAGCAGGGCGGCGAGGAGAAGCTCGAGGACATGCTGGACTTCGCCCTGCACGGCGCCGACGTCGTCGAGGCGCTCGACTTGCATCGTCCTGCATCTCGTCGGGCACTCGATGGGCGGCATGATCGCCGCGGAGATGGCGGCCGTGGCACCCGAGCGCCTACGGCAGGCTCGCGCTGATCGCACCGCTCGGGCTGTGGCTCGACGACCACCCGATCCCCGACATCTACTCACTGCTGCCGTTCGAGTTCCCGCCGTTGCTGTTCCACGACGCGGCCGCCGGCACGGCGTTGATGGCGGGCGGGCTCGACTTCAACGACACCGAGGCGATCAAGACGTTCCTCATCGCGAACAGCCGTCGCCTGGGCACCGCGGGCAAGGTGCTCTTCCCGATCCCCAACCGTCGGCTGGCCAAGCGGCTCTACCGGATCACCAGCCCGACGCTGCTCGTGTGGGGTGACGACGATCGATACGTGCCGAGCGCGTACGCAGACGCGTGGCAGGGTGCGATCGAGGGGGCGAGCCTCGAGGTCATCCCGGGCGCAGGGCACATGTCGCCGTACGAGCAGCCCGCGGACGTCGCAGCCGTGATCGGAAGGTTCTTCGGGGTGTGACGAAGGCCGAGCATCCGGTGGTCATCTCCGGCGGAGGGCTCGTCGGGCTCTCCACGGCGATGTTCCTCGCGCAGCACGGCGTGCCCTCGCTCGTGGTCGAGCGTCTGCGTGGCGCCTCACCGCTGCCTCGCGCGGCGCACTTCCACCTCCGCACCATCGAGCTCTTCCGTGCTGCGGGGATCGAAGACGAGGTCAAGGTGCAGTCCGGGAAGGAGTTCCTCCCCGAAGGCGCCATCATCAGCATGGACTCGCTCGCCGGTCAGAAGCTCGCCGACATCATCCCGGGCTTGAACGTCGGCGTCGACGACACGTTGAGCCCGTGCCGGCGCCTCTTCATCACGCAACGCGGACTCGAGCCGATCCTGCACGCGCGGGCGAGGGCTGTTGGGGCCGAGACGATCGAGGGGAGCGAGGTCGCCGGCTTCGTGCAGGACGCCGACGGCGTCACGGTCACGATCGGCGATGTCGAGAGTGGCGAGCGTCGGGACGTCCGCGCGGAGTACCTCGTCGCAGCGGAAGGTGCGCACAGTGCCGTGCGGGAGTCGCTCGGCATCGCGTTCGAGGGCCGTGGGGTGTTCTCGAACAGCATGACGATCTACTTCACGGCTGATCTCGCCCCCCAGCTGCTCGGCAAGCCGCTGAGTGTGATCTACATCAGCAACGAGGTCCTCGGCGGCTTCTTCCGTGTCGACAAGGACTGCCAGTCCGGGTTCCTCGTCGTGAACACGCTCGGCGATCCGGCGACGGGCGTCGACGTCGCGGACGCCGCGCGAGACACGAGCGAGGAGCACCTCGTGCGGCTCGTGCGAGCGGCAGCCGGCGTGCCCGATCTCGACGTGCGGATCGATGGCGTGGCCCGTTGGCGCGCGAGCTCGGATGTCGCGGCGCGCTACTCCGATGGCCGTGTATTCCTCGTGGGCGACGCGGCCCACGTGATGCCGCCGAACGGAGGCTTCGGAGGGAACACCGGCATCCACGACGCGTACGACCTCGCCTGGAAGCTCGCGCTTGCAGTGAAGGGCGAGGCGGGGCCGGCTCTGCTTTCCACCTATGGCGAGGAGCGTCGACCCGTGGGTCGGCTGACGGTCGAGCAGGCGTACACGCGGTACGTGACCCGAACTGCGACCTATCTCGGTGCGACCGACTTCCAGCCGCTGGTGGCGGACCTCGAGATCGAGCTCGGCTACGTCTACGGCGACCCGACGACGACCCACGCCGATCCTCGGGCCACGCTCGGCAGACCGGGGAGGCGCGCGCCGCACCTCTGGATCGAGAGAGACGGCCACCGCGTCTCGACGCTCGACTTGTTCGGGAAGTCGTTCGTCCTGCTCGCCGGCGCGGGCGGGGGCGAGTGGCTCAACGCCGCCTCGTCACTCGGACTGGCGCACCACCGGATCCTGGTGCCGGAGTTCGCCGAGACCTATGGCCTCGGAGCCGCTGGCGCGTCCCTAGTGCGGCCGGACGGGTTCGTGGCCTGGCGCTCGCCGGGGCCCGTGGACGACCCCACGGGCGTCGTGACGCAGGTCATGGCGAATGCCCGTAGACAAATACTCTGATTCGTATATCATCGCCCGTATGTCCGGACGGGGAAGATCCAACCCTTTGGCGTTGGCGGTCCTGTCGTGCCTCTATGAGCAGCCGATGCACCCCTACGAGGTGTCGCAGACCCTGCGATACCGCGCCAAGGACGAGAGCATTCGGCTGAACTTCGGATCCCTGTACAGCGTCGTCGAATCCCTCGAGAAGCGTGGCTTCATCGTGGCGAGAGAGACGGTGAGAGAGGGCAAACGGCCGGAGCGCACGATCTACGCGATCACCGACACGGGCAAGCGCGAGCTCATCGACTGGCTCTCGGAGCTGGTCTCCACGCCCGTGAAGGAGTACCTCAGCTTCGAGGCCGCCCTGTCGCTGATCGCCGGCCTCCCGCCTGAGGATGCGACGAGGCTTCTCGTCGATCGTTGCTCGGCGCTCGAGGTGCGGCTCGCGCAGTCACGAGCGACTCGGGCAAGTGGCGACACGATGGGCCTTCCGCGGCTCTTCATGCTCGAGGACGAGTACCGCGAGCGGCTGATGGAGGCCGAGCTCGGGTTCGTGCAGGAGCTCGTGAAGGACATCGAAGGCCGCTCGCTCGAAGGCATCGAGCAGTGGGTGGGCTTCCACCAGACCAGCTGATCGGACGCCGCCGTCGCGGCGGACCACGTGCAGACAGGAGAGACACATGAGACCGATTGTTGAAGCGCGCGCGCTCACGAAGCGGTTCGGGAAGATCGAGGCGTTGGCCGGGCTTGACCTCGTCGTCGAGCCCGGCCAGGTGGTCGCGCTGCTCGGGCCGAACGGAGCGGGCAAGACCACGTTCGTGCGAGCAGTTTCGACCTTGCTGCGCCCTGACGGGGGCACCCTTCGGGTCGGGGGCTACGACGTCCTGACCCAGTCGTCCTCTGTGCGTCAGCTCATCGGGCTCGCCGGTCAGTACGCCGCGGTCGAGGGCGCGATGACAGGACTCGAGAACCTCGAGATGGTCGGCCGGCTCTACGGGCAGACGCGCCGTGAAGCGAGGGCGAACGCGATGGCGACGCTTCAGAGCCTCGGACTCGCCGAGGCAGGGGCACGACTCGTACGCACCTACTCCGGCGGCATGCGCCGCAAGCTCGATCTCGGGGCCAGCCTCGTGGGAGCACCCCGGCTGTTGCTGCTCGACGAGCCGACGACGGGCCTCGACCCAGGAAGCCGGATCGACCTTTGGGAGGCGATCCGTGGGCTCGTCGAGCGCGGCACCGACGTGCTGCTCACCACGCAGTACCTCGATGAGGCCGACCAGCTCGCCAACCGGATCGTGATCATCGACCATGGGACGGTCATCGCCGACGGCACCCCGAACGAGCTCAAGTCGCTCGCCGGGCGTGACGTCGTCGAGGTGCAGCTGCGCGACGCTGCCGGTCTCGAGGATGTCGCCGACGCTGCTCCGCTCAGTCGGCGTCGACGAGCCCACTGTCGATGTCGCGACCCGCCGGGTGTCCGTCAGCGTCGCCGGCGGCACCGAACCGCTCTTGGCCGCGGCTCGCATCCTCGACGAGCGCGGGCACGTCGTCGACAACCTCGCGCTTCGCCGTCCGACGCTCGACGAGGTCTTTCTTTCCCTGACCGGCAGCGGCGTGGCCGCCTGATCCGAGGAGCACTCATGACCGCAACGCTCATTCCGACCCAGTCCTCGACGATGTCGAGGACCAACCCCGGTGCCTCATGGACGGCGAGCACCCTGGCGATCGCGAACCGCACGATCCGCAAGTTCATGCGGACGCCGCAGCTCGTGGTCGTCGGGACGATCCAGGGCGCGATGTTCCTCCTCATCTTCCGGTACGTGTTCGGCGGCGCCATCGATGGGGGCGCCGTACCGTACGTCGACTTTCTGGTCCCGGGCTTCATCACGACGACCGTGCTCTTCGCCGGCACTTCGGTGTCCGCGGGCGTCGCCGAGGACGTGGAGCAAGGCTTCCTCGACCGCCTACGCAGCCTGCCCATCCCGCGGGGGTCGGTGCTCGCCGGGCGAGCGCTCGGTGAGACGGTGCTCCTCGCGTGGATGCTCGCGGTCACGACCGCCATCGGGTTCGCGGTCGGCTTCCGGCTGCACGGCTCCATCGGTGAAGCACTCGCTGCGTTCGGGCTGTGCATGCTGTTCGGCTTCGCGTTCAGCTGGCTGTTCGTCCTCCTCGGGCTTGTCGCCGGCAACGCGCAAGCCGCGCAGGGCATGTCCTTGCTCGTCTTTCCTCTGGTGTTCGTCTCGAGCGCGTACGTCCGTACCGACACGATGCCCGGCTGGATGAGCTGGGTCGCTGAGCATCAGCCGATCACCGCGATGGTCGACGCCGTCCGGGCGCTGACGCTCGGGGATCGGTCGGCCGAGGTGCTCGGCCACGGTCCTGGTCACTACGTCCTGCCGGCGCTCGTGTGGTCGGTGGTCCTCGTGGCGGCCTTCGCCCCGATCGCGATTGCCCGTTCCCGGCGTGCGTGATTGTCCACAGGGCTGACCTGCAGGTATCAGAGGATCACCAAAGGTCGCGAAAAGACCCACTACCGTCGCCCGCTTGATCGACATCCTGATGGCGGTCCGGGCGGCAACACGTGGGGGCCGCTTTGGACCACCAGACACTTCAACCTGAGTTCTCGGACGCGATGGCGTCGGCTTTGGCCGGCGCTCGCTCCGTACGAGTCCAAGGTTGGATGGCCGAGGAGTGCGAGGCAGCGGCGCTCGAGCGCCTGGCTCGCCACTGGCCTCGAGTGCACCGAGATCCCTCGAAGGCGTACGCCGTCGGCAGGGGTGCGGCGCTCGACGAGCTGCGCCGGCTGACTGGGTGGCGGCGACGGACGCGGATGTCCCTCGTGCCGCTCGCTCCCGACGACATCGACCAGCCGGAGATCGAACCTGGTTTCGAGCTCGTCGATGCCGCCGACGAGCTGTCCCGCAAGCTCCAAAGGCTGCGGCCGCGTGATCAGGAGATCACGTTGCGACTCGCGTCCGGGTGCACCGGGTCGAGAGGTCGCGGCCGGTCTCGGCGTCTCGCCGTCGATCGTGTCGGTTGCTCTGCGCAGGATCAGCGCGCGCTTCGGCCGCTGACCTCCGCGTCCCATGCGTCTCCGGCCTCGTCGAGGAGAGCGGTGACGTCGCGGGGGAGGAGCACACCGGTCGCTTCCGCCACGCGGGCGGCCTCCTCGAATCGAGCGAGGAACGTCGCGCGGTCGCCGTAGCGCTCGATCGAGCGCGTCGCGGCCGAAGGGGTGCGACGACCCGCCGAGCATGCTGTACACGTCAGGAGCGAGCGGGATCGCACTGTTCGTCGCAATCGGTGCCACGACCTGAGGGAGCCGGATCCCTCCTTGGGCGATGCCGTCGGCGTCGCGCACGACTTGCGCGGGATCGCCCGCGAACTCGATCTTCGGCTGCGATGGCGGAGGGGGTCCGCCGTTGATCCACTCGTGCATGTGGCGCATGCCGGCGTCGAACAGCGGGACCATCGGGATGCGGTTGATGCCCGTGGCAACCTGCATCGGCGCTCCGAAGTCACGCTCGTACTTCGGCGACCGAGCCGCTTGACCCTGTGCGGAGACGTGGCACGTGCCCGCGGACTCCCACCAGCAGAAGCGGTCGGTGTCCGGCTGGCGCACTGGGTAGCACACGATCGCCTCGAGCTCGGAGTTCACGATCATCACCGGCACGTCGAGGTCGTCACGGATGAGGTTGCTTCCGCGGAGCCGCATGCGGTTGTTGCTTCCGCTCGCGAGCTGCGGGTCGTTGAGGTTCAAGACGTAGTCGCCGACCTCCAAGGGGGAGCCTGCACCGAAGTAGATCTGCAGCAGGTAGCCGTCGAACGCGTGCGACAGCGGATGGATGGCGTTCACGTAGGTGCCGAGCCGTGCGGCGGACTGTGACGCGCCGAGTGCGACGAGATGACGGACATCGAGGCCACCCATCGGATCGACGCCATCGCGAGGCCGGTCGGGTGCCACCGCTCGTGCAGCCTGAGTGAAGATGTCGAACGAGTAGTCGTCGCTCGGGATCGACAGCGACCCGTAGCGTTCCTTGTCCCAGTCGACGAGACCGAGGTTCATCGGCGCGATGCCGTGCACCCCAACACGTTGGGGAGTGACGCCGACGAACGCATAGCCGCCTTCGAGGATCTCGCGGCTGTCGCCACCGAAGAGATCGTGTCCCGCGCTGACGTTGTTCCACGACACGATGACGGTGCCGTTGAACCGAGCGGGATCGGCCGGCCGGTAGACCACGAAGCGGGTCTTGAACGGCATCGACTCGCAGGGCTCGACGTCCCACTTCCCGTCGCGCCCCAGCGGGGTGCCCGACTTCTCGCGGAAGCGTGTGGCGCTCCCTTCGAGGAAGAACTCGTCCGAGGCATAGCCGATCGCTGCGAAGTCGATCGTCGGCCCGCCGAACGCCCACCCGCGCTCGCCGCCTGTGACTGGTCCGGTGACGCCCATCGGCTTCCCCCTGTCTCTCGGTGCGTACCGTTGCACAAATGACCGGCCAGAGCAGTGGGGGGATCTCGCGCCGAGGGCTGCTGGCCGCCGGCGCGGTGGCGGCCGTCGTGCCCCGGCTTCGCCTCCCCGAGCTGGTCGTTCCGCGCGAGCCGGTCGCGGTGGCGCCCGGACTCGCGATCTGGCCACGCGACTCGTGGGCACCGGCGCCGCCTACGGGACCGCTCGCCGAGGAGGACGTGCGTTTCCTCCTCGTCCACCACACCGCGGCCAACACCGAGCATCGGGGCGACGAGGTGCCCGGCTTGCTTGCCGCGATGTACCAGTTCCACACCGGAGAGAAGGGGTGGCACGACATCGCGTACAACTTCCTCGTCGATCGAGAAGGCGGCGTGTGGGAAGGACGAGCCGGCAGCCTCGCCGGCCCCGTCGCCGCAGACGCGACAGGTGGAAGTCAGGGGTTCGATCAGCTCGTGTGCTTCATTGGTGACTTCACGGCCGTGACGCCGACTGCCGCGGCACTGGAGGCCGGAACCCGCACGCTCGCGTGGCTCGCCGGCCGCTATCGCATCGACACGTCTGCGGGGGCGAAGGTGACGTTCGTGTCCCGAGGATCGAACAAGTGGCCCGCCGGAGCGCGTGTCACGACCGCGACTGTGGCGGGTCATCGCGAGATGTCGACGACCGCGTGCCCGGGCAATGCGTTCTATCCCTATGTCCGCGACCAGATGCAGGGCGCCGTGCAGGAGCTGCGCGGCGGCGCCGCGCCGGCGACCGTTGCTGCGACGACGACGACCGCCGCGACAACGGCGCCGACGACGACCGCAGTTGCGACGACTCCTGCGCCGACCACGACGACCGCGCCGACCACGACGGCCGCGCCGACCACGACGGCCGCGCCGACGACGACGGCCGCGCCGACGACGACGGCCGCGCCGACCACGACGACCGCCGCACCGACGACGGTCGCGCCGAGGGCTGCCGGCGACGCCGCTGCTCCCGCGGGCGGGGGCGGGAGTGGATTGCCGGTCGTGCCGATCGGCGCAGCTGCCGTAGTTGGGGCCGGCGCCGCGCTGGTGTGGCTGCGACAGCGAGTGCTGTCTGAGAAAGACTGAGAAATATTGAAAGGGGTGTTGATTTGCGAACAGGTGTTCGGTAGTGTGGAGTGATGCGGGAGTCGGGGCGGGCGAGGGAGCTGGAGGCGCGGGTCGGGGTGCTGCTCGCTCAGCAGCACGCGTTGGGCGCCGAGATCGTCGAGTGTCTGGCTGAGCTCGACGAGCTGGATGGCTGGCAGGGTGAGGGGTATCGGTCGTTGGCGCACTGGCTGTCGGTGCGGGGCAAGGTGACGTTGGCCGAGGGCCGCTCGTTTCAGACCGCGGCGTTACGGCTCGGCAATGTCGGGTCGATCCACGCCGATGCGCTCGCCGGGAAGCTGTCGGTGGGGGTGTTGGCGATGGCGGCGCGGGTCGCGACACCCGACAACGAGGCGCTCGTCGCGCAGGTCGTGCGGGACACGGTCCCGACCCAGGCGGCGCGGATCTTCGCGAAGTACCGCGAATGCCGGAAGCCCGATGAGCCCGAGCTGGGACCTGATCCGGATGTTGACTTCTGGGAGAAGCATTGGGTCGACGACCTCGGCCGTGACCGTTACGACCTGGCGCTCGACGCGGTCACGGGCGCGCTGTTCGGGCAGGCGTGGGCGGCGGCGCGTGCGGCCGGCGAGAAGGATCTCGACCCGACCGACATGCGAGCAGCGCCGCCGGTTGAACGCGAACGAGATCGCGGCGCGGTTCGCGCAGGCGATGCTCGACGCCGCGGCCGGGGCGGGTCTGCGCGATCGGGGCGACGAGCGCTTCTGTGTGCAAGTCTGCGTCGACCTGGCGACGCTGGCCCGGGTGCTCGGCTACGACCTCGACGTGGGATCACCGGTCGGGCTGGGCACCCACTGCTTCATCCCGACCACCGGGCAGCGGCTCACCGACGGCGAGCTGGCCCGCATCATGTGCGGGGCGAGCGTGCAGATGCTGATCCACCAAGACGGGGTGCCGCTGTGGCTCGGCGGCGAAGTCCGATCCGCGAGCCGGCATCAGCGTCGAGCGTTGCGGTTCCGTGCCGGAGTGACCGGCTGCGAGTTCCCCGGATGCACCCAGACCCGCTACGTCGACGCGCACCATGTCCGCTTCTACCGACATGGTGGCCCCACCGACCTCGACAACCTCGTGCTGCTGTGCGGCTACCACCACCGCCAGATCCACGATCACGGCTGGACCATCACCACGAGCGGCGATCAGGCCTTCACGTTCTGGCGAGGCGAACGCTGCCTCGGCACCACCACCCGAGGCGACACCACCGACGGGCGACCACCCGACCTCGCCGCACTCCCGCTCATCGAACAGCTCCCCGACCCGCCGCGTGGCATCGGTCCCGACACCGCCACGCGCGACCAGCGGCGGCGAACGACTCACCACCTACGCACTCAGCGTCTACCTCGAACACCTACTCGCGGCGTGAGTCAGCTCCGTCGTCTGTGACGTCGAAGAGCCGGGTCGCGGGCACGCGGTTGATCGTGAGGCGCAGCACGTCGGGACGCGAGTAGTGACCGCCGACGTCGCACAGCGCCTTCGCCGTGTGCAACAGGTCGTGCGACCCCTTGGCCATCAAGATCTCCTCGCCGGCGCAGGGACCTGCGATGACCTCGCCGGTCGGATCGATGATGCAGCTGTCGCCACTCAACGGCCGCAGCATGCCCACGACCTCGCGGAGCAGTGGCTCGGTGATGTCGTCGACGGAGAGGAGTCCTCCCACGAGCATGACGTAGGCCGCGGCCTGGGAAGCGAACGCACGGGAGAGCAGAGTCTGGCGAGTGCCGCCTCCGGCTGACTCGTAGCCGGGGAACGCGGCGACGTGCACCTGGGTGCCTTGTGCCATGAGCGCGTAGCCGGGAAGCACCATGTTGTGCTCCCAGCAGTTGAGGCCGCTGATCCGGGCGTAGGGCCGTTCGTGCACGCGCAGACCGCTGCCGTCGCCCTCACCCCAGGCGAAGCGCTCGCCGTAGGTCGGCTTGAGCTTTCGGTGCGTGCCGAGGATCTCGCCATCGGCACTGATGAAGACGAGCGTGCAATACGTCGTGCCCCGCGAGACCGGATCGAGCTCCGCGATCCCCAGGACCACATCGACACCGCAACGCCGCGCGGTGGCTCGCACCAGGTCGACCTCCGGTCCGGCGACCAGCACCGACGCCGCGAGGTAGCGACCACCGAGCTCACGCTTGATCCCGACGTCGACGGGTGCGTTGATCCAACGCGGGTAGCCAGGGAGCCAGGTCTCGCTGAACGCCACGAGGTCGGCGCCTTGCGTCGCCGCCTCGTCGATGAGCCGGCATGCCTTCTCCGCCGATGCGGCGGGGTCGAGGAAGACGGGGGCGGCCTGCACCGCGGCCATCACGAAGTCGCTCATGCCCAGGTCAGCGGGCAGGGACGTCGCGGGGTCCTCACCAGCTCCAGGGTACGTGCCACGGTGGAGCGCCATGTCTGGCGCGACCGTGCTCCTCGTGTACGACCGCGACGCCACCCTCGAGCCGGCGCTGCACTTCCACGGCTTCGATGTGCAGACCGGAAGACGGGCCGCGCGCGCTTGCAGCTGCAGTCGACCCGACCGTCGATGAGTGTCTCGAGGTCGACTGGCCGACATCGACGGGTCGAGGTGTGCGCGGGGGAGGGGGGAAGAGGGGGGGGGGACCAGGATCGAGTCCGCGGCATCTCGGTCGGCGCCGACGACTACATCGCGAAGCCTGTCGATCTCGAGGAGATCGTCACCCGTCTGCGTGTCGTCATGCGGCGGGCGAACCCTCCTCGGCACATCGCCCGGCTCGGCGCTCGCGGACCTCGAGCTGAACGACCATGCGCACCTCGTGACTCGCGCCGGCAACCCGGTGCTGCTGTCACCGACGGAGTACCGGCTCCTGCGCTACCTCCTCGAGAACTCAGCACGAGTGGTGTCGAGAGGGGAGCTGCTCGATCAGGTGTGGCATCGCGACGAGGAGGAAGGGACCAACGTGGTCGACACCTACGTCGGCTATCTCCGACGCAAGATCGACCACGTCGATCCCAAGCTCCTCCACACGGTCAGAGGCTTCGGCTACGTGTTCGCGTTGGCCGCTGACCTTGCTGGTCACACGCCGGGCAGCAGGAACACGTTCGCCGCGAGACCCGTGGCGTCGGAGTTGCGCTGCACGAGCTCGGCGAGCGTCGTGCGGTAGGTGATGTTGAAGCGTTGTTCGATCACTCGCAGGGCTGGATCGTTCAAGTAGAAGAACCGATCTCCGTCACGGAGTCGGGTGAACTGGTCCTTCCAGATACGCGTTCTGCAGCTCGCCGAGCTCGCTCCCGGGGAGGTGCTGCTCGGAGAGCATCCCCGTGAACGCGTCCAGCCGGTCGGGTGAGCTGAAGACGGCCTTCAGTCGGGCGGCGACCGTGGTGCGCCGCACCTCGCGCACCGCGTCGGCGGCGGCGGCTTCTGACCCGAGAGGGATCTTGTTGCCGCTGCGATCGAAGAGCGCGAGGACGTCCAGGATGTTCGGGTCGTTGATGGGATCGCGTGGATTGATCAGCGGATCCCGGGGGAACGACTCTGTCGACTCACCGGTGATCGCGGTGAAGGACGACTTTGGGGCGAGCCCGTACGCGCTGACGCAGATCGTTGTACACGGGCATCCCATGGTCGCGGCCGCGCTGCACGTCGATCGCTCCGAGGTCAACGACGCCGCGGAAGCACGACGGCGGTGCATCGGCCCCGACACACAGTGCGGGATCGGAGCCGGGTGCGGGCAGCTCGAACAACGTGCTGCGCATCTCGTTGTCCATCTGCTCGTCGTTTGCGTACTGCGACTCACCGCCGAGGGCGGCCAAGACCGGGCCGAGGCCGATCTGCTGGACGAGCGCAGGGCTACCGAAGGCGACGTCGAGGGGCACTGCGAGCACGATCGCCGTGCCCTCGTCCTCCACGACGATGCCCTGCTTCCTGAACGCATCCAGCTCGGCGGCACTGAAGTGTCCGGGTGCGACATCGATCTCGAACTCACCGTGGATCATGCTGTGCATGCGGTAGCCGACCGTGGCGAACTCGTTCGAGAGCGACGCGTCGACGTGTGGGTCGTAGCCGCGATAGCGGTCCAGCTGCACGCCGACGGCGGGAAGGAACTCGTTGTACGTGATGTACTGCTCCTCCGCGCCGACGACTCGACGGGCGATCTCGAACTTCAGCTGTTCGGACAGGTTGCGCGGGAAGCATTGGTCGGGGAGAGCCTGAGAGGCGTCGGCAGAGCCCATTGGCAGAGACGTGGCAGGTCGGCAAGAGCCGGTGGGCGTTCGGTCAGCCGATGTCGGTTCGAGCACGTAGCCCACCGATCGCACGCTTCGAATCGCCACCGACTCGGGAAGCTTGCGCCGGAGGTATCCGACGTAGACGTCGACGACCTTGGGTGAGCAAGCTCGGCTCCCCATATGGAGAAGGAGGATCTGGCGGCGCGTCACGATCTGGCCGCCGTTGACGATCAGATATCGCAGCAGGCGGTACTCGGTGAGCGACAGCCGATAGGGCTTCCGTTGTGCAGCACCGCCCCCGTTCGTCGTCGATCGAGATGTCGGCAACGTGCAGGTCCCCGCGGCGTTGATGTCGATCCTCCAAAGGATCCTGCGTACGCCGCCGACAAGCCGTTGACGCTCACGGGACGCATCAGGACAGCGTCACCGCCCGCGAGCAGGGCGTCGATCCTCGCTTCCAGATCGGCGCGCGCGACACGAACACGATCGGGATGTCGATGCCCCGACTCCGCCAGCGCAGGCACAGCTCGACGCCGCCGACGGGCTCGAGCGCAGCGTCGAGCACGACAAGATCGGGTCGCCGAAGCTGAGCGCATGTCGCTTCGTCGCTGTGCGCGTGACGAGAACCTGCAGGCCGTCGCGAACGTGGCCCGCAGAAGGCCTCGGGAGTGCTCGTCGTCGTCGGGACGAGCACGCGAGGGGTACCCCGGTCGACAGGGAAGGTCGTGATGGCGCTCCTCGGCGTCCTCGCAAACGATCCGTGCCCGAGAGTCATCGACACAATCCCGCGAAAGCGTGAGAGGAAATCGCGGCCTACGGTCTGCGGCGTGGAGCTGACCGAGCTGGTTGCCACGATGCCCTTTGCGGTCACGCTCGGCATCGAGATCACTGCTGCCGCACCGGAAGGCGTCACGGGCTCGCTCGATCACCGGCCCGATCTCTGCACGACCGCCGGCGTGCTCCACGGGGGAGCGCTGATGACGCTCGCGGACACGGTGGGAGCGGTGTGCGCGTTCCTGAACCTTCCGGCCGGAGCACGCACTTCGACGCTCGAGTCGAAGACGAACTTCTTACGTGCGGTGACGGCCGGAAGAGTCACGGCAGCTTGCGCGCCGGTGCACGTGGGGCGATCGACGATCGTGCTGCAGACTCAGGTCCGCGACTCGACTGATCGTCTCGTGTCCCTCACGACTCAGACTCAGACGGTCCTGACCAGTCCTTGAAGTCCGCCGGGGTGAAGTCCTTCGTCTCGACGAGCACGAGCCAGTTGCCCGAGTTGTCGCGGATCAGCGCCTCGACTCCGTAGGGGCGGTCGGCCGGGGGAGCGATGAACTCGACGCCCTTCGCCGTGAGCTCTTCGTAGGTCTTCTGGCAGTTGTCGGTGTGCAGACCGAAGCCGCCCATGGTGCCGTTCGCGAGCGACCGGCGGATCGACTCGACCATCCACTCGTCGAGGGGAGGGCCGGGCTTCATCAGGGTGAGCTCGAGCTCGGGATGGTCAGGGTGGCTCACGGAGACCCAGCGGAAGCCCTCGCCCATCGTGACGTCGGTGCGCTCCACGAACCCGAGCTTCTCTGTGTAGAACTTCTTCGCTTCGTCCTGGTCGTTCACGTACACGGTCATGAGGGAGATGTTCGTGATCATGCGGGGACGGTACGACGATCACGTGCTCGTTGGCTTCTCCGAAGTTGCGGTCTTGGAAGTTGTCGTCTTCGTGCGGCGGTCGCTGAGGCCGTGCATCAGCACGTAGCAACCGGGGATGTGAGGGGCGCCGTCGGCGAAGCTCGCTTGGTACTCCGAGGGGGAGAGGCCGACGAGGTCACGGAACTTCGTGCTGAACGACCCGAGGCTCGAGTAGCCCACGAGCATGCACACCTCTGTGACGGTGAGGTTCGTCGAGCGGAGCAGGTCCTGCGCGCGTTCGATCCGCCGCTCGGCGAGGTACACGGCGGGCGTCTTGCCGTACGTCGCCGCGAAGCAACGAAGGAAGTGGTACTTCGACACCGCCGCGGTCGCCGCGAGCTCATCGAGGTCCAGGGGCTCGGCGTAGTCGCGGTCGATGAGATCCCGAGCTCGCCTCAGGTGCACAAGGAGCGGCTCGGAAACGCGCACTGTCAGAAGGTGAGGGCGCTGTTGGTCGCTTGGATCGCGGTTTCGGGGTCGGAGTACGCGCCGAGGACGACTGTGGTGTTGCGCGCGTTGTCGAGCGCGGCCTTGATCGTGCTGCGATCGCCTGTGTGGTAGATCTCGATCGAGATCAGCTTGTCGAGCCGGATCCAGCTCTCGGGACCGGTGCGCGCCCACTCGCCGTTGTGGGAGATCTCGATCGGAACATCCTCAATGGCCATGGCCTGAGCCTTCCACGGGCCGACGTGCCGGCTCAGATCGCGTGCCTCCCAGATTGCCTCTACTCGTCCGTGCCAGCTCCTGCCGCGCGGTCCTCGTCGGTGAGCTCCTGCTTCGGGATGTCGAGCTCTGCCATCGCCGCTTCGAGATCCTCGTCCGTGGCCCGATGGGGCGAGCTGGTCGTGAACTGGACGAGCATCCACGCGGACAGCGGGCGGCGAAACGGGCACACCTTTCGTCGATCACAAAGACATCGAATGGGATGCTCTCGACGGCGAGAAGCTCTTGCGGGCTGAGGCGGCGCTTGTGGCGGCGTGGGCCGGAGTACTCGCCGAGGAGCGCGTCACGGACGTCTACAACGAGGAAGGGGCGAAGGACGACCTCGACTACGGCACGTCGTGCACGGCGGCCCGTACACCTTCGCCGACGCCGCGCAGGCGACGGCCTTCGTCGCCGAAGCGGTCGAGTCGCTGATGTATCTCGGCTGCGACGTCTACGCCGAGTAGCGCCCGCGTTCAACGGCGCGCGCCTAGGTACTCGTCCATTCCGGCGCGAGGAGGCCGAGGACGACCTCGTCCGCGAACGCGCCGTCGACCCAGGCTCCGCCTCGCAGTGTTCCTTCGTGCGTGAAGCCAACACGCGTCGCCGCCTTGATCATCGGCTGATTGTCGGCGAGCGTCTCGAGCTGTAAGCGGTGTAAGCCACGAGTGCCGAAGCCGTAACAGCAGAGCACGCGGAGCACGTCGACGCTCAAGCCGCGACCGCGGAAGCCCGGACGCAGCGAGACTCCGAGATGGGCGGCCCTGTTGTGCAGATCGATGCCCCAGAGGAGCGCTTCGCCCGCGAGCTCCCCGCCGGCGCACTCCACTACCGAGAAGATTGCGACATCCGCAGCAGGCTCCGCCACGCGGTACGGCGAGGCGGGCGAGTCGGCCGAGAGCGGCACCCACGGGCGCGAGTCGGCCCGCGACCGCGTCGGGACGTCGTCGTAAAGCTCCGCGTGCAGCACTGCGACGTCTGCATCGCTGCGCGAGCGCAGGTCCACCTTCTCTCCCCGGAGCATCTCGACAGTTCTACCTTTCTCGACGCGATGACACTCGCGCGTGCGGGTGGAGATATCGACCGAGCGCGCTCGTGCAAGGTGATGCTCCGCTGTCTGACGGCGACCGTGCTGGCCGCCCCCATCATGGTTGCGTCGGTCGCCGCGGTAGCCGACAGGCTCCTCACGCGTGGGGAGCTGTTCGGCGACCGGGTCGACGAGCTGCGGCCGCCGAACTAGGCCACCGCGCGATGGCGGCCGACGACCAGCTCGCCCCGCTCGACCTTCGAGCCGGCGCCGCTCTCTTCACCCGAGGCCGCCGAAGATGCCCTCAGGCTCCTCGATGCCCGCGGCCAGACACTCGTCGCGCACGAGGCACCCGGCACAGATCGCCTTCGTACGCGCGCACGACTCGCCTGTGCCCGACGACGAGGATCGCACGAGGGCCGCGGTCGACGCGGTGCTCGTCGGCTCTGTGTGCTCACGCGTCGCTGCCCTCTGAGGGCTCCCCGGCTGGGTCAGGGGGTTGCGCGTCTTCGATCCCGTAGAACCATCGGGCGAATCGGTTGCGATGGATCTACCGGTTCAGTCGAGACTCAGGCACCACGGGGATGTCCAGCCATCTCGGTCCGTGACCGGTCAGGCAGTAGGAGCAGAGTTCGACGGGGACCGTCGGGGTCCAAGTACTCGAGGAGGCGTTGATTGGCCTGCCGCATCTCGCGCAACGATCGGGTTCACCCACCGCTCGACATTGTGATGCGCCCTCGGGGAAGTCGCCACCGAAGCGACGCGGGCACTCGTGGTCGCGTGTCACGGCCGTGTCATGGCGTCCGGCGGAGGGCATATAATCCCAGGTCAGCGGCCGTAGTGACGGTGAGTCGGCCTGTAGGCGGGATTCTGTGAGCGCCGTTGCCGGCGCCCGGTGGCCATCCATCTGCGCGGCCCACCTGGGGACTGCACCCGAAGGTGCGGGCGGGCAGCCATCCCCTGCTTGGCCTTGCTCCGGGTGGGGTTTGCCGAGCCGCCCGGGTCACCCCGGACGCTGGTGCGCTCTTACCGCACCGTTTCACCCTCACCTGTGACCCTCCGGTCGCCCGGCTGGCCCATCGGCGGTCTGTTCTCTGTGGCACTTTCCTGCGGGTCGCCCCGACTGGCCGTTAGCCAGCACCCTGCCCTGTGGAGTCCCGACCTTCCTCGACACGAATGCTCGTGCCGCGACCACCCGGCCGACTCACCGTCCCGACCAGTGTGCCAGCCGCGCTCGGGGCGCGTCAGACGTAAGCGGCGGTGCCGACGGCGAGGGTGACGTTACCGAAGGGCGAGGGGAACAGCTCCTCGTCCGGGATGACCGAAACGAGGATGATCGAGTGGCGGCGTTCCACCGCGCCGACCGACTGGATCGTCTGGCGCAGGTCGGGGGTGGTGAACATCGGCACGAACACCTGATAGGTGCCTCCGGCCGTGTCTTCGAGCTCGAGGGCGAGGTTGACGACGTCGATCTCTTCCTTCACCGACGGCAGGATCGTGTCGACGACCTTCAGCTGGATGTACGGGTTCGCCATCGTGTACGGCTCGCCACCGGCTTCGGTCGTCGCAGCCGTGAACAGCTCGTTGTGCTGATGATGCTGATCGCGGAAGAGCTTCGCGGCGTCGGCGAGCGCGGGAGTGGTCAGGAGCCCCGAGGCCAACGCCTTCTCATAGGTCTCCACGGCGAGGATCTCGATCGACGATGCGGTGCGCAGCAACGTCACGTCGTTGACGGGAGGCGGAGCGATCGTCACCGTCGTCGGCGTCGCGTCGCCGCCTTCAGGCACCTGCGGCTTCGCTGAGTGATCCGCGCACGCGGCCAACGCCGCGGCCATCAGCCCACCACCTGCGATGAGCAGGCCCCGTCGATTGAACGAACCGTCGCCGCCAGCGAACCGCATGATCGCGTCGCGGAACGGACCCATGGACTCGCGCTGCGCCTCTTCGGCGTCGCGCATCTGCCTGCGCAGCTCGTCACGGCCGATCCCCATGTCGCTCATCCGAGCACCGGGAACTCGGCGGGCCGGAACGCCCCGACGACCGACTCGAAGGCGGGGACGAAGGTGGCCGTGGGCAAGCTCGCCGCCGAGCCGAGCACGGTGGCGTGCTGCGCCTCGATCGAGAGCACACCTGAGGCGAAGCCCGCCGCTCTCGGCGCTTCGTAGGTGCCGCAGGCGAGCACGTAGGTCGACGCCGCTCTTGTCTCGAGATCGAAGAGGACATCGAAGAGGTCGTCGACGGTGCTGGCTGTGCGCACCCTGCCGGCGTAGGCGTTGACCATCTGTCCGTTCGTGCCGTTCACGGTGCTCGAGCCGAAGCCGCCGAGGGCTCCCGCGGCCACCGCGTGCTCGTCGTGGTGGTTCTGGAACTGCACGGCGTACGCCGTTTGCGCGTCATCGAAGAGCTTTTTGTCGAGGGCGAGGCCGTAGATCTCGACGAACGCCAGCTCGATAGAGCGGTGGAAGGCGGTGAGCTGAAGGTCCGCGGCCGAGAGGTTGCTGGCCGTGGACTGCGCCTGGGCGACGCCGGCGAACGCAGGGATGGCACCGATCGCCACCGCCGCGGCGCCGACTCCCGCACCGACCAGGAGGTGTCGTCTTGACGGATCCTGAGTTGAAGTCATGAGACGACGATGCTCCCTGTCATCGAGTTGTGGATGCCGCAGAAGTACTCGTAGGTGCCGGGCGTGTCGAAGGTGACCGTGTAGCTCTGGCCGACACCGATGGTGCCGTCACCGGGGAAGGGATCGCCCTTCGAGACGATCTGGTGGGTGACCGAGTCGTTGTTCGTCCACGTGACCTTCGTGCCCGTGGTGACGTCGATGTTCTGCGGATGGAACGCGAAGTCGACCGCGACGATCTCCGCCTGTCCCGAGGCCTTCGTGACCGTCGTCGTGGTGGATGCCGCCGTCGTGCTGGCGCTCACCGCGGCGGTCGTCGCAGCTGCGGCGGTGGTGGCCGCTCCGGCCGCAGCGGTCGTCGCGGCCGCCGCGGTGGTCGCTCCGCTCGCGGGCACGCCTTCGTCGCTCGGATCGTCTCCGCATGCAGCGAGGACGGTTGCCAGCACGAGAGCACTGCAGACCAGCAGGGCTCGGGCACGGCATCGGGTCATCGGGGTCTCCTTGTTCGCCGGGGCACTCTAGAAGTCGAGCGACGAGAGTTCCGAAACCCACCCCTCCGATCGGGAGCGAGCCTCGAGCCATCGTGCCCGGTCGAGCTTCCCGGCCGGCTCGATGACGGTACGTGGTCGCCAGGTCGCCGCGATGTCATCCATGCCCTTCCACGTGCCCGTGGCCAGCCCGGCCAGGAAGGCCGCGCCGAGGGTCGTGGCCTCGAGCACAGGCGAGACCTCGACCGGCCGCTGTGTGGCGTTGGCCAGAGCCCCGAGGAACGTCGGGTTCGCGGTCATGCCGCCGTCGACCCGGAGGTGGTCGATCGGGAGGCCCGTGTCGGTCTCGGCGGCCTCGACGAGGTCGGCCCCGCGCTGCGCGACTCCCTCGAGCACGGCCCGCACCAGATGGGCCCGGGTCGACCCTCGGGTGAGCCCGAAGAACGAGGAGCGGGCGCCGTAGTCCCAAACCGGCGTGCCGAGCCCGAGCAGCGCGGGCACGTACACGACACCGTCGGTGTCCGCACACTGTGAGGCGACGTCATGTGACGCGGCAACGCTGTCGATCACGCCGAGATCGTCGCGTAGCCATTCGACGTTGGAACCCGCGGTGAGCATGATCGCTTCGACACCCCACGTGATCTCGCCGTCGCGTCTCCACGCTGCGATCGGGAAGGTGCCGCCCTCCCCGCGGCGCTCGAACGCCGGACGCTCGGGCAGCGAGGCACATGTCGAGCATGCCGCCGGTGCCGAACGTCGCCTTCGCGAGCCCGGGCAAGACGCAGCCCTGCCCGATGAGCGACGCCTGCTGGTCGCCCGCGATGCCGGCGATCGGAGGCGAGCCCGGCAGCGCGCTCGCATTCCCGACGACGCCGGTCGAGTCGACGATCTCCGGGAGCACCGCGCCCGGGATGCGGAGGGCCTCGAGGATGTGCTCGTCCCACCCCGTGCCGTCGGAGCGCACGAGGCCCGTGACGCCGACGTTCGACTGGTCGGTGACGTGCACGGCTCCCTCGGACAGCAGCCAGGCGATCCAGGTGTCGACGGTGCCGAACCGCAGGTCGGTGCGCATGCGTTCGGGGTCGACCGTGTCGAGCAGGAAGGCGAGCTTGGTGGCCGACTGGTTCGGAGCGAACCGGAGACCGTCCGCAGCCAGCACGAGGCACATCCCGGCGGTGCGCAGATCCTGCCAGCCGATGCCAGGACCGACGGGCTTCCCCGTGTGCGCGTCCCACACGATCGTCGAGGCGCGTTGGTTGGCGATGCCGACGGCGTCGACCGGGCCACCCTCGTTCACGGCCGCTGTCGCGACCTCGAGCGCTGCGGCACCCATCTCGACCGCGTCGAACTCGACGAGGCCGGGGGAGGGGGAGGAGGGCAGCACCTCGCGGTGGTGGACGTGATCGACGGTGGCGTCCGGGTGCACGATCGCGGCGCGGACGCCACTCGTGCCGACATCGACGACGAGGATGCTCATCCGCTGGGCTCCGCCTCGTGTCGCAGTCGTCCGCCGATCAAGCCGCCCACCGTGCCGGCGACCATCGACAGCAGCGCGCTCGACAAGATGCGCGACCACGACACGTCCTCGCTCGTCGGCGAATCGACGCAGCACTCCGATGCCCTGCACGAGAGCGAAGGTGACGATCGCCGCCACGATGCCGTGCACCAGCGGCGCGTCGAGCTGCTGTCGTCGGGCCGCGACGGTTGCGCCGACGACCAGACCCGCGAGCACGAGGATCGCGAGGAACGAGACGACGGCCGACGGGTTGTCGCTCGACGACCGGTCGTCGAGCGCCTGGCCGATGAGTGCGGCGGGCACGCAGATGATCAGCGCCACGACGATGCCGACGGCGAGTGCCGCGCGGTCGAGCTTCACGATGCCTCCACGGGCCAGGGCACCTCGCCGAACGGTGAGGGCAGGCCGAGCTTCCCGGGGTTGAGGATGCCGTTCGGGTCGAGCGCGGCCTTCGTCGGCGCGCAGCACCTCGAACGCAGGCCCGAGCGCCTCGACCATGAAGCGGCTGCGGTTCAGCCCGACGCCGTGGTGGTGGGAGAGCGCACCCCCGTGCGCGAGCACGGCTCGTGTGCCTGCGTCCCATGCCGCGACGTAGAAGGCCTCGCGTTCGTCGGCCGGCGGGCGGCCCGCGAACGTGAAGTACAGGCATGCGCCGTCGGTGTACGCGTGCGACTGGTGCGCGGTGGCGGCAGCGGCATGGGGCACCGCGGAGATCGCGGCTCGAGTGGCTTCGTAGATCTTCGGCAGGTCGCGCCACCGGCCAGCGATCTCCATCGTGTCGACGACGAAGCCCTTGCGAGTCAGTGCCTCCAACGCGCTCACGTCGTTGCGGTGGTGGAACCAGCGATCGACCAGCCCGACGTCGGCTCGCTCTCCTCCGACTGCATCGCACTCTTCGGCGACCACGCGCATGACCGCATCGACGAGCGCAGCCTCTCCTTCGTCGTAGACGAGCAGGACATGACGGTCGCCGGTCTGGTAGCTGCGGTTGGCCTCGACGTCGTCGTAGAGACGCAAGACCGCGGGCGTGGCGCCCCGGCGAAGGATGCGACGGCACGCGTCGAGGCCCTCGACGAACGAGGAGAAGCTCCACGCATCGCGCCGTTCGGCGACCGGCGCGGGGTGCACGCGAAGGCGGGCGCCCGTGATCACGCCGAGCGTGCCCTCCGAGCCGACGAAGAGCTGGGTCAGGTCCGGGCCGGCGGCCGCACGCGGAGCGCCTCCCGTGCTGATCGCTCGTCCGTCTGCCAGGACGACGTCGAGACCGACGACCATGTCCTCGATCTTGCCGTACCGCGTCGACAGCTGACCGGCACCCCGGCACGCGAGCCATCCGCCGACCGTCGAGATCGCGACGGATTGCGGCCAGTGGCCCAAGGTCACGCCGTACGCCGACCGCAGCTCGGCCTCGAGCGGCTCGCCGAAGGTTCCCGGACGCACGTCGAGCACGAGCGACTGGTCATCGACATCGACGATGCCCGCGAGGCCGCACAGGTCGAGCACGACGCCTCCATGCACCGGCACGCTCGCACCGCACACGCCACTGCGACCTGCGGCCGGAGTCAGCGGCACGAGGTCCGCGTTGCACACCGCGAGGACCGCGGCGACCTCTTCGACGCTCTCGGGCCGTGCGACCACCGAGGCGAGCCCCGGCACCTCGCCCTCGAGTGCCCACTGCATCGCGAGCGGCCACCAGTCACGGCTCGCCTCGGCGACCTCGTCGACGTCGGTGGCGACCGCCGCGCAGGCGCCTCTCAACCGAGCGAGCGTCGCGTCGCCGACCACGACTCGACGCGCCGCGAGATGTGGTCGGGGGGCGACCTCGACGCGCTCCAGAGCGATCGGGCGGACGGGCCTCATGCGCCGATGGTCGCGTCGAGAGCCGTCTCGGGGAGCGCAGCAGCGTTTCGTTCTGCGGCGACCGAGTCGCGGAAGGCCGTCACCTGGCGTTGACGTTCGTCGTCCGACCATCCGAGCTCGGGGCCGATCAGCGCCGCGACGTCATCGGCGACACGGGCAGCGTCGTCACGCGCGAGCAACCTCGCTCGCGTCCGCCGGCTCAGGATGTCGTCGAGCGTACGCGCCATCTCATGACGGACCGCGTGGATCGCCTCGGCGCGCACGTACGGCAGACCGGGCACGAGCGGCCGAGCCAAGTCGGGATCGCTGGCGGCGAGCAACGCGACGACTTCGGCTTCGGTGCCGAAGCGTGAGGCGAGGTGCGCGTCGAGACCCTGCCGGGGCCGATCGGCGTCGAAGCCGTCGCCTCCGAGGAGCACGACGTGCTTCGTGGAGCTGCGCCTGCGGATGTCGAGCATCTCGCCGACCTCGTCGACCGTGTCCGAGGCCATGCGGCGGTACGTCGTGAGCTTGCCGCCGGTGATGGTGACGAGCCCGCTCGGCGAGCGCCGCACCGCATGGCGTCGGGATAGATCCGCGGTGCGTTCGCTCGTAGCGTCGGTGACGAGCGGCCGGAGGCCGGCCCACGTGCCGAGGATGTCGGCCCGCGTGACCCCTGTGGTGACCGACGCGTTCAAGGCGCGGAGCACGTAGTCGATGTCTTCGGGCGTGCACTGCGGGTCGTCGAGCGGGCCGTCGTAGTCCGTGTCGGTCGTGCCCACGTACGCGAGGTCGCCCCACGGCACGACGAAGAGCGAGCGCCGGTCCTTCGGGACCGGGATCACCGCGGCGATGTCGTTCTGCGTCTTGTTCCAGGGCACCGTGATGTGGATGCCCTTCGCCGGCCGGATCGAGCGCGGGTGCACTCCCTCGTCGAGCGCGCGGAGGTCGTCGGCCCACACGCCGGTCGCGTTGACGACGACCTTCGCCCGGACCTCCCTGTCCTCGCCGTCCGCCTCGACGATCGCTCCGGCGGCCTTGCCGTCCGCGCCCTTCACCAGCCGCCGCACCGACACGTAGCTCGCGACAGCGGCACCGTGCGCCGCTGCGGTGCGAGCGATGGTGAGCGTGAGCCTCGCGTCGTCGGCCTGCGCGTCGTAGTACAGGTACGCGGACGCGAGGCGCTCTGCCGGCATCGTCGGCATGTGCGCGAGTGCCTCGGCCTTCGTGAGGCGCTTGTGCAGCTTCCCGATGCGCAGGCCTCCGGTCAGGTCGTACATCCACATCGCCGACCCGAGCGCGCGTGCCACCTTCGGATTGATCAAACCGTCGCGGGAGAAGATCGGGATGAGGAAGGGCAGCACCCGCACGAGGTGGGGGGCCGTCTTGCGGAGGCGCTGGCGTTCGGCGAGCGCCTCATAGACGAGGAGGTACTCCCGCTGCTGCAGGTATCGGAGCCCACCGTGCACGAGCTTCGATGACTTCGACGACGTGCCTGACGCAAAGTCGTGTCGCTCCACGAGTGCGGTGCGCAGCCCCCGGGTCGCCGCATCGAGCGCGACGCCCGCGCCCGTGATGCCGCCTCCGATGACCAGCACGTCGAAGTGCTCGTCACTCAACCGCGCCAGCGCCCGCGACCGGTCGAACGGAGGGAGCGACATCGGCGGTCATCCTAGGATCGGGTCGTGGAAGCGGCGGAATCAGAGGCCGTTCGCACGCCCCTCACGCCGCAGTGGCTCAGCGACGTCTTGTCCAAGCCGGTCCGTGAGGTTCGGATCGAGCGAATGGGTGAGGGTGGCGTCTCGGGGGACCTCGCCCGACTGCACCTCGACGACGGCTCCACGTGGGTCACGAAGCGGCCCGCGACCGATCCGGTGGTACGAGACCGCCAACGAGCGCTCGGGATGTACGAGCGAGAGGCCCGCTTCTACCTGGAGATCGCGCCGCTGCTGCCTCTACGCACACCGCGGTGCGCGTTCGCGTCGGCCGATCTGCTTCTGCTCGAGGACGTCGCGCCCGCGGTGGCCGGAACCTTCCGGGAGGGCCTCGTCCCCGAGCAGATCGACGCGGTCCTCGACGACTTCGTCGCATTGCACGGTCCGTGGCAGGGAGCCGGCGGCCTCGACGATCTGACCTGGCTGTGGCGCGTCGCCCCCGACGAAGCAGGCCGCTGGCAGCACCACCTCGAGGAGCGGTTGCCCCGCTTCATCGATCGTCACCGTGCGCAGCTCACCGCTGCCGAGGTCGTCGTGGCCGAGGCGGTGACCGCGCGACTCGGGGCACTGATGCTCACCGCGGCGAAGCTCCCCCCGACGCTGTGTCACGGTGACCCGGGACCACCGAACCTGATGTTCGGCCACGCGTCGGGCGGGGTCGTCCACGTCGATTGGCAGCTCGCCGCGGCGCGCAGCGGCGCACTCGACCTGGCGTGGCTCATCGTGCTGGGTGTGCCGGTCGCGCTCCGCGAGGCTCGCAGCGCAGAGTGGGTCGCGCGCTGACCGCGAGCGGCTCGGCCTCGAACGCGATGATCTCCAGCGCGCGTTCGACCTCGGCGTCGCGCTCGGCGCTGCGAGCGCCGATCTGGATGGGGGGCGCGCCCGACGCCGAGCGGAGCCCGCATGTCGATGCGTACGCCGAGGCCACGATTCCCCGAGCGTTTGCAGCGGCTATGAACATTGATCTCTCATCTCTGGACGGCGAGAAGAAGGGGAACGGCTGTGGCTGACCTCAAGGGCAGCAAGACGGAAGAGAACCTCAAGGCTGCGTTCGCAGCGGAGAGCCAGGCCAATCGCCGGTTCCTGTACTTCGCGCAGAAGGCCGACATCGAGGGCTACCCCGAAGTCGCGACACTTTTCCGATCCGTGGCGGAAGGCGAGACCGGCCACGCGTTCGGCCACCTCGACTTCCTTTCCGCCGTCGGCGATCCGGCGACCGGGGAGCCCATCGGCTCGACCGAGGACAACCTGCGTGCCGCCATCGCGGGTGAGTCACGCGAGTACACCGAGATGTACCCGGACTTCGCCCGTACGGCTCGGGAGGAGGGCTTCGACGAGATCGCGGAATGGCTCGAGACGCTCGCTCGGGCCGAGAAGAGCCACTCCGGACGGCTCACCCAGGGCCTCGAGACGCTCGGCTGACCGAACCCTTCCGTTTGGGCTGGCCGTAACCGGAAATCAGCCCGTACCATGGGGTTTCGGCTCCTCCGGAGCCAGCAAAACCGGCCCCTTCGTACTCTTTTGGAAGCGAAATCCTCTTGAGCAACTCGTCGTCATGGCGCGATCAGGCTGCCTGCCGTGGTCTCGATCCCGAGGTCTTCTACCCCATCACCGAAGAAGAGGAAGCGACCGCAAGGAGCATCTGCGCCGACTGCACCGTTCGTGAGACCTGCCTCGAGCACGCCATCACCCACCGGGAGAAGGAAGGCATCTGGGGCGGAGCGACGGAACGGGAACGGCGGCGGATCATCCGCCAGCGGCGCCGTACCGCCTGACCGAAGGGGACGCTCGTGGGGGACGCGCCCAGCCTGGAGGCGCTCGGCGGATGGCGTGTCGTGCTCGGCCGCCTCACCAGTCGTGACGACCTGAGCCGCGACGAGGCTCGAGCCGCGATGGCCGAGATCCTCGAGGGTGCCGCAACTGCCGCTCAGATCGCGGGGTTCGCGGTCGCATTGCGGATGAAGGGGGAGACGGTCGACGAGCTCGACGGATTGCTCGACGCGATGTTCGCCGTGGCCGCGCCGGTGCACGTGCCCCCGGAGGTGCACGAACGGCTCGTCGACGTCGTCGGCACCGGCGGCGATCGCAGTCACACGATCAACGTGTCGACGCTCTCGGCGCTCGTCGTGGCAGGCGCGGGTGTGCCCGTCTGCAAGCACGGCAACCGCGCGGCCTCGTCCTCGTGTGGCGCGGCCGACTTGCTCGAGGCGCTGGGCGTCGTGCTCGAGCTCGACGGGGACGGCGTTGCCCGCTGCATCAGTGAGGCCGGCATCGGGTTCTGCTTCGCGCCGCGGTTCCATCCGGCGCTGCGTCACGCGGGTCCGTCTCGCCGCGAGCTCGGCATCCCCACCGCGTTCAACTTCCTCGGGCCGCTGGCGAACCCGGCCCGCGCTCGGCGCCAGCTGGTCGGCGTGAGCGATCCCACGATGGCGGACCGCATGCTCGGCGTGCTCGCGGCGCGCGGCTCACAGCACGTGCTGCTCGTCCACGGTCACGACGGGCTCGACGAGCTCACGACGACGACGACCTCGACGGTGCACGAGCTCGAGAACGGCACGATCCGCACCTGGGTGCTCGATCCCGAGGATGTCGGGTTGCCGCTCGCCAAGGCGGAAGATCTCCGCGGCGGCGATCCCGAGACGAACGCTGGCATCGCGCGGCGCAGTGCTGAGCGGCGAGCCCGGGCCGCATCGCGACGTCGTCGTGCTGAACGCGGGAGCGGCGCTCGTCGCGGCGGGCACCGCAGTGTCCGTTGGTGAAGGGATCGGGCTCGCAGCGGCCTCCCTCGACGAGGGGCGTGCCGCGGCGGCGCTCGACCGTCTCGTGGCAGTGTCGAACGCCGGCTGAGAAGGAGAGCTCTCATGGGTCAGTCCGAGCTGCTGCATCGTCACCGCGCAGTCATGCCGTCGTGGCTGGCGCTCTATTACGAGTCGCCCATCGAGCTCGTGAGCGGCGAAGGGTGTCGTGTCACTGACCACGAGGGCCGCACCTACCTCGATCTCTTCGGCGGCATCCTCACCACGATGACTGGGCACTCGGTGCCCGAGGTGGTTGAAGCGATCCGTGAGCAGGCGGGCAAGCTGCTGCACACGTCGACGCTGTACCTCATCCGCCCGATGGTCGAGCTCGCGGAGAAGATCTCCGGGCTGTCGGGCATCGCCGACGCGAAGGTGTTCTTCGTCAACTCTGGCTCGGAAGCCAACGAGACCGCGCTGCTCCTCGCCTCGGCGATGCGCAAGTCGAATCAGATCCTCGCCCTGCGCAACAGCTACCACGGGCGGTCCTTCGCGACGATCGGTGTCACCGGCAACCGCGGGTGGTCGCCGAGCAGCTTGAGCCCGTTCAGCGTGCACTACGTGCACAACGGCTACCGCCTGCGCTCCCCGTTCCGAAACCTCGACGACGCCGGCTTCGTCGAGGCGTGCGCCGACGACCTGCGCAACATCATCGAGACGACGACGTCCGGCGACGTGGCGGCGATGATCGCAGAGCCGATCCAGGGTGTCGGCGGCTTCTGCGTGCCGCCCGACGGCTTCTTCGGGGCGATGAAAAAGGTGCTCGACGAGTACGAGATCCTCTTCATCTCCGACGAGGTGCAGACCGGCTGGGGCCGCACCGGGGAGCACTTCTGGGGGTACCAGGCGCACGACGTCGTGCCCGACGCGCTCACGTTCGCGAAGGGACTCGGCAACGGGCTCGCGATCGCCGGCCTCGTTGCTCGCGCCGACCTCATGGACGCCATGCCCGCGAACTCGCTCTCGACGTTCGGGGGCAACCCGCTCGCGACCAGCGGCACGCTCGCGAACCTGAACTACCTCCTCGACAACGACCTGCAAGGGAACGCTCTGCGCGTCGGCTCGTACATGCTCGAACGCCTGCGCCCTCTCGCCGATCGCCACGTCACGGTTGCCGAGGTCCGAGGGCGCGGGTTGATGGTCGGCATCGAGCTGGTCGAAGAGGACGGCCGCACGCCGAGCCCGCGGCTCGCCGCTGCGTGCCTCGAAGCGTGCAAGGCCGAAGGCGTGCTGCTCGGCAAGGGCGGCCTCTACGGCAACTGCCTGCGAGTCGCGCCCCCGCTCTGCATCACCCTCGAAGAAGCCGAGGAAGGCGCGTCGGTCATCGCCGACGCGCTCCACGCGGCTTTCCGGGGCGGAGAGGGCTGACCAGTAGCCTCCGCGTCCGTGCTGGTCAGAGTCCCTGCGTCGTCAGCGAACATGGGTCCTGGCTTCGACGCGCTCGGTCTTGCTCTCGCGATGTACCTCGAGGTGCGCGTCGCGAAAGGCGACGTGCTGGCGGACGGACATCCGTCGCAGGTCGCGTTCACGTCGGCTGGCGGCGAAGGTCCGATCTCGGTGCGCTCGCAGATCCCGATGGGACGAGGACTCGGGTTCTCAGGAGCAGCCCGCGTTGCCGGCGTGCTCGCCGCGCTCGCGCAACAGCAAGATTCCGCCGACGTCGCGGCGCTCGCCGACGAGACCCTCGCTCGTTCTGCCGTGCTCGAGGGTCATGAAGACAACGTGGCTGCATCCCTCTATGGCGGTGTCGTCGCGGTCGCGGGGGGCCGAGCGGTCCGCGTGCCACTCGGCATCGAACCGGCGATCGTCGTGTGGGTGCCGACCGCTCGCACATCGACCGAGGAGTCGCGCGGCAAGCTGCCCACTTCGGTGAGCCTCGCGGACGCGTCGTTCAACGTCGGGCGCACCGCACTGCTCGTCGCGGCGATCGCCGCGGGCGACATCGGCGCGCTGCGATCGGCGACGGCCGATCGGCTGCATCAGGACATCCGCCTCGCGGCTGCGCCCGAGAGCCGTCGCGCGATGGATGCGGCCGTCGACGCAGGGGCGTGGTGCTCGTGGCTGTCGGGGTCAGGCCCGACGATCGCGGCGATGGCGTCTGTGGACGATGCCCGCCGTGTCGCGGCAGCACTTCCGTCGACGGGCCAAGCGCGTGTGCTCGGGCTCGACCACGAAGGTGCGGTGATCGACCGTTCGGCCTAGGCGAGGTCGGTGTCGGTCGACGGTCGCGACCTCGTGTCGAGGCCGAGCTGGGATTCGAGCCGGGCGATCTCGTCGTGCGCCTCTTCGAGCGCGTCGAGCTGCGCGTTCATCCGATCGATCGCGTCGGGAGTGGGCTCGGAGAGCTGGTGTTGCGCCGAACCCAACGTGACCACGCGTGTCGAGAGCGCCTCGAGCCCCGCGACCTGTGTCGCGATCTCGCTGAGGAGGGGGCGACGATGCGCGGACGGTGCTCTCGACGCGGTGACGATGTCGTAGTCGAGCGCGACGGCGTGGATCTCGATGTCGCGCGCCATGGCCGCGATCGGAGAGAGCTCGTCGTGACGGCGGCTGCGCTTCGGGAGCCATGGGCGAATCGATGTCACGACCCGTCGCAGGCGTCGGTGGAGCCGGGCCGAGCCCGAGGGATCGAACAGCCACCGCAGCGGTGCGATGCACTTGCCTCGCACACCGACACGATTCGAGTGCCGAAGGCTGCTCACCAGGGTGCCGCCGATGAGGAAGAAGCAGGCGACGCCGAAGATGAGCACCACGATGACCGGTCCCACGGACATGAGGCTATCGACCCCGGTCGAAGCCGTGGTCTCGGTTCTGTGATCGGGGCACGAGGGACGCGATGCGAGGAAGCGCCGACGCGAGACCGGCGTCGCAGTGCACGACGCGGACCCGCTCGGCTTCGGCGTCGAGCCACCGGGCAATGCAGCCGATCTCGTCGACGAGATCGGCGCGGAGAGGCATGCCTGCTTCGGGGCCGTCGGGCGGGGACTCGAGGATGTCGAGGCCCGCGAGCGTGGGATCCGCGTCGATCGGCGAGCATCGCACCAGCACTCCGTTCTGCACCTCGGCGCGGAACACGCCCGGACGTTCGATGACGACCGTGCCCGCATCACGAAGGCGTTCGACGTGCCGCTGCCGGCGAAGGGCGCCGGCCAACGCCTCTGCGCGGTCGCGAACGTCGGCCGCCTCCTCGAACCGCTCGGCGTCCGCGAGGAGGACCATCTGGCGTCGCAACGGATCGAGGAGCACCTCGGGCTCACTCGTCAGCCCGCGGACCGTCCGCGCCACGATCGCCGAGTAGTCGGTCTCGGAGATCGCGCCCGAGCACGGGCAGGTCGCGACGCCGAGCTGAGCGGGAGCGCACGGAGCGGGCCGAGCGCAGCGGCCCGGTGACGTGGTGCACCGTCGGAGCGGCATCGCAGTCTGGATCGCTTCGATCACGCGGCGTGCTGCCGACGCGGACGGAAGCGGGCCGATGTAGTGCGCGCCGTCGGCACGCGCGGTCTGGGCCACAGCGAGTCGCGGGAATCGCTCGTTGAGCGTGAGCTTGACGTAGCTGTACTTGCCCCACTGCTTGCCCTGCCGGTTGAAGCGTGGCTGCAGCCGGTGGATCAGACGCAGCTCGAGGACGGCGGAGTCGAGCGCGCCGGTGCATGGGATGTGGTCGATCTGCTGGGTCTCGCGGAGCAGCTGACCGATCTTGCGACGATCGTCGCTCGAGAAGTACGAGCGCACGCGTTGACGCAGGTTCGCCGCCTTCCCGACATAAAGCGGTCGTCCGCCTGCGTCTCGGAACAGGTACACGCCGGGACGGCGGGGGAGCCGATCGGTGAGCCGCAGCTTCGCCGCCTGCGGGTGGGCGTTGATGCGAGGGAGCGCGAGGAGGTCGTCGAGGCCGAGCACGCCGAACGCGGCGGCCCGCTCGAGCAAGAGGTGGAGGAGGTCTGCCGTCGCGAGGGCGTCGTCGAGCGCCCGGTGGGAGGGCTGGTGGGACAGCCGGAAGCGACTCGCCAGCGTCGACAGCCGGCAGTTGGGCACTTCGTCGCGGACGAGTCGCCGCGCGAGCGCGCAGGTGTCGACCCAGGGGTTCGTCATCGCCGCCCACCCCGCAGCGCGGCGAGCCGCGGCCAGGAACGACAGGTCGAACCGCACGTTGTGGCCGACGATCACCGTGCCTGCGCTGAACTCGTCGAAGGCAGCGAGCACCGGCTCGATGCGGGGGGCGGGCAGCACCATTGCGTGCGTGATGCCCGTGAGCACGGTGATCTCGGGTGGGATCGCCATGCCCGGGTTCACAAGGGTCTGAAACGTGCCGAGGCACTGGCCCCCCCGCACCTTGATCGCACCGACCTCGGTGATCGCACATCGCTCGGCCGAGCCGCCGGTGGTCTCGAGGTCGACCACACAGAACGTGACCTGTGCCAGCGGGGTGCCGAGGTCGTCGAACGTGCGCTGCACCGGGCGACCATAAGGGCGAACAGGAGTTCGAAGCAAGAACACATGTTCGGCGGCCTCAGGCGACCGGTACCATGTCGGCCGTGTCGTCGACCCGGTACCGATGCACCTCGTGCGGGAACCTCACGCGCTTCGACGTCGTCACGACCCGGCGCACGGCCGCGTATCACCACTTCTCGGTCGCAGGAGACCTGTCCGTCGAGGACGAGCAGGTGCTCGACGAGGCGATCGAGTCGGTGACGTGCCGCTGGTGCGGGCCGGCGGGCGCGGTGCAGATCCTCGACGCCGACGAGGCCGACGAGATCGCTGACTCCCGCGTGATCCCGGACGAGCTCATCCGTGGCGCGCTCGAAGCTGCCCTCGTCGTCGCCATCAAAGATCCGCTCGGCGCGCCCAAGCCTTTGCAGCCGTTCCTGAAGTTCCAGAAGATGCCGGCGCGGGCGATGCCCGTCGTGCGCAAGGTGCTCGACACCGACGAGGTGTTCCGCACCCGAGTGGCTTCGGTCGTCGCACTCGACCTGCTCGATCCACCCGCGGTGCTGTTCCTCACGAGACCCGACGCGTGGGAGACCGACCTCGAACGCCTCGCGGCCGAGGAGGACAAGGCCGAGACCGACGAGCGCGAGGCGAAGGCGGAGAAGAGCGCGGCAACGCAAGCTCCGCGCCGCGGAGGCCGCGCGCACCAAGGCCGAGGACCGTGCGAAGGAGCTCGGTGCCGAGCTCGACCGGGCGCGAGCAGTGGTCGAACAGGAGCGGGTCGCCCGGCGAAAGGCCGAGACCACCGCGCACAACGTGACGTGGGATGTCGACAACCTGCGCAAGCAGGTGCGCGAGCTCGAGGCCGCGGCGGACACCTGGGCGAAGGAGCGAGACGAGCTCATCCGCAGCGGGCCGGCACCCGCCGACGCTGTTCCTCCCGAGCCGGCTCCTCAGCCGGACCTGAGCGGCCTCGTCGACGCGCTGCGCGACGCCCGTCAGTCGCTCGAGGCCAGCGCCCGCGCGCTCGAGCACGCGGCTGGCGGCCGTACCCGACCTGCCGCGTCCGGATGGCGTGAGCGATGCGCTCACCGAGGAGCGTCGGGTGCGCCCGCTGAAGCATGCGAGACGGCCCGGGCCGCTGCCGGGCGGTGTCCGCGACGACTCCGACGACGCGGCTCGCCATCTCATCGGCCTCCGCCACGTCGTCGTCGTGGTCGATGGCTACAACGTCGCCAAGCGAGCGTGGCCCGAGCTTCCCTCGCTCGTCGACCAGCGCGATCGGCTCATCGATCGCATGGTGCGGCTGCACGCGAGCTCTCGGGCTGAGGTGCGCATCGTGTTCGACGGCACAGAGGCGGGCGCCGTCGCGGCGTCGAAGGGCCAGCCGGTCACCATCATCTTCACCGAGACGGGCGTGACCGCTGACGACGAGATCTTGCGGCTCGTGCCCACGGTGCCGCGCGAGCGTCCTGTCGTCGTCGCCTCTTCTGACCGTGAGGTTGCCGATGGCGCACGACGCCTCGGCGCGAACGTGATCTCGGCGGAGCAGCTGCTCGCCGTGGGTTGAACGGCCGGGGAATGTCACACCCCAGTTGCACACTGCTCGTATGGCGACGCTCACGATCAGCTGCGACGAATGCATCATGCGTAACACCGAGACGTGTGATGACTGCGTCGTGACCTTCTTGTGCAACCGGCCCGAGGGCAGCGCGGTCGTGTTCGACCTCGACACTGCGCGCACGGTGCGCCTGCTCGGTCAGGCCGGTCTGGTACCTCCGCTCCGGCACGCGACCCGGTGAGCTGCCCCACGGCGCACCGCGACAGATACCGTGCCGCCCGTGGCGGTTGCGGCCGACGAGCTCACTGACGCGGTGGTGGCGGCCGGGCGGCAGGCCGGCCTCGACGCGGTAGGTGTGGCACCCGCGACGCCGTTCACGCGAGCCCGCGAGGCGCTCGAGTCACGCAAGGCGGCGGGGCTCCATGGCGGCATGGCGTTCACGTACAAGAACCCTGCTCGTTCCACCGATCCGGGCGCTGCGCTCGAAGGCGCGCAGGCGATCGTCGTCGGCGCTCTCTCGTATCGCATCGCCGCGACCGACACGGTGTCGACTCGTCCGACGGCGGTCGTGGCCCGGTACGCGCAGCGCGATCACTACCGCATGCTCCACGACGGGCTCCGCTCCATCGCCGCCGAGCTGAAGGCGGCGGGCTGGAAGGCTCGCATCGTGTCCGACGACAACGCGCTCGTCGATCGCGAGGCGGCGTACCGCGCCGGCCTCGGCTGGTACGGCAAGAGCGCCAACATCCTTCTCCCGGGGAAGGGCTCGTGGTTCGTGCTCGGTTCGGTGATCACCGATGCGCCGCTGCGCGTCGCCGCCGCACAGGTGGAGGACGGGTGCGGCACCTGCCGTCGCTGCATCGACGGTTGCCCGACCGGCGCGATCGTGGCGCCCGGCGTGGTCGACGCGCGTCGGTGCCTCGCGTGGCTGGTGCAGTCGCCGGGGGTGTTCCCCCGTGAGAGCCGCGCCGCCCTCGGCAACCGGCTGTACGGATGCGACGAGTGCCAAGAGGTGTGCCCTCCGAACATCGTCGTCGAACGGCGCGGCGACGAGCATGCGGCGGGGCGTGGCGTCGACGTGCTCGACCTGCTCGCCGCGTCGGACGCTGAGCTGCTCGAGCGCCACGGTCGGTGGTACATCGCCGACCGCGCCGTGCGCTACCTGCGCCGCAATGCGCTCGTCGTGCTGGGCAACACTGCGGACGGCCGCGACCTCGAGGTCGATGCCACCCTGCGCCGGTACCTCGCGGACCCCGACGAGATGTTGCGGGCGCATGCCGCGTGGGCCTGCACCTGTCTCGACCGTCTCGATCTCCTTGCCCTCGTCGCCGACGATCCGAGTCCGCTCGTGCGCGCCGAGCTGTGAGACATCTGCTCGTCACGAATGACTTCCCGCCGAAGCACGGCGGCATCCAGGCGTACCTCTGGGAGCTGTGGCGCCGCCTCCCTCCCGACGACGTCACGGTGCTGACGACGCCTCACGCCGACGCCCGCGCATGGGACGGGGCGCAGCCGTTTCGGGTCGTGCGCGACCGCGACCGCGTACTGCTGCCGACTCCCGCGCTTGCGCAGCGGATCAGCCGGCTCGCGGGGGAGGTCAAGGCCGAGCTCGTCGTGCTCGATCCCGCGCTCCCGGTCGGCTTGCTCGGCCCTCGCTTGTCTCTGCCGTATGGCCTCGTGCTGCACGGCGCCGAGGTGACCGTGCCCGGCCGGCTGCCCGTGAGCCAGCCCCTACTCGGTTCAGTGCTCCGGGGCGCGCGACTCGTGATCGCCGCGGGCGGATATCCCGCGGACGAGGCTCGTCATGCCGCCCGTGGCCCACTGCCCATCGTCGTCGTGCCGCCGGGCGTCGACTCGGCTCGATTCCGACCGCTCGACGCGCAAGAGCGCGCGAGTGCGCGGGCTCGGTTCGGGCTCGATCCTGACGCTCGGGTGATCGTCGGCGTGAGCCGGCTCGTGCCCCGCAAGGGCTTCGACACGCTCATCCGCGCGGCGTCGCGCTTGTGCGCGACGCGTCCGGATCTGCAGGTCGCCATCGCCGGGGGAGGGCGCGACCGGGCAAGGCTCGAGCGCGTCGCCGCCGAGCAGCGTTCCCCTGTCCAGTTCCTCGGCCGAGTCGCGGATGACGACCTCCCCGCGGTGTACGGCGTCGGTGACGTCTTCGCCATGCTGTGCCGCGACCGCTGGGCCGGCCTCGAGCAGGAGGGGTTCGGCATCGTGTTCCTCGAGGCCGCCGCCTGCGCAGTGCCGCAGGTCGCCGGGCACAGTGGCGGCTCGGACGAAGCAGTCGTCGACGGGGTCACGGGCCGAGTCGTGCACGGGGACGATCCGCTCGCCGTCGCAGCCGCACTGGCCCCGATGCTCGACGACCCGGCGTTGCGACAACGAATGGGTGCCGCCGCGCGAGCCCGCGCCGTCGAGGAGTTCGACTACGACCACCTTGCGACGCGCCTCGGTGACGCGCTCGCCGGAAGTGTGGACGGGCGACCGTGATCATCAGGGCATCGTGGATCGGCACCGCGATCTTCGCCATCACGGCGATCGCTGCCGCCGTCGACCCTGACGTGTTCGCAGGCGTCGCCCTCGCGGTGGCGCTCGTGCTCTTCCTCGTCGGGTGCGTGATCTTCTTCGTCGCGTTCGCTTTTGCGGTCGCACGTAGCCGTGAGGTCGAGATCGGGATCGGCGGGCTGTACTTCCTGGCGGGTACGGCGCCACGGGCCGTCCAGCTGCATCTTCTCGGCTCGCTCGGCACCGAAGTCGTGATCGCGTTCGCGACGGCATCGGTCCGTCCGTTCACGAGCCTGGCCTTCGGATTGCTGGTCCCGGTGTACGGCTTGGGGCTCTGCGGGTTGTGGGGCGCCCGGTACGGCACGTTCGGCGCCCGAGTGTCGTCGCCCCGGCCCGGTGAGACTTCGGTCCGGCGCGACGGATAGAGCAGAATGCTCCCATGACCGACCAGGCGACTGAGCGCGTCACGATCGATGCGCCGCCGCAGAAGTGCTGGGAGACCGCTTTGCAGTTCGAGCGGTACCCGGAGTGGGCGAAGGATGTGAAGCGTGCCGTCGTGCTGTCCCGAGACAGCGAGGACCGACCCCGAGAGGTCGAGTTCACCGCGGCGGCGATCGGGCGATCGACCAACTACGTCCTCCGCTACGACTACTCGGCGGCCCCCGACCGGCTCTCGTGGTCCCTCGTCGAGGGCGACATCATGACGTCGCTCGATGGCTCTTACTTCTTCGCGCCATCGGCGACGCAGCCGGGTTGCACGGATGTCACCTACGACCTCAGCATCGAGGTCGTGGTGCCACTGCCGGGCTTCGTGAAGCGGCGGGCCGAGGTGCGCATCTTGCACACGCTGTGGGAGCTGAAAGCTCGAGTCGAGGAGTAGTGGCGCGGGTCCTGCTGCTCACCGGCAAGGGTGGGGTCGGCAAGACCACGACGGCCGCGGCCACCGCCCTGCGTTGCGCGGCGCACGGGCATCGCACCCTCGTGCTCTCGACCGATCCCGCCCACTCCCTCGGTGACGCGCTCGACCTGAAGCTCGGCCCAGAGCCGACGCCGATCGTCGAGGGCCTCGCGGGTCAGCAGCTCGATCCGCAGGCTCGGCTCGAGGCGTCGTGGAGCGAGCTGCGGACCTACCTCTCCGCGTTCTTCCAGTGGGTCGGGGTGCAGGCCATCGAGGCGGAGGAGCTGTCCGTGCTCCCCGGGCTCGACGAAGTGTTCGCGCTGGGTGATCTCGCGCGACCACCTCGACTCGGGTTTGTGGGATGTGATCGTCGTGGACTGCGCGCCCACCGCGGAGACGCTCAGGCTCTTGACCCTGCCCGAGATCCTCTCGTGGTGGATGGAGCGCCTCTTCCCGTTGACGCGCCAAGTGAGCAGGCTCATCGGGCCGGCGCTCTCCCGGTCGACCTCGCTGCCGGTTCCTGACGTCACGGTGTTCGACGCGTTGCAGCGCTTCTACGACCGCATCGAAGGCGTGCGCAAGGTGCTCGCCGATCCCGCGCAGACCAGCGTGCGCCTCGTCGTGAACCCCGAGCGGATGGTCATCGCGGAGGCGCGGCGCACGTACACCTACCTGTCGCTCTTCGGCTACCGCGTCGACGCGGTCGTCGCGAACCGGATGCTCCCGGCGGACGTGACCGATCCGTGGTTCGACGCGTGGAAGGTCACGCACGCCGCGCACCTTGCCGACATCGAAGCCGCGTTCGCTCCGCTCCCGGTGCTGCGCGTCGCGCTCGCGCCCTGCGAGCTCGTCGGGGCCGACGCCCTCGACGCCTTCGGCCGCGAGCTCTACGGGGACGCCGATCCCTCGGCGAGCCTGCACGACGGGTCGCCGATGCAGGTCTCGCAGCGGGACGGTGCCTGGGTGCTGTCGGTCGAGCTCCCCTTCGCCGAGCGGGAGGACGTGCAGCTCAGCAGGAAGGGCGATGAGCTGCTTGTCCGCATCGAAGGTCACCGACGCGCGATCCTGTTGCCGGATTCGCTGCGCCGCCGGCGGGTCGTGGACGCGGTCGTCGACCGCGGCCGACTCGACGTCGTGTTCGGGGAAGTGGGGTAGGGATGTCGACGGACGATTCGGCTGACGGAGTGGCCCATCTGCAGAAGGCCGCCCTCGAGATGATCGCGGCGGCGCGCGCGTTCCTCGAAGTGGCCGAGAAGGTCGTGGAGAACCCTGAGACGGTGCGCAATGCCGTGGTCACCGTCTCGGCGGTCGCGAAGGCGATGATGCAGACCGCCGACACGAGCGCGCGGTCGAACGGCGACAACGGCGAGTCGAGCGTCGAGCACATCCCCCTGTCATGAAAATTGCAGAGCTGCGCACCACCGACGGCCGAGCCCTGCTCGTGCATCCGCGTCTCGCTGTGGTCGAGGCCGACGAGTCGACTCGGGGCACCGTGGTCGAGGCGCTCGCCATGGCGCTGAATGGGGGAGGTCCTTGCGCCGGCCTCGTCGAGGTGCACGGCCTGTTGCTCGATCTCGACCGGGCCACGCTCCGCCTGCTCGATGTCGACCCCGGGCTGCCCTTGGTGCTCGGGACCCAAGACATCCCCGCCGAGGCGTTCGGCCCGTCGGGCCGCCGCTTGCGGGCCGCCGACGACGTCGCGCTGAAGCACCGCGAGCTCGTGGATGCCCGCAAGCAGCAGGTGCAGGGCGCGCTCGCGGTCGTCGACGCGGTGCAGGCCGCGATGAGGGTGGCGAGCGAGGAGCGCGAGCAGGCCGCGGTCCTGCTCGGCGAAGCGGACAAGGCACTCGCCGAAGCGGTCGCCTCACGGGAAGCCGCGGAGCGAGCGGTCGAGGCCCTCGCCGACGCGGTGGACGATGAGCCCGAGCCCGTTGCCGAGGCCGTCCCCGCGCCGCTCGAGCCGACCGCGGCGGCCAACGATGCGCCGACGGAGGAGGACGAGGGCGATCGTTGGGAGCAGGAGCGGACCACCCGGGCCGACGAGCTCGCCGCCGCCGAGGCGAGGGTCGTCGCAGCCAGATCCGAGGTCGAGGCCGCGGCGCGCGCAGCGAACCCCGCTCGGTTGAGCGCTGATGATCGCAACGACCTCGAGGCCGCGCACGACGCAGTGCGCGACGCAGACGACAAGGCGAGCAAGCGCTTCGGCGGCAGCGGAGCGCGGCGCAGGCTCGACGAAGCCAAGGCGGCGGAGCGGGCCGTGCTCGACCGACTCGGGCTCGATTCGTACAGCGACTTCCTCCTCCGGTCGTCGATGGGTTCGACCGATCCGAGCGCCGAGCTGCGGCTCGAGATCGCTCGAACCGAGCTGATGGATGCCGAAGCGGCGCTCCCCGTGGCCCGCGCCGCGGCAGCGTCGGTTCCCGCGCCGCCGTCCCCGCGTCCCGCGCGCGTCGCGACGCCGTCGCCCGCCGTCTCCCCGGCGCCTGTGGCGGCTGGCCCTCTCGCCGCGGTCGCGACAGGCGATGCCGCGGCGCGGCTCGCTGCCGCGACGCGGGCGCTCGAGGACACGCGGCTCGCCGAGGACCGAGCTCAGGCGGACCGAGACCTTGCATACATCGCCCTCGCTGACGCCGACGCGAAGCTGATGGAGCTCACGGTGCGCAACGACGAAGCCGAACAGGCGCTCGCGCAAGCGCGCGTGCGAGTCGATGCCGCGCTGCACGAGGCCGCGGACACGAACGGGCACCCGAGTGCCCCGTCGTGGGGCGATGCGACTCCCTCGGATCACGCCGTCGCCGATGAGCTCGACCGGCATCTGCTCGCGTGGCTCGCGGCGCGTGGCCAGCACCCGCTCGCCGGGCCGCTTCCCATCGTGCTGGACGAGACCTACCGGCACGTCACCGGCGAAGACCTCGATGCGCTGCTGCTGCGCCTCGACCACATGGCCGACTCCTTGCACGTCGTCTACATGACCGACGATCCAAAGGTCCTGCAGTGGGCGGCGTCGCTGCCTCCTGAGCGGGCAGGCATCGTGGTGCTGCCGGGAGCGGGCGGCGGGTAGTCCGCCTACCATCGGGTATGCCCGCGCTCACGACCGACAGCGTTCGTACGCTCGCTCGCTTCCGAGGCCAGGCCGCGCCGGTCACGACGTGCTACCTCGACGTCGACGGCCGTCGGTTTCCGCGCCACCAGGACTACGTCCATCAGCTCGAGGTGCTGTTGCGTCGCGCTCGATCCGAGCAGGACGGACACCAATCCGTTTACGCCGATCTCGAGCGCATCGAGCATCACATCCGGGCCGGCATCGATCGCTCACACGTCCGCGGTGTCGCGATGTTCTCGTGCAGTGCAGAAGGCTTCTGGACCGTCATCGAGCTCCCGGTGCGCGTGTCGAGCCAGGTGGTCGTCGAGGCCGCGCCTCACGTGCGCCAGCTCGAGTCCGTGCTCGACGAGTACGAGCGGTTCGGCGTCGTGCTCGCGGACAGCCACCGCGCGCGTGTCTTCCTGTGCGAGCTGGGCGAGCTGGTCGAGCACACCGAGCTGCTCGACGCCGCGGAGGAGGTGCGTCATCAGCACCTGCGCCACGCGGCCGACGTCGCGTTCCGCCTCTTTCAGGACACGCCGTTCGAGCACCTCGTGGTGGGCGCGCCGCCGGATGTCGCTGCGGAGCTCGTCGCGTGTCTGCATCCGTACCTGCGAAGCCGCCTCGTCGAGCGGCTCACGCTCTCGGTGCAGTCGACGGACGAGCAGGTGCGGCGAGCGGCGCTCGATGTCGAGCGCACCGTCGAGCGCCGGAAGGAGCAAGCACTCGTCCGGCGTCTTCGCGACGCCGTGGGCGCGGGACGGCGTGGCGTCGGAGGCCTCGAACCGACGCTTCAGGCACTCGCCGAGCGCCGCGTCGAGCACCTCGTCGTCTCGCAGGGATATCGAGCGCCGGGCTGGCAGTGCGTTCCGTGCGGATATCTCGCTTGCATCGGGCGTCGGTGTCCGCTCTGCCTCGGGTCGATGGAACAGACATCAGACGTTGTGGAACACGCGATTGAACAAGCGGTGTCACACGGATGTCGAGTTGAGATGTGCGTGGAGAACGCGGACCTAGACGTGCTAGGAGGGATCGGTGCCCTCCTCCGCTACTGACCGCTCGCCTCTTCTCGCCGGCGTCGACATCGGTGGGACGAAGTGCCTCGGCGTGTGCCTCGCCATGGACGGCACCCTCGTGGTCGAGGAACGCGTCCCCACCCCACGCGGTGCGGAGAACCTCATCGAGACCGTGGTCGAGGTCGTCGAAGCCTTGGCCACGAACGCGGGTGGCCGCATGGCCGCGGTTGGCGTCGGTGCGCCCGGCCTCGTCGATCGCGAGGGCGTGCTGCGAGCCGCGCCGAACCTCGTGGGCGTGACCGAGCTGCCGATCCGCAACCTGCTCGCCGATCGCCTGCGTGTGCCGGTGACGGTGGACAACGATGCGACCTGCGCGCTCGAGGCGGAGTGGCGACACGGCGCGGCGGCCGGAACGTCTGATGCGTTGCTCGTCACGATCGGCACTGGGATCGGTGGCGGCGTGGTGAGCAGTGGCGTCCTGCAGCGCGGCGCCAACGGCTTCATGTCCGAGCCCGGTCACATGGTGATCGACCCGAACGGACCGCCGTGCGTCTGTGGCCGCAGGGGCTGCTGGGAGCGATACGCGTCGGGAAGCGGCCTCGCCCGGCTTGCGCGCGACGCCGCGATCGGCGGTCGTGCCGCTGCGGTCGTCGAGGCGGCGGGCGGCGATCCTCAGGCTGTGCGGGGCGAGCATGTCAGCGCAGCGGCGCACGCCGGCGACGAGGCGGCGCTGCAGATCATCGAGGACTTCGCGTGGTGGGTCGGGTTGGGTCTCGCGAACCTGACCAATTTGTTCGACCCGGAGGTCATCGTGCTCGGGGGTGGGCTGGCCGAAGAGGTCGACTTGCTGCTCGAGCCGATCACGCGTCTCTACGAGAGCCTGCTCTACGCGCCCGAGCATCGGCCGCGGCCCCGGTTGGTGCCGGCAGTGCTGGGCGAGCACGCGGGGGCGATGGGAGCGGCGTTGATCGCGGCCGACACGCTCAGCTGGAGGGATCGCTGACGGCGCGCTCGATCGCCGCTTCGATCTCGTTCCACGCAGCATCCCGCCCTTCGAACTCGCCGGTCGTCGATTCCTTGCCGGGCTCGATCAGCTTGTAGACGTCGAAGAAGTGCTTGATCTCGGCGCGGAACGACGCAGAGAGGTCGGTGAGGTCTTTGATGCCGTCCCATCGCGGGTCGTCGGGTGGGACGCAGATGATCTTCGCGTCCTCGCCCGCCTCGTCGCGCATGACGAGCATCCCGACCGGACGTGACTCGACCCAACAACCCGGGAACGTCGGATCCTCCAGGAGCACGAGCGCGTCGAGCGGATCGCCGTCGAGTCCGAGCGTGTCGGGGATGAACCCGTAGTCCGCGGGATACACCGTCGCGGAGAACAGCCGCCGGTCGAGGCGTATCACGCCACGATGGTGGTCGTACTCGTACTTGTTCCGACTGCCGCGTGGGATCTCGACGACGACATCGATCGTTCGGCGCTCGCGGGCGCTGTCACTGGGCCGGGAATGGGCCATGCCGCTCATTCTGCCCCGGGTACCCTCGACTCATGGAGTTCCGCCGGATCACGAACCTGCCTCCGTACGTCTTCACCATCATCAATGGCCTGAAGATCGAGGCACGGCGAGCAGGTGCGGACGTCGTCGATCTCGGCTTCGGCAACCCCGACATCCCCTCCCCGCAGATCGCGGTCGACAAGCTGGCCGAGGCCGCGTGGAACACGCGCAACCACCGCTACTCCCAGAGCAAGGGCATTCCGAAGCTGCGCGAAGCGGTCGCGGCGCTCTACAAGCGGAACTGGGACGTCGACCTCGACCCCGAGACCGAGATCATCAACACGATCGGTGCGAAGGAGGGCTTCTCTCACCTGATGTGGGTGCTGCTCGCCCCCGGTGATGCCGCAGTGGTGCCGAGCCCTTCCTATCCGATCCACATCTACGGGCCGCTGTTCGCCGGCGCCGAGATCCGTGAAGTCCCGATGGGCATGGCGTCAGGCGACATCGAATCGGGCGAGTCGTTTTTCGAGAGCCTCGACCGCGCGTTCCGCAGCGGGTGGCCGCGGCCACGAGTGATCGTGGTGAGCTTCCCGCACAACCCGACAACGGCCTGCGTCGACCTCGCGTTCATGCAGCGGCTCGTCGACTTCGCTCTCGAGCACGACGTCATCGTCGTGCACGACTTCGCCTACGCCGACATCGGGTTCGATGGGTACCGGCCCCCGTCGATCCTCCAAGCGAAGGGCGCGAAGGACTGCGCGGTCGAGCTCTACTCGATGACCAAGAGCTTCTCGATGGCCGGTTGGCGTGTCGCCTACATGTCGGGCAACGCGGACGTGGTCGCCGCGCTCGGGAAGCTCAAGTCGTACCTGGACTACGGCACGTTCCAGCCGATCCAGATCGCGGCGACGGTGACGATGAACGAGGCAGCGGACTACCCGCGCGAGGTGAACGCGATCTACGAAGGTCGTCGCGACGCCCTGTGTGACGGCCTCGCACGCGTCGGGTGGGAGTTCCCCAAGCCGAAGGGCACGATGTTCGTGTGGGCGCCGATCCCCGAGCCCTATCAGGAGCTCGGCTCGCTCGAGTTCTCGTCGTTCTTGGTGCGCGAAGCGGAGGTCGCGACCTCACCGGGCATCGGCTTCGGCGAAGGCGGCGACGGGTTCGTGCGGTTCGCGCTCATCGAGAACGAGCAGCGGATCAACCAAGCCGTCCGCAACCTGCGCAAGGCACTCCCGAAGCTGTGAAAGGGGCGGCGCAGTGCGCCGCCCGGGTGCGCGAAGTACCGATTGTGGAGCGAAGCGTAGAAACAGTCCGTTCACAGACATTCCGTAGGGTGCACTGATGGAGCACTACGCGGTCCGCGTGTGGCTGCCAGACCGTCCCGGGGCGCTCGGGCAGGTCGCGAGCCGCATCGGGGCAGTGCGCGGCGACGTCGTCGGCATCGAGATCCTCGAGCGCGGTGCCGGCCGCGCGATCGACGAGCTGATCGTCGCGCTGCCCGAGCCGGGTCTCGTCGACTTGCTCGTGAACGAGATCGCGCAGGTCGACGGGGTCGATGTCGAAGACGTGCGCTCGATCAGCGACCCGACTCGCGTGGCGAGGCTCGACGCGCTCGAGACCGCGGCGAGGCTGGTCGAGGCGCCCGATCTCCTGGCGCTCTTCGAGGTTCTGTGCACCGATGCGATCGTCGACTTCGACGCCGACTGGTGCGCGGTGCTCCGGTTGACCGACAGCACGCTCAGCCACACGGTCGGATCACCACCCGAGGCGGCGTGGCTGGCCGCGTTCATCGAGGGCAGCAAGGTCTCCGAGGCAGTCGCCGCCGGACAGTCAGGTCCCGACGACGTCGCGTGGGCGCCACTCGCCGAAGCCGCCCACGAGCTCGTGCTCGGACGCAAGGGTCGCCCGCTGCGCGCACGCGAACGGCGTGAGCTCGCCGCGCTCGCGCGCATCGCCGACCACCGTTGGTTCGCGCTGCGCTGAGCCCGCCTCAGGGGCGTGCGCGCTGCACGGCGCGCAACCAGCCGGCGTGGCGCTGATCGGCGGCGGCCTGACCCACCTCGGGCGTGAACTCGCGGTCGAGGTGCCAGTGCGACGCGATCTCGTCGAGCGATCCCCAGACACCCACGGCGAGGCCGGCCAGGTACGCGGCGCCGAGAGCGGTCGTCTCCGGCATCGTCGGCCGGGCCACGGGCACCTGCAGCTGATCGGCCTGCAGCTGGAGCAACAGGTCCATCACGGCCGCGCCACCGTCGACACGCAGCGCGACTCGTTGCCGGCCCGACGCCGCCTCCATCGCTTCGACGACGTCGCGGGTCTGAAACGTCATCGCCTCGACCACGGCTCGGGCCAGATGGGCGCGGCCCGTGCCTCTCGTCAGCCCGACGATGGTGCCGCGCGCGTACGGATCCCAGTAGGGACTGCCCAGCCCCGTGAACGCTGGGACGAGATACACGCCTTCGGTGTCGGGGCACGACTCGGCGAGTGGTCCGATCTCGGCGGACTCGCTGATCAGGCCGAGCCCGTCGCGCAGCCATTGCACGGCCGCGCCCGTGACGAAGATCGCTCCCTCGAGCGCGTACGCGTGCGAGCCGTCGGCCAGGGTCCAGGCAACCGTGGTGAGCAGGCCCTCCACCGGAGCGGGCATCTCAGGCCCGACGTTCATCAGCACGAACGAACCCGTGCCGTAGGTGTTCTTGGTCATCCCCGGTCGGAAGCACGCCTGACCGAAGAGCGCAGCCTGCTGATCGCCCGCGATCCCGCTGATAGGGATGCCGGCGGGCACGCCGTGGCCTGCGACTGTCTCGCCGATCGTGCCGCTCGACGGCCGCACCTCGGGCAGCATCGAGCGCGGCACAGAGAAGAGGTCGAGCAGCTCGTCGGACCACGCGAGCTCACCGATGTCGTAGAGCATCGTGCGGCTCGCGTTGGACGAGTCGGTCACGTGTGCCGCTCCGGCCGTGAGGTTCCACATGATCCACGAGTCCACGGTGCCGAACGCGAGGTCCGCGTTCGCGTCGACGGCGCCCGACCGCAGGATCCACTCGAGCTTGGTCGCCGAGAAGTACGAGTCGAGGACGAGACCGGTCTTGTCCCGGATGAGGTCGAGTCGACCGCCCTCGCGCAGCTCATCGCAACGTTCCGCGGTGCGCCGGTCCTGCCACACGATCGCTCGGTGCACGGGCAGGCCGGTGCGGCGATCCCAGACCACCACGGTCTCGCGCTGATTGGTGATGCCGATGGCCGCGATCGGCTCGTCGAGGCGCGAGGACAGGTCCGCGAGGGTCTCCTGCGTCACCTGCCAGATCTCTGACGCGTCGTGCTCGACCCATCCGGGGCGGGGGAAGTGCTGGGTGAACTCCCGGTACGACCAGCCCCGTGGCAGACCGTCTTCGCCGACAGCGAAGGCGCGCACTCCCGTCGTTCCCGCGTCGACTGCGACCAGCACGGCCATCGGCCGGGCAGGGTACAGGCGACCGCGCGCCCACGTAACGTGCAGGCGATGCGAGTGGGACTCCTGACTGGCGGCGGCGACTGCCCTGGCCTCAACGCGGTCATCAGGGCCGTGGTGCGCAAGGGCGAGACGGTCTACGGCGACGAGCTCGTCGGGTTCCTCGACGGATGGAGAGGGGTCATGGAGAGCCGTACGTTGGCGCTCGATGTCCACTTCATGCGAGGCAGCCTCCCGCGGGGCGGCACTGTGCTCGGCACGTCGCGGACGAACCCGTACAAGGTCGAAGGTGGAGTCGACGCGGTGAAGCGCACGCTCGAGGCGGAGGGCATCGAGGCGCTCGTCGTGATCGGTGGCGAGGACACCCTGGGGGTCGCCAACAGGCTCTTCGGCGAGGGCGTCGCTGTCGTCGGCGTGCCGAAGACGATCGACAACGACCTTTCGGCCACCGAGGTGACGTTCGGCTTCCACACCGCCGTGCAGATCGCGACCGACGCGATCGATCGCCTCCACACCACGGCAGAGTCACATGACCGGGTGATGGTGTGCGAGGTCATGGGACGGCACGCGGGCTGGATCGCGACGTACTCGGGCATCGCCGCGGGTGCCTGCGCGATCCTGATCCCCGAGGAGCCGTTCGACATCGAGCAGCTCTGCGCGTTGATCCGCCACCGGCACAGCCAGGGCCGGTATGCCTCGATCGTGGTCGTCGCGGAAGGCGCCGTTCCGAAGGAAGGCACCATGTCGGTGGTCTCGGGCGAGGTGGATCAGTTCGGGCACGTCCGCCTCGGCGGTATCGCGAACGCGATCGCGGTCGAGATCGAGGCCCGCACGGGCTACGAGACCCGCGTCACGATCCTGGGCCACGTGCAACGGGGCGGGACGCCCACCGCGTTCGATCGCGTGCTCTCGACCCGGTTCGGCATCGCCGCCATCGACGCGGTCCACGACGGCGCGTTCGGTCAGATGGTCGCCTTGCGGGCGGGCGAGATCATCCGCGTGCCGCTCGAGGAAGCGGTCGGGAGCCTGAAGACCGTCGACCCCGCCCTGTTCCACGGGGTCGCCGAAGTCTTCTTCGGCTAACGCCGTCGCCGTCGTCCGCTTCGCTTCCTCCGGCGCCGCTCGCTTCGCTCGACAATCGGTGCTTCGCGCACCCGGCCGGCGCACTGCGCCGCCCTTTCAACGCGACCTTCAGCCGCTCTTCGCTGCGGTAGTTGCCGGAGCGACTGCCGTTGTTGCGGGAGGCACCGTCGTCGTGGTGGTCGTCGTCGTCGGAAGCGCTCCTCCCGGCGTGGGCGGGGGCAGGCGGATCGGGTCGAGCGACGGATACGAGAAGCGGGTGAGCGGCGCCGCCGAGAGGCTGCCATCGTCGATCGGCACCTCCTTCTGCGTGCCCTCGATCGCGAACAGCACCTTGGCGACCTGGGGCGTGCCGGTCGCGGTGAACACGAGCTGCGCGACCGCGGTGCGCTGCTCGGAGCCCTGCACGACGAGGAAGTCCTTCGAGAGGTCGATCGTGAGCACGCCGTCCTTCAGGTCGGCGGCGAGCAGGCGAGTGCCACTCGGGATCGCCGTGCGCAGGCCCTGGGCCGCTTCGTCTGCAGTCGGACCGAGCAGCAGCGTCGAGATCGCCACGAGCGCGTCATCGCGCGGTGCGAGCTGCCGCCCGACCGCGGCGAGGCGTTCGGGGCCGACGAGGAACACCTGCCCTGCGTCACCACCTGCGGTGGGGTTGTCGGTCGGCGAGGCCGCGGCGACGAGCTCGAACGGGACGTCGTTGGCCGGGATGTCGCGCGGCGACGCGTCGCTGGAGACCCCACATCCGGCCGCGAGGATGCACGACGCGAGCACGAGGCCCACGAGGATGGAGTGCCGCTGCGTCATTGGTTCGCCCCGACTTTGCTGGCTTTGCGGTCCTTGCGCGAGTGCGATGAGCTCGACACGATCGGCAGCTCGATCACGAAGCGAGCACCGTGCTGACCATCGCGCCGATCGTCGACCCAGACGCGGCCACCGTGGAGCCGCACGTGCTCGTCGACGAGCGCGAGACCGAGGCCGACGCCGTCGCCCATGCCGCGCCGCCCTGAGCTCGCGCCCCGGGCGAACCGCTCGAAGATCAGGGTGCGCTCCTCTGAGGGGACACCGGGTCCGCTGTCTTCGACTGCGATCTGCACCGTATCGACGTGCCCACTGCCGCTGCCCTTCACGTGCTCGACCGAGACCATGCTGGCGCCCCCGCCGTGGAGCCGCGCGTTGTCGATCAAGTTGGCGAGGACCCGCACCATCCGGCGTTTGTCGGCGCGCACGGTGTCACCGTTGACGTCGGCAGCCACCGTCACCGGGATGTGCTGATCGGCACTGGCCGCCTCTACCGCGTTGGGGATGAGCTCGGCCACCTTGACCTCCTCGAGGTTCATGCGCGCCGATCCGGCGTCGACTCGGGAGATCTCGAGGAGATCCTCGACCAGGGTTTGGAATCGTGCGACGTCCGCGACGAGCAAGTTGAGCGCGGCCTGCGCGCGCTCGGGCATCTCCGTGCGGCGCGACTGCAGGACCTCGATCGACGCAGACAGCGTCATGAGCGGGGAGCGGAGCTCGTGGCTGACGTCGCTCGCGAACCGGGCGTCTCGTTGGATGCGGTTCTGGAGCGCGGCCGCCATGTCGTTGAACGAGGTCGTGAGGAGCGCGAGGTCGCGATCCTCGGTGACTTCGAGGCGAGTGTCGAGGTTGCCGCTCGCGATCGCCTTCGCGGCCCGCGCCGCGTCCCGCGAGAGGCCTGACCGCACGACGGCTCGCCCACACGCCGAGCAGCGCACCGAGCAGCGTCGTGCCCACGGCAGCCCCGACGAGCACGAACCGGATCGAGCGCAACGTGTTCTGCAGCTCGGACAGGGACACGATCTCGAAGTAGCTCGCGTTCGTGTCGACCAGGGGTACGCCGACCGCCAGCACCGTGTTGCCGTTCAACGAGTAACGCATGCGGGCAGCGCTGCCGTCGGCGACCCGTTGACGCAAGTTCTCGGGCAACGCGTCACGGCCGTAGTCGAGCGTCAAGGGGAACCAGCGGTCTCCGTACAGCACGAGCGGGAAGGAACCGGCCGGCGTCTGCAGAGAGCTGAGCAGCTGGAGGATGTCGGGATCTGCCGACCGCAGCGAGTCGCGCATGACGCGGGCGTTGACGTAGGTCTGGCGGAGCGCTGAAGCCTCGCGCTGGCGAATCAGGGTCTGGCGGGCGACGAGATAGGTGGTGCCGGCAAGCAGGACGCTGAGCGCCAGGGCGCCGAGCGCGAACGTGATCGTGATGCGGGCGCGGAGACCGAGCCGGCGGGGACGGAAGCGGCTGAGGCGCGAGCGGCGCTTTTCGGGCATGCCGGCCACCTCAGGGTTGGAGCCGATACCCGAGCCCCCGAACGGTCACGACATGCCGAGGGTTGGCCGGATCGGCCTCGACCTTCGTGCGGAGGCGGCGCACGTGCACATCCACCAGTCGCCCGTCGCCGAAGTAGCCGTATCCCCACACCCGGTCGAGCAGCGTCTCGCGACTGAACACCCGGCCGGGGCTCGACGCGAGCTCGCACAGCAGACGGAACTCGGTCTTCGTGAGGTGGATCTCCTGGTCGTCGCGTAGCACGAGACCTTCGTCCGGGGCGATCTCGAGGTCGCCGAAGCGAAGTCGAGCGTGGCCGGGCTCCGCGCTGCGCGCCCGGCGCAGGAGTGCCCGGATGCGGGCCGACAGCTCCTTCGGAGCGAACGGCTTCGTCAGGTAGTCGTCGGCACCCGCCTCGAGACCGGCGACGACATCGTGGGTGTCAGCGCGGGCGGTGACCATCACGATCGGCACGTCACTCGACTTGCGCAGCGATCGGCACAGCTCGAAGCCATCGATGCCCGGCAGCATGATGTCGATCAAGACGACGTCCGCGGCCTGCCGCCCGAAGGCCTCGAGCGCATCTTCGCCGCTCGCGGTCTCCTCGACGATCCACCCTTCGTCTTCGAGCGCCATCTTCACCGCGGTGCGGATGCGCTCGTCGTCCTCGACGGTGAGGATGCGGGTTCCCACACCTCAATGGTGCCGCATGACCGCATGTTCCGCGCCGTCAGGAGCGGGAAACCGCTCATGCATCACGTGCGCCCGCGCGTTCGAGGAGGTCGCGAAGGGGCTCGAAGAGGCCCACAGCCGACGCGAGCATGAACTCGCTCGACGCCGGACCGCCGTCGAGATCGCCGAGCCGAGCACCCGACTCGGCCGCGATGAGCGCACCCGCCGCATAGTCCCACCGGCTCAGACCCTTCTCGTAGTAGGCGTCGAGCCGTCCCGAGGCCACCAGGCACAGGTCGAGTGAGGCAGCGCCGAACCGTCGGATGTCCCGTACCTCGGGAAGCAGCTGCACCAACACGGTCGCCTGGCGGCGGCGACGCGCCGGGTCGTATGCGAAGCCGGTGCCGACGAGCGCCGTGGCGATGTCCGTGAGCGCCGAGACGCGGATGCGACTTCCGTTCAGGGTCGCACCCCCTCCCTTGGTCGCGGTGTAGAGGTCGCCGCGCAGGGGGTCGGCCACGACTCCGACGACCGCCTCACCATCTACCTCGGCCGCGATCGACACCCCGAACCCGGGGAGCCCGTACAGGTAGTTGGTGGTGCCGTCGATGGGATCGACGACCCATCGCACCTCCGTCGTGCCCACATCCGCGGTGCCCTCCTCGCCGATGATCGCATCGTCGGGTCGTTGCGCTCTGATGCCGTCCGCGATCAGCGCTTCCGCCGCCCGGTCCATCTCGGTGACCATGTCGGTGACCGATGACTTCGTCGTGACGCTCGATCGCGCTCTGCTCAGTCCGTCGAGGACGAGTGTGGCGGCGTCGGTGGCCACGGTCGTCGCCAACGCGAGCAGGGCGGGGAGGTCGGCGCGGCCGACGCCGCTCTGCTGAGCCATCGGGCCACGGTAGGTTGCCGCCGTGGGCAACCCGCGCGACTGTCGTCGACCTGCGGTCCGACACGGTCACGAAGCCGTCCGGGGCGATGCGCCGGGCGATGGCTGAGGCCGAGGTCGGAGATGACGGCTCCGGCGAAGACCCGACGGTCAATCGGCTCGAAGCCGCGTTTGCCGAGCGTGTCGGCAAGGAAGCTGCCGTCTTCGTCCCATCGGGCACGATGGCGAACCAGATCGCACTGCGGGTGCTCGGGGTTCCCGGCACCGCGGTCGTCGCCGGACGAGCGCAACACGTCGTCGCGTTCGAGAACGGCGCCGCGGCGATGAACGCCTCGGTGCAGTGGCAGCTCGTCGACGACACCAAGGGAGAGCTCGCCGAGGCCGATGTGCAGTGGGCGATCGACCTCGCCGATCACCACCAGGTGCCGGTCAGCGCGGTGTTCCTCGAGAACACGCACATGGCGAGCTCTGGCACTCCTTGGAACGTCGACCACCTCGATGCGCTCGCGAACCTGGGCGTCCCGGTGCACCTCGACGGCGCGCGGCTCTTCAACGCCGAGGTCGCGACAGGCGTGAGTGCCGAACGGTACGCCCGCACCGCCACGACGGTGATGTGCTGCCTGTCGAAGGGCCTGGGCGCGCCGGTCGGTTCGCTGCTGGCCGGTCCGCGCGACCTCATCCGACGGGCGCGCGGCGAGCGCAAGCGCCTCGGGGGGTCGATGCGACAGGCGGGAGTGCTCGCGGCTCCCGGCCTCATCGCGTTGGAGGAGAACGTGCCCCGGCTCGCCGATGACCACGAGCGGGCGCGAGCGATCGCCGAGTCAGTCTCGACGCGGTGGCCGGAGGCGCTCGACCCCGGTGCCGTCCGCACGAACCTGGTCGTGTTCGAAGTCGACGATCCCGCCGCGCTTCTCGCGCACCTCGAAGCGCACGGTGTCCTCGGCGGCACCCTCGCGCCGGGTGTCGTGCGACTCGTCACCCACCTCGACCTGGACGACGACGCGGTCCTCGTCGCCCAGAAGGCGATCGCCTCCGCCCCCTAGACCGAGCCGGTTTTCTTGGTGAAAGCCGCTCGCCGAGAGTGAGAAACACCAAGAAAAGCAGCCGGGGTCACTCGGGGAGATCGTCCTGGCGCTCGGCCAGGATCTGGCGCCACTCGCCCATGGCCCGGAGCACCAGCACCGCGATCACGGCAGTGCCGGCGGCAGCGACGATCGCCCCGATGAGCGCGCCGATGGCGGCGGCGGTGCCGCAGTCACCGGTGCACTGCAGGTCGACGAATCCGTAGCCGATCAACCCTCCGCACAACCCACCGATCAGGATGGCGCTGAAGGCGAGTGCTCGGGACCCAGCCGACGGCAACGCGGAGAGCGCGCCGGAGCGATCGTCGGCTCCGGACGGATCCACGAGCGGCATCGTAGGCTGCGCCGCCGTGCGCCCCCTCGTCGTGCTGCCCACCTTCAACGAGGCGCTGAACATCGCCGAGGTGCTCGCCAAGGTGCGCGCCTCGGTGCCTGACGCGCAGATCCTCGTGGTGGACGATGGCAGCCCCGACGGCACTGCGGACCTCGCCGAGGAGATCGGTCGCGAGCTCGGGAACGTCGCCGTGCTGCGGCGTCCGGGCAAGGCGGGTCTCGGCTCGGCCTACCGAGAGGGCTTCCGCAAAGGGATTGCGCACGATCATGACGTGATGATCGAGATGGACTCCGACCTCTCGCACGATCCGGCCGCGCTCCCGTCATTGCTCGCCGCGATCGACCAGGGCGCGGACCTGGTGATCGGGCTCGCGCTACGTGCCCGGCGGCTCGATCCCCAACTGGGGTCTGCATCGGCGACTGCTGTCTCGTTGGGGGAACCGGTACGCCGGGTTCGTGCTGAACCTGCCGGTGCGCGACTCGACCGCAGGCTTCCGGGCGTACCGCGCGACGGCGCTGGAGAAGATCGACCTCGACGCCGTGAAGGCCGATGGCTACGGCTTCCAGATCGAGATGGCCTACGCGGTCCGATGCAATGGTGGGCAGATCGTCGAGGTGCCGATCTCGTTCAAGGACCGGGTGCGGGGAACGTCGAAGATGTCGAGCCGCATCGTGGTCGAGGCGCTGGGGCTCGTGACTTGGTGGGGCTTCCGCGATCGCGTGCTGCACCGCGGCAAGCCCGCCGCTACCCGCGCTTGATGTCTGCCACGACGCCGTAGGTGGCTTGCACGAGTGCTCGCGGCTCGATCGGGAACACGTCGTTCCATGTGCCGGCAGCCGCCCACACCTCGTCGTAGGCGAGCAGGTCGTGATCGACGAAGACCCGCAGCGGGTGGGCGTGGCCGAATGGCGGAACCCCACCGATCGGGTAGCCGGTTGCCTCACGAGCCTGGTCGGCGTCGGCTCGCTTGCACTTCGCGCCGCCACCTTCGGCGGCGAGCTTCTTCTCGTCGAGCTGGTTCGAGCCGCTCACGAGCGCGATCACCGCATCGCCGTCGACGGTGAACACGAGCGACTTCACGATCTGCCCGACCTGGACGCCGATGGCGGCCGCCGCGTCGGCCGCGGTCTTCGTGCCCTCGGGAAAGGTGTGGACCGACACGTCGACGCCGAGCTCCCGGCCGGCCTCGACGACACGGCGGACGTTCGGGTGCGAATCGGTGTGGGGTTGCATCTGCGCATCTTGGCCGGTGCCAGACTGGCCGTGTGCGCGATTGGCTCGTCGGAGGAGCGCTCATCGAGAGCGTCGATGGTCTGCTCTTGGTGCGCAACAAGCGACGGGATGGCAGCCACGATTGGAGCACGCCGGGTGGCGTGATCGAGGAGGGGGAAGATCTCCTCGACGGGCTCGCTCGCGAGGTCGAGGAGGAGACCGGACTCGTCGTCACCGAGTGGGTCGGCCCGCTCTACGAGGTGCGCATCATCGCCCCGCAGATGGGATGGCGTCTGCGAGTCGAAGCCCACCGAGCGGTGGCGTTCAGCGGCGATCTCGCCCTGGACGATCCCGACGGCATCGTGGTCGACGCTCGGTTCGTCGCGCCACACGAGCACGAGGAGCACCTGCGTACGTGCACGCCGTGGGTACGCGAGCCATTGCTCGAGTGGTTGACCGAGCGGTGGGAGGATCGCCGCGGCTTCGCATACGACGTCGTGGGGCAAGACCGCGCCTCGATGACGGTCACTCGCCGTTGACGGGCCAGTCGTCGTGACCGAGCGCACCGTGTTGCACGTCGACATGGATGCGTTTTTCGTGGCGTGCGAGGTGCGGCGCAACCCATCGCTCGCCGGACGCCCCGTCATCGTCGGCGGGGCAGGGGAGCGGGGTGTCGTCGCCGCAGCGTCGTACGAGGCGCGCGTGTACGGCATCCACTCCGCGATGCCGTCGGTTCGGGCGAAGCGCCTGTGCCCACACGCGCTGTTCCTGCGAGGCGACCACGCCATGTACTCGGAGACCAGCGCGCAGGTGCACGCGATCTTCCAGACCGTCACTCCCCAAGTCGAGCCGATCGCGCTGGACGAGGCGTTCCTCGACGTCACCGCCGCGCGACGCCGCCTGGGCGGTGGCTCGGAGATCGCCGAGCAGATCCGCTCCTCGGTCCGCGAGCAGCTCGGCCTCGCCTGCTCCGTCGGGGTCGCGAGCACGAAGCTCGTCGCGAAGCTCGCGTCCGAGGCGGCGAAGCCGCGCGCCAGCGTGGCCGGCATCGAGCCGGGGCTCGGGGTCAAGGTGGTCGCCCCGAGCGACGAGCTGGCCTTCCTGCAGAGCCATCCTGTGCAAGCGCTGTGGGGCGTCGGCCCGGCGACCCTCGCCCGGCTGCAACGCCTGGGTGTCTCCACGGTCGGCGACCTCGCGCTTCTCCCGGAGGCGTCGCTCGTCGCCGCACTCGGCCAGGCCAACGGCCGTCACCTCCACGACCTGGCATGCGGCGTCGACGATCGGCCCGTCGAGCCCGATCGTCCGCTCAAGTCGGTCGGTCACGAGGAGACCTTCCCGGCCGACCTCCACACCCACGCAGCGCTCGCGCGTGAGCTCGTGCGCTTGTGCGATTCGGTGGCGAGCCGCCTCCGGGACCAAGGCCTGCGAGCCCGCACCATCACGGTCAAGGTGCGCTTCCATCA
>CAWKBM010000003.1:0-485468 GCA_963847855.1 uncultured Acidimicrobiales bacterium
TTCGGCCCTGGATCGTAGCAGGTCGGCGGCTTGGCCAGCGCCATGCCTCAGGGGCCAGGCGGCTGTGTCCGGCGAGTGCGCGGAGAAGTTCACCAGGCCGCAGCGGGCCTGCTACCAGCCGTGGGACGCCCGCCATGACCCTCACGCGGGTGACCAGAGACCGAACCTGCCGCCAGTCGAATGGCAACCGAACGATTACGCATCTGATGTTGGCCGCGTGCTCGACGGGCACTGCGTCGTTCTGTGCACGCCCCGGCTCGCGCAGCACCGAAAATCAGGAGCGCAGCGGTCAGCTGAATCCGCTGCGGGTGGCGTCACCGGGCCGAAGTAGAACGGTGTGAGGTGTTTCCGTCCCGTGATCACAATTCGTCACGCCGAAGCTTCCCGCGCGCCGCGGTCTGCTGACCGGCTATCGCCATCGCCTGCGCGATCGCGGTGCGCGCGAACGCGACCGCCTGCTCGTCGGTCATCGCCGCGCCGCGCCAGCTCGCCTCGTCGAACGCGGCTGGCCCGATCGCGGTGCCCATCTTCCTCATCAGGTCGGCCAGCCGCGTGGCCTGCTCACCGAAGACCGGAGGTGCGCTGCTGGAAGCCGCGGCGGCGGCGTGTAGCAGCACCGCCTGCTCAGCTGCTCCGGCCCTGGCGAGCAGTTCCACGAGATTGCGGATCATCGTCCAGAGGTGGACCCAGCCGCCGCGCTCATGCCACAGGGCGATGACCTGGTCACAGACACCAAGCGCCTCGGCTAGGTCGCCGAAGCGACCCCCGATCGATCCGATGGTGACGGAGGCGACCCCGAGCACCATGGTGTTCCCGGCGGCCCGCGCGAGCTCAACAGCCTCCCGCAACGAGCGCAACGCCTCGCCGGGACTGTGTTCACTGAGCACCTCGCCGCATCCGTACAGTGTCCACGCCCGCAGCGACGGAGACGGCTCGCGCCGGATCTGCCTACGCAATGCGGCCAGTTCCGTGGCCGCCTCGTCGCGATGCCCCGCGTAGGCCAGCGTCACCAGCCGTCCCACTCGCCACAGGCGGGCCGCGGTCGGGTCGCCGTACCGCTCGGCGAGGTCGATCAACTCGGCCGCGAGGGACATGCACCGATCCAGCTCGCCGCGGTGCAGCCGGGTACGGGTCAGCGCGAACACAGCCAGCACCGAACCGTCGCGGCCGCTTCGGCGGGCGATCTCCGTCGCACGGCCGGCAAGCAGCTCCACGTCGCCGGCATCTCGGTATGACGCGCCCACAGCGGCCAGCCCGGTGACCTCGGCAAGCAGCAGATGACCGCTTGAGGCGAAGACCCGGGCGGCTGTGCAGGCCCACGAGTACACCTCGGCGCACGTCGTCCAGTACGCAAACCACCGCAGCGCGTACGGCAACCGCAGTGCCAGGTCGGCCAGCCCGTTCGTGCACGCCCAGGCGTGCGCGGCGCGCAGGTTGTCCAGCTCGGCTTCGATACGCCGGATCGCGTCGCCTTCGGCAGGCGTGCGCATCCGGCCGGCGAGCGCTTCGGCCAGCTCGGTAAGCGCCGTGGCGTGCGCGAGGCGGGCCGCCTCCTCCTCGCCGGCCTCGGCCAGCCGAGCGGACGCGAACGCCCGCACCGTGTCGAGCATCCGGTAGCGGCCATGGTCAGCCGCCGACAGCAGCGATCGCTCGGTCAGTCCCAGGGCGAGGCGCAGGTGTCCAGCCGCCGATTGCGGGTCGCCAGCGCGCAGCAGCTGCCTGCCCGAGTTGACAAGCCTGCGGAACCGCAGCGCGTCCACCGCGTCAGGGACGACCTGGAGCGCGTACCCGCGGTCGCGCCAGACGATGACGTCCGCATCGCCGGACACGGCGGCCCGCAGCCGGGAGACGATCGCCTGCAGAGTCTTCGCGGCCGTACGCGGCGGCCGATCGCCCCAGAGCAGGTCCGTGAGAGCGTCCGCCGACACCCACTCAGTAGCGTGCAGCGCCAGGAACGCCAGCACCCGTCGCTCCTGGCGGCCGGTGACGGGCACGATTTCGCCACCGGAGTGCACCTCGATCGGCCCCAGCAGGTCCACCTGCGGGCCGTGCGGCGGCCCCGTGTGCTCTACGCCGGCCAACCCGATCACAACCGATCTGCAACCACGGCAGTCAAGGCTACGCACCAGACCGTATGCCGGATCGGACTGGAGGCGCATCATGACCCGCGAAACGCAGATCGAAGACCACTGGGCGCAAGGGGACGTCTACTCCCGGATCGTGTCCGCGCTGCAGGCGGCAGGCAAGTCACTGGACTCGTTGACGATCGACGACCTGGCACCCGTCGATCACTTCCATGCTCGTGGCTTCCCGGCGACGGTCGAGCTCGGCGACCATCTTTCGGTCAACCCCGGCGACCACGTCCTCGACATCGGCTGCGGTGTCGGCGGGCAGGCGCGCTACCTCGCGCAGCGCTTTGGATGCCGGGTCAGCGGCGTCAACATCACCCGGCCGTTCGTCAACGCAGCCAACAAGCTCACCGCGTTGCTGCACATGACCGGCCAGGTGTTCATCCAGCACGGCGATGGGCAGCAGTTGCCGTTCCCCGACGGCATGTTCGACGGGGCGTACACCCAGCATGCCACCATGAACGTGCCGGACCGCGGCCGGTTCTTCGCGGAGGCGTGGCGCGTCCTCAGGCCCGGCGCCTTCTTGGCCATCACCGAACATGGCCTCGGACCGGCCGGTCACCTGTACTACCCGGTTCCGTGGTCGGCCGACGGCACCGGCGAATGGCTGGTTACGCCCGAACAGACCCGTGAACTGCTGACCGGGGCCGGTTTCGACGATATCAAGATCGAAGACACCGGCCCCAAATACGTGGCCTTCTACAGCAACGTGATCGCAGCCGCAGAGCAGGGGGCAGTGCCGCCGCTAGGCCTCCACGTACTGCTCGGTGAAGACACCTTGCTGAGGACGCGCAACTCGATGCGCAATATCGAGGAACGCCGCACCCACCCGGCGCAGGTCATCTGCCGCAAACCGGCCTGAGCGGTCATCCGCTCGGCTCAGACGCTAAGGAGTCCCGGTACCGGCCCGACAGTCGGCTGCGGTTGTCGTTCATGAGGCTGCTTGATAGTTGAACACGGCAAAGAGAGATGCGGCGACTATGAGCGCCACGGCACCCGTGATGCGTGGGGCTTCGGTCGCGTCCTCCGCGAGTAGCGAACGGCGCTGCACAGGTCAGCCGCATAGTCGACGGGCACCTTGATGTCGGAGTTCTTGGTCGCCTCGGGCAGCCTTCGACCTCGTCGCCCGAGCATACCGACGGGTCTGCTTGCGCCGGCTGACCCGCGACGACTGGCGCGGCCCTGGCCGGCCTGGTACCGGCGCCTCCGGGTGGCCGGTGCGCTGTCACCGGGGATGCAGCGGGTGACGGGCGGCTCAGTTCGTAACCGGCGGCTGGGCGGTGACTGGCGTCGCTGGCTCGGGCGCGAACCGGCGGCTGGGCCAGCTGCTCGCCCGGCCCAGGACGGTGAGCAGGCTGGGGGTGAGCACTGGCCGGACGATGAACGTGTCGATGAGGAGGCCGATCCCCATGGTGAAGGCGATCTGGTGGAACGTGGCCAGGGGGATGATGGCCACCAGGGCGAAGCTCGCCGCCAAGGTGAGCCCGGCGGTCGATATGGCGGCCGATGAGCCGGGCAGGGCGCGGCGCAGCGCGCCGGCCAGCGAGGTATCGTGCGCCTGCCAGATCGAGCCGACGACGAAGACACTGTAGTCGGAGCCGAAAGCGACCAGCAGGACGGCGGTGGCGAACGGCTCGTAGAAGGCCAGTCCCGGCTGGCCGAGGATGGTCTGGAAGACCAGGGTGGTCAGGCCGAGCGCGGCGGCCACCGTCGCGGCGCTGCAGGCGAGCAGGACCAGGGGGGTGGCGATGGCCCGTAGGTAGATGCCGAGCAGCAGCAGTTCGAGGCCGAACGCGACCAGGATGACCCGGGTCAGGTTCGTCCGGATCAGCTGTTCCACTTCCAGCGCGATGGCGGTCTCCCCGGTGAACTCCGGACGGGCCCCCGGCAGCCCGGCGCTGGCCAGCAGCCGGGGCGCGCGGCGGATCAGGGCCCGGAGCCTGGTGCTGGCGGTGCCCGCGAGCGGGTCGCTGTCGTAGATGAGCACGTACCGGGCGGTGGTGTGGTCTCGGGAGAGCACCACGCCGTAGTCGTTGCGGAGCGGATTCTGCTTCGGCCCGAGCACCATGGCGATGCCAGGCTGGTGGGCGAGCTCGGTCTGCAGCCGGTCCAGGGCCGCCCGGTGGGAGGTGATGCCCGGCTCGCGCACCAGCAGCTCGGTGGGCGCGGTGATGCCGCGCACGCCCGCGGCGGCCAGGACCTGGGTGCCCCGCCGGACCGGGTCGGCGGTCGGCAGGCCCTGGGTGAAGGACAGGTCCAGCCGCATCCACAGCAGGGGCAGGCCGGCCACCAGCAGCAGGCCCAGGCACAGCGCTGCCGCGATACCCGACCGGGCGCGGGTGCGGATCAGCCGCAGCAGGCCATCCATGAGCCGCGAACCCCTCCTGGCGCCTGCCGGGCGGCTGGGCAGGAAGATCCGGTGCCCGACGATGGCGATGGCCGCCGGGACGAGCGTGAGCGAAGCGATCAGCCCGATGAGAACGGTCCCGGTCAGTGCCGGGCCGAACGACCGGAACAGCTGGAAATGAGCGCTGAGCAGGGCAGCTGTGCCCGACATCACGGCCAGGCCGGCCACGGTGACGATGGGGCCGTCCCGCCCGGCCACCTGCCGGGCCGCAGCCAGGCGGCCGCCTGCCTCAGACGGCAGGTCGCGCAGGCTGGCCAGCATCAGCACCGAGTAGTCTGTGACCACCCCCAGCAGGATCGCCACGATCAGCGGCTCTACCTCACCCGGCAACGCTACGAACCCCACGGCGGCCAGTGCCCCCAGCACGCGGATGGTCAGCAGGTACGCCACCCCGGCGACCACCAGGACGACCAGCGGCGCGAGCACCGACCGGAAGGCCACCCCGATGATCAGCCCCACCAGCACCACGCTGGCTGCACCGAACACGCCCAGCCGGCCCAGCAGCAGCCTGCTCTGGCTGACCTGGGCCGGGACGATGCCGGTCACGAACGTGCGGACCGGGGCCTGGTTATGAAAATGGCGGGCATACTTCTGCGCGAGCGCCACGGTGCCGGCCTGGGAGGTGTACCGGGAGACGTACAGATAGCTGACGGCGACGGTGGGGATCCCGGCGGGTATGGGCACCACCCCGGCGATCCGGCCCGACGGCAGGGACCGGCCCGCCTTCAGCGACGTCCTGTCGTGGGCGGCGGCCCACAACGCGGCATCCGCGCGGGTCAGCGCGCCCAGCCCGTGCGGGTTATAGACCACGACCGATGTCTCCGACAGCACCGGCACCTGGAACAGGCGCAGTGCCTGCTTTTCGACCTGGACGACCGGGCTGCCCGAGGGAATCAGCCCGCCGATGTTGCTGTTGCTCACGCGCTCCCCGTTGGGCAGCAGGACGCTGGCGGCCACGACGCCGGCCAGCCAGCCTGCGACGATGAACCAGCGACCAGCCACGACCAGCCGGCCGTACGCCCCCCGCCCCGCCCGCAACCGGCCCCGCGCTGCTTGAAAGGCGCCGCGGCAGGGGGCGAAGATCGCCGCACACTTTAGTCGCATCGTATCCATTCTCATCGCGCAAGCGGCCGGTGTGTGCGCCGCGATGCGCGCCGGAAGGACATCAGTATGCCCCCCAAGCCACCGGCCCCGGCCCCCCCGTCCGCAGCGCGGCGCGAGCGCGCCCGGAAGTGGCTGGCGGCGGCCGCCATTTTCGCCGCGGGCGCGCTGACCGTCGGCCTCCCGGTCGGCCTGCTCAGCGGCGGTTCGCCGCCCGGCCGCGGCCCGGGACCGTCCGCCGCGGCGACCGGCCCGAGCGCCAGCGGTGCAGCCGGCCAGGTCACCGTGAACACCTCCTGCATCGAGGCTATCCACGATGCCCAGACGGTGCGGACCCAGCTGAACAAGCTCGGGCAGGCCGCGCAGCAGCTGAACTTCGGCCAGCTTGACCAGGTCGTACGCAAGCTCGAACCGATCCAGAACCGGCTGAGCGCCGACTCCCGCGCCTGCCGCATCGTCACCCAGCTACCGGGTGGCAGCCAGGTCACATCCCGCCCAGCGGTCCCGGCGACCCCAGCCTCACCCAGTCATACCCGGGGGTCGCCGGCTCCGGGACCGCAGGCCGTCCCAGGCCGTGGCCCCACCGCCCTGGGGCGGCCGACGGGCTGACGCAGCCACCACAGCCGACGTACTGCCGCGCCGCCGACGCGCCGCGCGGCTCGCCTAGCAGCCCAGACCTCCACCCGCGGCGGCACCGGCTCGCACTTGCGCAGCACCACGGCAGACCCGCCGCGGGCACAAGCCGCGTACCGCGCGGTACGTGTCGCGGCTTAGCACGGGCGACAAAATAAGCTAGGTTTTCGGCTCCGGAGGGCCAACCGTTTGTGGTGTGGCGAACGGCGACCGGGGCGGGGAGGCCGCCGGCGAGCGGGTGGCGCGGCTATACGGGCTGCTGCGCCCGCACCTGGATGAGCGTCAGCGGCGGCTGCTGCTCGGGTCGGAGGCGCTGGAGCTGGGCCGCGGCGGCATCAAGGCGGTGGCGGCGGCGACCGGCGTGCACCCGGACACGGTGGGCCGGGGCTTGCGGGAGGCGGAAGGCAGGCCGGAGCCGCGGGTGCGGGCGCCCGGCGGCGGCCGCAAGAAGCTGGCTGACACCGACCCGCGGCTGGTTCCGGCGCTGACGGCGCTGGTGGACCCGCAGACCCGCGGGGATCCGGAGTCGCCACTGCGCTGGACCACCAAGTCCACCGGGAACCTGGCGGGCGCCCTGGCGAAGGCCGGGCATCCGGTGTCGGACCGGACGGTGGCGCGGCTGCTGCGCGAGCAGGGCTACAGCCTGCAGGGCAACGCGAAGGTGGCCGAGGGCGCCCAGCACGCTGACCGGGACGCCCAGTTCCGTTACATCAGCGACCGGGCCGGCGAGTTCCTGGGCGCCGGGGACCCGGTCGTGTCGGTGGACGCCAAGAAGAAGGAGAAGGTCGGCCAGTTCGCCAACGGCGGGCCGGGAATGGCAGCCGAAGGGCTCGCCCGAGCGGGTGAACGTGCACAACTTCCCCTCCGGCGCAGTGGGCAAGGCGATCCCCTACGGCATCTACGACCTCGGCTCCAACGCCGGCTGGGTCAGCGTCGGCACCGATCACGACACTGCCGCGTTCGCCGTGGAAACCCTGCGCCGCTGGTGGCGGCCGCGAGGGCTCTGCCCGCTACCCGGGCGCGCGGCGGCTGCTGATCTGCGCCGATTCCGGCGGGTCCAACGCCGCCCGGGCCCGCGCCTGGAAGGTGGAAATCGCCAGGCTGGCGGCCGAGACCGGGCTGGAGATCACCGTCTGCCACTACCCGCCCGGCACCTCCAAGTGGAACAAGATCGAGCACCGGCTGTTCGCCCAGATCACCCGCAACTGGCGCGGCCGGCCGCTGACCAGCCACCAGGCCGTCGTCGAGCTGATCGGCGCCACCACCACAACCACCGGGCTGACCGTCCACGCCGAGCTGGACACCCGCGAATACCCCACCGGCCTGCGCTACACCCGCAAACAAGTCGAGGCCCTGCCCATCGCCAAGCACGACTTCCACGCCGACTGGAACTACACCGTCCGGCCCGAACCCCACGCGACACCTGTCCCAGCCCGAAAAGGCGGCCGACACGCCGGCGGAACCTAGATTATTTCTTCGCGGCTACTTAGCTTGGCGTGGCCTGATCACTGACCGTAGCGGAATCCTGGTGGTAGTCCGAACCAGTGAACATCGAGGCGGGGAACGCCCTGCGCCATCAAGATCGTCGACGCGCCGTGGCCGCAGCCGACGTCTGCCACCGCCGCGCCGCGGCCGAGCTCGGCGGCGAGCCGTCGAGCGCGGGCAGCCAGGTGGAGACGAGGCTGGCGTTGTAGGCGGGCGGAAGAAACCGCTCGCAGCCGTCGAAGACATCCTGGCCGTGGTCGTGCCGGCCGATGCCCGCGCCCGTTCTCGCCGCTTCGGTGATCTTGGGGGAGTCCAGCGCCGTGCCGAGGGTGATCTGGAACAAGCCCGGCAGGTACGCCGGGCTCGACTCATCGGTCAGCGCCACCGCGTGCTCGGTCGGCAGCATGCAGCGGCCGCCGTCCTGTGGGGCTCGAAAATACGATTCGGGTGCTGACCTGCCTCTTTCCGTTGCAGTGCGGGCGGGCAGGCCGCGATGTGGTACTCGTCGGTGAGTCCGTCGAGGGCGGATTTCGGTCGATTGGGTACTTGGCGTGGATTGATCGCTGGCGCAGGCGCGGCGGCAGTACTGCCCTGTAGCTGGTGATGCGGACGGCGGGCGGACGCTGTCTGGATTGCCGGTCAGGCCATGCGGTGCGACGGTCGTGGTGGGTGGCCATGACGTCAGGCACCAGCGCTTTGGCCAGTTTCGCCCTATCACCTGTGACAGCATGGCGATCAGGCCCAGGATCGGTCAGGCCGTCATCTTGACGATCTTCACTAATACGCGCCCGGATAACCATCACAATGTCCTGCCGGCGACAGCGCAGGTCAGCCACCCAATCGAGGCTTCGGCCGGTACAAGTTCGCTTACGGGGGCCGGTCAGGTCAGGAGCGGTAGGCGTCACGTCGGTGATCTATGTCGAGGATATGGATGGTGTTGGCGTCCTCGTCGATCGCATAGCGGATGCGGTACTCGCCGCGCCGGGCTCGCCATTGTCCCTCGAAGGGCTTGCGCAGGGGGGCGCCGACTCTGCGCGGTTCTTCGCTGAGGGGGCCGCGAATGAACTCGAAACAGGCCCACGCGACAGCTTCGGGTAGCCGGTCGTGAAGCTGGCGAACTGCAGTCGGAGCGATGATGACCTGGTAGGTCACGGTCGGCGTTTCCCGAAACGTTCTTCCAGGGACCTGGCCACTTCGGCGATGGACAGGCCTTCTCCGCGAGCGATCTCGTCACGGGATTGGGCGATGCGCTCTTGCGCCGCCGGGTCGGACAGCAACTCGAGCGTCGCCTCGATGGACTCAAGATCTTCAGCTGCGAGCAGGACGACGTAGTCTTTGCCGTTCTTGGTGATGTGGACTCGCTCGTGGGTGCGGCCGACTTCGTCGGCAATCTCCGAGAGCCGGGCCTTCACCTCAGACAAGGGCAGCACTGCCATAGACCAGAATTATAGTCTGTTCTGGCTGAGAGGTAAAGTTAGCCGCGGCTATGGTGGCCGCCCGGCAAGCAGCGACCGAGACCCGGGGTGGCGTCCGTGCCTGTCCGTGTTCCAAGCCACCTGGACCCGGTCCAGCACGGACGCATGACGGACATGGTCAGCATCGCCAATGCCGTCAGCGGAGTCTGGGCAGGTCAGCAGCTATATGACCATATGGGGGCAGGCGCTCAGGGATGTAAAACCGTCGGCTCAGCCTCCAGCTTGATCGCACTTCCCAGCAGGGGCCTGGAACAGCGCCGGTGCTGCGGCCGTCGCGCCCCCCAGCGCCCCCAGCCGGCGAACTGGCCGGCGCGATCCCTGATCAGGAACTTGATAGAAGCCGTGCGGTGCCCGAGGTCCATCAGGAAGTTGCGCCCCGCCTGGGTCGTCCACGCGCCGTCAGGATTCGCGGTGATGCTGGCCAGGTGAACGTGGCGGGTGCCGTGCTCGATGACGATCAGGGTGGTTTTGTTCGCGAGCTGCGACCGCACTTGTTCGCGACGGGCGACCGCGAGATGCGCCGTAGGAGCACGGTGTCCACATGGACGAAATCGACCGCGAGGATGCCGCTGGCCTGCGCGGTGAGGAACTGCTTCCAAGTCGGGCCGGCGCGGCGGGGTGCGGGGCCGCTCCCGGCGTCGTGCAGGATCTGCCACACGGTGGAGGCGGCGATCGGGTGGCCGAGCTGCAGCACCTGGCTGAACAGTCCGGTAGCCACTGCGCATGTCCACCGGCAGCAGCAACGGCTGATCACGCTCGCAACAGCAGGACGCCGTCGAATTCCTCCAGCTCTTGGCTGACGGTGGTCGCCAGCTGCATCTGCCTGGACCTGCTCGGCCGGTGACGCCCCGGTCAGCACGGACCGGGGCGTCACCGGCAGCAGCGCCGCCGCGCCCCCGGCCTGCGAAACCAGGCCAGTGGCTCAACGGGCAGCACCGCCGGGCGACGTCTCGAACTTCTGCGACTCGTCAGGGCTCGAGGTCGGCCACTCCTTTGCCGCTCGCAATGTCGAACGGCACAGAAGCGTGGTCGTGCGCGATCAACCAATTGCCGTCGATCTTCCGGAAGCAGAAAGTGCCCCGGACCCACGTACCGCTCGTCGCCGTCCCGTTCTTCAGCGTGCCGCTGAGCCGACCGAAGCCGTGCCCGAATGCCACATCATCGCCCACGGTGAGCGTCAGGTCGCGAACCTCATAAGTCACATCCTGGAAGAACGTAAACGCCTTCGCCCAGTTCTTCAATTTCGCCTCTATCCCTACATGCTGCAGCGGCGGCTCGACGTCGAAGGACACGACGTCCGTTGCGTAAAGCTGCTTCAGGCCCTCGAGATCCTTGGCTCGGATTCCTTCGACTATCTTGTCAACTTGCTGCCTAATCTTGGCTTCGTCTACCTCGTGTTGCGTAGGCATCGCTACCTATCCCTTCCGTTCGGTGTGGAATCCTTACTTCTCACTAGTACGACGACACAGCACCCCGGGATGTCAGCCCCGCGGCTGCCGTAACGGCTCGCAACCGGTGCAGCGCCGCTGGGCGGCTTTGCGGGCCTCGACCGCGACCACGTCCGCGCTCACCGGCGCCACCGACAGGGCGGCGGTGGCGCCGCCGGGTACGTCGGTGCGATCCAGGTGGCGATGCAACAACACCGCCGCCCGGCACCATGCTGATCGGCATCGATGAGAAGACCGGCCTCCAGGCCAAGTCCCGCAAGCACCCCGAGATCCCCGCCAGGACGGGCCGAGACGCCCGCCGCGAGCTCGAGTACGTCCGGCACGGCACCATCTCCATCATCGCCACCATGAACGTCAACACCGGCCAGGTCATCGCGGGGCCGACGGGTGGGGCGGCGCTGACCACCGGAGACGCTTCGCAGCGGCTTAGAATGAAACCATCACCCGGACGGGGCATCGCTGGACAGCTGAAGGTGCGGGAACCGATGGCCGAGCCGCCCGCAAGAATCGCGACCGCCCAGCGGGCGGATGCTAGCAGGGCGGATGTCCTGCTAGCCAGCAAGCTATATGTGCCCCGCCCGCGGCCGGGTTTTGTACCCCGTCCGCGCCTGGTGGCCCGGCTCGACGAAGGGCTGGCCCGGGGGCTGCTACTGGTCTGTGCGCCGGCCGGGTTCGGCAAGACCAGCCTGCTGGCCGACTGGACCCAACGTGGCCGGCGGCCGGTCGCCTGGCTGTCGCTAGACGCAGGCGACAACGACCCGGCGCGGTTTTGGCGGCATGTGGCCGCCGCGCTGGACCAGATTCAGCCGGAGGTCGCCGAGCGGGTAGAGCCGCTGCTCGGCCTGCCGGCGCCACCCTCCTTCAATGAGCTGGTCACCGCCCTGATCAACGAACTGGTCGCCCAATCCGGCGAGGACCAGGTGGTGCTCGTACTCGACGACTACCACCTGATCGACGCCCAGTCGGTGCATGCGTCGTTTGAGTTCCTGCTTGAGCACCGGCCGCCAAGCCTGCAAGTACTGCTGGCCAGCCGCGCCGAGCCGCCGCTGCCCCTGGCACGGCTGAGGGCTCGCGGCCAGCTACTCGAACTGCGTGCCGCCCAGCTGCGATTCACCTCAGAGGAAGCCGCGGCGCTGCTGCGCGAGGCAGCCGGGCCCGACCTGAATGTGCCTGATGCCGCTGTGGCGGCGCTGACGGCGCGGACCGAGGGGTGGGTGGCTGGCCTGCAGCTGGCCGGGCTGTCGCTACGGGGGCAGCTCGACGTGGCCGGGTTCGTGACGTCTTTCTCCGGCAGCCACCGCTATGTGCTGGACTTCCTGGCCGAGGAGGTGCTGGACCGCCAGCCAGGTGAGGTGCGCGACTTCCTGCTGGAGACGTCGGTGCTGGAGCGGCTGTCGGGGGAGCTCTGCGATGCGGTCACTGGGCGCACCGTGAGTCAGCGACTGCTGGAGTGGATAGAGCGGGCTAACCTGTTCTTGGTGCCGCTGGATGAGGCACGCGGCTGGTGGCGCTACCACCAGCTATTCGCCGACCTGCTGCGGGTGCGCCTGCAGGACGAGCGGCCCGAACGGGTGTCGGTGCTGCACCGCAATGCTGCCGCATGGTGCCAGAAGCATCAACTGGCCGACGACGCCGTGCGCCACGCGCTGGCCGCCGGGGATACCACCCAAGCCGCGCGGGTGGTCGAGCAGCACGTGGACGGACTCATCCTGCGCGGCCAAGCGGCGACCCTGGGCCGGTGGCTTACGGTCCTGCCGAGCCAGCTCATATCCTCCCGCCCGCGGCTCTGCCTCGCGCAGACGTTCGTGGCGGTCGCCGGCAGCGAACTGGACGCAGCAGAGCCGCCGCTCGACGCCGCGGAGCGCGCGTTCGCGCATGCTGCCGATGAGCCCTTCGAGCCTTCCGTTGGCAAGGGCGCGAGCCTACTGGCGAACGTCCCCGCGACGATCGCGCTCGAGCGCGCCGTCCTCGCCCACCTCCGTGGCGACGCTGAGGGGACAGCTGCGTTCGCTTCGCAGGCCCTGGCCGCGATCGGCGACGGTGAATGGATGCTGGACTCCATCACCCACTGGCACCTGGCCGTGGCCGAGTGGCTCCGTGGCAGGCTGCCCGAGGCCGAACATGCCTTTACCACCAGCATCGCCCAATGGCGGGAGGCCGGCGAGCCCATTCTGGGCGCCTGGGGCAGCCATCACCTCGGTCAGGTCCAGCGCGCCCAAGCCCGGCTGGACACGGCGCTTGACACCTACCAGCAGATGTTGGAGATCACCGCCGCGTCCGGCCAGCCGGCACTGCCCGCTGCGGGCATCGGGCATGTGGGCATGGCCGAGGTGGCCTACCAGCGGAACGAGCTCGACACTGCTCTCCAGCACCTAACGGACGGCATCCCGCTGTGCCGCCAGTTTAACTACACTCAGCCGCTGGCCACCGGCCTGGCCACCCTGGCCTGGATCCGGCAGGCTCAGGGTGATGTTACCGGGGGGATGGAGGCGATCAGCGAGGCCGACCGGGCCGGGCCGGGCACGGCCGTGCCCGGCCTGCTCAACCCGGTCCCTTCGGAGCGGGCGCGGCTACTGTTGGCGCAGGGCGACGTAGCTGCGGCGGCCCGCTGGACGGAGGAGTGCGGCCTCGGTGCTGACGACAAGTTGACATATCAGCGGGAGCGGGAGTATCTGGTGCTGGTGCGGGTGCTGCTCGCCCAAGACCGCCCCGGCGCGGCGCTTCGGCTGCTGGAGCGGCTGCTCGCAGTGGCGGTCGCCCAGGACCGGGCGGGCAGCGTCATCGAGATCCAGGCGCTGCAGGCACTCGCGTCCGCAGCCACAGGCGACCAGAACGCCGCGGTGGATGGCCTGGCCGGGGCCTCTTGTTCGCCTGCCCGCGCGGTTATGTCCGGGTGTTCGCCGATGAGGCCGCCGATGGCCGCGCTGCTGGAGGCGGTCGCGGCCCAAAGGCCGACCGGGCGCCGCCGCGATGTCCCGCTCGACTGCCTGGCCCGGCTCCTGCGCGCCTGACCAGCCTCCCGGCGTGCGGGGCGCCGGGCGGGCCGCCGCCGCGGCGGTGCCGGGCCTGGTCGAGCAGCTGACCCCCCGTGAGCTGGAAATCCTGGTGCTGCTGGCAGCTGGCACGCCGAACCCGCGCATCGCCGAGGAGCTGGTGGTCAGCCTCGACACCGTGAAAAAGCACGTCAGTCATCTGCTGGGCAAGCTGGGGGCGGCCAATCGCACCGAGGCCGTCACCCGGGCCCGCCAGCTCGGCCTGATCTCCTAGCAAGTCAGCACAAGGCAACGGCCGCTTCGAGCGGCACGTCGCTACCATGCGCTGGACCGAGGAGCATGTGCTGACCGCAAAGGGTCTGGACGGCATCGCGCTGCGCTACAGCCTGCTCTGCCAGAAGGCTGCGGGCGCACCGGCTGATCACCGCCGGACCGTGCTCCGGTGGCACCGCGGCTGGTCAGAAAGAAGTGGGCCTACCCGAACCCGACGGGGCCGCCGGTCAACGCCGAGATCGCCTCGCTCATCGAGCGGCCCGCCACCGAGAACGCCTCACTGAGTGACGTGGCTCGTCGACGATGGTCGTCGTGGATGGCGACACGGGCTACGGCAACCCGCTCAACGTCATCCGCACCGTCCAGATGTGGGAGGCCGCGGGGGCGACCGGCATCTTCCTCGAAGACCAGGTGTGGCCCAAGCGGTGCGGGCACATGGCCGGCAAGCAGGTCGTGCCTCGTGAGGAGTGGCTGGCGAAGCTGCGGGCCGCACTCGATCACCGCACGCACCTGCACGTCACCGCTCGCACCGACGCACGTGCCGCGGTCGGCCTCGACGAGGCGATCAGCCGAGCCCAGGCCGCGAGCGACCTCGGTGTCGACGCGGTCTTCGTCGAAGCGCCGGAGTCGATCGATGAGCTCGAGATGATCGCCGCCGCGCTGCGCATCGACCGTCCGCGTCGCGAACATGGTCGAGACGGGGAAGACGCCGTTGCTCTCGCCGCAAGAGCTTCACGACCTCGGGTTCGATCTCATCGTGTCGCCGCTGTCGGGCCTCTTCTCCGCGACGAAGGCGATGCGCGACGCGTTCGCGACCTTGCGAGCGAAGGGCACGATGCGCGGCGATCTCGACGGCCTCGTCGACTTCGACGACTTCGTCGCGATCGTCGACCTCCCCGGCCACGTCTCGCTCGACGAGAAGTACCGCACCTGACCCCCGCTGGTGTGACGGCGGAAGTCCTTGGCCGAGCCCGTCGTCCGCCGATAGTCTGAGCGGACTGCATCAGGAGTGGCCCTGCCTTTGGGCGGAGGGTCCGGCAACCTGGGACGGACAACCCAAGGTGCCATCCGCAGCGCATGCTGTGGGATGTGGCCGATCCGGCGAGAGAGCCGGCGGCAACGAAGTGTCCGGGCTCACGCCTGATGCGCATGAGACCACCGCGCACGGAGGTGAGAGATGACAGAGGGGAGAGCGCTCAGCCTGCCGCCTCTCCCTGCGTCCGGCGCGTGGCGTCCGGGCGATCCCGTCGGTCGCCGCCAGTTCTTCGCCTTGCCCACTGATCGGCAGTTCGCCCTCGAGGGCGGAGGTGCGCTCGACGAGATCGTCGTCGCCTACGAGACGTGGGGCTCGCTCGACGACGACGCGTCCAACGCCATCCTGATCTGCCACGCGTGGACGGGAGACAGCCACGTGACCGGTCCCGTCGGTCCGGGTCATGCCGCGCCAGGGTGGTGGGAGGGCATGGTCGGCCCCGGGCTGCCGATCGACACGGAGCGCTTCTTCGTCGTGTGCCCGAACACGTTGGGCGGCTGCCAGGGCTCCACGGGACCGTCTTCGATCGAGCCGTCCACGGGCCAGCCCTACGGGTCGCGGTTCCCGATCGTCACGATCCGCGACATGGTGCGGGTGCAGCACGCGCTCACGCACCATCTCGGGATCCGGAAGTGGCTCAGCGTGATCGGCGGGTCGATGGGCGGCATGCAGGTGCTCGAGTGGGGTGTGACCTACCCGACCGGGGTGCGCTCGCTTCTACCCATCGCCGCGTGCGCGCAGGCGACGGCGCAACAGATCGCACTGGGAAGCGTGGGTCGGCGAGCGATTCGCCTCGACCCGAGGTGGAGGGGCGGCGACTACTACGACGCCGCGCCGGGCGACGGCCCCCACGAGGGCCTCGCGGTCGCGCGGCAGCTCGCGCAGATCACCTTCCGGTCCGACGACGTCTTCACTGATCGCTTCGGGCGTGAGATCGCGGACCTGCAGGACGGCTTCTCGCTGTGGCAGCGCTTCGAGGTCGAGCGCTACCTCGACTATCACGGCGACAAGCTCGTCCGTCGCTTCGACGCCAACTCCTACCTTGCGATCGGCAAGGCGATGGACCTGCAGGACATCGGCCGCGGTCGGGGTGGGTTGGAGGCGGCCATGGAGCGGATCAAGGTGCCTGTGCGCACGATCGGCATCCGGTCAGACGTGCTGTATCCGACGTATCAGCAGAAGCAGATCAGGGACGTGCTCCAGTCGACCGGCGGTCGCGGGGAGTACTTCGAGATCGACAGCGACCACGGCCACGACTCCTTCTTGATCGATCTCGATCAGGTCGGTGCGGTGGTCGCGGGGTTCCTCGACGACGTGCAGAAGGAGCAGGACGACCAGTGACCTCCCCAGACCAGCCGGTCCGGCCCGAGACGATCGCGATCCGATCGGGCCGTGACGAGGCCAACACCTCGCTCGCGCCGACCCTGTACGCGACGAGCGCGTTCGTGACACCGAGCCTCGACGAGGCCCGGCAGATGTCGACCGTGCCGCGTTCGGAGCGCTTCTACAGCCGGTACTCGAACCCGACGGTGAAGTCGTTCGAGGACGCGGTCGCCGCGCTCGAGGGCGCGGAGGCGGCGTTGGCGTTCTCGTCGGGGATGGGCGCCGTCGCCACGACGATCATGGCGTTGTGCTCGACCGGCGATCACGTCGTGGCCCAGCGCCACATCTACTCGGGCACCCAGCTCTTCCTGCAAGGCGCGTGCCCTCGCTTCGGCATCGATGTGACGTTCGTCGACAGCACCGAGCCAGGGTCGTTTGCCGCCGCCATCGTTCCGGGCCGCACGATGCTCGTCGTGACCGAGTCACCCGCGAACCCGCAGATGGCACTCGTCGACCTCGACGAGATCGGCGCGATCAAGGGGCCGATCACCGTCGTCGACTCGACCTTCGCGACACCGATCGGCCAGCGTCCGATCGACCACGGCGTCGACCTCGTGCTGCACTCGGCGACGAAGGGCATCGCGGGGCACAACGACGCCACCCTCGGCGTCATCGCCGGATCGCGAGACCTCCTCGACTCGATCTGGGCCTACTCGGTGCTGCACGGCGCGTGCGCCTCGCCGTTCGACGCGCTGAACGGGCTGAGAGGCATCCGCACGCTGCCCGTGCGCCATGCGCGGCAGAGCGAGAGCGCGCTGCGACTGTCGGGCTGGCTCGAGTCGCATCCGGCGGTGGCGTACGTGCGCTACCCAGGGCTCGACTCGCACCCGCAGCGTGAGCTCGCGAAGCGACAGATGACCTCGGGCGGCTCGATGTTCGCGGTCGAGCTCGCGGGTGGTCTCGAAGCGGGCCGGCGGTTCGTCGAAGGCGTCGCGCTCGCCCAGCTGGCCTCGACCCTGGGCGGCCCGGAGACGTTGGTGACCCATCCCGCTTCGTCGACTCACGTGGGGCTCACGCAACAGGAGCGCGAGGATCGCGGCATCACCGACGGGCTCGTGCGTGTGTCGGTTGGTCTCGAGCACGTCGACGACCTCGTGGCCGACTTCGCGCAGGCGCTCGCCGCACTCGCCTGATCGGCGCTACTGCACGAGGTCGCCGAGGCGATCGTCGGCGGGTGAGTCTCGAAGCACGGCGACGGCGACGTAGGTCGTGCCTTCGCCGGCCACATAGACCGTCGTCTTTCGGGGTGGGTTCGGGCTGCGGGCAATGATCGGGAGCGGCTCGCGGTACGGGCTCACCTTTCCGAAAGGGCCGGAGACCACCAGGACGCGGTCCTCGACCACCTCGGCCCGACCGCGATGCCACTTCATCGTGCGGATGTTGTCCGCGGCACTCTGCTCCGCGCCGAAGGGGATCTCCCGGAACTTGCAGTCGAAGTACATCCCGTCGGGCGACGACCGAAGGTCGGGCTCCGCGCGCTTCGCGAGCCAGAACAGACCGATCAAGATCGCGAACGAGACGATCCACCAGATGATGTTCACTTGCCTCAAGCATCGCTCATGAGCGCGGCCATGATGTGCCCCTCATGCCCGAGATGCTCGAGATCGAGATCTACCGACGCGCCGCTGAGGCCGCGGTGGGTCGGCGCATCGCACGGGTCGAAGCGCCCGACGACTGGTACCTCAAGGGCGGCCTGACGCGAGCGGCGTTGCGGCGGGCGGTCGAGGGCCGCACCGTCACTGCAGTCCGGCGGCACGGCAAGCTGCTCTTGCTGGACACCGGCGATGAGGGCCCGACGATCGGGCTGCGATTCGGGATGACGGGACGTCTGCTCGTCGACGGCACTCCGGGGATCGGGTACCTCGAGTACTCCAGCCTCCGAGAGAACCCGGCATGGGATCGGGTCGCCTTCCTCTTCGAAGGTGGGGGAGAGCTGCGGATCCGCGACCCGCGTCGCCTGGGCGGGGTGCTGCTCGACCCCGACGAAGAGAGCCTCGGTCCCGACGCGCTCGACCTCACCCCCTCGGCACTGCGCGACATCCTCGCGGCGAGCCGTGCCTCGGTGAAGGCGCGCCTGATGGATCAGACCGCGGTCGCCGGCATCGGCAACCTGCTCGTGGACGAGGCCCTGTGGCGAGCGGGCATCGACCCCGCTCGGGAGGCGCACTCCCTGACCGCGAACGAAGTGCGGCGGGTGCATCGACACCTGCGGGCGACCCTCGTCGAGCTCGGGGAGCGAGGGGGTTCGCACACGGGCGACCTCCAGGAGGAGCGCCGCCGGGACGGCGTCTGCCCGAAGGACGGCACACCCCTGCTGCGCCGAACCGTGGGCGGGCGCACCACGTACTCGTGCCCCGTCCACCAACTCTGAGCGCTGGTGACCCTTCGTTAGCATCCACGGCGTGTCGGCCGACGAGACAGTGAGAGTGATCGTGCTCGCGCTGGCCGCGATCGTCCTGCTGATCCTGCTCATCACGGTCCGGTACTGGCGCTGGACGAAGCCGATCCATCCGTCACTCGAACGCCTCGACGCGATGAAGGTGAAAAGGCGTCGAGCGGCAGAGCGATAGGTACGGTTGGCACATGGCCGAGTCGTTGGATCTCGACGCGATGCTGCAGCGGTTCCGTGATCGAGCGGCGGCAGTGCGGCAACGCCCGTTGCCGCCGGTCGCCGGCGCGGAGCGACAGCAGTTCATCGCGCAGGCCCAGACCGACTACCAGGACTTCGCGATCATCGGCGATGCCGAAGCCAGCCTCGAAGACGGCGTCCTGGTGCTGAGAGTCGATCTCCGCCCACCGGAGGCGCGCGGCGAGGGGACGCAGCCCTGACGATCTCAGTGCCCGCGTCGGCGGGTGCCGCCCGTATCGAGGACCATCCCTGGCTGCCGGTCGCTGGCGTCGGGCTCGCCGTCGTCTGCTGGGGCCTTGGCGGCGTCGCGGTGAAGTCGATCGACGCTTCGGCGGTCACGATCGCGTTCTGGCGGATGTGGATCGCAGGGCCGACGATGGTGCTGTTCCTCTACGCGACCGGAGGGCGGCTCACGGCCGCCGGACTGCGGCGATCCTTCTTCGGTGGGTTGCTCTTCGCCGGGCAGATCGGCCTCTTCTTCGAGGCAGTGCAGCGCACGAGCGTGGTCAACGCCCAGCTCATCAGTGCGATGCAACCCGCGCTCGTGCTGCTCGTCGCCGGAAAGATGTTCGGCGAGCGGGTCACGCGCCACGACGTCGGTTGGACGGCTGTGGCGTTCGCCGGTGTCGCGGTCGTGCTGCTCGCATCGTCCGGCCAACCCGAGGTCAGCCTCTGGGGGAACGTGCTCGCGTTCGGCAACCTCTTCCTCTGGACGATCTACTTCCTCGAGGTGAAGCGCGTCCGTGAGAAGGGCATGGGCGCAATCGAGTACATGGCGGGAGTGATGTTGATCGCCGCCCTGGTGTTCACGCCCTACGCGCTGCTCACGTCGAGTGACTTGGGCGCGATCCACGGCAGAGAGTGGCTGTGGGTCCTGTTCATCGTGCTGGTGCCCGGGTGGGGTGGACACGTGGTCATGAGCTGGGCGCACAAGTACGTCGATGTCTCACTGTCCTCACTCATGACCTTGGGTGTGCCGGTCGTGTCCGCGGTGGCCGCGTGGTGGTGGCTGGAGGAGGGCATGTCGGCCGGGCAGCTGGTCGGCGGTGCGATCGTGCTCGGCGCCCTCGCCGTCATCGTCGTGCGCCACCGCGGGCTCGATCAGGCGGAGGACGTGCCCGAGCCGATCTGAAAGGCTGTGCCACACAGCGGGAGGGACTGCCATGCAGCGACTGTCCGGGCTCGACGCCAGCTTTCTCTACCTCGAGACTCCCACCGCGTACATGCACGTGGCCGGGCTGATGGTCCTCGATCCGGTCGCGGCACCGGTCGCGTGGTCGTTCGACGAGGTCCGCAACATGTATGCGGCGCGGCTGCACCTCGCACCGCCGTTTCGGCGCCGGCTCGTCAACGTGCCGCTCGGGCTCCATCATCCGCTCTGGATCGAGGACCCCGACTTCGACCTCGACTTCCACCTCCGCCACATCGCGGTGCCCCGGCCGGGCGGCCCGCAACAGCTGGCCGCCCTGGCGGAGGAGATCGTGGCTCGGCCTCTCGATCGGAGAAAGCCACTGTGGGAGGCGTGGGTCATCGAGGGCCTCGAGCACGGCTACGTCGCGGTGCTCACGAAGACCCATCACGCGGCCATCGACGGAGTCTCGGGCAACGAGCTGACCCTCGCGATGCTCGACACCGAGCCAGAGGGCAGAGACGTGGGCACCGACACATGGCAGCCCGAGCGGGTGCCGAACGACCTCGAGGTGATGAGCCATGCGCTGTCATCGCTCGCTCGGCAACCGGCCAAGCTCGCCGGGTCGCTGAGTCGCACGGGATCAACGGTGCTCAACCTCACCCGCCAGAACCGCCAGTCCGACATCGCCCCGCCGCCGGCCCCGTTTTCCCGCGCCCCGCACCTCGTGGAACCACGCGATCTCCCCTCATCGCTCGTATGCGATGACCACGTTGTCGCTCGACGATGCGAAGGTCGTGAAGAACGCGTTCGGCACGACGCTCAACGACGTCGTGATGGCGATGTGCGCGGGGTCGGTCCGTTCCTATCTCGATCGCCGCGGTGAGCAGATCGACGCGACCCTGGTCGCGATGGTGCCCATGTCGGTGCGTACCGGCGCCCAGAGCGGCGAGGGCGGCAATCGCATCTCGTCGATGCTTGCCTCGCTCGCCACAACCATCGACGATCCGGTCGAGCGGCTGCTCGCCATCAGCGCGGGCATGCGGCAAGCGAAGGATCAGCAGAACGCCATCGGTGCGACGACACTGCAGGACTGGGCCGAGTTCGCAGCACCAGCCGTCTTCGGGCGGGCCGTGCGCGCGTACGCGCGGTACCGGCTCGCCGATCGACACCGGCCGATCTTCAACTTGACCATCTCGAACGTCCCCGGCCCTGCGTTCCCCCTGTACTCCGCGGGCGCTCGGATGGTGGCGAACTACCCGATGGGTCCGATCAACGACGGCGCCGGCCTGAACATCACCGTCCTGAGCTACATGCACCAGCTCGACTTCGGAGTGGTCACGTGCCGCGAGCTCATCTCGGACGCATGGCCCATCGCGGACGGGCTCGGCGACGCGCTCGACGAGCTGAAGAAGCGCGCGCAGCCAGCGAAACCAAAGGCTGTGGCGCGGCCGAAGGCCGCGAGGGTCGCGACGTCGAAGGCCGCGACGTCGAAGGCGCGCAAGCAGGCCAAGGTCGTGCTCGTGCACGGCGCGTGGCACGGCTCGTGGTGTTGGGACGCAGTGGTCGAGGCGCTCGAAGCCCAAGGCGTCGACGTGCACGCTGTCGAGCTGCCGCTCACGAGCTACGACGACGACGTGAAGGCGGCGCGCAAGGCGATCAGGGCAGCGGGCAAGGGGGCCGTGGTGTGCGGCCACTCATACGGCGGCATGGTGATCTCGCGGGCGGCGAGTGGCCTGCCGGTCGGTCGAGTCGTGTACCTCACGGCGTTCATGACCGAGCAGGGTGAGGATCCCATGCAGCACATGCAGGCCAACCCCTCACCGATGATGGGGGCCATACGCACAGACGGTGGGGTGCTCAGTGTCGACCCCGAGATGCTCCACGAGGCGTTCTACGAAGACAGCGACGCCGCTCGCGTCGCCGAGATCCAGAAGCTGCTTCGACCGATGCCACTCGGCGACACTTGGATGGTCGAGGTGGAACCCGCGTGGCGCCAGGCGCCGTCGACCTACGTCATCTGCACGAACGACAAGGCGATCGACCAAGGCGCACAGCGGGCGATGGCGATGCGTGCGGACGAGGTCGTCGAGTGGGACACCGACCACTCACCTTTCCTGACCCGCCCCTCCGACATCGCGGACCTCTTGGCGAAGCACGTGTGACAGGCGGTCGAGGCGCCGATCCCACTGGGCACCGGCGCGCATCATCCACGCGATCGCGTCGCTCAGGGGCTCGGGCCGAATCGCATACTTGACCTCGCGTCCCTCGCGTGCCGCATCGACGAGGCCCGCGTCGCTGAGCGACTGGAGGTGCTTCACGACCGCTTGACGCGAGATCGGGAGGTCGCGCGCGAAGCGCGGTCGCGGTCTCGGGCCCACCAGACACGAGGCGTTCGACCACGTGCCGGCGGGTCGGATCCGCGAGCGCGCCGAAGACCGCATCGAGACCGAACCCCGCATCGAGACCGAACCCCCGGTCGAGACCGTCGGGCATCGAAGGTGGGTCGCTCAGCTGACGAGTGCAGCGGCCGACACCCGGAGCCACAGGGTGTCGAGGCGAGCCTCCCAGTAGGACGCCTTCGCGATGCTCGCCTGCGCGGTCATCGGGGCGAGTGGCGTCTCGGTGACGACGAGGCGCGTGCCGCCCTCGGTCGGACACAGCTCGAAGGTGACCTCGGAGACCGCGCCCTGTTCTGGGCCGCCGTCCGGCCACCAACGCAGCGAGAGCCGCCGCTGCGGGTCGACCTCGCCGACGAGCGCGTGCCTCAGCGTCCCTTCGTCGTCGACGATGGTGCCGTTGCCGCCCGGAGCCATCTCGAGCTCGACGGCACCGCCCAGCCAGTCGCTCAGCTCGTCGCGATCGGTGAGCGTGTGCCAGACCCTGGCGAGGTCGGCGTCGAGGTCGATCTCCCGTCGGATGTGCATGACTGGCCTCCGCTTCGGTCTGTTGGGTTGTGCAACCCTTGGGTTGCACTTAAGATGTGCAACCAACAAGTTGCATCATAGCCGAGGAGGCCCCGTGCTCGTTCCGACCGTGATCGAACAGACCAATCGAGGGGAGCGGGCCTTCGACATCTACTCCCGCCTGCTGTCCGAGCGGATCGTGTTCCTCGGCAGCGCGATCGACGACACCGTCGCCAACCTCGTCATCGCGCAGCTCCTCCACCTCGAGAGCGACAAGCCCGATCAGGACGTGTCGCTCTACATCAACTCGCCGGGCGGCGACATGACGGCCCTGTTCGCGATCTACGACACGATGCAGTTCTTGCGTCCCGATGTGGCGACGATCTGCGTGGGTCAGGCCGCGTCCGCCGCGGCAGTCCTCCTCGCGGCGGGTGCGCCGGGCAAGCGGGCCGTGCTGCCGAACAGCCGCGTGCTCATCCACCAGCCGCACGGCGGCGCGCAGGGGCAGTCGACCGATCTCGAGCTCGCCGTCGCCGAGATGGTGGAGATGCGCAGGCGCATGGTGTCGATCCTCGCCGCGTCGACCGGGCAGACCGAGCAGCGGATCATGGCCGACATCGATCGCGACTACATCCTGCGCGGCGCCGATGCCGTGTCGTACGGGCTCGTCGACCACGTGATCGAGCGTCGCGGGATCATCGGCGCGGTCGAGGTTGCCGCCACCGCGTGACCGTCAGTTGATCGCGTTCGTCGCGGCGAGCACGAGGACGAGTGCGCCCATCGCGAGCCGGTAGACGATGAAGATCGCGAGCGACTTGCGGCCCAGATACCGCAGCAGGAACGAGATCGACCAGTAGCCCACGATGAACGCCAGGACGGTCGCGATGATCGTCGGCCCGACATCGGCGCCACCCGGGTCGCCGATCTTGCGCGCTTCGAACAGGCCGCTCAGCACGACGGCGGGGACCGAGAGCAGGAACGAGTAGCGCGCCGCCGACACGCGGTCGAAGTTGACGAACAGGCCGGCGCCGATCGTCGAGCCCGAACGTGAGAAGCCGGGGATCAGAGCGAGCGCCTGCGCGCCGCCGATGACTGCCGCATCGCTCGCGTTGATCTGATCGAGCGCGCGGCGTCGCTTCCCGACGCGTTCCGCGAGCCAGAGGCCGAGCCCGCCGACGATCATTGCGATGCCGATGAGGGCGAGGTTGCGGCCGCCGGTCTCGATCTGGTCGCGGAGCACGTAACCGAAGACCACGATGGGGATCGTGCCCAGGCCGATGTACCAGCCGAGGCGGGCGTCGAGCTCGCCGCGCAGGCGCTTGTCGCGCAGTGATCTCAGCCAGGTCGTGGCGATGCGCCACAGGTCGCTCCAGAAGTGCAGGACGACTGCGGCCATCGTGCCCAGCTGGATCACTGCCGTGAACGCGGCGCCAGGGTCGTCCCAGCCGAGGAATGCCGGGATGATGCGCAGGTGGGCGGTCGAGGAGATCGGCAGGAATTCGGTGAGGCCTTGCACGATGCCGAGCACGATGGCCTGAAAGGCACTCATTCGGGCACGGTAACCGTCGGCCCGGGGTTGCTAGAGTGACTGCCTCACGCGGACGTGGCTCAGCTGGTAGAGCATCACCTTGCCAAGGTGAGGGTCGCGGGTTCGAATCCCGTCGTCCGCTCCAATCACCTTCGATCCTCATCACGGTCGCGTTGCACGTCGGCTCCGGTGGTCGCCAAGTAGGTGACGAGCAGCGCGATCGCCGCGGCGAGGACCAGGCTCACCCACTGGCTGCCGAGACCGAGCCCGCCGACCTCCTTCGGCTTGCCGAGCCAGTCGGCCACCGACGCTCCGAGGGGGCGGGTCAACACGTACGCCGCCCAGAACGCGACGATCGGGTTCAGGTCGAACCGCCAGTAGCCCACGGCAGGTACCGCGATCAGGGCAGCAAACACAATCACCGAACCGCTGTAGCCGAGGTTCAGGGTGATCGCGGTGACGTCGCCGACGGCGGTGCCGAGAGCGAACGTCGACACGACTGCTGCCCAGTAGAAGACCTCGCGGCGGAAGGTGTCGATCGTGTGCACGTCCAGCGTGTGCTCGGTGGCCTGCCACGAGGCGAACACGGCGGCGAGCACGAGGCCGTAGAAGATGGCTGATGCTGCGTACGGCACGTGGAAGCGGACATGGAGCACGTCGGCGGCCATCGTCCCGAAGATGCCGACCATCACGACGGCGAACCAGTACGTCCACGCGATGTAGCGCCGCATCGCGAGCTGCAACCCGAGCGCGAGGGCGAAGCCCGCGAACCCCATCAGGACGGCGACCACCGGGTCGAGGCGGTGGACCAGGTAGTCGGAGGTCGACTCGCCGAGCGCGGTCGACAGCGCCTTGATGACCCAGAAGTAGGCGGTGATCGCGGGCACCCTCAGCGCCCGCCGCACGGTCACGGAACCCGCCATCGGTGGAAGTGTGCTGCGCCCAGATGGCGCGGCCGAGCCACGCCACGAAGGTTTTGCCGTCCGCTAACCCGCGGCGTCTCTCACGCGTGCCGACCGCGCTCGATCCCGGCAAGTCGTGGTGAAGGATGCCGTTGTGAGGGCAGAAGCCGAGCCGGTGCCTGCTGCGGTCCGTCGCCCCGCGCTGCGGGCCCTGGCGGTCGCCGTCATCGGCGTCGGCATGGTCGTGTTCGTCATTGAGCAGCGCGCGCTCCTCGGAACGGGACGCGCTCTGCAGACTGCCGATCGCCGATGGCTCAGCGTGGCGGCGGTCGCAATGGTCGCGTTCTTCGCGAACCAGGCGATGTTCCATGCCGCCGCGCAACGCGCTGGCGCGACTGCCGACAGGCCCGTTCGGTGCGGTGCGGCCCGCGCTCGCGGCGACGTTCATGAACCAGGTGACGAAGTCAGGTGGCATGGCCGGACTCGCCATGCTCGTCGCGGACGGAGACCGCCGACGACTCGGGCGTGGTCCAGTCATCGCGGCGTACGCCCTCGTCGCCGTGCTCACCGAGCTCGCGTTCGCAGGCGCTCTCGCCGCCGCGATCATGATGAGCTGGCTCGGAGGTCACCTCACCGGACCCGAAGGCGTCGCGTGCGCCGTGTTCGCGGTCTACCTGGCTGCCCGCGTGGCCTTGCTCGGTGTCGCCGCCACCTCGCGGGCGCGGCTACGACAGGTGTACGCACTCCCCGGCCGCGCTCTTGGCCTTGGCTCGACGCAGCCCCGCTGGCGCGCCCGACACGCGTGGGGCTGACGAGCTCCACGATGCACTCGCCATCATCCGCCGCGAGCCCTTGCGGTCGCTGCCGGCCGCCGGACACGCGCTCGCAGTCGAGGCGATCGGCGTCGTGCAGCTCTGGGCAGTCATCGCGGCGGTCGGAGGCGGGCACAGCCTTGCGCTCGCGCTCGTGGCCTACGCCGTATCGACGATGTTCGCGATCGTCGGCGTGCTTCCGGGCGGTCTCGGCTTTGTCGAGCTCTCGCTCGGGGCGGTGCTGATCTCCTACGGCCTGCCTGCGCGTACCGCGGTCACCGCGGTCGTGCTGTATCGGGTGGTCGAGCTGCTCATCCCGGTCATGGTCGGGGCTCTCGCTGCGACACGACTGCGGGGACCGATCCCCGGCGAGTCCTGATGTCGGCGCAACGCACTCGACGGGCGGTTGCATGTGCCGCGATCGCAGTCGGGATCACCGACCTCGTCTGGGCCGCGCGGCAATCGGGAACGACACCACCCCTCCACGCTCTCGGTCGTGCGACCGCGACGATGACTGGTACGCGGTACCTCCTGCTCGTGGCGGGCATGGCGCTCGTGCTGAATGTGTTCGGTCTCCTGCATGCCAAGCGCAACGCTTGGGGCATCGCGCTCGTGCTGTCGATCGCGTCGTGCTTCGCGTTCGTGCATCGAGATCGCGATGTCCTGGATCCGGGCCTGCTCCTGGCCGGGGGACTCGTGGTGTTGCTCGTGCTGGCCGCCGGCTCGTTCCGCGCTCGCTCTGACCCGCTCATGGCCCGGCGAGGCCTTCGCCTCCTCGTCGCCGGCGAGATGGTGGTGTTCGCGTACGGGACTGCGGGGCTCTACTTCCTGGACGAAGCATTCCGTGACTCGACCACCTTGATCGACGCGGCGCGCAGCGCGGTGAAGCTGCTGCTGCTCCTTCCGGCGAGCGCCATCACGCCGGTCGATCCCGACGGGCGGTGGTTCGTCGACTCGGTGCGTCTCGCCGGGCTCGGCGTCGTCGTCGTCGCCCTGGTGCTTGTCGTAGCCTCCGTCCTCGCGACTACGGCCGACGCCAGCGATCGCCGCCTCGTCGAGCGGCTGATCGAGTCGTGGGCGACGAACAACCTGGCGAGCTTCCACCTGCTCGCCGGCACGTTGTGGTTCATCGGCGATGACCGGCGCGCGTTCATCGGCTACCGGCTCGTCGGGATGACAGCGGTCGCACTCGCGGAGCCGATCGGTGAACCCGAGTCGCGGATCCGCGTCGTCGAGGAGTTTCTCGACCTCTGCGAGCTCAACGGGTGGGTGCCCGCCTTCCACCAGCTCTCGCCGGCCGGCGCTGAGATCCTCGCGGCGGCGGGGCTCAAGCATGTGAAGATCGGCGAGGAAGCGATCGTCCCCGTGCAGACCTGGAACGAGGACGCGCACGGCTACAAGCAGCTTCGTTCAGCGCTCCGGCGGGTCGAACGGTCGGGTTGCGAGCTCGTCGAGCTTCCTCGACCCATCGACGACGCCACGATGCGGGAGCTGCGCGAGGTCTCAGATGCGTGGCTCTCGGAAGGGGGCCATCGCGAACGGACCTTCACCGTCGGGCAGTTCGACCCGGACTACTTGCGGCAGACGACGGTGCTTGTCCTGCGTCGACGCGACAGCCATCGCATCGAAGCGTTCGTGAACGTGCTCCCGGCCTACTCATCGCCGATAGGCAACTTCGACTTGATGCGCCGCCGGCCCGATGCGCCCAACGGCGCGATGGAGTACCTCGTCGTCGGGCTCATCCGCCGGTTCCGAGCCGAGGGCCGCACGGGGATGACCCTTGGCCTGGCGCCGCTCGTGAACATCGACGGTGACGGCATCGCCGATCGGACACTGCGCCTTCTCTACGACCGCGGCACGAAGATCTTCAACTACCAAGGCCTGCACCACTTCAAGGCGAAGTGGGAGCCCCGTTGGGAGGCGCGCTACCTCGCATACCGCAGCGAGACCGAGCTACCCCGCATCGCGAGCGCGCTTGCGCGAGTCGGCGAGATCCCCGATCCGCGCGGGGCCTGCGGGCGAGCGTTGGTGTTCGCGCGGCGCTTCCCCGTCACGATGTCGATCGGACTGCTCGTGTTCTGGATCATGGCCGCCACCCGGCTCGACCCCTCGTTCCATCACGTGCTCGAACGTCACCTCGGCCTGTCGTTCCTCGACCTCCAACACCTCCAAGTCTGGCGCCTGCCCACCGCGGAGCTGATCCAGACGAGCGCCGGCTTCAGGTGGGCGAACATCGCGCTGCTCTCGGTGTCACTGCCGTTCGCGGAGTGGCGGCTCGGGAGTCGACGGTCGATCGTCACATTCTTCCTGTGCGACTGGATCTCGTCCCTCGCCGCATACGGGTGCATGGTGGTCTTCGCCGCAACAGGGAACCTGGGAGCGCATCAGATCCTGGTCGAACACGACAGCGGGTCGTCGGCCGGAGCGTGGGCGCTCGCGACCGCGGGCGCTCTCTCCCTCACCGATGCTCGCTGGCGCCGAACCGCCGTCGTGTCGATCTTCGCGTTCCTCGCCGCCGCGCTCCTGATCTTCCATCGGCTCTTCGACCTGCAGCACCTGCTCGCCGCAGTCGCCGCGGTGGCGCTGACGATGGCCTTCCAGGGCGCGGCTCGACGTCGGCCGACCGCCGCGCGAGAGCCGGCTCCGGCCGTCGCCGTCCAGTGAGGTCAGTGGCTCACCGACCGGCCGCCGAGTCGTGAAGGATTGGCAACATGAGCGAGGGGACGCTGCACGGGTTCGACGACGACACCGAGCAGCTCGCCCACCGGATCCTCGACTACGTGATCCAACGCATCCGGATGTCGCCGCCGCCACTCGACGCGCCGCTGAGCCCAGACGAGCTCGCTGTCGCCACCGGCGAGACCATCACCGCCGACGGCATCGGTTGGGAGCAGGCGCTCGCCCTCTTCCGCGAGGTGCTCGCGCCAGCGTGCATCTCGAGCGACCATCCGCGCTACCTCGGGTTCGTGCCGACGGCCCCGGCTGAAGCGGCGACCCTGTTCGACCTCGTGGTGTCTGCGTCGTCCATCTACGGGGACTGGTGGATCGAGGGCTCTGGCGCGATTCACGCCGAGAACCAGGCGTTGCGGTGGCTCGCCGACCTCGCCGGCCTGCCCGAGACCGCCGGCGGGGTCTTCGTCAGCGGTGGCACCGCCGGAAACCTGAGCGCGATGACCGTCGCTCGCGAGACCTGGCGGGAGCGGCGTGGCCGCAGCCGGGTCGCCGGTGTCGCGTGCGCGCCGAGTGCCCACTCGTCGATCCAGCTCGCGGCCAAGGTCATCGACGTGCCGATCGTGCACGTCGAACCCGATGAGCGCGGCCGCCTCACCGGTGAACGGCTGGCGGAGGGCATCGAGCGCGCCGACGTCGACGTGTTTGCCGCGATCGCCACGGGAGGCGCGACCAACACCGGCGTCGTCGATGACCTCGACGGCGTGGCCGCGGTGTGCCGCGAACGTGATCTGTGGATGCATGTCGACGCCGCGTACGGAGGCGCGGCGATGGTGGCGCCGTCTGCACGCCCGCTGTTCCACGGCATCGAATGGGCCGACTCGTTCGTCGTCGACCCCCACAAGTGGTTGTTTTCGCCGTTCGACTGCGCTGCGCTGCTCTACCGAGACCCGAACCTCGCGCGTGATGCGCTCACGCAACACGCCGGCTATCTCGAGGTGCTCACGCCGTCGTCGCCCTGGAACCCGTCCGACCTTGCGATCCACATGACTCGACGAGTGCGAGGGCTGCCGCTTTGGTTCTCACTCGCCTCGAACGGCACGAAGGCGTACGAGCGGGCGGTGGAGCGCGGCCTTGCGCTGGCCGCGCGAGGCCGCCCGACGGATCGCCGAGGCGCCGCACCTCGATCTCGTGATGGAGCCCGAGCTGTCCGTCGTGCTGTTCCGCCGGCGTGATTGGAGTGCCGACGAATATCAGCGCTGGTCAGATGAAGCACTCGCGTCGGGCCTCGCCCTGCTCGTGCCGACGGTGCACGAGGGCGAGACGATGTTCCGGTTCTGCTTCATCAACCCGCTCACGACCACCGCCGACATCGACCTCGTGCTCGAGGCGATGCGCTGACGGCGGGCCTATCCGCCGAGAGTGGCGACGAGGATTGCCTTGATGGTGTGGAGACGGTTCTCGGCTTGGTCGAACACGATGCTCGCCGGCGACTCGAACACCTCGCCCGTGACCTCGAGCCCTTCGTTCATGCCCGTGTGCTCCATCATCTCCCGGCCGACGACCGTGTTCGGGTCGTGGAACGCGGGCAGGCAGTGCATGAACTTCGCCTTCGGGTTGTTCGTGTGCCTCATGAGGTCGCTGTTGACCTGGAACCCGCGCAGCAGGTTCACGCGCTCATCCCACACGTCCTTCGACTCACCCATCGAGACCCAGACGTCGGTGTGGACGAAGTCGACGCCCTCGACCCCGGCGGCGACGTCGTCGGTGATGGTGATGTTCGCCCCGGTCGTCGAGGCGATGTCGCGAGCGATCTTCACGACGTCCTCCGGGGGAGCGAGCGATGTCGGACCCACCAGCCGCACGTCGGCGCCCATGAGGGCCCCCATGACGAGCAGCGACCGTCCCATGTTGAAGCGGCAGTCCCCGACGAATGCATACGTCAACGCGTCGTAGGGCTTTCCGCTCGCTTCGTGCATCGTCAGGAAGTCGGCGAGCATCTGCGTGGGGTGCCACTCGTCGGTGAGGCCGTTGTACACGGGGACTCCCGCGTACTCGGCCAATATCTCGACGTCGGTCTGGCTGTTGCCGCGGAACTCGATCGCGTCGTACATGCGGCCGAGCACCCGGGCGGTGTCGGCGACCGACTCCTTGTGCCCGAGCTGCGATCCCGAGGGGTCGAGATAGGTCACGTGGGCGCCCTGATCGAAGGAGGCGACCTCGAATCCGGCCCGCGTCCTGGTCGACGTCTTCTCGAAGATCAGTGCGATCTCTTTGCCCTCGAGGTGCTTCACCTCGGTGCCGGCGTACTTGGCGATCTTGAGCGCCTCGGACAGCTGCAGGAGGAACCGAAGCTCCGCTGGCGAGAAGTCGATCTCCTTCAGGAAGCTGCGATTGCGAAGGTTGTACATGTGGGGGGATCCCTCTCAGTTGGGAAGTCTCAGTAGGCCGCGTCACGCTCGAGCGGGCACGTCATGCAGTGGCCGCCACCGCGACCTCGGCCCAGCTCGGATCCTGCGATGGTGATCACTTCGATGCCCGCTTTGCGGAGCTTGGTGTTCGTGAACGTGTTGCGCTCGTAGCCGATGACGACGCCCGGCTCGAGGGCGACGACGTTGTTGCCGTCGTCCCATTGCTCGCGCTCGGCTTCGAACTCGTCGCCGCCCGTGGAGATCACGCGCATCTCTCCGATCCCCAGGTGCTTGCCCATCGCGTCGACGAGCGAATCGGACTGCTTCTCGATGACCGTGTCCTCCAGGGTGTCGCCCGGCCTCACGGCCCACACCTGCGCGCCGTCGACCACCTTGGGGAACGCCGTGACCGCGTCACGATCCACCATCGTCAGGACCGTGTCGAGGTGCATGTAGCTGCGATCCCGCGGGAGGACGACGGCCAAGACCGTCTTTGCGGCCTCAGCCTTGAAGAGCTCGCGGGCGATCAAGGAGACGGCCTGCGGCGACGTGCGCTCGCCCATGCCGATCATGACCACACCATTGCCGATGGGCTGGACGTCGCCCCCCTCGACGGTGCTCCGGCCCCAGTCCTGTTCGGCGCCGCCGAACCACACGCGCACGCCCTCGGCGGCGAACATGGGGTGGAACCGGTAGATCGTCTCGACGATCATCGTCTCGGGCTTGCGGGCGGGCTTGGCCATCGGGTTCAGCGTCACTCCGCCGAAGATCCAGCACGAGGGATCCCGCTGGAACATGAAGTTCGGCAGCGGAGGGATGAGCATGTGGTTCGGGTCCGTCGACTCCCACAGCAGACCTTTGGCTTCGGAGAGGTCGGCGCGGGTGATGCCACCGATGAGCAAGTCGGCGACGCGAGCCGGGTGCTCGGTTGCCACGAACTCCTGCGCCCGACGACGAGAGAGGTGCCGACCATCCGCTCGTTGAGCACGTGGTCGCACACCCATTCCTTGGCGGCGGGTTGCTCCAGTGCCTCGGCGAACAGCTCCTCCGCGTAGAACACCTCCACTCCGCGCTCACGCATCGTCTCGGCGAACGCATCGTGCTCTTCCTTGGCCCGCTTCACCCAGATCACATCGTCGAACAGCAGGTCCGCCGCGTTCGACGGCGTGAGGCGCGTGTGCTCGAGGCCGGGTCGGTGGATCATCACCTTGCGAAGCTTGCCGACCTCTGAATGCACTCCGAACGGCATCAGCATCTCCTCTTCGAGTAGGAACGGTTCAGCGTGAGTGTTCGATGCCGTCGACGTCGACGCTCACGATCGTGCCTGCCTTGTCCTCGAGCAGGTCGCCGATGTCGGCCAGCCCGCCGATGGCAGCCTTGCCGCCCGACGACCGGGCGAAGTCGCAGGCCGCCGCGACCTTGGGAAGCATTGACCCCTCGCCGAATTCGGACGAGTGCTCCATGAGCGCGTCCGGATGCGCACGAGCGATTGCCCGAGCGGTTGGCTTGCCAAAGTCGAAGTACACGGCGTCAGCGTCGGTCGCCATCACGAACACGTCGGCCTTCAGGTCCTGGGCGAGCAGCGCACTGGCGCGATCCTTGTCGATCACGGCTTCGACTCCGACGAGCTGGCGACCGGACCGGTACGCCACCGGGATGCCCCCGCCGCCGGCGCAGATCACCACGCTCTGATGCTCGAGGAGCCACTGGATCTGGCGCAGCTCGAAGATGCGCTTCGGCTCGGGGGACGCGACGACGCGCCGGAAGGCGTCGCCGTCGGGCTTGAACTCCCAGCCCCGCTCGGCCTTCAGGGCGTCCGCGGCAGCGCGGTCGTAGATCGGACCGATCGGCTTCGTCGGGTCGTTGAACGCGGGGTCGTCAGGGTCGACCTCGATCATGGTGAGGAGAGTCGCCAGCGGCCGATCGAAGGGCAGCCGATTCCCGAGCTCCTGCTCGACCAGATACCCGATCATCCCCTGCGTCTCCGCACCGAGCACGTCGAGCGGATAGGTCGGCACCTTCTCGAAGGCGGCGCCCTGCAGCGCGAGCAGCCCGACCTGCGGGCCGTTCCCGTGGGAGACGACAAGCTCGTGCTCCATGGCCACGGGCGCGAGCCGCGTCGCACGCGACCCGCACGTTCTCTCGCTGGTTCTCGCTGGTCATCGCCTCGCCTCGCCTCAACAGGGCGTTGCCTCCAAGGGCGACCACGACACGCATGTTGTCTCCTTGCTAGTGCGCTTGGGCTAGAGCGCTTGGCCGACGATGAGGAAGACGGTCACGACCACGAACAGGATCGCCAGGTACGGCACGATGAACTTGATGTACTTGTCGTAGCCGACCTTGGCCAGCGCGAGACCACCCATGATCACCGCCGAGGTCGGCGTCCACAGGTTCACCCATCCCGACGCCGATTGGTACGCGGTGACGGTGAGCGCCCGGTTCACCCCCGCGAAGTCCGACAAGGGCGCGAGGATCGGCATCACGAGCGCGGCGTGCCCTGAGGAAGACGGCACGAGGAACGCGATGGGGATGTTGACGACCCACGCCAGCACGATGAACGCGGTGCCCGACAGCGAGTCGACGACCTTCTCCATCCAGTGGAGGATCGTGTCGGTGATGTAGCTGTTCCGCATGATCACCGTGACGCCTCGAGCGAGCACGATGACGAGGCCAGCGCTGAGGAAGTCGGCGGCGCCCGACACGATCGTGGTGACGGTGCCCTCTTCGCCCATGTGCGAGACGACGCCGATCAGCACCGCCCCGACGATGAACAGCATCGAGGCCTCGGTGAAGTAGAAGTTGCTGAAGGTCGGCAGGGGATAGCTGGCGTTGAACACGTTGTGCCAGACGTCATCCCACGGGATGAACCCGTAGATCATGATTGCGAACGCCAGCCCGAAGATGATGAGGACGATCTTCTGCGAACCGGTGAGAGGCGGAACTTCGGTGACGTTCGTCGCCTTTCCATTCCGTCCACCGTCCACCGCCAGGGTGCTACCGCCCGACTCAGCGCCAGCGGCCACCGCCACCGGTGCGTTCTCGGCCATGCCGAACCGCGTGGCGTAGAACATCACGTACGCGATTCCGACGGGCACGAGCACCGCGAGCATGACCAGGCGAAGCCCGATCCCGTCGCTGATGCTGATGCCGGCCGCGTCAGAGGCGACGCCGGTCGCGAACGGGTTCACCGTCGAGCAGAGCACTCCCGTGCCGGCGCCGACTGCGATGATCCCGACCGCGACGACGCGGTCGTACCCCAAGGCGAGCACGAGCGGCACCATCAGGGCATAGAAGCCGAGGGTCTCCTCCCACATGCCATAGGTGGTGCCGCCGAGGGCGAACACCGACATGAGCACGAGCACGAGGAGCAGCTTCTTCGTGCCGAACCTCATCGCCAGGCGGCCGATGCCGGCCTCGATGGCGCCGGTCTTCATCGCGATCGTGATGAAGGCGCCGACGGCCAGCACGAACAGGAAGATCTGGGCCGAGCCGTAGAGGAAGCCCTCCTCGTCCGCCCCGATGAGGCGCGACGTGGTGTTCTCGATGCCGTAGAGGCCATTCGGGGTGGCCCGCCACAAGATGCCGAACTGTGCATCGAGGCTCTTGTCCGAGCAGGGTGAACCCTCGGGTGCGCTGCCGCAGGCAGGAAGCTCCTGGTACGTCCCGGGAATCGGCGCTCCCGTCTCGGGATCCTGCTTGTACACGCCCGAGGGGATGAAGAAGGAGGCGATCCAGACGGCCACCATCACGATCGCCAGCACCGTCAGTGCGGTGGGGAACTTGACTCTCTTCGTCGCGGTCTCTTCGGGCTCGGCCGGCGGTGGACTGTCGGCGCCATTGCCGTCCGCGGCCGCATCAGTGTCGTCCACCCCGCTCAGCGCATCACCCTCGCTGTCCATCTGCCGTGTCCTCCCCACCCGACGGGTACAAGCCGATCACGCGTTCGGGTGCATGTTTGCACCGGCTCACCCGACCGTCGAAGATCGCGGCCGTGGAGCAGGGGGAGTGCGATGGCCGGGCTCATCGATGTGCATCATCACTTCCTTCCCGCTGCGTACTGCGAAGCCGTTGACCGCGCCGGTCTCGATCCGCCGGATGGCATGCCGCGGCTCCCGAACTGGTCGGAAGACGAGGCACTCCGCTTCCTCGACACGACGGGCATCGAGACCGCGTACCTGACGATCTCGAGCCCTGGGGTGACCCTCGAGGGGACAGAGGCCGCGCATCTCGCGGCGAATGTGCAACGACGCGGCGGCGGAGCTGATCGCGCGCCATCCGGATCGGTTCGGCAGCTTCGCGGCACTGCCGCTGCCCGACGTCGACGCGAGCCTCGCCGAGGTCGGCCGTGCGCTCGACGACCTAGGCCTCAGTGGCATCGGCGTGCTCACGCATCAAGGCGACGTCTACCTCGGAGACCGGTCTCTCGATCCGGTCTTCGACGAGCTCAACCGACGCAAGGCGACCGTGTTCATCCACCCGACCACGCCACTGTGCTGCGAGGGCGCGTTCCTCGATGTCCCCCGGCCGATCATCGAGTTCATCTTCGACACCGCGCGGGCGGTGATGAATTTCGATCTACTCCGGCACGTTCGACCGTTGCCCGGACATCTCCTGGATCATCCCCCACGGCGGAGGCGCGTTGCCGGCGCTCGGTGCCCGCCTCGACGGGGTGCACCTGATCGCGCCGGGGCGCGCCGCGTCCACCGAGCTCGCCGCGTCGTACCTCCGGCGCCTCTACTACGACCTCGCCGGTCCCCGCACCGATGATGCGCTCCAGGCGCTCCTCGGCATCGCGGATCCTGCTCGTCTGCTCTACGGCAGCGACTGGCCCTTCACGCCCGAGGTGGGCGTGGCCCGCATGCTGAGTGATCTCCAGGCGACGTCAGTGCTCGGGCCGAATCCCGCGGATCTCCTCAACGCAAACGCCACACGCCTGCTGGATCAGTAGATGGTCTCGCGCACCCGCTGCGGATAGGCAGCGTCATGGGCGGCGCCGTCGAACTGGCCTGAGGTGATGTGCTCCATGATCTGGCCGCTCGTCGGCAGCTCGCTCGCGTCGCGGTGCAGCGCGGGATCCCAGAGGTTCGATCGGATCAACGCCTTGGGACATTGCGTGTAGACGGCATCGGTGGTCACGATCACGACCGTCGTCGGGATCTTGCCCTGGAACGCAAACGACTCGCGGACCTCGTCGTCAGTCGACACGACCGCGGTGCCGTTCACACGCAACGTCATGCCGATGCCCGGGACCAGGAACAACAGGGCGATGCGAGGATCGAGCACGAGGTTGCGGATCGTGTCGAGGCGGTTGTTCCCCCGGCGGTCGGGGATCATCAAAGTGCGCTCGTCGTCCACGCGGACGAACCCTGCGGGATCGCCCCGAGGCGAGCAGTCGAGACCGCCCGGCCCGGATGACGCGATGAGCACGAAGGGCGACGCCTCGACGTACTCACGATGCAGCGGCGTCAGGTGGTCGATCTCCTTGATGATCGACGTCGCTACCGGGACGTCGTACAAGGCGTCGAGCTCACCGACCGTCCGGATGATCGTCATGGCGAAACGCTACGGCACCTTCCCTCATCCTTCCCGCTCTTTCTCGTCTGCCGGAAGGGCGCGAGAAGGAGCGCTTCGTACGGTCACGTTGAAAGCACGAATCATCAACACGAACGATCAACAAGGAGAGACGTGGCAATCACAGAGACCATCCCTTCGATCACACATGTCGCCGTGACGGTGACCGACGTCGACCGCAGCGAAGCCTGGTACACCAAGGTCCTCGGCGTCGCGCCGGTCCTCGACGAGGACACCGGGCCGTTCCGTCACATCGTGTACTCGGTCGGCACGACCCTCCTCGGGCTGCACGGCTTCCCCCAGCTCGTCAGCCGTGAGCCCTTCGAGGAGCGGCGTGTCGGCCTCGACCACATCGCGTTCGGTGTGGCCAACCGTGACGAGCTCGTCGAGTGGACGGCACGGCTGGATTCGCTGGGCATCGCCCACGGGGACATCAAGGACGCGGGCTACGGCTCGGGTCTCTCGTTCCGGGATCCCGACAACATCGCCCTCGAGCTCTTCGCTCCGCCGGAGTGACCCCGAGATCGCGCTGGGCGGCAGCACGGGCATGCTGCCGCCCAGCACGAGCCATCGCTCAGCAGGCGATGAGGGCTTGGTCGCATCGGGCGGCGTCGAGGGGCTGACCGGCCCGACGGAACTGGTCCCTCGCAACGTGGAGCTGGCGGCAGGCCGTGTCGGGGTCACCGCTCGCCGCGGCCACCACGGCGCGAGCCTCAGCCATCGCGGCCTCCCACGAGGTGCCTTGCCAGAGCCGGGCCGATCGCTCGGCGGCCTCGAGGTGACGGAGCGCGTGCGTCACGTCACCTGCACGCGCACACGCGATGGCGGCCGGCACCGAGAGCATGATCTGACAGAAGGCACACGCATCGTCCCACCCGAGGGTCGACTCGGCGCGATCGACGATGACGCGGGCTTCGAGGGGGCTCCGCGCCGCTTCGATCATCGTGCCGAAGACGCGCTGGAGCAGATGCTTGGCGATCATCGACGAGCGGGCGAGCGGCAGCGCCTGCTGCACGAGGCCCATCGCCTCGATGCGGTTGCCTTCGGCGATGCGCACTTCGGCGAGGCGTTGGAGCGAGTGCGCCCGGCCGCCGGCCGAGCCGAGGTCGCGGTGCAGCTCGCTGGCCTCGGTGAGCTCAGCCGACGCGAGCTCGAGATCACCCGACAGCAGTGCGGCCTCACCGATCAACGCCGACGCGAATGCTGCCGCACGGAGCGCTCCGCTCCGTCGGGCTGTCGCCTGCAGGTCTCGGGCGAGGCTGATGACCTCCGCGTACGACGCCTGTCCGTAGAGCATGTACTCGGCCGGGCAGAGGTATCCGTCGAAGATGGCGTTCGCGATCTCAGGGGTCTCGCGCGTGCGGCGCAGCTCGAGCCGCATGCGGTCGAACCAGCTGCCCGAGCGGTGGGCCAGCATCCCCTGCAGAGCCACCAGGTCGAGGACCTGCCAACTCCGCTCACCCGCGAGGACGAGGCCCTGTGCCTCGTCACTTGCGATGCGCGCCATCTCGAAGTCGGACGTGAAGTAGGCGTACTTGCCGCGGGTGAGGAGGATCTCGGCGTCGTCCTCGCCGCCGTCGGTGTCGAGGCCTGCCAGAGCAGCGTTGGCCGTGTCCAGGTCACCGGACATCAGCGCGCTGCGAGCGAGCCGCACCCGCAGGCCTCGGGCCGCGACTTGGTCGGCGCCGTCGAGCGCCTCGCGGTAGGCCGCTGCGGCCATGGGGTCGCCGAGCGCGTTCAACAGGTCGCCCCGCAGCGAGAGGGCCGTCGTCCGGTTGGCTCCGGTGGCGTGGGGGCGCACCGCGTCGACCAGTGCGAGTGCGTCGCGGTACGCGCCGATCGCGGCATCCGTCTCGGCCGCGCGCAGCAGGTAGGGCACGGCTTCGCTCGCTTCGCCAGCCTCGAGGAGGTGATGCGCGATGCGTGCAGCCGACACATCCAGCTCGATCAAGCGCTCGGCGGCGTCTTGGTGGATGCGACGGCGACGGTGGGGTGGCACGTCGTCGAGCAGCGCCTCGCGCACCAACGCGTGCCGGAAGCGGTAGCCGGCGCTCGTCGGTTCGACCACCAGCGCGGCGAGCGCGCGATCGAGATGGTCGAACGCGAGGTGCTCCGACACGCCCGAGAGGGCGACGAACTCGTCGGTGTCGAACGTCGCTCCGATGACCGCGACGCGTTGCAGCACCTCGCGGGTGGCTGGCTCGATCCCGCTGACCATGCTCGCGTCGAGCGCCTGCACCCACTCCGGCTCGGCCGCCGCTCGTCGGGCGAGCTCGTTCACCGCGAACGGGATGCCGCGACTGAGCACCGAGATGCGCGCGATCTGGTCCGGTGACGCGGCCGCGGCGTGGCGAGTCACGAGCGCGGCGACACCGTCGTCGCGCGAACGGGCCGACCTCGAGTGCCGTAGCGCCGTGCCTGTCGATGAGGCTCTGGCGGGTCTCGGCGAACGTGTCGGTCACCGGGAAGGTGCGGTGGCCGAGCACGATGCACACGCGCTCCGAGGCTGCCGACCGGGCGACGTAGTGCAACAGGCGAAGGCTCGCGTCATCAGCGTCGTGGACGTCGTCGATGGTGAGCAGAAGCCCGTGCGTCGCGGACGCGAGGCGCACGAGCTCGCCGACCGCGACGAAGAGACGCTGGTGCGAGCTGCCTCCCGTCCAGGGCATCGCCGTGCCAGCGAGCGCACGGTCGATCTCCACCCGATGGTGGTCAGCGAGCCCGTCGAGCAACGTGGGGTGCCGGCGACACACGTCCGCCAACGCCTCGACGACCGGTGCGTAGGGCCACGCTCCCTCGACTGGCGCCGAGGTGCCTCGGCCGATGCGGAAGCTCAGCTCCCGCCCTCGACCGACGATGGCATCGAGCAGCGCCGTCTTGCCGACGCCGGCCGGCCCGCCGATGACCAGCGTGCGGCCTCGGCCGGCGGCCGCGTCGAGCAGGGCGCTCTCCGCGACCTCGATCTCCTGCTCGCGTCCGACCAGGGCGTCGTCCTGGCGGACCGCGACCTCTCGCTCGGCCAGCAGGCGATCCCTCAGCGCGATTGCCTCGCGTCCGGGAGCCACGCCGAGCTCACCGCGCATCGCCCGATCCATCCGCTCGAACTGGCGGAGCGCCGCATGCCGGTCGCCGTTGGCCGCGTGCCGGCGCATGAGTGCGAGATGGGCGACCTCGTCGCTCGCGTCGACCTCGACGACGGCCTCCCACCGGCCGTCGAGCTTGAGCAGGTCGAGGTGGCGGAGCCGCAGCTGCTCGCGACGGTCCTCCGCCCAGTCTTCGTAGCGGTCGTCGGGGAGCAGCTCACCGAGGTAGAGGGTGAGGGCGGTGCGGGCTGCGACGACGTCGTCGTCGGCGAGGGCGCGCCGAGCGATCTCCTCGAACTGCACGACGTCCACCGTGGTGTCGGTCTCGGGGGCGAGCGCGACGATGTCGCCTCGGAGGACGACCGCGTTCGGCACGTCGATCGCCTTGCGGGCGAAGTGCGCCGCTTTGTGCAGCTTGGGTGCCGCCTCGTCCACGGTGTCGTCGGGCCACAGCAGGTCGAGCACCTGTTCGCGGTGCAGACGCAACGCCGGAGCCAGTGCGAGCACCTTGACCAACGCGGCAGCGTGGCGCCGAGCCCAATGGCTGTCTGCAACGGGGGTCGTGTCGACAGTCACACCGAAGTGACCGAGCATCGTGATGGAGATCGTCGCCATGGATCCGTTGTAGGCCGCGCCAGGCATGGAGCCATGAAGGTTTGGTGATCTTCCCCTGACCTTCCGTCTCCGGCGCCGGGGAAGGAAGGGGCCGGGAAGGAGTGCTTCGTACGGTCTCCGCATGTCCTCTTCACACGATGTCGTCGTGGTCGGCGCACGAGCCGCCGGCGCGGCAACTGCGATGCTGCTGGCCCGCCGTGGGCTGCGCACCGTGCTGATCGACCGCGGCGACGCGAGCTCAGATCCACTGTCCACCCACGCGTTGTTGCGCGGCGGCGTGCTCCAGGTCAGCCGATGGGGTTTGCTCGACGACGTCATCGCCGCGGGGACGCCGCCGGTGAGGCGCTCGACCTTCCGATACGGGGAGGAGGTGGCGGTCATGACCGTCCGTCCATCGTCTGGAGTCGACGCGCTCTACGCCCCTCGCCGCAACGTCCTCGATCGTCTCTTGGTCGGTGCGGCCATGGAGGCCGGGGCGGAGGTGCGTTTCGGGACCCGAGTGACTGACGTCATCGTGCGGGGCGGACGGGTTGCGGGGGTGGTGACCGACGGCGATCCGGATGGGGATCAGAGCGTGCTCGCGCCGCTCGTCATCGGTGCCGACGGTGTCGGATCGACGATCGCTCGGGCTGTCGGCGCCCCCGCGTTGCGCGTCGCCAGCAACCTGAGCGCGATGAGCTACGGCTACTGGTCGGACCTCGAGACGGATGGATACGAGTGGACCTTCCGCCCGAACGCGTGCTCGGGCATCATCCCCACGAATGACGGTGAGGCGTGCGTGTTCGCCGCCGGCTCACCCGGTCGGATCGGCACGGGTGGCGTCGCCCTCATCCACGATGTGATCGCAGAGGGATCACCCGCGGTCGCCGAGCGATTGCGGGCGGCGACTCCTCGCTCGTCCGCGCGCACGTGGACAGGCCAGCGCGGGTACATCCGCCAGTCGTGGGGCCCGGGCTGGGCATTGGTCGGCGACGCCGGCTGCTTGAGCGACCCGATCGGCCTCCACGGCCTGACCGATGCGTTCCGCGACGCCGAGATCCTGTCTCGCGCGGTTGCCGACGGCCTCGGCGGAGGTGAGCCGATCGACGACTGCCTGGAGCAGTACCAATCGACTCGGGACCGTCTCTGCGCGCCGTTGTTCGAAGTCGTGGACCGCATCGCGAGTCACGACTGGAGCGACGAGGAGATCACCCGGCTGCTCTCGAAGCTGATGTCCGCGCTCGCGGACCAGGTCGAGGCGATCACCGATCTGGAGACGGGGGTGCCGACATGAAGCCCCGCACGCTGCTCGGGGTGTGGGCCCATCCCGACGACGAGGCCTATCTCTCAGCAGGCCTGATGGCGGCCTGGCGGCGCCGCGGGGACCGCGTCGTCGTGGTGACGGCGACGCTCGGCGAACACGGCACGAGTGACCCGCAGGCGTGGCCGCCATCGCAGCTCGCGCGACGCAGGCGCGGCGAGCTGTGCGCGAGCCTCGCGACGCTCGGTGTGCATGAGGTGCGCCTTCTCGGCTTCGAAGACGGCATGTGCGCACGACACGACGGCACCGCTGCGATCGCGGATCACATCGCCGACCTGGCGCCCGACCGCATCGTGACCTTCGGGCCCGATGGCATCACCAACCACCCCGATCACTGCGCGGTCAGCCGATGGACCACCGACGCTCGGGCCGCGGTGTCGCCCGAGACCGAGCTGTGGTACGCCACCAAGACGCCGGAGTTCCACCGCGAGTTTGCCGAGGTGAACCAGGAGATCGGCCTCTGGAACGAGCAACCGGAGCCGCCGTGCACGGCCGAGCAAGAGTGTGAGTCGCTCACGCTGGATGAGGACCTGCTCGATCGCAAGATCGCCGCACTCCACGCTCACGCATCTCAGTCGCTCCCGCTCATGCGGATGATGGGCGACGACCTCTACCGCGCGTGGGTCAGGACCGAGTGGTTCCGTGCCGTTCATGCGGCCGGCGTCGCCAGGTGATCAGCGTTCTGCGTTGCTGTAGATCCGGGTGGGCTGAACGAACACCGCGGCCCGACGCTCGCGAGCCATCACGCGGTCGTACTCGTCCCAGTCGCTGTGTGACCCACCCGCGGCGACGAAGATCTCGCGGAGGAGCAGCCGCAGCCGTTCGGCATCCACGTCGGGATGGGGATCGTCGAGGCCGATGATCTCGGCCGTGCCTTCCACCGCGATCCATCGCCAACCCGAGCGGAACGAGACGTTCACCACGGGCCGCTCCCGGAGGTTGCCGAGCTTGGCCCGGCCGTAGGTCACGAATGCCGCCACCTCCCCTCCCGAGATCGGGTGGGCCATCACACCTGCATTGACCAGGGACGTCTGGATCGTGGCGTCGGCCCGGAGCGTGGAAACCATCGCGAGGTAGCTGTCGGTGCGGGCCAGGGCGACGACGTCGTCGAGTGTGGGCATGTCGCGAGTCTCCCCTCTGTGGGACGAGGTCAAGACCAAAAGAGCGGCGCCAGGAAGACGCCACCTTGACCCCAGCCACAGTGGCTCATCCACGAGTCGCTGTGCTCGTCGACGACGATCTCGGCAGCGTGCGCGTCGACGACGGTCACGAGGTTGTCGAGCGAGAAGCGAAGTGGATCGTCGCTGACGAGGATGCGAGTGCGCCGGTACGCGCCACGGTCGTACCTCCCCGTCTCGCGGTGCGACCGCGTCAACCCCTCCCAATCCGGACCGATCGAGAGGTGATAGCGGTCGTCGTGCACGAACACGAACGGCGACTCGGTCGGGCCGCCGCCCGTGCCCGACATCTCGTCTCGGTAGACGATGTGGCGGCTGTGCCAGTGCACGAGGTCGGCGGACTCCGCGGCGCTCACGACGAACGCGCCTCCGCGGGGATCGATGGTCGCGGTGTAGTACATGACCCAGCGGTCTCCGACGCGCAGCACCATGGGATCGCGGGCTTCGTAGCCGTCGACGATCATCGGGTTCTCGGGGTGTCGAATCCATGTCGTGCAGTCGCGGGAGGTCGCGAGGTGGATGCGGTACTCCGACTTCGCGGCGCCGCCCGCGCGAGTAGAACATCCAGAACTGCGAGTCGTGTCGCACGATGTGCGGCGCCCACAGATGGGTCTCCCCCCACGAGGGGTCGGTGGAGAGCGCGAAGGGGTGCTTCGTCCACGGGCCGTGCAGCACCTCGGCTGTCGCGTGGCCCAGATGTAGCTCGTCGAAAGGAGCGGCGGGCTCGGTGTGGCTGATGCCGACGAGGTGCCAGATGCCGGAGTCGTCGCGGACGAACGTGTGGTCGTTCATGTACCAGCGTTCGGTCTCACCGAGAGACGGGTCGTAGACGCGCACGAAGTCCCCGACGATCGGTCTTCCCTTCACCGGCCCGGATGGTATCTGACTACAGTCAGGTAAATGGCAAACGTCGACGTGGATCAGGTGCGCAGCTTCAACCGCACCGTGACCGAGCGGGTCGGCGCCCTGAGCGACGACTTCCTCGGCCGGGGGCGGGCGCTCGGCGAGGCACGGGTGCTCTGGGAGATTGGCCGCGGTGACGGTGAGGTGCGGGCCCTGCGCCAGCGGCTCCACCTCGACTCCGGCTACATGAGTCGAGTGCTGCGCGGACTCGAACGCGACGGGCTCGTCGTCGTCGGGTCAGGGAAGCACGATCGCCGCGTGCGCAGTGCTCGACTCACACCGAAGGGCAGAGGCGAGTGGAGGGTCCTCGACCGGCGTAGCGACGCATTCGCGGAGTCGCTGCTCGCTCCGCTCGGCGAGCATCGAGCGCGATGCGCTCGTAGCGGCGATGCGCGAGGTCGAGCGCCTCTTGACAGCAACACTCGTGACCATCACGGCGGTCGACCCGCTGCATCCCGACGCGGTGCACTGCATCGAGGCTTATTACGACGAACTCGATCGGCGCCTTCCGTCGGGCTTCGACGCGGAACAGAGTCGTACGTTCGAACCCGACGACGTGAGGCCACCGAACGGCGTCGTTCTCGTCGCCCACCTGGATGATCGACCGGTCGGATGCGGAGCGCTCAAGGCCGGTCGCACCAAGCCTCCCGAGATCAAACGGCTCTGGGTCGACCCCGACGCACGCGGACTCGGAGTCGGTCGCCGACTCCTCCGCGACCTCGAGGAGCGAGCCCGCGACAGCGGGAGCCGGATGGTGCGTCTCGACACGAACCGGGGGCTGGTCGAGGCGATCGCGCTCTACCGCGCGCAGGGCTACGTCGAGGTGAGTCCGTTCAACGATGAGACCTATGCCGACTTTTGGTTCTCGAAGCGGTTACGGAGATGACAGTGCGGGTACAAAGGCCGCGACTCCTCGTCCCGGGGGTCGATGCTTGCTACGGTCGGCTGCGGACTGGGGGAACAGTCCACGCGTGCCGGCTTGTTTGGGGGAACGAGACGTGTCGGTGCTGGAGGTTTCAGAGGTATCAGTGCGGTTCGGGGGGATCGTCGCTCTTGACGACCTCTCGTTTTCGATCGACCCCGGACAGATCTGTGGGTTGATCGGACCGAACGGCGCCGGCAAGACGACGTTGTTCAACGTCGTCAGCCGCATCTACGACCCGACCTGGGGGGCAGTGCGGTTCGAGGGTGAAGACCTGCTCGCGGTGCCTGCATATGGCATCGCCGGTCGCGGGGTTGCCCGCACCTTCCAGAACCTGGCCCTGTATCCGACGATGACCGTGCTCGAGAACGTGATGGTCGGTGCGACCTCGCGCTCGAAGATCAACTGGGTCACCGCGGCCCTTCGCATCGGCGCCGAGCGCGAGGATCGCCGTCTTCGCCAAGACGCGATGGACACTCTGGCCGAGCTCGGCCTGGCTGACTATGCGCTCCATCCCGCCACCGCGTTGCCCTACGGCACGTTGAAGCGCATCGAGATCGCGCGCGCGATGGCGGCGCGGCCGCGTTTGCTGTTGCTCGACGAACCCGCGAGCGGGCTCACCCACAGTGAGGTGGACGAGCTCGCTCAGACCATCCGGTACCTGCGCGACTCGCACCAGCTCACGGTGCTGCTGGTCGAGCACCACATGCAGATGGTCATGGGGATCTCCGACAAGGTGGTCGTGCTCAACTTCGGTCGCAAGATCGCGGATGGAACCCCCGCCGAGGTATCGAGCGACCCATCGGTCATCGAGGCGTACTTGGGGTCACCGGCATGAGCGAGCCGATGCTCAAGGTGACCGACCTCAAGGCGTCGTACGGACCCGTTCCCGTCTTGCACGGGCTCGACTTCGTCGTCGACGACGGCGAGGTCGTCGTGCTGCTCGGAGCGAACGGTGCCGGCAAGACGACCACGCTGAGGGCGCTATGTGGGATGGTCGACACGAAGGGCTCGGTGCAGCTTGACGGCGTCGAGTGCGTCGGACGAGCGACCGAGTGGATCGTTCGCAAGGGCGTTGCGCACGTTCCTCAGGGACGGGGGACGTTTCCCGAGCTCAGTGTGGAGGACAACCTCGCGGCCGGCGCGTACGTTCGGTCGGACAAGGATGCCGTACAGGCGGACGCCGAGCACTGGCTGGGGGTGTTTCCCCGCCTCGCTGAGCGGCGCGCCGTGACCGCCGGAAGCTTGAGCGGCGGCGAGCAGCAGATGCTCGCGGTCGCTCGGGCGCTGATGTTGCGTCCCAAGCTGTTGCTGCTCGACGAGCCCTCTCTCGGCCTCGCGCCCATGCTGACGAAGGAACTCTTCAACCAGTTTGCGGACCTGAACCGAGAGTTCGGCACCACCATGTTCGTCGTCGAGCAGAACGCGGGGCTCGCGCTGTCGATCGCGTCTCGCGCTTACGTGCTCGAGGCGGGCCACATCGTGCTCTCAGGGTCGAGCGATGAGCTGCGTGACCATGACGACGTCCGCAAGGCCTACCTGGGGTTCTGACGATGACTCTCGCCTTTCTGATCGACGGCAACTTCTTCAACTGGACCCTCATCGCCCAGCTGTTCGTCAACGGAATGAAGAACGGCGCGATCTACGCGCTCATGGCCCTGACCGTCGTGATCATCTACAAGACGACGGGGCACCTGAACTTCGCCCAGGGCGAGATGGGCACCCTGGGTGCGTTCATCACGTTCGTGATGGTCGTTGAGCACGGCTTGTCGTACTGGATCGCGATCCCGATCGCACTCGTCTTCTCGTTCCTGCTCGGCGCGGGGATCGAGCGCACCCTGATTCGCCCGATCGAGCGGCGCAGCGCGCTCGGAGTCGTCATCGTGACCCTGGGCATCTTCCTCGTCATCAACGCGCTCAATGCTGCGATCTGGGGGACCCAGCAGCTCACGCCGCTGACGCCGTTCCCGAACCTGCCCACTGATCAGTTCGTGATCGCGGAGGGCCCTCCCCGCTTCGCGATCCGCTACGGCGCAATCGGCACCTGGGTCGCGCTGGCGCTGGTCGTCGCGGTCCTCTGGTACTTCTTCCAGAAGACCAAGCTCGGCCTCGGCTACCGAGCCGTCGCGTCGAACCGGGAGTCGAGCCAGCTCATCGGGGTTCCGCTCGGGCGCATGCTGATGCTCGGTTGGGCGATCTCGGCGGTGCTGGGAACGATCGCCGCGATCATGGTCTCCCAGTCGGCGAGCTCGCTTGACTTCAACCTCATGGCCACCGTGCTGCTCTACGGGTTCGCCGCAGCAGCGCTCGGCGGGTTCGACAGCATCCCCGGGGCAGTCGTCGGGGGTCTCATCGTCGGGATGGCTGAGGCCTACATCCCCGCGTTCTTCAGTTTCATCGGATCGGAGCTGAGCCTCGCAGTGGCGCTCGGCGTGATCGTGGCCGTGCTGCTGGTCAGGCCCGAAGGCCTGTTCGGCACCAAGAGGATCGAGCGGGTATGAGCTGGCCGATCGTTGTGGAGAAGGGCTCGCCGAAGCACCGGCTGTGGCAGGTCGTCGGCTACGGCCTGGTCGTGGCGACGATCCTGTGGATCGCGTTCCGGATGGAGAACTACCAGATCTTGAACTTCGCGAATGTCGCCGCGTACAGCGTCGCGATCCTCGGACTGATGATCATCATCGGGTACAGCGGCCAGATCTCGATCGGCCAGAGCTTCTTCTTCGGCCTCGGTGCCTATGCCACGGCCTACCTCGGAGTCAACCACCACTGGAACTTCCTCCTGACCTTGCCGGTGTCCGCCGCGCTCGGCTTTGCCATCGGCTTCATCGTCGGCATCCCGGCACTGCGCATCCGCGGCCTCTACCTGGCGCTCGTGACGCTCGCGCTCGCCGCGGTGTTCCCCGTGATGGCGAAGTTCCAAGCGCTGCATGACATCACCGGCGGGGCGAATGGCAAGCCAGCCGACTCGATCATCTGGAAGAACCCGAGCTGGACTCCCGGGAACCTGTCGAACCAAGCCTGGCAGTTCCTCGTGCTCAGCGCCGTCGGGGCGGTCGTGTTCCTCTTGGCGTCGAACATGATGAAGAGCCGTCCGGGTCGATCGGTCATCGCCCTGCGCGACAGCGAGGTCGGTGCGGCGGTGAGCGGAGTGTGGCCCGCGGGATGGAAGGTCGGCGCGTTCGCGATCAGTGCCGCGTACGGAGCGGTCGGCGGGTCGATGCTGGTCTTCGTCGTGCGGATCGCCGCTCCGGAGACCGGCGGCTTCAGCACGGCGATCGCACTGCTCACCGGCGCCGTCATCGGCGGCCTCGGCACGATCTCGGGGTCGGTCATCGGGGCGCTCGTCGTGACCTTCGTGCCGTACTTCACCTCGGACTTCATGTCGGGAGGGGGGCTCCTGTTCATCCCGTCCTCCGACACTCCGAGGCATTTCTGGTTCTTCTCGGAAGGCGACGGCCCGATCCTTGCCGGCGCCCTCTACGGCATCCTGCTCATCGCCGTTGTCTTCGTGATGCCCGGCGGCATCACGTACTTCGCGCGGCTCGTGCGTTCGAAGTTCATTCGCTTCGTGCCCAAGCTGCCCGACGTCTCCACCTCACGGGGAGACGAACCCACTCCTGCGGCGCTCGCGCCTGCGGGAGCAACCCATCAGCTCCAGGGGGGAGAACCCACATGAGGAGAGCAACATTGGTCCGCGTCGCAAGCGCGGGCCTTGCGCTGATGTTCGTGGCCGCTGCTTGCGGCGACGACAGCGGGTCCAGCTCGGCCACAACCGCTTCCGCCAGTGCCGGGACCTCGGCGGCGGCGGCGACCACTGCCGCAGCAGCTGGGACGACGGCGGCCGGTAGCGCGGCGGCATTCCAGGTGCCCACGACCGGGTGCCCCGCCGACGTGAGCACCCCGCTGGCCGACGGCGCCGACATCGTCCTCGGCATGACCGTGCCGTTGACCGGCGCGCTCGCTGCGTTCGGCGCGATCCCACAGGGCATGAACGTCGCGTTCGCCAAGGTGAACGAGGCCGGCGGCATCGACGGCCACAAGGTGACGCTCATCGCCAAGGATGACGCATACGACCCGACCAAGACACCGCCGCTCGCCACTGAGCTGGTCGAGAAGGACCACGTGCTCGCGTCGGTGTTCCAGGTCGGCACGCCGAACGTCGCGGCGACCCAGAAGATCTTCGAGGACGCCTGCACCCCGCAGCTGTTCGTCGCGACCGGCTTCCCGAACTGGGGAGACCCGGCCCACCATCCGTGGACGATCGGTGGCATCCTCGCCTACAACTCCGAGGCGCGGGATGTGGGGCGAGTTCATCGCCAAGCAGAAGCCGGGCGCCAAGATCGCCGAGCTCACGTTCGACAACGACTTCGGCAAGGTGTACTCGACCACGATGAAGCAGGTCGCAGCGGACAAGGGCTTCACGATCGTCGACAGCGAGCTGCACGAGGGCACCGACACGTCGATCGACAACCAGATCACGAAGATCCTGGCGTCGAACCCCGACGTCGTGATCGGCGAGACGACCGGCGCGTTCTGCCCGAAGCTCATGGCGGGTCTCGCCGCGGGCGGCTACAAGGGCATCACGATCATCTCGTACACGTGCGCTTCGGTGGCATCGTTCTTCAAGCCGGTCGACCCGGCCGGTAACGGTGTCTACCTCCTTCTGCAGCAGAAGGACCCGAGCGACCCGCAGTTCGCGAACGATCCGGCTGTCACGGCATACAAGGCCGACGTCGCGAAGTACGGCGCCGGGGCTGATCCGAACAACGGTCAGATCCTGACGGGGTACGACGTCGGCCTCCAGGTCATCGACACGCTGACGAGGGCTGCGGGCATGGACGGCGGGCTGACGCACGAGAACGTCATGAACGCGGCATGGTCGACCAACTTCACGCTTCCGCTGCTTCTCGGCGGCAGCTTCAAGGTCGACGGCACCACCGACGCCTACGGCATCGAGTACTCCGAGATGGCGCAGTACGACGCGTCGAAGGGGTCCCAGGTCCGGACGGGTCAAGTCTTCGACATCGAAGGCAAGAGCGGCGTCTTCCAGGGCTGACGCCTGACCGGCGCCTCAGGTAGGTGACAGCACCACCAGTCCCGCGCGTTGCGCGCGTGGACTGGTGGTGTCGTCGCGCCACTCGGTGTCGGCGAGCACGGTCTTCATCTCTTCGGGCGTCAACCGATCTCGTTCGGGCTCGCCGACCGCCGCGACGCGGGCTCTGAACCACTCTTGACGGGCCTCGGCCTCCTCGGTCTCGGGGGTCAGAGAGAGGCTGATCGCGAGCCGCGATGACGAGGCCGCGACAGAGCGGATCGCTCGGAGCAGCGTGACCAGGACCGGTCGGTCGAGGTATACCGCGACGCCCTCGCAGATGAAGACGGTCGACGCCGATGGATCGAATCCGCCCATCTGCAATGCCGCGGCGACATCGTCGTGGGCGAAGTCGGCGGCGACGAACCTCACGTGCTCGGCATCGATGCCGAGACGCTCGATTCGGGCTCGCTTGTCGCGCTGCGTGTCGGGATGGTCGACCTCGAACCACGACACGCCGGGCTTCGCGTAGCGAAACGCTCGTCCGTCGTACCCCGCCCCGACGATGACGGCTTGCGTGGCGCCGCGGTCGAGCGTTCCCACGACCACGCGATCGAAGAACATCGTGCGTGCCGCGAGGTATTGGCTCATCGGCGTTCCGGAGTCGACCGGTGAGTCGGACGCGACGTCGCGCCCGAGCTCGAGATCGCTCTCGGGATCGCCGTAGGGGGCCGGAGCTCGGTCGAAGCCGAGCCGCAGCAAGGCGACCTTCTGCGCCGTGACCGACGCTGCGCCTTCCTTCATGGGATGCACAATGCCAGATCAGCCATAGCCTTCAGCCATGGCTGATCCGGTGCTGCAGTCGGTCCCGTTGGGCTTCCAGTGGGTGACCGTCGACCCGTTCCTGTTCTGTGTGCACCACCTCGACAAGTACCCCGAGGGAAACGAGCTCATGGGGCCGAACGCGTCGCTCGTCGCTCGAGACATCGGCATGGACTTCGCCGGGGCCGACGGCTGGCGGATGTACCACGGCAGCGTCGTGCCGGGTTTCCCCCAGCACCCGCATCGAGGCTTCGAGACGGTGACCTTCGTCCGTCAGGGATACATCGACCACTCCGACTCGCTCGGCGCGACCGCGAGGTTCGGCCGCGGCGATGTGCAATGGCTCACCGCCGGCGAGGGCATCGTGCACTGCGAGATGTTTCCCCTGCTCGATCCCGACGGGCCGAACCCGTGCGAGCTCTTCCAGATCTGGTTGAACCTGCCGGCCGCCGACAAGATGGTGCCGCCGTACTTCACGATGTTCTGGAACGAGGACATCCCTCGGCGGCACCTCGTCGACGAGCAAGGCCGCGCGACCGAGATCACCGTCGTGGCGGGGCGGTTGGGAGACCTCGAGCCGCCGTCCCCGCCGCCGAGCTCGTGGGGGTCACGACCCGAATCTGACTTGGCGATCTGGCATGTCGTGTCCGAGCCGACGGCGGCCGTCACGCTGCCGCCCGCGCTCGGCCCGGACACGGTCCGCACGCTCTACGTGTTCGAAGGTGCCGTGCGCATCGGCGAGCACGACCTCGAAGCGTCGACCGGCGCGGTGCTCCGTTGCGACGAACCCGTCGTCGTGACTGCCGGTCCCTACGGCGCCGAGGCTCTCGTGTTGCAGGGCCGGCCGATCGGCGAGCCGGTTGCGCAGTACGGCCCCTTCGTGATGAACGACGAGACCGAGATCCGCGAGGCGTTCGCTGATTACCGACGCACCGGCTTCGGCGGATGGCCATGGCCGACCGACGATCCCGTGCATCCCCGCGACGCGGGGCGTTTCGCGCGGCACGCGGACGGGCGGCTCGAGGAGCCGTCAGGCGAGCACGCGGCTGAGGGCGTCGCGCCGGTAGGCGCGGATTCTCCGTGACGTCGGCGCGTCCGGAACCGCCATCTCCGATCCGTGGAACGCGCCTGGCGTGACGTGCAGCTCGCACGGCACGCCCGCGGCCAGCAACCGCGTGGCGTACGCGACGTCCTCATCGCGGAACGGGTCGAGCTCGCCCACGTCAATGTACGCGGGCGGCAAGCCCCGCAAGTCGTCGACGGTCGCTCGCGCCGGCGCCGCGTAGAGAGGGACATCGGCGCCACCGACGCGCTCACCGAGGTACGAGCGCCACCCGATCTGGTTCGATCGGCGGTTCCACACCTTCGCAGTTCTGATGTCGTGCGTCGACGCGGTCGTGTCGCGGTCGTCGATCATCGGGTAGACGAGGTACTGGAAGCAGAGCGGCACCTCGGCCCGATCGCGAGCGAGGAGCGCGGTGCCGGCGGCAAGGCCACCCCCTGCACTGGCGCCACCGATCGCGAGGCGTGAGGGGTCGACCTGGTAGTGGTCGAGACGGCTGTGCAACCAGCGCAAGCCCGCATAGCAGTCGTCGATGTGCGCGGGGTGTTGATGCTCGGGCGCGAGGCGGTACTCGACCGAGGCGACCAAGCAACCGAAGTCGCGCGCCCAGGTCTTGCACATGAAGTCGTCACCGTCGATCGTGCCGATGACCATGCCGCCTCCGTGGATCCAGAACATCGCGGCCGAACCCGGGGCGCGACCCTCGGGTTCGTAGGTGCGCACTCGTACGTCCGGGTCGCCCGGTGATCCCAATACGAGGTGATCAGTCACGGACACTTCGGGGATCGGGGGGAGTGCTGCCCGCAGCGGCGCCTCGTACCGCTCGATCAGAAAGCGCAGCTTGGGGATGTCACGACCGAGGTCGATCTCCGGCGACGCCGCGTACGCCTCGAGCAACCCCGGATCGAGCCGCTCCTCGAACCCCCCGCTCGAATTCTTGGTCTTTCTCACTCCCGGCGCTGCACTTCCACCAAGAGAACCGGCGTCGGAGGTCATGAGCTGACGTGCTTCCAGATCTCGGTGAAGTCGCTGCCGGGCATCGACGCGTGGGCGGACTGCCACACCGCCGAGACCGCGCTGCCGACGTCGTCCGCAGTGCCAGCTCGCCCGACCATCTCGATGTAGAGCCGCATGTCCTTGGCCATCAGCGCGGTGCTGAAGCCGGCGTCGTAGCTGCCGGTCATCACTCGGTTGGGAAACTTGTCGACCGTCGCGGAGTTCCGTCCGCTCGAGACGTTGAGCACATCGACCATCGTGCCCATGTCGAGGCCGTGTGACTCGCCGAACGCCATCGCCTCGGAGGTCGCGGCGAGCGCGGTCGCGGACAGGAAGTTGTTCAAGAGCTTCATCGCTTGGCCTTGGCCGGCGCGCCCGCCCACGTGGAAGACGTTGCCGGCGAAGGTCTCGAGGATCTGCCGATGGTCTGCGAGCACTGCGTCGGGCCCGCCGAACATGAGCGAGATCGTGCCCCCACGAGCGCCGGCGACGCCGCCCGAGACCGGGCCGTCGACGTAGGTGACGCCGGCGGCGGCGAGCGTCGCTGCGGCTTCCTGCGCCGCCTCGGGGCCGACGGTGGAGAGGTCGATCACGGTGGTGATCCGGCGAGGATCTGCCGCGGCGAGGTCGTGCGCGACCGCGAGCGTCGCGTTGCCGTCGGGGACGCTGACGAACACAGTGTCGGTCTCCGCGGCGAGGTCGGCGAGGCCCTTCGCTTCGGTGGCGCCGGGGGGCAGGCGGTCAGCCGTGCCGGCGGCGTCGAAGCACACCAGCGCGAAGCCGGCGTCCGCGATCCGGCTCGCCATCGGTCGGCCCATGTTGCCGAGCCCGACGAAACCGAGGACGTGCGGTGTCACGGCGCGGGATCCGGGGTGATGCCCTCGGCCTCGAGCACCTGACGGGCCAGGCGGAATGCCTCGACTCCCGCGGGAACCCCCGCGTAGATCGTGACCTGGATGAGGGTGTCGCGCAGCTCGTCGAGGGTGCACCCGTTGCGGAGCGCTCCGCGGAAGTGGGTCTTGAACTCCTCGGGGCGGTTCAGCGCGGCGAGCAAACAGAGGTTGTTGAGGCTGCGCTGTCGATCGCCCAGGGCCGAGCGGCCCCAGACCGCGCCCCAGCAGTACTCGGTGACGAGCTGTTGAAACTCGATGTTGAAGCTGTCTGCCGTGGCGAAGGCGCGGGTGACGTACTCCTCCCCGAGCACTCGCTTCCTCGCGTCGAGCCCGACCTCGAACAGTTCGTCGTCCACCCTCCTACAGTACGACGCGGTGTTCCGGGTCTACGCGGTGAAGTACGCCGAGCGAGACGCGCGCCGCGCCGAGCACTTCCTCGGCGGTGATCCGCACGACGCCTCGATGCCCATGGACTACTTCGTGTGGGCGGTCGTGGGCGAGCGTGAGACGTGGGTCGTCGACACGGGATTCGGCACGCTCGACGCCACCATGCGGCATCGCCGGTTGCTCCGCCCCGCAGCCGAGGCGCTTGCCACGGTCGGCGTCGACGCGGAGGCCATCACGAACGTCGTGCTCACTCACGTCCACTACGACCACGCCGGCGGTCTCGACCAGTTTCCGAATGCCCGCTTCCACATGCAGGAGCGCGAGATGGCCTTCGCGACCGGACGCCACATGACGTCGGCAGATCAGGCCCATGGGTTCACAGCCGACCATGTGGCGGCGCTCGTCCACCACGTGCATGCCGGTCGCGTGGTCTTCCACGACGGCGCCGACGAGCTCGCGCCTGGCCTGTCCGTGCATCTCCTCGGAGGTCACACCGACGGCATGCAGGTCGCTCGAGTGGAGACCGAAGACGGTGCCCTCGTGCTCGCCTCCGACTCGACCCACTACTACGAGAACTTCGAGTCCGGCCGGCCGTTCCCGATCGTGTTCGACGTCGGCGCGATGGTCGAGGGATGGGAGACGCTCCGAGCGTTGGCGTCGAGCCCCGATGCGATCGTGCCCGGCCACGATCCGCTCGTGCTGCAGCGCTATCCCGCGGCGTCGCCCGAGACCGCGGGCATGGCCGTAAGGCTCGACGCGGGCCGCTGCTGAATCAGCGGTGGGTCAGTGATGTCGCTCGTAGTGCTGGCGCAACAGGTCGATGCCGTAGTCGTTGCCGTTGGGTGTCCGCACGATCGTGTGGACGTGGTGGCGAGTCGGCTCCTCGTTCGCGAACACCACGCCCGGTTCATGGTCGAACTCGATGAGCACGACCGGGCTCTGCACCTTGTAATAGAAGGGGCTCACGTCGTCGGTGCCGCCCATCCAGGTGAAGTGGGTCTCGTCGAGATGAGTGGCGATGTCGCGCATCTTCAAGGCCGCGTGGCCGTCGCGGATGCCGCCGATGTACGTCTCGACGAGATCGGTGAGCAGGCGGCGTTGTCCGTCTGAGATCTCGAGCGAGCGCACCATCGCGAGGCCGTTGCGCTCCTCCCCCTCGAAGACTCGCAGCCCGGCGAGCTCGCCCGACTTGATGTGGCATGGCTCTGCGCCGAGGAACGCGGGCGTGAAGACCATCTGGTCGCCGAGCACGAAGCAATGCAGGTTGATGTGGTGGCCGTCGAGCTGCCATCCCACCGCTCGTCGTGCGACGGCGTGCCGAAGATGGCCAAGAAGTACGCCCACTCGCCGTACTCATCGGGGCTGTTGGTGATCTCGGCGAGGAACTCGTTGCATCGCATCAGGTCGCGGAGATCACCGAATCCCCGTGCGCTGAGGCTCGCGCCAGTCAACGTGAGCGCCGCTTCACGCTGCGCCGGGCTGAGGTCTTCGAGGAGGACGCCGTGGCGCCACATGTAGATGTGAACGTTGCACCAGACCCGCCACTCGTCGGAGTCGACGGGCAGCGTCGCCTTGTCGCGATGGCCCGGGTCGAGCGACGCAAGGAAGGTGCGCGGAGTCGACGATGGGCGCGGTGTCGACGCCGGTCTTCGCGATCGGGAACAGGCCAGGGACGGGAGTGCCATCGGTCGTGATGCCGACGAACCGTTCGACCACCCAGCTGGTTCCCGACCTCTTCGAGGTCGAGCAGCAGACCCGGGAGGGCGGGCTTGTGGCGCGCCGACGGCGGCGGCATGTGTCTGAGCCCGATGTGGTCGTAGTCGATGAGCGTCACCTTCGTGCCCCCTCCGGGAAGCCGGGCCACAGGGCGCTGCCGAGATCTGCGACCGCGCGCCCGAACATCGTGGCGTCGTTGCTGACCATCACGAACGAGAACCCGCGTGCTGCGGCCGCGTGCGCCGACGCGGCGTCGCTGACTGCCGTGCCACAGGGCAGGCCGCGCGCCGCCGTCGCCGCGAGCAGCTTGTCGGTGAGATCTTGCAGCTCGGGAGCATTTGGCGGCAGGCCGCTCGACAGCGAGAGGTCGCCCGTGCCGAGGAACACCGCGCTCAGCCCGTGCGTGTCGACGATCGCGTCCATCTGTGCGAGCGCGTCGCGATCTTCGAGCTGGATGCCTCGGACGACCGCGTCGCCCCTCGCCAGGTAGTCGGGGTTGCCGGTGAGACCCCACCGTCCGGCTCGCGAGGTGCTGCCCATGCCGCGGGTGCCGTGCGGCGGGAACATCATCTGGCCGATGCATCGCCGAGCTTCCTCCGCGCTCGAGACCTGGGGGACGAGCAAGCCGTCGGCGCCGGCGTCGAGCAGACGCTGCACGTGGCTGCCGCTGCGATCGGGCACTCGCACGAGTGCGGTCATGTCGAGCGCTTGCGCGACGACGATCGCGCTGTACGCGAACTCGAGTGTCAGCGGGCTGTGCTCCATGTCGATGACGACGAACTCGAAGCCCGCAGCGGCGAGCATCTCGAGTGTCTCGAGGCTCGGCAGCTTGACCCACGTGCCGAACGTGGTCGCCCCGGGCCGCCGTAGTCCGTGGGGGATCTCCCTCACGGCATGGGGTATTCGTCGGCGTTCAGCACCCAGCCGGGTCGTTCTGAGAAGTCGAACCGCGGGGGAGCGAAGATGTCGATGAGCTGGTGGCGCACTGCGTGCATGCCCTGACTCGTGTGCACGGTCGGCGGTGGGATGACGGTGACCGCCGGGCTCTTCGTGTACTGGTGGTCGTCGTCGCGCCACGCGTCCATGTCGACGGTCCACGGCGTGCGGATGTGGTGCACGTAGTCACCTTCGAGCTGCAGCGAGATCTGCTCGAAGTCGTCGTGGTGATGAGGACTGAGCTTGTGCGGATCGCGCGCCGCGTCATCGGGATAGAAGTAGTTCACCATGATGGTGCTGCATCGCAGCAGGCGGCCGAAACGCCCCTTGTCGTGGGCGATCGCGTCAAGTGGGTAGACACGGATGCGGTGGCCATCGGGCGGATCTGGCCACGGCTTCCACTCGGCCACGTTCGTGTCGGGGTGCTCGTACACATCGGCGTTGCGGCACCGCGCGACGAGGTCATCGGCTTGCGTCGAGAAGAGGCGCACCACCTGCCCGCCCGACGTGACGACGAGGTCGCTGTCGCCGGGAGGCATCACGACGACGGACTTCCCGATGCTCGCTTCGCTCTGCGCGCCGGCGTTCGCCGTCGCCACCGCGTCGGACGACGTCAGCAGCACCATGTATTCGTCGGGCTGGCCGCGGCGCGTCAGCGTGTCTCCCACAGCGACCTCGGAGAAGACGACGCAGAGCGTCTGGCTGCGCACGTGCCACGAACGCGTGCCGGCTGCAGAGACGTCGTCAGGGGGGAGGTCATCGAACTCGAAGTACTGCGGTGGGAAGGCCGCACCCGGGGGTCGTTCCGCCGTCCGCGTGCCTCCGAGCTGCGACCTCGGGTCATTGGTGTCGTACGGCATCATCGTCCCCCTTCGCTCGCGTTGGCCGGAGCGCCCATGGGCAGCACGCCCGGGCGATCCCCTTGGAACACCTGCCTGAGGTGGCGGTGGCGGATGCGCCATGCGCCGTCAGCCTCCTGCACGTACTCGTCCTCGATGTCACTGACCGAGATCGGCATCTTCAGGTCGAGCGGTGCCTCACCGTCATCGGCCCACAACGTCAGGATCGACAGGCCGCGTGCCTCGGTGTCCGAGGCAAAGACCACCCGGAGGTTGGTCTGGACATGTCGGGAGAGTCGGGGACCCCGCGCCGCGCGCTGCTTGTACGACTCCGCGATGGCGGCGCGGCCGGCGCTCTGCCCGTTGGCCACCGAGTACACGCCGTCCTCGGTGAAGAGATCCGCGACGCCGTTGCCGTTCTCGTGGTCGACCCGGTACCAGAACTCGATCGTGAGCGCCTCGATCTCCTGTCGGGCTCGGGCATCTGAGTCGTTCACTCGCTGCGCTCCGGTTCGGTCATCACGCGCCGTTGTATCGCGCTCAGCGCCCGAGTGCCGCCAGAACGGGTTCGAGCTCGGCCGGTGAGGCTCCGTGCAGGATGACGCCGTCGGCGCCCAGGTCGACCTGGGCTTGCACCGCTGCCGCGCACTGCTGTGGTGAGCCCGTCGCGGACGGAGCAAGCCAGTCGTCGGGGAGCAACGTCGCGACGTGCTCGAGCTCCTCGGTGGTCGCGGTCGCGTCGAGCGCGCCTCGGAACCCCGCGACGAACGGATCGGCACGGAATCGTGTGAGCACCGCAGGATCCCAGTCGTTTGTCTTGACCATGAGGTCGCCGTACGCCTGCAAGTAGGTCGCGAGCCGGCCGACGGTCTTCTTGAGCCGGATGTCCTGCGGCAGGTGATCGCCGATCGTCGCGAGCACTGACCACACCTCGACCGAAGCGGGATCGCGTCCCGCTCGTTCGGCAGCGTCTTTCACCGCCGCGATGCAACGCACGAGCGTCTCGTCAGTGAAGAAGGTGTGCAGCACGATCTGATCGAAGGCGCGGCCCCCGAGGGCAAGGCTGTGCGGACCGAACGCCATGAGGCCGAGCGGGATGTCCTCGTCGAAGTCGGGATCGAGGCGGAGGACCGGATAGTGGCCCGCCGGCCCGTCGTGGCCGAGGATCGCCTCGCCCTTCCACAGCCGGCGCATCAGGCCGGCGAAGTCTTCGAGCTCGGCGGTCGTGGACGCGCGCAGGCCGAACGCTCGCATCATCGGGTCGATGCCGCGGCCGAGGCCGAGCGTGAACCGACCACTCGTGAGTCGATGCATCGTCGTCGCGTACGACGCCGTCACGATCGGGTGGCGGGTGTTGATGTTGGTGGCCCCGGTCGCGATCTTGATGTGTGACGACACCGCGCCGACCGCGCCCGAGAGCGTGGCGGCCTCCTTGATGTTGAACCGCTCGCTGATGAACACCCAGTCGAGACCGAGCCGCTCGCCGTCCTGCACCTCTTCGATCAGGTCGCGAGGCGACTTTGGCGCTCCCGCCAGCGTGTAGAAGCCCAGCTTCACCAGGCGTACGCCTCAGGTGCGGTTCCACCCGGGCCGGGGAAGAGCTCGTCGAGACGCTGGAGCGCGTCTGCGTCGAGCGTGATCTCGAGGGACCGCAGCCCGCCCTCGAGATGCTCCATCGTGCGAGGCCCGACGATGGGCGAGGTGACCGCTGGCTGATGCAGCAGCCACGCGACGGCGACGTCGGCGGGCTCGTGGCCGAGCTCGTCGCAGAAGGCCTCGTACTTCTCGATGCGGTCACGGTTCGCGTCGAGGCCGGCCGCAGCGCGCCCGCCCTTCGATCGACCGAGGTCTTGCTTGCGCAGGATGCCGCCGAGCAGACCGCCTTGCACGGGCGACCAGGGCAGGATCCCGATGCCGTAGTCCAGCGCTGCGGGGAGCACTTCGAGCTCGACCGTGCGTACCATGAGGTTGTAGAGCGACTGCTCGCTCGCGAGGCCCGTGAAGTGCCGCCGGTGCGCGGACTCCTGCGCCTTCACGAGGTGCCACCCGGCGAAGTTCGACGAGCCGGCGTAGAGGATCTTGCCCTGCTGCACCAGGGTCTCCATCGCCTGCCAGATCTCGTCCCACGGCGTCTTCCGGTCGACGTGGTGCATCTGGTACAGGTCGATGTAGTCGGTCTGCAGACGGCGCAGTGACGCGTCGCACGCGTGGCGGATGTTGCGAGCCGAGAGCAACGCATCGTTCGGCCACTCGGACATCCCGCCATACAGCTTCGTGGCGATGACCGTCTTCTCGCGACGGCCGCCGCCTTGGGCGAACCATCGCCCGACGATCTCCTCGGTCCAGCCCTTGCGATCGCCGAAGCCGTAGACGTTCGCTGTGTCGAAGAAGTTGACGCCCTCTTCGACGGCGCGATCCATGATGGCGTCGGAGTCGGCTTCGTCGGTCTGGGGGCCGAAGTTCATCGTGCCGAGGCAGATCCGGCTGACGGTCAGGCCAGTGCGGCCGAGGTGCGTGTACTTCATCGAGGTCCTCCGGGGATCTAGGAGATGAGTGCGGGAGCGAGGGCGCGCCACTCGGCGCGAGGGAATGCCGCGGCGTCGGCGAGCAGCACCTGCACGCACACGTGGTCGGCGCCCGCGTCGAGGTGTGCCCGCACCCGTGCTGCGATCGCCGACTCGTCGCCCCACCCGACGATCGCATCGACGAGGCGATCGGTTCCGGGGGGAGTGAGGTCATCGTCGGTGAAGCCGAGCGAGCGCAGGTTGTTCGTGTAGTTGGGCAGGTCGAGATACCGAGCGATGTTCGTGCGTGCGATGTCGCGTGCAGTCGCGGCGTCGGTCTCGAGCACGACCATCTGCTCGGTCGCGACCAGGGGCCCCTCACCGAGTGCCTCTCGAGCGATCGCAGTGTGCTCGGGCGGAACGAAGTACGGGTGCGCGCCAGCCGCGCGTGCAGCGGACAGTCGCAGCATCTTCGGCCCGAGCGCGGCGAGCACCATCTCGTCGTGCGGCACCGCGGGAGACGCCGCGTCGAGCTCGTCGAGGTAGTCGACCATCTTGCTCAGGGGGCGCGTGTAGCTCTGGTTGCTGCGCTCGACCGAGGGAGCGTGGCTCACGCCGAGCCCGAGCAGGAACCGTCCCGGGTGCCTCTCGGTGAGTGCGGCGTGGCCGGCCGCGACGTCGACTGCCTCGTGCATCCAGATGTTGAGGATCCCCGTCGCCACCACCACGCGTGTCGTCGCGTCCATGAGCCGGAGCGAGTCGCCCAGGACGTCGCCTCCCGCGCCGCCCGGGATCCACAGCGAGCCGAAGCCGAGGGCCTCGAGCTCGGCCGCCGCGTCGGCCGCTTCGCCCGGATCGCCCCGACGGAGCACGCCGCTCCAGATGCCGACCTCTCCGAGATCCATGCGACGCACACTGCCACTCACGAGAACCAGGCGTGCGCGAGCAGCTCGAGGCTGTGGACTCGCTCCGGGAAGTCGTAGGTGACGGTGCTCACCATGACCTCGGCAGCGTGCGTGAGCGAGGCGAGCTCCTCGAGCCTCTCGATCGCGTCGGCGGGGGTGCCCACGATGCGGTTCGAGGGCAGCGCACGCGCTTCGTCCATAGAAGGATGTGCGAGCGCGGTGTCCGGCGCACGCAGCGGCTCGAACCGGCCGGTGCGGCGAGCGAGCATCATGAGGCGCCCCGGCGCCGCGAAGCGGTCGGCCTCGTCGAGCGTCGGCGCCGTGAGGACGTTCGCCGAGACGATCGCGTAGGGCTCGTCGAGCACGGGCGACGGACGGAACGCGCTGCGGTACAGCTCGAACGCTTGCACGGTCATCGCGAGCGTGCCCATGTCGAAGTGGTGGGCGTAGGAGAACGGCAAACCGAGGTATCCGGCCAGCTCCGCGCTGTAGCCACTCGATCCCAGCAGGCCGATCCATGGCCTCGAGGTCGAGACGGGGGTGGCCGCGAACTGGCTCCAGAGGCCCTGATCGGTGCGGACGTCGCCGAGCAGCCCCATCAGGTCGAGCAGGTGCAGCGGGAAGTCTTCGGCGCCGAGCGCGGCTGGCGACCGCCGCAGCGCCGCCGCGGTCGCGTGATCGGTGCCCGGCGCCCGCCCGATGCCGAGGTCGATGCGACCGGGATGGAGTGCTTCGAGCATCGCAAACTGCTCGGCGACGACGAGCGGAGGGTGGTTCGGCAGCATCACGCCGCCGGAGCCGACTCGGATGCGGTCGGTGGTCGCGGCGAGGTGGGCGATCAGCACCGCGGGGCTCGTGCTCGCGACCGTGCGCATGTTGTGGTGCTCCGCGACCCAGAAGCGAGTGAGACCGAGGGCGTCGGCTCGCTGGGCGAGAGTGGTCGTGTCGGCGAGTGCGCTGGCGCTCGTCTTGCCCTCGCTCACGATCGCGAGGTCGAGCGCGGACAACCGAGGGCGACTCACGCGGTCACGGTACATTCGGCCGCGATGGATGCCTCTCCTGCCTCCCATGGTCTTGTCTCAGTGGTCACCGGCGCGAACTCGGGGATCGGGCGCGCGACTGCGCTCCACCTCGCCGAGCAGGGCCATCTCGTGTACGGCACGGTCCGCGACAAGGCGAAGGCATCGAAGCTGGGGGCGATGGCCGAGGAGCGGGGGGTCGAGGTGCTCCTCGTCGAGCTGGACGTCGCCGACGACGAGTCCGTGCGCCGTGGCATGGCCGAGGTGCTCGACGCGACCGGGCACGTCGATGTGCTCGTCAACAACGCGGGCGTCGGGGGCACCGGGGTCGTCGAGGACACCGATCCGGCGACCTACCTCGAGCTGATGAACATCAACCTGTGCGGAGCGGTGCGTTGCATCCAGGCCGTCCTGCCCGGGATGCGCGAGCGGCGGAGCGGGTCGATCGTCAACGTCACCTCGATCGCTGGCCGCATCGCAGCACTCGCCCAATCGCCCTACGTCACCTCGAAATGGGCCTTCGAAGGACTCAGCGAGGGGCTGGCCCAAGAGCTGGCGCCGTTCGGCATCCGCGTCGTGATCATCGAGCCCGGCGTCACGAAGTCCGCGATCTTCGCGAAGAGCCCTGACGCTCCGAGCCGCACCGGCGCTTATCCCGATCAGTACCGTCGGCTGTTCCAGTTCTACGCCGCGGGATGGACGCAGGCGACTGACCCGTTTGAGGTCGCACGAGTGATCCACGAGGCCGTCACGACGGACGAGCCGCAGCTTCGCTACGCGATGTCGTGGGGCGCCCTCGAGATCGTCGAGGGCCGAGAACGCATGAGCGACAATGAGTGGGTCGCGCTCGGGATGGCCTCAGATGACGAGGAGTACTACGACAGGTTCCGAGAGCTCTTCGGTCTCGAGCTGCGCACCAGCTGACTCGTTTCTACCGTCGCGGAAGATGACGGTCAGACGCGCGAAACTCACCCCCGACCGGGTTGTCCGGTCACTGAGGAGGGTGTTCTTACATGCACGTGTTGGCTTCAGAGTGGGGCACCGGTCAGGTGTTCTGGTCGATGCTCTGGTTTTTCATGTTCTTCATCTGGATCTGGCTGCTGATCATCGTGTTCAGCGATGTGTTCCGTAGCCACGATCTCGGTGGCGTAGCCAAGGCCCTGTGGGTGATCTTCATCATCCTGGTTCCGTACCTCGGCGTGTTCGTGTACCTGATCGCGCGAGGTCACAAGATGCAGGAGCACGTGGTCGAGGCGGCTCAAGCACAAGACACCGCGATGCGGCAGTACGTGCAGAGCGTTGCCCCGGTGAGCCCCGCCGACGAGCTGCGCGAAGCTCGCTGATCTCAAGGCCAAGGGCGTGATCGACGACGCCGAGTACGAGCGCTTGAAGGCGAAGGCGCTGGCCTGACGAATGCTGTGGGCGGCGGGCCTCGAGCCCGCCGCCGTCACAGGAAGCCGGCGATGATGTTGATCGTCGTCGCCACGATCACCACGCCGAAGATGTAGGCGATGATCCCCTGGCGGAGCGCCGTACGCCGCATGTGTCGGGTCGAGAGCGACGTGTCCGAGACCTGGTAGCACATGCCGATCGTGAACGCGAGGTACGCGAAGTCGCGGTAGTCGGGAGGGCCTTCGTCCTCCCCGAAGTCCACACCTCCACGTGGTTCGGTGAAGTAGAGGTGCGCGTAGTGGAGCGTGAACACGGTGTTCACGAGCGTCCACGAGAGCACGACGGTGAGCAACGCGACACCGACCAGCGCGAGCTCCGAGCCTCCGGTGCGCTCGTTTGCACGATGCAGGGCGAACCCGACGCCCACGAGACTGCCGATGCAGGAGAGGTTCACGAGCAGCCGCGCGGTGTTGCGAGTCTCGTCGTTCTTGGTCGCGAGGTCGCGCGTCCGGGCCGAGTCCGCGTCGTAGATCTCGTGCCAGATGACGGCGAGGATCACGCCGCACGTCGTGATCCAGGCTGCAAGCACGGCGAGCTGCCACGCGACGAAGAAAGCCAACACGATCGCGACGACCACGCCGAGCGCGAGCCCCGCGAGCAGACGGTTGAGCGCTGGGGCGTGGGTGCCCAGGAGCCTGTGGTAGGTCGTGGGCGTGGGCGACATGGTCGACACCGCCATTGGCTAGCCCATCAGCCCGCTCCTCGTCGACCATCCGACGTGATGGACTGTTGCGATGCCCGACCTCCGACGTGGTGACGCATTGATCCACTACGACGTCGAGGGTGACGGAGCGACGCTCCTGCTGACCCACGGCTTCTCGTCGAGCGGACAGGCGTTTGCCGGGAACGTCCCGGTCTTGGTCGAAGAGGGCCATCGCGTGATCACTTGGGACCTCCGAGGTCACGGACAGACCGATGCCGGCACTGAAGCTTCGGAGTACACGGTGCCGCTCGCTCTGGGCGACATGGAAGCCCTGCTCGACGTCACGGGGGCAGCTCGCCGCGATCCTCGGCGGTCACTCGCTCGGTGGGTTCCTCTCCCTCGCGTTCCACATCGCCCATCCCGAACGGGTCGCGGGCTTGATCCTCCTCGACACCGGTCCTGGCTATCGGGACGACGAGGCCCGAGCGGGGTGGAACCGATTCGTCGATCGCGAGGCGGCGCAGCTCGCTGCCGCCCACGGCGATGCCGCGGCGCAACGGATGATGCTCACGGCGGACGGCATCTTGAAGCAGCACGATGCGAGCGTGATCGAGTCGCTGCCCACGATCGGAGTGCCGACGCTGGTGATCGTCGGCGAGAAGGACAAGCCGTTCCGAGGTGGCTCGTCGTACATGGCCGGGAAGATCCCCGGTGCGACGCTCGTCGTGATCGACGGCGCGGGGCACTCGCCCAACGTCACGCACGCCGAAGCCTTCGAGCACGCGGTGCTCGAGTTCCTCGCGGGGATCGAGGTGCGATGAACAAGGTCGTGACGGTGTCCGCGACGTACGGCGCGGGCGGCAGCATCGTCGCCCCGAGGCTCGCGGAGCGGTTGGGAGTGCCGTTCTACGACCGCTTGACCCACGGACCCGACACGCGGGCCCCGGAACGGATCGAGGAGAGGCTCACCGAGGAGGAGCGGAGTCAGTCCCCTCCGGGTCGTCTCGTCTCGAGCCTCAGCCACCTGAGTGGTGCGCTCGGCATCCCCGTGCCCGGCGCGGGCGACCTCGATCCGAACGCGGAGCTGCGCCAGAAGGTTGCCGAGAGCGTGTCGCGGGTGACCGAGGCCGGAGGCGGCGTGATCCTCGGCCGCGGTGCGGCGGCTGTCCTGGCCGCGCACTCGAGGACCTTCCACGTGCGGCTCGACGGACCCGTAGAGCGGCGGATCGCGCAGGGCATGCGCCTCGAGGGCGTCTCCGAGGAAGAGGCCAGCGCTCACCAGCAGGACACCGACAGGGCGTGGAGCAAGTTCGTGCAGCGCCTCTTCGATCGTGATCCGAGCGACCCGCGCTTGTACCACCTCATCGTCGACTCGACCGCGGTGCCGCTTGCGGACGTCGTCGACCTGGTGCACGCCGCCGCGTCTGCGTTCTGGGAGCGAGGCCTCGGATGCGGATGACTCCCGAGCAGATCTACCAACGACGGTGGATCACACTCGGCGTCCTCTGCCTCTCGCTCGTCGTCATCAGCGTCGACAACACGATCCTCAACGTCGCGCTCCCCTCGATCGTGCGCGACCTGGGGGCCGAGGGCTCTCAGCTGCAGTGGATCATCGACTCGTACACGATCGTTTTCGCCGGCCTGCTGCTCACCGCGGGTTCGCTCGGTGATCGGTTCGGACGCAAGAAGGCCTTGACCGCGGGGCTGGTGATGTTCGGCACGTTCTCCGCGCTCGCGTCGCGATCGACGTCGGCGGAGATGCTGATCGTCGCCCGTGGCCTGATGGGCATGGGCGGCGCGTTCATCTTCCCGACGACGCTGTCGATCCTGACCAACACGTTCTCGGGCAGCGAGCGGGCCCGTGCCATCGGGATCTGGGCGGGTGTCGCCGGCCTCGGCATCGTCATCGGCCCGCTCGGGGGCGGCCTGCTGCTCGAGCATTTTTGGTGGGGTTCGGTCTTCTTGGTCAACGTGCCGATCACCCTGACGGCGATCGTGCTCGGCTTCTTCTACGTGGCCGACTCCCGCGATCCTGAGGAGAGCCCGCTCGACCCGATCGGCGCCGGCCTCTCGATCGTCATGCTCGGGCTCCTCATGTTCGGCATCATCGAGGCGCCCGACCTCGGTTGGGGCGACCCACAGGTCATCACGTCGATCGCCATCGGGCTTGCGCTTGTCGGGGTCTTCGTGTGGTGGGAGCTGCACAACGACTGACGCGATGCTCGACCTCCACTTCTTCCAGAACCCGCGGTTCTCGGCCGCGTCGGGCACGATCACCCTCACGTACTTCGCGCTCTTCGGGTCGACGTTCCTGCTGACCCAGTACTTCCAGTTCGTGCTCGGCTACTCGCCATTGAAAGCGGGGATGATGACGGCGCCGGTCGCCATCGGCATCATGGGCTTCGCGCCACAGGCGCCCAAGTTCGTCGACCGGTTCGGCACGAAACGAGTGATCGTCACGGGACTACTGATCGTCGCAGGTGCGCTGTGCTTCTACGCGTCCGACACGGTCATGTCGTCGGTCTTCGGTGGCATCCTGGTGCGCATCGCATTCGGCGCGGGCATGGGGCTCACGACCGCGCCCGCGACCGAGTCGATCATGGGCTCGCTCCCGACCGGCAAAGCGGGAGTCGGCTCGGCGGTGAACGACACGACGCGCCAGACGGGCGGTGCGCTCGGTGTCGCGGTGCTCGGCAGCATCTTCGCGTTGCGCTACCACGCGGTGATCGGCTCCGCGGCCGGCATCCCCCCGAACGTCCAGGGAAAGGTGCAGGACTCGATCGGCAAGGCACTCGAGGCCGCTCAGCAGCTCGGGGGCGCCCGAGGCGACGCGGTGGCGGCGGTCGCTCGAGCCGCGTTCATCGAGTCGATGCGCCTCGTGTACGGCCTCGCCGCGGGAGTCGTGCTCATCGCGGTGTTCGTCACGTGGCGATTCCTGCCCGCACACGCGCCGGCCGAAGGCGTCCTGTTCGAAGAAGAAGTCCAGCTCGCCGAAGCGATCAGCGTCACCGACGCGTGATCGTGTGCGCGTCGCACTTCGCGGGGGAGAAGTCGACGTTCTTCGCATCGATGGTGAGGCCGCGGCTCGGCCACTGGTCTTCCTCCACGAAGGTCTCGGCTCGCTCGCGCTGTGGCGCGACTTTCCTGCGACGGTGGCGCACGCATGCGGCAACCCCGCGGTGGTGTGCTCACGGTTCGGCTATGGGCGCTCGGATCCGTGGCCGGGCGCGCGCGAGCTCGACTACATGCACCGCGAAGCGCTCGAGTCGCTGCCTGAGCTGCTCGACGCGTTGGACGTCCACGAGCCCGTGCTCATCGGCCACAGCGACGGCGCGTCGATCGCGCTCATCCATGCAGGCCGAAGCGGTCGGCGTGTCGCAGGCCTGGTCCTGCTGGCCCCCCACGTCTTCGTCGAGCCGATCTCGATCGACGGCGTACGGGCTGCGCGAGAGGCGTTCCTCACGACCGATCTGCCCTGGCGCATGGCGAAGCACCACGACGACCCCGAGGCGACGTTCTGGAAGTGGAACGACGTCTGGCGGGCACCTGAGTTCGCGGCTTGGAACATCGAGGACGTGCTGCCCTCGATCTCCGTGCCTGTGCTCGTGGTGCAGGGCACCGGCGACCAGTACGGCACGGTGCTCCAGGTGGAGGCGATCGAGCATGGCGTCGCAGGCCCGGTGGAACGGCTGGTGCTCGAAGGATGCGGTCACGTGCCCAATTCGAACGAGGTCCCGAGACCTTGCAAGCGGTGACACACTTCGTGTCTTCCCTCGCTGAGTGAGAGGTGTGGCGAATGAGCGTGCTCGACGGTCCGCGACGAGAGGTGCGACGCGTGTTCTACAAGGGCCGCGTGCACGACGGCGTGCCGAGCGGCGACACGCTCGTGCTCGACGACGGAACGAAGATCGCCGAGGTGTCTGCCGCGTACCTCGCTCCCGTGGATGCGCGCACGATCGTCTGCGTCCATCTCAACTACCTCTCGCGGGCGACCGAGTTCCGCCGCGACCTCGACGGTGATCACCCGACGTACTTCATGAAGCCGGCCTCCTCGTTGAACGGGCACCGAGGCGACCTGGTGAGGCCGGCCGACTGCGAGCTCTTGAACTACGAAGGCGAGATCGCCGCCGTAGTCGGGCGCCCGATGCGGCGGGTCGCGGCGGACGACGTGTGGGATCACCTCGCGGGGTTCTGTGCCGCCAACGACGCCGGGCTCCACGACTTCCGCGACACCGACTCGGGATCGATGTTGCGGGTGAAGGGTCACGACGGCTTCTGTCCCCTCGGCCCCGGGTTGGTCAGTGGTGTCGACGTGCGCCAGTCGACGCTTCGCACCTACGTCAACGGCGTGATGGTGCAGCAGGGCCCGGTGTCGGAGATGGTCTGGGGCATCGACGCCCTGTTCGAGGACATCACTCGTCACCTCACCTTGCTTCCCGGCGACGTCGTGCTGACCGGCACTCCCGCGAACTCTCGTCCGGTGTTCCCCGGAGACGTCGTCGAGGTCGAGGTCGACGGGCTCGGCCGACTCTCGAACACCGTCGTCGAAGGTCCGGCGATCCCGACCGGGCAGGGCTTCCCGGCGACAGTCACCAAGACGAGCCTCGGCGTCGCGCTCGGCGGCGACTATCACCGGCTCAAGGAGTCGGGCGTCGATCCATCCGCGAAGGCCTACCTCGAACGGCGAGACGAGCTGATCCCCCTCAACCTCGTCCCGCTCAGCACCGCGTGAGCTCCGTCGCCGCTCCCACGATCCGGACTGCGCTCGCCCGCAGCCGGCACACCGCGGCACATCGCAACGCGCTCGTGTGCGGCGATGTCCCGATCACCTATGCCGAGCTCGCGGCGCGGTGTGATCGCGTCGGTCCGGCCATGGCGGCGCTCGGGCTCGGGCCGGGCGACCGCGTCGCGATCCTGGCTGCCAACTGCCATCGGTATGTCGAGGCATACATGGGCATCCCCGCGGCAGGCATGGTGCTGCTGCCGTTGAACACCCGCCTCGCGGAGCCCGAGCTCGTCGCGATCGCGCACGTCGCCCGTCCGAAGGTGCTCATCACCGACCGCGATCCCGGCTTGCTGGGCGACGTCGTCGCGCGAGTGGTGACGTTCGAGGAGTGGGATGTGCTCCTCGACGAGACGGAGGGCACGTCGCCCGAGCCGAGCCCCGTGCAGGAGGACGATCTCGCCGTCCTCTACTTCACGGGCGGCACCACGGGGCGGCCGAAGGGCGTGATGCTCAGCCATCGCAACCTCATGGCCAACTCGTTCCACAAGACGCTGGCCTGCCGTTTCGAGCCCGACGACGTCTACCTCGCGGTGGCGCCGTTCTTCCATGTCGCCGGCACTGCGCCCCTCGCGGGTCTGCTCTGGATGGGTGGGACGTTCGTGATCCTTCCCGCGTTCGACCCGGCGTCGAGCCTCGACGCGATCGAACGGCATCGCATCACGGTCGCGATCCCGGTGCCGACGATGGTCGGCGCGCTCGTGGCCGAGCAGGTCGCTCGGCCCCGCAACGTGTCGTCGCTGCGGCTCATGGGTCACGCGGGCTCGCCGATCACCACGGACTTGCTGCGCCGGGCGCACGACGCCTTCCCGACCGCCGAGCTCGCGCAGTACTACGGCGCGACCGAGACCTCGTCGATCGTGACGGCCATGCCGCACGAGGAGCGGCACCTCGAGGGGGGACGGCTCGGGTCGGTCGGCCAGCAGGTCGTGGGCGTCGAGATGCGCATCATCGACGCCGATGGCAACCCGTGCCCGCCCGGTGTCGCCGGCGAGGTCATCGCCCGCGGGCCGAACGTGATGGTCGGCTACTTCGAGGACGAGGAGGCGACCGAGGCGGCGTTCGTCGACGGGTGGTACCGCACGGGAGACGTTGGCTACGTCGACGACGAGTGCTATCTCTACCTGCTCGATCGCGCGAAGGACATGATCGTCACGGGTGGCGAGAACGTGTACTCGCTCGAGGTCGAGGATGCCCTCGGATCGCATCCCGCGGTGCTCGAGGTCGCGGTCTTCGGTGTGCCCGACGAGCGGTGGGTCGAGGCAGTGCACGCGGTGGTCGTCGTGCGCGACGTCTCCTTCATGACCGACTCGCTGGAGGACGAGCTGCGTGAGCACTGCCGCTCGGCCATCGTGGGGTTCAAGGTGCCCAAGGCCATCTCGATCCAGGCGGAGCCGTTGCCGAAGTCGGGCCCGGGCAAGATCTTGAAACGGCAGCTCCGCGCTCCGTATTGGGAGAGCGAGGAGCGGCCGAGCTAGCGAAGCGTGACGAGGAAGTCGATCGTGCGGCGTCGTGCTTCGTCGTCCCCGAAGGGCGTGATCTGCAGGTCGGTGACCCCGATGTCGCCAAGGCGAGCGACGGCCTTCGTCAGGGTCGCTTCGTCACCGTGGATCGCGATGCCGGCGGCGGAGTCGAGGCCCTCGCGTTCGAGCACAGCCTTGTACGCGGGGAGTCGGCCGTACATGCCGAACTCTTCCGCCGCCCACGCCGCAGCGGTCTCGTTGTCGTTCGTCAGAGCGATCGGGAGGCTGGCGAGGATGCGAGGGTCGGGCCGGCCCGTTCGTGCCGCCGCGGCGTGGACGAGGGGCACGGTCTGTTCGGCGAGGGTGCGGAGGCCGACCATCCATGTCGCCGCACCGTCGGTGTATGCGCCCGCGACGTCGAGCATCTTCGGTCCGACTGCGGCGATGAACACCGAGGGCACCGCGGCCGGTGACGCGACGTCGAGTCGGAAGCTCGTGCGCAAGAGCTGGCCGGCGTAGTCAGCCTTCTCACCCCGGAGGAGGGGAAGGAGCACCTGCAGGTACTCGGTCATGTACTGAGCGGGGTGTGAGTAGTCGAGGCCGAGGAAGTCCTCCACGATCCGCCGATGAGAGACGCCGATCCCGAGCGTCAACCGGCCGTTCAGCGCGTCGTGCGTGGTGAGGGCCTGGCTGGCGAGCGCGACTGGGTGGCGACCGTGTGCCGAGACGATCGCGGGACCGATCTCGATGCGGCTGGTGCGGCTCGCCGTCGCGGCGAAGAGCGTGAGGACGTCCGGGCCGTTCGGGATCCCCGGCATCCAGGCGCTGTCGTAACCGAGGGCCTCGACCTGCTCGAGATCGTCGCCGACGCGATCGACAGTGGCACGCTGGTTCGCGACGACCACCCCGAATCTCACGGCGGCGGACGGTATCAGGAAGGCTGACAATGCTGACAAGTGATCCCGGATCGTTCGACCCTCTCGTCGTCACGCTCGACGGGCCGATCGCGACGCTGTGGCTCAACCGCCCCGAGAAGCGCAACGCAGTCACGAGACTGATGTGGGAGGGCATCTCGGCGCGATGCGACCGGCTCGCCTACGACGAGGACGTGCGCGTGCTCGTGGTGCGCGGTGCGGGCAATCACTTCTGTGGTGGCGCCGACATCGGCGAGCTCGGTGCGAGCGACGCGACCTACGGACAAGCGAACGCTGCCGCGGAACGCGCCCTCGGGTCGTTCCCCAAGCCGACGGTCGCATTCATCCAAGGCTCGTGCGTGGGAGGAGGAGCGCAGATCGCGATGGCGTGCGACGTCAGGATCGCGGACGTCACGGCGCGCTTCGGCATCACGCCGGCGAGGTTGGGCATCGTCTATCCGGCGTTCGGCGTCGAGCGTGCGGTGCAGCTGCTCGGCCCATCGGCGACGAAGCACCTGTTGTTCTCCGCTGAGCTCATCGATCCGGAGCGTGCGCTCCGCATCGGTCTCGTCGACGAGGTGCACGAGCCTGCTGAGGCACTCGAGCGGATCAACGCTTTCACGACTCTGCTCGCCACCGAGCGATCGCTGCTCACTCAGATGGCGAGCAAGGAGATGGTCGACGAGTGCGTGCGAAAAGGGGAGGTGTCACGCAAGACCGCGTCCCGCTGGGCCGCGGAGGTCGGGGCGAGCGACGACCCAGCGGAAGGCGTTGCGGCCTTCCTCGAGCGGCGCGCTCCCCGGTTCACATGGGTGGGATGAGTGCGGCAGGGTGGTGACTACGGTGGCGTGATGGCCGACATCGCACAGCGCCTCGAAGAGCTCGGCATCACCCTGCCGCCGGTCTTTCCGCCTGCCGGCAGCTACGTCGGTGCGAGCAAGATCGGCAACGTTCTGTTCGTCAGCGGCCATGGTCCGAGCCTGGGCGACGGCAAGTTCATCCGAGGCAAGGTCGGGCACGATCTGACGGTCGACGAGGGCCGCGAGGCCGCCCGCGTCACCGCGCTCTCGATCCTCGCGACGATGCACGATGCGGTCGGCCTCGACCACGTGCGCCGCATCGTGAAGGTCCTCGGGATGGTCAACACGGCCCCCGGCTTCAACAACACTCCCGCCGTCATCGATGGCGCGTCCGACCTCTTCATCCAGGTCTTCGGCGAAGATGGCCGCGCCGCTCGCTCGGCGGTCGGGCTCGCGGAGCTCCCGTTCGACATCGCCGTCGAGATCGAGCTCGTCGCCGAGATCGACTGACCGTTTGCTCACTCGACCACGTGTGAGGGGGGTTCAGTGAGCAAACGGTGGGTCGGGGGTGATGGTGCCCGTTGCTTCGCCGAAGCCGATGCGGGGGAGTCCGTCGCCGCCGGCCCAGCCCCGCAGCGTGACGGTGTCACCGTCTTCGAGGAAGCTGCGGGTCGATCCGTCGGGGAGGGAGAGGGGATCGCGTCCGCGCCAGGTGATCTCGATGAGGCTGCCGCGCTCGCCCGGGTTCGGCCCCGAGACCGTGCCCGATCCGATGAGGTCGCCGGTGCGCGCGGTCGCGCCGTTGACGGTCATGTGCGCGAGCTGCTGAGCGAACGTCCAGTACATGTCGGCGAAGCCGGTCGCGCGAGATCTGGGTGCCGTTGAGCCACACCTCGAGCTCGAGGGCGAGGCCCCATGGCCGAGCTGCCCGCAAGTACGGATCCGGCGGGGGGTCCTGCGGAGGCGACTCGACGAGGAACGGGCGCAGCGCGTCGAGGGTCACGACCCACGGGGAGATCGTGGTCGCGAAGCTCTTCCCGAGGTTCGGCCCAAGGGGTTGGTACTCGTAGGCCTGGATGTCACGGGCCGACCAGTCGTTCAACAGCACGAACCCGAACACGTGGTCGTCGGCTTCGTCGGGAGCGATGCGCGCACCGCCTCGCCCGATCACCGCGCCCACCTCGAGCTCGATGTCGAGCGAGCGGCTGGGCCCGGAAGATGGGGGATCGCCGGCCAACATGCCGGCGGGCCGCTGCACGGGCGTGCCCGACACCACGACCGACCCGGCACGGCCGTGGTAGGCGACAGGGATGTGGCGCCAGTTCGGCATGAGGGGCTCGCTGTCGGGGCGCAGGATCTTCCCGAGGTTCGTGGCGTGGTGGATCGACGAGTACGAGTCGACGTAGTCGGCGACCTCGAACGGCAGCAGCATCTCGCAGTCCTCGATCGGATGGAGCACGTCGTCGCGGGCGCGGCCGACAAGGAGCTCGGCGACCTCTGCGCGCACATCGCCACCCTGACCCGAGGCCATGAGCGCGTTGAGCGTCGGCTGCCCGGTCAGCGAGACAGTGACGCCCGCGACCGGAAGGTCGACGACGTGATCGCCGATTCGCACCACAACCCGGGGCGCGCCGCCGCCGATCCGCGCGACGCCGAAGGGCAAGTTCTCCAGTGGGAAGTCGGACCCGTCGGGGACCGGCGCCCACGTCTCAGGCACCGCGCGCCCAGGACCAGGGATAGGTGGGGTCGCTGACCGACCGGGCGGCGTCAGTGAGGCCGAGCGGCTTGAACGTGTCCATCATCACGGCCAGCTCCTCGGTGCGGTCTTTGTCTTCGCTGCGCTCACGCGACCCCGGCTGCGGTCCGTGCACGAACCCCGCGGGATGCAAGCTGATCGAGCCGCTGCCGATGCCCGATCCGGCGCGGCTCATGAAGTCGCCGCCGGAGTAGAAGAGCACCTCGTCGGAGTCGACGTTCGAGTGGTGGTACGGCACCTTCACCGCGTCAGGGTCGAAGTCGTAGAGCCGCGGCACGAAGCTGCAGATCACGATCCCAGGGCCCATGAACGTCTGATGCACGGGCGGCGGCTGGTGCACTCGGCCGACGATCGGCTCGAAGTCGTGGATCGACAAAGCGAAGGGGTAGTTGCAGCCGTCCCATCCGACGACGTCGAACGGATGGTTCGCGTGCACGTGCCGGCTGAGCCCGCTGCGGGTACGCACGAGCACGGGCACGTCTTCGCCCTCGACGACCAACGGCTCACCGTTCGGGCCGCGCAGGTCGCGTTCGCTGAAGGGCGCGCCCTCGAGCAGCTGGCCCCGCTCGGTGAGGTACTTGCGGGGGATGTCGACGTGTCCGCGCGCCTCGAAGATCACGAGCTCGACCGGCGCGTCGAGCAGCCACTGATGGGTCGTGCCGCTCGGGATCACGATGTAGTCCCCTTGGCGAACCTCCATCCGGCCGAACACCGACTCGAGCGCGCCCTCCCCGTTGTGCACGTACACGAGCTCGTCGCCCGTGGCATTGCGGTAGAGCGGAGACGACTCGGACGCGGCGACGAACGCCATCGCGACCTGGTCGTTGCCGAGCAAGTAGCGGCGGCCGAGCACGGGATCGTTCGACGCGCCTGCGCCGAGCTCGCCGGTGCGGAGGTGATGGGGTTGCAACGGAGCGTTCGGGCTGAACACCGGCTCGGGTGCCTCGACGCTCTCGATCGCGTGCAGCGCCGACGGGGAGTAACGGTGGTACATCAACGAGGAGGCGGCCGAGAACCCCTCCTCGCCCATGAGCTCCTCCGCGGCGACGTTGCCGTCGACGCGGTGCAACGTGTGACGCTTGCGCGGGATGTCGCCGACGCGGCGATACGGAGGCATTGCTACAGGTTTCCGCGTCGGGCTTGGTCGCGCTCGATCGCCTCGAACAGCGCTTTGAAGTTGCCCTCACCGAAGCCCTTCGCACCTTCGCGCTCGATGATCTCGAAGAACACCGCCGGCCGATCGGTGATCGTCTCGGTGAAGATCTGCAACAGGTGTCCGTCGTGGTCGCGGTCGACGAGGATGTTGAGACGCTCGACCTCATCCCACGGAAGAGTCGACCCCGGCAAGCCGCTCGCGCGCCTCGACGTAGTACGTGGATGGCACCCGCATGAACCGCACCCCGCGGTCTCGCAGCGCCTGCACCGTCGCGACGATGTCGTTGGTGCGCATCGCGATGTGCTGCACTCCCGGGCCGTCGTAGTGCTCGATGTACTCCTGGATCTGGCTCTTCCTGAGACCGTCGGCCGGCTCGTTGATCGGCATGACGATCTTGGAGCCGTCCCAGACGACGGTCGACATCAGCGCGGAGTACTCGGTCGAGATCTGGTCGTCGTCGAAGTGCTGGAGCTGGCTGAAGCCCATCACCTCTGCGTAGAAGCGCACCCAGTCGTCGAGCCGGCCTTGCTCGACGTTGCCGACCACGTGGTCGATGCGGGTGAGGCCGACGACAGGTCCGACGGTCGGGTTGGGCAGGTTGTCGTCGTGATAGCCGGGCTCGAGCAGCTCGCTGCGATAACGACTGCGGTCGACGAACGTGTGCACCGTGTCGCCGTATGCGGCGACCTGCCCGAGTCGCAGCTCGCCGTGCTCGTCCTGCTCGGTCCACGGCTCTCGGATGCGGCCGCGCGCCGCGCAACACCGCCGCGGCGAACGCGGCGTCCGCGTCGTTCACGAGCCAGGCGAGGTCGTGGACGCCGTCGCCGTGTCGGCGCACGTGCTCGGCGATGGGGGACTCGGCATCGAGGGCGCCCGACACGACCAGCCGGATGTCGCCCTGCTCGAGGACGTAGCTCGCCTTCTCGCGCACGCCGGACTCCGGCCCGGCATACGCGGTGCAGTGGAAGCCGAAGGCGGACATGAGGAAGCCGGCCGTGGTGCGAGCGTTGCCGACCCAGAACTCGATGCAGTCCCAGCCGAGCAGGTGCGCAGCGGGGCTTTCGGTCATCGTCATGCTTCGATCAAACCCCCGGACAGGCGCGGCCGCAACCACCCGCCCGCTGCTTCTCTTGGTGGACCTGCTCCGCCGGGAGTGAGAAACACCAAGAAATCCAGCGCCGGGGCGGACGCGCGTCCGCACTTCGGCCGGTTCTCTTGGTGCGATCAAGTACTAGACAGTACGAAGCACCAAGAGAACCAGTCAGGGGGGCCGATGAAGCAGCTGTCGGGGCTCGATGCGTCGTTCCTCTACATGGAGACCGGCTCGCAGTTCGGCCACGTCTCGAGCGTCTCGATCTACGAGAGACCGGACGACCCGACCTATGACCCGTACTTCGCCTGGCGTTCGCAGATCGAGCGCCGCCTCCATCTTCTCGAGCCGCTGCGGCGGCGTCTGCGGGTCGTGCCCTTCGGTCTCGATCATCCGTTCTGGATCGAGGATCCCGCGTTCGATCTCGACTTCCACGTGCGGCACAACGCGCTGCCGCCGCCGGGATCTGACCAGCAGCTCGCGGAGCTGACGTCGCGGATCATCGGGCGTCCCCTCGATCGCAGCCGTCCGCTGTGGGAGTCCTACGTCATCGAAGGGCTGCCGGAGGGTCGCTTCGCGATCCTCACGAAGGTGCATCACGCGACCATCGACGGTGCCTCGGGCGCCGAGCTGCTGACGATGATGCTCGACAGTGACCCCGACGGCGACTGGATCGACCCGCCCACCGAGGAGTGGCAAGGAGACCGAATGCCCAGCGACGGGGAGATGCTCGCGCGAGCGTCGATGTCGCTGGTGCGCAAGCCTGGGCGTGCGCTCCTGCTCACGACGCGCACCGTACGCGAGCTCGGGCAGGCGACGCGCAACCCCGCGCTGGTCGAGGCCGCGAACCAGGCCCGAGCGAACCTGCGAGGTCCGCTCGGAGCGTTGCTGAACGCCGGCCGGCCGAGGGTCGAAGAGGGAGAGCAGCTCGGCCCGGCACCGACGCTCGTCGCGCCGAAGACTCCCTTCAACGCGACCATCACGGCACATCGCCGATTCGCGTTCAGGTCGGTGCCACTCGATGCGATCAAGGCGATCAAGACCTCCCTCGGCGCCACGGTGAACGATGTCGTCATGGCGGTGTGCGCGGGCGGGCTGCGCACCTGGCTCGATCGTCACGGTGCGTTGCCCGACGGTCCGCTCATCGCGATGGTGCCTGTCTCGATCCGAACCGGAGACGAGACCGAGAAGTGGACGAACAGGGTGTCGGCGATCTTTGCGTCGCTTCCCACGGACGAACCCGACACCGTGAAGCGGGTGAGCAGAGTCCACGACTCGATGGCGGACGCGAAGCGGCTCTTCGACGCGGTGCCGGCGGACGCCCTCACCGACTTCGCGTCGTTCCCTCCGCCTGCGGTCTTCGCGCAGGCGATGCGCACCGCTACTCGGCTGAGCGGCAGGTTCGGCACGCCGGTGAACCTCGTCATCTCGAACGTGCCCGGCCCGCGAGAGCCCTTGTACACCGCCGGAGCGCGGCTGCTGCACTACTACCCGGTGTCGACGATCGTCGATGGCCAGGGACTGAACATCACGGTGCAGAGCTACATGAACGCCCTCGACTTCGGTCTCGTCGAGCTGCCGCGAGCTCGTGCCCGACCTGTGGGAGATGCTCGACGACATCATCGACGACGTCGTCGCGCTCGGGAAGGCCGCAGGTGTCGACGTTTCGCTCTCTGACTGATTCGTTGCGGTCTGCGCGCGATCCGCCACCATCACTGAGGCGCCTCTATATTCAGCGGACCATCGATCGGGGGGTCGAAAGAGAATCATGGGGGTCGCGCCGGTGACGGCCGGGGTCGTGGGGGGTCCATGACCGCGGTGGCAGCCGAAGCTCCGGAGAGGTCGCGCTCGCGGTCGCTTCCGCGTCTCGACCTCGACCGAGCGACTCCCTACCTGCTCGCTCTGGGCATCGTCGGCATCCAGCAGGTCTTCTTCGGCGTCCCGCTGGGCATCTTCGTCCGCGGCGTCTTGATCGGGCTCCTCACCGCTCTGATCGCGCTCGGCATGGCGCTCACCTACCGATCGAACCGCTTCATCAACTTCGCGCAGGCCGACATGGGGACCATCCCCGTCGTGCTGATCGTCATGCTCATGACGGCATGGGGCTGGCCGTACCTCATTGCCGTGCCGGTCGGCATCCTGGCCGCACTTGCCGTGGGCGCGATCGTCGAGCTCGCAGTGATTCGCCGGTTCTTCAAGGCGCCGCGGTTGCTGATCACGGTCGCGTCGCTCGGTCTCTCGCAGCTGCTCACCGCGACAGCGATCTTGCTGCCGCGGCTCTGGGGTGTCGACTTCCCGCTGCTGGGCCAACGGCTTCCCGCGCCGTTCCACCTCGAATTCTCCATCGGCACGGTCGTCTTCGATGCGAACGACCTCATCGCGATGATCGTGGCTCCCCTCGCGCTCATCGGGCTCGCGCTGTTCCTCAGGATGAGCAGCGTCGGTGTCGCGATCCGTGCCAGCGCGGACAGCGCCGATCGCGCCTCTCTGCTCGGCGTGCCGGTCAAGCGGCTGCAGACGCTGGTTTGGTCCGTCGCCTCGCTGCTCGCCTTCACGGCCATCTTCTTGCGCGCCGGCATCCTCGGCTTGCCGGTGTTCGGTGCGCTGACCGTCGGCGTGCTTCTCCGAGCGCTCGCCGCGCTCGTGCTCGGCCGCATGACGAACCTGCTCGCGATCGGCGCGAACGCCGTCGCGCTCGGGATCCTCGAAGTGTCGATCGGCTTCGCGGCATCGAGCCCGCTGCTGATCGATCCGATCCTCGCCGCGGTCATCATCCTGGCGCTCGCGCTGTCGCGGCGGGGGACGACGCGAGTGGACGAGGCCGAGTCTTCGACGTGGCAGAGCGCCGATGACGTACGTCCGATCCCGGACGACGTGGCGCGCATCCCCGTGGTGCGAGTCGTCAAGTGGGCCACGTTCGCCGTGATCGGTGCAGCCGTGCTCGTCCTCCCGCAGATCCTTTCGGTCGATCGCACCTACAAGCTCTCGATGGTCGGGATCTACGCGGTGCTCGGCCTTTCGGTCGTCGTGCTCACGGGCTGGGCCGGACAGGTCTCGCTCGGGCAGATCGCGTTCTTCGCGATCGGCGCGACGGTCGGAGCCAAGGCCACGCTCGACTGGCACCTCGACCTCAGCCTGGCGTTCGTCATCAGCTTTGTCGTGGGCGGCGTCGTCGCCGCGCTCGTCGGGCTGCCTGCGCTCAGACGGCGCGGCTTCTATCTCGCGGTGTCGACGCTCGCCTTCTCGTTGGCCACGACGTCGTACCTGCTGAACAAGCGGTACTTCGGCTGGGTGCCTGACGGGCGCATCGCGCGACCGCCGCTCTTCGGCCGCATCGACATCACGTCGACGGCGTCCTTCTACTACGTGGTGTACGCGGTGCTCGCCGGGTCGCTGTTCATCGTGAAGGGCATCCGCGACAGCCGCACCGGCAGGGCGTTCATGGCCCTTCGCGACAACGAGCGCGCGGCCGAGGCCTACGGGTTGCACGCCACCCGCGTGCGTCTCGTCGCGTTCGCACTCTCGGGAGCGTTGGCTGGCCTGGCCGGGTGCCTGTGGGCCCATCAGCTCCAGGGCCTCGATCCCGACCCGCTGGCGCCGTTCCAGAACTTGCTGATCCTCACGTACGTGATCATCGGCGGCGTCACGACGCCGCTCGGGGCGATCATCGGCGCCGTGTACTGGATCGGCCTCGGCAACTTGCTTCCGGTGAGGTGGCAGATCCTCGCGAGCGGCGTCGGTGTGCTCGTCGTGCTGCTCGTCCTCCCGAGCGGCATCGGGGGGCTCTTCTACCGCCTTCGTGACCGCTGGCTCGCGCACGTCGCGCGAAAGCACGACGTCGCGGCGCCTGGTCTGGCCACCACCGAACCGGAGGTGCCACTGGCCTCGCCGGAAGCGCCCGAGCTTGAGCCCGAGCCGATCCCGACCGTGGCGGTGGACTGATGAAGCTGAAGAAGCCGCCGACCCCCCGAGCGTGGATGTACGGGATCACGGGCGGTGCCGCGATCTACCCGATCCTGGTGCTTTTCGGGCTCAACGCGGTCGACGAGCTCGACCGCACCGCGTTCGGCGTGCTCGTGCCGAACATCCGCGATGCGTTCGGGCTCAACCTGACCGGCCTGCTCGCGCTCGTCGGCGCGGTGAGCGTGGTGGCGCTCGCGCTGCAGATTCCGATCGCGTCGCTCTCCGACCGGCACAACCGCGTGCTGATCACCTGGGTCGGCGCGCTGGCATGGGCTTTCTTCAGTCTGCTCACTGGGCTCGCGTGGTCGGTCATCGTGCTCGGGATCGCGCGAGCGGGCTCGGGCATCGGCAAGGCGGTCGTCGACCCGACCCACAACTCGCTGATCGCCGACTACTACGACATACCGTCGCGGCCCCGCGTGTACTCGTTTCACCGCGCCACGAACGCGGTCGGCGCGATCATTGGCCCCCTCACGGCGGGGCTCATCGCCTACCGATGGGGGTGGCGCTGGCCGTTCATCATCTTCACGTTCCCGACGCTGATCTTCGTCGTGCTCGCGTGGCGGCTCCGTGAGCCGAAGCGCGGGGTGTACGAGCGTCGAGCTGCCGGGGCGTCCGAGGAGGCCGCGCAAACCGAAGAGGCCCGGCCGAGCTTCGCGGAGTCGTGGCGGATCGTCTGGAAGATCAACAGCCTCCGCCGCATCTGGTACGCGCTGCCGTTCCTTGCGGTCTCGCTCATCGGCTTCTCGGTGCTCGCCGCGCTCCTCTACGAGCAGATCTTCAATCTGGACGAGCGAGCACGAGGCATCATCGCCGCCTGCGTGGAGCCGGCCCAGCTCGTCGGCCTGATCGTCGGCGCTCGCATCGCCACCCGTGTGATGGCGAAGGGTGGCGCAGAGGCGATCCTCGGGTTCCTGTCGAAGGTCGCGTTCGTCGTCTGCGTCGGGCTCATCGTCTTCGCACTCGCGCCCTACCTCTGGGTCACGATCGTCGTGAACTTCGTGATCACAGGGATGGGCGCGATCCTCGCGCCGGGGATCTTCGCGGCGCTCAGCCTCGCCATCCCACCGCGCGCTCGTTCGATGGGCTTCTCGGTTGCGTCGCTCTGGATCATCCCCGGCCTGATCATCCTCCCGATCATCGGCTACGTCGGCGACCACGTCGGATTCGCGCGCGGGGATGCTCCTCATGACCCCGCTCTTCCTCATCGGCGGCCTCATCCTCGGCACGACGAAGAACACCATCAACGCCGACATCGCCGACGTCTGGCGGGCGACGGCTGCCCGTTCGGAGGTCGCGTACGAGCGAGCGCAGGGCCGGGCGAAGCTGCTGCTCGTCCGCGGCCTCGAGGTTTCATACGGCAGCGTGCAGGTGTTGTTCAACGTCGACATGGAGGTCGAGGAAGGCACGTGTGTCGCGCTCCTCGGCACCAATGGCGCGGGCAAGTCGACGTTGCTCAAGGCGATCTCGGGCGTCGTCGAAGCGGACAACGGGGCAATCATCTTCGATGGGCGCGAGATGACGCACGCGCCTCCGAACGAGATCGCCGCGTTCGGCATCCGGCAAGTGCCGGGTGGGCAGGGTGTCTTCCTCAACCTCACTGTCGCCGAGAACCTCCACTGTGCGTCATGGCTGCACCGCCACGACAAGGGAGCGACCGAGGAGGGCATCGATCGCGTGCTCGCCCTCTTCCCCGTTCTGGCAGAGCGGCTCGACGACGTCGCCGGCAACCTCTCGGGCGGGCAGCAGCAGATGCTCGCGCTCGGGATGGCGTTCCTGAGCAAGCCGCGGCTGCTGATGATCGACGAGCTGTCGCTCGGCCTCGCGCCAGTGGTCGTTGCGCAGCTGCTGCCGCTCATCGATCGGCTGCGTGAGAGCGGCACGACGATCATCCTCGTCGAGCAGTCGGTGAACCTCGCGCTGACCGTCGCCGACACGGCGTACTTCATGGAGCGCGGCCAAATCCGTTTCAACGGGCCTACGGCCGAGCTCCTCAACCGACCCGATCTCATGCGCTCGGTGTTCATCGAGGGCGCATCGAGCAAGCTCGATGCACAGCCAGCACCATCGAACGGAGACGAAGAAGTTGGCGCGACGAAGCGGGAGATCGACCGCACCGTCGCTCCGGTGCTGTCCACCGCAGGGCTCTCGATCTCGTTCGGCGGCAACCGCGCGGTCAACGACGTCAGCATTGACGTGTACCCGGGCGAGGTGGTCGGGATCATCGGGCCGAACGGAGCGGGGAAGACCACGCTCTTCGACATCATCTCGGGGTACCTGCGGTCCGACGGCGGTGTGGTGCGGTTGAACGGCCGCGACGTCACGTCGATGGGTCCTGCCGGTCGAGCCGGACACGGGCTCGGGCGCTCGTTCCAAGACGCCGCGCTTTTCTCGTCGATGACCGTGGAGCAGACGATCGCGGTCGCGTGCGAACGCTGGGTCAAGGTGCGCGATCCGTTCTCGGCTGCGCTGCACCTCCCGAACGCCTACGACTCCGAGCGGGCGGTCGAGGCACGGGTCGGTGAGCTCGTGGAGCTCCTCGGCCTCAAAATCCACCGCACGAAGTTCACCCGCGAGCTGTCGACGGGCACCAAGCGCGTCGTCGGGCTCGCGTGCCTGCTCGCGCACAGACCCTCGGTCATCCTCCTGGACGAGCCCTCGAGCGGCATCGCCCAGAAGGAGGTCGAGGCGCTCGTGCCCGTGCTGCTGCGCATCCGGAACGACACCGGTGCGAGCCTCGTCGTGATCGAGCACGACATGCCACTTCTCCGATCGGTCTCCGATCGGATGGTCGCGATGGATCAGGGGGCCGTCATCGCGACCGGTGACCCGACAGAGGTGCTTGCTGCACCCGAAGTCGTGGAGTCCTACCTCGGCACCACCATCGACGCGATCGAGCGCTCCGGGGCCGTCGGCTCCGGAACGTGAGAGCTACGAGAAAGGTCGACGTGCATGCAACCGAGTAGCGGGGACGCTCCGTCCACGACAAGCAACCCTTGGAGGCGCTGGGGGCCGATCGTCGCGATCGTCGCGGTGATCGCGATCATCGCGGGCATCTTGATCTTCGCCAGCAGCGGAGACGACAGCAATGGGTCGGCCGCGACCACTGGCGCTGCCAGCGCGGGCACGACAGGCGCCGGCTCGGGTAGCTCCGAGGCTGCCGGAACGACAGCGGCCGGTGGCGGCGACGAGCGCGGCCGAAGCGCGCGGCGCGATCACGTTCAACGCCGCGAAGGCAGCGGGTCGCACCGACCTCACCTTCATGGACTCATGCGACACGAGCACGGGACGTCTGAAGATCCCGGACTTCTTCGCGCAGCAGTGCTACACGAACGCCACCGGCGACAACGGCGGGGCCACGGCGCCGGGAGTGACCGCCGACACCATCACCGTCGTCGTGTACATCGCACCCGACACCGATCCGATCCTCGACTTCATCACCGCCGCGATCTCGAACGACGACACCGGCGCGCAAGCGAAGCAGACGTACCAGGACTACACCGACATGATGAACGCCCTGTACCAGACGTACGGGCGCAAGGTCGTGCTGAAGTTCCTCGACGCGTCGGGCACCTCCGACAACGGCACCGCGGCTCGTGCCGACGCCGTGAAGGCCGTTGAAGAGCTGGGGGCGTTCGCGGTGTGGGGTGGGCCGGTGCTCGCCCCGCGTGGACCGAGGAGATCAAGGCCCGGGGCGTCATCTGCCTCGGCTGCCCTGCGATCCCCGAACCTGGGCCGGTGGTGTTCCCGATCGTGGCGAGCGGCCAGCAGACCCGCATGCAGCTCTCGGAGTACATCACCAAGAAGCTCGGTGGAAAGCCCGCGGAGCACGCCGGTGACCCCGCCATGCAGACCACGACCCGAGTCTTCGGCCAGATCTACATCAACACGCCGGGCAGCCCGGCCGAGCAGGAGGCCGCCGACCTCAAGAAGGAGCTCGCCGACGGTGGCGTAGACCTGTCACAGCAGATCCCCTACGTGCTCGACCCGGCCACGTTGCAAGAGCAGGCTGCGGGCGTCATCCAGAAGCTCAAGGCTGGGGGCGTCACGACCGTGATCCTGAGCGCCGATCCGATCGCACCGAAGATCTTCACCGAAGAGGCGACGAAGCAGAACTACTCGCCTGAGTGGATCTACGGCGGTGCCGCGCTGGTCGACACGAACGCCTTCGGGCGTACGTACGACCAGGAGCAGTGGGCCCATGCGTTCGGCATCAGCTCGCTTGCGGCACGCGTGTCGCCCGATCTCGTGAAGCAGTACGACCTCCACACGTGGTACTTCGGTGATCTCGCTCCCGCGAACGACACCTACGGTGTGCTCTACCCGCAGCCGGCGCTGTTCTTCGCTGCGCTGCAAGCTGCCGGACCGAACCTGACCGCGGAGACGTTCCGTGACGGTCTCTTCGGCTCGCCCACCGACGAGATCGCGAAGCCCACGGTGACGGCGCCGCTGATCACCTACGGAGATCACGGCCTGTGGCCGGACAAGCCCGACTTCTACGGCATCGACGACTTCACCGAGATCTGGTGGGATCCGACCGCGACCGGTGAGGACGAGATCCGCCGCGAGGGCACCGGGATGATGCAGTTCGTCGACGGAGGCAAGCGCTACCGCCTCGGCGAGTGGACGAGCGACACGAAGGCGTTCGACAAGACCGGTGCGGTCGTCATCTACGACCAGCTGCCCGCAGCGGAGACGCCGCCGAGCTATCCGCCGCCACCCGGCTCACCGGCAGCAGGAGGAAGCTCCGCTCCCGCGACGTCTGCAGGGAGCTAGGCCTCCCATACCCAACGGGTCGCCCGCTGCGCGAATTCGTCCTCACGTTCGATGATGGCGAAGGCGCGCTGCGGGACGACCTCCCACATCGAGTGGCCCGTCACGAACGTCACCATCTCGGCCTGCTTCACGGGGTCGGGTTCGTACTTCGCCGCGTAGCTCTCGGCCACGGCCTGCTGGCTGTCGGCCGCGAGCTCGCGGGCGAGGCCCTCGACGGACACGCACTCGACGGTGTCGTCGATCGTGAACGCGACCTGGGGGTTGGCGCGCATGTTGCGGGCCTTGCGAGCGTTCGGGGAGCACGAGAAGGCGAAGGTCGATGTCTCGGGCATCCACACGCCCCACACCGGCATCGAGTGCGGCCGTCCCTTCGCCGACGCGGTGATCACCCAGTAGTTCTTGTTGCGCACCAGGCGCTCCTCGGCCCACGACCACGGCAGGGCCTCGGTGAGGTCGGCCGGCACGCCGTAGTCGCTCATGTCGGGGCGCTCGGTTCGCGGCGTGGTCATGACGCGCTCCTCTTCTCGGCCTGGCGCACGAGCTCGTCGAACAGGGCCTGCTGTGACTCGTCTGCGCCGGCGGTGTCTTCGGGATGCCACTGGACACCTACGAGCCAGCCGTGACCGTCGTCGACCTCGACCGCCTCGATCGTGCCGTCGTCCGCCCACCCCGTCTCGACGAGACCGGGCGCAAGGTCATCGATCGCCTGGTGGTGGAACGACGAGCACATCGGCCGCGTCGTGCCCATCGCTTCCGCGACCAGCGTTCCTGGCTTCAGCTCGACCTCGTGCATGACGCCCTGGCGGTGCTCATCACGGCCTTCGACATCAGGGAGGTGCTGGATCAGCGTGCCGCCCAACGCGACGTTGAGCACCTGCAGGCCCCGACAGATCGCGAGCATCGGAGTGCCGTTGCGCACCGCCGCCCGCGCGAGCGCGATGTCGAACGCGTCGACGTCGGCCTGCATGCCAGAGGTGTCGGGGTGCGCCTCTGCGCCATAGCGGGCCGGGTCGACATCCGCACCGCCGATCAGCACCAGACCATCGAATCGCCGGACAATGTCGTCGGCTTCGTCGTCGGTGATCGGCACCTCGAGCAGCGCGGCCTCTTGCCCGCCGGCTCGACGGACGGCGTCGAGGTAGCGGCGGGAGCACACAAGGGCATCGGCGCGGGCAACCTGTTGCGTCTCACGAGGCACGAGCCGGGTCGAGACGGCGATGAGCGGGCGCATCGTCTCTGTCTACAGCTGCTCGAAGCCTCTGCGTCGCTCCCAATCGGTGACCGTGTGGTTGAACGCCGCCCACTCCTGCTTGGCGGTGTTCAGCAGGTGTTGGTGCACCTCGTCGCCGAACGCCTTCTTCGCGAGCTCGGAGCCCTCGAACAGCTCGATGGCCTCGACCAGCGTGTGCGGGACGCGCGGCAGGTCCTCGGCTGTGTACCCGTTGCCGACATAGGGGTCGCCGGGCTCGATGTGGTGCTCGATGCCGTGCAGCCCGCTCGCGATCGTCGCCGCGAACGCGTAGTACGGGTTGGCATCGGCCCCCGGGATGCGGCACTCGATGCGGCGTCCGTCGCCGTGGCCGACCACACGAAAGCCGAGCGTGCGGTTGTCGAGCCCCCACGCCACCGCGGTGGGCGCCCATGACGCGGGCTGGTAGCGCTTGTAGGAGTTCACATAGGGAGCGAAGCACCATGCGAGCTCTCGCGCTCCGGCCATGAGACCACCGAGCCACCACCGAGCGACGTCGCTCATGCCGTGCGCGCCGTTGACGTCGGGCATCGACGACGAGCCCGTGCCCTCGACCGGCCACAGCGACGAGTGGATGTGACAAGAAGAGCCCACGCGGTCGATGTCGTACTTCGCCATGAACGAGATCGACTGGCTGTGCTGCGCGGCGATCTCCTTTACTCCGTTTTTGTAGACGACGTGCCGGTCGGCCATCGTCAGCGCGTCGGAGAAGCGCAGGTTGATCTCGTGCTGCCCGGCTTCCGCCTCGCCCTTCGAGAACTCGACGGGGATGCCCGCGGCGTCCATGCCGTTGCGGATCGCGCGGATCAGGTACTCGTCCTTCGTCGTCTGGAGGATGTGGTAGTCGAGGACGTAGTCGTTCTGCGGGGTGAGGTCCGCGTGCCGTTGCGCCGCGGCCTCCTCATAGCTCTCGCGGAACACGAAGAACTCGAGCTCTGACGCGGTCATCACCTCGAACCCGGCAGCGCGCGCCCGCGCCACCTGCTTGCGCAGGATCTCACGGGGCGCGACCTCGACCGCTTCACCAGACTCGACGTCGAACAGATCGCACACGACCAGGGTGGTGGCTTCGAGCCAAGGGACCAACCGCAACGTCGTGAGGTCGGGCCGGCACGCGACGTCCCCGTATCCCTTCTCCCAGTTGGCGAACTGATAGCCCGGCAGCACGCGCATGTCGACGTCGACAGCGAGGAGGTAGTTGCAGCACTCGATCGCGCTCTCGGCGACCTCGTCGATGAAGTGGTGGCCGGTCACGCGCTTGCCGACGAGTCGTCCCTGCTGGTCGGGGAACACGACCAGCACCGTGTCGACCTCGTGCCTGTCGATCAGCTCGGTCAGCGTGGGGAGATCGAGCAGCCCTCGGAGCACCGGGGAAGACTATGAGGGACGACCGCGTGTCGTGACGTTCGCCGCGGGTGAGAGGATGAGCGTTCCCCCCACGCAGTGTCCAAGGAGGCAGCCATGACCCCCGACGAGGCAAAGGCCAAGGCAGACGAGGCGTTCCAGAAGGTGAAGGAGATCGCCGAGGCCGCACTCAAGCGCGGCACCGAGGTGAGCAAAGACCTCGCCACGAAGGCGAAAGATCTCGCCGGGAAGACGCAGTCGAAGGCCGGCGACGTGACCGACAAAGCCACGGACGCGGCCGGCGACACGGTCGACAAGGCCGCGGATGCGGCCCACACCGTGATCGACAAGGTCGACGGCGACTAGGTAGCTGCGATCGCGCGCTGCCGGCGAGCCCACTCTCGGTTCGAGACGCGCTTGCACTGCGCGCAGCCGCCCGAGGTGGTGACGCCGACGTCAGACAGCACATGACCGCGGCGGCATGCGTCGCGATGCGATCTCGGGGCCGGGATCCACGCGAAGAACGGGTGGTCCTGTGCGAAGTCGACGGGCAGACCTTCGAACGAAGGCCAGCTCACCTGCCTGACTCGGGCACGTGTCGAGCGGCCTCCGGTCAGGCGTCGCAGCTCGTCGTGTGCGGCCCATCGCCCCTGGCGGAAGGCTTCGATCACCCCGCTCGGCGGGTAGCGCACGATGCGCTCGAGCGCCGCCGCGTCGCACTCCTCTGCGGGCCACCCGTACGCACGCACGGAGCGGGCTCCTCTGATCGCCGCCGCGATGATCGCCTTGTCATGAAGCGTCTCGTGGTCCATCCCCCCCGAATCGTCGAGACGTCCACGGCAATTGACGGTGAATAAAGTGTCATCTGAGCGCATCGCGTGGAGAGTGGGAACCCGCTGACGCCCCACATCGCTGGACAGATAGGTTGACCAGCGGCGACGGCATCGGCCGCACGAGGCACGGACGCGAGACATGACGATGATCGATACGGACGGCACCGACCACATCGACTCAGATGGCGCCGACTCGGACGACGGCATCTTCGATGAGGAGATCGACGAGCGTCCCCGCTTCGAGTGGACGTGGGCGAAGGTCATCGCCGTCGTCCTGGCGTTCTCGTTCCTGGCCGCATCCGTCGCCTACCTCGTCACGAAGCGCACCACCGAGGAGCAGCCCAACGCCGTCGACGTCGGGTTCCTGCAGGACATGATCGACCACCATGACCAGGCCGTCGCGATGGCGATGGCAGTCATCGGACGCGAATCCGACCCGACGACGCAGAGTTTCGCCCGAGAGGTCGTGATCTACCAGCGGTGGGAGGTCGGCGTGATGGACACGCTGCTCGCCGGGTGGGGCGATGGCCGCGGGGACGAAGGCCGCTCGGCGATGGCATGGATGAGCATGCCGAGCCCGGTCGGCGCGATGCCGGGCATGCAGTCCTCAGAAGCGGTCGCGCAGCTCGGAACGCTGACCGGGAAGGACCTCGACAAGGCGTTCTTCACCATGATGCGAGATCACCATCTCGGCGGTGTGCACATGGCGACCTACGCCGCGACACACGCCAACACCAAGGAGGTGCGCGAGCTCGCCGCGCGGATCGCGCAGTATCAGCAGGTCGAGGCGAACGAGTACACGCAAGCGCTGCAGCGGATGGGGCTCGAGAGTTCATGACCGAGGTCGTCCTCGACGGCCCCGGCCTGTCGATCGACGACATCGTTGCCGTCTCGCGGGACGGCGTGCGGGCCGTGCTCGGCGAGGGCGCACGAACCTCGATGCAGGAGACCCGGGACATCGTGGAGCGGCTCGCCTCCTCGGGCGAACCCGTCTACGGAGTGTCGACCGGCTTCGGGTCGCTCGCCGACGTCTACGTCGAGCCCGAGCAGCGGGCCCGACTGCAGGCCGCGCTGATCCGCTCCCACGCGGCGGGGCTCGGCGACTCGGTCGAGCCGGAAGTGGTGCGGGCCATGATGCTGCTTCGGGCCCGCACGCTCGCGATGGCGAGGAGCGGGGCGCGGCCGGTGCTCGCCGAGCGACTCCTCGACCTGCTCGCGGCCGGCATCACGCCGAGGGTGCCCGAGCACGGGTCGCTCGGATGCAGCGGCGACCTCGCGCCCCTCGCGCACGTCGCGCTCGTCCTCCTCGGTGAAGGGGAGGTCGTCGTCGGCGACGAACGTCGCGGCAGCGCCGATGTGATGCGAGCGGCAGGCATCGAGCCGATCGCGCTCGAGGCGAAGGAGGGGCTCGCGCTCGTCAACGGCACCGACGGCATGCTCGGGATGCTCGCGCTCGCGTGCCACGACACGTCCGCGCTCCTCGTGGCCGCGGACATCACGGCGGCGATGAGCGTGGAAGCGCTGCTCGGCACCGATGCGGTGTTCGCTCCCGAGATCCTGGCGTTGCGGCCCCATCCCGGTCAGGCCGTGAGCGCAGCCAACCTGCGGCGAGTGCTCGGGGGCTCGCCGATCGTCTCGTCGCACCGCGTCGGAGACACGCGGGTGCAGGACGCGTATTCGTTGCGGTGCGCCCCGCAGGTGCACGGCGCCGTCAGAGACGCACTGGCCTATGTCGAGGGGGTGGTCGCGCGCGAGCTCGACTCCGCGATCGACAACCCGGTCGTGCTGCCCGACGGACGGGTCACGTCCAACGGCAACTTCCACGGAGCGCCGCTCGCGGACGCGGCCGACTTTCTCGCGATCGTGCTCTCCGATCTCGGATCGATGGCCGAGCGGAGGCTCGATCGGCTGCTCGATCCCGCGAGGTCGCACGGGCTCCCCGCGTTCCTCGCGGACGAGCCGGGCGTCGACTCGGGCCTGATGATCGCCCAGTACACGGCGGCCGCACTCGTGGACGAGAACCGCCGGCTCGCCACGCCGGCGAGCGTTGCGTCGATCCCGACATCGGCGATGCAAGAGGACCATGTCTCGATGGGCTGGGCCGCAGCGCGCAAGCTTCGTACGGTCGTCGTGAACGTCAGACGGTTGCTCGCCATCGAACTGGTCGCCGCGGCACGCGGCATCGAGCTCCGGGCTCCGTTGCGCCCAGCCGCGGCGACGGGCGCCGCGATCACCGCGTTGCGCGCGACCGTGCCGGGTCCTGGGCCCGACCGATGGCTGACCCCCGAGCTCGAAGCCGCCACCGACTTCGTGGCCGCAGGCTCTCTGCTCACCGCCGTCGAGGCCGTCACCGGGCCGCTGTCGTGAGCGCCGGCGCCCGTCCCGTGCGCGCTCCTCGGGGCAACGCGCTGTCGTGCAAGGCGTGGCCCCAAGAAGCGGCGATGCGGATGCTGATGAACAACCTCGACCCCGAGGTCGCCGAACGGCCGGACGATCTCGTCGTGTACGGCGGCACCGGCCGCGCGGCGCGCTCATGGAAAGCGTTCGACGCGCTGGTGTCGACCCTTCGCACGCTCGAAGGCGACGAGACGATGCTCGTGCAGTCGGGCAAGCCCGTCGGCGTGTTCCGCACCCACGAGTGGGCGCCGCGGGTGCTGATCGCGAACTCGAACCTCGTGCCGGAATGGGCGACGTGGGAGGAGTTCCGCCGGCTCGAAGCTCTCGGTCTGACGATGTACGGGCAGATGACGGCCGGGTCGTGGATCTACATCGGCACCCAGGGCATCCTCCAAGGCACGTATGAGTGCTTCGCCGAGATCGCTCGGCGCCGGTTCGGTGGATCGCTGACGGGCACGATCACGCTGACCGCTGGGCTCGGGGGGATGGGCGGCGCGCAGCCACTCGCCATCACGATGAACGGAGGCGTCGCGCTGTGCGTCGACGTCGACCCGCATCGCATCCACCGCCGGCTCGAGACGCGTTACCTCGACGAGCTTGCCGACTCGGTGGACGACGCAGTGCGGCGCTGCAAGGACGCGAAGAAAGGCGGACGCGCGGGTCTCGATCGGCCTGATGGGCAACGCCGCCGACGTCGTGCCGAAGCTGCTCGACATGGGCTTCGAAGCCGACATCGTCACTGACCAGACGAGTGCGCACGACCCGCTCAGCTACGTGCCGAACGACCTGAGTGCGGAAGCCGCCGACGAGATGCGGGCACGCGACCCCGCCGAGTACGTGCGTCGATCCCGCCAGTCGATGGCCGTGCACTGCGCGGCGATGGTCGGGTTCCTCGATGCCGGCGCCGAGGTGTTCGACTACGGCAATAGCCTGCGCGCCGAGGCGAAGCTCGGCGGCTTCGAGCGGGCGTTCGACTACCCGGGCTTCCTGCCCGCGTACATCCGTCCGCTGTTCTGTGAGGGCAAGGGCCCGTTCCGATGGGTGGCGCTGTCGGGGGATCCCGCGGACATCGCCGCCACCGACCGTGCCGTTCGTGAGGTGCTTCCCGACGACATCCATCTGGCGCGGTGGCTCGACCTCGCGGGGGAGCGGGTTGCGTTCCAAGGGCTTCCCGCCCGCATCTGCTGGCTCGGCTACGGCGAACGCGCGCTCGTCGGGTTGCGGTTCAACGAGATGGTGCGGTCGGGAGAGGTCTCGGCGCCGATCGTCATCGGTCGTGACCATCTCGACTCGGGATCAGTGGCCTCCCCGTACCGCGAGACTGAAGCGATGGCCGACGGCAGCGACGCGATCGCTGACTGGCCGTTGCTGAACGCGCTCGTGAACACTGCCTCGGGTGCCACGTGGGTGAGCATCCACCATGGCGGGGGAGTGGGGATCGGTCGCTCGATCCACGCCGGGATGGTGTGCGTGGCCGATGGATCCGACCTTGCCGCCGAGAAGCTCGAGCGTGTGCTCACGAGCGATCCGGGCATGGGAGTGATCCGCCACGTCGATGCCGGATACGAACGCGCTGCCGACGTGGCGACGGAGCGCGGCGTTCGGGTGCCGATGCACGAGAGATGAGCATCCAGCTGTGGTGTGAGTGGGCGTGGCGCGGCGGCGACGCGGTGGAGGCGGGTGTCCTCGTCGACATCGACGATGGGCTCATCACGTCGGTGCAGACGGGGGTGCGCATCTGCCCTTCGACCGCCGTGCGCCGCCCCGGCGTGACACTTCCGGGTTTCGTCAACGCGCACTCGCACGTGTTCCACCGCGCGTTGCGAGGTCGCACCCAGGGGTCGCAGGGCTCGTTCTGGACCTGGCGGGAGCAGATGTACCAGCTCGCCGGGCGTCTCGATCCTCAGACGCTGCACTCGCTCGCACGGGCGACGTATGCGGAGATGGCGCTCGCCGGCATCACCTGCGTCGGCGAGTTCCACTACGTGCACCACGACGCCAGCGGCCGGCGCTACTCAGACGTCAACGCGATGGGGCACGCCTTGATCGCCGCGGCCCGCGAGGCCGGGCTCCGGCTCACCCTGATCGACGCGTGCTACCTCGACGGAGCAGTCGGCAAGCCGCTCGAAGGGACGCAGCTGCGATTCGGCGACGGCAGCGCGGACGCCTGGGCGGCGCGCGCTGCAGCGATCGAGGGCAGCGCGGATGTCCGCGTTGGGGCGGCGATCCACAGCGTTCGAGCGGTGTCACCGCCCGCGATGAAGGAGGTCGTGAGGTGGGCCGACGAGCGCGGAGCGGTCCTCCACGCACATGTGAGCGAGCAACCGGCCGAGAATGCCGCATGTCTCGACGCGTTCGGGATGACACCGACGGAGGTGCTGCACGACGCGGGCGCAGGGGGCGATCGGTTCACGGCCGTGCACGCCATTCACGTCACGCCCGCCGACATCGCCCACCTCCGCGGCTCGACCGTGTGCGTGTGCCCGACGACCGAGCGAGACCTGGCCGATGGCATCGCGCCGAGCGAGACGTTGCGTGACGGCGGCGTCGCGCTCGCGCTCGGCTCGGATTCGCACGCGGTGATCGACATGCTCGAGGAGGCTCGGGCACTGGAGCACGACACCCGCCTCGCGACCGGCCAGCGCGGCGCGCATTCGGCCTCTGAGCTGCTTCTCGCCGCGACACGCGGGGGCGGCATCGCTCGGCTGGGAAGAGGTCGTGGGCATCTCTCCTGGTGCGCCCGCGGACCTCGTCACGATCGGCGTCGACACCGTGCGGCTCGCCGGTGTCGACCAGAAGGACCTGCTGAGCGCGATCGTCTTCGCAGGTACCGGGGCCGACGTCACCGACGTGATGGTCGGAGGCAAAGCGGTCGTGCGCGACCGTCGGCACGTCTCGATCGACGTCGCCGCCGACCTCGACCGAGCCGTGCGCGAGGCCTGGCACGAGCGATGACGCTCGTCGTCGACGACATCGGGATCCTCGTCACGAACGACCCGATCGTGGGTGATGGCCCGCTCGGGATCCTGCGGGACGCCGCGCTCGTCATCGACGGCACCTCGGTCGTCGCGGTCGAGAGGGCCGGTGTCGCCGCCGACGAACGCGTGAGCGCGGAGGGACGGTGCGTGATCCCCGGTTTCGTCGACAGCCACACGCACCTGGTGTTCGCGGGTGACCGCAGCGAGGAGTTCGCCGCTCGCATGGCCGGCACGCCGTACTCCGCAGGGGGCATCACGACGACCGTCACCGCGACGCGCGCGGCGAGCACCGCGGAGCTCGCGTCGGCTGCATCGGCCCGGAGGCGTATGGCTCTCCTCGCAGGGACGACCCACGTCGAGATCAAGTCGGGCTACGGGCTCGACGTCGAGCACGAGCGACGTCTCGTCGAGATCGCCTCCGGCTTCACCGACGATGTCACCTTCCTCGGCGGGCACGCCGTGCCGCCGGAGCACCTCGATGACGTCGGCGCCTACGTCGACCTGGTGTGCGGCGAGATGCTCTCGGCCTGCGCGCCGTTCGCCAAGTGGATCGACGTCTTCTGCGAGATCGGTGCCTTCGATGTCGACCAGTCGCGCCAGATCCTGCGGGCCGGTCGCGCCGCTGGCCTCGGTCTGCGGGTGCACGCGAACCAGCTCGGCCTCGGGCCGGGCGTGCAGCTCGCGGTCGAGGAGGGTGCGGCTTCGGCTGACCACTGCACCTATCTGTCCGACGACGACGTGGATGCCCTCGCGGCGAGCGAGACGGTCGCCACGTTCCTGCCGGCCAGCGACTTCTCGACGCGACAGCCGTATCCCGACGCTCGACGTGCGCTCGACGCGGGGGTGACCGTCGCCCTCGCCAGCAACTGCAACCCGGGGTCGAGCTACACGAGCTCGGTGCCCTTCTGCATCGCCCTGGCGGTGCGCGACATGCACATGACGCCCGAGGAAGCGGTGTGGGCCGCGACGCGCGGGGGTGCTCTCGCACTGCGACAGCCAGAAGCTCGGCTGGCTCGGCCGTGGCTCGCGAGCCGATGCGGTGATCCTCGACGCGCCGACCTACATCCATCTCGCCTCGAGACCGGGGATGGCACTCGCGTGCGCGGTGATCGCGTCGGGCGAGCTCGTCCGTTGAGCGCTCGGTCAGCGCGGGATGCGATGCTCTCCTCATGGCGCCCGATCCTCTCGAGCCGTACGGCCCTCTGATCGAGACACGCGCGCGCGTCGTCTCGTGGAACGTCTGGGCCAACTCCGGGCCATGGGAAGCGCGCTTCGCGCGCATCGAGCAGCTGATGCGGGGCATGGACGCGGACATCATCGCCATGCAGGAGGTGTGGCGCGCCGTCGGTCACGAGCCGATCGCCGAGATCGCCTCCCGGCTGGGATTGATCTACACGCCGTGCATCGAGTGGTTCGAGCCCGCGGCGCTCGAAAGCGGCACCGCGGTGCTGTCGCGGTGGCCGGTCACCGACACCGGCAGCCGCAAGCTCACCGGGTTCGATGGGGGAGACGGCGGGCTCGTGCAGTTCGTGCGCATCGACGGGCCGCGCGGAGCGATCGACATGTTCGTCGTGATGCTGGATTGGCGACCCGACCTCAGCCACGTGCGGCAGGCCCAGGTGCGCGAGCTCGCGGAGTACGTGAACGAGACCGGCAGCGCCGCGCACCCCGTGCTGGTCTGCGGTGACTTCAACGCCGGCCCCGACACCGACGAGATGCGGATGCTCACCGGCCACATGCAGACGGCCGCACCGGGCCTCGTGTTCTACGACGCGTGGGATGTCGCCTCCGAGGGCGGGCCCGGCCACACGTGGTCGAGGCGAAACAGGTGGGCCGCGGCGGGACTCCTCCCTGACCGCCGCATCGACTACGTCCTCTCGGCGTGGCCGCGGTCGAGGGGCGCGGGCCACCCACTGCGGTGCGAGGTGCTCGGCACGGCCGGCCTCGACGGCGTAGACCCGTCCGACCACTTCGCTGTGATGGCCGAGATCCGCTACTGAGCCGGCCATGACCTGGGAGACCTGGGAGTGGGACGAGACACTGTTCGAGGGGTGCGCGCCGTACTACGAGCAGGGCCGTCCGCCGTATGCGCCCGGGCTCGTCGACGCGATGCGGGACGCGCTCGGGCTCGACGGCCACGGTCGACTGCTCGATGCGGGGTGCGGACCGGGCCGAGCGACGTTGCTGCTGGCGCACCTCTTCGACGAGGTCGTCGGGCTCGACCCCGATCGAGGGATGATCGCCGAGGCGGAGGGCCGCGCCGCGGAGCAGCACATCGTCAATGCGCGGTTCGTGAAGGAGCGAGCGGAGGCTCTGCCCGCGGGGCTCGGCACGTTTCGTGTGGTGACGTTCGCCGCGTCGTTCCACTGGATGGATCGCCCGCGGGTCGCAGCCGCGGTGCGCACCATGCTCGAACCTGGCGGCGCGGCGGTCCAGATCGACGCGCCGGGGTACGGGCCTTCGAACGAAGTGGTCGACGAGGTGCGGGTCCGCTACCTCGGCGAGGACCGACGTGCCGGCCAGACGATCCGCAACACGTCGCCTGACGGCGAGGACGAGGTCTTCCAGGCGGTGGGCTTCCTGCCCGCGGTCGTGGTCACCGTGCCCGACGGGCGTGTCCTCCAACGCCCGGTCGAGGACTTGGTCGCGCAGGCCCTCTCGTCGTCATCGACCGCGCCGCACCTCTTCGGCGATCGTCTCGACGACTTCGTCGCCGACCTGCACACCGCGTTGCTCGCCGCGCATCCGTCGGGTTACGCCGAGCTTCGGCTGCCCGACAACGTCCTGCGCATCTGGCGGGCTTAGCCTCGTGACATGAGGCTCCGGTGCCTATGAGCATCGTCGGACGCACGTATCTCGAGCACGGCGAGCCGGTCGTCGTGCTGGCGCAGTGGCGCACAGGCGGCCACATGTCGCAGGCCGCGATCGACCTTGCCCGCCACCTCCTGGACGATGGAGCGGGCATGGCGATCGAGGGAGCCACGTCGCGTCCGATGCGCAACGTGCTCATCCGCCGTGCGACCGGCGAGCTCGTCGTTCGGCCGTTCCGCGGCCTGCGCAGACGGAGCTGACGACAGGAGAGAAGAGCGAAGACCCCGCCCACGGCGAGCGGGGCGGGGCCTTCAGCGTTCAGGAGGAGCGGCGGGTACCTCTAGTCGTCGGTGCCGGCTCCTGCTCGCGGTCTTCGTCGGTGAGCTCTTGCTTTGGGATGTTGAGCTCTGCCATCGCCGCTTCGAGATCCTCGTCCTCGAGCTCCTCAGGCGGTACGCCAGTGTGCTCTTCGATCTGCTTGGCCTGGCTCTGCGACATCTTGTGCACGCCGAACACGACCATGCCGCCGGCGAGCATGATCCGACGTCTCGCCCGACGCCTCCGTCGACGAACCGCCCTCCGTGGCCTCAAACCCATGCCTGCTCCTTCCGGTAGCCGCCCACACGGTCGCGCGCGCGCAGTCGGACGCTAGGCCGCGCGGTCCGGCCCGTGCCGAGGAGGCTCTACCCGTCGTAGAAGTAGGGGTAGTGCAGGCCGACCAAGTCCCGCTCGCGCGGGGTCTGCGCACGCTCGATCGCCTCGGGTGACAGGTGGTTCACCTCGGCGGTCGTGCGGATGCGTTGCGCGATGTCGCGCCGGCCGTAGTGGACCTGCAGGAACAGCCTGCCGTCGCCGCCGCTCGCCGGAGTGCCGCGGTGCCACACGTCGGACACGAACAGCGCGACGTCGCCGGCCTCGGCCTCCAAGAGCGCCGGCGGGCGGCCGTCGTAGGTGAGGTCGGGATCGGTGAGGCGGTCGAACGGCGCGAGCCGGCCCGATCGATGCGAGCCCGGCACGACCGCCGTCGGTCCACACGATGCCGGGCAGTCCTTCAACATGACGTGCGCACCGACCGCGAACACCGGATAGGGGATGCGGTCGTCCCACTCGATGCCTTCGGGCCGCGGCACGTGCGGGCCGGCGTCGCAGTGCCAAGGGCCGCCGCCGAAGTCCGCAGGGTTGCGCCACGCCGTGTTGGCGATCACGTGGCAGTCGTCGCCGAGCAGCGGCTCGATGACCTCGAGGATGCGCGCGTGCCCGACTGCGGCCTGGCTCGCGGGTCCTCGGTTGAGCATCTCGTAGCGGAACTCGTCCTTGTCTTCGCGGCCGCGCTCCGCCGGAAACCGCTCGAAGGCATCGGCGATCTCACTGGCGATGGCGTCGATCTCGTCTCGCGTGAGCACGTCGCGGATCACGGTGTAGCCGTCGCGTTCGAGCTGCGCGCTCTCGTCGGGCACGTCAGCGGTCAGCACCGACAGGTTCTTGCCGACCCGCTTGATCATCCGTCGCCCTCCTTCGCGGGAGTGTCGCCGCCGATGAACGCCATGTCCTGGTATCGCTCGCCCGCAGCCGCCGGCACGATCGCGTCGAGCTCGGCGAGGTCGTCGCGAGTGAGCTGCACATCGGCCGAGCCGACGTTCTCTTCGAGGTAGAGCCTCCGCTTTGTGCCCGGGATCGGCGCGACGTCATCACCTTGCGCGAGCACCCACGCGAGCGCGAGCTGGCTCGCGGAGATCCCTCGCGCGAGCGCGAGGTCCTTCACCTTCTCGACGAGCTCGAGGTTCTTGTCGAAGTTCTCGCCTTGGAAGCGCGGCAGTCCTCTCCGGAAGTCGTCCCTGTCGAAGTCGTCGGGGGACTTCACCTGGCCCGTGAGGAAGCCCCGACCGAGTGGGCTGTAGGGAACGATCCCGATGCCGAGCTCGCGGGCGACGGGCAGCACGCCATCCTCGAGGCTCCGCTCCCAGAGAGACCATTCGTTCTGCAGCGCGCTGATCGGGTGGGTGGCGTGTGCTCGCCGCACGGTGTCGACACCTGGCTCGGACAGGCCGAGGTAGCGCACCTTTCCCGCCTGCACGAGCTCGGCCATCGCCCCGACGGTGTCTTCGATGGGGACAGCGCGATCGACGCGGTGCTGGTAGTAGAGGTCGATGTGCGACACGCCGAGCCGGCGCAGTGAGGCGTCGCACGCGCTGCGCACGTAATCGGGATGCCCCTTGATCGCCCGCTTGGCCGGATCGTGCGTGTCGCGCGAGATGCCGAACTTCGTCGCGAGGATCACCTCGTCGCGGCGACTCTTGATCGCCTCGCCGACGAGCTCTTCGTTGGTGTGCGGCCCGTAGACATCTGCGGTGTCGAGGAACGTGACGCCGAGGTCGAGTGCCCGGTGGATCGTCGCGATCGATTCGTCGCGATCGCCCGTGCCGTACGACTGGCTCATCCCCATGCATCCGAGCCCGAGCTCTGAGACCTGCAAGCCCTGCGTGCCGAGGGTTCGAGTGGCGATGGTCATGCGGAACCTCCGTCGACGCGGAGGATCGCCCCTGTGGTGAAGCTCGAGGCGTCGCTTGCAAAGTACAACGCCGCGCCCACCACCTCGTCGGGCTCGCCGCCGCGCTGCAACGGCATCGTCAGCTTGGCCCGCTCGCTGAACGCCTCGAGGTCCCAGGCCTTGGAGATGTCGGTGAGGAACGGTCCGGCCTCGATGCAGTTCACCCGCACCTTCGGACCGAACGCCTTCGCGAACCCGATCGTCATCGCTTCGAGACCCGCCTTCGCGGCCGAGTACGGGATGACGTCGGCCGTCGGACGGATCGCCGCGACGCTCGAGATGTTGATGATCGATCCGCCGTCACCCTCCGCCATGCGCGTGCCGACGAGCGCGCTCAGGCGGAACGGGCCCTTGAGGTTGACGTCGAGCACCTTGTCGTACAACGGCTCGGTGACGTTCACGACCGCGTCGTACAGAGGCGACATGCCGGCGTTGTTCACGAGGATGTCGACATGGCCGAAGTGGTCGTAGGCCGCGGCCGCCAGCGCGTCGAGCTGCTGCCAGTCGCCCACGTGGCACGCCACCGGGAGCGCTGACCGTCCCGTCGTCTTCTCGACCTCGGCCGCGAGGTCCTCGCACGAGTCGAGCTTGCGGCTGGCGATCACCACGTCGGCACCGCATCCCGCGAAGGCCAGCACCATCGATCGCCCGAGCCCGCGGCTTCCGCCGGTCACGAGGGCGACCTTCCCGGACAGGTCGAAGCGCGCGAGAGGGTTGCTCATGGCCGATGGTGTAGCGCGTCTACCGGGCGGCGACGACCGTGACCTCCACCAGCCATTGAGGACGAGCGAGCGCGGGGACGTAGACGAGCGTCGATGCCGATCGATGGTCCTTCATCGCGGCATCGCGGGCCGCCATCACCAGTGAGACGTTCGCCCCCGCGACGACATAGGTGGTCATCGACACGATGTCGGTGATCTCGAAGCCCGCCTCGGCCAGGATCGCCTCGATGTTCAGCCACACGACCTTCGCTTGGGCGTCGAGGCCCTCGGGGACTGTGCCATCGGGCGCGATCGGCACGACGCCCGCCGTGTGGAGCAAGGTCAGCGTGCCCTCGGAGAGCACGGCATGGGCATACGCGGCGGCCGGGGGAGCGATGGACGTGGGGTTCACCTGTCGATTCACGACGCCACCGCCGCCCGTGCTGCCACTTCGGTCATTCGGTCGACTCCCACGCGCAGCTCCTCGTCGCTGATCCGTTCGAACATGCCGGTGTACAGATAGTCGCTCACGGTGAGCACCGCGAGCGTGGACACCTTGCGCAGCGCGCCGATCGTGTAGAGCACTGCCGCCTCCATCTCCACCGCGAGGTTGCCGCGCTCGGCCCAACGCGCGTGGCGGCCGGTGTCGGGGTCGTAGAACACGTCGCTCGACACGATCGGGCCGACGTGGAACCGGAGGCCTTCGCGTCGCGTCGCGTCGACTGCCTTCTCGACGAGGGTCCAGTCGGCGGTCGGCGCGTGGGGCTCGCCTCCCACATAGCTCGACGCCGTGCGGTCCTGAGGTGTCGCCGACACCGCGATCACGACGTCGGCCATCTGCATCGACGGCTGGAGGGCGCCGCACGTGCCGACGCGGACGATGCGCTCGGCGCCGTGCATGACGAGCTCCTCGTAGACGATCGCCGCGCTCGGACATCCCATGCCGCTCGCTTGCACCGAGATCGGCCGGCCCTCGAACGTGCCCGTGAAGCCGAGCATCCCCCGCTCCTCGTTCACGAGCCGAGGTGCATCGAAGAACGTCTTTGCGATGTGTTCGGCCCGTCGCGGGTCGCCCGGGCACAGCACCGCTGAGGCGTAATCACCTGGCTTCGCCCTGAGATGGATCGGAGTCGGCATGGGAGCATCATTGTCTCGGACGGTGCTCGCGCGGCAAGGTAGAGACATGCCCACGCTGGAGAGCACCGAGTGGCCCGCCGCGGGCACGACCATTCGCGTGCTCGTCCGAGAGGACCCGACCGAGTATCCGTCGCGGGTCCATGAGGGTGACGGCCCCACGCTGCTCGTCGCGGCGCCCCGCAAGCTGGTTGCATCACAGCCGTCGCCGGGCGACACCGTCCATGTGTCGTGGGGTGCGAAGTATGGCGCTCGCATCTGCCGCACACGACTGGTGGGCATCGAAGCGCGGCCGACTCCGGGTTGGCGGCTCGAGGCGCTCGAGGTCCCCGTCGAGGTGCAGCGCCGCCGCCACGCGCGGATTCCCGTTGATCGGGCGATCGTGATCCATGTGGGCGGACGCTCGGTGCCAGCTCGCATGATCGACCGCAGCCTGCACGGCGCGCGCTGCTTCGTGCCGGTGTCGACTCGCCTCGACGTCGGCGACGTCGTCGAGATCCAGATCGAGGCCGATGACGTCGTACGCGGAGCGACCGTGATCCGCGCGGAGGCAGTCGAGGGTCAGCTGCAGGTCGCGCTCAACTGGTGATCAGCCACCCGCCGGAGGTTCGCCAGCCGGAGGTTCCGCAGGTGGAGGTTGCGCAGGTGGAGGCACCAACCCGATCGTCGCCAGCTGCTGCTTCGCCTCGGGGGTGAACAGGTACGCGATGAACGCGTCCGCAGCGCCGGGGTTCGTCGACGAGGCGAGCTTGACGGCGATCGCGGGCACGTGGGCCTGCAGGTCGAGGCCGAGATCGAGGAAGCTCACGGACGCGGTCACATCTGTGCGGTAGGCGAGGCCCGCGGTGGCTCGACCGGTTGCGACAGCCTGCACGACGGTGGCGCCGTCGGTTGCCAGCACATCGGGGCTCGCGGTGATGCCGGCCCGCATCAGCGCCGCGTCCGACGCTTGGCCGCACGCAGAGTCGAGGCTGCACAGCGCGATCGAGCGATCCGCGCTCGCGAGGTCCTCGATGCCAGTGAGACCTTCGGGGTTGCCCGGCGGCACGATCAGCACGAGGGGGTCACGTGCAAACACGAAGGGCTGCACGGCGAGGTGTCCCTCCATCGCGAGCTGGTCGACCGCGGGGCTCCCGACGCTCGCGAACACATCACCGGCGAGCCCGCCACCGACCTGGTTGACGAGTCCATTTGCGCTCCCAGTCGTCACCGAGACCTCGACTCCGGGGTTCGCCGTCGTGAAGCCGTTGCCTAGGAGTGCGATCGTCGCCGCGATGGGTGTCGCCGCGAGCACCACGACCCTGCCGGTCGGCGCCTGGGGGATCGTCGTCGAGCTCGCTGGTGGGGCGAGCGGCTCGATGGTCGTCGTCGAGCACGCGGCGGGCACCGTCAGCGCCGCGACGGTGGCAAGGAGCGCCGCGGCGCGCCGAACCGTCATGATCGATACGCGGCCAGCAGCTCGCGGGCGACAGTGCGGCGCCGCTCGTCGAGCGCGGGGTCGAGCCACTGCGCTTTCGGGCCGAGACGGAGCAGCAGGTGATCGAGTCGCTCCTCGCCGAGCACACCAACGCGGACCTCGACCATGCCGTCGCCGAGATCCCTGATCTCATCGATGCTGTAGTCGTCGGTCAGCAGGTTGCGCAGCCGCTCCGGAACCCTCACCGTCACGTGGTGCAGCAGGTGCTCGACGGGAAGTCGGTCGGGCACCTCCACATCACTCGGAGGATGGAAGCGCGTCCGCGACATCGCCGCGTCGAGCATGCGGTCGATGCGGAAGTACTTGATGGCGCCGTCTCCGAGGTCCTTTCCCATCACGTACCACGAGCCCCACTGACGGAAGACCTTGTACGGCTCGATCTCGCGCGCGGTCACCGCGGTGGATGCGGACTTCGCGTACCGGAATTCGACCGTCGTCTCCTCCTCGACGCCGTCACGCACGGCTTCGAGGCACGGCGGCTCGGGGATCACGACGACGAGGTCGCCGCTCAGCGCCTCGAGCTTGTCGAGGGCGGCATCGACCGCGGCATCCGGAGTCGTCGAGGTGCCTTTGACCACGAGACCTGCGAGCACCAGGCGCTGCGCCGTCGCGGGGCTCGGGGGCAGCGATCTCATGTCGCGCAGCCAGTGCGACTGATCCACCGACAGGCGATCGTTCTCTTCGTCGAGCTCGAACGCGTAGGTGGTGTCGATCATCTCGTCGTCGGTCTGGGCGCGGAAAGAGATGTGCAGCATCGGCGACAGCACTGACAACAGTGCGTCCCGGCTGATCCCGAGGCTCGTCGCGGCGTCGGCGATCGACACACCGCCCTGCTCCTCGGCCATCGCGAGGACCGCCTTCAAGACCTCGAACCGATCATGCGAGCGCAGCGCCATCACGCACCCTCCGCCATCGCCCGCACGAACGCCACGACCTCGTCGACGACCTGCGGGGGCGACACGACCGCGCGCCCGCGGCCCGAACTCGAGTAGCCGGTCAATCAGCGCGTCTCTGTTCGCCGAGTCGACCTCCACCGTCGCGGTGGGTGGCCCGTGTGTGATGACCTCGCCACCGACTGCGTCTGCCAGCCGGTCCGCGAATTCATTCTCGACCTCGATGCGTACGCGCACCCGGGGGTCCTGGCCCCACGTGTTGGGATCCATGTCGAAGGCCGTGATCCGGTCGAACTCCTCGGGGACTTCGAAGTGGCCTTCCGTCACTTGCAGGTCGGTGATGCGGTCGATGCGAAACCGCCGGCCGGGGCCGCTGTCGAGATCGTTGCCCACCACGTACCAATGGCGCCGCCAGGTGCCGACGGCCCACGGCTCGAATCGTCGGGCCTTGCCGTTGTGGGTGAAGGTGACGGGCAGGCCCGCCCGCTGCGCCCTCAGCAGCGTCAGCGCGTCCGGCGTCACCGTGAGGAAGACCTCCGCGCGGTCGTCATCGACTGCAGAGCCGAGCGCCTCAGGGTCGGAGTCGGCGTCGCTTTCGAGCGTGATGACGACCGCACCTGCGGCGGCGACGAGCGCGAGCCGTTCGCTCGGGTTGAAGAACGGAGCGCGCAGCTGGTAGCGGGCGCGCTCGGGGTCGTATGGCGCCTCGATCCCGAACTCGGCCCTCAGCACCTCGAGGTCGCGGCGAAAGCGGCTGCGGAGCGCGTCGTAGCCCTTCTCGTCGGCGCGCAGCGACTGGTCAGAGTTGCGGGGTGCGTCCGGGTAGCCCTCGACGTCGAGGGTCGCCCGGTCGAGCGTGAACTCACGCTGATGCGCGATGTACGCGGCAAGCCGGAGCACGCGGTCGGTGACCTGCTCGCTGGACGACTTGGGCATGTGGGCGAGACGGTAGTCAGCCCACGTGGCCGACTGGTGCTGGGATCGGTGCTCGGCTCAGCGCTGGGCGAAGTCCATCGTGACCCACACCCGCCCGTCGGAGCCGACGTAGACGCCGACGCCCACACGGTTGAACGTGCCGTCCACCATGTTGGCGAAGTGAGGCGGGGAGTTGAGGAGGGCTTGGTAGGCCTGGTCGACCGATCCCGCATACGCGACGTTCTCGCCCATCCGGCGCGGGTTGCCACTGACACCGTCTCGCAAGGTGCTGTGGAACAGCTGCTGCTGGGTGGCCATGAGCTGGCTGTGCGCCTGAGCCTTGGCGACGAGCTCGCTGTCGGGCAGCAGGGCGGGCAGGCCGTTCTGGGCCCGAAGGTCGTTGATGCGCATGAAGACGCTCGACTCGTCGGTCGACATGCACGCCGTGAGAGCCAGCACGAGCAGCCCTCCAGCGACGAGGGCGACGAGCTTGCGGGTCACCGGCCGACGACCCGTCGGGACGCGAACAGGGACACCCTCGAACTCCACGGGTCCCCTGTCGGTGCGACGGCGATGGTCTTGAGGGCCATCAGTTGAGATTGGCCGAATGGCCCATGCGCGGTGGGGGATGCCCCGCAAAGCACCTGGCGAGCGCCCTGCCCGGGAATGTCACACCCTCCCCGTACCGTGACCCTGCCTTCCCTCATCCGTTCGCGCTTCGTAGCTGCGTGCGCATCGCGCACATCGGGAGGGCTCATGCTCGCCACCGTTCCTGCCGCCACGCTCCTCGGTGTCGAGGGCCACGCTGTCTCTGTCGAAGTCCATGTTTCTCACGGGCTCCCGGCCTTCACCATCGTCGGGCTCCCCGATGCTGCGTGCCGGGAGTCCCGAGACCGGGTCCGCAGCGCCGTGATGTCGAGCGGCCTCGCATGGCCGCTGAAGCGCATCACGGTCAACCTCGCTCCGTCCGGTCTGCGCAAAGGTGGGTCGGGCCTCGACCTCGCCATCGCCGTGGGTGTGCTCGTGGCCGACGACCAGCTCGACGCGGCGGCCATCGACGGGCTGTCGTTCCTCGCGGAGCTCGGTCTCGACGGTGCACTGCGCCGCGTGCCGGGCATCGTCCCCCTGTCCGCGGTGATGCCTGCCGGAGACATCGTCGTTCCGCCCGACTGCGCGACCGAGGCCGGGCTCGCGCATCGAGGTGGTGTGCGAGTCGCGCCGACGCTCGCCCGCCTCGTCGAAGCGCTCCGCAAGCAGTGCGAGTGGCCTGAGCCACTGCGCGCCGATGTTCCCGAGCCGTGCGTGCCGGGTCCCGATCTGCGCGAGGTGCGAGGGCATGAGCTCGGCCGTCTCGCCGTCGAAGTCGCGGCGGCCGGTGGGCATCACCTCCTCATGGTCGGGCCGCCGGGGTCGGGCAAGACGATGCTCGCCACTCGACTGCCCGGGCTGCTCGCCCCCTTGAGCCCGCCTGAGGCGCTCGAGGCCACGATCGTTCACTCCGCGGCGGGCGTTCCTCTCCCGCGCGGCGGGCTCGTATCGCGCCCGCCGTTTCGCGCCCCTCACCACAGCTCGTCGATGGTCTCGCTCGTCGGCGGTGGCGGCGCATCGATGCGGCCCGGAGAGCTCAGCCTCGCGAATCATGGGGTGCTGTTCCTCGACGAGCTCGCGGAGTTCATCGCACCCGTGCTCGACGGGCTCAGGCAGCCCCTCGAGGAGGGCGTCGTGCGCGTGAGTCGGGCGAAGGCGAGCGTCTGCTTCCCCGCGAAGGTCCTGCTCGTCGCGGCGATGAACCCGTGCCCGTGCGGCGAGGGCGGGCCTCCCGGTGCGTGTCCGTGCAGCGAAGCCGCGCGATACCGCTACATCCGGCGCGTGTCGGGCCCCCTCATCGATCGCTTCGATCTGCGAGTGCCCATCATGCGGCCGAGCGTCGACGAGCTCATGGGGCCCTGCGGTGGCGAGCCCTCGGCGACGGTCGCGGCGCGGGTCGCGCAAGCGCGGCAGATCGCACGGTCACGAGGCGTCGAGGCGAACGCCGACATCGACGCCGCCCGGCTCGACGAGCTCGCTCCGTTGAGCGCGGCGGCGGCGGCGCTGCTTCGTCGAGAGCTCGAGGCCGGCCGACTGTCGGGCCGCGGTCTCCACAGGGTGCGACGGGTGTCTCGTACTCTGTGCGACCTCCACGGTGGCGACGACGTGATCTCTGACGGGCACGTCGCGGTCGCGCTCCAGCTGCGCGTCGAGCCCATTGCCCACGACGGCACGCTGCGATGAGCGCCGGAGCCGATGGTCCGAGCGATCGGGCCTCCGCGGTGGCGCTCGCCGCGCTGCCGATGATGGGTCCGGGACGCCTCAACGCCCTCCTCGCCCGGTGGGCGCCGGCCGCAGCATCGCGCGCGGTCCAGCGCGACATCGCGGCCGACGACCCTCGGGTCGCCGCCGCCTGCGGCCGCGACCGAGCACGTGTGCGCCGCGCTCTGGGCTCGGGCGGCGAGTCGCACCGACCCCTCCTCTCTGCTCGTGAAGGCCGACGAGGCCGGCATGCGGGTGTTCGTGCGAGGAGAGCCGGGGTATCCGCCCGATCTGGCTGCGGACCACGAGGCGCCCGCGGTCTGCTTCGTGCTCGGCGACGAGTCGACGATCGCCGCGCCGGCGCGGGTGGCGGTGATCGGCACTCGCGCCGCGACCGCGCCGGGGCTCGAGATGGCCAGACGCCTCGGCTGCGAGCTCGCCGAGGCCGGCGTCGCGGTCGTGTCCGGTCTCGCGCGTGGCATCGACGGCGCTGCGCATTCCGGCGCGCTCGCCGCGCGAGGGGCCGCCCCGATCGGTGTCGTCGGCAGCGGGCTCGACGTGCCGTATCCGCGAGCGAACGGCGCGCTGTGGGCAGCCGTTGCCGCGTGCAGGCGTGCTGCTGTCCGAGGCTCCGCCCGGCGCGCCGCCATCAGCGTGGCGCTTCCCCACCGCGCAATCGGATGATCGCGGCACTGGCCGATCTCGTCGTGGTCGTCGAGTCCCACGCTGCCGGCGGGTCGATGCTGACCGTGAAGGAAGCGATCATCCGCGGCCGCCAAGTGATGGCAGTGCCGGGGTCGGTGGCGAGCGCCGCATCCGAGGGCACGAACCAGCTCATCTACGACGGGTGTTGCCCGGTGAGAGATGCGCTCGACGTGCTCGTTGCGCTCGGCCTCAGCGCCGCCGAGCGCGGCCCCGCAGGACGACGTCGCGCGCACGTCGATCGCGAAGACCGTCCGGTCCTCGAGCTGTTCGGTGGAGGCGACTCGCTCGACATCGAGATGATCATGCGCGCGTCCGGTCTCTCGTTGACCGAAGCCGCGCTCGCCGTCGAACGACTCGAATCGGGCGGGCTCATCGCGCGCAATGGAGCCTGGTGGACATCCGCATGATCGGCGGGCGCATGATCGACGAACGCGGCAGGGTGCCCGGTACCGTGCGGTCATGTCCCCGCACTCCTCGACGTGGCAGTGCGAGGCGTTCGAGCAGTCGCTCACCTCCGTCTCGCCGGCGACGCGAGAGGCATACGGCCGCGACCTCGCGTCGTTCGTCGAATGGGCCGAGCGCGCGGCACTCTCTGGTCCCGAGCGGGTCGATCGCATCACGCTGCGCCGCTACCTCGCCTACCTCTCCACCCGCCGCTACGCACCGCGCACGATCGCGCGGCGGGCTTCGGCGCTGCGCCGGTACTTCGCGTGGCTCGCACGCACGGGCCGCGTCGCGGTCGACCCGGCGGCGAGCCTCCACGCGCCGAAGGGCGACTCTCGACTCCCTCGAGTGCTCCGCGGTGACGAGCTCAAGGTGCTCCTCGACGAACCGCCGGCGTCGGTCGACGGTGACGACGACGCGATCCGCCTTCGCGACGATGCGGTGCTCGAGCTCTTGTACGGCAGCGGTCTCCGGGTCGCCGAGCTGTGCGGGCTGACGCCTGGCGACCTCGACTGCGCCGCCCTGACCGTGACGGTGTGGGGGAAGGGGTCGAAGCAGCGCCGAGTGCCCATGAGCGAGCCGGCAGTCGATGCGGTGACCGGCTGGCTGCGAAAGGGCCGTTTGCGCCTCGTCACCGAGGCGACGCCGCCCGATGCGGCCTTCCTGAACCGGCGGGGAGCGCGCCTCACACCCCGCGATGTCCGGCGGATCATCGACCGCCGCGCCGCCGCCCCGACCCACCCGCATGCGCTGCGACACAGCTTCGCGACTCATCTTCTCGACGGTGGTGCCGATCTGAGAGCCGTCCAAGAGCTCCTGGGCCACTCCAACCTCGCGACCACTCAGAGATACACGCATGTCTCCAAAGAGCGTCTCCGTGTTGTCCACGGAGCCACCCATCCCCGAGCCTGAGGCGCCATCGAGCGCGCCCAGTGAGATCGATCGGCTTTGGGAAGAGTTCAAGCGCTCCGAGAGGCGCGACCTCCGTGACCGACTGATCCTGCACTACTCCCCACTTGCCAAATACGTGGCGGCTCGCGTCGCCGCCGGACTTCCCCAGAGCGTCGACCAGGCCGACCTCGTGAGCTACGGGATCTTCGGGTTGATCGACGCGATCGAGAAGTTCGACCTCTCCCGGGGCTACAAGTTCGAGACCTACACGATTTCGCGCATCAAAGGCGCCATCCTCGATGAGCTGCGGTCGATCGATTGGGTGCCGCGGTCAGTGCGGGCCAAAGCGCGCTCCCTCGAGAAGGCCTTCATGAAGCTCGAGGCCACCTTGCACCGCAGCCCGACCGACGACGAGCTCGCGGCCGAGATGCGGGTGACGCCCGAGCAGCTGCAAGCGACGCTCGGCCAGATCTCGCTACTCGGCATCGTCGCGCTCGACGAGACGCTCTCGGTCGGCGACCGCACCGAGGCCGCGACCCTCGGCGACACGATCCCCGATCGCGGGAAGGACCGGTTGCGAGCTACGAGGTCGAGGAGATGCGTCACATCCTCGCCACCGCGATCAACACGATGCCCGAGCGCGAGAAGATCGTCCTGACGCTCTACTACTACGAGGGCCTGACCCTCGCCGAGATCGGCCTGGTGCTCGGCGTCACGGAGAGCCGGGTGTGCCAGATCCACACGAAGGCCGTGCTCCACCTGCGGGCCCGCCTCTCGGCCGGACGACCGGGAGCTCGGCTGATACGTTCGTCCCACTCGCTTCCCCTGCGATGACCTTCGCCATGGGGGAAGCCGGTGCGCCGAGCGCTGTTCGCCGCAATTCTGCTCGTCCTGAACGTCCTGCTCGCTTCGTCACTCGCTGCCGCGCCGGCAGCGGCTGACGACGCAAGGTCAACCCCGGACTACTCAACCACCGGTCGACGCGCCGATCATCGACCACTTCAGGCCGCCGCCCGCCAAGTGGGCCGCGGGAAATCGCGGCATCGACTACGGCACCGCGCCCGGCATGCCCGTGACCGCGGCGGCCGAGGGCGTGGTCGAGTTCGCCGGTCAGGTGGGCGGCACGCTCCACGTCGTCGTCCGGCATCCCGACGGCCTGCGCACGAGCTACTCCTTCCTTGCCTCGATCGATGTCGTCGAAGGGCAGGAGGTCGTGCGCGGCACGATCGTCGGGACGGCGGCGAGACTCGCTGCACTTCGGCGTGCGGTCGGGTGACACGTACATCGATCCCGAGGTGGTGCTGCGCGGGGCCGCGTTCAGCGTGCACCTCGTGCCCGCCGAGGGCGAGACCGAAGCCCAGCGTCGGTTCGGCGAGATGATCCGCGATGCGTTCGACGACGAGCTGTCGACTCCGGGCGGAGGTGGCATCGGAGCGTCGGTCGGTGCGTGGCTGCGATCGACGGTCGACCCGGCACAGATCGTGCGTCTCGCTGTCCACTACTCGAGTGCGATGTCCGTGCCCGTCCACCTCGCGGGCGTGGCCGATGCGACCTGGCAGTGGTACCGCGCGCAAGCGCACTGCACGGCTGCGGGCGCTGTGGCGACGGTGATGCAGCAGAGCGCAAGCAGCCATCTGGTCGTGTTGGTGGCCGGCTTCGGCTCCTCAAGTGGAAACGGCGCCGGCATCGACAGCGTCGACCTCGCGTCCACGGGCGTGCCCGCCGACCGGGTGATGCGGTTCTCCTACAGCGGCGGGAAGACGCCGGCCTCGACGGGCTCGCCGTTCGCGACGCTCGACACCACCACCTATACGTCGACCGACAGCCAGGCGGCCCTCGACGGTGTCGCCGACGCGGCTCGCGACGTCGTCGCGGCGGTCGCTGCCGCGAACCCCGGTGCGCCGATCGACGTGATCGCGCCACTCGCAAGGCGGTGTCGTGGCGTTGCGGGCACTGCAGATCGCCTCCGACGCGAGGAACCCTGCCGCCGGACGTGCGGCTCGTCACGATCGCCTCGCCTCATCAGGGCGACACGATCGCGACAGGCGCCGATCTCCTGTCGCGACAGCCGCTCCACGAGCTGGTGCTCGACGGCGCCGAGCGAGCGCTCGACCAGTTCGCCGACGACGTGCACGACCACGGTTCGGCCCGAGACCTGTCGCTCGCATCCTCGTTCATGGCGACGTACCACGATGCGGGCGTGCCTGAAGGCGTGTTCGCGGTCTCGATCGGCGGGCGATGGGATCCAGTCGTGCCTGCCCGCGACACCCGTCTCGAGGGGCCGCGGCAACATCACGGTCGACTACGGCGGGCTGGCGGCGCACGGCAGGCTGCCCGGCGCGCCGGCCGTCACCGCGCGAGGTCGCGCTCGCGATCCGCGGTGTGTCACCCACGTGTGAAGGCCTCGTCGACGCGCTCACCGACCACGTCGCATCCGACATCGTCGCCACCACGGAGGATGTGACCGCACTCAGCCTGTGAGTCCCCCGCTACACTGACCCGGCTCCGGCGTCCGCAGTGGCGCCACCAGCACGTGCCCTCGGGCACCCACCACACCATCACCCGTGCCCACCCGCGGTCGCCTTCGGGCGAAGGGTGCGGGCTTCGCTGAACCGCCGGGAGGAGAAGCACGATGAGCACGACGACGCCCGTTGTCACGATGAAGCAGCTGCTCGAGGCCGGTGTCCACTTCGGTCATCAGACCCGCCGCTGGAACCCCAAGATGCAGCGCTTCATCCACGGAGAGCGCAACGGCATCTACATCATCGATCTGCAGCAGACGCTTCCGCGGATCGAGACCGCCTACTCGTTCGTCCGTGACCTCGTCGCCGAGGGCGGTTCGGTGCTGTTCATCGGCACCAAGAAGCAGGCCCAAGACCCGATCCAGTCCTACGCCGAGCGCTGCGGCATGCCGTACGTCAACGAGCGCTGGCTCGGCGGCATGCTCACCAACTTCGAGACCATCGCCAAGCGGGTCGAGAAGATGCAGGAGTACGAGCGCATGCGGGCGACGGGCGAGTTCGACGCGATGCCCAAGAAAGAAGCGCTCATCCTCGGTCGTGAGCTCGAGAAGCTGCAGCGCAACCTCGGCGGTCTTCGGCGCATGACCAAGCTGCCCGAGGCGGTGTTCATCCTCGATACGAAGAAGGAGCACATCGGCGTCACCGAGGCCAACAAGCTCCACATCCCGATCGTCGCGGTCGTCGACACCAACTGCGATCCCGACGTCATCCAGTTCGTGATCCCGGGCAACGACGACGCGATCCGCTCGGGCACCCTGATGTGCCGGATCATCGCCGACGCCGTCGATGAAGGTCGCTTCATCGCGGCGCGCCGCAACCCGCGCGCCGCCGGGGGTCCCCCGCCGCGTGATGCAGCCGACGACGCGCGCATCGCCGCCGAGCAGGCCGAGGCACGCAAGCAGGCCGCGGCGGCTGCGGCCGAGCGCGAAGCCCGGTGCTCGCCGCTCGCCAGCGGGCGCTCGAAGAGGAGTCGGCTCCGGCCGCAACGGCGACCGAGACGGCTGAGCCGGTCGAGACCGCGGAGGCGCCCGTTGCCGAAGCGCCCGCCGCGGAAGCCGTCGCCGAAGCACCCGTCGCCGAAGCACCCGTCGAGGACGACCCCATCGCGACCGAAGCACCAGACGCAACGACAGAAGCAACCGAGGAGTGACGGTTTCCCATGGCTGAGTTCACCGCCAAGGACGTGCAAGAGGTACGCCAGGCCACCGGTGCCGGCATGCTCGACTGCAAGAAGGCGCTCGAGGAGACCCACGGCGACAAGGAAGCTGCCAAGCAGCTGCTGCGTGAGCGTGGGCTCGCGGCATCGGCGAAGCGGTCGGATCGCGAGAACGCGCAGGGCGCCGTTGCCCTTGCGATCACGAGCGACGCCGCCGCGATGGTCGAGCTGAAGTGTGAGACCGACTTCGTCGCGAAGTCCGAACAGTTCAACGCGGTTGCCAACGAGATCGTGCAGGCCGTCCTCGCGGGCGGGGCTCGACGCGGCCAGCCAGCGCTCGGCAGACCTCGACGAGCTGAAGATCACCCTCAAGGAGAACATCGAGCTCGGTCGGGTCGTGCAGATCGTCAAGGGCGCCGGCAACGTGCTCGACAGCTACCTACACGTCCAAAGCGAGCGCGGCGTGAACGCCGTGCTGGTCGAGACGTCTGGCACGTCGCAGGAGATCGCGCACGACATCGCGGTGCACATCGCGTTCGCACGGCCGAAGTACCTCTCGCGTGACGAGGTCCCGCTGGCCGATGTCGAGAAGGAGCAGCGCGACGCTCGAGGCGATCACCCGCAACGAGGGCAAGCCCGAACAGGCCGTCCCCAAGATCGTCGAGGGACGTTTGAACGGCTTCTTCAAGGAGATCGTCTTGCTCGAGCAGCCCTTCGCCAAGGACGACAAGAAGACCGTGAGCGAGGTCATCGGCAGCGGCACGATCGTTCGCTTCGCACAGATCGAGATCGGCGCCTGAGAGCGCTGCGATGACCGACGACGGGGTTCCCGCCGTGAGGTCCCGCTGGAAGCGGGTCGTGCTGAAGCTGTCGGGCGAGGCGTTCTCCGAGGAGAGCGGCTACGGCATCGACGGCAACGTCGTCGAGCAGATCGCAGGCGAGATCGTCGATGTCCGCAACAACTTGGGCGTCGACATAGCGGTCGTCGTCGGCGGAGGCAACATCTGGCGGGGGATGCGCGGCGCCGGCAGCGGCATGGACCGCGCACAGTCCGACTACATGGGCATGCTGGCGACGCTGATCAACTCGCTCGCGTTGCAAGACGCGCTCGAGCGACTCGAGCAAGCGACACGCGTGCAGACCGCGATCGAGATGGCGAAGGTCGCGGAGCCCTACATCCGTCGCCGCGCCATACGCCACCTCGAGAAGGGTCGCATCGTGATCTTCGCGGGAGGCACCGGTAACCCGTACTTCACGACCGACACCACCGCGGCCCTCCGCGCCGCCGAGATCGAGGCCGAAGCGATCCTGAAGGGCACCCACTCAGGTGTCGACGGTGTGTACACCGCGGACCCCAAGCTGGACGCGACGGCGACTCGGTTCGACCACGTGTCGTACATCGAGGTGCTCAACCGCGGCCTCAAGGTGATGGACTCGACAGCCATCACGTTCTGCATGGACAACAAGCTTCCGATCGTCGTGTTCGACCTGATGAAGCCAGGCAACATCAGGGCCGTCCTCGAGGGCGAACCCATCGGTACGCTGGTCTCTTCCTGACCCGCCGTCCCCCTCCGCGGCGTGCGACGGCGTAGGGTCGAGGGCCATGATCGACGAGACGCTGCTCGACACGATGGACAAGATGGCGAAGGCCGTCGAGCACGCCGCGGCCAGTTCTCGACCATTCGCACCGGCCGCGCTTCTCCCGCCCTCGTGGAGAAGCTGCACGTCTCGTACTACGGCTCAGATGTCCCGCTGCAGCAGCTCGCCGGCTTCAGCGTCCCCGAGGCGCGGATGCTCGTCGTGCAGCCGTACGACAAGGGCAAGGATGTGATGGCGGCGATCGAGAAGGCGATCCGCAGCTCCGACCTCGGCATCAACCCGAGCAACGACGGCCAGGTGATCCGTCTCGCATTTCCTCCTCTGACCGAAGAGCGCCGTCGCGACTACGTGAAGGTCGTCAAGCACATGGCTGAGGAGGCACGTGTTGCGGTGCGCAACATCCGGCGCGACGCGCGCAAGCATCTCGAGGCCGCGGAGAAGCAGGGTGACATCTCCGCCGACGAGCTCGACCGCGCGGAGAAGGAGCTCGAGAAGCTCACGCACGAGCACATCGACGAGATCGACAGAGCGCTGACTCACAAGGAGCACGAGCTGCTCGAGGTCTGAGCAGTCCGAGGGAGGCACACGCATGAGCGATGACAGCGAGTTCAAACCGCCGAGCGACGAGCACGACGAGAACGAGGGCATCCGTGTCGTCGGGCCCTCCGAACCGATGCCCCACTGGACCGAACCGGCCACAGGCGAGATGCCGCGTCTGCTGTTCGACGAGGAGCCGGCCGCGCCCGACGAAGACCTCGAGGCATGGTCGTCGTTCGCGGCGACGCCGCGCTGGCGGAGCTCAGCCGACGACTGGGACGACGACGCCGACATCGCTGACTTCGGCGGACGCGGAGACGCGCGTCGGCGCGCTCAGCTCAGAGACCGAGTCGAGCGCGGGCGTGTTCATCTTCGACGACACGACCGAGCCCCCAACCGATCCCGCGCCCGCGGTGACGCCGATCCGCACAGGCACACGCAGCGCGCCCCGCGCCCACCCCTGCTCCTGCGGCCGCAGCCGCAGCCGCGGGTGGCACCGCGGCGCGCGCCACGACGGCGCGCAAGCAGCCCTCCCCGCCCCGCCCGGGCGGGGGCCCCGGCTCGGGCGGACCGGCGGCCGATCGAGACCTTCCCGTTGCGATCGGGGTCGGGGTCGCGCTCGCTGTAGTCGCACTCGTGCTGTTCTCCATCGGCCCCGGCGCAGCCATGGGCCTCGTCACGCTCATCATCGCGGCGGCGGCGGCCGAGTTCTACGCCGCCATGCAGAAGGTGGCGTACCGCCCGGCGACCTTGCTCGGCATCGTCGCCTGTGCGGGCCTTCCGCTCGCCACCTACTGGCGCGGTGAGGGAGCCATCCCCCTCGTGCTCGCGTTGAGCGTCATCTTCGGCTTGCTGTGGTTCTTGCTCGCGGCCGACGACGTGCGCCCGGTGCCGAACCTCGCGGTCACGCTGCTCGGCGTGGTCTACGTCGGCCTCCTCGGCGCGTTCGCCGCTCTGATCCTCCAATTCCCGAACGGCGTCGGCATGCTGCTGGGCGCGGTCATCGCCACGGTCGCGTACGACGTCGGTGGTCTCTTTGTGGGATCGAGTGCCGGTCGTTCCCATCTCGCTCCGGCTGTGAGTCCGAACAAGACGTACGAGGGCCTCCTCGGCGGGATGCTCATGGCGGTCCTGGCCGCGGTCGTGATCTGCGGCCGCTTCGTGCCGTGGGATCACCTCGGCGACTCGATCAAGCTCGGCATCGTGGTCGCGGTCGCGGCCCCGCTCGGCGATCTCTGCGAGTCGATGATCAAGCGCGACCTCAGCATCAAGGACATGGGAACGATCCTCCCGGGCCATGGGGGCATCCTCGACCGCTTCGACGCGCTGCTGTTCGTCCTCCCGGCCGTCTACTACCTCGCCCGCGTCGCAAACATCTTCTGACCCGCCGGGCGTAGCCTGGGTCGGTGACCACGCGCGTCGCCGTCGCCGGATCGACGGGCTCGATCGGGGTGCAAACCCTTGATGTCGTGTGCGCCGAGCCCGATCGGTTCGAGGTGGTCGCGCTCGGAGCGTCGTCGTCGGTCGACCGTCTGATCGCACAGGCGCGCCAGGTGCATCCCGAGGTCGTCGCCATCGCCGACGCTCGCCACGACGCAACGCTGCGTGCCGCGCTGCCCGAGTGCGAGGTGCGCGTAGGCCCCGAGGCCCTCGCGTCTCTCGCGAGCGACGCGGAGGTCGTCGTGAACGGCGTCGTCGGGTTCGCCGGGCTTCCGGTCACGCTTGCGACGCTGTACGCGGGGAAGCGCCTCGCGCTCGCGAACAAGGAGTCGCTCATCGCCGCGGGCCCTGTGGTGGCAGTGGCGCGATCGACGCCGGGTGCCGAGCTCGTGCCCGTCGATTCCGAGCACTGCGCGGTGCACCAGTGCCTCCGGGCGAGTGCCACGAATGGCGGCGCCGACCTGTCCCGCATCGTGCTGACCGCGAGTGGAGGGCCGTTCCGGGGTCGTACCCGGCCTGATCTCTCCCTCGTCACGATCGACGACGCGCTCGCGCATCCGACATGGAGCATGGGACCGAAGATCACCGTGGACTCGTCGACCTTGATGAACAAGGGGCTCGAGGTGATCGAGGCGCATGAGCTGTTCGGCGCCTCGTACGACGACATCGAGGTGGTGGTCCACCCACAGTCGATCGTGCACTCGATGGTCGAATTCACCGACGGCGCGACCATCGCGCAGCTCTCACAGCCGGACATGCGGCTGCCGATCGGATACGCCTTGGCCTATCCCGACCGGATCGCCACCCCGTTCGGCCGGATGGACTGGGCAGCCACGGGCCGGCTCGACTTCGAGGCGCCCGACCTCGAGACGTTCCGCTGCCTGGCCCTGGCGTACGAGGCCGGTCGGGTCGGCGGCACCGCCCCCGCGTGGCTCAACGCCGCGAACGAGGTCGCGGTCGCGTCCTTCCTGGCAGGAGCGCTGCCCTGGATCGCCATCTCCGACGTCCTGTCAGAGGTGCTTTCCCGGCATGATGGGAACTTGGCCGACTCCGCCGACGCTGTGATCGCAGCCGACCGCGCCGCGCGAGCGGTCGCGGACCGGGTGATCCAGCAACGGCTCGCGGCCTGAACGGCGGGCTTTGATGACACGGAGCAAACTGCAGCGATGACCGACATCCAAGAGACCGGCGCCGAGACCTCGGGAGCAGCGGCGCCTGGGTCACGTCTGGGGTTGGTCCTGCTCATCCTCGGGATCATCGCGTTGGGGGTCCTCGGCTCGGTCTCCGCCGTGATTGTCGTGGCCGCACTGCTCGTCATGATCTTCATGCACGAGCTCGGCCACTACCTCACGGCAAAGTCCGCCGGCATGAAGGTCACCGAGTTCTTCCTCGGGTTCGGCCCGCGCATCTGGTCGTTCCACAAGGGCGAGACCGAGTACGGCCTGAAAGCGATCCCGGCGGGCGCGTACGTCCGCATCATCGGGATGCACAACCTCGACCCGGTCGCTCCCGAGGACGAGCCGCGGGCCTACAAGAACCAGCCCTACTGGCGGAGGATGAGCGTCGCGTCGGCGGGCTCGATGATGCACTTCCTCATGGCGTTCCTCCTTCTGTTCGGCCTGTTTGCTTTCTACGGGCAGCAGAAGGACTCGGTGTGGACGGTCGGGTCGCTGTCGCGGCTCGGCGACACCCAGACGAGCCCGGCGATCGCGGCCGGAATCCAGATCGGTGACCGCATCGTCGCGATCGACGGCACCCCGGTGTCGAGCTTCGACCAGGCGGTCGACCTGATCCAGGCGCGGCCCGGCGAGACCGTGGTCATCGAGGTCGAGCGCAACGGCCAGACGATCTCGACGACCGCGACCCTCGAGGACCACAACCCCGATGGCAAAGCGGTCGGCTTCCTCGGCGTCGGGTCGCACCATCCATACGTGAGCCAGTCGATCCCCTCCGCGGCGCAGGACGCCGCGACGTCGTTCAAAACCCTGACGTGGGCATCCATCAAGGCGCTCGGGTCGTTCTTCTCGCCGAGCGGGTTGTCCGGCTATGTCGACACCCTCCTCGGCCGCCCGCAGTCGGGCAGTGACACCGCTGCCTCGAGTGGCGGTCAGACGCAGGGCGACCGCCCGCTCTCTCCGGTGGGTGCGGTGCGCGTCGCGTCGCAGGCCGCCCAGGCCGGCGTGCCCGAGCTGCTGCGCTTCCTGATCGCGATCAACATCTTCGTCGGCATCTTCAACCTCGTGCCGCTGCTCCCGCTCGACGGCGGCCACATGGCCATCGGCACCTACGAGAAGCTCCGATCCCGCAAGGGCAGGCGGTACCAGGTCGACGTCGCGAAGCTGATGCCGCTCACCTACGCAGTCGTGCTGCTGATGGGTCTCGTGTTCGTGTCGTCGCTCTGGCTCGACCTCGCCGATCCGCTCCGCAACCCGTTCGGGCAGTGATCGAGCAGTACCCGCGGCGACTCACTCGCCAGATCCAGGTGGGCAGCGTCGCAGTCGGCGGCGATGCGCCGATCAGCATCCAATCGATGACGACGACCAAGACGGCCGACGTCGACGGCACCCTCGCCCAGATCTATGCGCTTGCAGGCGCGGGCTGCGACATCGTCCGTTGCACTTGCAACGAGCCCGAGGCCGCCGAGGGCCTCGCCCGCATCGTGCCCCGGTCGCCGTTGCCGGTCGTCGCCGACATCCACTTCCAGCACAAGCTGGCCCTCGCGGCGCTCGACGCCGGCGTGCACCAGCTGCGCCTGAATCCCGGCAACATCCGCAAGCCGGAGCACATCAAGCTCGTCGCCTCCGAGGCTCGCGATCGCGGCATCTCGTGCCGCATCGGCGTCAACGCCGGCTCGCTCGACCCCGAGCTCTACGACCGGTTCGGCGGCCCGACCGCCGCAGCGATGGTCGAGTCGGCGAAGAAGGAGATCGGCTACTTCGAGGACGTCGGATACGACCTCATCGAGATCTCCGTGAAGTCGTCGAACGTGGCCGTGATGATCGACGCCTACCGACAGCTGGCCGACGTCACTGATCATCCGCTGCACCTCGGCGTGACCGAGGCCGGGCCGATGCCCCAAGGGCTCGTGAAGGCGACAGCCGGCATCGCGACGCTGCTGGCCGAGGGCATCGGCGACACGATTCGCTACTCGCTCACCGCCGACCCCGTCGAGGAGGCCAAAGCCGGGCGGGTGCTGCTCGAGTCGCTGGGGCTTCGCGAACGGCGGGGCCTCGACCTCATCGCTTGCCCGTCGTGTGGGCGGGCCGAGATCGATGTGATCGCCGTGGCCGAGGCCGCACAGCGAGCGCTCGACGGGCTGAGCCTCCCGATCCAGGTCGCGGTCATGGGGTGCGTGGTGAACGGCCCCGGTGAGGCCCGCTCGGCTGACATCGGGATCGCCGCGGGTCGTCAGCGCGGCCACCTGTTCATCAAGGGTGAGGTCGTGCGCGTCGTCCCCGAGTCCGCGATGGTCGACGAGCTCGTCCGCCTCGCCGAGGTCTACGTGAAGGAAGGGCCCGAGGCCGCGCTCGCGCAGGCCGACCCGAACGCTGCCGCCGAGGCCGAGAAGGATCGAGCCGCGCTGCTCGACGATCGCGGCGACGACGCGAACTCGAGCGAAGCGCGCGTCGAGCTCATCCGCAAACGCGTCAGCTAGCCCAAATTCTTGGTGTTTCTCACTACCGACGCGTGAGAAACACCAAGAAAACCGGCGGGGGGCGGCCACTAGCCTCGCCCGATGGCCAAGGGCAGTGTGCTCACCGCGCAAGCCGAGGACTTCCCTCGGTGGTACCAGGACGTCGTCGCCAAAGCGGAGCTGGCCGACAACGGCCCGGTCCGCGGCACGATGGTGATCCGGCCCTACGGGTACTCGCTCTGGGAGCGCATGCAGGCCGAGCTCGATGCTCGCATCAAGGCCGCGGGCGCGGCGAACGCGTACTTCCCTCTGTTCATCCCCCAGAGCTACCTGCAGCGCGAGGCCGACCATGTCGAGGGCTTCGCGCCTGAGCTCGCCGTCGTCACGCACGCCGGGGGAGAGGAGCTCGCCGAACCGGTCGTCGTGCGGCCCACGAGCGAGACCATCGTCAACACCTACTTCGCGAAGTGGATCCAGAGCTACCGCGACCTGCCCCTTCTCCTGAACCAGTGGGCCAACGTCGTGCGCTGGGAGCTTCGGCCGAGGGTGTTCCTGCGCACCACCGAGTTCCTCTGGCAAGAGGGGCATACGTGCCACGCGACCTACGAAGACGCTCGGGACTACGCGGCCAAGATCCTCACCGACGTCTACGCGGACTTCATGGTGAACGTGCTGGCCATGCCTGTGCTGCCCGGACGCAAGACGTCTCGAGAGCGGTTCCCCGGAGCGATCAACACACTGACCGTCGAGGCGATGATGGGAGACGGCAAGGCGTTGCAGATGGGCACGAGCCACGAGCTCGGCCAGAACTTCGCGAAGGTCTTCGAGACGCAGTTCACGACCGAGGCGGGCACGCTCGAGCACGTCTGGCAGACCTCGTGGGGCTCGTCCACGCGCATGGTCGGCGGGCTGATCATGTGTCACGGCGACGACGCGGGCCTGCGCATCCCACCCCGGCTGGCTCCGATCCAGGTCGTCGTGTTGCTCGTGCGGGGTGAGGACGGCGCGGGTGAGGCAGCCGAGCGGCTGGCCCGCGAGCTTCGGGGCGTCGACGTACGCGCCGAGATAGATACGCGCACCGACCTGTCGTTCGGCCGCAGGGTGGTCGACTGGGAGCTCAAAGGAGTGCCGGTGCGGGTCGAGGTCGGTCCCCGCGACCTCGCGTCTGGTGTGGTCACGCTTGCCCGCCGCGACTCCGGAGCGAAGGACACGGTGCCGGTCGCCGAGGCTGCACCACGCGTGCTGTCGCTTCTCGAGCACATCCAGGGCGAGCTTTTGGCCGAGGCCACCACCCGGCTGGAGTCGCGCACGGCCGACGTCTCGACCGTCGAGGATGCCGTCGAGGCGGCCGCCGAGGGGTTCGCCCGCCTGCCGTGGGCAGCAGTCGGCGGGGACGGTGAGGATCGCATGCGCACTGACGGGGTCACGGTGCGCTGCCTACAGCGCGAGGACGGTTCGGTGCCCCTCGACGACGCTGAACCGGGGCTTTTGGCCACGGTGGGCCGGGCCTACTGAGCCACTCGCCGGTATACTTCCGGGCAGTTCGTTTCAGTCCGATCAAGTGTCGACTGAAGGCGTGGGCTTTGCCCACGCCTTCTGTTTCGTCGACGCACAGTGCGTGCCGAGATGAAGAGCCGGTCACGAAAGAGCAGCAAGAGGAGGTGAGCAGTCGATGACCACGGCAATCCAGAAGCTGCAGACGATCGTCTCGACGCCGCTCGCCGATCTCGGCATCGAGGTGTCCGACATCGAGCTCGCCGGCGGGCTGCTGCGAGTCACCGTCGAGCGGGCTGACGGCACTTCCATCGACATCGCTGCGATCACCGAGGCAACTCGCATCGTCTCGCGCGAGCTCGACGCCCACGACCCGATCCCGGGCCAGTACACGCTCGAGGTCTCCAGCCCCGGGCTCGAGCGGCAGTTGCGCACTCCGGTGCACTTCCTGCGGGCTGTGGGCCAACAGGTCGCGGTGCGCACGAATCCGGGTGTCGAAGGTGACCGCCGCACCGCCGGTCTGCTGACCTCGGCCGACGACGCGGGCATCGTCATCACCATGTCCACCCCCGACGGTCCGGTCACCCGCGCCCTCGGCTACGGCGACATCGAGCGGGCGCGGACGGTCTTCGAGTGGGGCCCGCCGCCGAAGGCGCCGAAGGGCACGAAGGGCACGGCGCCGAAGGGCACCGCGCGGCGCACGTCCGAATCTGCGAAGGAGGCCGCGCGATGAGCGCCGGGAACCCCGACATGATGGAGGCCCTCAAACTCCTCGCTGCCGAGAAGGGCATCTCGGTCGACGTGCTGCTGCAGGCGCTGGCCGACGCGTTGGCGTCCGCGTACAAGCGCATGCCGGGAGCCGGGGACGAGGCCGAGGTCGAGATCGATGCCTTCACCGGCGACATCAAGGTGATGGCCTACGACATCGACGAGGAAGGCAACTGGGTCAACCCGCGCGATGACACTCCCGACGACTTCGGGCGCATCGCCGCGCAGACGGCCAAGCAGGTCATGGGTCAGCGCATCCGCGAAGCCGAGCGCGAGCGCAAGTACGAGGAGTACGCCGGCCGCGAAGGCGACATCGTCACGGGCATCATCCAGCAGAGCGACCAGCGGTACACGTTGCTCGACCTGGGCAAGGTCGAGGCGTTGCTGCCTCAGGCCGAGCAGGTGCCGTACGAGCGGCCCGAGCCCGGCACGCGGTTGAAGGCCTACATCGTCGAGGTGCGCCGCACGTCGAAGGGCCCGCAGATCGTCGTCAGCCGCACGCATCCCGGTCTGATCAAGCGTCTGTTCGAGCTCGAGGTACCCGAGATCGCCGACGGTGTCGTCGAGATCAAGGCCTGTGCTCGGGAGCCAGGCCACCGCACGAAGATCGCGGTCTGGTCGAACGACCACAACGTCGACCCGGTCGGTGCGTGCGTGGGCGCCCGCGGCGCGCGCGTCCGCATGGTGGTGAACGAGCTGCGCGGCGAGAAGATCGACATCGTCCCGTTCTCGGACGATCCGGCTGACTTTGTTGCGAAGGCCCTCTCGCCCGCAAAGGTGAAAGAGGTCCGCATCCACGAAGACGCGGGCAACGCCGAGGTGATCGTCCCCGACTACCAGCTCTCGCTCGCCATTGGGAAGGAAGGCCAGAACGCGCGTCTCGCGGCGCGCCTCACCGGTTGGCGCGTCGACATCAAGAGCGAGACGCAGCTGGCTGACGAGGAGCGCTACGCCGGCGAGGAGTGGGCACAGGGCCAGTGGGTCGAGAACTCCGAGACTGGCGAGATGGAGTGGCACGACGCGGAGGGCGGCGAAGCCGTGTCCGCCGGCGTCTGGCAGGAGGTGACGGCCACCGACGAGGAGTTGCCGACGGTCGTCGAGACCGGCACCGACCAAGTCGGCGAGGCCGAGCTCGTGGCCGAGGCGGCAACGGAGGCCGGGGACCCGGCTCAGGAGCCTCAGCCTGAGGAGAGCTGACCTCGGCCCGATCCGCACGTGTGTCGGCTGTCGCCGGCGCCGGCCCCAGGCGGAGCTGGTCCGGGTCGCGATCGACCTGTCCGGAGCGGTCGTGCTGGGCCGTCACCTGCCGGGCCGTGGTGCCTGGTTGTGCCCCGACACCCCCTCCTGCCTCGACCGCGCCGTCCGGAAGGGGGGCCTCGCGAGGGCTCTGCGCGCATCGCTCGACGCAGAGGCCTACGCTCTTCTGCGCACATCGCTCGAGCGATGGGCGGAAAACCGCCCGGACATGCGAGAATGATGCACCGCGCTCGACAGCCCCATCGGCTGGCGCGCACGAGAACTGATCTTCATCCGAATCCGAAAGGCTGACCGCACCCTTGCCCGCAAAGATCCGCCTCCACGAGCTGGCCAAAGAGCTCGGGATGACCAACAAGGAGACGCTCGACCTCTCTGTCGCGCTCGGCATCGGCGTCAAGAGCCACTCGTCGAGCATCGAGGAAGCGCAGGCCGACCGCGTGCGGCGGCGGGCCGAGCGCGACGGGCTGATCCGGCCCGAGCAGCCCGAGGAAGCCAAGCCGGCCAAGCCTGTGAAGGCGGCCGCGAAGACGACGAAGAAGGCGGCAGCGCCGGCTTCGGCTGCCGACGAGCCGATCGCCGATGTCGAGCCCGAGCGCCCAGCGGCGGACCTGATCCCCGAGCCGGCGGACGTGCCTGCGCCGATCGTCACGATCCCCGAGCCCGTGCAGCCTGTGGCCGCGTCCCCGGTCGCGACGCCCGTCGAGCCCGAGCGCGCGCCCGAGGTGGTGGTGCCCGCCGCGGTCGCACCCGCCGTCGTGGCGCCCCCCGCGGCCGCGCCCGTCGAGGTTCCGGCCGCCGAGCATCGAGTCGTGCGCAGCCGTCCGCTCGAGCCCTCCGACATCCACGGCAGCCAACCCATGCCGCCGGCGGCACGTCAGAGCGCGCCCGCGGTCGCTGAGCGCCCCGCGCCCCGTCCCGCTGCAAGCGCGCCCGTGTCCGCGCCCCCGCGTCCCGTCGCACCGCCCGCCGCGCAACCCGTGCAACCGGCTCCGGTGGCACCGTCGGTCGCGCCGGCGGCCGCACCCGCCGCAGCGGCGGCCGCCTCGGCTCCCGCAGCCGCTTCGATCGCTCCGGCGCCCTCGGCACCGCCGCGGTCCTCGAGCGGCAAGCCGATTCCTCCGCCCCCAGGGCCCCCGCGCTCACAGAGCGGCAAGCCAATCCCTCCGCCGCCCGGCATGGGTGGTCGCGGACCGGCCCCTGCGCGCTCGCCCGGTGGCGGTAGCGGTGGCATGGCGGGACGCGGGCCATACCCCGCGCGTCCCGCTGGCCCTCCCCGCGCCGGAGGCGCCCCGAGCGGTCCCGGCGGCGGTCCGAACCGCGGCCCGGGCGGTGGGTACAGCCGTCCCGGAGGCGGTCCGGGCGGCGGCCCCGGCGGTCCTGGTGGTCCTGGTGGTCCCGGGCAAGGACGCGGCTCCGGCCAGCGCCGGCAGGCTCGTCCTGCCAAGCGTCGTCGTCGCCGCAACCTCGAGGAGCTGCAGCCGCAGTCGTCGCCGACCTACTCGGCGACCGACGCACCGGTGCCTGAGGGCACGATCGTCATCGAGCGAGGCGCAAGCGCGCAGGAGCTCGCTCCCAAGCTGAACCGCACCGCGGCCGACGTCGTCCGCTACCTGTTGCAGCAGGGCGCGATGGTCACGGCCACGATGTCGCTCACCGACGAGCAGATGGAGCTGTTCGCGCTCGAGATCGGCGCGGACCTCCTCCTCATCGAGCCCGGCCAGCAAGAGGAGTTCGAGCTCCAGCAGCTGTTCAACGACGACGATGACGACGATCCGGATCTGCAGGCGCCACGTCCGCCGGTCATCACGGTCATGGGCCACGTCGACCACGGCAAGACGCTGCTGCTCGACCGCATCCGCTCGGCGAACGTCGTCGCAGGCGAGGCCGGCGGCATCACGCAGCACATCGGCGCCTACCAGACCGACAAAGACGGGCGTCTGATCACCTTCATCGACACCCCCGGCCACGAGGCGTTCACCAAGATGCCGCGCCCGCGGCGCCGAGGTCACCGACATCGTCGTGCTCGTCGTCGCCGCCGACGACGGCGTGATGCCCCAGACCGTCGAGGCGATCAACCACGCGAAGGCAGCGGGCGTCCCGATCGTCGTCGCGATCAACAAGATCGATCGCAACAACGCCGATCCCACGCGCGTCATGCAGCAGCTCTCCGAGCAGGGCCTGGTGCCAGAGTCGTGGGGCGGCGACACGATCGTGGTCGAGATGTCGGCACTGCAAGACCTCGGCATCGACGATCTGCTCGAGCAGCTCATCGTCGTCACCGATGTCGAAGAGCTCACTGCGAACCCCGAGGGTCGCGCGAAGGGCGTCGTGCTCGAAGCGAACCTCGACGTCGGCCGCGGGCCGGTCGCCACCGTGCTCGTCGACAAGGGAACGCTGAAGGTGGGCGACCCGATCGTCGCCGGCGCGGCGTGGGGCAGCGTGCGCGCCCTCATCGACGATCTCGGCGAGCAGGTGAAGGAGGCACTGCCTTCCACTCCCGTGCAGGTGCTCGGCCTCTCGACCGTGCCCGGTGCCGGTGACGAGTTCCGAGTCGCGCCCGATCTCAAGACGGCGAAGACCGTCGCGGAGGCACGCGAGCAGCGTCAGCGGCTCAAGAACCAGCGCGGCATGGCCGCGGTCACGCATCGCGGCGTCAAGCTCGAAGACATCTTCGACCAGATCCAGAAGGGCGAGGCGGCGACGCTGAACCTGATCGTGAAGGCCGACGTGCAGGGGTCGCTCGAGGCGCTCACCGAAAGCCTCCGCAAGCTCGAGCGTGACGAGGTCAAGCTCGCGTTCGTGCACCGCGGTGTCGGTGGCATCACCGAGAACGACATCACGCTCGCATCCGCGACGAACGCCACGATCATCGGCTTCAACGTGCGGCCCGATCGCAAGGCTCGCGAGCTCGCCGACACCGAAGACGTCGAGATCCGCACCTACGAGATCATCTACCAAGTGCTCGAGGACATCGAGAACGCCATGGTCGGCATGCTCGCTCCCGAGTACGAGGAGGTCGTCACAGGCGAGGCCGAGGTCCGCGAGATCTTCCGCGTGCCCCGCATCGGCGGCATCGCCGGGTGTTACGTGCTCAGTGGCACGATCACGCGCGGTTCGAAGGTGCGCTTCTTGCGTGAGGGAACGATCATCTGGAAGGGCGCGATCCAGTCGCTGCGGCGATTCAAGGACGACGTCCGTGAGGTGAACGCCGGCTTCGAGTGCGGCATCGGACTCTCTGACTTCCAGGACCTCAAGCAGGGCGACATCATCGAGACGTTCGAGGAGCGCGAGATCCCCCGCAGCTGATCAACCCGCAGTGATAGGGGAGCCGAGCCGTGCATGTGCTGACCCTCACCGTCGATCTGCACCTCCCCGAGGCCCGATCGCTGAAGATGAAGCGCAGCGTGGTGAAAGGCATCGTGGAGGGTGCTCGGAGCCGCTTCCGAGTCGCGGCCGCCGAGGTCGACCATCAGGAGCAGTGGCAGCGCGCAGAGCTCGGGTTCGCCGTCGTCGCGAGCACCGCGCGCCACGCGACCGACGTCATCGACGAGGTCGACCGGTTCGTCTGGTCGCACCCCGAGGTGGAGGTGCTGAACACCGAGAGGAGGTGGCTGGAGTGAGCAAGCCGAAGCGGAGGCGACCACAACCCACTCGGCAATACCCGCGCACCTTGCGGGTGAACGAGCTTGTGCGCGAGATCGCCGCGGAGGAGATCGAGCGGCTCGACGACGAACGGCTCGAGCTGGTGGCCATCACATCCGTCGACGTCGACTCCGATCTCCGCCATGCCGTCGTCTGGTTCGACAGCCTGCTCGGAGAGGCGACGGACGAGGATGTGCTCGCTGCGCTCGGCGACGCGAGGATCCCGATCCAGGCGGCAATCGGTCGACAGGCGCGCTTGAAGCGCACGCCGACGCTGACCTTCCGGCCCGATGAGGGCGTGCGCACCGGGGAGCGAATCGAGGAGATCCTCCGTGAGCAGACCCGTTCCGACGTCGAGGGGGACGATGCCTGACGGCTTCGCGGTCGTCGACAAGCAGGCCGGGTGGACTTCCCACGACGTCGTCGCCCGCGCCCGCAAGGTGATCGGCGAGCGGCGCGTCGGCCACGCCGGCACGCTCGATCCCGATGCGACCGGCGTGCTGCTGTTGGGCGTCGGCCGCGCGACGCGCCTGCTTCGCTTCCTCACCGCGCTCCCGAAGACCTACACGGCGGAGGTCGTGTTCGGCCGTGAGACCTCCACGCTCGACTCGTCGGGGGAGACGACCGCCACCCACGAGATGCACATCGAGCCAATGCAGGTCGCTGCCGCGGCTGCCACCCTCACCGGCCCGATCATGCAGGTGCCCCCGATGGTGTCGGCGTTGAAGGTGGACGGTCGCCGTCTCCACGAGCTGGCCCGGGAGGGCATCGAGATCGAGCGCGAGCCGCGGCCGGTCACGGTGTACCGCTTCGACGTCGAGTCGACGCCAGATGCACTGGTGTACCGCGTCGAGGTCGAGTGCTCGTCGGGCACCTATGTGCGTTCCCTTGCCGCCGACCTGGGTCATGCCCTCGGCGGTGGTGCGCACCTGCAGACGCTGCGTCGCACCGCGGTCGGGTCGTTCGGCGAGAGCGAAGCGCGCCCGGTGGACTCGTTGCTGCTGCAACCCGCGGCGGTGGCGTTGCGCGACTTCCCGAGCGTCGTGATCGACACGGCGACGGCCGTTGCGGTCAGCCACGGAAAGGTGCTGCCCCGCGACGTGCTCTCGGTCGACGGTGATGGCCCGTGGGCTGTGCTCGATGAGTCGGGTGAGCTTCTGGCGGTCTACGAGTCGACGGCGAGTGCCGATGTCGTGAAGCCCGCGGTCGTGCTCGCCGCGGCGTCGTGACGTTAGGGTCCGGGCTGTGGAGGTGATCCGCGACGGCGATCCGTGCCCGCGTCCCCCGAGGGCAGCGTGATCACGATCGGCGCGTACGACGGAGTGCACCTCGGGCACCGAGCGGTGATCGCGGAGGTGAAGCTTCGAGCCGCCGAGCTCGGTGCGCGTTCCGCGGTCGTCACGTTCGACCGGCACCCCGCTGCGGTCGTACGACCCGAGTCGGCACCGTCGCTGCTCACCGATCTGGACCAGCGACTCGCGCGCATCAAGGCGACGGGCGTCGACTACACGGTCGTGCTCACCTTCGACGAACGGCGAGCCGCGGAGCCGGCGGAGGAGTTCGTCGAGCAGGTGCTCGTCGACTGCCTCCACGCCCGGGGTGTGGTCGTGGGCGAGGACTTCCATTTCGGCAATCGCCGACGCGGCAACGTGGCACTGCTGCAGGAGATGGGCGCGATCCATGGCTTCGAGGTCGAGCCGCTCGGTCTGGTCGCGACCACCGGAGACCGCACGGCGGTGTCGTCGACCGCGATCCGCCAGGCGCTCGCCGCCGGCGACCTCGACACGGTCAGTGCGATGCTCGGACGCCAGCACGAGGTGTGGGGTCCGGTCGTCGAGGGCGATCACCGCGGCCGTGAGCTCGGGTTCCCGACCGCGAACGTGGCGGTGCCGGCGGGGATCGCGCTTCCTCTCGATGGGATCTACGCGGGGTGGTACGAACGCCCCGACGGCTCCGTGCACCCGGCGGCGCTGTCTCTCGGCCGCCGGCCCACCTTCTACGCCGACCAGCCATACTCCCTGCTCGAGGCCCATCTGCTGGGATTCGACGGCGATCTGTACGGCGAGCTGGCCAAGGTGAGGTTCGTCGCCAAGCTTCGTGACGAGGTGCGATTCGACTCGGTCGAGGCGCTCGTCGAGCAGATGCGGGCTGACGTGGCTGCGGCCAGGGCCGCCCTGGTAGCCTGATCAGGTCCGTCGCGGCCTCTCGCTGTGACGTGATGCGCCTTCCAGGTCACCCGACCGCCGGCGCGCCTTCCTCGCCACCGTGGCGCCGAAGCAGAAAGCGAGCACATGCCCGAGAAGTCCACGACGATTGCCGCGCACCGCCTCCACGATTCCGACACGGGATCGCCTGAGGTGCAGATCGCGCTTCTGACCGACCGCATCAACCAGCTCACCGAGCATCTGAAGGTCCACAAGAAGGACCACCACAGCCGCCGGGGGCTCCTCATGCTCGTCGGTCGTCGCCGCCGCCTCCTCGACTACGTCCGTGAGAACGACGTCGAGCGCTACCGCGCAGTCATCGCGAAGCTCGGCTTGCGCCGCTAAGCAACACCCAACAGCACGAGCGGCTCCGAGGTCAGCTGCCAGTCGCCGATTCCCACCCAGCCGGAATTCTTGGTGATTCTCACTCGTTGTGAGACATCAGCACCAAGAAGTCCAGTCGGGGGTGGAGGTTGCCGACTGGGAACTGGCCACCGCCGCTCCAACGAGGGACCGCCAAGGGGCGGTACCCAAAGGAGGTCCGCGTGGCGGACAGCACATCCGTATCGGCGCCGATCACTGGCACCGACAAATCCCTGACGTTCGAAACCGGCCTGCTCGCCCAGCAGAGCCAAGGTGCGGTAGTCGGCAAGATCGGCGAGACCGTCGTCCTCGTCACCGCAAACGCCGCCAAGGGCGTACGAGAGGGCATCGACTTCTTCCCCCTGACCGTCGACGTCGAAGAGCGTGCGTATGCCGCGGGCAAGATCCCCGGCTCGTTCTTCCGTCGTGAAGGCCGGCCTACGGACGCGGCGATCTTGACCTGCCGCCTGATCGACCGGCCGCTGCGCCCGTCGTTCCCCGACGGGTACCGCAACGAGACCCAGGTCGTCGTCACGGTGATCGGCGCCGATCAGGAGAACCCGCACGACGTGCTCGCGATCAACGCGGCGTCGGCGTCGCTCATGATCTCGGGCATCCCGTTCGACGGGCCGATCGGCGCAGTCCGCGTCGCCTACGGCACCGACGGCGAGTGGATCGCCTATCCCACCTACGAGGAGGGTGACGAGAGCACGTTCGAGCTCGTCGTCGCCGGTCGAGAGCTCGCCGATGGCGACGTCGCGATCATGATGGTCGAGGCGGGTGGCACCGAGCGGGCCTGGCAGTACTACGAGGACGGCGCGCCGAAGGTCAGCGAAGAGGTGATCGCTGCCGGGCTCGAGGCCTCAAAGGTCTGGATCAAGGAGTCGATCGCACTCCAGCGTGACCTGGTTGCGAAGGCCGGCTCGCGCGATCCGCTGCAGTACACGCCCGTGCTCGACTACGGCGACGACGTCTTCGAGCGGGTCAGCGCCGTCGGCGCGTCGAAGCTCGAGCCGGCGACGCACATCGTCATCAAGGCCGAGCGCAACGAGGCCATCGACAAGGCCGGAGCGGAGATCGCCGCCGAGCTGTCGGGCGAGTTCGTCGGACGCGAGAAGGAGATCAAGGAGGCGACGCGGTCGCTCACGAAGAAGCTGGTCCGTCGTCGCATCGTCGAGGACGGTCAGCGCATCGACGGTCGTGGCCCGAAGGACATCCGTCCGCTCTCCGCGACAGTGGGCATCGTTCCGACCGCACACGGCTCGGGTCTCTTCCAGCGGGGCGAGACGCAGGTGCTCAACGTCTGCACCCTCGGCATGCCGCGGATGAACCAGCTGCTCGACACGATCGGTCCCGACAGCAACAAGCGCTACATGCACCACTACAACATGCCGCCCTCGGCGAACGGCGAGGTCGGCCGCGTCGGCTCACCGAAGCGCCGCGAGATCGGCCACGGGCTGCTCGCAGAGCGCGCCCTGCTGCCGGTCGTGCCGAGCCAGGAGGAGTTCTCCTACACGCTTCGGCTCGTGAGCGAGGTGCTCGCGTCGAACGGCTCCACCTCGATGGCGTCGGTCTGCTCTTCGTCACTCTCGCTGATGGACGCGGGTGTGCCGATCAAGGCGCCGGTCGCGGGCATCGCGATGGGTCTCGTCTTCGCTGAAGGTCGCTATACGACCCTCACCGACATCCTCGGTGCGGAGGACGCGTTCGGCGACATGGACTTCAAGGTCGCCGGCACCGCCGACTTCATCACCGCCCTGCAGCTCGACACGAAGATCGACGGCATCCCCGCCGACGTGCTCGCGGCGGCATTGCAGCAGGCTCGGGAGGCTCGCCTCCAGATCCTCGAGGTCATGCACGCGGCGATCGCCGAGCCTCGGCCTGAGGTCAACGAGACGGCACCGAAGATCATCAGCTTCACGATCCCGATGGACAAGATCGGCGAGGTGATCGGCCCGAAGGGCAAGGTCATCAACACGATCCAGCAGGAGACGGGCGCGGACATCGCGGTCGACGACGACGGTCAGGTCGGCACAGTGACGATCGGCTCGGTCGACGGCGGTGCGGTCGCGGAGGCTCGTCGCCAGATCGATCTCATCATCAACCCGCCCTCGGCGTCAGTCGGTGAGATCTATCCCGGCAAGGTCGTGAACATCACCAAGTTCGGCGCCTTCGTCAACATCCTCCCGGGCCGCGACGGTCTCGTGCACATCTCCAAGCTCGGGCGTGGCAAGCGCATCGACCGAGTGGAGGACGTGCTCGAGCTCGGCGACGAGATCATGGTGCGGGTTGACGACATCGATCCGAACGGAAAGGTCTCGCTCACGCCGATCGTCGAGGGTGACGAGGGCGGCGACGCTGACGCCGGCAATGGCAACGGCGAGGCGCGCTCCAGTGCACCGCGCGGCTCGGGCTCGACCTCTGGCTCGACCTCCGGGTCGAGCGGAGCGACCGTGTCCTTCGAGGACTCGTTCGAAGCGGAAGCCCGCGAGCAGTTCGGCGACCTTGGCCCGGAAGCGGCTTCGGCCCCCTCGGGTGGTAACCGCTCGGGGAGCGGGGGCGGCGACCGCGGTCGCGGTCCGCGTCGCAGCGGCGGCAGCGGGGGCGGCCGCCGTCGCTAAGCGGTCCCGCATCGAATGCACCCAGCTGGCTTCGGGTGTCCGCGTCATCACGGAGCGGATGCCCGAGGCTCGCTCGGCTTGCGTCGGCGTGTGGGTCGGTGTCGGCGCGCGGGACGAGCCCGAGGCGCTGAGCGGGGTCTCCCACTTCCTCGAGCACTTGCTGTTCAAGGGGAGCGACACACGAAGCGCCCGCGACCTCGCCGAGGCGGTCGATCGGGTCGGTGGCGACATGAACGCGTTCACCGCGAAGGAGTACACGGCCTACGTGACGCGCCTTCCGGGAGCGCACGTCGACCTCGGCATCGACCTGTTGGCGGATGTGCTGACCCGCCCCTCGCTGCGCGACGACGACATCGAGGCCGAGCGCCAGGTGATCCTCGAAGAGCTGCACATGGACGAAGACACGCCCGAGGATCGTGTCCACACCCTGATGTTCGAATCGCTCTTCCCCAAGCATCCGCTGGGGCGCGAGACGGCCGGGAGCGCGGAGACGGTCGAGGCGATCGGCCCGGACGATGTGCGAGCGTTCTTCACCGACCGGTACGGACCGTCGGCGTTCGTCGTTGCGGCGGCCGGGCTCGTCGAGCACGAGCATGTCGTCGAAGAGGTCGTCTCTCGGTTCGGGGCGGCTCGGCCGGTCACCGTGGCGCCGCGCGCCGAGCCGACCGCGCCGTCACGGCCGCTCGCCGTCATGCGCCGATCGATCGAGCAGGCTCACCTCACGGTCGGCTTCCGCGGCCTCGTCCGCACGGATCCGGACCGCGAGGCCCTCGAGGTGCTCAACCATGTGCTCGGCGGAGGCATGTCGAGCCGCCTCCTCCAGACGATTCGTGAAGATCGTGGCTTGGCGTACTCCGTCTACTCAGCGCACACTGAGTTCTGCGACGCGGGTGCGTTGACGATCTATGTGGCCACCACGCCGGCGAGGGTCGACGCGGTGCTCGACCTCGTCGACGCCGAGATCGACCAGCTCCTCCACGACGGCATCACTTCGAGCGAGCTCGAGGTCGCCATCGGGTATCTCGAGGGCTCGTTGGTGCTCGGCCTGGAGGACTCGGGGAGTCGCATGTCGCGGCTCGGCGGATCGCTGACCGTGCGCGGCTACGTACGGACGCTCGACGAGCAGCTCGAGCGGTACCGCGCCGTCACCCGGGACGACGTGCACCGCGTCGCGAAGCGAGTGCTCGCGAGTGCCCGATCGCTCGCGGTCGTCGGCCCTCTGGCCAAGCGCATGTTCACCGATCGGATCTCGCGCACCGCCTGACGGGTCAGACGATGGTGGTCGTCTTGCCCATGTAGCGATCGCGCAGGATCCGCTTGTAGAGCTTCCCTGTCGGCAGCCGGGGCAGCTCGGCCTCGAAGTCGATCGAGCGGGGCACCTTGAAGCCGGCGAGCTGTTCCCGGGCGTACGCGGTGAGCTCGCGGGCAACCTCGTCTGAAGGCTCGACGCCGTCGATCAGCTGCACGACCGCCTTCACCTGTTCGCCGAACTCCTCGTCGGGGATGCCGAACACCGCGACGTCGGCAACCTTCGGATGCCCGACGAGCACGTCCTCGATCTCCCGCGGGTAGATGTTCACCCCGCCCGAGATGATCATGTACGCCTTGCGATCGGTCAGGAACAGGTAGCCGTCCTCGTCGACGTAGCCGACGTCGCCGAGCGTCGAGCGGCCGCCTGAGAGACGGGATCCTTCGGTCTTCTCGGGGGCGTTGTGGTACTCGAACTGCCCGGCGCCGGAGAAGTAGATGTTGCCTTCGGTGTTCGGCGGGAGGTCGTTGCCGTCCTCGTCGACGATGTGCAGCTTGCCGATCGCGATGCGACCGACCGATCCCGGATGTTGCAGCCAGTCCTCGCTCGCGATGAACGTGGCGCCGTTGCCCTCGGTGCCCGCGTAGTACTCGAGCAGGATCGGACCCCACCACTCGATGATCTGGCGCTTCACCTCGACCGGACAAGGTGCGGCCGCGTGGATCGCGACGCGGTGCGTCGACAGGTCGTGAGCGAGGCGCACCTCGTCGGGCAGCTTGAGCATGCGGACGAACATCGTCGGCACCCACTGCGAGTGCGTGATGTGGTGACGTTCGATGAGCGCGATCGCTTCCGCCGCGTCGAAGTGCTCCATGATCACGACGGTGCCGCCGAACCGTTGCACGTTCACCGAGAACGCAAGCGGCGCGGCGTGGTACATCGGCGCGGGGGAGAGGTAGATCGTGTCCTCGCCCCATCCGTAGACGACCTTGCCGCCGAGCACCGCCGGATCAGGATCGCTCGGCGTGTAGCTCGGCAGTGGGCGCTTCACGCCCTTCGGCCGTCCGGTGGTGCCCGACGAGTAGAGCATCGCCGCGCCCATGGTCTCGTCGTCGAGCGACTCGGCCGAGGTCGCCGCGAGCGCATCCTCGTAGCTGTCGAACCTGGGGATGGTGCCGTCGACCATGAGGCGCACCCGCACGTTCGGGATGTCGTGCTCGCCGGTGAGGCCGCCCGCGATCTCAGCCTTCGCTGCGGATGTCACGAGTGCCTTGGCCTCGCAGTCGTTCGCGATGTACGCAACCTCGGGAACGGTGAGGTAGCTGTTGATCGTCGTGACGTAGAGGCCGGAGCGCAGCGCGGCCCACACGACCTCGAGGAACCGCGGCTGGTTCTCCATGAAGAGAGCGATGTGATCGCCGCGCTGCAGCCCGGCGTCGCGCAAGAGGCGCGCCAGGCGGATCGACCGCTCGTTCAGCTCTCGGTAGGTGACGGTGGCGCCTGAGCGACCCATGATCACCGCGGGTCGGTCGGGAGCGGTTTCTGCGTACGTGCCCGGATACATCGCCTTCTCCTATGTCGACCGGCAACGTAGCCCCGGTGGGTAGGGTGCGGCGCGTGGCGACCAGAGTCGGCGTGTTCGGTGCGGGGGGCCGCATGGGAGCGACGGTCTGCGAGGCCGTCGCGTCAGATCCGACGCTCGAGCTCGTCGCGGCGGTCGACCCGTTTCATGCGGGTGATCCCGTCGCTGGCGGCCTGACCATCGCCGACGCTCCCCGCGCCCTCGCCGACGCGAACGTCCAGGTTGTGGTCGACTTCACGACGCCTGACGCTGCGATGGGAAACCTGCGGTGGTGTGCGATGCACCAGATCCACGCAGTCGTGGGCACGACCGGCCTCGGCGATGCCGAGCTCGACGAGCTGCGGCACCTCTTCACCGCGAGCAACTGCGTCGTCGCGCCCAACTTCGCGATCGGTGCCGTGCTGATGATGCGGTTCGCGGAGGTCGCGGCTCCGTTCTTCGAGACCGCCGAGATCATCGAGCTGCATCACGACCAGAAGGTCGACGCTCCGTCGGGAACCGCGATGATGACGGCGCGGCGCATGGCCGACGCATCGTCGGACTGGGCGGCCGACCCGACCCGAGTCGAGGTCACTCCCGGAGCGCGAGGCGGTGTCGGCCCGGGCGACATCCACGTGCACTCGGTGCGACTGCGCGGGCTCGTCGCTCATCAGGAAGTGCTGCTCGGCACCACCGGTCAGTCGCTCACGATCCGGCACGACTCGTACGACCGCAGCTCGTTCATGCCCGGCGTGCTGCTCGCAGTGAAGGCGGTCGCGGACCGACCCGGCCTAACCGTCGGCCTCGACGCCGTACTCGGGCTCTAGCCGCCTTTCTTGGTGTTTCTCACTCTCGGCGAGCGGGAATCACCAAGAAATCCAGCCTTGGGGTCAGGTGTGGTGGTGGCGGCAGTGGGGCGGCGTGTCGTAGCGCGCATGCAGCTCGCGCTTCAGCCCATGTGGCGAGTCGAAGGACGCGATGCGGTGCGCGTCGAGCAGGGCGCGCTGTGCGGCGACGTCGCCTGCAAATGCTTGCGCGCTGAGCTCTGGCTCGAGGTTGGCCGCCGCGAGGATCGCCCCCGTGCAGCCGAGCACTCCGGCGTAGAGCGCCATCGCCGCGGAGCCGCAGTACACCGGCCCGTCGTACACCGCGAGCTGCTCGAGCATGCGGGCAGGATCACCGGTGGAGTCCTTGAGCCCGGCGATGGGGAGCAACGGCAGCGAGTCGATGGGGATGCCGTCCGTCATCGAGATTCGGGGATAGTGGTAGGCGATCACGGGGAACGACCCGGCGGCGGAGGCGATGTCCTCGTAGAACTCGCGCACGTCTCCGTGATGAGGAGACAACGCCACGGCGGCGTCTGCGCCGTGGTCGATCGAGCGCTTCGTGAGCTCTGCCGAGCTCACCCCAGGAGGCAGCGCGCCGGTGCCGATGATGACGGGCACATGCGCAGGAACTGCGGGTCGCACGGCGTCGAGCAGCGCGAGGCGTTCCTTCATCGAGAGGTGCGAACCCTCGCCGGTCGTGCCGGCGACGACGATCGCATTGACGCCGCGTTCGGCGAGATGCGACGCGTGGCGAGCGGTGGAGACGGCGTCGACGCTGCCGTGCTCGTCGAAGAAGGTGACGATGGCGGCGGCGACGCCGGTGAAGACGGGATCGGGCATGTTGCTCCCTTCGGTCTGGTCGGTCGGTTTGGTCGGTCAGGTGCGGCGGTGGAACATCCGGGCGTTGGCTTGGTCGCGCGGCATCAGCACGATCTGGTCGATGTTCACGTGCGACGGCCTGGTCACCGCGAACGTGACGCAGTCGGCCACGTCCTCGGCAGTGAGCGGCGTGAGGCCCTCGTACACCTTCGCGGCACGCGCCGCGTCGCCACCGAACCGCACCAGCGAGAACTCGGTCTCGCACGCGCCCGGATCGATCTCGGTCACGCGGATCGGGCGGCCGAGCAGCTCCATCCTCAGCACCTGATGCAGTGCGTGCACCGCGAACTTCGCGGCGTTGTAGCCGGCGCCGCCGATGTAGCCCTCGAGTCCCGCCACCGAGCCCATGAGGACGACGTGTCCGTCGCCGCTCGCTTCGATCTTCGGAAGCAGTGCCTTGGTCATCCGGACGGTGCCGAGCACGTTGGCGTCGAACATCTGCTGCCACTGGTCGAGGTCGGATCTCTCGACGGGGTCGAGCCCCAGTGCTCCGCCAGCGTTGTTCACGAGGACCCGGCAGTCCTCGACTGCCGTGCAGAACGCGTCGACCGACACGTCGTCCGTCACATCGAGGGGCAGTGCACGTCCCCCGATGGCGTCTGCGAGATCGCGCACTCGCTCGAAGCGACGCGCGCCGACCACGACGTCGAAGCCTTCCTTCGCCAGCTGGCGTGCCGTCGCCGCGCCGATGCCGCTGCTCGCCCCCGTGACGACTGCGACCCCCCGGTGCAAGCCCCCGACCCTACCGGACGTCCGTGTTGTCATCGTCTGACTGTCATCGTCTGCGACGGTGTTCTCGTCGTCTGCGAGGGTGTCAGCGTCGCCCGGCGGATCGTCCGCGTGGGCGGCGTCGGTCAGCGCTTCGATCTCGTCTTCCATCTCGGAGATCGACTCGATCTCGCCCCGGCCTTGGGCCCGGTAGGCCTGCACCATCACGAACACGATCGACAGCGCGAGGAGCGGCCACTGATAGCGCTGCACCCAGTTGAGGAACGTGGTCAGGGGCTCCTTGAGCGCGTTCCCCAAGTACCAGATGAAGACGAGACGCCCGATCGTCCCAAGGATGTTGAGCGTCCAGAACGTGCGTGGCCGCATGCCCGACGAGCCGGCGAACAGGCAGATGGCGTTGTTCGGCATGATCACGACGAGCGGGTAGCCGTACTTCCCGAACTTCCGCTCGATCCAGCGCAGCTGGCGCGTCGCACCCGTGCCGGCCTTCCCTTCGAGCCATTGCAGAGCCGGTTCGCCGTACCAGCGGCCGAGGAGGAAGAACAGGGGGTCGGACACGAGCAGCCGCACGAACCCGATGGTGAAAAAGGCACCGCGGCGATGCCGGCCGCGACGACCAGGAGCAGGTGCCGGTTGCGCGCGTCGAGCGTGATGAGCAGGACGGGATGGTGGTTGACCAAAGTCGGCGCGAGCGCGGTGCCGACGTTCGCCATCACCAGGAGGATGCCGATCGGCGCGAGCAGGAGCGTCAGCCGCCGGCGGTCGAACTGGACGGGCTCGCTGGCCTGATCGGCGGACGACACGGCGCCCGGATCGTATCGGGCTGAGGCACGCCGCCGATCCCGGCCCCGAGGCGTCGCTCTACGCTGAAGGGACCACGACCACGGGGGTAGATCGATGCAGGGTTTGATGCAGGACTTTCCGCTCACGATCCCGCATCTGTTCGCGCGGGCCGAGCAGCTGTTCGCCGACAAGGAGGTCGTCACCGCGACTGCCAACGGCATCGACCGTGTGACCTACGAAGCGTGGGCCGAGCGCACCCGCCGGGTGGGTGGGGTGCTCGACGACCTCGGCATCTCCGCGGACGGTCGAGTGGCCACGTTCGCCTGGAACACCGCCCGTCACCTCGAGCTCTACTTCGCCGCACCGTGCACCGGTCGCGTGTTGCACACGCTCAACATCCGCCTGTTCCCCGAGCAGCTCACCTACATCGCGAACCACGCCGAGGACGAGGTGATCTTCGTCGACCGTTCGCTGACCCCGCTGCTCTGGCCGCTGCTCAAGACCTTCGAGACCGTCCGTCACCTCGTGGTGATGGACGACGGCAAGGGCGCCATCCCCGATGAGGGCGCGGACGGCTTCGAGATCTACGACTACGAGCAGCTGCTGGCGGCGGCGGCTCCGGTCGCGTTCGGCGTCGACGACGAGAACCGCGCCGCGTCGATGTGTTACACGAGCGGCACCACGGGCAACCCGAAGGGCGTCGTCTACTCGCATCGCTCCACGTTCCTGCACACGATGGGTGCGACGACCACCGGATCGCTCGGCGCGAGTGAGTCCGATGTCATCCTCCCCGTCGTGCCGATGTTCCACGCGAACGCGTGGGGGCTCGCGCACGCCGCCGTTGCGTGTGGCGCGACGCTCGTGATGCCCGGCCCCGACCTCTCGGGCAAGGCGATCGCGGACCTCATCGTGAACGAGCGAGTGACGATCGCCGCGGGTGTGCCGACGATCTGGATGCAGGTGCTGCCCGAGCTGAAGGGCCGCGACACGTCGAGCCTGCGCACCATCCCGTGCGGCGGCTCAGCGGTGCCACGCGCTCTCTCCGAGGCGTACCGAGTGCAGCTCGGCGTCCCGATCCTGCAGGCGTGGGGGATGACCGAGACGAGCCCCATCGCGTCGGTCGGGCGCATCAAGTCGACGCTCGTGAACGACTCCGACGACGCGATGGCCGACCTGCGCGCCACGGTCGGCGCCGCAGTGCTCGGCGTCGAGCAGCGCGTCGTCGAGCCGGGGTCGATCGAGCCGCTTCCCTGGGACGGCGAGTCGAGCGGCGAGCTGCAGGTGCGTGGCCCGTGGGTGGCGAAGGCTTATTACAACGACGAGCGCTCACCCGAGTCCTTCACCGAGGACGGATGGCTGAAGACGGGCGACGTCGCCACGATCGACGAGCACGGCTACATCCGGCTGGTCGACCGCACCAAGGACCTGATCAAGTCGGGCGGCGAGTGGATCAGCTCGGTCGAGATCGAGAACGAGCTGATGGCGCATCCGAAGGTCGCCGAAGCCGCGGTCATCGGCGTACCCCATCCGAAGTGGGCCGAGCGTCCGCTCGCCTGCGTCGTGGTGAAGCAGGGGGAGCAGCTCACGAAGGACGAGGTGCTCGACTTCCTCGCTCCGAAGCTCGCCAAGTGGCAGCTTCCCGACGACGTGGTCTTCATCGACGAGGTGCCCAAGACCTCCGTCGGCAAGTTCTCGAAGAAGGACCTGCGCTCCCGCTTCGCCGACTACTCCCTCCCCGGCTGACGCTCGTTTTCTTGGTGATTCTCAGCCGCCGCGCTGGAGAAACACCAAGGGAACCAGCGAGCGGGGTGTGACCGACGCCCGATGGACGGTGAGACGGTTTTTGTCTTACCATCTCACAAGTGACCGAATCCCTCGTCGTCGACCTCACTCTCGAAGACCGCGTGCTCGACGCCGTGAAGGCGTGCTGTGAGCGCTGGGGGATGGCCAAGGTCACGATCGACGACATCGCGAACGAGACCGGCTGCTCGCGGGCGACCGTCTACCGCCTCTTCCCCGGCGGCAAGGACAACATCTACGAGGCCCTGCGCCTGCGTGAGAACCGTGAATTCTTCGCCCAGCTGAACGCCCACCTCGCGGGCGCCGACGGCTATGAGGACCTGCTGGTCCGCGGTCTGGTCGCGGCGACGCAGGCGCTGCGGGCCGACGAGCACCTCCAGCTGATGCTCGCCTCGCAGCCGGGCGAGGTGCTCGCCGACATGACCTTCGACGGCCTGCCCCGCATCTTCGACTCGGCGACCATCGTCCTCACTCCGTGGTTCGCTCAGTACATCGGGGCGGCCCGATCGGGGGAGCTCTCAGAGTGGCTCGCCCGCGTCGTCCTCTCCTACTTCTTCTCTCCCTCTCGCTTCGTCGACCTCGGCGACCCCGAGTCGGCCGAGCGCTTCGTCGAGCAGTTCGTCCTTCCCGCGTTTCCCTCACAAAAGGTGGCAACGACATGAGCACCGAGATCTCCGACATGATCGGGCGCGATGACGTGAACGACGTCGAGGCCATCCTCGCCATCACCAACACCGACGTCGACGCGATCTCGCACACGGTGAAGGACAACGCAGACGCGCTGTTCACGTGGGACTACGAGCTCACCCGGCCCGCCCTGCGCAAGCTCTACGAGAAGGCCAAGACCGGACAGTGGAACGGCCAGACCGATCTGCCCTGGGAGACCGAGGTCGACCAAGAGGCGGTCGTCATCGCGAACGCGGCCGCCGCGCAGGGCGGCGTCGGCACGAACCCCGACCACTACATCGGCTCACCGGTGGAGAAGTGGGGCGACAAGGAGTGGCTCGAGTTCGGCATCGAGAGCCAGAACTGGACGCTGAGCCAGTTCATGCACGGCGAGCAGGGCGCGCTGCTCTGCACCGCGAAGATCGTCGAGACGGTGCCGTGGTACGACGCCAAGCTCTACGCCTCGACGCAGGTCGTCGACGAAGCCCGCCACGTCGAGGTCTTTGCGAAGTACCTCGACACGAAGCTCTCGGGTCACTACCCGATCAACGCCCATCTGCGGATGCTGCTCGACGACATCGTGAACGACAGCCGCTGGGACATGACATACCTCGGCATGCAGATCATGGTCGAGGGCCTCGCGCTCGCCGCCTTCGGGTTCATGCACCAGATGACGACCGAGCCGCTGCTGAAGCAGCTGCTGCGCTACGTCATGAGCGACGAGGCTCGCCACGTCGCGTTCGGCGTCCTCAGCCTGCAAGAGGTCTACGCGGGCATGGAGGCCAAGGAGATCCGCGAGCGGCAGGAGTTCGCCTTCGAGGCGTCGGTGCGCATGCGTGACCGGTTCCTGCAGCAAGAGGTGTGGGAGCGGATGGACATCTCGCCGAAGGTGATGATCCCGTACATCCTGAGCGACGACACCCGCGGCCTGTTCCAGCAGATGCTCTTCTCGAAGATCGTGCCGAACTGCAAGAAGCTGGGTCTGCTCGACGCGGCTGACGGTTGGCTTCGCCACCGCTACGAGGAGCTCGGCGTGATCCAGTTCGAGGACTGGGTCGACACCGGCGAGGAGTACGGCGAGTTCGCGCTTCCCGACGGGGCTGTCGCCTGAAGTACAACGGGCTGAGCAGGGCCCGCTGGTAGGTTCGCGCCGGATGGCGCACCAATCTGACCCGCATCTCCTGGTGGCGCACGCCCTTCACGTCAAGGGCTTCGGCACCGTCGAAGACATCGCCCGACTCACCGGCCTTGCCGACCCGAAGGTCGAGTCGCAGCTCATCCCGATGCTGGAGCAGGGCTTGGCGCAGTTCAAGGAAGCGCGCGGGCTCTGGATGCCGACCGCCGAGGGCAAGCAGGTGGCGGCAGACCTCGTGGCACGCGAGCTGAAGGAAGCGGGCGTCGACGAGGGCATGCGCGAGGCGTATCCCGCGTTCCTCGGGCTCAACGAGCACTTCAAGGAGCTTTGCGGCGACTGGCAGCTGTTCCCGGGCGAGGGTGATCAGCGGGCGCCGAACGACCACTCCGACCCCGACTACGACGCGGCTGTCGTCCAGCGCCTGGTCGAGCTCGACCGCAACGCCCAAGGCGTGTGCGTGGCCTTCTGTGACCACCTCACGCGCTACGCGCCCTACGCACCCCGGCTCACCACTGCCCTCGAGAAGCTGAAGGCAGGCGACCCGAAGCAATTCACGGGCGTGATGTGCGGCTCGTACCACGATGTGTGGATGGAGCTGCACCAAGACCTCTTGCTGACGCTCGGCATCGACCGAGCCGACGAAGGGAGCTTCTAGATGGCAGGACGCTTCGGATCGGTCCTCACGGCGATGGTGACGCCCTTCGACGCGGAGGGCGCCCTCGACCTCGACGCTGCCGTCGCGCTCGCTCGGTGGTTGCAATCCAACGGCAACGACGGCCTCGTCGTCGCGGGCACCACCGGCGAGGCGCCCACGCTCACCGACGCGGAGCATCTCGATCTCATCGCCGCGGTGAGCGAGGCGGTGACGATCCCGGTCGTCGCGGGCACGGGCTCGAACGACACCCGTCACGCGGTCGAGATGACCGCGAAGGCATCAGCGCTGGGCATCGCGGGATGCCTCATCGTCACGCCGTACTACAACCGGCCTTCCCAAGCCGGCATCGAGGTCCACTTCAAGGCCGTCGCGGCCGCAACCGAGCTGCCGGTGATCGTTTACGACATCCCGATCCGCACGGGCCGCAAGGTCTCGACCGACCTGTTGCTCCGCCTCGCCCGCGACGTCACCAACATCGTCGCGATCAAGGACGCGGCCGGCAACCCGGCTGAGTCAGCGGTCCTCGTCGGTCGCGCGCCGAGCGACCTCGAGCTCTACAGCGGAGACGACGCGTTCACGCTGCCTCTGCTCGCGATCGGCGCGGTTGGAGTCATCGGGGTTGCCACGCACTGGTCGGGCGTCGAGCACGGCGAGATGATCTCGTCCTTCGAGAAGGGTGACGTCGTTGCGGCGCGCGAGACGAATACGAGACTCCTCGAGTCGTACGCGTTCGAGACGAGCGACGACACGCCGAACCCGATCCCGACGAAGGCGATGATGCGCGTGCTCGGCCACGCGGTCGGACAGTGCCGTCCCCCACTCGGGCCAGCGCCCGCGGGCACCGAGGAGCGAGCGCGGCAGGTCATCGACAACCTGCGCCGGGTGTGACGACCCGAGCGGGGGGCGCACCCACCCGTGGCTGACCCGGTCCGCATCGTCTTTCTCGGCGGACTCGGCGAGATCGGACGCAACTGCGCCTGCATCGAGGTCGAGGGGCGCATCATGCTGCTCGACGTCGGTCTCATGTTCCCCGAGGCAGACATGCCGGGCATCGATCTCGTGCTGCCCGACTTCACCTACATCAGGGAGAACGCGCACCGCATCGAGGGCTGCGTGGCGACGCACGGCCACGAAGATCACGTCGGCGGGCTCTCGTTCCTGCTGCGCGACGTGTCGTTCCCGATCTACGGGTCGCCCCTCACGCTCGGCCTCGCCCGCAGTCGCATCGAGGAAGCCGGCCTGCTCGGTCGCACCGAGCTGATACCCGTCGCCGACGGCGAACGCCGCAAGGTGGGCCCGTTCGACCTCGAGTTCATCCCGGTCACCCACTCGGTGCCCTACGCGTTCGCCACTGCGTTCCACACGCCACAGGGCGTGATCCTGCACTCGGGAGACTTCAAGCTCGACCTGACACCGGTCGACGGCCGCCGCACCGACCTTTCCCGCATCGGTGCGATCGCATCGACGACCGGGGTGCGCCTCCTGCTGTCCGACTCCACCAACGCGGAGGAGCCGGGGCACGCGCCGTCCGAGCGAGAGGTCGGTCGCGTGCTGACCAACCTCTTCCGGCAGCACGAGGGGCGACGCATCATCACCGCTTCCTTCGCGAGCCACATCCACCGAATCCAACAGATCGCCGACGCGGCCATCTCGTGCGGACGCGTGGTTGCGACGCTCGGGCTGTCGGTGAAGCGCAACGTCCGGCTCGCTCGAGACCTCGGGCTGCTGCACATCCCGGACGCTTCGCTCGTCGACATCGAAGCCATCGCCGACATGGCCCCGGGGAAGGTCTGTGTGGTCTCGACCGGCTCGCAGGGGGAGCCGATGTCGGCTTTGGCACTGCTCGCGTCGGGCGACAACCGGTGGTTGAAGCTCACGAGCGACGACACCGTGATCCTGAGCTCGCACGCGATCCCTGGCAACGAGCACAACGTCAACAAGGTGATCGACGGCTTGTTGAGGCTGGGTGCCGAGGTCGTGCACTCAGGGGTCGCCGACGTGCACGCCACGGGACACGCGCAAGCAGAGGAGCTCAAGACGCTGCTGGCGCTCGCCAAGCCGCAGCTGTTCATCCCCGTGCACGGCGAGTTCCGCCATCTCATGGCTCATGCGCGTCTCGCGAACCAGATGGGCATCGCGGACTCCAACATCCTGTTGTGCGAGGACGGAGACGTCGTCTCTCTGAGTGACACCGGCATCGACTTCGCCGGTCGCGTCCCGGCTGGGTACCTCTATGTCGACGGCATCGTCGGCGACGTCGGGCACGGCGTGCTCCGCGACCGGCGAGTGCTGGCCGAGGAGGGTGTCGTCGTGGTGATCCTCACGATCGACGGCTCGACCGGCAACGTCATCACCGGGCCGGAGATCATCACGCGAGGATGGGTCTACGCGCCCGAAGCCGAGGACTTGATCGACGAGGCGACCGATCACGTGCGGCGCGCTGTCGAACACGCGTACGCGTCCGGAACCCACGACACGGAGGCGCTGCAGAAGACCGTGCGCCAGGCGGTAGGCCGCTTCGTGAGCGAGCGCACGCGGCGCAAGCCGATGATCGTGCCCGTCGTGATGGAGGCGTAGGGCGCTAGCCCAGGGTGCGGGTGTAGGCGACGATCGCGGCGATCTCGTCTGACGACAAGTCACCGCCGAAGCCGGGCATCGAGCTCTGCCCGTTTGTGACGATCGAGGTCTCTTCTTCCACAGAGAATCGGTTCTGGACCCCCTTCAGCGACGGCCCGATCCCGCCGCCCCCGGTCTTGCCGTGGCAGGTCGCGCGAATTCTTCTCGTAGAGGGCCTTGCCGTCGGCGGTGCTCGCGGCCGCAGTGGTGGCGGCTTCGCCGGCCGCCGTTGTTGCCGCGCCTTCGCCGGCCGCAGTCGTTGCCGCGCCCGCCGCGGTGGTCCCGGCGGAGATGACGGTGGTGTTCGCCGCCGCCTGACCGCCGCCGCTGTCGCTCTTCCAGGGAGGGAACTGCGACGTGAACAGGCACACCACGAAGAACGCGGCAAGCACGAGGGCGACGATCTGGATCACGTTCGTGAGGCGTTTCATCAGAACGACGGGAACCCGAACTTGTACCACCACCAGATCGAGGTGGTGGCCCACGCGATGATCAACGAAGCGAAGACGACGCCACCGGCGATGGGAAGACCCCACCTCGGAAGCTTGCGGTTGCGCACGCACAGCACCTTCGTGACGAACGCACCGAACACGAGGCACCCGGCGACGGAGTGCACGGCCCACCAAGGGTTCACGATCTTGTTGAAGCCGATCGCCCAGAGGCATTGGTATGCGACGGGCAGCGCAACGATGAACGCGAGCGTGCCCGCGAGCCGATGAGCCTGGGGCATCCATGGCTTGCGCCGACCCTGCGCGTGCTTCCCGTAGAGCCGGCGGCCGACCCACTCCTGGAAGACCGCGAGCGCAGCGGCCAGCGTCGCCATCCACACCTTGAACTCCGGCTGGCCGCTGAAGAACCACACGAACGGTGTCTCGCCGGTGGGATCGTGGATCTTGGCGTAGGCGCCGAGCGCGACGGACACCGCGCCGCCGATCGCTGCGAACACGATCATCCGGCGCAGCCGGTCGGGAGGGGTCTTGCCGGTGCCGGGTCGGCGCGCGACCGCGGGCTCCGCGGTGGCGACGGCGACGGCAGCGGCGGCGGGCTCGGGCATGGGTTCCGCCATGGGTTCCGCCAACGGCACGGCGGCCGGTTCCGCGGGCGGCTCGGCTACGAACGAGACCGTCGGCTCGGAGGGCGGCGCCAGCGGAGGGGGCGGGACGGTTGCACCGTGCGGGGGTGGCTTCGGAGGCACGTGCCCGTGTCCCTGGTGCTCGTCATCAGCCACGACCGCCCCCTTTCGTGCGAGTCCCCGACTCAGGGACGCTAGCCCGCGCGACCTCGCCGGTACCCTGAGGCAGTGGCAGTGCGCTTTGTGATCATCGGCGGCGGTCCGGCAGGCAACCAGGCGGCCACCTACGCGGCCCGTCTCGGGGCGGAGGTCGTGCTCGTCGAGCGGGACATCGTCGGGGGCGCTGCCCACCTGTGGGACTGCATCCCCTCGAAGACGATGATCGCCACCGGCGGGGCGATGTCGTTCTTCCGGCGTGCCGAGGGCATGGGTCTCGACGTCGACGCCGCCCTCGATCGCGACAGCCTCCGCGCGCGCGTCGACCGCATCGAGGCCCGATTGCACAAGTCGGTCGTCGATCTGCTGACGAGTCAGAACGTGCGCATCATCGAGGGCACCGCTCGGCTGAAGGGGCCGAACCAAGTCGTCGTCGAGACAGCGTCGGGAGTCGAGGAGATCGAAGCAGAGGCGATCCAGCTGTCGACGGGCTCGCGCCCGCGTGTGCCCGAGTGGTGCGTTCCAGACGGGAACCGCGTCCTCACGACGCGCGATTGCTACCCGCCTCCCCAGATCCCCGAGCACGCCGTCGTCGTCGGCTCGGGCGTCACCGGCGTCGAGTTCGTGCACATGCTCTCGTCGCTCGGTTCGAAGGTGAGCTTGGTGGTGAGTCGTCAGCAGGTGCTGCCGACGAAGGATCCGGAAGTCGCCGCGGCGCTCGAAGCCGACTTCCTCGCGCGCGGTGTGGTGTTGCTCAAGGGCGCGCGTGCGGTCGGCATCGACGTCGACGGCGGCGTCACGGTGCGGTGCGACGACGGGCGTCACGTCGAGGGAAGTCACGCGATCCTCGCGATCGGTTCGGTGCCGAACGTCGAAGGTCTCGGCCTCGAGGCGGCGGGCGTCGAGACCGACGACGCCGGGTACGTCCGCATCAACCATCACTGCCAGTCGAACGTGCCTCACATCTATGCCGCCGGTGACCTCTCCGGGAAGCTGCCCTTGTCGTCGGTCGCGTCGATGCAGGGGCGCAAGATCGCCGAGCACGTGATGGGCCTGCACACCAGGGAGCACCGTCACCTCGACTACGACAAGGCGGCCTCGGCGATCTTCACCGAGCCCGAGATCGCCGACGTGGGCCTCGCCGAGGCCGAGGCATTCGCGGAGGGCCGCAAGATCCGCGTGACGAAGGTGCCGTTCTCGGCGAGCGCGAAGGCACTCATCAACAACGATCCCCGCGGCTTCGTGAAGATCCTGTCCGACCCCGCGACGGGTGTCGTGCTGGGTGGTTCGATCGTGGGTCGCCACGCCGCGGAGCTGATTTCCGTCATCGCGCTCGCCGTCACGGCCAACCTCAAAGTCAGCGACATCTATGAGAGCCTTTTGGTGCATCCCGCGCTCTCTGAGGCGCTTGCTGACGCAGCCGAGTAGCGCATTCCTGAACGTCGCGCAGTAGGGTCCGCGGCCGGAGGCGACGAACCTCCCAGCCCATGGTCATTCGTGCGTTGCTACCTTGACGCACACGACCAGACATCCGAAGCCACGGAGGTTCTACATGTTCCGTCGATCTCGTCGAGGCCTCGCGGCACTCGGCACAGCAGCGGTGCTGATAGCGGGCCTCGTTGCCACCGCTCCGGCCGCGAGCAGCGCAGGCGCGACCTTCACATGGACCGGCGCCGCCGGGCCCTCGTGGAGCTCGTCCAGCAACTGGAGCCCCGCTGGTCCGCCCACTGCGGGCGACAACGTGGTCTTTCCTCCGTCTTCGCCGACGGTGAACATGTCGGCCGACCTCGGTCTCACCACTGAGGTGAACGTGCTCTTCAACGGCGCCGGTTACACCATCTCGGCAGGCGCGTTGACCCTGGGTCCGGCGGGCATCGTGCAGAGCGCGGCCGGCCTCAACCAGATCGTCGCGCCGATCACGGTGACCGCGACGATCAACCAGCTCCCGCTCACCGTCGCGTCTGGCGGCACCCTCTCCATCGGAGGCGTCGTCACGGGGTCGCTCGGCATCGTCAAGGGAGGCGGCGGCAAGCTGGTCCTCGGCGGCGCGAACACGTACTCGTTCGGCGCGCTCGTCTCGGCTGGCTCCATGATCGTGAACGGCACCGCGCCAGGCATCACCACCGTCGCTGGTGGCGCGCTCGGCGGCACCGGCACCACGGGTGCAGTCACCGCGACTGCGGGCGGGTTGTCGGCTGGTGACGCAGGCCCTGGCCTGCTCACCGTGAACGGCAACCTGGCGCTGAACACCGGCGTCGTGGCGAACTTCGATCTCACCGGCACAACAGCGGGCACGCAGTTCGATCAGCTTCGGGTCGTCGGCGGCGTCGCGTTGAACAACGCGTCCCTCGCCGTCTCCGGATCGTTCGTCGGTACGAACGGGTCGCAGTTCCTGATCATCGACAACCAGGGTGCCGGTGCAGTCGTCGGCACCTTCGCCGGCCTGCCCGAGGGCCAGAGCTTCGTCGCCACCAACGGCGTGAGCTACAAGATCAGCTACGTCGGTGGCAACGGCAACGACGTGGTGCTCACCCAGACGGGCAAGGGCGTCACGGTCCTCTCGGGCGTGGATCGAGTCGAGACCGCAGTCAACGTCTCGAAGAACTCCTTCCCGGCCGCAGGGTCCACGAACGCAGTGGTCCTCGCCCGAGGTGATCTCTTCCCCGACGCACTCGCCGGCAGCCCGCTCGCGGTCGCCAAGGGTGGTCCCCTCTTGCTGACCTCGCTCGTCGCGTCCACCGGCATCGATGTGCGCACCACGGCCGAGATCCAGCGTGTGCTCACGCCCGGCAAGACGATCTACATCCTCGGTGGTGAGGTGGCGATCAGCGCCGCCGTCGCGACGCAGCTCCAAGGGCTCGGCTACACGATCGTCCGCCTCGGCGGCGCCGATCGGTTCGACACGGCGATCCTGATCGCGTCGACCGGCCTCGGAAACCCGACGAACATCCTGCTCGCCACCGGACTGAACTTCCCGGACGCACTCGCGGCTGGTGCCGCTGCGGCCAAGGTCAGCGGCGCAGTGCTGCTGACGAACGGGACCGTTCAGCCCCCCTCCAACGTGAGCTATCTCTCGGCACACCCGAGTGATGTGCTGTTCGCCCTCGGCGGTCCCGCGACCACCGCGGTGCCGACTGCGCAGAGCATCTCGGGCGTCGATCGGTACGACACCGCGGTGAAGGTCGCGCAGAAGTTCTTCACCAGCCCGACCACGGTCGGCCTGGCCAGTGGCGTGAACTTCCCCGACGGGCTGACGGGTGGCGCACACATCGGGCGTCTCGGCGGTCCCTTGGTGCTCACTGATCCGAACGCCCTGCCGGCGTTCACGTCTGCGTACCTCACGAGCGTCGCGGCGACGGTCACCTCGGCCTTCGTCTACGGCGGCACGAACGCCATCTCCACCAACACGGTGAATGCCTTCAGGGTGGCCATCGGGGCTTGAGAGCCACCGCTCTCAGACTGATCGTCGCTGCCGCGGTCGGCGCGGCGGGGCTCATCGCCTCGCCCGCCGGCCCGGCCGCGGCGGCCGACAGCGTCATCCGCATCGGCGGCGAGGACCGCATCGAGACCTCGATCGCCATCTCCCAGGCGTCATACCCGAAGGCCGCCTCGGCGAGGGCAGTGGTGATCGCCCGAGCCGACGACTTCGCCGACGCACTGGCCGGCACTCCGTTGGCGGTCCACGAGGGTGGACCGCTGCTCGTCACCGGCAGAACCAGCCTCGACGCCCGGGTCAGGCAAGAGATCCAGCGCGTGCTCAGCGCTGGCGGACAGGTCTTCGTGCTGGGAGGCTCGAGCGCCCTGTCGACCGTCGTCGTCGACGACATCGTCGCCGCCGGCCTGAACCCGGTGCGCATCGCAGGCACCGATCGTTTCGACACCGCGATGCAGATCGCAGAGCAGTTCGGGCCACCGGTCCGCGTGATCTTCTGCTCCGGCCTCTCGTTCCCCGATGCGTTGTCGGCAGGCGCTGCCGCGGCAGCGTCCCGAGGTCTGGTGCTTCTCACGAACGGCACGACACTGCCTCCCGCCGCAGCGCAGTACATGGTCGAGCATCCGGCAGCGGAGTACATCGCGGTGGGTGGGCCCGCTGCACAAGCCGTTCCGACCGCGACGCCCATCGTCGGCGTCGACAGGTTCGACACCGCGGTCCGGGTTGCGCAGCAGCTGTTCTCCTCGCCCGCGCCGACGCTCGTCGGCGTGGCGAACGGAGCGAGCTTCCCCGACGGGCTCTCAGGTGGGGCGATGATCGGAAAAGCCGGATCGCCGCTGCTCCTGGTATCCGGCTCGGTCGGGCTCACGCCCGTGGTGAAGTCCTATCTCGAGGCGAATGCGTCGACGATCGCAACGGTGAACGTGTTCGGCGGACCGAGTGCCGTGAGCGATCAGCTCGTCCGGGAGCTGACGACCGCGATCCTCTGAGCGGTCGCCCGTTCAGCTGATGACGACGACCACGTCGCCGGCGCCCACGGTGTCGCCTGTGGATACCTTCACCTCGCTGACCGTTCCGGCCCGCTCGGCGGTGATGTTGTTCTCCATCTTCATCGCCTCGAGCACGCACACCGCCTCGCCGGCCTCGACGGTGTCTCCGACCGCAACGAGCACCTTCACGATGGTGCCCTGCATCGGCACCGTGACCTGCCCGCTGCCCCCTGCCGCGCTGGTGGCTGCGGCCGCGGCTCGTGCCGGTCGAGACTTCGGCGTGCCGCTGGCGGGAGCCGCGCCAGCGGCGACCTCGGGTACCCAGACCCGCACGGCGAAGCGCTTGCCGTTCACCTCGACATCGACGTCTCGACGGACCCGCGGCGCGTCGTCCTCCGTGTCTGCCGACGCGTTCGCCGGGGGAGCGGAGATCTGGCTGAGATCGAGACTTTCCTCGACCCACTTCGTCGAGTGAACGGCCTCGATGAAGTCGGGGTGAGCGAGGATCGCGACGTCGGCGGGGATCGTCGTCGCCACGCCCTCGATCTGCATCTCACTGAGCGCCCGCAGCATGCGGCGGCGAGCTGTGTCGCGGTCGGCACCCCAGGTGACGAGCTTGCCGATGAGGTTGTCGTAGTACTGGCTCACCTCGTCGCCCGCCGCGTAGCCCGCATCGAACCGCGTGCCGAACCCGTCGGGGACGACGAGCTTCGTGATGCGTCCGGGTGAGGGGAGGAAGCGTCCGCCTGCGGGGTTCTCCGCGTTGATGCGGCACTCGATGGCGTGCCCGCGCCGCTCGATCGTGGACTGCTCGATCGACAGGGGGAGACCGGACGCGACCCGGATCTGCTCGGCGACGAGATCGATTCCGGTGACCATCTCGGTGACCGGATGCTCGACCTGCAGGCGAGTGTTCATCTCGAGGAAGTAGAACTCGCCGTCCGCGTAGAGGAACTCGACTGTGCCCGCGTTGTAGTACCCGACGGACCGAGCGACCGACACCGACGCCTCGCCCATCGCACGCCGGGTCTCGTCGGACAGCAGCGGTGCCGGGCTCTCCTCGATCAGCTTCTGATGCCGACGCTGCGCGGAGCAATCGCGTTCGCCGACCCACACCATGTTGCCGTGGGTGTCACCGATGATCTGCACCTCGACGTGCCGGGGCCACGGCAGGTATCGCTCGACGTACACCTCTGAGCGGCCGAAGTACGCCAGCGCCTCGCGTTGCGCCGAGTCGATCGCGGCCTCGACTTGATCGGGGTCGGTGACGACCTTCATGCCGCGCCCGCCGCCGCCGTAGGCCGCCTTCACTGCGACAGGCCACCCGAACTCGGCCCCGAAGGCGCGCACCTGGTCGGGTGAGGTGAGCGGTTCGCTGACGCCCGGCACACCGGCGACTCCGGCGCGGTCCGCCGCGAGCCGGGCCGAGATCTTGTCGCCCATCGCCTCGATCGCCTCGGGCGGAGGACCGATGAACGCGACGCCCTCCGCGGTGATCGCTCGTGCGAAGTCGGTGTTCTCAGAGAAGAACCCGTAACCCGGGTGCACGCCGTCGGCACCACTGCTGCGGGTCGCCGCGAGGATCGCCTCGGTGTTCAGGTACGACTCGGCCGCTGTCTGCCCACCGAGCGAATGGGCTTCGTCGGCCAGACGTACGTGCATCGCGTCCCGGTCGAGATCGGAGTACACCGCAACCGATGCGATGCCGAGCTCCTTGCACGCGCGGATCACCCGGACGGCTATCTCGCCGCGGTTCGCGATCAAGATCTTTGTGAGCATGAGGCGCCTATGTTGGCAGGCGGTGGCCTGGGTCGTGCAGTGGGTCGACGAGACCGGGTCGACGAATGCTGATCTCCTCGAGTCCGCCCGTGCCGGCGCTCCCGCCGGAACGGTGCTGGTGGCCGACCACCAGACAGCGGGCCGGGGCCGGCTTGGTCGTCGATGGCAGGCACCGCCCGGCGGTTCGTTGCTCGCCTCGCTCCTCTTCCTCGCCCCGACGACGGCGGGCCTGCATCGGTACACGCAGGCGATCGGCGTGGCGGCAGGGGACGCGTGCCGCGAGATCGCTGGTGTGGCCACGTCGCTCAAATGGCCGAACGACGTGATGGTCGGCGACCGAAAGCTCGCCGGCGTGCTCGCCGAGAGCGCGGCGACGCCGTCCGGCGAGATCGCGGTCGTCGTCGGCATCGGTCTCAACGTGAGCTGGCCGCCGCCGCTGCCTGCGGACCTCGCCGAGACCATGACGGCGCTGAACATCGAGGCCGGGAGGGGTGTCGACCGCGGTGACATCCTTCACGCGATGCTCCGCGCGCTCGACGACATCGACCTCCCGCGCCTCGCGGAGCGCTACCGAGGCGCGCTCGGCACGCTCGGTCGACACGTCCGCATCGAACAAGCCGACGGCGCCTTCGAGGGCGTCGCTGTCGATGTCCAGGCCGATGGTCGCCTGCTGGTGCGTACCCCCGAGGGGGATCGTGAGGTGACGACAGGTGACGTCGTGCACCTCCGCGACGCCACTCGGTGACCGAAGCCGTCGGGGGGCCTCCTGTAGCGTCACATCCCGTGTCGGCCCGCCGTGCGAGCAAGCGAGCAGCGGCGCTGCCTCGGCCTCGCAAGCTGCGTCGCACTTGGCCGCAGCGCCTGCTGATCGGCTTCAACGTCTTCCTCGTCGGCGTCTGCCTCGTCACCGCCGGTGGCATCTTCTACACGTTCAACCGGTTCGGTGACCTCCCGCGCGTCGAGCTCGCGCACGTCCTTTCGCCCGCGCCCCCGAAGGAAGCGGTCGACAAGGCGCAGAACTTCCTTCTGGTCGGATCCGACAGCCGCGCGAGCATCGATCCGTCCGACCCGAACATCGGCGCGTTCGGAAGCGAAACAGACGTCGGCGGCCAGCGGTCCGACACGATCATGGTGTTGCGCATCGACCCTGCGTCCGAGCGAGCGTCGATCCTTTCCTTCCCCCGCGACCTCTGGGTGTCGATCGCAGGCACGGGCGGCAAGCAGCGCATCAACACCGCTTTCTCGCGCGGCCCCGACGTGCTGGTCGCGACGCTCCAACAGAACTTCGACATCCCGATCCAGCACTTCGTCGAGGTCGACTTCGCCGGCTTCAAGGGCCTCGTCGACGCGGTCGGGGGAGTGCCGGTGTACTTCGAGAACCCGGCTCGAGACAAGAACACCGGGCTGAACATCCCCGCCGCAGGATGCGTCACGCTCAACGGCGACCAGGCACTCGCGTACGCGCGGTCCCGCCACTACGAGTACAAGGTCGGGAACAAGTGGCGCACGGATGGCACGGGTGACCTCGGGCGCATCAGCCGCCAACAGGACTTCATCCGGCGGTCGTTGAAGAAGGCGGTCGCCAAGGGCATCCGCAACCCGATCGTGCTCAACCAGCTCATCGACGTCGGCATCAGCAACGTCACCGTCGACAGCAGCTTGTCGGCACGAGACCTCATCCGGCTCGGCAACCGTTTCCGCGCGCTCGACCCGTCCAAGATCGACATGTACACGGTCCCGATCACGCCCACGACGATCAATGGCGCGGCAGTCCTCCTGCTCCAGGAGCAAGCTGCGCAGCCAGTGCTCGATGTGTTCCGAGGTGTGGCGACCCCCGCCGCCGGCGCCACTGATTCTGCAGCACCGCTGCCGACCGTCGCGCCCGCGACCGTCGAAGTCGAGGTGCTGAACGGGGCGGGCGTGCGGGGTCTCGCAGCGCAGACGAAGCAAGCGCTCACCGGGCTCTCGTTCCAGGTCACCGGAACCGGCGACGCCGACAGCAGCCAGTACGACCACACCCTGATCCGGTACGCAGCCGGCCAGGAGAGCGCCGCTCGGACGCTGGCGAGCTTCATCGACTCAGGAGCGGAGCTCCAGCCCGTGGCCTCCGCAGGTGCTGCCGGCGTGCAGCTCGTGCTCGGTCGTGACTTCACTGGTGTGCGCGCGACCGCGGCGACCACTGTGCCCGCCGGAGGTCAGACATCGACGACGACTCCGTCCCCTTCGTCGACGGTCATCGGCGTGACCCCCCCGGCGGAAGCAGCCTGCGGGTAGCCCTCACCCTCGAGCAGTGCTGGCACCGAGTGCCCGGAGGCACCGCGGTCGCCGCGCTCGGTCTCGCGCGTGGACTCGAGGCGCTCGATCACGTCGATGTGATCGGGGTGACCGCGCGCCATCGTGCCCAGCCTCCCGCGCCCTTCGTGCCGTCGGTGAACACGGCCGCCGTGCCCCTGCCGAGAGTGGCGATGTACGAGGCGTGGCACACCCTGCGCTGGCCGGCGGTCGAGCGCACGACCGGAGCGGTCGACCTGGTGCACGCCTCGTCTCTCGTCGTGCCGCCGACCAAGGCACCCCTCGTCGTCACCGTCCACGACCTCGCGTTCCTCGACGAGCCCGATCGACTCACCCGCCGAGGCCATCGCTTCATGCGACGGGGGCTCGAGCTCGCGAAGCGTCACGCGGATGTCGTGCTCTGCTCCTCCGACGCGACGCGGCGCGACTGCGTCGCGGCAGGCATCCCCAGCGACCGCCTGCGGGTCGTGCTGCTCGGAGTGGACGGTGTGCCCGCGTCGCTCGACGCCATCGCCATCGCGCGTGCGCGCTACCGCCTCGACCAGCCATACGTGGCGTGGGTGGGCACGATGGAGCCGCGGAAGAACGTCGGCGGTCTGCTCTCTGCATTCTCGATGCTGGCGGCCGACCGGCGCGATCTGCAGCTCGTGCTGATCGGGCCCAAGGGATGGGGTCCGCAGCTCGACGCGTTGCTCGTGCCGCTTCCGGAGACAGTCCGTGCTCGCGTGCGCTCGCTCGGCTTCCTGAGCGACGACGACCGTGGCGCGGTCGTCGCTGGCGCGTCCGCGTTCTGCTACCCGAGCACGAAGGAAGGTTTCGGCTTGCCCGTGCTCGAAGCGATGGCGCAGGGCACTCCTGTCGTCACCTCCGCAGGTACGGCAACTGAAGAGGTCGCCGCTGACGCCGGACTCGTCGTCGATCCGATGCGGGCCAGTGCGATCGCAGACGCAGTCGATCGAGTGCTCGCTGACACGGTGCTCGCCGACGAGCTGTCGGCGGCGGGCCGGGCCCGGGCCGCAGTGCTCACCTGGGAGCGCGCCGCCGAGGCGACCAGCGCCGTCTACGTCGATCTGGTCTCGGCGAGCCGACGGTGAGCGCGCTGCGCGTCGGCGTGAACCTCCTTTGGCTGGTGCCGGGCGCGGTCGGCGGCTCGGAGGAGTACGTGTGCCGGTTCCTCGAGGAGATGGATCAGAGCGCGGCCGACGACGTCGAGCTCACGCTGTTCGTGAATCGGCGGTTCTGGGGTGCTCATCCGAGGCTCGCCAACGCGCACCGGCTCGAGGTTGCCGCCATCACGGGCCGCTCGCGGCCGGCGCGGATCCTCGCCGAGTCCACGTGGCTCGCAAGGCGAGCGCGCACCCTCGCAGTCGACGTCCTCCATCATCCGGGTGGCACGGTGCCCATGCGCACCCGCGCCCCGGTCCTGCTCTCCCTCCACGATCTGCAGTACCTCGCATATCCCGAGTTCTTCTCACCGCTGAAGCGCCGCTATCTGCGTGCCGTGATGCCGCGCTCGACGTCGCAAGCGGCGGTCGTCACCACGCCGACCGAGTTCGTGCGAGGCACCGTCATCGCGAACCTCGGAGTTGCACCCGACCGCGTGCTCGTCGTGCCCCACGGCATCCCGACCTCCGAGCCGGGCTGGGGCACCCCGCCGGATGTCGTCCGGGCCCGTTACGGCGTCGACGGACCATTCCTGCTGTATCCAGCGGTGACCTGGCCGCACAAGAACCACGTGACCGTGGTGCGGGCGCTCGCCGAGCTCGCCGGCGATCACCCGGATCTTCTGTTGGTGCTGACCGGCGCAGCGGGCCCCGCGGAGGACCTCGTCGCGAGCGAGATCGAGCGCCTTGGCGTCACGGATCGCGTGCGCCGCACCGGCCGGATTCCCGCGGTCGACATCAACGGGCTGTACGACGAAGCTCAGATCACTGTGGTCCCCTCGCGCTACGAAGGCTTCGGGATCCCGGCCCTGGAGGCGATGCGACGGGGATGTCCTGTGGTCGCGGCGCGAGCGACCGCGCTGCCGGAAGTCGTCGGTGACGCTGCGGTGCTCGTTGATCCCGACGACGTCGGTGGATGGGTCGCAGCGATTGACGGGATCCTCACGGATCCGGAGCGCAGGCAGGCACTGGTCGCGGCGGGCCAGTCGCGGGCGGCGTACTTCACCGGGGAGAGGGCGGCAGCCGCGCTGCTCGCCGCCTACCGTCTCGCAGCGGAGGTGAGCAGGACGTGAAGCTGTTGGTGCTCTGCCCGCATTTCGCCCCCGACGTCGCACCGACGGGCGAGGTCATCACGAAGATCGTCGACGAGCTCGCAGCGCGCGGCCACCGCATCGATGTGATCACGTCCCTGCCCTGGTATGAGCACCACAGCGTCGACCCCGAGTTCCGCGGCAAGGCCGTCCGCACCGAGACGATGTCGTGGGGAAAGGTCACGCGGGTCCATCCGTTCCCGACCGACAAGCGCGACATCCCTCGTCGAGCGCTTGCGTTCGGCGGGTTCAGTGCCCTTGTCGGCGGAGTCGGGACCGTGGGCGGTCGTGTTGACGGGGTGCTCGCCATGTCGCCGCCGCTCACGCTCGGCCTGACCGGGTTCGCCGTCGCGGTCGCTCGTCGGGCGCCGCTCGTGTTCAACATCCAGGATGTCTTCCCCGACGTGGCGATCGAGCTCGGCGTGCTCAACGGGGCGCGCGTGATCTCGGCGGCCCGTTGGCTCGAGCGCGTCAGCTATCAGCGGGCCGACGCCGTCACGGTGCTCTCGGACGATCTGCGCGAGAACGTCGCAGCCAAGCTGCCGGCTCGAGACGCGAGCAAGGTCGCGCGTCATCCCGAACTTCGTCGACACCAGCTTCATCACCCCGCAACCTCGCGAGAACGGCTATCGCCGAGAGCTCGGCCTCCAAGGCAAGACGGTCGTCATGTACGCAGGCAACATCGGCATGTCGCAATCGCTCGAGCTGATGCTCGCGGCGGCGACCGCGCTCGCGCACGATCCCGAGATCGCGTTCGTCATCAACGGCGGGGGAGCGGCGCGTCCTGGGCTCGAGGTGGCGGCCCGCGGGTTGCCCAATGTGCAGTTCGTCGACCTCCAGCCTCGCAGCCGCCTTCCGGAGGTGCTTGCCGCTGCGGACATCCACGTCGTGCCACTCAAGCGGGGGCTCGGTCGGTCCAGCGTCCCGTCGAAGACCTACTCGATCCTGGCGGCAGGTCGGCCGGTGCTTGCGAGCGTCGACCGTGACACCGAGGTCGAGCGAATCGTCGAGAGAAGTGGCGCCGGCGTCGCCGTGCCCCCCGACGATCCCGAGGCGTTCACCAAGGCGCTCTCCCGGCTCGTCGCGGCACCCGACGAGCTGGCGCAGATGGGCGCGTCCGGCCGGCGGTTCGTCGAAGGCTGGGCGTCTCCTGGTGCCGTGGCGGCGCAGTACGAGGATCTGTTCGAGGAGCTGACAGCCTCCCGCAGCTGACGCTCGATGACTTCGGCGCCGCCGAGTCCACGGCTAGCGTTCGACGCATATGGGCAAAGCCTCGTCGTCCAAGAAAGTTGCTCGCGCGAGCCGCGCGGGCGGGGGCGGCAAGGTGTCGCAGCAGCGCAGCCTCATGTTCCCCGTCACCATTGCCGCGGTGCTCGTGCTCGGCCTCGCCCTCGTGATCTTCGCGAGTCGCAACAACAAGGCGACCGCTGACGACACGCAGCCGGTCGCGAACGTCGATCACTGGCACACCGCATACGGCATCTACGCCTGCGACGCGTTCCTCGATCCGATTCAGGTGCAGACCGACGTCGAGGGCATCCACACGCACGCGGACGGCGTGATCCACATCCACCCGTTCGTCAGCAGCGCCGCAGGCAAGAACGCCACGTTGCAGGTCTTCGCCGATGCGACCGGTCTGAAGCTCAGCAACACCAAGATCGAAGTGCCGGGCGTCGGTTCGTTCGAGAACGGTCAGGATTGCAACGGCAAGCCGGCGACATGGAAGGTCGCGGTCTGGCCCACCGAAGACGCCGATACGCCGACGATCGTCACGGAGGACTTCGGCAAGATCCACTTCGACCGCGATCGCATGCTGATGACGCTTGCGTTCGTGCCCGACGGCACTGACATCCCCAAGCCGCCGAGCGTGGCCCAGCTCGACAAGCTCACCGACGTCGCGCAGGCGCCGGGCGCGCCGCTCGCAAGCATCGACACGACAGTGCCTGGTGCCACCTCCCCGGCGACGACCGGGGCACCGGCAGCAACGGCACCGGCAACATCGGCACCGGCAACATCGGCACCGGCTGCGGCAACCAGCGGTTCGTGAAGGCGGTCGTCCTCGTCGGGGGCTTCGGCACCCGGCTCCGACCGCTCACCTCGACCAGACCGAAGCAGATGCTGCCGGTCGGGCATCGACCGATGATCGAGTGGGTCGTCGGACACCTCGGCAAGCACGGTGTCGACGAGGCGGTCTTGTCGCTCGGGTACAAGCCCGACGCGTTCATCGCTGCGTTCCCCGACGAGACCTGCGAGGGCGTGCGCCTCACCTACGCGGTGGAGACCGAACCCCTCGACACCGGGGGTGCCATTCGCTTTGCTGCTCGTGAGGCCGGCATCGATGACACCTTCATCGTCGTCAACGGAGACGTGCTGACCGATCTCGACGTCGAATCCCTCGTGCGCTTCCATCGAGCTGCGGGTGCCGAGGCGACGATCCACCTCACTCCCGTCGAGGACCCCTCGATGTTCGGCGTGGTGCCTACCGACGCCGACGGCCGCGTCGTGGCGTTCATCGAGAAGCCCCCGCGCGGCGAGGCGCCGACCAACTTCGTCAACGGGGGGACCTATGTGCTCGAGCCGTCCGTGCTCGACCGCATCGCTGAGGGTCGCAAGGTGTCGATCGAGCGAGAGGTCTTCCCGGCCATGGCTGCCGAGGGTCGGCTCTACGCGATGGCCACCGACGACTACTGGCTCGACACCGGCACGCCGCTGCAGTACCGGCGAGCGAACCTCGACCTTCTCGGTGGCCGCGCCCATAGCGTCGCGGGCGTCGCTCCCGATGCGGAGATCGCGGCCACGGCATCTGTCGAGCGTTCGTTGGTCGGGACCGGATCTCTCGTCGGAGCGGGTGCGATGGTGCATGATTCCGTCCTCATGCCGCAGGTCCGGGTCGAGGCCGAGGCACAGATCGTGCGCTCGTTGTTGGGTCACCGAGTCATCGTTGGTGCTGGCGCGACGCTCGATGGCGTCGTGGTGGGCGACGACGAAGTGATCGCACCGGGCGTGCGCCTGCTCGACGTCAGCATCCCCGAGCCCGTCTGATGCGCGCGCTCGTCACCGGGGGCGCCGGCTTCATCGGGTCGAACCTCGTCGACCGGTTGCTCGCCGAGGGACACAGCGTCGATGTGGTCGACAACCTCGCGACGGGCAAGCTCAAGAACCTTGCCGATGCGCGCCGGTCGGGTGGCAACCTCACGATCCACAACCTCGATGTCCGCGGGCCTGAGCTCGTCGCCCTCGCCGAGCGTCAGAAGCCCGAGGTCGTGTTCCACATCGCTGCCCAGTCGAGCGTGAGCGTGTCGGTCGCGGATCCGATGCTGGACGCGACGGTCAACGCGGTCGGCACCGTGAACGTCCTCGAAGCAGCCCGGGCGGCCGGCAGCCGGAAGGTCGTCTATGCCGCGAGCGGGGGCACGATCTACGGAGCCGTCGATCCTCGTGACCTCCCGGTCAAGGAGAGTCACCCGCAGGTGCCGCTCTCGCCCTATGGGGTCTCGAAGAAGATCGGCCACGACTACCTCACCGCGTACCGCGAGCTCCACCAGCTCGAGTTCACATCTCTTGCGCTCGCGAACGTGTACGGCCCCCGTCAGGACCCTCACGGTGAGGCGGGTGTCGTGTCGATCTTCGCGGCGCGGCTGTTGGCAGGTCAGCCGTGCACGATCTTCGGCACTGGCGAGGACACGCGCGACTACGTGTTCGTCGACGACGTCGTCGATGCGTTCGTTCGTGCTGCGTCCAGGGGAGGCGGGTTGCTGGTCAACATCGGGAGCGGCCAGGAGACCTCGGTGAGCTCGCTGTACGCCACGATGGCGGCTGCGACCGGCGTCTCGGAGCCGCCGATGCATGCCCCGCCGCGCGCCGGCGACCTCAATCGGTCGGTGCTCGACCCCGGGCGCGCCGAGATCCATCTCGGTTGGAAGTCGTGGACGACGCTCGAGGCCGGCACTGCCGCGGTCATCGAGTGGCTCCGCGGCTGACCGAGCGGGGCGGCGCAGTGCGCCGTCCGGGTGCGCGAAGTACCGATTGCGGAGCGAAGCGACCCGAGCCGGCCGAAGCGTGCGGAGGCCGACGAGGAATTACCCGGAAGAGGTCTTCCTGAGGGCTGCGCACGATCTCCTCGCGGACCGAGCCGTCCCTCAGCCACGACGGATCGACGCCCCGCACGACGGCGACGGGGATGCCGTTGGACTTGCCCATCACCATCTCCGCTGCGCCTGCGAGCTCGTCGGCGACGCACACCTCGGTGACTTGCATGACGCGGCCGAGCGCGTCCTCCGTGCCGCGCAGGTCGAGGACTCCGGCAACGCCCGCGCATCCGATCGCGACGTCGGTGAGCCCACGGCGCCAGGTGCGGCCGAAGGTGTCGGAGACGATGACACCCACCGTGCAGCCCGTGCGGGCGCGTACGCCATCGCGGATGCGGCGGGCCGAGCGGTCGGAGTCGAGCGGCAGCAGTGCGGCCCACCCGCGCTCCATGTTCGAGAGGTCGATGCCGGCGTTCGCGCAGATGAAGCCATGCTTCGTCTCGGTGACGATCAGGTCGCCGCGACGCCGCACGACCCGCACGGCCTCCTGCTCCACCAGCTGCTTGTGCGACAACGGGTCGTCGGGGTCGATCGCGACCACGCGCCCCTCAGCCTTCGAGACGATCTTCTGCGTGACGACGAGCACATCACCGTCCCGAAGCGCCGCGGCGGCATCGCTCTCGGCCATCGTCGCGGTGGCTTCCGTGATGAGGTCCGCGAGCACGTCGTCGGGCCTTACCTCGCCGATTCCCTCGACGCCCCACATCTCCATGCGCGCCACGTGCTCTCCTCAGGATCCGCTCGTCACCACGGTCTCGGCGAGCTCGGCGGCGATGACCGCTGAGCTCATGACCGTGTCGGCCACGACGCACCGCACGCCCTCGGCCTCGACCGCTTCGGCGAGCTCGGCGTCGGCGCTGTCGATCACGAGGGTTGCGGCAACGTCGGCGTAGAGCCGCGCGACACCGGTGACCGACGACTCATGGCCCAACTCGGTGAGCATGCGATCGGCGGGGCCCTTCAAGGCGGCGCCGGCGATGATCGGCGAGACGGCGACGACGTGTGCACGCCTCGCCGCGACCGCATCACGGACGCCGGGGACCGCGAGGATCGGGCCGATCGACACGATCGGGTTCGACGGTGCGATCACGACGGTCGTCGCCGACGAAATTGCATCGAGCACGCCCGGTGCCGGCTTCGCGCGCTCGATCCCGTCGACATGGACGCGCTCGACTGCCACCGCGTGCTGCCGAGCGACGAAGTACTCCTGGAACCCGATCTCGCCTTCGTCCACGACCACCACGCGGGTCTCGACGCGGTCGTCGCTCATCGGCACGAGGCGCAGGCCGAGACCCCAGGCGGACGCGATCTCGGCAGTGACGTCCGACAAGGTGGCGCCTTCCCCCATCCGGTGGGTGCGATAGAGGTGGGTCGCGAGGTCACGGTCTCCCAGGCGGAACCAGGTCGCGGCCGCGGTGGAGGCCAGAGGGCGCACGTCCGCGTAGCGCTGCAGCGCCTCCATCGCTTGCCAGCTCTCGCCGACCAGACCCCAGCCCATTTCGGGGTTGATCGCCCCCGCGAGGGTGTACGTCACCGTGTCGAGGTCGGGGCTGATGTGCAGACCGTGGAGCACGACGTCGTCACCCGTGTTCACGATCGCGGTGATGTCAGAAGGTCGGCGTACCTGCACGAGCCCCGACAGGAATCGTGCGGCCCCCACGCCACCGGCGAGCACGGTGATCATCGCGGCTTGTCTTCCATCGCTCGACGGTAGATCGCGGCGATGCCCTCGGCGGTCGCCTCCCAAGAGAACGTCGCGAGGCGGGCGAGTCCGTGCTCGACGAGCGCGGCGCGCTCCGCCTCGTCATCGAGCGCTCGGTGAAGCGCGTCCGCGAGTGCGTCGACGTCGAACGGATCGACGAGCAGCGCGGCGTCGCCGGCGATCTCGGGCAGTGCGCCCGCGCGCGCTGCGACGACAGGCACCTCGCACTGCCACGCCTCGAGCATCGGGAACCCGAAGCCCTCGTCGAGCGAGGGAAAGGCGAGCACGCTCGCGTCCCCGAGGAGCCGATCGCGTTCGTCGTCGTCGATCCACCCCGTGAGCCGCACTCGCGCCCGCACCTTCGAGTCGAGCGACCCGATGGCACTGCGCACCTGCTCGGAGTCGGGCCCGTCGGCGCCCGCGATCGTCAGCGTCACCTCGGGATCCTGAGCTGCGACCGCCTTGAACGCGTGCACCAACCTCGGGAAGTTCTTGCGCGGCTCGAGCGTGCCGATCGCGACGACCGACCGCGCTCGCTCGACGGAGGCGCTCCTGGCCGGAGGGGGAGGGGGCGGCCCGAGCGGCACGGCGACGACCCGGTCGGTCTCGAACAGCGCTCGGGCTTGCACTGCGACGTGCTCGGAGATCGCGTGGATCCACCCGCCGCTCGCGGCAACACGCCGCACCACCGGACCGAACGAGACAACGGTCGGCGAGCAGAGCTCGCGCGCGGTCACGAACGAGCAATCGTTGACCGTGACGACCGTGTGTGCAGTCGGCGGAGCGATCTGGTTCGTGCCGTGGATCACCTCGGCGTGGGGGAACAGCTGTGCGAGCGACGGCCCACCCCGGCCCCACGATCGCAGCGCCAAGGCCGCGGGCACGATGACCCGCTTCGTGCCCGCCGGGAGGTCTCGCGCCCTTCGGCTCAGCACGTATGGCTCGACGGCCACGTCGCCGCGCGCAGCCAAGGCCGGGAGCAGTGCCTCGACGAAGCGCCCTACGCCGGTGCGGGGCCCGACGAGGGGGGTGGCGTCGACGGCAACCCGCATCGATGCGACGCTACCGGGGCCGAGGTGCGACCAGACCAGGAGCGGCGAAGGCTGCCGGGTAGCCTTGAAGCGCTCATGTCCACTGATCCCGCTCTCCTCGAGGTCACCCGCGTCGCCGCGTCGGCGAGCACTTCCGCGACATCTGGCGCTATCGAGAGCTGCAGGTCGGTCTCGTTCGACGTGAGCTCAAGGTGCGCTACAAGGGCAGCGTCCTCGGGTTCGTCTGGTCGCTCCTCAACCCGCTGCTCTATCTCGTCGTCTTCTACTTCGTCTTCCAGGTGTTCCTGGGCAGCGGCATCCCTTCCTTCCCGATCTTCCTCTTGTCGGGTCTGCTCGTCTGGAACCTCTTCGTCGGAGCGCTTCCCGCGGCGACGGGCTCGATCATCGACAACGGGTCATTGGTCAAGAAGGTGTGGTTCCCGCGCGAGATCCTGCCGATCGCGTCGGTGGGCGCGGCGCTGGTCCACTTCTGCCTGCAGTCACTCGTGCTGTTCGCCGCGATCGGGATCGTCCGCTACCCCGTGCCGTGGGGCTACGTGTGGTTGATCTTCCCCGGCCTCGTCACGCTGCTGGTGTTCACTGCGGCGCTCGGCGTGCTGCTCAGCGCGATCAGCGTCTACGCCCGCGACATCCGCCACCTGCTCGAGCTCGTCTTGCTCGCATGGTTCTGGATGACGCCGATCGTCTACCCGTACGAGCTCGTCGCGGGCAAGCTCGGGTCGAACAGCTGGCTCGCACTGCTGAACCCGATGACCCCGATCGTGCTCTGCTTCCAGCGCGGCATCTACGGCAAGGTGTACGGACCGGTGCAATCTGATGGCACGCGCCAGGCGATCCTTCCCGACATGTCGCAGTGGTGGTACCTGCGCAACGTGCTGATCGTCCTCGTGGTCGCCTCGGTGCTGCTCGTCCTCGCGGTCCGGGTCTTCGACCGCCTCGAGGGGTCGTTCGCGGAGGAGATCTGATGGCGTCGGTCGCGGTCAGCATCGACTCCGTCTCGAAGCGGTTCCGCCTGAGCACCGGCAAGCCGCGCTCGGTGAAGGAGCGGGTGATCCATCCGCGCCGTCAGAAGGTCGAGGACTTCTGGGCGCTCCGCGACATCTCGTTCGACATCGAGTCCGGCGAGACGATCGGCCTGCTCGGCCACAACGGATCGGGCAAGTCAACGCTGTTGAAGCTGGTCGGAGGCATCATGAAGCCGACGACCGGGCTGATCCGGGTGCGCGGCCGGTTGGCGTCGCTCCTCGAGCTCGGTGCCGGCTTCCACCCCGAGCTCACCGGCCGCGAGAACGTCTACATGAACGCCGCGGTGCTGGGGCTCAAGCGCACCGACATCGACGCTCGGTTCGACGACATCGTCGAGTTCGCCGAGCTCGAGCGCTTCATCGATCAGCAGGTGAAGCACTACTCGTCGGGCATGTATGTGCGGCTCGGCTTCGCGGTCGCCGTGAACGTCGATCCCGACGTGCTGCTCGTCGACGAGGTGCTCGCCGTCGGCGACGAGACCTTCCAACGCAAGTGCCTCGACCGGGTGCATCAGTTCCAGGACGAAGGCCGCACGATCGTGGTCGTCTCGCACTCTGCCGACCTGATGCGACGCATCTGCACACGGGTCGGGGTGCTCGACCACGGCGACCTCGTCGCGCTCGGCCCCGCCGGCGAGGCGATCCGCACGTTCCGCGAGCGGCTACACGCCGAGGAGGTCGATCGCAGAGAGCGGCTCGAGCTCCGTGGCCTCGCGGGCGACGACCACACGGCCCACGGGTTCACGCAGGAGGAGCGGCGCAGCCTCGAGATCCGCATCACCTCGGTCGAGATCGATCACCCTGGCCGCGCCGACCGTCCGTACCTGCTGCCCGGAGAGCCTCTGTCGGTGCGGGTCAGCTACGAGTCCCAGAAGCGCATCGAGGACGTCGTGTTCGGCATCGCGGTCTACGACCTGGCGGACGGCCGACATCTCTACGGTGCGAACACCGAGATGCTCGGCGCCCCGATCCCGATGGTCGACGGCGCCGGCGAGGTCGTGTTCGACATCGCCTCGGTGCCGCTGCTCGACGGCACGTACCCGATCACGCTCGGGATCCACAGCCACGACGACGGCATCGTCTACGACTGGAGTGAGCAGCGACATTGGTTCGAGGTCATGAACCCGGAGAAGACCACCGGCACGGTCGCCCTGCCGGTGAAGGTCAAGGTGACCGGTTGACGGCAGGAGCGGACGACGTCGATCTCGATGTCGTGATCGCGGAGATCTATGACGCGGTCGCGCAACGTCGTGCGAGCGGCGAGCTGCCCGCCGACCTCGAAGCCGAGCTCGACGCCGAGTTCGCGAACTACGCGCCGAGCGCGGTCACCGGCGACTCGTTGTCGGGAGTGCTCAGTCAGGCCGACAAGGCCGTGACGATAGACGTCGACGCTCCGACGGCGGGCAAGTTCCCGGCGGGCCAGGTGAAGAAGGGCGTGCGCAAGCTCACCTTCTGGTACATGCAGTACCTCGCGAACCAGGTGAGCTCGTTCGGCAGTGCAACGGTGCGCGCGCTGCGGATGCTCGACCGCCGTGTGTCGATCGTCGAGCAGGCGACGCCGGGCGCGAGCCGTGCTGTCGCGTCGGCGCTCGAGGCGATGGATCCGGTGCCGGTGCCCGGACCGACGGCCGAGGTCGTGGTCGAGCACCTCAAGGCCGTGAAGGGTCGCGTGCTCCACACGGAGTGCGGCGCGGGCGAGCTCGTGCGGGCGCTCTCGAGTGCGGGCATCGACGTGTACGGCGCGGAGCCTCGCCGCCGGCTGCTCGCGCCGGCACTGCGCGAGGGCCTCGAGATCCGGCCCGACACGGCGACCGACCACCTCGCCTCGATCGCGCCGGCTGCACTCGGTGCGCTCGTCCTGTCAGGCCTCGACGCCAAGCCGACCGGCGCGCAGGTGCACCTCGCGGATCTCGCAGCGCGAGCGATCGAGCCCGGCGGCTGTCTCGTCGTGCTCGGCAGCCAGCCCGAGGCATGGGCAGCGTCGGTCCCCGTGGTCATCGCCGATCTCGCGCCGGGCCGGCCGCTGCACGCGGAGACCTGGGCATCGGTGCTCGGGGGCAAGGGCTTCGATGTGACCGCTCTGGTCGACGTCGCCGCTGCCCCCGAGGTGCCCGGCTACGCCGTCGTGGCTCGCCGGCGCTGACCGCGTCGTGCCGCGCTCCCCACGCCTTGCCGTGCATCAGGTGGTGCCGACGTTCGCTCGGCGCGATGCGATCGGCAACCACTCGCTCGTCGCACAGCGCCTCTTGCGCTCGATGGGGGTCGACTCGCACATCTACACCGCGTCCGCACCTCGTCACCTGCGCCATCTCGTGCGCAACGTGACGTCCTTGCCCGCCGGCCCGGATGCGTGGGTCATGTACCAGTGCTCGACCGGAGCGCCGATTGCCGACGTGCTGGCCGAACGAGACGGACCGCTGATGGTGGACTACCACAACATCACGCCTGCTCGTCTGTTCGAGCCATGGGAGCCCCGTATCGCTCGCGAGCTCGACGACGGACGTCGTCAGGTGGCGCGCCTCGGCGAGCGCGCCGCGCTCGGGCTCGCCGACTCCGAGTTCAACCGCGCCGAGCTCGATCGGATGGGCTATGCGGCTACGGCGGTCGCCCCGGTGCTCGTCGACGTCGCCGCGTTCGACCGCAAGGTCGACACGCGGGCGCTCGACCGGCTCACCGCGACGAAGCAGGGGAGTGAGTGGCTCTTCGTCGGTCGCATCGCCCCGAACAAGTGCCAGCACGACGTGCTGCGCGCGTTCGCGCTCTACCGCCGCAGCTACGACCCCGAGGCCACGCTGTCGCTCGTGGGAGGGTCGTCGTCGCTGCGCTACGAGCGCGCCCTGCGGGAGACGATCGCGAGCCTCGGCCTCGACGGGGTCGTGCGGCTCCCCGGGTCGGTGTCCGATTCCACGCTCGCCGCGCACTACCGGGCGGCCGACGTGTTCGTGTGCCTCTCTGAGCACGAGGGCTTCTGCGTGCCACTGCTCGAAGCGATGCACCATCGCCTGCCGATCGTCGCGTTCGCTGCAGCCGCAGTGCCCGAGACTCTCGGCGACGCGGGGCTGTGCCTTCCCGACAAGGCGCCGGCCGCAGTTGCCCATGCGGTGTCGCTCGTCCTCGGGGATCGAGCCCTGCACATGCAGCTGGCCGCTGCGAGCGAGGAGCGCCTCCGCGACTTCGACCTGGTGCACACGAGTGCGGTGTTCACGGCGGCCGTGAGCGCGGCGCTGGGTGTTGCCGCATGAGGGCGATCCACCAGTTCTTGCCGACGCTCGATCCTGGCGATGCGGTGGGCAACCACACCCTCGAGGCGCAGCGCCTGCTGCGGGGCCTCGGCCTCGAGAGCGAGGTCTACACGCAGACCGTGCATCACTCGATGGTCGGCCGAGCGGTGTCGTTCCAGAAGTTCACTGGCGGCCCTGATGTCGCAGTGCTCTACCACCTCGCGGTCGGCTCGGTACTCGCCGATCTCCTGCTCTCACGGCCCGAGCCGCTCGTCGTCGACTACCACAACATCACGCCGGCAAAGTTCTTCGACGAGTGGGATCCACCGATCCTGCACGCCGTCGAGTGGGGCCGCACCCAGATGGTCGCACTCGCCTCGCGCTGCCGGCTCGGCATCGCCGACTCCGAGTTCAACCGCTCCGAGATCGCGGCGAACGGGTATCGGCCCACCGCGGTCGCACCGATCCTGCTCGACCTCGAGTCGTTCGACCGCGAGGTGGACGAAGTCGAGCTCGCGCGGCTGCGGCGGGCGAAGGACGGCGGCGGAGCCGACTGGCTATTCGTCGGCCGGGTCACCCCGAACAAGTGCCAGCACGACGTCGTGAAGGCGTTCGCCGCGTACCGACGCCTTCACGACCCGAAGGCCCGACTGCACATCGTGGGTGGCGTCGCCTCCGAGCCCTACGCGGCGGCGTTGCGGGCGTTCGTGCGCAAGCTCGGGCTCAACGACTTCGTGTCGATGACCGGGCCGATCTCGGCGGGAGCGCTCGCGGCCCACTACCGGGCCGCTGATGTCTACGTGTGCCTTTCCGAGCACGAGGGCTTCTGCGTCCCTTTGCTCGAGTGCATGCACTTCGGCGTGCCGATCGTCGCGTTCGGGGTCACCGCCGTGCCCGAGACCCTCGCGGACGCAGGGGTCTGCCTCCCCGACAAGTCGCCTGCCCTGGTCGCCGCAGCCGTCGACCGGGTGCTCACCGACTCCGCGCTCCGCTCGCAGCTGCTTGCCGCGGGCTCCCGTCGCCTGCAGGACTTCACGCTCGAGCGCACGCGCGCGCTCTCTTCCTCGAGGCGATGGCGCCGGTGCTCTCGTGAAGTTCGCGTTCGTGACGCCGCGGTACGGCGCAGAGATCGTCGGCGGTGCCGAGATGGGGGCGCGGATGCTCGCCGAGCACCTCGCCGCGCTCGAGGGGTGGTCGGTCGAGGCGCTCACGACCTGTGCGCGTGACGCGTGGACATGGGCCAACGAGTACGAGCCCGGCACGACCGTCGAGAACGGCGTGACGGTGCACCGGTTCGCCAACGCCAAGGAGCGCGACGCCGACTTCCGTCGTCTCACGTTGCACTTGCTCGCGCGGCCCGAGAAGGTCAGCGACGCTGACGGCGACGACTGGATCGACAGGCAAGGCCCGATCGCACCCGACCTCATCGACGCGATCCGGAGGAGCGATCACGACCTGCTCGCCTTCACGCCGTACCTGTATCACCCGACTGTCGTCGGCCTTCCACTCGTACGTGATCGTGCCGTGCTGCATCCGGCCGCGCACGACGAGCCCGCGATCCGCCTGCCCCTGTTCGACGAGGTGTTCGACGCCGCGCGTGGGGTCGCCTTCTACACCGAGGGCGAGCGGGCGATCGCCGAGCAGCGCTTCCCGTCCCTCGTGGCCAAACCGCAGGTGGTGGTCGGCCTCGGCATCGACGAAGCCCCGGCCGTGAGTCACGGCGGCCACGGCGTCCGCGCGCTCGAGTCGCGGCCGTATCTCCTGTGCCTCGGCCGCGTCGATCACAGCAAGGGCACACACCTCCTCGCGTCGCTCTTCGCTCGCTTCAAGGAGCGCAACCCCGGCCCTCTCGCGCTGGCGGTGGTCGGGCCCGTGCAGCGCCCGGTGCCTGTGCATCCCGACATCGTCGAGGTCGGCGCGGTCGACGATGCGACGAAGTGGGCTCTGCTGCGCGGCGCGACGCTGCTGGTCTCGCCGTCCGCCTTCGAGTCGTTCTCGCTCGTGCTCTTCGAATCGTGGGAGGCCGGCGTGCCCGTGCTCGTGAACGCACGGTGCAGCGCGACGGTCGAGCACGTCATGCGCTCGGGTGGAGGGCTCGCGTTCGACAACTACGCCGTGTTCGAGGCCGAGCTCGACCGACTGCTCGTCGACGATCGGTTGCGACACTCGCTGGCCGTGGCGGGGGCCCGGTACGCCGAGCAGTACCGCTGGCCCGCAGTCGTCGACCGCTACCGCGGGTTCGCCGAGCGCCTCGCATCTACGCTGCCCGCCGATGCCTGACGTCGATCCTGCGGACAGCGCTCCTGCGAACAGCGCGCTCGAGCGGTCGCTCGCCGACGAGTGGCAGCGAGTGCAGCAAAGAGGCAGCTACACGGCCGCGCTGTCGGCCGAGCTCGGCGCGGTGGCGGCGACCGGCCACTTCCGCATCCCCGAGGTCCCCGCGTCGTCGAAGGTGCCGGGTGGCGGCACGATCCACGCCGTCGTCGGCAAGACGGTCACACGACACCTCACCGACCTCTGCGCCCAGCTCGACGAGTTCGCGCGGTCCGTGCATCGGTGTCTCGGCGCGATCGTCGATGCGCTCGACGATCCCGCTCCGCCCGAGGTGCAGGGTCGTCTCGACGACGTCGCCGATCAACTCGCGATCTTGCGAACGCGAGCTCAACGCCTTGCGCGAACCGGAGTGACTGCTCCTCTCGTTTGGATCGGATCGCTCGGCCCGGGCGGGGGTGCCGAGCGCGTCATCGCAGCGTTCGACCTGGTGTGCACCTACGACGATCCCGGGGCCGAGCTCGTGATGGCCGGACCGGCGCCCGACCGCACGAACCTCGCGCGGTTGATCCGTTTCCGCGACGAGCTGAAGCTGCTCGGCCTGACGTTCCATCCAGACCCTTCGCCCGCAGAGCGTGCCGCGCTTCGCGAGCTCGGCCCCGCCTGGCCCGACTGACGATGCGGGTCCTCTACGTCGTGCCCCGCTACGGCCCGCAGGCCGCGGGCGGCGCGGAGGGGGCGTGCCGATCGTTCGCGACGCGCATGGCGGAGCGCGGGCATGCAGTCGAGGTCGTCACGAGTCGGGCGGTCAGCTATCAGGACTGGGCGAACGTGCTCGACGGAGGCGCCGCGGCCGAGGATGGCGTGCTGGTCCATCGCCTGCCGGTCGTCGAGCCCCGGGACCTCGAGCGGTTCTCGGCGGTGTCGATGCGCGCGCTCACGGGCCGTCACCTCGCTCCCGCGCACGTGCAGCATGCGTGGTTGCAAGAGCAAGGCCCGCGGCTCGAAGGGCTGGATTCGTGGGTGCGTGCTCGTGCGCGTGACTTCGACGTCGCGGTCGTGCTGCCGTATCTGTACCTGCCCGCGTTCACCGCCATCACGACGCTCGCAGGTCGGGTTCCGATCGCGTTCCATCCGTGCGCACACGACGAGCCGCCCCTCCGGCTGCCCGTGTACGAGCGTCTGTTCCGACTCAGCGACGCGTTCGGCTTCTTCAGCGACGAAGAGGCAGACCTCGTGCGGCGTCGCTTCCGCATCGACCGTCCGTCGATGATCACCGGCATCGGCGTCGACATTCCCGTACCTGCGTCGGCCCCGTTCGCGATCGACGCTGTGGGCGAGCGGCCGTACCTCGTGTGCGTCGGTCGCATCGATCCGGGCAAGGGCACCCTCGAGCTCGTCGAGTGGTTCGGTCGCTACAAGGACGCGCATCCCGGTCCGCTCGCGCTCGTGCTCGTCGGTGATCGCGCGAACGACGTGGCGGTGCATCCCGATGTGTTCCTCACCGGCATCGTCGACGAGCCGGCGCGCCAGGCGATCGTCGACGGCAGCCTCGCGGTCGTGCAGCCGTCTCACTACGAGAGCTTCTCGCTCGTGCTCATGGAGGGGTGGGCGTCGGGCAAGGCGGCCGCGGTGCAGGCACTGAGTCCTGTGCTCGCCGGTCACGCCCGTCGCAGCGGCGGCGCGCTGCCCTATCGCAACGAGGAGGAGTTCGGCGAGGTCGTCGACCTGCTCGTCGCCCAACCGGGTCTGCGTGAGCGGTTGGGCCACGCAGGCCGTGTCTACGTCGACGCCCACTTTCAGTGGCCGGACGTGCTCAGACGTCACGAATCGCTGCTGGACCAGGCGGTATCCTCATTCGTGTCCCCCCGAACACAGAGGTAGTCGATGCCCCGCGCCCTGATCACTGGCATGACCGGCCAGGACGGCCAGCACCTGGCCGAGTTCCTCCACTCGAAGGGCTATGAGGTCTTCGGCCTCGTCAAGGGTCAGAACAACCCCAAGGCCGAGCTCATCAGCCAGGAGTTCCCCTACGTCGAGCTGGTGAGCGGCGATCTCGCCGATCTGTCTTCGCTGGTGACCGCGCTCGAGTACACCCAGCCGCACGAGGTCTACAACCTCGCCGCGATCTCGTTCGTCGCGCTGTCGTTCAAGCAGGCCGAGCTGACCGCCAACATCACCGGACTCGGCGTGCTGCGCATGCTCGAAGCGATCCGCATGATCGGGGGCTCCGACAACAACCCGATCCGCTTCTACCAGGCGTCGTCGTCGGAGATGTTCGGCAAGGTGCGTGAGACGCCGCAGAACGAGAAGACGCCCTTCTACCCGCGGTCGCCCTATGGCTGCGCCAAGGTCTTCGGCCACGACCTCACCGTGAACTACCGAGACTCGTACGGGTTGTACGCGTGCTCGGGCATCCTCTTCAACCACGAGGGCGAGCGCCGCGGGCTCGAGTTCGTGAGCCGCAAGATCACCAACGCCGTCGCTCGCATCAAGCTCGGGCTTCAGGAAGACCTCGTGCTGGGCGACCTCGAGCCCAAGCGCGACTGGGGCTACGCGGGTGACTACGTCAAGGCGATGTGGTTGATGTTGCAACAGGATGAGCCCGACGACTACGTCGTTGCCACCGGCAAGACCCACAAGGTGCGTGACTTCGTCGAGGCGGCGTTCGAAGAGGCCGGCCTCGATGACTGGCAGAAGTACGTGAAGCAGGACCCGCGGTTCTTCCGTCCCGCCGAGGTCGACCTGCTCGTCGGCGACGCGTCGAAGGTGCACGACAAGCTCGGGTGGACGCCTGAGGTCGACTTCCGCGGCCTCGTGCAGCGCATGCTGGCCAACGACCTCGCGATCGAGACCCGCAAAGCCGAACGCCGCTGATCTCGGGCCAGCAAGCGTCAGGGTTCGAGGGGGAGGTCCTGGAACGCCTCGGTGAGCGACTCCTCGTCGGGCTCGCCCCCCCGCTTCAGCAACGGTCGTAGCAGCAGCCACAGCGCGAGCACCGCCGCCGCCGAACCGCAAACGAGTCCCATCTCCACTCGCAGCAGCAGGTCGTTGCCGAGCGCGGTCACGACGAGGAACGTGATCACGCCGACCAGCCACCCGAACGCCACGCGAGCATGGCCGTGCAACGCGATGATCGCCTGCGACGTCGTGATCGCGAGCATGTAGAGAGCGCTCGACGCGGCCAGCATCGTGAGGTTGCGGCGACCCAAGTCGTAGTCGGGGCCGAACAGGATGCGGATGGCGAGCGGTCCGAACAGGAACGCGCCGATCACGGCGGCCACGCCGAGCCCGGCGACCGCGGTCATGAGCCGGCGGAACCCGGCACGGAAGTCGTGGAACCGACCGGCGCCGACGAGCAAGGCGAGCTTCGGCAGCAGCGACGCCTGCACCGCTTGGAACAAGAACAGGGGCACACGCGCGATGACCGTGCTCGTGGTGAACTTGCCGGCGATCGACTTCTCGTCCGGCGTGGCGAGCAAGGTGACCGCGATCGGGCCGGCGTTGATCATGAACGCGGCCAGCACCGATCCGCCGAGCAGCCACCCGAGGTTCGTCGAGACTTCGCTGAACGGCGCGGGCGGCCCGGGCTCGATGAGGTTGTGCTCCCGGCGCACCGCGATCGACACAGCGATCAGGGGTGGGATGCCGACCGCGAGGCCGTACAACCCGACCGTGTGCACACCGGCCGCAGCGAGCGCGACGCACAACGCCATGCGGATGACGCCCTCGCCGCCCATGTAGAGGCCGTACGCCCCGAACCGCCCCATGCCCGAGAACGTGCCTCGCCCGAGATGCCCGGCGTAGTAGCCGACGAGTCCGAGCAGGAACCCGACGAGCAGCAGCCAGTAGCCGTCGAAGAGCTGCTCGACCATCCATGGGCTGACGGCCAGGGTGACGACGACGAGGATCGCGGCGAGCATCCCGCCGACCTGTGCCGCTCGGACGATGACGGGACCCCCGCCGCTGCCGATCGCCCGTCGGTGCGCGAGCGCGCGGGTGACCTCCTGCTCGACGGGGAGGAAGAAGCCGGGACCGGCCAGAAACGTGATGACCCACATGACCGACAGCGGGGCGAACAGGTCGGGGCCCAGGGCGCGGGCGGAGATTCCGAGGAAGGCGTATGACGCGACGCCGGCGATGACGAGGCCCGTCCCGACGGTGATCGTCCCCTCGGGCAGCGGGTTGGCTCGCAGTGCGGCGAGGCGGCTCGGCGGGCGACGAGCGGAGATGGTCTGCTCCTGAGGTTCTTGGACGCCGTGAAGCATACGAGCCATGCCCGTCTCCATCGGCATCCCCCGACAGGGGGTGAGATCGGGTTCTGAGACACTGAGGGCCGTGGCCCCCACCTACGACGCCGTGATCGTCGTCTCCTTCGGCGGCCCCGAGGGCCCCGACGACGTGCTGCCGTTCCTCGAGAACGTGACCCGCGGCCGGGGCGTGCCTCCCGAGCGCTTGGAGTTCGTCGCCAAGCAGTACGACGCACTCGGCGGCGTCAGCCCGATCAACGGCCAGAACCGCGCGCTGGTCGCGACGCTTGATGCCGAGCTCGCGCGCGCCGGCCATTCCCTGCCTGTGTATTGGGGGAATCGCAACTGGCACCCCTTCCTGCCCGGCGTCGTGCGCCAGATGCGTGACGACGGGGTCGAACGGGCACTGGCCTTCGTGACGTCAGGCTTCAGCTCGTACTCGTCGTGTCGCCAGTACCTCGAGAACATCGAGGCGGCACGGGAAGAGGTCGGCCCCGGCGCGCCGGTGATCGACAAGATCCGCCAGTACTACGACCACCCCGGATACGTCGGACCGTTCGCCCGAAGCCTCGCCGCCGCGCTCGAGACCGTTCCCCAGGGCGCGCACGTGGTGTGCACAGCGCACAGCCTGCCGATCGCGATGGCCGAGGTGTCCGATTACGTGGCCCAGCTGCACGAGACCGAGCGGCTCGTCGTCGAGCGGGGAGCCCCCGGGCACGCGCATTCCCTCGCCTACACGAGCCGCAGCGGTCCGCCGACGCAGCCGTGGCTCGAGCCCGACATCGGCGTCCACCTCGACACGCTGGCCGCTGCGGGTGTGGCCGGCGTCTTGGTCGCGCCGATCGGGTTCGTGTCCGACCACATGGAGGTCATCCAGGACCTCGACACCGTCGCAGCCGCCCGGGCCAAGGCGCTCGGTCTGCCGTTCGCACGCGCGGCGACGCCGGGCACCGATCCTGAATTCGTCGCGATGATCCGCGAGCTCGTCGAGGAACGCCTCGACCCGTCGTTGCCCCGTCGGTCGCTCGGCGACCTCGGCGTGCGGCCCGACGTGTGCTCGGGCTGCTGTCGCTAGCCGCTGCTCGAGCTGAGTCGCAGCAGCTCGAGATCCGCCGCCGACGGTCGGCGTTCGTCGAGCCGCCACGCGCGCTCCGCAGCGCGAACACCTCTGGGTCGCGCACATCGATCGGCGGAAGCGGTGTCGACGGAAGGCGGAACACGTACAAGCACCATGCAGTGGTGAGGCCGAAGCGGGCGATGTGGGGATGCAGCTGCCGCTCGATGGGAAGGCAGCGCACGAACCCGGCCGCCTCGAACTGCTGCGTCCACCAGCGGTAGGACGCGATGGTCACGTGGCCTTCGACGAGGTGCCCTTGTGCGTCGCGAGCGAGGTCTTCCTCCGCGACTGGCCCGTCGAAGTCAGGTCCGAGTGAGTAGAGCTCGGCTGTCCGCTCCTCGCGCACCTTGCCCTCGAGCCAACCCGGCGGCCCTCCCGCGTTCGGGCCGAACGACGGGATCGTCGCGACCACCCATCCTCGGCAGACACGCCGCACGTTCTCGAGCGCGCACGACACGCGCGCGACGGGCACGTGCTCGAGCGTCTCCAGCACGGTCACCACGTCGAACGACTCGCGGGGGAACGGCAGGCGCTTCGTCAGGTCCGCGCGCCGCACATAAGGACTCACCACCCGGGGTGCGTGCGTGATCGCGAACCGGCTCGCATCGACGCCCTCCGCGTCGACGCCGACCTCCCGCAGCGCCTCGACGACGAAGCCGTGCGCGCATCCGGCGTCGAGCACCCGGCTCGCGGGAAAGAAGCGCCACAGCAAGTACGCGGCGACATCCGCGTTGGACGTCGCACGTGTGTACCGCTCGTAACCCGACAGGCCGCCACGTGACGAAGGGTCACGACCACGCCCGTAGTAGCTCGCGCCGTACGCGCGACGCCGCAGCACAGTGACCAGGCTACGAGCGCGCTTCCTGCTCAACGGGGATGCACCGTCGCTTCGCGCGAGGCCGGTACCGTCGATGCGATCACACGCATGTTTCGCGCTTGCTTCGTCGCGCTGCTCGCGCAGCTCGCGCTGCTGATCCCGATCACCGACGCGAGCGCACAGTCGACACCGCCGACACCGACACCGCCCGTCACGCTCCTCGTGCAGGGGAAGGGGTGGGGGCACGGGCGCGGGCTGGGTCAGTGGGGTGCGCTCGGCTACGCGTTGAAGGGTTGGAGCGCAGCGCAGATCCTCGACCACTTCTACGGCGGTACGACGATGGGGACGATCGACCCGAGCTCCGAGCTGCGCGTGCGTCTCCTGCGCGAAGACGACACCGACGTGATCGTCGTGTCCGAGCGCGGCGCGCTCACGACCAGTGTCACGCCCGGTCCCTTCACGGCGCTGCGCGCCCAACCGCAACCCGACGGCACCTACCTCGTGCAGTCCGGCCCCGGCTGCGCCGGCCCGTGGACGCCGCTCACGACGGCGCCCTCGGTCGATTTCACCACCGACCCGGGCGCAGCCGACGGCACTGACCCGTCGGCGTTTCTCGCCGTGTGCGAGGCCGGCGGAGTGATGCGGTACTACCGGGGCAGCATCCTCGCGGTGCGAGACGCGAACCGCGCGTCGCGCGCTGTCAACGTCGTCAGGCTCGATCGTTACGTCCGTGGGGTCGTGCCTCGCGAAGTGTCGGCGGGGTGGGCCGACCTCGGCGGGGGAGCGGGCTACGAGGCTGTGAAGGCCCAAGCGGTCGCCGCTCGCTCGTACGCGTGGGCCGAGGCGCGCTGACTCGGTACGCGAAGACCTGTGACGGCTCGCCGTGCCAGGTGTACAGCGGGGCTGCCGTGCGAAACGCGGCCGGCGTCCTCACGGCGCTCGAAGATCCCCGCACCGACCGCGGGTCGCGGACACCTCCGGGCAGATCCGCATCGATGCCAAGGGCGCGGTCGCCCGCACCGAGTTCTCGTCCTCGACCGGTGGTTACACGGCCGGCGGCACGTTCCCCGCGGTGATCGACGAGGGCGACGCGATCCCGTTGAACCCGAACGCCGCGTGGGTGGCCTCGGTGAGCGGTGATGCCGTCATCAAGGCGTACCCACAGCTCGGCTCGCTCGTGAGCATCACGGTGGTGGCGCGCAACGGGCTCGGCGCCTTTGGTGGCCGGGTCACGAAGATCGCGCTGAAGGGCACGACGTCAACCGTCACGTTGAGCGGCAGCGACTTCCGCACCGCGTTCGGCCTCAAGTCGGATCTGTTCCAGGTGGCCGACTTCTCGGCCTCGCCGGCGGTCGCGGTTGCGAACGGCAAGGGCGACGACTACTGGCTCGCGACAGGCGACGGCGCGGTCTTCGCGCTGCAGGGCGCCCCTGATCGCGGTTCGATGTTCGGCACCAAGCTCAACGCGCCGGTCGTCGCGATCACGGGCACCGCGGACGGGCAGGGGTACTGGATGCTCGCGAAGGACGGCGGTGTCTTCTCCTTCAACGCGCCCTTCTACGGCTCGACCGGCAACCTGAGGCTCAACAAGCCAGTCGTCGGTCTGGCCGTGCGTCCGCAGGGCGACGGCTACTGGTTCGTCGCGGCCGACGGAGGCATCTTCAGCTTCGGGGCCGCGCCGTTCTTCGGCTCGACCGGCGGCCGCAAGGTGCCGGCGCCGGTCATCTCGATGGCAACGACTGCCAGCGGCGGCGGCTACTACGTCGTCGGCGTAGACGGCTCCGTCTACCCGTTCGGAGACGCGACGGACTTCGGCGGAGTGAAGAGCTCACCGTCGCCGATCGTCGGGATGGCGGTGCGTCCGCAGGGCGACGGCTACTGGCTCGCTGCAGCCGACGGCACGGTCACCGGTTTCGGTGCCGCAGCGTCGATCGGTGGAGGACCGGCGACCCCCGCTGCCGCCACGGTGGTCGGGATCTCCGCGACGGCGAGCGGTGGGGGGTACCGGTTGGTGCGATCCGACGGTTCGACCCTCGGAGCAGGCGACGCGTCGTAAGCGTCGCGGTCATCTCAGGCTCGGTCTCCTCAGGCTGCTGCAGCCTGGCCGTTGCGGTTGACGAGATCCTTGATCTGGTCACGCGCGGCCTTGGCGGCGTCGGACGCCTGCTTCAGCAGATCGGCGGCCTGCTCGGGCAGGTTCGTCTGCACGCTCGCGAGCAGCGCCTCGACGCGCTCTTCGATCTGGGTGGCCTGCGTGTCGAATTGCGCCTTGCCGTCCGCGGCCCGGCTCTCGAGCCAACCGCAGACGTCGCCCCGGTTGGACTTGACGGCCTCGTAGCCCTTCACGCCGAGCCCGACGGTCACGTAGAACACGTCTTTCATGGGCTTGGCGAACGTCTCGAAGTTGGGGGTGGTGGGCATCGCTCCTCCTCAAGGGTCTGTGGCGATCTGCTAACCAGACTACCGGTTGATTTAAACAGTTGCAAGCACTTGTGATCAGTGGCACATGGCCGCAGTGCCCCGATCGGCGAGGACTCGGCCGCTAGCCTCAGGCCATTGTGGAGGCCCAACCGCAGGCGGCGCCGCCGGTCGTCGCTGTGCTGGTGGCCCACAACCTCGGTCCCTCGTTCGAGGAGCTCCTCGCCTCGCTGGCCGGTCAGGACTATCCCAACCTCTCCGTGCTCGTCATCGACGCCGCGACGGGCGATGCGAACCTGGCCACGACCGTTGCCGCCCATCTGCCTTCGGCCTATGTGCGCCGGCTCGAGGAGTGGTCTGGGTTCGGGCCGGCGGCAAACGAGGCGCTGAGGCTCGTCGAGGGAGCGGGGTTCTTCTGCTTCCTCCACGACGACGTCGCCCTCGAGCCGGCGACGATCCGCCAGCTCGTCGAGGAGGCCTTCCGCTCGAACGCCGGGGTCGTGGGCCCCAAGCTCGTCGAGTGGGACGACCCGCGTCGGCTGCTCGCCGTCGGCATGGGTGCAGACAAGGCCGGGGTGCTCGTGTCGCTCGTCGAGCTTGGCGAGCTCGACCAGGAGCAGCACGATGCGGTGCGCGACGTGTTCGTGGTCTCCGACGCTTGCGTGCTCGTGCGCGTCGACCTGTTCGACGCGCTGAACGGCTTCGATCCCGAGATCCCCGCGTACGGCGAGGCGCTCGACCTGTGCTGGCGCGCCCACGTCGTGGGTGCGCGCGTCATGGTGAACCCCGACACCCGAGTGCGTCACCTCGAGACCGAGGAAGACGGTGTCACCGACGACGACAGAGCGCGTCTGCTGGCCCGTCACCGGTTGCGCACTGTCCTCACCTGCTACGGCGTGCTCAACCTGATCCGCGTCCTCCCGCAGATCGGGATCCTGACGGTCGCGACGACGGTCTCGTCGCTCCTCACCGGCCACCCCGGGCGAGCGAAGGACGCACTCGGCGCGTGGACGTGGAACTTCGCTCACTTCGGCGACATTCGCCGGCGCAGCGCATACCTCGATCGCATCCGGCTCGTGCCCGACAGCGAGGTCAGGAACTTGCAGACGTGCGGCAGCGCGCAGGTGCGCGCCGCGTTGCGACGGCCAGCGTCCGAGGAAAGATTCGCCGCAGCGGCCGCCGTCGGTCGCAGCGTCGCCGAGACGCTCGCGCCTGGCCCCCGGCGCACCGCGCTCCTCGCGTGGGCGATCGCGATCGCGTTCCTGCTCGTCGGCAGCCGCGAGCTGATCGCGCACGGCGTGCCCGCGATCGGGCAGCTCGCGCCGCTGCCCTCGTCGGCCACCGACCTGATGCGCTCCTTTGGAGCCGGTTGGCGCTCAGTCGGGCTCGGCACCGTTGCGGCCGCTCCGACCGCGTTCGCGCTGATAGCGCTCGGTGCGATCCCCGTGTTCGGCCACATGGCCTTGTTGCACACGCTCCTCGCGTTGCTGCCACTCCTTCTCGGCCTCATCGGCATGTGGCGCCTGACCTTGCCGATCAGCTCGGTGCGGGCCCGGATCGCGTCCCTCGTCGCGTACGCGGCGATCCCGCTGCCGTACAACGCGTTGAGCAACGGTCGATGGGACGGGCTCGTTGCCTACGCGGTGATGCCCTGGGTGCTGTCGCGTCTCGCGCGAGCGAGCGGCCTCGCTCCCTACGCGTCGTCCACGCGGGCGACCTGGAAGTCGGAGGTGCTGGGTCTCGGGCTGGTGGTCGCGCTCGCGATCGCGATCGTGCCCTTTGTCGCGGTCGAGGTGCTCGTCGTCGCGGGGTGCCTGGTGATCGCCTCCGTCCTCGCGGGCGGATGGAAAGGTTCGTGTCGCGCGTTCGGCGTCGCTGTGGGCGGCGTCGTGGTCGCAGTCGTCCTCAACCTGCCGTGGGCGCTCAGCATCCTGTCGCCCCGCGACGCGTGGTCGGGCTTCGCCGGCATCGATAGGGCCGGCGCAGGTTCGCTGTCCCTCGGGCAGATCCTGCGGTTCGAGACCGGATCGCTCGGCGCGGCGCCCATCGGATGGGCTTTCCTCGTTGCCGGAGCGCTGGCCCTCGTGCTCGGGCGCGGGTGGCGCCTGGGCTGGGCGACCCGAGCCTGGACGATCGCCGTGGTGCCCTTCGCGGTGACGTGGGCGGCGTCGCGCGGCTGGATCACGGTCGGCTTGCCGTCGTCCGACGCGTTGCTCGCACCTGCAGCTGTCGGTCTCGCGCTCGCCGCGGGACTCGGCATCGCCGCGTTCGAGATCGACCTGCGTGGCTACCGCTTCGGCTGGCGCCAGCTCGCGTCCCTCGTCGCCACCGCAGCGCTCGCAGTCGGTGTGATCCCCGCCCTCGTCGCCGCATCGGGCGGCCGTTGCGCGCGCGCCGCACAGCGACTTCGCGGCGTCGCTGTCGTTCATGGAGAAGGACCCGCAGGCGGGCGCGTTCCGCGTCTTGTGGCTCGGCCAGCCGAGTGTGCTCCCGCTCTCGGGCTGGCAGCTCGGCGACGGCGTCGCGTACGGCACCTCGGACGATGGCCCGCCCGACGTCACCGACCTGTGGGCAGGCACGGCGCCCACGGCGACGCAGCGCATCGCCGAGAGCGTGACGCTCGCGGCGGATGGCAACACCGATCGCCTGGGGTCGTTGCTCGGGCCGATGGGCATCCGCTACGTCGTTGTGCCCGAAGCCCTCGCCCCGAGTGTCGACGGCACACCGCTCGCTCCCGCGCCGGCCGCGCTCACCACGGCGCTCGACTCTCAGCTCGACCTGCGCCAGCTCGACGTCGACGATGCCCTCCGTGTCTACGAGAACACTGTGTGGACGCCGGTGCGCGCTTTGCTCCAAGCGAGTGGAGCACCGCGGCCAGCGCTGCTCACGCAGACCGCGCCGTTCAGCTTCGAGGGCGACCTCGCGCTCGGCACCCTCTCTGTCGCCGACGCGCCGAACGATCGGTGGAAGCTGCAGGTCGGCGGGGCGACTGTCTCCCCTTCCTCGCAGGACGACGTGTCGAGCTCCTACACCATCTCCCGCGCGGGATCGGGCTCGCTCTCGTTCGATACGCCGTGGACTCGGTCGGCCGCGATCGTCGGCCAGCTCTTGCTGTGGGTCGGGTCGATCCTGCTGCTGCTGCGGTGGCGCACATCGACGCCTTGGCGTCGCCCGAGGCGCCGACCGACCCCTGCCGAGGCGCCGGTCAACGGTGACGGCGACGGCGCGATCACCCGAGCGGCTGAGCTCGAGACCTCGGGGGCGTCGGCCTGATGCGTCGTCTCCCCATCCTCATCGTGTTTGGCGGGCTGCTCGCGGCGGGGCTCGTCGTCGACCGCACGCGCCCGGCGCCCGCGGAGGTCTCGTTCGGCACCGCGTCGGCCCCAGTGCAACCGGTCGCCGCTCCCAGCTCGGCCGCGACCACGACCTGGTTCTGCCCAGGCGTACCCGCGCCTCCTGACGGAGGGACCGCTGGGTTCGTGACGATGTCGAATCCCACTGACGCCGACCTTCCCGCCACGCTGACCGTCGTCCCGACCGATGGTGCACCGGTGAAGCGCCGGGTCACGTTGGCCGCGCACACGACGACGTCGGTGAACCTGGCGGAGGTCGCGCCCGCCGCATTTGCTGCGGCGCAGGTCGATGTGGTCGGCGGCGGTGCGGTGGTCGAGGAGAGCACCGCGAAGGGGGAGATCCGCGATCCCAGCGCCTGTGCGACGGCCACCGCGTCGACCTGGTACGTGGCGAACGGCGTGACGACGCGGGACGCGACGCTCACCTACTTCCTGTACAACCCGTATCCGGACGACGCGATCGTCGACATGGACTTCGCGACGAACGAGGGACGATTCGCTCCGCAGCCACTGCAGGGTCTCGTGGTCCGCGGGGGCACCGTCCGCGCGGTCGACATCACCGAGCAGGTGCGGCGTCGCACGTCGGTTGCGGCCACGATCACCCGCGATCGGGGCGCATCGTGGCCGGGCGCCTCCAGACGTTCGACGGAAGCGGCGGACCCGAGGGCTTCACCGGCGGAGTCGCGGCACCGGCGACGGCTACCGAGTGGTACTTCCCCGACGGCCGGCGCGTGCCGCAGGTGTCCGAGCGAGTCGTCGTCTACAACCCCGGGCCCGACCGCGCTGAGATCGACATCGAGGTGCGTCCCCCATCGAGCTCCGCGGCGGATGATCCCGACCTCGCGACTGTGCAGTCGCTGAGCGTGTCGCCGTTCTCGGCCGCCGCGTACGACGTGACCGGAGACGAGACCGTCGCCGACGGCGTGCACAGCATCCTCGTGACCTCTGCGAACGGCACGCCGGTCGTCGTCGAGCGAGTCACGAACCTCGTGGCCCACTCGGGGACGCGTGGCGTGAGCTCGATGCTCGGTTCGAGGCTCACCGCGAAGCGTTGGCTGCTTGCCGCCGGGGGCACCTCTTCCTCGGTCGTCGAAGAGCTCACGATCATGAACGACGGCGACGCCGATGCGACCGTGACCGTCTCCTCGCTCGAGCCCGGTGGCCCGAACCCGCTCGGTGACCCGCTCACCGTGCCCAGCGGCGGGTTCGTCCAGGTGAAGATCAACGACGTCGTGGAGAAGGCGCCGCTCACCCTGCTCGTAGACAGCAGCAATCCTGTGGTCGTCGAGCGCGGCCTGGTCTTCAAGGGGGAGGTGGGCACGTCCCGCCAGCTCGGCGTCCCCCTGTCGTGAGCACCGCGTCGTGAGCACCGCGTCGTGAGCACCGCGTCGTGAGCACCGCGTGACGACCGTCCTCGTCGCCGTCGTCCTCGGCCTCGTCGCGCTGGGGGTCGCGGCTCTCATCAACCGAAGGCGCCCAGCGACGGCCCCGGCCGCAGGGCCTCACATCCCCGGGAAGGTCGATCGCACCGACTTCTCACGGCAGGACGCCGCGGTGCTCGTCGTCGTGTTCACGTCGGCGACGTGCACGTCATGCGCAGCGATGGTGGCGACGGCGCGCGCCGAGGGGAGCGACGACGTGGTGGTCGACGAGGTCGAGGCGGGCGACCGTGCGGAGATCCATCGTCGCTACGAGATCGACAGCGTGCCGATCCTGGTGATTGCTGACCGCAGAGGTGCCGTTCGGGCCTCGTTCGCAGGCTCGGTGCGTCCCGACGACCTTCGCGCCGCCGTCGCTCAGGCGATGACCTGATAGATGTCGATGCCGCCGACCTGACCGACCCAGTCGTAGTCGTCGCGCAGAGCCTGTGCGACGACGCCCCCGGGATCGCAGTCCTTCGCCCGCTCGTAGACCGCGACATACGTCGGTCGTCGCTGGGAAGCGAACATCGCTTCGAGCCGCTGTCGCGCTCCGGGCACTTGTACGACGTTGTCGAACCAGAGATAGGGATACGGCGGGTCGACGCGCGCGTTCGCGTAGAGCGCGGCGCTTGCGCACAGCGCGTACAACGAATCGCCGGGCTTTCTGCGCGCGTCGAACCACCGGGCCACCTCCTCGTCTCTCGTGAGGCGACCGTCAGCGCTGAGTCGCACCGGAACCTGGTCCCGGGGGATCCGGATGTCGCGCTCCGCGTGCAGGAGGGGCACTGCGACGACCAGCGCGGCGACCGTGGCCTGCACCCATGCCCGCGGGTGGAGGGACACCGCGGCTCCCGCGAGCGTTCCGAGCGGAAACGCGAGAAGCACCCAGTAGTGACGGTGGAACTGGCCACCTGCCGCGAAGGCCACCGTCGCAAGCGCGGTCCACGCGAGCAGCACCAACGTCGATGACGAAAGGGAGCGACGCCATCGAACGAGCAGGCAGGCGGTCGTCGCGGCCAGCGCAGGCACGACGATCGGAGCGGCGATCGTCCACGTCGTGCCGAAGCGACCGAAGTCGGCGTTGGTCGCGATGCTCCGCTGGGTGAGCCGATACCCTGCGAACCCGTACCAGAACCGATCCCAGCTGCTGAGGGCGCCGTGCACGGCGAGCACGGCGAGCACGCTGAGGATCCCACCGACGAGTGCTGCCACGCCTTTGAAGGCCCGCTCCCGATGGGACGGGACCGTCCACCAGGTCAGCACCACCGCGAACACGGCCGCGCCGATCGCGTCGAAGCCGCTCTGCTTGAGCGAGATCGCGATGCCCCCGAGGACGCCAGCGACGTAGAGGCGGCGGAGGTGCAGCGGTCTCATCGCAGTCAACGCGACGGCGAGACCAGCCGCGCCGACCGCACCGCTCAGCAGCTCACCATCGGCGATGAAGCCCTCGTAGTCCGGAGCACTCGACAGCACCGCCACGAAGAGCGCTGCGAGCACCGCCGCGGTCGGTCCGAAGAGGGACTTGGCAATCGACGCGCACGCCACGACTCCGATGACGCCGGCGACGATGGCCATTACCCGGATGCCCTCGGGCGTGCCGAGGCCGATCGTGTCCCAGATGCGGTTGAGTGCGATCAGCCCCTGGGGTCGGTCCACCCAGACGTCGCGATAGAGCACGGCGCCGTGGCGCCATGCGCGAGCGACCGCGAGGTAGCCGCCTTCGTCGGACGTGAGCGGAGTCCACACGAATCGCAGCCGCAGAAGGACGCCCAGGAGTGCCGCCGCAGCGACGCCCCACATCCAATTGCCCCGCGTACCCACGGGCACGCCCCGCACCGTAACGGGCGGGCCGGCGGCGCTGCCGTCAGTCAGACGAGACGGGTGCGGGAGTCGGCTCTGTGGTCGCGCCGTGCTCCTCTTCGAGGCCCTGCTGCACGAGCCGCGACACGTCCGCGCCCTCGATCGTCTCGCGCTCGAGCAGCGCCTGAGCGACGAGATCGAGGCCCCGGCGGTGCTTGGTCAACAGCTCACGAGCCCGGTCCTCCTGCACGCGCAGGATCTTCTCGACCTCTTCGTCGATGACCCTCGCGGTCTCATCCGAGTAGTCGCGCGAGTGCATGAGGTCCTCGCCGAGGAACACCTGCCCCTGCGATCCCCACGCCATCGGACCCACGCGGTCGCTCATGCCCCACTCGCGCACCATGCGCCGCGCCAGCTCGGTGTTCACGACGAGGTCGTTCTGGGCGCCAGTCGACACCATGCCGAACACAAGATCTTCGGCCATGCGACCCCCGAGGCGCATGCACAACGAGTCCTCGATGTAGGCCTGGCTGTGGAGGTGGCGTTCCTCGGGCATCTGCTGGGTGACGCCCAGTGCCATGCCGGTCGGGAGGATCGTGACCTTGTGAAGCGGATCAGCGTTCGGCAGCACCGCGGCGAGCACCGCGTGGCCGCCCTCGTGGTAGGCGACCGCGCGCTTCTCTTCACCCGACAGCACCATGGACTCGCGTCGAGCGCCCATCATCACGCGGTCGCGGGCCGACTCGAAGTCGATGCGCTCGATGACCTTCGCGCCGCGGCGCACCGCGAAGAGCGCGGCTTCGTTCACGAGGTTCGCGAGGTCCGCTCCACTCATGCCGGGCGTGCCCCGAGCCATGATCTCGAGGTCGGCATCGGGGCCGAGCTTCTTGTCCCTCGAGTGCACCTTGAGGATCGCGAGGCGCTCCTCGAACTCGGGCATCGGCACGACGACCTGGCGGTCGAAGCGGCCCGGGCGCAGCAGTGCGGGGTCGAGGATGTCGGGGCGGTTGGTGGCCGCCATCATCACGATGCCCTCGGTCGCCTCGAAGCCGTCCATCTCGGACAGCATCTGGTTGAGCGTCTGCTCTCGCTCGTCGTGGCCGCCGCCCAGACCGGCGCCGCGCTTGCGGCCGATCGAGTCGATCTCGTCGACGAAGATGATCGCCCGGCCGAGCTTTCGGGCCTGCTGGAACAAGTCGCGGACGCGTGACGCGCCGACGCCGACGAACATCTCCATGAAGTCAGAGCCGGTGACCGAGAGGAACGGCACTCCCGCCTCGCCCGCGACGGCGCGAGCGATCAGCGTCTTGCCGGTGCCCGGAGGCCCGACCAGCAGCACGCCCTTCGGGATGCGGGCGCCGATCTCGCGGAACCGCTCGGGCATCTTGAGGAAGTCGACGACCTCACGGACCTCCTGCTTGACGCCCTCGTAGCCGGCGACGTCAGCGAAGGTGGTCGACGGCTTGTCGGCCGAGTAGGTCTTGGCTCGCGACCGACCGATCGACATGACGTTCCCCATCTGGCCCGCAGCGCGCCGCTGCATCCACACGAAGAACCCGATGATGAGCAGGACGGGAAGCAGCAGCGGGATGAGCCCGGCGAGCCAGCCGCTCTGCGGCGACTTGAACTCGACGTCGACGTTCTTCTCGTTCAGCAGCGCGAGGTCCGCGTCGGGCAGGGGGAGCTGTCCGGTGGTGTGGAACTGCTTGCCGCTGTTGAGCGTGCCGCTGATGCCGCCGGTGTTGTTGTTGACCGTGATCGACTCGACGTTGCCCTGCTGCACCTCGGTGCGGAACTGCGAGTACGTGATGTCTTCGCCGCTCTTCCTCGACAGCAGCGTCGGCACCAAAAGCGCGCCGGCGAGCAGTCCGATGAAGACCCAGATCGCCCACTTCGGGATGCCGGAAGTCTTGGATGGCCGACCGGGCGGGCCGTTGCCGGTTCCGTCGTCGGGTCGTCGATCACCGGGACCGCGTCCGTTGCCGGACGGCGGAGGCGGCGGAAGCTGACTCATGCGTCCATGCTAGGGGCAGGCGCGTCCGCAAGGACGCCGCGAGTACAGCGTCCTCGGTGCAGCCCGCAGAGGCAACTAACGTCGCTGCGATGCGACGCCAGTGCTGCCGGCCGGCCTGCGCCGAACCCGCGGTGGCGACGGTCACCTATCACTACGGTGAGCAGGCCGCGTGGGTCGATCCGCTGAGCACGGAGCGCGACCCGCACGCCTACGACATGTGTGCTCGCCACGCCGAGCGCTTGCGACCGCCGCAGGGCTGGGCGCTCGACGATCGCCGCGTCTCTGCGTCGGCCGTCGCACTGGCAGTCTGAGACCGGCCGTCGTGGCCAACGACACCGCAACCGCGCCCGGAGTCCGTGACGCGCTGCTCACCTGGGTCGTCGCCTTCGGGCTCAGCAACCTGCTGGGTGCGGCGGTGCTCGGAGCGACGGGCCACCTCGGGCCGAATGATCCCGATCCGCCGCTCTGGCTGACGGCAGCCCTGCAGGTTCCGTTCTGGGTGGTCTTGGTCGGGGGCACGGTGTTCTTCTCCCGCCGCAAGGGCACGGGCGACCTCGGGCTCGACATGCGCTTTCGCGTGGAGCGCTCCGATCCCCTCATAGGCCTTCCCGCCGGCCTCGTGACGCAGCTGATCCTGGTCCCGCTGCTCTATGTGCCGATCTTCTGGATCTTCGGGCACAAGGACCTGTCGGATCAGGCAAAGGAGCTGACCGATCGAGCGTCGGGTGCCGGCATCGCCCTGCTGATCCTCCTGGTCGTCATCGGCGCGCCCATCGTGGAGGAGCTCTTCTTCCGAGGATTTCTGATGGGTGCGCTCGAGCGCACGAGCGGACGCGCCGGGGCGCTGTGGATCTCGGCGCTGTTCTTCGGGGTGGTGCACTTCGAGCCGCTGCAGACCCCCGCCCTCGTGCTGTTCGGGCTCGTAGCCGGCTTGCTCGTGCAGCGCTACGGCAGGCTGGGCCCCTCGATCTTCGCCCACATGGGGTTCAACGCCGTCACCGTCGCGATCCTGCTCGCTCAGCGATGACTGGACCGGTGACTGCTCACGGCCGATGGTGTGATGAAAGCATGTCAGGGCACCCATGACGGACCTCCTCGAGCAGACCCCCCCCGAGCCGATGCCCGCGCCCGATGGCGCGCTCGTCGACGCGTCCGAGCCTCGGGCTCCGGGTTGGCTCGACCGGCTCGCGTCGGCGGTGTCCTCGGTGTCGGTCGAGGGCTGGATCACCTTCGTGATCGTGGTCGGCGCGGTCGTCTTCACCCTCGCGCAGCTGCATCCCGATCTGCTCTTCTCGAACACCACTCCGACCGGTGGCGACATGGGTGCGCACGTCTGGGGCCCCGCGTATCTGCGCGACCACTTGCTGCCGCACTTCCGCCTCTCGGGATGGGCGCCCGATTGGTATGCCGGTTTCCCGATGTACCAGTTCTACATGGTCATCCCCGCGCTGGCGGTGGTGCTCGTCAACCTCATCCTGCCGTACGGGCTCGCGCTCAAGCTCGTGTCGATCGCGGGCGTGCTGACCTTGCCGATCGCGGCCTGGCTGTTCGGGAAGCTGAGCGGTCTGCGCTTCCCGGTGCCTGCGATGTTCGCCGCGATGTCGGTGATCTTCCTCTTCGACGAGAGCTTCACTATCTACGGCGGGAACATCGCGTCGACGATGGCGGGGGAGTTCTCGTTCTCGATCGCGCTGTCGCTCGCGTTCGTGTACTTCGGCGTGCTGGCCCGAGGCTTGCGCACCGGCCGTCATCGCGCACTCGCGGCCGTTCTCCTCGCGCTCTGTGTGCTGTGTCACCTGATCGTGGCGATCTTCGCGGCGACGGGCACGGTCGTGTGGTTCTTGCTCTACCTCGACCGACGCCGCTTCAAGTGGCTCGCGACGATGGTGCCGGTCGGCGCGCTGCTCACGGCGTTCTGGGTCGTGCCTTTCTTCATGCGCCGCCACTACCTCACCGACATGGGGTACGAGCGCCGCACCGACTACGTGAACATGCTCTTCCCCTTCAGCCTGAAGTGGGATGCCGTGCTCCTCGTGCTCGGCGTGATCGGGGTGATCGCCGCGCTCGTCAAGCGCCAGCGCCCGGGCATCTGGCTCGGCCTGATGACCTTGATCTACGGCGTGTGGATCGTGGTGTGGCCGCAGAGCATGTTCTGGAACGCCCGCCTCACGCCCTTCTATTACATCTGCCGCTACCTCCTCGCAGCGCTCGGAGCTGCCGAGATCGGGCTCTGGATCGCGGCGCGACTCACGAAGCCTGACTCACCCCGCCCCAACCGCACCGTGACCGCGCTCATCCCGGTCGTCGGTGCCTCGATCTGCGTCGTCATCCTCGGCATGAGCCTGCGCATCCTCCCCGGCGGCCACATGGTCACGAAGCACACCGCTTCAGGCAGCGTCGCCGCGTACAGCTGGCTCGGACTCACGAGCACGAAGTCCTCGTTCGTCGACGACTGGGCGAAGTGGAATTACTCGGGGTACGAAGGCAAGCCGGCGTACGGCGAGTACCGCGCGGTGATGACCACGATGGCCGACGTCGGCAAGACGAACGGCTGTGGGCGCGCCGAATGGGAGTACGACGCGTCGGAGAACCAGTACGGCACGCCGATGGCGATGATGCTCCTGCCGTTCTGGACCGACAGCTGCATCGGTTCGATGGAAGGGCTCTTCTTCGAGTCGTCGGCGACGACGCCGTATCACTTCCTCGCGAGCTCGGCGCTGTCGGCGGCTCCGTCTCGTCCCGTGCGCAACCTTCGCTACGACCCTCTCAACGTCGCGAAGGGCGTGAAGTACATGCAGCTCCTCGGCGTGAAGTACTACATGGCCTTCTCGCCGGCGGCCGTCAAGGAGGCGCGCCAGCAGTCCGACCTGACCGAGGTCGCGTCCTCGGGCCCCTGGGTCATCTTCGAGGTCGCGGATTCGGAGATCGTCGCCCCGCTGACGAACGAACCGGTCGTGGTCAAGGGCGCCGACAAGGACGCGAAGACATGGCTCAACATGGCCCAGGACTTCTTCCTCGATCCCACGCAATGGGACGTCGCCCTCGCGGCGAGCGGCCCGAAGGAATGGCAGCGGATCGACGTCGGCGAGACGCCGCCGAAGACCCCCATCGAGCCGGTCGCGATCTCCAACATCACGACTGACGACGATCGCATCAGCTTCGACGTCGACAAGGTCGGTGTCCCGGTGCTCGTGAAGGCGTCGTACTTCCCGAACTGGCAGGCCTCAGGGGCGGAAGGCCCGTGGCGCGTCGCACCGAACCTGATGGTCGTCATCCCGACGAGTGCGCACGTGTCGCTGCACTACGGGCGCACGCCGGTCGACCTGATCGCGTCGTTCCTCACTCTCGTCGGGATCATCGGCGTGGTCTGGCTGGCTCGCAGTCCGGCGTTGAAGTTCCCGGAACCGGAGCCTCTCCCCGGGGGCGATGGCACATCCGGGCAGTCGCCACCGGTCCAGTGGGACACCTGGGACGAGTGGGGCGACTGGGAGGAACCGTCGGATGAGGACTCCCTCGACGCCGGCTCTTGGGACGACTGGTGAGCGCCGTCTCGCTCGACGCGATCTTCAAGGCCTACGACATCCGAGGCACCGTGCCCGACCAGCTCGACGCGGACATAGCTCGCGCGATCGGGAGTGCGTTCGCGCGGTTCGCCCGGGCATCCCGCGTCCTCGTCGCACACGACATGCGCGAGTCGGGACCCGAGCTCGCGATCGCGTTCGCTGAGGGTGTGCGACGCGAGGACGTCGAGGTCGTGCACATGGGCCTTGCCTCCACCGACATGATCTACTTCGCGTCGGGCCGGCTCGACGCGCCGGGTGCGATGCTCACCGCCTCCCACAACCCCGCCGGGTACAACGGCATCAAGCTCTGCCTCGCAGGTGCAAAGCCTGTCGGCGTCGAGAGCGGGTTGCTCGACATCAAGCAGACGACCGAGGCGTTGCTCACCGACGGTGACACCCGTCCTCTGCGTGGCGCAGAGACAAGGGTCGATCTTCTCGACGACTTCGTCAGGCACGTCCACTCGTTCATCGACATCAGTGCTCTTCGCCCGATGAAGGTCGTCGCAGACACAGCGAACGGGATGGGCGGCCTGATCGTGCCGCGCGTGTTCGAGAAGCTGCCGATCGAGCTCGACATGCTGTTCCCCGAGCTCGACGGAACCTTTCCCAACCATCCGGCCGATCCGATCCAGCCGGAGAACCAGCGCGACCTGCGGGCGCGCGTGACCGCGGTGCACGCGGACCTCGGCCTCGCCTTCGACGGTGACGCCGACCGTGTCTTCCTCGTCGACGAGCAGGGCCAGGGTCTCTCGGGGTCGACGACGACGGCGATGCTCGCGGTCGGGGTCCTCGCGAAGCACCCAGGTTCGAAGATCATCTACAACCTCATCTGCTCGAAGGCGGTGCCGGAGGTGATCCGGGAGCACGGCGGCGAGCCCATCCGCTCGCGCGTGGGCCACTCCTACATCAAGCAAGTGATGGCCGAGACGGGCGCGGCGTTCGGCGGGGAGCACTCGGCGCACTACTACTTCCGCGACAACTACCGAGCCGACTCCGGGATCATCGCGACGATGTTCGTGCTCGAGCAGATGTCACAGAGCGGCTTGCCGTTGTCGCAGCTTCGGGTGCCGCTCGAGCGCTACGCCGACTCGGGTGAGATCAACACGCACGTGGCCGATCCTCACGCGACGATCGAGACCGTCGCGACGCACTACGCGGGCGCCAACCTGGACCGTCTCGACGGGCTCACCGTCGACTTCGGAGACTGGTGGTTCAACTTGCGGCCGTCCAACACCGAGCCGTTGCTGCGCCTCAACCTCGAGGCGGCGACTCGCGACGACTGCGACACCCACGTCGCTGAGGTGTTGGCGCTCGTCACGGGTGGCTGACACACTGCAGGGCATGGCCCTCGACCCGCTTTTGCTCGAGATCCTCGCCTGTCCTGAGGACAAGGGTCCGCTCTTCTACTTCCAAGACGAAGACGCGCTCTACAACCCGCGCCTCAAGCGGCGATACGCCGTGCGCGAAGACATCCCGATCATGCTCATCGACGAAGCCGAGACGGTGACCGACGCCGAGCACGAGCGGTTGATGGCAAAGGTCGGCTCCGAGGGGCTCGCGCCGACGTTCACGTGAGGCTCGACTCGCTCGGGATGCACGAAGCGGCGCTCGCGCTGCCCGAGCAGGTGGCCGACGCTGCGGCCTCGGTCGAGCACGGCATCGAAGGTCTGCCCGACCGTGACCGCGTGAGCCACGTGCTCGCCATCGGGATGGGTGGCAGCGGCATCGCCGGAGACGTGCTCTCTGTCGTCGCCGGCCCGTTCGTTCCGGTGCCGATCGCGATCTCTAAGGACTACGAGCTGCCCGGGTACGTCGGAGAGCGCACGCTGGTGTTCGCAATCTCGTTCTCCGGGAACTCCGAAGAGACGATCGAAGCGGCGACCGAGGCTGCCGCGCTCGGCGCGCACGTCGTCGCGGTCACCGCGGGCGGCGAGCTGGCCCGCCTGGCCGGTGAGTGGGGAAGGCCCGTGCTGCGCATCCCGCCGGGGATCCCGATGCCGCGAGCGGGGCTCGGCGCGGCTCGCGGTTCCGCCGCTGCTCGCGCTCGAGCAGATGGGACTGTTCCCCGGCGCGCGGGGCTGGGTGCAAGCGGCGATCGAGCAGCTGACACGACGCCGCGATCAGCTCGCCGTTCCGGGCAATCCGGCCGAGGCGCTCGCCACTCAGATCGGGCGCACCATCCCCCTCGTGTATGGAGCCGGGCCGATCGGCGCAGTTGCGGCGATGCGGTGGAAGTGCGACGTGAACGAGAACGCGAAGGCGCCGTCGTTCTTCAACCGGGTCCCCGAGCTCTGTCACAACGAGATCGCGGGGTGGGGTCAGCACGGCGACGTGACGCGCCAGGTGTTCACGGTCGTGAACCTCCGCACTGATCACGAGCACCCGCACCTCGGGCGCCGCTTCGAGCTGATCAGGTCACTCGAGGAGGAGGTCGTGGGAGGCATCGAGGACGTGCGCGCTGGAAGGCGAGGGACCTCTCGCCCAGCTGCTCGACCTCGTGCTCTACGGCGATCTCGTGTCGCTGGCGATGGCCGATCAGGCCGGCGTCGACCCGGGTCCCATCGCCGCCCTGGAATTCATCAAGGAGTCGCTCGCGGGCTCATAGACGGCCTCTGACCGACGGGCCGTAGACTCCGGCGCCGTGACCACGACTGACGCTCCCCCCGCGTGCCGCGACTTCCGCGTCGCGGACTTGTCCCTCGCGCCGTTCGGCCGCAAGGAGATCCACCTCGCCGAGCACGAGATGCCGGGCCTCCGCGCGCTCAGAGCCGAGTTCGGGCCGAGCAAGCCGCTCGCCGGGGCGCGCATCTCGGGCTCGCTGCACATGACGATCCAGACGGCGGTGCTGATCGAGACGCTCGTCGAGCTCGGCGCCGAGGTGCGGTGGGCATCGTGCAACATCTTCTCCACGCAGGACCACGCGGCGGCGGCCGTCGCAGTCGGACCGGAGGGCACCGAGGACGACCCGAAGGGAATCCCCGTCTACGCGTGGAAGGGCGAGTCGCTCGAGGAGTACTGGTGGTGCACCGAGCAGATGCTCGACTGGCCGGGCGGGGACGGCCCGAACATGATCCTCGACGACGGCGGCGACGCCACGCTGCTGGTGCACAAGGGTGCCGAGTTCGAGCGGCTCGGCGAGGTCCCCGATCCCGAGACTTCCGGCTCGGTCGAGTTCGGCGTGGTGCTCGCGTTGCTGCGCAAGACGCTGCGCAGTGACCCGACGAAGTGGACGCGCATGGCCGCGGCCATCAAGGGCGTCACCGAGGAGACGACCACCGGAGTGCATCGGCTGTACCAGATGCATCAGCAGGGCTCATTGCTGTGGCCCGCGATCAACGTGAACGACTCCGTCACGAAGTCCAAGTTCGACAACCTGTACGGCTGCCGCCACTCGCTCATCGACGGCATCGCCCGCGCCACCGACGTGATGATCGGCGGCAAGACCGCGCTGGTGTGCGGCTTCGGCGACGTCGGGAAGGGCTGCGCGGAGTCGCTGCGAGGACAGGGCGCCCGGGTGATCGTCACCGAGGTCGACCCGATCAACGCACTTCAGGCCGCGATGGAGGGATACCAGGTCGCGCTCCTCGACGACGTTGTGTCGACTACCGACATCTTCGTGACCGCGACAGGCAACCTCGATGTGATCAAGGTCGACGACATGGCCCGGATGAAGCACAACGCGATCGTGTGCAACATCGGCCACTTCGACAACGAGATCGACATGGCCGGGCTCGCTCGCTACCCGGGCGTCGATCGAATGGAGATCAAGCCGCAGGTCGACCTCTGGACGTTCCCCGACGGTCATTCGATCATCGTGCTCGCCGAAGGCCGCCTCGTGAACCTCGGTTGCGCGACCGGCCATCCGAGCTTCGTGATGTCGTGCTCGTTCTCCAATCAGGTGCTCGCGCAGATCGAGCTCTTCACGCATCCCGGCAGCTATCCCGTCGGCGTCTACGTGCTGCCCAAGCAGCTCGACGAGAAGGTCGCTCGCCTGCACCTCGACGCGCTCGGCGTGAGGCTCACGAAGCTCGACGACGAGCAGGCCGAGTATCTGGGCGTTCCTCCCGGTGGTCCATACAAGGCCGAGCAGTACCGCTACTGACGACCGCCATGCGAGAGCTCGCGGGGAAGGTCGCGGTCGTCACCGGCGGCGCGAGCGGCATCGGACGCGCGATGGCGTCGCGCTTCGTCGACGCCGGCATGCGCGTCGTCATCGCCGACGTCGAGCGGAGCGCGCTCGACGCGACGTCACAGCAGCTCGGGGTTGTCGGGATCGTCACTGACGTGAGCGACGCCGCCTCGGTGCACGCGCTCGCGGACGGGGTGCGCGACCGATTCGGCACTGCGCACGTGCTGTGCAACAACGCGGGCGTCGGCGGAGGTGGGTTGATCGTCGACCAGACGCTGGCCGACTGGCAGTGGGTGCTCGGCGTGAACCTGTGGGGCGTGATCCACGGCCTGCATGCCTTCTTGCCGATGCTCACCGCCAATCCCGAGGGCGGTCATGTCGTCAACACCGCGTCGGTTGCCGGACTGCTCGCCGGCGCCGGCATCGGGCCGTACAACGCGAGCAAGTTCGCGGTCGTCGCGATCAGCGAGACCCTCTCCAAAGAGCTGCAGATGTCGGGCTCGAAGGTCTCGGTCTCAGTGCTGTGCCCGGGCTATGTGCGCACGAACATCTTCGAGAGCCAGCGCAATCGGCCGGATGCGCTGCGCAACGACTCGCGGGCGGTGGGTGACGCGAGGGAGCGGAACGATCAGCTGAAGCGAGTGCTCGACATCGCGATGGATCCCGCCGAGGTCGCATCGATCGTGCACGACGCGATCGTCGAGGACCGTTTCTGGGTCACCACCCATCCCGAGTTCCTCGATGCGGTCGCCGACCGCGCCGGGGACATCGTCTCGGGGCGGAACCCGCGGCCCGGACGGTTCGGAGAGTGACACCGAATCGTCAAGTACGGGGGGTAGCGTCGTGCCTCATGCTCCGGAAGCCTGTTGCCCTCGTCATCGCCTGTGCCTTCGTCTTCGCCCTCGCTGCATGCGGTGGCGACGACAGCGGCAGCGCCACCGCCACCACCGGCGGCTCCTCGGGGTCTCAGGCCCCGGCGGCGTCCGACGGCGGCAGCTCGGCCGGCACCACGGCGGTCCCTGACTTCTCCGGCTCCGGCAGCAAGGAGTTCTGCTCGCAGGCGAAGGGCTTCGAGGACACGCTCGGCAACAGCGACTTCGGCCAGAGCAGTGACCCGGCCCAGCTCAAGAAAGACTTCGCGAACGCCCAGGACGCGCTGAAGAAGCTCGAGTCGAGCGCTCCAAACGAGATCAAGGACGACGTGTCGACCGTGTCCGCTGCGCTGACATCGCTGATCGGCGTGCTCGAGTCCGCGAACTACGACTTCACCAAGCTCGCGCGAGGACCCGGCAGCGCTCGCCCAGCTCGAGAGCTTCAGCGGCCAAGAGGTCACGGACGCCAGCGCCCGCGTCGAGGCGTATCTCTCGCAGGTCTGCGGCATCAGCTCGGCCGACACCACCGGCGGCTGATCCGTCACAGCGGCCCGATAAGGGCCGCTCGTGCTCCTCGTCGCCAGATGTCCTGTGTGCAGACGCCCCGATCGGGGCGTCTGTGCACGTTGCGCCGCCAGCTTGACGGCCCCCGCGCGTCCCCTTGCCGTGCCGTGCGGGCTCGACAGCCTCGACGCGGTCGTGGCCTATGAGGGCACCGGCCGGTTGGTCATCGCCGGCCTGAAGTACCGCAACGCTCGCGGCGGCGTCGAGCAATTGGCGGCGGCGATGAGCGCAGGGGTTCCTCCGGTCGACGTCGTGACGTGGGTGCCCACCACGGCGGCACGTGCCCGACGCAGGGGGTTCGATCAGGGAGCGTTGCTTGCCCGCGCTGTCGCGGCGCGGGTGCACGTCCCTTGTCGCAGGCTGCTGCTCCGGGCGGCCGGTCCGCCACAGACGGGCCGCTCATTGGCGGCCCGCCTGACCGGCCCGACCATGACGCCGGCCCGGTCGGTCCTCGGCCTCGATGTCTTGCTCGTTGACGACGTCGTCACCACCGGCACGACGATGTCGACCGCGGCGCTGGCGCTGCGCGAGGCCGGCGCCCGCCGCGTTTCGGGGTCGCCGCTGCCGCTACTCCGCGTACACTCGGCCTCTCCCCGGCAGCGAGGAGCGGTCCGTGGACATCACCGTGAGCAGCCGTCACGCCGACGTGTCGCCGGCATTGCGTCAGGCCGTCGCCGAGAAGATCGGTCGGCTCGACCGTTTCCTCGAGGGCATGGATCGGGCGGACGTGCACTTCAGTGAGGAGCGCAACCCGCGCATCTCCGATCGCGAGGTGTGCGAGGTCACCCTCGAGGGCCACGGCCATCACGTCCGCGCGAAGGTCGCAGCGCCTGATCAGTTCGCGGCGGTGGACCTCGCCGTGGGCAAGCTCGAGCATCAGCTCTCTCGTCTCAAGACCAAGCTCGTCCGTCGCAGCCACGGGGCCAAGGTGGGCGTGAACGGCAGGGCGACGGCCGTCGTCGACGTGGAGGCCGAGGCAGGCGATCCGCACATCGTCAAGGTGAAGCGCTTCGCGATCAAGCCGATGCCGCCGGACGAAGCGGCGCTGCAGATGGAGCTGCTCGGCCACTCGTTCTTCTTCTTCTCGAACGCGGCAGACCGGGAAGGCCGCGGTGGTGTACCGACGGGCTGACGGCGACGTCGGTCTGATCGACGAGGCCTAGGGGGAGGGCCTACGGAAGCCGGCCCACGGCCGTCGGTGCGAGCGCTCGTACGGCGGCGGCATCCGCATCCGTGAGGCCGAACGGCACGGTGACCGAGAGGAAGACGTCACCCCTCACGACAGACACCTGCACGCCCGCGACCGCTCCGAAGAACGCGTCGTCGCCGAGACCGGGGATCGGCTCGACGCCCTCCGCGAGTGGCTTCGTGTCGTCGAAGAGGGCCCTCGCGGTGTAGTCGCCGCCCGAGGCGCCTCCGAGCTTTGCACCCTGCGTCGTGACCACCGAGACCGAGAGCGACCGGGGCGGCGATTCGCTGGTCGACCATGTGCACGTGCGCTGACCGAGTGGATTGGGCAAGCCGTGTTGCGGACCCGCCACGGGATCGTGGACCGGAGTCTGCATCGCCCCACCGATCTCGTCGGTCGTGAGGAGGGAGCACGGGTCGATCGGGTTGCCGGTCACGGGCTCGACCCCGGCGGTCGTCGTCGTCGTGCTCGCCGGTGGCGCGCTGACGGAGTCGCTCACCGAAGGGCCGGGGGAGACGGTCACCGACGCGTCGTCGCTGCATGCGCCGACGAGAACCAATCCGAGTCCCGCCGCACCGACCACGATCCACCGCCGGACCATCGGTGCGACCCTATTGCCACGTAGCCTTTCGGGGATGTCACCCGAGCCTTCGGCCATGCGCGAGCTGGGTCGGCGGGCGAATGCCGCGGCCCGTGTGCTCGCCACGGCGTCGAGCGCGGACAAGGATGCCGGGCTCCAGGCCGCGGCCGACCTGCTCGTCGACCGCACCGACGAGGTGCTGGCAGCCAATCAGCTCGACGTCGACCGCGCGGAGTCGGCGGGTGCGTCGGCTGCGATCGTCGACCGGCTGCGACTGACGGCGTTCCGGGTCGCAGGCATGGCCCAGGCGCTGCGCAAGGTCGCGTCGTTGCCCGACCCGGTGGGCGAGGTCGCAGACGGATGGGTGCGCCCGAACGGGCTGCGGGTGCGGCGGGTGAGGGTGCCGCTCGGGGTCGTCGCGATCGTCTACGAGAACCGACCGAACGTCACCAGTGACGCGGCCGGACTCTGCATCAAGTCGGGGAACGCCGCATTCCTGAGGGGATCGTCGGGCGCGATCTCGTCGAACGTGGCGGTCGCATCGGCGTTGCGCGAGGGCTTCGTCAAGGCCGGCCTGCCGCCGGACAGCGTCGTGCTCGTCGAGGACACCAGCCATGAGGCCGCCGTCGAGTTCATGCGCCTGCGCGGGCTCATCGATTGCCTCATCCCGCGTGGCGGGCCGTCCCTGATCGCCAGCGTGCTCGAGCACGCGACGGTGCCGTACGTGATCGATGGCGATGGCAACTGCCACATCTACGTCGACGTCACCGCGAACCTGCCGAAGGCTGCTGAGATCGTCGTGAACGCGAAGGTGCAGCGACCGTCGGTGTGCAACGCAGTCGAGACCCTTCTCGTGCATGAGTCCATCGCCGGACCGTTTCTTCGTCGAGTCGAGCGCGGTCTCACCGATGTCGAGCTCGTTGGCGACGACGCCACGCGTGACATCCTCGGCGCCGATCGCGTCGGTGTTGCCACGGACGAGGACTACGCGACCGAGTTCTCGGCGTTGAAGCTCGCGGTGAAGGTGGTTGACTCGCTCGACGCGGCGATCGAGCACATCGCGCGGTTCGGATCGGGTCACTCCGAGGCGATCCTGACCGGGTCAGTCGATGCGGCGTCGCGCTTCACTCGCGAGGTTGACGCCGCCGCCGTGCTCGTGAACGCGTCGACGCGCTTCGTCGACGGTGAGGAGCTCGGTTTCGGTGCAGAGATCGGCATCTCGACGCAGAAGCTGCACGCTCGGGGGCCGATGGGGCTGCGCGAGCTCACGACGCTCAAATGGATCATCGAAGGGGACGGGCACGTCCGTCTGTAGCTGACCGCGGCTCGTCTCGCTGCTCAGCTGTGCACCGCTGTGGCCTGGTTGTGTTGCAGCAGCACCTTGCTGAAGAACACCACGAGCGTGCCGGCGAGCACCACACCGATCAGCCCCACCCGCAGGCTGCTCGCGTCCGCGGTGAGACCGACGAGCGGCGGCGAGGCGAGGAACCCCACGCGCAGCAGCAGGCTCACGACCGTGAGCCCAACCCCGGCGGGAAGACCGGGCAGCTCGTCGCCGGTGTGCATCGCGGCGGGCACGAGCGTCGCGACGCCGAGACCTGCGAGCGCGAAGCCGATCAGCGTGGTCGCCGGGCTCGGGAACGCGAGAGCGAAGCCCATGCCAAGGGCGATCACGGCACCGCCCGTGCGCACGACCGTGCGCTGGCCGAAGCGATCGACGACACGGTCGCCGGTCAGGCGTCCGACCGTCATTGCCGTTTGCAGCGCGACGAACGCGAGGCCGGCTGCGGCCGCTGCGGTTCCGAGATCGTCCTTGAGGTAGATCGCGCCCCATGAAGCCCCGGCGTCCTCGACGACTGCGCCGCACGCGGCGAGCACTCCGAGCGCGGCCAGTGTCCGCACGGTCGACCTCGAGATGCGGCCGCGGTGCTGATCGACACGCTCGGTGTCGTCGGGTCCGCGGAGCATGAAATGATGGCTCACGAGGGCGATGGCGCCGAAGAAGATGGAGGCGCCGACCAGGGCGTGTTCGAGCGTCACATGCAACGCGATGGTCGCCGCCCCGATGAGCCCGCCGGCGACGGCGCCGATGCTCCACACGCCGTGGAACGAATTCACGATGGAGCGCCCGTAGGTGCGCTGCACCCGCAAGCCGTGGGCGTTCTGCGCGACATCGGTGATCGCGTCGACGCCACCGGCGACGAGAAGGACAGCAGCGAGCGCCCCCCACGTCGGGGCGAAGCCCACGAGGGCGAGCGCACCGGCGAGACCGACGACGCCAGCCGTCGCGACCATCGCTGACCCGAATCGCTGGATGAGCGGCGCGGCGAGCAGTCCCGCGAGCAGCGCTCCCAACGGAAACGCCGCCAGCGCGGCGCCGAGCGCGGCGTTGCTCAGACCGAGGTCCGAGCGGATCTCGGGGTAGCGAGGGATGACGTTCGCGAACAGCGCGCCGTTCACGAAGAAGACCGCCGCGACCGCAAGGCGAGCCTGTTGGCTGCTGTCGGGAGTCATGCCTGATCAGAGCATGGTGATTGACCCTGCGGTCAAGCGGCCCGGTACGCTTTCCGGATGTCATACCGGTTCGATTCCGTGCCCGACGTCCGTCAAGGGCTCCGTGACGTGCACTACCTGGCCGACGACGGCATCGCCGGAGTCGTGTACCTCGCAGACCGGCTGCAGAAGCCTGTGCTGATCGAGGGGCCGGCGGGCACCGGCAAGACGCAGCTCGCGAAGTCCGTCGCCGAGTTCACGGGCGCCCGGCTCATCCGGCTGCAGTGCTACGAAGGGCTCGACGAGAGCAAGGCGCTCTACGAGTGGAACTACAAGAAGCAGCTGCTCCGCATCCAGGCCGATCGGCAATCCGACGGCTGGGACAACCTGCATGACGACATCTTCAGCGAGGAGTTCCTCCTCACTCGGCCGCTGCTCGAGGCGATTCGAGCGAGTGAGCCCGTCGTGCTCCTCGTCGACGAGGTCGATCGCGTCGAGATCGAGACCGAGGCGCTTCTGCTCGAGATCCTGTCCGACTACCAGGTGTCCATCCCCGAGCTCGGCACAGTCGTCGCGACGCAGATCCCGCTCGTGTTCCTCACCTCGAACAACACTCGTGAGCTGTCAGAGGCGTTGAAGCGACGCTGCCTGTACTTGCACGTCGACTACCCAGACCTCGACCGTGAGAAGGAGATCGTCCTCACGAAGGTGCCCGACATCACCGAAAATCTCGCCGATCAGATCGCGCGCATCGTTCGGTCGATTCGCCAGCTCGACCTGAAGAAGGCGCCGTCCGTGTCAGAGACGTTGGACTGGGCGCGCACCCTCGTGCTGCTCGGCGTCGACTCGATCGATGCGCAGCAGGCGAAGGAGACGTTGCACATCTTGCTGAAGTACCAGACCGACATCGCGAAGGCGGCAAAGGAGCTCTCGGTCGATGCGGGAAAGAGCTAGCAACGCAAAGCTGCGGCTGAGCCTGCTGGGGCTGCTCATCGCCGTCGCTTGCATCGTCAGCGCGTGTCTCCCGCCGCCGGGCATCCGGCCGGACGCCGCCGGCACCTGGCACCCGGACTACCTGCCCTACCAAGGGGTCGGCACATGGGTCGATGCGTATGACTACGTCGACGGTTACCAGACGACGGGGAAGCCCGCGCCGCTGCACGCCGACGTCCTCGCAATCATGGCCCAGCAGGGCGTGAAGACCGTCTACCTGCAGGTGGCGAAGGAAGATCCGCGCTCGCCGGGCGATCTCATCGATCCGAACCTCGTCGGCCAGTGGGTCACCACCGCGCACAGCCTCGGCATCAACGTCGTCGGCTGGTACCTGCCGACGCTGACCAACGTCGACCGCGACCTCCAGCACCTGATGGCGATGTTCAACTTCCAAGTGAACGGCCAGACGCTCGACGGCATCGGTGTCGACATCGAGTCGCGCGTGGTCGCCGACCTGAACACTCGAAACGCACGCCTTGTGGATCTCTCGGCGCGCCTGCGGTCGCAGACGGGCACGTCGGTGCTTGCCGCGATCGTCGTGCCGCCTGTCGTGATGGACGTGATCAACCCGAACTTCTGGCCCAACTTCCCATGGACCAGCCTCGGCCCCCTCTACAACGTGTGGATGCCGATGAACTACTGGACCGGGCGCACGCAGGCATCCGGCTACCACGACGGCTACCGCTACACCGTCGACAACATGACGCTGCTCCGCCAGCACATCAGCAACCCCGGTGCGATCGTGCACCCGATCGGCGGCATTGCCGACACCGCCACCGACGATGAGATCCGGGGCATGGTGAAGGGCGCGCGAAGAGCAAGGCGCGATCGGCTGGTCGATGTACGACTGGAACACGACGCGGCCCACGTCGTGGCCGGTCATCCGCGGCGAGGCCTGACATGCTCGACCTGCTCGGCGGGTTCATCCAGGAGCTCCGCGCCGCGGGTCTTCCCGTGTCGCTCACGGAGAACCTCGATGCCATGGAGGCCGTGAAGCACATCCCCATCGAGGATCGCGACGCGTTCAAGTACGCGCTCGCGGCGACGCTCGTGAAGAACAACGCGCACTGGCGCGCGTTCGAGACCGTCTTCGAGGTCTACTTCTCGCTCCGCGGCCCGGAGTACGCGGTCGACGGCGATGGTGACGGCCAGCAGGGCGAGATGCAGCCGGGCCAGCAGCAGCAGGGCGGCCCGGGCGGCGCGATGGACCAGCTCACCCCAGAGCAGCTTGCCGAGATGCTGTACCGCGCGCTGCTGAACGCCGACGAGGCGATGATGCGTGCGCTGTCCCGACAGGCGGTCAGCCGCTACGCCGGGATGGAACCGGGCCGGCCGGTCGGTGGCACGTACTACCTGTACCGCACGCTGAGGAACCTCGATCTCGACGGCATGCTCGAAAAGCTCATGGAGTCTGCTCGGCAAGAGGTCGGCGACATGACGGCACTCGAAGAGCGCCTCGAGCGTGACGAGTTCGAGTCACGCATCGAGCAGCTCAAGAAGGAGATCGAGGCCGAGATCCGGCGGCGGCTGGTCGCCGATCGCGGCGTCGAGGCCATGGCGAAGACGCTCCGCAAGCCGCTGCCCGAGGACGTCGACTTCATGCACGCGTCGCGCGACGAGATGGCCGCGTTGCGCAGGGCGCTCTACCCGCTGACGCGCAAGCTCGCGGTGCGCCTCGCTCGGAAGCGTCGCCACGGTCGCAAGGGCCCGCTCGACTTCCGCAACACGGTCCGTCACTCGCTCTCCTACGGCGGCGTGCCCGCCGAGCCCAAGTTCCGCTATCCGCGTCCTGCGAAGCCCGAGATCATGGTCGTCGCCGACATCTCGGGCTCGGTCGCAGCGTTCGCACGGTTCACCCTCCACCTCGTGTACGCGATCAGCGGCCAGTTCTCCAAGGTCAGGGCGTTCGTGTTCATCGACGGCATCGACGAGGTGACCTCGTACTTCGAAGGCGTCGAGGACATCACCGAAGCCGTGCACCGGGTCAACACCGAAGCCGACGTGGTGTGGGTCGACGGTCACAGCGACTACGGCCACGCACTCGAGGTCTTCTGGGACAAGTGGGGCCGTGAGGTCGGGCCGAAGACGACGGTGATCCTGCTCGGCGACGCCCGCAACAACTACCACGCCGCCCAGTCGTGGGTCCTCAAGGAGATGCGACACCGCGCGCGTCACGTGTACTGGCTGAACCCCGAGCCCCGCTCGTACTGGGACACGGGCGACTCGATCATCGGCGAGTACGGCATCCACACCGACGGCGTGTTCGAGTGTCGCAACCTGCGCCAGCTCGAGCGGTTCGTCGAGAACCTCGCCTGAGGGTCGAGCGCGTGACCCGCATCGTGCTCGTCCGTCACGGCGAGTCGCAGGTCTTCGTCGACGGAGTCGTCGGCGGGCTTCTCACCTGCACCGGCCTCTCCGACCTCGGCCGGCGCCAGGCGCTCGCGTTGCGCGACCGTCTCGCTTCGACGGCCGAGCTCGACCCGGTCGACGTGCTCGTCGCGAGCACGATGCCGAGAGCCATCGAGACCGCCGAGATCATCGCCCCCGCCTTGGGCGGGCTCGGCGTTGCCCAAGACGAGGGGCTGTGTGAGCGCCATCCGGGTGAAGCCGACGGCATGTCCTACGACGACGCGCGCGCCGCATACGGCGACGAGTGGGACGAAGACGACCCCTCGCTGGCGTTCTCGCCTGGCGGGGAGACGTGGACCGACTTCCACGCCCGCGTCGACACGACCCTGCGCGGCCTCGCGGCCGCGCACGAGGACCGCACGGTCGTCGTGGCCTGCCACGGCGGTGTCGTCGATGTCGCGCTCCGCGCGCTGCTCGACCTGCCGATGGTCGGCGGCTTCGAGGTGTACACGCACAACACCTCACTCACGGAGTTCGTGACCGTGCCAGCACGCGGGGAGCGCACGGCCCGGTGGCGCCTCGTGCGTTACAACGACACCGCGCACCTTTCAGGTATGACATAGACGAAGCGATATGCCCGCGGGTATGCTCGGTCCCGTGGACGCAGGGCACCTGCTCCGAGCTGCTCGAGTCCGGCAAGGGCTCACCCAGGCCGATGTCGCCGCCCGCGCGGGTACGAGCCAGCCGGTGATCTCCGCCTACGAGCACGGTCGCCGCGACCCGACGACCGCCACGCTGCGACGGCTGATCGGAGCCGCTGGCGAGCGGCTCGAGCTTCGGTTGGCTGCGGTGCCGCCAGACTTCCCTCCTGCGCACGACCTTGATCAGCATGCAGCCCGACTCGTCGACGTCTTGCTGCTGGCAGACGCCATCCCGGCTCGCCGTCGTGGCGGCCTGAGCATGCCGAGGCTCGTGTCCCAGCGGTGAAGGGCCCGTCGCTTCCCGACAAGATCATCGCCATCGACGTCGCCCTTGCCGGTGTGCCTCACGCCTTCGGAGGCGCCCTCGCGCTGGCCTACTGGGCCGAGCCGCGTTCCACGATCGACATCGACGTCAATGTCTTCGTCCCGCCGGACCAGTCGGCTCAGGTGCTGGACCCGCTCGCCGCGCTCGGCGCCGACGTCGAGGGAGGGGCCGACGCGATCCGCGCAGACGGGCAGGCGCGGGTCGTCTGGGGAGACACCCCGATCGATCTGTTCTTCGCGTACGACGCGTTCCACGTCGCCGCCGAGGCGGGCGCCGTCGAGGTGCCGTTTGCCGGCCGCACGATACGGGTGCTCTCGCCTGATCACCTTGCGGTCTGCAAGGTCATCTTCGACCGCCCAAAGGACTGGATCGACATCGACGCGATGATCGGCGCCGGCACCTCGATCACGGCCGCCGAGGTGATGCGGTGGGTAGGACGGATAGCCGGCGACGACGACCCCCGATACGAGCGCATCGCCACGGTGCTCAGTGCGACGGGCTGATCGTCAGCTGAGGCCTTCGACCATCTGGTCGTAGAGATGGAAGAGCGCGGGGCGGTCGTGCTGCTCGCGCACCAAGAGCGCAAGCCGCCTGCTCCGCAAGACGAGCTCACGTGCGCTGCGGCCCGGCCACGGGCGAGGCAACAGCTCGGGCGGCAGCAGTGGGTCGTTGCGCGTGCACTCCGACATCGCGACGGCCATCGCGAACGCGAAGGGCAGGAAGTGGTCGTCGCTGAACCGCTCCTTGCGGCGTCGCATCTCCTCGAGCTGCTCGGGCACATGACGGTGCTGCGCGATGAAGGCCTCGTAGGAGCGCGCCACCTCCTCGATGGGCCACAGCATCTGTGCGAGCAAGCGAGGGTCTCGCACGCCGCCAATCTCGAGATCGTCAGTGGTCGCGAGTGAGAGATGCTCGGCGACTTCCAGGCGCTTTGCCTCGTGGCGAACTGACTCGTCCCAAGGATGCGGAGACACGTACACACCGCCCTGCAGCGCGGCACCGCCGAGTGCGACGAGGCGGTCGCGCAGCTGATCCCGTGCGGCACGTCGGTCCTCGGGCACCGCGAAGGCGACGAGACGCCACATGCGATCCCAGCCCCGTCCTGCGGCGTCCTGTTGATAGGCGGTGCGAGTACGTGCCCACCCGGTCTCGAGGTGGGCCATGCCCGCCTCGGTCGCCTCGTATCGAGCGCTGCGGCCTTTGCCGTGCTGGAGGTACAGGCCTTCCTTCACGAGCCTGCGCAGGCACGAGCGCACCTGCTCGGAAGACTGACCGCACGCCTCGGCGACCGCGTACAGCTCTGCGGCCACGATCTCGCCGTCGTCGTGACGCATGCCGGTGACGAGCACCCTGGTCGGGATCGGAACGGTCGTTCTCGCCACGACCGAACTGTACTGCTCAGCCTTGGCTGCCCCGCAGGCCGTACCAGAGCAGCCCGAACAGCACGATCACCCCGCAGGTGATCACGAGCAGGATCGACGTGCCGCCACTCACCGATGATGCGAGCACGACATCGAGATCCGTGGTCAGCACCGGCCCGCAGTGCGCTTGCACCTCGAGCCGCCCTGGGTCGACATCGGGCACTGCGATCGGTGTCGAGAAGCGGCCGTTCTGATCGGCAGTCGTCTCGCCGACCTTGTCGCCCTCGATCTCGAGCGTGACCGTCGCGTCGGGGTCGCACCCTTCGCCCGTCGCCTTCACGTCGCCGCCCGGCGTCACCGACGGCTTGTCGAGGGCGAGGTCGCGCACCTCCGCGGTCGTGGTCGTCGACGACGTCGTGGTCGTCGAGGACGTCGTGGTTGTCGACGCGATCGTGGTGGTCGTCGCGCCCGTGGTCGTCGGTGAGGCGGTCGTGGTCACCTTCGCGATCGTCGTCGTGGCCTTGGCCGTGGTGGTCGTCGCCTTCGCAGTCGTGGTGGTGGCGATTGTCGTCGTCGGTGCGGCGGTCGTGGTGGTGGCGATGGTCGTCGTGGTCGTCGTGCTGGGTGCCGTGGTCGTGGTCGTCGTGGCCGGCGCCGGGACCTCGAACGTGCCGTTGCCGACGACGTTCGTCTGCTGCTTCAGGTCGGTGCAGTACGAGAGGACGCTGTGGAAGCCGGGAGCAGCGTCAGCCGGTACCTGGATCGTGCCGCTTCGGGTCGGACCCTGGGCGTTGCCGTCGTGGGCCTCGTGCTCGACTGAGCCATCAAGGCGCACGAACCAGTCGACGCAGTTGGCCCGAGCGAAACCGAACGGAACATCCTGCGAAGCCGTGAAGAACGAACCCGCCGGTCCCTGGGGGGGATTCACCGACAGAGGTCCCGGCTGCGGGGTCGCCGTTGCCGCGAGAGCGGGGGTGGCGGAGAGAGCCACGACCAGCACGGCGAAGACCGACGCGAGACAGCGTCGCATGCGCACGGGAAGCAGTCTTGCTCGCGCGTGTGGCAGGCTCCGGGCATGCCCCCCAACGAGGTCGTACTCGTCCGCCACGGTGAGACCGAGTGGGCGCGACTGGGCCGTCACACCGGCCGTACGGACATCCCCCTGACGGAGGAGGGACGAGCCCAGGCCGAGCTCGCGGGCCGGAGGCTCGTCGGCCGGCAGTTCGGGCTCGTCCTGACCAGCCCTTTGTCGCGGGCCGCCGAGACATGCCGGCTCGCCGGCTTCGGCGAGCAGTGCGAGACCGCCGACGACCTCCTCGAGTGGGACTACGGGGACTACGAGGGGCGCCGCACGGTCGACATCAGGGTCGAACGCCCCGGCTGGACGCTCTGGGACGACGGAGTCCCCGGGGGCGAGACTGCCGGCCAAGTCGGGGCGCGCGCTGACCAGGTCATCGCACGAGCACTCACGGCGGAGGGGGACGTCTTGTTGTTCGCCCATGGGCATCTCTTGAGAGTTCTCGGCGCTCGGTGGCTCGAACTTGAGCCGACCGCGGGCCGGCTGTTCGCGCTTTCGCCCGCGACCTTGTCGGTGCTGGGGTTCGAACGAGAGACGAGGGTGTTCCAGCGGTGGAACGACATCTGTGACTCCGTGTCGGGCGTGCTGCCCGTGGGAAACGAGGCAGCGTGATGCCGGTCGAGATCTTCCCTGCCGACGAGCTCGCCGATCGGGCCGCGGCCTGGATCGCCGACCGGGTGCCGCCGGCGCTCGATGCTCGTGGGCGGTTCACGCTGGCGGTGAGCGGCGGGTCCACGCCGGCGGCCATGTTCGCGTCGCTCTCGCGCCTCGACCTGCCCTGGTCGAGCATCCATGTGTTCGAGGTCGACGAGCGGGTCGCCCCAGACGGCGACCCCGATCGCAACCTCGGCGACCTGCGGGCGAACCTCCTCGATCTGGTTCCCGTCGTGGCTCACCTCATGGACGTCACGGCCCCCGACCTGGAGGAGGCGGCTCGCCGTTACGCGGCCGAGCTCAACGAGGTCACGGGCGACGGGATCCTCGACGTGGTCCATCTCGGCCTCGGCGACGACGGTCACACCGCGTCATGGCCGCCGGGCGATCCGGTGATCGACGCGACCGACGTGGACGTCGCGATCACCCAGCCCTACCGAGGGAGGGTCCGCATGACCCTCACGGTGCCCGCGGTGAACCGGGCTCGCTCGGTGATGTTCCTCGCGGCTGGCCCGGGCAAGAGCGAGATGGTGGAGCGCTTGATCGCCCGCGATGAGGGCATCCCTGCGAGCCGGGTCCGTCCCGACGCGACGTTGTTGATCGACGAACCGGCCGCATCGGCCCTATGACGGAGTTCGGTCTCGAGACCGAGATCGTCGATCGAGCGGCGCGCGACCGGGCGGTCGAGCGGTTCCGTGCAGCGGGCATCGCGCTCCCGACGTTCGCGCAGCTCGCGGACCCGTCCGCGACGCCCGCCGCGGTCGAGGCTCGACTGAAGCACGTGGCGCCCGACGCGCCCGACCCTGCCAACCTCTTCCGCGTCCATTGGTTCAACGGCCCGAACCGCGGAGCCGCGTCGACGTCCCCGGGCATCTCGTCGCGCCGCCCGAGCTCACGGGTGTCGACGCGACGATCGTCCTCGCGTATGGCGATCGCTTCCCCATGATCGGCGCGCACAAGGTGCAGGCCGCGTACGCGTGCCTCGCGCCTCGGGTCGTGAGCGGGCAGCTCGACCCCACCTCCCAACGGGCGATCTGGCCGTCCACGGGCAACTACGCCGCGGGGGCGTCGCGATCTCGCGGATCATGGACTGCCGCGGCGTCGCCGTCCTTCCGGAGAACATGAGCCGCGAGCGCTTCGAGTGGCTCGAGGAGTGGGTGACCGATCCTGCGGACATCATCCGCACGCCCGGCTCGGAGAGCAACGTCAAGGAGATCTACGACGCGTGTGCGGCACTCGCCCTCGAGCCGACGAACGTCGTCCTCAACCAGTTCTGCGAGTTCGGGAACCACATCGCCCACCGACTCGCCACCGGTCGGGCGATGGAAGCGATCGTGGCCGCACATCCCGATCTTCGAGCGCGAGCCTTCGTCTCGGCATCGGGGTCCGCGGGCACGCTCGCCGCGGGCGACGCGCTGAAGCAGCAGCTCGGCTCGCTCACGGTCGCGGTCGAGGCGCTCGAGTGCCCGACGTTGCTCCGCAACGGGTTCGGCGAGCACAACATCCAGGGGATCGGCGACAAGCACATCCCCTACATCCACAATGTGATGTCGACCGACATCGTCACGGCAGTGTCCGACAGGTCGACCGACGCGCTCGACGTGCTGTTCAACACGCCGGAAGGGCATCGCGAGCTCGCTCGTCGCGGTGTGACCGCCGAGGTTGTCGCGTCGCTCGCACATCTCGGACTCTCGTCCATCTGCAACCTCGTCGCGTCCATCAAGGTCGCAAAGCGACTGGGTCTCGGCGCCGGCGACCTCGTGGTCACCGTCGCCACCGACAGCGCGGCCCTCTACGGCTCCGAGCGGACCAAGACGATGGCCCGTCTCTGGCCGGACGGCTTCGACGAGCGTGCCGCCGCGGTGGTGTTCGCAGAGCATCTCGGCGCCATCACCGACGATCACCTGCTCGAGTGCACCACCGACGACCGCAACCGCATCTTCAATCTCGGGTACTTCACGTGGGTCGAGCAGCAGGGCGTGTCACTGAAGGACTTCGAGGCGAGGCGGGATCAGTCGTTCTGGACGGCACTGCTCGATCTGGCCCCGAAATGGGACGCCGCGATCGATGAGTTCAATGACCGGACGGGCGTGCTCGCGTCTTGGTCGAGACGCGCGTGGTGATCTCGTGCGCGGGCTGCGGTTGGCCGGCGCCACCCGGCTCTGACACGCCGTTCCGTTGCCCCCGAGCGGGACGCCCCGGTGATGATGTCGATCATGTACTCGTGCGCAGGCTTCCTCCTGCGACCGCGTGGCCGGAGAGCGACGAGCCCAACCCGTTTGTCCGCTATCGCACCCTCCTCGCCGCGCACGGACGAGCGGCAGGCGACGCGGAGTACCTCGAGATCGTCCAGCGTCTCGACGAAGCCGTTGCCGGCGTTGATGCGGCCGGCTTCTCCCTCACGCCCTTCCGGTTCGACGCGGGGCTCGATGCGTGGGTGAAGGACGAGACGGGCGGCGTGGGCGGATCGCACAAGGGACGCCACCTCATGGGCCTCGCGATCTGGCTCGAGGTCGTCGAGATCGAACGCACCCGGCCCCTCGCCATCGCGAGCTGCGGCAACGCGGCCCTCGCCGCCGCAGTCATCGCGCGTGCCGCGGCTCGACCGTTGCGCGTGTTCGTTCCCACCTGGGCGGATGAGCACATCATCGTCCGCTTGCGTGATCTCGGTGCCGAGATCGAGGTCTGCCCGCGGCACGACGACGAGCCTCCCGGCGACCCGTGCGTGCTCCGATTCCGCGAAGCAGTCGCCGCCGGCGCCATCCCGTTCTCGTGCCAGGGGCCCGACAACGGCCTGACGATCGACGGTGGCCGCACGCTCGGCTATGAGCTCGCGGGCGCCGCCATCACCGTCGACGACCTTGTCGTGCAGGTGGGCGGCGGTGCGCTCGCCTCGGCAGTCGGGCAAGGTCTCACCGAGGCGGTCGCGCTCGGGAAATTGGCGACCGTGCCCACGATTCACGTCGTGCAGGCCGCGGTTCAGGCGCCGATGGTGCGTGCGTGGCAGCGCCGGCGTCCGCAACCGCGGGCGCATCGTCACGAACTCATGTGGCCATGGGAGCCGCCCGGATCGAGCATCGCGACGGGCATCCTCGACGACGAGACCTACGACTGGGCCGCCGTGCTCGACCTGCTCGAGGTGACCGGTGGCCACGCGATCACGGTGAGCGAGGACGAGCTTGGCGCGGCGAACGAGCGGGCGCGCCGCTCGAGCGGCATCGACGTGAGCCCCACCGGGTCCGCCGGTCTCGCCGGCCTCGACGCGCTGCGCCGCGACGGCGTCGTGGGCCCCGATGACACTGCCGCCGTACTGTTCACCGGATGACTCTTCACCCGATGAGCAGTCCGCAGGTCCTGTTCGAGGGATTGTCGTTCGGTGAGGGCCCGCGCTGGCACGAAGGTCGGCTGTGGGTGTCCGACTTCCACACGCACCGGGTGCTCGCGATCGACGACACCGGATCGGCCGAGCTGATCGTCGAGGTGCCGAACCGGCCGTCCGGTCTCGGATGGTTGCCCGACGGTCGCCTGCTCGCCGTCTCGATGACCGACCGCAAGGTGATGCGCCTCGATCCGGACGGCCTCGTCGAGCACGCCGACCTGAACGACCTCGCCACCGGCGACTGCAACGACATGGTCGTCGACGCGCAGGGCCGTGCCTACGTCGGCAACTTCGGGTACGACTTCGCTGCGGGAGGCAAGCCGCAGCCTGCGACGCTCGCGCTGGTGCAGCCCGACGGCGCTGTGTCGGCTGCGGCGACCGAGCTCGCGTTCCCGAACGGCACGGTGATCACGCCGGACGGCTCGACCCTCGTCCTCGGCGAGACGTTCGGTCGCTGTCTGACGGCGTTCGACATCGCAGCCGACGGCACGCTTTCGAAACGCAGGGTGTGGGCGGATCTCGGCTCGGTGACCCCCGATGGAATCTGCCTCGACGAAGCCGGCGGGATCTGGGTGGCGGATCCGACGAACTCCCAATGCGTGCGCGTCACCGAAGGGGGAGAAGTGAGCGATCGCATCGCCACCGAGCAGGGCTGCTTTGCGTGCATGCTCGGCGGAGCCGATGGCCGCACGTTGCATCTCATCACCGGGCTGCTCACCTCCGACGTCTCCCGCCTGCTCGCTGATCGCCCCGGGCGAGTCGAGACGGTGCGGGTCGACGTCCCGGGCGCGGGCCTGCCCTGAGCACCTACGCTGCCGAGATGGACAACGAAGTCAAGCTCGGGATCGACATCGGCGGCACCGGCATCAAGGGCGCTCCGGTGAACGTCGAGACCGGCGAGCTCGCAGCCGATCGCTTCAGGCTGCTCACACCGAAGCCCGCGACTCCGAAGGCCGTCGCCGAGATCGTCGCGGAAGTCGTGAAGCACTTCGACTACAAGGGCATGGTCGGGTGCACGTTTCCCGCGGTCGTCAAGCACGGAGTGATCGAGACCGCGTCGAACGTCGACGAGTCGTGGATTGGCACGAACGCCAGGGTGCTGTTCGAGGATGCGACCGGATGCACGTTCACTGTCACGAACGATGCCGACTGCGCAGGCGTCGCTGAGATGAAGTTCGGGGCAGGTGCGGGTCGACAGGGCATCGTGATCATCGTGACCCTTGGCACCGGCATCGGTACCGCCGTGTTCCACAACGGAGTGTTGTTGCCCAACACCGAGCTCGGGCACATGGAGATTCGGGGTAAGGATGCCGAGCGGCGGGCCGCCGACAGTGTCCGCGCGGCGAAGCACCTCGACTGGAAGCAGTTCGCGAAGCGCGTCGACGAGTACCTCGACCATCTCGAGGCCGTGCTGTGGCCTGACCTCATCATCATCGGCGGCGGTGTGAGCAAGAAGGGCGAGAAGTTCATCCCCTTGCTCACCCCGCGGTGCGAGGTGGTGGCCGCAAAGCTTCAGAACGAAGCGGGCATCGTCGGCGGAGCGCTCACGGCGATCGCCTGACCGCACGCCGGGCGCGCACGAGCTCGGCTACCGACCACGCCTGGAACGGGCAGCCGGTCGCGCCGTGGGGGGCGTCGCCATCGGCCGTCTCGGACACCGAACCGAGGCCCCACTCGCCGAGATGGGCGGTGAGGCCGGCAAGCGCATCGGTCGCGTCTCCGCGAGCGAGCGCGGCGTCGACGTACGGTCCGATCAGCCACGGCCACACGGTGCCGGCATGGTAGGCGCGGTCCCGCTCGGCGGGGCCGCCTCGGTGCAGCCCGATGTACGCGGGGTCGAGCGGCGACAGGGAGCGCAGTCCGAGCGATGTCAGCAGCTCGGCTCGACATCGCCGCACCACACCCGATGCGATGGCCTCGAGCTCGCTCGATCCCGCGGTTGCGCTCGGATGGAATGGGGCGTGGGGGAGCGAGAGCGCGAGCAGCTGGTTCGGGCGGATGGTCCCGTCGTCGGGGCCTGTCGTGCCGAGCACGTCCAGCAGGTGATCGCCGCGCGCAAAGCGCTTCACGAACGACCCGCGCGCGAACTCGTACAGTGACTGCCACCGGCCGGTGTGACGACCGAGCCGGTTGTGGAGGTCGGTGATCGTCCCCAGCGCGTTGATCCAGAGGGCGTTGATCTCGACCGCCTTGCCCGCCCGTTGCGTGACCGGCTGCCCGTCGACGCGGGCATCCATCCAGGTCAGCGCCCAGCCGGGTGCGCCCTGCTGGAGCAAGCCATCGCTCGGGTCGACCTTGATGCCGAAGCGTGTGCCGTGCGAGTGCGCGTCGATGATCCCGTCGAGCGCGCCGTTGAGCTTGGCGAGGATGTCGAGGTCTCCGGTCATGGCGACATGTCGCCCAACGGCGTGGATGAACCACAACGTGCCGTCAGCAGTGTTGTACTCGAGGCCGCCCGCGTCCGCGGTGTTCGCGAGCATGCCCTCGGAGAGGGTTGCCGCTGAACGCACGAGCAGGTCATGGCCTTCGTCGTATCGGCCGGTACACAGGAAGAGGCCCTCGTACGAAGTCATCGTGTCGCGCGACCACTCACCGAACCATGGGTATCCCGCGACGACAGACGGACCCGTCGTCGTCGACACGATGAACTGGTCGGCGGCGCGGGCGAGGAGCCCGTCGACCTCGTCGGTCGCGTGCGCGGTCACGGAGAGCTGCGCGGCGCGCGCTCGGGCGGAGGAGACGATCTCGGCGGCGGGCGGCGGTGCATGTTCGAGGTCTCCCGCCCAGGCGACGACATCCGCGAACACGCCGGGAGCGAGCGTCGTCACGAAGCTGCCCGCGGCCCAGAGGTCCTCGGTGTCGCTGAGCCCCCGCTCCGCTTCTGCGCGAGCTCGCACGCCGCGATACCACGAGCCGCCCGCGGTCCATTCAGGCCCACGCACTCGGTACGCGCCCTCGAAGACGAAGCCGTCCGCGGTGGCGTCGACCGACGGATCCCCGTTCGCGTGACGATCGGAGTGGCCATCGCGCCACGTGCACAGCGGTGTGATCTCGACTCGCACCGGACCGGGCGCGTGCACGAGTCGGTGACGCACAGCGACCGCAGAGCGGCCGTGCACCATGGCGATCTCTCGCTCGAGGATCACGTCTCCGATCGTCCAGCGCCAGCGGGGGACGCCGTCTTCGAGCGCGAACGACTCGAGGTCACGATGCCCGGCGGGATCGACGACGCCGTTCGCCCATTCGTCGGTCGCGAGGCGCAGCCGTCGGTCGCCGACGACGAGCGTGACGTCGAGCGCCGCGAGGCCGAGCATCCGCCGGCTCACCCCTGCGTCGGCGCTGCTGTTGGCGGCCGCGCCGGCGACCATCAGCAGACCGTGGTAGCGCCGCGTGCGCAGGCCCGCGACCGTGCCCATCGCATATCCGCCGAGCCCATCGGTCACGAGCCATTCGCGCGGGATGCCTCCGGCAGGCTTCCACACACTTCGCGCCCGAACTGGATGGCCATTGGGGGGAACCTCCTCGCGGCCCGGCCATCATCGCGCCGTCCGAACGTGGCAGGGTCCCGCCATGGCATCGGATGGGTCGACCAGCGGAGCCGAGCGCCTCCGCCTCCAGGAGGCCGAGCACGGGCTCGTGCCGTGGAAGCGGTGGGGGCCCTATCTCGCAGAGCGGGCGTGGGGGACCGTCCGTGAGGACTACAGCCCCTATGGCACGGCCTGGGAGTTCTTTCCCCACGACCACGCTCGTTCTCGCACCTACCGGTGGAACGAGGATGGCCTCGCCGGGTGGAGCGACGACCGCCAGACCCTGTGCTTGGCACTCGCCTTCTGGAACGGCGCTGACCCGATCCTGAAGGAGCGAATCTTCGGTCTCACCGGGAACGAGGGCAACCACTCCGAGGACGCCAAGGAGTACTGGTGGTTCCTCGACTCGACGCCCACCCACTCGTACATGCGGTGGCGCTACCACTATCCGCAGAGGGAGTTCCCGTACGGCGACCTGGTTGAGGAGAACGGGCGACGAACCAAGCTCGACCCCGAATATGAGCTGCTCGACACCGGCATCTTCGACGGAGATCGCTACTGGCGCATCGAAGCGGAGTTCGCGAAGGCGACCCCTGACGACGTATACGTGAAGGTGACCGTGCACAACGCCGGCCCGGAGCGCGCGACCATCGACGTGCTGCCGACGATGTGGTTTCGCAACACGTGGGCCTGGGGGATCGACCCTCGCAAGCCGTCGCTCTGGGTCGAGGCCGGTTACGTGATGGCCGAGCATCACGAGCTGGGTCGGTACGTCCTCGAGCTCGACGGCGACCCGGAGCTCCTGTTCTGCGACAACGAGACGAACGCGCAGCGCCTCTTCGGGCTTCCGAGCCCCCCGTTTCCGAAGGACGGCATCAACGACCACGTCGTCCACGGCGCACCCTCGGTCAACCCGGACAGGGTCGGCACGAAGATGGCGGCGCGCTATCACCTCACGCTCGAGCCAGGCGAGACGGCCGAGGTGCGGTTCGAGCTCGGGCCAGGAGCGAACCGTGAGGAAGCCACGTTCGACGAGATCATGGCGGCCCGGCACGCGGAAGCGGACGCGTTCTACGCCCGGCTCACACCCGACGCCGCGACCACAGACGAGGCACGGGTGCTGCGGCAGGCGTTCGCCGGCATGCTGTGGTCGAAGCAGTTCTTCCACTTCGACGTCGCCCGATGGCTCGATGGCGACCCCTCGATGCCGCCGCCGCCCTCCGAGCGAATCCATGGCCGCAACAAGGACTGGCGACACCTCGACAGCCTCGACGTGCTCTCCATGCCCGACACATGGGAGTACCCGTGGTTCGCGTCCTGGGACCTCGCGTTCCACTGCGTCGCGCTCGCGCAGGTCGACGCGGACTTCGCCAAGCGCCAGCTGCTGCTGCTCCTGCGCGAGTGGTACCAGCACCCGAACGGGCAGCTTCCCGCGTACGAATGGGCGTTCGGCGATACGAACCCTCCCGTCCACGCATGGGCCGCGTTCCAGGTCTTCCGCATCGACGGCGAGCGGGACTACGGCTTCCTGAAGCGCGTGTTCCACAAGCTGCTCATCAACTTCACGTGGTGGGTCAACCGCAAGGACGAGGCCGACAACAACGTCTTCGAGGGTGGCTTCCTCGGGCTCGACAACATCGGACCGATCGACCGCGGGGCCGCGTTGCCGCCAGGCCAGTTCCTCGAGCAGAGTGACGGCTCCGCTTGGATGGCCCGGTACTGCCTCGACATGCTCGAGATCGCGGTGACGCTGGCGATGCACGATCGCGCCTACGAGGACGTGGCCACCAAGTTCTTCGAGCACTTCACGTACATCGCGACAGCGATGAACGATCAAGGGCTCTGGGACGAGCACGACGGCTTCTACTACGACGTGCTCCGCGACGCGGGCGGCACTTCGCTGCCTCTCAAGTGCCGGTCGATGGTGGGGCTGATCCCGATCACCGCGGTGATGGTGCTCGAGGACGAGGTGCGGCTGCGCCTCCCGGAGTTCGCCTTCCACATGACGTGGTTCGAACGAAACAAGCCAGAGTTCGCCGAGGTCATCGCGCACACGCAGGTTGCGGGCAGCGAATCCCGCCGCCTCATGTCGGTCGTCGGTCCGGTCCGCCTCGAGCGCATCCTCTCCGCGGTGCTCGACGAAGGCGAGTTCCTGTCGCCGCACGGCATCCGGAGTGTCAGCCGCCGTCACCTCGAGCATCCACTCGAGGTCACGATCGCCGGGGTGACGTCGCGAGTCGACTACGAGCCGGCCGAGTCGCAATCGGGCTCGTTCGGTGGCAACTCGAACTGGCGCGGTCCGGTCTGGTTCCCGGTGAACTACGTCCTGATCGATTGCCTGCGCCGCTACCAGCGCTACCTGGGCGACGACTTCACGATCGAGCTACCGACGGGATCGGGCAAGCACGTCACCCTCGACACCGTCGCCGACGACCTGAGCGACCGCCTCATCTCGCTGTTCCTGCTCGACGACCGCGGACGCCGTCCTTGCTACGGAGGCAGCGAGCGATTCCAGGACGATCCCGAGTGGAGGGACAGCGTGCTCTTTCACGAGTACTTCCATGGAGACAACGGGGAAGGCCTCGGCGCGTCGCATCAGACAGGGTGGACGGGGCTCGTCGCGAACCTCATCCTTCGGCGAGCGGCCCAGCGCGAGTAATTTCACGCGGTGGCGTATCCCCGCAAATGGCTGACGAGCTCGATCGCCGGTGGCGTCGCGCTCGGACTCGTCGTCGGTTTCGCTGTCAAGGCGACCAGCGGCGATGGCGGCGACGACAAGACCAACGTCGACACCGGTACCACTGTCGTCGCACCCGACAGCACCGCCACTGGCGGCGAGACCACGGTGACCGCTGTACCCGGCGGCGAGACGACCGTGACGACGGTGGCCGGTGAGACGACGATCGTGGCGACGACGCCCCTGCCGCCACCGCCCGCTTCGGTCGACACCCTGCCTGTCGCCACCACGCGCCGACGCCCGCGCGCCACGACCACGGTGCCCCCCACCGCGCCACCGCCGACCCATCCGCCGACGACGCCATTCGTGACGCCTCCGGCGCTTCCTGGCGGCTCTTAGCGGCGGAGCAGCTCTGCGACGCGATACGCGAGGTCGAGTGACTGGCGGGCGTTCAGCCTTGGGTCGCACATCGTCTCGTACCGATCATCGAGCTGATGATCGAAGATCTCCTCGGCGCCTCCAAGGCATTCGGTCACGTCGTCACCGGTGAGCTCGACGTGCACGCCGCCGGGCCACGTGCCTTCGGCTGCGTGTGCTCGAAAGAACGCGCCGATCTCAGCGAGCACATCGTCGAAGTGCCGCGTCTTGCGACCGCCGGAGCTCGTGAAGGTGTTGCCGTGCATCGGGTCGCACGTCCAGACGACCGGATGATCGGCCTCGGACACTGCCCGCAGCAGTGGGCGAAGGCGCTCCTCCGCGTGCTCTGCTCCCATGCGGGCGATGAGCGTCAGGCGTCCGGGCACACGGTCCGGGTTCAGGCGATCGCAGAGCTCGAGCACCTCGTCGGCTGTCGCCGTCGGGCCGATCTTGCATCCCAACGGGTTGTCGACACCGCGGAGGAACTCGACGTGCGCGCCGTCGAGTCGCCGTGTGCGCTCACCGATCCAGAGCATGTGCGCGGAGCAGTCGTACCAGCGACCCGTCAGTGAGTCGGTGCGGGTGAGCGCCTCTTCGTATCCGAGGATGAGCGCCTCGTGGCTGGTGTAGAAGTCGACCTCGTGCAGCTGCGGGCTGCGCGCCAGATCGATGCCGCACGCCGCCATGAACCGCAGGGCGCGCTCGATCTCTGCCGCGATCCACGCGGTAGCGCTGACCTTCGCGGCTCGACGAGACGAACTCTTGGTTCCACGCAGCCACGCGGGAGAGGTCTGCGAACCCGCCCTTCGTGAAGGCCCGAACGAGGTTCAGGGTCGACGCAGACTGGTGGTAGGCCTGCACGAGTCGTTCCGCGTCGGGCGTGCGGGCCGCCTCGGTCGGCGCGACGTCGTTGACCATGTGGCCGCGGAACGCAGGCAGGTCGATGTCGCCCACCCGCTCGGTCGGCGCCGATCGGGGCTTCGCGAACTGACCCGCGATGCGGCCCACCTTCACGACGGGCACACCTGACGAATACGTGAGCACGACCGCCATCTGGAGGACGACTCGGAGCTTCTCGCGGATGCTGACCGCAGAGAAGTCGTCGAACGACTCAGCACAGTCGCCCGCTTGCAGCAGGAAGGCGCGGCCCGCGGCGACGTCGGCGAGCGCATCCGTGAGGCCACGCGCCTCGCCAGCGAAGACGAGGGGCGGATACCCGTGGATCTGCTTCAGCGCTCGGTCGAGCGCGCCATCGTCGGGCCAGTCGGGTTGCTGGTCAGCCGGAAACGCGCGCCACGACGACGGCGACCAGGGCTCGGGGTTCACCCGCACAGGGTGGCCGCTCGGCGTGGGGCCGCGCAACGCAGATTCGCGAGATGACCCGCCTCCCGAGCGCGTTGGGGGGTTCTGCGCTCGGGGGCGGGCCATGACGCCAGCCTGATGGGGGGATCAGGCGGCGAGGATGCGAGCGGCATCGTCACGGAGACCCGTGACCGCTCGCTTGACGAGGCGACGAGCCGCTTCGGCGGTCACGCCGAGCTCCTCGCCGACTTCGCGATAGCTGCACTTCTTGCCGTCGACGAGGCCGAAGCGGCGCTCGACGGCGTATCGGGCTCGAGTGTCGAGCATGCCGAGGAGCTCGTCGAGCATCTCGCCCTCGGCCGCAGCGATCACTGCTGCCTCGGGGCCGATGGTGTCGCTCGGCACCAGATCGCCGAGCGTGCTGTCGCCGTCGTCGCCGATCGATCGATCGAGCGACACCGGGGTGGACAGACGGTGCAGTCGAGCGTTCTCGTCGTCGAGCTCGTCGCCGTCGCCCGAGACCTGACGGAGCGCGGCACGCAGGCTGGCGGACCGATCACCGGGCAGCCGTACGAGGCTGGCCTTCTGATCGAGCGCCGCGCCCGATTGCCTGACGGATCCAGAACGTCGCATACGTCGAGAACTTGAAGCCCCGGCGCCAGTCGAACTTGTCGACGGCGTGCTCGAGACCGAGGTTGCCTTCCTGCACGAGATCGAGGAGATCCATGCCGGGGGGGAGGGGGTAGCGGCGAGCGATGCTCACGACGAGACGCAGGTTCGCTCTGATGAAGCGATCCTTCGCGGCGTGGGCGACCCGGACGAGCTCGTCGAGCTCGGGATCGTTGTCGCCGGTGGCGATCCGCTCGGAAGCGGCACGTCCAGCTTCGATGGCGCGGGAAAGCTCCCGCTCCTCTTCAGCGTTGAGGAGAGAGACCTGACCGATCTCATTGAGGTACAGACCAACTGCGTCACTCATGGCGGATCCTGCAACCGGAATTACCCGGTTGTCATTCCCTTCCCACTCTCGGCGAGGGGTGTCACATGGCACATCTCGCCTCGCACTGGTATCGGAGACGTGCTGCCGCACATTTACCCCCGATGTGGTGCCGTTATCCTGCGTTTTCGTGCGACTGGGCGTGTTCGGGGGGACCTTCGACCCGCCCCACGTGGGTCACCTGGTCACCGCGGTCAACGTCCGTCACGCCCTCGGGCTCGATTCCGTCCTCCTCGTGGTCGCGAACGTGCCGTGGCAGAAGGTGGGAGAGCGCACCATCAGCCCGCCCGAGGACCGGCTCGCAATGGTCGACGCGGCGGTGCAGGGCGTCGAGGGTCTCGAGGTCAGCCGCATCGAGATCGACCGGGGTGGGCCGTCGTACACCGCGGACACCCTTGCCGAGCTCGCCCGCGACCAGCCCGGCGCCGAGCTCTTCCTGATCGTGGGCAGCGACGCCGCCCGCGGCCTGACCACGTGGGAGCGGGTCGACGAGGTGCGGTCTCGCTGCACAGTCGTCGTCGTGGACCGTCCGGGAGCCGAGGGCGAGGCGCCCCCGCGGGGATGGCGGTGGGAGCGAGTCGAGGTGCCCCGTCTCGACGTCTCTAGCACCGACCTGAGGGCACGTACCGCCGACGGGCGCCCTCTCGACTACCTGCTTCCCCCGGGAGTCATCGCGTGCATCCGGGCGCGTGGTCTCTATGCCTCTGTGATGCAGCCGTGATCGAGGATCCCGAGGTCTCGACCACCGCGACCACTGCGACCACCGCGGACATCGAGGACGCCGCGGTCAACGAGCTCGGTCTACGCGACACGATCGATGACACGTCGCCCGGCATGCCGCCGATTGGCGCCCCGGTCGCGCCGGTCGCGCCACCTCCCGTCGTCGCCGAGTCGCCGCCCCCGCCGGCATTGCCGAGCGGCACGCTGCATCGCACGCGGACCCGGCCGTGGCGCACAGCCGGGGTAGCGGCCGTGATGCTCCTCATCGCAGCCGCGATTCCCGCGCTCGGGAGCGCGGCCGCAAAGACGATCGTCGACAGCCGCGAAGGACGGTTGGTGAAGCGAGAGGGGCGCGCCGCCGACATCTTCCTGCCGCCCACGCCGGCGCAGCTGCTTGTGAGCCTCGACGCGACGGGTGCGCCTGAGTCGATTGCCGTCGCCGCGCTCAGTCCGGGCGGGCGGGGCGGGTTCCTGATCCTCATGCCGACCCTGCTCCGCGTGTCTGTGCCCGGTGTCGGTGACGCGCCGCTCGGCAGTGCGTTCGCGACTGGCGGCACGACGCTGCTCCGTCAAACCGTCGAGAGCCTCCTCGATGTCCGCCTCGAGCAGGTCGCTGTCCTCGACGCCGCGGCCTGGCCGAAGCTCGTGACGGGCGAGGTGACCGCGTCATTCGACGATCCTGTGGGGACGTCCGGACCCGATGGTCGCCTCGAGGTCCTCTTCCCGAGTGGTCCCGCAACGTTGTCGGCGTCCGATCTGCCGATCGCATTCGGTGCGCACGCCGCGGACGAGACCGAAGCCGCTCGCATAGTGCTCTACGAGCAGCTCTGGGACGGCGTGCTCACGTCGATCGCCGCGACGACGCCCCCGCCTCCGGCGACCACGACCACCGTGCCCTCCGGTGAGACGCAGGTCGAGCTCCCACCGTTGCCGGTCGAGCAGCACATGGCCGCGCTCGCCGCGGGCCCGTACCAAGTCGTCGTCCTTCCGGTGCGGGCGCTGCCCGGCGAGCCCGAGGCGTACGAGGTCGACCAGGGTCCGATGCGCCTCCTCGTCGCCGAGAGCATGCCGGGTGCGGTGTCGCCGCCGACCAACAGCGCACGAATCCGACTGGTGAACACGACGGGTGATCCGGACGCGATGCTCACGGCTGCGGACCTCGTGCTGCTCCTCGGGGCCAACCTCGTCATCGCCAGCGACGACACCGAGGTGGCCCACACACAGGTTCTCTACGCCAATGAAGGCTTCAAGGGAACGGCCGGTTATGTCGCGCAGGCGCTCGGCGTGGGAACGACCGCGCAGGACGCTACGGTCGTCGATGGCATCGACCTCACGGTGGTGCTCGGAAAGGACTTCGAGGCGCAGGTCGCAGCCCATGCCGCGGCCACCACCTCGACGACGGCACCGGTCACAACCGAGGAGACGAGTTCCACTGGCTGAGGTGAGCGCACAGACCGTCGAGCATTGGGCGATTCGGGCGGCGCGGGCCGCAGTGGACAAGAAGGCCGAAGATCCGGTCGTGCTCGATGTCGGCGCGGTGCTGGCCATCACCGACTACTTCGTGATCGTCCACGGCATGAACACCCGACAGGTGCGCACGATCGCGGACGCCGTCGAAGCAGAGCTCGCGCGCGACGGCGGACCGAAGCCGCTTCGAGTCGAGGGCCTCGATGACCTCACCTGGGTGCTGATGGACTACGGCGACCTCGTCGTCCATGTGTTCCTCGAGCAGACGCGGCGGTACTACGAGCTCGAGCGACTGTGGAGTGACGTGCCTCGGGTCGCCTGGGCCGAGTCTGTCGCGACGACCTAGCGGGGCTATTCGCCGGCGGCGGCCTTGGCCTTGGCTTTCTCGCGGGCCAGGCGGCTGCGCTCGAGCAGTGCGGCGGGAACCTTCTTCGCGGCTTCTGACATCGCGTCGTCCGCAGGTGCTCCTCCCGATGCGGCAGGTGCGGCTGCGGCGGGCTCATCGGCGGCGACATCCTCGAACGAGGGCGGCACCATGCCTGGCTGCCAGTAGGTGTAGAGCCCCTCGATGACCTCCTTGAGGCCGGTCGGCTCGAAGCCCTTCTTCACGTCGACGGTGATCATGTTCATGTAGACGTGCACACCGTCGACCTTGCCGGTGTCGAGCAGTCGGCGCGCGAGCTCGTCGGTGGGGCGTTGGCCAGTGATCGCAGCGAGCGATGCGAAGTGCTCGTGGCCCATCCCCGTGAAGCTGCGGTTCGTCTCGAAGCGCACGATGCCTGGGTGACTTGATTGCTGCTCGGTGACGGCGATCGGCTGACCCACGGGCAGGAGGGTAACGGACCCCGCGCCGTCGCTCGCTACTTCGTCGCGACGAGGATCATCCGGCGCGAGTGCGCTTCCAGCGGCGAGCCGTCTCCTGCGAAGCCCTCGACCGACGCGAACTGGGCGTCGAACAGCCAACCCCTCAGCTCGGTGAAGCCGAAGAGCCGGGTGAAGTACGTCGCGCGGCGCGTGTGGCCGTCGCGGACGATGGTCCTGCGGGCGTTCGCCCGACCCGTGAGAGGGTCGAACGTGCGCTCGTCGATCATCACGTCGTCGTCGACCCGCGCGACGGTCGAGGGCGACCATGCGGGCAGCAGCCCGTCCCTGTGGTTGAGCTCGAGGAGGAAGCGCCCTCCCGGCCGTAGCGCGCGGTGAACCTCACAGAGCACGGCCCTGTTCTGTGTGTCGTCGAAGTAGCCAAACGCGGTGAACCAGCTGACGACCGCATCGAAGTGCGCGTCCCACGGCAATTCGCGCATGTCGCCGAGGACGTAGTCGACTTCGAGCCCGCGGCGCGCAGCGTCGTCGCGGGCCATGTTGAGGAAGAGCGGCGTCGCGTCGAGTCCAGTGACTCGTGCGCCCCGTGCGGCCAGGAGGTTCGCGATCCGTCCATGGCCGCAGCCGAGGTCGAGCAGGTCGATGAGCATCAATGCTTCGTCGATGCCGGGCTGCGCGGTGAAGTCGAAGTCGTCGAGCCGCCACGGCGCGGGAAAGTTCGCGAACCGCAACCGTCCCGCGTGCCGGCGAGCCTCGGTCGCGTCGACCTCGACGCGCAAGAGGTGTTCGAGGAACGTCGTGTGTGACTGCTTGGTCTTGGTCGCTTGGTCGAGCGCGCCGGGCAACGCTTCGGCGGCTGCGCTCAAGTTGAGATACGCGAGGTGTGAACGGAGCTGCTGATAGATCGAGTCGCGGCTCATGACACACCTCCTCGCGACCGCGTCGATCATGCGCTGATAGCTCGTGAGGTCGATGACCGGGTCACGGCCGGCGTCGCCGACGATCTCGGCGGCGAGCGCAAGCGCCGCATCGGATGGTGGCCGGTTGAGCTTGCGGCGACACGGCCGATCGGTGTTGAACGCGCCGAGGACGACGTTCTCCAACGCGGCGGCATGTTCTGGTAGCCGAGCGGTGCGGTCGCGCCGCGCGGTGCGAGGCGATGCGTCGCGACGATCACCCCCGCCGGCGAGATGACGTCGATCGTTTCGGAACCGAGCCGCCACCGCACGATCACTTCGGTGGCGATGAAGCCGGGTGGGACCGAGTAGCGGTTGCCCCACACGCTCACCAGCGCGTTCGCCGCGACCGTGCGCGTGACCTCGACTGTGGCCGGATACGCGTGTCGCGGCAGCATGAGCAGCGGTTCTCGATCGGCGAGCTCACCGACCGTTCTGCCACCACGCGGGCGCATGTCCGCGATGCGTGCGCAGAACGTGTCAAGGCTCGCTTGCGCTTCGGTCGGGTTAGCGACGCGGGCGGTGCGCCACCACCGTTGCGTGAGGTAGTGGATCGATTTCTCGACCACGCCCTTGCGGTTGCCATGGCGCGCTGGGCACGGATCGATCCCGACGCCATAGTGCTTCGCGACCGGCGCGAACGATGCTTGGACCTGATCGCTGCCGGGCACGATCACCGTCGCCATTCGATCCACCCGCCAGCGTTTCGGTGTGCCGCCAAGACGCTCGAGGACCTCGTGCAAGCCGACGACGAGGTGTGGTTGGTCCATCTGTTCGGAGAACCAGCCGCGGAACCGCGACGAGTGCGCGAGCGCGCCCACCAACACGTACGCGGGTGCACCCCACGGCGTGTCCGGTAACTCGAGCCAGTCCCACTGCACCTCCAGGCCCGGCGGATGCTCGATGTCGGCATGGGCGCGGCCCTTCACGCCCGCGCACGCCTCGCAGTGCGGTCGCAGACCCCGTGTGCGCACGTAGTGCGTGAAACGCTGATAGCTGCGATCGAACCCGAGCGCGACCATCTCGTCGAACAGCACCGTCAGCCAGACGTGCGGATCATCCGCGAACCGTTGCCGCACATAGATCTCGAAACGATCGAACGGATCGACGACCCCGACCCGGCGACGCACTCCCTGAACACGCTCGCCGTTCAGATAGTCACGAACCGTCTTGCGGTCATGACCGACATGACGGGCGATCGCCGAGATCGACCACCCCTGCTTCTTCAACGCGTGGATCTCCACATCTGCTCCCGAAGGCTGGAGTGCGAGCAGCGACCACACCGTCGCTGCTTCGGCCTCGCTGGCTTCGTCGGTCAGACGGGGGAGGTAGAAGTGCAGGTAGTCGTCGTCGAACAGCTCAGTGGCTGACCACTCGGCGTGCATCGGCGGAGAGTACGGCCAGCGGCAACGACGCGACGATCGATTCGAGGTGAGCGAACCAGCTCAGATTCCGACGACCTCGATCAGGTTCTCGAGACCGGCGAAGTCTTCGGGATTGCGCGTGTAAACGGAGCACGAGCCCGCCAGCCTCAGCGTGGCGAGCGAATGCCTCCCCGCAGTCCGTCGTCGACGCTGGTGAACCGGTGAGCGGCGAGCCACAGGCGCAGCAGATGGCGGCGCTGGGCTGGGTCGTCCTCGTCCTCGTAGGCCTCGCGTGAGTGCAGGATCTTGCCGTTGTTGAGCAGCTGCACGTCGCCGGGCGCGAAGTCCATCTCGAGATGAAACGTCGGGTCATTGGCAATCGACTCGAGCAGCTCCATCGCCTCACACTGCTCGCCCGTGAGGCGAGGCACATCCGGATGGCGTTGCGCGTCCCGGATGTACCAGCCGATATAGAAGACCCGGGGTGTGCCGTTGAGGTCGCTGATCGGCGCCAGCTCGAACCACGGCTGTCCGCCCGCAGCATCGTCGCCTTGGCGATCCCAGTACATCAGGCGGTAGAGGACGTCGACGAGGTCTGGGCGTCGGCGCAGCATCTCGTTGTAGACGGCGCCAGAGCTGACGATCCTGCTCTCCCCGCCCGACTTGGCGCTGTGCACGCACAGCAGGCCGATGATGTCCGCGCCATCCGTGTGGAAGTCCTGCCGCTCGCGGGTTCGATAGAGCCGCACCTGCGGTCCGCTCTCGGGGAGCCGCTCGTCGCGGATGTGCGTGAGCAGCTCGCCGGCTGCGTTCTGGGTAACCGGTTTCCCGAGGTGCAACCCCAGGCCGACGTAGGCGAGCTCGATTTCGTCGTCGGCCAATTGGTCGATCGGGAACCGACGGAGCAGCACGAAGGCACGGCCGTCACTGAGCAGCCTCGACCACTCGGTGATCGCGTCTTCCATCGTCGACAGCGAGAACTCGGCGAGCGCCAACGCGCTCGGCGCGATCCCGGCCGAACGGGCGGCCCGAGCGGCCGTCGCGATTTCGTCACGTTGCTCGTTCGTCAGCGCGATCGACCAATCCGTCGGCGAGAGATCGCTCGAGCGCCACACCGCTGGTGACACCTGCCGTTGACGGGCCGGGAGATCGGTTGTCACGAGCCGTCAGCAGCACCCGCTGCTGTGAGGACGAGTTGGACACGAGACATGGGATGCCTCCAGAGCGATTGCACGTCACATTAAGGCCCACTCGCCGCAGGTCTTCCTTCCGGCTACTCGCGGTTCGAATCGGTACCCAACGCCTCAAATTGTCGTGATCGGCGGTGAGACGCTGTCGCGGGCCGTTCGTCGCGACTGCTTCCTCGGAGCCCTGCGCTCATTTGACGTTCGCCGGTTGAGACCGACCTGCTCGCCAAGAGCGGCACGGTCGATTTCAGAAGCAGGCGATACCCCGTCAGGCGAGAGGCACCTCCAGGCTGGCCAACAGAGCCCGCACCCGTTGTTCGATCTCGTCGCGGATCGGACGCACCGTGTCGATGTCTTGTCCCGCGGGGTCGTCGAGGTCCCAGTCCTCGTAGCGCGTGCCGGGGAAGAGTGGGCAGGCGTCGCCGCAGCCCATGGTGATGACCACATCGGCGGCGCGGACGATCTCATCGGTCCAGGGCTTGGGAAACTCCTGCGCGATGTCGATGCCGACCTCGGCCATGGCCATGACCGCGGACGGGTTGACTTCCTTGCCGGGCTCGGACCCGCCCGACCAGGCGACCGCTCGCCCCCCGGCGAGATGGTTGAACCAGCCGAGGGCCATCTGCGAGCGGCCGGCGTTGTGCACGCAGAGGAACAGCACGGTTGGCAGACCGTCGCGCGTGAGGCCTTCGACCTTGGCCAGCGCCTTGAGTCGTTGCCGGGCGAAGCGTTCGGCCATGAGCGGAAGGAACGTGACGATCGTGGCGTTGGTGGCGAACTGCTCGTAGCTGGTGGCGAGGAAGTGCTCGATGGTCTCGATGGAGAACACCCCGTCGAAGTCGCGCTGCAGGTTGGCCGCTGCCGAGCGGAGCGAGCGTTGCTGTTGGATGGTCAGGTCCTCAAGGGAGGGCATGCTGGGGCTCCGTTCAAGGTGGCTACGGCGCGTGATCTTGAGCCACGTCACCGTCTCGGTCTATTTAGACGGCCCGTCGACAGGGCGTGGTCGATATCGACGCATGGCAACGCCCACCAAGTCAGCAGCAGCGGGCCTCGGCTTCGGGGACTGACGCGCAGCACAGCGAATCGCCCTGGTCGTCGGCGTGGGTCGAGGACACGCCAAAGCTGTCGCTGTCCTCGATGACTGTGTAGATCTCCCACGCGCCGTCGGGCCCGTCGACCCAGACCTTGTCCTGCTTGGCGAAGCAACAGGTGCCGTTCTCCTCGATCGGCGTCAGCCCTTCACTGGTGAGCCGGGCCTGCGCGGCGGCGACGTCGTCGATGGAGAACACCTCGACGCCGAGGTGGTTCAGCCGACTGTCCGCGTTCGTGTTCTCGAACAGGACCAACTTGAGCGGCGGATCGGCGATGGCGAAGTTGGCGTAGCCGGGCTTGCGCTTGTGCGGTTCTGTCGCGAACAGCTTGGAGTAGAAGGCGACGGCGGCGTTGATGTCGGGGACGTTGAGAGCGAGTTGGACGCGGGACACGGGAACCTCCGATAGATTGATCGTTGTCTATACTCTATCAATAGATCGACGTATGTCAATACGTTGCTGTGAGGACGACGATGACTGCCAGCAGGACCCGGATCGCAGTGACCGACGTCGAGTGCTGCTCGGTGCTCGAGGCGCCGATCGACCCTCGTCAAGCCGGTGAGCTCGCGCATGCGTTCGCGGCGCTCGCGGATCCGGTGCGGCTGCGGCTGTTCAGCCTCATCGCGGCCGCTGGCCGTGCATGCTCGTGTGACTTGATCGAGCCGATCGGCAAGAGCCAGCCCACCGTCAGCCACCACACCAAGGTGCTGGCCGACGCTGGGCTGATCATCGGGGAGAAGTCCGGCCGGTGGGTGAACTGGTCGGTTGTCCCGGAGCGGGTGGCTCAGCTCCGCGCCGCGCTCGCGCCTTAGCAGCCGACGGCAGCGGCAGGTGATGGTTGGTGGGCGCATTGAGTTCCAAGCGCGTCTCTGTGCTGGAGAAGTACGCGATCGAGGGCCCGAGGCCGTCGATCCGGCGGAGCTGGTGAGTCTCATCTTTCCGCACGTTGACGCGTACCAGATGCTTCCCCGCACGGCGAGGGTGCGCGTACATCATCGGCGCAGTGCTCAGGAAGCTCTCGTGTGGTCTTGCTGGCGGCCGACGACAGCGTCGTGTGCGGCGGCGCACGTCTCGCAGTGGATCAATCGAGGGGGCGGCTCGACGTTCCACGCGTTGAAGGCGCAGTCATAGCAGTTCATGTCGATTCCTCCAGCGGGGCGAAACGGTGACGGGCCCACAGCGCGACGTAGACGAGCCCGACTAGCACGGGGACCTCGATGAGCGGGCCGACGACACCGGCGAGCGCCTGCCCGGAAGTCACACCGAAGACGCTGATGGCCACCGCGATGCCGAGCTCGAAGTTGTTGCCCGCGGCCGTGAACGCGACGCTCGCCGAGCGCGGATAGCCGAACCGAAGCCGCATCGACAAGACGAACGCGCCCGTCCACATGATCCCGAAGTACGCGACGAGAGGCACTGCAATGCGGGCGACGTCGAAGGGGCTATGTGTGATCTTGCTGCCCTGCAGCGCGAAGAGGATGACCACCGTGAACAGCAGACCCCACAACGCGACAGGCCCGATGCGAGGGAGGAACTCTTCCTCGTACCAGACGCGACCACGCCGGGCTTCGCCCCAACGGCGCGTGAGATAACCGGCCACCAACGGGACACCCAAGAAGATCAGCACCGCTCGCCCGATCTGCCACATCGATACGTCGATCGTGGCCTGATCGAGGCCGAGCCAACCGGGAAGGACCTTGAGGTAGAAGTAGCCGAGCAGGCTGTAGGCGACGATCTGAAACAGGGAGTTGAGCGCCACGAGCACCACCGCGGCTTCGCGGTCGCCGTCAGCAAGGTCGTTCCAGATGAGAACCATCGCGATGCAACGCGCGAGACCGATGATGATCAACCCGGTGCGGTATTCGGGAAGATCGGGAAGGAACACCCACGCCAACGTGAACATGAGCGCCGGACCGACGACCCAGTTGAGGAGGAGAGACGTGCCAAGCAGACGCCGGTCGGCGGTGACATGGCCGAGGTCGCCGTAGCGGACCTTGGCCAGCACCGGATACATCATCAACAACAAGCCAAGGGCAATCGGCAGCGACACGGTGTCGACCTTGATGTGGTCCAGCGTGTCGTTCAGGCCCGAGAAGGCACGACCCAGACCGATGCCGACCAGCATCGCGACGCCGATCCACACCGGCAAGAACCGGTCCAGCAATGAGAGTCGCCGAAGCACCGCGGCGTCCTGGCCACGTTCTGCGGAAGTCGTCGTCGGACTCGGGCCCTTGACGGTGTCGGTCACGGCGCCACCTCGTTGTGTTCTCGGGGAACGTCGGTGGGCCAGCGGATGAGGACGGCGCGCATCAGCAACACGGCCGACGTTGTGCGGCTGCCGCAGGGCCAGCGGTAGCCAGCGTGTCGATCAGCGTTCCGAGCTGGGCGAGGGCCGAGGGTCGCAGCCGGTAGTAGGTCCAGTAGCGCCACTTCTCTGACTCGACGAGCCCGGCGTCACGGAGCACGCGCAGATGGTGAGAGATCAAGGGTTGGGCAACGCCCAGGTCTTCGCTGAGGTGGCAGACGCAGAGCTCCTCCCCCGCGAGCGCCGCCACGATTGTCCATCGCAGCGGCTCCGCCAGCGCCTTCAGCATGGGCAGCGGCGACGCCCTCAGATCCATATCAAGAGTCATCGACATGGACTGTTGCTGATATCGGCTCGGGCCGCAAGCCAACGCATCCCCGTCGCGCCGGCTGCCGGCGAAGGCGCGGTGTGCGTAGGGCTCGTGCACGAGTACCTCGCTCCCCAACGAGGTCATTGACGAACGCGACCGACGACCGGCCTTCTCGACCGCCTCGATCAGGACGGTTCCGGACGTCTTGGTGGAGGTGGGGGAGGAACTCGGCATTTCAGCCTGGAACAAACTCGTGGAGCTAAGGGGATTCGAACCCCTGACCTCTTGCATGCCATGCAAGCGCTCTACCAACTGAGCTATAGCCCCGAGTCCTCGAAGAGGCTGGTCGACGGTACCAGTCAGGTGACCACGTTCACCATGCGGCCCGGTACGACCACCACCCGCCGCACCGCATTGCCGTCGATCGCCTTGACGACGGCGGGGTCGGCGAGTGCCGCCGCCTCGATGGTCGCCGCATCGGCGTCGGCAGCGAGAGTGAGGTGTGCCCGCACCTTGCCCTTCACCTGCACCGGGATCTCGACGGTGTCGTTGACGAGCATCGCGGGATCGGCCTCGGGGAACGGTGCGTAGACGACGGTCTCGGCATGCCCGAGCCGGTGCCACAGCTCCTCTGCGATGTGAGGAGCCAGGGGAGCGACCATCAGCACGAGCGGTTCTGCGACCTCGCGCGGGGTCGACGTGTCGCCCTTCGCGGTCACGTGGTTGTTCAGCTCGGTGAGCTTCGCGATCGCGGTGTTGAATCGTAGGTTCGCCATGTCGGTGCGCACGGCGTCGATCGTGCGGTGCAGCACGCGGCGCGTCTCGTCATCCACCGATGTGTCGTGGACGCGCACCTCGCCGGTCTCTTCGTCGATGATCAGCCGCCAGAGCCGTTGCAAGAAGCGATGCACGCCGACGATCGCTCGCGTCTCCCATGGCCGCTCTTGATCGAGGGGACCGGTGAACATCTCGTAGAGACGCAAGGTGTCGGCGCCGTACACGCGGTAGTAGTCGTCGGGCGAGATGCCGTTCTTCAGGCTCTTGCCCATCTTCCCCATCTCGCGCTTCACCTCGACGCCGTCGAGGAAGTAGTGCCCGTCACGCTCTTGCACCGCAGTGGCATCGACGTACATGCCGCGTGCGTCCTGATACGCGGCAGCGAGGATGTAGCCCTGGTTGTACAGGCGACGGTATGGCTCGAACGACGACGTGTGGCCGAGGTCGAAGAGCACCTTGTGCCAGAAGCGCGCGTACAGCAGGTGCAACACCGCGTGCTCGACCCCGCCCACGTAGAGGTCGACCCCGCCTGGGTCGCCTTCGCGCTGGGGGCCCATCCAGTAACGCTCGACCGCCGCGTCGACGAAGGCGTTCTCGTTTGTCGGGTCGAGGTAACGCAGCTCGTACCAACACGAGCCCGCCCACTGCGGCATCGTGTTCGTCTCGCGCCAGTAGGTGCGCCGTCCGTCGCCGAGATCGAGCTCGACCTCGACCCAGTCATGAGCGCGCGCCAGCGGCGGCTCAGGCATCGACGTCTCGTCGTCGTCCGCGAACGTCCGCGGGCTGAAGTCGTCGACCTCCGGGAGCACCACCGGCAGCATCGCCTCGGGCACCGCGATGGGTAGTCCCGTGTCGTCGTAGATGATCGGGAACGGCTCGCCCCAGTACCGCTGTCGACTGAAGAGCCAGTCGCGCAGCCGGTAGGTGACGGTGCCCTCGCCGAAGTCGTGCGCTTCGAGCCAGTCGATGATCTTGCGCTTCGCGTCGGCGACTCCGAGCCCATCGAGGAAGCCACTGTTGATCGCCGGCCCGTCGCCGGCGTACGCCTTGCCCTCCCACCCCTCTGAAGGCTGCACCGTGCGCACGCTCGGCAGATCGAAGACCTCCGCGAACTCCCAGTCACGCTCGTCCTGGCCGGGCACAGCCATGATCGCCCCCGTGCCGTACCCCATGAGCACGTAGTCGGCGACGAAGACCGGGATCGCGGCGTGCGTCGCCGGGTTGGTCGCGTACGCACCGGTGAACACGCCGGTCTTCTGACGCGACTCGACCTGGCGCTCGAGGTCGCTGAGCGAGCCGGTCGTCTGCAGGTACTCCGCAACCGCGTCGAAGGGGGTCGCGGCGCCGCCCGTCCACTTCGGCGGTGTGCCCTCTGGCCAGGCCGCCGGGAGGAGCACATCGACGAGAGGATGCTCGGGAGCGAGCACCATGTAGGTCGCGCCGAACATCGTGTCGGGCCGGGTGGTGAACACGCTGATCGGCTGACCGATCGACGGCGCGGGGAAGTGGATCAGCGCGCCCTCACTGCGACCGATCCAGTTCCTTTGTATCTGCTTGATCGACTCGGGCCAATCCAAGACGTCGAGGTCGTCGATCAGCCGATCGGCATACGCGGTGATCCGCATCTTCCATTGCTTCAGCGGACGCTTGAAGACCGGGAAGTTGCCGCGATCACTGCGTCCGTCCGATGTCACCTCTTCGTTCGCGAGCACCGTGCCCAGACCGGGGCACCAGTTCACCGGTGCGTCGTCGAGGTAGGCGAGACGGAACGAGTCGACGACCTCGCGCCGCTCGACCGGGTCGAGCTTGGCCCAGTCGCGGCCGTCGGGCGTCTCACGCGCACCTGTCTCGAATTCCTGGATCAGCTCGTCGATCGGGCGGGCTCGATCGACCGCGCGGTCGTACCAGGAGTTGAAGATCTGCAGGAAGATCCACTGCGTCCAGCGGTAGTAGGTGATGTCGGTCGTCGACACCGATCGCCTCGGATCGTGGCCGAGGCCGAGGCGGTGCAGCTGGCGTCGGTAGTTCGCGACGTTCGCCTCGGTGGTGATGCGGGGGTGCTGTCCGGTCTGCACCGCGTACTGCTCGGCGGGCAGCCCGAACGCGTCGAACCCCATCGTGTGCAGGACGTTGTGCCCCGTCATGCGGAGATAGCGCGCGTACACGTCGGTGCCGATGAACCCGAGCGGATGACCGACGTGCAGACCATCACCGCTCGGGTACGGGAACATGTCGAGGACGAAGGTCTTCGGCTTGCCCTGCATGGCGTCGAACCCGTCGGCGAGGGGACCCGAAGGGTTGGGCGCGTGGTACGTGCCGTCGGCGTCCCAGGTGGCTTGCCACCGGGTCTCGATCTCGTCCGCGACGCGGCCGTCGTAGCGGTGCGCGGGCACGTCGGGACGGTCGGACATGGAGGCCGAGGATACTGGCCCACCCCTGCTGGCCTGCGCTGGGATTGCCCGCATGATTCGTAACCGGCCGTATCGTGCGCAAGTCTTATGGCCGTGGCGCCCATCCCCCTGATCGCTCGCCTAGAGCGCGCCGCCGATCAGGCACACGGAGCGACCTTCATCAGCAAGGACGCTCGCGTGCACGTGCCGTGGGCGCAGCTGCACGACGACGCGCGCGTGATTGCCGCCGGCCTGCAAACGCGCGAGATCAACCCGGGCGACCACGTGGCGATCCTGGGGCCCACGAGCCGTCCGCTCGTGACCGCGATCCAAGCCTGCTGGTTGGCCGGTGCGTGCGCCGTGGTGCTTCCGCTCCCGATGCGGATGGGCTCGATCGAGGAGTTCGTGGAGCAGACGCGCACGCGCATCCGCAACGCAGACGCTGCGCTCCTGCTGATCGACCCCGACCTCGCTCCGTTCTATGAGCCCGTCGAAGGGGATCCACCGGCGGTGCTGCTCGGCGACCTGATGCCGGGCAAGGGTCGCCCGACGTCCGACGCATACGACCGAGTCTCCGACGATCTCGATCGCCTGGCGATCCTGCAGTTCACCAGCGGTTCGACCTCCGAGCCGAAGGGCGTGATGCTGCCCCAGCGCGTGCTCTGCTCGAACCTCGACGCCATCGTCGAGGCGACTGACCTCGACCTCGACGTCGACGTGCTCGTCTCGTGGCTGCCGCTGTACCACGACATGGGGCTCGTGGGCTGCATGACCACACCGATGACGACCGGTGCCGGGCTGGTGCTCGCGTCGCCGCAGGACTTCCTCGCGCATCCTGGCGCGTGGATGGAGTGGATCTCGACCTACCGCGGCACTGCGACCGCCGGACCGAACTTCTCGTGGGTGCTCGCGACGCGGGCGTTGAAGCGGATGAGTGGGCTCGACCTTTCCTCGATGCGGATCGCGCTCAACGGAGCCGAGCCGATCGATCCCGATGCCGTCGATGCGTTCGTCGCCGCGGCAGCGCCCCATGGCTTCCGTCCCGGAGCGGAGTTCTGTGCGTTCGGCATGGCCGAGGTCGCGATCGCGGGCACGTTCCCGCCGCCGATGCGGGGAATGGTGTGTGACATCGTCGATCGTCGGGTGCTCGAGAGCGAGCACGTCGCGAAGCCGGTCGACGCCGACGACGAGGGCGCCCGACGACTTCCGCTGCTCGGCAAGCCCGTGCCGGGCCTCGACATCCGGGTCTGCGACCCGAAGACCCGCGCCGTGCTCCGCGAGCGCGAGGTCGGCGAGCTCGAGATCTCGGGCTCCTCGGTGACGTCCGGGTACTACAAGCGGCCCGATGCCACAGCCGAGCTGGTCCGTGACGGTTGGTTGCGCACGGGCGATCTCGCGTACATCCTCGACGGCGAGCTCGTCCTCTGCGGTCGGATCAAGGACGTGATCATCATCGGCGGCCGGAACCTGTTCCCCGAGGACATCGAGCGCGCCGTCGGCACGATGGACGGCGTGCGGGCGGGCAACGTCGTCGCGTTCGGGGTCGACGGGTACAAGGGCAAGGAATCAGTCGTCGTCGTCGCGGAGACGCGAGCCGACGACGTCGAAGCCGTGCGCAAGGCGGTGCATCAGCGCGTGCTCGAGGTCGCCGGCGTGCCGCCTCGCGATGTGATGCTCGTCGTCGCCGGCACGATGCCGAAGACGTCGTCGGGGAAGCTGCAGCGGAGCCTGTGCAAGCAGCGTTACCTCGACGAGTCGCTGCAGCTCGTCTGAGTCAGACCGTCGCTCCCCGCGGGCGCATCAGGTGGAGCAGCAGCGCGTAGACGGCGAGCACCCCGAGCGTGATGAGCGACAGGACGGTGATCATGAAGATCGCCCAGCCGCGCTCCTCGCCCAACACTGCGAGGGAGACCATCAAAAACCCCGCAGCGATCCCAGCTGACTCCGCCCGAAGCAGGCCGGGAACGGGCTCCGGACGGTGGCCGAAGCGAATGCCGATCTCGTTGCACGCGTTGAGCACGAGCGCGATCGCAAGCGTCAGTCCGCCGATGATTGCGCCACCGACAGCGAGTGGCCACCACCCGCTGTCACCTGCACCGAGCGCGTCCGCAGTGATGCTGACGAGGAACAGCACGCCGCCGGCGATCGGAAGGCCGAGCCACAGCGCCCGCGAGTGCGTGGCACCGGCGATGTCATCAGCGTGCCGCGCCATGTAGACGAGCAGCGCGACGAGCGCCGGGATGCCGAACAGCGGCCCCACGGCCACGAGGCCGACGAGGGCCGCGGCGACGAGGATCGTCACGACGGCGCGGGTGCGCCCTGGATGTGTGGCCATGCCTTCCTCGATTCGGAGTCGGGGAGCGGAGCGAATGACGTCGCGCGCTGTTGCCAAGAACAGCCGGGGTCCCCCCACGCCGCCGTGGACGCGCAGGTCCTGATGCGCTTGACGCATCGAGTCACCGAACTCCTCGCGAACCGACCGCGGGTAAAGGCGGATGAGGTGGCGATAGACGTCCATCAGGCCCGCTCGGGCGTCGGGGAGAATGCCGCTCTGCCGCGCCGGACGAGAGACGCCATCCGGTCGAGCTCGGCGGAGGCAGCAGTCGCACCAGCCGGCGTGAGGCGGTAGTAGCGGCGGCGCTCGTCGTCGAGCACGGGATCCGGTCGCTCGTCGGTCTCCTCGATCAGGCCCTCGGCAAGGAGCCGCTTGATCGTGCCGTAGAGCGTGCCGGGGCCGAGCTTGATCGCCCCGTCGCTCAGGGTCTCGACATCACCGATGAGCGCGTAGCCGTGCCGCTCGCCTCGGCCGAGGGCGAGCAGGATGTGCAGCGCGGCGGGTTGGAGAGGACGGACAGCCGCAGGATCAGTCGACATCCGATATATCAGGACACGACTGAGTCAGGATGTCAAGCGTTAGGCCGCTTTCAGCGCCTCGAGCACGCCGCGCCAACGCTCGGGATCGGAGTGGTAGGGCGCGTAGAACGAGATGCGGTTGATCGCGTCGCCGTAGCGCTTGTGGAGCTCGGGAGCGATCTGCTCGGGCTCGCCGACGACCGCGAAGGTATTGAGGATCTCGTCGTCGATCAGCGTGCCCATCTTCACCCACTCGCCCTGCTTGGAGAGCGCGTTGAGCTCGGCTTGGAGATCGCCCCAGCCATGCAGCTCGAGCACCGTGCGGTAGGCCGGCGTCGACCCGTAGAACGCGATCTGCTGGCGCGTTCCGGCAGCAGCGGCCTCGAGCTCCTTTTCGTTCGTGCCGGTCACGACGAACGACGGCCCCGAGATCTCGAAGCCCTCCATCGTCTTGCCCGCCTTCGCTCGGCCGCGCTCGAGCGCCGGCAGCGTCACCTCGCGGAAGTACCGCTCGGTCGTGAACCCGTGGCAGATGAACCCGTCGCAGACCTCGCCCGCGACCTCGGTCATGAGCGCGCCGACCCCAGCGAGGAAGATGCGAGCATCGCCGTGGGGGTTCGGGCCGGGGTTGAAAAACGGCGTCATCAGCGTGTGGCTGTAGAAGTCACCCCGGAAATCGAGCTTCGTGCCCTTCTCCCAGCAGTCCCAGATCGCCCGGATCGCGAGGACCATCTCGCGCATGCGCGGCGCGGGGTGGCTCCACGGCATCGAGAACCGCTTCTCGATGTGCGGCTTGATCTGGCTGCCGAGCCCGAGGATGAATCGACCCCCGGACGCGGCCTGGAGGTCGTAGGCGATGTTCGCGAGCAGCATGGGATTGCGCGCGAACGCGACGGCGATCCCCGTGCCGAGCTCGATGTCCTTCGTGTGCTGCGCCGCAACGAGCAGCGGGAAGAAGGGGTCGTGACTGGTCTCCGCGGACCAGATGCCGCTGTAGCCCGCCTGTTCCGCTTCCTGCGCGGCGCTTGCGGCTTTGCTGAGATCGAACCCGATGCCTCCGTCAACCTTCATGGCGGCGGACGATAGCCGTGGGAGCGATGCTCAGCCCTGTTCGCGGAGGTAGCGCTCGAGCTCGGCGGCGAGATCGTCGCCGCTCGGAAGGTCGCTCGGGTTGATCGGTGCGAGCGCGGAGCGGGTGTCGGGCTCCGCGGTCTCGGCGGTCTCTGCGTCGGCCTGCGCCTCGAGCTGGCGGAGCATCTCCCGGTGCTCGTCGCTCTGCGAGACCAGCTCATCGAGACGAGCGACGTGCTCGGCGGCGGCTTGCCTCAACGAATCGACTCGCAGGGACAGCCCGGCGACCTCGCCGAGCCCGTCGATGAGCGCGATGGAGGCCGGGGGATAGGGCATCGCCGCGGCGTAGTGGGGCACCTGCGCCCAGAGACCGACGGCCGGCATGCCCGATCTCGGCGCACCGACGCTCGATCGCCGCCTCGACCCCCGCGGGTACGTCGACCGAGTTGCGGAGATAGCCGAGCCGTTCCGCGAGCTCGGTCGAGTTGGCCGTCGTGGAGAGCCGCGAGCGTCGGGTGTGGGGCGCCGCGAACGGATACGCGCCAGCCCGACGACGAGCCGTGTGCCGAACTCGACCGCCAAGGCAACGACCTGTTCGGTGAACAGGCGCCACAGCGGGTCTGGTTCGTGCGCCGAGGAGCAGCAGCACGTCTCGACCCGCGTGGTCCGTCGCCGCGTGCAGCTCGATGCCCGGCCATGTGAGCGCCGGTGTTCACGCCGTCGACGGAGGTGCATCACGGGCGACGGCGCGCGGTGAGTCGAGGAGCCGGTCGGCGTCGAACGACGCGATCGAAGTCGGATGCAGGTCGGCCACGAGCGCCTGCGCGGCGGCTGCCGCGCCGAGTCCTGCGTCGATCCAGCCCTCGAGGGCGATCACCAGGACGGGTGAGGCGAGCGCGGGACGGCTGTGGAGCTGAGTAGAGCGGCGCCGGCTCGGGTCGGTCACGGACTCGTTGCCGCGATCTCGGCGGCCTGCGCCGCCGAACGTTCGACCTGCACGCTTGAACACGTCGAAGCCTCGCGGCCCGATCGCCCATCGCGCCGGCCACGATAGCGCGGCGTACACACCCTCGACGATGCAGGCGAGCTTCCAGTACGCGAACGCGATGTAGAAGTCGATGCCGACAGACGTCGCGCCCCGAGCGCTTCGGCGTAGCGCTCGAGCAGCTCGGCGCGGGTCGGGAAGCCCGTCGACGGGCGGTGGGCGGGGACGCGAGCGAACCCGCTCGTCGTCGGGCTCCCTCCAATACACCATCAGCAGGCCGACGTCGGCAGAGGATCGCCCAGCGTGCAGATCTCCCAGTCGAGCACTGCACGAGTCGCCGTCGCGCCGACGCATGCAGTTGTCGAGGCGGTAGTCGCCGTGCACGATCCCGGCGGACTGCTGCGCGGGGATGCGGTCGACGAGGAGCGTCGTGCACCTCTTCGATCTCGGGCAGCTCGCGGGTCTTCGAATCCTCGAACTGGCCGTCCAGCGCTTCAACTGCCGCCGACGTAGCCCTCTTTCCGACCGAGGTGCCGAGCCCGACCGCGTCGACGTCGACGTCGTGGATGGTCGCCAGCATGTCGACGATGATGTCGCACGCAGCGCGACGTGCTCCGCGTCGGGGCCCGCGCGCACGCTGCGTCGCGGAACACGGGCCGTCGACGAACTCCATGACGTAGAACGGTGCGCCGTTGACCTCGAGGTCGTCACACAGCCCGACCGCCGGGGACGGGCACAGCGGTCGGGCCGAACGCAGAGATGATCGGTGCTCGCGTCCCATGTCGTGCGCGGTTGCGAGCACGTGGCCGAGGGGCGGGCGGCGAAGTACCCATGCGGTGCCGGTCGGTCGGTGACCCGAAGGTGAGGTTCGAGTGGCCGCCGGCGATCAGATCGAAGCGAACGGCGGCACCGCGCCTTGCACGTTGTCGACCAACCAGCTGCCGACGCGTTCGCTGTCGATGCCTTCCGGACCGTCGGGCTGCACGCCGACACCGTAGTCAGGTCGTGTCGGCGCTGACGCCGGCGGGCCCGAGCGCGCAGCGGGTGCGGAGCTCGTCGTACCAGGTGGCTGACGCCGGCCAGATGCTCTCGACCAGCCACGTCGCCCCTGCTTCGGCATACTCGGCGTGGTCGATCCCCGGTGCTGCCGTCGCGACGACCTCGAAGTGCTCGAGCGAACGCTGCGCGGCGAGGAATTCGACGACGCGACGCACCACGTCGGGAGTCAACGGCTGGCCGTCGTCGCTGAGCGGCACGACCCCGTCCCACCGCGCAGCGCGGCGAAGAGGACGCGGATGCGGCCACATCGCCGCCACCCACACCGGCGGGCGCGGGCGTTGGACGGGACGCGGCAAGAAGTGGGCGCCGTCGACGCGGTAGTGCGCCCCCACATGGGTGAACGGCTCGCCCGACCACAGTCCGGTCACGACGTCGAGCGCCTCGTCGAGCATCGCCGCGTGCACCTTGGAGTCGACCTGTTCTCCGAACGCGCCGTACTCCTCGTCAGCGGGAACGCCGAGCCCGACTCCGAGCACGGCGCGGCCTTGCGTCAGATGGTCCACGGTCACGACCTGCTTCGCGACGACCTGCGGACGGCGGCGCGCCAGCGGCGACACCAGCGTGCCCATGGTGAGACGGGTGGTGCGGGCGGCGCATGCGCCGAGGAGCACCCAGGGGTCGTGCACGTCGAGGTGGAGATCACGGCGAAGGTGGAGGTGGTCCCATACGAAGAACCCGTCCCATCCATTCGCCTCGGCCAGCTCAGCAAGCCCGACGAGCGCGGCCGGATCGCCGACGTTCGGCGCACTGATCGCGAAGCGCATCGGACGTCTCTACACCGGATGTGTCTGTGGTGCCCGCCGGTAGCCTGAGATCCATGTACGTCGATGTCACCGATGCCACCTTCCAGACCGAGGTCATCGAGCGGTCGGCCACCGTGCCGGTCGTCCTCGACCTGTGGGCTCCGTGGTGCGGGCCTTGTCGCACGCTCGGGCCGATCATCGAGAAGGTCATCGACGACACCGACGGCCAGGTCGTGCTCGTGAAGGTCAACGTCGACGAGAACCCCTCGATCTCGCAAGCGTTCCAGGTGCAGTCGATCCCGCTTGTGTATCGCGGTGAAGGACGGCCAGCCCGTCGATGGCTTCCTCGGCGCGCAGGGTGAGCCCGCAGTGCGCGACTTCGTCCTCGGACTGCTGCCGACCGAGGAGGAGACCGCGATCGGCTCGCTGATCGCACTTGGCGACGAAGCGTCGCTGCGTCAGGCACTCGAGCTCGAACCCGGCAACGAGATCGCGGTGGTCGCGCTCGCCGAGCTGCTCGTGGAGAAGGGCGACTCCGAGGAGGCGCTCAGCTTGCTGGCTCGGATCCCCGAGAACCCCGAGACCCGCCGGGTCGCCGCGCTCGCCCGTCTCGGGGACGACGCTCCGGCGATCGACGACGTCGACGACAAGCTGGCTGGACTGCTGGAGCGGGTGAAGGACGACGAGGCAGCGCGGCAGGAGTACGTCGATCTCCTCGAGCTGATGGGCCCAGACGACCCTCGCACCGCGGGATACCGCAAGGCGCTCACCGCGCGGCTCTTCTGAGCACGGTGCCGATCGAGCGGCGTTCGGGCTACCGCCTCTGGATCGGTGGGCCGGTGCCGCGAGGTGCCGAGGGCATCACGATCGGCTCGACGGTCTGCGTCCGGGCTCGGTCCGCGGATCGCCCTCGTCTGATCCGCCACGAGGTCGTGCACGTCGTCCAATGGTCGGACCTCGGTCGACTCCGGTTCCTACGCCGCTATGTGTCGGCGTATGTGAGCAACCGCGTGCGCGGGCGTTCCCACAAGGCCGCATACCGACGCATCCCCTTCGAGATCGAGGCCGACTGGGTCGCGCGACGGCTGGAGGTAACGTCCTCCTGAGCTTCCCCTGCTGCACTCAAACGCAGGGGAGTCTGGATGTCCGATCTGTTGCCTGTGCCGCCACCGCCCGGGTGGCGAGACCGACTCGAGGCCAGGGTCCCCTGGCGCCCGCTGCGCTCATGGCACCTCGCCGCCGCGGCCCTCGTCGGGCTCGGATTGCTCGTCGCCGCCGGGGTCGGTGCCGTCTGGGTGCTCCGCACTCCACCTCCGACGGAAGCACTCATCCCCCAGGTCACTGCGCCGGAGACGGCGTCCGCGCCGCCGCCGACGGATGCAGCCGCGGCGACGCTCTTTGTCCAGGCTGCTGGCGCGGTCGTCTCGCCCGGCGTCTACCGCGTGCCCGCGGACACGCGGGTGATCGACGTGATCGATGCCGCCGGCGGGCTCGCAGCCGGGGCTGATCCCGATCGGCTCACGCTCGCGGCCAAGATCACCGACGGGGAGCGCGTGTATGTGCCGACCGTCGGCGAGCCGATGCCGTCTTCGCCTTCCGGCGCGAGTGGTGCGACCCATGACGACGGCCCGGTGGATCTGAACACCGCCGACGAGCAGCAGCTCGACGCGCTGCCGGGTGTCGGACCAGCCACGGCCTCAGCGATCGTGGCGTACCGCGCGAGCCATGGTCCGTTCCGGTCCGTCGATCAGCTGCTCGAGGTGCGAGGCATCGGGCCCGCGAAGCTCGATCAGCTGGCCGACCTCGTGACGGTCTGAGCTCAGCTCGCCCGGCTCTCAGCTGGCGAGGTGGAGGAGCACGCCGACGCCGGTCAGCACGCCGGCCCACAGGCAGAGCACCACCCAGCCGAACTCGACGATCCACTCGCGCCAACCGCCGACGACCCGCTGCGAGACCTTGCGTCCCGCCCACACGCCGAGAAGCGCCCAGAGCGCGAGGCTCGACGCAACCGCCAGCACGACTCGCACGGGACCGACCTCGACCGGGATGCCGAACGCCACCGCGGTCGGCACGGCGAGAAGAGCGAGCAGCGATCCGGTGATGCCGAGGATGTTCGAGATGTGGCCGGTCGCGGGGATCGCGAGCACGATCGCGGCGAGGGCGATGACGACGACGGGCAGCGCGAGACCGGCGAGCCATCCTCGGCGCCGCACGTGCTCGCGGGTGGCGACGAGACCGTCGGCCAGGGGGCCGGGCGCAGCGGACGCGGCTGGTGAGGGCCGGCCGACCTCGACCGTGGGGCGCGAGGGTGGCTTCCCCTTCGGCGGCGCCTTCGGAGGTGACACGGCCATCAGGGCACCCTCGAGAGGTGTGCGGTCACGAGTGCACCGTCGATGTCGAGCTCGTGCGCGTCTCCCGGTGCGTCGCTGACGTCGAGATCGAGGGAGACTGCGAGCACCTCGCCGCTGATCCATGCCTGGTGCCGCGACACCGCTTCGATCACCGACTCGGGGCCGGACAGCGCGACCGCGATGCGATCGGAGAGCTCGAGGCCCACAGCCTTGCGAAGGTCGTTGACTGCTCGCACGACCTCCCGAGCGGTGCCCTCCTGTCGCAGCTCGTCATCGAGCTCGAGGTCGAGCGCCACTGCCCACGAGCCGTCCTCGCGAGGGCGAACTCCTGGTGCCGGTCGGCCCTCACCTCCACCTCGTCGGCGGTGAGGCGCTCACCCGCGATCTCGACGGCTCCGTCTCGTTCGAGCGCCGCCTGCAACGTGGCGCCGTCGGCGACGGCGAGCGCCGCCTTCACGTCGTTCACCTTCGAGCCGAGCCGCGGGCCGAGTGCCCGGAAGTTCGGCACCACGGTCCAGCTGACGAGGCCAGACAGGCTGTCGATGTCGTCGAGTGCCTTGACGTTGAGCTCGTCGGCGATCTCGGCGCGTGCCTCGTCGGAGAGCTCGACGCCCGGGTGGAGCAGCAGGGCGCGTCGCAGCGGCTGGCGCACCTTCGCCTTCGCGTCCGCGCCGCGCCGCCCGCCCAACGGTGACGAGACGCCGCACGGAGGTCATCTCGGCTGCAAGCGCGGCATCGGCCGCAGGTGCCGCCGGCCAGTCGGACGTGTGCACCGAGAGCTCACCGGTGAGGGCGATGTAGATCTCGTCGGAGAGGAACGGGCAGAGGGGAGCGAGCAGCTGCGTCGCGGTCGCCAGGCATCGGTACAGCGTCGCGTGCGCCGCAGGATCGGAGCTCTTCCAGAAGCGTGGCCGGCTGCGCCGCACGTACCAGTTGGAGAGGTCGTCGACGAACGTGCCGATGCGGGTGGAAGCGGTCAGCGCGTCGAACTCGTCGAGTGCTCGCGTGACCACGTCGACCGTGTCGCCGAGCTCGCTCAGGATCCAACGGTCGAGGAGATGGGTCGGCTCGTGATCGCGGCTCGGGTCGGGCGTCCATCCGTCGAGGTCCGCATAGGTGGCGAAGAAGGAGAAGACGTTCCAGAGCGTGAGGAGGGTCTTGCGAGTCGTCTCTCGGATGCCGTCATCCGAGACGCGTCGCGTCGTCCACGGCTGTCCCGACGACAGGAAGTTCCATCGCAACGCGTCAGCGCCGTGCGTCGCGCACATCATCCACGGGTCGATGACGTTGCCCTTGGACTTCGACATCTTCTGGCCGTCCTCGTCGACGAGCAGCCCGAGGCACACGACGTTCTTGAACGGCGTCGAGTCGAACACCAGCGTGTTGACCGCGAGGAGCGAATAGAACCAGCCGCGGGTCTGGTCGATCGCCTCGCAGATGAAGTCCGCGGGGAACGACTTCTCGAACTCCTCGCGCCCCTCGAAGGGGAAGTGGTGCTGGGCTGCGGGCATCGAGCCGGAGTCGAACCACGTGTCGATGACCGGGAGCTGTCGTCGCGCCGTCTGTCCGCACCCGTCGACCGGGCAGGGAAACGTGACCTCGTCGACGTACGGGCGGTGCAGGTCGAGGCCGGTGAGATCTCGGCCGGCGAGGTCGGCGAGCTCGGCCACGCTGCCGATGCAGGTGTCGTGACGTGCGTTGCACCTCCACACGGGCCACGGGGTGCCCCAGTAGCGATCGCGTGACAGCGCCCAGTCGACGTTGCCCTCGACCCACTTTCCGAACCGGCCGTGCTTGATGTGGTCGGGATGCCAGCCGATGCGCTCGTTCTCGCGCACCATCGCGGCGCGCTGCTCGGACGTGCGTGCGAACCACGACGTCTTGGCCCAGTAGATGAGCGGCGTGCCACATCGCCAGCAATGGGGATAGCTGTGCTCGTAGGGCACCTCGCGCAGGAGCAGGCCGCGTGCTGCGAGGTCGTCGATCAGAGGACGGTCGGCGTCCTTCACGAACACGCCGGTGAGCCGAGGCACGGTGTGGTCGAACGCGCCGTCGCCGTCGACCGGGTTGAGCACGGGAAGCCCTTCGGCCCGTCCGACGTTCGCATCGTCCTCGCCGAAGGCCGGTGCCATGTGCACGATGCCCGAGCCGTCGGTGGTCGAGACGAAGTCGGCCGCCACGACCCGCTCACCAGTCGAGTCGAGGGGAAGGTCGGTGAATGGACGTTGATAGCGCCACCCGACGAGGTCTTGCCCGGTGAACCGCGCCACGACCTCGCCGGCGCCCTCGCCGAACAGGCGGGCGACCGCGTCAACCGCGAGGACCAGATCGCGGCCGCTCGCCGCACCGCGCAGCTGCACGTACGTGATGTCCGGTCCGACGGCGGTGGCGACGTTCGAGATGAGCGTCCACGGGGTCGTCGTCCATACGAGCAGGTCGGCTTCGGTCGGGCCGCCTCCGGTGACCGGGAAGCGGACGAAGGCCGAGGGGTCTACGACGTCTTGATAACCCTGCGCGACCTCGTGGCTGGCGAGCGCGGTGCCGCAGCGCGGGCAGTACGGCGTGACGCGGTGACCCTCGTAGATGAGGCCCTTGTCCCACATCTGGCGGATGATCCACCAGACCGACTCGATGTAGTCGTTCGACAGCGTCCAGTAGGCGTCCTTCGTGTCGATCCAGACGCCGACCCGCTCGGTGAGCGCGGCCCAGTCCTCGACGTAGCGCGACACGGAGTCACGGCACCGTTGGGTGAACTCGGCGACGCCGTACGCCTCGATCTCGTGCTTGTTGGTGAGACCGAGCTCCTTCTCCACCTCGATCTCGACGGGAAGGCCATGGCAGTCCCAGCCGCCCTTGCGCGGAACCTCGTGGCCGCGCATCGTCTGGAAGCGGGGGTAGAGGTCCTTGAAGACCCACGCCCAGACGTGGTGGAGACCGGGGCGACCGTTCGCCGTCGGCGGTCCCTCGTAAAAGGTCCACGGCTCCGCCCCCTTGCGGAGGCGCTTGGTCTCCTCGACGATGTCCCGAGCCCGCCAGCGCGCCAGCACCCGCTCTTCGAGGGCGACGAGGTCGAGGTTGGCGTCGACCGGGCCGAAGGGCATGCAGCCATCGTAGATGCGGGCTCCGCGGGATCCCGGGCCAGATCGGGACCACAGCCTCCTAGAGTGCGAGCCTCATGACGACGGAGGTCTACGACACCGCGGGCGACGATGCGATCGTCCTGCGGGTGCACGCACAACCGGGTGCGGGCCGTTCCGCGATCACGGGCCGCTACGGCGACGCGCTCAAGGTGAAGGTGGCCGCACCGCCGCAGGGCGGGCGTGCGAACGACGCGTTGCTCGCCCTCCTGGCCGACGAGTTCGGTGTGAAGGGCGCGCAGGTCACGCTGGTCAGCGGAGCCTCGAGTCGCACGAAGCGGTTCCGCATCGAGGGCCTCGAGCTCGACCGGGTCGATGGGCTCCTCGAGCGCATCCTGGCTGCCGCAGGCCGAAGCGTCGATCGGCGACCTGGCCGCGCTGGTTGAGTCCTGCGGTTGGCGGGCGTACAGTTCCGGACCCCTTGGCGGGCACGAGAGGACACGCATGGCGAAGGCATCTCCGAAGAAGGCTCCGGCGAAGAAGGCCGCGGCGCCCGCGAAGAAGGCGGCACCTGCAGCCAAGAAGGCTGCGGCGACTGCCAAGAAGGCACCGGTGAAGAAGGCGCCTGCGAAGGCACCCGTCACGAAGGCGGTGGCGAAGAAAGCGGCACCCGCCACGAAGAAGGCGCCACCCGCGGCGAAGAAGGCCGCGGCGCCCACGAAGAAGGCGGCGCCCGCGAAGAAGGCGGCACCCGCGGCGAAGAAGGCCGCGGCGCCCGCGAAGAAGGCGGCACCCGCGCCGAAGAAGGCCGCGGCGCCCGTCGCCAAGGCCGCGCCCGTGGCGAAGCCCGCGCCGCCTCCCAAGCCGGTCAAGCTCGTGAGCCCGTACGACGCGAAGTTCCTCGACACGCAGCGCGCGCTGTTGCTCGAGGAGCGGGCTCGCTACACGCGTTCGGCCAATCGTCTCGCATCCGAAGCGGCGGCGTTGGTCGAGGACCTGGAGCCGGGCGACGTGCAGTTCGACGAGGAGTCGGGTGAGGGCGACACGATCGTCGTCGAGCGCGAGCGCGATCTCGCGATGAGCGCACAGGCGATGCAGGCCGTGACCGAGATCGACGCTGCTCTCGAGCGCATCGATGCGGGTGTCTACGGGCTGTCGATCCAGTCGGGCCAGCCGATCCCGAAAGAGCGGCTCCGCGCGATCCCGTGGGCCGCGGAGCGAGTCGAGGAGAAGGTCGGCGGACTGGGCACCAGCTCCCGCTGACGTGACTCGACGGCGAGGGGCGCTGACGATCGCCCTTGCCGTCGCGGGCCTCGTGATCGTGGTTGACCAGCTCACGAAGTGGTGGGCAGTCACACACCTGCAGGATCGCGACATCCATCTCTTCTGGACGCTGCAGCTGAATCTCACGTTCAACAGCGGCATGGCCTTCGGGCGCGGCCGCGGCTTCGGCCCACTCATCGCCGTCGTCGTCATCTGTGTCGTTGTCGGACTGCTGCTCGGCACGTCACGGGCACCGTCCACGCTTGCGGCAGTGGCGGGTGGGCTCGTGCTCGGTGGTGCGATCGGCAACCTCCTCGATCGCTTCTTCCGCGAGGGAAGCGGCTTCCTCGGGGGGCGCGTCGTCGACTTCATCGATCTGCAGTGGTATCCGCTGTTCAACGTCGCTGACGCGTGCGTCGTGATCGGTGGCATCCTCCTCGTCGTGACCGGCCTCCGAACATCCCCGACGGAGCCGATCGCCGACGCTTCATGACTGAGGTCGTCGTGGTGCCCGCGGCGCTCGCAGGCGAGCGCCTCGACCGCGTCGTCGCGACGGTGACCGGTCTCAGTCGCTCGGTGGCCGCCGCGCTCGTCGACGGGGGAGCAGTCGAGCTCGACGGACACGTCGAGCGGTCGGCAAAGATCCGCGTCGTCGAGGGAGCGTCGCTTCGCGTCGAGGTTCCCCCGCCCGCGTCCGATGCGATCGTTGGCGACGCGGCTGTCGCGGTCGAGGTGGTCTACGAGGACGCCGACGTGCTCGTCGTCGACAAGTCCGCGGGGCTCGTCGTGCACCCGGGAGCGGGCAACACCGACGGCACGCTCGTGCACGGCCTCGTCGCTCGGTTTCCCGAGCTCGTGTCAGTCGGAGATCCTTCGCGCCCCGGCATCGTGCATCGCCTCGACAAGGGCACCTCGGGGCTGCTCGTCGTCGCACGCTCGCAGGACGCGTACCGCTCGCTCGTCGCGCAGATGTCCTCGCACTCCGTCGAGCGCCGTTACGCCGCACTCGTCTGGGGGCGCCCCGAACCCGCGAACGGTGTGATCGACGCGCCCGTCGGTCGGTCCACCCGCGACCCCACAAGGATGACGGTCAGCTCACGAGGCCGGGCCGCCCGCACTCAGTACAAGGTCGAGCACGTGTACCACTCGCCCGCGACGGTCAGTCTGCTCGGATGCCAGCTCGAGACCGGGCGCACCCACCAGGTGCGGGTGCACCTCTCGGCGATCCACCATCCGGTCGTCGGCGACCGTCGATACGGGGGGACTCGCGAGCAGATCCACGCGCCGCGACCCATGCTCCACGCACGGGCGCTCGCTTTCGCACACCCGGTGTCGGGTGATCGAGTCGAGGTGGAGGCACCCCTTCCCTCCGACTTTCGAGCTGTCCTCGCGGGGCTCGGCGAGTGAGCGCCCTAGCGGGGTTCGCCTGCGGGCCAGGGTCGCTCGCCGCGGGCTTGCGCGGCGATGTCGGCGAGGGTGTACGAGTCGAGCTCGATGCGCATCTGCTCGCCGACCACGTTCCAGATCGCGAGGAGCACGCATTGGCCCTCGTGGTCGCACGCGCCGTCGGTGTGGGGCTGCCCGAAGTCGCCGAGCACGATCGGACCGTCGACGGCGCTCACGATCTCCGACAGCGAGATGTCGGCCGGTGGCCGAGCGAGCACGTACCCGCCGCCCACGCCCCGCTTCGACCGCACGAGGCCCGCCCCCTTCAGCGCGAGGAGGATCTGCTCCAGGTAGGGCTGGGGGAGGCCGGTGCGCTCGGCGATGTCGCGCACGGACGTGGGCCCGGACTCGTCCGCGTGCAATGCGAGCGACAACAGCGCCCTGCTCGCATAGTCACCACGAGTCGACACCCGCACGACCTCACTGTAGGACCTGGGGTCTGCTTCTCTATGGCCCGCTGTGAGGAACGCCGTGGATGATCGACCTTTGCTGCCGGACTACGGGGGCGCTTGCCTGTCGAACATCGTCCCGACTCTGCTCGCACCCCGGCGAGAGCCGGGCCCGGCGTGGTTCCCGTCGGTGGCGCTCGAGGCGCCCCAGGTGCTGCTCCTCGTGCTCGACGGCCTGGGCTGGGAGCAGCTGCAAGAGCGCCTCGCGCTCATGCCGATCCTCGCCGGGATGGAAGGCCAGGCGATCAGATCGGTGGTGCCCTCGACGACGGCGACCGCGCTCACCTCGATCACGACCGGGCTGTCTCCTGGCGAACATGGGGTGGTCGGGTATCGCATCGACATCCACGGGGAGGTGCTGAACGTACTGCGGTGGTCGACCCCTCGGGGCGACGCGCGCCGAGCCATCCCGCCGGAGGGCCTCCAGCCCTACGAGCCGTTCCTGGGTCGCCGTCCTCCGGTCGTCACGAGGGCGGAGTTCCTCGGCTCGGGCTTCTCCACCGCGCACCTCCGCGATGCCGCGTGGCGCGGGTGGAGAGTGCCGTCGACGCTGATCACCGAGGTGCGCACGCTGCTCGCCGCGGGCGAGCCCTTCGTGTACGCGTACTACGACGGCATCGACAAGGTCGCGCACGAATATGGCTTGGGCGCCCACTACGAAGCCGAGCTCATGTGGGTCGACCGGTTGCTCGGCGATCTCCTCGAGGTGCTTCCGACCGACGCTGTCCTGCTGGTCACCGCGGACCACGGCCAGGTCGACGTAGGCGACAACGTGTGGCCTCTCGACCCCGGGTTGTTAGCGATGGTCCACGGCCAGTCGGGAGAGGCGCGCGCTCGTTGGTTGCACGCCGGCGACGGTCGAGCTCGTGACCTGCTCGACGCCGCGACCGCTCGCTATGCCACCGACGCGTGGGTGGTCGGTCGTGAGCAGGTGCTCGACGAGGGCTGGTTCGGTCCGCGGGTCTCGCCCGCGGCGGCGGATCGTCTCGGCGACGTGTTGCTCGCGGCCCGCAGCGACATCGCGTTCGATGATCCGGCGGACAGTGGGCCGTTCAGCCTCGTCGCGCGCCACGGGTCGCTGACGGCCGCTGAGATGCTCGTGCCGCTGGTGGCGAGGCGGGCATGAAGCAGCGGCGCGACGCGGGCCTAGTGTGCGCAGCATGAGCGACGACGAGACGATCCACCCGTCCGAGGTGATCGCCCCCGGTCCTCCGATCGAGTCGCCCTCGACTGATGTGGAGACGATCGAGCAGCCCGCGAAGGTCATGCGGATCGGCTCGATGATCAAGCAGCTGCTGGACGAGGTGCGGTCCGCGCCGCTCGACGAGCCGAGCAGGGAGCGCTTGCGCGACATCTACGAGGACTCCGTGCGCGAGCTGGGCGAGGCGCTGTCCCCCGACCTTCGAGCCGAGCTCGCTCGCCTGGCACCACCGTTCTCCAGTGAGACGCCGAGCGAGGCCGAGCTGCGGGTCGCGAAGGCCCAGCTGGTCGGTTGGCTCGAGGGCCTCTTCCACGGCATCCAGGCGACGCTGTTCGCCCAGCAGGTGGCCGCTCGTCAGCAGCTCGAGCAGATCCGAGGCCAGCTCCCCCCCGGCCAAGGGCCGCCTCAACCGTCTGACCAGCGCCCCGGCACGTACCTCTGAGGGGCCCTGGTACCGTGCAAATCACAGCCATGTAAGTCGGCTCGAAGCCAGGGCAGAGCAAGGGCAGAGCAAGGGCAAAGGGGATCGGCTTTGGGGGACTCGTTCGTCCACCTCCACCTGCACACCGAGTTCTCGATGCTCGATGGCGCGGCCCGCGTCACTGACGTGATCGAAGCCGCGGTCGGTGATGGGCAGCCCGCCGTGGGCATCACCGACCACGGCAACATGTACGGAGTCCTCGACTTCTACAAGGCCGCTCGCGAGCAAGGCGTGAAGCCGATCATCGGCATGGAGGCCTACATGGCCGGCGAGTCGCGCTTTGAGCGACCGCCGCGACGGGGCCGCATGGACGACTCGGGAGGCGACACCGAGGGCGGGAAGAAGCTCTACTACCACCTCACGTTGCTCGCCGAGAACCAGACCGGCTACCGCAACCTGATCAAGCTTGCGAGCCTCGCGTTCCTCGAGGGCTACTACTACCAGCCGCGTGTCGACTGGGAGCTGCTCGAGCGCTACCACGAAGGGCTGATCGCGACGACCGGCTGCCTCGGTGGCCACGTGCTGCAGTCGATGCTCGGAGGCGACCACGCGGGGGCCCTCGCCTCGGCGGCCCGCCTGCGCGACATCTTCGGCCCTGAGCACCTCTTCGTCGAGCTGCAAGACCACGGCATCCCCGCGCAGCGTCAGACGATGGCCGGGTTGCTCGACATCGCCAAGACGCTCGGCTCGCCCGTGCTCGCGACGAACGACAGCCACTACGTGCACCGCCACGACGCCGTGGCCCACGACGCCTTGCTGTGCGTGCAGACCGGCACGACGATCGACGACCCGAAGCGGTTCAAGTTCGACGGCGAGGAGCACTACCTGAAGTCGGCGGCCGAGATGCGCGGACTGTTCCGTGAGCGTGCCGACGCGTGCGACAACACGTTGTGGGTCGCCGAACGGGCGGACGTGCAGATCGAGTTCGGGAAGCCGCAGCTGCCCGAGTTCCCGATCCCCGAGGGCTTCACGAACGACGTCGACTACCTGCGGCATCTCGCGATGGAGGGTGCCGAACAACGGTGGGGAGCCCATCTCCACCCGACGATCGCGGAACGCATCTCCTACGAGCTGCAGGTCATCGCGGACATGGGGTTCGCGGCGTACTTCCTCATCTGCTGGGACCTCATCAAGTACGCCCGCGAGCACGGCATCAGGGTCGGGCCGGGCCGCGGCAGCGCCGCTGGCTGCGCGATCGCGTACTGCCTGCGCATCACCGACCTCGACCCGATCAAGTACGACTTGCTGTTCGAGCGCTTCCTCAACCCCGGTCGCGTCCAGATGCCGGACATCGACATGGACTTCGACGACCGGTACCGCGACGAGATGATCCGCTACGCCACCGAGCGCTACGGCCGCGACCACGTCGCGCAGATCGTCACGTTCTCGAAGATCAAGGCGAGAGCTGCGGTGCGCGACGCGGCGCGGGTGCTCGGCTATCCCTACGCGGTGGGCGACAAGGTCGCCAAGGCGATGCCGCCCCTGATGATGGGGCGCGACACCCCTTTGCACGCGTGCTTCGAGCTCGACCCCAAGCACGAAGACGGCTTCAAGGCCGCTGCCGAGCTGCGCGACATGTATGCCGCTGATCCCGACGTGAAGAAGGTCGTCGACGTCGCCCGTGGGCTCGAGGGGCTGCGACGCCAGGCTGGCATCCACGCCTCAGCGGTGGTCATCACCCGCAACGAGCTGACCGACTACCTGCCGTTGCAGCGACGTCCGGAGAGCGGGCAAGCCCCCGAAGAGGCGCCGATCGTCACGCAGTACGAGATGCACGGCGTCGAAGACCTCGGCCTGCTCAAGATGGACTTCCTCGGTCTGCGCAACCTTTCGGTCATCGAGGAGACCGTCGAGCTGATCCAGGAGCGCACCGGTGTGCGCATCGATGTCGACGCCGTGCCCCTCGACGACGAAGAGACGTTTGCCTTGCTCCAGCGGGGCGACTCGATCGGCGTGTTTCAGCTCGAGGGTGGGCCGATGCGCTCACTCATGCGCGCGCTCGCCCCGACGACGTTCGACGACGTGTGTGCGCTCATCGCGCTCTACCGGCCCGGGCCGATGGCGGCGAACATGCACACCGACTTCGCCGACATCAAGAACGGGCGCAAGCCGATCAAGCACATCCATCCCGACATGGAGGAGGTGCTCCCGGACACCTACGGCCTGATGGTCTACCAAGAGTCGATCCTTCGCGTCGCCCAGCGGTTCGGCGGCTACTCGCTCGCCGAGGCCGACAACCTGCGCAAGGCGTGCGGCAAGAAGAACCGCGAGCTCATGGTGGTCGAGCGCGAGAAGTTCGTCGCTGGCTGCGTCGCGACTGGATACGGCGAGAAGGTCGGCACGCAGCTGTTCGACATCATCGAGCCCTTCGCCGACTACGCGTTCGGCAAGAGCCACTCCTACGGCTACGGGTTCGTCGCCTACCAGACCGCGTGGCTGAAGGCCCACCATCCGATCGAGTACCTCGCGGCTCTGCTCACGAGCGTCAAGGCGAGCCAGGACAAGGCGGCCGTCTACCTGGCCGAGTGCCGGCAGATGGGCATCAAGGTGCTTGTGCCCGACGTGAACGTCTCGTCGCTGGACTTCACCGCACTCGGCGTAGACGACGACGCGCCTGTCGGTCTGACCCTGCCTCCCGGCACGATCGGTCTGATCCCGTTCGGGCTCTCGGCCGTCCGCAACGTCGGCGAGAACCTCGTGCGCAACATCCTCCAAGAGCGCGAGAAGAACGGGCCGTTCGTCGACTTCTACGACTTCTGCGAACGAGTCGACCCGATGGTGCTGAACAAGCGCGCCATCGAGTCACTCGTGAAGGCGGGCGCGTTCGACTCGGTCGGTCATCCTCGCCGCGGCCTGCTGTCGGTCTATGAGCAGATCGTCGACATCACCTCGCGCGCCGGCGTGAGCGCGACCAGGGCGTGATGAGCCTCTTCGCCGATGGAGGAGTGGGCGGCGAGGCCTACTCGGAGCGGGTGGCGATCCCCGATCTCGAGTTCGACAAGACCCAGCGGCTCAAGTTCGAGAAGGAGATGCTCGGCCTCTACGTGAGCGACCACCCGCTCATGGGAGCCGATGCGATGTTGCGCCGCCGCAGCGATTGCAGCGTCGCCGACGTCTTCGAGAGGGCCGACGGAGAGATGCTCACCGTCGGGGGCGTCATCACCAGCTTGGCCCGCAAGTACACGAAGAAGGGCGACTTGATGGCCGTCTTCACGCTCGAAGACCTGGGCGGCTCGATCGAGGTGATGGTCTTCCCGAAGGTCATGAGCGAGCAGGGCTTCAAGCTGGCCGACGACACCCTCGTGCTGGTGCGGGGTCGCGTCGACGGCCGTGAGGACGTCGCGAAGCTGATGTGTCTCGACGTCACCGTCGTCGAGGCAGTGAGCGACGCCGCGCCGCTGCGCATCAGGGTCAACCCCACGAGCGCCAGCGAGCAGGTGATCGATCACCTGAAGCGCCTTCTCACGGAGCATCCGGGTGACACGCCCGTTCTGTTGCATCTCGGGGAACGACAGGTGCTTCGACTGCCGGCCCATTTCTCCGTCGACGCCGGAAACGGGCTCGCAGGAGAGATCCGGGTGCTCCTCGGACCCGACGCGATCGGCGTCTGACCGCCCCGGGCCGACACCTCGATGGGCGCGTCCCCGCGTCGAGATGGCAGAATGGGACCTGCACCAGCGACGATCAGGGGCAGGCTGACCAATGGCGATCGATGTCGAAACGAAGGACTGCACGGCGCTGAGCGATGCTGAGCTCGGCGAGATGGGTGACATCTGCACGGGTGGGTCCGCCGGTTTCGACTTCGGGCTGCTCTCCAAGCAGCGGGAGGAATGGGTGCTCATCACCCTCGCCCGCTCCGAGGGCAAGCCACGGCTTCTCGTTCTGCACGCTCGAGCGCATCGGGGGCACACCGAGCGTCCTGATCGGCCTCGCGTCGGTCAAGCGCACGTCCAAGCGCGACGCTGTCCTCAAGGCGGTCATGCACGATCAGTTCCGCCGTGCCGTCCTCGCCTTCCCCGACGAAGACGTGCTCGTCGGCACGCGGTTCGCATCGCCCGCGGGCTTCGAGGCATTCAAGACGATGAAGGACATCAACCCTCGCCCGGGCCACAAGGCCAACGGCGAGGAGCGGGCGTGGGGCCGCCGCCTCGCCAAGCGCTTCGCCGTCGAGGGCACCTACGACGAGCACGGGTTCTCGGTGAAGGGCAACGGCGCGGTCGCCCGTGTGCTCGATCACGAGTCGCTCAAGCCCGAGGCCACGCCTGAGGATGTCGCCGCGTTCTTCAAGGGCTTCAAGGCAAATCGGGGCGACTGCCTCGTGGCCTTCGGCTGGGTCATGGCCGAAGACCTTGCCAAGCTCGCCTAGCTCTCCTGACTCTCCGCCGGGCGCCAGCTCTCGGGTTTCGGGTACCAGACGGTCGCCCACGGCGCGGGTCGGAACGGGAGCCATCGGTCCTCCGGTTGCGACAACCGGTCGGCGATGACCGCAAGCACGGTGGGGTTGTGGCCGAGGCCGCTGTGACTGCCTCGCACCTCCACGTTCTCGTGCTTCGCTGACACCTGGTCGATGCACGTGTGCCAGCGCACGATGCCGTCGGTGCGGCTGTAGATCGACGTCGTGGGCACCGGCACGGGCTCGCGGTCCTCTTCCCGTTGCGCGATGCGCAGGAGCTCGGCGCGGTGGGCCGGGCCGAGGGAGTCGTAGGCGCCGGACGCCCAGCTGCGATCGCCCTCCATCATCCTGAACGGGCTGCCGAGTGTGATCACCTGGCGCACGATCGCCGGTTTGCGGCGCGCGAGCTCGCGCGCGTAGATGCCGCCGAGGCTCCAGCCGACGATCGACACCGTGCGGCCGTGGAGGCCGTGCAGCTCGTCGAGGCGCTCTTGGATGCCGTTCACGACTCGGCGGGTCGGGCCGAAGTTGGGCCCGAGGTGCCATCCGTGCGCCCACCACCCCTGGCTGCGGAGGAACCATCTCAGGGGCGTCGTCGAACGATCGCCCGCAGTGAAGCCAGGAAGGACGAGGACGGGGTGCCGGTCGCCTCTGCCCGCCATGCGCAGCAATGGTGAGGCGGCGACGAACGCGCCGAGCTCGAGCACCGCGCGCTGCTCGGCAGCGAGGAGAAGAGCCGAGGGTGCACGCACACCACCGTGGGTACGCTCCGCCGCGTCCATGCGTGTGAACGTACCGTGAACCGAGGATCGAGGTCGGGGATGCAGCTCGAAGAAGCGGTGCGCCGTCGTCGCATGGTTCGTTCGTTCCTTCCGACGCCGATCGAGGTCGACGTCGTCGATCGCATGATCGACCTGGCTCGTCGCAGTCCGAGCGCCGGCTACAGCCAAGGGTTCGACTTCATCGTGCTCCAGGAGCCAGAGGAGACCGAGCGATTCTGGGGCATCCCAGCGATGCGCACCTACTGGGAGGGGGTGTTCCCGCAGCTGCTCGACGCGCCGGTGCTCGTGCTGCCGATCGCCGATCGCGACGCGTACCTGCAGCGCTACTCCGAACCCGACAAGGCTCCCGCGGGCCTGCAGGACGCCACCGCGTGGCCGGTGCCCTACTGGCTCACGGACACCGCGATGGCCACGATGGTGCTCCTGCTCGCCGCCGTCGACGAAGGCCTCGGCGCCTTGTTCTTCGGGGTGTTCCGGGGGGCCGACGCTGAAGTGCTCGAGCGGTTGGGGGTACCCGACGGCCGTGAGCTCATCGGCGTCGTGGCGATCGGACACCCCGCAGATGACCGGCCGAGCGGCTCGGGGGCGGCGCGACCACGTCGTCCTTTGTCAGAGGTCATCCATCGGGGGGGCTGGTGATGTCACCATGGTGACGTGAGCACCAAAGCGCCGAAGCAGGAGGCGCGTCGGCGCGAGGTCGGCAAAGCCCGTTCTCGTTGGCCGGTCACGGTGGCCGCGATCCTGGCGATGGTCGCACTCGTGCTGGTCGTCTTCATCGCCCTGCGCCGACACCAGAACAACGTGGTGTCCTTCACCGGCGTGCCGAGCCAGGTGGTGATCGACAGCTCCGCGGGACTTGTGGTGGTCGTTCCCGCCGATGGCGATCAGGTGCAGGTGAGCCGGCGGGCCAGGTGGGTCCTGTTCAAGCCGGACATGAGCGTGCAGGTCGACGGAGGCTCGCTCGTCATCAAGGCCGACTGTGTCGGGCCCTCGATCATCTGCGACGTGCAGTACCGGGTCTCGGTGCCGAGCACGGTCGTGGTCAGGGTCGTCGGCGGCGGCGGGAACGTGCAGATAGCGGGGATTGGCGGCAAGGTCGACGTCCAGACGTCCGACGGGGATGTCGCGGTCAGCGACGTGAGCTCCGATCTGAAGGTCCGCACGACATCCGGCAACATCACGCTCGCTTCGGTGGGCGGAGCGCTCGATGCCGCCACCGACTCGGGCTCGATCAGCGGCACCGGTCTGACCGGGGCGACGATCCAAGCCGGGACCTCGAGCGGGGACATCGCCCTCACCGTCACGGGCGCCGCTGAGCGGATCGGCGCCGGGTCGGGCTCGGGTGACATCGCGCTCGTCGTCCCCGACCTCGCGTACAAGGTCGACGCCCAGGCGGCATCTCCGGCGGACGTCGAGGTGAGCGTGACCCAGGCCGCCGATGCGAGCCGGTCGATCTCCGCCCAAACCGGCTCGGGGCACATCTCCATCACCCGGGGGTAGCGTTCCGCCACAGTGCGCGGCGATGCGGCGGGCGGACACGGGCTTCGACCTGCGCGCTTCGCTTTCCTGTACGCGGTGGGCGCGTCTGCAGCCCTCGCCATCCTCTACCTCGTCGTCGCGGGCACTGACCATGCGCAATGGGGCGCGCTCGCCGGCATCGCGATCTTCGTGGTCCTGTCGACGGCGGGCCTCTTCCTCGCCCTGCGCGTCTACGTCGCTCGCCTCGCCGCGTCGCAGAGCGAGCTCCTCGCCTCTCTCAGCCGGTACCGCGAGCTCTTCGAGGCATCGCCAGACCCGATGTGGGTCTACGACTTCGACACCTTGTCCTTTCTTGCAGTGAACGACGAAGCAGTGACGCGCTACGGATGGAGCGAGGCCGAGTTCCGTACGATGAGTGTGGCGGATCTCCTCGACCCCGCCGACGTCCCCATCCTCATGGCGCGCTTCCGGCGGCCCGGTCCCGGACCATCGATGCCGGGGGAGTGGAAGCACCGCACCAAGCGTGGCGCCCACGTGTGGGTCGAGGTGTCCGCGCAGTCGATCGAGTTCGAGGGGCGGCGAGCCGGGCTCGCGGTTGCCCGTGACGTGACCGACCGCCACGCAGCAGAAGAGGCGCTGGTCGAGAGCGAGCATCAGCTGCGGCTCGGGTTCGAGCTCAGCCCGGTGGGCATGGCGATCATCGGACGTGACGGGCGCATCAGCCGCGCGAACGCAGCGCTCGGTGACCTCGTGTCTCGAGGGCCGCGGGCGCTCGTCGGTCTCCCGTTCGACGCGTTGGTGCATCCGGAGGACTTGGCCACCTTCCAAGCGGACGCAGACGGCATGCTCGACGGCTCCGGTCCCGTGCGATCCCGAGCGCTGCGGCTCCTGCGGCCCGATGGCACGACGACTCACGTCGCTGCCGACATGGTCCTCGTCGCCGAGACCGCCGACGAGCCTCGGTTCTTCTCGGTGCAGCTGCGCGACACGACGAACGAGGCGCGTCGCGAGGGTCTCGAGAAGGCGCGCGTCGCGATCCGGGATCGCATCGATCAGCGCCAGCCGCTGCAGGGGACGCTCGAGGAGGTGTGCCGTCTCGTCGAGGGCCAGCTGGATTGGGCGCTCGGTGTCGTGATGCGCGTGCGCGCCGGCGTGCTCGAGCTCGCCGCCGGCGACCGTGTGCCGCCGCTTTTGGCCGGCACGCTGCGGTCGGTGCCGGTCGATTCCTCTGGGGCGCCGTGCTCGTGCGCGGCCGCTCGCAACGAGCCGGTGGTGCTGGCCGACGTGAGCGCGTCGCCTGCGCCGGCGCGTCTCCCTGGTCTGTCCGCAGCGGGAGTGCGGGCGTGGGCGTCGTGGCCGGTCGTCGACGCCAGCGGCTATGTCGTCGCGACAGTCGACGCGTTGAGGACGAGGCCGGTGCCCTTGCTCCCGTCGGAGGAGGAGGCGATGGCAGCGGCCGCGGCAGCTCGTTGCCGCGGCGCTCGAAGAGGCTCGCACTCCCGTTGTGGAGACGCCGACCGACCGACCCGCCGTCACCGTGCGCCGCGTCATCGACCTGCGCGAAGCGTGCCAGCGCCAACGCGACACCGGCACCGGAGGCGCGCCCAGCGGCCCCGAGCCGGGACCCACCTGAGCGCACTCTCACCTGTGAGAGCGCGGGTCGGGGTAGCGGTCGTGTGCTCGGCAGGAGAGTTGTTTAGGTTGACGTGGACCCGAGTGCTGATCCGAGCGGGTCCCGGGGCGCGATCCGGGACCGAGGATCTTCTAATCCGAAGGACTCAGAACTGGTCAACGCCGCCGCTAGCAAGGAGCCGCGCCGATGTCGCCCATCGCAGGGGAGCTGGTCACCGAAGCGCTGGAGTACGACGGGGGTCGCCAAGTCACGGTGTACGTCCCGCCCGGTCCGGCGGAGGCGGTCGTGTTCGCGGCTGACGGTGCATGGCACATCACCCGCCTGAGCGAGGTTCTTGAGGGCGCCAGCGCGCATTCCACGATGCTCGTCGGTGTTCACGGACTGCCAGATGACGATGGGCGGCTTCATGAGTACGTGCCGGGCTTTGACGCTGAACGGTTCGCAGCACACGAGGAGTTCTTCGTCGACGACGTGGGTCGATGGGTTGCGTCGCGTTTCGGCGTCGCGTTGCCCGCCGAGCGCACTGCCGTGTGGGGTGCGTCCCTCGGGGGTGAGCTAGCGCTCGCCTTGGGGCTTCGCCATCCGGACGTCTACGGCACGGTCTTCTCTGCGTCGCCCGGCGGCCGGCTACAAGCCGCCGGCGGTGCTGCCGAGTCCGCTTCCCCGCGTCTACCTCGTCGCTGGCAACCAAGAGCAGTTCTTCCTGGACAATGCGAGGCGGTGGGCGGACGCGCTGGGCAATGCAGACGCCGACGTTGCCATGATGCAGCGGGACGGGGAGCACGGCGGCGCCTTCTGGGGTGAGGAGTTCCCGTTGATGGTGGCGTGGGCGTTCGGGCGCTGAGCGTCGCGATGAACCTGACGCTTGCGAAGCGCCGGGCGCGTCTGCGGGAGGCGCGAATGAATACACCCCTCTAATGCGCACTCCCTCCTGAGACGGCGAGCAGATCGGCAGTTCTGCGCTCAACCAGCCCGTTCTGCAATCGTGACTCTCCATCGGAAGTTCGGCGCGACCACCACTTCGCTATCGGCCGGAATCGAGTCGTTGGACCAACGGCCGAGATCCGGGTGATGACGCTCGAGGTACTCGCCGCACTGCAGGTACCGGCTCGAGAACGCTGTCGAGCACGCGAGATGCAACTGCGCCCAGTCGTCGCTCGTCGCAACGCCGCACACAATGTGGCTCGCAGGATGCTGAAACTCGCTGGGGCCTCCGTAGGCGAACACGACAACGCTGTCGGACGAGATTGCGCCGCAGAAGTCCGTGATCCCGGTAGACGGGCTGAATTTGTCGAGCGTGAAGGTCTCTCCCGGGTCACTGAATGCTCCGAGGATGTCTCGGATGAGCTGCGCGGCCTCGTCATGGCCGAGATCTGTTGCGCCGGGTCCGCCGAGGAACCGCGCTGAATCGGAAGCCGCGAGATTGCCCGATTCCAGTGTTCGCGGGTTACCCGGTTGCCCGTCAGAGCCTTATACGCGTTCGCCTGCGCGTAGAGAAAGCAGGAGGCATCCAGGAATCCTTGAAAGTAAACCTGCATGCGGGCGCTCGGGTCGACCCGTCGCGACGGTGCCATCTGCGTCAAGGGCGACTCGCCAGTCCGAGCCATTGCAGTCTCGTCATCGTGACTCCGCATGACCACGCGTACAGATATTGCCCGTAATGCGCTTGGGCTTGCAGGCCGGAGGAGACATCCCCCTGAACAAAGCTCATTCTCACCCCAGACGGCGAGCAGATTGGCAACTATGGCCGACGTCCGGGCCGGGACAGATGTCGCGGCGTCGGCTTGCACCGCCCACCGGAACCGTCGTTCTGTCGCGATCCAGCGGCCAAGGCGCCAGGACAGGTCACGTCACGCCGTACCTCGCGTCGGCCGGAATCGTACGGCGACCGCCCCCGACCGGAACTCATGGCGATCCACCAGCTCGAGCTGGATGCGCTCGCGCAGACCGGCAAGCAATGTCGGCCCGTGTCCAGCAAGGACCGGCTGCACAAGGAACTCGTACTCGTCGATCAGTCCCAGATCTGCCAACGCCAATGGGAGCGTCACGCCACCCACGAACAGGCCTTCGCCTGGCTCCTGCTTGAGCCGCTGAACCGCTTGCCCCACGTCGCCTCGCACCAGCTCGGCATTCCAATCGACCCCGCTCAGCGTGCTCGACACGACGTACTTCTTCGCCCGGTCGATGGTCTCGGCGAACGGGATCTCCCACTCATCCATCCAGTCAGGCCACGTGCCCATGGCCGGCTGCCGCCACGCGGACTCCATCATCTCGTAGGTCACACGGCCGAATAGCAACGCGTCGGCTCGTTCCATCTCAGCGGTCCAGTAGCGCATCGACTCCTCGTCCGGGGGGAGCCCTGCCTCGTGATGGCAGCAGCCGTCGAGCGTGACGTTGATCGAGTATCGAAGCGGTCTCATTGGGTGCTCTCCCTTGCTCGCGTGGCCACCGGACTACGACGAGAGCTCAGCCCGGCGCGACCACCAGGCCTCGGCGGCGGTCATCGCGCGCTCAGCCTCGCGGATGCCGTCGCCCACGAGCCCTGCGGTGGCAGCCCAGTGCAGGGGCACCAGGGCGAGAGCCCCGGGGAGCCAACGGTGTTCGTCGCGAGTCAGCGGTTCCGGAGCGGTGCTTTCGTAGGCGTCGAGCAGTCGTCGCGGCTCGAGCAATTCGCCGCTCGGTGCGACGTGGTGCACGCTGGCCGCGATGTCGTACAGCCGCTCCCTGACCCTCACGAAATCCAGGTCGAAGGTGGCCCATGAGCCGTCTGGCAGCTCACCCGCGTTGGCCAATTTGTAGTCCCCATGAATCGGAGTGCATGGCAGCTCGACCTCCTTCCGAAGCTTGGAGAGCTCGCCAGTCAGCTGGCGCATCCGCTGCACGACCGGCTCGCTGCGGGGGCCGAGCCGGCGGCGTGTGAAGGCGATCGAGTAACGCAGCTGGTTGAAGGTTCTGTGGTCGTCGAGGGGTTCGGGCGGACTGGGCTCCCAGACTGCTTTGAGCGCCGTGTGCACGCGCCCGAGCTCCTCGAACAGGCGGACGTAGGAGTCCTCGTCTGCCCGTGGCTGCACGTGATCGATGAACTCCTCGAGCTCAGCCCAACGATCAGCGACCCTCAGGAGGTCGCAGCCGGAAATCGGAATCGGCCGAGCGACGCGGACGTGCGTCCGCTGGACCCGTTCCCGCAGGCGCCGTAGTCCCGCCACCCGCCCTCGGCGGACCCAGGGCCGGTGAACCCGGAGGACGATCGGCGGCTCAGCGTCTATCCGCAGGTTGAGGTTGAGCCCACCGCCGATGTCTGCCCATCCGGCCCCGCGCGCGACGCGGGCGATCAGGGCCGAGACGGCCGGGTCATCTGGGTTTGCTCTCGGTCCGAACCAGCGCGGCAAGGGAGGGGGAGAGGTCGAAGCTTCGATTCCGGTCATGGCAATGGCCCCAGCGCACCCGAAGGGTCCGCGGCGAAGCCATCTTCCCCGCCGCGGGTCGATCGTGCCACGTCTTGCAGGCCGAACGCTCCACCCCCCTCAACAATCGCCGGCGATCGGATGAGAACATTCGCTCGTGGTTGAGGCTCACCAAGCGAACGAACCGGAGGATGGGGCGGAGCGCGACGTCACACCACCATGGGAGAGCGATCAGCGCGAAGTGCTGCGGGCGACGTTTGATCAGGACGCGGAGGCCTACGACCGCTCCCGACCTGTGGCACCCGGCGACGTCTTCGATGAGGCACTGCGACTGGCCTCACTCGCCCCGGGATCGATGGTCGTCGAGATCGGACCCGGCACGGGCCAAGCCACGCGACAACTCGCAGCACGAGGACTGCAGGTCGTCGCGGTGGAACTGGGACCGCAGCTCGCCGAGCGAGCGAGACGGAACCTTGCATCCTTCTCGCACGTCGACATCGTGACGGCATCGTTCGAGACCTGGGATCCCGGCAGAGCACGCTTCGACGCCGTCTTTGCGTGCAATTCGTTTCACTGGATCGACCCGGTCATCCGCTTCGCCAAGGCAGCCGCTGTACTGCGCGCCGGCGGACACCTCGTGGTCCTTGCTACCCCATGGGCGATTCCGGAAACAGCGGAGAGGTTCTGGTGGGACGTGCAGGACGACTGGGAAGCCGTCGGCCTGCCGTTCGATCCTTCGACGATGCACCCGGATCTCATCCTGGACCTTGCACCGGCCGTACGGGCGTCCGGAGTGTTCGAGGAACCGACGATCACGCGCCGATTGTTCGAGGTCACGTTCACTGCAGACGGCTACGCAATCAATCTTTCGACGCAGTCCGGCGTCAAGGAGCTGCCGGAGCCTGCTCGTGCTGACCTCGTCGCCCGCGTCCACCAACGGGTGCAGGAGCATGGTGGACGCGTGACTGCACATCTCCTCGCAATGCTCACCGTCGCCCGCCGAGCGGAGAACCCGCGGCCGTGATCACACTGGTGTCTCCGCACTTGGACGTGGCGCCAGAGGGTCAGGTTCCGGTCGGGACGGGCGGCGCGGCCGAGGCCGCGAGCTGCGCGGCGAGCGCGTCGACCGTGTCGACGGGAGCGAGGCACGCGTAGTCGCGGCACACGTAGGCGAAGCCGTCGCGGCGTGACTCCCAGAGCGGCGAGTCGTACGGCTCGCCCCATGCGAGCACCGCGTTCGGCAGGTAACGCCCGTGCACGACCGAGACGAGGTCCTTGCGGTCGCCGACGACGGCGATCTCGGTCGCGCCCGAGCGATGCAGGTCGACCGCGCAGAGCAGCTCGGGGAACGCGAGCGGGTGGGTGGCGGCGAGCGATCCGACGAGAGCGAGGATCTGCTCGGCATGGTGGAGGTAGCGCCGTTCGCCTGTGAGTGCGGCGAGGCGCAGGAGCCCGAGCGCCGCCATGCTGTTCGCGGACGGGGTGGCGTTGTCGAGCAGGTCCTTGGGTCGGGTCACGAGGACTTCGCCGTCGCTGCCGGTCGTGAACACGCCGCCGCCTTCCGCATCCCAGAAGAGGTCGAGCAACGCGTCGGCGGTCGCCATCGCCTCCGCGATCCACCGCTTCTCGCCGCTCGCCTCGGCGAGGGAGACGAACGCCTGGACCAGCGCGGCGTGGTCGGCCGCGAACGCGAGGTGGCGAGCGCCGCCGTCGTGCTGCCACGAGCGGAGCCACCGTCCGTCCTCGCGGCGCAGGTTGTCGACCAGGAACTCCGCGTTGGCGATCGCGGCTTCGAGCCAGTCGCGGCGCTGCGTCGCTGCCGCGGCGCGAGCCAGCGAGTCGAGCATCAGCGCGTTCCACTCGGTGAGCACCTTGTCGTCGAGTCCCGGGCGCACGCGCAGCTCGCGCACGTCGAACAGCTTCTCTCGGGCCTCCTCGATCGCCGCGGGCCGGATGAGGTCGCCGCGCACGGGTCGATGGAGGATGTTCGAACCCTCGAAGTTCCCGGACTTCGTGATGCCGTACCACTCGATCGCCGCGGGCGCGAGGTCGCCGAGCACCTCCTCGATGTCCTCGATGCGCCAGACGTAGAAGCGGCCTTCCTCGCCCTCGGAGTCCGCGTCCTCGGCCGACGAGAACCCGCCTTCGGGCTGTCGAAGGTCGCGCAGAACGTAGGTGACGGTCTCGTCGAGCACCTGCCTCCAGCGCTCCTCGCCGAGCTCTTGCCATCCGTGGAGGTAGACGCGGGCGAGCAACGCCTGGTCGTAGAGCATCTTCTCGAAGTGGGGGACCATCCAGAACGCGTCGACCGAGTAGCGGGCGAACCCCCCGCCGAGATGGTCGTACATGCCGCCCGACGCCATCGCATCGAGAGAGGTCGTGACGACCGTGCCGGCTCCGTCGCCGCCGGCGTGCGCGTGGGCGCGGAGGCAGAGCTCGAGCGTCATGGCCTGAGGGAACTTCGGAGCCTTTCCGAACCCGCCCCACTCGGGATCGAACTGCGAGCCGATCTGCTGCAGGGCCGCGTTCAGCACGTCCGTGCCGGGAAGCGTCTGACCGTCGGGCGCGGTGAGCTTCGCCATGCGGTCGAGCGAGTCGGTGATCTGGCCGGCTTGGTCGAGCAGCTCCTCACGACGGTCGCGCCACGCGTCGGTGATCGCACCCAGTAGGTGGAGAAACTGCGGCTTCGGGTAGTAGGTGCCGCCGAAGAACGGCTTGCCGTCGGCGGTCATGAACACGGTCATCGGCCAGCCGCCGTGCCCGGAGATCGCCTGCACGGCTTCCATGTAGATCGCGTCGACGTCGGGCCGCTCTTCTCGGTCGACCTTGATGCACACGAAGCCTTCGTTCATGGCGGTCGCGACCTCGGCGTCCTCGAAGGACTCGTGGGCCATCACGTGACACCAGTGGCACGCCGAGTAGCCGACGGAGAGCAGGATCGGCTTGTCGTCGGTCGCCGCCGTCTGCAGCGCCTCAGGTCCCCACGGGTACCACTCGACCGGGTTGTCGCGATGCTGGCGGAGGTACGGGGACGTCTCATCAGCCAGCCGGTTCACCCCGAGCAGGTTATAAGGGGCGGCGCAATGCGCCGCCGGGTGCGCGAAGCACCGATTGTGGAGCGAAGCGACCGGAGCCGACGGAAGCGAAGCGGACGACGGCGACGAAGGCTTAGTGTCGGCGTTCATGCAGGTGAGCCTCGAAGGCAAGGTCGCACTGGTCACTGGCGCGTCGAAGGGCATCGGCTTCGGGATCGCGTCGAGCTTCGCGGAGTCGGGAGCGAAGGTGATGCTGTCGTCGCGCAAGCTCGATCAGCTGGTCGCGGCCGCGTCCAAGATCGACGGTGAGACCCACGTGTTCGCCGCGAACGCGGGTGACGTCGAGTCGGCTGAGCAGTGCGTCGCCGCGACGATCGAGCGATTCGGACGCATCGACATCCTCGTGAACAACGCCGCGACGAACCCGTACGCGGGCCCGATCATGGAGGTGGACGAGGGTCGCTACGACAAGACGATGCAGGTCAACCTCAAAGGGCCCATCTTCTGGTCGCAGGCGGCGTGGCGGCAGTGGATGAAGGAGAACGGCGGCGTGATCGTGAACATCGCGTCCGTCGGCGGGCTGCGGTCGGAGGGCCTGCTCGGCGTCTACAACATCGGCAAGGCCGCGCTCATCCACCTGACCCGCCAGCTCGGCGGCGAGCTCGGCCCGAAGGTACGGGTCGTCGGCATCGCGCCCGGTCTCGTGAAGACCGACTTCGCGCAGATGCTCGTCGACAACTTCGGTGAGGGGCTCGCCCGGTCGATGCCGACTCGGCGTCTCGGTGAGCCCGAAGACATCGCTCACCTCGCGACGTTCTTGGCCAGCGACCTCGCCTCCTGGATCACCGGCGAGACCTATGTGATCGACGGCGGGGCGGGGGTTGCCCACAACCGCGCGGCTCCGCCGCGCTCGTAACGCCCTCCGGGCTTTCCGCGTAGCCCTCAGCCCTCGCCCGAGAGCAGCTTGGCGAGCTCGGGGTAGCGCTTCGTGTGCGCTCCGCCGTCGACCAACAGCAGGTCGCCGGTGATCAACGACGCATCGTCAGATGCGAGGAAGAGCGCGACGCCGGCAACGTCGGCGGGAGTACCCGTACGGCCCAGCGGTGCGTTCTCGACGAAGGACGCCTTGATCACGGGAGTCTGGTTGAGGATCCCGGCGAGCGGCGTGTCGACGAGCCCGGGGCCGATCGAATTGCACGCGGATGCCGTGGGGTCCGAGCTCCATCGCCGCGCAGCGCGTGTGCATATCCACGGCTGCTTTCGTCGCGCAGTAGAGGCCCATTCCCTCGGCCGGTTGCACCGCGTTCAGCGATGCAAGGTTGATGATCGAACCCCCGTTGCCGCAGGAGATCATCTGCCGAGCCTCGTGCTTCATCGACAGCATCACGCCGCGGAGGTTGACCGCCATCACGATGTCCCACGTCAGGGTGTCTTGGTCGACAACAGGGGAGAAGGCGCCGAGACCCGCGGAGTTCACGCCGATGTCGAGGCGACCGTGGCGCTCGACCGCGAGCGCGCACAACTGCTCGATGGCGGCCTCGTCGGTGACGTCGGTGACCACCGACGATGCCGCGCCCAGGGTGTCGCATGCGGCAGCGAGCGCGGCCTCGTTCACGTCGCCGAGCACGACCGACGCGCCTTCCGCGACGAACCGTGTGGCGATGCCGAGGCCGATGCCCGAGGCACCGCCTGTGATGACTGCGACCTTGTCCGCGAGGCGTCCTGACATCCGCCGGAGGCTACTGAGGCGGGGGGAGCGCGCTGCGACGGACCTTCCCGAGGCTCGTCCTGGGGATCTCGTCGACGAGCACCAGCTCGCGGGGGGCCGCGTGGGGTGAAAGCGCGGTCTTCACCGCATCGCGGAGCGCGTGCAGCGTCGGCGGACCATCCGCGCTGGGGACGACGAAGGCGACGACCCGTTGGCCCCACTCCTCGTCGTCGCGGGCGGCGATCGCGACGTCTTCGACACTCGAGAGCTCGGCAAGGACCTTCTCGACCGGGTCGGGCCATACGTTCTCCCCGCCGGTGATGATCAGGTCGTCGCGGCGACCGTGGACGACGAGCCGGCCGTCCGTATCGAGCTCGCCGATGTCACCGGTCGTGAGCCACCCTCCCGAGTGCTTCGGATCGGTGTCGTCGCGATAGCAGCGCAGCAGCATCGGGCCCTTGAGCATGATGCTGCCGTCCTCCTCGTTGATCGCGACCTCGACGCCGCCGAGCGGTACCCCGTCGTACACGACGCCGCTGCCGGTCTCAGTCATGCCGTATGTCGTCATGACGTTGGTCGGAAGTGCCTCGGGCGGAGCCGCGCCGCCGAGCACGATCACGCGGAACAGCGACGGATCGATGCGGCGCAACGCAGTCGGCACGAGCGAGACGAGCGTCGCGCCATCATGAGCCCATTGTTCCACCGCGTCCGCGTCGAACCCCGGGAGGATCGTCAGGGGCGTGCCGGTCACGAGCGCCCGAGTGACGACCGACAGCCCTCCGACGTGCGCGAGCGGCAGGCACGCGAGCCATCGGTCAGTGCGGGGATCGACCGCGACTCTATCGCTCGTCGCGATCGCGGACGCCCGCACCGCATCGTGGGTGAGCACGACCCCGCGAGGAGCACCCGTCGTGCCGCTCGTCGCGACGACGAGGGCATCGCCGGCTTCGACCGGGCGCCCACCGGGCCATCGGGTTCGGTCGCCGTTCGCGTCCTGCACCACCGTGGGTGCCATCGCGGTCAGCACGGCCTCGCGCGCAGGGCGAGCGAGGCGCGAGTCGAGGGGAAAAGCCGCGTTGCCGTCGTCCCATGCGCGGCGCAGGTCGTCGTCGAAGCGGCGGCTCGGGACAGAGAGCGCCACGAGCTCGGGCATGCGCCCGAACCTACCGGGCTGCCATGCTGAGGCCCGATGACCAGCACCCGCGACACCGCCGACGACGCGCTCTACGCCCCCATCGAGTGGAACCGCTCGGGTGACTACGGCGACATCTCGTACGACACGGCCGAAGGCATCGCCAAGATCACGATCTGCCGGCCAGAGGTGCGCAACGCGTTCCGCCCTCAGACCTTGTTCGAGCTGTCGCATGCGTTCAACGTCGCGCGTGACGATCCCGAGGTCGGCGTGATCGTGCTGACCGGCCAAGGCGACATGGCCTTCTGCTCGGGCGGCGACCAGCGCATCCGCGGCGACGACGGCTACATCGGCGACGACGACGTCGCCAAGCAGGGCATCGGCCGGCTCAACGTCCTCGATCTCCAGATCCAGATCCGACGCACGCCGAAGCCGGTCGTCGCGATGGTGGCCGGGTACGCGATCGGCGGTGGCCATGTGCTCCACGTCGTCTGTGACCTCACGATCGCGGCCGACAACGCCGCGCTTCGGCCAGACCGGCCCCAAGGTCGGCTCGTTCGACGGCGGATACGGCTCGGGCCTCCTCGCTCGCATCGTCGGCCAGAAGAAGGCCCGCGAGATCTGGTTCCTCTGCGACCAGTACGACGCACAGCAAGCGCTCGACATGGGACTCGTCAACACCGTCGTGCCGCTCGCGGACCTCGAACGCGAGACCGTCGCGTGGTGCCGCAAGATGATGAAGCTCTCGCCGATCGCGCTGCGGATGATCAAGTCGTCGATGAACGCGGCTGACGACGGGCTCGCGGGCATCCAACAGCTCGCCGGCGACGCGACGATGCTCTTCTACATGAGTGACGAGGCGCAGGAAGGCCGCGACTGCGTATGTCGAGAAGCGGCCGCCCGACTTCTCGAAGTTCCCGCGCCGGCCGTGACGTGAACACGTGAACAAGTGGGTCCTCGGGGCCCGACCGCGCACCCTGCCGGCCTCGGTCGTGCCGGTCATCGTCGGTACGGCGTGCGCAGTCGGAGCGGGTGGCGTCATCGCCTGGCGAGCGGCCGCGGCGATGGTCGTCGCGCTCGCGATCCAGGTCGGTACGAATACCCAGAACGACTACGCGGACGGTGTCCGCGGCACCGACGCGCAGCGAGTCGGTCCTGTCCGCCTCGTCGCCTCCGGCCTGGCGACGCCGACGGCGGTGCGCAAGGCCGCGCTCGGGTCGATGCTGGTCGCCGCGGCTGCGGGCCTCGCGCTGGCGATCGCGGTGAGCCCATGGCTGCTGCTCGTCGGCGCGTTGTCGTTCCTCGCTGGGTACTTCTACACGGGCGGGCCGAAGCCCTATGGCTATCTCGGGCTCGGCGAGGTGTTCGTGTTCGTGTTCTTCGGTCTCGTCGCCACGATCGGGTCTGCCTACGTGCAGATCGAGAAGATCACGGCGGTCGCGGTCGTCGCAGCGATCCCCGTCGGCCTGCTCATCACCGCGTTGCTCGTCGCCAACAACTTGCGCGACATCCCGACCGACGGTCCCGCGGGGAAGCGCACGCTGGCGGTGCGGCTCGGCGATCACCGCACGCGTTGGCTGTACTGCCTGCTGATCCTGATCTCGTTCCTGGTGCTGCCCGTCTTCGGTGCGCTGGGCCGTCCGCTTGCCGCGCTTGCATTCATCGGAGTCGTCGTCGCGCGACGCCCGGTGCAGATCGTGCTCGAGGGAGCGAAGGGACCCGCGCTCATCCCTGTGCTCGGCGGCACCGGCCGGTTGATCATCGTCTTCGGCGTGCTGCTCGCGATCGGCCTCTGCTACGTGCCCTGAGCGAGCCAGGCGAGCAGCATCGTGTTGAAAGCATCCTCACGCTCGCGATGGCACGCGTGTCCCGCGCCAGGAATCACCTGGACGGTCGCGCCGGGTCCGATGGCCGACGCCATCCGGCGAGCCGCCGCGACGAACCGGTCGTCGCGTTCGCCCGCTACGAGCAGGACGGGCATCGACAGCGACGGCAACCGATCCCAGAGGGGTTCTTGCGATCCCGTGCCCGCGAGCCGAAGGCTCGATGCGAGCCCGGCGACCGTGTTCTCACGGCGCGCTTTGTCGTCGCGGGCGGTGATCGGCAGCGTCGAGAACATCGGTTGGTCGAGCCAGCGTGCGAGGAACTCGTCGAGGCCATCGGCTTCGAGGGACCGCGCCAATGCTTCGTCGCGCTCGACTCGTGCCGCGCGCTCCTGTGCGTCCTCGATGCCTGCGGTCCCGCTGACGAGGACGAGCCGCTCGACTTGCGTCGGATGCGCGACCGCCACGTGCAGGGCCATGCGCGCCCCCATCGAGTAGCCGACGTAATTCCCCGCGGCGGTCTCCGCGAGCAGGTCGGCGGTCTCCCAGAGGTTCGCACGAACCGCCGAAGCGGAGCCATGGCCGGGCGCGTCGACGGCGACGACCTCGTGCCTCGTCGCAAGCGTCGTGGCGATCGAACCCCAGCAGTTCCGGTTCTGCGTGAACCCGTGGACGAGGACGAGGGGCGCCACCAGGGCAGGATAGGAGGGCATGGCGATCACGACTGCGGCCACCTTCTGCGCCACCCTCGTCGACGAGTGGGCGCGCGCGGGCATCACCGACGCCGTCGTGTGTCCCGGGTCGAGGTCGACACCACTCGCGGTGGCACTCGCCGCCGAAGCCCGCATCCGGATGCACGTGCATCACGACGAGCGCAGCGCGGCGTTCATCGCCCTCGGGCTCGGCCTGGCGACCGACCGGCCCGCGATCGTGCTCACGAGCAGCGGCACTGCTGCCGTCGAGCTGCACCCGGCAATCGTCGAAGCCCATCAGAGCGGCGTGCCGCTGATCGCCGCGACCGCCGATCGGCCTCCCGAGCTGCAAGGCGTGGCCGCGCCGCAGACGATCGATCAAACCCATCTCTACGGTCGTTCGGCGCGCTGGTTTGCCGACGCGGGTACGCCCGACGAGGCGACCCGCGGGTCCTGGCGATCGCTCGCTTCGCGCGCCGCTGCCGAAGCCCTCGGCGCGGGCGGACGCGGGCCGGGGCCGGTGCAGCTCAACCTTCCGTTCCGTGATCCGCTGGTCGGAGAGCCCGGCCCGCTGCCGGATGGCCGCTCGGACGGCCGTCCTTGGCACACCGTGGTCGAAGAGCGAACCGAGCTCGACGACGCGGCCGTCGACGCGCTCGCAACGGCGCTCGACGCCGTGCGCGGGGTGGTGATCGCGGGGCGAGGCACGGGCGGTGCCGCGGTCCACGGCCTCGCGGAACGGCTCGGATGGCCCGTGCTCGCCGACCCACGGTCCGGTGCGCGCGTTTCGGCACGCACGACGATCGCCGCATTCGATTCGATGCTTCGCCACGAGCGGTTCGCGAGAGACCATCGGCCCGAGGTGGTGCTCCGGCTGGGCGAGCAACCGGCATCCAAGGTGCTCGCCCAGTGGGTCGCTGGCTCCGGCGCGCGCGAGGTCGTCGTGCACCGGCAGCGGCGCGTGGGTCGACCCCGATCACACCGCGACGCTCGTCGTCGTGGCCGACCCCGGCGCGCGTCGTCGCAGCGCTCACGAAGCGCCTCGCGGGTGCATCCGCAGCGGCAACGCCGTGGCTGGCGCGCTGGTCGCGTGCCGAGACGCTCGCCCAACAGGCGATCGCGACCGCGCTCGCGAGCTTCGGCGAGCCGACCGAGCCCGCGGTGGCCCGGGATGTCATGGCGTCGCTCGCGGACGGGTCCGCGCTCGTGCTGTCCTCCTCCATGCCAGTGCGCGATGTGGAGTGGTTCGCGGCCCCTCGATCGGGTGTCGACGTCCATGCGAACCGAGGCGCGAACGGCATCGACGGGGTCGTGTCCACGGCGGTCGGCGTGGCCCTCGGGTCGGGCCGGCCGACGGTGCTGTTGATCGGCGACGTCGCGCTGCTGCACGACACGAACGGCCTGCTCGGTGCCGCCGGCCGCGACCTCGACCTCACGATCGTGGTCGTCGACAACGACGGCGGCGGCATCTTCTCGTTCCTGCCGCAGGCGACTGCCCTCGCGCCTGAGACCTTCGAGCGGCTGTTCGGCACGCCCCACGGTGTCGACCTTGTCGCCCTCGCCGCGGTGCACGGAGTCCCGGAGGTCGCAGCCGTCGGTGACGGCACCGGCGTGCGCATCATGCGCGTGCGTACCGAACGCTCCGCCAACGTCACCGCGCACGACACGGTCAACCGCGCGGTCGTGGAGGCGCTCGGCTGAAGTCGCCGGCGGAAGCCGGCGACGGAGATGTGAGGGGCGGCGCAGTGCGCCGCCCGGGTGTGCGCAGCACCGATTGTCGAACGAAGTGAGCAGTCGCCGGCGGAAGTCGGCGACGGAGATGTTACGGGCGGAGCAAGGCGCCGAGCATCGCGGCGAACTTCGCTTGCGTCTCCGCGAGCTCGGCGTCGACATCGGAGTCGCGCACGACTCCGACTCCGGCGTAGAGGCGGGCGGTCGACCCGTCGATCTGCGCGCAGCGCAGTGCCACCGCCCACCGCCCGTTCCCCGCGGCATCGACCCAGCCGACCGGTCCGGCGTAGCGGCCGCGGTCGAGGTCCTCGAGCTGGTCGATCATCTCGAGCGCGGTGTCGCGAGGGAACCCACCGACAGCCGGCGTGGGATGCAGCGCAGCGACCAGGTCGAGCACCGATGGCAGCGGCTTCGACAACCTCCCTTCGACCAACGTGCCGAGGTGCTGCACATTGGCGACCGCCACGATGGAAGGCTCTGCCTCCTCGTCGAGATACGAGCACCAGGGCAGCAGGGTGTCGTGGACCATGGCGATGGTGAGGCGGTGCTCGAGCTGGTCCTTCGTCGACGCGACGAGCGAGCTCGCGAGGCGGGCGTCGACGGCGGGGTCGCCGCTTCGGGGCGCAGTCCCTGCGAGGGGATGCGATCGCACGACATCGCCTGTGCGGGACACGAGGAGCTCGGGGCTCGCGCCGACGAGCCCGTCTACCGAGTACACAAAGCTCGACGCGAATGCGGAACGCAGCCGCGCGAGCACGCCGACCACGTCGATCGACTCTGATGCCTCGACCACGAGCTCGCGGGCGAGCACGACCTTGTCGAGAGTGCCGGTCCTGATGTGGTCTCGCGCGGTCGCAACCGCTCGCTGCCACGCCTGGGGCGGACGGCTCGACGTGATGCGGATGTCGGCGGCCCAGCCGGGGCGGGGTGTCGGCGCGGCGCATTCGATGGGAGGGGTGACCGTGCCAATCGGCCCGATCGTCGTGATCCAGCGCGCGCCGTCGGCGGTTCGCCCGACGACGAGCTCGGGGACGACGACCTCCCCGCGGCCGGGTGTGAAGGGGAGCGCGCCGAACGCAACGGGACCACAGCCGGGGAGCCCCACCTCGTCCTCGGTGTGGATCGCGGCGAGCGCCGCTCGAGCATCGGCGAGCGCCACGCGCATTGCGACCCCCCGTCCCGCGAGCCCAGCGCCGTGCTCCTCGAAGAGGAATCCGGTCGGGCCAGCCACCGCGAGCAAGTCGACGTCGGCGTCGAGGCGCCTGGTGCGCGCGATCACGACCGCGTACCCGTGAGGAGCTGGGCGATGCCGCCCGACAGCGCGACCCGTCGAGCGTCCGCGAACCCTGCGGAGCGGAACATCTCGACGAGCTCGGTGGGCTCTGGCAGGTACTCGACCGAGCGGGGGAGGTACCGGTAGGCCTCGCCGTCCGACAGCCATCCGCCGATGACAGGCACGACGTGCCCGAAGTAGATGCCGTGCCCCCAACGCATCAGCGGGCTCTCGGGTATGGAGACCTCGAGCAGCGCGACCCGGCCGCCGATGCGCACCACCCGTGCGAGCTCCGCGAAGAAGGCGGGGAGCTCACGCAGGTTACGCAGCGCAAAGCCGCACGTCGCGCCGTCGACGTCCGCGTCCCGGAACGGGAGCTGCAGCACGTCGGCGAGGACCCGAGGCACACCGCTGCGATCGGCGCGGCAGCATCCCTTCTGAGAGATCGACGCTGATCGCCTCGATGTCACGGGCGTGCAGCTCGCGCGACAGGTCGCCGGTGCCCGAGGCGAGGTCGAGGACGATCGAGCCACCAGGCAGCGCGAGGTCGTCGACCGTGCGCTTGCGCCATCCGACGTCCATGCGAAAGGTCATGATGCGGTTGACGAGGTCGTAGCGGGGTGCGATGGCGTCGAACATCGCCCGCACCGCGCGTGTCTTCTCTTCACCCTGCGGAAGCGGTCGGCTCACGGCTCGGCGCGGACCGCACCGCAGTGCTTGCAGCTCGGGTAGGCACGCGACGTCGGGCGTCCGCACTCCTGGCACCGCACGATGCGGATCTGACCGCGCCGCAACCGCCTGATCGCCGACACCAACATGCCGATCACCGCGACGAGGATCATGACCTCGAGCAGGTCGCGCACCAGGTGGTCCACGACCCCAGTCTGCCCGCGTGAACGGCGCGTGCGGCTCAGGCGGACGCTGCGGAGCGCGCCCAGCGGTAGTCGGCCTTGCCCGATGGCGAACGCACCACCTCGTCCACGAACACGAACGCCTTCGGCAGCTTGTACCGAGCGATGTGCTTCTCGCTCTCGTCGAGCAGCTCGGCCTGGAGCTCGTCGGTCGCCTCGATGCCTTCACGAAGACGGATGATGGCGACGACCTCTTGGCCCCACCGGTCAGATGGCCGGGGCGCGACCACGACGTCGTAGACCGCGGGATGGTGGCGGAGCGCGTGCTCTACCTCCTCGGCGAAGATCTTCTCGCCGCCCGAGTTGATGGTCACCGAGTCGCGGCCGTGCAGCTCGACGATCATCCCGGGCCGCACACGAGCCGCGATCGCCCGGCACCGCGTAGCGCACGCCGTTCACGGTCGGGTATGTCCGCGCGGTCTTGTCCGCATCGCCGAGGTAGCCGAGCGCGAGCCGTCCCGACTTCGCGAGCCATCCGATCTCTTCGTCGTCCTCGCCGAGCTCGCGGGCGAGGTCCGCCGAGAGCACGTGGTTGCCCGGCGACAGCATGAACGTGCCCGTCGATGCCGCGCCCCCGCCGACACGTGCTGCATCTGCCCACCCGCTTCGGACGAGCCGAGGCCGTCGACGACGATGAGCGCGGGCAGATGAGCGAGGAACTCCTGCTTCAGGGGAGCGGAGAGCGGCGCGCCGCCCGAGAGCAGCACAGTGAGCGACGAGAGGTCGTGCGAGTTGCGGTCGAGCTCGTCGAGCAACGGTCGTGCGAACGCGTCACCGACGATCAGGAGGAACGCGACTTTCTCGCGAGCGATGAGCGACCAGATGTCGGCTGCGTCGAGCCGCTCGGGGTGAGTCTGGATGAACACCGTCCCGCCGCGGTGGAAGGTGAGAAAGCTCATCCAGTGGCCGGCGCCGTGCATGAACGGCGGCGCGAGCACCGCGCGTAGCCCGCCTTCGGGTCCGGTCGCACCCGCGACCAGCATCTCGTAGCTGTCGATCGGAGCCCCGTCGGTGCGGCGGCCGCCGAGAGCCTCGACGAAGATGTCAGCCTGCCGCCAGAGCACGCCCTTCGGCATGCCGGTCGTCCCACCGGTGTAGAGGATGTACAGATCGTCCGGTGACGGGCTGACCGCGGGGGGCTCGTTCGACGACCCGGCGAGCACGTCCTCGTACCACTCGGCGCCGGGCAGCAGGTCGTTGCCGGATTCGTCGGCCACCTGGAGCAGCACCGTGAGGCCGGGAAGTGAGGCGCGCACTTCGGCCAACGTGGGTGCGAACGCGGAGTGGTAGACGATCGCCTTCGCACCGGAGTCGGCGAGCAGGTAGCGCAGCTCCTCGGCGACGTAGCGGTAGTTCACGTTGAACGGCGCCACGCCGCGCCCGGAACGCGCCGAGCATCGCCTCGAGGTACTCGTTGCCGTTGTGCAAGTAGATGGCGAGGTGGTCCTGGCCGGACTCGTGACCCGCGAGGTGCTCCCGCTCGACGACCGCACCGAGGCCGCGCGCCAACAGCGCGTTCGCGAGCCGGCGTGTGCGGTCGGTGATCTCACCCCACGTGAACCGCTTGTCGCGGAACACGATGCACTCTCGATCTGGGATCGCCGCGGCGATCGCCTCGTGGGCAGTCGCGAGGTTCAGGTCCATCTTTCCGAAACTAAACGCCTCCCCACCTGGGCACGAATCCGCCAGTACGGTGCCACGCATGCCCCTTCCGATCCCGGCTTCACTCGACGACTTCACGCCCGAATGGCTCACTGAGGCGCTCGGCGAGCGGGTCTCAGCCGTCGAGATCGAACCGGTTGGCGTGGGGGTCGGGATCCTCGGGTTGTTGGCCCGGCTTCGCGTGACCTACGCGAACGGAGCCGCCGCGCTTCCGTCCTCGATGATCGGCAAGATCGCGTCGCCGTACCCCGAGACCGTCGGCATCTCCGTGCACTACGGCTTCTACGTGAACGAAGTCCAGTTCTACCGGGAGTGCTCGACGACGCCGGGTCTCCGCGTGCCCGCGGCGTACTACAGCGACATCGACGAAGCCGGCACGTCGTTCGTGCTGCTGCTCGAGGACCTCGCCAGTGCCCGGATGTGCGACCAGGTCGTCGGATGCCCTCCGGTCGAGGCGGGACACGTGATGGACGCCGCGGCCGCGCTGCACTCGTTCTGGTGGGAGAACCCGAAGCTGGACGACCTCACGTGGCTGCGACCCATGAACAACGATGCGTACAAGTCCACCCAAGACCAATACGCGGCGGTATGGCCGGCCCTCGTCGAACGATTTGCGTCACGGGTCCCGGCCCACGCGCTCGCGGTCGCGGAGGCCTTCCAACCCCGCATCGGTGCGATGCTCGACTGGATCGTCGAAAGCCGGCCGAACACCATCGCTCACACGGACTTCCGTCTCGACAACTTCTTCTTCGACCACCCCGACGGCTCGCCTGCGACGGTCATCGACTGGCAGCTGTCGGTACGGGGGATGGGAGCGCTCGACGTGAGCTACTTCTTGGCGGAGAGCTTGTCGCCCGAGGATCGCCGCGCCCACGAGCGATCCCTCCTCGAGCGCTATCACGCCGGCCTCGTCACCGGCGGCGTCACCGGCTACTCGTTCGACGACCTCTGGCTGGACTACCGCATTGGCTTCGTCGCGCAGCTCACCATCCCCGTCATCGGCTCGAGCATGGACCTCGGCAACGACCGCGGTCGTCAGCTGATGGACGCGATGGTCGAGCGGGTCATGATCGCGATCGACGACCACGAGGTCGAGCGACTCTTGCCCGTCTGAGCCGCTCCCGACGGCGGCGTATGGTGCGCCCATGAGCGACGAGATGATCTTCGGTGCGTTCCTGCCGCAGGGCTGGAAGATGGAGCTGTCCTCGATCGACGGCGCCGAGGCGAAGTGGGCGAAGGCGGTCGAGATCGCGGTGCTGGCCGAACAGCTCGGCTACGACTCGGTCTGGGTGTACGACCACTTCCACAACGTGCCGAGGCCCGCGCACGAGGCGGTCTTCGAGTGCTGGACGACGCTCGCCGCGATCAGCCAGCGCACGAGCCGCATCCGCCTCGGGCAGATGGTCGGATGCAATTCGTACCGTCAGCCGAGCGTGCTCGCGAAGATCACCTCGACGATCGACGTGATCAGCGGCGGTCGCCTCGACTGGGGCATCGGCGCCGGCTGGTACGACAACGAGTACAAGGGGTACGGCTTCGAGTTCCCCGCCCCGAAGGTGCGCATCGGGATGCTGCGCGAGTGCGTGGAGATCGTGAAGTCGATGTGGTCCGAGCCCGAGACGAGCTTCGACGGGCACTACTACAAGATGGATCGAGCGCACTGCGATCCGAAGCCGCTGCAGCAACCGCATCCTCCGATCTGGATCGGCGGAGGAGGTCCGCAGCTCACGCTACGGGTCGTCGCTCGCCACGCCGACCGATCCAACTTCGGTGGCAAGCCCGACGAGTTCGCGGCGAAGTGTGAGCTGTTGAAGGGTCATTGCAAGGACGTCGGCCGCGACTATGACGAGATCCGCAAGACATGGTCACCCGAGGTGTTCATCCGTGCGACGGAGGCCGAGGTCAAGGCGGCGGGCTCTCGGTCGTTCTGGGGTGAGCCTGTCGAGTCGTGGGCGGCCGGGAACCTCGTGGGCACGCCCGAGCAGGTGGCCGAGCGCATCAATGAGTACCGCGAGCTCGGATGCACCGGTTTCGTGCCGTGGTGCGCGGACTACCCCGACACCGAGACGCTGACGCTCCTCGCCGAGAAGGTGATACCGCAATTCCGGTGAGCTCGGCGCGCAGCTCAGGTGTAGTAGCGGAACACGACCTCTGCCACGCACGACGGCTTGGGCGCGCCTTCGACTTCGAACACGAACTCCATCGTGACCTGCGCGCCGCCGGTCACGTCCTCGACGCTCAGCAGCGTCGCGCCGAGCCGCAGCTTGGACCCGACCGGCACGGGCGACGGGAAGCGCACCTTGTTGCATCCGTAGTTCACGCCCATCGCCACACCGGTCACGGCCAGGATCTGCGGCGACAGCGCGGGGCCGAGCGACAGGGTGAGATACCCGTGGGCGATCGGGCCGCCGAACGGCCCCGACTTCGCCGCGCTCGACGTCGATGTGGATCCACTGGTGGTCGCCGGTCGCGTCCGCGAACAGGTTCACCTGTTCTTGCGTGATCTCCACGTACTCGCTGTAGCCGAGGTGCTCGCCGACCTTGGCTTTGAGCCCGTCGATGCCATCGATGATCGTCGTCATGGCCGGATCATTGCCGACCGACGCCGTTCGGGGCTACTTGAACCAGATGCGCTCGTAGTCGCGGCTCATGGGATGAAGGAGCAACGCGACCAACGCGACCTCGAACATGAGGTTGATGATGTTGGCGCCGAACACGTGGCTCGGGCCGAGGAAGAGCCACCGGAGGATGAATGGCGAGAACGCGGCGGCGAGCCCGAGGCCGTAGCCCCACTTCTGCTCGTTTGCGATGCCGAAGCCTCCACCCACCATGCAGCCGAGGAGCACCAGGCCCCAGGGGATCCATCCGATGAAGCCACCGAGCGCGCTGAACACGGCATTGATGTAGAGGAGGAACACGGCGATCTGAAGGGTCTGTGGCTGCGACGGATTCACCCAGCGGCGCGTCTCCATGACTGACAGTTTGGCAGGGATTGTCCTCGCTGCGGGGGGCGGCACCCGCCTCTCGCCGCTCACTCGTCTGCGGCCCAAGGCGCTGTGCCCTGTGGGCGAGGTCGCGCTCGTCGACCGGGCGATCGACCGCCTCCGAGCCGTCACAGCCGACGTCGCCGTGAACGTGCATCACGGCCGCGAGCAGCTCGAGGACCACCTCTCCGGACGAGTGCACCTGTCGGTCGAAGATCAGCTGCTCGGCACCGCCGGCGGGGTCGGCAACCTGCGTGCCTGGCTCGATGGCCGCGACGTCGTGGTCGTCAACGCCGACCTGGTCACTGACGCTGCGCTCGGGGCGGCGGTGGCGTCTTGGGGCCGTGAGCGCGTGCGCCTGCTCGCTGCCGACACCGCCACGTTCGACCCGGCGATGCAGCTGTGTGGCGCGCTCATGCCGTGGTCCGCGGTCCGGGCACTCGAGGCCGTGCCCAGCGGCCTGTACCGCACGTCGTGGCAACCCGCCGCCCTTGCCGGTCGCCTCGACGTCGTGGACCTTGGCGCGGTCGCGTGGTTCGACTGCGGCACCCCGGCCTCGTATCTCGCCGCCAACCTGTGGGTCAGCGGGGGAGGCTCTGTGATCGGTGCCGGCGCGACCGTCGAGGGCGTCGTCGAGCGCAGCGTCCTCTGGCCCGGCACCGCGGTCGCGCCCGGCGAACGCCTCGTGTCGGCCATCCGGGCGAGCGACGGCGTGACCGTGCTGGTGCGGTGAGCCTGGCAGACTGCGCGGCCATGCCGGACTTCCTCAGCCTCTACGCCCAGGCCATGCCCGACAAGCTCGCCGTCGTCGACGACCGTCCTGACGGCTCGATCACGCGATGGACGTTCTCCGAGCTCGAAGCTCGGGCCAACCAGCTCGGACACGTGCTCGTCGGCCTGGGGGCTGGCCCCGGTCGCAAGGTCGTGTGGTGCGGTCAGAACTCACCTGGCGTCGTCACGGTCGTGAACGCCGCACGCAAGATCGGTGCCACTGCCGTGCCGCTCAACTACCGGCTGTCGCCGGAAGAAGCGGCGTACGTCACCGACCACTGCGATGCGACGATCGTCTACGTCGACGCAGAGTTCGCACCGCTGTTCGAGCAGATCCGCGCCGAGGTGCCGAAGGTCGAGCACTTCCTCGTGTTCGACGGTCGCGCCCCCGACGGGATGACCGAAGTCGATCCCCTCGTCGAGGCGGCGCCCACAAGTGATCCGGTGCCGCCCGACACGGGCGAGCCGGGCGCCACGATGATCTACACGTCGGGTACGACGGGCAAGCCCAAGGGTGCGCTGCGCACGAGTGCGGGCGATCCGCAGCAGGGCGCGGCGTTGCTGGCGCTGATCGGCTATGTCCCCGACGACATCTACATCACGACCGGCCCGCTGTATCACTCCGGTCCGGGCGGCTTCATGGGTGTCGCGCAGGCGCTCAGCAACACGGTGGTGATCCAACGCAAGTTCGACCCCGTCGACTGGTTGCGGCTCGTCGACACGTACAAGGTCACCTGCACGTTCTCGGCGCCCACCCCCATCCGCATGATCTGCAGCCTCCCCGCGGACGTGAAGGCGAAGTATGACCACAGCACGATGAAGCGGATGATCGCCAACGCCGCGCCCTGGTCGTTCGCGCTCAAGCAGATGTATCTCGCCGAGTTCCCTGACGACTCGCTCTTCGAGGTGTACGGCTCGACCGAGCTCGGAGTGAACACCGTGCTCGAACCGAAGGATCAGCTGCGCAAGCCGGGTTCGTGCGGCAAACCCGCCCCCGGGGTTGAGATCGTGCTGTTCGACGACGACGGCAACCTGGTGACGGGCACGGGTCCTGACCATCCCGGCGAGCTCTACCTGCGGTCGGCGGCGGTCTTCGCGGACTACTACAAGCAGCACGACAAGTACGAGGCCGACATGCGGTCCGACTATCACACGGTCGGCGATGTCGCGTACCGCGACGACGAGGGGTACCTCTACATCTGCGATCGCAAGAAGGACATGATCATCTCGGGCGGCATGAACATCTACCCGGCCGAGATCGAAGCGGCGCTCGAGCAGCACGAGAACATCTACGACGCCGCGGTGTTCGGCATCCCTTCAGAGGAGTGGGGCGAGTCGGTGCACGCCGTGGTCGTCGTCCATCCCGTGGGCACGCTCACCGATGCGGATGTGATGGCGCACGCGCGCGAGCACCTCGCGAACTACAAGGTGCCGCGCAGCATCTCGTTCATGGACGAGCTGCCCCGCACGGGCTCGGGGAAGATCCTCAAGCGCGAGCTGCGCGGCCCGTACTGGGCCGGACGAACGTCACAGGTCGGCTGACCCTGCCGTCAGAGATCAGGGCGGCGGCGAGCTGGCCGCACGCCGCGTCGATGTCGGTGCCGCGGTTGGCGCGGACGGTCGCGTTCACGCCCCGTTCGCGGAGCCGATCGCGGAATGCGACGACCCGGGCGCGAGACGAGCCGCGCGTCGGCCACCCGGGCGTGGGGTTCAGCGGGATCAGGTTCACGTGGGCGCGCAACGGGATGGCCAGCCCGGCGAGCTCGTCCGCATCTCGCGTGCGGTCGTTCACGCCGTCGATCATCGCCCACTCGAACGAGAGCCGGCGGTTGCGGGCGGCGATCCAGACCTGACATGCGGCCACGACCTCGTCGAGGGGATAGCGCCGGTTGATGGGCACAAGCTCGTTGCGCAGGTCGTCGTTCGCGGCGTGCAGCGACACGGCGAGGTTCACCGGGAGGCGCTCGGCCGCGAGGCGTCTGATGCCGGGCGTGATGCCGACCGTCGAGAGGGTGAGATGGCGAGCCGACAGCCCCATGTCGTCGTGCATCCGCTCCACCGCCTGCCAGGTGCGGTCGTAGTTCGCGAACGGCTCGCCCATCCCCATGAACACGACGTTGGACACGCGGCGACCGCCTTCGCGTGCGCGCCTCGTGGCCCGCACCACCTGCTCGACGATCTCGCCGGTGGTCAGGTGGCGTTCGAAGCCGGCCTGGCCGGTTGCGCAGAAGCCGCACGCCATCGCGCAGCCCGCCTGGCTCGACACGCACACGGTCGCGCGGTCGGGATAGAGCATCAGCACGGTCTCGACCCGAGCGCCGCCGTCGAGTCCCCAGAGCCACTTGATCGTGGTGCCCCTGTCGCTCACCGACTCGGCGAGCAACTCGAGCGCCGCGGGAAGGTCTGCCTCGAGCTTGGCGCGCAGGCCCTTCGGCAACGTCGTCACGTCAGCAGGCTCGAGCATCTGGTCGTACAGCGCGTCCCACACCTGATCGACGCGATAGCGAGGTTGGCCATCGAGCACTTCGGCCAGACTCTCTCGGGTCACGTCGTAGCGAGTGGGCACGATGGAGAGGCTACGGGGGTACGGTCGAGTCGTGACCGACCTTCCGAGTCCATCAGAGCTGGCTCCCCCCGTCGAGCACGACCATCGCAGCGTCACGGGTGGGGTCGCCCGGGCCACCGTCTTCGGCGTCAGCGACGGTCTCGTGTCGAACGTCTCGCTCATCCTCGGTGTCGCCGGCGCGGGCACGACGGCGGCGATCGTGCGGACTGCAGGGGTCGCCGGCTTGGTCGCGGGGGCGTTTTCGATGGCGGCAGGTGAGTACGTGTCAATGAAGGCACAGCGTGAGCTGCTCGAGCGCGAGCTCGCCGTCGAGCGCCGCGAGCTCGATCGGCATCCACACGCCGAGACCGTCGAGCTCGCCCACATCTACATGGCGCGCGGCGTCGCTCCGGAGACGGCGCGCGAGGGTCGCGAACGAGCTGATGAAGGATCCGGAGACCGCGCTCGAGGCCCACGCTCGGGACGAGCTCGGCATCGACCCCGGTTCGCTCGGGTCGCCCTGGGCCGCGGCGGGCTCGTCGTTCCTCGCCTTCTGTCTCGGTGCCTTCATCCCGCTCGCGCCGTGGCTCTTCGGCTCGGGGACGAACGCGAAGATCGCGTCGGTCGTCCTCGCCGCCGTCGGCGCCGCGATCGTCGGCGGCCTTCTCGCCCGGTTCACCGGCAGGTCGGTCCTGTTCTCGGCGTCTCGTCAGGTCGCGATCGCCACGGTCGCCGCCAGCGTCACCTACGGCGTCGGCGTGCTGCTCGGCACGTGACCCTGGGTCAATCGGCGGGATCGAGCACGAACGCACGCTGCACCTCGTGCACCGTGAACCCCAGGTCGTAGTACAGGCTCACCGCGGGAACGTTGGCAGCGTCGACGTAGAGCATGGCCACGGTGATCCCACGGGCAGCCAGTGAGCGCAGCCCCACCACGGTCATCGCCCGGCCGAGACCTCGTCCGTGGAACTCCGGATCGACGGCGATGACATAGATCTCGCCGAGCGGCGGGTCGTGGTCGGCGTGCACCTTCGTCCAGCAGAACGCTGCGACCTGGCCATCGATCTCGTGGAGCAGGAAGCCAGTGGGATCGAACCAAGCCTGGCCTTCGCGCTCCCACACGTCTGCGTCCGTCCACGCTCCTTGCTCCGGATGGGTGGCGAACGCGCGGTTGTTGACTCGCAACCACGCGTCCTCATCGCGGCCGACCACGAACGCCCGCACCACGACCCCATCCGCTGCGGCGTTGGTCTCGGGCTCGAGGGGGAGCGCTCGCCGCATCTGCATCAGCTCGCGCACCTGCCGGAGGCCGTGCTCGGCGGCAACCGCGCGCTCCGCGGCACCCGACCGGTTCGCCCACCAGTGGACCCTGAGTCCCCCACGCTCCTTGATCATCCTGAGGGTCGACTCGATCAAGGGGGAGAGCACCTCGCGCCGCTCCTCGACGCCAGGCTCGACCTCCACCTCGATGCTCCACGTCTCGTTGCCGCGGCACGCGTGGGAGGTCGCGAGGAGACGTCCGCTGCTGTCCCGGGCGGTCACGATCGCGAGGTCATCGCCCTCGATTCGTCGGTCGATGTCGATCGCCCCCATCAATGGTGAGGCTAAGGGGTCGATACCCTGCGTGCGGATGGCTCGTCCACGAACGCCGAAAGGGCGCGCAGTGGAGACCGAGAGGCGGCTCGCCGAGGAGTACCCGGACGCCGTGTGCGCGCTCGACTTCGAGACCCCCTTCCAGCTCTTGGCGGCCACGATCCTCTCCGCGCAGTGCACCGACCAGCGGGTGAACATGGTGACGCCGAAGCTCTTCGCTCGGTATCCGACCCCCGAGGCGTTGGCAGCGGCAGATCGGACCGAGCTCGAGGAGATCATCAGGACGACGGGATTCTTCCGCAACAAGGCGAAGAACCTCGTGGGGATGGCGTCCGCGCTCGTCGAGCGATTCGACAGCGAGGTGCCCGGGGCGATGCCGGACCTCGTGACCGTGCCGGGGGTCGGACGCAAGACGGCGAACGTGGTGCGCAGCGTCGCACTTGGCCTTCCCGGCCTCCCCGTCGACACCCACGTGCTCCGCCTGACCCGTCGCCTCGGCATCACGACGCAGACTGATCCGGTGAAGGTCGAGCTCGCGCTCAACTCGATGATCCCGCCCGCCAAGCGCGGCACGTTCAGCCTCCGGTTGATCCTCCACGGACGCCGGGTGTGCCCGGCGCGCAACCCCCGATGCCCCGACTGCGTGCTGCACGACTTCTGTCCTTCGTCCTCCGTGAAGGCGTCCCGCTGAGCAGCAGAATTGCCGCGCGCGTCACTGCTGAGCGGCACGGGGAGGGGTTGCAGGATCGAGGCAATCCAGTAGTGTCGAAGTCTCAACCAGGTTCCCGCCACCTGGTTAGTGGCGACGCCGGGATCCGCCGCCTGGCGTCGCTGCGTGAGACGGCCCCTTCGGGGGCCGTCTCCGCATTTTGGGCGCAGACGCGCTGCGCGGCCCCGTCATGCGCCGAGCGCGCGCACCGCAATCGTGAGCCGTCTCGAAGCTTGGATGAGCGCGCGCTCTGCCTCCTCGAGCGCGGAGACCACGTCGTCGCGGGTGCCCACCGTGTACCGCTCGGTCATGCGCGTCACACGCGTCGCGAGGTCTTCGACTGCGGTCGTCAGTGCCGACAGCTCTGCCCGATCAGCGCTCATGTCCGGAGTCACGCGTCTCAGTCTGGCGGAGAAATCTCGACCCGGGCCGGCTGGGGCGTCCCGGTACCCTGAAACACGGCCATGCTGTCCTTGCTCGATCTTCGCGGCTTCACCGGCGACCTTCGCACGCGTCTGCCGAGGCCGTCAGTCACCGACGATGAGCCGGTCGATGCCGTCCGTGAGATCCTCGCGGACGTCAAGGCGCGCGGCGACCTCGCGCTGCGAGAGCTCACCGAGCGTTTCGATGGCGTGCGACTGAACGAGCTGCGGGTGCCGATCGCTGATCTGCGCGCCGCGCTCGACGCCATCCCCGTCGAGCTGCGCGACGCGCTCGAGCGCGCAGCGGAGGGCATCGCCGACTTCCATGCCAGCGAGCGACGCGAAGAGGCGACCTATGAGCGCGATGGCATCGTCGTGCGAACCATCCCCATCCCCGTCGACCGCGCCGGTTGCTACGTTCCGGGTGGCCGCGCGATCTATCCGTCGACGGTGCTCATGACCGCGGTGCCCGCGCGGGTCGCGGGTGTCGCCAGAGGTCGCGTTGTGCGTGCCACCCGATCGCGACACGGGCAAGGTGCCGCAGGCAACCCTTGCCGCGGCCGCGATCGCCGGAGTCGACGAGGTCTACGCGTTCGGTGGCGCGCAGGCAGTTGCCGCGATGGCGTACGGCACCGACACGATCCGCTCCGTCGACGTGATCGTCGGCCCGGGCAACATCTATGTCGCGATCGCCAAGCGTGAGCTCGCAGGAGAGGGGCTCGTCGGCATCCCGTCCGCGTTCGCCGGTCCGTCAGAGGTCGTCGTGATCGCCGACGAGACGACGCCGGTCGAGAGCGCCGCGATCGACGTCATCGTCCAGGCTGAGCACGGCCCCCACGGGCTCGCATGGCTCATCACCTGGTCAGAGGCCGCGGCTGAGGCGATCAGCGGAGCGATCGACCGCCTCGTCGCCCGGGCGCCTCGCCGAGGTGACATCGAGGCCACGCTCGCAGAGGGGGGATATGTGGTCCTTGTCGATGGGCCCGCGCAGGCGATGGAGGTGTCGAACGCCATCGCACCCGAGCATCTCGAGCTGATGTGTGCCGAACCCGATCGGCTCGTGCCGCTCGTGCGTCACGCAGGTGCGGTGTTCTGCGGTCCGTGGGCGCCCGCGTCGGTGGGCGACTACATCGCAGGGCCGAGTCATGTGCTGCCGACGTTCGGGTCGGCCCGATTCGGGCAGGCGCTCACCGTCGCGGACTTCACGAAGCAAGTGCACGTCATCACGCTCGACGAGGCTGCGCTCGGCAAGGTCGCACCCGACGTTGCCGTGCTCGCCGAGGCCGAGGGGCTGGCCGCGCACGCGGCGTCGGTGCGCATTCGCACCACCGAGGTGCCACGGTGACGCGCCCGGCGGTCCGCGAGGACCTGCGCGCGCTCGAGGGCTATCACTCGCCGCAGGTCGAGGTCGAGGTTCGCCTCAACACCAACGAGTCTCCCGAGCCTCCGCCCGCCGCCTGGAGAGACGCGTACGCCGCCGAGCTCAGTCGCGTCGACTGGCACCGCTATCCCGATCGGGGAGCGGCCGCGCTCCGTCGCGCGATCGCAGACCTGCACTCGGTCGGCGCAGATCAGGTCTTCGTCGCGAACGGGTCGAACGAGGTGCTGCAGACGCTGCTTCTCACGTACGGAGGCCCCGGCCGCGTCGCGATGACCTTCGAGCCGACGTATCAGCTGCACGCCCACATCGCTCGCCTCACTGGCACGTCGGTGATCGAGATCGAGCGCACCGCGGACTTCGAGCTCGACCTCGGGCGCGCGCACCCCGCGATCGACGAGGTGCAGCCGGCGATCACGTTCCTGTGCTCGCCGAACAACCCGACGGGGATCGTCGAGAGCGAGGCGACGGTCGCGCGGTTGCGTCGTGGGCGCCAGGCCTCGTGGTCGTCGACGAGGCGTACGGGCAGTTCGCGCCGTGGTCGGCTCTCGCACTGGTCGAGGAGGACGTTCCGCTCGTCGTCACTCGCACCTTCTCGAAGACGTGGTCGATGGCCGCGGCCCGGCTCGGCTACCTCGTCGGTCCGTCGTGGCTCGTGAGCGAGCTCGACAAGGTGGCGTTGCCCTACCACCTCGACTCGGCGAAGCAGATCGCCGGGGTGCTGGCCTTGACGTTCGTGGACGAGATGGAGCAGCGCATCGCCCGCGTGGTGTCCGACGCGAACGGCTCGTCGTGGCCCTTTGCCGCGCTGGGCGTGCGGGTCTGGCCGTCGGGCGCGAACTTCGTGCTCTTTCGTTGCGGGCAGCCCGGAGACAAGGTCTGGCAAGGCCTCCTCGACCGGTCGGTGCTCGTGCGGAATTGCGCATCGTGGCCCCGGCTCGACGACTGCCTGCGCGTCACGATCGGCACGCCGACCGAGAACGATCGCTTCCTCGAGCGCGCTGGCAGAGGTGATCGCATGACCCGCAGCGCGGCGCGATCGCGCCAGACCCGCGAGACGTCGATCGAGGTCGAGCTGCAGATCGACGGCACCGGCAAGACCGAGGTGAGCACCGGGTTGCCGTTCTTCGATCACATGCTCGACCAGCTGGGCCGCCACGGGGGTTTCGACCTCGTCGTGCGGGCAACCGGTGATCTCGCCGTCGACAGCCACCACACCGTCGAGGACGTGGCCATCACCGTCGGCGAGACGCTGCGCGAGGCGCTCGGCGACAAGGCCGGCGTTCGTCGGTTCGCGAGCGGGTTGTATCCGCTCGATGAGGCGTTGGTGGAAGTCGCGCTCGACCTCTCCGGGCGTCCGTTCTTCGTCTACGACGTGTCGTTCGGCGAGGTCCTCCCGCTCGGCGACCCGCCGTTCAACCCCGAGCTCGTTGAGCACTTCTTCCAGTCGTTCGCGACGGCGGCAGCGATCACGTTGCACATCGAGAAGCGCGCGGGCCGAAACACCCACCACGTCGTCGAGGCGACCTTCAAGGGTGTCGCCCGCTGCCTGCGTGATGCGGTGCGCATCGAAGGCGACACGATCCCCTCCACAAAGGGCGCGCTGTGAGCGATCAGTCCGGGAGTGATCGACCGTTGATCGCCGTGCTCGACTATGGCATCGGCAACCTGCGTTCTGCGCAGAAGGGCCTCGAGCGCGTCGGTGCCGACGCTCGGCTCACCGACGATCGCGCGCTCATCGATCGGGCCGACGCCGTCGTGCTGCCGGGTGTGGGCGCGTTCGGCCGATGCATGGAGGCACTGCGAGCCTCGGGCCTCGAGCCCGCCGCGCTCGACGCGGTCGCGTCCGGTCGACCGTTCCTCGGGATCTGCGTGGGCATGCAGCTGCTGTTCGACCGCTCGGACGAGGATCCCGATGCTCGAGGCCTCGGAGTGGTGCCGGGGGCGATCCATCCCCTGCCCGCCGGAGTGAAACGGCCGCAGATGCAGTGGAACGTGCTCGACATCGTGCGGCATTCGCCGATGCTCGACGGCCTCGAAGACAAGGCGTGGGTCTACTTCGTCCACTCGTACTCGCCCACGCCCGACGACCCCGCGGCAGTCGTTGCGACCTGTGAGTACGGCACTACGATCGTCGCCGCGGTCGAGACCGGCAACGTCTTCGCGACCCAGTTCCATCCGGAGAAGTCGAGCACTGCGGGCCTACGCCTCTTGTCGAACTTCGTCGAGCGGGCGCGCGGGTAGGGCGAGCGTCATGGACCTCTACCCGTCCATCGACCTGCGGGCGGGCCAGGTGGTGCGGCTCTACCAAGGTGACTACGACCAAGAGACCGTGTACGAGGTTGACCCGATCGCGGTCGCGACAGCGTTCGCCGACGGGGGCGCCCGTTGGATCCACGTCGTCGACCTCGATGGTGCGCGCGGCGGTGAGCCCGTCAACCGGCGCATCGTCGGCGCGATCGTCGAGGCGGTGTCGGGGCGGGCGCTAGTCCAGTCCAGCGGCGGAGTGCGCACCGACGCCGCCGCGACGGCCCTCGCGGACGCCGGCGTCGCTCGTGTCGTCATCGGCACTGCGGCGTTGGAGGACCCTGCCCTCGTCGCACGGGTCGCAGCCCGTCAGCCCGTCGCCGTGGGTCTCGACGCACGGCACGGCGAGGTGGCTCTTCGTGGCTGGCTCGAGGGCTCGGGCCAGGATTTGCTCGACGTGCTCCCGCGGTTCGCTGACGTCGGCGTCGAGGGGGTCATCGTCACCGACATCTCCCGGGATGGCACCTTTTCCGGTCCTGACCTCGCGGGGCTCGCCGCGGTGCTCGGGCGCACCGAACTCACGGTCATCGCCTCGGGCGGCGTCGGCGAGCGGAGTGATCTCGTCGCCCTTGCCGGTCTCGACGTCGGAGGCAGACGGCTGGCAGGCGCGATCGTCGGGCGTGCGCTCTACGAGGGCCGGATCGCCCTGGGTGATGCCTTGGCCGCCGTAGACGGCCGCTAGTTTCCTCGGCGATGCGCACGACCAGGGTCATCCCGTGCCTCGACGTCGATGCGGGTCGGGTCGTGAAGGGCGTGAACTTCGTCGGGTTGCGTGACGCCGGTGACCCCGTCGAGCTCGCGGCTCGCTATGACCGTGAGGGAGCGGACGAGATCGTGTTCCTCGACATCACTGCGTCCTCCGACAAGCGCGAGACGATGGTCGAGGTCGCGCGGCGCACCGCCGAGACGGTGTTCATCCCGTTCACGGTCGGCGGTGGAGTGCGGTCGGTCGACGATGCGCGCCGGTTGCTGCGAGCCGGGGCCGACAAGGTGTCGGTCAACACTGCGGCGGTCGAGCATCCCGATCTGGTCACCGCGATCGCCACCGAGTTCGGTGCTCAATGCGTCGTGTGTGCGGTCGATGCGCGCGGCCGTGACGGACAGCCGGGATCGTGGGAGGTGTACGTGCACGGTGGACGCACTCCGACGGGGATCGACGTGCTGACGTGGGTCGACGAGGTCGTGGCGCGTGGCGCTGGCGAGATCCTGCTCACGTCGATGGACCGCGACGGCACACGCGAAGGTTTCGACCTGGCGCTCACGCGGGCCGTGAGTGACGCGGTGAACGTACCCGTGATCGCGAGCGGCGGCGTCGGGACGCTCGACCATCTCGTCGACGGCGTCCTCGAGGGAGGCGCCGACGCGGTGCTTGCCGCGTCCATCTTTCATTTCGGAGAGCACACGGTCGCCGAGGCGAAGCAGGTGCTGGCGGCGCGCGGGGTGTCGGTGCGGCCGGTGGCCGCATGAAGCTCCGCCGACAAGTCGCGTTGCTCGCCGTCGTCGGTGCCGTCGCCTTCGGCACGATCGCGTGCGGTGACGACTCCGGTGCGTCCGCTCCGCCGAAGCCGAACGGTGGACCCGCGCTCGGAGAGGCGTCGAGTGATCAGAACTGCCCGCCGCCGAACATCGACACCATCGACCCGGCCGTGCTCACCGTCACCGCGGAGCCCGCCGCGCCGCTCGTCTCGGGTCAGCCCGCGAATTTCAAGATCACGATCACGAACGTCTCGGAGCAGCCGGTGCCGTTGGTGTTCGGCTCGAGCCAGCAGGCCAACGTCCTCTTGAGCCAAAACGGCAAGCAGGTCTACGACTGGAGCGCGGACCGAGCCTTCACCCAGGTGCTGCGCTGCCAGACCCTTGCTCCGGGCGAGGCTTTCAAGGTCGAGCTCGCGGAGACCAAGCCGCTCCCCGTGCCGCCGGGCGACTACGTCCTGACAGCCCGCACGGTGACGGCTCCGTACCCGCCCGACTTCACGACCAACGTCACGGTCAGCTGAGCGAGCTCACGCGCGGAGACCGCGGACGAATTCGACGCAGCCGTCGGTGACGACGGCGAGCCGGCCATTCAGGAAGTGGTCGGCGCCGGCGATGCAGGTCACATCGGTGTTCCGCCACGCGCTGGTCGCGGCCCGGGCCGAGTCGGGCGGGTTGTACTGATCGTGCTCGCCGACCGCGAGGTGCTTCGGGCGGGGATCGCTGGCAGCGAGGAAGTCGCGCTCGCCGACGGTGCGAAGGGGCGGAGCGACCGCGTACCAGCCGGTGATCCTCGGATCGATCACACACAGAGAGACGTCGGCGCCGAACGAGTAGCCCGACAGCACCAGCGGGCCGTCGACGAACATCGTCAGCAGATCGATCGCGGCGACGACGTCGAGCCGCTCGGCGAGGCCGTGATCGTGTTCGCCACCCGACGCACCGACGCCGCGGAAGTTGAACCGCACCGCGGCGACGCCATGCCGCGGCAGCGCGTCGAACAACGCGTCGGTCACCGTCGCATGCATGTTGCCGCCGAATGTGGGATGCGGATGTGCCAGGACGACGCCGGCCCAGCGCTCGACCGGTACGTCGATCTCCGCTTCGAGCGCCACCGCGTCCACGGTGTCGAGCACCGTCGTTTCTCTGGCCACGACGCGAGAAGGTACCTTCCTGCGAGTGACGAGCGACGCGGCCAACGGTCCCGCGAACAACCCGGCGAAGAAGGACCTCAAGCCAGGCGACTCGAAGCTGCCGATCAAGATGCTCAACGATCGGGTGCTCGTCAAGATCCCGACCGAGGAAGGTGACCGCCGCAGCTCTGGCGGCATCCTCATCCCCGCGACAGCGCAGGTCGCGAAACGCCTTGTCTGGGCCGAGGTCGTCGCGGCCGGCGCGAACGTGCGCACGATCGAGGTCGGCGATCAGGTCCTGTTCAGTCCCGAAGACCGGTACGAGGTCGAGGTGCGCGGCGACGACTACCTCATCTTGCGTGAGCGCGACATCCACGCTGTCGCGGCCTCGCGGCTGGACATCAGCAGCACGGGCCTCTATCTGTGAGGTCTCACTTCGTGTGACCCCTACGATGTGACGATGTCCACCGGCACCCGCATCGAGCCGACCGACGACCAGCTCGCAACGGTCCGCTACAACGCCGACGGCCTCGTGCCCGCGATCATCCAAGACGCCGACTCGCGCGACGTGCTGATGATGGGGTGGATGAACGAAGAGACGCTGCGCGAGACGCTCGAGACCGGACGCACCGTCTTCTTCAGCCGCTCCCGCCAGGAGCGCTGGCGCAAGGGCGACACGTCGGGTGATCACCAATGGGTGCGCGAGGCCCACTACGACTGCGACGGCGACACGCTGCTGTTCGTGGTCGAGCAGGAAGGCGCCGGCGCCTGCCACACGGGTGAGCGCTCCTGCTTCTACCGATCGTTCGGGTGAACGTCCGTCCCGATCGCGACGAGTTCCATCGGCTCGCGCGCGACTTCACCGTGGTCCCGGTCTGGACCGAGCTGCTCGCGGACTTGGAGACGCCCGTCGCGGCGTTTGCCAAGCTGGTTGGTGACGGCCCCGGGTTCGTGCTCGAGTCCGTCGAGCATGGCGAGCGCTGGAGCCGGTTCTCGTTCGTCGGGCGGCGCCCGACCGCGACCCTCGTGGCGCGTGGTGGGCACATCGAGGTGACCGGAGAGCTCGTTGCCGAGGTGCCGCTCGACGAGGGCGTGCTGCGCCGCGATCGAGGGCGTGCTCGCCGCGTATCGCTCCCCGCCCATGCCCGATCTGCCGCCGCTGCACGGTGGTCTCGTCGGCTACCTCGGGTACGACGTGGTGCGCGAGGTCGAGCACCTGCCGTGCGTGCCCCGCGACGATCTCGGCCTGCCCGATGCGGTGCTCTCGGTGATCGGCAGCCTCGCCGCGTTCGACCACTGGCGACAGCGGGTCTACCTCGTCGAGAGCGTTGCGTTGGGAGCCGCGCCGACGCCCGAGCACGTCGACGCTGCCTACGACGCCGCGATCTCACGCATCGAGGACGCGGCCTGCGACCTCGGTGCTCCGCTGCCCTATGTGCCGGTCGCGCCGCCCGACCCGTCCGAGCCACTGCCCGAGGTGCAGTCGACGATGGGTCACGAGAGCTACCAGCGCGCCGTCGACGTCGCGAAGGAGCACATCCTTGCGGGCGACGTCTTCCAGGTGGTGCTCGCGCAGCGCTTCGACATCGACCTCGGTGCTGATCCGTTCGACGTCTACCGCGTGCTCCGTCAGGTGAACCCGAGTCCCTACATGTACTTCGTGCGCCATCCCGAGGTCACGATCGTGGGTTCGTCGCCGGAACCGATGGTGCAGCTGCTCGGCGGGCGCGTGATCTCGCGGCCGATCGCCGGCACGCGGCGCAGGGGCGCCACCGACGAGGACGACCGCCGTCTCGGTGCCGAGCTCCGCGAGCACCCGAAGGAGATCGCTGAGCACGTGATGCTCGTCGACCTCGCCCGCAACGACGTCGGTCGCGTCGTGCGGTTCGGCACCGAGCAGGTCGACGAGATGATGGTGCTCGAGCGGTACAGCCATGTGATGCATCTCACGTCGCAGGTGTCGGGGGAGCTCACACCGGGTCTCGGGCCGGTCGACGTGCTGCGCGCGACGCTGCCCGCGGGCACGGTGTCGGGAGCGCCGAAGGTCCGCGCGATGGAGATCATCGACGAGCTCGAACCGACGAAGCGGTGTGGCTACGCAGGTGTCATCGGCTACCTCGACTTCTCGGGCAACCTCGATACGGCGATCGCGATCCGCACGATGTTCGTCGGGCCGAACGGGGCGTCGGTGCAGGCCGGTGCCGGCATCGTGGCCGACAGCGATCCGGCCGCCGAGGACGAGGAGTGCTGGAACAAGGCGAAGGCCCTGCTCGCTGCCGTGCCGGCGGCGCGTCGAATGAGCGCCGGCAATGGCTGATCTCTTCTGGGTCGAGGTGCCGCGCGACTTCGTGCGGGTGAGCGGGGCCGATGCCGCGTCGTTCCTCCAGGGCCAGATCAGCCAAGACATCGAGGAGGTGCGTGCCCGGGGGTCGGCTTGGTCGTTCCTCTTGCAACCACAGGGCAAGGTCGATGCCTGGTTCCGGATCGCGGCCTCGGGCCCCGACGAGTTTGTCATCGACGTCGACGGCGGGTTCGGCGAAGCCGTCATCACCCGGCTGCATCGCTTCAAGCTGCGGGTCGCCGTGGACGTCGAGGCGCTCCCGTGGCGTTGCATCGCAGTGCGCGGACTCGGTGCGGCGGCGGTACCGGGTCTGGACGCGCAGTGGCCCGGCATCGAGGCGGTCGACGTGGTCGGTGCCGACCCCGCCGTGCCCGCCGGTCGTGCCGGCACCCTCGAGGACTACGAGCGAGCGCGCATCGAAGCCGGCATCCCCGCGATGGGACAGCGAGATCACCACGTCGACGATCCCGGGTGAGCTCGGCGTGAACGATCTGTCCGTGAGCTTCACGAAGGGCTGCTACACGGGCCAGGAGCTCGTGGCCCGCATTGACTCGCGGGGAGGCAACGTCCCCCGTCACCTTCGACTCGTGCGGGTCGACGGCGAAGCGCCGATCGGGGCCGCCGTCGAGCACGACGGCCGAGCGGTCGGGTCGCTGACCAGCGTCGCCCCTGACGACGGTGGCACGATCGCGCTCGCGAATTCTCGCTCGGTCGGTCGAGCCTCCCGCTGACGTCACGGTGCTCGTGGACGACCTCCAGCTCGTGGCCCACGTGACCGCGCTGCCCCGCTAGTCACCCACCCACGAGGGGCGCCGGCATGATCAGCTCAGCTGGCGGGCAGCCGCACGACCATGCGAGCCCCGCCGGTGGGCGCGGTCTCGGCGACGACGGTGCCGCCCATCGCGACGACGAGCTCGTGCACGATCGCGAGGCCGAGGCCCGAGCCCGTCTCTCTCCGCACGGGATCGTGCCTCGAGACGTAGAGCCGTTCGAAGACGTGAGGAAGATCTTCGGTCGCGATCCCCGGTCCGTCGTCGTCGACCGTGAGCACGGCTTCCGGTCCGGAGCGTGACGTCGACACGATGACCGAGGTGCGGGCGAACTTCAACGCGTTGTCCACCAGGTTCGCCACGACCTGCGCGAGGCGGTCGGGGTCCGCGCGCACCACGATGCCGTCCATCGCACCGTTGGTCGTCAGCGTCACCTGGTTCGCCTCCGCATCAGGCCGGAAGCCGTCGACGGTCGCGGTCGCCACGTCGACGAGGTCGACCGACGCGAGGTCGAGCGTGAACTGCCGTGACTCGAGTCGGGCGAGGTCGAGGAGGTCACGGACGAGTCGCTCGAGGCGCCGAGCCTCGGTGAGGATCACCTCGCCCGCTGCGGCGGGCTCACGCGCGGTCCCGTCGGCGATCGCCTCGGCGTAGCCCCTGATCGAGGTGAGCGGCGTCCGCAGGTCGTGAGACACCGAGAGCAAGAACTGCTGCTCGAGCCCCTTCGACCTCTCCAGCGCACCGGCCATCGAGTTGATCGAGCGGGCGAGGTCGGCGAGCTCATCGTCTCCCGCGGGTACCGGTATGCGCGCACTCAGGTCGCCCGCGGCGATCTGTTGAGAGGCACGATCCGCTTCCCGCAACGGCTGCGTGAGCCGGCGGCTCAAGCGGGCCGCCACGAGGGCGCCGAGCAGCACGGTCGCAGCAGACGCCAGCAAGAACCATCGCACGGTGGGTCCGAGGTCGAGGTTCGATCGTTCGGTGAGCACCAACACTGCTGAGCCGCGTCGCGATCCGGTGACCGCGGTCGCCGCGTACACGAGCGATCCGTGATGCCCGCTGACCACCGAGCCCGGGTCGGCGCGCAGCGAGTCGAGGTGGAGGTCGGCCACCGACACGCCGTCAGGCGGGGAATCCGTGGTGTTTCCCGCCGGCCCGAAGACCATCAGCGAGGCCCCTTCGAGGCGCAGCGTGCGGCGCAGTGCCCGCAGCACCACCTGCTCACGTGCCGCCGCGGCGATCGGCCCCGTGCCCGCGCTCGCGCTTCCGGCCAGGTCTTGCAGCCCCGCGGCCACGTCGCTCACTTGGGCGCGCAAGTCGCTCTCGGTCGACCGGCGGGCCTGGATCGCGGCGAACGCCAGGGTCATGAGCCCAGCGAGCACCAGGGTCACGACGACAGTGCCGATGATCGCGAGGGTGAGGCGACGTTTCACGAGGTGTGGTCAGCCGAGCCGGTAGCCGACGCCCCACACCGTCGCGAGGGGAAGCGCGTCACCGAGCTTCTTGCGCAGCTGCCGGACGTGGACGTCGACCGTGCGTTCGTCGCCGTACCACCCGTGTCCCCACACGTTGTCGAGCAGCTGCTGCCGCGAGAGCACCAGGCCCACGTTCTCCGCCATGAACGCGAGCAGATCGAACTCACGGGTCGCGAGGGGGATGACCGTGCTCTCGATGCGGGCTTCGCGCCGACCCAGGTCGACCTCGACGCCGCCCGTTCGCAGCACTGTCGCGGCCGTCCGGCCGCGGTCCTCGGCGCGGCGGAGGATGGCCCGTACGCGCGCGACGAGCTCGCGAGGCGAGAACGGCTTGGTGACGTAGTCATCCGCACCGAGCTCGAGGCCGAGGACGCGGTCGATCTCCCCGGCTCGGGCAGTCAGCATGAGGACCGGCAGATCGGGAGTGCTGCCGCTGCGTACCCGCCGGCACACCTCCATGCCGTCGATCGCGCCCGGCAGCCCGACGTCGAGCACGGCGAGCACCGGCTGTTGATCTCGGATCGCGGCCAGCCCTTGCTCGCCATCGGTCGCCTGGATCACTCGGAAGCCGGCATCACGCAGATAGAGGTCGAGCAGATCGGCGATGTGGGGATCGTCCTCGACCACGACGATCGTCTGCTCTCGTGCCATCCGCGCGCGCGCACGTTATCGTCCGTGCTTCTCACCTCGACGGGATGCGCACGCTCATGTACCTCCTCCACAGCGACCACTGTGAGGAAGAGGTGTTGTGGTTCTGTGAGCTCCCTCAGCTGACGGATTGGCGGCCGATCCGGGCCGTCGAACCTTCCAACGCACGTGCCCACGCGGCCGGCGAGGACGACAGTGCCTCGAGGAAAGACGAGCCCGGCACCCGAGCCAGCCGTACGGCCGTGATGGTCGACACCGTCGCGGTCCTCGGCACCGAGTGGATGAGGCCGATCTCACCGAAGTAGCCACCCGGACCCACGGTGGCCACGACTTCTCGCCGCCCGTCGGCCTCCGTGCGCTCGACTTCGAGGTTGCCTGAGAACACCGCGTAGAGGTCGTCGGCAGGGTCGTCCTGAGCGACGACGACGTGGCCGGCGTCGACCTCCTCCACCGTCGCAGCGAGCGCGAGCTGCTCGAGTGCGGGTCGCGGTGCGAGCTCGAGGATGGGAAGGGTGGCGAGAAGATCGACGATCGGCGCCAGCACGTCGAGCTCCGCAGCGCCGGCTCGATCGAGGACGAGGGTGCGACGGACACCGATCACCGCGAGAGCGCTGACACCCACGCCGACCGTGACCAGCATCGCCGACAGGCTGAGCAGGTCGACGAGCGGCGACACCACGAGCGAGCCGGCGAGGATGGCGATGACGATCGCGGAGTCGAGCAGCCCGAACACTCGGCCCCGCAGCTCGTCGGGGAGGGCTCGCTGCAGCAGGGTCACGGCGAGCACGTCGACCGCGGTGCCGCCCGCTCCCGAGACGACCATGAGCGCCGTCGCGGCGATCGGGCTGTGCACGAAGCAGAGCGCGGCCATCGGGAGCGCAGCGAGCGCGAGCCCCGTGAGCAGCGTCGGCGCGAGCCGCCGTCCGGACGCCAGCCGGTTCACCAAGGGCGCGGCGATCACGCCGCCGGCGCCGAGCGCGCCGAGGAGGTAGCCGTAGCCCCGTGCGCCTGTACCGAGCCTTTCGTCGGAGACCAGCACGAGGGCGACGGTCTGCGCGCCGTACACGAAGGCAACGCCGAGCAGGAAGCCGGCCAGCACACGGGCCCCCGCGGAGCTCGCGACCTCGCGCACGCCCTCGAGGAGGTGAGCAGTGAGGCGGCCCGACCCCACGGGCAGCTCGTCACGGTTCCGCGGGGACTCGAGCCGGCGCAGGCCGAAGGTCAGCAGAAGGGCGGGCGCGACGAACGTCAGGGCGTTCACGCTGAATGCGAAGACCGGCGTGGTGAGCGCGAGGAGCGCAGCTCCGAGTGCGGGCCCGATGACGATCGTGAGACTGTCGACCAGGGTGTTCAGGGCGTTCGCGGCCGCCAGGTCGTCCTCGCCGACGACGGATGGCGTCACCGCCATCATCGCTGGCTGGTACGCGGTGCCGAACGCCGTCGTCGCGAAGGCGAGCAAGGTCACGAGCAGGACGGGCCCATCTGCGGCCGCGGTGACGGCGAGCGCCGCCATCGAAACGGCTCGCAGCAGGTCCGAGCAGATCATCACCCGACGGCGATCGAAGCGGTCGGCGACGACGCCTCCGAGCGGGGCGAGCACGATGTAGGGCACCAGCCGGAGCACGGTTGCGGCCGCGACCCATCCGGCTGACCCGGTGCGGTCGAAGACGTACACCGCGAGCGCGACGTTGTAGAGCCAGTCGCCGCTCTGTGAGATCGTCGAGCCGGCGAGCAGGATGCGATAAGCCCGGTGCCGCAGCGGGGCGCGGAGCGACGCGCTGGTCTCGATGGTGTGGCTCATGACACACGAAGCGTGTCACGCGGTCCACAGAGGCGAGAACCCGTGTGGAGCATCATGGTGAGCGAGGGGAACGTGCGGCCATTCGGTCGCCACCGATGAAGGGGAGGGCCAAATGGCTGGAGCCAAGAAGACCAGCAACAAGAAGGACAGCGGCAAGAAGGAAGCGGAGACCGTGGGTCACGTCACCAAGAAGGGCGGAGTCACTCACAAGGCCAGCACCAAGAAGGGCAACGACGCCGACGTCTCCGGCCACATCGTCGCTCGCAGCTCCAAGAAGGACAGCCACAAGCGGGGCGACGACCCCAGCGTCCACGTCAAGTAGGCACGTTCCCGGCCTCTTTGGCACCTCCACCGCCCCCGGAGGGGCGGGCGGTGGAGGTGCCATTTGCCGTTGCTCGGCCCGCAGTGATGCGATGCTGACTCCGTGACGAAGCCGCGTGACGTCCTCCGAGGTCTCGGCCGCTTGGGCTCCGACCTCGGCATGGCCCTCACGCCGGTCGATCACCACGAGGTCCTCGAGGCCATCTGCGAGGCAGCGCAAGTCGCGTTCGGGGCAAGGGCCTGTTCGATTGCCGTCTTCGACCCCGACACCGCGGAGCTCGTGTTCGAAGCCGCCACCGGTTCGGCGGCCGCGAGTGTGATGGGGATGCGCTTGCCCGTGAAGCGAGGCATCGCGGGGTACGTGGTCGCGTCCGGGCAGGCGATTGCCGTGCACGACGTGGAGCGTGACCCTCGGTTCGACCGGGAGGCCGCGGAGGCGACGGGGTACATCCCGAAGTCGATCTTGGCGGTGCCGATCGAGACCGCCGATGAGGTGTCCGGCGTCATCGAGATCCTCGACTGGACCGATGAACGCGTCGGAGAGGAAGGGCTCGAGCTCGCCGGGAAGTTCGCCCGCCAGGCGGGGCTCGCGCTGCAGCAGGCGGATCTGTTCGCGAACGTCGGTCGTATGGTGCTGCTCGCCGCGGGTCAGGCGTCGAAGTCGGAGGATCCCGATCTCGCGCGGTCATTGCGGGTCGTCGCCGACCGCGTCGACGGGCCGAGTGCCGAGCTCGCGGAGATCGCCGCCTGCTTTCGGGAGATCTCGACTCTCGGCCCGGTCGAGCGACGTGCGGCGCTCGCGATCCTCGAAGAGTTCGCGGCCTACGCGCGCCGTCAAGCCCGGAGACGATGAGACCGGCCTGGGCAGCCGCGTTCGATCGGGGTCGGCTGGCCGACGCGCATCCTCTTGTTCCCGACGGTGCCATCACACGCGGTGGGCCTTCGGCGATGGAAGGGCGGCCCGCACGCGGGTCGCGATCGTCGACTCGGGGATCGAAGCGAGCCACCCGATGGTCGGCTCGGTCGCGGGTGCCGTTGCGATCGAGCTCGATCCCGACGATCGCGAGGGGGACGGGCTGCGATTCGTCGAGGGTCCCCACGAAGACCTGTACGGCCATGGCACCGCATGCGCCGGCATCGTGCGCTCGCTCGCTCCCGATGCCGAGCTGTACTCGGTCCGGGTGCTCGGCACCGAGCTCACGGGCCGGGCGAGCGTGTTCGCGGCCGGGCTTCGCTGGGCGATCGAGCACGACATGGATGTCGTCAACCTCTCGCTCTCGACGTCGCGAGGCGAGTGGTATGGCACGTTCCACGAGCTCGTGGACTTGGCCTACTTCCGTCGCTGCGTCGTCGTGTCCGCGATGAACAACCTGCGGATGCCGACGTTTCCGTCCGAGTTCGCCTCGGTCGTCTCGGTCGCCGCGCACTCGGGCACCAACCCCGAGCGGTTCGACTACAACCCTGACGGTCCGGCCGAGTTCGGCGCGCCCGGCATCGACGTCGAGGTGGCGTGGTCGGGCGGAGGCACCCTCGAGGTGACGGGGAACAGCTTCGCCGCGCCACACATCACCGGGATGGTGGCCCGCATCCTCGGGCAGCACCCAGACGCCACGCCGTTCCAGGTCAAGACGATCTTGCACGCGTTGGCCGACAACGCTCGTCGGTAGTCTGCGGCATGGCCGCGCGTCGCACGTACCTCGACGGGATCGTGGCCGCGCACCGCGCCGCGACCGCCGCGGACACGCGCGACGTCGCCGCTCTCGTGCACCGCGCGACGCAAATGCCGCCGGCACGCGAGTTCTGCAACGCGCTGCGCGGTGACGGCATCTCGGTGATCGCGGAGATCAAGCGCCGCTCGCCGTCGAAGGGAGCACTCGCCCCCGATGATCTCGATCCGGCCCTCCTTGCGAAGGCGTACGAAGCGGGCGGCGCGGCGTGCCTCTCGGTCTTGACCGACGAGCAGTTCTTCGGCGGCTCTTCTGACGATCTCGCCTCGGCCCGCGCCGTCGTGCAGTGTCCGGTGCTCCGCAAGGACTTCACCGTCGACGAGCGCGATGTGTGCGACGCTCGCCTGATGGGTGCCGACGCGGTGCTGCTGATCGCGGCCGCGCTGTCGGACAGCGAGCTCAGAGCGCTGCACGCGCTCGCCGTGTCTGTCGGGCTCGATGCCCTGGTCGAGGTGCACGACGAAGCCGAGCTCGAAAAGGCGAGAGCTGTCGGCGCGACCCTCGTCGGCGTGAACCAGCGTGACCTCGTCACGTTCGAGGTCGACCACGAGCGCGCGCTGCGCATGGCAGCTGCGATGCCCGTCGGCGTCGTGAAGGTCGCCGAGTCAGGGGTGCGGGGCCCTGACGACGCGAAGCGCCTGGCCGGAGCCGGCTACGACGCGGTGCTCGTCGGCGAGCACCTCGTGACCTCGCCCGATCCGGCCGCGGCGATCCGGCTGCTGCGAGGAGAGTGAGGAAACCATGCGCTTCCATCTGCCTGCCGACAAGATGCCGACCGCGTGGTTCAACGTGATGCCCCGGCTGGACGAGCCTGTGCCCCCGCCGTTGCACCCGGGCACGCGCGAGCCCGTCGGCCCCGACGATCTCGCGCCGCTGTTCCCGATGGCGCTCATCGGCCAGGAGGTGTCGGGCGAGCCGTGGATCGACATCCCCGGCGAAGTGCTCGACGTCCTGCGGCTCTGGCGGCCGACGCCACTCGTGCGGGCGGAGCGGCTCGAGCGTGAGCTGGGCACGCCGGCACGGATCTACTTCAAGGACGAGTCGGTGTCGCCCGCCGGCTCGCACAAGCCGAACACCGCGGTGCCACAGGCGTTTTACAACAAGGCCGAGGGCATCGCTCGGCTCACCACCGAGACCGGCGCGGGCCAGTGGGGCACTGCGCTGTCGTTCGCATGTAGCCAGTACGACCTCGAGTGCAAGGTGTACATGGTGCGGGCGTCGTACAACCAGAAGCCGTACCGCAAGATCATGATGGAGACGTGGGGCGCGGAGTGCGTGCCGTCACCGGTGGACGACCCCGATTCTCCTGGTTCGCTCGGCCTCGCGATCTCGGACGCAGTCAGAGACGCGGCCGGCCGCGCCGACAGCCATTACTCGCTCGGGTCGGTGCTCAACCACGTGCTCTTGCACCAGACCGTGATCGGGTTGGAGGCCAAGGAGCAGCTCAAGCTCGCGGGGGAGGCGCTCCCCGACGTCGTGATCGCTCCGTGCGGGGGCGGCTCGAACCTCGGTGGGCTGTCGTTGCCCTTCGTCGAGGATCGAGGTGTTCGTCTCGTCGCCGTCGAGCCGTCCTCCTGTCCGACGCTCACGGAGGGCCAGTTCGACTACGACTTCGGCGACACCGTCGGGATGACCCCGCTGCTGCCGATGTACACGCTCGGGCACGACTTCATGCCGCCGCCGATCCACGCGGGCGGGCTTCGGTACCACGGTGATGCTCCGATCATCTCCCACCTCGTCCGCACGGGCCGGATGGAGGCCCTCGCATATCCGCAGGGGAAGGTCTTCGAGGCCGCCAAGCTGTTTGCCCGGGTCGAGGGTCGCATTTCCGCCCCCGAGTGCGCCCATGGCATCCGTGCCGCCATCGACGAGGCCCTCGCGGCAAAAGAGGAGGGGAGTGAGCGCGTGATCCTGTTCAACTACTCCGGCCATGGCCTCCTCGACCTCTCTGCCTACGACGACTTCAACCACGGCCGTCTCATCGACGCCTAGGCGTCGTTCGTCGATGTTCGTCAAGATCTGCGGGATCACCAACGAGGACGACGCTTTGCTCGCCGTGGCCCTGGGCGCGGATGCCGTCGGCTTCGTGTTTGCGCCGTCGAGCCGGCAGATCGCGCCAGCGATCGCTCGGGACATCGCCCGTCGCCTCCCGCCCGAGGTGATGACCGTGGGAGTGTTCCGCGACGAGACCGCAGAGCGCGTGGTCGAGATCGTCCACAATGCGGGCCTTCGCGCTGCGCAGCTGCACGGTCACGAGACACCCGAGACCACCCGGTACGTCGCGGCCAGAGTGCCCTTCGTGATCCAGGCGTTCGCCGCGGGTGACCGCGCGCTGGAACGGGCCTCGTCGTACGGCGCGAACGCGATCTTGGTCGACTCGCCGGCGCCGGGATCGGGCGAGCTGTTCGACTGGGCCCTTGCCGAGGGCGCGCCGCTCGGCATGCGGGTGCTGCTGGCAGGAGGCCTCACGCCCGAGAACGTCGCGGGCGCGATCGAGGCAGTGCGGCCATGGGGAGTCGACGTGTCGACGGGTGTGGAGGCCAGTCCCGGGCGCAAGGATCCTCGCAAGCTCAAGGCGTTCATCGAGGCCGCTCGAGCGTCGGCGCCCGAGCCGTACCGCGGACCAGACGTGCTCCCGTACGACTGGCAGGAAGACGAGTGAGGGCGGATCGGTGAGCTCCCTCATGGGTGAGCCCGACGCAGACGGGCGGTTCGGTGAGTTCGGCGGGCGGTTCGTCCCCGAAACGCTGGTGCCGGCGTGCCAGCAGCTCGAAGCCGCGTTCCGCGACGCCTGGGCCGACCCGACGTTCCGCGCCGAGCTCGACGCGCTCTTGCACGACTACGCCGGGCGGCCCTCACCGCTGACCGAGTGCAAGAACCTGAGTGCGCGGCTCGGGGTGCGGGTCCTGCTGAAGCGCGAGGACCTCAACCACACCGGCTCGCACAAGATCAACAACGTGCTCGGGCAGGCCCTGCTCGCCCAGCGGATGGGCAAGGGTCGGCTCGTCGCCGAGACCGGCGCCGGACAGCACGGCGTCGCGACGGCCACGGCAGCCGCTCTGCTCGGGATGGAGTGCCGCGTCTACATGGGCGAGGTCGACGTGGAACGCCAAGCGCTGAACGTCTTCCGCATGCGGCTCCTCGGCGCCGAGGTCACCCCCGTGTCGTCAGGCAGCCGCACGCTCAAAGACGCGGTGAACGAGGCGATGCGTGACTGGGTCGCGTCCGTGGAGTCGACGCACTACTGCCTCGGATCGGTGATGGGTCCTCACCCGTATCCGTGGATGGTGCGCGAGTTCCACCGCGTGCTCGGCGAGGAGGCCCGCGCGCAGTGCGAGGCGTTGCTCGGCGGCCCACCCGATGTCGTCGTCGCCTGTGTCGGCGGAGGGTCGAACGCAGCAGGGATCTTCTCCGGCTTCGTCGACACGGGCGCGGTCCTCGTCGGCGCCGAGCCGGCGGGAGGCGCCGCGATCGGGCACGGCGTGCCGGGCGTCGTGCACGGGATGAAGTCGTACCTCATGCAGTCCGAGCACGGTCAGGTGCTCGAGGCGCAGTCGATCTCGGCCGGGCTCGACTATCCGGGGGTCGGACCGGAGCACTCGCACCTCGCGACGATCGGCCGTGCTCGCTACGAGCCCGTGACCGATGCGGAGGTCATCGAGGCGTTCACGATGCTCTCGCGCACTGAAGGCATCATCCCCGCGCTCGAGCCTGCGCATGCGATCGCGTGGGTGATGCGGGCGGCACGGCAGATGCAGGGCGCGACCGTGCTCGTGAACCTCTCGGGTCGGGGTGACAAGGACGTCGCGCAGATGATGGACCTGCTCGGTTGACGCGCCCGTGAGTCGGCCGCCGCTCGAACCGACCCTTCGATCAGCCCGCGACGCGGGGCGCAAGCTGTTGGTGCCGTACATGACCGGTGGGCTGGGCGACGACTGGCTCGACGTCGTGCGCGCGTTCGCGGCCGCAGGCGCCGACGCAATCGAGATCGGCATCCCGTTCTCCGATCCGGTCATGGACGGCCCCACGATTCAGGAAGCGTCGGAGCGTGCGCTGCGCGGCGGCGCCACTCCGATGGGGATCATGCGCGACCTTGCCGATCTCGATGTCTCGGTGCCGCTCGTCGTGATGACCTATTACAACCTCGCCTTCCACGCAGGGCACGAGCGGTTCGCGCAGAGCCTGGCGGCGAGTGGCATCGGCGGGTGCATCCTCCCCGATCTCCCGCTCGAGGAGGCTGGCTCCTGGTGCGCCGCAGCGGATGACGCGGGAGTCGCCACCGTGCTTCTCGCCGCGCCGACCGCGCCCGACGAGCGGCTTCCTCGCATCTGCGCCCGCTCGCCGCGGCTTCGTCTACGCGGTCGGTCTCGTCGGAGTGACCGGCGAGCGGGCCTCGCTGGCCGCCTCCACGACGGTGATGGCGAAGCGATTGAAGGCAGTGACCGATCTCCCTGTCATCGCCGGCGTCGGGATCTCGTCGGCCGACCAGGCCGCGGAGGCATGTACCGAGGCCGATGGCGTCGTGATGGCCTCGGCGATCATGCGCGTGCTGCTCGACGGTGGCGGCCCAGAAGACGCCGGGGCGTTCGTGGCCGAGGTGCGCGCCGCGATCGACGCGCGCTGATGCGCCTAGCGTGACGGTCATGTCCTGCGAGCTTTGCGAGGCGGCAAAGATCACCGAGTGGTTCTACGAGGACGACCTCTGCTGGATCGCCGAGTGCGAGATCTGCGCGGTGCCAATGGTGGTCTGGCGTGAGCACGACGCATCGCCGTCCGAGGATGTGAAGGCCGCGCTCCACGAGCGCCTGGCCGCAGTCGTCGCCGAGCACTTCGAGTTCGAGCACTACGTCGACGATCACATGCGCAACATCCCGGACCACTATCACGCCCACGCTCGTCCTCGGGGCGGGTTCTTCGGTCACGGCCTCAGTCGTCGTCAGGCGTAGTGCTCTCTGCTGTCTCGTCCGGCGCTCCCGGGATCGCTCGGCCGTAGCGGAACTCCATGTAGAGGCCCTTGGCGGTACCTGCGATGGGAGTGCCGACGATCGCGCCGGGCACGCCCAGCGCCGCCGCACCGACGAGCGCCGCGAGCATGGTCGTCGGCGGCGACAGGTTCACCGCGTCACCGACGATCGCCGGCTGCAGGATGTGGTTCTCGAAGTTCATGTACAGCACGTAGAGCACGAGGCAGATGACGCCGGTGAGCGGGCTCGCGGTCGTGCCGAGCAGCACGAACACCGCCCCGCCCAAGAAGCCTCCGACCTGTGGGATCAGGTCGGTGACCATCATCCACACTGCCGCGAGCGGTGCCAGGGGGACGCGCAGGATCAAGCCGAGCGCGAGGATGTACACGCCTGCCAGGACCGCCACGAGCAGCGACCCCGCGAAGTACTTCGCCAACACCTTGTAGAACGTGCGCCCGATCCAATCGGCTTGCGGGCGGCGACGGGCGGGCACGAGGCGCCGCACCCGGGCGACGAGGAGCTCGCCGTCGAGCAGGACCGTGAACGCGACGAGCGCGACCGTGAAGAGCGTCGCTGCGCCGCTGACCAGCGCGCTCGTGAGGTTCGTGATCGTGTCGGTGTCGACCGACGCCGGCAGGTCCTGCGCCCACTGTTCGACGCGACTGGCAGCGTCGGCGCGCTCGAGGCGTGGGCCGATCACCGGGAAGCTGTACATCTGCTCGACGGTGTCGGGCAGCTCGCTGCCGAACCGCTGCGCCTGTCGCACCGCGGCGGGTCCCATCACGACGAGCAGGAGCGAGAACGCGATCATCAAGCCGAGCCCGACGATCACGACGGCGATGCCACGCCTGCAGCCCACTCGGCGCCGCACCATCCCGACGACCGGATCGAGCGCCAGGGCGAGCACGATGCCGGTCGCGATGCGCAACAGCGCGTCCGATCCGCTGCTCACCAGGCCGACGACGAGCAGGACCGCCAGCAGCGCTCCACCGACGGCGAGCAGCGAGACCCAGTCGAGCTCGATGGTCACCCTGCCGCGGGCGCGTTCGACACCTTCGGGCAGCGGCGGCGCGACGGGAGTCTCGGCGGGTTCCTCGGCGGGTTCCTCGGCTGGTTCACCGGCCTCGGCAGCCACCCTCGGTACTGTACGGGTCCATGACGGCCCCGACGGGGGACCACCAAAGCGAGCCTTCGCGCACGCGCGAGTCATCGCGGTCGCTACGTGTCGCGATCGCGTTCTCGAGCGTCGTCGCGCTCCTGCTGGTCGTGGTGTTCACGTTCGCGGTGAGAAGCGTGCTGTCCGATGCTCGACACACGCTTGCCCTGTTCGTCGCCGCGGGCATCAGCGCCATCCTGCTCACGCCCCTCGTCGAGCTGCTGTCGCGCTGGATGCGCCGAGTCATCGCGGTCGGCGTCGCGGTCGTGATGCTCCTCGCAGTAGCGAGTCTCGTCGCCTGGGGCGTGCTCGGCGACATCAGCTTGCAGATCGATCGATTGCAGGAAGCCGCGCCCAAAGCGGCCGCGCAGATCGAGCAGTCACAGCGGTTCGGGAACGTCGCCCGCGAGTTCCATCTCGAGCAGCGAGTCACCGAAGCGGTGAACAACCTCGGTCAGAACACCACGCAGCAGGCACAGAAGGCAGCCCGACGCGTCGCGACCTATGTGGTCGGAGGCATCCTGATGCTCTTCCTGCTCTCGTGGGGCCCACGGATGGGCCAGGGGGCGCTCGCGCAGATCTCGGACGACGAGCGACGAGCGCGCATCGACATGGTCGTCGGGAACGCGGTCCGGAGCGGTCGGACCTACCTCCTCCTCGCGTTGGCCCAGGGCTTCGTCGTGGGCTTCGTCACCTGGGTCGTGTGTCGCGTCGTCGACGTCCCTGCTCCGGCGCCGCTCGGCCTGATCATCGGCCTCTTCAGCGCGATGCCCTACCTCGGGATCGTCGTCGGCTCGATTCCCGCGCTCCTGCTCGCGGCAGGGTTCCGCTCGTTCACCGCGGCAGGCCTCTTGCTCGCGGTCTTCCTTGCCATGCAGATCGGCCAGATCGTGCTGTCGCAGCGGTTGCGGGGGCGAGTCCTATACGTGGGTCCCGCCTTGGTGACGGTCGTGTTTCTGCTCGGGTACGACGTGTACGGCATCGGCGGAGCCATCTTCGGAACCGCGATCGGCGTCTTCGCGATGGCAGTCGCCGATGCGGTCGGCACCGACGACCCGGAGTTGGACGCGGTCGCGCCTCCAGCGGTGGTTCCCGGTTCGGCCTAGGGTCGGCCGGTGCTCCGTGCCGGCAAGTGGCTGATCGGTGTCGGGGTGGGCCTCTTGGTCCTCGCACTGCTGTGGTTGGTGTTCGCAGTGCCCGCGCTCGTGCGGTACCCACTCGACATCGACGCATCGCCCATCTACGAGGGAAAGTTCACCCTTTTCGTGGATCCCGACACGTTCGCGCCGCTCGACGCGCCGCGGGTGCTTCCCCTCAAGGTCACGCGCCACATCGACGCGCTCGGAAGCAAGAGCAGCTTCTCGAAGGTCGTCGTATCCGAGAAGATCGCCTTCGATGCGGGGAACGGTGAGTTCTCGTCCGCCCAGGACAACCAGTATGTGATGAACCGACGGTCGATCGAGAACGTGAAGGACGGTCAGGCGTACGCGTTCGCGCCAGACAACGTGGTCGATCGGTCACCCGCGTATCGCATCAACTTCCCGCTCAATACGAAGTCCGACCAGGACTATCTGATCTACAAGAACGAGATCGGCGCGACCTACACCGCCTCGCCCGACCCGGTGCACCCGACGCTCGACGTCGCCGGTCTGCACCTCTTCGCGTTCGCGGCGTCGGCGGGACCCGCACCGATCACCCCCGCCTACCTGAAGCTGCTCTCCCAGACGGTGCCACTCCCCGCGACGCTGACGATCACGCAGCTGACCCCGTTGCTCCTGTCGGTCGGCATCGACGTGCCGGGCACGCTCGCGGCCCTCGGACCCGTCATCAGCCCGGACGACCTCACGACACTGACCACCCTGGCCGCGCAACCGATCGCCCTGCAGTATCTCGACTCGTTCAGCGGCAGCGACGCGGTCGAGCCCGAGACGGGTGCCATCGTGGTCGTGCGCGATGTCGTCGAGACCGTCTCCGCCACGGCGTCCCCCGACGCACTGCCCCCGATCCTCGACGTGCTCTCGAAGTATCCGCAGGTCCCGGAGGCCCAAAAGGCATTGACCGGGCTCAACTCGTTGGCGACGAACCCGATCCCGCTCTTCCGCAACGAGTTCACCCAGACCGACACGTCGATCGCCGACATCGCGAGTCAGGTGAAGGACCAGAAGGACAAGGTCACGCTGGCGAAGAAGACGGTGCCGACGGTCTTGGTCGCGCTCGGCCTCGTCGCGGGTGTCGGTGGGCTGGTCCTCGTGTTCGTTGGGAGTCGCCGTGGTCGACGCGCGGAGGCGCCGGAGTCAGCGGGATCAGACGGAGAGGTGGCGACGTAGGAAGTCGATCGTTCGCTGCCAGGCGAGGTCGGCCGCGGCGGCGTCGAACGCGGGCGGTCGATCGCTCTCGAAGAACCAGTGCCCCGTCCCCGGATACCGATGGAACTCGACCGGGTGCCCTTCGAGGTGGAGGGAAGCTTCGAGGAACGCGATCTCGTCGTCGTCGACGAACTCGTCGTGCTCGGCCCAATGCGCGAGGTACGCCGCCTGCGCGTCCTTGAAGTCGACGTCCTGGGCGCCGTAGAACGCGACCACCGCACCGACGTCGTCGACGGCGCGGGCCGACAGCCACAAGGCCCACGATGCGCCCATCGAGAACCCGATTGCACCGATGGGTGCGTCGGGCGTGATCGCGAGCCCGCGCAACGTGGCGGCCGACGAGAGCACCAGTGCCGCGGTCGGGTTGGGATCGATCTCGGCGAGCAGGCGCTCGGCTTCGTCGGGACGGTCCGCGATGCGGCCGCCGTGGAGGTCGGGGGCGAGCGCGACGAAGCCCTCGTCAGCGAGGCGGTCGCAGGTGTCCCGGAAGAAGGGGGTGAGGCCCCACCAAGAGTGGAGCACGAGCACTCCGGGACCCCTGCCGGACGTCGGCGCGACGAGATAGCCGGTGCCCGCGTTGCTCACAGCGTCTGTGCCAACGCCTTCGACCACGGCCGCACGAGCTCGCGCACCCGATCGCATCCGGCTTCGCCGATCGCACCCCAGGGAGGTGCAGCAGCACGGTCGGTCGTGGCTTCGATGTCCGCGCGCACCGCGCTGCCCTCGTCGGTGAAGTTGCCGTCCGGCTTCGTCCAGCCGCGTGCGCCGAGGCCGTGGAGCGCCTCCGCCCAAGCGTCGTCCGGCCACGCCGCGGGTCGACTGCAGGATGGTGCTCGGGACCTCGCCCGAGGCCGCGTGCATCACGAGCGCCTCGATGCCGGACACGCCGGCGAGGGTCAGTGCGGCGATGTGGCCGTCGCCCCGGTGCTCACGCAGCACGGTGACGCCGTGCCAGAGCGCGAGGTGGGGCTCGTCGGGCCAGGGGAGCGCGGCGTGCGCGGCCGCGAGGGGACGACCGCCGCAGCTCGCGGCGCTCGCGGCTTCGCGGACGAGGGCAGCGGCCTCGGCGAGATCGTCGCTCTCCACTGCGTCGCCCAACACACGCCGCAACGCGCGATCGGCTGCCTGGAGTCGGGCACTGAGGATCGCGGCGGGCTCGGCCGCGTCCCATGCAGCGGGGATCGCAGCGTGGACGATCGCCGGGTTGAAGTTGAAGAACGTCGCGACGACGACGGCGGCGCTGACCGCACCCATCGGCGCGGAGCGCGAGGCGAAGTAGCCGTGACGCCCGTGGATGCCGAGGCGGCCGTACTCCTCGGCGGCTTCGGGCACGAAGTAGATCATCCCGTGGTAGGGCTCGAGCGTTCGCCAGACCTTTCGGGCGGTTCCGGGGTCAACAGGTGAGGACACCGGCGAGACTCTGGCACACTCGATCGCCGTGTCCGTCTACGACCAGGTCGGGGCCCAGTTCTTCGTCGTGCTCGTCGATCGCTTCTATGACGCGGTCGAGCATGACGAGGTCTTGCGACCGCTCTATCCCGAGTCGCTCGAGCCCAGTCGCGCCCACCTTTCTGGCTTCCTGATCCAGTACTGGGGAGGGCCAGGCACGTACAGCGAGGAGCGCGGCCACCCCCGACTGCGGTTGCGCCATGCACCGTTCGCGATCGGGCGCGCTGAGCGTGACGCCTGGTGGACGCACATGGCCGAGGCGGTGCGCTCGATGGGTGCCGCGCCCGAGGTCGAGACGGCGATGTTGGAGTACTTCGATCAGGCGGCGACCGCGATGATCAACACCGGCCTGTCGCAGTTCACTAGTCCGTGAGCTGAGCCTCGGCCGACCGGAGGCGGCTGCACAGGTGGAGCAGGAGCTTGTGGGACAGGCTCGCGTGCTCTTTCAGCAGCGGCACGAAGTTGAACTGTGCGATCGCGAGCGTGTTCACCGGAGTCACCGCGGTGCACGTCGCCGTGCGGGGCTGCCCGTCGATGAGGGCGATCTCGCCGAAGTAGTCACCGGCAGCGAGAGTGGCCCGCGTGCGTCCATGGCGCTTGACGGCGACCGACCCCTCGAGCACGAGGTAGAAGCGGCCCGACGGCTCGCCCTCGACGCAGATGTCCTGCCCACCGTCGAAGTCGATCTCCTTCGCGACCGACAGGATCTGGCCGAGCTCTCTTCGCGAGCACTCACTGAACAGCTCGACGGCCGCCAACATGTCGAGCCTCGGATCCTTGCGCGCCATTGGCTGAGGGTAGCGTCCGCATGTGCTCACTCGCCGCCTTGGTCGCACGGAACATGACTCGTCGGTCGCGGTGCTCGGTGCCGCCGCGTATGCGCGCTCCACGCCCGAGCGCGCGGCTGCGTCGTTCGCGGCGGCTCTGGCGGCGGGACTCAACCATCTGGACATCGCTCCTCGCTACGGCGACGCCCAACGACTCATCGGACCGCTGCTCCCGGCGGTGCGCGATCGTCTCTTCATCGGGTGCAAGAGCACGCGGCGCAACCGTGACGGATTCCGCGCGCAGCTCGAAGAGTCGCTCACGCTGCTCGGCTGCGATTCGTTCGACCTTCATCAGCTGCACACGGTCACGTCGCTCGACGAGCTCGACACGCGTCAGGGCGCGATCGACGCGCTCCTCCAAGCCCGTGACGAGGGCCTGTGCCGCTTCGTGGGCATCACCGGCCACGACTTCGGTGCACCCGCAGCCCACGCCGAGGCGCTGCGGCGCTACGACCTCGACACGGTGATGTTCCCGGTGAACGCCCGGATGTGGGGCGACGACGCCTATCGGCGCGACGCCGAAGCGCTGCTCGAGCTGTGCGCGGCGCGTGATGTCGGTGTCATGGCCATCAAGACCGCCGCGGCTCGGCCCTGGAAGCCCGACAGCGAACGCACGTCCGATACGTGGTACGAGCCCTACACCGATGCGTCGGCTGTGGCGCGGGGCGTGCAGTTCACGCTGTCTGTCGAGGGCGTCGACGCGCTGTGCACGCCCGGCGACGAGGATGTCTTGGCCGAGGTGGTGCGCGCCGTCGACGCGTTCACACCGATGAGCCCGTCGGAGATGGCGTCGACCATCGAGGCGGTCGCCGGCGAGCCCATGATCTTCCCCATGCCCGTGTGAGTTCACCGAACTGACACGGAACCAGCGATTCGCTTCGCACGTCCCATGGGAAACGGCACGACCTGAACCCAGGGGGCACCATGCGCAGGAACGTCCGAAACATCACGTTGATGGGCATCGCCGCCCTGGTGTTGGGGGGTGTTGCCGTGGCGGCGTCGGGCACCTTCGACACACCGCCGACCGACGCTGTCGGGAGCGACAGCTTTGCCGCACCCGCGACGACGGTCCCCGGGTTCGCGCCCGGAGACGCGAAGCTCGACAGCACGGAGAGCGCAGTGGCGGGTGGTGCGGCCGTGGCTGCCGCGGCGCCGGCACCCGCTGCTCCCGGCGACGCTGCGACGCTGCGACTCGACTCGCCCGCGGACGGTCCGAAGATCGTGAAGACCGCGGACCTCACGGTCTCGATCGCGAAGGGCAAGTTCGGTGGCGCCTTCTCCGAAGCATCCCGAATCGCGACCGCGAACGGAGGGTTCGTCGTCAGCTCGTCGACGTCGACGACCGGCATCCCCGGCAACCCGGTCCCGCTCGACGACGCCAACGCCTCGTCGAGCTCGAACAACCGGGCTCAGGCCGGTCAGCTCACCATCCGCGTGCCCGCCGAGAAGTTCGACGCCACGCGCGCGGCACTGTCGGGTCTCGGTGACGTCGAGAACGAGTCGATCAACGGTCAGGACGTGTCGAGCCAGCTCGTCGACCTGGGGGCCCGAATCACGAGCCTGAAGGCAGAGGAAGCCGCGTTCCAGACCCTGCTCGGCAAGGCGACCGCGATCGGCGATGTCCTCCAGATCCAGGATCAGCTCTTCAACGTGCGCACGCAGATCGAGCAGCTCGCTGCCGAGCAGGCGAACCTCAGCGACCAGGCCACGTTCTCGACGATCACCGTCTCGCTCTACGAGCCCGGCGTGGCGTTCACGCCGCAGCCCGAGTCGCAGCCCACGATCCTCGCCAAGGCGTGGGACGACGCAACGGGCAGCGCGCTGAACGTGCTCGGCGGCATGGTCGTGATCCTTGGCTACGCAGTACCCCTCGCGGCGCTCGCTCTGCTCGGGTGGGGCGTGTGGGGCGCGACCGGTCCGTGGCGTCGTCGCCGCCGGTCAGCCGAGCAGCAGCTCGCGGTGGATGCGTAGCCACTCGAGCATGTGCCTCGCTTCGTCGGCGAGACCTTGCTCCATGAACGTCTTGAACGGCTCGATGCCCTGAGGGCCGTACTCCTCGATCTCGTCGATGTCCGCCTGCTGATGGCGCTCGGCGAGATCGACGAGCATCTGGGGCGTCGCGCCGCGACCGTAGGTCTCGCACACCAGTCGGAGTCGGCGAGCGCGGTCGGGGATCTCCGTGAAGCCCACCACGCGACACCGCTGATCATCGCGCAGAGGTGCCATCTCGAACGCGACGTAAGACAGGTCGTACAGCGGGATGGCGGGTGTCGCGAAGTCCCAGTCGATGAGCGCGATGGGATCGTCGTGGTGCCAGACGATGTTCCACGGTCCCGGGTCGCCGTGACACATGATCTGTCCCGGCGCGAGTGGCGGTTCCGGCGCATAGTCGGCGACCGCATCATGGAAGCGGGCGAGAAGCTCGACGACGGCCACGAGTCCCTCGTCGCGATGCAGCACGTCGGGCCACTCGCCGTCCAGCGAGACATGCCCTTCGATGAACGACATCATCTCGCGGCCTCGGTCGTCGAAGCCGAGCGCCCTCGGCGAACCCTCGAAGCCCGCTTTCTCGAGATGACGGAGCAGGTCGTGAACTGCCGGTGTCGCCGCGTTGGGCGTGCGCCGGACGGTGTCGCCGACCCGGACGACGGAAGGGTTCACCGCACCGCCGCGCAGCACCTCCTCAGCCGGCTCAGCCGTCACGCCAGCCACGCAGCCGACCGCCCGAGCCGCGTCGACCAGTCGAACATGCCGCCCGGGCTCGCGAAGTCGTGCTGCATGTCGACGACGATGACCGCGGTGCGCGCGGGTCCAGCGTGGTCCTCTCGTCCATCGCCCGAGGGTACGCTCCGGGTGCTGTGGCTTCGTCCCCCGATGCCGATCGGCCGCGCATGCAGATGTCGGGCCCGGTGCTCGACGCTGCCGATGTGCTCGAGCTCACTCGGTTCTACGAGCGGTTCCTGGGCTGGTCGGTCAGGGAGATCGAGGGTGACGGCTGGTCACGGCTCGGGCCGACCGACGTCAGCACGAAGATCGAGATCCAGTTCGAGGAGCACTTCGTCCGGCCGGTGTGGCCGGGCGCGGCCGGCGCTCAGGGCATGCAGATGCACCTCGACATCTGGGTGGAGGACCTCGAGCGTGGTGTCGCGTGGGCGATCGCCTGCGGGGCGGTCGAGGCTGAGCACCAACCCGAGGATCGTGATCAGAGCCGGCTGCGGATCATGCTCGACCCCGCCGGTCATCCGTTCTGCCTGTGGACGTGAGCGTTGCCACGGGGCGAGGACACCCACCTACACCGAGTGCTCCGGTTCCCCTTCTCGTCGAAAGCCCGCTCACTCACCTCCCGCGATCCGGGCTGACCGGCGGCGCCGCGTCCGGGCGCCCACGTGCGTCGAGTGTGCAGGTTCCCCTTCTCGTCGAAAGCGGTTCAGGGGTGCAGCTCGCCGAGGCGGGCGCGCTCTCGCCATCGCCCCGCTCGCCACGTGGTGGTCTTGGGCACCCGGCCGGAGCGATACCAGCCGCGGCGAACTCGGAGCACCCGGCCCCGCGTGACTTCGTGCCCGAGCGCGTCGGCGAGCACCTTGCGTGGATACGCGCCGCCGACGTAGTCGCCCCCACTCTCGAGTGCGCGCAGGATCGACTCGATCGACATCGGTCGCCTTGTGCTCAGCAACAGCGCCAGGATCGCGTGGCGCAGAACCCGCCCGTACAGCTCCATGCCGTGGGGATACGGCTGAGCTGTGACAGCGGCGTGCTTTCGACGAGAAGTGGAACTGGAGCACTCGCTGCAGGTGGGTCCCGAGCTTTTCGCCCATCAACGTGACTGCACCGGGTAGCCGATGGCCGCAGCTTCTGCGGCCAGGTCCTTCGCATCGGCCTCAACCGCCAGCTCGGTGAGAAGTCTGGCGTCGATCGGCTGACCCGCGAAGAGCGCAGCAACGAGGTGCTTCCCGACCGGCTGCGAGTAGTAGCTAGTCAGAAACTCTGTTGCCTCCTCGGTGTTCGCGATCGGCTTCAGCAGGTACTCCGAACCGTCAGGGTCCTCATGTACAGAAGCAGGAAACTCGATGGGTCCGCGCCGCCAGGCTGCGTTGGCCCACCAGAAGCAGAACGTGATGCTCTCGACGCCCGCGATCTCGATCGTCGGCGACGCAGAGACGAAGGGCGGGGCGCCGTCGTAGATGCCTGGCCAAAGTGCCATCGGTTCCCGTGCCCAGGGTGTGCACCGACCTGAGGACGTGCCACCGCGTTGAGGGATCGGGGTTCAGCCCAGCCTCAAGGAGACAAAGCGCCTGGCATCGTCGCTGGAGTTCGGAGGGCGGGGGGAGCAGATCGAGCCGCCGCGAAGAAGGCCGTGTGCGCTTCGGGCATCACGTCTCCTCGAAAGTTGCCACGCCACAGGGTGCCATTGCGGCTGTGCAGCATGCACGATTGACAGGCGGCCGAGCGCGGTCGGGCCGCCTACGGTGGATGCCATGCCGCTCGAACCAGGTGACAAGGCGCCCGCGATCGCGCTCAGAGATCAAGACGAGAACACCGTGAAGCTGTCGAGCTACAAGGGCCGCAAGGTGCTCGTGTACTTCTATCCGAAGGCCGACACTCCCGGTTGCACCGCGCAGTCGTGCGGGCTGCGCGACATCCTCCCGAAGATCGGCGACACCGCGGTGGTCGGCATCAGTCCCGACAAGCCGGCGAAGCAGAAGAAGTTCGACGAGAAGTACGGACTCGGCTTCCCGTTGCTCGCCGACACCGAGCACACGGTCGCCGAGGCGTTCGACGTGTGGCGCGAGAAGTCGATGTACGGCAAGAAGTACATGGGCATCCTGCGGTCGGCGTTCCTGGTCGACGAGAAGGGCAAGATCGAACAAGCCTGGTACGGCATCAGCCCGAAGGACACGCCCGCGAACCTGCTCGACGCGCTCGGCGAAGTGACCGCGCTCCCGAGGCCGATCGACGTCCTTCCGCACCGGCCGCCGTTCCTGTTCCTGGACGAGGTCACTGCGCTCGAGCCCGGCAAGTCCGCGCGAGGCACATGGCACCTCACCGGCGACGAGTGGTTCTTCCCGGGCCACTTCCCCGGTCGACCGACGCTGCCTGGCGTGCTCATGGCGGAGTCGATCGCGCAGCTCGGCGCAGTCGCCGTGCTCACCGACGAGCGCTTCGTGGGCAAGCTCCCATTGTTCGGCGGGCTCGACTCCGCGAGGTTTCGCCGACAGGTCGTACCGGGCGACACCCTCGAGCTCGAGGTCGAGCTGGGCCGCCTCTCGGGCCGCGCCGGCAAGGGCGCGGGGAAGGCGAGCGTCAACGGTCAGGTCGCGTGCGAAGCCGAGCTGCTGTTCGTGGTGGTCGACGCAGGCTGAGAGGCGCTACTCGGCCGGGCCGATCACGAGGCAGCCGTTGTGGCCACCGAACCCGAACGAGTTCGACAGCGTGGGGCCGGGTTCCCACGGTCTCGGTGCGCCATGGACGATGTCGAGGTGCACGTCCGCGTCGGGCTTCGTGTGTCCGGCTGTGGGTGGGATCAGGCGGTGCTCCATCGAGAGCAGCACGGCGGCGGCCTCGAGTGCACCGGCAGCGCCGAGCGCGTGACCCGTGATGCCTTTCGTCGACGTGACGGGAGGACCCGGCGTGCCGAACACCTTCCCGATCGCCTCGGCTTCGGCCGCGTCGTTCAGCGGAGTCGACGTGCCATGCGCGTTGATCTGGCGGATGTCTCCCGGTTTGATGCCGGCCTCGGCGAGCGCCAGCTCCATGCACGCGACTGCGCCGGCACCACCGGGCGAAGGCGCAGTGATGTGGTGCGCATCTGCAGTGCTCGCGCCGCCCATCACCTCGCCGTAGACGTGGGCGCCTCGAGCATGCGCTGCTTCCCACTCCTCGAGCACGAGCACCGCGGCGCCTTCGGCGATGACGAAGCCATCTCGCTCGGCATCGAACGGCTTGGAGATGCCCAGAGAGGAGAGGGCAGTCATGTTGATGAAGCCTTGGATGCCGACGGCCGTCATCGCAGCCTCTGATCCACCCGCCATCACGGCGTCGCAGCGGCCCGAGGCGATGAGACGGGCCGCGTTGGCGATGCCGTGGGTGCTCGCCGCGCACGCGGTGACGACGGTCTCGCACGGGCCCTGCCACCCGAATCGCATCGACACGCCCGCCGCGCCGGCGTTGGCCATCATCATCGGCACGAGGAACGGCGACACCCGGCGAGGGCCCTTGCTGTCGTAGACCCGCACCTGATCCTCGATGGTGGCGAGGCCGCCGACACCGGTCGCGATGATCACGCCGGCGCGACTGGGGTCGGCGCCCGGCTCGCCGGAGTCCGCGAGCGCGAGCGTCGCCGCGGCCAGCGCAAACTGTGCGAAGCGGTCGGTGCGGCGCGCTTCCTTCGGGTTGTCGAACCACTGCTCGGGCTCGAAGTCGAACACCCTGCGCTCGCCGTCCGGGGCGGGCCCGAGCAAGCCTGCCCAGAACGCCTCCTTGCCGATGCCGCACGGCGCGACGACCCCGATACCCGTGACCGCGACGCGCCTGCCCTGCATGCCGATCGCCGCCGCGCTACTTGGACGTGATCAGCTGGTAGGCCTCGCCGACGGTCTGGATCCCGTCGAGCTCCTCTTCGGGAACCTCGACGCCGAACTCTTCCTCCAGCGCCATCACGAGCTCGACCAGATCGAGGCTGTCCGCATCGAGGTCGTCGCCGAACTTGGCCTCCATCGTGACCTTCTCGGGTTCGACGGACAGCACGTCGACGACGCACTTCTTGAACCGATCGAACTTCTCATCGTTCTCAGCCACTGATCACACTCTTTCTCTCGGATGTGCCAACGCTAATGCCCCATCCCGAGGCCGCCATCGACCGGGATCACGGCGCCGGTGATGTACCCGGCATCCTCGGAGGCGAGGAACGCCACGACGGCAGCGATCTCCTCGGGAGTGGCGAACCGCCCGAGCGGCACCGCGGCGCTGAGCTCGGCCTGCCGGTTCTCCGGGAGGGCGGCGGTCATGTCGGTGGAGACCGGCCCCGGTGCGACGACGTTCACTGTGATCGACCGGGACGCCAGCTCGCGGGCCAAGGACCGTGCCAGCCCGACGAGGCCGGCTTTCGAGGCGGCGTAATTCGCCTGACCGGCCGAGCCGAGCAGGGCGACGACAGAGGACATGAAGATCATGCGGCCGCGCCGAGCGCGGACCATGCCGGGCGCGGCCCGCTTCGCGAGCCGGTAGGCGCCGGTGAGGTTCGTGTCGAGCACGCTCGTGAAGTGCTCCTCGCTCATGCGCAAGAGCAGTCCGTCGTGGTTGATGCCTGCGTTCGCCACGAGCACCTCGACAGAGCCGTGGCGTTCCTCCACGGCGGCAAACGCTGCATCGATGTCGTTCAGGTTGGTGACATCGCACTTCAGCGCGAACAGATCGTCGGGCGGAGGCTTCGTCGCGTACGTGACGGCGACGCGGTCGCCCCGGGACTCGAACGCCCGAGCGCACGCGAGGCCGATGCCCCGCGAGCCGCCGGTGACGAGGACGGTGCGCGCCACGTGCTGCTCGTCGGTCACTCGGCTCCCCAGCGGATCACTGCACTCGCGGAAGTCATGCCTGCGCCGAACCCGACGAGCAGGACGAGGTCGCCGTCGTGCACGCGATCGTGGTCGATCGCGTCCACGAGCGCGAGGGGGATCGATGCCGACGACGTGTTGCCCGTGCGTTGAAGCACCGTTGCGACCCTTTCCATCGGCACACCCAGACGCGTCGCGGCGGCCTCGATGATGCGGAGGTTCGCCTGGTGGGGCACGACCAGCGCCACGTCGTCGACTTTGGCGCCGGCCTGCTCGAGCGACTTCTTCGCCGATTCGACCATCACCCGCACAGCGCGTCGAAAGACCTCTCGTCCGTCCATCTTCATGAAGCCGCCGACATCGGCATAGAGCAGCGACTGAGCCGCGCCGTCCGATTGGAGATCCCAGCCGAGCAGCTGGCCCGGACCCTCGACGGCTTCGAGCACCACGGCGCCGGCACCGTCGGCGAACAGGATCGCCGTGCCTCGGTCCTCCCAGTCGACGATGCGCGACAGCGTCTCGGCACCGATCACGAGGATCCTGTCCGAACCCGCGCCGATGAACCCGTGTGCGGCGATGAGCGCGTAGACGAAGCCGGAGCACGCCGCGTTCAGATCGAACGCTCCGCACTGCACGCCGAGCTCGTGCTGCACCGACGATGCCGTCGCCGGCACCGTCTGGTCGGGCGTCGTCGTGGCGAGGATGACCAGGTCGATGTCGCTCGTCGAGAGACCGGCGCTCTCGATCGCGGCGCGGCCCGCCTCGACCGCGAGCCCGCACGTAGTGCCCCCGACCCGGCGCTCCTTGATGCCCGTGCGCTCGGTGATCCACGCGTCGCTCGTGTCCATGGTCGCCGAGAGGTCGTGATTCGTCACCGTCTTGTCCGGCAGGGCCGTGCCCCATCCGATGATGCGACCACCGCGCAGGCGAGCGAGTGCGGTTGCGGTCGTCATGCCGTGCGCAGCCATGCGATCGGCTGGCTCATCGTGACCCGTTCGCCGTCGACCGCGATGAGACCCATGACCGCTCCCGTGAACGGTGAGCGCACCTCTTGGTCGCCCACGCGCCCGACGACCGCGCCAGCCTGGATCATGTCTCCCGCGGCGAGCGCGGGATCGGGCGTGAAGACCCCGGCAGCCGGGCTCACGACGAGCCGCTCGGTCGCGAACAGATGCTCCCCTTCGTGCCCCGTGAGGTGGGGCGTGGTGCTCGTTGCCGCGATCGACTCGAGCAGGCTGTCGACCTCGTCTGGCGTGCTCACGGAGATCGCGCGCAGGTTCGGCACGGTGCGCTTCGCCATGCCCGTCAGCACGCCACCGGGGCCGAGCTCGACGAGTGTCGTGACCCCGGCATCGGCGAGCGTGAGCAGGCACTGACGCCACCGCACGGGGCTGCACAGCTGGGCCGAGAGCAGGCTCGCCCAGTCGGCTCCGGTGTCGTGGGCCAGCGCGTCGACGTTCGACACGACTGGCACCTCGGTGTCGCGCGGGTTCGCGTCAGCGATGGCCTTGCGCAGCCGGTCTCGCGCCGGCGCCATGAACGGCGTGTGGAAGGCACCGCTCACGGGAAGCGGCAGGACCTTCTTCGCCCCGAGCTCCTTCGCGTTCGCCGCAGCGGAGGCGACACCTTCCGGTGAGCCCGCGATGACCACCTGCCCGGGGGCATTGAAGTTGGCGACCCACACGTCGCTATCCGCGCGGCGACAGGCGATCTCGACGTCGTCGTCGTCGAGGCCGAGCACCGCGGCCATGGTGCCCGGCTGGTCGACCCCCGCTGCGTGCATCGCTTCGGCGCGCTCGGCGACGAGCTGCACGCCCTCGTCGAACGACAGCGCGCCCGTGGCGACCAGCGCGGTGTACTCACCGAGGCTGTGCCCCGCGCAGAACATCGCGTCGAGCCCGGTGCGCTCGATGGCGTCGAGGACGACGAGGCTCGAGACGAAGGTGGCGAGCTGTGCATTGCGTGTGTCCTTGAGCTCGTCGGCGTCGGCCTCGAGGAGCAGGCGCTCGAGATCTCGCTCGGCGACCTCGCTGGCTTCGACGACCAGCTCCCAAGAGTCCTCGTCGGCCCACGGTCGCCCCATGCCTTGTCGCTGTGACCCTTGGCCGGGGAACGTGAACGCGAGCATCAGTGGACTGTGACCTTTCGACGGTGGGGGAAGTTTCTCAGACTCACGGGTTACCCGGCGGTAGCGACGGATACGCTTCTCGACGCTCGCGCCCGAGTGGTGGAATGGCAGACACGGAGGCCTCAAAAGCCTTTGCCCGCAAGGGCGTGCGGGTTCAAGTCCCGCCTCGGGCACCCGCTACTGCTGCAACTCGAGCAGGAACGGGTTCGTCTTGCGTTCCCATCCCACCGTTGTGGTGGCGCCGTGGCCCGGCAGCACGTGGGTGTCGTCGGGGAGCGGGAGGATCTTCTCGGCCATCGACGCCATCAGCTGCTCGTAGCTGCCGCCGGGCAGATCGGTGCGACCGATCGAGCCCTGGAACAGGTGATCGCCCGAGAACAGGATCGGCGCTTCTCCGTCGATGTCGAGTCGGAAGCAGACCGACCCTTGCGTGTGCCCGGGCGTGTGGATCGTGGTGAACGTCATGCCCGCACCGCTGATGCGCTGGCCGTCGTCGAGGCCGTAGATGACCTCGGGTGGGCGGAGATCGATGTTCTCGAGATAGGAGCCGAACATGCCGCTCGTGCCGAGGGGGTCGAGGAGCATGTGCTTGTCAGCGTCGTGGATGCGCACTTCGATGTCATGGTCGGATTCGTGGACGAGCGTGCCGACGCCTCCGATGTGATCGATGTGGCCGTGCGTGTTGAAGAGCGCCACGAGCCGGAGGCCGTGATGCGCGAGGCGGGCGACGATGGCAGCAGGATCGGGCGGGGCGTCGATCAGCACGCACTCGCCCCCCGGGCCTTGCGCCGAGACGATCCATGCGTTCGTCTGCGCGAGCCACAGCGGCAGTCCCTCGATCAGCACGGCGCGACCCTACGCGTTCTCCCGCAGCGCGCTCGACGACCCGCGTCGAGCGCGGCCGCCACAGCGCGCACGACCGGATCCGTCTCGATCTCCTCGAGCGTCTTGGGGAGCGCGAGCGACCAGTTCGGCCACTCGTGCACGGTGCCCGGCATGTTCGGGCGCTCCTCGACGCCGAGCGCGTCGTCGAGCGTGCCGGCCACCACCATGGACGGCGCGTCAGCGAGGGCCCGATGCGCCGCAACGGTCACACGGGACAGCTCGGTGTCCGGGCCGAATCCGGTCGCCTTCTCGAGCTGAGACTTGAACCACGACGCGCCGGTCTCGCTCACCGTCATCCCGATGCGCTTCTGCGCCTCGAGGTCGGCGCCGGTCCATGCGCCGGCGAGCGTGGGCAGGTCGTGCGTCGTCACGGCAGCGAGCGCCTGCACCGGATACCGCTCGGGCTCCCCGTCCTCGAACCACAGCAACCGGTAGCTCAGTATCCCTCGGTCCGCGAGGTCGTCGCGCACCTCGTCCTCGACGGTGCCCAAGTCCTCGCCCACCACGAAGGCACCCGCGCGCACGCTCTCGAGCGTCAGCAGGTCGAGCAGCTCTTGCGCCGGCAGCTGGACGTAGGCACCCGTCTTCGGTGACCCATCCGGAGGGATCCAGAAGAGCCGGTACAGGCCCATGACGTGGTCCACTCGAAGCCCGGCGACGCCGCGCATCGCGGCGCGCACCGTCTTGAGGAACGGTTCGAAGTGCGCGGCCCGAAGCTTCCACGGGATGAACGGAGGCAGCCCCCAGTCCTGTCCTTCCACGTTGAAGCCATCCGGCGGCGCGCCGACACGCGCGTCCAACGCGAGGAGGTCCTGCCACATCCACGCATCCGCGCCACCGGGATCGAACCCGACTGCCAGATCGCCGACGAGGCTGCAACCGGCACCGGCAGCCGTCGCGAGCTGGAGCTCGAGTTGCCACTGCAGCCACATGTGATGCCGCACCCGCCCGTCGTGCTCGCGCGCGAACCGCGCCACCCGCCCGGAGGTGGGGGAGTGGTAGCTCGGAGGCCAAGCCCGCCATCCGCCACCGTGCCGTTCCGCGAGCGCGCAGTAGATCCCGAACGTCCGGAGGTCGGTGCCGTGCTCGGTGCAATAGGCAGCGAACGCGTCTCGAGCCGACTCGTCGGCATGCGTCGTCCACCACGCGAAGAGCCGATCGAAGGCCGCGCGCTTCAAGCGGAACACCGCGTCGCGGTCGATGAGTCGGCGTTGGTCGAGCGCATGCGCAGCGCTTGCGAGCGGCTGAAGGTCCTCGCCGAGCGACGCCGCCCCGGGCATCGACTCGATGTGGAGCGCGAGGGGATTCCTCCAGATGCGACTCGCGGGGTAGTACGGGCTCGGCTGCTGAGGGTGCACCGGTGCGACCGCGTGAAGCGGATTGAGCACGAGCACCTGAGCGCCCAGCGTCGACGACCACGACGCGAGCCGAGCGAGGTCGTCGAGATCCCCGATGCCCCAGCTGTCGCGCGAGCCGCGCCGCGTAGAGCTGCACCGCCCATCCCCACATGCGATGAGAGACCGGGTGCGCACGCGACGGCGCGACGACGAGCGGTGACGGCGGCCACCCGTCTCGCGGTACCAGCTCGTGATACCCGAGTGGGAGGTCAGGGGGCAGTGCGCGGACGTCGGCCACGATCGAGCCGTCCTCGAGATGGAGGTCCGCGGGGTTCCAGAGCGCGTCCGTCGCCCCCTGCGTCACGATCCACATCGGCGGTGCCGGGTCCGGGGGGCCGTCCGGGTGGTCATCCGCGCCCATCGCCGCGAGCAGCGCGGCCCGCGTGTCAGGTGACGTCTCGAAGCGCTCGCGATCGCCGCTCCAGTAGCCGTCCGTGATGCCCCAGGCGTCGACGGCCATCGGGTGAGTCTCGCATCCGCCGTGGACCCCTACACTCGACCCATGTCGCGCTCGCTGATCGAGCGGCGCCTCACCGAGCTGGGCGGGCGCCTCAAGGAGCTTCGCAAGGAGCTCGCGATCATCGACGAGCAGCTGGCCCATCTCGCCGACGCTGCAGATGATGCGCATCTGAAGGCTCTTGTCTCGGAGACCCCGCTCGCCGACCACGAGCACCGTGAGGCACAACGGCACACGGACGCGATGGGCCGGCATCGGGCCGACGTCGTCGCGACCATCACCCGCCTCGAGGCCGACCAGGACAACCTGCTCGACCGCCTCGTCGCGGAACAAGCGTGACCGTCAGGGTTGTCGTCGCGGAAGACGAGAGCATCATCCGCCTCGACCTGCGTGAGTCGCTGGAGGAAGAGGGATACGAGATCGTGGGCGAGACCACGCGGGGCGACGAAGCGGTCGCGCTCGTCGAGCTCCTCGCACCCGACGTTGCGATCCTCGACATCAAGATGCCCGGGCTGGACGGCATCGAGGCCGCGCGTCGCATCCATGATCGGCGCACGACCGCCGTGGTCATCCTCACGGCGTTCAGCCAGCGCGACCTCGTCGAGCAGGCACGTGACGCGGGAGCACAGGCGTATCTGGTGAAGCCGTTCCAACGCGCCGAGCTCATGCCGGCGGTCGAGATGGCCCTCGCGCGCCACCGTGAGGCGGTTGCCCTCGAGCGTCAGGTCGGCGACGTCACACTGCGGCTCGAGGCCCGCAAGTCGATCGACCGGGCCAAGGGGATCTTGATGGATCGCCACCAGATGACCGAGGCCGACGCGTTCTCCTTCATCCAACAGGCCGCGATGCGCACCCGCACGACGATGGCCGAAGTGGCCGGTCAAGTGCTGGAGGGCACCCTCGTCCCCTGAACCGCCACCGGACGTACGCTCGACCAGTGGCCAAGCTCCTCTTGCTCGACGGCAACTCGCTGACGTACCGGGCGTTCTTCGCCCTGCCCACGGACATGGCGACGGCGTCGGGTCAGGTGACGAACGCAGTCTTCGGCTTCACGTCGATGCTCATCAACTTGCTCCGCGACCAGCGGCCCGACGGTGTCGTCGTGCTGTTCGACCGTCCAGAGCCGACGTTCCGCCACGTCGCGGTGCCCGAGTACAAGGCCCAGCGCGAGGCAGCCCCCGACATCCTGCGGCAGCAGATGGGGTTGGTGCGTCAGGTCGTCGACGCCCTCGGCATCGAGGTCGTGGACCTCGCTGGCTACGAGGCCGACGACCTCATCGCGACGCTCGCCACCCGCGGCCGTGACCTCGGTCTCGACATCGTCATCGTCACCGGCGACCGGGACACGTACCAGCTCGTCGAGGACCCACACGTCGCGGTGCTGTACAACCGGCGGGGTGTGTCCGACTACGTGCTCTACGACGAGGCGGGCATCTTCGACCGCACAGGCGTCACGCCGGCGCAGTACCCGGAGTACGCCGCGCTGCGGGGCGATCCGTCCGACAACCTCGCGGGAGTGCCGGGTGTCGGCGAGAAGACTGCGGCGAAGCTGATCTCGACGTATGGCGGCCTCGACGGCGTGTTCGCGAACCTCGAGAAGCAGACGCCGAAGCTCCGCGAGAGCCTCGCCGCGCACGAGACGCGGGTCCGCAAGAACGCCGACGTGATGGTGCTGCGCCGCGAACGCGCCCTTCGAGGTCGGCCTCGGCGACATCGCCGCGCTCGGAGTCCACCCCGATCTCGGCGAGGTCAAGCGACTCTTCGAGTTCCTCGAGTTCCGGTCTCTGTTCGACCGCCTTGCCGAAGTGCTCGACGCGCCGATCGTCCCCTCGCATCCGTCCGAAGGACAGGTCACGGCCGATGTCACGGAGCTCGACGTGGCAGGTGCGGCGGCCGCGCTCACTGCGCTCGCCGAGGATTCGCTCCCGGTGTCGATCGGTCCCCTGTGGTCGGGTGTCGCCGGGCGCAGTGATCTCGTCGGCCTCGCGTTCGTCGTCACTGACGACAGCGCGGTCTGGGTGCCCGCGGCCGTGTTGGCCCACAAGGACGTCCGCGTGGCCCTCGGTCACTTGACGCGCGAGGACGGTCCGGGTGTGCGCGTGCATCACGCGAAGTCGCTGATGCGCTCGTTCTACGAGCTCGACCTCGACATCACCGGCCTCGAGCTGGACACGAGCATCGCCGCGTACCTCCTCGACCCCGCGGAGTCTCGGTACGCGATCGCCGAGCTGCTCGCGCGTTACACCGGGCTCGAGCTCGGCAGCCACGAGTCGAACGAGCTGCAGCTCGATCTGGACGGGAATGGGGTCGACGACGCGATGGTGGCCGCGCTCGACGCCGTCGCGACGGCTCGGCTCGCGCCCGCGCTCGAGCAGGCGCTTGCGCACCAAGGCATGCGCACGCTCTACGACACCATCGAGAACCCTCTCGTCCGCGTGCTCGCGCGCATGGAGCGAGTCGGTGTCGGGGTCGACGTCGCGGAGCTGCGCGCCCTCAACGACCGGTTGGTCAGCGAGTGCCGTCGCCTCGACGAGGCGATCCAGCTCGAGGCCGGCATCGAGTTCAACGTGAACTCGACGCATCAGCTGCGCGAGGTGCTCTTCGACAAGCTCGGGCTCGCGCCGCAGAAGAAGACCAAGACTGGTTACTCCACCGACGCGGCGTCGCTCGAGCGCCTTCGGGACCAGCACCCGATCATCGATCTGCTGCTCTCGTACCGCGAGGTCGAGAAGCTTCGGTCCACCTACGGCGAGGGGTTGCTTGCCGAGGTCGCGCCAGATGGGCGCATCCACGCGGCGTTCAACCAGACGGTCGCGCGCACCGGTCGGCTGTCGTCGGACCAGCCGAACCTCCACAACATCCCGGTTCGCAGCGAGGAGGGCCGTCAGTTCCGCAAGGCGTTCGTGCCCGCGAAGGGATTCGAGCTCCTCGTCGCCGACTACAACCAGATCGAGCTGCGGTGCATCGCCCACCTGGCAGAGGATCCCGGGCTCATCGCGGCGTTCGACGCGGGCACCGACATCCACACGGAGACCGCGTCCCGGGTCTTCGGCGTCGACAAGAAGAAGGTGAGCACCGAGCAGCGGGCCAAGGCGAAGATGGTGTCGTACGGCCTCGCGTATGGCATGGAGGCGTATGGGCTCGGGCAGCGGCTCAACATCCCTACCCAGGAGGCAGCAGAGATCCTCGACGCGTACTTCGTCGCGTTCCCGTCGGTGAAGGCCTACATGGAGCGGACGGTCGACGAGGCGCGTCAGCGCGGGTACACCGAGACGCTCTTCGGCCGGCGCCGACCGATCCCCGAGCTGTCCTCACCGAACTTCCGCATCCGTCAGGCGGGGGAGCGCCAGGCGATGAACGCGGGGATCCAGGGTCTGGCGGCCGACATCTTCAAGGTCGCACTCGTTCGCCTCGACCGCGAGCTCGAAGTGCAAGGTCTCGACAGTCGGCTGATCTTGCAGGTGCACGACGAGGTGATCTTGGAGGTCGAACCCTCGGAGCACACACATGTCGCGGACTTGACGCAGGAAGTCATGAAGGGGGCCGTGGAGCTCCGGGTGCCGCTGGAGGTGCACCTCGCGTTCGGACCGTCGTGGGCCGACGCGAAGTCGTGAAGCGGCGTCCGGTTCGAATGACTCCTGGGCGACGAGCTCATGAGCAGGCACAATGGGCCGATGGCGCACGGTCGCGGCAACTTCTGGCTCCCCATGGTGCTCGCTGCCGTCGTCGTCTACGCACTCCTGTCGATCTCGATCGCCACGGTGACCGCCGACAAGTGCGGAAATCGGGGCGGCGGTAGCAAGGAGTGGTCGTTCATCCCGCCGAAGTGGGAGTGCAAACAGGTCTTCCAACCCTGAGCCCGCGGACGCGCCACTGGTTCGAACCGGTGGCCGATCATCTGGGGGCCGCGTATCTGCGTTACTCGTTCACGAAGGGCACGGAGCAAGAGGTCGCGTTCCTCCTGGACGAGCTCGGCCTCGAGCCGGGCACGCGGCTGCTCGACGTCGGATGCGGTCCGGGACGTCACGCGGCGTCGCTGGCCGATCGCGGTGTGGACGTCGTCGGCATCGACCTCTCGTGGCGGTTTGTGGCGCTCGCAGCGGCGGGGAGTGGCGCATTTGCCCAGGCGGACGCTCGGCAGATCCCGGTGGGCACGGCCGCATTCGACGTCGCCATCTCGCTCTGCCAGGGGGCGTTCGGGTTGCTCGGTGGGCCCGGCAGCGACGTCGACGAAGACCTGGAGGTGATCAGGGAGATGGCCCGCGCAGTGCGTCCCGGCGGTCGGGTCGCGCTGTCGGCGTTCTCCTCGTACTTCCAAGTCCGTCATGTCGACGATGTGGCGCAGTTCGACGCCGAGAGGGGAGTGCAGCACGAGCACACGGAGGTCCGCGACGAGCAGGGTCGGGTCGCCCCGGTGGAGCTGTGGACCACCTGCTTCACCCCGCGGGAGCTGAGGCTGCTGCTCGCGGCCGCGGGGCTGCGCGTCGACGCGGTCTGGTCGGTCGAGCCGGGGCGCTACGCCCGCACGCCGCCCGGTCTCGACCTCGCAGAGTTCCTGGTGATCGCCACCAAGCCCGGTGGTACCCTCTCCGGGCGCTGAGCGACTCCGCGGTGCGCGTCCCCGTCCACCTTTCCAGCCCACTCAGGCAAGACCCGAAAGCGAATCCGTGTCCGACCAGCAGCCCCCCGTCCCCTCCGCCCCCGCCCCCGCACCGGCCAGCCCAGACGTCGCCGCCATGGGCACCTTCGACGAAGAAGGCGTGTACACCCCACGGCAGGTGGTGGTCGATGACCTGGGGGTCTCGTTCGACGAGGCGGTCGCCTCGACGATGGTGGAGGTCGAGGACGGCCAGATCGTGCGCGGCCGCGTCGTCAAGATCGACAAGGACGAGGTCCTGCTCGACATCGGCTACAAGTCCGAGGGCGTCATCCCCTCGCGTGAGCTGTCCATCCGCAACGATGTCGACCCGGCTCAGGTGGTGTCGCTCGGTGAGGATCTCGAGGCCCTCGTCCTGCAGAAGGAGGACAAGGAAGGTCGTCTCGTCCTTTCGAAGAAACGTGCGCAGTACGAGCGGGCGTGGGGGAACATCGAGAAGATCAAGGAGGCCGACGGCGTCGTCGAAGGCCCGGTGATCGAGGTCGTCAAGGGCGGTCTCATCCTCGACATCGGCCTCCGTGGCTTCTTGCCCGCATCGCTCGTCGAGCTGCGGCGCGTGCGCGATCTGCAGCCCTATGTCGGCAAGTCGCTGCAGGCCAAGATCATCGAGCTCGACAAGAACCGCAACAACGTCGTGTTGTCTCGTCGTGCATGGCTCGAAGAGACGCAGAAGGAGCAGCGCGAAGACTTCCTCGACAACCTGAAGCCCGGCGAGATCCGCAAGGGCGTCGTGTCGTCGGTCGTGAGCTTCGGCGCATTCGTCGACCTCGGTGGCATGGACGGGCTCGTGCACGTGAGCGAGCTCTCGTGGAAGCACGTCGACCATCCCGGCTCTGTCGTGCAGGTCGGCGACGAGATCACCGTGCAGGTGCTCGAGGTCGATCGGGATCGTGAGCGCATCAGCCTCTCGCTCAAGGCGACGCAGCAAGATCCGTGGCAGGAGTTCGCGTCGACGCACCGCGTCGGCGAGCTCGTGTACGGACGGGTCACCAAGTTGGTGCCGTTCGGTGCGTTCGTGCAGGTCGGGGAGGGCATCGAAGGGCTCGTGCACATCTCGGAGATGTCAGCCCACCACGTCGATCTGCCCGAGCAGGTCGTGACGCCGGGCGAAGAGCTGTGGGTGAAGATCATCGACCTCGACCTGCAACGCCGGCGCATCAGCTTGTCGATCAAGCAAGCCGCAGAGGGCGGCGAGGTCGCCGCGGAGTACCGCGAGCACTTCGGCGAGCACGCCTACGACGAGCAGGGCAACTACATCGGCGCGGCGGTCGTCGCGGACGACACCGAGCGCGAGGCCGCGTGGGCGGAGTACTACAACGAGTACGGCGGAACCGAGGGTTCGGCCGAGGGTTCGCCTGAAGGTGCGCTCGAAGCTGCGCCTGAAGAGCAACCCGCAGGTGATGTGCCGGTCGCCGCCGAAAGCGACGCAGAAAGCGAATAAGACACCCTCGCGCGAGTAGGTCAAAAGACCTACTCGCGTCGGTGGGTCATTCGGCTCATTTCGCCGGGATCCCCTTTTCTTCTCGAGCGCCCATGTCATGCTGACCTGCGAGCGCCACACACACCGCGAGGCTGGCGGAGCCTCATTCGCACCCGAAGCGCTCACACTCGCAAGACGCCTGCCGAACAAGTAGCGGCAGCGCGAGATTTCTCTTGCGAGCGACCACGGGACCGACGGAGCTGAGCTCCGTTCGGCGAGACGAGTGAGGTATTTGTGGGCTCACGGCGCACAGTGATCTTGATCGCGGCAGTGCTCATCGGAGCGATTGCCGCGTACGCGCTTTACAACTATGTCAACGGCGTCGAAGACCGCGCCTATGCCAACGCGAAGCGCGTCCAAGTCTTCGTCGTCAAGCAGCCGATCGCCAAGGGCACTGCGGGCGACCAGGCCGTCGGCGACAAGCTCATCCAGTCGGGCCAGATCCCGCAGGAGTTCCGTCCGGCGACGGCGATCACCGACACTGCGGTGTTGGACGGCAAGGTCGCGCTCGACGAACCTCGTGCCGGGCCAGGTCGTCGTCGACGGCATGTTCGTCGATCAGGCCACCGCCTTCGTGACCTTCTCCGAGCGCATCCCGGTCGACCAAGTCGCCGTGACCGTCTCGGTCGATCAGGTCCACGGCGTTGCCGGTCTCCTCGTCCCCGGCGACAAGGTGAACCTCATGGTCGTGCTGCCGAAGCCACTCTCCGACCTCTCGGGTTCGACTCCCGCGCAGTCCAACCCGAACACCGGAACCGCGGCCGCCAATGAGGCACCTACCGTGCGCTACCTGTACCAGAACGTCGAGGTGCTCGCGATCGGGCAGACCGCGGCCGCTGATGTCGGTGCGACCGAAGCCCCGGCCAACCCGGGCAGCGGCCTCATCACGTTCAACGTGCCGCCTGATGCCGCGCAGCGCATCGCCCTCGCCGGCGAGAGCCTGTACATGACGCTCGCACCGAAGGACTTCCAGCCCGTCGACATTCCCCCGGTGGACTTCTCCAACCTCTTCCAGCCCGGCGTGCTCACGCCGTACCCGGCTGGCGGCTGATCCCAGAGGAGATGCCCTAGCGTGGAGCAGACCCCCACGACCCTGAATGCGGCCCACTTGGGCAATGAGGTGCAGATGGCCGATTTCAACGTGGCCGTCATCGAGAGCGACCCTGCTCTTCGTGCTCAGCTCATCGCCGATCTCGGTGAGCGTGTCCGAGCGGCAGCGTTCCCGACGATCGAGTCGCTCGAGGAGCGGCTCGAAGTCGGCGTCCCCGTGGTGGCCCTGCTCGGCCCGTCGTGTGCGGACTCGGCTGGTCTCGTTGCCGTCGAGCGGCTCACCCGCTCACGGCCCGAGGTCGGCGCGGTGCTCATGGTCGAGGCCCTCTCCACGGATCTCCTGCAGAGGGCGCTCCGCGCGGGAGTCAAGGACGTGCTCGCGGCGCCGGTCGAGGCCGCGGAGCTCGCGCTCGCTGTCGAGCGGGTCGGCGGCACCCTCGCCCCGGCGTCGCCTGGTGCGGTGGCCGACACCCCCGCGCCCGTCGACTACGGCCGCCTCATCACTGTGTTCTCGACGAAGGGCGGCGCGGGCAAGTCCGTCATCGCCGTGAACCTCGCCGTGACCCTGGCCCGACGGTCCGACCGACCGGTCGTGCTCGTCGATGCCGACCTTCAGTTCGGTGACGTCGCGGTGATGCTCAAGCTCGCCCCGCAGCACACGATCGTCGACGCGGTCAACGCGATCGACAAGCTCGACGGGCCTCTGTTGCAGAGCCTGCTCGCACGGCACGACCCTTCGGGCCTTCTCGCGATGCCGGCCCCGCTCGAGCCGGCGTTTGCAGATCAGATCGGCTCGTCGCAGATGCTCCGCATCGTCGAGCTGCTGCGCCAGACCTCGTCATTCGTGGTCGTCGATGCTCCGGCCTACTTCAACGACGTCGTGCTCGGGCTCATCGAAGCGAGCGACGATGTGCTGCTCGTTGCGGGGATGGACATCCCGAACATCAAGAACGTGAAGATCGGGCTCCAGACGCTCCGGCTGCTCAACATCCCGCTCTCGAAGCTCAAGCTGATCCTCAACCGAGCCAACAGCAAGGTGAAGCTGGACGTCGGTGAGGTCGAGCGGACGTTGGGCATCAAGGCCGACATCCTGATCCCCAGCGACGTCGTCGTCCCGCAGTCGGTGAACCGCGGCACGCCGGTCGTGCTCGATGCCCCGAAGTCGGGCGTCGCCAAGTCGCTCGAGGGCCTCGCTGATCTCTTCACGCCGGACACGAAGCGGCGGCGTTAGCCGCTTCAGTCCTGGACCCCTTGGCCGATGAGTCCAGGGGAACACATCGAACTTTCAGGAGGAGCGCGATGTCGCTCTACAAGCGGCTCCACGAGGTGCAGGCCACGACAGGTGCGACGAGCTCGCGCCGTGACCCGATTCTCGACGAGCTCAGGCAGAAGATCCACCACCATCTGATCGATTCGTTGGGCCCGGTCCTCTACGACCGCCGGCTCTCCGAGGACGATCTGCGCCGCCGCGTCCATGAGCAGCTGCAGGCCGCGCTCGCCCAAGAGCGCGCCCCCTTGTCGGCCGCCGACAAGGCGCAGCTCATCCAGGACGTCTCGGACGACATCCTCGGATACGGCCCCATCGATCGCCTCCTGAAGGACGAAGACATCACCGAAGTCATGGTGAACGGTCCCGACACGGTGTTCATCGAGCGCGCAGGGCGCATCGAGAAGTCGACCGCGTCGTTCGTCGACGAGACGCACCTCCGCCGCATCATCGACAAGATCGTCGGCCAGGTCGGTCGCCGCATCGACGAGTCGACGCCGATGGTCGACGCGCGCCTCCCCGACGGCTCCCGTGTCAACGCGATCATCCACCCGCTCGCCATCGGTGGTCCTTACATGACCATCCGAAAGTTCTCGACCGACCCTTACCAGATCGATGATCTGATCCGGTTCGGCACGCTGAACGCGCACGCTGCGCGGTTCCTGCAGGCGTGTGTCGTCGGCCGGCTGAACGTGATCGTCTCCGGCGGTACCGGTACCGGTAAGACGACCACGCTCAACGTGCTCTCCTCCTTCATCCCGTCCGACGAGCGCATCGTCACCGTCGAGGACTCGAAGGAGCTGCAGCTCCACCAGGAGCACGTGCTCACGCTCGAGGCGCGCCCTCCGAACATCGAAGGCCGCGGCGAGGTCACGATTCGAGACCTCGTGCGCAACTGCCTCCGCATGCGTCCTGACCGCATCGTCGTCGGCGAGTGCCGTTCGGGCGAGGCCCTCGACATGCTCCAGGCCATGAACACGGGCCACGACGGCTCGATCACCACCGTCCACTCGAACAGCCCGCGTGACACGCTCGCCCGCATCGAGACCATGACCCTGATGTCCGGGTTCGACCTTCCGATCCGGGCGATCCGTGAGCAGATGGCATCGGCGCTCGACTTGATCGTGCACCTCAGCCGCCTGCGTGACGGAACCCGCCGCATCACCCACGTCACTGAGGTGCAGGGCATGGAGGGTGACGTCATCACTCTGCAGGACATCTTCCTCTTCGACTACGGCATGGGCGTCGACGAGGACGGCCGCTTCCGTGGGCACCTCAAGGCAACCGGCGTGCGTCCCAAGTTCGCGGAGAAGCTCGCGGACCTCGGCATCCGCCTCGGCCCCGAGGTGTTCCAGCCCGAAGTCTTCGCCCGCCGGGCATCGAGCCTCTGATGCTGTCTTCGTTTCGCTTCCGCGATCTACGTCTCGCGGCGCTCGTCGTCGTCGTCGTGTCGCTCTTTGCTGGGTTCACCGGCACCGCGCGTGCAGACGATGGTGCCAAGCGCATCGAGATCCGGTCGGTCGACGCGCTCAAGTACCCCGACACGCATGTCACCGTGCTGCCCGTCGGGCCCGCGCCTTCGCCCTCGAGCTACGCGGTGCAGCAGAACGGAAAGCCGGTTTCGGCGATCCAGGCCGCGTCACTGACCGACGTCGGCATCCCGCTCGGCATCGTGTACATGGTCGACACCAGCAACGCCATGGGCAAGAAAGAGGCCATGGACAAGGTGAAGGCGGCGCTCACCGACGCAGTCGCGAAGCGCGCGGCGAACCAGAAGATCGCCATCGTGAGCTTCGGTGTCAGCGCGCGCGTCGTCTCGAACTTCACGACCGATGCCACGACGCTCACCGGCGCGATCGCCTCGCTCCGTCCCTCCCTCGAGCGGCCTGAGTCGGTCGAGCGCGACGGCATGCGCACCGCGCTCAGCCTTCTCGATGACACGACGCTTCAAGGCAACATCGTCGTGTTCCAAGCGGGCGGCGACGATGTCTCGTCCAGCTCGGACGGCGAGGTCCGCGGCGATCTCCTCGACTCCAACGTGATGGTGTTCGGCGCGGGTCTCCAAACGGGCGACCTCTCGGCCGGCAGCCTCCAAGACCAGGTCTCGGCGACCCGCGGCATCTACACGCAGCTCGACGACATGAGCAAGGTGGCCGACACCTCGGCGCTCATGACCGGCACGATCAATGCGCAGGTGCTCCTCTCGTACACGAGCGATCCCGCGGCGACCACCGTCGATCTCGTCGTCACTGCCGGCGACCAGTCCGCGAAGGCCACGTACAACCCGGGCAGCCTCACCATTGGTGATGCCCTGTCGCCCTCGGTGTACAACCCGCCGCTCGCGGGAGGCCCGAGCTTCATGTCCGGGACCGCCGGCAAGTACATCGGCGGCTTGCTCGCCCTTGCGGCGCTGATCCTGCTCGCGTACGGCATCGGACTCATCTTCTTCCGGGATCGCAGCCAGCTCGACTCGGCGCTTCAGCCCTACGCCGACGGCTACGTGTCTGAGGCCGACGCCGATGACGAAGCGGCCAACGGCAGCTCGCTCGCGCAGACGAAGGTCTTGCAGCGAGCGGTCGAGCTCACCGGTCAGCTCGCCGCGAACCGCGGCTTCCTCGCCAAGGTCGAGGGCGGCCTCGAGCGCGCCGACCTTCCGCTCCGCGCTGCGGAGGCAATCTTCTTCTACGTTGCCTTGGCGGTCGTGGCGACCGCGCTCGTGCTCGTGCTGACCGGCAACTTGATCGTCACTGGTCTCGTGCTCGCGGCCCTCGTGTTCTTCCCGCCGATGTTCCTCAACTACAAGGCTCGGAAGCGTCAGGCCGCGTTCGTGAGCCAGCTGCCTGACACGCTTCAGCTGCTCTCCGGCTCGCTGCGCGCCGGCTACTCCCTCCAGCAGGGCGTCGAAGCCGTCTCGCAGGAAGTCGAAGACCCGATGGGGCGTGAGCTCCGGCGGGTGATGGTCGAGGCCCGGCTCGGACGACCGCTCGAGACCGCCCTCGACGACACCGCCGAGCGGATGGGAAGCGCGGACTTCGAGTGGGCCGTCATGGCCATCCGGATCCAGCGGGAGGTCGGTGGCAACCTCGCCGAGCTCCTCATGATCGTCTCCGAGACCATGCTGCAGCGAGAGCGGTTGCGCCGTGACGTCAAGGCGCTCACGGCAGAAGGCCGCATGAGCGCCATCGTCCTCGCGCTCTTGCCGCCGTTGCTCGGGTTCGCGATGTACATCATCAACCCGGACTACATCCGTACTCTCTTCAACACCACTGTGGGTCAACTTCTCATCCTCGGAGGCATCGTGCTCGCGCTCGTTGGCTTCTTCTGGATGAAGAAGGTGATCGAGATCGAGGTCTAGCGATGCTCACGTTCGCAGTCATCGGCATCGGTGCGGGCATCGCGCTCGTCGTCTATGCCCTCCTCTCGCAGGCGCAGGAGAAGGCGGTCGTCCGCAGCTCGCTTCGCCAGCTCGAGGACTACGAGGTCGAGAACGTTCGCGACAAGGAGCTGCTCGATCCGCTCAAGGAGCGGGCCGTCACGCCCGTCATGCGAGGCCTGACCGCCGTCGGTCAACGATTCACACCGCAGGGCTACCTCGAGAACACGCGGCAGAAGTTCTCGACACTCGGAACCCACGGCAACGACGACGTCGACCGCTTCCTTGCGGTGCGCGTGATCACCATCGCTCTCATCCCCGTTGCGATCCTCGTGATCTACAAGTTCGCACCGATCGACGGTCTGATCCGCCTTGGTGTCATCGGCTTCGTCACGCTGCTCCTCATCCTCGGCCCCGACGCGATGATCAATCGTCGCATCGCGGATCGGCAGTGGCAGATCCGCACGAAGCTCCCCGACATGCTCGACCTGCTCGTGATCAGCGTCGAGGCGGGCCTCGGATTCGAGCAAGCCCTCGACCGCACGACCTCGGCCGTCCCGGGTCCACTCGCCCAGGAGTTCACCAGGATGCTCGGCGAGATCCGCGCCGGTGCCTCACGGGCCGAGTCGCTGCGAGCGCTCGAGCGTCGCTGCGACGTGCCCGAGATGCGATCCTTCGTGCTTGCGATCCTGCAGGCCGACACGTTCGGCGTCTCGATCGGTCGGGTGCTGCGCACGCAGGCCGATGAGATGCGCGTCAAGCGCCGGCAGCTCGCGCAGGAGAAGGCGATGAAGGCACCCGTGAAGATGCTCGTGCCGATGGTGCTCTGCATCTTCCCCTCGCTCTTCATCGTGGTGCTCGCCCCCGCGGTCATCAACATCATCCACTCGTTCTGACCGAGGTCCCCCCGGTGGCCACCGACCTGCAGCCGGTTCCGGCGGCCACCTCAGAGCCGTCCGGCCGTCGGCCGCGGTGGCAGCCGACACTGGGGACTTTCATCTGGCTCTTCGCTCTCGCGTGGGGCCTGCGCCTCGGGCTGCAGCCGATCCGCGACAACAGCACGCTCACCCACGTCGCGACGGGCCGGATCATCTTCGACTCGGGGTTCCCACACTCCGACCCCTACCTCTTCACGCCCCACGAGCCGTCCTGGATCGTGCAGAGCTGGCTCGCATCGGTTGCCTACTGGTCGCTCGTGAAGGCGTGGGGCTTCGGAGGCCTGCTCGCGTTCAACGCCGCGTTGACCGCGTTGCTCGCACTGCTGATCGTCCGCATCGCCAAGCCTGCTGACGGGTTCCTCACGCGGTTCGCTCTCGTCGCGATGGCGGTCGGCGTCGGGGCGAGCGCGTGGGCGCCGCGTCCGCTGATGATCGGCCTCGTGCTGCTTGCGGTGGCGTTGATCGCCGCCGAGGGTGGGCTCGATCCGCGATGGCTCGTTCCCGTCATGTACATCTGGGTGAACTCCCACGGCTCGTTCCCGTTGGGACTCCTGACGCTGATCCTGCTCTGGCTCGGCCGGCGGCTCGACGGCGAGGACGCCACCACCGAGTGGCGCTGCGTCAAGTGGGCGACGCTCGGCATCCTCGTCGCCGCGGTGAACCCCTACGGGCCGAAGCTGCTCCTGTTCCCGGTGTTCCTGCTGCAGCGCAGCGACGTGCTGCGCAACATCATCGAGTGGAAGGCGCCGACTTACACCAGCATCTGGCAGATGCTCTTCTTGGTCCAGGTCGCCGCGGCAGTCGCGGTGCTCGCCCGGCGGCCGAGCTGGCGCCTCGCGCTTCCCTTCATCGTGCTCGTGCCGGCGGCCCTGTACAGCGCCCGCAACATCCTCGTCGCCAGCCTCGTGCTCACCGCGGCCATGGCGCCGTGCCTGAAGGGGCTCGGTGACCTCAAGGCGAGGGACCGCCTCCCTTCTGCGCTGGTCGCCTGGACCGGCGCGGCCGCGCTGACCGCGCTCTGCGCGCTCATGCTGACCACCCCGATCGGAACGCCGAGCCTCGACCTGCGTTCGTATCCGGTGCCCGCGCTCGCGTTCATCAAGGACCAGGGTCTGCTTCCACCCGCGGACGGCAGCGACGGCCGGCTCCTCGCACAGGACTTCGTCGGCAACCTGCGGGAGTATCTCGACGGACCCATCGGCGACGTGTTCGTTGACGACCGTGCCGAGGTGTTCACGAAGCAGACCGCGGACGACTACGTCAGCCTTTTGGCCGCGAGCCCGTCATGGGCTTCGATCCTCGACCGCTATGAGATCCGGACGATCGTGTGGCAGCGGGCCTTCCCCTTGGCAGTCGTGCTCACCGAGTCGAGCGATTGGGAAGTGCGTTACGTCGACGCCGACTGGATCGTCGCAACGCGACGTCTCCCTCTGCCTGCGTAGCCACGGCAGGTCAGCGCAAGGCGGCGGCGAACTCGTCGTGGTGGTCGAGCCACCAACGCCGCCGGCGGTCGAAGCGTCCGCTGCCACCGGTCCGGTTCCACAGCGCAATGGCGTTCGGATCCCCGGCAGCGACACTGCGCCCAGCGGCGGCTTCGATTCGGTCGAGCGCGTCGTTGATCGCAGAGAGCAACTCGGTACGACCCTCCCGGTCCATTCCGTACGCGTCAGCGACGAGCCGCAGCCGCGCCGGCCGGTCCGCGACGAGCCAGCCCATCCGCCGTTGGTCGAGCTCATCGTCGATCGGGACACAGAGGCGGGCCAGCTGCGCCAGGTCGTAGGAGAGTCGCCCAGGGGCCGCGAACTCGAAGTCGATCAGCGCGACCGCGATCCCGTCACGGAACACGACGTTCGTGAGCTCCACATCGTTGTGGCACACGACCGATCCGCCGGCAGGGTCAGCCAGTCTGTCGGACCAGATGAGACCCTGTGGGTCGAACCCTCGGCCGGCATCGTGCAGGCCGCGTAGGAGTCTGACGATGGACGTCAGCGCGGCGTCGGACTGACTCCAGTCCGGATACGGCGGCACCGGGACGTCGCCTTCGATGAAGACGAGGCGCTCGCGTCCGTCGTCGTCGACACCGACGGGGAGCGAGGCTCCCTCGAAGCCGGCGTGTCGCACGGCTCGCAGGTAGGCGTGCACCGAGTCCGTGTGCGGACTCGAGGGGCGAAGGACGTGCGGGCCGACCCGGACGACGTGGCCCGCGTGAGCGTTGCCGCCGTCGAGGTGCCGCTCAGCCACGGGGCCCCCGTGTGACCGGGCGGGAGGTCAGCTGGCTGCAGTGAGCGAGCTGTTGAAGGTGGTGTAACCGCTGTTCGTCGACTGGCCCAGGTATTGCACGCCGACGAAGCACACAATGGCGATGAGGGCGATCATGAGCGCGTACTCGACCATGGTTGCGCCGTCGTCGCCCTGGAACCTCTTCACGTTCTGTCCTCGCATTTGCGAACCTCCGCCGTGCACACTCAGCTCGCCGAGCCGATGTTGCTGCCGACGATGCTGAACTTGGATTGGGCTGCACTGCCAAGCGCCGTCACCGAGACGATGCACACGACTGCGATCAGAGCGACCATGAGTGCGTACTCCACCATGGTTGCGCCCTCGTCACCGTGGAACCGGCCCTGGGTGTTCATTTCAATGACGCCCTGCTCGTGTCGTAAGAGAAGCCTCGAAGAGGCCTGAGAGGAGCGGAGGGCGGGCCGATTGCTCGGCCCGCCTCCCAGAGCTCCAGCGTGCTGAGCGAAAGCTCAGCTCGCGCCGCCGATCGAGTTGCCGACCGTGCTGAACTTGGTGTTGGCGTTGGTGCCGATGAGGGACACGGCTGCGATGCAGACCACGGCGATCAGGGCAACCATCAGGGCGTACTCCACCATGGTCGCACCACGATCGCTGTCAGCGAAGCGCGCACGCGTCCACGAGGCGAAGAAGTCCCACTGGGTCTTGATGTCCATTTTCCGAATTCTCCCGTATGGATTTCGGCTGTGAGCCAGGATGCTGGCGCTTCCTGTGCTTCAAGTATCGGTCGGCAGCCCTGCGCTTATGAATAGGACGTACGGCCCAATTTCACTCAGTGGGGCCGACGGACTACCGCAGGTGAGGAGCTTCGAAGAAGGCCTGAGACGAGAGGAGGGCGGGCCGATTGCTCGGCCCGCCCTCCTAGAACTCAGCGTTCTGAGCGAAAGCTCAGCTCGCGCCGCCGATCGAGTTGCCGACCGTGCTGAACTTGGTGTTGGCGTTGGTGCCGATGAGGGACACGGCTGCGATGCAGACCACGGCGATCAGGGCAACCATCAGGGCGTACTCCACCATGGTCGCACCACGATCGCTGTCAGCGAAGCGGGCACGCATCCACGAGGCGAAGAAGTCCCACTGGGTCTTCATGTCCATTTTCAATTCTCCCGTCGGGATTTGGGCTGGGTATCAGCCAGGATGCTGGCGCTTCCTGTGCTTCAAGTATCGGTCGGCAGCCCTGCTCTTATGAATAGGACGTACGGCCCAAATTCACTCAGTGGGGCCAACGGACTACCGCAGGTGAACGATTCCCATCCGGACGGCTTGCAGCACGGCTTGCGTGCGATCGCGAGCATCGAGCTTCTCGTAGATCGATGCGAGGTGGTTCTTCACGGTCTTCTGGCTGATGTAGAGCTTTCCCGCGACCTCAGGCGTCGAGCAGCCATCAGCGATGAGCTGCAACACCTCCTCCTCGCGCTTGGTGATGAGACGGTCCTCGTCTCGGGTGGCGGGCGTGTCGATCTTGTGGACCTCGTTCAGCATCGACGCCGCGAGGTCCTGCGACAGGGCGGTCTCGCCTGTCGCGGCCTGGCGCACGGTCGCGGCGACCTCGTCCACGGAGCAGTCCTTGACGAGATACCCGACCGCACCGGCGCGGATCGCGTCCGTGAGCACCGAGTGGTCGGCGTGCATCGTGAGCATGACGACGCGGGCGTCAGGATTCGCGGTGCGGATGCGCCGAGTGGCCTCGACGCCGTCGATCTGCGGCATCGACACGTCCATGAGGATGACGTCGGGGTTGATCTCGGCCGCCAAACGCACGGCCTCCTCCCCATCAGCCGCCTCACCGACGATGTCGAACCCTTCCTCGAGCATCGAGCGCCGGAGGCCCTCGCGCAGCATCTTGTGGTCGTCGACGAGCATCAACCTGACGCTGTGCGCAGCCGCTTCATCCTCAGTCATGCGTATGCCTCCGTCATTCGGGGTCGAGCCAGACCCGCACGGCGGTACCGCCGCCCGGGTTGCTGTCGAAGTCGAGGCGGGCGCCGATGCTCGCGGCTCGCTCCCGCATGCCGATGATGCCGTAGGAGTCGAGGCGCGCCGGCTGTCCCTTGCCGAGGCCGACCCCGTCGTCCGAGACGACGAGCTCGGCGCGGCGACCGTCGCAACGCCACGTGATGGCGAGCTGTGATGCACGAGCATGCTTTTCGACGTTTGCCACTGCTTCCTTGGTGATCCTCCAGATCTCCCGCTCCTGGAGCAGCGGAAGCCGGCCTCGTTCCTCCGTGCGAAGCGTGACGCGAAGTCCGCTGCGCTCGGACACTCGCTCGAGGAACTGCTTCAAGGTCGAGGTCATGTCCTGCAGCTCCGAGACGTCGGTGCGCAGGTCATAGAGCGTGTCGCGCACCTCGCCGATGACCCCGCGCACGTCGTGGCGGAGGTTGTCGAGGGGCTCGCGGACGCTCTCGCCCTTGTCCGCGGCCCGCACGATCCGGTCGAGCTCGAACGCGAGGTACGCGAGCGATTGACCGATCCGGTCGTGAAGGTCACGGGCGATGCGGGTGCGCTCCTCGTCGGCGCCGACCGTGCGCAACCGGTTGAACCACCGGGCGTTGTCGACCGCGAGCGCGGCCGGTTCGACGAACCGGTTGAGCAGCTCGAGGTCGCGGGGAGTGAACGCGTCCTCCGGGTTGCGCTCGACCGAGAGCAGCCCGATGAGCGAGCCCCGGGCTCGAAGCGCCGAGTAGATGCCCGAGCCACAGCTCGGCGAGAGCCCGGGCCCGCCTGACTCGAGCAGGTTGGGCTCGTTCACGGCCGTCGTCGCTCCCATCGCGCGCCGCAGAGGCGGCGGCAGCCGGTGCGTCGGCAGCGGAGTCGGCACCTTCACGCCATCGCGGCGGACCGCGATCCAGGTCGAATCGGTCTCGTCGAGCAGCAGCAGGGCGGTCGCGTCGCACTCCATCAGGTCCTGCAGGCGGATCATCGTGGAGTCGAGGACGTCGTCGAGGTCGAGGGACGCGGGCAGGGACTGGGCGACGCGGTGCAGCGACTCGAGGAGCTCGTTCGCCTCGGTCAGCCGCCCGAGCCGATCGAGCGCCAGCGTCTGCTGGCGTTCAGATTCGGTGAAGATGCGGCGGGCGTAGCCGGCGACCATGGCGACGAGGAGCAGCAAGAACGCCCACTGGGCGGACCGACGGAGGGCTTGGTCCCCCGGCACGGCGCTGAGCATGTACGGGATCGCGACCGCCGCCGCCGACCCCAGCGCAGCGTTGATCGCGAACGTGAACCCACGGGCGAAACCCGCGGCGATCACCGCGGTCATCAGCGAGAAGACGAACGGTGACTCCCAGTAGCCCGTGCCCGACACGACCACGACGCACAGGGCGAGCTCGCCGAGCACACCCCAAACCGTGCCGGGACCGTCCTCGTAGCGGATCGGGCGGAGCGTGCGGAACACGGCGTAGGCGAGGATGACCGCGCCGAACGCGATGATCCGCGTGTCGCCATCCGCGACATCGGCCGAGGCCAGTGCGAACCCGACCGCGAGCGCACCCCAGCGGATCGCGATGACCGGCGGTGTGAGGGCAGCGACGCGGAGATCGGGCAGTCGCCTGCGATCGCTGCGCAGCGTCGAGCGGGCGCCGAACGCCCAGGTGCTCGACGTGTCGAGCTCCGGGGTCACGGTGTCCGGGCCATCGGCGGGGGTGTCGGGGGTGTCAGGCACCGCCTGCTCGTCGTCGGCAGCGGCCCGTCCGCTGCGGTCCGCACGAGCCCGCAACGCCATCTTCACCCCCCTCTCTTTGGCCCTCAGTCGTCGACGATCGCAAACGGCGGCGAAGTCGCCGCCTCAGGGTAAATGGTCGGCACCTTCGAGGCCGTGATTCACTCCGATTCGGGGCGGTACGGTCCGGCGGTGATCCTCGTGGGCCTCACCGGGGGCATCGGGTCCGGAAAGTCGACGGTATCGGGTCTGCTCGCCGCTCGGGGAGCGGTCGTGATCGACGCCGACGCCATCACCCGACAGCTGCAGGAGCCCGGCCAACCCGTCCTGGCGGCGATCGTCGAGCGGTTCGGGCCCGCCATCCTCGACGCTGAGGGTCGCCTCGATCGGCCCGGCCTCGCGGCGATCGTCTTTCCCGACCCTCGAGCCCTGAAGGACTTGAACGGCATCGTGCATCCCGCCGTCGGGGCCGAGACGGCTCGACGCATCGCCGCCGAGCAGGACACCGACCACCTCGTGGTGCTCGACGTCCCGCTGCTCGTCGAAACCGGTCGCAGCGGCCTGGCCGCAGTGGTGGTCGTGGACGTGCCCACGGACGTCGCGATCGAGCGGCTCGTCCAGCAACGCGGCATGTCAGAGGCCGACGCGAGGGCGCGGATCGCGGCGCAGGCCTCACGTGAGGATCGACTCGCAAAAGCGGACATCGTCATCGACAACTCGGGGGATCGGGAAGCGCTCGAGGCTCAGGTCGACGAGGTGTGGACGCGCCTCCGTGCGCTGCCGCCGGGCGGGACTGTCACACCCCCTCGGTAGCATCGATCAGTGCCTCCGTTCTCGGTCGTCTCCGACTTCGAGCCCGCCGGAGATCAGCCCCACGCCATCGAGCAGCTCTCCGCGGGCATCGAGCGCGGCGATCGCTTCCAGACGCTCCTCGGCATCACCGGCAGCGGCAAGAGCGCCACGATCGCGTGGACCATCGAGAAGGTGCAGCGCCCGACACTGGTGCTCGCGCCGAACAAGTCGCTCGCCGCGCAGCTCGCGAACGAGTTCCGAGAGTTCTTCCCGAAGAACCGCGTCGAGTACTTCGTCTCCTACTACGACTACTACCAGCCCGAGGCGTACATCCCGTCGAGCGACACCTACATCGAGAAGGACAGCTCGATCAACGACGAGATCGACCGCCTGCGCCACGCGGCGACCTCCGCGCTCCTGACTCGTCGAGATGTCATCGTCGTCGCTTCGGTGTCCTGCATCTACGGCATGGGCAACCCTGCCGAGTACCAGGGGAAGCTCTTCGTCGCCCACGTGGGCGAGGAGCGAGACCAGCGCTCGATCCTCCGACAGCTCGTCGACATGCAGTACGAGCGCAACGACGCCGCGCTCGGACGAGGGCGCTTCCGGGTGCGGGGTGACACGATCGAGCTGCATCCCGCGTACGAAGAGACCGTCACGCGGATCGAGCTCTTCGGCGACGAGATCGAGCGCATCACGATCGTCGATCCGCTCACGGGCGAGCAGATCACCGAGCTGACCGAGCTCATCGTCTTCCCGGCCACGCACTACGTCGCCGGCGACGAGGTCATGCGCAAGGCCGTCGTCGGCATCGAGGCCGAGCTGCAGGAGCGACTCGCGTGGTTCGAGGAGCACGGCAAGCTCCTCGAGGCCCAGCGCCTGCGCATGCGCACGCAGTACGACCTCGAGATGATCCAAGAGGTCGGCTACTGCAACGGCATCGAGAACTACTCGATGCACATCGACGGTCGGCACTACGGCGAGCCGCCGTACACCCTGATCGACTACTTCCCGAAGGACTTCCTCCTCGTCATCGACGAGAGCCACGTCGCGGTGCCGCAGCTGCACGCGCAGTACGAAGGCGATCGCAGCCGCAAGGACACGCTGGTCGACCACGGCTTCCGGCTGCCGAGCGCGGCGTGACAACCGGCCGCTTCGGTTCGAGGAGGTCATGGAGCGGCTCAACCAAGTCGTGTTCCTCTCGGCGACTCCGGCGCGCTACGAGCTCGAGGTGTCGAACCAAGTCGTCGAGCAGATCGTGCGGCCGACCGGCCTCGTCGATCCCGAGGTGATCATCAAGCCGACCAAGGGCCAGATCGACGACCTCCTCGAGCAGATCAACCAGCGGGTGATCGCGGGCGGGCGTGTCCTGGTCACCACGCTCACCAAGAAGATGGCCGAGGATCTCACCGACTACCTCCTCGAGCTCGGGGTGCGGGTGCGCTACCTCCACAGCGAGGTCGACACCGTGCAGCGCATCGAGATCCTCCGAGACCTGCGTCTCGGCGAGTTCGACGTGCTCGTCGGCATCAACCTGCTGCGTGAGGGCCTCGACCTCCCCGAGGTGTCACTCGTCGCGATCCTCGATGCTGACAAGGAGGGCTTCCTCCGCAGCCAGACCTCGCTGATCCAGACAATGGGTCGCGCCGCTCGCAACGTCGACGGTCAGGTGATCATGTATGCCGACTCGATCACCGACTCGATGACGCGTGCGATGTCCGAGGTGAATCGTCGCCGTCACCTGCAGCAGATCTACAACGAAGAGCACAACATCGACCCGCAGACGATCCGCAAGGCCGTCACCGACATCCTCGCCCACCTTCGCGGCACCGCGGCCACGCCTGTGCCCGGGCGCGACCAGCGCTCACGCCTGCACGACCGCACGCGCTCCGATCTCTCCGAGCTCCCGCACGACGAGCTCGGTCGGCTCATTCGCACGCTCGAGGAGGAGATGAAGGAGGCATCCGCTGATCTCCGCTTCGAGTACGCGGCGCGGCTCCGAGACGAGATCCACGATCTGAAGCGCGAGCTCCGCGAAGTCGTGTAGTCGGGGGGTGCCTCGGCCGATAGGGATGCAGTGGCTACCGTCGCGCCCGTGGTTCCGGGCTCCGAAGTCACGGAGCACGGCTCCGACATCCCAGAGCGCACGCCCCCGCGGATCGGCGCAGGCTGGCCCTCTCGCTCCTGATCGTCGGCTTCATCGCGCTCTCCGTCGCTGTGGTTGGGCGATCCGAGGGCGGCTTCGTTCTCCGATGCCGGCGGTCGTCTCGCCACGGTCAAGACCATGGCCGAGCAGCACTCGTGGGTCCCCGACCTCGGCTACTGGGCCGGCGAGTTCGACACCAGTGGCATCCACCACCCGATCTTGTTCGCTGTCCCTCACGACGACGGCTGGGTCGAGGTGACCAGCTTGCCGCTCGTCGTCGCCGGCCGCCCGCTCTGGCAGCTGGGGGGCGCGCGCGCCGTCGTGCTGATCCCGGTCCTCAGCGTGGTGCTCGCTGCCTACGCCGCGCGTCGACTCTCGCGTTGGTCCTCGGGCAGCGATGGATGGCTCGCGTTCTGGTTCGTGGGTCTCCTTTCGCCCGCGCTGTTCTACGCGACCGACTTCTGGGAGCACGGTCCGGCCCTCGCCCTCGCTTTCCTCGCTCTGGCCCTCGTGCTGGAAGGCGGAAGCCGGAGGACGATCATCGGCGGACTGGTCGCCGGCCTGGCGATCGTGATGCGCAATGACATGTTTCTCACGTTCGCGGCGTTGGCTCTCGCCGCGCTGCTCGTGAAGGAAGAGCGGAAGCGGTGCATCTCTCGGTGGCGCGAGCTCGTGGTCGGGGCGGTGGCAAGCCTCGCTGTGCTCGGCACGAATGCGCTCGTGTGGCGCGCAGTCGCAGGAACCGCGACGGGATCGGTGCGCGCCACGCAACGTGTCGAGGTCGCCGGTCTGCACCTCGGGCAGCGGGCTCGTGACGCGGTGATCACCTCCGTCGGCGTTCTCGCCAACGAGTACTGGCTTGCCCTGATGATCGGTGTGGTTCTCGGGATCGCGATCCTGCTGATGGCATCCGGGGCGGCAGAGAGATCGGGTGGGACCCCGATCACCGGCGTCGTCGGCGCGGTGGTGGCCTGGGGTGGCCTCGTGTGGCGCTTCGTGACCTATGGCATCTCGACGGTGCCTGGCTTCCTCGTCGCTGCGCCGATCGCCGCGCGTCGGGTTCTTCGGCGAACGCACCAGACGAGAGCAGGTGCTCTTCCTCGGAGCGTCAATCGCCATTCCGGTCGTGTGGATGACCGAATGGGTGGGCGGGCACAGCCCGCAGTGGGGTGGTCGTTACCTCCTGCTGCCCACGTCCCTGCTCATCGTGCTGGCGGCATCTCAGGTGCGGCGCCTCGGCCCGCGTCCGTTGGTGGTGGCCTTGGTGGCGCTCGGGGCAGCGATGAGCTTCACGGGCCTCGTCTGGCACGTCGACCGCACCCGGTCGATCGCAGACTTCGCAGAGCAGGCTCTCGCCGTGCCCGCGGACACCGTCATCGTGAGTGACCAGCCGTGGATGGGCAGCGAGATCGGCAGCTGGTACGAGCAGAGGCGATGGCTCACTGCGGGGGCCGACAACGGTCGAGCCGAGCCGGAGGACGTCGCGAGGACCGTCGCGGCTTGCACGCGAGGCGGGCGCATCCCACATCGATGTCATGGACTCCACGGATCATCCGCTCGACCGCATCGACCAGAACCCGGTGTATCCCGGCTTCGAGTTCGAGAGCGTGCGGACCCTGAAGTTCCTCTGGGACGATGTCGTGGTCCGGCGGTACGCCGCGGTCTGACCGTACATCTGTTCGGAACCCCTCCGACGGCGATACGATCGACCAGATGGCCGACACGCTCGTCGTGCGGGGCGCCCGAGAGCACAACCTGAAGAACATCTCGATCGAGCTGCCGCGCGATCGGCTGATCGTCTTCACGGGGCTCTCGGGCTCCGGCAAGTCCTCGCTCGCGTTCGACACGATCTATGCCGAGGGCCAGCGCCGTTACGTCGAGTCGCTCTCGTCGTACGCGCGCCAGTTCCTCGGTCAGATGGACAAGCCCGACGTCGACTTCATCGAAGGGCTGTCGCCCGCGATCTCGATCGACCAGAAGTCCGCCTCGCGCAACCCGAGGTCGACCGTCGGCACGATCACCGAGGTGTACGACTACCTCCGCCTCCTCTACGCCCGCATCGGTGTGCCGCACTGCCCGAACGACGGCACGCGGGTCGAGCGTCAGACTCCCCAGCAGATCGTCGATCGGGTGCTCCGGCTTCCCGATGGCACGCGCTTTCAGGTGCTCGCGCCGGTGGTGCGCGGCCGAAAGGGGGAGTACGAGTCGTTGCTCGCCGACCTCGCGAGCCAGGGCTACGTAAGGGCACGCATCGACGGCGAGATCCGCGACCTCGCCGAGATCATCGCCGACACGACCAGGCTCGCGCGCTACGAGCAGCACACGATCGAGGTCGTTGTCGATCGGCTCGTGCGGCGCGATGGCATCGAGCGACGTCTCACCGACTCTCTCGAGACCGCGCTGCGTCTCGCGGAGGGCGTCGCCGAGGTGCAGATCGTGCCCAAGGGTGGGGACGAGGCCGAGGCGGAGATCCTCACGTTCAGCCAGCACCTCGCCTGTCCGCAGTGCGGCACGTCGTTCGACGAGCTTGCGCCGCGCAACTTCTCCTTCAACTCGCCGTACGGCGCGTGTGAGACCTGCGATGGCCTCGGCACCACGTTCGAGGTCGACCCCGAGCTCGTCGTTCCGAACCCCGACCTCTCGCTGAACGAAGGCGCCGTGGCGCCGTGGGCTAGCGGGCGCACGCAGTACTTCACGCGGCTCGTGGCAGCGGTGGCCGACGAGCACGGCATCGACATGGACGCGCCGTGGTCGAAGCTCACGAAGGCGCAGCAGAACGTGATCCTGCACGGCTCGAAGTCGGGCAAGGTGCAGGTGCGCTACAAGAACCGCTACGGGCGCCAACGGTCGTTCCAGACGAGCTACGAGGGCATCATCCCGTTCCTGCGTCGTCGCCACGTCGACGCCGAGAGCGACTGGGCGCGCGAGCAAGTCGAGGGCTACATGCGCGAGGTGCCGTGTCCCGCATGTGGCGGCGCGCGGCTGCGGCCGGCGTCGCTCGCGGTGACGATCGATGGGCGCAACATCAGCGACCTGTGCAGCCTGAGCATCGGGGAGTCGGCGAAAGCGCTCGCCTCGCTCGAGCTCTCCGAGCGCGATCGCATGATCGCCGAGCGGGTGGTGAAAGAGGTCAACGCCCGCATGAGCTTCTTGCTCGACGTCGGCCTCGACTACCTGTCGCTGTCGCGGTCGGCCGGCACCCTCGCCGGTGGCGAGGCGCAGCGCATCCGGCTCGCCAGCCAGATCGGCAGTGGCTTAGTCGGCGTGCTCTACGTCCTCGACGAGCCGTCGATCGGCTTGCACCAGCGTGACAACCGTCGGCTCATCGAGACGCTGTTGCGGCTCCGCGACCTCGGCAACACGGTGCTCGTCGTGGAGCACGACGAAGAGACGATCCGGGTCGCCGACCATGTCGTCGACATCGGGCCAGGTGCCGGCGAGCACGGAGGCGAGGTCGTGTTCTCGGGCACGGTGAAGGGCCTCCTCCGCACGAAGGACTCGGTGACGGGTCAGTACCTCGCCGGCAAGCGGTCGATCCCAGTGCCGGCGAAACGACGCGTGCCCGGCGACGAGTGGGTCGTCATTCGTGGTGCGAAGGAGCACAACCTCCGCAACATCGACGTCGAGATCCCACTCGGCTGCTTCGTCGCGGTCACCGGCGTCTCGGGCTCAGGGAAGTCCACGCTCGTCGGCGAGATCCTCCTCAAGTCGCTCATGCAGAAGATCTACAAGTCGAAGCTCCCTCCGGGTCGCCACAAGAAGATCGAGGGCATCGAGCACCTCGACAAGGTGATCGACATCGACCAGTCGCCCATCGGACGCACCCCTCGGTCGAACCCCGCGACTTACACGGGTGTGTTCGACCACATCCGGCGGTTGTTCAGCCAGACCCAAGAGGCGAAGGTGCGCGGGTACCTGCCGGGTCGGTTCTCGTTCAACGTGAGCGGCGGGCGCTGCGAGGCCTGTGCGGGCGACGGCACCATCAAGATCGAGATGCACTTCCTCCCGGACGTGTACGTGCCGTGCGAGGTGTGCAAGGGAGCGCGCTACAACCGCGACACGCTCGACGTCACGTTCAAGGGCAAGAACATCGCCGAGGTGCTCGACCTGTCGTGCGAGGAGGCGGTCGACTTCTTCGCGAACCAGCCGGTCATCGCCCGGCACATGCAGACCCTCGTCGACGTCGGTCTCGGTTATGTCCGGCTCGGGCAGCCCGCTCCGACCTTGTCGGGCGGCGAGGCGCAGCGCGTCAAGCTCTCGTCCGAGCTCGCGAAGCGGTCGACCGGTCACACGATCTACATCCTCGACGAGCCGACCACCGGCCTGCACTTCGAGGACGTCCGAAAGCTGTTGACGGTGCTCAGCCGGCTCGTCGACCAGGGCAACACGGTGTTGGTGATCGAGCACAACCTCGACGTGATCAAGACCGCGGACTGGATCATCGACCTCGGCCCCGAGGGTGGTTCTGGCGGCGGAATGGTGGTGGTCGAGGGCCCGCCCGAGGTCGTCGCCGCCACGCCCGACAGCTACACCGGACAGTTCCTGAGCCGCTTGCTGACTGCCTGATCGTCCGCGTCATAGCGGAGAGGCAACGGTAGGTTGCTGCCGTGTTTCTGCGTTCAGCGGCGAGTCGCGTGCTTCGGCGCTCGGGACTCAAGGTCGTGTCCGTGGAACGGAACGGCCTCGCATCGAGGCGACCGCAGCAGATCTCGCCACCGTACGCGAAGGTCCGCCCGTTCACAATGACCACTGCGGAGCGAGTGTGGGCGCTCATCAACTCAGTGCGCTATGTGATCGACAACGACATCGAAGGCGACTTCGTCGAGTGCGGGGTCTGGCGCGGCGGAAGTGCGATGGCGATGACGTTCACCCTGGCTGACCTCGGTGCGACCCGGCAGGTGTGGCTGTACGACACATTCGCCGGCATGACCCAGCCGACGAGCCTCGATGTCGAGGCGACCTCGGGTGACCCCGCGGCCCGGATCCTGTCGCAAACCGAGAAGACGGAGGGGAGGAACGCGTGGTGCATCGCGTCCCTCGCCGACGTCCAGGCAAACATGGATCCACCGGCGTATTCGCAGGACCGGATCAGGTTCCGTGCGGGCGACGTTGCCGAGACCTTGACCGAGGACCTGCCGTCCACGATCGCCCTCCTGCGCCTGGACACCGATTGGTACGAGTCGACGAAGGTCGAGCTCGAGATCCTCTATCCCCGGCTCGCTTCCGGTGGGGTGTGCATCATCGACGACTACGGTGCACTGGCAGGGGCTCGCAAGGCCGTCGACGAGATACTTGGCGGCGAATGAATCTGACCGCTCATGCATCGGGTCGATGACGGGCGGGCGGGTCTTCGTCAAGCCCTGAGTGTGGTACCGACGCGACCGACTCTGAGCTGAACAGGCCAGGTGACTCATTGCGCGAGAAGGCCCCGCCGATGGGACAAGGTGGCTATGGCCCGTTTCGCGCGCCCGCTTCAGTACCTAGGGATCGTCGCCGCGGTATTCGGTCTCGGGAAGCTGCACGCGGTCCGTCACGCCTACGACTACACGGGCTCGGGCAGGTTCGTGTGGTCGGGCGCCTATGTCGTGCTGCTGGCCGTGGCCTCCTATTCGCTCGGCCTGCCGGAGCTGATCCGGGAGCCGCCGAGGCGCTGTGGTTCGCAGGACTGGCGGCGCGGTACCGCTGGCGCGCTCGGGATCTCCATCGCGCAGCTCGTCACGAACAGCGTCCTGCTGCCTCGCCTGGTTGTGTTCGGCGCGGCCGGCCTCCTGATCCCGTGGTTCGTACTGTGCGCGATCCTCGCTCGGCACGCCCGAGCGAGGGCAGAGGAACGCGAGCGGTTGCCGTTCGTAGGGAGACGCGACGAAGCCGAGCTCCTCCGCGACGAGCTCGGACGACATCCTGAACGATCTGCACAGCTGGTCGACGTGCTGGGCTGCGAGCAGGCGCGGTCGACGGGCAACGGACCCCCCTTGGTCCTCAACGCTGAGGGATCGGAGCGAGACGTTGATCGTCCTCGATCGCGAGGCCCAGGCCGATGAGCACATCGTCGCGCAGGCGGCATTGCTCCACGAGCGAGGTGCGCGCATCCGTACGGTCTCGCTCTTCTACGAGCAGTGGCTCGGCAAGCTGCCGCTCGGCGAGCTCGAACGTGTGTCGCTCATGTTCGACATCGGAGAGCTCCATCGAGACAGCTACAGCCGGCTCAAGCGTCTCCTCGACCTCGCGCTCGCGGTCCTGTGTCTGCCTGTTCTGCTCCTCGCCCTCCCCTGCGTCGCGATCGCCAACCGGCTCGGGAACCACGGGCCGTTGTTCTTTCGTCAGCCGCGGGTGGGGAAGGCAGGCGCCGTCTTCACGATCTGGAAGTTCCGCACGATGCGGCACGACCTGAGCCCTCACTCATTCTGGACCTCGAATGATGATCCGCGGGTCACACCGGTCGGGCGGCTCCTGAGGTCCACTCACCTGGACGAGCTACCGCAGCTCCTCAACGTGATCCGAGGTGACCTGTCGATCGTCGGACCGCGACCGGAGCAGCCCGCCTACGTCGAGCAGCTCATCGACAAGATCCCCTTCTATGACCTGCGCCACCTCGTGCGTCCGGGCATGACCGGATGGCGTCAGGTGAAGTTCGGATACGCGGGCAGCGAAGCCGAAGCACTGGAGGGTCTCCAGTACGACTTCTTCTACCTTCGGCATCAGAGCCTCGTGATGGATCTCCGTATCATCGGCCGGACGTTGCGGAGCGTGGCCTGGAGGGAAGGGCGTTGAGGCGACCGCGTCTGCGCGTCGTTCAGGTGGTCACGAAGCTCGCTCTCGGAGGGGCCCAGCGCACGGTGCTCGAGCTATGTCGTGGTCTCGACCCCGAACGGTTCGACCTCACGGTGTTGTGCGGTGTCGAGGAGGACTCCGAAGGCACGCTCCTCGACGAGTTCCGTGAGCTCGACACGCGGCTCGAGCTGATTCCGTCGATGGTCCGGTCCGTGCGCGGCGCCGCAGATCTGGCTGCGCTGGATGCGATGCGTCGAGCTTTGCGCAGGCTCGAGCCGGAGCTGGTGCACACGCACACGAGCAAGGCGGGTGCGCTGGGTCGAGTGGCGGCGCGCCTCGTCAGCGTTCCTGCGAAGGTTCACACGGTGCACGGTTGGATGTTCGGGCATGCGGGAGGTGCGCACGCGTCCTCGATGATCCGGGCGGAGCGGATGCTCGCACGGTGGTGCGACCGACTCGTGGTCGTCACGCCTGACGACAGGAGCACCGGTCTCGCGCATCGCATAGGCAGGTCGAGCCAGTACGTCCTCATTCGAAGCGGCATCGAGACGCCGGCCTTTGGCTTTGACGCGTCCTCGCGCCGAGCGGCGAGAGCTGAGCTCGGGCTGTCAGATAAAGCCGAGCTCATCGGCACGGTCGGACGTCTCGCTGAGCAGAAGGATCCCCTCACTCTCCTTGTCGCATTTCGGAGCGTGCGGCAACAGAGACCGGACGCCCACCTCGCGTTCGTCGGAGATGGGCCGTTACGTCCCGAGCTGGAGGAAGCCATCGTCCGCTGGGACCTCGCCGATTCTGTGCACCTTGTCGGCGCGCAGCGGGAGCCCGCTCGGTGGTATTCGGCGATGGACCTGTTCACGTTGTCTTCTCGTTGGGAGGGCCTGCCGCGTGTGGCGCTCGAGGCGATTGCCGCCGGCCTGCCCGTGGTAGGGACCCGCGTCGGCGGCATGGAGGACCTCGCCGTGCACCATGAGGTGAGCCTTTGCGAGCCCGGTGACGAGTTCGCCCTCGGCGCGGAGCTTCGTCGCGTCCTGGACGCGCCCAAGCCCGCTCGTGTCGCTCCCGCGTGGCTCGACGAGTTCAGCGCCACCAAGATGGTCTCCGACACCGAACGCCTCTACCAGGATCTGTGCCGGGTCAAGGCAGCAGTCTGACCGTGGCCGCCGTGACATCGCGGTCGGGCCGCCCGCTCGTCAGCGCGTCCCTGACGATCACAGCGGTGACGATCGCCGGCCGGTTGGCGGTCGCGGGTCGGGACCTGCTGGTTGCGCGCGAGTTCGGCGTGTCGACACACGTCGACGCGTACTTCGTCGCGGTGGTGCTCCCCAGCCTGCTCGCCGTCGCGCTCGCCGGTGCGCTCCAAACCGCCGTGCTGCCTGCTCAGGTCGCTCTGGCGGACAGCGAGGTACCGAGCGCGAGCTTCCTGATCCCTCTCGTACGGGCGGTCGGCTGCCGACTCCTCCTAATCGCCGCGGCCGTGGTGTTGCTCGCTTGGCCGATCGTCCATCTCCTCGGGTCGGGCTTCGCGGCTGCACCGGCCGCCGACGCCCGGGCGATGCTGTGTCTCGTCGCGCTGATCGTTCCCCTCTCGGGAGTTTCCGGGGTGCTCAGCGGTTCACTCGCTGCCCGCCGTCGATTCGGCCAGTCGGTGTCCGGTCAGCTGATGAACGGGTTCGTCGGCATCGTCACGTTCCTCCTCCTCGAGCAAGCGCTCGGCGTGGGCGCTGCCGCGCTCGGGGTCCTGCTCGGGTACGCCGCAGAGGTCGCCACATTGGGCCACTTCACCGGGTTCAGCTATTCCCGCTTGCTCTCGCGCCGTCAAAGCCGCGTCGCGAGAGACGACGTGCGCAGGACCTTGCATGTGGCGCTTCCGCTCGTGGTCGCGTCGCTCCTGATCAGCGGGAACAGCGTGATCGACCAGGCCTTCGCGGGCACGCTGCCATCGGGCAGCGTCTCCGCTCTCGCGTACGCGACGAAGTTCGTCTTATTCGCGACGATCCCGCTCTCGGCAATCGGTCTCGCACTCTTCCCGGACGTCTCGGAGCTGGTGGCGAGCGGCGACGACCGAGGAGTCCGGGGACTCGTCCGCCGGCGCAGCCTCGAGCTGCTTGGCATAGGCGCGGCGCTGGTGCCGTTCATGATCGTGTTCGGGCGCGTGGCCGTCGAGCACCTCATCGAAAGCACCGCTTCGACCAGCGTCTCGACCGTGAGCTCGGCACTGACTGCGACCGCGTTCATGCTGCCGGTCTTCGGCGTCGCCTTCTTCCTGCTGCGAGTGCTGGTCGCTCTCGAGCGGAGCCGCTGGGTGATGTGGATCGCCTTCGGCGGCGCGATCGTCAACGTCATTGCAGACATCGCCCTGAAGGGCCCGTTCGGCATCACCGGGATTGCGGTGGGGACGGTCATCGTGCAGTGCAGCAGCTGCCTCGTGTTGGCGATAGCGGTCAACGGCGAGCTCACGAGTCGCGCCGCTCGCGCAGAGCAGCGCTCCTGATCGTGCGGGTCCTGCACCTCATCACCGGACTCGAAGCCCATGGCGCCGAGAGGATGATGGCTCGCCTCATCGCGTCGACGCCCGGGTGCGGAGTGTCGGCGGTCGTCGTGTCGCTGACCGGGGATGGGCCCGTCGCCGACGAGCTGCGCGCCCACGGCGTCGAGGTCGTCGCGCTCGAGATCGGGAAGGCAGCGGGCCTCGTGCGCGGTCCCGCGGGGGTCGCTGCGGCGATCCGCCGTTACGAGCCCGACGTGGTGCAGACCTGGCTCTACGACGCGGACCTGATCGGAGCGCTCACGCACCAGTTTCTGGCGCGAGGTACACCGGTCGTGTGGAACCTTCGGCAGACCGTTCCTGACCTGACCGCAGTGAAGCCGAGGACGCGATGGGTGGTGCGCGCGCGTGCGCGCTTGTCGTCACGTGCGCCCGCCCGGATCGTCTGCTGTGCGCCCGAGGTGCTCGACTCGCACGTTGCCTTCGGGTACGACGCCCGGCAGATGGTCGTCATTCCAAACGGAACGGACACCACGACCTTCGTGCCTGATCGGGTCGCCCGTCGCGAGGTCAGAGATGAGATCGGCGTCGCTGAGGACATCCCGTTGGTCGGACTCGTGGCGCGGGTCGCTCCCCAGAAGGACCACGCGACGTTCACCCGAGCTGCGGCGCTTGTCGTCAGCGCTCGGCCGAACGCGCACTTTGTTCTCTGCGGCCAGGGCGCGGACGCGAACAACCAGGAGCTCGCAGACCTGCTCCGGGCGTCGGGTCTCGACGGGCACGTGACCCTGCTCGGTTCGCGTGCCGACATCCCTCGTGTCACCGCTTGCTTCGACATCGCGTTGAGCACATCAGCGTTTGGCGAGGGCTACCCGAACTCGATCGCCGAGGCCTTGGCGTCGGGGGTTCCCTGCGTCGCGACTGATGTCGGCCACAGCTCGTCCCTCGTCGGCGGCGCTGGCCGAATGGTCCCCGCCGGCGACTTTGCCGCGGTTGCGCAGGCGGTGCTTGAGCTCCTCGATCTTCCGAAGGCGTCGCGTCGAAGAGCTCGGTGAGCGCGGTCGCGAGCGGATTCTTGCGGAGGCATCTCTCGACGTCGTCGCTGAGCGGTATCTCGAAGTGTGGCGGGCCGCATGTGTGGCCTGAGCGGGGTGCTCGATCCGTCCAGGTCGACCAGTGGTGAGGAGCTCGAGGCTGTAGCGGCGGCGATGTCTGGGACCCTCGTCCACCGGGGGCCCGATGACAGAGGCATCTGGACGGACCCGGCGGCGGGTGTGGCGTTCGGGTTTCGACGCCTCGCGATCCAAGACGTGTCGCCGGCGGGTCACCAGCCGATGCTTTCAGCGAGTGGACGGCTCGTGCTCGTGTTCAACGGGGAGATCTACGATCAGCGCGACCACCGAAAGCGCCTCGAGGCCACCGGCGCCCGGTTCCGCGGCACGTCTGATACTGAAGTGCTGCTCGAATGCTTCGAGTCTTGGGGGATCGAACGGACGCTGCAGCGTGTCACGGGGATGTTCGCCCTCGCAGTGTGGGATCGCAGCGCGGAGCGCCTCGTGCTCGCGCGCGACCGTTTCGGTGAGAAGCCGCTGTACTGGGGCAAGGCGGGCCGCAACTTCGTCTTCGGTTCTGAGCTACGAGCGCTGCGCGCCCATCCCGCGTTCGACGCCAGGATCGATCGAGGATCGCTCTCGTCGTACCTGCAGCTCGGGTATGTGAACGGCGAGGATGCGATTCTCGAGGGTGTCCGCAGGCTGCCTGCGGCCACCTACCTCACCGTGGATCGCGACGCCCGCGTGCTCGGGATCCGCGAGTACTGGTCCGCACGCAGCGTCGCTGTCCGGGCGGTTCCCAATCGGAAGCACTTCGATCCTCGGAATGCCGTTGCGACGCTCGACCGTCTGCTGTCCGAGGTTGTGCCCTCCCGCCTCATCGCCGACGTCCCGCTCGGTGCATTCTTGTCGGGCGGGATCGACTCCACCGCAGTGGTCGCCTACGCACAAGCCGCGAGTCCCCATCCGATCCGTACTTTCACGATGGGGTTCGACGATCCCCGCTTCGACGAGCGGCCAGCGGCGCGCGCCGTCGCGAGTCACTTCGGCACCGATCACACGGAGGTCACTGTCACCGGGGCGGATGCACTGGCAGTCGTCGACAAGCTCTCGTCGATCTACGACGAGCCGTTTGCCGACGCGTCACAAATTCCGACCTACATGATGTGTGCGCTCGCGCGCCGAGAGGTCACCGTGGCGCTGTCCGGTGACGGCGGGGATGAGCTCTTCCTCGGCTACGACCGCTATCGCTGGGCACGCGACGCTTGGCGGGCGCGGGCCATGATGCCGGGGCCGGTTCGGTCACTTGCGGCCAGCGGCCTCGACCATGTGCGGTCCGGAACGCGTCTCGGCAGCTTCAGCGTCGCGAATCGACCGCTGTCCCAAGCGTCCGAGCGGATCGCTCGAGTCGTCCGGGCCGGCAGCATCGATTCGCTGTACCGGGGGCTGCTCGCACATTGGGCCGATCCCGGGCCTCTCTTGGGCGAGGCCTCATACGGCACCTGGGATCACCTGACGCCGCCATGGTCGTTTCCGGAGGCTGCCGCGATCGTCGACACGCTCGTGTACCTACCAGACGACGTCTTGGTGAAGGTTGACCGCGCGGCGATGGCATCCAGCCTCGAGACCCGCGCTCCGCTCCTCGACCAACGGCTCTTCGAGTTCGCCTGGTCGCTTCCGGTCGAGGCTCGGCTCAAGGGCAACGTGGGGAAGCGACTCCTCCGCGAGCTGCTCGCGAGGAAGGTGCCACGATCGCTCATCGATCGTCCGAAGCGCGGGTTCGGAGTTCCGCTCGCGGCCTGGCTGCGCGGACCGTTGAAGGTCTGGGGAGACGACCTCCTCGCCCGCGACGCGCTTGCTCGAGACGGTCTCTTCGACCCCGATGTGGTCTGCCGGACATGGGACGAGCACCAGTCGGGGCTCGTGAACCACGAGCATCGGCTCTGGGACGTCCTGATGTTCCAGGCTTGGAACATCGCGAGCGGGGCTCAGGATCACAGTCCGGTGGTCGATGGGGCGTCGATGCGTTCTTCGGACTCGACCGGTGCGTAGGTTCGTGGTGGGCTTGCTGAACGCGAGGAACTGACATGTCCGCACTCGTCACTGGAGCGGCTGGCTTCATCGGGAGCCACCTCGTCGAGACGCTCGCGGCTGGCGGTGAGCGGGTCAAGGCCGTCGACTCCTTCACTCCCTACTACGACCCGACGATCAAACGTCAGCGTGCTGCTGTGCTCGCGGAGCACGGCATCTCGGTTGATGACTTCGATCTCCGTCGGGGCGACCTCGCCACACTCCTCGACGGGATCGATGTGGTCTTCCATTGCGCGGCTCAGCCGGGAGTGCGCGCGTCGTGGGACAGCGGGTTCTCGACGTATGTCGAACAGAACGTGGTGGTCACACAGCGGCTGCTCGAAGCATGCCGGCGGACCGAGATCGACCGCTTCGTCTACTCCTCCAGCTCATCGATCTACGGCAACGCCTCCGCCTACCCGACGAGGGAGGATCAGACTCCGTCGCCCGTCAGCCCTTACGGCGTCACGAAGCTGGCGGGGGAGCACCTCTGCAGCGTGTACGCGTCCAACTTCGCTGTTCCGACAGTGTCGCTGCGCTACTTCACCGTGTACGGCCCCCGACAACGTCCGGACATGGCCATGTGGCGCCTCATCGACGCGACGAAGACCGGCAAGCCGTTCCCGATGTTCGGCGACGGCTCGCAGATCCGCGACTTCACGTTCGTCGGTGACGTCGTTCGCGCCAACCTCGCGGCGGCCGATGCAGAGGTCTCGCCTGGCACGGTCGTGAACATCGCAGGGGCGGGATCGACGACGCTCCGCGAGGTGATCGACATCGTCGGTCGATGTACCGGATCGGACGTGCCCGTCGATCCGTTGCCCGCGCAGCCGGGCGATGTCGAGCGCACTGGTGGCAGCGTCGACCGAGCACGCGAGCTTCTCTCGTGGGAGCCAAGGGTGGAGGTTGCCGACGGCATCGCTCTGCAAGTTGCGTGGCAGCTCGGTGACCCCGGCGAATCACGCCGGGCGGGTCACCAGGTCGAAACCTGACACCAACAGATCGTCCGGCGCGAGGTCGCGGAACTCCGCGTGCATTCGACGCCGGCTGAGAGGAAGTCGGTCCCAACGGTCGGAGTGCACGACGTCGACCTCGAAGCCGGCGGCGGCGAAGCGACGGAGGATGTCTTCGTAGCGAAGGCGATTCGTGTAGAAGCCCGAGCTCGCCATCCAGCCCGCTTCCCAGACCCCCTCGCTGAAGCGGAGGTTGTTGAGTCCGTTCTGCAGGTGGTCTTCGAGGTCGATCCGATGCGAAGACACTCCGCTCGGCTTGAGCACGCGTCGCAGCTCGATCAGCACGGCGTCGAAGTCGGCCTTGCGCACGTGCTCGAGTACCGCCTGCGACCACAGGAAGTCGACGCTCGCGGACGGAATCCGCGCAGCGACGACAACCCAGCCGTCACGTAGTCCGCCCGGCACATGCGAAGCAGGTCGGCAACCGACCTTGCGCCGGCCGTGTCCAGCTGGGCCGCGAGCGCGTCGCGCAGCGAGGCGTAGTCGTTCAGCTCCATCGAGGCGAACGCGCCCACATCGACGAGCCACGTGTGCTCTGCGCCGCGCGCCCGCGCGACGAGCGCAGACGCAATCGACTCTCCAGGACCGAGCTCGAGGCAGACCAACCCGTCTGCCCTCGGGCGCCCGAGTGCACGTTCGAAGTGGGTGTCGAACACCTCCGTCGCGTACGAGGGTGACAGCATCGGGCCGTGGTTGAACGCACCGAGGCGGTGGGCAAGCCCCCTGCCGCCAGGGACATGCGTCAACGTCACCTTCACGGGGATCTTCGCGAACCAGGGCGCGGCTTGGCCCAATCGAGCGAGCGAGCTCAAGGAGCCGAACACTCGTGGTTCCGCAGGAACCAGTCGTAAGTGGACTCGATCCCCTCGCGGAGGCCAGTCGACGCTTTCCAGCCCAGGGCGTTGATGCGGCTCACATCGAGCAACTTGCGCGGCGCTCCGTCGGGCTTGCTGGTGTCGAAGATGAGCTGCCCCTCGGGGTACACGACGTCGCGCACGGTCTCGGCGAGCTCTCGGATGCTGAGGTCGACGCCGGTCCCCACGTTGATGTGCTGCACCCCTTCGTAGTGATCCATGAGGAAGAGGCAGGCGTCGGCCAGGTCGTCGACATGGAGCAGCTCTCGGCGTGGCGTGCCCGTGCCCCATACCTCGACCTCGGCTCTACCGGCCACCTTCGCGTCGTGGAACTTGCGCACCAGAGCCGGGAGGACGTGGCTACTCGTGAGATCGAAGTTGTCGTTCGGCCCGTAGAGGTTCGTGGGCATCGCCGAGATGAAGTTCGCGCCGTATTGCGCGCGGTATGACTGGCACAGCTTGATGCCCGCGATCTTGGCGATCGCGTACGGCTCGTTGGTCGGCTCGAGCGGACCGGTGAGCAAGGCATCCTCGGTCATCGGCTGTGATGCGTCACGCGGGTAGATGCACGAGCTCCCCGAGATAGAGCAGCTTCGCAACTCCGGACTGGTAGCTCGCGTCGACGACGGTGCCGTGGATCATCAAGTTGTCGTAGATGAACTCGGCGGGCCGGGTGCTGTTCGCCAGGATGCCGCCCACCGTTCCCGCCACGAGGTACACGTAGTCGGGCCGGTGCTGTCGGAACCAGCGGCCCACCGCAGCCTGGTCGCGAAGATCGAGCTCGTCGCGGGTCGCCGTCAACACGTTTGCATGGCCTGCAGACTCGAGGGCGCGCAACACGGCGGAGCCCACGAGGCCTCGGTGTCCCGCAACGAAGATTGCCGCGTCCTTGGGGACTGAGCTCACGTCACCCTCCATTGACTGTCAGTCCCGAGCGTACCGTCGGTCGACTTACGTGATCGCGAGCATCCGTTCGAGCGCGACCTTCGCGGCGTCCGCGGTCTCGGCGTCCACCGTGATCCGGTTCACGACCCGTCCCTCGACGAGGTTCTCGAGCACCCAGCACAGGTGGGGCGCGTCGATGCGGAACATCGTCGAGCAGGGACAGACGAGCGGGTCGAGCGACACGATCGTCTTGCCCGGCGTCTCCGCGTCGAGTCGTTGCACGAGGTGGACTTCTGTGGCGATCGCGATGACCGACCCAGGCGGCGCGGCCTCGACCGCTCGGATGATGAAGTCGGTCGAGCCCACCTGATCGGCCTTCTCGCAGACCTCGTAGCTGCACTCGGGATGCGCGACCACGATGCCGTCCGGGTGCTGCTCGCGGAACGCGTCGATGTGCTCCGGGCGGAAGCGCTGATGCACCGAGCAGTGCCCGCGCCAGAGCAGGAACGTCGTCTCCTTGCAGTCGGCTTCGGTCAGGCCGCCCCGCTCGAGGTGGGGGTTCCAGACGCGCATGTCGTCGTGGGTGAAGCCCATCGCGAGCCCGGTGTTGCGGCCCAGATGCTGGTCGGGGAAGAAGAGGACCTTGTTGCCGCCAGCGCCGCCGTCGGCTTCGGGACGAAACGCCCACTCGAGCACGGCACGAGCGTTCGTCGAGGTGCAGACCGCGCCGCCGTGCTCGCCGACGAAGGCCTTCAGCGCCGCTGACGAGTTCATGTAGGTGATCGGCACCAGACCGGAGATGTCGATGACCGCGTCGAGCGCGTCCCACGCCTCCTCGACGGACTCGATGTCGGCCATGTCCGCCATCGAGCACCCGGCGTTGAGGTCCGGGAGGATCACTTGTTGGTGGTCGCCCGTGAGGATGTCGGCCGACTCGGCCATGAAGTGGACACCGCAGAAGACGATGAACTCGGCGTCGGCCCGCTGCTGCGCGAGCACCGACAGCCGGAACGAGTCGCCGCGGGCGTCGGCCCACCGCATCACTTCGTCGCGTTGGTAGTGGTGGCCGAGGATGAACACGCGCTCGCCGAGGGCTGCCTTGGCCGCGGCGATGCGCTGCGCGAGGTCGTCGGGATCGGCACCGGCGTAGCCCTCCGGCAGCGGGGTCTGGATCCGCAACATGCTGGGTTGTCCTCCCCATTGGGGTAGGCCCTGGTTACGGCCGGTGGGGACAGCCTGGTCGCCCTCCACGGGGATGTCGGCCCCAGAGCTCGATATGACGCCGGAGACCAGGCCGGCGTGAAAGTCAGTGTACGCAGTTCGTCAGTTGTTCGGGCAGGCTGAGCACATGGTCGAACGGCCGCCCGCGGGCACGATCCCGGACGCCCCTGGCTCCTATCAATTCAAGGATCGGGAGGGGCGAGTCATCTACGTGGGCAAGGCCGCGTCCCTTCGCAGCCGGGTCGGCAGCTACTTCCAGGACCCCCGCAACCTGGCGCCGCGCACCGCGCAGATGGTTGCCGCTGCCGACAACGTCGAGTGGATCCAGGTGCGCAACGAGGTCGAGGCCCTCATGCTCGAGTACAGCCTCATCAAGCAGCACCGCCCCCGGTTCAACGTGCGGCTGCGCGACGACAAGAGCTATCCGTTCCTCGCCGTGACGCTCGACGATGAATGGCCCCGCGCGATGGTGATGCGCGGTCGCAAGCGCAAGGGTGTGCGGTACTTCGGTCCGTACGGGCACGCGTACGCGATCCGAGAGACGCTCGACATGCTGCTGCGCACGTTCCCGATCCGCACGTGCAGCGACAGCAAGCTGCTCACCCATCAACGGCTCGGGCGACCGTGCCTGCTCTTCCACATCGAGAAGTGCTCGGGGCCCTGTGTGGGCGAGATCGACAAGGAGGCCTACGACCGTTTGGTCGACGATCTCGTGAGCTTCCTCGACGGCGACACCGAGGCAACCGTCCGGCGCCTCACCGCCGACATGCGAGAGGCGGCGGAGAGCCTCGAGTTCGAGCGTGCGGCGCGCCTCCGCGACCGGCTGACCAGCGTGACGAAGGCGATCGAGCGCCAGCAGATGGTGGCCGACCGCAACGAGGATCTCGACGTGGTGGGCATCGCCGACGACGACCTCGAGGCAGCGGTGCAGGTCTTCTACGTGCGCAAGGGTCGCGGTCGTCGGCCGGAAGGGGTTCGTGGTCGACAAGGTCGAGGACCTGTCGCCGGAGGGGCTCGTCGCACGCGTGCTCGAAGGTCTGTACGGGGAAGAGCCGGCGTTGGGCGTGCCGAAGCAAGTCCTGGTGCCCAACGACCCCGAGCAGATCGACCTCTATGAGGAGTGGCTGACGATGATGCGGGGATCGCGCGTCGTCGTGAGGGTGCCCCAGCGCGGTGACAAGAGGGTCTTGCAAGAGACGGTCACCCGCAACGCGAAGGAGGAGTTCACTCGCCATCGGTTGAAGCGCGCCGCCGATCACAACAGCCGTGCCCGCGCACTCAACGAGCTGCAAGATCACCTCGGTCTGCCCGAGGCCCCGCTCCGCATCGAGTGCTACGACATGAGCCATATCCAGGGCACCGACTACGTGGGCTCGATGGTCGTGATGGAAGACGGTCTCCCGAAGAAGAACGACTATCGGCGGTTCAAGGTGAAGGGAGTCGCGGGCAACGACGACTTCGCCGCGATGGAAGAGGTGCTGACTCGCAGGCTCACCGCGTATCTGAGCGAGCGAGACCGGCCCACGTCTGGGCGGCCCGGCAAGTTCTCCTACCCGCCCCAGCTCCTGCTCGTCGACGGTGGCAAGGGTCAGCTCAGCGTCGCCGAGCGCGTCGTCCACGAGCTCGGGCTCGAGCACGAGATCCCGGTCGCGGCGCTCGCGAAGCGGTTCGAAGAGGTCTACATCCCGGGGCACAGCGAGCCGGTCGCGATCCCGCGGCAGAGCGAAGCGCTGTACCTCTTGCAGCGCTTGCGCGACGAGGCGCACCGGTTCGCCATTGGGTTCCATCGCGAGCTGCGCGGCAAGCGGATGACGAAGAGCGTGCTCGACGACATCCCGGGGCTCGGGCCCACTCGGCGCAAGCGGCTCGTGAAGGAGCTCGGAGGAGTCGAACACGTGAAGCGCGCCGATCTCGAGACGCTGCGGGCGCTGACCTGGCTCCCAGACTCGGTCGCCGACGCGGTGCACGCCAAGATCCACCTGCCGTCGGCCCGCTCGTGAGCGCCGGCGACGACCTCTGGGAGGTCCACGCCCGCTGGTGGCAGGACGGCTTCACCGACGGCGCGGACCCCGAGTACACCGAGCAGATCCTCCCGCTCGCGGCGACGCACCTCGAGGGCGCCCGCCGCGTGCTCGACGTGGGGTGCGGTGAGGGCCAGGTCGCGCGCCTGGCGGCGCTCGGTGGCGCCCCGTTCGTGGTCGGCATCGACCCGACCGCGGCGCAAGTCGACGTGGCGAAGGCTCGAGGAGGTGCAGTGGAGTACGGCCGTGCATCGGCCTCGGCACTGCCCTTCGCGGACGAGAGCTTCGATGCCGTGGTCGCATGCCTCGTGTTCGAGCACATCGACGCCGTCGACGACGCGCTGGCCGAGGTCGGGCGAGTGCTCGTGCGGGGAGGTCGATTCCTCTTCTTCCTGAACCACCCGCTTCTCCAGACGCCGAACAGCGGATGGATCGACGACCAGGTGCTCGATCCGCCGGAGCAGTACTGGCGCATCGGCGACTACTTGGTCGAGGACCGCACGATCGAAGAAGTCGAGAAGGACGTCTTCATCCCGTTCATCCACCGGCCGCTCAGCCGGTACGTGAACGCGATGGCGGCAGCCGGTCTGGTGATCCGCCACATGGCAGAGCCGGCGCCGCCGCCGGGCTTCCTCGCCCGCGCCGAGGAGTACGCGGCCGCGGCGACGATTCCCCGACTGCTGTTCTTGCGCGCAGAGAAGACGCAATGAATGGAAGGCGCGTCGGTACCATCGAAGGGTGAGTGAGTTCCTGATCGTGACCGGGCTGTCCGGCGCGGGGCGTTCGCAGGCCGCGGTGACGCTCGAAGATCTCGGCTGGTTCGTCGTCGACAACCTTCCCGCGACGCTCATCCCGACGATCGCGGATCTCGCAGGTGCGCCGGGGTCGAGCATCGGGCGAGTCGCGCTGGTCGTCGGCCGCGGCCCGAACCCGGGTGACGTCCTTCCCGCGCTCTTGCAGCTGAAGGCAGCAGGACACCGTGTCCGCATCCTGTTCCTCGACGCTCCCACCGATGTGCTCTTGCGGCGGTACAGCAGCAGTCGCCGCCGACATCCCCTGGCCGACGACACCGAGTCGCTCACCGAGGCGATCGAGAGCGAGCGTCATCTCTTCGAGCCTGTGAAGGCCGACGCCGACGTGGTCGTCGACACCGGCGACCTCAACGTGCACCAGCTGCGTGATCGGCTCATGGGAATCTTCGGCGGTGAAGCGCCGGCGCCGGGCATGCAGACCACGATCACGTCGTTCGGGTTCAAGCACGGCTTGCCACTCGACGCGGACATGGTGATCGACTGTCGATTCCTCCCCAACCCGTACTGGGACGAGAACCTGCGGCCGCTCTCGGGTCTCGACGTCGAGGTGCGCAGGTTCGTGATGCAGCAAGACGCGACGGTCGAGTTCTTGGGCCACCTCGATGCGTTGCTCACCCTCCTGCTGCCGGCCTACGTACGGGAGGGGAAGAGCTACCTGTCGCTGGCCTTCGGCTGCACAGGAGGTCAGCACCGCTCGGTGGTCGTCGCAGAGGAAGTGGGTCGGCGCTTGCGGCAACACGGCTATCAGCTCGTGGTCGCGCACCGTGACATCGACAAGTAACGTCATTCCCCTTCCGACCGGGCTCGGCAAAGGAGCGTGCAGGACATGGCGGTTCGCGTGGGGATCAACGGCTTCGGCCGCATCGGTCGCGGCTTCTTCCGAGCTGCGAAGGCCTCCGGCGCCGACATCGACTTCGTCGCCGTGAACGACCTCGGCTCGGTCGACACGATGGCCCACCTGCTCAAGTTCGACTCGGTGATGGGTCGCCTGCCCGACGAGGTCCGCGTGGTGGACGACGGCATATACGTCGCAGGCGATCTCCTCAAGGTCCTCGCCGTGCGCGACCCGAAAGAGCTCCCGTGGGGAGATCTCGGCGTCGACGTCGTCGTCGAGTCCACCGGGTTCTTCACCGACCGTGGCGCGGCCGCCGCGCACCTCGACGGGGGCGCGCCGCGAGTCATCGTGTCCGCCCCGAGCAACGGAGCCGACGCCACCTTCGTCGTCGGGGTCAACGACGACACGTTCGACCCCGCGACACATCTCGTCGTGTCGAATGCGTCGTGCACGACGAACTGCTTCGTGCCGATGGTCAAGGTGCTCGACGACGCGTTCGGCGTCGAGAAGGGCCTCATGACGACGGTGCACGCGTACACGGGCGATCAGGTGCTGGTGGACGGGCCCCACAAAGACCTCCGCCGAGCGCGTGCCGCGGCGATCAACATCACGCCGGCGTCGACGGGAGCGGCGCGAGCCACCGGGCTCGTGTTGCAGTCGATGAAGGGGAAGCTCGACGGCACCGCGCTGCGGGTGCCGGTGCCCGACGGCTCCATCACCGACTTCGTCGGGGTGCTGAGCCGCGACGTCACCGTCGACGAGATCAACGAGGCGTTCGCGAAGGCGGCGGCGAGCGGCCCGATGGCGGGCAAGCTCGTGTACTCCGACGACCCTCTCGTCTCCACCGACATCGTCGGGTCGCCCGCTTCGTGCACGTTCGACTCTCAGCTCACGATGGCGCTGGGCAACCTCGTGAAGGTGCTCGGCTGGTACGACAACGAGTGGGGCTACTCGAACCGGCTCGTCGACCTCGCGCTGATCGTCGGCGCGGCGAACAGCTGAGTCGTCGCTCCACCCGGTGAAGCTCCCGCTCCTCGAAGACCTCCCCGATCTGCGCGGCAAGCAGGTCTTGCTCCGCGCGGACTTCAACGTCCCCATCGAGGCAGGCGAGATTGTCGACGACCGCCGCATCCGAGCCGCCCTCCCGACGATCGAATGGCTCACGAACCAAGGCGCGCACATCACCGCGTGCAGCCACCTCGGGCGCCCGAAAGGGAAGCCCGACGAGCGCTACTCGATGGCTCCCGTGCGAGCGCGGCTTGCGGAGCTGGCACCCGACGTCGAGCTGCTCGAGAACCTGCGCTTCGATCCCGGCGAGGAGGCATGCGACCCGCAGCTCGTCCAGAAGCTGGTCGCAGGGAAAGACGCCTATGTCGACGACGCGTTCGGCGCCGCGCACCGGGCCCACGCCTCGATCGTCGGTCCGCCTCGCACGTTGCCGAGCGCTGCCGGCCGCCTGCTCGCAGGTGAGGTCGACGTGCTGCTCGGCATGCGTGACCATCCCCGCCACCCGTTCGTCGCGGTGCTGGGCGGATCGAAGGTCAGCGACAAGCTGGGAGTGATCGACGCGCTGCTGACCGTCGTCGACGCGCTCGTAGTGGGTGGCGCGATGTGCTTCACGTTCCTGGCTGCGCAGGGAGCGACGATCGGCGATTCGCTCTTCGAGCCCGATCAGGTCGAGTCGTGCCGTCGTCTCCTCGCGAGCGGCAAGCCGATCCACCTGCCCTCCGACATCGTGGCGTTGTCGCCATCGGGACAGGTCGCGACATACGGCACTCGCATCCCCGACGGGTGGAAGGGCTACGACATCGGCCCCGGCAGTGCCGCGGAGTTCGCGGACGTCATCGCGGAAGCGAACATGGTCTTCTGGAACGGCCCGATGGGGGTGTTCGAGGACGAGCGGTTCGCCTCGGGCACACTCGCCATCGCGCACGCGGTCGCAGACGCGCACGGGTTCACGGTCGTCGGGGGAGGCGACAGTGCCGCGGCGCTCGCGCAGTTCGGGCTCGACGACGAGGTTGATCACGTGTCGACCGGCGGAGGTGCGTCACTCGAGCTGCTCGAGCTCGGCGACCTCCCGGGACTCGCTGCACTGCGGGAGGCACCGAATGCCCGCTGAGACGGGCGCGACCTCGGGCCGCAAGCCCTTGATCAGTGGCAACTGGAAGATGCACCTCAACCACTTCGAGGCCCTCCAGACGGTTCAGAAGCTGCACTACAGGCTGACGAGGGCGGACTACGACGCCGTCGACGTCTCGGTGCACCCTCCATTCACCGACCTGCGCACGGTGCAGACGGCGCTCGAGTCCGACCACATGTCGATCATCCTTGGGGCACAGCACTGCCACTGGGAGGAGAAGGGCGCGTTCACGGGCGAGGTCAGCGCCCCGATGCTCGCCAAGCTGCAGGTTCGGTACGTCATCGTTGGCCACTCCGAACGTCGCCAGCTCTTCGCCCAGACCGACGAGCAGGTCAACGCGACGGTGCGGGCGGTCGTCGCGCAGGGCATGACGCCGATCATGTGCGTCGGCGAGACCCTCGAGGAGCGTGAGTCGGGCGCGACCGAGGCCCGGGTGCTGGCTCAGCTCCGGGCCGGCCTGGCGCGCGTCGACCGTGCCGTCGTCGCTGGGATGGTCGTCGCGTACGAGCCGATCTGGGCCATCGGCACCGGCCGAACCGCCACGCCGACCGACGCGCAGGCGGTGTGCGGCGCGTTGCGCGCCGACGTGGCTTCGATCGCCGGCGCAGACGCCGCCGCGTCGATCCGGATCCAGTACGGCGGCTCCGTGAAGGCGGCGAACATCGCCGAGATCATGGCCGAGCCCGACGTCGACGGCGCGCTCGTCGGCGGCGCGAGCCTCGATCCCGACGAGTTCGCGGCCATCGCGCAGTACCGGTCGCGGACCGCTTGAAGCCACCTCAGGTGACCGAGCGTCACGCGCGGTCGTCAACAACCCGTAACACGCGGGTCCAGAGTGGCCGCGAACCCCTCTGCTAAGTTCCAAATCGGCCATCCGCCCTGGAAAAGGGGAGGTAGGACGGGTGCGCCGCAATCCCAGTGGTCGAACGCCGGTGTTCAGCCGGGCGGTTCCTACCGGGCGGATCACGTGTTTCTGAAGCGGATCTCCGCTGCAGACGGAGGCGTGCTCCATCTCCCCACGCACACACCAGGAGGTCCATTACGTGAGACGAACCCCGAGGAGCGTCAAGGCGCTCGCCGTGCTGCTCGGTCTCGGCCTGTTTGCGGCCGCGTGCGGCGACGATTCCGGAAGCAGCTCCGGCACGACCGGCGGAGGCGCCGGAACGACCGCGAGCGGTGGGGCAGGCACGACCGCGGCACCCGATCGCACCCCGACCGGAGGCACGATCACCATCGGCGCCGAGCAGTGGCCAGAGTGCATCAACCCGGTGACGCAATGCGCGAACTCGTCGTGGATGCAGTGGACGATCATGAGCCCGACGATGACGGGGCCGTGGTTCACCACCAACGACGGCAACTACGCAGTGCAACCGGTGCTCGCCGAGGAGCCGACGCTCGACAACGGCGGCATCACGCAAGATCCCTTCACCATCACGTTCAAGATCAACCCGGACGCGGTGTGGGATGACGGGTCGCCGATCACGTCAGAGGACTTCGCGTTCACGTGGCACGCGACCCTCGACACCGAGGGCTCGTTGACCACGACGGGCTACGACCAGATCGACTCGATCGACACGAGTGATCCCGCGACGGCAGTGGTCGTCTTCAAGCAGAACTACGCCGCCTACAAGAACCTGTTCTACCCACTCCTCAAGGAGTCGGCGTTCCCCGCCGGGGAGACGAACCTCGCGAACGAGATGCAGGACAGCGTGCCGTTCTCGGCGGGCCCCTTCAAGATCCAGTCGTGGAGCCCCGAGCAGATGGTGCTCGTCCCGAACACCGCGTTCTGGGACAAGTCACGCACGCCCCTCGTCGACAAGATCGTCTTCGTTCCTGAAGAGGACAGCGACACGGAGGTCAACGCGCTGCTGTCGGGCCAGGTCGACGCGATCTTCCCGCAGCCGTCCGCAGGCATCGATCAGCGACTGAACGACCCGAACCTGAAGTTCACGTTCGGTCTCGGCACGCAGTACGAGAACCTGTGGATCCAGCAGAAGACGGGTCCGTTCTCCGATCCCATCCTGCGCCAGGCCTTCGTCCAGTCGGTCGACACGCAGAAGATCATCGACACCATCTACAAGCCGATCGACCCCAACGCGAAGCAGAACGTCTGCATGGTCTGGGTGCCGACGATCGGCAAGTGGTGCGACACGAGCCTGAACGCCAACTTGTTCGACCCCGATGGCGCCGCGAAGCTCCTCACCGACAACGGGTGGGCGAAGGGCAGCGATGGCATCTGGGCAAAGGGTGGCGAGAGGGCCAGCATCAAGTGGACGGTGAACACGGGCAACACCCGTCGTGAGAACACCCAGGCGCTCGTGATCCCGCAGATGAAGGCGCTGGGCTTCGAGCTCATCCCGGACAACTCCGACGCGGCCACCTACTTCCAGCAGCGTCTGCCCACGCTCGACGTCCAGCTGGCGATGTACATCAACGTCGCCGCCCCGGACCCGACCGTTACGACCATCATGGCGTGCGACTTCATCCCGACGCCGGAGAACCCCTCGGGGCAGAACTCCAGCGGCTGGTGCAACGAGGACGCCACGAAGGTGATGCACGCGTCCGACGCCGAGCTCGACGAGAACGCGCGTGTGGATGAGATCCACCAGATCGGCAAGTTCATGGCTGACGACTACGTCATGGTCCCGCTGATCCAGTTCCCCACGCTCATCGCGTGGCGCACTGACCGCATCGACGGTCCTGTCGATGCCGACGTCAGCAACTTCCTGAGCTTCTCGGTGAGCATGTACAACTGGAAGGTCGTCGGCTAAAGCGACGGAAGGTCAGCAAAGCACGATGGGGGGCGGCGCCGGGCGATCTGGCGCCGCCTCCTCTATCTTTTGGCTTGGGGAGGTTCACGATGACCAGGTTTGTGATCAAGCGGGTTCTGTGGGCGATACCGATCCTGTTCATCGCCAGCATCCTGGTGTTCGTCGCGGTGCGATCGTCCACCGATCCGGTGGCCGCCCTCGCCCGCAACCCCCGGGTCAACCCCGAGGCGCTCGAAAGGTACAAGCACAGCCTCGGCCTCGACCGTTCGCTTCCCATGCAGTACTTCACCTGGCTGAAGGGCTTCGTGACCTTCAACTGGGGTCAGTCGCTCTCGTCTCGGCGCGATGTCGCACCTGACATCCAGCGCGCCCTCGCCAACACACTGATCCTGGGATCGTTCGCGTTCCTCATCACGATCACCGTCGGCGTGTCGGTCGGGATCATCTCGGCGCTCCGCCAGTACTCGAAGTTCGACAACCTCGCGACCGGCGCGTCGTTCATGGGCCTCTCGGTGCCGCCGTTCTGGTTCGCCCTGATCCTGCAGCTGTTCTTCGGTGTGACCCTCACGAAGTGGTTCCACCTGCACCAGCCGTTCTTGCCGGTGTCGGGTCTGTACCCCCCGGGTCACGAAGGCTTCGACCCCTGGCTGCGGCTGAAGTTCATGATCCTTCCTGCGATGGTCGTCGCCGTGCAGGGCATCGCGATCTACAGCAGATACATGCGGTCCTCGATGCTCGAGGTGATGAACTCCGACTACATGCGCACCGCGCGGTCGAAGGGCATCAGCGAGAAGCGCGTGATCGTTCGTCACGGCTTCCGCAACGCGCTGATCCCGCTCGTCACCTACGCGGCGCTCGATCTCGGGGCGATCGTCGGGGGTCTCGTCATCACCGAAGCGATCTTCCAGTACCCGGGCATGGGGCGCTTCTTCGTCAACGCCTATCAGAACGGGGACTACACCCAGATCCTTCCTTGGATGATGATCGTCGTGTTCTCGGTCATCTTCTTCAACCTGATGGCCGACCTCGCATACGCCTGGCTCGACCCGAGGATCCGTCTTGACTGACCTCCAATCGAACCCACTGGTCGGAGAGCAGGCCGCGGTTCAGGGGGCTGTCGGACGGGTCGTCCCCCACGAGATCCTCGAGGGCGAGGCCGAGCAGGTTGCGCCGATCTCGCTGTCGCCGGGTCGCCTGGCCTGGCGCAAGTTCCGTCGCCACAAGCTCGCCATGGCGAGTTCGATCTTCCTGATCTTCATCAGCCTCACCGCGATCTTCGCTCACCAGATCGCTCGCTACCCCTACGAGGCGACCGGTGTGGGTCCGGTGTTCCAGGGCCCGACGAGCGCCCATTGGTTCGGCACCGACGCGATCGGTCGCGATCTGTACAGCCGGGTCGTCTACGGCGGCCGCATCTCACTCGCAGTCGGTTTCTCGGTCGCCATCGTCGCCACGTTCATCGGAACCGTGGTTGGCGCGACGGCCGGCTACTTCGGCGGGAAGCTCGACAACTTCATGATGCGGGTGACCGACCTGTTCATCGCGCTGCCGCTGCTGGTCGTGCTCATCCTCATGCGAAACCTGCCCACCCGGCAGCCGTGGGCGAGTCACATCATGGGAGACGCGGGCAGCATCAGGGCAACGGTGTTCATCTTGTCGCTGTTCTTCTGGATGCCGACCGCGCGCATCGTCCGCGGCGTGGTGCTGTCTCTCAAGGAGAAGGAGTTCGTCGAGGCGGCGCGCGCGCTGGGCGCCAGTGACAAGCGGATCATCTTCCGCCACCTGCTGCCGAACTCGATGGGTCCGATCATCGTCACCGTCACGCTGAACGTCGCCGCGGCGATCCTCACGGAGTCGGCGCTCTCGTTCCTGGGGTTCGGTGTGAACCCGCCGGTGCCGACGTGGGGGAACCTGCTGTCGGACAGCAAGGGCTACTTCAGCATCGCCCCCTGGCTCGTGTGGTTCCCCGGTGCCGCCGTGGTGCTGGTGGTCCTCGCGGTGAACTTCATGGGCGACGGGCTGCGTGACGCGCTCGATCCCCGCCAGCAAAGGGTGGGGTGAGATGAGCACCCTCGAGACCGAACCCACCGGCGCGCCCCGAAGCGGCGCGGCGGGATCCGGGGCGGTGCTCGAGATCGAGGACCTCCACGTGACCTTCAAGACTGAGGACGGTCCCGTGTACGCGGTGCGTGGCGTCGACCTCGCAGTTCATGAGGGCGAGACACTCGGTGTGGTAGGCGAGTCGGGGTCGGGCAAGTCGGTCACGATGCTCGCCGCGATGGGTCTGCTGCCGAGGACGGCGACGATCACCGGCTCCGTGAAGTTTCGAGGGGAGGAGCTGCTCGGCCTCGACGCGAACGACGTGCGCCACTACCGCGGCTCGAAGCTCGCGATGATCTTCCAAGACCCGTTGACCGCGTTGAACCCGGTGCTGAAGGTCGGCGACCAGATCGCAGAAGCGGTGACTGCACACCAGCAGGTCTCTGGAAACGAGGCGCAGGCGCGCGCCATCGAGATGCTCGATCTCGTCGGCATCCCGCAGCCCGCCACGCGTGCCGGTCAGTACCCGCACGAGTTCTCGGGTGGCATGCGGCAGCGGGCGATGATCGCGATGGCGATCTGCAACGACCCCGAGGTGCTCATCGCAGACGAGCCCACCACCGCGCTCGACGTGACGATCCAGGCCCAGATCCTCGAGGTCATCCAGCAGGTGCAGGAAGTCACGAAGTCCGCGGTGGTGTTCATCACCCACGACCTCGGCGTGATCGCGCGCCTCGCCGACGCGGGTGCGCGTGCTGTACGCCGGCCGCAGCGCCGAGATGGGGTACGTCGACGACATCTTCGACGACCCGGGCCATCCCTACACGATGGGCCTGCTGAGCTCGATCCCGCGCGGCGACGGCAGCCGCCTGAAGCCGATCCCCGGCTCGCCGCCGAACATGCTCGATCCGCCGACGGGCTGCGCGTTCCGGCCGCGGTGCAAGTACTCCGCCGAGATCTGCGCGGTCGAGGTGCCTGCGCTGCGGTTGGTGGGGAAGAACGACCAGCTCGCGGCGTGTCACTTCAGCGAGCAGCTCATGGGTCACTGGGAGCTGGGCGAGTGAGCGCGGTCGTGGAGGAGTCGACTGCTCCCGAGCCCGCGGCGCACGCGCCGGTGCTCACGGTCGAGCACCTCGTCAAGAACTTCAACGTCCGCACTTCGAAAGGCGTGCGTACCGTGAAGGGCACGGTGCAGGCCGTGTCCGACGTGTCGTTCTCGATCGGCGCCGGCCAGACCCTCGGCCTCGTCGGCGAGTCAGGCTCGGGCAAGTCGACGGTCGGTCGTTGCGTCCTGCAGCTCATCGTGCCGAGCGGCGGATCGGTGAAGTTCAAAGGGACCGAGCTCACGACGATCGGCAAGGGCGACCTGCGGCGCCTCCGTCGCGAGATGCAGATCGTGTTCCAGGATCCGTACGCCTCGCTCGATCCCCGCATGACGATCGGGTCGGCCATCGCCGAAGCCCTCGTCATCAACAAGGTGCCCGGCGACCACAAGGCGCAGCGTCGAGGAGCTGCTCGCACTCGTCGGACTCAACCGAAACCACGCGAACCGCTATCCGCACGAGTTCTCGGGTGGGCAACGCCAACGTGTCGGTGTCGCCCGGGCCCTCGCGCTCGACCCTTCGCTGCTCGTGCTCGACGAGCCCGTGTCCGCGCTCGACGTCTCGATCCAGGCGGGCGTCGTGAACCTGCTCGAAGACCTGCAGGAGCGCCTCGGCCTCGCCTACCTCTTCATCGCGCACGATCTCGCGGTGGTGCAGCACATCTCTGACACCGTCGCCGTGATGTACCTGGGCAAGCTCGTCGAGGTGGCCTCGTCGCACGACCTGTACAGCAAGGCCGGCCATCCGTACACGCAGGCGCTGCTGTCCGCCGTGCCGCATCCCAACCCGAAACGGGAGCGCAAGCGCAAGCGGATCGTCCTCCAGGGTGACGTGCCGAGCCCGATCGATCCGCCGAGCGGCTGCCGGTTCCGCACCCGTTGCTGGAAGGCTCAGGAGATCTGCGCGACGGAGGAGCCGGCCCTCATCGACCGTGGTCAGGGTCACCCGGTGGCCTGCCACTTCGCCGAGATCGCCGCCGAACTCGTCTGAGCCCTCCGAGCGGGTAGCCTGGTGGACCGTGCTGACCGCCCTCGTCGCCATCATTGACGTCGCCGCCGCGCTGGTGATGGTCTTCCTCGTGCTGCTCCACAGCGGCAAGGGCGGAGGTCTGTCCGACATGTTCGGCGGCGGCATCGGTTCTGCGGCGATGGGCTCGACCGTGGTGGAGAAGAACCTCGACCGCATCACCGTGGTGGTGGCGCTGGTCTTCGTCTTCTGTACCGTCGGCCTCGGCTTGCTGATCAAGTAGCGGCCGAATTTCGCTACAGTCAGCGCCCCACGTCGGAGTGGCGGAATTGGCAGACGCGCTAGGTTGAGGGCCTAGTGCCCGCAAGGGCATGGGGGTTCAAGTCCCCCCTCCGACACACGTTCTCGCTGGATCTCCCCAGCCGCATCAGGTGCTGGCTGAGAGGAGTCCCCGAGTGGCCAGAAGGCTCTGGCGGCCCGATCCTGACGACCCCCGCTTGTACGAGTGGTGGGAGCCGTTGCACCGCTTCGCCGCTCGGGAGCGGACTCGGACCGTGTGTCCGATGGTCAGTGACGGCTTGCGGGCCACAAGCACAGCTCGATCAGCGCAAGACGTCGTCGAGCATGTCGGCGCAACCGGCGGGATCTTGCAGATGGAGGTCGTGCGTCGAGTTCGGCTTCACTCGCACATCTCAGCCGAGCGACTGCAGCTCGCGTGCCACCGCGGGGGACACCACGAAGCTCTTGTCCGCGAGCAGCAATGTGGACGGCGCCGCCGGGGCGACGATGACGAAGGGCTCGGTGGCCACGCTCCCAACGAGGTCGCGCATCATCGAGCGGTCCCAGGCGTCCCATGCCGATCGCCGGCAGTCCAGTGCATCTGGCGCTGATCCCTTCGGAGGGACACCCGCGACGCGGAGCACCGAATCGGGCAGGTGCGGGGCGACGGTGGACAGGTACCGCAATGCCAGCCGTGCGGGACTCGAGACGAACAGCGCCGGATCGAAGCCCACGAACCGCTTGGGGAGCAGCTGCGGCAGTGACAGCATCCCGGCCCGGCCGCCCAGCGATTGGCCGGCCAGGAGGTCGAGCCCGACGGGGAGCGTGTCGACGAGGTCGCCGACGAAGTCGCTGACCCGATAGCGATCACCGCGCGGGCTGTCGCCGTGGCCACGGAGGTCCACCAGCGTGACGGTGAAGTCGTAGGAGTCGACGAGGATCGCCGCGAAGTCCCGCCAGGTCTCGGTCGACGCCGACGCGCCGTGCACGAGTGCGGCCGAGCGCATCCCGGAGCCGACGGTCTTGGTGCTGAGCCGAACGACCCGTCTCCCTCTCGCAGGTCGACGGACCCTACAAGCCACGCGTCTGATCGGCTGGCGCGCGCCGGATGTCGACTGCGACCTCGTACGCTGGTGAGCCACGCTTCCAAGGAGCGAGCCTGAGCACACCGGAACGCAAGTTGTACCGATGGCAGCTCGACGCGCTCATCTCGTGGGTGCGCTGCGGGCGCCGAGGGATCATCGAGGCGGTCACCGGCTCGGGTAAGACCGAGATCGCGATCGCGGCAGCGTCCGATGCACTGCGACGCGGTCAATTCGTCCTCGTGCTCGTTCCTTCGCGTGTGCTCATGGAGCAATGGCACACTGCCTTGCGAGTCGCGCTACCTGATGCGCGCATCGGACGGCTCGGTGACGACGGGCGCGACACCGCAGAGACGTGTGACGTGCTCGTCGCTACTCGCCATTCCGCGGCGGCCTACAAGCCGATCCCGCCCGGCGCGGGCGGCGGTTTGCTCGTCGCCGACGAATGTCACGGTCTCGGCGGCAAGACGCTGCGTCGGGCGCTGCTCTCCGAGTATCAGGATCGGCTCGGGCTCACCGCGACGCTGGAACGCAGCGACGACGCTGTCACCGACCTGCTGCTGCCGTTCTTCGGCGGCATCTGCCACCGGTATGGATTCGAGCAAGCGATCGCCGACGGCGTGTGCGCCCGCCCGCGGGTCGCGTTCGTGGGCGTGCCGCTGTCACACGAAGAACGTGCGGAGTACGTCGCCGTCGAGCACCGACTCGTGCAGGCGCGGCAACACCTGCGCGGCCTGCGTGGCATGCCGCTCGAGCCCTTCGGCGACTTCCTCGCCGCGGTCGCTCATCTGGCGGAGCGGGCCGCGGGCGCCGACGGTCGGGCGGCGCGGGACTACCTCGACGCGTTCTCCAAGCGACGTCAGATCGTCGCCCAGTCGACCGGGAAGTACGAGCTGCTGGGCAGCCTCGCCCCGGCGATCAAGCACGCGGAGGGCGCGCTCGTGTTCACCGAGACGGTGCGCGCCGCGAATCACGCGATCAACCGGCTCGATCCGCTCGTCGCGGTGGAGCTGATCACGGGCTCCACCGCGCGGGGCCAACGGCGCGAGATCCTCGACGATCTTCGCGTCCGCACGCTCGATGCCGTTGCCGCGCCCCGAGTGCTCGACGAAGGCATCGACGTGCCGGACGCCAACCTCGGCGTCGTGATGAGTGCGAGCCGTACCCGGCGCCAGATGATTCAGCGCATGGGCCGCATCCTGCGCCGCAAGCGCAGTGGCGTCGCGGCGCGCTTCGTGATCATGTTCGCCAAGGACACGCTGGAGGATCCCAGCAACCGGTTCGAACGTGACGGCTTCCTCGATGAGATCCAACGCATCTCCGAAGGGTCGGGGATCTTCGACAGCACGGAGTTCGAGGCGCTCGACACGTTCCTCGCGGCGCCGGGACCATCGGTGGTCCCCGAACCCGAGTACGTCGAGTTCGAGGGTGGTGTCGTCGACCCGGGCGTCGAGGTCGAAGTCGCATACGCGCTGCTGGCCTTCACGACGCGTCAAGTCATGGACGACTCGCGGATCGGCGAGCTTCAGAGACTGGAGCCGCAGCTGCCGATTCCGACCGACGTAGCACCCCGGTATCTCGAGCTGTCGCTCCCGAACCTCCCGCCCGTCGTCAGTCCGAAGGTTGCGCCCAAGCGGCTGTCGACGGGTGAAGTGGGGCTCGCGATCGCACGTGTGGGCGACGCGTGGCGCATCAGCTGCACTGGATGCGGCGAGGCATCACCCCTTGTCCAGTTCCGTTGGCAGGCGCTGGATCAGACCGTCGACTGCCGCTGCGGCTGAGCAGCTGAGAGGTCTAGGTTGTCGGTAAGTCGCCCGAGACCCCGGCAGCCCCACCCTCGAACCGAAGGCTGCTGATGCTCGCACCGCCCAATCCCGTCGTCCGCACTGATTTCGACAGGCACCGGAGCACGGCTGCGCTCGCGGGATGGCTCTTCGTAGCCACCTACGTCACGAGCATCGCCGCGCAGCTCGTTCTCTACGCTCCGGTGCTCGACAAGCCCGAGTACATCACGGGTGCGGGCGGGAACGCGTACCACGGCGTGGCTCTCGGCGCTCTCCTCGAGGTGCTGCTCATCGTTGCGAACGTGGGCACCGCCGTCGTGCTGTTCCCGATCCTCAAGCGACAGAGTGAAGCCGGCGCCCTGGGCTATGTCGCTGCTCGCCTCGTCGAATCCACGTTCATCGCCATCGGCCTCGTGAGCCTCCTCGCGATCCTGACGGTGCGACAGGACGGCGCGCCGGGCGCAAGTACCGCCCTTGGCACCGCGCTTCTCGCGGTTCACGATTGGACCTTCCTGCTCGGGCCGGGCTTCATCGTCGGCATCGGCAACGGGATGTTGCTCGGCTACCTGATGTACCGGTCGGGCTTGGTGCCGCGGCGCATGGCCATGCTCGGGCTCATCGGAGGTCCACTGATCTGCGCGTCGGGGATCCTCGTTCTCTTCGACGTCATCGACGCCGGCTCCCCGGTGCAGATCGTCGCGACCATCCCGGAATTCATCTGGGAGCTGTCGCTCGGCATCTACCTCATCGTCAAGGGATTCAAGCCGTGTCCCATCCTCACCGGTGTGGGGCCGCAGCCCTCGAGTGGCGACGGCTTCGTGGTTGCCGCGACCTGAAATAGCGTTGCGCCGTGAACGCACCCCGAGATCCTGTGCGCGTCGATCCGGCCACCGGGCTGAAGACGTTCGACACGAGGGCCGCACCGGCCATGGGGAGCATCATCGGCTCTGGATACGGAGTCACGGACGACGCGGCCCTGAAGGCGTTGCCCGAGCAGCCCGCGGGCGCGGTGTTCGACGCGCAGGAGCAAGCGAAGTACCGGGCGTTCAAAGAGGCGCGTCGTGGCGCGGCCGACTACATCCCCATGGAGGGCGAGTTCGCGAGGTACCTGCAGGACGTGTACTCGACCGAGCCCGTGCCACGCGAGGCGTTGACCGACGAGTGCGAGGTCGTGGTCGTCGGAGCGGGCTTCGCCGGCCTGTTGCTATGGCACAAGCTCAGCGAGGCCGGCTTCGACGATGTTCGGTTCTGCGAGAAGGGCGGTGATGTCGGCGGCACGTGGTACTGGAACCGCTACCCGGGCATCGCGTGCGACGTCGAGTCGTACAGCTACCTGCCCTTGCTCGAGGAGATGGGCTACGTCCCGTCGATGAAGTTCGCATCCGGCTTCGAGATCTTCGAGTACTGCCAGGCGATGGCCGAGCGGTTCGGCTTCTACGAGCACTGCCTCTTCCACACCACGGTGGACAGGACTGAGTGGGACGAGGTGAACGCGCGATGGACGGTGCGCACCGACCGCGGCGACGCGATGCGCGCTCGCTTCGTGGTGCTCGCCAACGGCATCCTCACGACGCCCAAGCTGGCGCGGATCCACGGGATGGAGACGTTCGAGGGCGATTCGTTCCACACCTCGCGCTGGAACTACGACGTCGATCTCCACGGCAAGCGCGTCGGCATCATCGGCACCGGCGCGACGGCAGTGCAGGCGATCCCCGAGCTGGCCAAGGTGGTCGGCGAGCTCTATGTCTTCCAGCGCACGCCGTCGACCATCGATGTGCGCGACCAGCGGGAGACATCGCAGGAAGAGCGCGACACGTGGGCCCAGGAGCCCGGGTGGGCGCGCGCGCGCCGCGCTCGATTCGCCAAGATCTCCCAGGGACGCGCCGCGATTCAGGCCAACGACGACTACCTCGCCGGACGCGTCCCCGACTACAAGGAGCGCAAGCAGCACGAACGCAGGCTGACGCCGGAGGAGCTGGTCGAGAAGCAGCTCGACTCGAACTTTCGGATCATGGAGCAGATCCGCGCTCGGGTCGACGCCCTCGTCGAGGATCCCCAGACCGCAGAGGCGCTCAAGCCCTACTACCCCTACGGCTGCAAGCGGCCCACCTTCCACGACGAGTACCTGCCGGCGTTCAACCTTCCGCACGTGCACCTCGTCGACACTGCTCCGATGGGTGTCACCGAGATCAACGAGCGGGGCGTCGTGCACGACGCCGTCGAGTACCCGGTCGACGTGCTCATCTACGCGACAGGCTTCCAGTGGATGGCGACGTCAACGTTCAACATGGTCGTAGGACGTGGCGGCCGATCGTTGGCCGAGAAGTGGCGGACCGAGGGCACCAAGACCTTTCTTGGCCTGCACACGAATGGCTTCCCCAACTTGTTCATCATCACGGGACCTCAGGGCGGTGGCGGCAGCTTCAACTTCACGGACGCCATCGACACGCACTCCGACTACGTCACCTGGATGCTGACGACGATGCGCGACGAGGGTCACCTCATCGTGGATGTTCGTCAGGAGGACGAGGTCGCGTGGGCGGCCCACTGCAGTGAGGCCGACCTCGCGACAGCGCCGCTCCGCGACTGCCTCTCGTACTACAACGGACACGGCGAAGCAGCCCCCGGGAGCCTCGCCTACTACGGCGGCACCGGCTGGAAGCGTCGCTGCCAGGAAGCGCGCAACACACTCGAGCCCTACATCTTCGATTCAGGCGTACGCGACCCGCTGGAGCAGCGACTGCAGGTGGCTGAGGAAGACCGGTCGTGAGGCCTTCTCGTCGTGGATGAGGTGGCCCGCGCCGCTGACGATGGCTACCTCGACGTCGGGCGACTGCGCGGCGAAGCGTCGGGCCACCTCGGGATCGGAGACGGCGTCTGGCAGGGTCGGGTCGGCGCAGACGATGACCGACGGCACGCCGAACGGCGCGGCCGGGTCGAGGAATGCGGGAGACGAGCCACTGAGCACGGGATCGAGCACGGTGGCGTCGACGTGGAGCATGGAGTACGCCATCGCCTCGATCGCGTCGGGCTCGAGCGCCTGGATGAACGTGCTTCGGCGAGTCGTGTCGGGTGCGGCCGAGAGCACCTCGACCAGCTGCTCGACCGACATCCCTGCCTCCTGGAGTCGCGGGATCGACCGACGCATCGCGCGGAACCCGTCGAGCAGGCTGCTGGAGCGAGGCGTGCCCTCGGACGGTCGCGGTGCCAGGGCCGGGTCTTCCATCACTGCGCCGACGAGCAGGTCAGGGCGCTGCTGCACGATGGCAGCCGCCGTGCCGCCCCCGAGTGAGTGCCCGACGACGACCGCGGGCCTTCCCAGTGTCTCGAGCACGGCGAGAGCGTCGCCCATGTAGCCCGCAGGCCCGTATGCGCCCGGCGCGCGGTCTGACTCGCCGTGCCCGCGGAAGTCGAGCCTCAGCAGGTGGAAGCGGTCGGCGAGGACGGGTACGAGCCAGTCCCACGTGCGCGTCGACATGGTGACGCCGTGGAGCAGAAGGATCGGAGGCGCGCTCGACTCGCCGTCCTCTGCGACGTGGAGCCTCACATTCCCGTTCGTCAGCTGCATCGGCGAGACGCTATCGGCGGGTCGCGCTCAGCAGCCGATCAGGCGAGGAGCTGCTGACCCCCGTCGATGTCGAACGTTGCACCGGTCAACGCCGTGTTCGTCATGATGTGCACTGCGAGCGCGGCGACATCTTCGGGCTGGACGACCCTCCGAATCGGCAACGTCGCCCGCAGCTCCTCGCGGCGCGCTTCGAGTCCGTCGCCGAGCGGAGACGCCGACAGCGGGGTGTCGACGAAGCCCGCGGCGATGACATTGACCCGGAGCAGCAACGTCCCGCCGCCTATCACGACGACCGTCTGATCGCGCAGGGACTGGGCGTCGACACTCACGTCCACGGGTTGGCGCCCGCGCGACGAGCCCAACCATGAAACGCCGACACATCACCCGCATCCCACGCCTCGCGAAGTCCCGGAGTGCTGAGGTCCCAGTCGGGACGGATCTCGCTGGACGCGGCTCGGAGGTCTCGCCAGAGGTCATCGGTGGAAGGCCGCCCCCAGAACCAGTAGCCGTTGTAGATCGAATGGATGACGAGGCCCGGCTTCAGGACCAGCGTGTGGGGGATCATCGGGTCGTGCTCGGGATCGGTGTACTCCTGGATCTGGAGGTCTTGCTGGACGATGCGTCCCGGATCGGAGAGGAAGGTCCAGTGCGCGCCGACTGAGGCTCGGAACTCCTGCAGCACGTGGTGCTCGTCCGTCGCGATCGTGGCGATCCGCGTGTAGCCAACCCCGACCTTCGACTGGAACGCGGCGAGCTCGAGGTGCTGCTGATGCTCCTTCGGGCAGTAGTGGCCACGAGCGAGCGTCAGGATCAGGGGGTCGTCACCTTGCAGCTCACTGAGCCTGCGGATGGTCTCGGTGTGATCCGGGAGCTGGTAGTCCGGGAAGGTGCCGCCGGGGACGATGTCGGAGCGCATGAGAGGTCCCTTCAGTTGAGAGCTACTCGGCGAGCACGGCGCGAGCGGTCGTCGCGGCGATCCACTCCTCGATCTGATCGAGGTCGAAGCCATGATCGTCGACCAGGATCAGCGCGACGCGGTAGTCCGCGATCGCTGCGATCGTCGTGGCCGCATCCTGCACGCTCACGCCCGGCCGCAGCGCGTCGAGCCCCGCGAGACGGTGGGCGACGGCGGACGCGCCAGCTCGATGCCGGCGTCCGCCTTCTTCGATCACCACCGCGAGGCCGGGCTCGGCCTGTGAACCGGTCAGCGCCGCTCGCAGGATGTCGTCGCATTTTTCAATCAGCCGGCACGTCACCCGCGCCGGTACGCGGGCGACGACGGTCGGGTCATCTTCGGTCCCGACGGTGGCGGCGATCTCTCCGACGTTCGCTTCACTGTCGACGAGGTCGTTGAGCCGGAGCACGAGGTCGGCCTTGGATCCGATGCTGTCGTAGAGGGTCTGCACGGAGACGCCCGCGTCGGCGGCGACGTCCTTCAGGCTCGTTGCGGCATAGCCGTGAGCGGCAAACCGTCGTCGAGCGGCCTGGAGGATGTCTCGCCGGGTCTGCTCGGCCTGGAGCGCGCGCCTCCCGGGGGGTGGGGTGTGTGGTCCTTGGAAAGATTTCTCGCTCATAACACTTGATCCTAGTTCAAGTCAGTTGTATCTTCATCAAGTCACTTGAACATCATACAACTTCGAAGGACAGGAGATCCGCCATGAGCAGCATGACCATCCCGACCACGACCACCACCACGAACAACCGCTCCGGTTCCCCGACTCGCTTCTCGCTTCCCAGCCGCCTCGGCGGCATCGGCGGACTCGTCTTCGCCAGCAGCATCCTTCTGCAGAACGCACTGCGGGCGTCGGCTCCCGCGAACGACTCCAGCCCCGAGAAGATCATCAGCTACTACGCCGATCACCGCGGGGTGGCGCTCGCCCTCGCCATGCTCTTCCCGTTCGGAGCCGCGGGCCTGGCGACATTCGTCGCCACGATGGTGTCTCGTGCCCGAGGGTCGGAACGGGTGGCGGCGCTCGTCGGTGGTGTCGCCGGCACCGCGGTGATCGGGATGTTCGGCGTCGTCACGGCAACGGAGCTCGCGCTTTCCACCTATGTGCACCGCGGAGCACCTGATCCGTCGGTGGTCTCTGCTCTGTGGCTGACTCACATGTCGGTGTTCAGCGTGAACCTGACGTTCGTCGGGCTGGCCCTCGCGGGACTGTCCGCTGTCAGCGCGGCGACGGGACTGCTTCCCCGGGCGTGGAAGACCGTTGGCCTGGGTGGAGGGGCGGCGTTGGCAATCGGGGGTGCGTGTGCGCCGGCGATCCTGAACGCCAGTCCGGTGTTCGGCGTCGCTCTCATCGGGTTCGCCACGTGGGTGGTGTTCGTCGTGGTCTCCTCGATCTCGTTGCTGCGACACTCCGCTACCGACTGAGCTCGCGGGTGAAGACGATGCGGGGTTCCCCCCTCCCGTCGTAGTCCTCGACCCAGTGCTCACTGAATCCCATCGCGGCGTGAAACGAGCGTGACCCCCCGTTCTGCGGTGAGGTCACGCTCTTCACGCGTGTGCAGTCGTGCGCGGCGGCCTGGGTGAAGAACCACTCGGAGAGCGCGCGGCCGATGCCGGCAGCTCGCAGCTCGGGATCTACACCGACGAAGTGGATGTACGCGATGTCGGGATCGGTCTGGGACACGAAGCCACACAGGAACCCGGCGACGCGCCCGAACTCGCCCTCGACCGCGATCGCAGTGGTCGGCGTGAAGTGCTCGAAGAAGAGGCGAGGAAGCATCGCAGCCATGTTGCGGCCGCCCCACCAGTGATCGACTCGAGCGATGACGTACTCGTAGTCGCCCGTCTGCACTGGGCGGAGCTCGATCGTCACGACTCGGCTGCCCGCCACTGGGGGAGCAGCACGACGGTGCCGTCTTCCGCGGTGCGCTCCTCCCAGTAGGGAACGACGGCCATCCCGATGTGCACTGGCCCGTCGATGTTCCCGACGACTCGCAGATGCGGCGCGTCGTCGAGGCTCACGAGCACGACCGTGTAGGGCACGGCGTCGGACAGTGCGCGGTTCGCGGGGTAGTGCACGACGGTGAAGCTGTGCACGGTGCCCTTCGCGGCGAGCACGGTCGTGTCGAGCTGCATCCCTCCGCACTCGAAGCAGACCTCCTCCGGAGGATGGAGCAACGTCGAGCACGACCCGCACTGCTGCACCGCCAGCGCGCCAGAGGTGAACCAGGCGCGGTTGACGTCGGTGAGTGCGGGCACCGCCCAGTCAGACGGCGGGCGTCCCATCACGCCTTCCCGAAGAGGACGGCGCTGCCCGGTGCGTAACCGGGACCTGACACCGAAAGGCTCAGCTCGACGCCGGGCACTTGCGCGGTCGACTCACCTCGGATCTGGCGGACGGCCTCCACGACGTTGCCGAACCCGTGGATGTAGGCCTCGCCCAGGTTGCCCCCGGCCGTGTTGATCGGGAGCCTCCCGTTCGGCCATTGGAGGTTGCCGTCCGCGACGAAGTCGTTGAGCTCCCCCGGTTCGCAGAAGCCCATCTCTGTGATCGCCATCAGGACCGGGCCGGTGAAGTTCTCGTAGAACTGCGCGACGGGGATGTCGGCAGGGCGAGCTCCGGCACGCTGCCACAGCTGGCGGCCGACGTGACGATGGTGTGCAGTCGGGAAGTTGGCCTCGCCGAACGCAGCCACACCGTCGCGGTGCTCGAGGCCGTGCGCGCCGGCAACGATCGCAACCGGTTCGCGGCGGAGGTCTCGGCTGCGTTCGCGCGTGGTGATGACGATTGCCGCGGCACCGTCGTTCTCCGGGCAGCAGTCGTAGAGGTGGAGCGGCTCCGCGATCCAGCGGGACGCGTGGTACTCGTCCCGGGTCAACGGGCTGCCGAAGCGGATGGCGCCGCGGGTTGCGTTGCGCGTGCGCATAGCTCGCGAGGGCGACCTCCGCGAGGCTGTCTTGCGTCACGCCGTGGTCGTACATGAACCGCTGCGTCTGCATCGCGCAGATCTGGGCCGGAGTGTGGATGCCGTACGGAGCAGTGAACGCGGCCGCTCCGACAGAGCGGCGAGCCCGGCCCGATTGCCCATAGCGCCCGAACTGCCCTTGCGCGAGCGACCGGAAGGCGACGATGCAATCGGCGTATCCACTCGTGATCGCCGCGTCGGCGAGTGTCACCGCGGCGCCGGCGCCGTTGCCCCCGCCGCCAAAGGTCTGAGCAGTGAACCCGAGATCGCCCATGCCGAGCGCGGCGCTCAGTCGCACTGGCTCGTTGCGCTCCATGTACGCGACGACGCCGTCGATGTCGCGCATCTGCAGTCCCGCGTCCTCCACCGCGTTGCTGATCGCGATGCACGCCAGCTGGAACTCGCTCGTGGGCGCGCCGCCCCGCTTGTAGTACGTCGATTCGCCGACGCCGACGACGACTGCGCTGCCGTGCACTACAGGCCGTGCACTACAGGGAGAACACGCGGACTGCGTTGGCGCCGAGGATCTTCGCCCTCGACTCGTCGGCGAGGTCGCCCATCTGGCGCTCGATCGATGCCGCGGAGTGCGGCCACGACCCCTCGTGATGCGGGTAGTCGTTCGCCCACATGAGGTTGTCGACGAGGTCGTGTTGCTCGGCGGCCTGCACGCCGGCGTGGTCCTCCTGGAAGGTGGCGAAGCAGTGGCGCCGGAAGTACGCCGAGGGGAGCTCGGGGATCACCGGCCGCACCCAGAAGTGGTGTGCCTTGTACGCGTAGTCCATCGTTTCGAGCAGCCACGGCACGAAGCCGATGCCCGATTCGACGAGGCCGGCGGTGAGGCCAGGATGTCGCTCGAAGACTCCCGAGGTGATGAGCTGGACGAGCGGTTCGATGGTGGTCTCCATCGAGTGGCAGACGTAGTTGATGATCGCGCCGCCGTTGCCGCCTACGGCGCGGGGATCGCGTCCGGTCGAGACGTGAAAGGTGAGGGGAAGTCCTGTCTCCTCGACGAGCGACCAGAGCGGCTCGAACGCAGGGTCGTTGTATTCGATGTTGCCCCAGAGCTTCGGGCCGTAGACGGGGGAGTTGCCGAAGCACAAGCCCACGAAGTCGTGCTCGGCCGCCCAGGTCACCGCGGCGAGCGCGCAGTCGAGATCGCCCGTCGCGATCGACGCGAGGGGCCGTGTGCGTCCACCTGACCAGCCGTCCGCGCCCCGGTGGAAGTCGAACGCCCACCGATTCCACGCCCGGCACATCGCGTCGGCAAACACCGCATCGGGAGTCGCCCAGCACAGCAAGCCCTTGTTCGGGAAGATCAGCTCGACGTCGACGCCGTCGGCTGTCTGGTCGCGGAGTCGTTCCTCGATCGTGCGACCCGTCGCGTTGCGCAGGGCGTCCTCTGGCTCGAGCCGCTGCGACGAGTGGCGAGCGTCACCTTTGGACTCGGCGACCATGGCGTCAGGAGGCTTGATCATCATCGGCCGATTGCCTTCGGTCACTGAGAAGTGAGCGCCGTCCCCGCGGACTTCCACGTGCGGGATGCGCTCGCGGTACTCGGGCTCGATGTAGTCGGCGAGGTACGACGTCGGCTCGTTCGCGTGGCAGTCGCTCGAGACGATGAAGTACTTGTCCGGGTCATCGGGACGGGCGGACCGCGACCATCCTTCGAGGCCGGGGGTGTCCTGCCGCCAGGCGTTCCGCGGCGACTCCATGGGGGTCACCGGCAAGATGGTGGTCACGGGCAGAGTTTCGCGCGTCACATGAGGTCTTGCCGCCCTCGTCTGGTTGACTTCCGGCGTGGCGAAGCTCGACTCCACGAACCGGGCCGACCTGCCCGACAGCGCCTTTGCCTACGTCGACTCGAAGGGCAAGCGGCGGCTCCCGATCAACGACGAGGCGCACGTGCGCAACGCCCTCGCCCGGTTCGAGCAGGTGTCGTTCGAAGATGAGCGGGCGCGCGAGCGAGCCCGCAAGAAGCTGCTCACTGCGGCAAAGAAGTACGGCATCGTGCCGGTCGGGTTCATCACCGGGCAGCTGCAGTCCGAGCGTCAGCGCGGTGCGCAGGAGGCTGCGCAGCCCGTGGTGCTGCCGACGGGGTTCGTCACGCTGATGATGACCGACATCGAGGGATCGACCGCACTCGTCCACCGGCTGGGTGACGGCTACCGCGAGCTCATCGACCGCGTCCGCACGATCCTGCAGGATCACGCGGTCGCCGGAGGCGGTGTCGTCGTCGAGACGAGGGCCGATGAGCTCTTCGCCGCCTTCGAGCAGCCCGGCTGCGCGCTCGACACCGCGGTCGCGATCCAGCGGGATCTGGGCACACGCTCGTGGGGTGACGGTGTCGTCGTGCGGGTCCGCATCGGCATCCACAGTGGCGAGCCGACCCTTACCGAATCGAACTACATCGGGATGGACGTGCACGCAGCGGCCCGCATCTGCGCCGCTGCACACGGCGGGCAGGTCGTCGTATCGAGCGCGACTCGACAAGCCGCGACGCGAGCCACGCAGGAGACGATCCGCTATCGCAGCCTCGGCGCGCATCGCCTGCGCGGCCTGCCCGAGCCGATCACGCTGTACCAGCTCGCGGCGAAAGGGCTCGCAGCGAAGTTCCCGCCCCCTCGCAAGGCCTGACCTCAGCGCGCGCCTGCGAACGTGAGCGTGAGGCCTTCGATGCCGAGGTCGCCGTAGTCGGAGGACCAAGTCTCACCTGCCGCGACCGGCCACGCGTCCGTGATCGTTCCGGTCGTCACGATGTCGCCTGCAAGGAGTGAGGCGAAACCTTGGCGGTCGAGGCCGCGTGCGAGATGAGCGAGCGCGAGGGCGGGCCCGTCGAGCACGACCGACCCGACTCCCTTGTCGACGACCTCGCCTCCCACCGGCCGGCCGCGGCGGAGCGTCACCTCGGCGTGCGGCAGCGCATCGACCAAGCGCGATCTCTCGGCGTCCGTGAGGAGGAGTGGCCGCCCGACGACGAGCGCGCCGTGCAGGCCGAACGCAGCGGTGCAGTCAGCAGCAGCGAAGCGCCACTCGGGGAAGTGCGACTGCACGATCTCGAAGCCAGGGGCGATCCACTCGGTGCGTGCGAGGACGTCAGAAGCACTGTGCGTCGCCGGCACCGGCGCGGCCAATCCGAACACGACCTCCGGCTCGATGCGCGGCTGGACGAACGGCTCGAGGTCGAGCGCGGTGCTGCCGTCTGGCGCGCGGTGCAGCGTGCGGTCCCAGATCGGCGCCCACATCGGTTGCGACACTCCGTAACGCGGCCAGAGCGACCGGTTGGTGAAGCCGATCTTCCAACCCACTGCTCGCCACCCCTGCGCGCGCCGTCGGGCGTTGATCGCGAAGAGGACGTCGTACCCCTGCTCGACGTCGAAGCCAGGCACCGTCTCGGTCAGGGGGGGCAACGTCGACCGCTCGTCGTAGGCATCGATCAAGAGGTCAGCGATGGCCTCGATCGGACTGCTTGTCATGCCGGCTCCACCCACGAGACCGTAACCGTCCCTCTCGGCCCGGTTCCCCTACGCTCGCTCGCCGTGGGCATGGTCGAGGGCAAGCGAATCGTGGTGACCGGCGCGTCGCGCGGTCTCGGTCGTGCGTTCGCATCTGCCCTTGCGGGGGAGGGAGCTCGACTCGTCGTCAACGGCACGAACCCATCGTTGCTCGACGAGCTCGTGGCCGACGTGCGCGCATCCGGCGGCGAGGCCGTCGCCGTCTGCGGCTCGGTGGCCGACGACGACGTCGCCGAGGCGATGGTCGCGTCCTGCGTCGATTCGTTCGGCGGCGTCGATGCAGTCGTGAACAACGCGGGCATCGTGCGCGACCGCACGCTCATGAACATGACGCCCGAGGAGTTCGACGAGGTCATCGCGGTGAACCTCCGCGGCACGTGGTCGGTCAGCCGGCACGCTGCACGCGCCATGCGCGAGTCGGGCGGACTGCTCTTGCAAGTGGTCTCGAACGCCGCCTTCGTCGGATCGGTCGGGCAGACGAACTACGCGGCGTCGAAGGCCGGCGTGATGGGGATGCTCTACTCCTGGGACGTCGAGCTCCGCCGGTTCGGCATCCGCACGAACGCGTTGTGGCCGATCGCGCAGACCGACATGACCCAAGTCGTCTTCGACAACGCCGCGAAGCGCGCCGAGGACGCAGGGAAGCCGCCGCCGGCGCCACACGAGCTCGGCTTCGGCTCACCAGAGGCGGTCGCTCCGGTGGTCGTATATCTCTGCAGCGATCGCGCTGCGCACCTGCACAGCCAGCTCGTCACCTTCAACGGGTCGAAGCTCGCGCTCTGGTCACACCCTCACGAGATGGTGATCGACCGGCGGCCGGAGTGGACAGTCGATGCGCTCGCGGCCGCACTCGAGTCGGCCGCCGAGCCCGTTCACGTGGTGCAGTACTGAGCGACGGATGGCAGCCGAACCGATGCCCGCCGCGGACATGGACGTCGATGAAGCCCTCGTGCGAGCCCTCCTCGAAGATCAACATCCCGACCTTGCTGCGTGCGATCTGAGCGAGCCGCTGTTCGGGTGGGACAACGTGATGTTCCGCCTGGGCGAGGAGCTGCTGGTCCGCCTTCCCCGTCGTGCCCAGGCCGCGGAGCTGATCGAGCATGAGCATCGTTGGCTTCAGGTGCTCGCTCCCTTGCTGCCTCTCCCGATCCCGACGCCGCTGCGCGTCGGTCGGGCCGCTTGCGGGTTCCCGTGGTCGTGGAGCGTGTGCCCATGGCTGCCCGGAGCACGCGCCGCGACCCATCCTCCGTCGGACATGCAGTCCGCGGCTCGCGCCCTGGGCGAGTTCTTGCGCGCCCTCCATCACACGGCACCTTCGGACGCTCCTGTTAATCCACACCGCGGGGTTCCGTTGGCCGCTCGCAGCGAGCGCCTGCACACGCACGTGGCGCAGCTCGGCACAGGGATCGACGGGGCCGCGGTCATGGCGCTCTGGGAGCGCGCGGTCGGGGCGCCCGCTTGGTCGGGGCTGCCGGTCTGGTTGCACGGCGACCTACACCCGGCGAACGTGCTGGTCGACGGAGGGCGCGTCTCGGCGGTGATCGACTTCGGCGACATCACGGCCGGCGATCCGGCAACAGACCTCTCTGTCGCGTGGATGCTGCTGCCCGCAGAGTGTCGAGACACGCTGCGTGACGCCGCAGGTGACGTCGACGACGCGACCTGGACGCGAGCCCGGGGATGGGCGCTCGCCCTTGCTGTCGCGATCCTTTCGAGCTCCGCCGACAACGCGGTGATGGATGGAGTGGCCCGGCGCACGCTCGACGCCGTGCAGCGCGACGAGGTGTGACCTCGATCATCGTCCGGACCCTCGATCTGCCGCAGTGGTGGCCGACAGGGAGACGCCCCCGTCCCTAGCATCGGCGCGAGGCGAGGAGAGGACCGACCATGCAGATGATGTGGCTCATCCCGTTCTTGGTCGCCGCGTTTGTCGCCGTTTCCGAGCTCACGCACTGGCTCCGACGGCTCCAGGTCGACGAGCTCGATCGCGAGGCCGCGTGGTTGGTGCGAGACCACCGCTTGCAGCAGCTCTCCGCCCGCCTCGCCCTTGCGCCAGTCGTCGTGCGCTGGAGCCGCGCTCGAGGCCTCACGAACCGTCTCGTGCTCGACGTTGGTGGCGATGAGATCGACCTGCACTGCTATCACGCGCCGACGCAGAAGATCGCCGTGCTCACGAAGCTCCTCTACCGCCCGTCGGTCGGCTGGATCATCGGGATCGATGGGCCCAACGGTCCCGACAGCCTCGCGGCATGGCTCATCGACGTGCATCCCGCGCGCACCCACCGCGGCTGACGGTCAACCGGACCGGAGCGCTGCCTCGGTCTGCGCGTCGGCCGGGAAGAACAGCTCCACCGCGAGCTCATCCAACGTGACGTCTCTCGGCGTGCCGAACGTCGTGAGCGTGGTGAAGAGCGACAGCACGGCGCCCTCGAGCTCGACGACGACCGGCACGAGGAGCGGCGGCTCCTCCCATGCCGTGCTGCGGAGCGTGAGCGTCAGCGCCTGCACGTTCGGATACGCGCTGACCTCACGTTGGAGATCGATGAGCGTGGTGTCGTTCGTGAGCACCACCGAGCGGCGGAGCTGGTGCAACAGGTAGGCCGCCCAGGCAGGGAAGTTCCGCGTGTGTGCGGCGAGACCTTCGGGATGAAGGCACACGCGGTAGACGTTGGTCGGCGGCCCGAGGAGGTCGGTGGGGAGTCCTGCGACGAGCATCGTGGCGGCACGGTTGGTGAGCACGACGTTCCAATGGCGATCGATGACGAGGCCGGGATACGGATCGTGAGCGTCGAGCAGACGCTGGATCGCTGCGTGCATCATGGCCATCGCGGGATCTGAGAGCGACGTCTCGCCGTACCTGGGCGCGTACCCTGCCGCGAGCAGCATCGTGTTGCGCTCACGCAACGGAACGTCGAGCCCTTCGGCGAGGGCGACCACGAGCTCGGGACTGGGCTTCGCGCGACCGGTCTCGACGAAGCTCAGGTGTCGCGCCGACACGCCGACCTCCAGCGCGAGGTCGAGCTGCGACCTGTGGCGTCGTCCTCGCCACTCGCGCACGAGCGTTCCGACTGCTTCTCTGGGCATGTCAAACGAACCTATGACCGTCGCGTCACCTCGGCCATTACCCAACGGGTAATCGCAGCGCGGCACGCCGTCGTCCAGAGTCGATCTCACGGAGCACGACAGTCCAACGACACCATGAAGGAGACAGGGATGAACGATCTGACGACAGTGGTCGACGCGTGGCTCGAGGCGTATGCGGAAGCGGACGTCGAGCGGCGCATGAAGCTCATCGAGCAAGCGTGGAGCCCCGACGGCCGGCTGGTCGACCCGCCTCTCGAGGGCAAGGGATACGCCGGGCTCAGCGACGCGGCTGATCTCGTGAACACGCACTACGCCGGGCACGCCTTCCGGCGCACCAGCGGCATCGACGTGCATCACGAGTTCGTTCGCTACGGGTGGGAGCTCGTCGGTCCTGACGGCGCTGTCGCCGTCGCTGGCATCGACGTCGCCGAGGTCGCCGATGATGGGCGCCTCCGCACGGTCACAGGCTTCTTCGGCGACCTGCCCGCCATCGAGGCCGCCTAGGGCCGTCGCGCTGGCCGCGCCGTCCATATGCTCGTGCGATGGCGGCGCGGCCATGACGCTCGGCGGACCGACCCAGCTTGCGGCCACCGCGACGCTGCTCACCGTCGTCGCCTTCTTCGGCCTCGACCGGCTGGTGGTGCGCCGCCGCGGTGGCCAGACCGGGTCGGCGCGCTCGCAGTCCGACCGGGGGACCTTTCTCTGGATCCAGGGCTGGCAGATCGCCGCGCTCGTCGTCGCGCTCAAGGCGCCGTTCTGGGTCGTCTCGCTGGACCTCCCGACGTGGGTCTGGCCCATTGGCATCGCAATCGCGTGGGCGGGGATCGCTCTCCGGCTCTGGGCGGTGTCGACACTCGGCTCTCAGTTTTCGCGAGTCGTCGGAGTGGAAGTCGGCGCTCACGTCGAGCAGCGGGGGCCCTACCGATTCGTGCGTCATCCGTCGTATTCCGCGGTGCTGCTCGCCTTCGCCGGCATCGGGCTCGCGCAGGCCAACGTGTTGAGCCTGGTCGGTGCGGTCCTGTGCATCCTCGTCGGCTATGTCGCGCGCATCCGGGTCGAGGAAGACGTGCTCGAGGCCGCCTTCGGTGACGCGTACCGCGACTACGCCTCGACCCGGGCCGCCTGATCCCTGGGGTGTGGTGAGGAACCTCCTCGTCCCACGCGGTGTAGGGAGAGCATGAGAAAGCCTTCCGTCGGTCTCGGTCTTTCGCTCGTGCTGCTCCTGCTGCTCGCGCCGGCAGCTTTGGCGGGAGGTTGGGCGGTGAGCACGATCGATCCGATGGCGACCCCCACCGCGGGCGTGCCGACCGACGTCGGCTTCACCATCCGCCAGCACGGGATGACCCCGGTCGATCTCGCGGACGTCGCGATCGCGGTGACAGGCCCGTCGGGCGAGACGAACGTCTACCCCGCGCAGCGTGACGGCGCCGTCGGCCACTACGTCGCGACGGTGACGTTCGAGAAGGGGCAGTCGACTTGGGAGGTCCGTCAGGGCTTCTTCGAGCCCCAAGACCTCGGGACGATCACGGTCGCGGGTGACGCGTCGGGTCCGAGTGCGGTCGAGTCCTCGTCGTACCGCTGGCCTGGTGTCGCCCGAGGGCTGGTGCCACTGGCGGCGATCGCACTCGCGACCGTCGCGATCACCGATGCGGTCGTGAGCCGCCGCCGCAAGCCGAGCGACGCCCGATGACGACGCCGGGCATCATCGCCGCGATCGGTGCGATCGCGCTCGGAGTCGCCTCGTTCGTCGGGTGGGGATCGACAGCGAGCAGCCGTGTCGCGGGGTCGACTGCCGCGGCGACCACCGAGCCCGACGGCGCCACGCTCTTCCGGGCCAAGGGTTGCTCGACCTGTCACGACGGGCCCGAGACCGACTCCCTCATCGACGGATTCCCGAGCCTCGTTGACGTCGCGTCGTTCGCAGGATCTCGAAGGCCCGGCTACAGCGCACAGCAGTACGTCGCGGAGTCGATCAAGGAGCCCGGGGCGTTCTTCTCGCCGGCGTTCCACGGCGCCGTCGGGCCCACGACCCAGATGCCGACGCTCGACGTGTCCGATGCAGAGATCGACGCGCTGGTGGCGTATCTCCTCGATTCATCAGGCCGGCACGACTAGGCCGGCACGATAGGACGGCACGACTAGGACGGCACGACTAGGACGTAGCGATCGACGACGTCGAGCAGCTGACCGTGCGGCGCGCCCAGGAAGGCGACGCCGGCGCGTATGGCGACCTTGTGGCTCGCCATCGACCTGCCGCGCTCCGGGTCGCGGCGGTCGTGCTCGGGAGCGCGGATGGAGCAGACGACGTGGTGCAGCAGGCGACGGAGAGAGCGTGGCGATCGTTCGAGAGCTTCGATGGAGCGCGACCGTTCCGGCCGTGGTTCCTCAGGATCGTGGCGAACAGCGCACGCAATGATCGACGCGCCCGGGGTCGTCGAGCACATCTCGAGGTGCGCGCCGCCCATGCCGGCATGGCGCAGGAGCCGGTCAGTCCCGAGGAAGCCGCAGTGAGCGACGTGGACCGGCAGCGTGTCGTCGCAGCGCTGAACCAGCTCGACAGCGACGATCGGCTCGTGATCGCGCTCCGATGGTTCGAACAGCTGACCGAAGCCGAGATGGTCGAGACGCTCGAGGTGCCCGCGGGAACCGTCAAGTCGCGGCTGTCACGAGCGATGGGCCGTTTGCGCGCGGTGCTCGAGGCGGAAGGAGCCGTCCGTGGCTGACCCGTTCTCGGACGCCCACCTCGAGGAGATCCTGATCAGCGTGGGCGCGCACCTCGAGGTGGGCGCGCCTTCCTCGCCGTCTGTGCACCGAGGCGCGCCGTGGTTGCATCGGCTCGTGGTCGCCGCGGTCATCCTCATCGCCCTCCTGGTCGTGGGTCTCGCCGTCGCTCCGGTGCGCAGCGCAGTGGCGGACTGGCTCGGCATCGGCAGCACGCATGTGGTCGAGGTCCCTGGCGGTGTCGACACGAGCGGACTGTCCTTGATCCAGGAGCGCCTCACTCGCGTGTCGAGTGACGAGGCCGAGCGCGCGCTTCGGCATCCGCTGCCCACAGTCGACGCTCTCGGTGACCCGCAGGTCGTGGTGCTGCCGCCTGAGGGCGGCGTGATCATGGGGTGGGCAGAGAGCAACACCACCTTGTGGGTACGTTCGATCGACATCGATCCGAAGGTGTTCCTCCAGAAGCTCGTCGCTGTGGGTGAGAAGGTCGAGCCCGTAGACGGGGTGGGAGAGGCCGCGCTGTACGTCGAGGGCACCCACATCCTCGAGACGCCCGGCCGCACCCTCGCGGCTCGTTCGGTGCTGCTCTGGATGCAGGACGGCGTCGAATATCGGCTCGAGTCGGACCTGAGCCGCGACGAGATGATCGACGTCGCGAAGTCCCTGCGTCCTTAGACGCGCAGGTCTCGCCGCGAGTAGCCGACGAAGCCTGCGCCGAGAAGCGCGGCTGCGAGCACGAGCAACACGACCGTCGTTGTCCAGTCGACCGGCGTCGCGGGCACGCTCGCGAGATGGTGGAAGGGCGAAAGGTCGAGCACCCACCTCGGGAGCTTGATCGTCGGCCCGAACACGCTGACGAACAGCGCGCCGACGGCAAAGCCGCCCGCGCCGCATGCGCGTCACCTCCGGACGCAGTCCAAGCAGCAGCACCGCGGTCCCGAGGAAGACCGCCACCGCCGGGAGGGTGTTCAGGACCCCGGCGAGGGCTTGGCCGAGCCCCAAGTCGCCGTTCGCCGCTTTCACCGCGATCCAGGTCGCGACCGCGCAGCCGGCGCTGACGAGCACAACGGCGATCGACGTGGCGAGCACGGATGCCCCGAGCCATCTCTGCCGCGTCACCGGGTTGGGGAGGGCGAGCTCGAGCCTGCGCTCCTGCTCGTCCTCCCAAGTCCGGTTCGTCGCGGCGACGGCGAACAGCGCGACAGCGAGTGCGGGGAAGACTTCCATCGACCCGACGAACCCCGCGACAGAGCCGAGGTCGCCGAACCCGAACTTCCCCATGTACTTCTGCACCTCGGGGTTCTCCGCGACGTACTGCGTGAACGCGCTCGTGATCCCGCCGATGACGAGACCAGCCGCGGCGAGAGAGACGCCCCAGCCGATGAGCCCTCCGGTGCCTTGACGCCACTGGAACGGGAACGGCGCGCCGAGCAGGCCGGCTTGCATCTCCGCCGTGTCGCGCTCACGGACGATGCCGTCGCCGAGGTCGCGCTGACGCGACAGCCCGACCGCGGTCGCGCCGAGGGCGACAGCGAGCGCGGCCAGCAGCAAGAGTGGGAACACGCGGTTGCCGGCGAACGGTCGCAGCTCCTCAAGCCAGCCGAACGGCGTCAGCCACCGCAGCCACCCGAGCCCACTCGATCCGTCGGCGACCATTCGCAGCAGAAAGAGCGCGCCGAGCGCGAGGCCGCCCGCGCCCGATGCCCGGCGGCGCGTCGCGAACAGCTGCGACGTGAGGCCGCCGGTGGCGATGAAGACGAGCATCAGCAACATCACACCGGCGCTGAACAACATCGATCCGGCGACTTCCTGCGCGGTTCCGAGGAACGCCAGTGCGATGAGGAGGCCGACGACCGGTGCTGCGGCGGCGATGACGAGCATCGTGAGGTTCGTGATGGACGGGTGGGTGATCGGCGCTGTGTGGACGAAGTCGGCCCGGCCGGCCTCTTCCTCTCCGCGAAGCAGGCGCGTCGCTGAGAGGAGGCCCCATGCGCTCGCGACAGCAGACAGGAACATCCCGAGTCGCCAGACGGTGAAGCCACCCGGGGTCGCGAGGTCGAATGGCGTGCCGTAGAGCGCGCGCGAGCGCCGGGTTCGACGCGAGCTCCTCGACGAGCCCGGTCGTGATCGATTCGGTCGCCTCGCGCGCCTTGATCGTCGACGCGACCACTACGGCACAGGCGACTCCGAGCACGATCGCGCCCGTTCGGATCTGGCGGATCGCGAGGCGGGTGACCGTCGCAGTCGCGCTCACGCGTGGTCTCCGTCGCCGTAGTACGCGAGGAAGATCTCCTCGAGCGACGCCTCCTGCGATCTGACCGCGGTGAGCGGGAGGCTGTCGATTGCCTTCAGCACCGGGCCGGGCGGGCCGTTCAAGGTCACTCGGACGCCGGTGGGGGTGCGCGTCACCTTGGCGACGCCGTCGACGTGGGAGAGGTCGGGGGGCTCGCCCTCGATGTCGACGTCGAGCTCGGTGCTGCGCATGGCGCGGAGACGATCGATGGACGCGACCTCGACCAACGTGCCTGCTCGCAGGATGCCGACGCGGGCGCACAGCAGCTCGACCTCGGAGAGGATGTGCGACGAGAGGAAGACCGTCTGTCCGCGGACGACGGCATCACTCACGCACCGCCGGAACTCATGTTCCATCAGTGGATCGAGCCCGCTCGTCGGTTCGTCGAGGAGCAGCACGTCGGCTCTCGTCGCGAACGCGGCGACGAGCGCGACCTTTTGCCGGTTGCCCTTCGAGTACGTGCGGGAGCGCTTGTCGAGCTCGAGTGAGAACCGCTCGACGAGCTCGGCTCGGTAGCCGGTGTCGACGTTGCCGTGGAGGTTCCCGAGGAGCTCGAGACACTCCTCACCGGTGAGCTTGGGCCAAAGGCTCACGTCACCAGGCACGTACGCGAGGTGGCGGTGGCTGGCCTCGACATCGCGGGTGTCGATTCCCATCACGGTCGCCGACCCCGAGGTCGCGCGGATGAACCCGAGCAGCAAACGGAGCGTCGTGGACTTGCCCGCGCCGTTCGGCCCGAGGAAGCCGAACACCTCGCCCTGCTCGACGTCGAGGGTGAGGTCGTCGAGCGCGACGAGCGATCCGAAGTGCTTCGTCAGCTCGAGTGTGCGGATCGCCGGCTCACTCACGCGCCCGAGGCTAGGTCGCTACGTTGGCGAGGTGGCTGACGCGAAGACCCTGCCGACGCGGGCGAGCGTGCCCAAGCATCTCGCCGCGATCCCCGACGAAGCGAGGAGGCGCGCGCCAGCGGACGCGAGGGCGATTGACCCCTGATCGCATTTACAGCTCGCAAGGACCGGTTGACCGTCTACCCGATGGACGGCTTCGAGGACCGCGCGGCGCTGCTGCGCCGGCTCGGCAAGCACTCGAAGGGGAAGTCGTGCTTTCAGGTCAAGCGCCTGGACGATGTCGACCCGACGGCCCTCCGCGAGCTCGTCGAGGCTTCGTTCACACAGATGCGACGGCAGCAGTCGTGAAGTCGTGCTCGGTCCACCAACGGTGGAGAGACGCTGCGGCCGAGAGGTAGAGCCGCGCGCGTCCTCGCGATGTGCGTTGGCGGCGTCGAGGCACGCGAGGGTGTACTTCACGAGATGCGCGTCGTGATGCGTCGATGCACGGGTGGCCAGGAGCGTGACGATCGCCCCGAGCTGCTCGACGGGTGCGTGCCACACCGAGGCCGGCGCCTGGTCGGGGTCGGTCTCGAGCGCCGTAGCGACGGTGATGCCAGGGTCGTCGGGCGCCCACCGCGCATCGAGGGGCCGAACGGCGAGTGCAGCGCGGAAGCCGACCACATACGTCGCGGCGACGGCGATCCCGGCTGACGGATCCGCACACGACCGCGCGACTCCGAGCACGGCCTGCGGCATCGTCAGGCAGTGACTCCACCCATACGGCGCGTGGTCACCGGGCTCCTGCAGCATCGACAACGCGGCGGCGCGGAGGATGACGCGTGCCGCGGCTTCGATGTCGAGGCTGGTCACTTCGCCGAGCAGCGCCGCGGCGATACCTTGGCGCTCCACCTGGGACATCAGCGGGTAGATGAAGTCGCTGCCGGGGACACCGAGCCGCGGCGTCGCCTGAAGCGCCGAGAACAGCGCATCCGGAGAAGCAGCCCTCACAGGGTCGCGCTCCGTGAACCAGCGCAGCTGCCAGCCCGAGTTCCGGGCGACCTCACGGGCCAGGGGCCGAAGAAGCTCTCCCGTGAGCTCGCCGCGCGGCGCGACCCGCGGCATCTGGTACAGGAAGATCGAGCCGTGCGCGGCCGCGGCGAGGCTTGGGATGATCGCATCGGCCAGGAGTGGTGCCAGCTCGCCATTTTGCACGTGGCGGCCGAGCCAAGCCGCGACTGCGTCGACCTCGTCGAGATCGCCGGCCGCGATCGAGTCAGTGAGACGGGTCGCCGCCGCGGCAAGCGAGTCGAGCGCGAGGTCGCGCGGGGGAGGCGCCGCCGGGCCGAAGGCTTCGTACGCCGTCGCGATTGCGGCGATCTGCGCTCGCGCCTTGCTGCGCTCGCCGGGTGCGACGCGGGGGAGCAACGCCGCTCGGGCGGCGAGCTCCAAGGGTGCGTGGAGCACGAACGAGTCAGCGGGATCGGTGCGTGGACTGCGCACCACCGAGGCGACGGCCGCGATGAGCTCGGCGTCGGAGAGATCGTCGATCGAGGACATGGGTCGAAGGTACAAGTTGAAGTGAACTTCAAGTCAAGGGCTAGCATCCGGATGTGGACGACGACCTCCTGACGATCGGTGAGGTGGCGGCTCGCACGGGGCTCTCGACCTCCGCGTTGCGCTTCTACGAGAGGGAAGGCCTGCTCGACTCCGTTCGCTCTGAGGGTGGCCAGCGTCGGTACCCGCGCGAGGTGTTGCGGCGCGTCGCATTCGTGCGCGTCGCGCAGTCGGTCGGGCTCGACCTCGGCGAGATCGCCTCGATGCTCGCCTCGCTCCCGAAGGGTCGCACGCCCAACAAGGCTGATTGGGCTCGGCTGTCGAGGGGATGGCGGCCGATGCTCGACGAGCGCATCGCGTCGCTGAAGCGGCTCCGCGATCAGCTCTCCGACTGCATCGGCTGCGGGTGCCTGTCGCTGCGCTCGTGCGCGCTCTACAACCCTTCGGACCGCGCGGCCCGGCTGGGTACCGGGCCGCGGTACCTGCTGGGCGACTCTCCAGCCGAGCTCTGACTGTCAGCTCTCGGCGAGCAGGGTGTAGATGCGCTTGCGGGCGTCCGAGATGATCTCGGTCACCTTGGCCATCAGCTCGGGATCGCCGGTGACGGCCGCTTGGCGGGACGCCAGAGCGAGCTGGCGGATCGCGTTGCCGTACTCCCGGTAACCCCGGCTGTTCTGGCCCGAAGCCCACGGGCTTGCGCCCGCTTCGGCCATTCGCTGAGCGGCGGCCGCCCGGCCTTCGTCGGTCAGCTCGTACACCTTCTTGCCGTCGCGCTCAGACGAGCGCACCAGACCCTCGTCCTCGAGGAGCTGCAGGGTCGGGTAGATGGAGCCCGCACTCGGGCGCCACATCCCGGCGGTCTTCTCCTCGAAGCGTTGGATGAGCTCGTACCCGTGGGCCGGCGCTTCCTCCAACGCGGCAAGCACTGCCGTGCGGATGTCACCGCGGCGGCGTCGTCCGCCGCCATGCCCGTGTTCGCGCCAGGGGCCGCCCCGGCCCCGGCTTCGTCGTGTGTCTTCCATTGTTCTCAGCCTTTCGCTGTATCGATGACGTGTTGAGATGTGTTGCGATATATCGCTAACAGTCGTCAATATAGCGTCTGGCTACCAAGTGTCAACGCACGGGCGCTTTTTTCCTGTCCTCGGAGGGGGGACCGGAGAGGCTCGGAGGGCCTCGACGACCCGGTTTCGCGAGTCGAACGGATCGATGACGTCGTCGATCTCGAAGTGCGTGGCGGTGTTGAGCGCCTTCCCGTGGTCGTACATCCGGGCGACCATCTGGTCGAAGAGCGCGGTGCGCTCCGCGGGGTCGTCGATCGCCGCGAGCTCCTTGCGATAGCCGAGCTTCACCGCGCCCTCGAGGCCCATCCCGCCGAACTCACCGGTCGGCCACGCGACGGTGAAGAGCGGTGCGTGGAAGCTGCCTCCCGCCATCGCCTGCGCGCCGAGGCCGTAGCCCTTCCGCAGCACCATGGTGAAGAAGGGCACGGTCAGGCTCGCGCCGGTCACGAACATGCGGCTGCAGTGCCGCACGAGCGCGGTCTTCTCGACCTCGGGTCCCACCATCATCCCCGGCGTGTCGCAGAGGAACAGGATCGGGATGTCGAACGCGTCGCAGAGCTGCATGAACCGCGCCGCCTTGTCCGCGCCATCGCTCGTGATCGCTCCGGCGAGATGCATCGGGTTGTTCGCGATCACACCGATGGGCCGCCCTTCGATGCGGATGAACGCGGTGAGCATGCCGAGTCCGTACTCGCGACGCAGCTCGAGCACCGAGCCGGTGTCTGCCATCGTCTCGATCACGTTGCGGATGTCGTAGACGCGGCAAGCGGTTCTCGGGGATCGCCGCCCGCAGCAGCCGTTGGTCGGCGCACTCCCAGTCGGCCACGGGCCCTTGGAAGTAGGACAGGTACTGCTTCGCCGCGGCGACTGCTTCAGCCTCGTCGGCAACCGCGATGTCGACGACGCCGTTCGGCACCTGCGCCGACATCGGTCCGACTTCGTCAGGGTGGAACACGCCGAGGCCGCCGCCCTCGATCATCGCCGGTCCGCCCATGCCTATGGTCGAGTTCGCCGTCGCGATGACGACATCGCAACATCCGAGCAGCGCCGCGTTGCCGGCGAAGCAACGCCCGGAGTTGATCCCCACGAGGGGGACGAGACCGCTCAGCGCGCCGAACAGCGCGAACGCCATGCAGTCGAGCCCCGCGAGGCCGGTGCCATCGGTGTCGCCTGGCCGGCCGCCTCCGCCTTCGGTGAAGAAGACGACGGGGAGGCGCAGCCGCTCGGCCAGGTCGAACAGCCGGTCCTTCTTGCGGTGGTTCTGCAGTCCCTGCGTGCCCGCGAGCACGGTGTAGTCGTACGACATGACGACACAGCGCGCCTCCGTGTCGGCGAAGAGATGACCGTTGACTCGGCCCATGCCGGCGACGAGGCCGTCGCCGGGGGTGTTTGCGATGAGGTCTTCGATCGTCCGACGCCGGCGCTGCGCCGCGATGACGAGTGAGCCGTATTCGACGAACGATCCCTCGTCGCAGAGGTCGTCGACGTTCTCGCGTGCCGTCCGCTGGTGGGTCGCGACCCGCCGGGCCACCGCCTGGGGCCGCGCGGGGTCCTGCGTCATGGCTTGCCTCGCGAGGGCCTCGGCCAAGTCGGGACGGATGACGTCGAGATCCACGGCTTCGGTCGCGACCGAGACGTCGCGGTCCTTGCCGTCGGCCTCGACGACGACGAGGGGATGTCCCTCGAACACGGTGTCGCCCACGGCGACGCTGACTGCACGCGCGATGCCGCTCATCGTCGACTCGATGACGTGCTCCATCTTCATGGCTTCCATGACGAGCAGCGCCTTGCCGATGTGGACCTCGTCGCCCACGGCCACGCTCACGCTGACGATGGTTCCCTGGATCGGGGCGACGACAGCAGAGCCGACTTCCTCTGAGGGCGCGACCTCTCGACGTGGTCCCGCGCCTGCCTTGCCGTGGGCCAGCACGGCGAGCGGGTCGGTGGTGTCGACGACCGCGCCCGCGCGCTCCGGTGGCTCGGTGTGCTGCACCGCGTGCGCGCCGCCAGCTGCCGCTACCAAGTCGGCGACCGCGCGGTCGACGAAGTCGGTCGTCGCGAGACCGGCCCTCAGGTCGGGATGGGCGAGGATCGCCTGCAGGAACGAGATGTTCGTCGCGACTCCCTCGACCCGAAGCTCGCGCAGGCCCCGCGCGGTGCGCTCGATGGCGTCGACCACGTCTCCGGAGGAGGAGTGCCCGATGACCTTCGCGAGCAACGAGTCGAAGCTCGGGTTCGTCTGATAGCCGCCTGACCCGTACGTGTCGGTGCGGACGCCGGGGCCGGTCGACGGCTCAAACACCCGCAGGACCCCACCAGTCGGCCGGACCGCGCCGTCCGCACCGATCGTCTCGAGGTTGACCCGTGCCTGCACCGCGTGTCCGACGAACGGGACCTCCCTGTCGAGCCCGAGGTCGGCGAGGGTCTGACCCGCGGCGAGCCGCAGCTGAGCTTGCACGATGTCGACGCCGGTGATCTCTTCGGTGATCGTGTGCTCGACCTGGACGCGGGCATTCGCCTCGATGAACCAGTGCGATGCACCGCGAACCAGGAACTCGATCGTGCCTGCGTTGCGCAGGCCCGCCTCGCGAGCGATGCGCAACGCGCCGTCGGTGAGTCGCTCGCGCACGGCAGGATCGAGATGGGGAGCGGGGGCGACCTCCACGAGCTTCTGGTGGCGCCTCTGGATGCTGCAGTCGCGCTCCCCGAGGTGGATGAGCCCACCGTGGTCGTCTCCGAGGACCTGCACCTCGATGTGGCGCACTTGCTCAGCGAGCTGCTCGACGTAGACACGCCCGTCGCCGAACGCGGCGAGGGCCTCGGACTCGCAGCGGGCGAACGCGTCGGCGACGCTGCCTGGGTCGCGTACGACCCGCATGCCGCGACCGCCCCCTCCGGCGATCGCCTTGATCATCATCGGTTCGCCCTGGAGCGCGTCGAAGAACGCCAGCGCCTCGTCGAGGGTCGTGCTGTGCTCGGTGCCCCGCAGCGTCGGCACGTCGCATCGCGCCGCGATCGCCCGCGCGTGCGCCTTGTCGCCGAGCGACGCGAGAGCCGCCGGCAGAGGTCCGACGAAGACGAGTCCACGGTCGGCGCACGCGGCCGCAAAGCTCGCCTGCTCGCTCAAGAACCCGTAGCCCGGATGGACGGCAGTGCAGCCCGTCGACACCGCTGCGTCGAGGATCTGCTCAGCGTCGAGGTACGCGGCGGGGCCGCGCCCTCGTAGCGCGACGCTCACGTCGGCCCGGCGCACCGCGAGTGTGTTGGCATCGTCTTCGGAGTGGGCGACCACGGACCGCACACCGAGGTCGGCCGCCGCACGGATCACCCGAACTGCGATCTCCCCTCGGTTGGCGACGAGGACGCCGGACCAATCTTCGAGCTCGCTCCCCATCGCCCGGCGGCTCAGGCGGTGGTGATCGAGGCAGCGGACTGCAATCCGAGCTCCTCGATCGCCTGCTCGCGCATCTTGAACTTCTGCACCTTGCCGGTCACGGTCATCGGGAACTCCGTCACGACCTTCAAGTACCGCGGCACCTTGAAGTGCGCGACCCGCTCCCGACAGAAGGCGCGCAGATCGTCATCGCTCGTCTCGGCGCCGTCGCGCAACACGATCCAGGCCATGAGCTCCTCTCCCATCCGGGCGTCGGGCACGCCGATCACCTGCACGCTCGCCGACCGCGGGATGTTGGAACAGCACCTCCTCGATCTCGCGCGGGTAGAGGTTCTCGCCGCCGCGGATCACCATGTCCTTGATGCGCCCGACGATGTTGAGGTAGCCCGACGTCGTCCATCACGCCGAGGTCGCCGGTGTGCATCCAGCCGCGTCATCGATGGCCTCCGCCGTCGCCTCCGGGTTGTCCCAGTAGCCCGCGCATGACGAGGTAGCCGCGCGCGCACACCTCGCCCGGGGTCGCCGATCGGGCACGGTGCGACCCGTGGTCGGATCGACGATCTTGCCCTCGACGTTCGGGCATGACGGTGCCGACCGTCGACTGACTCGGCGGTCGATGTCCGTCCTCGCGCCGGGTCATCGAAGGAGACCGGTGCGGTCTCCGTCATGCCGTAGCCGATGGTGATCTCCGCCGCGTGCATCTCGTCGACGACGCGCTTCATGACCTCGACCGGACAGGGCGCGCCCGCCATGATCCCGGTGCGCAGCGCCGAGAGGTCGAACTCCGCGAACCGAGGGTGTTCGAGCATCGCGATGAACATCGTCGGCACGCCATAGATGCTCGTGCAGCGCTCCTCGCCGATCGCTTCGAGCGTCGCCGACGGCGTCGAAGCTCGCCGCCGGATACACCATCGTCGACCCGGAGGTGATGCAGCCGAGGTTGCCGATGCCCATCCCGAAGCAGTGGTAGAGCGGCACCGGGATGCACACCCGGTCGATGCTGGTGTAGCCCATCGTGCGGGCCATCGATTGCGCGTTGTTGAGGATGTTGTGGTGCGTGAGCGTGGCGCCCTTCGGGTTGCCGGTCGTGCCGCTCGTGTACTGGATGTTGATCGGGATCGTCGGTGTCGAGCTGCGATCTCGCGTTCCCGTACCTGGTCCGCCGAGATGCCCGCGCCGAGCTCGACCATCGCCGGCCACGGCAGATCCTTCGGACCGCCCGCTGCCTCGCCGTCGATCGTGACGACCCTCTCGAGCTGGGGCAGCTCGGCCCGCACGCCGGCGAGCATCGCCAAGTAGTCCGAGGTCTTGAACGACCGGGCGGTCACGAGCAGTCGCACGCCGGAGTGGCGGAGGGCGTAGGCGAGCTCGTTCGGCCGGTAGGCCGGGTTGACGTTCACGAGGATCGCGCCGACGCGGGCGCAGGCGAACTGCAGCAGCGTCCACTCGACGCAGGTCGGCGCCCAGATGCCGACGCGGTCACCGGTCTCGATGCCCAACTTGAGCAGGCCACGCGCGACGGCTTCGACCTCCTCGCCGAGCTGCCCGTAAGACAGGCGGATGCCCTGATGGCGCGACACGACGGCATCGACGTCGGGATGCGCATGCACCGTCTTGGCGAGCGCGGTGCCGATGGTGTCGCCCGACAGGGCTTCGTCTGCAGCCGCAGCGTCGTACGAAAAGCTCAACCGTCCCATGTGTGGTCCCCCTGTGATCCGGCAAGTGCCGTTCGCTCGTCAGAGTACGAAGCGCGGCCGGTTCCTGCAGCGCCCATCCCTCGATCGGCCCATCCCTCGATCGGCCCATCCCTCGGTCGGCACGGGGAGGGCGCGATACTCGCCGCGGTCCTGACCTGGTCGGGGCCAGTTCCGGCTCGGGAGGGGAAGTCATGATCAAGGGCCTGTTGATGCTGGTGATCGCGTTCTTCATCGCGACCTTTCCAGCGACGTGGATGCTGATGCTGTTCCTCGGCAACCTCCACACACACCTCAGCTACTGGGGCGCGCTTCCGCTCGGCGTCGTCGTGTCCGCACTGCTCGGTGCCGCGACGTCCGACTGGCACGTCTGAGCTTCTGACCCGCTCCTGACCCGACGGGGCCGTCGGCGACCTCGCCGGTAGCCTCGTCGGGGATGGAAGGCCACGTTCGCGGCGGTTCCGTGGCCCTGGCGTGGCCGCCACCACCCCCGCCCACCAACATGCTGGTGCCGCCCTCAGTCGGGAGATCCCGCCTCTCGCTCAGCTCGTTCGCGCTCGTCGTGGCGGTCGCGCTCGCGTTCGCGGACGCGTCGGTCGTCGTGCTGGCGCTGCCCGAGATCTACACCGAGCTCCACACGACGATCGTCGGGGTCTCGTGGGTGATCACGGCGTACGCACTTGTCGTCGGTCTCGGTGCTCTGGTGCTCGTCCCGTTCGCCCGCAAGTCGAACCCGCGGCTCCTCGTGGGCATCGGGCTGGCGACCTTCGCCGCTGCGTCTCTGGCGGCCGGTTTCGCGCACGCCACCTCGAGCCTCATGCTGGCGCGTTGCGTGCAAGGTGCAGGTGCTGCGCTCATGCTCGGAGCATCGCTGCCCGTGCTGACCGCGCTGCAACGATCCTCGACGACCGGGCGCCGCCTCTGGGCGGGGGCGGGGGTCGCGGGGGCGGTCATCGGGCCTGCGATGGGCGGTCTGCTCACGCAGGTCTTCGACTGGAGAGCGATCTTCCTGATCCAGGCACCCGTCGCCGCGCTCGCGCTCGTGGCCGTGCTCGCAGATCGCACGCCCATCCCAGCGGACGACCCTTCCTCTCTGTCGATCACCCCCCGATCGATCACCCCCCGATCGATCACAGGGCGCGTCACCGCCGCCGACATGGCGCTCGCGCTCGTCGGGGCCGCCTCAGTGGGCGCGCTGTTCCTGGGCGTGCTGCTCGTAGTCGAGGTGTGGCAGTACGAGCCGTTGGCGGGCGCACTCGTGGTCAGCGCGTTGCCGGTCGCCACACTCGCGGCGCGCCGGTTGGGCCGATCGTTGGCTCCGTCGCCGACCTTGTGCGGCGGTGTCGCGCTGCTCGCTGGCGGATTGGTCGTGCTCGCGCTTCTGCCGGCATCGAGCGCGATCTACCTCGCGGCTGCGCTCGCGGTCTTCGGCGCTGGCCTCGGTCTCGTGACCGACGTGCTCGGTCCGCTGTCGATCCCCGGCCACGACACCGGGACCGCGGCGAACCTGTCGGTCGGCGCGCGCCATCTGGGTCTCGTGCTCGGATTGATCGCGATCGCCCCGACGCTTGCGACGAACCTGAACAGCGCAGCTGATCGAGCGACGCTTGCAGGGACTGCGAGCGTGCTCGACGCGCAGCTGTCGATCCGCGAGAAGGTGCCGCTCGCGTGGGAGATCCGCAACGTGCTCGTCCACACGCCAGACGGTGAGGTTCCCGATCTCAGCGTCGCGTTCGCGAAGCGCGACGTGAGCGACAAGCCTGCGGGTCGCGCAGGTGCAGCGGGACCTCACCGCCGCGATCCGCGACACGCTCACGAGGGCGTTCCGGTCGTCGTTCCTCATCGCCGCGGGACTGGCCGCGCTCGCGTTGGTGCCCGGCTTGCTGGCAGTGCGAGGCGCCGCCGAACCAGAGCGGGTGCACGACGTGGAGCGATGGTCCTCGTCGGTCTCGTCGCGGTCGCGGGCGGCCTCGTCGCGACCGAGCTCGCCGCGGGCGCGTCCGACTTTGGTCGAGCGCCGCTGGTGGACCCTTGTACGGCGCCCCCGTCTCCCTACGACGGCGGGGGGGTAGACGGCGCAGTGCAGCGAATCGCGCTCGGAGGCCTCAACGGGGCTGCATGCGAGCTCGGCGTCGGTCGTGAGGAGCTGGTGCTGAGCCTCGACCCCGATGCCGGCGCGCAGGTCATCAAATGGGACCACGACACGGTCGACGACGCGCTCAAGGCCGGCACGCTTCGCGCGATCGACGATGCGCACGACCGAGGCACGCTGCCGGGCTGGGCGGCGACTGCGTTGAGGACCGTCGTGAAGCACGCACCGGTCTCGTGGTTCCTCGACCACATCCCGTTCATCAACTGACTCAGGTCGTGTAGTCGGCGTTGATACGCACGTACCCGTCGCTGAGGTCGCAGCCGTACACAGTGAACGCACCACCCGAGATGCCGAGGCTGACACGGATCAGCACGTCGTCGCCGGAGAGGTACTTCGTCAACGTCGCGAGGGTGTCGTCGTCCACCGGGCGGGGGTACAGCTCCTGCGCGCCGAAGCGGATGACCACGTTCTCCTGGCCTATGTCGTGCTCGTCCGAGCACTTGCCGATCGCCATCGCGACTCGGCCCCAGTTCGGATCCGCGCCGTGCACCGCTGTCTTCACGAGCGGGGAGTTCACGATCGCCTTCGCGACCCGGTTGGCCTGAGCGTCGTCCCGCGCGCCGTCGACCGTCACGGTCAGGAGCTTCGTCGCGCCCTCGCCGTCTCGCGTGCGGCCGCAAACACCGGCAAGGTGCTCAACCCCAAAGAAATCGCGCTGGGCGTGCGCGGATACCTCAAGGAATTCGGTCCTGCCAGCGAAGAGCCGCTGCTCGGGAAACACATCTCGCAGGAAGCCGCGTTCCAGTGCACTACCTGCGGCTCGTGCGAGTTTCAATGCCCGGTGGGCGTGCAGCACCTCCCGATCATCATCGGACTGCGGCGCGGCGCGGTGAACACCGGCAAGTGGGAAGACGACTACGGCACCAAGTTGTTCCTGAATCTCGAACGCAACGGCAACTCGCTCGGCTTTTCCTCCACCGAGCGCGACAAGTTCGTCCAGAAGCAGGAATTTCCGATTTTCGACGGCACGCAGGAGTACTGCCTGTGGCTCGGCTGCATGGGCGCGTACGATCCGCAGGGCCGCGAAATCGTCACGGCGCTGGCGCAGGTGATGCGGCGGCTGAACGTCAGCTTCGGCGTCCTGCGAAAGGAGAAATGCACCGGCGACCCGGCGCGCCGGCTAGGCAACGATCTCGCGTTCGGCCAGCTCGCCGAGAACAATCTCGAATCGCTGGCGCAGAGCAAGGTGAAGAAGATCATTTCCATTTGCCCGCATTGCGTCCGTACCATCTCAACCGACTGGCGGGAGTACGGCGAAGCGCCGCCGGTCGAACATCACAGCGAGTTTCTGGCCCGCCATCTCGATCAGCTCCCGGCGCGCACCGGCGCGGGTGAAAGCATTGTCTATCACGACCCCTGCTATCTGGGCCGCTATCGCGGCGTATACGATGAGCCGCGCAGCGTGATCGGGCGCTTCGGAATTTGGTGGATCCGCCGCGCCACCGCGAGCGCTCTTTCTGCTGCGGTGCCGGAGGCGGGCTGGCTTTCCTGGGTGAAGAGAAGGGGAAGCGTGTCAGCGTGACGCGCGCCGAAGAACTGGTTGCCACCGGAGCCGCGGTAGTCGGCGCCGCCTGCCCGTTCTGCAACACCATGTTCCGCGACGCGCTGTCTGGCATCTCGAAAACGCCGCCCAAGCTCCTGGACATCGCTCAGATCGCGGCGGCCAGCTTTGCGTCAGTAGATGGTCCAGCAGCCGGGACTGACTAGCTCCAGCAGGTGGCCGTCCGGATCGCGGAAGTACAGGCTGAATCCGCCGCGCGGCCAGGCCACCCGGCTTTCGATCGCGATCTCGTGCGCAGCCAGGTGTTCGCGCCACTCCTGCTCGGCGTCGAGCGGAATCGTGAACGCTACGTGCAAGTGCCCGTCGCCGTCGTGCGCGGGAATGACACCGCCGGGAATCGTCATCGGCTCAGTGGTGGCGCGCTTGCGGAACAACAGCAGCACTTGCTGATCGCTGACGTTGAACGCGCAGAAACGCGCGTCCGCCACCAGCTTGGAGAATCCGAATATGCGCTCGTAGAATTCCACCGAGCGCGCCAGGTCGTCGACATAGAGTGACGTTTCGAGGACGCGGCCGAGCCCAGGCACTTAGTCGTTTTCCAACTCGCGCAGCGGAACTTCGATCGCGGTCCCCTCGACTCTCAGCGTGCCGTCTTCGCGCGTCCGGCTGCCGGATGGTGTGTGAAGCTCGCTCTCGAGCGTCTGCGGGTCAATCACCCAGACAGACGGCACGCCGAAATCCAGAATCTCGCGCACCTTTTGATTGATCCGGATGGGGCGGTCTTCCGGCGACAGGATCTCGATCCAGACCAGCGGCGGGGAGGTCAATTCTGGCTCTTGTGGTCTCTCGCCGGCTACGACGCACAGCTTGCGCCTGCGGAAGAAATAAGCTCCCGGTGCCGTTCGGAGCCAGCTATGATCGGTTGTTCCCACATTGCGCTCAATGAGTGCGCCGTCCGCGTACTCGCAGTCGGGTTCGCAAGAAGTGTGCAGGTACTCGGTTTCCGAAATTTGAGTTCCAACGCCCACGCCCTTACGATATCACTGCCGATCGGAGCGGGCGCGTCTACCCGATCGGAACGGTTCGGCCGGCGATTGCGATTCGACTCCGGTGTCCGGCGCCCACCGCTGCAACACGGCCTCCAGTTCCGAACGCCGGATGGGCTTGCCGATGTAGTCATCCATTCCGGCCGCGAGACAAATCTCCCGGTCGCCCTTCATGGCGTGCGCCGTGAGCGCGACGATGGGGATGTGGCCGCCGCGGCGCCGCTCCTCCGCGCGGATGGCGCGCGTGGCCTCATAACCATCCATTCCCGGCATCTGCACGTCCATGAGAATCAGGTCGAACGCTTCGCGCTGCGCTAAGCCCACGGCCTCGGCGCCGGTTGCCGCGGCTGCCACCGAATGGCCCAACTTCTCGAGGATCGAAACGGCGACTTTCTGATTCACCGGATTGTCCTCGGCCAGAAGAATGCACGCACGCTGGGTAGTAGCTGCCCGAGGCCGGGGACGCAGCGGAGGTTCTGGTGGAACGGTCTCGAAGCTGTTACGGATGGCCCTGACCAGGTTCGACGGGGTAACCGGTTTGACGACACACTGTCGCGTCCTTCTGAATTCTGCCCCAACCGTCCGAATATCCGCCGAATTCAGCATTAGAATGCAAGGACACCTGGCGGCCCCTTGCTTTTCGATACGCCGGGTGAGAGCGAATCCATCCATCCCCGGCATATTTGCGTCCACCAGCAGCAGTGCAAAATCATCGTCATCGTGCTCTGCCAGCATCTTCAGCGCTGCGCCGGCCGATTCAGCCAGAACCGGACGCAAACCGCAGCTCCGGACAATGCGATCCAGTATGCTGCGGCTGGAAGCGTTGTCGTCCACTACCAGCACGCGGCATCCCCGCAAAATCTCGGGCGGGCAAAGCGGGGTTAAAGGCTGCTGGTTGCCCGGGGAACCAACCTCGAGATTGACTGTGAAGTGAAACGCGCTTCCACGCCCTGGCTGGCTGTCCACCCACATGCGACCGCCCATCAGTCTCACCAGGCGCAGCGAGATCGCAAGACCGAGTCCGGTGCCGCCGAAGCGCCGCGCGTTAGTGCCGTCCACCTGCACGAACGCGCCGAAGATTCGCTCGCGCCACTCTTCCGAGATCCCGATGCCCGTATCCGAAACCGAGAACTCGACCAGCATGCCGCTTTCGCCGGGTTGCGATTGAGATCACGCTGAGCGCGACCTCGCCTGATTCTGTGAACTTGATCGCGTTTCCAAGCAGGTTCACCACAACCTGCCGCAGCCTTCCGGGATCGCCCACGACGGCCGCCGGCAGCTCCGCTCGATTGTCATACAGCAGCTCCAGTCCCTTCTGATGAGCCGAAACCGCCAGGCTCCGCACGGTCTCTTCAAGCGTTACATTCAGATCGAATTCGTAACTCTCCAGCGTGAACCGGCCGGCTTCGATCTTGGAAAAATCCAGGATGTCGTTGATGATAGTCAACAGCGCTTCGCCCGAAGCGCGGACTGTGCCCAGGTACTCGCGCTGTTCGTCGGTTAGTTCGGTGTCCAGCGCAAGATCGGTCATGCCGATGATCCCGTTCATCGGCGTGCGGATTTCATGGCTCATGTTGGCCAGGAATTCGCTCTTGGCACGGCTGCCCGCCTCAGCTCTTTCCTTGGCCTGCACCAGTTCGGCGGTGCGTTTGGCGACTTCAGATTCCAACCGGTCCCGGTGCTGCTGAAGTTCCTCGTCGCGCGTCTCGATCCCGGCCAGCATCTCGTTAAAGGTGTCGGTGAGTTCACCCAGATCGTCGTCAGCCACCTTTCGCGCTCGTGCCGAGTAGTCCTTTCGCGCGGAAACGCGCCGCGCCGTTTCACTGAGCTGCCGGATGGGTCCTGAAATGCTGCGCTGCAAAGGCGATGCCAGGCCCAATGCCAGCAGCGCCGCTGCAGCTAGAATCGCCAGAATGATGCCGGTGGATTGGCGCAGCCGCGCTCGAATCTCTCCCAGGTCCGACTCCAGATAGACGGAGCCGATAGACTGCTCGCGCAACCGGACATGCTTGAACACCTTCAGCCGGTCGTCCTCGAACCAACTGGAATCCTCGGCCAGCCGCGGCGCGCCGGACCAATTCCCTCGCGGATCCCGGATGTAGCAGGCCAACACCTTTCCGTCGCTGGAATAGATTGCTGCCATTTCGATGGAGGCCTTGGCCCGCAGCCCGGATAGCAGTTCCTCCCCGGCTTTTTGATCGTCGAAAGTGAGTGCCGCTGTGCTGTTGGAAGCGAAGATTCCGGCCAGCACGCCCAGATCGTTGCGCATCGAATCGCGCAAAACGAACTGTTCGTACACCAGCACCGCCCCGCAGGCCAGTGTCAAAGCCGCTCCTACCGTCAGCATGATGATCACGTGCAGCTTGTGCCGGACGGGGAGGTTGCGGTAACGGGCTGACACTCTCAACATGGCAGTCTCATTTCCTGACAATTTCAGCCAGGCTCAAAAGCTTCGAGCTGATGCGCAGACGCTCCCGTTCAGCCGCATCGATGTTGATTTCAAAGCGCAGACGGTCGCCCTCCAGCTTGAAATTGATGACGCCTCCTTGTGCGGCGAAACCCGGCGTTTCTCCCACCGTGAGCACCCCGCTGGCCCGCAGGCCCCCGGCCGCCTGCCGGAAGCGCTTGTATTGCGCCGCAGGTACAAACAAGATCTGGCAATCGCAGTTCGGCTCGAGGTCCTCGATCCGGTGCACCGAAAACCCGCGGCCTTCCAGCAACTTTCCGCTCACAGCTTCTTCCAGCGTCCTCTGCAACGAGCTTCTGCCCCAGGACGCACATCACGATGGGATCCTGGCGGGTCTTGAAGGTCGGGGCCGGCCACTCAACGAACTTCGCGAAATTGTAGAGGAACGCCGCTTTAACGTGGTATTCGTCGAACTGCGCCACTAACACCAGCGCGAAACTCAGGCTGATCGCCGCACCGATGCTGAGACGTTTGATCATTGCCTGGCCGCTCGTTAGAATCTCCACGTAATACTTCCGTAGACGCTCCGCTCTACTTGGGCGCCGACGATGCCCAGGTTGTCGCCGTATTCCACGGCCCTCGGCCGAAGCAGATTCTGGCCCACGATGCTCACTTCGGTGTGCTCTCCCAACTTCCTGGCCAGCCGCAGGTCCAGCCGCGCGTGCCCGGGAATGTCCGAGGCGGGCAGCCGGGCGGTGTAATAGAGCGACTGATCGAACTCGGTGCGGCGCGTCACGTTCACCAGCGAACGCACCTGGAAGATGTTCTGCGGGAACCCGACCGACAGACCCATTCCCATCAGGCCTTGCGCCGAAGCGTCCAGATGGATGGTGGAATGCAAGTAGGAATAACCCGGACTGATGCGCCAGCGCGGCAGCACGCTCCAGTTCAAGAAGACTTCGCCCCCGTAGTCCACTGCCCGGCCACCATTCCTGCACAGCAACGGGACCAAGACCGTGACCGGCGGTCCCGGGATGATCCTCTGCGGCTGTTGTTCGCTGGTTTCCAGATGCCGGTAAAAACTCAAGAATGCCGCGAGGTCCAGCGACAACGTTTTGCTTAGCTCCGACCGGTAGCCCGCCTCGTAGTCCAGCAGTTCCTCATCGCGGATGTCGAAGCTGCCATCGAACTCCGCCACTTGGATCAGATTCGGACCGAGCGGCGTGGTGGAGACCGGCGTATGGATGGCGGTGTCCATGCGGGCCGGCTGCCTCAGCGCCCGCGAGGCTGCCGCCCAGAAAGTCCGCCGTTCGCCGGCGGGAGACCAAACCAGACGCACGCTGGGCTCGGCCTGAAAGCCGGTGTACGGATTGTGCTCCAGCTTGGCGCCCAGAGTCAGCCACCAGGACTCGGCCAACCGCATCTCGTCCTGTAGAAAACCGCTGTACAGCGCATCGATTCTCGAAGCCGGCGAAAACGATAAATCGTATCCGGGCGCCAGCGCGGAGCGGAAAACTCGATAGCCCGCTCCCCACACCAGATCATGGCGGTCCAAAACCGCGAGGTGATGCTGAAAATCCAAGTCAAAGGTTCGGAGCACTTCCGGCACTCCCAGGTCGCTCCGGCGGTAGGTGTCGAAATAGGCCTGTAGCGTGGCGTCGGATCCGCCCTCCAGCGTGTGGGTCCAACGCGCCAGCATGTTTCCTCCCTGGGCGCCGAAATTCTCGGGGAAGGTTCGGCCCGCTGTCCCCACGAGATTGCCGCGGCGCGTTTGATTTTCGTCGTTCGAAAACACGTCGCCTTCCACGAGCAACGCATCACGGTCGCCAAGCTCCCAGTCGGACCGGAAGCCTCCCTGGATTCGGCTCCAGCGGTCGTTGGCATCCGATCCGTCGTAGGCCGCCGAATTGGCCATGCGGAAGTACTTGCCGTACACCCGATACGCTCCGCTCGCTCCCGCCGTTCCTCCGTACTGCAGCGAGCCCAGCGCTTTGGTTTGTGAACCCGCTCCGGCGGTGGCCAGCCCGCCCTGCGTTTCCCGCGACGACTTCGTGAAGATGCTGATCACGCCGTTGACTGCGTTGGCGCCCCAGACGGTCGATCCCGGTCCGCGGATCACCTCGATCCGGTCGATGTCCTCAAGCGGAATGTCCAGGTGCTCCCAATATACGCCCGAGAAGGACGGGGTATAGACCGTGCGCCCGTCGATCAGCACCAGCACCTTGTTCGAATAGCGCGCGTTGAATCCGCGCACGCTGATCGCCCAGGCGTTCGCATCGATCTGCTGCACATCTACACCCGGCGCCATGCGCAGCAAGTCCGGGATGTTGGTGGCGCCCGATCTGCGAATGTCCTCCTGGCTGATGACGAACACCGCGGCGGCGGTCCGGGAGAGACTTTGCGCACGCTTGGAGACAGAAGTCACCCGGATGTTCATGAGGTCTTCCAGGTTGGCCTGGGTGAGGTCGACGTGGCGCGCCTCGCGGGTTTGCGCCGCCGCGCCCACCGATAAGATCAAAACCAGCGCCAGCTTTTGCGAACGCCTATGACGAGCGCCCGCCGGAAGGCGCGAAACGAAGTCGCCGACACAGTAAGTCCTCACATAGGACTTATCGTTCCGAAACCGGCTGTTGTTAGCGGCCGGCAAGCCGTCGCGGCGCTGCTCTCAGCCGATCAGGGCCGTCAGGTTCTGTACAATGCCGTCCAGCGATTCGGCTTCGGTCCGCACCTTGCCGGTCGACTGGGCGTTGTGCTCGGCGTTGGCCGCGGCCGATTGCGTTACCTGTTCCATCTGGCGCACGCCGATGGAAATCTCCTGGATGCCTCGGGCCTGCTCCTCGCTGGCGGCCGAGACCTCTTCAATCTGAACCTTCATGGTGTTGGAGAGATCGGTGACGCGATCCACCGCCCGCGCCACTTCCTCCAGATTGGCCGATCCGTCGCGCGACTTGTCGATGGACTCCTGGATCAGCGTAGCCGTGTCGCGCGCGGCCTGCGCGCTGCGCTGCGCCAGCGTGCGAACTTCGTCGGCCACCACCGCAAAACCCATGCCCGCTTCTCCGGCGCGCGCTGCCTCCACCGCCGCGTTCAGCGCCAGAATATTAGTTTGAAACGCGATCTCATCAATCACTTTGTTGATCTTGGAAATCTTGTCGGCCGACGCGGTCATTTCCTGCATGGAAGTCATCATCTGTTGCAGCCGCGCGTTGGCATCCGCCACGCTTTGATGGACGTCCAACACCATTTTGGCGGCCGAGCGCGCATGGTCCGTGCTGCGCTGGGTCATGGAGTCGATCTCCGTGGTTGCGGCCGACATTTCCTCGATCGAGGCGGCCTGCTCCACCGCTCCCGATGCAATCGACTGGCTACCGGAGGCCAGATCGTCCGACGCCGAGCGGATGCGGCCCGATCCCTCGGACAATTCCTCCCCGATGTGGCGTAGCGGATCCACAATGAGCCTGCGGTTGAGCGCCCAGAACGCTCCCAGCACTACGATGAGAACCAGGCAGCCTGCGATGGTGATCCGTTCCATGCTGGCGACCACTACCTCGTCGTGCTTCATCGGAGCTTTCAGAACAAAAGCGCCTTTGATGTCGCCCAGCTTCATGCCTTCCATCGGAAAACCGAGGGCATCTTTGCCATCATGCGAGGGGCTGTCGGAAGCCTGGCCATGGCATTCCAGGCAACCCTTGGTGATGCGCGCCGGCCGGGCCAGGATGAGAGTGTTGGCCTTGGTGTCGTCGGCGAAGTATTCGCTTTGTCCGGCGGCGAAGGCTTGAAAAGCCGCGTCGAATTCATGCGTTGTGTTTCTTGGATTCCGGGCCGGCGACATCCGGATGAGAGGGCGTTACGAATTCAGAGTTCGTGCTCGCAATTACCTTGCGGAGTGAATCCCAACCCGCCACCACCGGAACGGCCCGATAAAAAGTAGTGCTCCGGAAATCCTTCGCTCCCTGCACGCCTTTCCGCAACGCCTCCACGTCGAAGGCCCCGCTCCGATGCAAAGCGTCCATGTTCTCGGTCACCGTTTCGGCCTGCTGAATCGTCGAACTCATCAGCTCGCGAAGTTCATTGATGCGGTTGTTCCGCGAGATGGAGTAGACCGTTCCGATGGAAGCCAAGGTCGCTAGGACCACGCCGCCTGCGGCGCAGGCCGTGATTTTTCCAGAGAGTTTCATAAGGCCTTCCCAGGGGTCGAGCGATCGCCCTTAAGAAGGCTTATCGGTCACGAAAGGATCGATTGGACCCTCGCCTGCGGAATTCTCAGACGATTGTGGCGCAGCAGTCCCTGGCCACCAGGCGGCGGCTATTGGCGGCATCGGCTGCCTGACTCTTCGGGATTGGGTTCGATTCGCCGTAATCCGGCTAGCGGCCGGTCCAATACGGTCGTCAGCGTGCGCAACCAGATCGGCTTGAACAGGTAAAAGCGGAGGCGACACATGTAACAGCGGTGCGCGTGAAATCCCATCGGACTCAGAAATTATCCCGAAACGTCCGGCTGAGTGAAGGACGGAACAACAGAGAGCCGCATCGCGGGCAATGGAATATGAGTCGGACCCTCATGTGAAACTTCCTTTCTACAACACGTTCATGCTCAAGACTTCAAGTTGCACTTCAACAGTAATGCTAGTAATCAATCAAAAGTACTATTAGTTGCTAGTCGTACCAAGCGTTCTAAACATAATAGTACGTTTCGTCCAAGCGTAGGTGGGAGGGCCAGGCCAAGTCCGGGTGCCCTTTAGCAAACCGGCAAAGTTGAGGTATCATTCGACAGTCCGGATGATTCCCAATGCCTGTTGTCAACAAAACGAACCCAACTGAAGTAAGCGTCAGCTCCCTAACCTTGTCACCTCCGTTTTTGCCTGCGCTTCTGGTGCTGTTTGCCGGAAGCGGCGTCTCGGCTCTGATCTACGAAATCGTATGGTACCAGTTACTCCAACTGGTCATCGGATCCACGGCCGTATCGTTGGGGGTCTTACTGGCGGCATTCATGGGCGGACTTTGTCTCGGAAGCTTCGCGCTGCCCCGGTTCGTTTCTGAGAGAGCGCACCCACTCAAGGTGTATGCCTGGATCGAGTTGGGTATCGGCATCTGCGGGCTGGCGGCGCATTTCGGGATGCCGCTGATCGATCGCATTTACACCGGAGCGGTGGGCCACGGTTTTCCGGCAGTAGTGCTGCGTGCGGTGGTCTGCGCCGTCTGTCTGCTACCGCCCACGATGTTGATGGGGGCGTCGCTGCCGGCTGCGGCGCGCTGGCTCAAGTCCAGTCCCGAGGGCGTCTCCTGGATGGGCCTCCTTTATGGCGCGAACACGGGAGGAGCCGTAGCGGGATGCGTGCTCGCCGGATTTTATCTGCTGCGCGTGTTCGACATGGCGAAGGCAACCTACATCGCCGCCGCCATCAATTTGGCGGTGGCGCTGGTCGCGTTGGCGCTGGCGAGACGTGCGTCCTACCAGCCCTGGAAGAGGAAGCGCGGACGCTCACCTTTGGATCCCCGCCGGTTCCTGGCCGGTCTACGTGAGCATCGCATTGTCGGGCGCGACGGCGCTCGGCGCCGAAGTGGTTTGGACACGACTGCTGGGTCTGCTGCTCGGCGGGACCGTCTACACGTTCTCGATCATCCTGGCCGTGTTCCTGGTGGGCTTCGGGATCGGCAGCGCGGTCGGGTTCGTTTTTCGCAAAACAACTGGCTCGGCCGCGCCTGGCGCTGGGTGTTTGCCAGATGTTGCTGGTGGGCGCTGTCGCGTGGACCGCTTACATGCTGGCCAGTTCGCTGCCCTATTGGCCGGTGAATCCGCTGCTGTCTACATCGCCGTGGTTTACGTTCCAGGTGGACCTGGCGCGGTCGCTGTGGGCCATTTTGCCCGCCGCGCTGCTGTGGGGCGCAAGTTTCCCGCTTGCGCTCGCCTCGGTGGCCGAACCCGGCGAGGATTCCGGGCGAATGGTCGGTGGCATCTATGCGGCCAACACCGCAGGTGCGATCGCTGGAGCGCTCAGCTTCAGCGTGCTGTTGATTCCGCAGATCGGGAGCGGCAGAAGCGAGCGGCTGCTGATCGCACTATCCGGCGTCGGCGGCCTGCTGCTGCTGGCGCCGATGGTCTGGCCGTGGCGCAAGAAGGCAGGCGCGTTGGTGCTGGCCGCGGCAACCGTGGCTGCGGTGTGGCTGGTCGCGACAGTGGCGCCGACGCCCGGCATGCTGATCGCCTATGGCCGCCGCATTCTGACGTCATCGGAGCGTGCCCGCATTCTATACACCGGCGAGGGAATCAATTCGTCGATCGCGATTTCGCAATGGGACGACGGCGCGGTGCAATTTCACGTCAGCGGAAAAGTGGAGGCCTCAACCGAACCTTACGACATGCGGCTGCAGCGCATGCTGGGCCACTTGCCGGCGCTCTTCCATCCCAAACCCGAATCGGTGCTGGTGGTGGGATTCGGCGCCGGCGTCACGGCGGGATCGTTTACCCTATATCCCAGCATCCAGCGCGTCGTGGTTTGCGAAATGGAGCCGCTGGTTCCGCCGGTTGCCACGAAATACTTCGGGCGCGAGAACTACAATGTTCTTCACAACCGCGCGCACGACGATAATCTATGACGACGCGCGCCACTACATCCTGACGTCACCCGACAAGTTCGACATCATTACTTCCGATCCGATCCATCCCTGGGTCAAAGGCAGCGCCACTCTGTATTCAAAAGAATATTTCGAGCTGGTGAAGAACCACCTGAATCCAGGCGGCATCGTCACGCAGTGGGTACCGCTCTATGAGAGCGACCTTGAGACAGTGAAGAGCGAGATCGCGACGTTTTTCGACGTGTTCCCGGGCGGCACCATCTGGGGAAACGAAAACGGAGGCGGCGGCTATGACGTCGTGTTGCTGGGCCAGGCCGGGAAGACCAACGTGGACGTGGACGCTATGGAGCGGAGGCTGGGTTCGGCCGATTACTCGCGTGTGGTGAAATCGCTTTCCGATGTCGGATTTCAGTCTGCGATGGGCTTGCTTACCACCTATGCGGGGCGCGCACGAGACCTGAAAACGTGGTTGCAGGGGGCCGCCATTAACCGCGACGGGAACCTGCGCCTGCAGTACCTGGCGGGCCTGGCGCTTAACCGCAGCCAGGAAACTCTCATCTATGATCAAATGCTGAGCTATCGCAAGTTTCCGGATGGACTTTTCACCGTATCGGACGCACGCTTGCCGGCTTTGGAAGCCGCCCTGGCGCCGCACTGACGCGAATCAGGATCAGTACTAGCGAGGATGGAGGTCATGGGGGAGTCTGGTATTCTGCTGATGTAAGGTTTCACGCAGCGACCCGGCACGCATAGCTCGCCCCAGAACGATTTTCCATGAGCGGTTCAGGCATGGCATCCACCCGAAGGTCCCTGGCATACCGGTTTCGGCCGGTGTCGTTCATGTCGTCCATCAGCCTGCATGCCGCCGCGATCCTGGGTCTGGCTTTGATTCCGGCTTATCAGGACGAGCCGGCGGCGTCCAGCCGTCCTATCTATGACGAATTGATCAAGCCGTCGGAGCGCAAGATCGTCTGGTACAACTATCGCCAGCCGCTTCCCGACGTAAGTGCGGCCCAGCGCATCGGAACATTTCCCCAGCCGCGCGGGCTCGAGCCGTCCAAGCAGGCCATCATTGCGACGTCGCCGCATGCTGAATCGTCCAAGCAGATCATCTGGAGGCCGGTACCGAAGATCGAGATTCACCAGGATCTGCCGGCGCCCAACGTAGTTCTGCGCAGCGCGACCGCGATCCCGCTGCCGGCGCCTCCGCCGCGCGAGTACCGGAAGTTCGTGCAGCCGAACGTTCAGGGCGTGCGTGCCGAACAGCCCAACGTGTCGTTGCTGACGCCCACCGGCGACGTGCATTTTGCGCAACAGAACAGAGCCTTGGATATACCGATGGCGCGGCGCGAGTTTGTTCCGCCGCCGCCTTCCGATAGGGCGCCGCGGCTGGCGATTCCAGTGGACGTGGGCGACATCGGGACTCCCGATGTTTCAATTGCCGGGGTGACCAGCGCGCGCATGGCATTGCCGGAAGGATTGGGCGCGCCGTCGCTGTCGCATGGTGCGCCGCCGCCCTCCAATGCGCCGCCGGGCGCGGAGAACAACGCCGGCAACGGCAAGGCGGACATCGCGGTGGCGAGTCTTACACCCGGAAACGGACCGGTGCCGGACGGCGCGCGTCCGGGCGCGTTCTCGAAGGCTCCCAATCTGGGCGAGCCGGCCAGCGGTGAGGTCGACGGCAGCCTGCGCGTTCCGAACCTCACCATTCGCGAGGATCGCACCAAGCCGGTGAACGCTCCCGGCGTCAGTCCGAATCGCAAAGTGATCATGTATGCCGACAAGGTGCGGACCCTGCCGGCCAGCACGCTTTCGGTTCCACTCCGGCCTGCGTCGCGAACCATCCCGCGTGCCATCGATGCGCGCTTCCAAGGCCGCAATGTGTACACGATGGTGATCCCGATCGAAAACTTCGCGCCGTATTCCGGCGATTGGATTCTGTGGTTCGCAGAACGGGGACTGCAGTCCGGTGAAACGCCTTTGGTGCGGGCGCCGCTGCCGCTGCGCAAGTACGAATCGGTGGAGCCGGTGCTGCCGGGCGCGCACACCGAGCTGCGCGTGCAGTTGGCCGCCACCATCAGCAAGGATGGCAAGATCGTGGACGTGAAGATGCTGCGCAGCCTGAGCCCAGGCATCGAGCAGGCCGTCGTTCGCGATCTCGCGGAATGGGAGTTCAAACCCGCCACGCGCGATCGCGTGCCTATCGATGTGGATGCTGTGATCGAGATTCCCTACAGCCTGCCGCCGCAGATTGCCAAGCGCACCGAACCGTAGCGCGACGCCGTTTCAGCCGCGAATGATCAGGAAACCGCTCTCGGGCCGGCCGCCCACCAACGCGGTCCACATGACGCGCGCGCGGCCGAAGAAGATGCGATGCTCGAAGCGCACCTCTCGGCCCGGTTCAAGATCGCGGATCGAATGGCGCAGACGGAAGCCGTTGCTCGAGACGTCCAGCATTTCAGCGGGTGTTTCCGCGGTGGAGTCCTCGATGCAGAAATGCATCTGTCCCCGGCAGTAGCTTCGGGCATCGCGTCGACGATTGCGCGCAATTCGCATGCTGGTTGAGATAACGTCAAATCATTATGCGGTTGCCATGTCGCCAATTCAATGAGACAGAGTGCGTATAGGATCTCGGGCGAATGTTCTAGTACTTTTCTGAGTACTGAGCTAATTACTAAGGCCGTGAGATCGTAGGACAATATGCAGAGGCACGAGCGCATGACCCTGACCAGCGCTTCCGTTGTGATCGCGTGCGCCGCGGACGCTGGATATGCGCTGCCCCTCGCCGTCATGCTGAATTCGATGGGTTCGCACGCAGCGGCCGGCATTCGGATTGAGGCGTATGTGCTGGACGATGGAATCGCGGCGGCGGATAAGGATCGAGTTGCGGCTTCCGTGCCGAGCAATATTCGCTTGGTATGGAGACAACCGGTCTCCAGCATGCAAGATCTGCCGACCTGGGGCCGCATGTCGTCGACTACGTATCAGAAGCTTACACTCGACGAGTGGCTTCCCCCAGACCTCGGTCGCGTGATCTGGCTGGACTGCGACCTGCTGGTGCTGGACGATATCGGCGAGTTATGGCGGGCTCCGATGCAAGCGAGCATCGTCATGGCGGCGCAGGATCAGCGTGTGCCCATGGTTTCTTCGCAGTTCGGCGTGGCGGCTTGGCGGCAACTTGGGATGGGGCCGCAATCGAAGTATTTCAACGCCGGGGTACTGCTGGTGGATCTGGCGCGCTGGCGCGAGCGCCAAGTGCGGCGCCGATCCATCGAATATCTACGCTCCTACGCGAAGCGAGTCTACTTTTGGGACCAGGAAGCTCTGAATGCTGTTCTTGCGGATGCCTGGGGTGAACTCGATCCGCAATGGAACTGTAATCCGATGCTAGCTCGCTTGCCGGCACCCGGGGATGGCGCCGGACCAATCGGTCAGCGCATTGTGCACTTCAGTGGAAGTCTGAAACCTTGGAAATCGGCGGGCAGCGGGCGCTGGCGCGAATTTTATCTCGGCTACATGGACCGGACGGCTTGGGCCGGCGCTCGGCCAAAGCCGCGCTGGCGCGACGGCATTCTGGACTGGTATGAAGCGTCGGCGTTGCGGTGGTTTTTATATCCCGCCGAACAGTTTTCTACCAGGGTCCTGCGGGCATTCACACGTTCGCGTTCGCGGCCAAAGCTGAAAACAAGAGGAGCCGCCAATGGCTGAGCCGAAATTGTCAGTGATCCTGGCGACCGATGTGTATTCGACGATCCGTCCAGTGGTGGATCGGCTGCGGCGGCAGACCGTGCACCACCACATCGAGCTTGTGCTGGTGGCTCCTTCGGTCGAAGCGGTTGCCGCCGTCATGCCACATCAGGGCGAGTTCGCCGGCATCCGCATCGTCGAGGATCCAGTGGAGGATCTCGGGACGGCGCGCGCCGCGGGAATCAGAGCGGCCGCAGCGCCATTTGTCTTCATCGGCGAAACGCACTCCTATCCGCATCCGGGATTTTCCGAGGCGCTCATGCGCCACTTCGCGGAGCCATGGTCGGTGATTCTTCCCGCATTCGGCAATGCCAATCCGAAAGGCGCGTTGAGCTGGGCGGGATTCGTGTCGGATTACGGTGCCTGGGTGGAGGGCCTGCCCGCCGGCGAAGTATCCCATATTCCGATTTACAACGCTGCGTTCCGCCGGCAGGCCTTGCTTGATCTGGGAGACCGGCTCGATCCGGCCATTTCGCACGGAGATGAACTCCCGCTCGCCCTGCACGCAGCGGGGCACCGGGCATACTTCGAACCCGAGGCTCGGCTCGATCACGTCAACGTTGCGTCGCTCGGGCACTGGGTTAAGGAGCGCTTCGCGGCTGGTGTCATGATCGCGGCCAGCCGATCGCTGCGGTGGACGTTCGGACGTCGGGTGTTTTACGTCTTCGCCTCGCCGTTAATTCCAGTGGTTTTGAGTTGGCGCGTGCTGCCGGGCGTTTGGCTCACGATACGCCAAAAGAAATTGCCGCTGTCGACAGCATTTTGGTTCGCAGCCGGAATGGCGGTGAAGGCGGCCGGCGAGCTGTTAGGGTATGCCGGTGCTCCTGTGAAGTCGTGGGAGCGTCAGTTGCACGAATATGAAGTTCACAAGCTGGCCTATGCCGGAAAGGGGGTTGCTTGATATGGCGCGCAAATCAGCTGCGGATCCGCTCATGTCGTATGTGCTGGCGGCGGACTCGTATCAGACCATTCGTCCGGTGGTGGAGTGTTTGCGCCGGCAGACTGTGAAGCACTCGCTTGAAATTCTGCTGGTGGCGCCGTCGGTGCAAGACATGAGCCAGGCGCTGGTGTATCGCGACGATTTCGCCGCCATTCGGATTGTGTCGGACCCGGTGCGGGATCTGGCTTCCGCGCGGGCCGCCGGCGTGAGGGCTGCCTCGGCGCCGCTGGTCTTCATCGGCGAGACGCATTCGTTTCCGCACCCCGAGCTCGGCGAGATCATCCTGAAAGCCTTCGCCGCTCCCGAATGGGCCGTGGTTGTGCCCGCAGTTTCTAACGCCAATCCGCGCGGCGCGCTGAGCTGGTCAGGCTACATCCTGGACTACGGGCGATGGGGCGAGGGACTGCCCGCCGGAGAGATCCCGCAAGCCCCCGTCTACAACGCCGCGTACCGGACCGCCGTGTTGTGGAGCCTCGGCGATCGGCTTCCATCGGCGCTCGACCAATCCGACGAACTGGCGATTTCGATGAGCCGCAACGGCCACAGGACACTCTTCACGCCGTCGGCGCTGATCTATCATGCCAATGTCATTTATCCGTGGCATTGGTTCTGGAATCGATTTCTGGCCGGCCTGCTAGTGGCTTCGAATCGTTCCCGGGAATGGCCGCTGGCGCGCCGGCTGATTTATGTTGCCGGATCTCCTCTGATCCCGTTCGTGCTACTGCGCCGCTTGATGCCGGGCTTGACTGCCATCCTGCGCGGCCAGCCGCTGCCGTGGGCGACGCTTCCTTCGATCGCGCTGGGTCTTGTCTTCCGGTGCTGCGGCGAAGCGTTCGGCTATGCCGGCGTGTTGTCCGGCTTCGCGGAACGAGGCATGCATCAGTACGAGGTGCACAAACTCGACTACGCCGGATCGCTCGCGATATGAGCGCGAGGCCCGGCCGGGTGGGCTTCGGCGTCATCGGATGCGGCGTCATCGCGTACTGGACTCACTTGCGAGAGCTCAAGCATGTTCCCGGCGCCAGGCTGGTTGCGGCTTCCGATCCCGACGCCGGTGCGCGAGAGCGAGCCGCCAAGCTGACCGGCATTCCCGTGCATGCCGACGTTTCCGAACTGCTGGCGCGGTCCGACATCGACGCAGTGGTGATCAGCGCGCCGACGCAACTACACGCTGAGTTGGGAATCGCCACCGCTCGCGCCGGCAAACACATCTACCTCGAAAAGCCGGTGGCGACCACGGTGGAGGATGCGGTTCGGTTGGCGGAAGCAGTACGCGACGCGCGTGTGATGATGGCGGTGGGATTCAATCGACGCTGCCATCCGCTGTTCGTGCAGGCTCGCGAGCTGATCGGCTCCGGCGTCATCGGCGATGTTCGTGCTGTACTGAGCACGTTCAACGAGCCGCTGGCGACGGACTCCATGCCCACGTGGAAACGTTCGCGGATCACCGGCGGCGGCGTTTTGCTCGATCTCGGATCACACCATGCCGACTTGCTGCGATGGTTTCTGAATCGGGAAGCGGCCGAGGTGGAAGCGCAGATCTCTTCGCACTCGAGCGAGCACGATGAAGCTTGGATGCGCCTCAGCATGGCTGGTGGAGCGAGCGCGCAGAGCTACTTTTCGTTCCGCGCCGGGCGGGCCGATTTCCTGGAATTCGTTGGAGAGCGCGGCACGCTGCGGGTGGATCGGCATGCTACATCGCTGTCGCTGCGAGTGGCGCGGCGGTTCGGCTATGGCGTGCGCAGCGCGTTTGTGCCGCCCAGCCGCGAGACTTTGGCATGGCGGCTCCGGCGTCTGGCGCGTCCGTCGTACGAGTCGTCTTATCGGATGGCGCTGGCCGACTTTGTCCAGTCGATCCGCGGTGGAATCACCCGCGGCGCCGGCCTCAATGACGGGCTGCGAAGTTTGAACATCGTTCTGGCCGCTGAGGAATCCTCGCGACTGAGCCGGCCGGTTTCCCTGGCGGCCGTCGAAACGCTCCAATGCGGATCCTGCTGATCATCGACTGGAATCGAGGTCGCGGCGGCGCGGAAGCTCACGCGCTTCGTCTCCGGGATGGCCTGAAGGCGGCGGGCGATGAAGTGCGACTGCTGACCAGCAGCGCCGGCAGTGCGGGAGACGGCTCGGCTGACTACGTGGCTTTCGGAACCGAGAACCCGGCTGCGCAGGCGTTGCTGCAGATCGTCAATCCGTTTGCCGCGGCGGCGGTGCGGCGAGCCGTTTCGGAGTTTCGACCGGACGTCGTGTGGATCAACATGTTCGCGCATCACCTGTCGCCGGCTGCGCTGTTGGCCATCGGCGATGTGCCCAAAGTGCTGCTGGTTTCCGACTACAAGGTGATTTGCCCGATCGGCTCGAAGCTCTTGCCGGACGGCACCCTATGCCGCGCGCCGGCCGGATGGGTGTGCCGCCAATCCGGCTGTCTGAGTCTGCCGCACTGGCTGCGCGATCAGCCAAGGTATGCTCTGATCCGCTCAGCCGTGAAAAGGACGGATCGCGTGTTGGCTTGCAGCCGCTGGGTGCAGAAGCAATTGGCGGCGTCGGACGTGGAGTCAGAGGTGCTGACGCTACCGACTGCGGCTCCGAATCGGGAATTTGTTCGCGCACCCGCCGCGCAGCCGTCACTCCTTTTTTGCGGCCGGCTGGATATCGAGAAAGGAGTGGATTTGCTATTGCGCGCGCTTGCGCGAGTGCGGGCGGAGTTCCCGGCGGCGCGCTTGCGTATCGCGGGGCAGGGGCCGGAACGTCCGGCGCTGGAACGTCAGGCCAGCTCGCTGAGCATCGGCTCCAGCGTGGAGTTTCTCGGTTGGAAGTCGCCGAGCGACCTCGATCCGCTGTACGCCGAGGCGTGGGCTTGCGTGGTGCCTTCCGTTTGGGCCGAGCCGCAGGGTCTGGTGGCGATCGAAGCGATGGTTCGCCGGGTTCCAGTGATCGCAAGCTTCGAGGGCGGGCTGGCTGAAATGGTGGAACACGGCGTGAGCGGACTGCTGTTTCCGAATAACGATGAAAGCGCGCTCGTGGAGTGCTTGCGTGCGATCGCGTCGGGATCGGCTTTTCCGGAGCACAGTCTGCCGGAGAAAATTGCGCACGCAGCGGCGGACGAATTCAGCGTCGGCAATCACATCGCGTCTGTGCGGCGGATTTTCGCTGAAACCGTGGCTGGCCGCGTCTATGCAGCGGCGCGGAGCTGATAGATCGCGGTGTGGCGAACGGTTTGGATCAGCTCGTTCGCGTTGCGGAGCAGCATGACGTCGACGACTACGAACTGGTGGCCTTTGCGTTCGAAGCGATCATGGATACGGGCGCGCGCGGAGATTTCTTCGCCGGGATGGGCGCGTTGACAGTTGACGATTTCGCTCGAGACGTGAATCCAGGGGCCGAGCTTGAAGTTGCGGACCAGAAGGTCGTTCGAGTATTGCAGCAGCTTGGCGGGATCGTCTGAAACGAGCGGCGCGGTGATGGTTCCGAGTGCGGCGCCGGGGACCAGGTTGTCGGGCGACGGCACGGGGCGCTGATCGAAGTCGGGGAGCGGAGCCTCGGCGAGCAGCGCGGGAGTGTCGTCGCGATGCCGCGGGACCGATGCGGTTCCCTTGGCGCAGAGTGTGCTGTCGGATCGCTCGGCGGTGACAATCATCGAGCCGTCGTCTTGCGGCTCGGCTTTCGCGATCACTTCGTCGCCGTCATAGAACGGTTCGAGAAAGCGGACCTGCATGGCGCCACGCTCGAGCCAATCGGGTGCGATGGCGATGATGGGCGCGGTCATGTATCCGTAGACGGTGACGCCCGGCACCAGGCCGCCTCGGAATCCAAACTGCGCCGCGACGCGATCGTCATGAATCTTGTTTTCCGATTCGGGCGCGGTGTTGACGGCGCGGACGCGATGAACGATCGGAGTCCGGGTCACTAGACGGCGGTGGTTTCGGCGACGCGCTCGGCGTACCTGCGGTCGACGTAATTGTTCAGGATCTCGATGAACTCGGCCACGATGCGATCGCCGCGCAGGGTGATGGAGAGCTTGCCGTCGACGTAGACGGGCGCGACCGGTTCCTCAAATGTGCCGGGCAGCGAAATGCCGATGTTCGAGTGCTTGGATTCGCCGGGACCGTTCACGACGCAGCCCATCACTGCGACCTTCATTTCTTCGACTCCCGCGTACTTGCCTTTCCACACCGGCATCTGCTCGCGCAGGTAGGTCTGGATCTGGTCGGCCATGTCCTGGAAGAAGGTGCTGGTGGTGCGGCCGCAGCCGGGGCACGCGGTGACCTGCGGCGTAAAGCTGCGGAGTCTCGAGCGACTGCAGGATCTGCTGGGAGACGATGACCTCTTCGGTGCGGTCGCCGTTGGGCAGCGGTGTGAGGGACGAGCGGATGGTGTCGCCGATGCCTTCCTGCAGCAGAACCGAGAGCGCGGCGGTGGTGGCGACGATGCCTTTCGATCCGAGTCCGGCTTCGGTGAGGCCGAGATGCAGGGCGTAATCGCACTGCGCGGCCAGTTTGCGGTAGACGGTGATGAGGTCCTGCACGCCGCTGACCTTGGCGCTCAGGATGATCTTGTCGCGGCCCGAGTCCGTAGTGCTCGGCGGCTTGCGCCGGAATGGAGGGCGCTCGCGACGATGGCGTTCATGGTGACTTCCTTGGCGTCCAGCGGCTCGGGCAGGCGCGAGTTTTCGTCCATCATGCGCGTGAGCAGGGCCTGGTCGAGCGATCCCCAGTTGACGCCGATGCGCACCGGGCGGTCGTACTCGATGGCGGCCTCGATCATGATGCGGAAATTGTCGTCGTGCTTCTTGCCGATGTTGACGTTGCCCGGATTGATGCGGTATTTGGCGAGCGCGCGGGCGCAATCGGGATATTTCTTGAGCAGGAGATGGCCGTTGTAGTGGAAGTCGCCGATGATGGGCACGCGCACGCCGAACTTGTCGAGCGTGTCGACGATCTTGGGGACGGCCTGGGCGGCGGCTTCCGTGTTGACGGTGACGCGGACCAGTTCCGAGCCGGCTTGCGCGAGCGCCATGACCTGGTTGACGGTGGACTGCGACGTCGGCCGTGTCGGTATTGGTCATGGACTGGACGACGATGGGATGGTGGCCACCGACCGGGACGTTGCCGATGCGGACGGGGACCGAGCGCCGACGCTTGAGGGCTGCCATAAACCTCCGTGAAATTACATTGTAGCGTGTAGGGTCGCTGCTTCTGTACTACGTAGTTAGAGCTGTGTTGCAGATTTTCTGAACCGGCCTAACATGCGAGGGAGCATCCGAAAAAGCAGCAAGTAGAGCAGCGTCGGGGGTACGAAAGCCATGCCAACAAAAGCCAATAGCTGGGTGACAGAATCTCCCATAAGTCCACCGATAGTAACGGCAGAAACTAGCCACAAGAGAACCCATGCCATCGTTGCTAGACCGAACAGATGCTTGAATGTCATCGGCACGACCATTATTATCCGGGTCAAGAGTATGGATAGATCGAGCGAGAGCTATGTGATCGGGCCGGCATTCTCATGATCGATGGCTTCAAGCCGGCGAGGAACATCGCACAAAAGGCAACACGATGAGGAGTGTCAAAGGCGTAGGTGTTAGACAGGGGCAAGCGGTTGAGGTCGATTAGTCGAGCCAACCGCAGACTTGCCTCTAGCGATAGCGGCGCGAACGTACCTATCCGCGGATTGATGGAATACCTAACTGGCGGCAGATTGCCGCGGCCAAGCGATTGTCGATCTCAGAATGGCGTGGCACTGGAGCTTTCGCGTTGTTGAGTGGATTTGAATAGATCGAATGCCGGCGACCTTCGCGTTCCAGCCTGCAGCCGTTGCGGTGCAGGTGATCGAGCAAATCGTGCCGCTTCAGAGACGGGGCGCGCCAGTTTCGACCGAAAGCGGAAGCAATTCGATCAAGTCGGCATCGGCGGCCGTCGCATCTGGATTGGGTACGGGCAGGGCTCGGCCTTGCTCCAGGTGCAATTGAGCAATGTCTTCGAGCGCGCTCGCGATCATCAATCGCGCATCGGCGAGGTCGAAGCCCTGGCTGACGACACCGGGAAAGTCGAGAACCTCGGCTACTACCATGCGATCCTGCTCGCGCGAAAGATAGTAAGCAACGTGGTAGCTCAGCATCAGTTCCAGGATAGCGCCTCTATGAACATCACTCCGCAACGCGTTGCTTGCTCAGCAAAGCACTTCGGCCGCGAACGCGATCGCGGCGCGGATGCCCTCTTCGGTCAGCCGAGGATGCTCAGACAGGATCTGTTCGACGGTCTCGCCGGCTGCGAGCTTTTCGAGGATCAGTTCCACTGTGATGCGCGTGCCGGCGATGGTCGGCTTGCCCAACATGACCTTGGGGTCGGAGGTGATCAGAGCTTGAGACATGGACTCCTCTTTCAGGATAACGCCTCTATGAACGTCACCGCCCCGCCGCCCGCCGTTTCCGCAGCTCCGCCGTCGCGGCCCGGTGGCACTTCAGGCACAGCGTGCGCAGATTCGCGAGATCGCATTCGCCGCCGCCTTCCACCACCGGAACGATGTGATCGGCGTCCCACAGGCTTTTGCGCGACCCGGCGCCCCATTCGTTGCGGGCTTTCAATCGCGCGGCGCCGCGCAGGCGTTTGATGTGGCGCCAGGCGGCGTCGCAATCGGTGCCGCAGGCCGCGCAGATGCCGCGATCGCGTTCGAATACCTTTTCGCGCAGGTATCCGGGATTCGTCCGGAGCCGCCATTCCTCGACGCACCAGTCCGAGCAGAAGGTGAAGCGGCCCTGAGGCACCTCGAGGTTGCACCAGCGGCACAGAGCGCGACCATTGGCTCCTTTGGCGAGGCTGGAGCGATCGACCCAACCGCCGGGCATGTTGCGCTGAGTACTCATGGTGCACTATTTAGGCCGGAATAATTCCATTCTAGCCGCTGACTGAGCCGGGCAGAATGAAAAATTTCGCGCCGGAGCGCTGTTGTGGGAACAAGATCCGTCTCGGAGACATCTAACGTTACGGGAACTTGCAGTCGTGGCTCGGATTTGGATATACTCCGCAATTGCATCCACTCTAGGCGGCGTGTTGGGCGGCGGCTGGGGTGAGGGTGTCCCATAGCGACTCAAGAAAAACGAAACCAACATGGGAGGCGGCAGGTGTTGTACCAACCATCCAGATATTTTCTAGTCATCGCCATAGCAGGCATGTTCGTTGGGCTGGCGCCGGCGCCGGTGCGGGCGCAAGCTCAGGCTCCTGCATCGCAGGAACCGCAGAAGAACTGGAAGGACCGGGCCGAGTACGATCTTTACGACGCCATCGCGAAAGACACGAATCCCAAGACCAGATTGGCGAAGCTGCAGCAGTGGGAAAAGCAGTATCCGCAGACCGAATGGATCAAAGAGCGGCGAACGCTGTTGATGACCACGCATTTTGCCCTCGGTCAGGCGAAAGAGGCAGTGGGTGTCGCCAAGGAGATTCTGGCCGACGATCCAAAGAACTTCAGCGCTCTTTTCATAATCGTGACGTTCACTCAGGCGCTGGCGGGAACCAATCCTCCGCCAGACGTATTGGATCAAGGCGAGAAGGCGGCCAAGACGTTGCTGGCGAACATCGACACGCCGCCGCAGAATTTCACGGCGGATCAATGGAAAGCCCAGCGGCCGCAGGTGGAGGAGTTGGCGCACACGACGGTAGGATGGATCGCGATGCAGCGCAAGAACTGGCCGGAGGCAGAGGAGGAATTCCAGAAGAGCCTCAAGCTGAATCCGAACAGCGGCCAGGTGGATTACTACATGGGGACGTCGATCGCGTCGGAGAAAGACGTGAAGAAAATGCCCGCGGCGTTGTTCTATTTCGCCCGGGCCGCGACGTATGAAGGACAGGGCGCGCTGAATCCCGCCGGGCGGCAGCAGGTGATGGATTACGTCAAGCGGGCGTACAAGGGATTCCATGGCAGCGACACTGATTTCGACAAATTGCTGGCCGCCGCCAAGTCGTCGCCTCTTCCACCGGCCGATTTCAAGGTTCCTAGCGCCACAGAGGTCGCCGAGGTTGAGATGCAGAACCAAGCGGAGTGGGAGAAGAATCATCCACAGGAAGCCTTCTGGAAGAAGCTGGAGGACGCTCTGAAGGGACCCGACGGAGAGAACTACTTCGCCACAGGCATGAAAGGCGCGCTGCTTCCAACTTTGAAGGCCAAGGTAGTGAGCATGGAGCCAGCCACGAAACCCAAGACCGTGACGGTGGCTTTGATGGACGGTAAGGCGGATCCCAACGTCGCCACCGGCACTTTGAAATTCGAGAAGCCGCTTCCAGGCAGCGTGGAACCAGGTACGGAGTTGACATTTGAAGGCGTGCCCGACAGCTTCACCAAGGAGCCGTTCATGGTCGTTTTCAACATCACCGACGAAGCCAATCTCCATGGCTGGACGGGGACGAATCCGGTCCCCGCGACGCACCGGCGCCCGGCTGCGGGCAAGAAGAAGTAGCCCGATTCGCAAGCTTCGATTTGGCGACGCTCCCGGGGGTTTCCTGGGAGCGTTTGTTTTTTTGTACTCTAGTACTACTCCGTGGGTGGCTGGTACGCGGCAAGCTGGACGGCAGCGGGGAAGGACTCTAGCATGGTCTAGAGAGTTGGAGGCTGGGAATGTCGATTCAAGCATCGAGACTTTTTCTGATTGGCGCAGTGGCGGGGATATTGTGCGCGCCTGGAATCGTGGCGGCCCAGGAAGCGGCCAAGCAGCCGCAATGCAAGGATCAGGCGGAGTGCGATCTTTACAATGCCGTCTTGAAAGACGCGAATGCGAAGACCAGGCTGGAAAAGCTGCAGCAGTGGGAGAAGCAATATCCTGCGTCGGACTTCGCCAAGGTGCGGCGGACGCTGCTGATGACGACGCACGCCGGGGCCGGGCAGCCGAAAGAGGCGATGGCGATGGCCAAGCAGATCCTCGGCGAGGACCCGAAGGATTTCAACGCTCTGTACTACACAATGTTTCTGACGCAACAGGTATATCCTGCAGCGCAGCAGCCGGCCGTGTTGGACGACGGCGAGAAGGCGGCGAAGGCTCTGCTGACGGGGATCGACACGCCGCCTGCGGGAGTGTCCGCGGAGCAGTGGGCCAAGCTGCGGCCTGATATTGAGGCGCTCAGCCACACCACGTTAGGTTTCATCAACAACCAGAGGAAGAATTGGGACGGGGCGGAGGCGGAGTTGAGGAAAGCGCTGCAAGTGAATCCGAACAATGGCGGCGCGGCCTACATGCTGGGCTTCACACTGGCGAACAAGAAGGACAATTCCGGCGCGCTGTTCTACTATGCGCGCGCAGCCGCTTATGATGGACCGGGAGGCCTGGGTGCGCCGCAGCGCCAGGGCGTTCAGGGTGAAGTCCAAAAGATGTACGTGCTGCACCATGGCAGCGCAGAGGGATTTCCGGGACTGCTGGCCACGGCCAAGTCGCAGCCCAACCCGCCGGATGGATTTCACATCGAGAGCAAGGGCGAGGCGCTGAAGAAGTCGATGGAGGCACAAGCCGCCGATGCCGAGAAGTTCGCGCGGGAGCATCCCGAGCTAGCGCTGTGGAAGAACATCAAGACACAGCTCACCGGAGCCGATGGTGACGGCTATTTCAACAGCAGCATGAAGGGCGCGAAGCTCCCGCCGCTCAAAGGGAGCGTGGTGCGGTTGGAAGCCCGAGAACCGACCCAAGACCGTCGTGCTGGCGCTCGAAGACGGTACCACGGCCGACGCCACGCTGAAGTTCGAGGCGGCGCTTGCGGGAAAGGTGGACGTCGGTACGGAACTCACGTTCGAAGGAGTGCCGGAGAGCTATAGCACCAGCCCTTTCATGGTGGTCTTCAACATCCTGGATCCGGCCGACCTGCGCGGCTGGACGGGCAAGAACACGGCACCGGCTCGCCGGCCGGCCACTAAGAAAAGCTTCGTAAAATAGCGGTCCCGGCTTAGCTGCGGCCCAAGATTGCCGACTCCAGATCGTTCGCAAAGGTGCGCAGTGCCTGCACCTGCTGGTCCGAGGCGGCTTGCTCGAATCCTTTGCCGACGAAGAAGGCGCGGCCCTCGCGCCAGACCAGCGCGGCGAATCCCTGTTCGGTGACGAGGCCCGGAGCGCCAATGTTGCCCAAGCCGGTATCGCGCCGCTCGATAAAAGCGACAAATCCCTCGCGCTCCACGATAACGTGCGAGCTGGTGCCAGAATCGACAACGTGAATGCCGGCGGCGGCCAGGCTCTCCAGTTGCCCAGTCACATCTTGTAGCGGCCGAGGTCCTCGTCGTCCAGGCTCTCGAGCCAGCGGCGCTGCTCTTCGGTGTTGACCTTGTCGGTGGCGGCGTTGGACATCTTCGAGTTCTTGAGCACGGAGTCGTCCACGAAGATGGGGCAATCCAGGCGCAGCGCGAGCGCGAGAGCGTCGCTGGGCCGGGAATCCACGCTGATCAACTCGCCCTCTTTGTCGAGCCAGATGACGGCGTAAAAGGTGTCGTCTTTGAGTTCGCTGACCACCACTTTGCGAATGCCGGTGCCCAGGCCGTGCAGCAGCGTCTTGATGAGATCGTGCGTCATGGGGCGGGGCGTGGAGACCTTCTCGATCTCGAGCGCGATGGCGTTGGCTTCGTAGATGCCGACCCAGATGGGCAGGATGGTGTTGCCGTTGGTATCCTTCAACACCACAATCGGCATGTTGCTGACGGGATCCATCATCAAACCGCGAATTTTCATTTCAACTTCCATGTGGTCCCCTTTCCTATTAGACGCAAGTGACTGCTTCGCCGGCTAACGAATTCGGGCCCGCGCGCGTAATTCGAACATCACAGTATTTTCCGACCAGGGTTTCTCCGGCGGACGGCCCGGCCTGCCGCGGGTGAACGAAGTTGAGAATGCGATTCTGTGTAGTTCGGCCGATCCATTGTCCCGTGGCCTGATTATAACCCTCCACGAAGGTCTGCTCGGCGCTTCCCACCAGTTCCGAATTGCGGCGGATCTGGATGGCGCGCTGGTGTTCCTGCAGGATAGCGAGGCGGCGGCTCTTTTCTTCTTCCGGGAGGTGATCGTCGAGCGCGAGAGCGGGCGTGTTCGGGCGTCGGGAATACTTGAAGCGAACAACGAATCGTATTGTACACGGTCCAGCAGCGAGATGGTTTCATTGAACTCGGCTTCGGTTTCGCCCGGAAAGCCCACGATGATGTCGGTGGTGATGGAGATGTCGCGGCGAGCCGCTTTCATCCACTCGATGCGGCGCAGATAGTCGTCGCGCGTGTAAAGCCGCTGCATGCGGGCGAGCACATCGTTGGAGCCGGATTGCACCGGCAGATGGACGTGATTGCAGAGCACCGGATTTTCATCGATAGCGTCGACGATGTCTTTGACGAAATCGCGCGGGTGCGAGGTGGTGAAGCGAACGCGCCGGATACCGTCCACTTCGCCGACTGCGCGCAGCAGGCGGGCGAAATCCCAACCGGCGGGCGAAGGATCGCGATAGCTGTTGACGTTCTGGCCCAGGAGTTGGATCTCGGTGTAGCCCATGGCGCGAGTTCGCGGGCTTCCTTGAGGACGCCGGCGCTGGTGCGGCTGCGCTCGGGTCCGCGCGTGAAGGGCACCACGCAGTAGGCGCAGCTTTTGTCGCAGCCTTCGATGATGGTGATGTAGGCGCGGTGAGGATTGTCGCGGCGCGTGAAGGGGGTTTCAAAAGCGTCTTCGGTGTCGAGGCTCAGGCCGGTGACGCGGCGGTCGCCGGATTCCAGTTGCACCAGCATCTGAGGGAGCAGGGCGTAGCTGGCCGAGCCCGCCACCAGGCTGACGTGCGGGGCGCGTTCGAAGATGCGCTCGCCTTCCTGCTGCGCGACGCAGCCGAGGACACCGAAGACCTTGCCTTTGCCGTGGTCCTTCTTGAATTGCTGCAGGCGGTGGAAGACTTTCTGTTCGGCTTTGTCGCGGATGCTGCAGGTATTGTAGAGGATCAGGTCGGCTTGCTCGGGGTTTTCGACCTGCTGTGTAGCCTTCCGACAGCAGCGTGCCGATCACTTTCTCGGAATCGTGCACGTTCATCTGGCAGCCGAACGTCTCGATGTAAAAGGTCTTCATCACAGTGGCGTTAATTCCATTGTAACGACGACTCGGGGCGGAAGGTGCGGGCGTTGCGGAGCGGCTAGCTTATGATCGGGTGTTCGAGGTGATCGATGCGATCTTCGACGCGTTTGATTTCGGACTTGAACAGGTCGCGCACATCGTCGAAGCGCTTGCCCATGTCGTCAAAGCGTTTACCGATACCGTCGAACCGGTTGTCGATCGAGTCGCGCAAGTCATCGATGCGGCGAGTCTGAAAATACATTCCAAGCAGGTACCCGCCGACGATGACGGCCGCTTGCCATGGGTGCATTGCTTCGATTCTAGCGTGACGCACTGCCCCGTCGCCCTTCTCCATCGTGTAAACTAGATGTCTTGGGGGTGCGTCTTCAGCAGTAGTGGCCTGACAAAACCTGCCTCGGTTGTTTCCGCCCCTGACTTTGTCCGAAAGTTTCCCGCAGCGTCTTTTTTCCCTGATTTTTCCTGACGAGTGCCGCATCTGCGCGCAGCCACTCGAAGAGATTTCACGAATACCGGTTTGCCGGAGTTGTCTGGCGAAGCCAGATCCGCTGGATGCGGAGTACTTCTGCGTGCAATGCCGCGCGCCGTTCCGAGCCGGTTTCCGTTGGACGAACAAGGCCGCTGCGCACTGTGCCGCCGGGGATTGCTGGGCTTCGATGCGGCATATTCGTTCGGATTCTACGAAGCCGAGCTGCGCGAACTGATTCATCTGTTCAAGTACGGCGGGCGTGCAGACGCTGGCCAAACCGCTGGGGCGTTTGCTGGCGCTGCGCGCTGCCGCGGGAGCAGAGTTTCGATGTCGATCGTGCCCATGCCGCTGCATTGGCGCAAGCGCTGGCGGCGCGGATTCAACCAGTCGGAACTGCTGGCGCGCGAGATCAGCCGCCGCACGCACGTTCCGGTGGAGAACGCATTGCGACGGGTTCGCAACACCGCCGCGCAGGCCGGGCTTGACCAACGCCAAGCGGCGGATCAATGTGTCCGGCGCGTTTCGCGCAAGCGAACGGCGCGGTTCTGGCGCGGCAAGCGAGTGCTGCTGGTGGATGACGTCATGACCACGGGCGCCACGGCAGCGTCGTGCGCGCGCGTGCTGAAGAGAGCCGGCGCAGCCGCAGGTGACTTTACTGACGCTGGCGCGCGTCGACCGCCGCATGGATTTTGATTCAGACGTGTTCGCAGATTCGAATCCTCCCGGAGCATACAAAATGCCCAGTCTCGATCGATTGCATAAGCCGGTCCTGGTACTGAACGCCAGTTATGAACCGATCAACATCTGCGCGGCGCGGCGCGCGCTGGTGCTGGTGCTGAAGGGCGTGGCGTCGGCCGAAGAGCACTCGCACGCGCACGTGCATTCGGCGCGTCACGCCATGCTGTGCCGTCGGTGATCCGGCTGCTGGAATACCGGCGCATCCCGCATCAGACCCGGGCGCTGTCGCGCAAGAACATCCTGATGCGCGACCGCTACACCTGCCAGTATTGCCATCGCACCATGCGTCCGGCGAACTGACGCTGGATCACGTGGTTCCGCGATCGCGCGCCGGCGAAACCACTTGGGAGAACCTGGTGGCCTGCTGCCATCCCTGCAACAACCGCAAAGGCAGCCGGACGCCGGAAGAAGCGGGCATGCGGCTGGCGCGCGCGCCGCGGCCGTTCAGCCTGCACACCAGCCGTCACCTGATGCGCCTGCTCGCCAAGAGCGACGATCAGTGGCGGAAGTATCTGTTCTATTGGAGGGGATGCGGCCGGGGCGCTAGTTGCTGCTTGGCGCCGGTTCCTTCGGCTTTTCCTTGGCGGCGGCGCTTTGACCGGACTGATGAGGACGTGCGCGTTGCGACCTTCCAGGCGGGGCTGACCCTCCACTTGCCCGTGCGCGGATAGATCTTCCGCGAAACGCAGCAGCAGCTTCTTGCCCAGATCGACGTGCGCGATTTCGCGTCCGCGGAACTGCACCACGGCCTTGACGCGGTTGCCTTCTTTGAGGAACCGGATCGCATGGTTCTTCTTGAACTCGTAATCGTGATCGTCGGTGTTCGGCCGGAACTTCAGTTCCTTCACCTGGATAACGTGCTGCTTCTTCTTGGCCTCGTGCTGCTTCTTCTTGTTCTCGTACTGCCACTGCCCGTAGTCCATCGCCTTGGCGACGGGTGGTTCGGCAGTGGGAGCGATGAGGATCAGATCCAGACCGAGTTCCTGGGCCTTGCGCACGGCCGCGAGCGTCGGCATGATCTCAACTGATCCGTCGGGAAACACCGCCCGAACTTCCCGGACGCGGATCGCCTCATTGACGTTTTCGCGAACCTTGATGCGCCGGGGAGGGTAGTTTCTCGGAGGAATCATCGGCACGAGGGCACGGTATGTTCCAGTGGAACCAAGCTACGATTCTTGGGGCGGATATCAGCAACCATTATTTTGATCGTAGCAGAATTGGCGGAGGCCGATTCGCTCTAGCGCAGGTCGGCCACCCCGGCGCCGGTGATGCGCAGTGAATCGCGCTCCTGTACGAAGGCCACGGCGTGCAGATTCTCTCGCTTCCATTCGCGCGGCAGACGCAGTGTGGAGATCACCTGTCCGGTGTTCTCGCCGTGCGGATCGATGATTCCGATGACGCCGAAGCTGCGCACAACGGAAGAATGGCGGAGCCGCCGGCCTGCGTTTTCGCCGGCCGGTACGTTTGTCATGAGCCGGTCCTCGGTCACGGCCAGGTAGAGGCTGGCGGCATGGACCTTGGCGTTCCTGGCATGGGTCACGCGTACGGATAGCTTCACCAATTCGGGATCGCTCGAGTCGGGCGACGCGGCAAGTTCCACTGTGGCGGTCTGCGATTGCGCGGCCTGCGCGACGGCTTGGAAGGCGTGCGAAGAATCGCTGCCCACGAATCCGGCCTGGCCGCTGACGACCATCTGTGGCGTGTAGATGTTGTCGGTGCGAGCGAGCACGGCATAGTCGTTCTGGCGCTCGCGATACTGCGCCGAGGAGAACGGGTCGGTCCAGCCGAGCTGGTTCCAGTAGTCGACATGCTCTTCCAGGGCGAGAATGCGCGCTCCGGCCACGGGTTGTTCGTGCTCCAGTCGCAACAGCAACATGTCGGCAGGCGGGCAGCTCGAGCAGCCTTCGCTGGTAAACAGTTCAACGATCACCGGCACGCGCCGGTCTGGGGTTTGAGCGGAGGCGAATCCGCAGCACAGCAGCGCGGCCGCAACGAGACATTTCATAGAAGCAATCCTTTCTAACTTATATCCTGCCAGGCGTGGCTTGTCATCACAAAGTACTTCGCTATCGAGAAGCACATGGCGCGACGATTTTCTCGGGTCACATCCTCGTGGGGCACGCCGCAAGTGCAAAAGCCACGCTACGCGGGCTATTGCCACCTAGTCGACCCCTTGGAAGCTTGCGTGCAACGGCGATTGCGTGACTGATCTTTCCGAGACTGCGCTCGACATCGAGCGAGTGGAGCCATATCTCAAGTCGTTGCTGGGTAACGATGTTCGGGTGCTGCGACTGTTGCCGTTGGGGGAGGCTCCCGAGCACGAGGTGAAAGGGTTTGGCTACGGCACGCCGGTCCGAGTGGATTACCAGGGCGCCGATCGCGCAACCCACAGTGTGGTAATTCACACCGTGAGCCCGGGGCCATTCGGGCACGAGAACATGTCGGATCGCGCCCGCATTCTGCTGTGGTCGCATCAGGCCTTCAATCGCTTGCCGACACACGTGCGGTCACTGGATGTCGGCGGCATCGACGCGAACGGAGATCTGATTTCTGTTGGCGGGGTCGAAGAATTTTGCGTACTCACCGAGTATGCCGAGGGCGAGGCTTATGCGCTCGACTTGGAGCGGATGCGCGACGCCGGCGAGCTTCGGGATCTTGAACTGCCCGCGCCGACGCGTTGTGCGACTACCTGGTTGGAATCCACAGCGCGCCGGTGGATAACCCGGATCTCTATATTCGCCGCAATCGCGAACTGGTCGGCGATGGCGAGTGCATTATGGGGCTGACGGATTCTTATCCGGATCATCCGCTGTTCACTCGCGAGGTACTGGAGCGGATTGAGCATCGCGCGGTGGAATGGCGCTGGCAATTGAAGCCGCTGACGCATCGGCTCCGCCAGGTGCACGGCGATTTTCATCCCTGGAACATTCTGTTCAGCGCGGGCACGGATTTTCGGCTGCTCGACCGGTCGCGCGGCGAATTCGGCGACCCAGCCGACGATGTGACGTGCCTCACCAGCAACTACCTGTTCTTCTCGCTGCAGCGGAGCGGGCGATTGGAAGGGCTTTTCGAATCGCTGTTCCAGCGCTTCTGGGATCGCTATCTGGAGAAGACCGGTGATCGCGAGATGCTTCAGGTGGTCGCGCCGTTCTTTGCGTTTCGCGGCCTGGTGATGGCCAGTCCGGTGTGGTACCCCAACCTGGGTGCGGCCGTTCGCGAGCGGCTGCTGCACTTCATTCTGAACGTGCTGGATTCCGACCGCTTCGATCCGGCACTCGTGAATAAGTATTGTGGCGCCTAAACGGCAGGAGGCTTTCGCGGTCTGGATCACCGGGCTTCCGGCATCGGGAAATCGACGCTGGCGCGCGCGCTCAAGTCGGAGTTGGCCGCGCGAGGGGTGGATGCGGCGGTGCTGGAATCCGACGCGCTGCGCCTGGTCGTGGCCGATCGTCCGCGCTACGACGAAAAGAGCGCGATTCGTTCTACCGGCTGATGGCCTACATCGGCGTGGTGCTGGTGGATCATGGCGTGCCGGTGATTTTCGACGCAACCGCGAACCTGCGGGTGTATCGCGAGCGCGCGCGCGAACAGATCCCGCGATTCCTGGAAGTCTACGTCGAGTGTCCGCTCGAAACCTGCATGGCGCGCGATCCGAAAGGGATCTATCGCAAAGCACAGGCGGGCGCGGCTCAAGACGTGCCGGGACTTCAGGCGGCCTACGAACCGCCCGCGGCGCCGGACGTCGTGGTACACGGAGCGCGAGAAGCGACCGAGGCCGCGGCCCGGCGCGTGATCGCCAAGTTGGTCGAAAGGACCTACATCTAGCCGTTCGTTCTTGCCTCAGTAGCGGAACACCGCAAGCGACGCTCCCTCCGGCATCCGGTCGCCTGGCAGCGCGAACGGCGCACCTCCCTGCAGCACAGTCTCGACTGCGGCAACATTCAGAAGATCTTCCTGGCCCCAATCCCAGCGGCCGCCGCGTTTCGCGCCCTGAAAAACGCCCGGTTTGCGCGCGAGTTTGTCGACGTAGAGACGATGGATGCGGCCTTCCACGGCGGCCCTCAGGATGGTTTCCAGATCGGTGGAAAACCGCGAGGGCGTGGAACGCTCGCGATAGTCGGCATTTCGGCGACGGCTTGTTCGAGTTGCTGCGCTTGAATAATCCGTGAGCCTGGCTCAACAAGTCTTCATCGGAGACCCACCCGCCGGGGCTGCCGTGGAATGCTCGATGCGAGCAGGTTTTTGCAGGAGTTGATCGACTGGTAGAGGCAGCGTCATCATCCACTCCGGCCAAGACCAGCGGCGCCTTGCTGCTGCGCAGAAGTTGCCCGATGCCGCGATCCACGGCCTTGTAGAAATCGTCAAGGTGGTGCGCTGCGTCTCGCGCTCCGGAACCAGTACCAAAACTGACTCCTACCATCGCGCCAACCAAGGACCGGCGGGGAATGGTTCATCAGGTCGTGATCGGGTTGATCAAACTTCAGAGCTTCGTCGAGTGTCTCCGGAACTCCTTTCGGCAGCGGCATCGCTTCGGCGTGAAGGTGCGTAGCAGCGCATCAACCGACGTCCTTTTTCGAGAGCTTCAGCATATAAAATTCGGCGGGCTGGTGCAGTTCGTCCAGAATCGCGCGGATATCGAAGCATGCCTCCCACCGATAGAGCCTCGCCAAGCGGCTCGATCACCTCGAACTGCTCGAGAACATCGGGCGCACGAAAGATGACACGGCCCCAGTGGGAGCCTGCCAGAAATTCGCTTTTCGCGCGTCAGCGTCCTCGAGCGGCGCGAGCAGGTCCTGTATGTTGGACTCGGGAACTTTTCGCGCCGTGAGTTGCGCCGCCGGCTTCCTGCAAATTGGTCTTGAGGATCGCCGCCATGGGTTTGGACTGGGCGCCGGGGCGGTGGGCGGCAACAGGAGCGTTACGCAGGGGCCGTTTGACCGCAAAAGCGCCTGCAGCTCTTTGAGTTCGAGCGATTCTAGCGCAGTAACGTTAAGTTCGGTCATCAATCCTCCATTTAAAATTCTCGCGCACGTATCAATCCATCCTTATTGGACGGCCTGCGCACTGCTCACATTTCACTAAGATTGCCGGTTTGAGCATTTTGACGCACGGTTTGGCTGAGCCTTTCCGCTCAGTGATCTGGCTGGTCCACATTTCTAACAAAAGTAAAGCCCTCCGTTCGGTATGCCTCGTGCGGAAACAAAAGTGAGTCAGCGTGTGGACCGATTGGGAGTGAAAGGAGGGACGAAAATGAACGACAGAGAATTGAGGGAAGCCGTTGAGTCGGCGCTCGACTGGGAACCCATCATCAACGCCAAAGGCATCGGCGTTTCAGTCAAGGACGGAGTCGTTACCTTAAACGGTCATGTTACTAGTTTTCCGGAACAGCGCGAAGCCGAGAAAGTGGCCGGCCTGGTGCGTGGCGTGAAGGCGGTGGTCGGCAATCTCCAGGTGGCGCTGCCGGCATACTACGAGCGGAGTGACGAAGAGATCGCGCGCGCGGCGTCCAACGCCATAGCGTGGAATACGCTTCTGCCGAAAGACAAGATCCAGGTTTGGGTGGACAAAGGCCGTGTGACGCTGGAAGGCGCGGTCGATTGGCAGTATCAGCGCAAGTCCGCCGACAAGTGCGTGCGCTATCTGGCGGGGGTCAAGGACGTGAACAACCACATCATCGTCAGACCGAGTGCGGATCGCGTTGCGGTGAAGACTCAGATCGAGGCGGCGCTGTCTGCGCAATGCAAAGCTGGACGCCAACGCTATTCGAGTGGACATTCACGGCGACCGGGTGATTCTGACCGGCACAGTGCAGTCGTGGGTGGAACGCCAGGAAGCGGAACGCGCCGCTTGGGGTTCGCCGGGAGTACGCGACGTCGACAATTTGCTGATGGTCAACCCGGTGTCAAACCTGGTTACGTATTAGGGCGATCGCGCAATTAGACCGTTCAGCCAACCGAAAGGAGGCGAGGCATGATTGCTTTTAAGCGAATACTTTTTCCGGTCGATTTTTCCGAGCAGTGCAGAGCCACGGTGCCGGCGGTGAAAGCCTTGGCGCAGCGTTTCGATGCAGAGCTGGAATTGTTGCACATCGTTGACATGCCAATCGCCTGGTTCGGATCGCCGGAAGCGGCGGCGTGGTCGGCGCTCATCAATCCGGGAAGACTGCGCGAGGAAGGCAGGATCGCGCTGGACCGCTTTATCGCACAAGGAATTTCCGGTACTCCGTGATCTCCGAGGTGGATGAAGGCGACGCAGGCAAGTTGATCGTCGACCACGCGCACGATGAGCACGCCGGACTGATCATGATGCCCACGCGCGGCTACGGGCCGTTTCGGGCGATGCTGCTCGGATCGACAACGGCCAAGGTGCTGCATGATGCCGCGTTGCCCGGTCTGGACCGGCGTGCACACCGAGCAAATGCGGGCGCATCCGCCGGAGCGCTGGAAACACTGCTGTGCGCCCTGGACACCGATCCCAGGGACATGGCAGTGCTGCGTTGGGCGGCCGATTTCAGCGCCCAGCAAGGCTTGGAGCTGCGGCATCGTGCACGCGGTGGAGGGCGCGGACTCCACGCTGACGCGCGAAAACGACCCGAGCATGTACGATTTCCTGTTCAACGTGGCGCGCGAGCGGCTGGTCAAGATGCAGGCCGAAGCGGGAACCAGGTTCGAGGTGCTGCCTGCTCGGCGGCCGGCCAGGACGGGCCGTGCACCAGGCTGCCATCGGGCACGACGCGGATCTGATCGTCATCGGCCGCGGTGTCATGCAGAAAAAGATGGGACGGCTTCGCAGCGACGCTTACTCCATCATCCGCGAAGCGCCCTGTCCAGTAATCAGCATTTGAAATGGACTTGAATACGCAAGTATCGATGCGGCTGAACGAAGTCGCCGGTCTGCTGCGGGAACAGGGCGCCAGCCCGTTCCGCGTACAAGCCTACCGGCGCGGGGCGGAGTCCGTGCGTCGCCTGGAGCGGCCGGTCAGCGAGATTCTCGAGCGCGAGGGTCTTGAAGGGCTGCGCAAATTGCCCGGCGTCGGCGACCGGCTGGCGATCGCGATTCGCGATATCGTGCGCTTCGGACGGCTCCCGATGTTGGATCGCCTGCGCGGAGAATGCGATCCTGTGGAGTTGTTGCAGACGGTTCCCGGTATCGGCCCGGTCCACGCCGGGCGGCTGCACCACGACCTGGGCATCGATTCTCTGGAAGAGCTGGAAGCCGCGGCGCACGATGGACGGCTGGCCGACGTCGCGGGTCTCGGCCACAAGCGGGTTACTGGAATCAAGGATTCGCTGGCGACGCGGCTGGGCCGGCTGCGTCCACCGGTGGCGCGCGAGTCTGACCAGGCGCCGGTCGCCGAACTGTTGGAAGTGGATCGCGAATATCGAGAGCTGGCGGCTGCTGGAAGGCTGCCCAGGATCGCGCCGCGGCGTTTCAATCCCACGGGCGAAACCTGGCTGCCGATTCTGCACACACACCGCGGCGATCGCCACTACACCGCGTTGTTTTCGAACACCGCGCGTGCGCACAACCTTGGTAAGAGCGGCGACTGGGTGATTCTTTACTACGACGGCGCGGGCGGAGCGCCAGTAGACCGTAGTCACCAGCCAGTTCGGCGCGTTGAAAGGCAGAAGAATCGTCCGCGGACGCGAAGAGGAATGCGCCGGATATTACGGCCCGCGATTGCCGCTCGCCTGCGGCCAATAAGGAGGTTTCACATGAACGACAACGGAAAAATGGTCAACGGATCTGGTCCACGACGCCGCGATCCCACTGACCGGGGCGCCGCAGGATTACCAGCCGCTGCTCGATCTGCATCGGCGACGCGCGATTCGTGCTGCTCGGCGAAGCGTCGCACGGCACGCACGAGTTCTATCGCGAACGCGCGCAGATCACCAAGCGTCTGATCGAGAAAAGGGATTCACGGTCGTCGCGGTGGAGGCGGATTGGCCGGATGCCTATCGCGTCAATCGCTACGTGCGCGGCCAAGGCACGGACGCCGACGCCGTGGAGGCGCTCGGCGGATTTCGGCGCTTTCCCGCCTGGATGTGGCGCAACGCCGACGTGCTCGATTTCATCGGCTGGATGCGCGCGCACAACGACTCGCGTCGCGGCCGGCGCACGCGGGCCGGATTTTATGGACTGGATCTCTACAGCCTGCACGCGTCCATCGAAGCCGTGCTCGAGTATCTCGAAAAAGTAGATCCCGGAAGGCGCGCGGCGCGCCGGCATCGCTACGCGTGTTTCGAAAACTTCGGCGAAGATCCGCAGGAGTACGGCTACTCGGCTGGGCTGGGGCTGAGCGACACGTGCGAGCGGAAGTGATCGAGCAGCTCATCGATCTGCAGCGCCGGGCGGCGGAATACGCGCGTCGCGACGGCCGCGTCGCAGCCGAGGACGTTCTTCTACGCCGAGCAGAACGCGCGGCTGGTGCGCGAACGCCGAAGAATATTACCGCGCCATGTTCCGCGGCAGGGTCTCGTCGTGGAACCTGCGAGATAGCCATATGGCGGAAACGCTCGGCTGCGCTGGTCGACTATTTCGACGCGCGCGAAGGCGGCGCAAAGTTCGTCTTGTGGGCGCACAATTCGCACCTAGGCGACGCGCGCGCCACGCAAATGGGCACGCCGGGGCGAATTGAACGTCGGCCAACTGGTGCGGGAGCGGTACGGGAGCGATGCCGGTCTGATCGGTTTCAGCACCTATCACAGGAACCGTGACGGCGGCGTCGAATTGGGGAGGTCCGGCGGAGCGCAAAAGCGTGCGGCCGGCGTTACCGCAAAGCTACGAAGGCTGTTTCACGACGCGGGCATCGCCGCGATTCCTGTTGAAGCTCGGCGAGCACGGCCGGCTGTGCACACGTTCTGGCCGAACCGCTGCTCGAACGCGCCATCGGCGTGATTTACCTGCCGGAGAGCGAGCGGCCAGTCATTACTTCTATGCCAGCCTGCCGGCACAGTTCGACGCGATTCTGCACTTCGATCAGACGCGCGCGGTGGAGCCGCTCGAACGCACGTCGGAGTGGAATATCGGCGAGCCGGCCGAGACGTTTCCGTCGGGCATTTGATCAGCGTGCCGATGCTTGGATGCGAAACGCTCCAGCGCGCGGCGGGCGGCTACTTCACCTGCGGCGACCATCTGCTGGATGCCCGCTTCGTTTGGCCAGTATCCGGCCACCGGAATGTGTGGATGAATGTGCAGATCAGTATCGAGCAGCGAGGTGCGGTAGTGGGCCGGATAGATCCGGTGCGCATGGCGATGCGCGGGGTGGAAGCCCATCCCGCGCAGTACCGAGGCAACTTCCCACACATCCGACGAGATCACGAATTCCGCGCCCATCCGGCGGCAAACATCGGCCGGAAGCACGCAGGCGATCCCGCCATCCTTTAATACATGGCCTTCGCGGTGCACGCGGCCGCGGATCACGCGCATCGCACAACTGGCGTTGATCGCCGATGCAAGATGGCCGGTTGTGATCGCGACTGCGCGTTTGGCGGGAAGCGCCGTCGCTATGGCCGCAAACGGCAGGCGCAAATCCGAAAAACGATGCGGAAGATGCCGGGCGCAAAAATGTTCCAGGGTGTTCCCGTGCAGCAGCTTCGGCCAGAATACGCCGCGCGCCATTCCGACCAGGTCTTGCCAGCTCATTCCGGCTGCGATGCCCGCGCCGATGATGCTGCCCGCGCTGGCGCCCGCAACGATGGCAGGTCGAATGCCGGCTTCGGTGAGGACTTTGAGAACGCCGATGTGAGCCAAGCCGCGAACGGAACCGCCGCTGAGAGCTAAACCAATGCGTGAGGGGAAAAGCCGATGCAAACCGCGCACCAATCTTCAGTATAACAGTGGTCAGCGGCGAATGACCGAGAAAATCGAACGTTTGGCGGAGTTAGTGCGGGAAGCCGCGACCACGCCGCACCCGGGACCCCAGGCAGTGGGGCGGAACGCCTTCACTCGCAAGGTCGACGTGTTGCTGCTCTGGATCCGCCGCTACGCGCCACCGGTTCACTGGGTGGGTGCGGGAACGCTCGGCGTAGCTCTCTGCGTTTATGCGTGGCTGACCGCACGAACTGCGCGGTTATCGAGCGTAGGCGCCAGAACATGGCCGGATGTCCCTTCGCACTGCGTGCTGGCGGTCTGGCATGACAATGCTCCATCGCTGCTCACTGCCATCGCCAAAGCAAAACCGCGAGCGCGCCTGGCCATCATGATAGCCACCGAACCGCGCGGCGACAGCCTGACGGTGTTGTGCCGTCTGCTCGGGCTGCATGTGATTCGCGGCGATTGGGAGCATCACGGCTGGCAAAGTGTGCTGCGGCTGGCGCGACTGGCGGACGACGGCGCCTGCGTTATCATCACTCCCGACGGCGGCGGACCTCGGCGCTTGGCGCGTGCCGGAGCACTGGTGCTAGCCGCGGCGGCCGGCGTTCCGGTCGTTCCGATTGGCGCGGATTGCCATCCGGCGTGGCGCGAACGACACAAGTGGGATCGGGCGCGCAATCCTGTGCCGTTCTGCCATCTGACGATCTCGATGGAGGCGCCGCTCGAAGTCGACGACTTCGCCGATACCGCCACCATGGAAAGGTCTCGCCAGCGGATGGAGGAAGCGCTGACCGGTGCGAGCGACAAGGCGCGACGCGCTCTCGGGCTGCAGAGGGACTAGCCCCGCCGCCATCCACATCATTGAGGCTGACGATTGCATCCCCGGGGTAACATCGGAGAGACGCTTCATGCGCGTGATTTGCAGGAATGTCGGTGTATCGTTCACGTCGGGCGGCCGGACGGTAGAAGCCCTGCGCGACGTCTCGCTGGAGGCGCGCTCCGGCGAATTCCTGTCGGTGGTTGGCCCCAGCGGATGCGGGAAAACCACGTTGCTCAAAACGCTGGCGGGCCTGATTCCGCCCCGCAGCGGCGCCGTCACCAAAGAATCGACCCGAGTCGACCGGAGCGCCCAGGCCCTGCTGGTGTTCCAGGAGAACAATCTATTCCCGTGGATGAGGGTGCTGGAGAACGCGGCCTTCGGCCTCGAGATGCAAGGAGTGAGCCGGAGTGAAAGAGAATCGCGTGCGCACGCTTTGCTTGCCCGGCTGGGTTTGGAGGGCTGGGAAGACGCCTATCCACGGCAGTTGTCGGTCGGCATGCGCCAGAGGGTCGCGGTGATTCGCAGTTTCTTGAGCGACCCCGGCCTGTTGCTCATGGACGAGCCGTTCGGGGCGCTGGACGCATTGACGCGCGAGCTGGTGCATCAGGAACTGCTGGATCTTTGGGAGCAGAATCACAAGACCGTGATTTTCGTCACTCACGATATTGAAGAAGCGATCTTGTTGAGCGACCGGATTCTGCTCATGAGCGCCGGTCCGGGCCGCATCGTTTCGGAATTCGCGATCGGCTTGGAGCGGCCGCGCACTACGGCGACGGCCTTGAGCGACGATGTCCAACGGCTCAAGCGCAAGATTCATGCTGAGCTCAAACTGCGGCCCCATGAGGTGATGCATGCTTCATGAAGCGGCCTACTATTCGCGCATGTCCGCCGGACTCTTTCGATATGTGCGGGCCCCGCGAACGGCCGATCCGATTCAAAAAATCCGGGCACAAGCGGAAAATCGTGAAGCGCGATTCTTGGACACGCTCGGCAAGGTTGTTTTTTCGAACGCGGCGCATCCTTACTATGAGATGTTCCGGCTGGCGGGCTGCACATTTCACGATTTGGCGAACTCGATCCGGCGCGATGGCCTGGAGCCGGCGCTCGAGCAGTTGTACCAAAGCGGCGTCTGGCTGGATCACGACGAGTTCAAGGGCGTCAAGCCGATCATCCGCTCGGGCCGTCACATTCCTTCGTCGCCGCACAGTTTTCGCAATCCGCTGATCCGCGGTTTGATGGAAGCATCCAGCGGAGGCAGCCGAAGCCGGTGCACCCAGACCCCGCGCGGAGTGGAAGACCTGGTGATGCGCGAGGATCAGGAGATCCTGCGGCGCCGCGAGTTCTCGCTCGCCGAACGGATCCTGGTGGAAGTGCGGCCCATCCTGCCTTCCACTACAGGCCTCAATCCGAGCGTGCGATCGGCGCGTCACGGACAGCCGGTGGAACGATGGTTCGTTCCGGGCGGAAGCTGGCGGTCATCGGCCCACTATCGCGCAGCCACGTACGCGCTGGTCTGGTGGGCCAAACTGTGGGGCGCCGCGGTGCCGTTGCCGAAGCAGTTGCCTTGGAACGATTTCACGCCGGTGGCGAAATGGATCGCGCAGCGTCGCAAGGAAGGCCGCGCCTGCGCCCTCGGATCCTTTGCCAGCGCGGGTGTGCGGATCGCACGAACCGCTCTCGATCTGGGCCTGGACATTCGCGGCACCCTGTTCCTGATGAACGGAGAAACGCTCTCGGAAGCCAAGGCTGCCGTCATTCGCGAAGCTGGTTGCGACGCCAGCTCGCACTATGGCACTAGCGAGATCGGCACCATCGGAAGCGGCTGCCGGAACATGACGAACCGCAGCTGCACCCACGTATTCCGCGATGCGGTGGCGGTCATCGGTGTTCCCCGCCTAGCCCCTCTGTCCGGTGTCGAGGTCAACGCGCTGCTGTTCAGCACGCTTTATCCCGGAGCGCCGCACGTTTTCATCAACGCGGACATGCAGGATAGCGGCGTGATCGAAAAGGCGGCCTGCGACTGCACGTATTCCCGGATGGGCTTCGTCGATCAGCTCAGCGACATCTACAGTTACGGCAAGCTGACCGGTTTTGGAATCACGCTGATGGGCGGAGACATGGTGCGGCTGCTCGAAGATGTTCTGCCGCGGCGTTGGGGCGGCGGTCCGGGTGACTGTCAATTGACTGAACGGGAAGCCGAAGCGGGGGCACGCCTGTCGCTGCGGATCAGCCCGCGGCTCCAGGTGGAATCACCTGAACAGGTAAAAGAATGTTTTCTGAACGAGCTTGCCCGCATCTACGGTGGATCTCTGGCCGCCCGCACCTGGGCGCATGCCGAAGCCATCGAGGTGCTGCTTGAAGAACCTTATGCCACACGCGGGGGAAAAGTCTTGCCGCTGCACTTGATTCATCGAACCGCCGAAGAAGCCCATGTTTCGTAGAGATTTTCTCCGCGCCGGCCTGGGCGCCGCAGGCGTCTCAACCGGCTGCGCGCACCGCACAAATCCGCGCACCGTTCGAAAGATCGTTGTCTCCGCTCGTCCGAATCTCTACATGGCCAGCTTCTATCTGGCCCAAGAGCGCGGTTATTTCCAGGAGGCTGGCCTGCATCTGGAACTGCAGCCGGTGGAGGATGGCCACCAGGTCGCGACGCTGCTGGCGGGTGGAAAACTGGACGTAGCGATCTCGGCTCTGCACACCGCCATGGTCAGTGCGATTGCGAACGGCGCGGACCTGCGCATCGTCGCCGGCGCGCACCGCCTCAGTTCGAGTTGCTCAGACACAGGGAGGCTGTGGGGCAATCGCAAAAGTTTCCCGCGCGGATTCCACCAGCTCGCGGTTCTGAAACATGAGCTCGCGGGCAAGAGCATCGCGATTAACAGTTTGAGCAACACCAACGCTTACTACCTGGATGTGCTGCTCGATCAGGCCGGCTTGAAAAGCACCGACGTCAAGATCGTGCAGGTCCGCTACTCGGAAGCGGTCACGGCTGTGCTCAATGGCCGGCTGGATGCCTTCATGGGCAACGACCAGTTCAGCGTCCAGAAGATAGCTGGGTCGCCGGAACTGGTTCGCGGCGCAGGTCTCGCCGAGATCCTTCCAACCTTCCAATATCGATTCGTCAGCTTCGGAAGACAACTGCTCGAAACCGATCCGAGCGTGGGCGCGCGATTCCTGCGGGCCTATCTAAAAGGAGTCGCCGGGTTCCGCAATGGCCAGACACCCGGATTTTTGGAAGACTATGCGCGCGCGAATGGGATGCAGGTAGACCGCGCTCGCGTGTCCTGCCGCGACAACAATCCCGTGGACGGCAAAATCGACGACGATAGCGTCGCGCGGCAGGTGGACTGGTACGTGAAAAAGGGATATTGCTCCAAGAGCGTCGGTTTGCACCAAGTCGTCGAGCGCCGTTTTCTCGAACGATTGCAAAAGGAGGATGCGTGAACAAAGCTCTGCGGGTTCTGTGGTTGCCGGCCGCGCTGCTGGTCATCTGGCAGACCGCTGTGAGCCTCGGATGGTTGGACGCTTTGTTTTTTCCGCCGCCAACTGTCATTGCCGCAGCCGCCGTGAGAATGGCCGGGAGCGGCGAGCTGTGGCAACACCTGGGCGCGACCTTGTCGCGAATGTTGGCGGGACTGCTGATCGGATCGGCGCTGGGCGTGCCGTTCGGAATCCTGCTGGCGACAGTGGCACGCATGCGCCGCGCCGCCGAGCCGTTCGTTTCCGCGCTCAACTCCACACCCAAGCTGACGCTGCTGCCGATGCTCATGCTGTTCTTCGGAATAGGAGAAGCGCCCCGGCTCTTGCTGATCGCCGCGGGATGTTTTCTCACCATGGCGATCCAATCGATGGACGCAGTCACCAGCATCAACGACGCGTTCGTCGAGTTGGCCGTCAACTACGGAGCCAGCCGCGCCGCGCTGTGGCGCAAAGTGTACGGGCCATCCGCCTTGCCGCAGGTGTTCACCGGACTCCGCCTGGCGCTCGGCCGTGCACTGACGCTAGCGGTTTCAGTTGAACTGGTGAGTTCGGAAAAAGGCCTGGGAAGCCTCATCTGGTCGGCTTGGCAAACGTTCAGCATCGACAAGCTGTATGTCGGGGTGGCGCTGGCGGCGGCGTTGGGTATGACGCTGCATTCCGGTCTCAAGCGGCTGGAGGCTCACTTCGTGCCGTGGCGGTGAGCTGCTGGAGCTACTACGGATTTGCGCGCCCGGATCGCCCAGAAGCACCCGGTGAATCGGCGCGTCGGCAAACGGCCGAGCAGCGCGAAACCGCCGACCAGCTTCCTGATCGCTGGCTCCGCGTGGCCGCCCAGCAGCCGGCGCAGGGCTAGAAACAGCAGCGTCGAGAGCGCACGCGGATTATGGATGAGCTGCTCTGAGGCGGTCGGTGACAGGCCGGCTTCCCGCAACATCCGCGTCAGAGAGCCGGGCCTTGGCGAGTAACCCAAGCGAAACGGCCCCGCCCCGCTCAGCCATCGCAGCGGCCAGTAGAGCGGGTTCAACACATTGTCCACAGTGACGATCAAGCACCCGCCCGGCCGCAGGATGCGCGCCAGTTCCCCGATCGCGCGGATGAAATCTTTGCGGCCATCGAAATGATCGAGCGTTGAGTTCGAAACGATCACGTCGACGGAGCCATCGCGAAACGGCAGCGAGCGAGCATCGGCGGCCGAGAATAACACGCGGCAACCACCGGGACAACGGCTTTGGGCACGTATCACGGTAGAACTGTCGATATCGAGACCCAGCGCCAGCTCGCAGCGGCCGCTCAACTCGAACAGCAATTGATCGGCGCCATTGGCCTCCTCGAAAAGGTCGGTTTTCAGAAGTACGCCGGGCCGTTCCTCGATCCATCGCTCCACCAGGTCCAGATGCACGGCCTGCTTCTGCGCGGCGACCACGGGATCGAGATACCAGGATTGCCCGGACAAGCCATGAGGCTAGCGAATGGCGGCGGCGTTCGTCAATTGAACCGGATCGCCGGCGCGCGGCACGAATCCCAGTTTTGAACAATGATCGCAGGCGAGGCGAAGGGAACACTCCGCCAACTGACACTTCACCGAGCCCTGCAAGGCGAAGTAGATGCGCGCAAGATGACCATTGCGCCGGCTCCGGAGCAGCGCAAGATCACCGGGCGCGAGATTCCCGGCAAGGAAGGCGGCCGCGTCCTGCCAGGTCGGGAAAGCGTGAACGTTCTCGGGCGCCAAGCCGCAATTTTCGGCCTGCCGTACTCCATGCGAGGCGTCCTCAGCGACGAACACCAACATGTCAGAGAACTCGCAGGCCATCCGGGTCAGAATCTCCAGGCGTTCGCGGCGATTTTGCTTTAGGTCGTTGCAGTCGCTAAGAATCGCGATACGCCGTTTCGCCTTGGCGCTCCGCATGGCCTGGAACGACGAAAGCAACGTCGAGTAGCTGCAGTTGTAATCGTCACGAAGTATGACGGCTCCGTTTTCGAGGACCGCCGGCTGGGTGCGGCCGGCGAAAGGAGTGACATATTTCACGCTAGCCACGGCACGCGCCAAGGGAATGCCGCAAACCTTGGCCAGTGTCAGCGCCCCGGTTACGGATCCTACCCAGTGCAATCCGACGAACTGAGTTTTGACTTCGTAGGATTCTTCGGCGGTCGATACACGAAAAGCGAGCCTGGACGGCCATTCCGCGCTCGCGTCCGAGCCCACACATCGAACTCCGGCGACGAACCGAATCGCACCACGCGGCAGCGAAGTCCCTGCGCCATTGCCGCGACTCTCGGATCGCTGCCATTCAGGACCGCGATGCCACGGCGGCCAAGGAACGTCAGGAGCCTGGACTTCTCCCGGGCGGTATCTTCCAGGGTCTTGAAGTTGTCGGAGTGAATAGCGGCTACGCTCAAAATCATCGCGATATCCGGCCGCACCAGGAACGCGCCCCGTATCATGCCCCCCGGTCGGTCGGTGCCAATCTCCACGATGCAGAACTTGTGCCAAGGCCTGGCGCGGAGGAGCGTCTGGGGAATCCCGGTTCGTCCATTGTTACTGCGGGCGGAGGCGATGGTCGGGTGACAAGAAGACAGGATCGCCGCCAGACACTCCTTCGACGTTGTTTTGCCGACGCTGCCGGTGATAGCGATAAACCTCGTTCGGAATAGCAGCGTTCGCCAAACAAAGGCGACCGCACACAAGAACAGTGCGTAGATGCGAAAGAGCGCCATGTTGATCGCATCGCGCAGACGTTTGGCCATCTTCGACATTACGGCTCGATTATACAGTTAGCCAGGCCGCATCGCGGTAGAACGCGGGCGCGTTCCACGAAACGCCTTTCCAAGATGGGAGAAATTGGGTCAGAGCGTATGCCTGCCCCACCTGCTTGGCGTTGATGACGTAAGCTACGCCACAACACACCGCGTAAACGATACCGTATTGCGAAGTCGTTCCTTGTCCTTTCGCTCCCGGGCCGCCCAAACGAACCCAAGGCTCTGGCGAACCTCGTTCGAAACCAAAGGCAGCGTCATGGCATGAAAGGCGCCGGCATCGGCGAGGGTCGGCCAATCGATATGGTCTGAGAACCGGTGGCATAAGACGGGAAGCGCACCGGGAATCGCATGCTGAACTAATTGCAGCACTTCACTCCATTCCAGATTCCACATACTAGCTTCAAAAAGTACCGCGACAACGTCGTGGTTTGCGCCGATTGTCCGGAGGCGGCGAAAATCGGCGGCCCTTTCGACTGACCAGTCGAACTCTCCAGCCAAGGCGTCGAACGGTACGGTATGAGCTGGAAGATTCCCGAGTAGAACAACCGCTGGAAGTGGCATTGTCGCGATAAGTTAGCAATTCGATTGCCAAATTTGCTGGGCGCGTCAAACCGTTAGCGGCGCAACATTGCCCGACTCGCGGGCCGCACGTTGAACGTTAACTGCCAGTAGTAGCAGCAAGCCACCGACGAAGAACGTGACCAGCGAAAGAATCGCAAGCCGGTAGCTGCCGGTGAACTGGAGCGCCAGGCCGAACAGCAGCGGGCACAACCAACTGGTGCCCTTGTCGCTGATCTCGTAGACACTGAAATATTCGCCTTCGCGGCCCTTGGGAATCATCTGCGAAAACAGCGACCGGCTGAGGGCCTGCGTTCCGCCGAGCACCAAGGCCACCACCGCGGCTGCGATCCAGAATTGCCGCGTATTTCGCACCGACACGTACATCGAGAGCACCACGCCTGTCCAGATCACCAGGCTCGCGATGACAGCAGTCTTGGTCCCGATCCAGCGCGCAATGCGGTCGAAGGCCAGTGCGCCGAAGAATGCCACGAACTGCACCATCAGGATCACCGCTGTCAGGTCCGCCATCGGAATCTTCAGTTCATCGTTGCCGAATTGCGCGGCGAGCGAGATCACGGCCTGCACAGCGTCGTTATACACCAAGAATGCAACCAGGAACAGCAGCGTCTGCGGATACTGGCGCATGCCGCGCAGGGTGTCGACGAATTGACGGAAGCTGCTCATGATTCCTTCGCCTGGTTTGCGCGCTCGTCCTGGCGGACGGGTCCGCAGCGTGAGCAGAGGAATCACGGTGAACAGCGCCCACCACACGCCGGCGGATGCCAGGTTGATGCGCACCGCCAGCGCTTCGGAGATGCCCAGGGCTTCTGCTTTCGAAAAGAGCGCGAGGTTCAGGGCCAGCAGCAGCCCGCCACCCAGATATCCGATGCCCCAGCCATTGGAGGACACCGCGTCGCGTTCTTGCGGCGGCGCGATCTCCGGGAGAAACGAGTTGTAGACCACAATGGAAGCGCCCAGCGCCAGATTCGCGATGAGGAACAGAATGCCGCCCGCCAGGTAGGCTTGTCCCTCGAGAAAGAACATGGCGGTGGTAGCGGCTGCTCCGATGTAGGCGAGAATTCCCAGCAGGCGCTTCTTGTGCGGGCTGAAATCGGCGATGGTTCCCACCAGCGGCAACTCGATCACCTGCATCGCCACCGACAGCGATACCAGGTAACCCCACCAGGAGCGAGGATCCACGGGGATACCGAGCGGATGCACGCGGCCGTCTGCACCGGCGGCAGCTTTGGCGAGCGCGGTGAGATACGGTCCCAAGAAGAGGGTGAGCACGGTGCTGGCGAAGGTCGAGTTCGCCCAGTCGTACATGTACCAGCCGCGCTGCTCACGTTTGCTGTATGCCATGTCTTCCTGCCGTCTCTGTAATGTACTAAAATCGATCCATTGTCATATAGGAGGCGAACCATGCCGGTAGGGATGACCCGTAGGGACACTTTGAGAACAGGACTCACCGCGAGCGCGCTTGCCTGGATGGCCGATTGGGCGCTCCCGGCTCTGGCCGATGACGAGGTGGACGTGCCGTTCACGGACCTTCCGAAAAATTTCAATCCAGGCGCGAATCCGAACGCACCCACGCGCGTCTTCGACATCCGCAAGATCGACGGGCCGTTCGTGTCGAAGGACCAGTTCTTCGCTCTCCAGCACATGAACCGGCCGGTGATCGATCCGGCGACGTATCGGCTGAAGTTCACGGGCATGGTCGGAAAGTCGACGGAGTTCACTCTCGACGATCTGAAGAAGATGCATCCGGTGGAGGTGGCCGCCGGCTACGAATGCTCGGGCAACAGCCCGCGGTCGGTGGAGGGTCTGTGCTCCTGCGGTCTCTTCAAAGGCGTGCGCCTGCGCGATGTGTTGAAGCAGGTGGGTGTTCATGCCAAGGCGCGCGAAGTTGTTTTCTTCGGCACCGATCGCGGCGAACAGGATGTCGTCTTCCGCCAGCAGACTTTCAAACTGGAGCAGCAGTTCGGGCGCAGCATCACGCTCGAAAATGCAATGAAGCCTGAGCCGATTCTGGCGTACGCGCTGAACGGCGAGCCGTTGACGCTTTCGCAAGGATTCCCGGTGCGTCTGATCATGCCGGGCTGGTACGGCGTCTGCAACGTCAAGTGGCTGTCCGAAGTGCATCTGCAGGAGGACCGCTATCTGGGCAACTATCAGGCGCGCTGGTATCGCTCGGTGGTGGGCATGGGTGGCACCGGCGAGGAGAAGGATCCTGGGACGCAGTGGGTGGAAAACGAGATCACTCGCATGCACTTGAAGTCGGCGATCGCGCGCGTGCGTAAAAAGGGCGGCGCGTATGAAGTTCTCGGTTTCATCCTCAACGACGGCACGCCGCTGAAGTCGGTGGAAGTCCAGATCGACAATGGGCCGTGGCAGAAGGCCACGCTGGCATCCACGAATACGCAGTTTTCCTGGAAGCTGTTCACCTATCGCTGGGAGGGCGCAACGCCGGGCGAGCATACGCTGGTTTCGCGCGTCACCGATGCCGAGGGCCAGGTGCAGCCGACCGCCGACGAGTTGAAGCGGAAGAAAACTTTCCTGCAGGACAACTCGCAGTATCCGCGCAAGGTCATGATCAGTTGAGGCGCCCCACCGCGCCTGTTCATAGGAGAGTGATGCGATCCAAGAAATCGGTACGGTTGTGCCTGCTGGCCGCGATGCTGGCCGGCGGTGCGATCGACGCCCATGCGCAGTTGGCGGCGCGCAAAGCCGATGAATGGGTGAATACGCTGGAGGGTCCGCGCCGCGTGGCGTCCATGAAGATGGATGAGACGTTGGCCGACCTCGCGCTCAAGCCTGGGATGATTGTCGCCGACATCGGCGCCGGGTCCGGTCTGTTTTCGCGGCCGATCGCCAAGGCGGTGGCGCCGTCCGGCAAAGTGTACGCCGTCGACATCCAGCAGGACCTGCTCGACTACATCGACAAGCGCGACCAGGAAGAGCACATTTCAAACGTGCGGACAGTGCTGGGGGCCTTCGAGGATCCCAAACTGCCGGAGCGCGACGTCGATCTCGCGTTCATCAACGACGTGCTGCACCACATCGAGAAACGCGCGGCGTACCTGAAGGCGCTGGGCGGCTACCTGAAGCCCAGCGGGCGCATCGCGATCATCGAAATGAACAAGGACGATCCGAACACGCCGCACCGCAATCAGCCGGAGCTGCTGGTGTCGCGCGACGAGATCATGAGCTGGATGTCGGATGCCGGCTTCAAGCTGGTCGAGGAGCACGCCGACTTGTTCCCGGGCACCAAGTGGTTCTTGATCTTCGGCAGGAAGTAGTCGGTCGCCAGACCAGACGTCAGGCCAGCGCCTGCTTGTACAGCGCCACCAGCTTGCCCCAGGCGCGCTCCGCTTCCGCCTTGTTGTAGATCGGCACGTCGCCCTGCTTGGGCATGTCCGAGACACACCAGCCGTGCAGGGACTTGTAGACCTCGATCTCGGCGGGCACGTGCGCGGCCGCGAACGCTTCTCTGAGCTTATCCTTCGCATCCGGTTGTCGCGAGTCGTCGTTCGATGCGATGCCGAAATACATCCGGGCTTTGATCTTGGGAGCGAGCAGATGCGGGCTATTGGGCTGATCGGTCACCAGTCCGCCGCCGTGGAACGATCCTCCGGCGCCCAGGCGATCCGATCGCGCCGCGCAAGTCCGAACCACCAGGGGTCCGCCCATACAGTAGCCTTGCGTGCCGATCTTCTTGGACTTGTTGACCTGTTTTTGAGCATCCAGAAAATCGACGAAAACGGTCGCGTCTTTTTCCGCCGCGCCCGCCGCATTGATTGATCCCATGAGCGGCGTTAGCTTCGCCCGATCTTCCGGATTCGTGAAACTGAACGTGGACGCGTCGGTAAAGGGATTCTTGGCCACGCGATAGAACGGATTCGGAACCAGAACCGAATATCCTTCCGCCGCAATGCGCTTGCCGATTTCGCGCATCGAGGGCCGCAGGCCGAACGCGTCGGTCCAGATCAGCACACCCGGATGGGATCCCGACTTCGGGTGAATGAACGCGGCGTCACAAGTTCCATCGGGGGTTTTGATGTCGACGTCGGTTTCGACAACCTCGAGACCCGCTGCTCCCGCCGAACCTGCCGCAGCCAGGCCCGCCGCCACGGACACCACGAAATCTCGCCTCGGAAGTCCGCTTAGTAGTTCGTCTCGATTATTTGCATCTTTCGTATCGTCCGCCATCGTATTCTCCTTTGACACAGTGTATCTCAGCGAAGAGTCGCGTCCGACCCAACTTTTCTTCCACTGTAACGTTCTTATGAAAGCGGAGTATTGACAACCATGGGCCACATTGCACAGGATCTGCGCTACGCCATCCGGACGTTTCGAAAATCGCCGGTGTTTGTTGCGGTCGCGGTGCTGTCGCTGGCCTTCGGCATCGGTGCGAACACGGCCATCTTTACCTTGGTCGACCAGGTCCTGCTCCGGCTGCTTCCCGTCAAAGACCCGCAGCAACTCGTCCTGCTGTGGGGCCGCGGACCGCACTACGGAAGCAACAACGGCCGCTACAAGCTGTCTTATCCGATGTATCAGGACTTTCGCGACCACAACCAGGTCTTCAGCGGGATGTTTTGCCGCTGGGAGACACAGATGAGCGTGAGCTCGGAAGGCAAGACCGAGCTGGTCGACGGCGAACTCGTTTCCGGCACCTACTATCAAGTGCTCGGCGTGCGGCCCGCTTTGGGACGCCTGTTCACGCCCGACGACGACAAGACGGAAGGCGGCGCCCCCTACGCGGTGTTGACCTATCGCTATTGGAAGAGCCGCTACGCCGGAAACGCGGACGTGATCGGAAAAAAACTGATCGTGAATGGATACCCGTTGACGGTCATCGGCGTCAGCCAGGACGGCTTCGACGGCACCGCGCCCGGATATTCTCCGCAGATCCGTGTGCCGGTGATGATGAAGGCCCAGATGGATCCGGTGGGAACCGCCTTCAGCTACAACTTCAAATCGCGACGCGGGCGATGGCTGAATGTGTTCGGGCGCCTGAAGGCGGATGTAACGGCCCAGCAGGCTAAAGCCGCGCTCCAACCGTTCTTCCATCAGATGCTGGAAATGGAAGTACAGCAGGAGGCATTCGCGCGCGCCGCGCCGGAAGTCAAGCACGGCTTCCTGACCATGTGGATCGATCTCATCCCGGCCTCGAAAGGCGACACCAGCTTGCGGCGCCAGTTTTCGAAGCCTTTGCTGGTATTGATGGCGATTGTCGGCCTGGTGCTGCTGATCGCATGCGCCAACGTGGCGAACTTGCTGATTGCGCGAGCCACGGCGCGGCAGAAGGAGATCGCGGTCCGGCTGGCGCTGGGCGCGCGGCGATCGCGCATCGTTTCGCAGCTTTTGACCGAGAGCCTGATGCTGGCAATTGCCGGAGGTCTCGCAGGATTGGCGCTGGCAATTTGGATGGATCGCGCGCTGCTGAGTTTTCTGCCGAGCGAGGACGTGCCTCTCACGCTGTCTACGACTCCGGATTGGCGGATCCTGGCATTCAACTTTGCGGTCGCGCTGCTGACGGGAATTATTTTCGGGTTGGTCCCCGCGCTGCAATCCACGCGTCCGCAGCTCGCTGGAACGTTAAAGGACCAGGTCGGATCCATCGCCGGTGGAACATCGGTGAAGCTGCGAAAGTCACTGGTGGCCGCGCAGGTGACGCTGTCGCTCTTGTTGCTGATCGGCGCGGGCCTGTTCATCCGCAGTCTAAGCAATCTGAAAGATCTCGATCCGGGGTTCAAGACTGACAACCTGCTCCAGTTCTCTGTCGATCCGGTTTTGAATGGCTACAAAGACGAACGCAGCCTGGACTTCTATCGCCAGCTCCGCGAGAGCCTGGACGCAATTCCGGGTGTGGAATCGTCGGCGTTGGCGGTGATGCCGGTTCTCTCGGGCAACGAATGGGACAGCAGCATGGCGGTGGAAGGCTTCGCGCACAAACCCACCGAGACGCCCGATCCTCACATGCAGTTTGTCACGCCGGATTTTTTCAAGACCATGCACATCCCGATCCTGGCGGGCCGCGATTTCCGGATGAGCGACGGACGCGGCGCGCCACAGGTCGCCATCGTGAACGAGAAATTCGCGAAGCAATATTTTAAAGACGGCATCGCGCTGGGCCGTCACATCGGCATGGGCGGCGACCCGGGAACCAAGCTCGATATCGAGATTATAGGCGTGGTTGGCAACACCAAGTACGAGAGCATGCGCGATGAGATTCCATTGGAAGTGTACCGGCCTTCGCATCAGATGGAGTTTGTGCTCGGGATGATGGCCTATGTCCGAACGGCGCGACTGCCCGAGCAGACCTTCACCAGCATCCGGCGCGTGGTGAACGGATTGGATCCGAATGTGCCGGTGACCAGCATGCGGACGGTCGAACGCCAGCAGGAGCAGTCGCTGATCACCGAGCGCCTGGTGGCGTCATTGTCGAGTGCGTTCGGGATTCTCGCCACCGTGCTTGCAGCCATCGGTCTGTACGGCGTGATGGCCTACCTGGTGGCGCAGCGGACGCGTGAGATCGGCATTCGCATGGCACTGGGCGCAGAAAGCGGCCACGTGGTCTGGCTCATCATGAAGGAAGTGCTTGTGCTGGTGGCCATCGGCGTCGCCATCGGGCTGCCTGCGGCGTGGGGCCTGACGCGATTCGCAAAGTCCCAGCTCTACGGCATCCAGCCGAATGATGCGCTCACGATCGTGCTGGCCACTCTCGGGATCGCGCTGGTGGCGTTGCTATCCGGCTACATTCCCGCACGCCGCGCAACGCTGGTGGATCCGATACGCGCGCTGCGGTGGGAGTGAAGGGCGGTTACCGGTACGCCGCGGCCTGGATTCCGTAGAGCTCCGCGTATTGCCCGCCTTTGGCCAGCAGCTCCTCGTGTGTTCCCACTTCGACGACGCGGGCGCCGTCCAGTACCACGATGCGATCGGCCATGCGGACGGTGCTGAAGCGATGGGATACCAGGATCGTGATGCGGCCGTTCGCAGGATCTGCCCGATCCGTGCGGCTGCTATGCGCGGCTGCGGCGTAGCGCTCAAACAACGCGTGCTCGGTTTCGGCGTCGAGGGCCGCGGTCGGCTCGTCGAGAACGAGCAAGAGCGGCTCGTCGCGCATGAATCCCCGGGCCAGCGCGAGCTTCTGCCATTGCCCGAAACTCACGTCGACGCCGCCGGGCCAGGTGGGACCGAGCTGCGTTTCCAAGCCCGATGCGAGCCGCTCCACCACATCGCCGGCGCCGGCGCGATCGACCGCGGCGGCGACTCCAGGTTGGTCATCCAGGCGCGGCACATCGCCGACACCCACGGTGTGGCGCGCGCGAAACTCGAAACGATAGAAATCCTGAAACGCTCCGGCCAAGCGCGATCGCCACTGGTCGGCCGAGATGCGCGCGAGGTCCACATCGTCCACAAGAATGCGCCCCTCATCCGGTTGATACATGCGGCACAGCAATTTCACCAGCGTGCTCTTGCCCGCGCCGTTTTCGCCGACGATCGCGACCACCGAGCCGGGCTTTAGGTCGAGAGTCACATCTTCGAGAACCCGGCGCTCGGTTCCCGGGTAAGCGAACGACACATGCTCCAGCCGGATCCCGTGGACCAGGCGTGCCGGCGGCGAGATGTCCGCGTGCTCAGTGAGCGCGGCGGCGTAGTCTTCCAGCCACGCCATGCGGCGCGAGCCTTCGAGCCAAAAACCTCGCAGGAAACCGATTTCGCCGACCGTCGCGCCGATGTAGGCGGACAAACGCGATCCGGCGGCAAGCACTAGCAGCACCTGGCCCGGCGACGCGCGCAGCACCGATGAGACGAACACGACCGCGCCCACGTAGGCTGCGCCGAAAACCGCCCACGCCAACGCGTGCCACACCGAGCTCGACCAACGGGCCGCCGACACCGGACCATACCAGCGTTCCCACGCCTCGCGCCGCTGCCGGAGCAACCGATCGCCGATGCGCGTGACGCGCACTTCCTTACCGGGCGGCGCCGTGGTCGCGGTGGTGAACAAGTGCCGCGCCAGGCGATTCGCGGATGCGCAGCGCTCCTCCACCGCGCGCTCCACGCCGGGCCGCCATGTCGACGTGAGCACGGTCGGCAGCGCAAAGACGACCAGCAGCGCGAGCAACGGATGAATCGAGACCAGCAACGCGACCACAACGGCCAGCCGCAGGACCCAGCCGCACGTCGAGAACAGCGACATGTACATGTGGTCGAGCACGAATACCTGATCGCGCAGCATGGCCAGGCGATTCAGATAGTCGGGGCGCTCGTGATGCGCCACGGTGGCGACCGAGGCCTGCAAGTGCGCCACGTGTGCTTCGAGCGCGACGGCGACGCGATCGCGAAACCTGCGCTGCGTGCGATCGCTGATGACTTTGAGAAACCACGTCGCTGCCGCCGAAACGCCAAGTCCGATGGCAGCGCCGAGAGCCAGGCCGCGGTTGTGTTGGATCACGCCGTCAGCGAGCAGCTTGATCCAGAGCGCGAGCAACGCATCCGGCAGAGCTGCGAGCAACGCCAACCCCATTGCCACCGGAAGCAGGCGAGGCTCTGCCTGATAGGCGCGCTTGAGCGCCCGCCACATCGAGGAAAGACCGGGCGGCAGGTCGTCGTCCCGACGAGCGCTAGGCAGGGGCATCGAGTTGCACTCCTTCGTCGTCGCCTTCCTCGCCGAAACGCGACGCCTGCAGCTCGAACATGGTGTGGTATCGCCCGCGCAGCGCCATCAGTTCGTCGTGTGTGCCGAGTTCCACCACACGCCCATGCTCCAAGACACAAATCCGATCCGCATGCCGCACGGTGGAGAAGCGGTGCGAAATCAGGATCGTGGTCGCCTGCCGTGTCGCCGCGAGAATCCGCTCGAAAATCTCGGCCTCACCGCGCACATCGAGCTGCGCGGTGGGTTCGTCGAGCAGAACCAAACCAGCGCCCAGCCGCACCGCGCACAATGCCCGCGCGAGTGCGATGCGCTGCCATTGGCCTCCGGAAAGCTCGGTGCCGCCTTCATATCCCCGAGCGAGCACGGTATCGAGATCGGCGAGCTGCGTCGCGCCAGCTTCGGCGAGCGCTTCCAGGATCACGTCGTCCGGTGCCCCCGACGGAGCAACGTTGTCGCGCAGCGGCAGCTCGAACCGGATAAAGTCCTGGAACACGGCGGTCAGGCGCGCGCGCCATCCATCGATATCGAACTCGCGCAGATCGACGCCGTCGATTTCAATCGCACCGCTTTGAGGATCGTAGAGCCGGCACAGCAGTTTCGCGAGCGTGGTTTTGCCCGCGCCGTTCTGTCCGACGATCGCGAGCGACGATCCGGCGGGAATCGTGAGATCGAAGCTGTCGAGCACCATCGGTCCAGGCTTCTCGCCCTCCATCGGATAAGCGAAGCTGACGTTGCGGAACCGGATCTCGCGCGCCGGTTTCGTCTGCACTGGCTGCGATCCCTGGACGAGAGCGCCGGCCGGCGCCATTGCGCCCTTCAAGCGGACCACGGCGGCCACTGGCGAAGACGCACCGTCCAGGGCCCATGACAATCCGCCGAACGCGATGGCACTAACGCCGATCGCGACCGAAGCGAACGTGACCACCTGCGCGAGCGGCAGGCGACCGCTGATGGCATCCAGCGCGATCGAAGCGAACACGACGATGTTCGCCGCGACCACCAGCAACAAGCTCCACAACACCGGCCGCTCCCGCAGACGCGTGGCCTGCCATTGCAGATCGAGCAGACGCCTGCGGCGCGACGTGAATCGATCGACAGTCCAGCGCGCGAGTCCGAACAGCCGCAGCTCTTTGGCGGGCGAAGGGTCTACAGCGAGCCGATACGAGTAGTCGGCGTGCCGCTGCGCCTCGCGAACCTCCTCAGTATTGCGGTCGCGCCAGACGGCGCTCTCGCGCAGCAGCCAATGCGTAGCCAGCCACGCGCCGGCCAGGACCAGCGGCGCCCACCACGCGTAAGCCGCCAGCACAATCGCCGACGCCAGCCCTCCAATCATCTCCACCATCCCGGAGGCGATGAAGTCCATCGAGATCGAGAGCGGCGGCCCGGTGATGCCGAGGTCGAAGTCGCGCGCCATCGTGAGGTCGCTCGTGAGCTTCGGATTTTCGAGATGCCCCATGCTCGGCGGACGCACACATGCGGTGGTCAACTCGTCGTACAGCCACGCGGCGGTGCGGCTTCCGAGATTCGTACCGATAGCCTGATGCAGCGGCGACGCGATCTGCAGCAGAACGAACACGCCGCCGACAACCGCCAGCGGCATCGTGAGCGAATCACCGTGCTGGACGGCGCCTACCAGCGCGCCCATCGCGATGGCGAAACACCGCCGGCAGCAACCCGCGCAGCAAGAGCGCAATCCACCACGCGGTGGCGAGCGGTCCATCCGCCCGCGGAAGCGTTTTGAAGAACGTCCATTCTTTGCTCGCGGCCAGGCTACCGATCATGCCGTCCTACTGTACTTCAACTGAGACCGGTGCTCAAACGTTACGGGCTGCGAGAAGAATCTCAGTTGGTCATGGCTTGATACACCATGGTCCGCGTTTGACGCCAGTTCGGAACGTTCATGGCTTGCGGCCCCTGCGCCATCAGAACCACGACGAGCTTGGCCTGGGGATCCACCCAGAATAATGTTCCGGTGATTCCGCCCCACGAAAAATCGCCTACGGATCCCGGCAGCGGATTGCGCCCGGCGTCGACGCGAATGGCGAAGCCCAGGCCGAAGCTGGTGCCCATTTCCGGAACCGGGCCGAAGGGCCCGAGGGCCATCGCGACCGGGAGTGTGACGCTCGGTGCCCGGCGGCAGTTGGTCTGACGTCATGAGAGCGATCGACTTCGGCGCACAGAATGCGCACGCCATCCAGTTGCCCGCCGTTGAGCAGCATCTGGCAGAAGCGCGCGTAGTCGCCGGCAGTGGACAGCATCCCGCCGCCGCCCGAGAACACGGCCGGCTTCTTCGTTGCATCTTCGAAAGCGGCATTCGGCGCGCCGTCCGGTTCTCGCGAGTCTCGCAACGGCCGAGGGCTGAACCCAGAAGCCCGTATCCATCATCTTGAGCGGGCCTGTGACGCGCTCGCGAACGAAGCTGTCGAGATCCATGCCGCTCGCCACCTCGACCACGCGGCCGAGCACATCGCTCGACACGCTGTATTCCCAAACCTCGCCCGGTTGGTGCAGAAGCGGCATGCCGGCGATGGTCTTCACCATTTCGGCGAGCGACTTGGCGCCGAAGATGTTTGCCTTTCGGTACATCTGGTCCACCGGCGAATTTCCGAACAAGCCGTAGGTGAGACCCGAGGTGTGCCGCATCAGATCCTGCACGGTCATCGGGCGCTTGGGCGCAGCGCCCTCGGGGCCGACCTTGACGTCTTTGAACTCGGGCAGGTACTGCGCGACCGGCGCGCCGATGTCGAGCTTGTTCTCTTCCGCCAGGATCATCGCCGCCACCGTGGTGATGGGCTTCGACATGGACGCAACGCGGAAGATCGAGTCCTTCTTCATGGGCGTTTCAGCGGCGCGATCCTGGTATCCGACTGTGTCGTAGAAGGCGATCTTGCCGTTGCGCGCGATCAGCAGCACGGCGCCGGGGAGACGTTTCGACTCGACATCGGCCTGGAACGCCGCTTTGGTGTTTGCGAGGCGCTTGGAGGAGAACCCGACTTCTTCGGGCCGGGCCGCCATCGGAAGCGGGGATTGCGCGACCGCGCCGGCCGAACACAGGAGAGCGGCCAGCAATACGATTCGATTCGATTTCGTGCGCAGCATGGGACTAGTCTAGCGCGAGAGGGCGGCTGTATTCGGCTGAGCTATTCGATGAGGGCGACGATGCGACGCTTGAACGGGATCGTGGGGGGCTGCAAGTCGAGGCCGCCGCCGGCGAAGCGGCCGGTGATGATCTGGAGGTTGCTCTGTCCTGTCTGGCTTGAGAGCAGACCGCCACCCCGGGGCTGATAGAAAACGCCGTTCATGCCGGCGAGACCTTGGTTGCTCAGCGTGATGTTGGGGTTGGTCGAGTAGCTATTGGTGCAAGGTGAGTTGAGGCTTCCACAACTGACGTCGATCTGGCCACTGGGAGTGTATTTGATTAATGAATTTGCCTGGTCCTGCCAGAGAGTCACGCCGGCGAACTTCGATAGATCCGCGTGTTGTGGGTTCTGAGGCCCTTCACCGGGAGGAAGGTTGATGCCATGGACCAGAGGCGCTCCGTCGCCCAAGAAACAGGCGTGGGGCGAATCCTAGGTTGTCGCCGGCGGCCATTGAAGACAGAAAGGCGTTGCCATTCAACTGGGTTGCCAAGCCGGGGTATAGATTTTCGGCACCAATGTCATTGGTACTCATTCCAGTGAGGATGATGAGCTGGCCGGCATCTCCACCTGCGGGATTAGCCGTAATCGTAGAGTGGGCGCTGACCTCCAGACCGTATCCGCTCACCTTTCCGCCAACAACCACATATTCACCTGGCCCCATGGTCATGGTCGCCGGGGTGAAGCCATCCCCGACTTGCAACCCGCCGTAAAAGAAATAGCTGCCGAAGGAACCTCCAGTGAAGGTCACCTTGGAGCTGATCCGAAGGCCGATGTTGGGTTGCAAGGTGCAATGCCCCTGGTTGCAAGTGGCCGGGAGGTAGTTACCTTCAGGGAGAAGTCTGTCAGATGGGTCTGGCGGGATCAATGGAGCGCCGGTTTCCACGTTGATAATGTCACTGTTTAGATTACCCGAGTTTACCCAGTAGTACGGCAGTTGTGTTGACGTAAGCGGCGGCTGGCCCAACCCGCGCATGGGATCGAGAAACAAGGGCCCTTCCGGCATCCCGCCAGCGTTGTTTGTGCCTCGGAGCACCGTAACGGGTCCGCCGACCGTGGGGATGATGTCCGAGCCGTTCGCGTCAAATAGACCGTTTGGCAATTGAGTACCGCCGCCGAATGCATTGGGGTTCGACGGGTCGTCGGCACTGCGGTTCAGCGTGATCATCGAGCCGTTGACAGGTACCGAGACAACGGCTGCGGTCGAGCGCGCACTGGAGATTCCGGTCGGGTTTCCGAGCACGGCGGAGAATAGTTGCGGGATGGTTCTTACGACACGCACGGTAACCCAGTAGTCAGCGCTAACGTTTTGGGCAGTGGGCGGCGGCGTTTTAATATCGCCCGCCGCTACCTTGACTTCGGACGCGGCAAAGCCGCCTTGTTCAGCATATTGGCAGGCCGCGAGGAGATTGCCGTCCAAGTCGCAGGGGGCCGGACTTCTCGGAGGCATGCCACGGAGATCGGCGTTGTAGTTGCCGGCAAGAGCCGCGTATGCGCCGGCCATCGCGCCCGCGTCCGCGGAAGCCTGCGCGGTCTTCTTCACGAAGTATCCCCAGCCCAGGTCGACTGCCAGTCCGATCAGTCCGCACATCGCCAGCAGGGCGAAGGTCACCAGCAGAAGCGCCTGGCCTTTGCGTTTAGTCTGGGAGCGGGCCATGTTGGTGTCCTAAAACTCCATCACTTCCGAAGACGCGGTGGGAAAAATGACGGTTGGAAACGCCCCCGTGGTTCCAGCGCCCGGCCAGAACATCGCGATGGCGGACTTGAATGGATAGCTCGCGCTGATGCTGATGATTTGGCCCGGCTGGTTGTCGATGCCCACCGGCGGCCAGACGGAATTGTCTTGAGTATCGCCAGAAACAGTGATCGTTGGGCCAGTCGCTGACGTGAACGTAAGCTGCAAGTCATGCGCGATCAGGCCGGGGCCTTGGCGCACGATCAAAGTGCAGATGTCGTGAATGGTGGCCTTGCTCACGCTATTCTGCCCGCGGACGATCGTGAACCGCGTGCCTTCCTTCACAGCGTGCGCGAGCGTGTGATAGATCCACATGCCGCGCGCCATCTCGAAGGTCGAGATCAGAACGAAGATCAGCGGAATTCCGACCAGCGTAAACTCCAGAGTCGCGTTGCCTCGCCGTTTGTTCCGCATGCTATTCCGAAAACGGGTCGACCTTCATCTGGACGGTTCGGGTGATGTCAAACTCCTTGGCCAGGACGCCGGGGATCGGAATCATGCTCATGGTCCTGTAGACCACGGTAACTTCGGCTGCAGGGGCACCGTCCAGTCCGGTAGGTTGCAGCGTCGCTGTGACCTGCAATGGCGCGGCATCGCAAGTCGGCGAAAACGTCCGTCCGTAAGCCGCCCACTGCAATTCTGTGCGCACGATTCGGCACGCGTCGAGTTGATCGCTGGCGGCGGTCTTGCTCCTGGAAGTCAGCAGTGCGGCGGCACGTGCAGCGTTTTCAGTGGAGATGAACGTGTACGCGTAGAAGCCGAAATCCAGCACACCCACGAACAGGAAGAAGATCCACGGAGCCAGCAGAGTTACTTCTACCAGGCTGTTTCCGCGGCGTTGTATTCCGTGACGCTTCATCTGGCGTTCCGCGCGCCGGTCGTTGGTGAACCAGAATCGCACAAATCGAAACCTGCGCACAGCGATCCTCGGGGCTTAGCCTATTATAGGTCCGTCCGGTGCGATTGTGAAAGAGGGGCGCGATCCAACGGTCAACCGCCCGCGCCGCCAACTTGCGGCGTGGAGGCCGGCTCCACGAAGATAGCTGAGAATAGGGTTGAAACTAACGGCGACGCTTGGTGGTTTCGGGCCGGATAATGCTCACCCAGCCACTTCTCAATCTTCTCTCTTTGCGAAGCCATCACTACGCGCTGCCATCGCACGATCCCGGTGTTCTCATCGTACTCAGCCATTACGTAGGAACCTTCATTGAGCACCTGAATGGCTCTGCCATTGTTGGCGCGCTTGAAGTGGTAGGAGCTGAGGACGGCGTGGTGTTTTTGCATCTATTTATAGAATAGCAGGTGCGACGCTTTTTCGAAAGTATTGGGGCTGAAGGCCAGCTTGTGCCGGCGCCAGAGGCCCACTATATCAGTACTGGGCCGTGCCACCGACCGCTTCAGCAGGCCTTGGGACCCCGGCCAAAGTACGGTTAACAGACCACTTTTCCAGGGTGGCCAGCAGACTCGCCACGTCGATCGGCTTGCTCAGGTAGTCGTCCATGCCGGCCTCGAGGCACTTCTGTTCGTCGCCTTTCATGGAATGGGCGGTCATCGCCACGATGGGTGTGTGCCGGCCGCTCTCTGCCAGGCGGATTGCGGCAGTGGCTTGGTGACCGTCCATGGCCGGCATCTGGATATCCATCAGCACCACATCGAAATCGCCGGCCAGGACTGCCGCTACCGCTTCACGGCCGTTCCCTGCCAGCGTCACCTCGTGCCCTTCCCGCCTGAGCAGCTCGGCGACCAGCCTTTGACTGACAACGTTGTCTTCGGCTACCAGCAGCCGCAGACTGCGTTTTCGAGAACCGTGGCATCGCACTCCCGGGTTCGCTCGGAATTCTCGCGACAGCTCGATTCTTTCCTCAGCCGAAGCAGGAGCCATCGGAATGGTGAATGAAAACGTACTGCCCTTCCCAGGTTCGCTCTCCACCCGAATCTTGCCGCCCATTAATTCCACCAGGCGCGCCGAAATTGTCAATCCCAGCCCGGTGCCTCCGTAACGCCGCGCCATCGATCCATCGGCTTGACGAAAAGGATCGAAAATCATGTTCTGCTTCTCGGCGGGGATTCCAACGCCCGTATCAGTCACCTGAATGTGGAGGACGACCTCTGCGGCAGTTTGCGTCTCGATCCTGACCTGCACAACCACGGAACCACGCTCGGTGAACTTCACCGCATTGCCAACCAGGTTCACCAATATTTGGCGCAGCCGCAGCGCGTCGCCAACCACATTGTCCGGGACGCCGGCATCCACGCGCGTGATCAAGTCCAGACCTTTGTCGTGCGTGCTGACTTCGAACATGCGGACGGCTTGGGAGACACAGTGGCGGACCGAAAAGGGAGCCGGGGATATTTCCAATCGCCCCGCCTCGATCTTGGAGAGATCCAGGATCTCGTTCAGCAGCGAGAGCAGCGAGTCCGCCGCCGAACGGGCCAGCTCGAGATGCTCCCTCTCTTCAGCCGGCAGCGCGCTCAAACGAACCAAGTCGATCATTCCCAGCACGCCCGTCATGGGGGTGCGGATCTCATGACTCATGTTCGCGAGAAACTCGCTCTTGGCGCGGCTGGCGGCCCGCGCCGCTTCTTCGGCGATTCGCCGTTCCTCGATTTCCTTTTCCAGTCTGCGATTCACGCTCTGCAACACCGCACGCTGCGAATGCGCCTTCAATGCCAGGTGAATGATCAGCCCCAGGAGAGCGGCGCTCATCAGCACGCTCAGCAAGGTCAACATGGAAAAGAAGTCCGCCTTGATGTGATTGCGCAACGACAATGCACGCCAGATTCCGAGCCGCGCTATGGCTACAGAAAGCGTGAAGCCGAGCGGCACCCAAACTGACTCGATGAGAGAAGATTCGCTCAAGTCCCAGGCCAATGCGGCAGCGGCAAGACCCAGGAGCATCAGGCCGAAGGCCGTATGAACAGCCATGCGGGCGACGTTGCCCCACGCAAAGGCGTCGCTCGTACCGGCGACCACACTGATCCATCCGCCCGCGCCGATGCCGGCAATCAACAGACCGCCGATGCCCAGTATCGGCGATCTCCGCTTGAGCGGCATGGTTTGACTCAGCACCAATACCGTGGCCAGCACGAGGAAGCACACCGCCGTGACCGGCGACATTCGGCCAGGATTCGCGAGCTCGGTGTTGACCGCGCCGGGGCCCAGTAATTGATCAATGCCGAAATTGATGCCCAGCACGTACTCAAGAAATGAGGCGCCGGCCACTACGCCCAAGACCCCGCAACAATGGAATACCAGCTTGGGACGGGCCGCTATGATGCCCATCAGCGCGAAACCGCCGAACACCATGTTCAATGCAGTGTTCCGCTGCATGGGGGCCAGGTGCGGGAAGACTTGAACGAGGAGCGAAGAGTGGACGGCCCATCCGAGCAGCGCGAGGATCCCGAGCACGACAGCCATTGCAGCGCAAAGCGCCCCGGTTCGCCGGGGCCAGGAGGCCGCTCTTACTGCGTCTAGCATGATTCTTCGCCTTTCGTCGTCTATCGGCGGCCCGAGCGCGGATCATTACCTTATCTCCTTCCAGACATGCAAGTTAGTGCAAACTGTGGCAAGCTGGGGAGCATCAGACGATGCGCTCTTATCCCATGCTCGCGGCAGGTTTATTGGCCCTGCTCCTGATCGCGCCGTGCTTGTCGTCAGGACAGAACGCCGCGCAGCGCCCCGGCACTTCGGCCGGCACACCGGACTTGAACGGAATCTGGCAGGCCGTCAATACTGCCAATTGGGATCTGCGGACACACGGGCCGAGTCCCGGGCCGGCGAAACTCGGCGCGATCGGCGCCATCCCTCCGGGCTTAGGCGTGGTCGAGGGCGACGAGATTCCATATCTGCCCGAGGCCGCCGCCAAGAAGAAAGAAAATTTTCAAAACCGTTGGACCGCCGACCCGGAACTGAAGTGCTACCTTCCGGGAGTTCCGCGCGCCACCTACATGCCATATCCATTTGAGATCGTTCAGGGATCCAGTTCCATCATGATTGCTTACGAATATGCCGGGGCGGTGCGGCCCATCAACATGGGAAAGGCGCGCGAGGCGCCCGCGGACAGTTGGATGGGATGGTCGAACGGCCACTGGGAAGGCAGTACGCTGGTGGTCGATGTCAGCGGTTTCAACGACCAAACCTGGTTCGACCGGTCGGGCGACTTCCACAGCGACGCCCTGCATGTGGTGGAGCGCTACACGCCGGCCGCTCCCAACGTGATCAACTACGAAGCTGTGATCGAAGATCCCAAGGTATTCTCGCGTCCCTGGAAAATCAGCATGCCGCTGTACCGTCGCCTGGAGAAGAACGCGCAGCTCATGGAATTCAAGTGCGCCGAGTTTGCCGAAGAACTGCTCTACGGTCCTCTTCGGAAACAGCCGGCCAAGTAGTCGAAAAGGAGGCCTATGCGTCACGCCTTGTTGTGGTCCGCGAAAGCGCTGGCCATGGTTACCGTTGTGAGCTACGTCGTGACCGCGCATGCACAAGCGCCCTGGACGCCTCCGCGCACCGCGGACGGCCATCCTGATTTAGAAGGAATCTGGGACTCTGCCAGCCTCACGCCGCTCCAACGGCCGGCCGCTCTTGGAACCAAGGAATTTTACACCGAACCAGAAGCCGCGGCGTACGAGAAAAGAAGAGTGGCGGAGGTGAACCGCGACCGGCGCGACGGATCGCCGGACGTGGATGTGAACCGCTCCTACAACGAGCTGTTCTATGACCGCGGGACGAAGCTGGCCAGATCGCGCCGCACGTCCATGGTTATCGATCCGCCCGACGGCAGAATCCCCGCGATGACGCCGGAGGGCCGCGCGCGATTCAATGCGGTCCACGCGAAATTCGACGCGCATCCCGCCGATGGACCCGAAGACCGGCCGTTGCCGGACCGCTGCCTCATGTTCTCGCAATCCGGGCCGCCCATGATCCCGGGCAACTACAACAACAACTATCAGATCGTGCAAACGCGCGACGCCATTTCGATCCTGGCCGAGATGGGCAACCAGGTTCGAGTGATTCTGCTGGACGGTCGCGCACCCTTACCGAAGCAGGTCGAACAATGGATGGGCGACTCGCGCGGGCACTGGGAGGGCGACACTCTGGTAGTCGAGACTGCAAACTTCCGCTTCAACGACCGCAGCCGCTTCGGCGTTCAGCTCGACGGCCTCACGGATCAAAACCTGCACATAACCGAGCGATTCAGCCGCAGCGGTCCCGATACGATTACCTATCGCGCCACCATCAGCGATCCAACTGTCTACACCAAGCCCTGGACCATGGAAGCTTTGCTCGAACGGAGCGAGGGTCCACTATACGAATACGCGTGTCACGAAGGCAACTACGGTATGGCAGGAATTCTGGCGGGTGAGCGGGCCCGAGAGCGTGCGGCCGAGAACGCCAAGCTCCCCGATTCCGGCTTCCGCCTGCCTTTGCCGAAACGCGAGGAGCTGGACGAACAGGGCCGCAAACTCTACGACGAAATCTCCCGCCAGGACAGCCGGAACATCGCGGGTTTGCGCGGACCCAATGGCATCCGGCTCTACAGCCCGCAGCTCGGCGAGCTGCAGCGAGCGCTCAATCAATACCTGCGGTTCGAGTCCGGATTGAGCGGGCCCATCCGCGAGCTGGCGATCCTGGTGACGGCGCGAGAGAACAACAGCCAGTTCGAGTGGGCTGCGCATGAGCCGGTGGCAGTGAAGGAAGGATTGAGCCGCGCCGCGATCGATGCGGTGAGGAATCGCAGCAGCATCGCCGGGCTTCCGGACGATCAGGCCGCAATCATCCAGCTAGGACGGGAGATCTTCGGCGTGAAGGAAGTGAGTCAGGACACCTTTCACCGAGCCCTGAAATCCTGGGCAAGCCGGGACTGGTGAATTTGGTCTCCCTGATGGGCGCTTACGCTTCCACGTCTGCCCTTCTCAAGACGTTCGACATGCAGTTACCGGCCGGCGTTAAACCACCGCTGCCGTAACCCTTAATTGGGTTGGCCGGCCTGCATCCGGGCGACCGGACGCACATCGCAATATTGCAGGCGGCAATAGGGACACTCTTTACGAGGCAAGAAGAAGATCACCTGGATCAGGCTCAGCGGATGCTTGGAGAAGGAACTCAGGCGGTCGCGATGCGGAGGGCTCGACGCACTTGCTCGGTTCCGCATTGCACGCACACCGTGTGCAGCGAAAAAATGAAATGGCAGGTGGAAGTCCACCAGTGGGGAAGACTCCGGATGCGAGCCTTGCATTTGTGGCACCGATGCGCGGATGAGTAGATCAACCGCTCCCAGCGCGTCCGCCGGACCTTCTCGAAATACCCGCCACAGTTTTCGCAGCTGATCACGCTATTACGCTACCGTTAGAACAGGCCACGCTCGATAAACCTGTTCCGTCTATTATAGTTGGCGAATTCCGATCTTGCACCTACCCTACCTCCGGACCGCGGAATCGCCAAGATGCTGTTCGTACCGGTACCCCATGGTACTCAGAAAACCAAAGGCCTCTCGCAAATCCAACGCCGCGATGATAATTTTCGAGCATGCCGGCTGCTTCGGTAACGCTGTCGTACTCGGGAAGAAATTACACATTCGCAGGCTACGATCACTCCCTTCTGAAAGGGAGATTGGCCTGCGATTGTGAGAAATCGCTCTTGATTCGCACGGCCTGCGACCCGCAGTTCCCGGTCCTCAAATGCGGCGCCCGCATCGCCGTCGTCTCAGTGCTGGAGTGCAACCACCTTGGTCAGGACGCCGGCGCGAACCCAAAGATCTAAGCCTGGCCATCGGCCTGCCCGGGCTGTGTGCCCACGCCCGGAGTCCGCAGGTACTCTGGAATGACCCGTCTTATTGTATGATTCAGGAAGTCACATCGGTCGGGACCCTTCCACGACGAACGGGCGGCTTGTTCGCGTCGAGGGACACAAAGGGCATGAATCGATTTGCGCGCTGGCTCATAAACGCTGCCCTCGTTACCAGCATCGTTCCACCGCTGCTTCCACAACAATCCTCTGCAATTACCGGAATCGTTTTCGACACGAGCGGGGCTAGAGTCGGCGGCGCTCGGATTCGCGTGACGCGCGAGGAGACAGGACGCGATCGGGCTTTTATCACCGCTCCCGATGGCAGGTATTCCGTTTTCGGCCTGGAGCCTGGGATCTATGTCGTTCGTTGTGAAAAGGATGGGTTTCAGGCGACCGTCTCCGATCCGTTTCCCTTGGATGTGGACCGCCAGACGACGCTGAACCTCATCTTGACTGTCGCGGGCACGCAGCAAAGAGTGGAAGTGAACGCGGCGCTGGCCGCTCTAGATCCGTTCTCATCGTCACTCTCCAGCGTTGTGAGCGATCGTCAGGTGAGTGGTCTGCCGCTCAATGGACGCGACTATATTCAACTGGCTACGGTGCAGCCGGGCGTCTCGGTGGTGCGGGCTCGCGTCCGGAACGACAACACCGGCTACGGACTCCAGCTTTCCATTGCCGGCGCGCGTCCGGTGATGAACAACTTCCTGCTGGATGGAATCAGCATCAGCGACTACAGCGCATCGGCGCCCGCCAGCGTGCTGGGAGTGAACCTCGGCGCGGAGGCGATCAAAGAGTTTAGCGTCCTCAGCAGCACCTACGGGAGCCAGTATGGCCGGGCCGCCGGCGGCATCGTAAACGCGGTAACCAAGTCCGGAGCCAATTCGCTTTTCGGCTCGCTGCTGTACTTCCATCGCAACGACAACCTGGATGCGCGGAATTTCTTCGACCCCGGCGCTGCGCCCGAGTTTCGTCGTCATCAATACGGCGCGTCTCTGGGTGGCCCGATAAAGCGCAACCGCCTGCTGTTTTTTGCCGACTATGAAGCGATCCGGCAGGCTCAGGGCAACACCACCATCGACACAACGCTCAGTGACGCCGCCCGCACCGGCCACCTCAGAAGCGGCACCGTCACGGTGGATCCGGTGATCGCGAAACTCCTGAAGCTTTATCCACGGCCCAACGGAGCACAGCCGGGCGACACCGGCCTGTACATCTACTCGAACGATCTAGAAAGCAGCGAGCACTTCGGTCTTGGCAGAATCGATGCGAATCTCGGGAGCCGGGACTCGCTGATGTCCCGCTACAACATCTCCTCCTCCGAGCGCCGGCAGTCGACGAGTTTCCAGACTTCTGGAATCCAGGACGCAAATCGCTCGCAATCGGCGGCGCTGGAGGAGACGCACGTGTTTTCGTCGGCCCTGCTGAGCCAGGCACGGCTCGGGTTCACGCGCAGTCGAGTCTTCGCGGGAGTCACGGCCGCGTTGGATCCCAACGCCAATGACCCAGCCCTCACATTTCTTCCGGGCGTCGCGGGTGTCGGAAAGATCACCGTGGGCGGGTTGACGGATTTTTCCGGCGGCACCAATGGCCTGGATGCGGACCGGAACGTCCAGAATACCTTTCAGTTTGGCGAGGACATTTCCTGGCTCGCCGGCAGACACAGCCTGAAATTTGGCGGATATCTGGAGAGAATGCAATTTAATGCAAATAGCCAGAACTATCAATCCGGCTTCTTTCAATTCTCGACACTGGCCGATTTCTTGCAGAACAAACCGCTCGTGTTCAAGGCCCAGATCCTGGGCAGCGACACGGTACGCGCCTTGCGCCAGTGGCTGTTCGCCGGGTATGTCCAGGACACCTGGCGTGTGTCGGATCGCTTCACCCTGGACGTCGGCGTTCGTTACGAGGCGATCAGCGTTCCCACCGAAGCGAACGGCAAGGTCGCCAACCTAGATACTTTGCTGAGCCCCAAGATCAGAGTCGGTGACCCGATGTTCTCGAATCCGTCCTTGAAGAACTTCGGGCCGCGCATTGGATTTTCCTGGGACGTCACGGGCAACGCCCGCACCATCGTTCGCGGTGGATATGGCATTTACTTCGATCAGCTTCTGGTTCACTACCTGTTGCTGTTCGGTCTCCGAAACCCTCCGTTTTTTCAATCCTCCCAGACGTTCAATTTGACGCAGGGTGATTTTCCGAAAAATGCATATTTACAATTGGCCGATCCTCCCCGGGGGAGCCTCCGGGTCGACCGGATTCCGCCCGATGTCTCGCAAAGCTATGTCCAACACTGGAACCTTCACGTCATCCGAAACCTGAAATGGGATACGACGCTTCGCGCCGGCTACATCGGCTCGCACGGTGTGCATCTGAGCCGCGTGATCAACGACGCCAATCTTGCCCCCTCGGTAATTTTGCCGGATGGCAGAACTTATTTTCCTGCGAACGGCCAGCGGCAGAATCCGAACTTCGGCCAAATTCGCGACCATCCGTTCGACGGGCACTCCTTTTATGACGCACTCCAGGTGGCCTTGGATCGGCGCTTTCGCGCTGGGTTTCAAGGCCAAGCATCCTACACCTGGGGTAAGAGCATCGACGACGAGTCGACATCGTTTCTGTCGACCGAAGCCACCAACTCAATCGGCGTACCAATCGATGGCTCTCCGCGCTTCAACCGGGGGCTTTCCAATCACGACGTCCGGCATTTGTTTACAGGCAGTTTTACTCTGGGAAATTCCCGGGCTTCCCAATAAGCGCGCCAACCAGATATTTGGCGGGTGGAGCGCTGGTGCGATGCTGGTGCTTTCATCCGGCTTGCCGTTCACGGCTGTGCTGGGCTACGATGCGGCGCGATCGCTCACTTCTTTTCCGGACTATAGAGCCGGGCAGAGGCCGGACTTGGCGCCCGGCGCCAGCAAAAACCCGAGTTACTGGAGATCCGAATCGCTGGTTCGATCCGTCCGCCTTCCTGCGCCCGCAGCCGGGTTTCCTGGGAAATCTCGGCAGAAACACTTTGCAGGGGCCGGGACTGGCCGACGTTGATTTCAATGCCGTCAAGGAAGTGCCGCTGCCTCGTTTCGGCGAACGGTCGCGTCTGCAGGTGCGCATAGCCGTCTTCAATTTTCTGAATCATACAAATTTTGATCTGCCCTGACCAAAACCGGGCCACAGTTTTTACCTCGTCCGGCTTGGTGGAGGACGTCGGGCGTATCACGCATGCTCAGCCCAGCCGCGAAATCCAGCTCGGCCTTCGCCTCGCGTTTTGACCAGAAAGAACGGATTGCAGACCATATCATGAACGACCTGCCAATGTTCTTCCGGTTTGCGCGGGCCTTCCACGAATTCCTGAAGACAACGATTAGCGTCGAGGAGGCCCGGAAGCGCGTGCTCCGGATGCTGGAGTTCCGGGAAGAGAACTTCCTTCGTTTCGCGAGATCCGCGATTTTCGAAAACGCGAACAGCCCTTATCTGGCATTGTGCGGCCGCGCTGGTGTCGAATTCGGCGATCTGGACCGGCTGGTACGCTCCGACGGCCTGGAATCGGCGTTGAATCGCCTGGAACGAGAAGGGATTTTCGTCAAGTTGGATGAGTTCCGGGGCCGTCAGCCCATTCGGCGGCCGGGGTTGGAGCTGCCGGTGCGGCCCTCGGACTTTGCAAACCCGCTCGCCAGCCGGCATCTGGAGAATCAATCCGGCGGGTCCACCGGCGCGCCGCGGCGCATTGCAGTCGACCTCAACTTGGTAGCCAACCAGGCTGGCATCGAAATGTTGTTTCTCGAGGGGGCCGGCTCGTTATACCGGCCGATGGTCCTGTACCGCACCGCGCCTCCAGGCCTGGCCGGATTCATGAAAACTCTCTACCAAGCCCGGATGGGTCATCGGGTGGAGCGTTGGTTCTCAGAGAAGCAGATGACCTACGGACCTGAAGAATGGCGTTACGCTCTGTTCACGCGCTACGCGCATCTAGCCGCTGGCTGGCAGGGGAAGCACATCCCGCTGCCGGAATACACTCCGTTGCAAGACGCCTTGCGTGTGGCCCAATGGTTGGCTCAGAAGAGAGCGGAAGGCGCGCCCGCGGTGCTGGATGTGGTCTCGTCGGTTGGAGTGCGCGTCGCGCGGGCGGCGCTGGACGCCGGCCTCAACATCAGCGGGAGTGTGTTTCGAGTCGGCAGCGAGCCGTTCACCGAAGCCCGCGCTGCAATTTGCCGCCAGGCTGGCGTTACTGTGTTCCCACACTATGCGATGTCCGAAGCAGGAATCGTCGCTTTGGCGTGCGCGGCTCCTGAAGATCGACGAAGTGCACCTGCTGAGTTACCGGCTGGCCGCCATCCAGAGACCGCATCGCGTCGCCGGGAGCGAAATCACTGTCAACGCGTTTTACTTCACCACTCTGCTACCCTCGGCATCGAAGGTACTGCTCAACATGGAGAGTGACGACTATGGTGTTCTTGACTCCAGAAAATGCAGCTGTGCGCTGGGTCAACTCGGCATGAACACCACACTTCATTCGATTCGGAGTTACGAGAAACTCACCAGCGCCGGTGTCACCTTCATAGGCACGGACCTTACACGCTGCTCGAGACCGTCCTTCCGTCGAAGTTCGGCGGCGGCGCGTCGGACTACCAGTTGATGGAAGAGGAGATCGATGGTTTGCCGCATGTCAGCGTGGTGATCAGTCCTCGCGTGGGCGCTCTGGAAGAAGAACGCGTAATTGAGGCGGTGGTGGAATTTCTTTCCTCGCGCGATGGCGGCCACCGCATGATGGCTCAGTCTTTGAAAAACGGAGCCAACCTCGGCGTGGTGCGGCGCGAGCCGTATGTGACGTCGGCCTCCAAAATTCAACCTCTCCATGTCGTACCGGCGGCGAGTATCGCCGCGGGTTCCTGACATGGCGGCCCCGCCGCCGCGATCGAAGATTCAGGACGCGCCATCCCCGCATGGAGGCGGCTGCTTTCCGGTGGTGCCGGCATCGGCCCCGGTATCGTGTTCGCACTTTCCACCGTAGGAGTTGGCGACTTCGTAACGAATTCCGCGGTCGGAGCACAGCATCGCTACCAACTTCTATGGCTCCTGATTATCGCAGGACTGTTTCGCTTCGTCTGGCTCAGGGCGTCAGCGAAATACACGCTGGTAACCGGGGAGACGCTAATCCAGGGTTACAGCCGGATCGGAAACTGGCTGGTCTGGGTGGTGTTCGTCTCGATGACGCTGGTGCGGCATTTCTACAGCCTGTTCAAGTATCCGCTGTTTGGCCAATGCCTGAACATGGTGGCGCCATTGGGACCGCACGGCGTCACGATTTGGGCGCTGTTCACCGTGGTGGCGTCGCTCGTGTTTCTCTACACGGGCGGATACACCACTTTGGAACGAGTTCTCCGATGGGTTGTGTTCTGCATGGGGGTGGCGCTGGTGGGGGCTGCTGGCGCGTCTCATCCCGATCCCGGCGGGATCATCCGGGGTCTTTTTCTTCCGTCGCGCGGTGAAGAGGCCGGCGGTTACGGAACCCTCCTGCTGGCGATGGCGATCATCGGAACCGAAGTTGGCACCACCCAGAACATCGCCTATTCCTACTTTGTGCGCGCCAAGGGCTGGCTTTCAGTGGATGATTTGAAAATCCAGCAGCGCGACTTGCTGTTCGGCGTAGGAACCATATTTTTGGCAGGAGCTCTGGTGCAGATCACCGCCGCCGGAACGCTGTTCGGGGGGCCGCCGCCGCGCGATATCAGCGATCTGTTCGGCTTGTTCGCGTCCATCCTTGGAACATTCGGGCGATTCGTTCTCGGTATCGGGCTGTGGAGCGCGGCGTTTTGCGGCACACTTGCCATCTCAGCCGGAAACGGAATGATCGTGACGGACATGTGCCGCAACGTGTTGCCGGGAATTCGAAAAATTGTTGGTCCGGCGGTGCAGGATCGGCCTTTGCAGAAAGATCCGATCTATCGCGGGATCATTCTGTTCTGGTTCGTGACACCGCTCTACGTGCTGTTCACTTCCTGGAAGCCGGTGTTCCTGGGATTGCTGGCGAGCGCCGTCGGCTTGGTGCTGATGCCGCTGATGTCATTTGCCTTGTATCGAATCACCAATGACAGAGTGCTGATGGGAAAACACAGGAACGGTTTCTGGAGCAACGCCGGCTTGGTCATGATGTTCCTGGTGTCGAGCGGATTTCTGATTCGCGCGGCATGGGAACTGGTACGCGGTTGGATGCAATAGTGCGCACTTGGCCGTGTTCGGCGTGTGTTACAGTGTGGCTGGGAATGCTGCCACTCGGCAGATTCGCAAACTGGTCGGTGTTTGATTCAACGATGCGGGAGTAATTCAGTGGTAGAATGCCAGCTTCCCAAGCTGGACGTCGCGGGTTCGAATCCCGTCCCCCGCTCCATATTTTCAATAGCTTACAAGGAAATCACAGACCCTCCAAACCCTCCGTTTAGCTGTAAACAACTCATTCTTAGGTACTTGCTATCGATTCTGCCTACTTAACAAGGGATGCCCTTGGACTAGACCCTCCGATGCACCAATAAGGTTGCGACTTGAGCTTGGCAAGCTATTGATTCTAGAAGGCCCGAACTGTGACGTCCAGCTTGACCAGTTGGCCGTCACACGATGGACGGAAACCCAGCCGAGTTGTAGCCAACCAACGGATTGCGAGAAGAGTCGCCGCCTGTCTACATGGCAGCATCGCGCGTCCCATTCGGAATTTCCACGCCCGTCCATTAACGTCTATGCCTTGGGCGCTCTTCGGCCACGTGACCCACTCACTGGGACATAGGCTCTCAATGCGCTGGTTCGATTCACAATCCGATCAAAGCGGCACGCATACCTCTTGACAGCTGAGTTCAGCAACAAACCCAACGGAATTTGAAAGCAAGAACCGGAGTGTCAAAGTCTGGAATCGCTGTTAGATTCGTACTTGTAACGACTAATTGAAGGACATCCTATGAGGCCCTCAGCGAAAAATACCCAGCTCGCAACGATTACGGAGAACGATCCCCGCTGGGCATCCGTTGTGGCCCGCGATCCTCAGTCGCCTTTAAAGTTCTGTTACTCCGTCAAGACGACTGGTGTGTACTGCCGCCCCTCATGTGCGGCGCGCCTTCCCAAGCCCGAAAATGTGCGGTTTCACGCGACCTGCGAAGACGCGGAAAAAGCAGGGTTCCGCCCCTGCAAACGCTGCAAGCCGAACCAAGCATCGCTCGTCGAACAGCACGCCGAGAAGATCGCTTCCGCCTGTCGCCTGATCGAAAGCTCCGAAACCCCGCCCAACCTGGAACTGCTGGCACAGCACGTCGGCTTGAGCGCATATCATTTTCACCGCGTATTCAAGGCAACAACGGGGCTTACACCCAAAGAATACGCCGCCGCGCATCGCGACAAGCTTGTACGAAAAACGCTTAGCAAGAGTGACACGGTGACGGATGCAATTTACGACGCAGGCTACAACTCGAACAGCCGTTTTTATGAAACCTCGAATCAGGTATTGGGTATGACCCCTTCAAACTATCGTGCCGGAGGATATCAAACGGAAATCCGTTTCGCCGTAGGTGAATGTTCGCTTGGCTCGATTCTCGTGGCTCAAAGCGATCGCGGTATCTGCGCCATTCTTCTCGGGGATGACCCGGACTCGCTTGTGCGCGAGCTGCAGGACCAGTTTCCGAAAGCCGATCTCATCGGCGGTGACGGCGGTTTTGAGCGACTCGTCGCGAAAGTGGTCGGGTTCGTCGAAGCGCCGGCACTCGGCCTCGATCTTCCCCTCGATGTCCGCGGAACGGCCTTCCAGCAACGCGTCTGGCAAGCACTGCGAAATATTCCCGCGGGCTCGACCGCAAGTTACACAGACGTTGCAAAGCTCATCGGCTCTCCGAATTCGGTACGTGCTGTTGCCCAGGCCTGCAGTGCCAACACGCTGGCAGTGGCAATCCCCTGCCATCGCGTGGTGCGCAACGATGGCGCATTGTCGGGCTACCGCTGGGGCGTGGAACGAAAACGTGCGCTTCTCGAAAAGGAGGCGCACGCATGATTCGGATCGAGGGGATTAGCCAGTTGCGGATCAACGTGAAACCTGCCGCTCGCGTGGATGCGCTCGATTGGCGGGGGATCGGAAAAGAACTAGACCAACAGGGCAACGCCCTGATCGAACAGCTTCTTCCCCGGAAGAGTGCCGGGCTATGGCGGGCCTCTACCCGAACGACGATTGCTTCCGCAGCCGGGTCATGATGGCGCGGCACGGTTTCGGCCGCGGGGAATACAAGTATTTCGCCTATCCGCTGCCCGCTCTGGTCTGCCGGTCTTCGGGAGGCGGTCTATCCGCGTCTTGTGCCGGTGGCGAACCATTGGAACGAGGCGATGGGTGTCGAGGTGCGCTACCCGCAGGAGCACGCCGGAGTTTCTCGAACGCTGCCATCAGGCGGGCCAGGGGAGACCGACGCCGCTTTTGCTTAGTACGGCGCCGGTGACTACAACTGCCTGCACCAGGACCTCTATGGCGAGCATGTTTTTCCGCTCCAGCTTGCGATTTTATTGTCGGAACCCGGCGACCGATTTCACGGGGGGCGAGTTCGTCATGACGGAGCAGCGCCCGCGGATGCAGTCGCCGGCCGATGGTCGTGCCGCTTCGCCAGGGAGACGGCGTGGTTTTTGCGGTTCACAACCGGCCCGTGCACGGCACTCGCGGCGTCGTATCGCGTGAATCTGCGGCACGGCGTCAGCCGCATCCGCTCGGGCGGCGGCATACACTTGGCATCATTTTCCACGACGCGACATAATGGCAGGCCCATAACAATGAGCCTGTTCGAAGATCCTTCGAATATCGAACTGAGTGAAGAGCCCGTTGGTCCAGGTGCAACAATTCTGCGCAAGTTCGCCATCAGCGAGGAAACGGAGATCCTGTCAGGGCTTAGCGATGTGGTTTCCAAGGCCCCGTTCCGCCACATGACCACACCGGGCGGTTTTCGCGTGTCCGTAGCAATGACAAATTGCGGCGCTCTCGGTTGGGTGACGGCTCTGGTGGGCGGCTATCGGATCAACCTGACGTTCCGCCAGGCCACGTGGAAGCGGAAGCGGAAGCACTCGCGTTAGAGCAACGTTAATTGGCTGCGAAAGCGAAGCAGATGGACCCACGCTATCAACTCCATTCCTTCACGATTCACCAAGCCCAAAAAAAGGAGACGCATGGCCGAGATGGAGTTCCTATTGGCCATCGCAGGCCAGTACCTCGGACGCATGTTGCCGCGACAGGCCCATTTGACACTTTTATGTCAGAGCAAGAAACGGAGTGATCGGCGCAGACTATCAGGCTAAATTTACTAAGGCAGAGGCGTTTCGCACTCCTCTGCTAAACGAGACCTTAAAAGGAGCACCATCATGTCCAAAGAAGAAGACAACAAGGCCACGGTAGGCCGCTGGTTCACGGATTTCTGGGGTAAAACCTGCAATCTCGGCATCGTTGACGAGCTCGCCGCTCCCGACATGCTCCTGCAGTACTCGCTGCATGCGCCGCGTAAGGGGCATGCGGATATCAAGGCGTTCATGGCTGATTTCCGCAAAGCGTTTCCGGACCTCGGCTTCTCAGGCGCTGCTGATCTCATCGCCGAGGGCGATTATGTCGTCGGCCGTTGGGAAGGCGGCGGTACGCACACTGGTTCGGCATTCAGTGATTTTCTCGTCGGATCGTTGCCGGCAGCGACCGGCCGGAAGATGCATTTCATTGGAACGACTGTGCTGAAGCTCAAGAATGGCAAGATCATTGAAGAGGTTGGTCTCGACGATGGCGTGACCGCCCTCCAGCAGCTTGGCCTACTCGTCAGGGCAGGCTGATCGCAGTCCGTACTAACTAACTCATACGAGGGGGCGAGGCAGGAGTTAGATGAGAGATAGTGGCCTCCAGTGCAAATCGCTAGGCCAGGTTGTTGCACGGAGAAGTGGACGGTTGCGAAACTCACCTCTCCGAAAGCTGGAGCGACTTCCTCCTCCAACCAAGTCGGCGGCTCCATGGAGCGCTGATGTGAAGAGTAGATTAAAGGGCTTGAACTTTTTGGGAAAGTAGTTTACGATTTAACTGCGTGACACATATATTCCAATTCGGTGCCGAAGTCAAAGGTACGCAGAGGCGCATCAATCATGATGCGCGCGAGGTGACCTGACCGTCTTGGAATAACATTCCGATTTCAAGAAGCGGGCGGCCACCAAAAATGGCCGCCCGCTTTTTTTGTTTTTATCGGTTCATTTGAGGCATCTTGTCCAACTCGCTTCCGCTCGGAAGCGACGCAGTAGAAGTGTGTCTCAATGCTGGTCTTTGACAATTGAATAGCATCACAGAAGATGTAGATGAGCGGGCGTGGTATATAGGGTGTGCCCTGGGCCTCCAACCCGGAGAAGAGATTTCGATTATCTCCGTCCGCTCCAAATGTTCTGCGGGTGTGGCCTATTGGTTGGGCATCGGATCGCCAGTCCGATCAACGGAGTTCGATTCTCCGCACTCGCTCCATGCCGGAGTAGCTCAAGTGGAAGAGCACCGCACTCGTAACGCGGAGGTCGGGGTTTCGAATATCCCCTCTGGCTCCAGCCGATGTAGCTCAGTGGGAGAGCAGTCGCATGGTAAGCGACCGATGAGCGTTCGATTCGCTCCATTGGCTCCAGAATCACAAGCCCTGTAAGCATAGATGGCGATGCGCCGGACCTGTAATCCGGAAAAGCCAGTTCGAGTCTGGCACGGGGCTCCATCCGGGAAGAAGCTCAGCGTGGTTTGAGCACTCGATCGA
>CAWKBM010000004.1:0-823820 GCA_963847855.1 uncultured Acidimicrobiales bacterium
TCAGTTTCACCGCCAGCTGGGTACTTTCCCCGCTGAACGGATGAACCGTCGGCCCGGTGACCGTGGCCCGCTGACTGACATGCACAGTTTATGACCATGCTGCTCGAGTCCTGCTCCCACCCCGAGCAGGCTCAACATCGATGCCCCGTCACTACCAAGGCCTCATCTGTCTCGGCCCGTGGAATACCAATGGAACCTCTCCGGGCTATCGCCGTGATTTCGGAACAGGAACGACTGAGTGTCCACACTATCTTGTGGCTGCCGTTGGCTATCTGAAATAGTCTCCTGTGAAAGACCGGTTTAAATTGACATAAGAAAATTGGCTACTCTGTGGTTCAGCCTTGGTGCGGCGATCGAGGTGTTATCTGCGAGGCCCGCCTCGCACCGGCGAGCGCGGCGGTTCTCTCAATGTTGAGCACCTATTGAGTCAAAACTGGCAGGTTGCCTTTCCGAAACTCCCTGACCAGCGGCGATGCATCGCCGGAGCAGGCAACCGTGTTGTTCCGGCTCAATATCCCTGGGTGTCACCCCGGAGGGAAGGGGATTCGGCTGGCAAAGGAGGTTCACTTGCCTCGTGACGCATGGGCGTCAAAGTGATTCTCGGCAAAAATGTTCTCGGTGTAGAGAAAATCTATTATCTGGAGGTTGTTGTGGCATCTATAGACCCGTACACCTCAGGACTTCCCGTAGTGGGGAAGAACTTGCCTTCAGCCAAAGCACTCCAGTCTGCCCTCAAGGCGGCAGGCTTCATGCCTCAGAGTGTGAAATTGTCCGACAACTATGGACCCAGCACTCAAAAGGCGGTGACTGAAATGTACAGAGTGAGGAGAGAGATCGGACATCAGGGCAATCAAATTGAGGCGAAAGGATGGGCTTGGCTGAGAGGGACCCCTTTGAAAGACCGCCTAGCGGAAAAAGAGCCCGCGCACGACTACACACACACTGTGGTGAGCGGAAAAACCGTGAACAGGCGTACTGCCGCGATGCTTCATTCTGCGGAACTGGTCTTGGGAAGAATCTCAGTCTCCTGCAAGGAAGCTACAATAAGGGTGTGGCGGCTAGCGCAGGGACCCATGATGGCGGAGGGGTGGTCGACGTGAGCGTAAAGAATATGGATTCCGCTCAACGGGACGCCGCAGTGCACGCTTTACGGTATGCGGGTTTCGCCGCATGGCTCCGAACTCCCCAGCAAGGTTTCACCATGTATCATATCCATGCGCGTGCAATCGGCGACAAGAAACGGCCCCGCTGCCAGGAGCCAAGTTCAGTCCTACTTCAACAAGCGAGACGGGCTGCGGGGAAACTGGATAGACGCGAACACCGATCATCCAATCCCTGAATGGGCCTGAGCCATATCGCGTGACGAAATAAATGCGATTGGCGTTCTTCGGCTGATGTTGAGGGGTCCAGCCTAAGCGTTGTCCCGTAACTCGGGGCAGAGGCCTGTGGGTCACCACGGACGGGCTGGCTCGTCCGGTTGCGTTCTGATTCGCGGCCTCAACATGATCCCGGCGAATCCGGTCGAACCGGATGTCGGAGCGGCCCCGGAGATACGGGACAGCCCTTAAGCGGCATGTATCCCAGAAAAGAGGGAGGAGTGTGAGAGGGAAAGTAACCCAGCGGGTCTCTGTTGCCATAGCCACAGCCTTGGCTGCCTGTCTGGCCTCCTGCCCCGCGCAGGCTGCCGGCGTTGGCACTCGCGCCGCCGGAGCCCAGGCCACCGGCGGTACGGGCTTTCTGCGACGGTCACAGCGGTATCCGCCGCCCAACTTGGCGTTACATACCACCGGGGCTGTCCGGTGACACCTGGCCCGGCTCCGGATGATCCGTATGAACCACTGGGGCTTCGACGGCATGGTTCATCGAGGCGAAGATGATCGTCCGGGACAGCGTCGTTAGCGACGTGCTCTATGTATTCGGCAAAGCCATAATGCGAAGTTCCCTATTTGCCGGAGGGCGTGTCATGGCAGAATATTTGGGGAACGATGTGGCGTCGATGAAGGCGGATAACACCTCCTCTGTGTTCAACTGCCGCTCTGTTACAGGAGTTCCCGGCTTACTCTCCCTATTATTCCTACCAAGACGGCCTTGACATCAACCCGGCGGAGAACCCCTACGTAGACGCCCACGGGCACGTATATCCGGCCGCCAGTTCAAAAGACCCAAACGTGCACTGAAATCCCCAGGAATGATCCACCCGGAGACGCTGTCAGTAAAGCCTTCGCCGCAGTGGGCTGGCAATGGGGCGGCCGATGGGCGCATCCCGACTATCAACACTTCTCCAAAACCGGTAATTGACTTGCTGCCATTCAAAATGTTACCAAGAGTCCATAATGTATCAACATGTTGATGGGGGCGGCGCGGGGTCCGGGTCTTCGCGCTTCGAGAAATTTTCAAGAGTTTTAATGGGAGGGTGCTGGGTGAGTCGCCGGGCGAGTCGTTGGGCGTTGCACACGACCAATGAGCGTGAGGGGAAAGCGGCCCTGCGGAAGGATAATGTACAGCTCAAGCAGACGAATGAGGGCTGCGGACGGCGTCGGCTTTTTCAGGGCACAGCTCGATCCGATCCGGCCCAGGTGGCAAGGCTGCTTGACGAGCACCCGTACCCGGGAGACGAGCCCTTACTCCGGGAACTCCATGTCCCCTTCACCACCTACTACCGCGACACAGAAAAGATTGCCGCCCAGCTCTGAAAATATTCACAGGGTCCCCAAAATGGCCGAGTGAAACGAAACGTGTCCTGGCGGGAAGCGACACATGGCCCGGCGTCCGCAGCGATTGCAGTCATTCTGGCTGGACTCATCTCACTTCCCTGACAGACTGGGCACCCCCAGTTAGCCATCCACTGAAATTCAGTGCTGAGTCGCAGAAAGCCCACCACGAGGAGCCGAAGCCCCTCCCCAGAAGCGGCACTGTGTGCGTCAAGGTGCCGAGCATGCGGCATACGTCGACGAAACGTCTCCATGGAAACACCGGGGCTGCCAGCGAGAGTTGTCTGGCACACAACTGAGTCCCGGGCAGGGGACCGACTGTTCGACAACATGGCCCACTACCTGACGAGTCAGCATCTCGCGCCCCATTTCCTCTACGACCCCACCACTGACCGTCTCGCCCAGTTCATGCCGCTTGACCGAAGAGCCCATTCCATGCGGGCAGAACCATGGGGACAACCCCAACGCCACCGGGATCGCATGTATCCAGATCGAAGTTCTCGCATACGCAAAAAAGCCATTCACCAAATACTGTATGCCTGGCCTAGATTCCGCCTGCTGATGGAAGCCATCAGATCCTGGAAAATCCCAGACACCTTCCCCGCAGGGAACCCTCTCAGCCTTCATGTCTCCTTCCCTGCGACCTCGCACCGTCTGGTACACGACTCCTGGACACTATGGTCACGCCAACGTACCGGGAAGCACACATGGAGACCCCGGAGCCATCTCACCAGAACAATTATTCGAAGCCGCATACGGTCATTAGTCCGCGCGGCCCGAGGTGATAAATTTCAACAATACGAATAGATCCGGAGAGTATCACGAAAGCGGTGCTCGCCACTCGGTTGGCGTAGAGGTTTCTTGTTGGTCTGGTTGGCTTACGCTCGTTCGGCCAGGCGGCTGAAGGTGTTCATGGTTTCTTTCCAGCGGCTGGTCCACCGCTTGCGGCCCTTCCCGGTCGGGTCGAGGGCGAGGGGGGCGAGGTAGAGCCGCTTGAGGGCGGCGGTCTCGTCCTGGGAAATGTTTGCAGGCGTTGACCGAGCGCCGGTAGCGCGCGTTCAGGCTCTCGATCGCGTTGGTGGTCGAGATGATCTTCCGGATCGGCGGCGGGAAGCTGTCGGATCTCAGCCTCGAGGCGTTCCACGACTGGGGAGAAGTGCCAACCGATTTCCACGAGTTCGTTGTCCTCAATCGCCAGGAGTCGTCCCTGACCTTGATCGTCGTCGTTGCCGCCGACTGATGTCGGTACGCCCTCGAAGGTTACCGACGGCAGCTTGGCAAGACCTACGAAAATATTTTTAGAGCCGGGAAGTGACTCCACTTCGTGTGCCATCGGCGGTATTGCGGGCGAGGTGTGATGTCAGAGAGTGTTCAGGGATACCAGTGGTCGCTGAAGGCGGGGTGTAGTTCGTAGGGCAGTGCCAGGGCGCGCAGGGAGATTTCTGCGGGAGCGGGCCGAGCTGCCATCGGGGGTCGTCGGTGGTGCGGCGGATCTGCTCTTCGCAGGTGTGCAGGATGTCCAGCAGCGTGTGCGCGCGGGCTATTAGCCGGGCGGGGGCTGGGCAGCGGCAGTGCCGAAGAGGGGCGCGGGGATCGTCCTTCTCCTGCCCGTCGCGTGCGATCGTGCAGATTAGCTCTGTGGAACAGGTCAGCATGGAGTTCCTCCTCGGCCAACCTGTCGCGGACGAAGGCGATCAGCGCATCGGTACCAGGCGCGGGGTCGGGTGGCGGGTTCAACTGGCCGCGGCCTGCTCTGCGCGGGCCCGAGTAACGGCGAGCCGGTAGGAGTCGGTGCCGGTCTCGATGATGTTGCCGCCAAAGGTGAGCCGGTCGACGATCGCCGCGCAGAGCCGAGGGTCGGTGAACGTTTCGTCCAGCCCGAGTAGCTGTCGTTCGACGCGATAGCGACGGAGTTCTTCTCTTCCCGCTCGGTGAGAACCTGGAACAGCAGCTCAGCGCCGCGGCGGTCGAGTTCCATGTAGCCGAGCTCGTCGATGCAGAGAAGGTCGACCCGGCCGTAACGGGCGATGGTCTTGGCCAGCATCTTCTCGTCGGCGGCCTCGACCAGCTCGTTGACGAGCTTCGTCGCGAGCATGTATTTGACCCGGAAGCCCTGCATCGCGGCCTCGGTGCCCAAAGCGATCAGCAGGTGCGACTTGCCGGTGCCGGAATCGCCGATCAGACACAGCGGCAGGCCTTTCCGGACCCAGTCGCAGGAGGCGAGGGTGTTGATCGCGGCGGGGTCGATGGCGGGGTTCGCGTCGAAATCGAAGGCGCGCAACGGTTTATCGCGCGGGAACCCGGCGGCCTTGATCCGGCGTTCGCTGCGGCGCCGGGCCCGGTCGTCGCATTCGCGCCATCAGCAGCTCGGCCAGGAATCCGCGGTAGGACATCTGGTATGGCCGCGGCGTCGGAGATCTCGCCGAACTGGGAGCGGATGGTAGGCAGCCGCAGCGCTCGGCAGGGCGGCTCGATGGCCTGCTCGGTGCCCGGGTGGCAATAGAGGCTGGTGATCGAAGAGCGCCAACTGAACACAGTCCACCGCTCCGATTCCATCCGGCGTCGGGTCAGCCCCAGCACCTGGGCGACCGCTGCCCGCAGGTTGTCATAACGGATCTTCCCGAAGGGGACGCTGCCCAGCGCGTGGAGTGCGTGGACATGGTCTTCAAGGAACGCTTGTTGCCCGCAGGAGCTAGAAGATCTTGTGGACGGCGCGGCCTGAACACGATAGCCGAAGTGAGAACAGGAAGTACTTGGTCGGGGCGCCGGCCAGGTTGATCCGCACGTCACCGAAGTCGCCTTCCGCTTCATCGCCAGGGCGGTGGGTCTGCGGGATGAACGAAGTCGGGGGCCCGAGGCCCTCCTCGATGGGATCTCCCGGCGCCGGTAGTAGACGTAGTCGCGCACCATCGCGTAGGTCACGTCTTCGGCGCCGCACTCGTCGAGCAACCGATGAAGAACACCCTCGTGAGCATGGTCGCTCGTCAGGAGCGTCCAGGCTGTCGGCAGCATTCCGTCGATGATCAGCTTGTACGGATCCAGACGAGACCTTCGGCGGCGGCATCCGCTTGCGCGGGACAAGCCACGCCGACTCCAGCGCCAACGCGAACGTGCGCCGACCCACCAAGTACTTCGCCAGAGCGCAACTGTACAGCCGCTCGTCACGCGCATCCCTGCGGGTGGCGGCATACAACTGACCTTGGAGCGGGCACTCAGCCCCCCTCACACTCTGTACCGCACCCTATAATCTCATCGCCGCCCTTCCGCTGGAGCCGAAACTCGGGTCTGGCCCAAGTCCTGAGATGTGTCGTCAATTTGGGGTCGGCGCCTCTTGACCATGGTGAGAGCAGGATGCGGCATCGTAGGAGATCTTAGCTTGTCCTACCTTTCAAGCGGGCCGGAGCTGGTCATTCGTAGGATCGGGAGCCCAGGGGCGCCGGGTATGGCTGTCATGGCTGTCGCCGCTGGATGGCTCAAAGGACTTGGCCGCCCGGAGCCCCGCGACGACTCGACCGCTAATTGGGAGATGCGACTCGATCGCTGTGTAGGGACAACGTCGGCGAGGTCGTCTGCTGGGCTGGTAGCGACGACGAGCTGGCGGAGGTGACCGTGGCCCAGATCTGGGCCGGAGTGGACATCGGCAAGGCGCATCACCACTGCGTGGTGATTGACGCGGACGGCGAGCGGCTGCTGTCGCGACGGGTCCTCAACGACGAGACGGAGCTGCTGGAACTGATCGGCGATGTCGCTGGCGCTGTCGACGAGCGAGGTGCTCTGGGCGGTCGACCTCAACCACGGCGGGGCCGCGCTGCTGATCGGGCTGCTGCTCAGCCACGACCAGCCGATGCTCTACATCACCGGCCTGGCCGTCCACCGCGCCTCGGCCGCCTACCGGGGCGAGGGCAAGACGGACGCGAAGGACGCCTTCGTCATCGCCGACCAGGCCCGCATGCGCCGGGACCTCGGTCTGCTGCGGCCCGGCGACGAGATCGCCGTCGACCTGCGCACCCTGACCGCCCGGCGCACCGACCTGGTCTGCGACCGCACCCGGCAGATCAACCGGCTGCGCGCCCAACTGCTGGAGATCTTCCCGGCGTTGGAGCGGGCGCTGGACCTGACGCAACAAGGGCCCGGTCGATGCTGCTGACCGGCTACCAGACCCCGGCCGCGATCCGCCGCAGCCGGCGCGACGCGGATCGAGACGTGGCTGCGGAACCGCAAGGTCCGCAACGCCGCGACCGCTCGCCGCCACCGCCGTTGAGGCCGCCGAGGCCCAGCACACCGCCCTGCCCGGCGAGCAACTGGCCGCCGCCATGGTGGCCCGCCTGGCCAAGGGGGTGATGGCCCTCGACGAGCGAGATCGCCGAACTCGACGAGCTCATCGAGGCCCGGTTTCGCGAGCATCCGCACGCCGAGGTGATCCTCAGCATGCCCGGCATGGGCGTCCATGCTCGGCGCCGAGTTCCTCGCCGCGACCGGCGGCGACATGGCCGCCTTCGGCAGCGCCGACCGCCTGGCCGGCTTCGCCGGCCTGGCCCCGGCTCCTCGGGACTCCGGCCGCGTCAGCGGCAACCTGCGCCGACCCCGCCGCTACCACCGCGGCCTGCTGCGAGCCTTCTACTTCTCCGCGATGGCCAGCCTCAGGTCGTGCCCGGTGTCTGAGAAGAACCGCTGGCTGACGCCCCGTAAGTGTCCCGCGCGGCTCAAATCTGACGGATATGGGGCTGGGTTGCAGCGCGTGAACTGTCACTCGTCTGGGCCACGTTCGAGTTTCCGAAGCCGGTTTGGAGGCCCGGTGGGGGGCCATGCCGAAAGCCGCGGCGTAGGCAGGGCGAAGCTGTCGGGCGGACACCTCCCTGCTTGATCGATTCTGAGGTGTCCCCTTTGTCCACACTCCAGGGGACACCTCACTGAGCTTCATCGACTTGGGCTCGGACCAGGAACTGCGCGAGGCCCTGACCTGTGCAGACGTTCTAGCAGCGTCACTCGATCGGTGGGCAACTCGAAGAGTGACTCATCCAGGGCATCCGCCCGGCCTACGGCATATCCAGTACCGCAGCGGCCTCATCGACGGCTGCCTCGCCGAGACCGGCCTGACTATCAGACCCACCGAGAACGGCACGACATCACGAGTTCAACCAGTAGTACCGGAGTGCCGACGGTCGATGGTAGACAAAACGGGCATTTCCGAGGTCTCCTAGGGATTACAGAAAGCCCTAAGCACTCCCAGGGAGACGACAGTGAACGATGTATTCAGTGTCACCGTCCGGCGCTGCGGGTCTGACTGTGAGATCACTGTCACCGGGCGAGCGGATGGTGCCACTATTGCCTATTTCCACAATGTCCTTCAGCAAGCCACAAGTTTCTGACGGAACATACACCTCGTCTTGTCCCACCTCAAGCTTCTGCGACCGCATCTGGGCCGTGCTCACTGCTGGCAGGAATCCGTCTTGCCGCATCTCACGGAGCCGACCGATACCTGCATCGGGTCCCTCCGTTTCTCGCCCGATTACTCCGCCTCACCTATACCGGCTGGCGCTATCATGAGTTCTTCGTCGAGGTGATCGAAGACCGGCGAATCCCAAGGACGACCTCGTGAGCATGCTCGTGACCCGGGGCGCGAACGGTGAGGCGCCGCTCACGGTCGACGAGCTCGTGGGCTTCTGCATCCTGTTGCTGATCGCTGGCAACGAGACGACGACCAACTTGCTCGGCAACTGGACGCGGATGCTCGTCGACTACCCCGACGTCGAGGCGGCCCTGCGCCGACCCGACGAAGATCGCCGCGTCGTTCGAGGAGCAGCTGCGCTACGACGGCCCGGTGCAGTGCCTGTTCCGCGGCACGCGCCCCGACCGAGGTCGGCGGCCAAGCGCTCGACGCGGGCAGCCGCTTGCTCGTGCTCTTCGCGGCCGCCAACCGAGACGAGGCCAAGTGGGGCCCCGACGCTGCGACCTATCGGCTCGACCGGCAGCCCACCGACCACGTCGGCTTCGGCCATGGCATCCACCTCTGCCTGGGTGCACCACTCGCACGGCTCGAAGCCCGCGTCACCGCGGAGGTCCTGTTCGACCGCACGTCGACGCTCGAGCTGAGCGGGGACATCGTGGGCACCGAGAGCTTCCTGCTCAAGGGCTGCACGTCGATCCCGCTGGCGGTGAGGCCCGCCTGACCGTGGATCCTGTCGCCGCGCTCGATCGCATCGTCTTCCTCCTCGACCGTGCCCTCGAACCGTCGCATCGAGTGAAGGCGTTTGCCAACGCACGCGACACGATCGCCGAGCTCGATCCCAGCGAGGTCGAGGCGCGCGCGAAGACCGGCACGCTGACCGAGCTGAACCACATCGGCCCTGTCACCGCGGGCGTCATCACCGAAGCCGTGAACGGGGACGTGCCGTCCTACCTGGTGAAGCTCGAGGAGGAGACGGTCATCCCGCTTTCGGCCGAAGGTGCCGTGTTCCGGGCGGCGATCCGGGGCGACTGCCACACGCACTCGAACTGGTCCGACGGCGGCGCACCCATCGAGAGGATGGCGCGCGCCGCCATCGAGCTCGGCCACGAGTACATGGTGCTGACTGATCACTCCGCTCGGCTCACCGTCGCGCACGGCCTGTCCGGCGAGCGCCTGCTGAACCAGCTCGAAGTGCTCGACGACCTGACGAGCCGAGCTCGCTCCCTTCCGGATCCTCACTGGCATCGAGGTCGACATCCTCGAGGACGGCTCCCTCGATCTGCGACGAGGACCTGCTCGCCCGCCTCGATGTCGTCGTCGCGAGCGTGCACTCGAAGCTGCGGATGGAGCGCCAGGCGATGACCGAGCGCATGGTCCTCGCAGTGGCGAGCCCGCACGTCGACATCCTCGGTCACTGCACGGGACGCAAGGTCGTCGGCAAGGGACGGCCGGAGTCGACCTTCGATGCCGAGATCGTGTTCATGGCGTGCAAGCAGTTCGATACCGCGGTGGAGATCAACTGCCGGCCGGAGCGTCTCGATCCTCCCCGTCGACTGCTGAAGCTGGCCGTCGAGTTCGGGTGCCGCTTCTCCATCGACAGCGACGCGCACGCCCCCGGACAGCTCGACTGGCAGCCCTACGGATGTCCGCGCGCCGCCGAGTGTGAGGTGCCGATCGACACGATCGTCAACACGATGGAGGCCGACGACCTGCTCGAGTGGGCCGGCGCGCACGCCTGATCGCTCAACCGCGCCACCCCACCGGCCGATTCATAGGATGTGGCCATGAAGTTGAGGAAGGACAAGGCGGCAGCCGGTCCCTCCACCCTCACTGTCGTCTCTGGCGGCGAGCCTCTCGCTCCGCCGACCCCTGCCGGAGCCTCGGCCGTCCCCGGCCAGGGCATCGACATCCCGTCCAGTCTGAGCAAAGCCTTTCGTGTCACGGCGGGCAGCACCGACGCCGTCATGGCCGTGGTCATGGTTCGGGGCACGATCCCCGAGCTGCTCGAGGCCTACGACCACTACGAGAAGTCGGTCGACGAGCGGGGAGGCCCCGACGCCGGGCTCGTGCTCCACGTGTGCAGCCCGACCGCGGATGGCATCTGCGTCATCGACGTCTGGGAGTCAGAGTCGGCGTTCAAGGCGTGGGTGGCCCGCACTCCCGGCCAGCGCGTGCCGAAGCTCTACCCCGTGCACGGCATGCGGATCACGGACAACCGTCCGTTGGTCAGACCCGCCCCCACTCCCCCGGCGCCGCCGCCCAGAGCCGGAGCACGGTGACCCGGTAGCCTGTCGGCCCTATGTCCAAGAAGACGAAGAAGCGCAAGGCGCGCATGCGGCGGAACAAGGCAAACCACGGCAAGAAGCCGAACTGCGGCCGAGGCTGATCTGCCCCACCTCGACACTCTTCGCCCTGACCCCGCGCCGGTCGCCCCTCGCGGCGACACCGTCGATGTCCTCCACGGGCACGAGGTCGCCGATCCGTACCGGTGGCTCGAAGCAGCCGCCTCCCCCGAAACGCTCGAGTGGGTCCATGCTCAGAACGAGCGCACTCGCCGCGCCCTCGAAGCCCTTCCCGCTCGGGCCGATCTCCACCGTCGTTTCGTCGATCTGCTCGGCGCGCCGATCTCGACGTCGTGTCGCATCACCGGTGACCGGGTCTTCACCCTCGAACGGGGCGGCGGCGAGGCGCAGTTCCGGCTGATCGTCCGTTCCGCGAGTGCGCGGCGGCCGCGCCGGCCACGTTGATCGACCCCGCCGCGCTGCTCGACGACTCCACCGCCGCGCTCGACTGGTACTACCCCTCCCCCGCCGGGCAGCGGGTCGCGTTCGGCGTGTCTCTCGGCGGTGACGAGCGCTCCACGCTGCGGATCATCGAGGTCGAGACGGGCGAGCTGCTCACGGACACGATCCCCGACACCCGCTGGTCCTCGGTCGCATGGACACCCGATGGCGCGCGCGTTCGCTGTACACGCGGTACCCGTCTGGGCAGGAGTACGGCGAGCGAGTCTGGTGGCACGTCGTCGGCGACCATCCCGGCCACGACGAGCTCGTCTTCGGAGACCTGCCGATCGAGGAGTCGATGCAGTCGATCACGCTCTCGCGTGACGGCCGCTGGCTCGCGGTGCACTGCAACATCGGATGGAGCCGCGCGGACGTCCACCTCATCGACCGCGAGTCGGGTGCGCGCACGACGCTGATCGAAGGCGTCGAAGCGCAGACGTACGTGCGGGTCGTCGACGACCGGCTCATCGGCGTGACGAACCTCGACGCGCCTCGTGGCCGCGTCTTCACCGCATCGGTCGACGCGCCCACGAGCGATGCATGGCAGACGCTCATCGCGCAGAGCGAGGTGGTCATCGACTCCGGCGGCGTCGAGGTCGCGGGAGATCGCCTGCTGGTGCACGGCACGAAGTCGGCCCTCGCGGTGGTGCGCTCCTACGCGCTCGACGGCACCGACATGAGCGAGATCGCGCTGCCCGGCCCGGTGTCGCTCGCGGGCTTCGACGCAGACGATGCGCAGACGCAGGCCTTCGTTCAGCTCGAGTCGTTCGCGCTTCCCGCGACGCTGCACCGCTGGACTGCTCAGCACGGCATCGAACGATGGGGCACCTCGTCGTCTCCCGTCGACGCTGCCCGCTTCCATGTCGAGCAGGTGCGCTACCCGTCGACCGACGGCGTCGACGTGCCGATGTTCCTCGTGCGGCGAGCCGACGTCACCGCTTCGGCCGACACGCCATGCCTGCTCACCGGGTATGGCGGCTTCTCGATCGCGGCGACGCCCGCGTACTCCCCGATCGCGATCGCCGTCGCAGAGGCGGGCGGAATGTTCGCCGACGCGTGCATCCGCGGCGGCGCCGAGGAAGGCGAGGACTGGCACCGAGCGGGCATGCGCGAGCACAAGCAACAGGTGTTCGACGACTTCCACGCCGCCGGCGATTGGCTCGTCTCGAACGCGCTCACATCGCGAGGCCGACTCGCGCTGCGAGGAGGATCGAACGGCGGGCTGCTGATGGGGGCCGCGATCACGCAGCGCCCCGATCTCGCACGGGCCGTCCACTGCGCAGTGCCGCTCCTCGACATGGTGCGCTACCACCTGCACCTCATCGGGAAGCTCTGGACACCGGAGTACGGCGATCCCGAGGTGCCCGAAGAGCTGGCGTGGGTGCTCGCGCTACTCGCCGTACCACCACGTCGTGCCGGGCACCTGCTACCCCGCGGTGCTGCTCACCGCCGCGGAAGGTGACGGCCGAGTCGATCCGAACCACGCCCGCAAGATGGCCGCCGCGCTGCAGTGGGCGACGTCGTGCGGAGACGAGCATCCGATCTTGCTGCGGCAGGAGGATCGAGCCGGCCACGGCGCCGGCAAGCCACTCGCGAAGCAGGCCGACGAGCTGGCCGATGTGCTCGCGTTCTTGTGGTGGCAGCTGGGCGTGTCATGACGTCGCCCACGATCGCCGAGCTCGTCGTGGGCGCGGAGCCCGACCGCTGGCGTGCCGCAGGCTTCACGGTGGCCGCAGACGACACCGTCGTCGATCGGCACGGTCACGATCCGGCTCGATTGGCGGCAACGACTCGCCGGCCTCGCGTCATGGGCGCTCGCGCGCGCCAGTGCCCTCCGTGATCGACGGCCTCGCGACCTCCGCGTCGACGACGGAGATCCCGGACGCGATCGGCGCACCCAACCACGTCGTCGCGATCGACCATCTCGTCGTGCTCACCCCCGACCTCGACCGCACGATCGACGCGCTCGCCGAGCAAGGGGTCGAGCTGCGCCGTGTCCGCGAAGGTCCGGCGGGAGACGGCCGCGAGGTGAAGCAAGCGTTCTTCCGGATGGCCGAGGTGATCCTCGAAGTCGTCGCTACCGGAAGCTCGGGAGACGAGCTCAGCTCGGTTCTGGGGGCTTACGTTCTTGTCCGACGACCTCGAGGCGACGCTCGCGTTCCTCGGCCCCGATCAGGTGAGCGAGCCGCGCTCGGCGGTGCAAGCAGGGCGTCGCATCGCGACGATCCGCGACTCGGTGGGTCTCGGCCTCCCGGTCGCCGTCATGGACCGCTGAGACGCGACACGTCGATGACGAGGTGGCACTGGTCGCGCAGGTAGACCGCGACCCGCTCGGCGTGCTGCTTCATCGTCGGGCGATGAGAGCACGGTCTCGTAGCCCTTCATCGCGGGAGCGATGGCTTGCATCGTGGTCGCGTGCGAGAGCTCAGCGAGCATCGGCGAGACCTCGTGATGGATCGCCCACACGGCTCCCGCGATCTCGGGCGGTGCCGAGTCGCGCAGGGCGTCGGCGCGGCGACTGAGGGCTTGTGCCCATTGGGGGAACGTCGTGCCCCACGCCGGGATGCCCGCGCTCAGACCGCGCTGTGTCGAAGAGGCGAGCGCGCAGAAGTCACCCCCATCGGGCCCGAAGGGCGTCGACTCGGTGTACCCCATCTCGTGCAGCTTGTCGGCGTGTGCCTGCGCCATCTGCTCGGCGATAACCCCGCCGAGCGCATTCGGGTCCATGAAGCTCTGACCCGCGTGCACGACGTCACTCACCTTCATGTCGGTGCGGAAGTGCATGAGCAGCCCCTCGACCGCTTCCTCCGACAGGTCCATCGCCGCGCCGTACGCGAGGTAGCGATCCCACACCCGCACTGCAGCAGGAGGGAGATCGTCGAGGCTCCCCGTGCCGTGGATGAAGGCGCGCACCCCGAGCCATCTGCTCGCGACTTGGCGACCGGCCGGGGTCAGCTGATCGGGGGCTCGCCGGATCGCGAGGTACCACGCGATCGGCCAGAGGATGAAGAGCAGGGGGATGCCGAGGCCGAGCAGCGCAGGGTTGATGAGGGCGAGCCCGGCGCAGAGGATGAACGGCGCGATGTCCGCCGTCAGCAGGATGCGGGCGACCTTCGGTCGGTCCACGAGCCCGAGCTGCTTCGACTCGCGTGTGACCGACATCCGGAAGCGAGTCCAGAACCACGGCGTCGACGGGTTGAGCGTGGCCGCGAGCTGCTCGGCCGGGAGATCGTTGCTGCCCGCGACTTTGCGGATCGCGTCGAGCAGCTGCGTCTCGTAGGTGGTCAGGGGGGCCGCGCCGGTGGGCTCGACCCCCCGCAAGCGCACCATCGTCGCGCCCTGGTGCGGGGCGAAGACCTCGGCCCATCCGCGTGCCGCGAGGTCGAGCAGGGTCGCCGGCACGGCGTTCGCGGTGAGCCGTCGGTGGATCACGTGGTTCACGACCGCGGGTGACTCCGGTCCGAGGTCCATCGTCGCCGGACCGGGGTGGATCTCGGCTTGGTGGCGCACCACGGCGCGAGCAGCGACGAGCCACACCACGAACACGACGAACGAAGCGGCGACGACGACGAGGCCGAACTTCTCGTTCCCGCTCATGCGCCAGGTTCGCACGCGCCCGGTAGCCTCAGCCGCGCATGCTCGATCACGTCTTCACCGACGCCATCGGAGCGCTCCGCGAGACCCTCGAATCCGCCTTCCTCGAGCGGCAGAAGGATGTCGAGGAGCGTTTCCAGGTCGACGTCCTCCTCGGCGACGTCACGTGGGAGACGTCGTACGGCCTCCCTGGCGAGGGGTTCCCCCCGCGGTGGTGGCCGTCGTCGCCTTCGACTGGCCGACATGGTCGCAGACCGCGTATCGCCTGTGGCTGCAGGACGAGCAGATCGACGATCCGCCCCGCATCGAGATCGAGATCCGTCTGCGCATCCAGCGTCTCGCCGCCCACCCGAACGCGGAGCTCGTGCTCGCCGCGCTCCCCTCCCAAAGCCCGCCCATCGGCACCTCGGCGCCGCTCGAGCGGTTCGGGCCGACGGTCGAGACCCTCTACCGCGACGCGCTCGACGATCCCGCGTACGCGATCGAGGTCTCCTACGAAGGCACCTACGAGCTGACCGAGGAGCCTCTCGCCGACGGCTCGATCCTCGACGATCACTTCAGCGCGATGGGCGGATGGATCGCGTCGACGCTCGTGCGGCTCGGCGACCTCAAGCTCGAGTTCCTGCCGCCGGAAGACGAAGAGGTGATGCCGTGACCGATCACGTGCTGCTCGAGGTGAGCGATCGCATCGCGACCGTCACGCTGAATCGACCCGAGGCGCGCAACGCGCTGTCGTCCGAAGTCCTGCGGCTGCTACCTGACCTGCTGCGCGATGCGGATGCTCGTGACGACGTCGACGTGGTGATCCTCACGGGTGCGGACCCGGCATTCTGCGCCGGCCTCGACCTGAAGGAGCTCGGTTCGTCGGGCGGCAACCTCGGAGCCGGCAGCACGATCGGCGGCCCGTTCCCTCCGATGGACAAGCCCGTCATCGGCGCCGTCAACGGCCCGGCGATCACCGGCGGCTTCGAGATCGCGCTCGAACTGCGACTTCCTCGTGGCCTCGGAACGAGCGCGGTTCGGCGACACGCACACGCGCGTCGGCGTGATGCCCGGTTGGGGTCTCACCGTGCTGCTGTCGCAGGCCATCGGCGTGCGGCGCGCCCGCGAGATGAGCTTCACCGGCAACTTCCTCGACGCCCACGAGGCGCTGGCGTGGGGTCTCGTGAACCATGTCGTCGCCCACGAGGAGCTGATCCCGTTCTGCCGGCGCCTCGCCACCGACATCGTGGGAAACGATCAGCGCGGCGTGCGTCAGATCCGCAAGACCTACGACGGGGTCGTCGCGGGAACCGTTGCGGACGGGTGGGAGGTCGAGCGTCGCGACGCCCGGGCCTGGCAGCGCGAAGCGGGGTTCGATCCGGCCGAAGTCGAGCGGCGCAGGTTGAAGATCGTCGAGCGAGGCCGCGCCCAGACCTGATCGAGCGCCGTCAGGCGGCGGTGGCGCCGCCGAGCAGCTCGGTGTCGTCCATGTCGTAGAACGCGATGCTCTGCCCCGGCGCGACTCGGCGCTGCGGCTCGTCCCACGTCAACGTCATGGCGTCGAGAATGCGCGGAGCGGGGAACGCCATGCGCGCTGCACTGCGCGAGCACACGGCCCGAGATGACCGGGCCGACGAACGTGATCGCGTCGAGCGCCTGTGACTCGGTCAGCAAGTCGTCCGCGCTTCCGACCGTGACGGTCGCGGCGGCGACGTCGACGTCGACCGCGTACGACCGCTCCCCGACCGCGGCACCGAGCCCGCGTCGCTGGCCGAGGGTGACGAGCTCGACCGCGTCGACGCGCCCGATCTCGGTGCCCGCAGTGTCGACGACTCGGCCGGGGTGCAGGGCGATGCGGTCGCCGAGGAAGTCGCGCCGTCCTCCCGAAGCGGTGATGAAGCACACGTCCTGGCTGTCGGGCTTGCTCGCGGTCCGAAGACCCATCGCGAGGGCGCGCTCGCGGACCTCGTGCTTGCTCAGCTCACCCACGGAAGCAGCACTCGGGCCAGCTCTCGCTGTCCGAGCATGTGCAGCACGTACGACTGGTCCTTGGCCCGGTCCGCGCCGCGCAGCAGCCGAGCGGCGCCGGCTGCTGAGCGACGCCACGCGGCGTGGTGGCCCGTCGCGACGGCGTCGAAGCCGAGGAGGTCGGCGCGCTCGAGCAGCCGATCGAACTTGAGATGGCGGTTGCACTCGACGCAGGGGTTGGGCGTGCGGCCCGAACGATGCGCCTCGACGTAGGGCGTGACGACATCGCGCATGAAGTCGTCACCGAAGTTGAAGACGGCGTGGTCGATCCCGAGCTGTTGCGCCACACGGCGCGGCGTCGTCGACGTCGCTCACCGAGCAGCATCCGCGGTCGCTGTCTCCGCCCCAGAGCTTCATCGTCACGCCGACGACGTCGTGCCCGGCCTCGAGCAGCAACGCGGCGGCGACGGACGAGTCGACGCCTCCCGACATCGCGACCAAGACCAGCATCGCTACCGGCGCAGCTTGGCGACGGCGGCGGGGATGACTCGAGCGCGTGATCGACGTCCGCCGAAGTCGACGCTGGCCCGAGCGAGAGGCGCAGTGCTCCCAACGCGCCGCTCTCTGGATACGCCCATCGCGGCAAGCACGTGTGACGGATCCATCGCCCCGCTCGAGCAGGACGACCCCGCGGACGCGCACACACCGGCGCGGTCGAGCAGGAACAGCAGCGCCTCGGCCTCGACGCCGTCGATCAGCACGTGGGCGTTGCCGGCCACCTTGCGATCGCGCGCGACGGTCTCGGTCACGCCGTCGACCCGCGCCATCAGGCCGTCGACAAGTCGGTCTCGCAACGCGGTCACCGTGTCGACCGTCGCCTTCCGGTCCTCGTGCGCGAGCGACATCGCTGTCGCCAGCGCCACGATGCCGGCAACGTTCTGGGTGCCACTGCGGCGACCGTGCTCCTGGCCCCCACCGAGTACGAGCGGCTCGAGCTCGACGCCCTTGCGCACCGCGAGCACGCCCACGCCCTTCGGCCCGCCGAACTTGTGACCGCTCACGAGACGAGGTGCGCACCCGCGCAGGCCGTCGCGATGTCCAACCACGCGAACGCCTGGATCGCATCGGTGTGGAGCACGGCTCGCGGGGCGTGCTCGGCGACGATCTCGGCGATCTGCTCGATGGGCTGGATCGTGCCGACCTCGTTGTTCACGGTCATGATCGACACGAGGGACACCGAGTCATCGAGGGCAGCGCGCAGCGCGTCGAGGTCGACCGCGCCCGCCTCGTCGACTGCCACGACTCTGCCGCCGAGATGCTCGACCGGATGCAGCACTGCGTGATGCTCGACGGCCGAGCACACCACGACGCCACCACGAGCCCCGTGCACTCCCGCGACCGCGAGGTTGTCTGCCTCGGTGCCGTCGCCGGTGAACACGATCTCGCTCGAGTCGACACCCATCAGCGTCGCGACGACCTCGCGCGACTCGTCGAGCGCCTTGCGGGCATCACGCGCGGCGCGATGTGAGCCCGAGGGGTTGCCGTACCGCTCGGTGAGGAACGGCAGCATCGCCTCGACCGCCTCGGCGCGCATCGGCGTGCTCGCCGCATGATCGAGGTAGGTGAGCTGCTCCACCCCGAAAGGCTACGCGCCGCGAGGCGCTTCCGATCAGCGCCGTGGGAGCCAAGGCCGCGCGACAACAGCGCCTGCGGGAACGGGCGTCCTGAGCCACCGGCAATCAACCCGTTCCGTCAAGTCGCGACGCTGAGGAGCGCACGGGAAGCCAATCGATCGTCGCCTCGGCCCGCCGCCGCATCGCGTCACACGGTTCGGAGCGCTCCGCCGGCACCATGGCGGATGAAACCCCAGACGAACTACGTGCACTCATGCAAATGGTCCTCCACAGCCCACGACCCACAGCAGCGGACCGCAGACCACGCCGAATCAGAAGAAGCTTTCGAAGTCCCGGTTTGTCGCCGAGCTCGCAAAGAATGCACCCGTCTCCCAAAGACCGTCGCGTTTCACGCAGCTCAATCCGAAGGTGGACTGAATACGTCGATCCAGACCGTCACGCCTGGAACGGCCGGTGGCAAGCCCCGGAAGTCCGCGTCGATCAACTCGTCAAGTTGTGACGCGAAGACCGATGCAGCGAAGACGGGATCCTCGATTGTCGGGTCCTCCCATATAGGGAACACGGACGCGAATCGACTGCCGGGTTCGTTGTCGTCGGTGAAGGAGACCACGTACCGCGTCGCGGGGTAACTGCCATCCAAATAGACGAGGTCGAATCGAATAACGCGGGGCCGTCGGGTGCGTCGATTCAGGCTGAACCGCTCGCCGTTGACGAGACACGAGCGGAGGGCGCGCAGGCCAGCCTCCTCGATCTCCCTAGTACTACCGGCGGTCGGATCATCGGAAGGGTTCACGTTCCGAACCTCAGTGGACGCCAGTCAGACCAGTACGCGTTCGTAATGCCGCGCTTCCCGACGTTGTCCACGTCGGCGTACTCGACAATGACCCGAAATCGCCGCTGCCAGATGTCTCCTGGGCTTCCGCCGAAGAGCCACGGCCGAGGTCCGCCAGGGTCACAGTCGTTCTCAAGGAGGTCAAAGTACATCCGCGTCAGTCCGTTGGGCGTCGCGATCCCGTAGAGAAGCGCCCGCTGCATGAGGTCCACATCAAAGTCCTCAGGATGGGACTTCTTCATGTACTTCGCGCCCCAGTTTGAGCCCCCCTCCCGCAGAGGAACGTCGTTGCCGAACTTGTCGACCATCGTTGGCACGACTTCTGTGTTCGATCCCGGCTTATAGCCGCGGGTCGCGTTGACGATGCCGGCCGAGTCAAAGAACATCGAACCGTCGAGGTCTCGACCGTCAACTGGGTCGGCGCAGGTGTAGTCGTAGTTGTTGCAGGAGCCGCCGAAGACGGGGTCGACGGCAAGAAATCGGCCAAGGCTCGGAACGTAAGGTCGAGCGCCCATTTGGATGATGTTGTTTGCCGTGTCGGTGAGACGTTGGGGTCCCCCGAGCCAGCCTGGGTCGAGTGGACCGGTGTAGGTGTCGGGCGTGCCGGCGAGGGCTTGGCCGTAGGGGTCGTAGGTGCGGGTTGTTCCCTGCTTGACTCCGCTGCCGTTGGCGGTCGCCACCGTGTCGCCGTGGATGTTCGGGTAGCTCCACAGGTCAGCGCCGGCGCGCTTGCGGACCGTGGCTCCGCCGGGCAGCGAGATGAGCCGGTCGATGACGGCGCTCGAGGCGTCGAGCACCGCTACTGGGCTGTCGCTGCTGCCGCTGTACGTGTACCGAGCGACGGTGGTGCCGCCTTGCCTGACCGCGATCACGCGGCCGGTCGCGTCGCGGTCGTAGCGGTCGGTCGTGCCGCCCACAGCGATGGTCGTGCTGCGGTCGGCGCCATCGAAAGTGAGGGTCGATGTGCCGAGCGTCGTCGTGTTCGCGTGCATGTCGTAGGCGATTGACGCGAAGCCTGTCGCGGAGGTGAGTCGGTCGGCGTTGTCATAGCAGTACGTCGTACTGGTGCCGTTGTCGACCTGACTCGTGCGACTGGTGTTCTTTCCCGCAGTGACGAGTAGTCCACAGCCACCGGTCGAAGCGAAGCCGTAGGTGAGCGTGTGCCCGGGGACCTTCGCAGCGGTGAGACGCCCGGCGGGTCGTAGGTGAAGTTCGGGTTTGCGGGGTCGGGGTCGGTGCCGTCGATCGTCTCGTCAACGATGCGCCCCGTTTGCGTCCGGCTCACGGCGTCCGAGGTCAGGAGGCTGCCTCCGGTGTTGAAGGTGAGCCCGGTGACCGCGCCCGCGGGGCTGCGAGTGATCGTGGCGAGGCTGGTGCTGTTCGCGTACGCGACCGTGCTCAGCTCTCCTGCGGCCGTGTATGCCGGTGTTGCGACGGTGGTGCCGTCGAGTGACTCGGTGAGCACACGCCCGGCGGCGTCGTAGGTGAACCCGACCGTGCCTTGAGGCCCGACGATCGAGGTGACTCGTCCGGGCGCGTCGAACGCGGTGGTGGTCGTCTTGGCCCAGACGTCGGTATAGGAGACGGGTCTGCCGAGCAGGTCGACGGTGGTCGTGATGGTGCCGGCCGAGTCGGAGATCGATGTCACGAGAGGATTGCCCCCGACGGCCCAGGTCTCGCTAATCGCGTGGGCGGGCTCGGCTCCGTAGGCGGGGATCGACTGCGAGATCGGTCGGCCTCGACCGTCGTAGGTAGTACAGGACCATGAGTCCGTGTTCTTACGGGAAGCGAGTACGCGGCCGGCGGCGTCGTATACCGACTCGGCGACTTGCGCGGTCGCTGCGCCAGCACCGTCGGGGTCTGGCCCGGTTCGCTTCCACGACAACCCGGCCTGGTTCGCGGAGCCTGCCCCGCACGGGTTCGCCACCACCTGGGTGGCGCCGTAGTACGAGGTCGTCCACGTGTTACCGGCGGGCAGTGTCGTGGTGAGCGTCCGCCCGTATCCCGACCCGGGCGTTTCGTAGCCGGTGCCGGTGGTGAGCGCGAGGCCGGCCGGGTCGACGGTCGTCGAGGTGGCCTGGCCGAGGTGCGGGGTCGCGTACGCGGTGTCGACCCGACGTTGCGGAACACCGACGGTGGTGTCGTCGACGGTGGTGCGTGTGACGAGCCCGTAGCGAGGCGACAGCGATGTGCCGGGCACGAGCGCCTCGGTGCCTGATGGGGGTGTCCAGTAGAACGCGATGGAGGCGTTGCCGGTGGAGTCGTAGTAGTCGACGCGGATCCGGTGCTTGGATCCGGCGGTGGCGTTCGCGTAGCTGGCGGTGCGGCTGGTCGGGGGACCGTCGACCCAGGAGTCGATGACGGCGACGTCGTCGATGAACAGTCGCACGCCGTTGTCGGCGTCGACGCGCAGGCCGTAGGTGCCGGCGGCGGGGAAGGTGATGTCGCCGGTGAAACGCGCCGACCAGTTGTCGGCCGGGATGAGCGCGTCGGGCGATCCTGCACCCCAGCTCTTCGAGAGGACGCCGGTGGGGTCGACGCCGGTGGCGTGGAGCTTGGGTGTGCCGGTGAGGGTCTTGTTGTTCCAGTACGCGGCGGCGAGGCCGACGATGCCGCCGTCGTAGACGGTGGTGGTGTGCGCGGGCGGCGGGTTCGTGCAGCTGCCGTTCGGCGTTTGCCCGGTGAAGCACGACGCGGGCGCCGGCCCGTACGCGTCGGTCGGGCGCCCGACCGTGTCGTAGACGGTGGTCGCGCGGCGACCGGCGGGGTCGACGGTCGCAGTGGGGTGGTCTTGCGCGTCCCACTCGAGCGACGACGTCCGCGCTGTGGCGTCGGTGTCGCCGAGCAGCCGGCCGCTTGTGTCGAAGGTGACCTTGCGCGCCCACCCGGACGGTTCGGTCAAGCCGGAGACGTGCACACGGCTCTCCGTCGCCGACGTGTACTCGTAGGTGTGGCCGGGTCTTGGTGCTCCTGAGATCGGTTCGGCGAGCGTCACCGATGCCACCCGGCCCGATCCGTCATAGGTGATGAGGGTGCGGGTGGTGTCGTTGTCGGCTCTGACCGCGGCAGCGACCGCGTCGGCCGCGAGCGGGTCGCGGATCTTGACCATCCGCCCGCTCGTGTACGCGAAGTCGGTCGTCGCGCTGCCGGGGTTCACGATCCGTGCGAGAAGCCCCGACACGTAGAACACGTCGGTGGTGGTGCCGTCCCAGTAGGAAATGCGGCACAGCATCTGCGCCGGCGGCGCGGCGTCGAACCCAGAGGGCGGGGTCGGGCAGGCGCCGCCTTGATAGGTGAGGGTGACCTGGCGGGCCGAGACCGGATCGGTCACCGACGCCAGCCGCGCGGGCGTCCCCGACCATGACGGCACCGCTGCCGCCGGAGTGCGGTCGTCGACACCCGCGGTCGCCGACTGCAACGTGCCGTCCGTGTTGAACACGTACGTGTACCCGTCAGCACCGAGCAGGGTGAGCACGCCGTTCGCGTCGGAGGTGAGGATCGAGTCCTCGCCCTTCGGGGGCGTCCATCCCGACCCCGTCCACGTGTAGGTGTGCGTGGCGCCGGTCGTGTCGGTGAGCACTGCCGAGCTGTCGGTGCGGACCGCCTTCACGTACGCGCTGCCCGCGCCGCCACCGGCCGACATCGTCCAGCCCGCCGGCAACACAGGCGGTGCGGGTGACAGCCACGAGGCCGGCATCATCACCGCGCCGCCAGGCCCGTTCGCCCACAGCTGCAGCTTGTAGGTGCCGCCCCAGATCCACGAGTCGATCTCGATCCTTCGAGGCTGCCCCGCGGTGAGCGACATCGCGGTGCCGTACGCGGGCGCCGAGGGGCTCGACGATGTCCAACGATCGAGGACCGTGACCATCGTCCCGGTGCCGTCGTCGACGCGCACCCGGACCCCCGCATCGAAGAGCGCGCCGAGCTGCCACGACCCTGACGTTGGCACCGACACGTATCCCGACCATTTCGTGACATACACCCCGAATCCGGGCACCGGGGGCGTCGGGTACCAGTTGAAGTTGATCGCGGGGTCGAGGCGTACGAGCAGCGCTGGCTCCCCGCCGTCGACGACGTGATTGCCGTTGGGGTCATAGGTGTAGGTGCCCCACAGGCCCTGCTGCGCGGGAGCCTGACTGTTGTAAGTGAACGTCGCGCCGATCGATCCGCCGACCGCGGCGAGCTGCGGCCCGGCCGCGGACACGATGAGGTTTCCCGACGCCAAGTTCACCGCGACCGGCCCGACCGTGTCGTAGGGCATCGGGGCTCGGGCGCCCAACCGTAAGTCAACGCGGAACCGGTTGGACCATGTCGCATTGGCGACCACTCCGTCGGGGTCCTTCACCGCGACCGACCATCGGTATTGCACGCCATCGACGAGAGCTCCCGCAGGCACCGTCCACGACGCCGAGGTAACCCACCCGACTGAGCGGCGATCGCGCCCGAACCGGTCACACCCCCGGACGACACTTGGAACCAGTACGAGATCTGCGAACCGTCGGGGTCCACGACCGGCGTGACCGACAACGTCGGCGTGGCCGTCGCCGACACCGCGTCATCGGCGGGCGTCGCGCCCGTCTGCGAGGCCGCCGGCGGCGGGGAGTTCCACGTGATGTACAGATGCGGGATCTCGCTCACGAACTGCTCATCCCAGGCGGGTGCACGCTCGGCCGCGTAGAACGCGTTCGGCTTGTTCGCGTAGAGCCCCGAGGGATCGGAGTCCAACATGAACCCATAGTTCGGCGCCAGGCCCGACACCCACTTCTGCGCGAGCGACGTGATGTCGAAGTCGTAGAACGTCTCGTAGGTCGTGATCGTCTGCGACGTGATCACGCCGACATCGGCGGGCTGAGCCAGACCGGCACCGATCGGCCCGCCGATCTCGTGGACACGAACGACCGAGGTCACACTCGACGTCGACGAGTCCACCCACGGGTGATACAGCTCCAACACCGCTGACGACACCACACCCGTAGGCGACACATTCCACGCCGCCGGGAACCGCACCCAGCTCCGAGCAGTCCCACCGAAACGATCGTTGCCGGTCTTGAGGAGATCGCTCCCGTCGCCGATGTTCCCGGCGTCATACGATGTCCCGTCGAAGGCCCCCGACGCGTTCGTCAGGATCACCACGCTCGGATCGATGACGACCGGGAACACCCGCTTCGGATCCGCCAGCCACCCCGCGTCCACCGACACCTCGACCATCGCCACGTCGCCCACGACCGAACCCAGCCGGACCGACACGTCGCCGGTCGCGCCGGCCGCGTCCACGGCCACGCCACCGCCATACGTCGCGACGACACCCGACTTGTTCCTCAGCACGATCGCCTGACCCTGCTCTTCGGCCGACACGCCCGCCGGTGCGGTGACAGTCACCGCGTACGCCGCCGTCGCCGCAGGGCTAGCGAGCACGACCGACTCCTCCACCCCACCGACCGTGAAGTCGTAACGCAGCTCCCTACCGTCCAACGCGTCAGGCGCCGCAACCCCACGCTCTGACGGCTTCGCGCGAGCCGCGGTGCCCTCAGCCTGACCCGACGGGTGGATCACGATCGGGCCGGCACTCGTCGCCAGCACCGCAGACAAACCATCCGGCGCCGACGTGATCTGCGTGTCGGCCGGCGACGCCTTTGGAGACACAGTGCCGTCTCCCGCCGCGACCGGCGACAAGTCGATGGCAACCCAACGGCCCGACGAGTCCTTCGCGCGCACGGGAGCGGCCGTCACCACCATCGTCTGCGAACCGTCCGCGTTCTCGAACACCTCCGACGACTCGGTGGTCGCCGAGTCGACCTTCACCGACGCCGACGGATCGAACGACTTCTCGGCCGCACGAGGCGGCGTGGAGAAGTCGCCCGCCGGCACAACCGGCGTCAGCGCTGGGGCAACGTCACTGGGTATAGGGGGAAGAAGCGCAGGGTCTCCCGGCGCCGGCGAACGAGCAACATCCCCCGCCCGGCTCGGCTCGGCAAGAGCCGGCATCGAAGACGCAACACTCGCGATCACACAAAGCGACGCGACGCAAACACGACGAAGCCCCACAGCCCCACCCCCCACACCGCCCCACCCCCACGGTCGGACGTGAGGAGTAGAACACGATCACTGCGCCAACCGGATCCGCGTCGAGTTCCTAAACCGGCGGCGCGAACCCTCCGTCGCTCGATGGCGCGGGGCTCGGGCCGTCGGGCACGAGCACCGGAGCGCCAGGAGAGGGCGGCGTCTGCACCGGCGGCGGCAACGAAGGCGACGTGAGCCGGCTCCGCTGTTGGTACGCGGCCGCGACACAAGCGAGGAACAGCTCGTCGGGCATCCCCGGCGGCGGCAGCTGGTGTACGAGCCGGCCGATCGGGCGCGCGAGTCGCCCGGCGATCGTGATCCGCGCTCCCGGGGTCAGCGTTGTCGCACGCAACAGGAACGAGCGCACGAGCTCGTACGCCTCGGCATCGAGTCCTGAGACATCGAGCGTCGAGACGTACGACTCGTAGCCCCACGGCGGCGGGAACCACACGGGCGCGGCCGTCGGGTTGGCGGTGCGCTCGTGCACGACGATCGTGCCCGCCGCGAGATCGCCGAGGCGTTGGTCGTCCCGCGTGAGGAGCACCGACAGGCAGGCGACGAGCCCACCCGGCGGGATGAAGAAGTCGACGATCTCCAGCGCGGCGCGGATCGAGGCGTGGCGGAAGTGGATCGGCGCACCCTCGGTCGTGACGACCCGGATGCCGAGTGCTCGCTTCCCGACGGTCTTGCCGTTCCAGACCGTCTCGAGGATGGCGGGGTACCCGAAGATCGTGAGGAACACGAGGAACGTGACGATGATCGCCGCGACCCAGCTCGGCACCGAGGCCGAAGTCGCCGCCGACACGCCCGCCAAGCCGAGCAGCAACAAGAACAAGGCGGTGAGCTGGATCGTGAGGTCGAGGAGGATGGCGAGCACGCGCGACCCCAGCGTCGCGTGCCGCAGCTCGAGCACCACCGCCTCGGGCGTGACGATGCCAGGAAGCGGCGACGCTGCACCCCACCGGTCAGCCACGTCGATACCGTAACGGCCCAGTGAACATCGACTCGTTCCTCGCCGAGCACGACGAGGACTGGAAGCGCCTCGCCGACCTCACCCGGCGAGCGCGCAAGGCAAGGTCACTCTCGCCGGCCGAGCTCGACGATCTCGTGACGCTCTACCAGCGCACGTCGACCCATCTCTCCGTCGCGCGCACGACGTTCAGCGACCCGGCACTCACCGCTCGTCTCACGCGTCTCGTCGGCGACGCGAACGCCGTGATCTACGGGACGAGACCCCACACGGTGCGCGCGCTCCGCCGGTTTTTCACCGTCTCGTTTCCCGCCGCGGTCTGGCACGACCGCTGGTTTGTCGTCGTCGCGGCGGCGCTCACGTTCGTGCCCGCGCTCGCAGTAGGGGGATGGCTCGCGCACTCTTCCGCGGCCGTCGAGGCAACTGCGCCGGCCGCCGTGCGCGAGGCGTACGTGAACGACGACTTCGAGTCGTACTACTCGTCGAAGCCAGCGGCGGAGTTCGCGTCCGAGGTCTTCGTGAACAACGTGCAGGTGGCCATCTACGCCTTCGCCGCCGGGATCCTGCTGTGCGCCGTGACCGCGTACATCCTCATCGTGAACGGGTCGAACGTCGGTGTCGCCGCGGGTCTCTTCGCGGCCGCCGGTCAGTCACCGAAGTTCTGGGGGTTGATCCTCCCCCACGGCCTTCTCGAGCTGTCCGCCGTCGTGATCGCGGGCGCGGCCGGCCTGCGACTCGGATGGGCCATCATCGACCCGGGCGACAAGAGCCGCCGCGACGCGTTGGCCGAGCAGGGCCGGCGCTCGGTCGTCATCATCCTCGGCCTGATCGTGGCGTTCGCCGTTGCGGGCACGATCGAGGGCTTCGTGACGGGGAGCGGCCTGCCGACGTTCTTCCGCGTCGGTCTCGGCGTGGTGGTCGCCGGGGCGTTCTGGCTCTCGATCATCACGCAAGGCCGCATCGCCGCTGCCCGGGGGTTCACCGGCTTGTTGAGCGAAGAAGACGCCGCCATCCGTGCGAAGCGCGTCGAGCCGGCGCCGGCACTCGTCACGTCATAGCGGGCTTGAGCGCGAACTCGGGACCTCGATGGCGATCCATCGCGTGCAGCGTGCTCGGACGGAACCACAGGCCTGCCGCAATCGCGAGCAGCACGCACCCGGCGGCGGTGACCGTCAGCCGCGGGCTGAACACCTCCGAGAGCCATCCCTGCAGGAGTGACCCGAGCGGATACCCGGCGGTGAAGGTCATGAAGTAGACGGCCAGCACACGGCCGCGCATGTCCTCGACCACGCTCAGCTGCACGGTCGTGTTCAGCGTCGCGATGATCGCGAGGTACGCCATCCCCGTTGCGAACATCGCGAGCGCCCCTTGCCACAGCTCGGTCGACAAGCCGAACGCGGTGACGCTCGCCGCGAGCCACGTGAGTGAGATCCCGACGAGCCGTGCGCTACCGAACCGCTCGTTGGCCCACGAGACGAAGGGCGTGGCGAGCACGGCGCCGGTACCGAAGGCCGCAGTGAGCAGACCGAGACCCGCCGCGCCCGCGCCGAAGACGCCGTCCGCGAAGACCGCGGCGAGCTGCAGCATCGGGTTCGCGAGGAACGCGACCGCGAACACCAGTGCGATGCAGATGAGGATCGCACGGTGATTGCGCACGTAGCGGCACGCGTCGACGAAGTCCTTCAGCACGTGCTGCCCCGTGCGCACCGCTCGCCGCACCGGCACCCGTACGAGCCACACCGCGAAGATCACTGCGATGTAGGAGATCGCGTTGAGCAAGAAGGCCCACGACGCACCCAGGGTCGCGAGGATGAGGCCTCCGAGCGCAGGCCCGATCGCACGCGCCGCGTTGAACTGCGCGGAGTTGAGCGTGACCGCGTTGAGGAGGTCCTCCTTCGGCACCAACTCGGAGACGAAGGCCTGCCACGACGGGATGTTCAACGCCGAGATCACGCCCGTCGCGAAGACCACCGCGACGAGCGCGGCCGGGCTTCGCACGCCCGCTTGCCACATCACCCACAGCCCGAGCGCGCAGAACGACAATGCGGTCTGCGTGATGATCAGCACTCGCCGCCGATCGAAGCGGTCCGCGATGGCACCTGACCACGGCCCCATGAGCACGCCAGGGATGAACTGGCAGAAGCCCGCGAGACCTACCCACGCCGCGCTTCCCGTCGTCTTGTAGATCACATACGGGACGGTGACCGCCTGGATCCACGTGCCGATGTTGGAGACGAGAGCGCCCGTCCAGAAGATGGCGAAGTTGCGATGCCGCAGCGCTGCGATCGCCGCCCCGCGGGGGCGGGACGCAGCAACGTAGGCCATCAGAGCAATCTACGGGGTGGGGTCAGGCTGCGGTCGCGACGAGGTCGCCGCCATTGCCGCCGATAGAGGCGAGTGCCTTGAGTGCGTCGTCGACGTTCTCCACGGGGATGATCTTCAGCTTGCTGTTGCCGGCCGCGGCGCGAGCCTCGTCGGCCTCTGAGGCCGGCACGAGGAACACCTTTGCGCCGGCCCGCTCGACCGTGGCGACCTTCTGCTTCATGCCGCCGATCGCGCCGACGGTGCCGTCGAGGCCGATCGTTCCGGTCGACGCCACCTTCGCGCCGCCGGTCAGCTCGCCGGGCGTCAGCGCGTCGATGACTCCGAGCGTGAACGCGAGGCCTGCGGACGGTCCGCCGACCGAACCCGAGTCGATGTCGACGTTCACAGGGAAGGCGAACTTCACGTCGTTGCGGGTGCCGGGGCTGATCCCGATCAGCGCGGTGCCATCGTCGCGGGCCGCGAGCTTCACAGGCTCGGTGAGCGTCTGATAGGTCGGGGCGGCCGTCGGGTCGTCGGTGTTCGTCGGTCGCTCGATCGTGAGCGTGACGGTGTCACCAGGCTTGTGCGGCTCGAGGATCGGGCCGAGGTCGCTGTCGAGGTGCACGGGCGTGCCGTCGACCGCGGTGATCACGTCACCGGTCTTCAGCACCGACGCCGCGGGCACATCAGGCGACACCTGTCGCACGACCGCTCCGCCGTCGGTGACCGGCACCGTGTACCCGAGCTTCGTCAAGGCGACGTAGACCGCGGCTTCCTTCGAATCTCCCATGAGCTGCAGGTTGAACGCCTTGTTCGCTGCCGGCGACAGGTTGCCGAGGTACGCCTTCTCGGACACGACGTCGATCGCAGGGTCACGCCACGCTTGAATCGCGTGGAGCAAGGTGAGGTGCTTGATGCGCACGGTCGTGTAGTCGATCTCACCCTTCGACGGGTACGACTGCGCGCCCTCGATCTTGATGGCGTGCTCAGTGTCGGTCGCCGAGCCCGGGGTGTACGCGTAGTACGGCAGGAAGACGAAGCTCGATGCGAACAGCCCGGCGATCATCACACCGGCGAGCACCCACAGCCAACGCCATACGCGGCGGCGGGTCGGGCGCTCACCCTCGCCAGGATCGGGAGCGGCGTCAGTCGGAAGTACAGTCGAGTTCAGCGTGTCCACCTTGATGATCAGCCTCCTGGCGGTCGTGGTGGCGGTTGCCGCCCTCGCCGTCATCGTGCTCGGAGACCGGCGTCAGCCTGCCACGAACGAGGGAAGGCGAGACGCCAGCAGGGAAGAGAACGCCCCATCGGAGGATCAGGTTCCCGTCACCCCCACATCCGGTCGCCGGGGGCGACCTCCCGTCAGAGCGGTCGCCGGAACGCCGTTCCGCCCCCCGCGCTGGTATCGCCGGCTCGGGGCGATCTTCGGTATCGGGATCACCACCATCGTGGTCGGCGCCCTCCTCGCCATGGCCATCGCGATCGGCGTCGTCACCCTGCTGCTCCTGCTCCGCCAAGCCGTTGGATGACCGCCTTCGGCAGGTCATCGTCGCCGGTCATCTGGGGGACGAGGCCGCGGCGCGCTCCGGGCTCGACGACGCCTCGCCCGACATCCGGGCTGCGGCACTCGGCGCCCTCGCCAGGCTCGACGCCCTGACTTCACACGACCTCGAGGCCGCGCTCACGGATCCCGAGCGGCTCGTCGCCACCCGGGCCATCGAGCTCTCGATCCCGAGGCGGGAGGTCGATCTCCTGGCCGCGACGCGGGAGTCGGGACACCCCGGTCGTCGAGGCCGCAGCGTGGGCGCTCGGCGAGCGGGGCGAAGGGCAGCGTCTCGAGGTCGTGGCCCGTCTCGTCTCGCTCGCAACCGACCACGCCGATCCCCTCGTGCGTGAAGCAGCGGTCGCCGCGCTCGGATCGATCGGCGACGAGACCGGGCTCCCCGCGGTGCTCGCGGCGACGACGGACAAACCTGCGATCCGACGACGCGCGGTCGTCGCCCTTGCCGCGTTCGAAGGCGCAGAGGTCGACGCTGCGCTACAACGCGCGACCGAGGACCGTGACTGGCAAGTCCGTCAGATCGCGCAAGACCTCATCTACGAGCCTCCAGGAACATGACCTTCAGCGACTCGTAGCTCTCGATGCAATGTCCGGCGCCGAGCACCACGCACTCGAGTGGTGCCTCGACGAGGTGCACCGGCACCTTCGTCTCGCGCTCGATCCGCTGCTCCAGCCCCCGCAGCATCCCTCCGCCCCCGACGAGGTACATCCCGTGGGTCAGGAAGTCGTGGGAGAGCTCGGGCGGCGCCTTGCTCAGGCACGTGATCACCGACTCGACGATCGCCGACACGGGCTCATCGATCGCCTGACGCACCTCCTCCGGCGAGAGGATCACGGTCTTGGGCAGCCCACTCATGAGGTCGCGCCCGCGCACCTCGGCCCGCAGCTCCCCGCTCGTCGGATAGGCCGACCCGATCGCGACCTTGATCTCCTCGGCGGTGCGCTCACCGATCGCGATGCCGTACTCGCGGCGCACGTAGTTCTGGATCGCGCTGTCGATGTCGAACGAACCCACCCGGATCGCCTGGATGGCGACGATGCCGCCGAGTGAGATGACCGCGGTCTCGGTCGTGCCGCCACCGACGTCGATCACCATGTTGCCGATCGGCTCGTGGATGGGGAGCCCGGCGCCGATCGCCGCGGCCATCGGCTGCTCGATGAGCTGCGCGTCCGCGGCTCCGGCTCGGCGGGCCGCCTCCGTGACCGCACGGCGCTCGACCTCGGTGATCGCTGACGGCACGCAGATCACGACACGTGGCCGGTTGAACCGACTCACGCCGGCGCGCTGCAGCAGCAACCGGATCATCCGCTGCGTCACATCGAAGTCGGTGATGGCCCCCTTGCGCAGGGGTCGCACCGCGACGATGTAGCCCGGGGTGCGCCCGATCATCTGCCAGGCCTCGTGCCCCATCGCCAGCACCTCGTTGGTCTGGCTGTTCAGGGCGATGACGGAGGGCTCGTTGAGGACGATGCCCCGTCCCTTGGCGTACACGAGGGTGTTGGCGGTGCCGAGGTCGATGGCGAGGTCGCGAGCCAGGGTCAGTCCCCCGGTTCGGGGGGTGCCGGCGGCCGGGAGGCTCGGCCGAACGATCGCCGCGCCGGCACCTGGCCAGGCCCGGTCACGCGCCGAGACTCAGGCGCGAGCGCCTGCATCTCCCGATGGAACTCGTTGATGCCGGTCTCGATGCGGTTCGGCTGCCGGTTGCGCCACACGAGCACAGCGGTACCGAGCGCGCTCGAGGCCCAGCGCGAGCAGCAAGAACAGCACGCTGCTCACCGGGCCTCCATCTGCGGCACGTCAACCAGGTCTTTCGCGTCGAGGGCCCACTCTGACCCGCCCGCCCACGTCTCGCGCTTCCAGATCGGCACGGACGCCTTGAGGGTGTCGATCGCAAACCGGGCGGCCTCGAAGGCCTCGTCTCGATGGGGTGCAGAAACAGCGACGACCACCGAGGTCTCGCCGATCGCGAGGGCACCCACCCGGTGCAGCAGGGCGACGCGGCCGAGGGTCGTCCAGCGGCGCCGGGCCTCGTCGGCGATGGCCTGGAGCCGGGGCACGACCTGCTCCTCGTACGCCTCATATTCGAGCTGCTGCACGTCGCTGCGGCCATCGGCATGGTCACGCGCCGTGCCCGAGAACACCACCACCGCCCCGCAGTCGGGACGCACCGCCCAGTCAGATGCCACGCCCGCGGACAACACCTCATCGGCGAGGAGCAGCCACGTGTCGGTGTCAGGGGGCCGGGAGGGCACGGGTTCATGCTAGGCGGCACGGTCGAAAGTCCCCGAGGCCGCGGTCACCGAGAGAGACCTCGTCAGTAACCTGCCCGCCGTGGAGCTGGACGAGGGGCCGGACGACGAACAACCGTCATACCGGGCTCCGCTCCCCCCGAGTGATCGCCTGTGGAGGCATCCGAGCGAGGTCGGCGGGGGCGAAGCAGGTGGCACAGATGTCGCCGTCACGCCGCGACGATCGCGGTCTCCGTGGCTCGTCGCTGTCCTGGCAGGCAGCGCCGGCGCGTGCTTGGCCGTCGGCGTCCTCGGCGTCTCCGGGCTCCTCGACCACAAGGTCGTCGAACGTCTCGCCGTGGAGCGCGAGGCGGTCGTCCCCGCAGCGGCGGTCACCCCGCTCGCGTCGTCGTCGCTGGCCTCCGTGGTCGCGGAGGTGACCCCATCGGTCGCCCGCATCGAGGTCGGCGGCCTGATCGGCTCGGCGAGCGGGTCGGGAGTGATGTTCCGAGACGACGGCTACCTCATCACGAACGCGCACGTCGTGACTGACGCGACGACCATCAACGTCGTCTTGGCCGACGGCAGCCAGCACGAGGGCAGCCTGGTCGGGTCAGACACCGAAAGCGACATCGCCGTCGTGCAGATCGACGGCACCGGATACAAGCCCGTGCTCTTCGGCCACGCTGCCACGCTGCAGGTCGGTCAGCCCGCGATCGCCGTCGGCTCCCCGCTCGGCCTCGAGGGGGGTCCGTCGGCCACGGTCGGCATCGTCAGTGCGCTCGATCGCACTGTGCAGACGCATGGTGGTGACGCCGCGCTGACCGGGATGATCCAGACCGACGCCTCGATCGCCGCGGGCTCGTCGGGCGGTGGACTGTTCGATGCCAACGGATCGCTCATCGGCATCACGACCGCGGTCGCGGTCACCGAATCGGGCACCGAGGGACTCGGGTTCGCGATCCCCGTCGAGGACGCTCGCCACGTCGCAGAGGACCTCGTCTCGACCGGCAAGGTCGTGCGGGTGTGGCTCGGCGTGCGGGGCGCGGACATGTCGACCGGTGCCGAGCAGGACCACGGCTCCGAGGGTGGCGCCATGCTCCACGAGGTGGTCGCCGGCGGTCCGGCGGCAACCGCGGGGCTCGCGAGCGGCGACGTGATCACCCGCATGGGCGACACCGACATCAACTCGATGTCGAGCCTCGTCGTCGCGTTGCGCGGCTACCACCCAGGCGACACGGTCACGATCACCTTCCTCCGGGGGGGCGAAGAGAGGACCGCCGACGTCGTGCTCGCCCAGAAGCCGTAGCTCGACCTGGTCCCTAGCTCCAGGAGCGGCGAGCACGGCGGATCACGAGGCCGGTCGCGATCCCGAACGTCGCGGCGCCCACGCCGGCAGCGCCGAGCGCCAGCTCTTGGCGCCGTTTGGGGCTGAGCATCGACCACGGCGAGCCGGCGTGGCCCGCAACGAACGCTTCCTCGTTGCTCCAACGCGGCTCCCACCCCGTCGACCGCAACCGGTCGCTCGCGATCACCCAGGGGTGCTGCGTGTACGGCACCAGACCGGGGGGCATCGGGCCGAGCTTCATCCGCCAGCTGAGCTCCGCCAACCTCGTTGCCGCGCGATCGGGAAGGTGGACGCGAGGCCCGTCCCCGACGAGCGCCCGAGCAGTGTCTCCCGGGATCCAGCCATCAGGCGCGACGTTGAACGCGCCGGACAGCCGACCGCGGCGCACGTGCTCGACCGCAGACGCGAGGTCATCCAGATGGAGGAACTGCATCGGCGGGTCGTTGTCGCCGGCACGGATGCCGGCGGCCCCCGTGAGGCACCTGGTGATCCATCCCGCGCCGTCCTCGGCGAGCGCCAACGCCGGCCGGAGAACCGCGACCGCGGCATCGGTGTGATCGTCGGCCCAGTCGGCGACGAGCCGCTCGACCTGCGCCTTGTGCACCGCGTAGGCGAACTCGGGGTTCGGCCGCAGCGGCGCGTCCTCGGTGAGGGGAACGGGGTTGTTCGCCCATGCCCCGTAGACCGTCGCGCTCGAGACGACGACGACTTGCTGCACGCCCGCGCTGCTCGCTGCGTCGAGCAGGCGACTCGTCGTGTCGACGTTCACGCGCGCGGCCTCGGGTTCGTTGATCTCGGTGCGCGACGAGAACGCCAGGTGCACCAACGTGTCGGCCGACTTCAGCAGCGAAGGCGCGTCGGCCAAGGCGAGATCGAGCCGGCGTTGCTCGGTCTTTGCCAGCCCCGGCCGCTGCTCGGCGACGTCGATGGCGACGATCCGCGCGACACCCGGATCCTCCTCCAGCCGAGCGAGCACTCGTCGTCCGACGGCGCCAGCAGCCCCTGTGACGACGACCGTTCGGCCGTCAAAAGTGCCCGTTGACCGCGGGAGGGAGTCGACGACCATCCGCCTACCATGCCTGTGTGAGCGACCCAGGTCCAGAGGACCCGTTCCGCGGAGTCCCGTTTCTCTCGGATCTGAGCAAGATGATCCAGAGTCAGGGCAGCTTCAGCTGGGAGGCGGCGCGCCAGTTCGCGATCGCTGTCGCGAGCGAGGGCGAGTCTGAACCGAACGTCGATCCGCTGGCCCGCATCGAGCTCGAGCAGCTGATCCGCGTCGCCGAGCTGCACGTCAGCCAGGCGACAGGGCTCACGCCGTCGGGCACCGGGCGCCCGCTCGAGGCACTCGCCGTCACCCGTGCGCTGTGGGCCCACCACACGGTCGAGGCGTATCGGCCTCTGTTCGAAGATCTCGCCGCCGCGTTGTCGACAGCCGACGACACCGAAGAGGACCCGAGCGACGATCCGAGCGCGGACTTCTTCGGCGGGCTGATGAAGATGCTGTCGCCGATGATGCTCGGCGTCACTGCGGGCAGCATGGTCGGGCACCTCGCGCAGCGGGCCTTCGGGCAATACGACCTGCCGATCCCGCGGACAGCCTCACATCAGCTGCTCATCGTGCCGAGCAACCTCGACCGATTCGCCAACGACTGGTCGTTGCCGCTTTCAGACCTTCGCTTGTGGGTGTGCCTGTCGGAGGTCACGACGCACGCCGTGCTCAACGTCCCGCATGTCCGCGGTCGGATGACCGACCTGATGCGCCAGTTCGTCTCGGCGTACCGACCCGATCCGCGGGCACTCGAAGACCGGCTCGGCGGCTTCGATCTCGGCGACCCCGGCAGCATGGCCGGCTTGCAGTCCGCATTCGCTGACCCCGAGGTGCTGCTCGGCGCAACGCGCTCGCCGGCGCAAGACGCGCTCGTGCCGCAGCTCGATGCGCTCGTCGCGCTCGTCGTCGGCGTCACCGATCACGTGATGGACACCGTCGGAGCGAACGTGCTCTCGTCCTACGGCATGCTCACCGAGGCGTTGCGGCGACGCCGCGTCGAGAGCGGTCCGTCGGATGGGTTCGTGAGCCGGTTGCTCGGCCTCTCGTTGACACGGGAGCAGGTGCAGCGCGGCTCGTTGTTCGTGAGCGGCGTGGTCGAGCGCGCGGGAGCCGATGGACTGGCGCGGCTGTGGCACTCAGAGGCACAGCTGCCGACGCCCGCGGAGATCGACGCCCCCGGCCTCTGGCTCGCCCGCATCGACCTCTAGCGCGGCCGACGCGTCCGCTCGCTCACGGCTCAGCGAACCGGGGGTTCCAGGGGGAGCTCCTCTTGGCCGGGCGGGGGCAACGTTGCCCGCTCTCGCTTCCCCCCGAGGGGCACGACCGGTGGCGTCACCGCGACCGGCGCGGTGACATCCCCCACGGGCGGCTCGGCCACCGGCGGCGGCAGCTCGTCGAACGCCTGACCGTCACCGGGCGGAGTCGCTCGTCGCTGCTTGCGCTTATCCCAGCCTGCTTTCACCGCGGCGGTCACACCGACCCGCTTGAGCAGGGGCTCAGGCGCCTTGCCGTTGGCCCGAAGGTACCGCAGGCTCGCGTAGTAGCTGGCGCCCGCCGCTCCGCCAGCGAGCGACAGGGCGAGTAGGCCCGCCTGCAGCGGGATCGGGACGATGACCGGGATGAACGCGCCGACCACCCATGCGAGCTGGAAGCGCGTCTCGAACTTCGCGAACGAGCGACCTCGGTTGGCGTCGGGAGCGTCGCGCTGCACGATCGAATCGAACGCGAGCTTGCCGCCACTCGCTCCGAGGCCGACGACGAGCGCGGCGGCGGTCGCGGCGAACAGACGACTGCCCGACGCCGACGCCGCGATGCCCGTCACCATCACCAGCAGGAGCACCGAGATGAGGATGTTCTCTTCGCGCCATGCTTGGCGCAGACGCGGGGTGAGAACCGCTCCCAGCAGCGCCCCGAAGCCACTCGCCGCAAGCACGACTGCGAACCAGACCTCAGACGAGCCCGCGTTGCGGATGTAGAACGCGACGACAAAGGTGAGGAAGCCCACGATGCCGCGCACGACCGCCATCGCCGAACCGGCGAGCACGATGCCCGCGCTGTGCAGCTCTGCCTTCTCCTGAGGTCCCGCCGGCACCTCGGCAATCGTCGTCTTCTTGATCTGGAACGCGACCACCGTCGCCGCGACGAAGACGATCGAGCCGAGGCCGAGCACCCACTCGGGACCTCCGAGCTTGAGCAGCGGCACCGCGGGCACCATCATGATGAAGCCGACGATCGCGCCGATCAGCGTGAGCTTCGCGTTCGCCTCGAGCAGCTCGTTGTCGTTGTGCACCACGGACGGCACGAGGGCGGCCTTCGAGATCGAGTAGCTCTTCGAGAACACCAGCAGCAGGAACGCCTCGGGGAACAGCAGAAGCGTGTCGACGTCGCGGATCATGATGGCGCAGACGACCGCGCGGCCGACCGCCGAGGCGATCAACAGCATGCGCCGGCCGCCCTTCATGCGATCGAGCGCAGGCCCGACCATCGGAGCGACGACTGCGAACGGTGCAACGGTCAAGAGCAGATAGAGCGCGATGCGCCACCGCGCCGCATCCGGCGTGATGTCGAAGAACAGCGACCCGGCGAGGGCGACCGCGACGAGCGTGTCGCCGCCAACCATGAGCCCGTGCGTGCGAGCGAGGCGGGTGAACGGGGACGCGACGAAGCCCTGCTCGGTCTTGATGGGCTCACCCATCGACAACGCGTCGAGCGGCGACGGCACCCACCCATCGTACGGGTGGGTGGGACACACAGGTCAGCCGGGAGGCTCGGTCAGCGCAGCCTGCAGGAACGACGAGATCTGCTCACCGAGGCCGGCCGCGGCGGGCCCGTCGAGCAGATGACCCTCCCCCGGAAGCACGACGAGATCGCGGCTCCGCGCCGACGTCGCGCGCTCGTAGACGTTTCGGCTGCAGAGGTCAGGGAGCACGCCGTCGCTGTCGCCGTGGACGAGCAGGATCGGCGCAGTGAGTCGGTCCACCGCCTCAGTGCCGGGAACCTGGGTCGAGAGCGCGACGACGCCCGCCGTGGCGGGGCCGAGCAGCGCACCCGCACCAATGGCGACGGCACCACCGAACGAATGCCCGACGAGCGCGACCCGCTCGACGCCGCGTCGCGACAACAGGTTGTGCACGAGGAGCACGTCGAACAAGCAGTCCTCGAGGCGTCCGGGCTTGCGGTAGTGCACCCGCACGCCACCGAGCTGGCGGGCGAGCGTGTGGTAGAGCCCGTGCGCGGGGCCGGACAGCCCGCCGAGCGCGCCCCCGAGGAACAGCGTCGTTGCTTCCTCGCCCGCGTCGAGCCCGTGGCGCAGACACACGATGATGCCGTCCGCGGTCACGACCTCCATGACGACGATGTCGGGGGCGACCCTCGACTCGGCGATCGCGAGCGGTCGGAGGGGGGTGATGCCGGCGCGGGCACCCTCACGCACGGCGTCAGCGAAGGCGTCCACGCCGCCGTTCTATCCCTTCGGGAGGTCGTACTTGTAGCCAAGCCCCCGAATGGTGACGATGCGCGTGGGGTTGCCCGGGTCGCTCTCGACCTTGGAACGCAGTCGCTTGATGTGCACGTCGAGCGTCTTGGTGTCGCCGACGTAGTCGGATCCCCACACGCGGTCGATGAGCGTGTCCCGGGTGAGCACCCGTCCCCCGTTGTCGAGTAGCAGCGCGAGCAGCTCGAACTCCTTCAGCGGCAGGCTCACGCGGGCGCCGCGGATCGTCACCTCGTGGCTGTCAGGATCGAGCCTCACGTCGCCGACCTCGACGGCATCGCTCAGTGGGCTCACCACGTCGTCGCCGGGGGCTCGGCGCAGCACGGCTCGCATGCGGGCGACGAGCTCGCGGAGCCGGTACGGCTTGGTCACGTAATCGTCCGCACCGACCTCGAGGCCGACCACCGTGTCGATCTCACTGCCCTTCGCCGTGACCATGATGATCGGCACCTTCGAGCGGGCCCGAATCTGGCGGCACACGTCGATGCCTGACACCTTCGGCAACATCACGTCGAGGAGGACGAGGTCGGGAGCGACCGCGTCGAAGAGATCGAGCGCCTGACTGCCGTCACGCGCGATCTGCACACGGAATCCTTCGCGCCGGAGACCGACCGTGAGCGCCTCGACGAAGGAGTCTTCGTCTTCGACCACTAGCACAGTCAGCTCTTGGGTCATCGTGCTCATCCTGCCTCCGCGGTGGTGGTGACGACGACCGGACCAGGCCCGGCTGGGATCGTCAAGGTGAACGTAGAGCCTCGGCCCTCTTGGGACTGCACTCGCACCTCGCCGCCATGGTTCGTGGCGACGTGGCGCACGATCGCGAGGCCGAGGCCCGTGCCGCCGGTCTCGCGGCTGCGAGCGCGGTCAACTCGGTAGAAGCGCTCGAAGATCCGTTCCAAGTCTCGCTCGGGGATGCCGATCCCTTGGTCGGCGACCGCGATGTCGACCGATTGGCCGTCGGTCGAGGTGGACACCGCGATCGTCGCGCCTTCGTCCGAGTACTTGATGGCGTTGTCGAGCAAGTTGCCGATGGCCGAGACGAGCTGCCGGCGCTCGCCCACGACGGTCAAGCGTGGGCTCGGCTCGCTGACCTCGACCCGTATGCCACGCAGGTCGGCGCCCTGGCGCACCCGGTCGACGGCCTCAGCGATGACGAGGTGCACCACGACGGGCTCGCGCATTGGCGACCGCTCGACCTCGATGCGGCTGAGCTCGAGCAGGTCGTCGATCGTGCGGCCGACCCGGTGCGCCTCGTGCACAAGGCGCTCGGTCAGCCGATCACGCACCGCGTCGTCGTCCTCGGCGTCGAGTGTCTCGGCGAGCAGCGCAAGCGCGCCGACCGGTGTCTTCAGCTCGTGGCTGATGTTCGCGACGAAGTCGGTGCGCACAGCCTCGAGACGGGTGCGCTCGGTCATGTCATCGACCGAGCCGAGCGCGCCGATGATCTGACCTCCCTCTTCGAGCGGCGACACGACCACGACGATCGTGCGGCGGGGCGGACCGAACAGATCGACAGTGCGCCGGTCGGACAACCCGCGGCACCCGGACACGAGCATCTCCGCGACCGCCTGTTCCACGAGGGCATCGCCATCGCACACGCCGACGAACGTAGACGCCTGCATGTTGCGGAACACGACGCGTCCCGAGGGATCAGCGATCACGACGCCCTGCGCGAGCGCGTCGAGCGCGGCAGCCAAGCGACCCCCCGACGCGACGGTCTCGGCCTCACGGTCAGTTGCGCGCTCGACCGCGATGCCGAGTCGATCGATCGCGGCGCCCAACGACCCCGAAGCCAGCCCGAGCTCACTGCCGCCCAATTGGGCAGCCACCGCGTCGACGCGCGCAATGGCACGACGCTCTCGGGACAAGAAGAAGAGAGCGGTGCCGAGCGCCAAGACGCCGCCCGCGACCGCGACCACCCACACGTCGGCTCAGATCTCCTGCGTTGACCTCTGCGTGGCGGACTCATCGTCGCGTCCGGCGTCGGCGTCGTCGTCTCCCTCGGCCTCGTCACTGCGTTCGGCCGGATGCCCGCCGGTGACCATGAAGTGCACGCGCTCAGCGATGTTCACGGCGTGATCGCCGATGCGCTCGTAGAAGCGACCGATGACAGCGAGCTGCACAGCCGCCTGAAGGTCGAGGCGGCCACTTGAGTGCGACTCGAAGATGGCGTGGATGAAGTCGTCGTGGAGCTGGTCGAGGATGTCGTCCATGTCGTCCAGGGCGGCTGCGAGCGGAGCGTCCTCCTCGACGTAGGCATCGAGAGCCCGGCGGAACAGCTGCTGCGCCTCGGTGCTCATGCTCGAGATGAGGCCCCTGAGCTTCGGATCGAACTCGCGTCCGTAAAGGCGTCGCGCGGCTTTGCAGATGTTGACGACGAGGTCGCCTGACCGCTCGATCTCGCCCACGAGCTTGATTCCGGTGACGATCGCCCGCAGATCGCGCGCCATCGGCTGTTGCAGGGCGAGCAGGTGGAAGCAACGGTTCTCGATGTCGACACAGCGCAGGTCGATGACATCGTCCGCACGGATGATCTCGTCGGCGGCGTTCAGGTCACCGGACAGCAGCGCCTCGGTGCCCCGAGGGAGCACCTCGATGACCATGGCCGCAACGACCACGAGGTCGTCACGAACCTCGTCCAGCTGGTGATGAAAAGCCTTCCGCTGTTCGATCACTGCGCCATCCTCACGTCTCAGTCAACCCGTCCGACCAACCCGAGGCAACGGGGACGTGAACACTCGGGAAATGGTTCACGTCCGGGCAGGGTCTATGCCGGCAAAGCTCGCGAAGTCCGCGAGGACCTCTCGATCGCGGGGGTAGCTCAGTCGCTTCGTGGCGAAGGGAACGGTGACCCACTGCAGGTCGTCGATCTCCTCCGTCGGTGTGAAGGCGCCCGACACGACGGTCATCTCCCAGTAGCGGACGAGCTTGCGCCGGTGCTTGCGGTCCCGGTACTCCACCGACACGAGCTCTCGACCGAGCACACAGCGGTAGCCGGTCTCCTCCTCGACCTCGCGCAGCGCACAGGTTTCGTCGCTCACGTCCTCGGGCTCGCGTTTGCCCTTCGGAAACGTCCAGTCGTCGTAGTCCGGGGGACGATGCACGAGGACGATCTCGACCGAGCCGCCTTCGACAACCCGCCAGACCACCCCGCCGGCTGCCCGGACGTACGGGTCGACTCCGATGCCCTCTTCTACCCGAGCCACTTTCGGACCCTACGCTTCGACGCGGCGTCCCACGCGTCTGGCCACTTCGCACCCCACTCGAGCGCGTCGCGCTGTTCGGCTGCGATGAGCAACCCGGCGACCATCGCTTCGGCACGCGTGACGTTCGTGGCGGCGATGTCCCGCAGCCAGTGCGCCGCGACGACCGCGTCATGTTGCTCGCCGAGCACCTCTTGCACGCCCGCCGCGGTGACCGCCATGGCCTCGGCGCCCTCCACCGCGAGCGTTGCCGCCTCAGCCGCGTAGCGCACCCGCTTCGCACGGATGCGGATCTCATGCATGTCGTCGTAGGTGGGCGTCTCGTCGAGCTGCGACACCGCCTTCAGAAGGTGACCCCACGGCCGCTGCACCATCGCGGGAAGCGCGTCGACCGCGAGGACACTCGCCATCTCATTGAATCGAGGGGTGCGCGCCGCCTCGACGAGACGGTCGAGCAGCTGCACATACTCGACGCCGTGGTACACCGCGTCGAGCGCGCGCCGATGGATCGCTCGCTGGCGGCCGAGCCGCGAGCGAATCGAGTCGGCGGCGGGCCAATCCTGAGGATCGAGTGCAGCGGCGGCGCGCTTCAGCCGGCTGCGGAGCACGTCCGCGTCGCGGACCGCGCCGAGTGACTCAGCAAGCACCTTCAGGTCGCCACGGAGCTCTTGCGCCCACACGTCGTCGAAGATGGCTGCGAACGTGCGCAGATCTGAACGCATGCGCCGTGTGCCGACGCGTGCCTGGTGGACGCCCTCGGCCTTGCGATCGAGCCGCACGACGGAGTCATGCTCGATGATGCGGATCACCGCCGCAGTCATCGCGGCGCGGGCGACCTCCCCGACAGTCGCATCGGGCCCCACCGTGGGCACCACGAGCTCGGGCGGCGCGAGTGCCCGAGGTCCGAGCGCTCGCACGAGCTTGGGTGTGGGGTCGGGCTGCCCGGCGCCGGCGAGACGCAACCGTTCTATCAGCGCGGGAAGCAGCTCTTCCGGCGCGTCGTCCGTCACCTCGAGCTCGACCTCGCGGAAGCGGGCCGCGACCCGATCTCCGTCGAGCACCGACACCTCGTCGTCGGCGATCTCCGCGACGCGTTTGCCGTTCGGATCGAACAGCGGCGCGCTGCGCCGGTGTGTCTGCAGGCGCGCGACCGGGGCGAGTGCCGTCGACCGGGCGTACGCACGCACGAGGTCGAGAGCCCGAGTCGGGATCTTCTCCGGCGGCCCGGTGAAGTCGTGCTCGGGTCGGGCGAGGACGCCATCGACGGTCTTGCCTGGCAGCTTCACCGTCCAGACGCCGCGCCCGCCTTCGGTGCGGTGCCTGACGGTGACCCCCCACCGGATGAGCCGCAAGTCGGGAGTGTCCCAATAGGTCGCGTCGAGGGGGATCTCGCTTCGCGCTCCGGCAGAGATCGACGGCAGGACACGATCGAGATCGGGAAGCACGAACCCCGGCCAGGTCGTGAATTTCGCCTCCCGCTCGATGCGGTCGGCTGATGTGGGCTCGGTCATGTGCGGGCGCGGGCGAGGGCCAACGCTTGCAATCGACGATGAGCATCGAGGTGATGGATCGACTGCACGCGCTCCCACCGGCCGTCGCCGTCGAGCTGCCAGGCCAGCACGTCGTCGGTGAGGCTCACGTCGAGAACCTCTTGCAAGCGGGCCTGCAGCGCCGGCGCCTCGACGGGGGCAAGTGCCTCGACTCGCCGATCGAGGTTGCGCTCCATGAGGTCGGCCGACCCGATGAGGTACATCGGCTTGCCCGTCGCCGCGCCGTTCGCGAAGTAGTAGATGCGTGAGTGCTCGAGGTAGCGGCCGACGATCGAGCGCACCCGGATGCGCTCGGAGAGACCCGGCACGCCCGGACGCAAGCAACAGATGCCGCGGATGATCAGATCGATCTCGACTCCCGCCTGCGACGCGGCGTACAACGCCTCGATCATCGCGGGGTCGACCAGGCTGTTCATCTTGATGATGATCCGGCCCTGAGCGCCGGCCTTCGTCTCGCGGAGGATGAGGTCCTGCACCTTCGGCCTCAGCCAGCGCGGGGCCACCACGAGCTTGCGGTAGCGCACCTCACGGCTGTATCCGGTCAGGTGGTTGAACAGATGGATGAGATCCGCGCCGAGGTCAGGGTCCGCGCTCAGAAGCCCCAGGTCCTCGTAGAGGCGAGCGGTGTCGGAGTTGTAGTTGCCCGTGCCGACGTGGCAGTAGCGGCGCAGCGCGCCCGCTTCCTCGCGGATCACCAGCGCCGTCTTCGTGTGCGTCTTCAGACCCATCAGGCCGTAGACGACATGCACGCCGACTTGCTCCAAGGCCTTCGCCCACGCGATGTTCGTCTGCTCGTCGAATCGCGCCTTGAGCTCGACAAGGGCAGCGACCTGCTTGCCCGACTCCGCGGCACGGATGAGCGACGCGATGATCGGGCTGTCGCCCGACGTGCGATACAGCGTCATCTTGATCGCGAGCACGGCAGGGTCGATCGAGGCCTGCCGGACGAACTCCTCGACGGAGGTCGCGAACGAGTCGTACGGGTGGTGCACGAGGATGTCGCCACCGCGGATCACCGAGAAGATGCTCTTGCTTCCCTCCGCTGCATCAGCGAGCCCCGTCGGCGTGACGGGGATCCACGGATCGTCCTTCAGGTCGGGGCGGGGCAACGCGTGCACCGACCACAGCCCGGCCAGGTCGAGCGGCGCGTGGTGGAACGACACGTCGTCGGGCTCGAGGTCGAGCTCACGGAGAAGCAGCTCGAGCATCTCGGCCGACATGCGGTGGTCGACCTCGAGCCGGACGGCACGACCGAACCGGCGGCGCCGCAGCTCCATCTCGACAGCGGCGAGGAGATCGTCTGCCTCTTCCTCTTCGAGCGTGAGGTCGGCGTTGCGAGTGACGCGGAACGGCACGAAGTCGACGACGTCCATTCCCGGGAACAGCGTCGCGAGGTGCGCGGCGATCACCTGCTCGAGTGGCACGAAGCGCTCACCATCTGGCGTGATCACGAACCGCGGGAGCAGCGGCGGCACCTTGACGCGGGCGAAGCGCTGCTCTCCGTTGTCGGGGTCGGCGACAGTGACGCCGAGGTTCAGTGACAGGTTGGAGATGTAGGGGAACGGGTGACCCGGGTCGAACGACAGTGGCGTGAGCACGGGGAAGATCCGCTGCTCGTACACGTCGATGAGGTACTTGCGATCCTCGTCGTCGAGGTCCTGCCAGTCGGAGATCCAGATGCCCGCTGACGCGAGCGACGGCTTCACCCGGTCGTGGTAGATCTCCTCTTGCTGTGAGACCAACGCGCCCACGCGGTCGCTGATGTCTTCGAGCTGCTGAACGGCGGTCAGCCCGTCAGGGCTCGGCGAGCTCACATGCGCGGCCACCATGTCTTTGAGCGCGGCGACCCGCACCTGGAAGAACTCGTCGAGGTTCGAGCTGAAGATCGCGAGGAACTTCACACGCTCGAGCAGGGGCACCTGCGGGTCGTCGGCGAGCGCAAGCACGCGAGCGTTGAACTCGAGCCATGACAGCTCACGGTTCAGATGGCGCTGCCCGTCTGCAAGGGTCTGAGCCGGGGTTCCCCTCTGCTCGAGGTGCGTCGCCATCGCCGCAGGTTACCGTCGGCGGGTCAACGCCTCAGGTGGCGGCTTCCTCTTCGGGCAGGCCGAGGTCCCATTCGAGGATCAGGTTTTCACGCTCCGCGTCGCGAGCGACGCGCTCACGGTTGCGCCGGAACTGAGGATCGTGCGGCGGCAGGAGCACGAGCCGGGCGAGTGCCCGGGCTCGAAACTCCTCGATCACGGAACGCTCGCCGAACTCTGCCTCGACGTCCCAGTGGGGGGCGACCGGACCGAGGTACACGACTCGCACGTGTCCCCTCGGGGGTTCGGTCTGCTCGACCGGGGCGTTCATGGACATCCCGCGAGCCTACCGTCAGTTACCCGTGGCCCGGCTGCCGAGCTTGACCGTCGCGCTCTGGGTCTCACCGTTGCGCAGCCACTCGACCTTGATCTCGTCGCCAGGCTGGTGCTTGCGGATCACGGTGCCGAGATCATCCGGCGTCTTGATCGCGGTGCCGTCGGCGCTCGTGATCACGTCGCCCTGCTGCAGGCCGAGCTCCTCAGCCGCACTGCTCGGCGTGACTTGGTCGACGACCGCTCCGTCAGTGACCTTGATGCCGTACTGGTCGAGCGTGGCCTGGTCGAGATCGCTGACGCCCACGCTCGAGACACCGAGGAACGCGGTGCCTCGCACGGAGCCGCCACCGTTCTTGAGGTCGGCGAGCAGGGGCTTGACCGAGTCGATTGCGATCGCGAACCCGATGTTCTGCGAGCCGTCGACGATTGCCGTGTCGATGCCGACGACCTGACCCGACGCGTTCACGAGCGGACCCCCCGAGTTGCCCGGGTTGATCGCCGCGTCCGTCTGGATCAAGTTCGACAGCGACTCATTGCCGGCGTCGATCGAGCGGTTGAGCGCAGACACGATGCCTTGGGTGACAGTCGGCGTGCCCTCGAGGTCGAGTGCGTTGCCGATGGCGACGACCGGGTCGCCGACTTCGAGGGTTGCGGAGCTGCCGAGCTCGGCGGCGGTGAGACCGCTGACGTCGCGGATCTTGACGAGGGCCACATCGTCGGCCGGCGAGCTGCCGACGAGGTCGGCGTTCAACTCACGGCCGTCGAAGAGCTTCACCTTGATGCTGTCGGCTCCCTCGATCACGTGGTTGTTGGTGAGGACAAGGCCGTCATCGCTGATGATGACGCCGGTGCCTGCACCGCGGCCGAACAGGCCACCGTTCTGGCTGACGGTGCCCGTCTCGATCGCGACCACCGACGGCTCGACTTTGCGCAGGACGGAGCGGATGTCCATCGTCGCGGCGACGCCCGAAGGGCCGCTCGCGGCCGGGGCAGAACCGGTGGTCGGCGCGGTGGCTGCTCCTGCGGTCGAAGCCTCAGAGGTGACCGGCGCGACCGCCGCGGTCGATGACGAGGAGCTGTCGCGGGTCAATGCAACACCACCGACGACGAGTGCCGCGATCACCGCGCCGGCGACGCCACCGAGGATCGCAGCGCGCTTCGTGCTCCGCCCCTTCTTGGGCGCGGGCATCGGCTGCGGCGGCATGGGGGGCGGCAGCGGCGGCTCGCTCGGTCCACCCGGAGCCATCTCGACCGTCGGGTTCTGGAGGGTCGGGTTCTGGAGCGTCGGGTTCTCCGTCGTGGGGTTCTCGATCCGACTGCTCGCTGGGATGAACGGCTCGTACTCGATCTCGCCGTCCAGATCGCCCTCTGTCGTGCCGAAGCTCATGGTGGGCCTTCCTTCGTGGGGTTCTCCCGTGCAACGCCTTGATTCAGGGCCAGGTTCCCCCGTTGACGGAGTTCTGACCGAGTTCACAGGATGCTCACAGCACAAACAGGGAACCAATTTCCGGTTGGATACGTACATACCTCGTCGACCGGCGCTGCGCTGGTCACCCGCGACGGAGGACGGATGGAACGCATCGACACCGACACGCTGTGGATGATCGAGGGGCTTTGCCGTGACAAGCCGCCGGCCATCTTCTTTCCGAGTGACGGTGTTGGCGTCGACCGCGCCCGCAAGATCTGCGCCGTCTGCCCAGTCCGCGAGCTTTGTCTCGAGTACGCCCTCACCAATCGCATCGACCACGGCGTCTGGGGCGGTACCTCCGAGCGTGAGCGCCGGCGCATCTTGAAGCGCCGCCGGGTCGCCGCTTCCGTCGGGGCCTGACCGAACCCCCGCGCCCGCATCCCGCGCGGTCAGCCCCGGCGTAAGCGGCCCAAGGCCTCAGTCAAGTACCCGGTCCTCAGGGACCGGGTACTTGCGCGTCCGGGCGCCGCGCGCGCGACGGCGATGGGCTCAGCCCAGGCCGAACGAGTCGAGCAGCCCGCGACCGGCGTCGCCGAGCCTCGAGGTGAGCGACGGCGACGGCGGTTCCGGGAGCTTCTCGGCGACGGCTTCGACGAGCTCTCCGTCTGGAGGACCGACGACCGCGTAGACCAGGTCGTCGTGCTGCACGACGACGACACGCGAGTGGCCCGTGTCGAGGACCCACGCACGGCTGCCGTCGACGGAAGTCTCCTTGGCACCCGCCATCGCGTTGGGATCGAGCTGACCCGGCTCCTCGTAGAGCATCACGAGGTTCGCGTCGTTGCAGTACACGAGGCCGACCAGTCCGTCGTTGACCCCGACTTGCCGCAGCGTGAGGTCGCCGGGCAACGACAGCGGGGCCCAGTAGGGCTCTCCGAGGTCGACCTGGGGCGCCTCGCCGGGATCGGGCTGCCCGTTGCCGAGCGATCCCAGCAAGCCACCGAAGCCAGCTGAGGCCTCCGTGTGCGTCTGAGCGAGGCCCGCGACGTCGGGCGACACGTTGTCCGACCGGTTGAGGTTCACGAACCCGAGCACGAGCACCCACACCGCGGCGGTCGCGACGAGGTTCATCACGCCCCACTTGTGCTTCTTCGGCTGGGCGGGGACGTCCCGGCCGGCGAGAGCGATGGCCTGCTCGATGAAGCCCTCCGGCGGATCGACCGCAGGCAGGGCACGAAGCCATCCCCGGGTCTCTTCGAGACGAGTGAGCTCGTCGCGATGCTCGGGGCTCCGGGCGATCAGCTGGTCGACCTCGGCCTGCTCGGCGGGCGTGAGCTCACCGTCGAGGTAGGCGCTCAGCATCTCGTGGGCGTCGGGCGGCGGCAGCGTGGTCATGCGAGCATCGCCCTCAGCTGGGCGCGGCCGCGGTGGATGCGGCTGCGGACGGTGCCGACAGGGACGTCGAGCGACTCGGCGATCTCCTGGTAGTTGAGCCCGACCACGTCACAGAGCACGACGGCGCTGCGGAACTCGATCGGCAGCGCCTTGAGGGCCTCCTGGATGTGCTCGGGCAGACGAGTGGTGTCGATCACGTCCAACGGCTCCTGGTCGACACCCGTGATCCGGTCGGGCAGATCGGGGACGACCTCGAGCGGCCGGCGCTTCTTGCGCCGCACCTCATCGAGGAATGCATTCGTCGTGATCCTGCTCAACCACGCCTCCATGGACCCCGGTCGGTAGCTGGCGAGCCCCCTGCGCACACGGAGCAACACCTCTTGGACCAGGTCCTGCGCTTCGTCATGGTTCCCCGTGAGTCGATAGGCCACCGTGTAGATGAAGCGCCCGTGGGTACGGGCGACCTCTTCCCACGTCGGTACCTCGATGGTCCCCCCGTCCGGAGGGCTATCGCTCGTCACCGCAACGACGCGCGGCCGCTCCCAGTTCCCGACGGCTGGAGAAACGGGTGGGGCACGGCGCCGAGCGTACAGGTCGGCCCTGGCAGGCTGGCTGGAGTGCTGGAGTGCGTCGTGAACGTGAGCGAGGGACGTCAGCGGGCCGTCGTCGTGGCGATCGCAGCCTCCGCGGGACCCGATCTGCTCGACGTCCACAGCGACCCGGACCACAACCGCACCGTGCTGACCCTGCTCGGAGAACAGGCTCCCCGGGCGGTCACGGTCGAGGCGGTCGCCCGGCTCGACCTTCGGGACCACGAGGGCGCACATCCCCGCTTCGGGGTCGTCGACGTCGTGCCGTTCGTGCCGCTGGGCGATGCCGACATGAGGGACGCGATCCAGGCCCGAGACGAGTACGCCCGGTGGGCCACGCTCACGCTCGATCTGCCGTGCTTCCTCTACGGCCCCGATCGGGGTCTCCCCATCGTGCGCCGCGGTGCGTTCGGCGAGCTCGTCCCGGACTTCGGTCCTGACCAACCGCACCCGACGGCCGGGGCCGTGGCCGTAGGGGCACGGCCGCCGCTCGTGGCCTACAACCTCTGGGTCGACGAATCACCGGAGCTCGCGGCCGACATCGCGCGCCGCCTGCGGGGGCCTTCGGTACGGGCGTTGGCTTTCACCCTCGCGTCAGGGGTGCAGGTTTCGTGCAACCTCGTCGACCCGATGCGGCTCGGCCCGGACAAGGTGTACGACGCGGTGGCCGCCGAGGCTCGCGTCACCAGAGCCGAGCTCGTGGGTCTGCTTCCGGAGTCGGTCCTGCAATCGGTGCCGGCGCACCGCTGGACCCAGCTCGATCTCGGAGTCGACCGGACCATCGAGGCCCGGGTCGAGGGACGGCTCTAGGCCGAGGCGGTGCTGCGACGGGCAGCGGCACGCTGACGGCGGATGCGACGGCGCTCACGCTCGCTCATGCCACCCCAGATGCCGAACTTCTCGCCGTTCGCCAGCGCGTACTCGAGGCACTGCATACGCACGACGCAGCCGCGGCACACCTCTTTGGCTTCACGCGTGGACGCACCGCGCTCGGGGAAGAACAGATCAGGATCGACCCCGAGGCAGTTCGCGTAGTCCTGCCAGCTGCGGTCCTCGGGATCGAAACCGGAATCGATGCGCTTCATCGGTGTGGCCTCCCCCCGCCGCCGGGCGGGTTCAGAGTGCAACCGTGTAGTTACACCGATGTGATCTTCGCCTACCACTTCACACTCGCGCAAGGGGTGATCCGGCTTTTCGTGGTATTTCAGGGCATGAGATCAGGCTGAGCGGCTTCGTCCACCCCGCATCGCGCGCTTCTGCTCGATGAAATCGACGAGCACGTAGTCGCCCAGGGTCTCCGGGGTCGTGAAGAACGCCCTCCCCCGATTCATCTGGGTGAGCTTCTCCACGAACGCCTTGAGGTACCCGTTCGCGTCGAGCATGAAGGTGTTGATGCGGATGCCCTCCCGGGTGCACCGCGCGACTTCCTTGAGCGTGGCGTCGACCGTGGCCTGCACCGGCGGGTAGTTGAAGAACACCTCGCCGTCAGGCAGCAGATGAGCTGTCGGCTCGCCGTCGGTGATCATGATGATCTGCTTCGTGCCCGACTGGCGGGCGAGCATGCGACGGCTCAGCAGGAACCCGTGCTGCATGTTCGTGCCGTACACGAAGTCCCACGAGACCTCGGGGAGCTGCTCGGGCTTGAGCTCGCGAGCGATCTCGCTGAACCCGACGATGCCGAGGAAGTCGCGCGGGAACTGGCTCGAGATGAGCGAGTGCAGTGCCATCGCCACCTTCTTGGCGGCGAGGAAGTTGTCTCGCATCGGCATCGACAACGAGAGGTCGAGCATGAGCACGGTGCTCGAACGCACGAGCGTCTCCGTGCGCTCGACCTCGAAGTCGTCCGGCGAGAGCCGCACCGGGGTGCCGCCGCCCGTGCGCTGGATCGCGTTGCGGATCGTGCGGTGGATGTCGAGGTTGAACGGGTCGCCGAACTCGTAAGCCTTGGACTCGTAGGAGCGTTCGTGTCCGATGCCGCTGCGCTCGAGCTCGTGCTTGCCCATCTTGTCCTTGGCGAGCTTGGCGAAGAGATCAGACAGCGCGTTGGCCCCGATCTTGCGGATGCCCTTCGGGGTGAGCTCGTACCGACCTTCCTTGTTCTCGATGAGCCCGGCCTGCTCGAGCATCTTGGCGAGCTCTGCGAGGCGTTCGAGGCTGCGCGCTGACTGGTCGCCGAGCAGGTCGCGTGCACGGTCGATGTCGACCTCTGCGAGCGCGCCCGGGTTCGTCGCGCCGCGCAGAAGGTTCTCGAGCTGATCGATGTCGCCGAGCTGCTCCATGAGCTGCGCTGCTTCTGCGAACCCCAGCGGGTCCTGCCCACTGAAGTCATAACGGCGATCCCAACCCATCTGGGGGAAGAGGCCGCGGAGGTGCTCGCCGAGCTGATCGACCTGCCAGCGCAGGTCCATGTCCTCGAGCAGCTGCTCGGACAGACCTTGCAGCTGGGCGCGCTGCTCGGGTGTCATCGAGTTGAGCATCGACTGCATCGCCGCCATGCGCTGCGCCATGATCTCGAGCAGCTCGTCGAGGTTCTGCGGGTTCTCGGGGAAGAAGTCGCCGAACCGCTGCATGAAGCTCTCGAAGTCGGGCTCCTCGCCCCGCTCGCGCTGGGCGAGCATCTCGTTCAGCGCGTTCAGCATGTCCTTCATCCGCTGCATCTGCGCAGGGTCGACGTCGCTCATCGCGCCGGCCATCTGGTTGAAGTAGCTCTGCGCGAGCTGTTGTCGGAGCTGGTCGAGCAGCTGCTCGAAGCGCTCGCGGGCCTCCGGCGATTGGAAGTCGTACTGCTGCAGCTCGCGCACCTGGCCGGCGAGGTCGGGAGGCAGCATGTCGAGCTGCATGTGGCGCTCTTCGGTCGCCTGCTGCGCGACGTCCTCGCGTCGCTGGTCGCCGGATTGGCGTGCTTCGTTCATCTGCTGATCAAGGGCCTCGCGCTCCTGTTCGACCACCTCGCGAAGCTCTTGCGCGATGTCGTCGTAGACCCCGCCGAGGTCGTAGCGCTCGAGTTCGTCGCGCCGCTTGCGCCGAAGCTTCTCGAGCATCTCTCGGATGCCCTCGAGCCGCTCGCCGTTGCGGTCCCGAAAGCCCGACTGCATCATCCGTCGCAGGGCGTTGTTGAGATCGCCGTGGTACAGCAGGTCGTCGGTGATCTCGGCGAGCACCGCGTCGGCGTCGAGCTCGAACCCGACCTGCGTGCCGTCCCACCGGGAGTAGCTGAACCGTCCGGTCATGAACGCACGCTACCCCTGGGCCGAACGACCCACGCCTGAACCTCCAACGTTGAACTGGGGCGGAGGGTGCCGATGAGAACAAGGTGCTCCGCCGTAAAATGCCGCAGGTGCGTGTGCGTACCTCGGCGGCTGTCCTCCTTCTCTCTGCTCTCACCCTTTCACTGACCGGCTGCGGGATGCGTCTCGGCGCGCCGAAGGGCAACGACAACGCCGATGCCCAGGTGCAGGCCGCGCAGCTCAAGATCGAGGACCAGGCGTGGGCCCTGCGCAGCATCTTCTTCCGGCCTGACTTCGGGCCGGAGTGGCGTGAGATCCGCGATGCGGGGTCGAAGCCGACCGTGGGCCTCCCGTTCAAGGACTGCCTCTCTGCGGCGCAGGGCAGTCAGCTCGATCCCGCGACGATCTCCGCTGACGCCGGCTCCCCGCGCTTCACCCGCCCGAACGGCGCGTTCGCCGCGTCGAACGCCCTCGTGACGACGAGCCCTGAGCAGGCGGCCGCGCTCTACACGATGGCGACGACGCCAGAGTTCGCGAGCTGCATCGCGAAGAACACCATCGACTTCCGGGCAAACCCGCCTGTGTCGTCCGAGGGAGCCGAGAGCCTCGCGACGAACGTCACCGCGGGTGACAGCACCGGCACGAGGGTGTCAGTCGTCTACCCGGGCCGGGGAGACGCGAATCAGACCTTCGTTGCCGACTTCATGGTCGTGAAGGTCGACCGCGCGCCTGCTTGCCCTGTGGTTCGCCAATCCGGATGGTCCGACCGTGCAGGCCGACGAGGACTCTGTCGTCCATGCGCTCGTCGCGCGGCTCACCACGCTGCCCGACAAGGACACGCCGAGTCCGCCGGCCGCATCCGCTGCTACGACAGCAGCAACACCGGCGACCGGCAGCTGATCAGCCTCTGCTGCGATAGGTGGCGCGTGCTCCGGCCGAGTCCTTGTTCAGACGCTTCGACAGGTGCAGCCCCTCGAGCAAGAACTCGACCGCGCTCGCGACCGCCGCGGGACTCGTCGTCGTCTGTGAGCGAGGACACCGGCTCGCGCAGGCTCGGCACTCGGGCAAGCATGTCGGCTTCGTCGGCCGAGCTCACGTCTTCGCCGACGTGCGCGATGAGCCCTTCGTCGAACGCGGTCGATGACCTCGCGCAACTTGTCGGGCGTGAAGCGACCCTTGAACACGGTGAGGATCGAGGCCTTCACCAAGCTCTCGATGATCTAGCCGTCGCGGCCCTCCTCGAGTGCTCTCGATCTCGACCTTGCCTGACGTGGACGAGGCGAGCGCCTCGAGATCGGAGACGCGGGGCACGACGTCGCGCTCGCCATGGCGGAGCGCGCGGCGCACTGCGTTCGCCGACCAGCGTCTCGTAGTTCGACACGCTGAGGCGCACCGAGACGCCCGATCGCTGGTTGATGTGCGGGCTCTGGCGAGCGAGCTGCGAGAGCGTCGACACGACCTCGGCCATGTACTCGGGCACATGCACGCGGAGGCCGCCGACATCGAACGGGCGGGCCTCCTGCAGCACGATGCCGGTCTCGGTCTCGACGTCGAGCGGGTAGTGCGTGCGGATCTGGCTGCCGAACCGGTCTTTCAGCGGCGTGATGATGCGGCCGCGGTTCGTGTAGTCCTCGGGGTTCGCCGAAGCGACGAGCATCACGTCGAGCGGCAGGCGGATCTTGTAGCCCCGCACCTGCACGTCGCGCTCTTCGAGCACGTTCAGCAGGCCGACCTGGATGCGCTCGGCGAGGTCGGGCAGCTCGTTGATGGCGAAGATGCCGCGATTGGTCCGCGGCACGAGGCCGTAGTGCAGCGTGAGCTCGTCGGAGAGGTAGCGACCCTCGGCCACCTTGATCGGGTCGACCTCACCGATGAGGTCGGCGATCGACGTGTCGGGGGTCGCCAGCTTCTCGCCGAAGCGCTCGTCGCGGTGGACCCAGTCGATCGGCGTGTCGTCGCCGCGTTCGCGCAACGAGGTCGCGCGGCGTGCGTCGACACCGGGTTGTACGGGTCGTCGTTGATCTCGCTGCCGGCAACGATCGGCATCCACTCGTCGAGCAGGTTCGTCAGCGAGCGGATGATGCGGGTCTTCGCCTGGCCGCGCTCTCCCAGGAAGATCACGTCGTGACCGGCGAGCAGCGCGTTCTCGAGCTGCGGCAGCACCGTGTCCTCGTAGCCGATGACCCGTTCGACCAGGGGCTCACCGGCCGCGATGCGTGGCGATGGCGTTTCGCCGTACCTCTTCCTTGACGGGGACTGACTCCCAGCCGGCGTCGCGCAGCTGACCGAGGGTTGCGGGCCGTGATGACATGCGAGCCAACCTACCGCCCGATGCCAATGCCTGACACCGGTACCCTCGGCGCGCATGGACCAGCCGGGGACCGAGCTTTCCGGGCCTTGGGCCGCGACGATCGCGGACGAGGCGGGCCGGCGCGGTCTTCTTCGAGCCGTCACATGACGACAAGGACTGGGAGCCGATCACCCTCCCGGGGCACTGGCGCACGCATCCCGCGTTCGAGTCGACCGACGGACCGTTGTTGCATCGACGGTGGTTCGACTCGCCCGAGTGGGCCGGTGACGGCGCGCGGAGCTGGCTCGTCTTCGACGGCGTCTTCTACCTCGGCGACGTGTGGCTCGACGGCACGTACCTCGGCGACACCGAGGGGTACTTCTTCCCCCACGAGTTCGACGTCACCACGCATGTAGCGGAGCGCGACGAGCACCTGCTCGCCGTGGAGGTCGCGTGCGCGCAGCAGACCGATCGCACCGCGAAGCGCAACATCACCGGGGTCTTCCAACATTGGGACTGCGCCGACCCGGACTGGAACCCGGGCGGCATCTGGCAACCCGTGCGGCTCGAGCGAACTGGCCCGGTCCGGATCTCTCGTCTGCGGGTGCTGTGTCGCGAGGCTGACGCCACAAGGGCGATCCTCTCGATCGTCGCGGACCTCGACAGCGACGATGCGCGCACGGTCGCCGTGCGGACGACCGTGGGTGGGCTCGCCGACTCGAGCGTCGAACACCCACTCGCGGTCGGTGTGAACCGATTCGAGTGGCAGGTGCGAGTCGACAACCCCACGCTCTGGTGGCCCCGCGCGCTCGGTGAGCAACCGTTGCACGACGTCGCGATCGAAGTCTCGGTCGGCGAAGAGGTGAGCCATCGACGCGAGGTGCGGATGGGGTTCCGCACGGTGACGATGCGGAACTGGGTCATGTCGGTGAACGGCGAGCGCCTCTTCCTCAAGGGCGCGAACCACGGACCCACGCGCATGGCCTTGGGCGAAGCGTCGGCCGACGACGTCGCTCGCGACGTGCATCTCGCGATCGACGCCGGACTCGACCTCTTCCGTGTGCACGCGCACGTCGCTCGGCCCGAGCTGTACGACGCGGCGGACGAGGCCGGTCTGCTCCTGTGGCAGGAGATGCCGTTGCAGTGGGGCTATGCGCGCAGCGTGCGCAAGCAGGCGACCCGCCAAGCTCGCAAGGCCGTCGATCTCCTCGGCCACCATCCGTCGATCGCGCTCTGGTGCGGGCACAACGTGCCCGTCGCCGTCGACGTCGAGCCGTCGATGGAACCGAAGAAGTTCGCCTTGAAGTTCGCAGTCGGACAGCAGCTGCCGACCTTCAACCGCAGCATCCTCGACCGGTCGGTGAAGCATGCATTCGAGCGGGTCGACCGCACGCGCCCAGTGATCGCGCACTCCGGGGTGCTCCCCCACCTCCCGAAGCTCGACGGAACCGACACCCACCGCGTACTTCGGGTGGTACACGGGGCACGAGCGCGACTTCCCGAGGTTCTGCGCGACGGTGCCGCGCTGGCGCGGTTCGTGAGCGAGTTCGGTGCCCAAGCGGTGCCGGCGGACGCGGAGTTCCTCGATCCGGAGAAGTGGCCCGAGCTCGACTGGGAGACCGCGGGCCGCATGCACTCGTTGCAGAAGTCGATGTTCGACCGGCACGTGCCTCCCGAGGAGTACGAGACGTTCGACGCGTGGCGGCGGGCGACGCAGGCGTACCAAGCGACGGTGATCAAGCACCACATCGAGACGCTGCGACGCCTGAAGTACCGGCCGACCGGAGGGTTCGCGCAGTTCCTGTTCGCCGACGCGAGCCCCGGGGTCACATGGTCGGTGCTCGGGCACGACCGGCAGCCGAAGCAGGGATATCAGGCGCTGGTCGAAGCGTGCAGGCCGGTGATCGTGGTGGCCGAGCGGCCGGCCGCGTTGGTCGCGCCCGGCGACCCGATCGCGCTCGACGTGCACGTGGTCTCCGATCTGCGGGTGCCGCTCTCCGAGGCCGTCGTGACCGCGCGGCTCGTCTGGGCGGGCGGACATCACTCATGGCGGTGGCAAGGCGACGTGCCCGCGGACGAGTGCGTGCGCATCGGCACCGTGTCGGCGATGGTGCCCGACGCGCCCGGAGCGATGGACCTCGACCTCGAGCTCGTGTGCGACGACGTCGCCGCGACGAATCGCTACCGGTCGACGATCGCCCACCGCGCCCGCTGACGCTGCTCTCCCCCTGGGAACTCGTACCTGTCGATGCCCGATCGGGCGTCCTCCGGTACATGTTCGGGCGAAGTCGCTGACCGTTTGAGCGCCAACCCGACGATGCGTCGCTCTGGCGCTCAAACGGTCGGTCAGAGCTCGAGGGTGCGCAGGGTCGGGGCGATGTCGGCGGCGGCGACGATCTTGGCCTTCGTGCGGATCAGCACGTCGCGCCGAGCGAGCGCGATCTCGCCGGCGATCGCGGCGGCGACCGCGAGCAGCTCGGATGCCGGCGCGATCCGGTTCACGAGCCCCACGGCAAACGCCTCGCCCGCGTCGATGCGTCGGCCGGTCAGCACCAGGTCGCGCGCGACGCTGCCTCCGACGAGGTCACGCAGTGGTCGGTACACGACATCCCCGAAGGTGTGCTCGACGTGCGCGAAGTACGCGGTGTCGGCGGCAACGCGAAGGTCGCACAGCACGGCGACGTCGAAGCCGCCGGCCAGCGCAGGCCCGTTGACGGCAGCCACGGTCGGAAGCGGGAATCGCAACACCGTGTGGTGGAAGCGATCGCTCGAATCCCAGAGCCGGCGCTGGTGCTCGGGATCGGGATCGGCGAACTCGCCGAGGTCGAAGCCGGCGCTGAACACCGCGCCGGCGCCGGTGATCACGACGACCCGCACCGCGTCATCCGACGACAGCGCGTCGAGGGCATCAGACATCTCGTCGCGTAGCGCGATCGAGAGCGCGTTCTTCTTCTCGGGACGGTTCAGCGTCACCGTCACGACGCCCGCGACGTTCTCGCCGACCACCGCCAAGTCCGACATCAGCGCAGCCTGTACAGACGGAACTGCGGATGCTCCACGTCGAGCACCTCGACATCCGGGAACCCCGCCTCAGCGGCATACCGCCTCACGGTGTCGGGACGCATCACGGTGCCGGTGCCCGCGCCTCCGTCTTGCATGCTCACCGCGAGGCAGTGCAACGGGCTGAACGCGTACAAGAAGCGCTCCATCTCGCTGCCCGGAGCCGTGAACTGCTCCTCGGTGCGCTCGTCCGCGACGACCACCATCCCCCGCTCGCCGGCGAGACGGGACATCGTGCGCAGGACCGAGATCGGATCGGGCACGTCGTGCAACATCTCGATCGCGAGGACCAGGTCGTAGTCGCCATCGATCCCGGGATCCCCCGCGTCGCGAGCGTGGAACCGCACCCGGTCAGACAGCCCCGCAGCTGCCGCGCCCTCGGACGCCACTGCGATCGAGGCTTCGTCCAGGTCGAACCCGTCGATGGTCACGCTCGGAAACGCCTTCGCGATCGTGATCGCGGCAAAGCCTTCGCCGCAGCCGACCTCCGCTATGCGAACTGGTTCGCCGCGCACGAGTCGCTCGTGGACCTCGCCGAGCGCAGGCAGCCACGACTGCACGAGGTGATTGACGAAGACGGGCCGAGTGAAGGCCGCCTGGAGGTCGTGGAGGTCGAAGGCTCCGAAGCTCACGCCAGTGCCGCTGCGGAACTCCTCCGCCATGATGTCGATGGCCTTGCCCGCCCAAGGGACGATGCCGGCGCACGGCTTCATGCACGCTTCGCTGTCGTCGTCCATCAAGACGTGCGCATGCGAGTCCGGAAGCGAGAAGCGCCGATCGGGAGCGGCGGCCGTGGCATCCTCGACCTCGACGACGCCGGCGACCGCCTGCTGCTCGAGCCACTCGCGGGCGTACCGCTCGTGGATCTGAGACCTCGCAGCCAGCTCCGCCGAGGTCATCGCGCCCGCTCCAGCCATCGCCTCGTAGAGACCGAGTCGGATGCCGAGCTCGACGTTCGCGAGCTCCATCGCGGCGAGCCCAGCCATGAACAGGTTGCCCGCGAACTCCTCAACGGTTGCCATGCCGCAAAGTCTGGCTCGCGACCCGCCGCCTACGCTGTACGAATGGCGCACATCGCCGACCTGCTCACCGCAGGGCGGACCTATTCCTTCGAGTTCTCGCCGCCCGGCACCGAAGCCGGATGGCTGACGCTCGGGCGCACGATCTCCGAGCTCGACTCGTTGCGGCCGTCGTTCGTGTCGGTGACCTACGGCGCGGGGGGCGGCACGCGGGTGCGCACGCACGAGGCCGTTGCCTGGATCCGCAAGGAGACCCCGGTGACGCCGATGGCCCACCTCACGTGCGTCAGCCACACCCGCACCGAGATCGACGAGATCCTCGACGCATACGACGCCGTGGAGGTCGAGAACATCCTCGCCCTCGCGGGCGATCCGCCGTCCGACCCTGCCAATGCCCGTCCGAGCGACTACCGGTACGCCGTCGAGCTCGTCGAGCACGTGCGAGATCACAAGGCGAGCTTCTCGATCGGCGTCGCCGCGCATCCGGAGATCCATCCGCGGTCGGCCGACATGGGCGCGGACCGTGACCACCTCGCCGCCAAGCTCGCAGTCGCCGACTTCGCGATCACCCAGTTCTTCTTCGAGATCGACTCCTACCTGTCGCTGGTCGAAGGGCTGTCGGCCCGCAACGTCCAGAAGCCCGTGATCCCCGGGATCATGCCGATCACGAACCTCGCCTCGGTCGCCCGGATGGCGCAGCTCTCGGGCGCGGCGATCCCGGCGTGGCTGACCGATCGGCTCGACGCAGTCGCCGACGACCCCGAGGCCGTCCGGCGGGTGGGTGTCGACGCGGCGACCGAGCTGTGCGCGCGCCTGCTCGACGCGGGCGCCCCCGGCCTGCACTTCTACACACTGAATCGGTCGACCGCGACCCGGGAGATCTACGCGAACCTCGGCCTGGCTCCCTGACTGGCCTCCGGCCTAGGGTCGGCACACCAGCACAGGGAGGACATGGATGAAGGCTTACGACAAGCTCTACATCGACGGGCGTGGGTCGTCGCCCTCGGGCAAGGACACCCTCGACGTCGTCAACTCGACGACCGAGGAGGTCATCGCGACGATCCCCGCAGGCGATGCGACCGACGTCGATCGCGCGGTGAAGGCAGCCAAGGCCGCGTTCCCGGCGTGGTCGCAGACGTCGGTGCAAGACCGAGCGAAGTTCCTCACCCGCATCAATGAGGGCCTCTCGGCCCGCAGTGGACGAGATCGCCAACATCGTGAGCGAAGAAGTCGGCATGCCGAAGATGCTGTCGAAGCTCATCCAGGTCGGCCTGCCGCAGGGCAGCTTCGCGGTCAACGCGCAGATCGTCGAGGGCTTCCAGTTCGAGGAGCAGGTCGGCAGCTCGCTCGTCGTCCGTGAGCCGGTCGGAGTCGTCGGCTGCATCACGCCGTGGAACTACCCGCTGCACCAGATCGCAGCGAAGGTCGCTCCGGCGCTGGCTGCGGGTTGCACCGTCGTCGCTCAAGCCGAGCGAGGTCGCGCCGATCAACGCGTTCATGCTCGCCGAGATCATCGACGAGGCAGGGGTGCCCGCAGGCGTGTTCAACCTCGTGTCAGGTGTCGGTCCGGTCGTCGGTGAGGCGATCGCCGTCGCATCCCGAGGTCGACATGGTGTCCTTCACCGGGTCGACCCGCGCCGGTAAGCGTGTGAGCGAGCTGGCAGCGCAGACGGTGAAGCGCGTGACGCTCGAGCTCGGCGGCAAGTCGGCGAACATCATCCTCGACGACGCTGACTTCGAGAAGGCCGTCGCTGACGGCGTGGGCAAGTGCTACCTGAACTCCGGCCAGACCTGCTCGGCCCTGACGCGGATGGTCGTGCCCCGTAGCCGCTTGGCCGAGGTCGAGGCGATCGCGGCCAAGACGGCCGAGACGTACACGCCGGGTGACCCCTCGAGCCGACCACGCAGCCTCGGCCCGCTGGTCTCGAGCGCGCAGCGTGACCGGGTGCGCGGATACATCCAGAAGGGCATCGACGAAGGCGCCAAGCTCGTCACCGGTGGCGCTGAGGCGCCCGAGGGGCTCGACAAGGGCTACTTCGTGAAGCCGACCGTCTTCTCCGACGTGCGCACCGACATGACGATCGCACAGGAGGAGATCTTCGGGCCGGTCCTGTCGATCCTCCCCTACGACTCGGAGGAAGAGGCGATCGCGCATCGCGAACGACACGGTGTACGGCTTGGCCGGCGGCGTGTGGTCGGGTGACCTCGAGCGAGCCAAGAAGGTCGCTCGTCAGATGCGCACGGGCCAGGTGGAGGTGAACGGCGGAAGCTTCAACCTCATGGCGCCGTTCGGGGGCTACAAGCAGTCGGGCAACGGCCGCGAGCTCGGCACCTTCGGACTCGAGGAGTTCCTCGAGGTGAAGTCACTCCAGCTCTAGCCCTTTGTGCTGCTCGCTAGGGTGCGGGGCATGCCTGCACCCGTGCGAGTTGCCATCACCGGCGCGGCCGGCCAGATCGGTTACAGCCTGCTCTTCCGCGTCGCGTCCGGCGAGATGCTGGGCCCGAACCAACCCGTCATCCTCCAGCTGCTCGAGATCACCCCGGCGCTCGACGCGCTGCGCGGCGTCGCTATGGAGCTGGAGGATTGCGCGTTCCCCCTTCTCGAGGGTGTCGTCCAGACCGACGACCCGAATGTCGCGTTCGGCGACGCGAACTACGCGCTGCTCGTCGGCTCGGTACCTCGCAAGGCGGGCATGGAGCGGTCCGACCTGCTGACGATCAACGGCAAGATCTTCACCGGCCAGGGCAAGGCGTTGTCCGACAGTGCGGCCCCCGACATCAAGATCCTCGTCGTCGGCAACCCGGCCAACACCAACTGCCTCATCGCGATGAACAACTCGGCGAAGATCGACCCGTCACGGTTCACCGCGATGACGCGGCTCGACCACAACCGGGCCGTGGGTCAGCTCGCGAGCAAGCTCGACGTGCACGTCACCGACATCAAGAAGATGACCATCTGGGGCAACCACTCGGCGACGCAGTACCCCGACCTCTTCCACTGCGAGGTCGCCGGCAAGAACGCGATCGAGCTCGTCGACGACCAGGCGTGGCTCGAGAACGACTTCATCCCCACGGTGCAGAAGCGAGGCGCGGCGATCATCGAGGCCCGCGGGCTGTCGAGTGCCGCCTCGGCCGCCAACGCGGCGATCGACCACATGCACACCTGGGCGCTCGGCACGGGCGCCGACGATTGGGTGAGCATGGCGACGGTGTCCGACGGCTCGTACGGAGTCGCGGAGGGTCTGATCTCGTCGTTCCCGACGACGTGCAACGACGGCACGTGGTCGGTGGTGCAGGGCCTCGACATCGACGACTTCTCGCGCGGCCGCATCGACGCATCCGTCGCCGAGCTGGCCGACGAGCGTGACGCCGTGAAAGGGCTGGGTCTGATCTGACGCAGCCTCATCTGAAGCTCCCTCATCTGAAGCTGCTGCTCACACAGGGCACGCTCGATCGCATCGCCGATCGCCTCCCCGAGAGCTACGAGCCGCTGGCGATGCAGAAGGACGGCTCACTCGCCGATCGCGACGACGTCGACTTCGCGGTCGCCGCGGCGGCGTTCGACTTGTTCGACGCGTACGAGGGCGCGCTGCGGCCGTTCTTCGGGAAGGTGCTGAGCAGCACGACCCTGCGCTGGTTCAGCGTGCCCAACGCAGGACTCGACAGCCCAGTCTTCACCACCGTGCTCGAGCGCGGCGTGCGCCTGACCAACGCGCACGTCACCGACATCCCGATCAGCGAGTACGTGCTGCGATCGGTGTTGGACCACTTCCAGCAGGCGGGCCTGTGGCGTGACGCGCAACAGCGCGCCGCGTGGGACCGTCACCAGTTCCGCGAGGTCGCGGGAACGACATGGTTGATCGTCGGCTTGGGCACCATCGGACAGGCGGTCGCGCTCCGCGCGCGAGCCTTCGGCGCGCGGGTCGTCGGCTGCCGCCGCAACCCGACCGGCGACGAGCCGGTCGATGCGTTCGTGTCCCCGGCCGATCTGCTCGGCACGCTGCAGCAAGCGGACGTCGTCGTGCTGTCGCTGCCCTCATCCCCGGTCGCGCCACCGTTGGTCGACGCCGCGTTTCTCGCTGCGATGGCAGAAGGGTCGGTGCTCGTGAACATCGCCCGCGGCTCGCTGATCGACGAGGGCGCGCTCCTCGCCGCGCTCGATCGCGGGCACCCCGACGCGGCGATCCTCGACGTCATGGTCACCGAGCCGCTACCGCAGGAGAGCCCCCTCTGGGGCCATCCCCGCGTCGTGCTCACGCCGCACAACTCCGCCGGCGGGTTCGCGCGGTACGAGCGGTACGACGACCTGCTGGTCGACAACCTCGAGCGGTACGCCCGCGGCGCCGCACTACGCAACGAAGTGTCGATTCCGCGCTGACCTGTTCGTAGAGGGGATGGGAGAACATCACCTCGGACAGAAGGGGAAGCACCGTGGGAGTCATCCAGATCGACCTGTTCACGACCCTCGACGGAGTCGCTCAGGCGCCGGGCGCACCTGAGGAGGACACTGACGGCGGGTTCGCCTTCGGTGGCTGGCAGGCCCCGATTGCCGACGCGGTCATCGGCGAGCAGGTGGGCGCCGGCATCGCAACGCTCGACGCGCTGCTGCTCGGCCGGAAGACCTACGACATCTTCGCCGCGTACTGGCCGCACCTAACGAATGAGATCGCCCAGGTCTTCAACAGGGTGCCCAAGTACGTCGCGTCACGGAGCAACCCGACGCTGGAATGGCCCGGGTCGACGCTGCTCGGGCCCGACCTCGTGCAAGCAGTGCGCGAGGTGCGAGACCGTCACGAGAGCGTCCACGTCATCGGCAGCCTCGACTTCGTGCAGACGCTGCTCGCTGAGCGGCTCTTCGATCAGCTGACGCTGTGGGTGTACCCGATCGTGCTCGGGAGCGGCAAGAAGGTGTTCGCCGGCGGCACCGTGCCCGCCAACCTCACCCTCGTGACGCCCGCCATCACCGGCCCCGCGGGCGCGGTGGCGTTGCGCTACGCCCTTGCGCCCGGGATCCCCGGCACCGGAAACATGGGGGACGTCGTCCGCGCTACTTGAGGAACTTGCTCGTCGTGTTGTCGGCGAGCACCTTGCCGCCGGTCTGACACGTCGGGCAGTAGTTCACGGTGTAGGCGGAGTACGAAACCTCACGCACCGCGTCGCCACACACCGGGCACGCCTGACCCGTGCGGTGATGGACCGCGCCGGGACGATCAGCTGACGCACTCATGTCCTGACGCGTCCGCTCGTAGGCGAGGGACTCGGCCACGCACTCACGAATCGCCACGACGACGGCCTCCGCACCCGCGAGACCGAGCTTCGAGGTGGACGCGAAGGGCGACACCTTCGCTCGATGACAGATCTCGTTCGCGAGGCGCCGGCCGAGCCCAGCGATGCACCCCTGATCGCGCAGGAACTTGTGCACCCGCATCGAGTGCTCGGCGAACAGTGCCGCGAGCTGCTCTGCAGTGATCTGGTCCGCTTCCGGTCCGAGGCCCGCGGTCGCGATCTCGGCGTCGGTCCACACCCCTGCGCGGTGCTCCTTGCCCTGCTCGGACAGCATCAACGCGCTGCGATCGTCGAACATCCAGCGAGCCACCCCGCCTCGCGGCTTCGGCGCCTGCTTCGGGTCGGGCTTGAGCCGTCCGCCCTGCATGAGGTGCACCGCGAACGTGAGCGCCTCGAAGTCGAGCAGCAGGTACTTGCCGCGCCGGCCGACCGTGACGAGTGGGTGGTCGAGCGCGCCCGAGGCGGGCGGCACCGCGGTCTTCATCGCGGTGAACGAGAGTGGCGTGAACTTGCGCAGGACGTTCCCGCCCCACCCTTCCGTGAGGCGCTCCGCGTGGGCTTGCAGCTCGGGAAGCTCAGGCATACGTCGTCCTTGCCCTGGCCTCCTCGAGCGCGGCGTCGAGCGCCGTGAAGGCCGGCTGTGCGGCGATCAGCTTCTCCATGTCTCCACGTACACGCAGCCGTCCGGTCATGACCGCGCTCTGGGCGTTGATCTCTCCGCTGCTGACGGCGATCGCCGTGGCGTGATCCTCGGTGAAGCATGCGTCCGCGTGGCCTGCCGACCCTGGCAGCAGTCGGGCCACGCCTCGATCGAACTCGATGCGGTACCGAACCGTGCCGTCAGGCGTGTCGGTGACCTCGTGCTCGACCACGAAGACGAGCTCGGGCGCCGCGAGACGCACGAGGTCTGTCTCCTGCGCGGCGCGGTCGAGATCCTCGATCCACTCCAGGCTCAGGTACTTCGCCATCTCGGTAGTGTGCCCGGCCATGCAGGAGATCGGCGAGGGCACGAAGGTGTTCGATGCCGCGCCGGTGCACGGTCGGTTCCAGGCCATCGAGAGCCCGGATGACGTCTTGGCGTTGATGGACACCGGGGCCGATGGCGTCGTCGCGCTGGTGCGCGACGCGGGTGCGACATTCCTCGCGCCGATCTATCACGAGCTCACCGCGGTGATCTGCACGAGCGGCACCCCGCGAAGCCACATCGGCATCGTGAGCCGCGAGTTCCAGGTGCCGTGCGTCATGGCGTGCTCGTTCTCGCTCGGGGAGCCCGGCAACGGCGCAGAGGTCGAGGTGGATTGCAGCGGTGACCGCGGGGTCGTTCGTGGGTGACCTCCCGATCGACCACAAGGTCGAGGCGAACCGACTGATCGCCTACCACGGGCCGATCGCGCAGGCGCTCAGCGCGGAGCGCACGTCGCTCGAATCAAAGCTCATCCCGGTCACCGCGTACGTGATCACCGCATGCGTTGAGAGCTGCTACCGGTACCCCGACATGATCCGGGCGATCGACGCGGCAATGCCCGCGGAAGAGATCGGCCGCGTGGGCCGCCGTCCGGGCACCCGCATCAACACGGTCCACCTGTGGGGCGTGCCGAACTTCTGGCTGCTCGGCCGCAAGGTGCTGATGGGCATGGGTGCCTGGAACGACGATCCCGAGGCCGCATACGCGGTGCTCGACTTCTGGGAGCGGGCCGCGCTCGCGTTTCGTGACGACGGCAAGCTCCAGGCGTGGGACACCGATGATGTGCGGCCGTACGCGGGAGCGATTGCGCAGCAGCTCCTCGGCTCGACAGTCGCTGTCGACGACGAACAGCGCTCGGTGATCAAGAAGCTGAACGCAACTCTCGTCAGCTACGGGTTCCTCATGTGGTTCGACACCCGGTCCGGCGCGCAAGACACCGGCCCGTACTCGGTGCCGGGACATGACGGACAGGTGATGCTCGTCCGTGACTTCAGCCAACTGGCGAACAGCGACTTCTGGTGGAGCGACGTCGCCGCGGACGTGCCGTACTCGAACCTCACCGCAGCACTGGTGCTCGACCACGTGAAGTTCCGGGTGACCGACTTCGGCACGTCCTACACGACTCCCGAGGACTACCTCGACCGGCTCGTGCGCTTCGGCCTGTACACGACCGACGAGACGACAGGCGAGCTCAGGCAGATCCCGCTCGAGGCGGTCGACACGATCGTCGCTGCGGTACGCAAGGCACAGTCCGCGCACTACCGCAACATCGCAGCGATGGACCGCGACGAGAAGATCCGCTGCGGCGCGTACGTCTACTTCTCGTTCCTCCGTCCCTTCGCGCTCGCGGCGGGAATCGCAGAGCAGCTCGACTGGACGGTGCCGCGCGACATCCCCGATCCGCTCTACGACTTCGTCTCGCAGCTCGAGGGCGACAACGCAGCGAGCGCGAGCGACGGGCCTTACTACGACCAGATCGCGTGAACGGGCCGTTCGACGAGGGCCGCCATGAGCCCGGCGTGGTGGGGGAATGGCTCGAGCGATGGACGTTCGAAGCGTGGGACGAGGAGGCGACCTTCGGCGCGATGGCCGCGATCACACTGGTCCCGGCCACTCGCCAGGCGTGGTACTGGTCGGCGGTCGTGCGCGAAGGCCAACCTCTCCTCACGCTCGTCGACGCCGAGCTGCGCATGCCGACCACGTCGCTGGCATTGCGTGGTGAGGGCCTCTGGGCCGACCACGTGTGCGAGACGCCGCTCGAGCACTGGACTGTGTCCAACGAAGCCTTCGCCGTCGCGCTCGACGATCCCGACGAGGCGCTGGGCGCGCAGCGCGGTGACCTTGTGCCACTGGGCATCGATCTCGAGTGGGAGTGCGCGGCGGATCCACACGAGCTGTCGTGCGGCTACTCGATCGCCGCGATCGTCAACGGCGAGGTCCTGATCGCCGCGGAGACCGTCGCCGTCGACGCCACCGGCGTCTGGCGACACGAGTGGGGTCCGCTCGAGTGGCCTCGTGCCCCCGGCGACTCACCGACGGGAATGCGAGCGCCACTGCGGATCGACCGCTCGCCTGGCGACCCGATCCTGGTCGAGCGAGTCGTGAACGGAGCGGGCTGGCATGAATGGCTCCGCCCCGCCCCGTAGGGTCGAATGCCGTGCACGTGCTCGCCGCCCTCAGCCTGAACCCCGAGCACATCATCCGGAGCTTCGGCACCATCGGCCTGATCGCGATCATCTTCGCCGAGTCAGGGTTGCTCGTCGGGTTCTTCCTCCCCGGCGACTCGTTGTTGTTCACCGCCGGCCTGCTCGCGTCGCAGGGACGACTCAACCTCGCGGTCGTCCTGATCGGCTGCTTCCTCGCCGCGTTCATCGGCGACCAGGTGGGCTACGCGTTCGGGAGGAAGGCCGGGCCGAGCATCTTCAAACGACCGGACTCCCGCTGGTTCAAGCACGAGAACGTCGAACGAGCCGAGGTGTTCTTCGAGCATCACGGCTCGAAGACGATCATCCTCGCCCGATTCGTACCGGTCGTGCGCACGTTCGCCCCGATCGTCGCTGGCGTCAGCAGCATGCGTTATCGCACGTTCGTCGTGTACAACGTGATCGGCGCGTTCCTGTGGGCTGTCGGCGTCACCCTGCTCGGCTACTGGCTCGGCAACACCGTCCCGAACATCGACAAGTACCTGCTCCCGATCATCGCGGCCATCATCGCCGCCTCCCTGATCCCGGTGTTCGTCGAGTACCGCCGGCAGAAGAACAAGGCCGCCAGGTCATCCGAGCCGACCTCCCCGGCGGTTGACAAGTCGCGCGACGGCTGAGCGCCTGCGGCGCCACCGGGTTGGCGTCGCTGACGCGTCCTCTCGTCGCAACTCATACCTCCGGACGCCCCTTCGGGCATGGTCAGGTACGAGTCGGGCGGCGAGCCCGCGGGTAGCGGTCAGCTGACGGGCTGTGGTGCCGGTTCCGCTGCAGCAGCAGGCGCGGACGGCGTATCGGTCATCGACCCCGTGCTGCGCTTGGCGAAGGCGATCGCCCCGAGGAGGATGACGAGCGCTCCGCCGGCAATGGTGAAGCGGGCGCTGTCGTTGTCCTGCAGGTTGATCACCGCCGGCAGGATCAGCAGCGACACCAGGTTCATCACCTTGATGAGCGGGTTCAGCGCGGGACCGGCGGTGTCCTTGAACGGGTCGCCGACCGTGTCCCCGATGACCGCAGCCTTGTGCGCCTCGGAGCCCTTGCCGCCCTCGTGGCCGTCCTCGATGTACTTCTTCGCGTTGTCCCACGCGCCACCGGAGTTCGACAGGAAGTTCGCCATGAGCTGACCCGTGAGGATGACCGCGGCGAGGAACGCACCGAGCGCGAAGTAGTTGATGCCGAAGCCGATGATCACCGGCGAGAGCACCGCGAGCAGCGCCGGGGTGGCGAGCTCACGCAGCGATGCCTTTGTGCAGATGTCGATGACGGGGCCGTACTCAGGCAGCTTCTCGCCACTCATGATCTTGCCGTCGGCGAACTGGCTGCGGACCTCTTGCACGACGGTCGCTGCGGTGCGCCCGACGGCGCGGATCGCGAGCGAGCTGAACATGAACGCGATCGATCCACCGATGAGGAGACCGATGAACGTCTTGGGGTCGGCCACGTTGATCTGGGTCAGCGGGTCGTGGAAGAGGTCGTTGCCGACGGCCTTGATGTTCAGCTCGGCGCCGATTGTCTCGATGAACGATGCGAAGAGCGCGACTGCGGCTATGACCGCCGAGCCGATCGCGAAGCCTTTGGTGACGGCCTTGGTGGTGTTCCCGACCGCATCGAGGCTCACCATGATGCGCTCGGCCTCGCCCGTGAACTCGCCCGACATCTCGGCGATGCCGGCGGCGTTGTCGGCCACCGGGCCGAAGGTGTCCTCCGACACGATGACGCCGGTCGTGGCGAGCATGCCCATGCCGCTGAGGGCTACGAGGTAGAAGACGAACTGCAGGTTTCCGGCGCCGAGTGCGATCGCAGAGCCGATCGCGATCGCGATCGCGATGATCGCCCAGACCGAAGACTCGAGGCCCGAGGCGATGCCCGACAGCACGGTCGTGGCGGGGCCGGTGCGGGCCGCTTCGGCGATCTCACGGACCGGACGCGTCTCCGTGGAGGTGAAGTACTCGGTGAGCCTGCTGACGATCTGTGCGAGCACGAGGCCGATCACGACCGCAGCGAAGACTCGCCAACCCGGGTTCGAGAGCGTGCCCGAGTCATTTCCCACGTAGACGAGCGCGAAGACGAGCGTGCCGACCACGGTGAGCAGGCCGGCGACGAGGAAGCCTCGGTTGATCGGCGTCATCGCCGACTTGTCCTTCTCTGTTGCCCGCACCGAGAACAGCCCGACGATCGACGCGAGCACACCGATGGCCCGGCAGCCGAGCGGGAAGATCAGGCCGAGCGCCCACTTGCTCGGATCGTCCGGATAGATGGAGTGGAACGCGGAGACGCCGAGGATGATCGCGGCGACGAGCGTGACCTCGTAGCTCTCGAACAGGTCGGCGGCCATTCCGGCGCAGTCGCCGACGTTGTCGCCCACGTTGTCGGCGATCGTCGCGGGGTTGCGAGGATCGTCCTCGGGGATGCCCGCCTCGACCTTGCCGACGAGGTCGGCGCCGACGTCTGCGGCCTTCGTGAAGATGCCGCCGCCGACTCGCAGGAACAGGGCGAGCAGTGAGCCACCGAAGCCGAACCCGATCAGGATGGCTGTCGCCGTGTTCTGGAAGATCATGATGATGACGGTCGCGCCGAGCAGGCCGAGGCCGACGGTGAACATGCCGGCGACGCCGCCGGTGCGGAACGCAACCTTCAGCGCCGCGGGCATCGAGCCGGTCTTTGCCGCTGCCGCAGTGCGCACGTTGCCTCGGGTTGCGAGGGTCATCCCGATGAAGCCCGTGAGGCCGGACATGAAGCAGCCGAGGATGAACGCGAGGGTGCGGTACAGACCGGACTCCCCGAACGACAACGCATTCGTCTCGTTCGGCTTCACCACGGCAACCGACGTGAGGAACACCACGACGGCCAGCGGGATGAGGATGAGGACGATCGTCTTGAACTGACGACTGAGGTATGCGCTGGCGCCCTCTTGGATCGCCTTGGCGATCTCCTGCATCTTCGGAGTGCCCGCGTCCTCGGCAAGGACCAGGCGCGCCAGCACGAAGCCGATGACGATCGCGAGGAGCGCCGTCAGCGCGCAGGCGATGAGGATTGCCCACTCGCCGCTCGACAGCGTGAACTCTTGGTAGCCGCCCTCGGCGGCGAGGATGTGCGTCACGAATTCCCCTCGTTGTGCGGCCAGCGCGCGTCTCGCGGCGCAATCTGGCTGAAAGGTCCGGGGGAGTCTAGGGAGCGATCCCCGGCGATGCGAAATGCCGATTCAACAGCCGAAACGGGTCAGACCCGGTCGAACAGGATCGCCCTTTTCACCTCTTCGATGGCCTGGGTGACCTTGATGCCGCGTGGGCAGGCGTCGGTGCAGTTGAATGCCGTGCGGCACCGGAAGACACCGGACTTCTCGTTCAGGATGTCGAGACGCTGGCCGGCCGCCTCGTCACGCGAGTCGAAGATGAAGCGGTGGGCGCCGACGATCGCCGCGGGGCCGACATACGACGAGTTGCCCCAGTACACCGGGCACGACGTCGTGCAACACGCGCACAAGATGCACTTCGTCGTGTCGTCGAAGCGCTCGCGGTCTTCGGCCGACTGGTAGCGCTCCTTGTAGCCAGGGTCGTCGTTGTTGATCAGGTACGGCAGGATCGACCGGTACTGCGCGAAGAACGGCTCCATGTCGACCACGAGGTCCTTGATCACCGGGAGGCCCCGAATCGGCTCGAGGGTGATGTCGGTGCCGACGTTCTCGATGAGCTGACCGCACGCGAGGCCGTTCTGGCCGTTGATGATCATCGCGTCGGAACCACAAACCCCATGGGCGCACGAACGCCGGAACGTCAACGTGCCGTCGTGGTGCCACTTCGCCTCATGGAGCGCGTCGAGCACCCGGTCCTTCGAGTCGACCTCGACCTCGTACTCCTGCCAACGAGGCTTCTTGTCGACTTCGGGGTCGTAGCGCTTCACCTTGAGGTGGACAGCGACCATGTCAGTACTTCCGTTCCATCGGTAGGTACTTCCCGGAGTCGACCTCTTTGTAGCCGAGGCGGACCGAACCATCGTCCTCGCGCGCACGCGAGCGTGTGCTTCATCCAGTGCGCGTCGTCGCGCAGCGGATGGTCCTCACGCCAGTGCGCGCCACGACTCTCGGTGCGAGCTCGACCCGAGATCACGAGGCACTCGGCGAGGTCGAGCAGGTAACCGAGCTCGAGGCCCTCGGTGAGGTCGTAGTTGAACACCGCGCCCTTGTCCTGCACGCCGACGCGTTCGTAGCGATCCTTCAGGTCGGCGAGGATGTCGAGCATCGCGGAGAGGCTCTCCTCGGTGCGGAACACCGACGCCTTGTCCATCATCTCGTCCTGTAGCTCTTTGCGGATGTCGGCGATGTTCTCGTGGCCCGTCGAAGCGAGCAGCCGCTCGATGCGGGCCTTCGTGTCGTCAGCCGCATCGGGTTGCGGCTCCGGCATCGTTGCAGTTGCAACGAACTTCGCCATCGCCTGACCGCCCCGCCGGCCGAAGACCACGATGTCGAGCAGCGAGTTGGTGCCGAGCCGGTTCGCCCCGTGCACCGACACACATGCGCACTCCCCCGCCGCGTAGAGACCGGGAAGCACCGTGCCCTCGCCGTCGATGACGACCTCGCCGTGGATGTTCGTCGGGATGCCACCCATCGCGTAGTGCGCGGTCGGCTGGATCGGGATGAGATCCTTCTTCGGTTCGATGCCCAGGTAGGTGCGCACGAACTCGGTGATGTCGGGCAGCTTGGCGTCGATCTGCTCGGGAGGAAGGTGGGTGAGGTCGAGCATGATGTGGTCCTTGTTCGGACCGCAGCCCCGTCCCTCGCGGATCTCGAGCAGCTCGGCGCGGCTGACCATGTCGCGCGGCGCGAGGTCCTTCACCGTCGGCGCGTAGCGCTCCATGAAGCGCTCGCCGTCCGCGTTGCGCAGGATGCCGCCCTCGCCGCGAGCGGCTTCGGACAGGAGGATCCCCATCTTGTAGATGCCCGTCGGGTGGAACTGGAACATCTCCATGTCTTCGAGGGGGATGCCGCGGCGATAGAGCAGGCCCGGGCCGTCGCCGGTCAGCGAGTGCGCGTTCGAGGAGATCTTGAACATCTTCCCGAAGCCACCCGATGCGAACAGGATCGCCTTCGTCTGAAAGACGTGGAGGTCGCCCGTGGCGAGCTCGTACGCGACTGCTGCGGCGACCCGACGGTCGGCGCCCTCGCCTTCGAACACGACGTCGAGCACCTGGTACTCGTTGAAGAAGTTGACCTCGCGCGCGACGCACTGCTGGAAGAGCGTCTGCAGGATCATGTGCCCGGTGCGGTCGGCCGAGTAGCAGGCCCGGCGCACCGGCGCCTCACCGTGGTTGCGGGTGTGGCCACCGAACCGGCGCTGGTCGATGCGCCCCTCGGGTGTGCGGTTGAACGGCAGGCCGAAGTGCTCGAGCTCGATCACCGCATCGATGGCCTCGCGGCACATGGTCTCGGCCGCGGCCTGGTCGACGAGGTAGTCGCCGCCCTTCACCGTGTCGAAGGTGTGCCACTCCCACGAGTCCTCCTCGACGTTGGCCAGCGCGGCGCACATGCCGCCCTGCGCCGCCCCTGTGTGCGAGCGAGTGGGATAGAGCTTGGTGATGACGGCGGTGCGGCATTTGCCGGCCACCTCGATCGCCGCCCGTAGGCCGGCCCCCCCTGCCCCCACGATCACGGCGTCGTAGCTGTGGGTGTGGATGTTCACGGGCTCAGCCTGCCAGAGGTTTCGCGGGAACGGCGACACGGCCGCGGCCCGGGTGCGTCAGTGGCGGAAGTGGCGCTCGCCGGTGAAGACCATCGCGAGGCCGTGCTCGTCGGCGGCCGCGATCACCTCGTCGTCACGGATCGACCCGCCGGGCTGGATCACCGCCGCGACTCCTGCCTCGGCGACGGTGTCGAGGCCGTCGCGGAACGGGAAGTAGGCATCGCTCGCGCCGGCCCCGCCGGCGGCGCGCCCCGCGGCCCGGGTGAGGGCGATGCGAGCCGAGTCGACCCGGTTCTGCTGGCCGGCGCCGATGCCGACGGCGCGCTGATCGCCCACGAGCACGATCGCGTTCGACGACACCGCGGCGCACACGATCCAGGCGAGCTCGAGGTCGGCCCACTGCTCGGCGGTCGGCGCGACCTTCGTGACCACGCGCCACGCCGAGCGGTCGAGCGAGACCGTGTCCGCCTGCTGCACGAGGAGGCCGTGGTCGATCGAGCGGATGTCGATGAGACGGGCGCCGGGGGCCGCGGCAGTGAGCACGCGCAGGTTCTTCTTCGCGGTGAGCGTCGCGAGAGCGTCATCGTCGTAGCCCGGGGCGACGACCACCTCGGTGAACACGGGCGCGAGGGCCTCAGCAAGCGCGGCGGGCACAGGGCGGTTCAGCGCGACGATGCCACCGAACGCCGAGACCGGATCACACTCGTTCGCGGCGATGTACGCGGCAGTGATGTCGTCGGCGATCGCGACGCCGCACGGGTTCGCGTGCTTCACGATGACCGCGGCCGGACGATCACCGAGCTGGTGCACGAGTCGCCAGGCCGCCTCGGTGTCGTAGAGGTTGAGGTAGGAGAGCTCCTTGCCTCCGTGCTGCACCGCGTCGTCCCACCAGCTGTTCGTCCCCCGGAAGCGATAGCGCGCGCCTGCTTGGTGCGGGTTCTCCCCGTAGCGCAGCTCTTGCGCCCTGTCCAGGGTGAGCGACAGCACGCGCGGCAACGGCTCCTCGTCGTCACCGAGCCACGCGGCGATGGCCGCGTCGTACGCGGCGGTGTGCGCGAAGGCCTTCTGCGCGAGCGCGCGCCGCGTCGCCGCCGAGATCGCTCCCTCGCGACGCAGCTCGCTCAGCACCGCGTCGTAGTCGGACGGATCCACCACGACTGCCACGTGCGCGTGGTTCTTGGCCGCGGCGCGGACCATCGCGGGGCCGCCGATGTCGATCGTCTCGACGTCGGGCCGCTCGACGAAGGGATAGAGGTTCGAGACGATGAGGCCGATCGGCGTGATGCGGTGGCGCTCGAGGTCCGCGACGTGCTCGGGGTTGTCGAGGTCGGCGAGGAGGCCACCGTGGATGTTCGGGTGCAGGGTGACGACTCGGTGCCCGAGCATCTCCGGCACGCCGGTCACCTCGGCGACCTCGGTGACGGGCAGACCCGCCTCACGCAGCGCCCGCGCCGTGTTGCTGCTCGACACCAGCTCCCATCCGAGGTCGTGCAGACCGCGACCGAGGTCGACGATGCCCGCCTTGTCGTACACCGACAGCAGTGCTCTCACGCCGGCTCTCCCATCTCCTCCAGAAAGGCACGGATCGCAGTCGGGTACAGCGCTCGCTCGGCCACCTTGATCCGCTCGTGCAGCGACTCCACGGTGTCGCCGGGACGCACCTCGACCGCCGTCTGGGCGACGATCGGCCCCGCGTCGAGCTCGGCGGTCGCGATGTGCACTGTGCAGCCGGTGACCTTGACACCCGCCTCCAGCGCGTCACGGACTCCGTGGGCGCCGGGAAACGCGGGGAGGAGCGACGGATGCGTGTTCAACACACGACCCGGCCAGCGATCCACGAACGGCTTGTCGAGGACGGTCATGAAGCCGGCCATGGCGACGATGTCGACCCCGTGCGCCTCGAGGGCGTCGATCACCTCGTGGGTGTAGGCCAGCCGGTCGAAGCTCGGCCCGAACGACGTGCGTTCGACCAACACCGCGGCCGCACCCGCGTCGGCCGCGACCCGCAACGCTCTACAGGGTCTGTCGGACAGCACCACGGCCACGGGCAGCTTCGACGCGAGCACGGCTTCGAGGATCGTCCCGCTCCCGGAAGCCAGCACCGCGATCGGCATCAGAGGCAACCTAGTTCTGCGAGGTACACCAATCCGTCACTTGACGCGCGTCATTGGCTACGGTGCAGCCGTTCGGCAATACCCCTGGGAGGCCTCTGCCGTGGACAAAAAACCGAGCGTGCCCGACATCGTCATGATGGCTGGTGGCGTGGTTTGCCTGTTGTTCTCGTTCTTCGCGTTCTGGAAGTTCGGCAGCTCGAGCGAGAGCGCCTGGGGCCAGTTCGCGTTCCCCCTCGCGACCTACGTCGCGCTGTTCGGGCTCATCATCGGGGGCTCGATCGCTCTCATGAAGTTCGCGAACGTGTCGCTTCCTGACCCGATCCTGGGGTTCACCTGGAAGCAGATCCGACTCGCGCTGGCGATCTTCGCCGGGCTCATCATGATCGGCTTCCTGCTTCTGAACACGCCCGGCGGCCTCGACAAGGGCATCGGCTTCTGGTTCATGTTCCTCGGCACGATCGCACTCGTTGCCGGCGCCGTCATGGAGACGATCGGGTTCGACCCGCAGGCTGCGAAGGGTGGAGCAGCACCCGGCGCCACACCGCCGGCCCCGCCGCCCGCTCCGGGCACACCGCCGCCACCGCCGCCGCCCTCGGCCTAGCTCGACAGGCGTCGTCCCTACAGCCGAGCGACGACCTCGGCCATCCGATCCCCGGCCTCGGTCGGGTTCTCGCGCGACCGTCACGCCCGCCTCGGCGAGCGCGTCCATCTTCCCTTGCGCCGTGCCCTTTCCTCCGGACACGATCGCTCCGGCGTGGCCCATCTTCTTGCCCGCCGGAGCGGTCACGCCGGCGACGTAGGCCACGACCGGCTTGTCCATCTCGGCCGCGATGAACGCGGCGGCCTCTTCCTCGGCTGATCCGCCGATCTCGCCGATCATCATCACGGCCCGAGTGTCGGGGTCGCGTTGGAACTCGCGCAGGCAGTCGATGAACGAGGTGCCCGGCACGGGGTCGCCGCCGATGCCCACGCATGTCGTCACGCCGATGCCCTTCTGCTTGAGCTCGTAGAGGGCCTGATACGTCAGTGTGCCCGAGCGGCTCACGATGCCGACGGGACCGCCCGGCTCCGCGATCTCCCCGGCGGTGATGCCGATGTTGCACTTGCCGGGGCTGATGATGCCCGGGCAGTTCGGGCCGAGCAGGCGGGTCGCGGGGTGCGAGCGCAGCAGCGTGTTGAACACGTGCGCCTCGTCGTGTGCGGGGATCCCCTCGGTGATGCACACCACGAACGGGACCCCGGCCGCCGCCGCTTCGAGGATCGCCGCGGGAGCTGCCTTGGGCGGCACCGAGATGAACGAGGCGTTCGCGCCGGTCGCCGCTACCGCTTCGGCAACGGAGTCGAACACGGGGATGCCCTCGACGTCCTGGCCGCCCTTGCCGGGCGTCACGCCCGCGACGACCTTCGTGCCGTAGTCGCGGTTGCGCAGGCCGTGGAAGCGGCCCTGGCCGCCAGTGAGGCCCTGCACGAGCACCTTGGTCGTGTCGTCCACGAAGATCGCCATCAGGACCTCCCCCCTGCAAGTGCGACGGCGGTTCGGGCCGCGTCGAGCATCGTCGGCTGGCTGATCAGCATGTCGGAGAGCAGTGGGGCCAGGATCGCCCTGCCCTCCTCGGCGAGCGTGCCGTCGAGGCGGATCACGATCGGCGCCTTCACGTCTACCCGCCGCAGCGCCTCGACGATGCCGTTCGCGACCTCGGTGCCCTTGGTGATGCCGCCGAAGATGTTCACGAGGATCGCCCGCACGTTCTCGTCGGAGTTGATGACCTCGAGCGCGGCGGACATGACGTCCGCACTCGCGCCTCCACCGATGTCGAGGAAGTTCGCCGCTCGCCCCCCGACCTGGTTCACGACGTCGAGCGTGCTCATCGCGAGGCCGGCGCCGTTGGCGATGATGCCGACGTCGCCGTCCAGGCCGATGTACTGCAGGCCCTTCTCCTTGGCGAGCTGCTCGCGCTCGTCGAGCTCCTCGGTCGCGGAGTACGCGTCCCACTCGGGATGGCGGAACGCCGCGTTGCCGTCGAGGCTGACCTTCGCATCGAGCGCATGCACACGGCCGTCGGGCGTGAGGATGAGGGGGTTGATCTCGGCGAGATCGCAGTCGCCCTCGACGTAGCAGCGGTACAGCTGCGTGAGGATCTCGGCGGCGCCCTCGATGGCAGCGGGATCGAGCTTCGCCGCGAGTGCGATCTCGCGGGCCTGAGCCAGGTCGAGGCCGTCGACCGGATCGATCCACGTCTTCACGATGGCGTCGGGCTCCTCGTCCGCGACCTGCTCGATCTCGACGCCACCGCGGGCCGAGACCATGCTGAGGTACTTCTTCGCGGACCGGTCGAGCGTGAAGCTCGCGTAGTACTCCGCCGTGATGTCGGACGCATGCTCGACCCACACCCGCTTCACGACGTGACCTTTGATGTCCATGCCGAGGATGTTGCCGGCGTGCTCGCGCACCTCCTCGGCCGTCGCGGCGAGCTTGATGCCGCCGGCCTTGCCGCGCCCGCCGACCTGCACCTGTGCCTTCACCACGACGGGATAGCCGGCCTTGTCGGCCTCCTCGACCGCCTCGTCGACCGTGTCGGCGACACCGCCGGGAGAGACGGGAATGCCGTAGCGGGCGAAGTACTGCTTGCCCTGGTACTCGAAGAGATCCACGTCTGCTCCCTCTCAGTTCTCTTGGTTCAGCCCGTCGAGGGCGCGTTCGAGCCAGCTGGCAACGTCGTTGAGGTTGGCACCCGGGGTGAAGATCTCGGCCACGCCCTGCTGCTTCAGCACGGGGATGTCGGCCGTCGGGATGACACCGCCGCCGAAGACGAGGACATCGTCACGGCCTCGCACCGCGAGCTCCTCGATGACCCGGGGGAACAGCGTGAGGTGGGCCCCGGAGAGCAGCGAGAGGCCGACCGCGTCGGCATCTTCCTGCACGACGGCCTCGGCCACTTGCTCCGGCGTCTGGTGCAGACCCGTGTAGACGACCTCGAAGCCGGCGTCGCGCAACGCTCTCGCGATGACCTTGGCGCCACGGTCGTGTCCGTCGAGGCCGGGCTTGGCGACGACGACCCGATAGCGGCGATTCACAAGACCGGCACAATAGGTCGGTGTCCGCCTCTGGCACCCAATCCGAGTACCACCCCGCGAGGCCCGACAAGCGCCGGCGCAGCCGGGGAGTCGTGCTCGCGATCGTCGCGGCGACGGTGGCGGCCGGGTTGTTCCTCGCCGCTGCGCTGCTGACCAGCCGTGGCGGCACGGAGGTACGGCTCGGCGACAACGAGTTCAGCGTCGGCGAGGCGAAGGCGCTCGCGAAGCGCATCGACCGGGACGGGCCTCTCCTCTTCCAGGATCTGCTCATCGGCGGCACCCGGGACATCTACGTGAACCACATCGGCTCAGACGAGCGCATCGGCTGGGTCGCGTTCGACGCCCGCGTGCCCGGGTCCCCGCGCACATGCACGCTCGTCTGGACGGCCCACCAGCACGTCTTCACCGACCCGTGCACGCACGCGACGGTGCCGCCCGACGGCGGAGACTTGCCCCACTACCCGACGCGCGTGACCGACGACGGCACGGTCATCGTGGACCTCACCCCGGGCGGCTTGCCCGGTCAGGGCCTCTCGCCCACGACCACCGCGACGACGATCCTCGTCACCGGCCGGTCGACCACGACGGCCGTCGGGTGAGCTACCCGCGGGCGTCGAAGAGGCTGACGAGCTCGCGCTTCTGCACCTTCGTGGTGCCCGTACGCGGCAGGTCGTCGACGATCACGATCTGACGGGGGGCCTTGTAGTCAGAGAGATGCTCGGCGGCCCATTGCACGAGCTCTGGCGCCTTCACCTTCGCTCCCTCGCGCACCCGCACAGCGGCAACGGGCACCTCGCCCTTGCGCGGATCGCTCAGACCAACGACTGCGGCTTCGACGATGTCCGGATGCTCGGTCAGCGCGGCTTCGACCTCGACCGCATAGACCGAGTATCCGCCGTGCTTGATCACGTCCTTCTTGCGACCCGAGAAGCGGACCGTGTTGCCGAGCCCTCGACGGGCCAGGTCGCCCGTGCGCACCCATCCGTCGGGCGTGAGCGCGTCAGCGGTTGCCTTCGCGTCGCCGTAGTACCCCCGCAACGTGCCCGGTCCCTTGACCCACAGCTCCCCGATCTGCCCGACCGGCACCGCGCGCCCGCTCTCGTCGACGACGCCGGAAGTGATACCCCGGGAGCGCGACGAGGTTCGACCCGACCTTCAGGGCGACCCCACCACCGAGCTCGACCATGCCGTACCCCTCGACGAACAGGGACTCGCCGACTGAGCCGACGAGAGGGAGGGTCGCGCTCGCGCCCATCTTCCGGAATCGCTGCGCGAGATCCTCGGGCATGACGTCGGCGCCCGCGGCCCACACACGCACGCTCTTGAGGTCGCGCTCCTCGGCTCCGGCTTCGTTCATCAGGCGGTACATCGCGGGGACACCCATGAACATCGTGGCGCGACGCTGCTCGATCGCATCGAGCACCTCGGTGGCACGGAACCTCGGGAAGTAGTGGACCGGTACCCCTGCGGCACGCCATGCCGAGCAGGGCGGTGAACCCGTAGATGTGCGCGACCGGGAGCGCGACCACCGCTTCGTCGCGGCGGAGATCGTTCGGGAACAGCGTCGCGAGGCCCATCGAACCGATCAGGCCTCGATGGGTCAGCTCGACACCCTTCGGCTTGCCGGTCGTGCCCGACGTGTAGAAGAGCGCAGCGATGTCGGACGGCCACGCGGCGACCGCCTCGGTCAGACGGCCCGATCCCGCGAGCTCGACGGCGTCGCGCACCACCAAGGCGGCACCCGCGTCTCGGACGACGTGCTCGACCTCGTCGGCACGCATCTCCGCGTTGATCGGCACCGGCAGTGCGCCCGCGCGTGACACCGCGAGCGATGCGAGCAACAAGTCGTAGCCCTCGAGGATGAGCACGACACGGCTGCCAGCGGTCACCTCTGCCTTCACCGCCCCGGCCCAGCGCTCGACCCTGTCCGCTGCCTGCGTGAACGAGAGACGCTCGTCAGCAGTCGTCATCAGTGGACGGGCGCCGTGGATCTCGGCAAGCCGCTCCAAGAACGTGCCGAGGGTGAGATCACTCGCCGTGGCCAGGCGGGCCCGAGCGACCGGCGAGCGCATCACGGCCCGAGCCGTTCGAGTGGGCTCCACGACAGGAGGAGCACCTTCTCGCCGAAGCCGCTGAACCGGATGATCGCCTGGGCCTTGTCGCCGGATCCCTCGATGTCGAGAATGATGCCCTCGCCGAACTTCGCGTGGCGCACGTCGTCGCCGATGCGCAGCCCGAGTCGCTCGGCACCCGTGGTCGCCGGCTGCTGACCGGCCCGGATCGCCTGGTCGACGATGCGATCACGGCCGGCTCCGGTGACCGTGCCGAAGCCTTCGCGCCGACCCCCACCGTCGGACCGGTAGTGGGAGCGCATCGAGGCGCGGCCCGGTGCGCGGCCGGCACTGTCGACGACCCGCACGAGCTCGGACGGGATCTCGTCGAGGAACCGGCTCGGAGGGTTGTACTGCGTGGCGCCCCACAGCATGCGGCTCCAGGCGTGGCTCACGAAGAGCCGTTCACGTGCGCGCGTGATGCCGACGTACGCGAGGCGCCGCTCCTCCTCGAGCTCGTCGGGGTCGGTCAACGATCGGATGTGCGGGAACACGCCGTCCTCGCATCCGATCAGGAACACGACCGGGAACTCGAGACCCTTCGCGGAGTGCAGCGTCATGAGGATGACCGCGCCACTGTCGCCGTCGAGCTGGTCGGTGTCAGACACGAGCGAGACCTGCTCGAGGAAGTCGTCGACCGACGCCATCTCCCTCGCGGAGCCGATGAGCTCGGCCAGGTTCTCGGCCCGCCCCTCGGCCTCGACCGAATGCTCGACGCGCAGCTCGTTGAGATAGCCCGACTTCTCGAGGAGGTGCTCGAGCACCGGCCCAGGTCCTTCCTCGAGCATCCCTCGGGCCTCGTCGAGCACAGCGAGGAACGACGCGATGCCCCTCTGCGCCGCGGTCGACACGCCCGCCTCGTCCGCGCGGCGCAGCGCCTCGTGGAACGAGAGCCCGTGGCTCGTGGCCCATACGTCGACCCGGCCCACGGTCGTGTCGCCGACGCCGCGCTTGGGGACGTTGACGACCCGCTTGACGCTCACCTCGTCCGCCGGGTTGGCGACGGCCCGAAGGTACGCGACCGCGTCTTTGATCTCCCGGCGGTCGTAGAAGCGCGTGCCGCCCAGCACCTTGTAGGGGATGCCCACGCGCATGAAGTGCTCCTCGAGCACCCGGCTCTGCGCGTTCGTGCGGTAGAAGACCGCAACGTCGCCCCATCGGCGATGGTCGTCGTCGTGCAGCAGCGCGATCTGATGCGCGACCCATTGCGCCTCGTCGCCCTCGTCGTCGGCGTGATAGCGCACGATCGGATCGCCCATGCCCTGATCGGTCCACAAGTTCTTCGGCTTACGTCCGAGGTTGTTCGCGATGACGGCGTTGGCCGCGTTCAGGATCGTCTGGGTCGACCGGTAGTTCTGGTCGAGCGTGATCACCGTGACGTCGGGGAACGCTTGCTCGAACTCGAGGATGTTGCGGATGTCCGCGGCGCGGAAGCGGTAGATGCTGTTGTGCACGAGCACGCCGCCAGCGGTGTAGGTGTGCAGCCGATCGACCTCGAGGTCGTAGACACGGCCCGAGTACTCGAAACGATCGGTCGACTCGACGATCGCTTCAACGAGGTCTCCGTTCGACCCTTGCACAAGGACAGTCATCCCTGGATGCAGGTGCGAAAGCGGGACCAGGTCGTAGATCTCCCCAGCGACGGCCATCCGCCGCCGAAGGTCGAGCCCGCCCGCCCCTGCCACTGTCTTCGCGAGGTCGAGCGCCTCGCGATAGCTCGCGTCGCCCTCGAACATCGTCACCTCGACGAACGCGCCCACGTCGGTCGGCCACACGTGAGGAAATTCGCGATGGAGGAGGTTGCGCTCGAGAAGATCCTTCGCCTCTACCTCGTCGATGGAGCACTCCATGTGGGAACTTGCACCGCTTGGGCCCCGTAGGGGCCTCTGACGTGCAAGTTGCTCCGACGGAGGGACGATCCAGGCGATGTCCTCGCTGGTCGGCGTGCGGCCCACGCGGTAGCCGCGGTCGGCTCGGTACATCAGGTACACGAGGTGCTTGCCTCGCGGAAAGGTGAGGCGGGCCGGTATCAGGTGGTGCGGCGTGCCGCGCACGCTCCGGCCACCCGCCGAGATCTCGACCATGGGGCCCGTGTAGTGCCCCTCGACCGCCGCAGTCACCATGCCGGCGAGGAGCGAGTGCGCCCCTCCTGTGCCGTCGACGACGTCCCCTTCTCGAATGCGTTCGATCGCGACCGGACCGCCCGGAGTGGAGACGAGAGTGCCCGGTGGAAGGCACTGATCTGAGTCTCCGACCACGCAGACGTTGTGGTGGGCGGCGCCCAGCTTGAGCACGATCTCGTTCTGCGCTCGGTTGGTGTCCTGGTACTCGTCGACGAGCACGTGCTCGAAGCGCTCTTGGTAGTGGGCGAGCACGTCGGGATGCTCGTTGAACAGCCGCACGGTGAGCGTGAGCAGATCGTCGAAGTCGAGCGCGCCCGCGCGCTGCAATCGGGTCTGGTACTCGCGGTAGATGTCGGCGATGCGCCGTTCGAAGATCGACGACGCTTTCGCCGCGTACTCCTCCGGACCGACCAGCTCGTTCTTCGCGGCGCTGATCGACGCGTGCACGGAACGGGGCGGGAAGCGCTTCGGGTCGACGTTGAGGTCGCGCAAGACGTAGCCGGTGAGCCGCACCGCGTCGGCCTCGTCGTAGATCGTGAACGACGACGGATAGCCCAGCACGCCGATGTCGCGACGCAGGATGCGCACGCAGGCGGCATGGAACGTCGACACCCACATCTTGTTGGCAACCGGGCCGATCAGGTCCTCGACGCGATGGCGCATCTCGTCCGCGGCCTTGTTGGTGAACGTGATCGCGAGGATGCGGAACGGGCTCACGCCCTGCTCTTCGATGAGATGCGCGATGCGATGGGTGAGCACCCGGGTCTTGCCCGAGCCCGCGCCGGCGACGATCAGCAGCGGTCCCTCGGTGTGCACGACGGCGTCGAGCTGGTCGGGGTTGAGCTCAGGTGCGTCCCCGTCGGCGCGAGGCGAAGCGGCGGGCATGACCTCCCCATCCTACGGCTGGGGTGGTCAACTCCCCGAGGCTCAGGAGGCCGTGAGACGGTCCCTGACGAAGGTGATCACCTGGTTCAGCGCGTCGTGGGTCGGGTGGCCGGGCTCGTCGACGAGATGCTCGGTGAGCACCGAGTGCGCGTTCTTCGGGATGCCGTGGGGGTTGCCCTCGGACGAGTCGATCTCGACTCCGATGAACCGCTCGCCGAGCTCGCGCCGCAAGGTCTCGAAGCGGTCTTTCGGGACAAACTTGTCGCCGGTGAACCGCAGCCCCAGCACGTCGCACCCGGCCGCCGCGCCGCGCCTTGACGGCAGCAAGATCGAGCGGCGCCAGCCCGATCGCGGAGCGCCGCGACTTCGACAACGCGAGGGGAAGCGAGGGCTGGCTGAGGACGGGCGCCACCGTCGTCTCGTCGAGCATCATTCCGAGCGCGAACCCGCCGGTGAAGCACATGCCCACGGCTCCGACCCCCGGCCCGCCGCACTCCTCGTGCACCTGCTTCGCGAGTGCACGCAACCAGATCGTCACCGGCGCGGTCTTCGCGGTCGCCAGCGCGGCGAACTCCTTCGCCACGCACGCGGGCACCATCGATTGCACGCCGTACCCGATCGACGGCTCGCGGCCGGGCGTGCCGAACAACGAAGGGAGCACTGCCGTGAACCCCTCGTCAGCCAAGCGCCGCCCAAACGCGGCGACCTTCGGGCTGATGCCGGGCATCTCGGTCATGACGATGACGCCCGGACCGCTGCCGATGCGGAACAACGGATAGGTGCGGCCGTCGGCGGTGAACGAGAGGCGGCCGAATCCTTCGAAGGGGTCGGACATGGGCCGCGACCATATCGTCCGACTCGTACCATGGATCGGGTCATGGATCGGCCTACCGGTGGCGACGACCTCTCCCTCAACCCCGTGTCCTACGTGGTGCTCGGCTTCGCAGCCGGTCATGCACAGGTGACCCCGTACGACTTGAAGCAGATGGTTGCGGGCTCGGTCGGGTACTTCTGGCCGTTCCCCCACAGCCAGCTGTATGCGGAGCCGGCCCGTCTCGCCACGGCCGGCCTTCTCGACGAGGAAGTCGAGCAAGGCGGCCGGCGTCGCCGCCGCTATCGCATCACGCCTCCAGGGCGAGCCGCGCTCCGAGCCTGGATCAAGGAGCCCACTGGCGAAGGCACCGAGGTGCGCGACCTCGGACTGCTCAAGCTGTTCTTCGCGGCGGCAGGCTCGACCGGCGATGTCGCCGCGCTCGCGGACGGGCAGCGCGCCGTGCACGAAGCCAAGCTCGCGGAGTACGACGACCTGCACAGGTCGATCCGTGACGAGGCCGGGCAATGGGAGCTCGCCACGCTCGAGCTCGGACGGCGCTTCGAGCAGATGGCAATGGACTTCTGGGCCGGCGTGGAGGCCGACGCGCTCAGGGGCGAGCCGCTCCGATGAGACCCCTGCGGTAGATCGTCGTGGTCTCGACCACGGCGCCCGTGTGGGGCGCGTGGATCATCATCCCGCCACCGATGTAGATGCCGACGTGGTTGACGCTCCGCCCCCCGAAGAAGACGAGGTCGCCGGGTTGCAGCTGATCGAGTGGCACGTGCGGCAGCGACGCGTACTGCGCCCGTGACGAGTGAGGGAGCGCCTTCCCGGCTCGTCCCCACGCCCATGACGTAAGGCCCGAGCAGTCGAAGCCGACGCCGGGCGTTGCGTTCGCCCAGTGGTAAGGGACGCCGAGCTGGCTGCGCGCTGCGGCGATGGCACCGCCGACGCCGGCAGACGGAGCGGGAACGGCGCGGCCCGCGGTCGACGACCGACCCGAGCGGCTCGATTGCTGGCGGGCGCGGGCTGCCTTGGCTGCTTCAGCAGACGCGGCGCGCCTGCTCCTCCTTGACGGCGATCGCGAGCTGGCCCTGCACCTTGCTGAGAGCCCGCTGCTGCGTCGTCACGGCGCCTTCCGCAGCCTTCTTCTTGGCATTCACCTCTGCCTGCAGCGCGTTCTGTTGCTCACGCTGCGACGCGAGGTCGGTGCGGGCGGCGGCAGCGTCCTCGCTCGCGGACCGGAACGTGTCGGCGAGCGCGCGGTCCTTGCCGACCGCGACATCTGCGTACCCGATGCGCGCCTCGGTGTTCTCCGGGGTGCTGCCGAGGAAGACCATGAGGTCGCTCGCCTGATCGAACTGCACGTACACGCTCACCGCGTAGCTGCGGATGCGGCTGCGGGTCTGGCCGAGGGCCGCGTCAGCGGCGTCCATCTGAGCCTGCGCCTGGCCGATCTGGTCGTCGAGCTGATGGAGCTGGTACACCGCGTCGGCGTAGTCCTCGCTCAGCGTGTCGGCCCGCTCCTGGAGGTTGTCGAGCTGATCGGCCATGCGCGCGGCTTGCTTGCGCATGTCCCCGATCTTGTCCGCGGACGCGGGCGACGCAATGACCAGGGGAGCGACGAGCCCGAGAGCCAGTGCCGCCACGATGGCACGAGGAGCCCGCCTCCGCATGCGGTGGGGGGCTCGGTCGGTGACCGGGCTCATGGGGGGCAGACCCTAGCAGGGGAGCCTTTTCAAGGTTACGAATGGGTTGCGAAAAGGTCCGATTGGCCCATCTCCGCTTCGAGTGTGGGCAGGTCACGCATGTGGAGCAAGGGCGAGAAGACCACCCAGAGCGCGGCCGCCCACCCACCGAGCGCCCCGATCAGCATGGTCTCGCGCACCCCGATGATCGAGCCGACGATCCCCCCGAAAAGCGCTCCGAGGGGCATCGTGCCCCACACCACGAAACGGACCGAGGCGTTCATCCGCCCGAGCAGCGCCGGCGGGCAGATGCTCTGCCGGTACGACACCTGCGCGGTGTTGTACACCACGCTGCCGATGCTCACGGCGAAGATGCTCAAGGCGACGAGGGCGAGGCCCCACCCGGGGAAGGCGAGCACCGCCAGGATGCCGAACGGGCCGGCCACCACCTGACTCAGCCAGATGATGCGGGCGGTGCCGACGGCCTTGCCAATGCGACCCGCGAGCAGACCGCCGACCAAGCCGCCGATGCTGCCCACGCTGAAGACGACACCGATCACCCACGTCGGGGAGTCGAGCGTACGCACGAGGAACACCGTCATCACCGCGAACGTTGCCGCGCTGAAGAAGTTGCTCGTCGCGGTGCAGCCGACGACCTTGCGCAGGATCGGATGCCCGAAGACGAACGCGAGCCCCTCCCTGATCTCGTCGCGCAGCCGACGCTCGGCTGCCCGCGGCTCCGGCGTTGGCTCCGGACGTCGGATCGCGATCGTCATCACCGCCGAGCAGAAGAAGCTCAACGCGTCGATGACGATCGCGTAGCCAGCGCCGAACGCGCCGACGAGCGCGCCGCCGAAGCTCGGCCCTGCGACCTGTCCGAAGGCCTGGCTCGCTCCGAGCTTGCCGTTCGCATCGACGAGCTCATCGGGCTCGACGAGCACAGGGAGGTAGCTCTGGTAGGCGACGTCGAAGAAGACCGTGAGCACGCCGGCCAAGATCGCGACGACGAACAGCTGAGGCAGATAGAGCATCCCGAGCGCGTCAGCGATCGGAATCGAGCCGATGATCACGAGGCGACCGATGTCGGCCCAGATCAGCACCGGCCGGCGGCGCCAGCGGTCGACCCACGCTCCCGCAGGCAGCGCGATGAGCAGGAACGCGAGCTGCGTGCACGCGGCGAGTGCGCCGACCTCGAACGTGGTGGCATCGAGGGTGATGACGGCCAGCAAGGGCAGTGCGAGCTGCGTGACCGAGCTACCGACCTCGCTGACGGTTTGACCCGTCCAGAGCAACACGAAGTCGGGGTTGCGGAGCAGGGAGCGCTCGGCGGGACGGGCCACCCGGTATGGTTACCGAAGTGATTGAGAGAAGTCAATGAGTCCGATGTCACCGATCGAGCGGCCACGGCGGGCAGCGACGCCCGAGGAGGCGAAGGCGCTCGCCCACCCCGACCGCCTGCGCATCATCCGGCTGACCTTCGACGAGTCGCTCACGAACAAGCAGCTGGCGGGACGACTCGGCCGCAACCCGGGCACGACGCTGTACCACCTGCGGATGCTCGTCGCGACGGGGTTCGTGGCCGCCGAGGAGTCTCGCCGTGGCGCGAGGGGCGCAGCCGAGGTGCCCTACCGATCGACCGGCAAGTCGTGGACGCTCGACATCGGCGAGCCCGATCCTGACGTCACGGGCGCCATGGTCGAGGCCTTCCGCGCCGAGCTCCTCGAATCGCCGGTCGAGACGCGCAGGACCAGCCGGCTCGCGCTACGACTCAGCCCCGAACGGCGCGCCGAGCTCGAAGCCCGCCTCGAAGCCCTCGTCGAGGAGGCGGCATCGTGGCCACGCGATCCCGACGGAGAGCCATGGGCGCTCTTCGTCGCGCTGCATCAGCGACGCACGAGCCTCTGACCGCGTCTCACGATCGCGTTGCGATCCGGGCCTCGCCGAGCAGCGCGGCAAGGCGACTCTCACATCGTCCGTACTTCTTCCGGTAGCCGCCGCGGCGATACGACGCCGGGAACAGCTCGGTGACCGCGCATCCCGAAGCCACGAAGGTGAGTCCGGAGTCGTAGACCTCGTCGACCAGGTGGACGAACAGCAGTGCTGAGCCCTGGTTGTCGAGCGGGGCGAGCCCCCGGACCACGACCGCGTCGAGCCCCTCGAGCGCAGCCGCGACCTGTACGGGGGGCACCACCCGCAGGTGGGCGATCAACGCGTCGAACTCGTCGTCACTCACTGCCTCACCCGCGCCCGCCAACGTGTGCACGACCGCGTCGACCTCATCGACACCGAACGGCTCGGCCTCGACGCGAGCCTTGGCCCGATAGTCCGGCCCGTCGATGCGCACGACCTCGAAGTGCGCGGCGATCGCCGCGATCTCCCGCGTGAACTCGTCGGCGGCGAACCGTCCCTCGCCGAGCCGGTCGGGCAACGAGTTCGAGGTCGCGACCACGCGCACGCCCGCGGCGATCACCGCGCGCAGGAAGGTCACCGTCATCAAGGTCTGCGCGATGTCATCCAGCTCGAACTCGTCGATGCAGAGAAGGCGGTGCGCTGAGAAGGCCGCGGTCGCCGCCTCCATCCCGAGGAACCCGATGATGCCGGCGAGCTCTGCGAACGTCAGGTACGCCTTCGGATCGGGCGCCTCGTGCCAGGCCGCGGCGAGCAGGTGTGTCTTGCCGACGCCGTAGCCGCCATCGAGGTACCGCGCCGCGGTGCCCGCCGGGGCGACCTGCTTGCGCCACCGCCTCGCCGGCGCGATCTGATGCAGCGCGGCGGTGAACGACTCCATCTCGGCACGGGCGGCGGCTTGAGAAGGATGCTCGGTGTCGGGCAGATACGTCGCGAACCGCGCTCGACGCGAAGCGTCGAGGCGGCACGAGCCGCGACAGCAGATCCGCTCCGGTCAGATGGGGACGGCGGTCGACGAGCCGAGCGACCGCGTTCACTTCCCCGGGCTCACTCCCACTCGATCGTGCCGGGCGGCTTCGATGTGATGTCGTAGGCGACCCGGTTCACGCCCGGAACCTCGTTGATGATGCGACTCGACATCCGCTCGAGCAGCTCATACGGCAGGCGGGCCCAGTCCGCGGTCATCGCGTCGTCACTCGTCACCGCGCGCACGATGATCGGGTGTGCGTAGGTGCGCTCATCACCCATCACGCCAACCGTGCGGATGTCGGGCAGCACCGCGAACGCCTGCCACAGCTCGCGTTCGAGGCCGGCCCGCCGCACCTCCTCGCGGACGATGGCATCGGCGTGCTGCAACGTGGCGACCTTCTCGCGGGTGACCTCGCCGATGATGCGCACCCCGAGGCCGGGGCCCGGGAAGGGCTGCCGCCAGACGATCTCCTCGGGCAGGCCGAGCTGCTCTCCGACGCGGCGCACCTCGTCCTTGAAGAGGTTCCGCAACGGCTCGACGAGCTCGAAGTCCATGTCCTCGGGAAGCCCCCCGACGTTGTGGTGGCTCTTGATGCGCGCCGCGTCCTTGGTGCCCGACTCGATGACGTCGGGGTAGAGGGTGCCCTGCACGAGGAAGCGCGCATCGGTCAGTCCGCCTGCGGCTTCTTCGAACACACGGATGAACAGCTCCCCGATCGCCTTGCGCTTCGTCTCGGGCTCGGTGATGCCGGCGAGTCGCTCGAAGAAGCGATCGGCGGCCTTCACGTGCACGAGCTCGATGCCCTGATGTCGATGGAACGTGTCGACGACCTGCTCGCTCTCGCCCTCGCGCATGAGGCCCGTGTCGACGTACACACAGGTCAGCTGGTGACCGACCGCCTTGTGCACGAGCGCTGCCGCGACCGACGAGTCGACGCCTCCGGACAGGCCGCAGATGACTCGCTCGCTGCCGACCTGAGCGCGGATCGCGTCGACCGACGTCTCGATGACCGACGCCATCGTCCACGTGGGCCGGCACTCGCACACGGCGTAGAGGAAGTGCTTGAGCATGTCCTGGCCGCGCGGAGTGTGACCGACCTCGGGATGGAACTGCACGCCGTAGATCCGCCGGCCGTCGTGCTCGAGCACTGCCGCGGGAGTATCGGGCGTGCACGCGGCGACCTGGAAGCCGTCGGGCGCGCGGGTGATGGTGTCGAAGTGCGACATCCACACCGTGTCCAGAGTCGGAGCGCCGTCCCCCAGGATCACCGAAGGACCGAGCTTTGTGAGCTCGGTCCGGCCGTACTCGCCGCGACCGGTGCGAGCGACCTCGCCGCCGAGCTGCAACGCGACGAGCTGCGCGCCGTAGCAGATGCCGAGGATGGGAACCCCGAGCTCGTAGACCGACGGATCGATGCGCGGCGCACCGTCGACATGCACCGACGCCGGACCACCCGAGAAGATGAGACCGGCGGGACGGCGACGAGTGATCTCCGCCGCGGTGATCGTGTGGGGCACGATCTCGGAGTAGACGTGCGCCTCGCGGACTCGTCGCGGCAATGAGCTGCGCGTACTGCGCGCCGAAGTCGACGACCAGGATCGTGTCGAACGGCTCGGGCGTCGCCATAGGCGTGACTAGGCGCCCATGCCGATGCCCTGCGACTTCTGCAGCGACTTGCCCTCGGTCTGCAGCGCAGGCGCGACCATCACCTCGGCTTTCTGGAACTCCTTGACCGTCTCGTAGCCGCACGTCGCCATCGAGGTGCGCAACGCCCCGAAGAGGTTCATGCGACCGTCGTTCTCGTGCGCCGGGCCGACGAGGACCTCCTTCAACGTGCCGCGCGTCGAGGTGCGCACGCGCGCGCCGCGCGGCAGCGTGGGATGGAATGTCGCCATCCCCCAGTGGTAGCCGCGACCAGGTGCTTCGGCCGCCGCAGCGAGCGGCGAACCGATCATCACCGCGTCGGCGCCGCATACGATGGCCTTCGCGATGTCACCACCGGTCGCCATTCCGCCGTCTGCGATCACGTGCACGTAGACACCGGTCTCGTCGAGATGGCGCATGCGGGCCGCGCGAGCGTCCGCGATCGCGGTCGCTTGCGGCACCCCGATGCCGAGCACGCCGCGAGTCGTGCACGCGTGGCCAGGGCCCACGCCGACCAAGACTCCGGCCGCACCGGTGCGCATCAGGTGCAGCGCTGCCTGATACGAGGCGCAGCCGCCCACGATGACCGGGATGTCGAGCTCTCGCACGAACTTCTTCAGGTTCAGCGGCTCGACGGTCTTCGAGACGTGCTCTGCCGACACGACAGTGCCCTGGATCACGAGCAAGTCGAGCTCGGCGCCGATGATCGCGTCGGCGAGCTTCCCGGTGCGTTGGGGGGTGACGCTCGCGCACGAGACGACACCGGCCTCCCGGATCTGGCGGATGCGGGCCGACACGAGCTCGGGCTTGATCGGCTCGCCGTAGATGTCTTGCATGCGAAGGGTCGCCTTGTCCGAGTCGAGCTCGGCGATCTCCGCGAACAGAGGCTCGGGATCCTCGTATCGGGTCCACAAGCCCTCGAGGTTCAGCACGCCCACACCGCCGAGCAGGCCGATCTCGATCGCAGTCGCGGGTGAGATCACCCCGTCCATCGCCGCGCCCATGAGCGGCAGGTCGAACCGGAACGCGTCGATCTCCCAGGAGATGTCGACATCTTCGGGATCTCGCGTGCGGCGGCTCGGCACGATCGCGATGTCGTCGAATCCGTAGGCGCGTCGACCCGACTTCCCCAGCCCGATCTCCACCTCAGCCACGCTGCCTCCTCGTGCCAGTAAGGGGAAGGAGGCAGCGTACCGCCGCCGAAACAGCGGTCAGGTCACCCCTCACCGCTTGCGACTGAGGCCCTTGAGCACCTGCTTCGCGACCTGCTGGTTCATCTCCCACATCGCTGCGGCCTGCGCGTCGCTCACCGGCTTCAGCAAGCCACCGCCGGTCACCGTCGACAGGGCGTTGAGCGACTGGATCATCGCATCGCGTGTTGCGTCGGTCGCCTTGTAGCCCATCCCGGTGAGCGCCTTCACGAGCTCGTTCTGCGCGATCGGCTCGGGGGCCGCGGCGGCAATGACGCGCAGCGCCTCCTTCGTGATGTCGGCCGTGGCCGCGACCGCGTCCGCGGGAGAGAGACGTTCATCACCGGCCTGCGAGGCCAGCCACTTCTTGACCTGGCTCACGATCTCTTGGTGCGTCTCACCTTCGAAGGAGAGCTTCGGCATGCGAATCACCCTATTGCGCGGCACGTCCCGGCGTCCTGAGGGAAGGCCGACGCCGGGCGAACGGAGATGGTGTCCCGAGAGGGCGGCCCCCCGCCCCTCGGTCGTTGTGGAGCCACCGTCGTCGGGCACAGCGAAGGATGCGTGCGGCGCAGCCGGCTCGAAGCCGGTCTGGGGTGGCGGCACGTCGATGCGTGGCGACGACCCTGTGGGATGGGCTTGCGGCGAGCGACCTTCCTGGCTGCCGAGCCCGTCTCCACGCGTGCTCAGTCGGGCGGAGCTTCCTCCGCGTCGGGGGTGGATGAAGGCATCTCAACCTCCCGGTTGCTTGACGGACTCGAACCTCCCCACAGAGGGAGTCCTTCAATCGTGCGCCCGCGACGGATGCAGATCAACCCTTGACTTCCTCAATGCCGTCAGCGGAGCGTTGCGAGGCGATCGCCGCAGTACGCGACCAGCCCGCTGACCAGGGCGTGCGGCGCCTCCCACGGCACGAAGTGCCCGCAGTCGCGCAACAGGAACGGGCCGACATGACTCGGGAAGACGACCGCCGCCATGCGGTCGAACTCGGGATAGATCACATGGTCGGATGTGCCGAACAGAATGAGGCAGCGCGTGAAGTTCGGCGTCGCCATCGTCGTGGGTTCGCTGCGAGCGGCGCCCGAGAACGTGCTCTCGTACACGCCGAAGCTCGCGCGCAGCTTGCTGCCGTCGGCAAACGGCTCGGTGTGAAAGTCGACGACCGCGCTCGCGCCGAACCTGCCCATTGATCCGCGTTCGGTGAACGTGCCCGGATGAGCCCAGAAACGCGAGGTGTAGAAGGTCGCGATGTAGCGGCGCCGCTTCTCGCTCGTGTCGAGCTCCGCGGCGAGGCCGTCAGGGTCGGTGCCCTGCCGCACGAAGTAGTCGCTTGCCTCCGCGGCCGGGCGCGTCGCCATGCCGGCCATCTGCTCCTTGTCGAACGGCAGCGGCGAATTGAAGAGCACCATCCGGTCGACCCAGGCCGGGAACCGCAACGACAGGTCCTGGATCACCGGCCCGCCGAGGTCACCTCCGCAGAGCACCACGTCTTCCAGGCCGAGGTGATCGTGAACGAGCGCGTAGAGGTCGCGGCTGTGGGCGGGCACGTCGTGGAACCCCATGCCGACATCGCTGTCGCCGAAGCCGCGCAGGTCGGGAACGATCACGTCGAAGCCCGCATCGGCGAGCGGCGCGATGACCTTCCAATAGATGCGCTTCGTCTCGGGCCACCCGTGCACGAGGACGAGTGGCACGCCGCCCATCCCCTCCCGGACGTACGCCTGCTTCAGCCCGCGGGGCGACGCCGTGTGGACTGCAAAACGGCGTGGGTCGATGTCCGCCGGTGTGCTCTCTCCGCCATTTGACACGACTCCACGGTACGCCGCGAGCCACTCTAAGCTCGATGTGCTACAAATAGCACATGACGAGCGTGGGGGTGAGAGAACTTCGGCAGCGAGCCAGCGAGCTTCTGCGCCGCGTCGAGCAGGGAGAGACGATCGAGATCACCGACCGAGGTCGCCCGGTCGCCCTGCTGACTCCGCCTCCAGCGGGCTCACCGCTCGAGCGACTTCGGTTGGCTGGCGAGGTCACGGGGGCCACGATGGACCTCGACGACCTCCCGTCTCCATTGCCCGTGCCCGAAGGTGTCGAAGTGCCGTCGGCCGTCCTGGCACGCCTGCGCCGTGACGAACGGTGACCGCCACCTACCTCGACTCCTCAGCGATCGTGAAGTTGGCGCTTCGCGAAGCAGAGTCAGCCTCACTTCGCCGCTACCTCCGGAACCGCCGACCTCTCGTGTCGAGTGCGCTCGCTCGCACCGAGGTGGCGCGGGCGCTCCTGCCGGCCGGCACCGACGCACTCACTCGCGGGCGCCTCGCGCTGGCCCCCATCGACCTGCTCCGGGTGAGCGATCGGGTGCTGACCTCCGCCGGCATCCTCGAACCGAACGACCTGCGATCGCTGGACGCGATCCACCTGGCGACGGCCATCCAGCTCGGCGGTGACCTCGGAACGCTCGTCACCTACGACGTGCGCATGCGCGAGGCCGCGCAGGCCATCGGGCTGCCGGTGGCGACGCCCTCGTGAGCTGACGCAGCCGGAGGGTCAGCTGCGGTGGAGGACGTCAGCGCGTCGACGGCAGGGCGAGGCCGCGTTGGGTGCAGCTGCCGTCGCCATCGGCGCGGTAGCCACACCGTTCGAGCACGCGCGCCGAGGCTGCGTTGCCGGCGAGCACATCCGCGTAGACCTCGTCGAGGTCGAGTGTCGTCAGGGCCCAGTGCGACAGCGCGTCGACCGCCGCCGTCGCGGCTCCCCGGCGCCGAGCCTCGACTGCCACCCAGTAACCCATGAGCGCCTGGCGTCGACGATGGTCGATCTCTCGCACCGACACCGCGCCGAAGAGCTCGCCCGGATCAGTCGAGCAGATCGCGAAGAGCGCCGCCTTCCCTTCCTCCCGCAGAGATGTGGAGAGGTGCAACAACGCGAGGGCATCAGACGCCCGGAACGGCGACGGCAGGTTCGTCCATCTCTGGATCTCGGCGTCCTGGCAGGCGTCGTACACGAAGGAGACGTCAGGCGGCTCCCACGGTCGGAGTGTGATCGCTCCTGCCGAGATCGAGTCGAAGCCGATCGCCTTCGTCACGCGAGTCCCGTCACGCGAGCCCCAGCGACAACAGCAGGAAGTTGCGCAGCATCGTGCCCGTTGCGCCCCACACCGTCTCGCCGTCGACCTCGAAGAAGCTGATCGCCCGATCGACGTCGCCGAGGCCCCATCGCTCCTCGCGGTACACACCGTCGGTGAGGAGGTCAGCCGTCGACACGTCGAAGATGCGATCGACCTCCGCCGGGTTCGGCGTCAGCACCTGGCGGCCGGGGAGCACCCCGACGATCGGCACGATGAACGAGTTGCCCACGACCGTGCGGAGGTGGTCGAGCTCGCCGATGATCTCGACGCAGTCAGGGTCGAGCGCCGTCTCCTCGAGCGCTTCGCGGAGCGCCGCCGCAATCGCGTCCTCACCTGGATCCATGCGTCCGCCCGGAAAGCTCACCTGACCGGCGTGGCTCCGCAGGTTCGAATTGCGCAAGGTGAGCACGACGCGCAGGTCGCCGTCCTCCTCGAAGAGCGGGACGAGCACCGCGGACGGACGATTGTCCGGAGCCTCGGCGGGCGCCGGCAACGCAGAGTGCACAGCGAGACCGGCCCGTGCCTTCGCCAGATCGACGACACGATCCGCCGCGTCGAGGGCCGCCCAGGGGGCGGGCTCGCCGGCACGGAAGTCGGTCGGGCGGGGGATCGGCGCAGTCACCCCGCTGGGGAGGTCACGATGACGTCGGCGACGACGTTGCCGTCGCGTCAGAACCGAGGCGCTCGAGCAGCTCGCGCAGTCCGTGCGTCTTCAAGTTCGCCATGACACGGCCGGGGCTCTCGTCCCCGCGTTCCCACTGCATCCAGTCCTCGAGGAGCTTCGCGGGATCGGGCGGGGGTCGGTCTGCCATGGAGCCGAGCCTAACGGCGGACGCGAAGACGCCCCGGGCGTAAACCCGGAGCGTCATCACACAGTCTTCGGGGAGACCGTTACATCATCCCCATTCCGCCCATGCCACCCATTCCGCCCATGCCACCCATCCCGCCGCCGCCGGGCATGCCGGCCGCTTCCTTCTCGGGCTTGTCGGCGATGAGCACCTCGGTGGTGAGCAGGAGCCCGGCGATCGATGCGGCGTTCTGCAGGGCCGCACGCGTGACCTTGGCGGGATCGATGACACCGGCCTTCACCAGATCCTCGTAGTCGCCAGTGGCAGCGTTGAACCCGATCGAGCCGGTCTCGCGCTCGATGTGCTGCACGACGAGGGCACCCTCGGCACCGGCGTTGTCGGCGATGAGCCGAGCCGGGGCCTCGAGCGCAGCCCACACAGCGCGAGCGCCGGTGGCCAGATCACCGTCGAGGGTGGCAACCAGCGCCAGCACCGCGGCGCGAGCCCGGAGAAGGGCGACACCGCCACCGGCGACGACGCCTTCCTCGATGGCTGCACGCGTGGCGGACAGCGCGTCCTCGATGCGGTGCTTCTTCTCCTTCAGCTCGACCTCGGTCGCCGCGCCGACCTTCACGACCGCGACACCACCGGAGAGCTTTGCCAAGCGCTCCTGCAGCTTCTCGCGGTCCCAGTCGGAGTCGGTGTTCTCGATCTCAGCCTTGATCTGGTTGATGCGGCCCTTCACGTCGTCCTCCGCACCGGCGCCCTCGACGATCGTCGTCTCATCCTTGGTGACGATGATCTTTCGAGCGCGACCGAGCAGGTCGAGGGTCGTGTTCTCGAGCTTGAGGCCGACCTCCTCGGCGATGACCTGGCCGCCGGTGAGGATCGCCATGTCTTGCAGCATCGCCTTGCGACGATCGCCGAAGCCCGGCGCCTTGACGGCGACCGACGGGAACGTGCCGCGGATCTTGTTGACCACGAGCGTCGCGAGCGCCTCGCCCTCGACGTCCTCGGCGACGATCAGCAGCGGCCGTGCCGCCTGGATCACCTTCTCGAGGACCGGGAGCAGGCTCTGGACCGTGGTCACCTTGCCGTTCACCAGGAGGATGAACGGATCCTCGAGCACGACCTCTTGCCGGTCGGGATCGGTCACGAAGTACGGCGAGAGGTAGCCCTTGTCGAACTGCATGCCCTCGACGAAGTCGAGCTCCATGCCGAACGTGTTGGACTCCTCGACGGTGACGACACCGTCCTTGCCGACCTTGTCGATCGCGTCGGCGATGACGTCGCCGATCGACGTGTCCGCAGCAGAGATCGCCGCGACCTGCGCGATCTCGGACTTGTCGTCGATCTCCTTCGCCTGCTCCTTGATCGCCTCGACGGCGGCAGCGACACCCTTCTCGATGCCCTTCTTGAGCACCAGGGGGCTTGCGCCCGCGGTGACGTTGCGAAGGCCCTCGCGGACGAGCGCCTGAGCGAGCACCGTGGCGGTGGTCGTGCCGTCACCCGCGACGTCGTTCGTCTTGGTGGCGACTTCCTTCACGAGCTGCGCGCCCATGTTCTCGAACGGATCCTCGAGCTCGACCTCGCGAGCGATCGAGACTCCGTCGTTGGTGATCGTGGGTGCGCCGAACTTCTTGTCGAGGACGACGTTGCGGCCCTTCGGACCGAGCGTCACCTTGACCGAGTTGGCCAGCTTGTTGACACCCGCCTCGAGCGCGCGGCGCGCGTCATCGTCGAACTTGAGGATCTTCGACATGCGGTCCTACTTGACCATCACGGCGAGGATGTCCCGGCCGCTCAGGATCAGCAGATCCTCGCCGTCGACGGTGATCTCGGTGCCGCCGTACTTCGAGTAGACGACGGTGTCGCCGACCTTGACGTCGAGCGGGATGATGTCGCCGGTCTGCTCGGAGCGACGGCCGGGGCCGACGGCGAGCACGGAGCCCTGCTGGGGCTTCTCCTTGGCGGTGTCAGGGATGACGAGGCCCGAAGCAGTCTTCTCTTCGGCCTCGTTGGCCTTGACGACGATGCGGTCATCGAGGGGCTTGATGTTCATGCGCCAGCCTCCAGTGGATGGTCAGTTCCGAGCGTTAGCACTCTCATTGGTCGAGTGCTAACGATACGAGCCTCAGGTCCAAGGTGCAACCGGCTGCTTTTCTTGGTGTTTCTCACGCGCATGGAGTGAGAAACACCAAGAATTTGGGCTAGGAGTCGATCAGGGCGAGGCGGAGGCTCGGGTCGGCTCCGGTGTCGAGAGGGCTCGGGCCGTCAGCGGCGAGCCTCCACCACCCGGCGCTGGCGATCATCGCGGCGTTGTCCGTGCACATTGGCCGGCTGGGCAGGAAGCCGTACAGCCCGTCGGCCTCGCACACGTCGAGGAACTGCTCACGAAGCAAGGAGTTCGCCGCGACTCCCCCACCGAGGCAGAGGCCGTGCGCGCCGACCTCGGCCGCCGCCCGCCGCGCCTTTGCGAGGAGGACATCCACGACGGCCTGCTGGAAGGACGCAGCCACGTCGGCGGTGCCGACGTCCGGATGCGCGCGCACGTATCGCACGACCGCTGTCTTGAGACCGCTGAAGGAGTAGTCGAGCCCGTCGTTCAGCATCGCCCGCGGAAAGGCGATCGCCGTCGGGTCGCCGCTGATCGCGACTCGATCGATCGCGGGGCCGCCGGGGTAGCCGAGCCCGAGGAACCGCGCGACCTTGTCGAACGCCTCGCCCGCGGCATCGTCGATCGTCTGACCCAGAAGGCGGTACTTCCCGTGGTCTCGCATCTCCACGAGCATCGTGTGCCCACCCGACACGAGCAGCACGACGACGGGGAGCTGCAGATCGGGCTCCTCGAGCATCGCCGCGTACAGGTGGGCCTCGAGGTGGTTCACCGCGACGAACGGCACGTCCCACACGAGAGCCAAGGCCTTCGCGGCACTGACGCCGACCAGGAGGGAGCCCACGAGCCCCGGGCCGACGGTTGCCGCGACCGCGTCGATCTGCGCGTCGTCGATGCCGCCCTCGACGATCGCCTGCGCGATCACCGGCGTGAGCATCTCGACGTGCGCGCGCCCGGCGATCTCGGGCACGACCCCACCGAAGCGGGCATGCAGGTCGACTTGGCTCGACACCACCGAGGAGCGCACGTCCCTGCCGCCGACCACGACCGCGGCGGCGGTCTCGTCGCAGCTCGTCTCGATGCCGAGGATGCACGTGTCGCTGCCGACGACGACATCCCTCACTTCCACACCTCGTCGTCGACCATGGTGGAGCCCGGGATGTCCTCTTCGATCGACCGGAGGCGAGCGAGATACGCCGGCTGATCGATGTCGTGCGCCCACATGATGAGCCCGTCTTCGTCAGGATCGCGGTAGTAGAGCTTGCGCATCCCTGCGGGCGCGAACCCGAACTGGCGATAGAGCTCCTGAGCGCCGAGGTTGCTCGGGCGCACTTCGAGCGTCAGCGAGCTCGCACCTCGCCACGACGCCACGCGGGCTTGAGTCAACAACAGGCGGGTGGCGAGCTTGTGCCGCTGCCACTCGGGCGCGATCGCGACGTTCGTGATGTGCGCCTCGTCGGGCGCCATCAGCATCCCGGTGTAGCCGACGAGCGTGCTTCCGACCTTCGCGGTGAGATAGCAGCGCGTGCTGCGCTGCGCGATCTCCCGGACGAACACGCCCTTGCTCCAGCCCCGCGGGTAGACGCGCTGCTCGATCGGCATGACGTGCCTCAGGTCGCGCCGATGCATCAACGCGATCTTCACGTCGAGCGGATCGGCGGCGTCCCGCGGCATGCGTGCGGCACTCATCGGCTGTCTCGAGTCTCCCAATTGATCTCGGCATCGGGCCGGCGGAGGTACACCGGCTCGAGGTCCCACGGGTTCACGAACTCCTCCCGAAGAGCGTACGAGTGCGCGAGCTGCACGAGGGGCGCCGCGGACGGATGGGCCAGCCACTGCTCGACGAGCTCGACGCCGCGGAGGCCCTCGAACGCGGCCGCGTACCGGAGCGCGCCGTCGCCGACGATCAAGGTGTCACGGCCCATCGCCTCGAGCTCGGACACCAGATCGTCCGGCTTCCCGACCTGGTGAGGGCTCACGCGCTGCACTCCGCCGGGGACCGCTCTGTAGAAGGCATAGAAGAGCTCACCTCGGCGGGCGTCGATCACCGTGACGATGGTGCGGTTCGTGTGGCGCACCGGCAGCGCAAGCAGGTCGAGGCTCGGGATGCCGACCATCGGCACCCGTAATGCGCTGGCGATCGCCTTCGCCGCTGCCACGCCGACGCGCAGCCCGGTGTACAGCCCAGGCCCGACATCGACCGCGACGGCACCGATCTCGTCGAGTCCGATGCGAGCCTGGCGCGTGACGAACTCGATCGCCGGCACCAGGGTCTCGGCATGGCGTCGATCGCGCGACGACTCGTACAGCGCGATGACACCTTCGTGGCCGCCGATCGCGCATCCGACGCGATGGGTCGCGGTCTCGATTCCCAGGATCAGCATCAGCGCTCCCAGGCGGATCGAAGCGCGGACGCACGTGCCGCCCACGACGGGCCGACGACGGTGAAGCTGATGTCGCGGGCGTCGTCCTGATCGTCGACGTATTCGAGCCGCACCTCGAGGAAGTCGGCAGGAAGCGCCGGCCTCACGGCGTCGCCCCATTCGATGACAGTGACGCCCTCGTCGAGCATCTCGGGCAACCCGAGGTCCGTGACCTCGTGCAGGCGCTCGAGGCGGTACACGTCGACATGGTGCAAGACGAGCGAACCCTCGTAGCGATGGACGAGCGTGAACGTGGGGCTCGTGACGTGGCTGGTGATGCCGAGCGAGCGAGCGAACCCTTGCACGAAGGCGGTCTTGCCGGCGCCGAGCTCGCCGATGAGCAGGATGAGATCGCCGCGACGCGCGACGGAGGCGACCGTGGCCGCCACTGCGTGCGTCTCTTCCACACCCTTGCTGCGCAGCGGGATCGCGGTCATGCAGCGAGCGCGAGCTTGGCCCGCACGAAGTCGGCCCTCATCTGCGCGAGCGGCTCCGCTCCGCCCCGCAGCGCGGCAGCGGGATGCAGCGTGGGCACCAGCACCGCAGCGCCGAACGGATACGAGCGGCCCCGCAGCTTCGTGATGCCCTCACTCGTGTCGAGGAGCAGCTGGGCGGCGAACCGGCCGAGCGTGACGACGACCTTGGGTTGGATGAGCTCGACCTGCTGTTCGAGCCAAGGGCGACAGGCGGCGATCTCGTCGGGCCGCGGATCGCGGTTCTCCGGTGGGCGGCACTTGACGACGTTCGCGATGTAACAGAGGTCGCGCGTCATGCCGAGCTCTTCGACGAGCAGCCGATCGAGCAGCTTCCCCGAGCGACCGACGAACGGCAGTCCCTGCTTGTCCTCCTCGGCGCCCGGTCCCTCCCCGACGAACAGCAGGTCAGCGTCGGGACGTCCCATGCCGAACACGACTTGGGTGCGTCCGGCCGACAGCGGGCAGCGGGTGCACGTGGAGGCCTCGACGGCCAGCGCGCTGAGAGTCACCACTGCGCCCAAGGCTACGGGAGACGCTGGTCAGGGGTGCCCGGCGGCAGCGACCGAGCGGACGGCTCGCTCGACGGCGCGCACCGCCAAGAAGCGGACATGGTCGACGACGGCCTCGAGCGGACCGGTGGCCGCCGCCACGATGGCGTCGCCATCGCCGCGCGAGTGCGAGGGCACAAGGGCACGGGCGAGGCCGTCGTGCGCACCCTGAGCGACGAGGAGGCATCCGATCTTGTCGAGGTTCGCGTTCGTCGCGACGACGCCGATGGTCGTGCTCTCGCCTGCTCCGAACATCCCCTCCGCAGGCGGAGGAGGCCAGCCCGGCTCGCTGCCGTCGTCGATGTCGCCGACCGCGTTCACCGCGATCAGCGCGCTCACCACGAGGTCACCGTCGCGCACGGTGGCGCCGCCGAGGCCACCGGGCCGGGCGTGCTCGCGACCGCGCCACTTGCCGATCGTCGCGCCCGCGCCCGCTCCGATCCGGCCGAGCTGCACCGCGCCGCCACGCGCCTCGGCACAGGCTGCGTATCCCTCAACCGCGCCGGGCCGCGTCGCTCCGTCACCGATGAGCAGATCGAACAAGGCGATGGTCACGACGATCGGCACCGGACCCGCACCCGTCACGAATCCCGAGCCTTCTTCGGCACACCAGCGCATCGCTCCGTCCGCGGCCGCGAGCCCGAACGCCGACCCGCCGGTGAGCACGACCGCGTCGAGACGGTTGACCATCCGCTCGGGAGCGAGCAGGTCGAACTCGCGCGTCGCCGGTGCGCCGCCGCGCACCTCACCCGATGCGACCGTGCCATCGGGGAAGAGGATGGCGGTGCAGCCGGTCTGCGCCTCGGGGTGCGTCCAGTGCCCGACCCGCACCCCGGGGACATCGGTGATCACTCCGGTTCCCCTGGGTAGGTGCGGGGCACGCGAGCGCTGATGCCGCACAGGATCTCGTAGCTGATGGTGCCGAGCCGGTCTGCCCATTCCGTGGCGGTGACCTGCTCGCCGTCTTGCTCGCCGATCAGCACCACCTCGTCGCCGATGTGCACCGAGGCATCGCACTCCACCATCACCTGGTCCATCGTCACGACACCGACGATGGGACGACGGCGACCACCGATCAGCACCTCGCCGCCCGCGAGTCCGAGGTTGCGAGGCACTCCGTCGGCGTATCCGATCGGCACGGTCGCCACGAAGGTGTCGGCGTCGAACGTGTGGCGAAGGCCGTACGAGACGCCCTCCCCCGCCGCGACGACCTTCACGAACGACACGGAGGAGCGCAGCCGCATCGCCGGGCGCAGCCCGGGCTCGGGCACGAGCGCCGCGACCTCGGGGGACGGCGCGAGCCCATAGATCGCGATGCCGCAGCGCACGAGATCGTGACGCGAAGAGGGGTGCGCGATGGCGCCGGCCGAGTTCGCGACATGGGTGAACGGCACCGTGATGTTCTCGGCGCCGATGAGCCTGACCACCTCGTCGAACACGACGAGCTGCTGGCGAGTGAAGTCGTTGTCCGGCTCGTCCTCGACGGCGCCGTGCGTCCACACACTGCCGAGCACGAGCTCCGGGCGACGGTTGATCGCGGCCGCGAGTCCGAGTGCCTCCTCGGGGGTGCAGCCAACGCGATGCATCCCCGTGTCGACCTTCAGATGCATCGGCCACACCGGAGCACCGGGTGCCCGCAGCACCACCCGCAGCGCCGCCTGGATGCCGTCGAACGTGTACACCGCAGGCTCGAGGTCGTGCTCGAGCGCGGCTTCCAGCGCGTCGATCGGTGGCTCCGACAGCACAATGATCCGGGCGCTGATCCCCTCGTCGCGGAGTGCGATCCCCTCTTCGACGAGCGCCACCGCGAGGCTCGTCGCTCCCGCCTCGAGCGCGGCGACTGCCGACTCGAGCGCGCCATGGCCGTACCCATTCGCCTTGACGACCGCACACAAGGCGGCCGGAGACGCGATGCGTCGCAGCAACGCGACGTTGTGTCGAATGGCGTCGAGATCGATCTCGGCGACGGTGGGACGCAATGGACCGGGCGTGTGTCTCAGCTCGATCCGCGACCGCTGACCATGTACCGCAGGACGTCGCCGCGTGCGATCACGCCGAGGAGCCGACCATCCGCATCCACCACGGGCAGACGCGAGACGTCCTTGTCGTGCATGAGCGTCGCGGCGTCCTCGACTGCGGCGTCGGCGCCGATCGTGAAGGGGTCCTCGCCCATGACCTCTCCCACGGTCAGGCCGATCTGCTTGTGCAGCTCCTCCTCGAACTCGCGCCTCGCCTTCGGAAGCGAGATCACCGTGCCGAGGATGGCGATCGCGGTCGGTGCGTGGATCTGCGCGTCCTGCACGATCAGGTCGCTGTCGGTGAGCATGCCGACGACCTTGTTCTCGTCGTCGACCACCGGCCCGCCGCTCACACCGGCGTCGATGAGGCGCTGCATCCCGTCGGTCACGGACTCTTCACGAGTGAACGAGATGACGTTGGTCGTCATCACGTCACGGACGGCGGTGGGCATCGAGGCTCCTTGGCGCGTGCAGCGAATCGAGGACGGCAGGGACGAGGTCGGGAAGATCACCGGCGACGAGTCCTGAGGGCCAGCCTAGGGTCCCGGCTCGCCCGTGCACGAAGGCCGCCGCCGCCGCCGCTTCGAGGGGGGGCACGCCGCGCGCGAGGAACGCGCCGATGATCCCCGACAGCACGTCGCCCGTGCCCGCGGGTCGCGAGCCGCGCGTCGCCCTGGTTCGCGACGAGCACACGACCCGTCTCGTCGGCGACGACGGTGGTCGACCCCTTCAGCAGGACGACGCAGCGCAGGTCAGCCGCCAACGACCGCGCGGCGTTGAATCGATCGGGACCGGGCGGAGCGCCCGTGATCGCTTCGAACTCCCCATCGTGCGGGGTGAGCACGATGGGCCACGTTCGCTCGCGGGCGAGCGCCGGATTCTGTGGCACCGCGTGGAGGCCGTCTCCGTCGAGCACGAGCGGCAGCTCCGCCGACTCGATCACCCGGGCGACCTCCTGCAGCGTCGACGCGGCGCGCCCGAGACCCGGGCCGACGACGAGCGCGCGGAACCGCCCGAGGTCCTCGAGCAGGTCGGTCGCCCAGCCATCAGATGGCAACGGATGACCGACGACCTCCTCGGGCGCCTCGGTGTCGTGGCTGCCTCCCGGCGTGCCCAACCGCACGTAGCCCGAGCCGGCGCGCTGTGCGCCGCGGGCAGAGAGGTGCGCGGCTCCGGTCATGCCGGGAGATCCCGCAGCGATCCACACCGCCGCCTTCCACTTGTGGGTCGCGCGCTGGCGGGGTGGGAGGAGCGCGGCAACGGCCTCGTCGGTGATCAACCACGCCGTCGCGGCGCTGGCGTCGAGGCCGATGTCGACGACCTCGATCTCACCAGCGAGCTCAGTGCCGGGCGCAAGCAGCAAGCCGGGCTTGAGCGCCGCGAACGTGACCGTGCGCGCCGCAGACAAGACCCGCTCGGATGCGGCGCCCGTGAGTCCGTCGATCCCGCTCGGGATGTCGACCGCGAGCACCGGTGCGTCGGCCTCGGGCGCGCGCCACGAGCCCCGGAAGCCCGTGCCATACGCGGCGTCGACGATGAGGTCCGCGCTCGGCAGCACCGAAGGCGCGGCCGCCGCATCGACCTCGATGACGCGCACGCCGCGTCGACGCAGACGGCGGGCCGCGTCTCGGCCGTCATTTCCGTTGTTCCCCTTGCCCGCCACCACGACGACCCGCCGGCCGTACGTGCCCCCGAGCATGTCGATCGCGGCCCGGGCCACTGCTGCGCCGGCCCTCCCGATGAGCACCTCGACCGGCTCCGGCGCGGCCGCGTCGATCGCCGCCATCTCCGCAGGGGTCACGATGGGGATCATCCAGAGCCGATGATGCCAGGCTCTCGTCATGAGCGATCGCGCCTCGATCAACTTCGACCGGATCGCATCGATCTACGAGGAGAGCAGAGGGGGTCTCCGTCGGGGGCGCTCGTACGCGGCAAGCCTTTCGGGCCGACTGCGCCCCGGCCGCATCCTCGAGATCGGCATCGGCACCGCGTCCGTCGCGCTCCCCCTCGTGGAATCAGGCCGAGAGCTCGTCGGCGTCGACCTGTCACCCAAGATGCTCGCACTTGCGCACGATCGGCTCGGCAACCGCGTCGCGGTCGCCGACGTCATGGCCTTGCCAATCGCTGACGCATCCATGCCGAACGTCCTCGCCGTCTGGGTGCTGCAGCTCGTCGGAAGCGTCGACGCAACGCTGCGCGAAGCGAGACGCGTGCTCGTGGGGGGAGGCCGGCTGATCGTGGTCCCGAGTCGCGGCCACTTCAGCGGCGACGACATAGATGCGGTGTCGGTCGACTTCCAGACCGAGATCCGCGGCAGCCGTCAAGACGATCCCGAGCGCATCGTCGCCGCTGGCGCGGCACTCGGGTTTCGCCTCGTCGAGTCCGCAGCAACGGAGGCCCAACACTTCGAACAGACGCCGGCCGAAGTCATCAGCGACATCGAGGCCCGCCGGTTCGGCATCCTCCTCGACCTCGGCGACGACGACTGGCGGCGTGTCGTCGAGCCTGCGCTCGCCATGTTGCGCGCGCTCCCCGACCAGCACCGGCCGCGCCGCCGCTCATCTCGGCACGACCTATTGGTCTTCGAAGCGGTGTAGCGCTACAGCGCGATCGCGATCGCCTGCGCCGTGCGCTCGGTGTGGGTCAGCGACAGCCGCCACTCGCTCACCCCGCGTTCGGCGGCGAGCGCGGCGGCCTTGCCCTCCAGCTTGACCGCCGGCGCGCCGAGCGGGCCGCGCACGACCTCCACGTCGCGGAAGTTGAACTTCCAAAGACCGACACCCATGGCCTTCATCACGGCTTCCTTCGCGGCGAAGCGCGCGGCGAGGCGCTCCGTGGGGTCCTCGCGCCGCGCCGCGTACCGCGCGTTCCGCATCCGAGAACAGCCGCTCCACGATCCGCGGCGTGCGCTGCAAGGCAAGGCGAAAGCGATCGATCTCGACCGCGTCGATGCCGACCCCGATCACGGTCTGCTCACGAGCGCCAGCGGTCGGCGAGCCGCTGGATGGGCTCGGTGAGCAGGTCCACGATGTCGATGGAGGCGAGGAGGTCGTCGCGGAACGTCGGTTCGGTCTCGGTGACCGCGTCGACCAGCGCGCCGTAGCGACCGTATCCCTCGAGCACGCCGCGCGCGGCCGCCGCCGGCAGGCGGTCGACCCAGCGGACGTGCAGCAATGTGATGCCCGTGGTCTCGGATCCCTTGGCCTCGGGGACGAACACGATCGTGCGTCCGTCGGCGCGCCCCTTCGCAGCCATGACATCCCGTTCGACAGCCACGCGGCGCTTCGTGCCCCGGAGCCGCGGGTTGCGCTCGGTTCGCGACTCGAGGTCGCGGCCGATCCCGCCGCGGTCGACAACTGCGATCATGGCCTGGTCGGCCGCAGGGTCGCCGTCGATGCGGTAACGCGTGAACCCGATCACTGCGTCGACGGCCGGATCGAGCGCCCCGAGCTTGCGCAGCGCGCGGTAGCCGAGCCGATCGCGGGGCGCTCCCGCGTCGAGCACCGCTTGCACGAGCGGCACCGCGAGAAGCGTCTCGTCCGAGCGAGAGATGCCCACGGTCACGGTCTTGGCCTGGTGCTTGATCGCGTCGATCGGCCGCGTCAGCTCCTCGACGGCGCGGGTGAGCGCCTGGCTCAAGTCCTCGACGACGGCACTCGGCGTGCCGACGCGACCGTGCTCCACCTCGTATGCGTCGAGGGGCGCGATCGCAGTCGCGTACCGAAGGAGCGAGGCGACCCGTACGGCAGTGCTCGCCTCGAGATGTCCGTCGTAAGCGCCAGTGCGCAGGTCGTCCACGAATCGCCGGGCCACAGGCTCGAGTCTCGGCTTCAGCCACCGAAGCAGCGCGTCGTCGCGTACCTCGGCCTCGACCGCGGCCTCGATCGATGCACGCGCCTCGCGGAGAGGACGGGCCTGCGCGTCGATCGCGAGCGCGGCCTCGTACGCGAAGAGATGACCGGCCATCGCCGACAGCACGAACGCGAGCGAAGGGTGCACCTGCGGCACGGAGATCACCGCCTGCGCGGCAGTGAATCGCTCGTCCCCGTCGCTCGCGATCACGATGGGCGCCGCCTTGTCCGCGCGGTAGATCGCGACTTCCTTCGCGACATCGTCCGCATTCGACCCCGACAGCCCCGCTGCGCACACGAGGATGAGCGGCTCGGAGGACAGATCGATGTGCTTCTTGTCCTCGGTTGCGTCGCAGGCGATCGACTTGTAACAGAGCTCGGAGAGCTTGATGCGGGCCTCCTGGGCCGCGACCCGATTGAGCCCGTTCCCGACCACCGCCCAATACCGGCGGGCGGGAGCCAGGCGCTGCGCCGCCTCGGCGATCACGGCGCGCCCCGCGATCACCCGCTGCATCGCGTCGGGAAGATCTCGCAGCGCGCCGAGCAGCTCGGACCGAACCTCCGGGTTCGGCGCGCCGACGACATCGGCCAGCCCGCACGCGAGCAGCACCCCCGCGGCGACCTGGGCGTAGAACGCCTTCGTCGAAGCGACGCTCATCTCCACGTCACGCCCGTCGGAGGTGTAGAGCACGCCGTCGGTGCGCTCGGTGAGGTCGCTGTGGCGACGGTTCACGATGGCGATCACCGAGGCACCGCGTGAGCGCGCCACGTCGACCGTGCGATTGGTGTCGGTCGTGGTACCCGACTGGCTGATCGCGACGATGAGCGTGTCGCTCATGTCCGGCCGCATGCCGAAACCTGAGAGCTCGGTCGCGGGCGTCGACTCGACCCGCAGGTCGAGCTCGTCGGTCAGCGCCGCGAGCGTGAGCGCGAGGCTCTGACCTGCGACTGCCGCCGTGCCCTGACCGATGACGACGACTCGCTCGATTGCCCCGCTGCGCAGCCGGTCGGCGACGTCGTTCGGGATCGTCTCGGGGCCGAGTGACGCGAAGAGCTGACCGTCGGTGCGCTCGCCGATGCGCCCCCTCAGTGTCTTGCGCCACGAGCCGGGCGACTCGACCATCTCCTTCAACAGGAAGTGCGGATACGCGCCGCGGTCGATGTCGCGCGTCGTGATCTGGGCGGTCTGCACGTCGCCAGGGGTGACCGGCAGCACCGTGCCGTCATAGGACAGACGGGTGATGCCCGCCAGCGAGCCCGCCTCGTCGCCCCGAAGCACGACGACCTGGCCACGGCTCCCATTCGGGTTGCCCGGATCCGAGGGGGTCTCGCCGTCGAGCCGTACGTACTCGGTCGTCTCTTCGACGAGGCCATAGGGCTCGCTCGCGACGATGAATGCGTCCTCGGCGAGGCCGACGTACAGCCCTTGACCGCTTCCGCGCTGCGCGAGCAGCACGGTGTCGGGTGCGTCGGCCGCGCCGGCGGCGATCGCGACCGATCCTTCGAAGCTGGCCACGACTCTGCGAAACGCCTCGGCGACCTCCAAGCCCTCGGCCCTGCGTCGCGCCACCATCATCGGGATGACCTTGGCGTCGGTGGTGATCTCCACCGGGATGAGCAGGCCCTCCGCGGCCTTGAGGTCGGCGTGGTTGTCGACGTCTCCGTTCAGGGCTGCGACGACGTAGGGCGAGTGGTCGTCGAGTCGTCCGTCCGCGTCGCTGTTCAGCGGGTGTGCGTTCGGCTGCCCGATGAGGCCGACCGATGCCCAGCGGGTGTGCGCGAGCACGGTCGCCTTCGCTGTCGAAGACGACAACGCAAGTCGCAACAGCTCATCGTCCGTGATCGCCTCACGCAACACACGCGTGTTGTCGCCGAGCTCGCCGATCTCGGCTGCGGCCTTGAACACGAAGCTGAGCACGCCGCGTTGCTCTCGCACCGAGCCGGCGCCGAAGAGCGGGTCGCGTCGGTCGTCGATCAGCGAGCGGAGGGCGCGGCCGGCGAGGTCGAGACCGTGATCCCACACCATGAGGTGGAGGCCTGCCGAGTCGCGGCCACGCACTTCGAGTCGGTCGAGCGCCGACAGCGCGACCTGCACCGACGCCATCGCCTCGATCGCCGCGTGCCCGGCATCGCGTCCCGCGAGCTCGTTCACTGCACGTGCGTTCCGCAACCGATCGCTGCGCACGCTCCACACGACGTCCTTGAGCCGGATCAGCGACGCGTTCACGTCCTCGAGCTCGCGGCCGACCTTCAGGCCCGGTTCGTCGAGCTGCGACTCGAGCATCGCGATCTCGGCTTCGAGGCCGGTGCAGACGCCCTCGATGCCGCGTGATCGCGGTCGGGGTGCCGAGGAGCGCTCGGAGACCCGGCACGCCGCGGAGCTGCTGATCGACGGTGTCGATGCGCGCCGCCGCAGCAGCGAGGTCGGAGAGCTCCCCGATGCGAGCGCGGCGAGCACCTCGGTCAATTCGGCGTGGAGCGTGTCCACGGATGGCAACGCGCGGCCGCTGGGACGGCGAACGACGACGACGATCCCGCACATCGGTTGGCTGAACCTCCGGAAAGGTGTTCCGCCCAGGGCGGAGTAGAGGGGGTAACCGCCCGACTTCTGAGTCTACGAGGGCTCTGCGCCGGCCCTGGCCACCGCGTCGGCGAGCTCGGCCGCGACGTGCCCAGCCTCGTCCTCGGTCGGCGCCTCGACCATGACCCGCACCAGCGCTTCCGTGCCGCTCGGCCGGATGAGCACCCGGCCGCGACCCGCGAGCAGCCGTTCGGCCCGGTCGACCTCGCCGGCGATCGAGTCCGCGAACCCGTCGACTGCCCGCACCGGCACGTTCACGAGGACTTGCGGCAGCCGCGTCATGACAGCAGCGAGGTCGGCGAGCGGACGACCCGAGCGCCGCACGAGATCGGCGACCATCAAGCCCGTGAGGATGCCGTCACCCGTGCGAGCGAGGTCGTGGAAGATGACATGACCGCTCTGCTCGCCCCCGAGGCTCAGCCCGCGGTCGTCGAGCATCTCGAGCACGTAGCGGTCGCCGACCGGTGTCTCCTCGACGCTGATGCCGGCGTCACGCATCGCGATGCGCAGCCCGAGGTTGCTCATCACCGTGACGACGAGCGTGTCGGCGGTGAGGCGTCCGGAGGCGCGCAGGTCGAGCGCACACATCGCCATGATCTGATCGCCGTCGACGATCCCCCCGTCCGCGTCGACCGCGAACACGCGGTCTGCGTCCCCGTCGAGTGCGAGACCGACGTCCGCTCCGGCGTCGAGCACCGCCTGGCGCACCGCTTCGGGATGCTGCGAGCCGCACCCCACGTTGATGTTGCGGCCGTCCGGCGCCACGTTGATCGCGACCACCGCTGCGCCCAGCGCTGCGAACACCTCAGGTGCGATCGTCGAGCCCGCGCCGTTGCCCGCGTCGATCGCCACCTTCAACCCGTCGAGACGACGGCCATTGAGCGTCGACATGAGCCACTCGCCGTAGCGCGCCGCGAAGCGATCGTCACTCGACACCGTGCCCTGACGCGGGGCGAGCGCGCCGGGGGTGTCCATCGCCCGCGCGATCGCGTCCTGCACCCCGTCAGCGAGCTTGCGGCCGCCGGCGGCGAACAGCTTGATGCCGTTGTCGCGGTACGGGTTGTGCGACGCCGAGATCATCGCCGCGGGGAGGCTGCCTTCACGTCCCGCATACGCGACTGCCGGGGTCGGCAGCACACCGAGCAGGGTCACGTCCGCACCGGCGTCCGCGAAGCCGGCGGCGAGCGCAGCTTCGATCCTCGGGCCCGACTCCCTCGGGTCGCGGCCGATCAGCCAGCGCTGCGTGCCGAGCACCCCCGCCGCGGCGCGGCCAAGTGCTCGGACGTCATCATCACGCAGCGCATCGGCTGGTGCGCGCACACCATCGGTGCCGAAGCGCAAGCTGGCTTCAGTGGCCACCTCGCCCTCAGGCGATCAGCGCTTGGAGTACTGCGGCGCCTTGCGGGCCTTCTTCAAGCCGTACTTCTTGCTCTCCTTCTCGCGAGCGTCGCGAGTGAGGAGGCCGGCCCGCTTGAGGCTGGGACGCATCTCGGGATCGAGCTCAGCCAGCGCACGAGCGATGCCGAGGCGCATGGCGCCCGCCTGTCCGGTGATGCCACCGCCATCGAGCGTCGCGTCGACGTCGTACACCTCGACCGTCTGCGTGAGCCTCAGCGGCTCGGTGACCACCATGCGGTGGGTCGCAGTCGGGAAGTAGGTGTCGATCGGACGAGCGTTGATCGTGATCTGCCCGCTGCCCGGACGCAGACGCACGCGGGCGATCGCTTGCTTGCGACGACCCGTGGACTGGATGAGCGGCTTGGACACGTGAACCTCGTTCTAACGGTCCGTCAGACCCGCGCCTGCGCGTGGGTGACCTCGAGGACCTTCGGTTGCTGGGCGGCATGCGGATGCTCGCCACCGGCGTAGACCTTCAGCTTGCGCAGCTGTTGACGACCGAGCGCACCCTTCGGCAGCATGCCCCAGACGGACTTGCGGATCGCGTCGGCGGGCTTGCGCGCGAGCAGATTCGCGTACGTCTCGGTGGTGAGGCCGCCGGGGTACTGCGAGTGGCGGTACACCTCCTTGCGGTCGGCCTTGCCCGACGTGAGCACGATCTTGTCGGCGTTCACCACGACCACGAAGTCGCCGGTGTCGAGGTGCGGGGCGAAGATCGGCTTGTGCTTGCCACGCAGCACCCGTGCGATCTCCGTGCACAACCGGCCGAGGACGAGGCCGTCCGCGTCGATGACGTACCAGTCGCGCTGGATCTCGCTGGCCTTCGGTGAGTACGTGCGCACGACAGAACCTTCTCTTGCGGGTGAATGGCCCGGGCCGACCGGCCACAGAGCCCCGTAACTCTAGGGGTCGAGGCGCCCGCTTGCCAACCGCGTCGGGTTCAGGGGGACCCGAAGGGAGCACCCACCAGCTCGGGCTGAGGCGGCAGCGCCCATGAGGGCTTTGGATCGGGATAGCCGACCTCCCAGAGGGTCAACCCATGGGGCGGCGCGACCGCGCCGGCGGCGGCCCGATCCTGTGCCCTCAAGATGGCCGTGATCTGGCCGGCGTGCTTGCGGCCCTGCCCGACCTCGACCAGCGTCCCCACGATCGACCGCACCATCTGCTGGCAGAACGCGCTCGCCACGATCTCGAAGCGCAACAGGCCATCGCCGAGGTCTTCCCACTCGGCGGAGCGTACGAAGCGCACCGCGCTCCGGTCGGGCACCTTGCGACAGAACGACGAGAAGTCGTGCTCCCCGATGAACGGATCGCATGCGAGCCGCATCCCCGCGAGATCGAGCGGCGAGGGCACGTGCCAGGTCGTCGCGGCGAGGAACGGATGGGGGACGTCCTGGTTCAGCACGGTGTAGCGATAGCAGCGGCTCTCCGCGGAATGACGGGCGTCGAACTCGGCGGGGGCGAGCTCGACGTCGCGAACGACGAGCGCCGGCCCGCAGAGGCCGTTGACCGACCGTCGCACCGAGGCCGGGTCGAAGGCGTCGTCCTCGACGTCAGTGTCGAAGGTGACCACCTGACCCCACGCGTGCACTCCCGCATCCGTGCGGCCCGCACAGGTCAGCGTGACGGGATGGCGGAGGATGCGCTCGAGCGTGCTGGCCAGCATGCCGCCCACCGTGACGACACCGGGATTTGGAGCGAAGCCCGCGAACCCGCTGCCGTCGTACGCGACTCGCATCCGAACCCGGGGCACGGACGTACGAGCGGTTGGCTACACCAGCTCGATGCGCGCCATGGGTGCGTTGTCACCCTGACGAGGACCGAGCTTGAGGATGCGGGTGTACCCACCCGGGCGCTCGGTGTAACGGGGCGCGACCTCGGTGACGAGCTTGTGCACCATCTCTTTGTCGCCGATGAAGGCCACGAGCTGGCGGTGACGGTGGAGGCCGCCCTTCTTTGCCTTCGTGATCATCTTCTCGGCCACCGGACGAAGCGCCTTCGCCTTCGCCTCGGTGGTGACGATCGCTTCGGCCGCGATCAGCGACGCCACCAGGTTCGCCATCATCAGGCGCTGGTGGGCCGCATCGCCGCCAAAGCGACGTGAGCGTCGGGGTGTGCCCGGCATCGTTCCTCGTCCCTGCTCTCTCGTCCGTGCTCTAGTTCGATCCGCGGAGCGACAGCGCCCGCTCGTCGAGCTTCTGCTTCACCTCGTCGAGCGACTTCTGCCCGAAGTTGGTGATGTTCAGAAGGTCGTCTTCGCTCTTGGTGATCAGCTCGCCGATCGTGTTGATCTGCGCACGCTTGAGGCAGTTCCGCGGACGCTCGGACAGGTCGAGGTCCTCGATGGGGTGATCGAGGTCGGGCGAGCCGGTCGTGGTGCCGACGACCTCGCCGAGCTCGAGCCCCATCGGCGCGTCACTCATCTCCGCGACGAGCTCGACGAGCGAGCGGAGCGTGGCGCCGGCCGAAGCAAGCGCCTCACGCGGCGAGATCGAGCCGTCGGTCTCGATGTCGAGCACCAGGCGGTCGTAGTTCGTCGACTGCTCGACGCGCGTCGGCTCGACGTTGAACGTGACCCGGCGCACGGGCGAGAAGATCGCATCGATCGGGATGATGCCGATCGTCGAGGTGCCCGCCGGACGCTCGGCCGACAGATAGCCACGCCCGCGCTCGACCGTGAGGTCGATGGCGAGCCGGCCACGCTGGTTCAGCGTCGCGATGTGCTGCTCGGGGTTCAGGACCTCGATCTCGGACGGCAGCTTGATGTCGCCGGCCGTCACCTTCGCCGGACCACGCACGTCGAGACGCACGACGACCGGCTCGTCGGACGTCGACTGCAGCACGATGTCCTTGAGGTTCAAGATGATGTCGGTCACGTCTTCAGTGACGCCGTTGACGGTGCCGAACTCGTGGAGCGCGTCGTCGAAGCGCACGGTCGTGATCGCCGCACCGGGGATCGACGACAGGAGCGTGCGGCGCAGGGAGTTGCCGATGGTGTATCCGAAGCCGGGCTCGAGGGGGGTGACGGCGAACCGCTGACGGTTGCCATCGGCGTCTGCGAGCGTTTCGACTGTGGGTCGCTGAATGACCAGCATGGGCGTTCCTTGCTCTCTGCGGGGGGCTGCTATGCGGAGCTGCGAATGCGAAGGGCTTGTGGTGAAGCCCGGGGCTACTTGGAGTAGAGCTCGACGATGAGCTGCTCGCGCACGGGCACGTCGATGTGCTCGCGCATGGGCAGATCTCGCACGGTGGCCTCGTTGCCGCCGTCACCCATCTCCAGCCAGGGCGGCGTGCGGCGGTCGAGCGTGTCGACGTTGTGGCGGATGACGATCATCGACCGCGCCTTGTCACCCAGCGAGACCGCGTTGCCCTTGCGGACCTCGAAGCTCGGGATGGTGACGCGCTTGCCGTTGACCTTCACGTGGCCGTGGCGCACGAGCTGGCGGGCCTGAGCCCGGCTGGCTGCCCAACCAGCGCGGAACACGACGTTGTCGAGGCGGCACTCGAGCAGGCGGAGCAGGTTCTCGCCGGTCACGCCCTGCTGGCGGTTCGCCTCGGCGTACACCTTGCGGAACTGCTTCTCCATGAGACCGTAGATGCGGCGCGCCTTCTGCTTCTCGCGCAGCTGCACGAGGTACTCAGAGGTGTTCGTGCGGCGCGAGCGACCATGGTCGCCCGGCGGGTAGGGGCGACGCTCGATCGGGCATTTCATAGTGTCGCACTTGGCGCCCTTGAGGTACAGCTTCATCCGCTCTCGCCGGCAGAGCCGGCAGACGGGACCGGTGTAGCGCGCCATGTGTCAGACCCTCCGACGCTTCGGTTGACGGCAGCCGTTGTGCGGCACCGGCGTGACGTCCCTGATGCCGCTGACCTCGATCCCCGCGTTCTGCAGCGAGCGGATCGCGGTCTCACGGCCCGAGCCGGGACCCTTCACCATGACTTCGACCTTGCGCACGCCATGTTCCATCGCGGCGCGAGCAGCCTTCTCGGCTGCCATCTGCGCGGCGAACGGCGTGGACTTGCGGGAGCCCTTGAACCCGACGTTGCCGGCCGACGCCCACGAGAGGGTGTTGCCCTCGGTGTCGGTGATCGTGACGATCGTGTTGTTGAACGAGCTCTTGATGTGCGCGACGCCGTAGGAGACGTTCTTGCGGTCGCGTTTGCGGGGCCGGCGACCTCCGGGCTTGGGCTTGGCCATCGAGCTACTTCCTCACGATCTTCTTCTTGCCAGCGATCGCCCGCTTCGGGCCCTTTCGCGTGCGTGCGTTGGTGTGCGTGCGCTGCCCGTGCACAGGGAGGCCCTTGCGGTGGCGCACACCCTGGTAGCAGCCGATCTCGATCTTGCGCTTGATGTCCTGGCTGATCTCGCGGCGCAGGTCGCCCTCGACCTCGAGGTTGGTGTCGACGTAGGCGCGGATGCGGTTCACCTCTTCGTCGGTGAGGTCACGCACCCGGGTGTTCGGATCGAGGCCGATCTCGCCGCAGATCTTCTGCGCGGTCGTCCGCCCGATCCCGAAGATGTAGGTGAGGGAGATCTCGAGACGCTTCTCCCGAGGGATGTCGACACCGGAGATTCGTGCCATGTCTTACGCGCTCCTCATTCCGACCTCAGCCCTGCCGCTGCTTGTGGCGCGGGTTCTCGCAGATGACCATGACCCGCCCGTGACGGCGGATCACCTTGCACTTCTCGCAGATCTTCTTGACGCTCGGACGAACCTTCATGCGTGGCTCACTTGTAGCGGTAGGTGATGCGACCTCTGCTGAGGTCGTAGGGGGTCAGCTCCACCTGGACACGATCACCGGGCAGGATTCGGATGTAGTGCATGCGCATCTTCCCTGAGATGTGCGCCAGCACCTTGTGGCCGTTCTCGAGCTCGACGCGGAACATGGCGTTCGGGAGGGGCTCGACGACCTTGCCTTCCAGCACGATCGCGTCTTCCTTGGGCTTGGGCAGGGCAGAACTCCTTGACAACACACTGAGGCGAAAGAGGACGATGACAGACCGCGAGCCCCCCGCCAGCGCGAGCGCGGCAAAGCGCGCGGTCAGCCGTAGGGCAGGGAAACATCGTAGCGGCGGGCCCCGTTCCTGCCAACTCGCGGGGTGGCCGGTTCTCTTGGTGAAACCGCCGCGCCGGGAGCGAGAAACACCAAGAAAACGGGCTCAGGGGAGGGTCAGGATCTCGGGGCCGTTGTCGGTCACCGCGATCGTGTGCTCGAAGTGGGCCGATCGGCGGCCGTCGGCGGTCACCACGGACCATCCGTCGTCGAGCACCAGGGTGTCAGGCGTCCCGGCGTTCACCATGGGCTCGACGGCGAACACCTGTCCGGAGCGCAGCCGCAAGCCCTTGCCCGCAGGGCCGTAATTCGGCACCTCGGGGCTCTCGTGCATGGCCCGTCCGATCCCGTGGCCCACATAGTCCCGAACGACCGAGAACCCCGCCCGCTCGGCGACGCCCTGCACGGAGTGACCGATGTCGGACAGCCGGTTGCCGTCGACCATCTGGGCGATGCCGGCGTGCAGGGCCTTCTCGGTGACGTCGATCAGCCGAGCGCTGTCAGCATCCACCGCGCCAACGGGGGCGGTGAACGCCGCGTCGCCGTGCCAGCCGGCGATGATCGCCCCGCAGTCGATCGACACGATGTCGCCCTCCTCGAGCACGCGAGGACCGGGGATGCCGTGGACGATCACCTCATTCGGCGATGCGCAGATGACCGCCGGGTACCCGTGGTAGCCGAGGAAGTTCGACTCGGCGCCTCTCCGCTCGAGCACGTCGCGGCCGATCCGGTCGAGCTCGGCGGTCGTGACGCCCGGCCGGATCGCCTCGCGGATGCAGGTGTGCATCTCGGCCACGACTCGGCCGGCCTTGCGCATGACCGCGATCTGGTCCCGGTCCTTCCGAACGCCCACCGTGATCACGTCCCGACCGCGCGCCGCTCGCGGGCGACGTCGATCACGCTCACGATCCGGGCGAGCACTTCGTCCGCGGTTCCCACGCCGTCGACGACGTCGAAGATGCCCTGGCTCTTGTAGTAGTCGGCGAGGGGCGCGGTCTGCAGGTCGTAGAGGTCGAGGCGACGCGCGATCGCCTCCTCGGTGTCGTCATCGCGCTGTACGACCTCGCCGCCGCAGAAGTCACACGACCAGTTCTGCTTCGGCGGCACTGCGACGGAGTAGTTGGTCCCGCAGTCAAGGCAGACTCGACGGCTCGCGAGCCGCGTCAGCACGACCTCCCGCGGCACCTCGAGATCGACCACGACGTCGAGCGGTCGCTCGCGGATCATCTCGTCGAGCGCCTGCGCCTGCGCCGCGGTGCGGGGGAAGCCGTCGAGCACGTAGCCACGGCGCCGGGCGTCGGGACGCTGCAACCGCTCGTCGACGATGCCGATCATGACGTCGTCGGGGACGAGCTCGCCCTCATCCATGTACCGCCTCGCCTCGTCGCCGAGGGGCGTGCCTTCCTTCACCGCCGCGCGCAGCATCTCCCCCGTCGACACGTGGGGCACGACGTAGTGGCGCGACAGGCGAGCACACTGCGTTCCCTTGCCAGCTCCCTGCCGGCCGAGGATGACGACCCGCGCGCCGGGGATCACCTACTTCAGGAACCCCTCGTAGTTCCTCATCATGAGCTGGCTGTCGATCTGCTTCATCGTCTCGAGCGCGACACCCACGGCGATGAGCACGGTCGTGCCACCGAACGGGAAGACGGACACGTTGGCGATCGACAGCACGATCGACGGGAGGATCGCGATGAACGCGATGAACAGCGCTCCCGGGAGGGTGATGCGGTTCAAGATCCGGGCGAGGTAGCGCTCGGTCTGGGGACCCGGGCGGATGCCGGGTATGAACCCGCCCTGCTTGCGGATCGTGTCCGCCTGCTTCGCGGGATCGAAGGTGATCGCGGTGTAGAAGTACGAAAAGCCGATGATGAGCAGGCCATACACAGTCAGGTGGATCGGACTGGTCGCGTTCAGGATGTAGTTGTTCACGAAGTCGTTCAGCCACTGGGTCTGCACGACGTTCGACAACAGCGCAGGCAGATACAGGATCGAGCTGGCGAAGATGATCGGGATGACGCCGGCCTGGTTGACCTTCAACGGGATGTAGGTGCTCTGGCCGCCGTACATCCGGCGACCCACGACGCGCTTGGCGAACTGCACCGGGATGCGGCGCTGGCCCAGCTCGACGAAGACGATGCTGACGAGGATCGCCACCGAGAGGATGATCAGGATGCCGAAGACGATGTTGCCGCCCTCTGCTCGCACTGCGCCGAACTGGAACGGCAGCGTGCTCACGACCGACGCAAAGATCAGCAAGGACATGCCATTGCCGATGCCGCGTTGGGTGATGAGCTCGCCCATCCACATCAGCAGGGCCGTGCCCGCGGTGAGCGTGAGTACGACGAGGAGCACGCGCGGCAGCGTGAAGTCAGGCAAGAGCACGATGTTCGGCACGTTGCGGCCGAAGAACGACCGTCCGCCACCGCGCCCGAACAGGAACGTGAGCGCAGTCGCCTGCAGCAGCGCGATCGCGACCGTGAGGTAGCGCGTCCACTGGGTGATCTTGCGCTGGCCGACCGCGCCCTGGTTCTGCCACTCCTCGAGCTTCGGGATCACCACACCGAGGATCTGGATGATGATCGACGCGGTGATGTAGGGCATGATCCCGAGCGCGAACACGGCGAACTGAGTGAGCGCCCCGCCCGAGAACAGGTTGAGGAAGCCCAGGACGCCGCCGGCCTTCGCCTGCTCGCGGAAGGTCTTCACCGCGGTCAGATCGACACCGGGCACCGGGATGTGGGCGCCGAAGCGGTAGACGGCGATCATGACCAACGTGAACAGGATCTTGTTGCGAAGATCCGGCACCTTGAACATGTTCCGGAGGCTCGTCAGCAACCCAAGGCTCCCTTCGGGACCAATGATTCGGTACGACCGACCGATCTGAGCAAGATCGGCGGCAAGATCAGCGGTTGGTGAACTGGTTGCCCTTGGCGGGCGGGCGGCCATTGCCGAACGGCATCGGCAAGGTCTCCACGGTACCCCCGGCGGCCGTGATGGCCGCTTCAGCAGCGCGGGAGAACCCGTGTGCCTTCACGGTCACGGCTCGGCTGATCTCGCCCCGGCCGAGGACCTTGATCAGGGCGCCCTTGTGCGTCAGCCCGTGCTCGTGGAGGATCGCGGGAGAAACCTCCGCGAGGCCGCTCTCTTCGATCACGTCCAGGTTGATGCCCTGGTACTCGACCCGGAACGGGTTGTTGAAGCCGCGCAGCTTCGGCACGCGCTGCTTCATGGGCATCTGACCGCCCTCGAAGCCAACGGCGACCTTGTTGCGCGCCTTTTGGCCCTTGGTGCCCCGGCCGGCGGTCTTGCCGCCCTTGCCGCCGGTGCCCCGGCCGACCCGCTTGCGACCGCGGTGTGACCCGGGCGCGGGCTGCAGCTCATCGACTCTCATGACGTCACTTCTCCGTCACTTCTTCCGGGACGGTCTCGACCGTCACGAGGTGGGGGACCCGGGCGATCATCCCTCTGATCTCCGGGCGGTCGGGCAGGACATTCGACTGACCGATGCCACGCAGGCCGAGCGCGCGGAGCGTGCCGCGGTGCTTCGGCTTTGTCGAGATCCCGGAGCGGGTCTGGGTGACCTTCAGCTGTGCCATCAGCTCGCCTCCTCGGCGACGACGACGGGACCACGCTTGGACTCGCGGTACGCGTTCAGCAGACCCTTCGGGACGAACTCCTCAGGGTCGAGGCCGCGGAGCTTCGCGACTTCGTCGGGACGCTTCAGGCTCTTCAGCCCTGCGATCGTCGCGAGCGCCACGTTGATGTGGTTCGACGAGCCGAGCGACTTGGCGAGCACGTCGTGGATGCCGGCTTCCTCGAGGATGGCGCGCGCCGCGCCACCGGCGATGACGCCCGTGCCGGGGGCAGCAGGCTTGAGCATGACGCGACCTGCGCCCTGCTCCCCGATCACCGGGTGGGTGATCGTGCTGCCGGCGAGAGCCACAGAGAAAAGGTTCTTCTTCGCCTCCTCGGTGCCCTTCTGGATCGCGAGGGGCACCTCCTTGGCCTTGCCGTAGCCGAGACCGACTCGACCTGCGCCGTCACCGATCACGACGAGCGCGGTGAACGAGAAGCGACGTCCGCCCTTCACGACCTTGGCAACTCGGTTGATGTTGATGACCCGCGACTCGCGCAGCTGGGCGTCGTTTGCAGCCATCGTCAGAACTCCAGTCCGGCTTCACGAGCTGCGTCAGCCGCTGCGGCGACACGCCCGTGGTAGAGGAAACCACCCCGGTCGAACACGACCTTCGTCACGCCCGCGGCCTTCGCCCGCTCGGCGACGAGCTTGCCAACCCGCGTCGCCGCGGCGACGTTGCCGGTCGAGCCGGCCGACTTCACATCTGCCTCGACAGTCGACGCGGCGGCCAGCGTGCGTCCGGTGCCGTCGTCGATCACCTGCATGACGAGGTGCTTGCTCGAGCGGAACACCGCCAGGCGGGGACGTTCCGTCGAGCCTTGCACCTGCTTGCGCACGCGCCGATGCCGGCGGATGCGAGCATTGCGCTTGGTCTGCGCGCTCATGGTCATTGCAGACTCACTTCCCTGCCTTGCCGGCTTTGCGCTGCACGCGCTCGCCGGCATACCGGACGCCCTTGCCCTTGTAGGGCTCGGGCTTGCGAATGGCTCGGATGTCGGCGGCCACCTGGCCGACCTTCTCCTTGTCGATGCCTCGGACGATCACCCGCGTCGGTGCAGGGACCTCGAAGGTGATGCCCTCGGGGGCCTCGACCCGGACGGGGTGGCTGAACCCGAGCGCGAGCTCGAGGAGACGATCGCCCTGCGGCGTGGCGCGATACCCGACGCCGACGATCTCGAGGTCCTTGCTGAACCCGTCGGTGACTCCGACCACCATGTTGTTCACGAGGGTGCGGGTGAGGCCGTGGAGCGAGCGGTTCTGCCGGGCGTCGTCAGGACGCTCGACGTAGAGCGTGCCGTCCTCTTGGCGGAGCTCGATCGCTCCGGGGATGTCACGCGACAGCGTGCCCTTCGGGCCCGTGACGGTGACGCGACGCTCGTCGACGGCGACGTTCACGCCGGACGGCACCGGGATGGGGCTCTTACCGATGCGGGACATGGCTCACCACACCTCGCACAGGACTTCGCCGCCCACGTTGCGCTTGCGCGCCTCGCGGTCGGTCATGAGCCCCTGGCTCGTCGAGAGGACTGCGACCCCGAGGCCGCCGAGCACCCGTGGCACCTTGGTGGCCTGCGAGTACACACGCAACCCGGGCTTCGACACGCGCCGCAGCCCCGAGATCGTGCGCATGCGCTCGGTCGTGTACTTCATCTGGATGGTCAGCACCTTGCCCGGACGCCCCGGCTCGTCGATCACGTCGAAGCCCTGGATGTAGCCCTCCTGCTGAAGAATGCGCGCGAGCGCTTCCTTCTGCTTCGAGGACGGCATCCGGACCTTGTCGTGGAGCGCGACGTTGGCGTTGCGGATGCGCGTCAGCATGTCGGCGATCGGATCGGTCATCGTCATCGTGCGCCTCCTCTCACCAGCTGGCCTTCGTCACGCCGGGCACTTCGCCCGCGTGCACCATCTCGCGCAAGCAGATGCGGCAGAGCCCGAACTTGCGGTACACCGAGCGCGGTCGGCCGCAACGGCGGCACCGCGTGTACGCCCGCACCTTGAACTTGGGCTTGCGCTGCTGCTTCTCGATCAGAGCCTTCTTCGCCATGCCTGCTACTGCCCTTCACGCTTGAACGGGAACCCGAACGCATCGAGCAGGGCCTTGCCCTCTGCATCAGTGCGTGCGGTCGTGACGATCGTGATGTCCATGCCCCGGGGCGAGTCGACCTTGTCGTAGTCGATCTCCGGGAAGATGAGCTGCTCGTTGACGCCGAACGTGTAGTTGCCTCGGCCGTCGAACGCATTGGCGGGAAGCCCGCGGAAGTCACGGACACGGGGGATCGCCAGGCTGATGAGCCGGTCGAGGAACTCCCACATGCGGTCGCCCCGCAGGGTGACCTTGCAGCCGATGCTGTTGCCCTCGCGGAGCTTGAAGCTCGCGATCGACTTCTTCGCCTTCGTGACGACGGGCTTCTGGCCAGCGATCAACGTGAGGTCGGTGACGGCACCCTCGAGCAGCGACGGCTGCTGGGTCGCCTTGCCGACGCCCATGTTGATCACGATCTTCTCGAAGCGCGGCACCTGCATGATGTTCTCGAGCTGCAGGTCGGTCTTGAGCTGGTCGCGGACGGTATCGACGTAGCGCTGCTTGAGACGCGGACGCTCGGCCGTGGGCATGTCGTTGGTCGTGGTGCTCACAGCTCCACCCCCGTTCGCTTGCAGATGCGCACCTTCTTGCCCTCGTCGTCGAGCTTGTAGCCGACGCGGGTGGCCTTGCCGTCCTTCGGGCTGACGATCGCGACGTTGGACACGTCGATCGGCATGTCCTTGTCGATGATCCCGCCCTGCATGGTGGTGTTGGTCGGCTTCTGGTGCTTCTTCGCGACGTTGACGCCGTCGACGATGACCTTGCCGGCAGTCGGGAGCACGCGCGTGACGGTGCCTTCCTTGCCGCGATCTTTGCCCTTGAGCACGACCACGCGGTCGCCCTTGCGGATCTTCAACCCCATGGTCACAACACCTCCGGGGCGAGCGACACGATGCGCATGAAGCGCTTCTCTCGCAGCTCGCGTCCCACGGGCCCGAAGATGCGGGTGCCGCGGGGGGTCTGGTCGTCCTTGATGAGCACAGCGGCGTTCTCGTCGAAGCGGATGTAGCTGCCGTCGGGACGGCGCTTCTCCTTCTTCGTGCGCACGACGACGCACTTGACGACGTCGCCCTTCTTCACCGCTGCACCGGGGATGGCGTCCTTGACGGTCGCGACGAAGATGTCGCCGATCGAGGCATACCGGCGGCGCGTGCCACCCAGCACCTTGATCACGAGCACCTCTTTGGCGCCACTGTTGTCTGCCACCCTGAGGCGGGTCTCCTGCTGGATCATCGGTCTGTCTCCGTCACTTCGCCCGCTCGAGGACCTCGACGACCCGCCAGCGCTTCTGCTTCGACAGGGGTCGGGTCTCCATCACGCGGACGCGGTCGCCCATGTTCACGTCGTTCGCCTCGTCGTGCGCGTAGAGCCGCTTCGTGCGCTGCACCGTCTTCGCGTAGCGAGGGTGACGCACACGCTCGATGACGGCGACGACGACGGTCTTGTCCATCGAGGTCGACACTGCGGTGCCCTCGCGCATCTTCCGCGATGCCCTCTCTTCGGGAGTGGTCTCGTCTGCCATCACTTCTCCTGGGCTTCGAGGGCCTCGGCCGCGGCGATCTCGCGCTCGCGCAGCAGCGTGTTGATGCGGGCCATGTCACGGCGAAGGTCGCCAAGACGGGAAGTGTTGTCGAGCTGACCGGTGACGTGTTGGAAGCGCAGGTTGAACGCCTCGGCCTTCGACTCGCTGAGCCGGCTGACGAGCTCGTCGTCACCGAGCTCGCGGAGCTCGTTCGCGGTGGTCATCAGATGCCTCCCTCGCGGGTGATCACGCGGGCTTTGATCGGCAGCTTCTGCACGGCCCGCTCGATGGCGGCCTTCGCGATCTCGGGATTGGGATACGAGAGCTCGAACATCACGCGGCCGGGCTTCACGACAGCCACCCAATACTCGGGGTTGCCCTTGCCAGAACCCATGCGGGTCTCGGCCGGCTTGGCCGTGACCGGCTTGTCCGGGAACACGTTGATCCACACCTTGCCGCCACGCTTGATGTGACGGGTCATCGCGATACGGGCCGCCTCGATCTGGCGCGCGGTGATCCATCCGGGCTCGAGAGCCTGGATGCCGTACTCCCCGAACGTGACCTCGGAGCTGCCCTTCGTCACGCCGCGAGTGCGACCGCGCTGCTGCTTGCGGTGCTTGACCTTCTTGGGCATCAACATGACGCGTCAGTCCTCCTCGTGCTGCCGGAAGTGCGGCGTCTCGTGGGTCGTGCGGGTGCGGCGCTCGATCTCTTCCTCGTCGGCGAGGAGCTTCTCGAGCTCGGGATCGGCTTCCTTGAGCAACGGCGCCGCCTCGACGACCTCGTCGGCCGCCGGGTCGCCTTGGCGACCAGAGGACACGACCTTGCGGGCGGCGCCGCCGCCACTCGTCTCGCCGACCGCCATCGCGGCCTCGCGGGCGATCTTGTCTTCCGCCGTCTGCTTGTACGGGAGGATGTCGCCCTTGTAGATCCAGACCTTCACGCCGATGCGGCCGTAGGTCGTCTTCGCCTCGCGGAACCCGTAGTCGATGTCGGCGCGCAGCGTGTGCAACGGCACCCGGCCTTCGCGGTACCACTCGGTGCGGCTCATCTCGGCGCCGCCGAGGCGGCCCGAGCACTGCACCCGGATGCCGAGGGCGCCGGCCTTCTGTGCGTTCTGCACCGCACGCTTCATGGCCCGGCGGAAGGCGACGCGGCCGGCGAGCTGGTCGGCGACACCCTGCGCGATGAGCGCTGCGTCGAGCTCGGCCTGCTTGATCTCCTGGATGTTCAGCTGGACCTTGTTGTTGCCGGTGATCTTCGTGAGACCGCGCGCAGGCGATCGGCCTCGGCGCCGCGGCGACCGATGACGATGCCGGGGCGCGCGGTGTGGACGTCGATGCGAAGGCGATCACGGGTGCGCTCGACCTCGATGCGGCTGATCGCCGCGTGCGGCACCTGCGTCATCAGGTAGTCGCGGATCTTCCAGTCCTCGATGAGGTAGTCGGTGTACTCGCGATCACTGAACCACCGGCACTTCCAGTCGGTGGTCACGCCGAGCCGGAACCCGTACGGGTTGACCTTCTGACCCATCAGTCGGTCTCGCTTTCGTCTGTCTCCTCGGTCTCCACCTCGTCGACCTCTGCCTCAGGCGTAACGTCCTCAGCGACCTCGTCGGCAGCCTCGTCCAGGTCGACTTCCTCGACTTCGACCATCTCCGGCTCGGCCTCGGCGTCGTCGTGATCGTGATCGTGATCGTGCTCGTCGTGATCGTGATCGTGGCGGCGGCCTCCGTGGCGGCAGCGCGGCTGCGGGCGACGCGGCTCGCGACGAGCGGCCTGGGCTTGCTGCCCACTGCGGCGAGCGGCGCGGTCGAGGGCTTGGCCTCGTCACGGACCCGCTGGCGCTCGAGCAGCTGCTCAGGCATGCGGCTGACGATCACCGCGATGTGGCAGGTGCGCTTGCGAATGCGGGTGGCACGGCCACGTGCACGGGGGCGCCAGCGCTTCAGCGTCGGCCCCTCGTCGGCGTAGCACGCGGAGACGTAGAGCTCGTCGGGCAGCTGGGAGTCGTTGTGCTCCGCGTTCGCGATCGCCGAGGCGAGGCACTTGCGGATCGGGATCGACGCGTCGCGCTCGCAGAACTGCAGCACCTGGTCGGCCTGGGCGACGTCGAGGCCGCGGATGAGATCGAGCACCGCGCGCGCCTTCGAGGCCGACATGCGGATGTAGCGCGCCTCGCGCGCGTCCCGGGACGCTCGTTGGTCTTCGGACCGGTCATCGGCGAGCGCCCTCTCTCCTGACCAGCGTGGAACCTGAACGTGCGGGTCGGCGAGAACTCGCCGAGCTTGTGCCCGACCATCGACTCGGTGATGTAGACGGGCACGTGCTTGCGCCCGTCGTGCACCGCGATGGTGTGACCCACCATCTCGGGGATGATCGTCGAGCGGCGCGACCATGTCTTGATGACGCGCTTCTCGCCGGCAGCGTTCAGCGCCGTCCACCTTCTTGAGGAGGTGGCCGTCGATGAACGGGCCCTTCTTGAGCGAACGGGGCATGGGACCTACCTCCGCGAGCCGCGGGTGCGGCGACGCCGGACGATGAGCTTCTGGGACGACTTGGTCTTGTCGCGGGTGCGACCCTCGGGCTTGCCCCAAGGCGACACCGGATGGCGTCCGCCAGAGGTCTTGCCCTCGCCACCGCCGAGGGGGTGGTCGACCGGGTTCATGGCGACACCACGGGTCTGCGGACGCACGCCCTTCCATCGGTTGCGGCCCGCCTTACCGATCTTGATGAGCTCGGCCTCGGAGTTGCCGACCTCGCCCACCGTGCCGCGGCAGTCGATCGGCACGCGGCGCATCTCCGTGCTCGGGAGACGCAGCGTGGCGAAGTCGCCTTCCTTTGCGACGAGCTGCACGCTCGAGCCAGCAGAGCGGGCCATCTTGCCGCCGGCACCCGGCTTGAACTCCACGTTGTGCACGACAGTGCCGACGGGGATGTAACGCAGGGGCAGCGCGTTGCCCGGCTTGATCTCCGAACCCTGGCCGCTCTGCAACACCTCGCCGACGCCGACCTTGTTCGGAGCGAGGATGTACCGCTTCTCGCCGTCGTAGTAGTGGAGCAGCGCGATGCGGCAGTTGCGGTTGGGGTCGTACTCGATCGCGGCGACCTTGGCCGGCACGCCGTCCTTGGTGCGCTTGAAGTCGATGATGCGGTACTGCTGCTTGTGACCGCCGCCCTTGTGGCGGGCGGTCTTGCGGCCGTAGCTGTTGCGGCCGCCAGTGCCCGGCTTCGGGGCGAGCAGCGACTTCTCGGGACGGTCCTTGGTGATCTCCGAGAAGTCGGAGACGGTCTGAAACCGCCGACCGGGGCTGGTGGGCTTGCGCTTGCGAAGGGCCATGAGGGTCTCCGGCTCAACTCTCGAACAGCTCGATGCGCTCGTCGCCCGCGAGGGTGACGATCGCCCGCTTCGTGTTGGCCCGCTGCCCGAAGGTGTTCGAGCGACGGTTGCGCTTGCGCTTGCCCTTGCGATTCAGCGTGTTGACCTTCAGCACCTTCACGTTGAAGATCGACTCGACCGCGTCGTGAATCTCGGGCTTGCTCGCGCTGGGGTGGACGATGAACGTGTAGACGTTGCCGTCGAGCAGCGAGTACGACTTCTCGCTCACGACTGGCTCGATGATGACGTCGCGGGGATCCTTCACTTGGTCTCCTCCGCGTTCTCTTCCTCTTCGTCGACTGCGTCGACGCTGCTCGCAGCCGCTCGCGGCGCGCGTGGCGTCGGCAGGGTCTCTCGCGTGAAGATGACCCAGTCGTTGCAGAGCAGGTCGTAAGCGTTCAGCTCACCGACGAGCAGCAGCTGCACCTCGGGAAGGTTGCGGAAGCTCAGCGCGGCGTTCACGTCCGAGTCGCTCAGCACCACGAGAATCCGACCGTCGACACCTAGCGCCTGGAGGGCCGCCTTGGCGTGCGACGTCTTCGGTGTGTCCCATCCCCACTCGTCGACGACGAGGACCTTGCCTTCGGCAGCGCGATCGCTCAGCGCCGACAGCAGCGCGAGCCGGATCATCTTCTTCGGGGTGCGCTGCGCGTAGCTGCGGGGCTTCGGGCCGAGGGCGACGCCGCCACCAGTCCAGTGCGGCGCGCGGGTCGAGCCGGCTCGGGCCCGGCCGGTCCCCTTCTGGCGGAACGGCTTCGCACCGCCGCCTCGGACCTCGGCCCGGGTCTTCGTGCTCTGGGTACCTGCTCGGCGAGTCGCGAGCTGGGCCGTGACGACTTGATGCATCACGGGGACGTGGGGCTCCACGCCGAAGATCTCGTCGGCGAGCTCGATGTCGCCGGCTTCGGCGCCGTCGGGGGTACGCACGGTGATGGTCGCCATGACTACTTCTTCCCCTCGCTCTTCTGGCCGCCCTTGACAGCGTTGCGGACGAGGACGACGCCGCCGGTGGGGCCGGGAACCGAGCCCTTGACGAGCAGCAGGTCGCGCTCGACATCCGCGGCAACGACCTCGAGGTTGAGCGTCGTGACCTTCTCGTTGCCCATGCGGCCAGCCATCTTCACGCCTCGAAAGACACGACCCGGCGTCGAGCACGAGCCGATCGAACCGGGCATGCGGTGCACTCGGTGCGTGCCGTGCGTCGCCTTTTGCCCGGCGAAGTTGTGCCGCTTCATCACGCCGGCGAATCCCTTGCCTCGGCTGACTGCCGTCACGTCGACCCGCTCCCCCGCCTCGAGCAGATCGACCCTGAGCTCGTCACCGACTGAGTAGCCGTCGATGTCATCGAGACGCAGCTCGACCAGGTTCGTGCCCGCCTCGACGCCGGCCCTGGCGAAGTGTCCCGCCTCAGGCTTGGTCAGCTTGCGCGGATCCCTGCGCCCATAGGTGACCTGGAGCGCGGTGTATCCATCGCGCTCGGTCGTCTTGACCTGCACGATGCGCGCCGGCGACACCTTGAGCACGGTGACGGGGATGATGCGGTTGTCATCAGCCCACACTTGGGTCATGCCCACTTTTTCGCCGACGATGGCTTTCGTCGCCATGGGAGGTCCTTTGGCTTCTCACGCGGGCGCTCCCGCGGCGGGTGCCGGCGGAGCGCTGGATCGGTTTCGCCGGGCGGTCCCCTCGCCGGAACGGCGCGGGCTCACACGGACATCGGTTGACGGGCGGCTACGAACGGTCTTGCAAAGAGGATCGGAAGCGGGCGCGAGGCCCTGCAACCGGGCTGGGAGAGCCTACTGGGACGAACCCGGACCGCGCCAGCCGGTCAGGAGGTCATGCCCTGGAGGCCGACGAGGCCGCGGGCGAGCTCGATCTCGCCCATGTGGCGCAGGCCGTGCTGGTAGATCCAGCACTCGGTGGCGTCGAGGAGGGTGATGCCTTCGGGACCGGCCACCCGGGCGCTGTAGGTGCTGGCGATCTGGGGCGGGAACGGCCGGGTGATCACCACGCGGGTCAGCTCGGCCGGATCGAGCTGCTCGAGCCAGACCTCAGTGCGGTCGAAGACGGCCCGCATGTACTCCTGGAAGGCGTCGTAGTCGCCGATCCGCTGATGGACCATCTCGTCGACGGTGCGGTGCTTGCCGTGGTCGTTGATCGTCATGGCGACCTTGGCGGCCCAGCCGTCGTCCCATATGGGGGGTGTCCCCGTCATCACCATGAACGAGGCGTCGATCATGTTCGTGATGTGGAACAGGCAGAAGGCGATCGGCACGACGCCCTCGCGCTCGAAGTGATTCACCTGGTCGATCGACATCGTCGCGACGGCGTCGTAGTAGAGGGAGTGCAGGGCCCGCATCCGCCGCTGCAGCGAGTCGAGGATCAGCTCGGTCATGTTCCCAGTGTTCCACCCCCGAGGTACGGTGCTCATCTCTCGCGTCGGCCCCGCGACGCCTCCGAGCGTCTCATCGAGAGGCACCACCCATGGGCACGCACACTCCACGCAGCCTCCTCTGGCTGCTCGCCAATGGCTCCAACCAATTCGGCCTCGTCGAACTGCTGTGCTCGATGCACGACGCCGACGTCGACCACGAGGCCGAATCCATGCTGCTCGCGCAGATCCACGCGGCGTGGGCACGCGGCTGGCAGCCGATCGAGCTGCACCGTCAGGGCTACCGAGGCTGCAGCTGCAAAGCCGCCGGCACGCTGATCGCCCTTGCCATCGCGGTCGACCACGCGTCACGCCGGGCGGACATCGACCCGCAGTCCAGAGCGCAGGTCGAGCGGCTGCAGCTGCCCACCGCGACGGGTGGCGACGGCTGGCTGACCGGCTTCATCGCGCACGAGCGACTCGACCGCAATGAGGCGATGCGCACGGTCATCGACGCGCTGCGCAACCTTCTGACCTTGCGGCCACTCCAATCTCTGGGTGAACCCGATGATGCGAGCGCCGACCCCGTGCTCGCGAAGATCCGGGCGCTGCTCGCCAAGGCCGAGTCGACGACCTTCGAAGCCGAGGCTCTGGCCTTCACCTCCAAGGCACAGCAGCTGATGACCAGGCACGCGATCGACGTGGCGGCCGTGCACGGCGCCGGGACGCGCCGCACAGGCGGGGCGGCAGTCATCCGGGTGCCGATCGACTCGCCGTACGGCACCGCGAAGGCCAAGCTGCTCGCGGTCGTCGCCGATGCCTCGCGGTGTCGCACGGTCGAGCTCAGTGGCTTCGGCCTCGCGGAGGTGATCGGCATGCCATCCGACCTCGCCGGGGTCGAGCTGCTCTTCACCTCGCTCCTCGTGCAAGCCCAGACCGCACTCATGAGAGCGCCGGGCTCGAGCCGGTCCTACCGCTCGTCGTTCCTCTTCGCCTTCGCGGCGCGCATCGGCGAGCGGCTGAGGGAGATCAACGCGGCGGTGATGAAGGACGCGACAGAGGAGCACGGCGAGTCGTTCCTGCCGGTGCTGCGCTCGCAGGCCGAGACCATCGATGCCTTCGTCGACGAGCGCTACGGCCGTCTGCGCAGCTTGCGCCGGCGCGGCACGGCAGACCCCGCCGGATGGGTCGGCGGCCGCGCCGCGGCCGACAACGCCAAGCTCACGTTCGGCGACCTCGCGTCGTGACGGTTCCGGCGCGAAAAGCGGCCACGAATGGCCGCCTTCCCACACGAGAACGCCCGGGGAGGTTGGACACCCCGGTTGGACGGCGTTCTAGGCCTGGATCTTGATCTCGATGTCGACGCCGGCGGGCAGCTCGAGACGCTGCAACGAGTCCACGGTCTTCGGCGACGGCTCGACGATGTCGATCAGCCGCTTGTGGATGCGCATCTCGAAGTGCTCGCGCGAGTCCTTGTCCTTGAACGGGCCCCGGATGACCGTGAAGCGGTGCTTCTCGGTCGGCAGCGGGATCGGCCCCCGCACCGTCGCCTGGGTGCGCACGACCGTCTCGACGATCTTGCGTGTCGACTGGTCGATGATCTCGTGGTCGTAGGCCTTCAAGCGGATGCGAATGCTGCTCATGTCGGCGAGACCTACTTGAGGATCTTGACGACGCGGCCGGAGCCGACAGTGCGGCCGCCCTCGCGGATGGAGAACAACAGCCCCTCGTCCATCGCGATCGGCTTGCCGAGCTGCACGGTCATGACCGTGTTGTCGCCCGGCATCACCATCTCGGTCCCCTCCGGCAACGTGATCGAACCGGTCACGTCAGTGGTCCGGAAGTAGAACTGCGGCCGATAGTTGTTGAAGAACGGCTTGTGGCGGCCGCCCTCGTCCTTGCCGAGCACATACACCTGCGCCTCGAAATCGGTGTGCGGCGTGATCGAACCCGGCTTGCACAACACCTGACCCCGCTCCACCTCCTCCTTCTTCGTGCCACGAAGAAGCGCGCCGATGTTGTCGCCCGCGTGGCCCTCATCCAAGATCTTGCGGAACATCTCCACACCCGTGCACACCGTCTTGGTCGTCGGGCGCAACCCCACGATCTCGACCTCGTCGCCCGTGTGGACCATCCCCTGCTCCACCTTGCCCGTCACGACCGTCCCCCGACCCGTGATCGTGAACACATCCTCGATCGGCATCAAGAACGGCTTGTCCAAATCCCGCTCAGGCTCCGGCACATACGAATCGACCGCGTCCATCAACTCCACGATCTTGGACTGCCACTCGACGTCACCCTCAAGAGCCTTCAACGCGCTGACCCGGATCACCGGCAGATCATCACCCGGGAACCCATACGACGTCAGCAGCTCACGCACCTCGAGCTCCACCAGCTCCAACAGCTCCTCATCATCCACCGCGTCGGCCTTGTTCAACGCCACCACGATGTACGGCACCCCCACCTGACGAGCCAGAAGCACATGCTCACACGTCTGGGGCATCGGACCATCCGTCGCCGCCACCACCAAGATCGCGCCATCCACCTGCGCCGCCCCAGTGATCATGTTCTTGATGTAATCCGCATGACCCGGCATGTCCACATGCGCGTAATGACGCTTATCCGTCTCGTACTCCACATGCGCGATCGAGATCGTGATCCCCCGCGCCTTCTCCTCCGGCGCCTTATCAATCTGATCGAACGGCGTAAACGCCACATTCGGGTTCTTCTCCGCCAACGTCTTGGTGATCGCCGCCGTCAACGTCGTCTTCCCATGGTCAATATGACCCATCGTCCCCACATTCACATGCGGCTTGTTCCGCTCGAACTTCGCCTTGCTCATCGCACTGCCCTCTCGTTGCTGGTCGTCACTGGGTGATAGGTGGGACTCGGATGGATCACTCGCCGCGGACCCGGGCCACGATCTCCTTCGAGATCGATTCGGGCACCTGCTGGTAGGAGTGGAACTGCGCGGTGTAAGTCGCACGCCCCTGGGTGCGCGACCGGAGGTCGGTAGCGTAGCCGAACATGTCTGAAAGGGGCACCTGCGCCCTGATGACCTGGCTGCTGCCGCGCTGGTCCATGCCCTCGATCTTGCCCCGCCGGCTCGACAGGTCGCCCATGACGTCGCCCATGTAGTCGTCAGGGGTCACGACCTCGACGGCCATGATCGGCTCGAGCAGCACCGGGCTCGCCCTGCGAGCCGCTTCCTTGAAGGCCATCGAGCCCGCGACCTTGAACGCCATCTCCGAAGAGTCGACGTCGTGCGCCGACCCGTCGGTCAGCACCGCCCGCACGTCCACGGTCGGATAGCCGGCGAGCACGCCCGCGTCGAGCGAAGCCTGGATGCCCTGGTCGACCGCGGGGATGAACTCTCGGGGGATCTTGCCGCCGGTGATCTTGTCGACGAACTCGTAGCCGCCGCCAGGACCCGTGGGCTCGAGGTCGATGACGACGTGCGCGAACTGGCCGGAGCCGCCGGTCTGCTTCACGTGGCGATACACGACGCGCTCGACGCGCTTGGTGATCGTCTCGCGGTACGCGACCTGGGGCTTGCCCACCGTCGCGTCGACGTTGAACTCGCGCAGCATGCGGTCGACGAGCACTTCGAGGTGCAGCTCGCCCATGCCCGAGATGACGGTCTGCCCGGTCTCCTCGTCGGTACGGACACGGAACGTTGGATCCTCGTCGGACAGCGCGTAGAGCGCCTTGCCGAGCTTGTCCTGGTCGATCTTCGTCTTCGGCTCGACCGCGACGTGGATGACCGGCTCGGGGAACTCCATCCGCTCGAGCACGATCGGGTGCGCCCGATCGCACAGCGTGTCGCCGGTCGTGGTGCTCTTGAACCCGAGGCCCGCGACGATGTCGCCGGCGCGGGCGACGTCCATGTCCTCGCGGTGGTTCGCGTGCATGAGCAGGATGCGGCCGACGCGCTCCCTGCGGTCCTTCGTGGAGTTGTAGACCTCGCCGCCCTTCTCCACACGACCGGAGTAGACGCGGAAGTAGGTCAGCTTGCCGAACGGGTCGGCGACGATCTTGAACGCCAGCGCCGAGAACGGCGCGTGCTCGTCGGCCGGACGCTCGAGCATCTCGAGGCCCTTCATGTCGAGACCGGTCGTGACCGGCAGGTCGAGCGGCGAGGGAAGGAAGTCGACGACCGCATCGAGCATGGGCTGCACGCCCTTGTTCTTGAACGCGGAGCCGCAGAGCACGGGAACGAACGCGAAGTCGATCGTGCCCTTGCGGATCACGGCCTTGATCTCTTCGGGATCGAGCTCCTCGTCGCTGAGGTACTTCTCCATGAGATCGTCGTCGTGGCTGGCGACGACATCGAGGAGCTTCGTCCGCCACTCGAGCGCGTCGCTCTCGAGCTCGGGCGGGATCTCGGTCTCCTTCCAGTCCTCCCCCATGCCTTCGTCCCAGATCTTCGCGGTCATGGTCACGAGGTCGACGACGCCGCGGTAGTGGCCCTCGGCGCCGACGGGGAGCTGGATCACGGCGGGCACGGCCTCGAGCCGGTCCTCGATCATCGCGACGGTGCGGTAGAAGTCCGCGCCGATGCGGTCCATCTTGTTGACGAAGCAGATGCGCGGGACTCGGTAGCGATTCGCCTGCCGCCACACCGTCTCGGTCTGGGGCTCGACGCCAGCGACGGAGTCGAACACCGCGACAGCGCCATCGAGGACGCGCAGCGACCGCTCGACCTCGATGGTGAAGTCGACGTGGCCGGGCGTGTCGATGATGTTGATGCGGTGGTCGTTCCACTCGCAGGTGGTGGCTGCGGAAGTGATCGTGATGCCGCGCTCTTGCTCCTGGATCATGTGGTCCATCACGGCGGCGCCTTCGTGCACCTCACCGATCTTGTACGTCTTGCCGGTGTAGTAGAGGATGCGCTCGGTCGTCGTGGTCTTGCCCGCGTCGATGTGCGCCATGATCCCGATGTTTCGGGTCCGGTCGAGGGGAAATGCTCGCTGTTCAGCCATGTGCTCTTCAGTTCTCGTTCGCTGCGTTCGGAATTCGGGGGCTTACATGACACGACCGGGCGCTCGGCCCGGTCGTCGCTGCGCCGGGGCTCGGCCCCGGCTCGTGTCGGGGACTACCAGCGGTAGTGGGAGAAGGCCTTGTTCGACTCCGCCATCTTCTGCATGTCGTCGCGACGCTTGATCGACGCGCCGACACCGTTGGAGGCGTCCATCAGCTCGTTGGCCAGCCGCAGCGCCATCGTCTTCTCGCGGCGCTGGGTCGCGTATCCGACCGTCCACCGGATGGCGAGCGTGGTCGCCCGGCGGGGACGCACCTCGACCGGCACCTGGTAGGTCGCGCCACCGACCCGGCGGGGCTTCACCTCGAGCGGCGGCTTCACGTTGTCGATCGCGCGCTTGAGCGTGGCGATCGGCTCGGCGCCGGTCTTCTCTTCGATCATGTCGAGCGCGTCATACACGATGCGCTCGGCCAGCGAGCGCTTGCCGCGCTCGAGGACCTTGTTCACGACCTGCGTGACGAGAACCGACCGGTAGACGGGGTCAGGCGTCAGCTCGCGGCGCGGAGCGGGACCTTTGCGGGGCACTACTTCTCCTTCTTCGCGCCGTAACGGCTGCGGGCCTGCTTGCGGTTCTTGACCCCGGCCGCATCGAGCGTGCCGCGGATGATCTTGTACCGAACACCCGGCAGGTCCTTCACACGACCGCCACGCACCAGGACGATCGAGTGCTCCTGGAGGTTGTGACCCTCACCCGGGATGTACGCGGTGATCTCGACCCCGCTGGTCAGCCGGACGCGGGCGACCTTGCGAAGGGCGGAGTTCGGCTTCTTCGGGGTGTTCGTGTACACGCGAGTGCACACCCCGCGCCGCTGCGGCGCGCCCTTGAGGGCCGGGGTCTTGGTCTTCTCGGTCTTGGTCTCGCGACCTTTGCGGACCAGCTGTTGGATCGTGGGCACGCGTTACCTCAGAGACGAACGAACGGGTGGGGAACCTCAGGGGCGCGGCGGAGCGCCCAGCGAACCGTTCAATCCTAGGGGTGGAGGGGTCGAGGGGCAACCCGCGGCCAGCGACGACGCGACGTCTGACTGGGCGTCAGGCTGGGCGTCAGGTGGCGCACTCCGATTCGCCGATCTCTTTCACGTACGGGCCTGTCTCGCCGTAATCGACGTAGAAGTCGGGACCATCAGCCGGCAGGGGGAACTCGTCGAGCTCGGCGAGGCCGACGGCCAGCACCGAGGCGCCGCCGGACCGGTCGAGCCACATGCGGAAGGTCTCTCCCGCGCCGCGCTCCGCTGCGAACAGGCGCACGATGCGCACGGCGGCCTCCGGAGCGGTCTTGGCCGGGAGCCGCAACGCCTTGTCGCCGAAGTGGATCTGCTCCTGCCCGACGTAGCCGCCGAGCAGCATCGTGTAGCCGGGCGCGGCCTGGTCGTGGGCTCTGCGTTCGACCCCGAAGAAGCCGATGTCGACCGCGTGGTGCTGGCCGCACGAGTTCGTGCACCCGGAGATGTTGATGCGCACGCCGCCGACGTCGGCGAGGCCTTCTTCCTCGAGCCGGTCACCGATCGCCTTCGCCAGTCCGCGCGACTGGGTGACGGCCAGGTTGCAGGTGTCCGCTCCCGGACACGCGACGACGTCGCGGGCGAGCTCGGCGCCGGGCTCGGCCATGCCGATGACCTGAAGGCGCTCGTAGAGCACAGGTAGCTGCGCTTCGGTCAGCCCGCGGAAGACCACGTTCTGACGGTTCGTGAGCCGCACGTCGGCACCCATCTCACGCTGGATCGAAGCAAGCGCTCGGAACTGGTCGCCGGTGATGTCGCCGAGGGCCGCGTAGGCGTAGGCCGAGACCCGGCCGCTCGCGATGCCGCGCACGACGTTCGCCTGATCCCACCGAGCCTGCGGGTCGCGCGACCGCAACGTGACGGGCGTGCCCTGACCCATGATCGTGGGCGCGACTCCGGCCGCAACACCCGCGGGCGCATCGCCGCGCTCCTGGACGACGTCGGGGATGCCACCCGGCCACGACGACGACGCGGGGAGCAGCTTGCGCGTCGCGAGCACGCGGCGCTTCAGCTCGTCGAAGCCGAGCGTGTCGACGAGCCACTTCATCCGGGCCCGCAGCTTGTTGTCGCGATTGCCGGTCTGGTCGAAGACGCGAAGCAGTGCCTCGATCGTCGGCAAGAGGTCTTCGCGCGAGGTGAAGTCCTCGAGGGCCAGCGCAGGATGTGGGTTGGCGCCGAGACCGCCGGCGATGAACACGCGGAACCCGGCTTCGAGATCGCCGGCATCGTTCGTGCGCGTCGTTGCGATGACGCCGACGTCGTTGAACATCGCCTGACCGCAGTCGGTCTGGCAACCCGAGAAGTTGATCTTGAACTTGCGGGGGAGGCGCTGACCGAGCGGGTTGCGCACGAAGTGCCGGAACGCGGCCTCGGCCCACGGGCTGATGTCGAGCACCTCGTGCGGGCACGCGCCAGCGAGATGGCAGCCCTGGATGTTGCGGACGGTGTCGCCGCACGCTTCCCGCGTCGTGAGCCCAACCGACGCCAGGTGACGCATCACCTCGGGGATCTTCGTCAGCGTGACGAAGTGGAACTGGATGTTCTGGCGGGTCGTGATGTGGCCCCACCCGCGCGAGTACTCGTCGACGAGCCAGCCGATCATCTCGAGCTGCTCGGGCTCGATCGATCCGTAGGGCACCTTCACCCTGACCATCTGGTTCTGGCCGCCCTGACGCTGACCGTAGATGCCGTTGCCCAGACGGAACACCCGGAAGACGTCCTCGTCGAGATCGCCCGCGAGGTAGCGCACGAGCATCTGCTCGAACTTCTCGATGTCCACCAGCTGCTCGGGGTCGATCGGCCGCGTCCGAACGGCGGACGTTCGGCTCGGCAGAGTGTCGGTCACCGGCCAATTATGACCTATCTAGTCGGGATTTACCACCCTCATGTGCCCGTCTCCTCCCCGATCTCCTTCAGGGCGTCCTTCAACGCCGCCCGCAGGCGCCGAGCGACGGCAGGCGAGAGGTGGGTCACGAGACCCGTCCCCGGGCGGCCGACCTCTTCGACCGTCAGCACGACTCGAGGCTCGGCGTCGTCGTAGTCGTCCGCGATCGCGACGGCCCACGAGATCCGCGCCAAGTCGTCGTCACCCTCGACGCCGTCGGCGGGATCGAACGGGTAGTCGTCGATCGAACGTCGCATCTCGCTACATCGCCGAATTCGCTTCGATGAAGGCGACGGCGATCTTCTCGATGCCGGCGCGGTCATCGACGAGGCCGACGACGAGGAGGTCGAGCCCGTTGCCGCGCCAGAACACCATCTGGAACGGTTCGCCCGTCGACTCGTCCACCGTGTCGACGAGGACTGCCGACTCGCCGGCCAGCGTGACGTCCTCCGTGGGTGACCCGCCGGTCACACCGTCGATGAGCGCGGACTCGAGCGAGCTGAGCCGGTCGACCTCCGACGGCGTCAGCGCCAGCGCGATCACGATCGCGTCAGTGCCTGATGACGTCGACGCCGAGACGTAGCGCAGACCCACCGACTCGGTGAGGGCGACCGCGTCGGGCAACGTCGCGAGGTCGGTGACGAAGCTCGAGCTCACATCGGACGGTGTCGCCTCGATGCGGAACCCGTCCACCGAGGCGAAGGCATCGTCAGCCCGTCCGCCGACTGTGATCGGCAGCGACACCGTGGTGGAGGTGCCGCGTGCGACGGGCACGTGCACCGCCGTTCGTTCGTCGAGCTGTGAGCCCCCGCACGCCGACAGGCCCGCGGCGAGCATGGTCGCGCCGAGGAGGGTGGCCAGCCGCCGGCCAGCCACCCCCACCGGCACGGTCAGCCTTCGGAGACGGCGTCGGGCAGACCGGCGCCTTCGCCGATCTCGACGACGTCCGCGTACTCGGTCTCCGGGCGGTAGTCGCCCTGGAGGCTCGCGAGGAAGTCTGCGGGCGAGTCGGAAGACCAGAACTCCATCGGCTGGTAGTCGGGAGCCTGGGTCTCGAACTCGCGGTAGAGGTTCATGCCCGTCCCGGCGGGGATGAGCTTGCCGATGATGATGTTCTCCTTCAGACCGACGAGGTTGTCGCCGCGGCCGTCGATGGCGGCCTCGGTGAGCACCCGGGTGGTCTCCTGGAACGACGCCGCCGAAAGCCACGAGTCGGTGGCCAGCGACGCCTTGGTGATGCCCATCAGCTCGGGGCGACCCTCGGCGGGACGCTTGCCCTCCTCGACGAGCTCGCGGTTGGTGTCGCGGAACACGCGCTGGTCGACGCGCTCACCGGGAAGGAAGTCGGAGTCACCCGGCTCCTGCACCCCGATGCGGCGGGTCATCTGGCGCACGATCAGCTCGACGTGCTTGTCGTGGATCGACACACCCTGGTCGCGGTACACCTTCTGCACCTCTTCGACCAGGTACTGCTGCGTCTCACGCACACCCTTGATCTCGAGGAGCTCCTTGGGATCGCGTGGGGTCTTGTCGTCACCGACGAGTGCGTCGCCGGCGCGGACCTCCTGGCCCTCGACCACGGCGAGGCGGCTGGCGCTCGGCACGAGGTACTGGTCCTCGGCGCCGTCGTCGGCCACGACCGTGATCGTGCGGCCCTTGCCCTCGTCTTCTGCGATGCGCACCACACCCGACGAGCGGGCGAGCACTGCCTTGCCACGCGGCGTGCGAGCCTCGAAGAGCTCGACGACGCGGGGAAGGCCGCCGGCGATGTCCTGACCGGCCACACCACCGGTGTGGAAGGTCCGCATCGTGAGCTGCGTGCCGGGCTCGCCGATCGACTGGGCCGCGATGACACCCACGGCCTCGCCCATCTCGATGTGCTTGCCCGTCGCGAGCGAGATGCCGTAGCACGTGGCACAGATGCCGAGCTTGGCCTCGCACGTGAGCACCGAGCGCACGCGGATTCGGTCGATGTTCGGGTCGTGACGGAGCTGGTCGACCTGGAGGTCGGTCAGCGGGAGGCCCGCCTCGATCACCGATCCGTCGGCCAGCGTCGTGTCGGTCAGCAACGCACGACCGAAGAGCTTGGTGTCGAGGAAGGCGCGGGCGCGCCGGTGTGTCGGGGATGACGGGCTCGACCCAGATGCCGAGGTTCGTGCCGCAGTCGGCCTCACGGATGATGAGCTCCTGAGCGACGTCGACGAGACGGCGCGTGAGGTAGCCCGAGTCCGCGGTGCGGAGCGCGGTGTCGACGAGGCCCTTGCGGGCGCCCGGCGTCGCGATGAAGTACTCGAGCATCGAAAGGCCTTCGCGGAAGTTGGCCTTGATGGGGCGGGGAATCATGTCACCGCGAGGGTTGGCCACGAGACCGCGCATGCCGGCGATCTGCTTGACCTGCATCATGTTCCCTCGAGCACCTGAGCCCACCATCATGTCGATGGGGTTGAACTTCTCGGCCTTGAGGACCTTCTCCATCGCCTCCTGCACCTGCGCGGTGGCCTCGCCCCAGATCTCGACTTCCTTCTGGCGCCGCTCGCCGTCGGTGATGATGCCGCGGCGGAACTGCGTCTCGAACTTCTCGGCGTCCTTCTCGGTGTCCTCCAGGATCTTCTTCTTCTCGAGCGGAGTCTTGACGTCCGCGATGGAGATGGTGAGACCCGACTGCGAGGCGTACCGGTAGCAGAGGTCCTTGATCGCGTCGAGCGACTCGGCAACCTCGGCCTTCGTGTAGTGCTCGGTGAGGTTCTCGACGATGATGCCGAAGTCCTTCTTCTTGATCGGCGAGGTCACGTAGTCGAACTGCGTGACGTAGCCCTTCGGAAGCAAGCCCTCGAACAGCAGACGACCGGCGGTCGTCGTCCGCTCGATCGGCGTGCCCTCTTCGTCGACACCCTCGCGGAACTGGATCGGGGCGTGGAGCGAGAGCGCGCCCTCGTCCATGGCCCGCTCGACCTCCCACCGATGGCGGAAGACGCGGCCTTCGCCCTTCTCGCCGGCCACTTCCTCGGTGAGGTAGTAACCGCCGATGACCATGTCCTGCGTCGGCACCACGATCGGGCGACCCGACGCGGGCGACAGGATGTTGTTCGCCGACAGCATGAGCACGCGGCTCTCGGCCTGAGCCTCTGCCGACAGCGGAAGGTGCACGGCCATCTGGTCGCCGTCGAAGTCCGCGTTGAACGCGGTGCACACGAGCGGGTGGATCTGGATGGCCTTGCCCTCGACGAGCACGGGCTCGAACGCCTGGATGCCGAGGCGGTGGAGGGTGGGGGCCCGGTTGAGCAGCACCGGATGCTCCTTGATGACCTCTTCGAGGACATCCCACACCTGCGGGCGACGGCGCTCGACCATGCGCTTCGCCGACTTGATGTTCTGGGCCAGCTCGAGGTCGACGAGCCGCTTCATCACGAAGGGCTTGAAGAGCTCGAGCGCCATGAGCTTGGGCAGACCGCACTGGTGCAGACGCAGCGTCGGGCCGACCACGATGACCGAACGGCCGGAGTAGTCGACGCGCTTGCCGAGCAGGTTCTGGCGGAACCGGCCCTGCTTGCCCTTCAGCATGTCGGACAGCGACTTCAGCGGACGGTTGCCGGGGCCCGTGACCGGGCGACCGCGGCGGCCGTTGTCGAAGAGCGCGTCGACGGCCTCCTGCAGCATCCGCTTCTCGTTGTTCACGATGATCTCGGGAGCCCCGAGGTCGAGCAGTCGCTTCAGGCGGTTGTTGCGGTTGATGACGCGGCGGTACAAGTCGTTCAGGTCGGAGGTCGCGAAACGCCCACCGTCGAGCTGCACCATCGGCCGCAGCTCGGGCGGGATGACCGGCACGACGTCGAGGATCATGGCCCGCGGGTCGTTCGCGCGACGGCCGTGGTCGTCACGACGGTTGAACGCGGACACGATCTTCAGACGCTTGATCGCCTTCTGGCGGCGCTGGGCCGAGAGGCGCTTCTTGCCCTCGCTCTCGTCGATCGCGTCGCGGAGCTTGATCTCTTCCTCGTCGAAGTTGATGCGGTCGATGAGCTGCGCGATCGCGTCGGCGCCCATGCCGCCCTGGAAGTAGTCGCCGTAGCGCATGTGCAGCTCGCGCCAGAGCATCTCGTCTTCGATGATCTTGCGGCTGAACAGCGACTGGAACTCGTCGAACGCACGCTGCACGAGCTCGAGCTCGGCTTCGCCGCGCTCGCGGATCGCGCCGACGTCCTTCTCGCCCGCGTGCTGGCGCGACTTCACCTCGGAGTCCTTCGCCTCCTCTGACTCGAGCGACTTGATCTCGCCCTCGAGCTCCTTGAAGCGGCGGTCGATCTCGAGCTCGGTCGCCTTGCGGATCTCGTCGAGCTCCTCGGCCAGCTCGGCCTGGAGGTTCGGGAGGTCGGCATGGCGCTTCTCGTCGTCGACCCACGTGACGAGGTTCGCCGCGAAGTAGATGACCTTCTCGAGCTGCTTGGCCTTCAGCTCCTCCTTGGGCTCGAGGCCCGCGAGGAGGTAGGCCAGCCACGAGCGAGTGCCGCGGAGGTACCAGATGTGCACCACGGGCGCGGCGAGCTCGATGTGGCCCATCCGCTCACGACGCACCTTCGAGCGCGTGACCTCGACGCCGCAGCGCTCGCAGATGATGCCCTTGAACCGGACGCGCTTGTACTTGCCGCAGTAGCACTCCCAGTCCTTGGTGGGACCGAAGATCTTCTCGCAGAAGAGGCCGTCCTTCTCCGGCTTCAGCGTGCGGTAGTTGATCGTCTCGGGCTTCTTCACCTCTCCGTTCGACCATGTGCGGATCGCGTCGGCCGTGGCCAATCCGATCCGCAGCTGATCGAAGTCGTTGACGTCGAGCATCAGGACCAGCTCCTCTCGCGTCGCCGCTCGTCTTCTTCGTCGCTGCCCCGTTCGGGCCGGCTGATGTCGATACCGAGCTCCTCGGCCGTGCGGAAGACGTCCTCATCGAGCTCACGCATCTCGATCTCGGCGCCGTCCTTGGCCAGCACCTCCACGTTCAGGCAGAGCGCCTGCATCTCCTTGATGAGCACCTTGAAGCTCTCGGGGATGCCGGGCTCGGGGATGTTCTCGCCCTTGACGATCGCCTCGTACACCTTCACGCGGCCGAGGACGTCGTCGCTCTTGATCGTGAGCAGCTCCTGCAGGCAGTAAGCGGAGCCATAGGCCTCGAGGGCCCACACCTCCATCTCGCCGAAGCGCTGACCGCCGAATTGCGCCTTGCCGCCGAGGGGCTGCTGCGTGATCATCGAGTACGGACCCGTCGAGCGAGCGTGGATCTTGTCGTCGACGAGGTGGGCGAGCTTCAGGATGTAGACGAAGCCGACGGTGATCTGCCGGTCATAGGGCTCGCCCGTGCGTCCGTTGTAAAGCGTCAGCTTGCCGTCGTCGCCGATGAGCCGCTCGCCGTCGACACCGTCGGAGCGAAGGCTCCCGAAGATGTTCTTGATCGTCATGTGCTTGCCGGCCTGGTCCTCTTCGTCCCAGTGGGCGCCGTCGAACACAGGCGTGGCGATGAACGTCGACGGCGGAGTCGCCGGACGCGTCTTGCGTTCGGTGCCGCGGACCGGCTGCTCGCCGACCATCTGACCCTCGTGCTCCCATCCCCAGCGCGCCGCGTACCCGAGGTGGGCCTCGAGCACCTGACCGACGTTCATGCGGCTCGGCACTCCGAGCGGGTTGAGGATGATGTCGACAGGCGTGCCGTCGGCCAGGAAGGGCATGTCCTCGACCGGGAGGATCTTGGAGATGACGCCCTTGTTGCCGTGGCGGCCGGCGAGCTTGTCGCCAACGCTGATCTTGCGCTTCTGGGCGACATAGACGCGCACCAGCTGGTTCACGCCCGGCGGCAGCTCGTGATGCTCGTCGCGGCTGAACACGCGGACGTCGATGACCTTGCCCTGCTCACCGTGGGGCACCTTGAGGCTGGTGTCGCGCACCTCGCGCGCCTTCTCGCCGAAGATCGCGCGAAGCAGCCGCTCCTCGGGTGTGAGCTCGGTCTCGCCCTTCGGGGTGACCTTGCCGACGAGCACGTCGCCGGCATCGACCTCGGCGCCGATGCGCACGATGCCTCGCTCGTCGAGGTCGCGCAGCACCTCTTCGGAGAGGTTCGGGATGTCCCGCGTGATCTCCTCAGGGCCGAGCTTGGTGTCGCGGGCATCGACCTCGTGCTCGTGAATGTGGATCGAGGTGAGCACGTCGTCGCGCACGAGGCGCTCGGACAGGATGATCGCGTCCTCGAAGTTGTAGCCCTCCCATGGCATGAAGGCGACGAGCAGGTTCTTGCCCAGCGCGAGCTCGCCAGTGTCGGTCGAGGGACCGTCGGCGAGGATCGTGCCCTTCTCGATGCGATCGCCCTCGGAGACGCGCGGCTTCTGGTTGATGCAGGTGTCCTGGTTCGACCGGCGGAACTTCGCCAGCCGGTGGACCTTCTTGCCGTTCGTCTTGTACTCGGCCGTGATCGACTCGCCCGAGACGTCGGTGACGACACCCTCGTCCTCGGCCAGGATCATGTCGGCGGCGTCGCGCGCGGCGCGGGCCTCGATGCCGGTGCCGATGTAGGGAGCCTCGGCGCGGATCAAGGGCACGGCCTGGCGCTGCATGTTCGCCCCCATGAGGGCGCGGTTGGCGTCGTCGTGCTCGAGGAACGGGATGAGTGCGGTGGCGACCGACACGATCTGCTTCGGCGAGACGTCCATCAGCTGGACCTCTTGCGGGTCGACGTAGCTGATGTCGGTGGTGGCGCCGAAGAACACGTCACGCTCGAGCTGCAGCTTGAGGTCTGACAGCGTCGCGGCCTGCGGGCTTTGGCGCACGAGCACGCGCGGCTCGGAGAAGGAACCGTCGGGCTTGACCGGCGCGTTCGCCTGGGCGACGACGTACTCCTCTTCCTCGTCCGCGGCGAGGTAGACGATCTGGTCGGTGACCTTGCCGTTCGTCACCTTGCGGTACGGCGACTCGATGAAGCCGAACTCGTTGACCCTCGCGTACGTGGCGAGCGCGCCCATCAGGCCGATGTTCGGGCCTTCAGGCGTCTCAATCGGGCACATACGGCCGTAGTGGCTGAAGTGGACGTCACGGACTTCGAAGCCGGCGCGCTCACGCGACAGGCCACCGGGGCCGAGCGCCGAGAGGCGGCGGCGGTGAGTGAGCCCCGACAGCGGGTTCACCTGGTCCATGAACTGGGAGAGCTGGCTGGTGCCGAAGAACTCCTTGATGGCCGCGACCACCGGGCGGATGTTGATCAGGGTCTGGGGCGTGATCGCCTCGACGTCCTGCGTCGTCATGCGCTCGCGCACGACCCGCTCCATCCGGGACAGGCCGATGCGGACCTGGTTCTGGATGAGCTCACCGACCGACCGGATGCGGCGGTTCGCGAAGTGGTCCTGGTCGTCCAGGCGGTAGCCCGGCTCCTGCTTCGTGAGGTGCAGCAGGTAGCTGCACGCCGCGAGCACCTCGCAGCGCGACAGGACATCCTGATCGGGATCGGGGATGTCGAGGAGCAGCCGGTCGTCGAGCTTGTTGCGCGCCTTGGGATCGATCCCGTAGAGCTCGCTCAGCCGTCCGACTTCGGTGCCGAGCTTGCGGTTCAGCTTGTAGCGACCGACGCGCGACAGGTCGTAGCGGCCCTTCTCGAAGAAGGCCTTGCGGAAGTAGCCCTTCGCCGACTCCACGGTCGGCGGCTCACCCGGCCGGGCGCGCTTGTAGATCTCGACGAGCGCCTCCTCCTCGGTCGGAGCGAGGTGGCGATCCTTCTCGTACTGGCCCTCGAGGAAGTCGAAGTGCTGCACGAAGCGGTCGAGAAACCCCGGCGCGTTCTCCTCGTCGTACCCGAGCGCGCGCAGGAGCACGAAGATGGAGAGGCGACGCTTGCGCGCGACGCGAGTGCCGGCCGTGAAGTCCTTGCCCGGCTTCTGCTCGACGTCGAACTCGATCCACTCACCGCGGTACGGATGGATCGTGCCCGTCACCCACTGGTGCTTCGCGAGGTTGCGGAGACGGAACCGCTCACCCGGCTGGAAGATGACGCCCGGCGAGCGCACGAGCTGCGACACGACGACGCGCTCGGTGCCGTTGATGATGAACGTGCCCTTGTCCGTCATCATGGGGAAGTCGCCCATGAAGACGGTCTGCTCCTTGATCTCACCCGTGGAGCGGTTGGCGAACCGGGCCCGCACGAAGATCGGGGCCGAGTACGTCATGTCCTTTTCCTTGCACTCCTCCACCGTGAACTTGGGCGGGGGGCGAAGGTCCTCGTCGTCCGGATCGAACTCGAGCTCGAGCTGCAAGTTCTCGGTGAAGTCCTTGATCGGGCTGATGTCGCGGAAGGTCTCCGCGAGGCCCTGATGCAAGAACCACTCGAAGGACTCGCGCTGGATCGCGATCAGATCCGGCAGGTCGAGGGGCTCGGTGAGGTTGGCGAAGGAATACCGCTCACGTGCAGCACTACGAGACGACAATTACGGCTCCCTGGGAGAAGTGGCCGAGGTGCCGGGGCGCGCCGGGTCGCCGCGAAGGAACGGCGAAGCAAGGGGGACGCACGGCAACCGGTGATTGTACTGACCGGAGCGCACAGAATCAACCCGACAGCCGGCCGGCTGTCAGGTACAGGAAGGGTAGGGCCAGAAGCGCAGGTCGTCAAGGACCGGCGCCCCTGGCCGGAGGCTCGACTACTTGAGCTCGACGGTGGCGCCGGCCTCTTCCAGCTGCGCCTTCGCCTTCGCGGCGTCTTCCTTCGACACCTTCTCGAGCACGGTCTTGGGGGCGGCGTCGACCAGGTCCTTGGCCTCCTTGAGACCGAGGTTGGTGAGCGCACGCACCTCCTTGATGACCTGGATCTTCTTCTCGCCGGCCATCGTCAGGACGACGTCGAACTCGTCCTGCTCTTCGGCTTCCTCAGCGCCACCGCCGCCACCGGCGGGCGCGGCCGCGGCGACCGCGACAGGAGCGGCGGCCGTGACGTTGAAGCGCTCCTCGAAGTCCTTCAGGAGCTGCGACAGCTCGAGGACGGTCATGTTCGAGATGGCGTCGAGGATGTCTTCCTTGGTGGCCATGATGGCTACTCCGTTTCTTCTGTTGCGGGGGATTCGGATGCGGGGGTTTCGGTTGCGATCTCTTCTGCGGGCTCGGCCTCGGCGACCGGCTCGGCCTCGGGCTCGGCAGGTGCCTCTTCAGCGGGTACCCCGCCTTGCTGGTCGATGAGCGCCTTCAGGCCGTAGGCGAAGTTGCGCGGCAGCGCGGCGAGCAGGCTCGCGAACTGCGCGATCGGCGCCTGCAGCGCACCGGCGAGCTGGGCCAGGATCACCTCACGGCTCGGCAGGTCGGCGAGGGCAGTCACCTCACTCGCGGTGAGCAGGCGCTTGCCGAGCACGCCGCCCTTCACGACGAGGGCGGGGTTGACCTTGGCGTAGTCGCGAAGCGCCTTCGCCACGGCTGCGGCGTCGCCGTCGACGAACGCGATCGCGGTCGGCCCAGTGAGCAGCTCGTCGAGCTCGTCGAAGCCGGCGCTGCGGGCGCCGAGTCGGGCGAGGGTGTTCTTGTAGATCTTGTAGTCGCCGCCTGCGGCACGCAGAGCCCTGCGCAGCTCGGCCATCGCGGCGACGTTCAAGCCGCGGTACTCGGTCAGCAGCGCGGCGTCGGCCCGGCCCAGGCGCTCCTTCACCTCGGTGACGACAGCCACCTTCTCGGCTCTCGGCTCTTCCATGCGCACCTCCTCCAGAAACCAGAATGGGCGCTCGCGCATACGCGAACGCCCCTGAGAAGCTCTGGAGGAGTTCGCCTCGTCCGGCGGGCACAGGGCCCATTCAGCAGAAGCACCGGATGTCTGCGGCGAGCAGATCAGTTGTGGGTTGCAAGTGTAGGGCCTGACCCCTTCCCTCACCAGCCGGGAGGGTCGGAGCGGCGCAATGCGCCGCCTGGGTGCGCGAAGAACCGATCGTCGAGCGGAGCGAGCGGAGCCGATCGAAGCGAAGCGAAGCGGAGAGAGGCGACGAATTACTCGCGTTTGGCTTGCTCGCGGGCGATCCAGACCTGCACGGGTGGCAGCAGCGTCGCGAGGCCCGCGATCCCCGCGACGATCAGGCCGATCCCGACGGATTGCAAGCCGTCGATCGGGTTGCCGAGGAGCAGCACGACCCCCGCGGCGAGGAGCCCGCACCCGCTGAGGGCGAGCATGACTCGCCCCGCGATGTTTCCGGTCACCGCTCCTGCAGCCTGAGAGGCGCGGCCCATCGTCTTGTCGAGCGCTCGCTCTGCCCAGGCGAACTCGGTCGCGAGGATGGCGAGCCCCACGATGATCACGACCACGCCCGGTCCGGGGAGGGCCAGCATCGCGACGCCGGCGCCGAGCACGACGAAGCCGAGCGCGGCGACGAGCATCCGCTTCGCGTTGCGGCCGACCCACGCGAGGACGATGACGGGCCCGCGGAGGCCGAACCGGTTCCAGAACGGCGGCGGAGCGACCGCCGCCAGCTCGTCGTCGGTCGGCTCGGGTGCGGCCTCGTCGCTCAGGAAGCGGCCTTGACGTCCTCGGGTCGCGCGTGGGCAGCGTCGATCTTGATGCCCGGACCCATCGTCGACGAGACCGCGATGTGCTTCAGGTACTTGCCCTTCGCCGAGGCGGGCTTGGCCCGCTGCAGCTCGTCGAGGACCGCGCCGTAGTTCGTGAGCAGGTCTTCGATCGGGAAGCTGGCCTTGCCGAGCGGCACGTGCACGTTGCCGTGGCGATCCGTGCGGTACTCGACCTTGCCGCCCTTGAACTCGGTGACGGCCTTACCGACGTCGGTCGTGACTGTGCCGGTCTTGGGGTTCGGCATCAGGCCGCGGGGGCCGAGCACGCGGCCGAGCCGGCCGACCATCGGCATGAGATCGGGCGTCGCGATCGCGATGTCGAAGTCGAGCATGCCCTTCTCGACCTCCGCAGCGAGGTCGTCGGCCCCGACCAGATCTGCACCCGCAGCGCGAGCCTCGGCTGCGGCCTCACCGGCGGCGAACACGGCCACCCGCACGTCCTTGCCGGTGCCCGCAGGCAACGCTACGGTGCCGCGCACGATCTGATCGGCCTTGCGGGGATCGACCCCGAGGCGGACCGCGAGCTCGATCGTCTCGTCGAACCTCGCCGACGACAGATCCTTCGCGAGCCCAACCGCTTCGTTCGGCGGGTAGAACTCTTCGCGGTCGAATCGCTTCGCCGCATCGTCGTAACGCTTGCCCTTCGCCATGATGGCTCCCTCGGTGTCGTGGCAGCCGGGCGAGGTCGTCCCGGTCCTGCCTGTGGCTGTTGCTAGCTGACGGTGATGCCCATCGAGCGCGCCGTGCCCTTGACCTGCTGGCGTGCGGCCTCGAGGTCGTTGGCGTTGAGGTCGGGCATCTTGACCTTCGCGATCTCGGTGATCTGTGCGTCGGTGACGGAGCCGGCGCCCTCGCGACCCGGCAGCTTCGACCCCTTCTCGAGGCCGGCAGCGGCACGCAGCAGCACCGGTGTCGGAGGCGTCTTCAGGACGAAGGTGAAGGAGCGATCCTCGAACACGGTGATCTCGACGGGCACGACCGTGCCGGTCTGGGCCTCGGTGGCTGCGTTGTAGGCCTTGCAGAAATCCATGATCGCGACGCCGTGGGGGCCGAGCGCGGTGCCGACCGGGGGCGCGGGCGTGGCCTTGCCCGCCTGGATCTGGATCTTGACGACGGCCGCGACCTTCTTCTTGGCCATGACGAGGGGTTCTCCTTCTTCTTTCTGCTGCTTCGAGACTTAGAGCTTTGCGACCTGGCTGAAATCCATCTCGACCAGCGTCTCGCGGCCGAAGATGTTCACCAGCACCTTGAGCTTGAGCTGGTCGGCGTTGATCTCCGCGATCTGACCGGAGAAGTCCGCGAACGGACCTTCCTTCACGCGCACCGACTCGCCGACCTCGTACTCCAACCGAGGCTTCGACCGCTTCGTGGGCTCGTCGCCCTCGATCTTGACCAGGAGGAATGACTCGACATCGCGGCGCGGCAGCGGTGACGGCTTCGCACCCTGCCCGACGAACCCGGTGACGCCGGGCGTGTTGCGGATGACGTACCAAGAGTCGTCGTCCATCTCACAGCGGACCAGGAGGTAGCCGGGGAACACCTTCTTCTGGACGACGACCTTGCGGCCGTTCTTGAACTCGACCACGTCTTCCATGGGGATGACGACCTCGAAGATCTTGTCCTCGGCGTTCATCGACTGGGTGCGGGCCTCGAGGTTCTGCTTGACCTTCTTCTCGTAGCCCGACTGCGTGTGCACGACATACCAGGCGCCGGGTCGGTCGAACGGGCTCTCCGGTCGGGGAGCGTCCTCGTCGTCCTCGTCGGCCACTTCCGCGTCGAGCACCTCGTCGTCGACGAGCACGACACCGGGATCAGCGTCGAGCACGGGCGCCTGGTCTTCGGGTTCGGTGGTGAAGAAGCTCTCGGTCATGCCGCGTTGTACAGGTGGAGGATCGCTGAGCCGAACAGCCAGTCGAGGCCTGCGATGAGCGCGGTGAGCAGCACGACGGCGATGAGCACGATGATCGAGTAATTGATGACTTCGGACTTGGTCGGCCAGGCGACCTTGCGGAGCTCGCTGCGGACCTCATGGAGGAACTGGCCGGGCGACGTGCGCTCCTGCTTGGGCGGCCGAGGAGCGGGCGCGGCCCGCTTCTCGCGCACGGGCTCGCCATCGGGGCCGACCTGGCCCTGACGCTGCATCATGCGCTTGGTTTCGCGGTTCATCGCCATGGCGGCACCCTTGGAGACAGGCTTTGGGAGTTACGGGCTTGGAGGGGCAGGGCAGGAGGGGCTCGAACCCCCGACCGCCGGTTTTGGAGACCGGAGCTCTACCAACTGAGCTACTGCCCTCGGTCACGTCGGGACGCCCAATGCTAGCAGGGGCACCCCCCGGATCAGCCAGGCAGTCAGCCCGCGAGCCGGCGCCTGGAGGTGCGGAGCACCAACACGCTGGCCGCTCCCGCAGCGGTGACGGCGGCCATGCCGCCGAGCATCGCGGCCCGTCGCAAGGCGCGTCCGGCGGTCGTGCCCGTGCTCTCCTCGTCGAGGACGGCGAGCAATTCCTCCACCCAGTCGCTCGCCGTGGTCAGACGGCGATCGGCCAACTGACGCAGCCCTCGATGGAGGCGGCGGTACTGCGCCAGATCGGCCTGGCAGCGCAGGCAATGCTCGACGTGGGCCCGCGCGGCTCGGTCAGGGACCGGCTGACCTTCGGCTGCCTCGGCCAGCAGCTCCCCCAGCGCCTCACACCGCATGAGCCGAGCCTCCGTCGACCATGCCGGCGTCTCGGCGGGCGAAGACCTGCTCGCGCAGCCGGCGACGAGCCCGGTGCAACCTGACCTTCGCGGCTGTGGCCGAGATGCCGAGCTCGGCGGCGATCGCCTCGTGCGGAAGGTCGTAGACGTCTCGGAGCACGACGACCGCGCGCAGGCGCGGTGGCAGAAGCAGGAGCGCCGCCTCGAGCTGCTCACGCGCCACGGTCGCGTCGGCCCGAGCCTGCGGATCGGACTCCGGCCGCACGTCGATCACGGGCGTGTCGCCATCAAGGGCGTCGTGCTGGTGACGCCGGCGGCGGCCGACGTGCGTGGACAGCGCAATTCGCGGTGATGCGGTACAGCCAGGTCGAGAACTCCGCGTCGCCGCGGAACTGGCGCACGCCTCGATAGGCGCGGAGGTACGCGTCCTGCACCACGTCGCGCGCATCCTCCTCGTTGCCGGTCAACCGATAGGCGAGCGTGTACGTGTCGTCGTAGGTAGCTCGGACGAGCTCGTCGAAGGCAGCTCGGCTGCCGTCACGGGCTGCGACGACGAGCTCGGCGATCTCTGGCGACTGCGTCACGGTTTGTGACCCTCCGGCGACGGACGGGGTTACTTGAGGATCTTGACGACGCGGCCGGAGCCGACAGTGCGGCCGCCCTCGCGGATGGAGAACAACAGCCCCTCGTCCATCGCGATCGGCTTGCCGAGCTGCACGGTCATGACCGTGTTGTCGCCCGGCATCACCATCTCGGTCCCCTCCGGCAACGTGATCGAACCGGTCACGTCAGTGGTCCGGAAGTAGAACTGCGGCCGATAGTTGTTGAAGAACGGCTTGTGGCGGCCGCCCTCGTCCTTGCCGAGCACATACACCTGCGCCTCGAAATCGGTGTGCGGCGTGATCGAACCCGGCTTGCACAACACCTGACCCCGCTCCACCTCCTCCTTCTTCGTGCCACGAAGAAGCGCGCCGATGTTGTCGCCCGCGTGGCCCTCATCCAAGATCTTGCGGAACATCTCCACACCCGTGCACACCGTCTTGGTCGTCGGGCGCAACCCCACGATCTCGACCTCGTCGCCCGTGTGGACCATCCCCTGCTCCACCTTGCCCGTCACGACCGTCCCCCGACCCGTGATCGTGAACACATCCTCGATCGGCATCAAGAACGGCTTGTCCAAATCCCGCTCAGGCTCCGGCACATACGAATCGACCGCGTCCATCAACTCCACGATCTTGGACTGCCACTCGACGTCACCCTCAAGAGCCTTCAACGCGCTGACCCGGATCACCGGCAGATCATCACCCGGGAACCCATACGACGTCAGCAGCTCACGCACCTCGAGCTCCACCAGCTCCAACAGCTCCTCATCATCCACCGCGTCGGCCTTGTTCAACGCCACCACGATGTACGGCACCCCCACCTGACGAGCCAGAAGCACATGCTCACGCGTCTGGGGCATCGGACCATCCGTCGCCGCCACCACCAAGATCGCGCCATCCACCTGCGCCGCCCCAGTGATCATGTTCTTGATGTAATCCGCATGACCCGGCATGTCCACATGCGCGTAATGACGCTTATCCGTCTCGTACTCCACATGCGCGATCGAGATCGTGATCCCCCGCGCCTTCTCCTCCGGCGCCTTATCAATCTGATCGAACGGCGTAAACGCCACATTCGGGTTCTTCTCCGCCAACGTCTTGGTGATCGCCGCCGTCAACGTCGTCTTCCCATGGTCAATATGACCCATCGTCCCCACATTCACATGCGGCTTGTTCCGCTCGAACTTCGCCTTGCTCATCGCGGGCCACCCTTTCGTCGGTGTCCTGTTCTTGTCGACTGGTAGCGGCGGTCGGACTCGAACCGACGACCACTCGATTATGAGCCGAGTGCTCTGACCAACTGAGCTACGCCGCCAAGCGTGCGGGACCCGACGGACGGGCCCTGAGCCCTCTGTGGGAATCGAACCCACGACACCAGCCTTACCATGGCTGTGCTCTGCCGACTGAGCTAAGAGGGCGAGGCGCCGGGAGCCCGGCGCCGGGCCCGCATCCTAGCGACCGCACGTCCTGGGCCAATCGGCTCAATTGCAGCCACCCACGTGCCGATTCGAGGGTTGGTGAAGTGCCAGCGAGTCATCATCGAGGCGGGCGGCGGCACGTTCACGCTCGACCTCCATCCACGGCTTTCCGTCATCGCGGGCCTGGGCCCGGCCGAGCGGGAAAGCCTCATCGGCGAGATCATCGGCGCGCTCGGCGGCAACCGCACGGGCGTGCACCTCGAGCTGCGCGATGCGACCGGCCGACACCTCGCGGTGTTCCGCCCGAAGGGCGAACGCCACCGCGTCATCGACGTGACCACCGCGGAGGACGTGAGCCACGAGTTCGTGAGCGCCGGCAGCCAGATCGATCTGCTGTCGCGCTCCGGCCTGGATGCGACCACGGCACCGGCGCATCTGATCGTGGGTCCGAAGGACTTCGCGACGGTCGACCCGATCGGCGAGCGCATCACCTTGCTCGCCGCCGTGGATCAGCGCTCGCTCTGGGCCGCGGCGGAGCGGGCCACCGCGTCGACGGTCGACGAATCCGAGCCCGTCGCGCACGTCGCGCCGACCGACACGATCGCCGATGCGCCCGAGATCGTCGACAGGGTCGAGGCGCTGCACGACGAGTTCGAGGCGGCGGTCGCGAAGGAGAGCCAGATCCATCGGCTCACCTACCGCATCGCCGCCGGCACCGCGTGCCTCGCGGTCCCCGTGGCTCTGATCTCTCCGATGCTGTCGCTTCCTCTCTTGTTCGCGACCGGCGCGTCGATGGCGGTCTCGCTGATGGCCCAGAAGCGGATCTCGCGGGCGGAGAACGCCGAGCAAGAGGCGCTCGCGCAGGCGGGAGCGCAGTCGTACCTTGGATTCCACCTCGAGCGTGTGAACACGATGCTCTCGACCGTCGAGACGAAGAAGAAGTCGACTGCCGCTGCGGGCGACAGTCGCAAGGCTGCCGACGCGTGGCGTGATCTCGCCGGCGAGATCTCGCCCGACTGGGCGCTCGCCCACCGCGAGGAGATCATCGCTGCCGCGCTCCTCCAGCGCGGTGCGAGCCCCCTCAACGGGACGCAAGAGACCTACACCCCAGTCGAGGGCGGGCTCGCGGCAAACCTCGCCCACGCCCTCGTCACCCATCTGTCGGACGTGCGCAAGATGGGTCCTGAAGGCGAGAGTCTCCCGCTGCTGCTCGACGATCCGTTCATCGCCCTCGACCCGTCGGTGAAGCCGGCGCTGCTCGAGCTGCTCAGCCGTTCGGCCGGCAGCCCGCAGGTGATCTTCCTCACCAACGATCCCGACGTCTGCACCTGGGCGCGACTCGAGGCCCTCACTGGCGAGATCGGCATCCTCGAAGCGGCGCCGTCCCCCGACGAGGACTCCGAACCGGTCGACTTCAGCGCACAATCCTGAACAGCAGAATCCGGACCGCCCGTTAGCGTTCGGGGCCGTGCTGCTCCGCCTCGCCACGCTCGACGACGCCGAGGCGATGCGCGCGATCTACAACCTCGAAGTCGAGACATCGACGGCGACGTTCGATCTCGTCAGCCGCAGCCTGGAGGACCAGCGTTCGTGGCTGGCTGAGCGTTCCGGAGCCCACGCCGCGGTGGTCGCGGTGCAGGACGGTGCGGTGGTCGGGTTCGCGTCGCTCTCGCCCTACAAGGAACGGGCCGCGTATCGAACCACCGTCGAGGACTCGGTCTACGTGCGCCGCGACCACCACGGGAAGGGCATTGGCAAGGAGCTGCTCGGCGAGATGCTCGACGTGGCCCGCCGACACGGCTTCCACTCAGTGATGGCGCGGATCGAGGCGACTCGTTCACCCTCGTTGGCGCTGCACCGCTCCTGCGGGTTCGAGCTGGTGGGCATCGAGCGCGAGGTGGGCCGCAAGTTCAGCCGCTGGCTCGACGTCGCGGTGATGCAGCGGCTGCTCGACACCTGAGCCACTTTGAATGTCACACCCCCTCTTTAGGATGTGCGTTCTTCCCCTTGATGCTGATCGTGCTGGACCTGATCGTGAGGACGGGCGCGCGTGGCCGAGGTCGTCGAGGTGTGGGAGGTCGAGCCTGAGTCGTTGCCTGACGCTGCGCTTGCCGCGCATGTGCGCGAGCTCGACACCGAACGATGCCGGGTCGAGGCGGCGCTGGCGCGTGCGGTGGCCGCGGCTGATGCGCGTGGCGTGTGGGCCTATGACGGTGCGACCTCGGGAGCGGCGTGGCTCGCGTACCGCTGTCAGCTCAGCCGGTCGTCGGCGGCGACGATGGTGCGCACCGCCCGGCGATTGCGGTCGATGCCGGGCACCGACGCCGCGCTGGCCGACGGCGAGCTTCGGGTTCGCGAAGGCGGTGCTGCTCGCGTCGGCCGCGCATCGCAGCGACAAGACGATCACCGTGTTCGCCCGCGACGAGGCGGTGCTCGTCGAGCACGCCTGTCGCCTGACCGTCGACCAGACCGCACAGCTGTTGCGGCACTGGCTGCTGGCGGCCGACCCCGACCGCGAGAAGCGCGAGCGGGGCGAAGGCGACCGGCTCCACGTGTCATCGACGTTCGACGGCACCACCGTCTTGGACGGCGTCTACGCGAGCGAAGACGGCGCGGGGATCAAGACGGCCGTCGACACCGAGTACGAACGGCTCCGGCGAGCCGAACGCGCCTCGGGCGGCCCGACCCGCACCGCCGCGCAACGACGGGCCGCCGCGCTCGCCGAAGTGATCCGCCGGGCCGTCGGCGCCGAACCCGGCCGGCCCACCATCACCGTCACGATCCCCCTTGACGACCTCGCCGATGCCACCGGCTGCGGCCACATCGACGACACCGGCGAACCCGTCCACCCCGAGACCGCCCGCCGGCTCGCGTGCGACGCCCGCATCATCCCCGTCGTGCTCGGCGGACGCAGCGAACCGATCGACGTCGGCCGCGCCGCCCGAGCCGTCACCCCCGCCCAACGCCGAGCGCTCACCCTGCGCGACCGGGGCTGCGTGTTCCCCGGCTGCGACCGCCCGCCCGGCTGGTGCGACGGCCACCACATCGTCCACTGGGCCGACGGCGGCCCCACCGACATTGCCAACCTTGCTCTGCTGTGCAACCACCACCACATCGCCATTCACGAAGGCGGCTGGACCATGGCCCGAGCACCCGACGGCACCCTCACCTTCACCCGACCCGACGGCACGCCCCTGCTCGCGATGCGTCTCGCGAGCTGAGGTGACGCGGCCTCGGGCCGGTGGTGACACGATGGGAGAGGAATTAGTAAGGAGGCACAACGATGGCTATTCAGCCGACGCCTGAGGATCGGTTCTCGTTCGGGTTGTGGACGATCGGGTGGCAGGCGCGTGACCCATTTGGTGACGCGACCCGCCCACCGCTCGATCCGGTCGAGTCGGTGCACCGGCTGGCCGAGCTGGGCGCGTATGGGGTCAGCTTCCACGACGACGACCTCGTCCCGTTCGGGTCGGCTGACGGCGAACGGGAGCGGTTGATCAAGCGCTTCCGCGCCGCGCTGGAAGAGACCGGCATGGTCGTGCCGATGGTGACGACCAACCTGTTCTTCCATCCCGTGTTCAAGGACGGCGCGTTCACGAGCAACAACCGCTCGGTGCGCCGGTACGCGTTGCGCAAGGTCATGCGTAACCTCGACCTCGCGGCCGAGCTCGGCGCGGAGACCTACGTGTTCTGGGGAGGCAGAGAGGGCTCCGAGACCGACGCTGCGAAGGACGTCCGAGCTGCGCTCGATCGCTACCGCGAAGGCCTCGACACACTCGCGCAGTACGTGATCGACCGCGGCTACGGCATCCGATTCGCGCTCGAACCCAAGCCGAACGAGCCGCGCGGCGACATCCTGCTGCCCACGATCGGGCATGCGCTCGGATTCATCTCGACCCTCGAGCACTCCGACATGGTGGGCTTGAACCCTGAGGTCGGGCACGAGCAGATGGCCGGTCTCAACTTCGTGCACGGCATCGCACAGGCCCTGTGGCAGGGCAAGCTCTTCCACATCGACCTGAACGGCCAGCGCGGCGTGAAGTACGACCAAGACCTGGTGTTCGGTCACGGCGACCTGATGAGCGCGTTTTTCCTCGTCGACCTACTCGAGAACGGCGGAGTGGGGGGCGGCCGCGTGTACAAGGGCCCGCGCCACTTCGACTACAAGCCACTCCGCACAGAAGACATCAGTGGGGTGTGGGTGTCGGCTGCCGCGAACATGCGCACCTACCTCCTGCTGAAGGAACGGGCGGCCGCGTGGCGGTCAGATCCAGAGGTGCACGAAGCGATGGCCGAGAGCCTGGTCGCCGAGCTGGCCCAACCCACGCTCGCCGCCGGCGAGACGGCCGCCGACCTGCTCGCCGATCGTTCGGCCTTCGAGGACTTCCAGGCCGATGCCGTCGGCGAGAAGGGCTACGGCTTTGTGCGGCTCAGCCAGCTCGCCCTCGAGCACCTGCTCGGCGCGCGCTGAGGCGAGCGGGCGCGTCGCGCTGGATCGCCACGCTCGTCGGATCTTCGAAGACTCGTTCCGCGGCATGGATCGCGCCGCCCAACGACGACGGTGAGAACCCGAGCGTCGACGGCACAACTCGCACTCCGCTGACCTCGGCGCCCAACGCTGTGGCGCTCAGCTCGCCGATCGCCGCCGCCAGTACGAATGGGGCGGTGTCGATGAAGTGACCGCCGAGGACCACGACCTCGGGGTTGAGAAGGTTGATGAGGTTGCCGAGACCTCGTCCCAGCCACCGACCGAGCTCCTCGAATCCTGCGAGCGCGCGCTTGTCACCTTCCTCGGCGCGTGCGACCGCGTACGCGACCTTCGCCTTGGGGCCGATGTTCACGTCGTCTTCGAGGCCGGCGGCGAGATCGGGGACCACCGAGCGGAGCAACGGCCACAGCCCGATGTAGGTCTCGAGGCAGCCCCGTGATCCGCACCGGCACAGCGGTCCGTCGGGGTCGACCTTCATGTGCCCCGCCTCGCCCGCGAAGCCCGATGCGCCCCGTACGAGACCACCGTCGATCACGAACCCGGCGCCGATGCCGACCTCGCCGATGACGTAGAGCAAGTTCCGGGTGCCTGCGAACTGACCGACCCGATACTCCGCGAGCACGCCGAGCGTCGCTTCGTTGTCCATCGCCATGGCGACGGATCGACCGAGCGCGCGCGACTCAGGAGCTCGATGAGCGGTACCTCGCGCCATCCGAGGTTCGGAGCGAAGCGCATGATGCCCGTCGTCACATCGACGATGCCCGGAACTGCGAGCGTCACGCCAGCGAGGTGCGCGCAGCGCGGATCGGCGGCATCGAGCGCCTGGTTGATCAGGTTCGCGAGTGCCTGGATCACGCGGTGGCGGGGGGTGCTCGCGGCGTCGAGCGGCTGTTCACGCTCGAAGAGCCTGCGGCCCGCCACGTCCATCGCGAGCACGGCAATGTGATCGACGTTGAGCTCGGCGCCAATCGCGATCACCCCACGACCGTCGAGCTCGATGAGGGTGGCTGGCCGACCAGCCCTGGTCGTGGGAGATGACACAAGGCCGATGTCGCGCCGCGAGCCCTCGGTCCTCGAGCTCGGCGACCAGGCTCGACACCGTCACCTTGTTGAGGCCCGTGTCGATCGCGATCGCCGCCCGGCTGCGGGGGCCTTCCGCGTGCAACAACCTCAGCACGAGCGACAAGTTGTGGCGACGCACCGCCGACTGGTCGGCGGGTGGCGTGCGATGAGACCGTGATCGATCGGTGTCCCCGCCGCGGATCACAACGAGTCAGACGCCGGTCGCCTGGGCCCGCTTGCGCGACAGGGCGTCGACGCTCGCGGCGAGCAGCAACACCAGGCCTGTGATCACGAACTTCGTGCCCGCGTCGCTGAAGTTGACCGTCCATCCGAAGGGGGTCTTCGTGCCGAGCAGACCCAAGCCGTTCGGGATCATGGCAACGACGAGACCGCCGACCACCGCGTTGCTCACCTTGCCGTGACCACCGAAGAGGCTCGTGCCGCCGATGACGGCCGCGGCAACCGCGAGCAGCACGGTGTCGTTGCCGCCCGTTTGCGGACTCACCGAGCTCAGCTGCGAGGCCAGCGCCATGCCTCCGATCGCAGCCATCGACGAGCACACCACGAAGCCGGACATGCGGATGCGGCGCACGTTGATGCCGGCCCGCCTCGCGCCCTCGGCGTTGCCACCGACGGCGTACAGGTGCCGGCCCCACGCGGTGCGCCCGAGGGCGAAGCTCAAGATCACGACGAAGAACAGCACGAAAGGCACCGCGATGGGCACGCCCTCGAGGGTCTTGGTGCCGGCGAACGCTCGGTTCTCATTCAGGAAATAGGTCACCACGCCCCACCCGACCGCCAAGCAGCCGGCCTTGATTCCGATGAGCCCGAGCGGCTCGCCCGCGAGGCCGACCCGTGTTCGGGAACGCCTTTGTAACAGCGCGGTGGCGACGTAGCCGACGACGACGATCACCCATAGCACCCATCCGAGCGCCGGCGAGAGGTTCTTTGTGGCGATCGCGAGGATCGCGCTGTTCGTGACGCGGATCGTGCCGCCCTCCTTCGCGACGATCAGCACCACGCCTTGCCACGACAAGAAGAACGCGAGTGTGACCACGAAGGACGGGATGCCCACCCTCGCGACAAGCCAACCCGTGAGGAGACCGATGGCCAGGCCGACGAGCACCGAGCCTGGGATGGCGATCCAGGGGTTCACGCCCTTGTTGAGCCACGAAGCCATGAACACCGCGCAGACGCCCGCCGTCGCTCCCGCCGAGAGGTCGATCTCGCCGAGCAGCAGCACGAGGGTGAGCCCGACGCCGATGAGGATGACGGGGGTGGCCTGGGTGAGCAGGTTCGCGAAGTTGCGCGCGGTGAGGAACTTGTCGGCAGTGAGCGAGAAGAGGACGAACAGGACGACGAAGCCCAGGACCGCTGGCAGCGACCCGAGCTCACCGCCTCGGATGCGGGCGAAGTAGTCGGTGACCGAGCTCTTGACCGTGCGCTCGGAGTTGTCGATCGAGAAGTCGGTGGCCGCCGTCGAGAGCGGTGGTGTCGCAGGGGCGGGAGGGGTGTCGGTGGTGCTCATCGATGCCCCCTCAGACCTGAACCTGCTCGGCGGCCTGAAGGCCGAGGCTTCCTGATCGACCTGATGTGATCAGCTCGACGACCTGCGAATGCGTCGTCTCGCTCGCCTGCACCTCGGCGGCAACGCGCCCGAGGAACAGGGCACAGATGCGATCCGCGACCTCGAACACATCGTTCATGTTGTGGCTGATGAGCACGACACCGAGCCCGGCCGCCGAAAGGCGCCGCACGAGGTCGAGCACCTGCGCGGTCTGCGCGACCCCGAGCGCAGCGGTCGGCTCGTCGAGGATCAGCACCCTGCTGTTCCAGAGCACGGCCTTCGCGATCGCCACGGTCTGGCGCTGGCCGCCGGAAAGGCTCGACACGGTCTGGCGCACTGACTTCACCGTGCGCACCGAAAGGCTGGCAAGGGTCTGCTGCGCCAGGCGCTCCATCGACGGCTCGTCGAGCGAGCCGTAGCGCGTCTTCTCCCGGCCGAGGAACATGTTCTGGACGATGTCGAGGTTGTCGCACAGGGCCAGGTCTTGGTACACGATCTCGATGCCGAGTGCGGAAGCGTCGCGCGGCGAGTGGATCGTCACGGGCGACCCCTCGAAGAGGATCTCTCCGGAGTCGATGCTGTTGATCCCGCTGATGCACTTGATGAGCGTTGACTTGCCGGCGCCGTTGTCGCCCACGAGCGCAGTCACTTCGCCGGCATAAACAGTGAAGTCCACGTCGTGGAGGACGTGGACCGGGCCGAAGCTCTTGTTGATCCCCCGCACCTCGAGGAGCGGGGTGCTCTGGGCTGGGCTGTTCACCGTGTATCCCCCCAAGACATGTCGGGCCCGGCAGAGCGGGCGACCCGGTCGGCGCCGCGGAGATCCGCGACGCCGACCCTGGTCAACCTAGGTCACCCGATTCCCGCGTCCTTGCACTGCTGCTCGAGGCCAGCGCACACATCGGCGGCGGTGACGTACCCGTCGTCGATCGGCACGTTGACGTTCTTGATGGTGATCGCCACCGGCACAGCCAGCACCGAGGGGACGTCACGGCCGGCGTCGGTGTCCTTCACCGTGCCGGTCGTCTTGGGATCCTCGCCGTTGGCGAGGGCGATCGCTGCAGCTGCTGCGGCGTCGGCCTCGGTCTTGACGGCCTTGTACACGGTCATGCACTGGTCGCCCGTGAGGATGAAGCGCAGACCGTCGACCGTCGCATCCTGGCCGGTCACCGGCACCTGCAGGTTGTTCTTCTGCAGGACGGCGATTGCGGCGCCGCCGAGACCGTCATTGGCGGCGAGCACGCCGTCGATCTTGCCGCCAGCCTTCGTCAGCATCTGCTCGAAGATCTGGCCGCCCTTCTGGTTGTCCCAGTCGGGAACGCTCTGGTCGTCGACGAGAGTCCACTCGCCAGAGTCGAACTTCGGCTTGATCACCGAGTTGTAGCCCTGGGCGAACAGCGTCGCGTTGTTGTCCGTCGGGGAGCCGTTGAGCACGGCGATGGCGGGCTTGGTGAGGCCCTTCGCGTCGACACAGTCGACGAGCCCTTGGCCCTGCAGCTCGCCCACCTTCACGTTGTCGAACGAGACGTACACCGATGCCGAGCCGTTCAGCGTGAGGCGGTCGTAGTCGATCGTCTTCACACCGGCATCCGCGGCCTTCTTCTCGATCGCGGCACCCGACTCACTGTCCAGGTTCACGATCATGAGGACGGTCGCGCCGTCGGTGATCATCTGGTCGGCAATGGTCGCCATCTTGGTCTTGTCGCCTTCGGCGTTCTGGATGTCGAAGTCGACTCCGGCCGCCTTGAACGCGTCGGTCAGGAACGGCCGATCAGCCGTCTCCCAGCGGACCGACGACTTGGTGTCGGGCAGGATCACGCCGACCTTGGCTGCCTTGCCGCTGGCACCGGTAGTAGCGGCGCTACCACTCGCGGTGGTCGCTGAGCTGCTGCCGCTGTCGTCGCCGCACGCGGCTGCGAACAGGGAGAGCCCGACCGCGACCGCGGCGATCGCCATTCGGGTGTTGCGCATATATTCACCTTTCCTCGGGACTGGATGAGCCCGGTCGCGTCTCGGCCCCAAGGATGACGGCACACGCGCCACACACGCGGTGCAAGCGCCCGTCCTATCCCCCCTTGGCGGCGGCCCCAACGTGGCCTTAGCCCGAATAGTTTCTATCCCGAACTTTCTGCGTTGTCCACGGCTGCGGGAATGAGTCACCGAACCGAAAACTGGTGGGCCGAGAAGGATTTGAACCTCCGTAGGCTTGCGCCGGCAGGTTTACAGCCTGCTCCCTTTGGCCACTCGGGCACCGACCCTTGAGGCCGGTCACCCTAGCGAAACGAGGTTCAGCCCGATGCCGACCTTTGATGTCGTCTCCGAGGTCGACAAGCAGGAGGTTCGTAACGCGATCGATCAGGCCCAGCGCGAGCTCGCCAATCGGTTCGACTTCAAGGGAACGGGCTCCTCGATCGAGGCGAGCGAGCTGGAGCTCACCTTGCGATCCGCCACGGAGGACCGGATGCGCGCGGTCCGCCAGGTGCTCGAGGAGAAGCTCGTCAAACGGGGTGTCTCGATGAAGGCGCTCGAGTACGGCAAGGCCGAGGAGGCCGCGGGCGGCACGGTGCGCCAGACCGTCACGCTCAACGCGGGGATCTCGAGCGACAAGGCACGGGAGCTCAACAAGTTCATCAAGGACCTCGGGCTGAAGGGCGTCCAGAGCCAGACGCAAGGCGATCAGCTGCGGGTCACGGGCAAGAAGCGTGACGACCTGCAGGCGGTTATCGCCGCGCTGCGCGAGGGAGATTTCGGCGTGCCCCTCCAGTTCACGAACTTCCGAGACTGACTGGCTCAGTCCTCCTGAGGGCTCTCCGCCGCCCGCGCCCTGATCTCGTCGACCACCGTTGCGTCGGCAAGCGTCGTGGTGTCGCCGAGGTCTCGGCCCTCGGCGACGTCCTGCAACAGACGCCGCATGATCTTTCCGCTGCGCGTCTTCGGCAGGTCCGGGGTGAAGATCACGATCTTGGGTCGAGCGATCGCACCGATGTGCTGCGCTACGTGACGGCGCAACGCCTCACCATGCTCAGGAGTCGGCTCCTCGCCGCCGCGGAACGTGACGAACGCGATGATGCCCTGGCCCGTGACAGCGTCCTTGGCGCCGACCACCGCTGCCTCGGCCACCGACGGGTGAGAGACGAGGGATGACTCCACCTCTGTCGTCGAGATGCGATGGCCGCTGACGTTCATCACGTCGTCGACGCGACCGAGCAGCCACAAGTAGCCCTCGTCGTCGATCTTGGCCCCGTCACCCGCGAAGTACCGGCCCTCGTACCGGCTCCAGTACGTGCTCTTGTAGCGCTCCGGGTCGCCGTAGATGCCGCGCAGCATCGAGGGCCACGGCCGGGTCAAGGTGAGGTACCCACCGCCACGCTCGACGGGCTTGCCCTCGTCGTCGACGACCTCGGCTCCGATGCCCGGCAGCGGGAACGTCGCGGAGCCGGGCTTCAAGGTCGTTGCTCCCGGAAGCGGACTGATCATGATCGCGCCCGTCTCGGTCTGCCACCACGTGTCGACGACCGGGCAGCGGCCGCCTCCGATGTGCTGCCAGTACCAGACCCACGCCTCGGGGTTGATCGGTTCGCCGACCGAGCCGAGCAACCGGAGCGACGAGAGATCGTGCTTCTCGGGCTCGACCGCGCCCCACTTCATGAAGGTGCGGATCGCGGTCGGCGCGGTGTAGAGGATCGTGACGCCGTAGCGCTCGATCATCTCCCACCAGCGATCCTTCCCAGGATGGTCGGGAGTGCCCTCGTACATCACGGACGTCGCGCCGTTGCAGAGCGGGCCGTAGACGATGTAGCTGTGCCCGGTGACCCAGCCGATGTCGGCCGCGCACCAGTACACGTCTTCGTCGGGGTGCAGATCGAACACGTACTTGTGCGTGAACGCGACCTGCGTCAGGTAGCCGCCGGTCGTGTGCATGATGCCCTTCGGCTTCGCGGTCGTACCCGACGTGTACAGCAGGTAGAGCAGATGCTCGGAGTCCATCGGCTCGGCGGGGCACTCCGGAGCGGCGTCGGCCATGAGGTCGTGGTACCAGTGGTCGCGGCCCGATTCCATGCTCACGTCGTTCTCGCAACGACGCACGACCACGACGTGCTCGATCGACGGGGTATCAGCGAGGGCGACGTCCGCGTTGGCCTTCAGCGGCACGACTTGACCTCGACGCCATCCACCGTCCGCCGTGATGAGGACCTTCGCCTGTGCATCGTTGATGCGATCGGACAGCGAGTCGGGTGAGAAGCCTCCGAACACGACGGAGTGCGGCGCGCCGATGCGGGCACACGCGAGCAGCGCGATCGGCAGCTCGGGGATCATCGGCATGTAGATGTTGACGCGATCGCCCTTCTCGACGCCGAGGCTCTTCAGCGTGTTCGCGAATTGCTGCACCTCGGCACAGAGCTCGGCGTAGGTGATCGTGCGCGTGTCGCCGGGCTCGCCCTCCCAGTGGTACGCCACCTTGTCGCCGCGGCCGGCCTCGACGTGACGGTCGAGGCAGTTGTAGGCGACGTTCAGGGACCCGCCGACGAACCACTTCGCAAAGGGCAGCTGCCAGTCGCAGATCGTGTCCCAATCCGAGGCCCACGTGAGCAGGTCAGCGGCCTGACGAGCCCAGAAGCCCTGATAGTCGCGATCTGCCTCGTCGTAGAGGAACGTGCCCGCGGCGAGGCTGTGCTCCTTGAAGGCGGTGGGCGGCGGGAACTTCCGGTCCTCGACGAGGTAGTCCTCGATCGCTGCTGCGTGATCCTCAGCCATCGCGCCGGACTCTACCCGCGCTCAGGTTCAGGCCCCGGAGGGCGATACTGATATGTGTCCTCTCCACTGTTCGGACGCCTGTCGGCCCGCCTCCTGGCCGCCCGCAACGACGACGGTGGCTTCGGCCCGCGACCGGGCCTTCCCTCGGAGCCCGAGCCGACCGCGCTCGCGACGCTCGCCCTCGACGACGACGCTGGCCGAGCATGGCTCGCATCGCACCAGCGGGCCGACGGCAGCCTCGCGCTCGTGATCGGCGATCGCGTCAACCCGCCTGACGACTCCGTCAACGACTCGGCCACCTCGTTGGCCGCGCTTGCCCTGCCCGCGAGCGCCGGCCGAGAGGCAGCGCTCGATCACATCCTGGCGACCCCGGCCATCAAGCTGAGCACGGTCAGCGACGTCGTGCCGATGGATCCGACCTACCGAGGATGGAGCTGGACGCCCTTCACGTTCGGATGGATCGAACCGACGTCGCGCAACCTCCTCGCGCTGCAGATGCTGCGTCCCTCGGCGACCGCCGAGATCAACGACGCCTTGGGCCTCCTCGCCGACCGCTCGTGCGTCGGCGGCGGGTGGAACTACGGGAACCGGGAGGTCTGGGACAAGGAGCTCGAGCCGTACGCGGAGACGACCGCCATCGCGCTCATCGGGATGCAGGGCGCCGGCGACCCGAAGGTGATCGAGGATGGCTACGCGGTGCTGCGCCGCCTCTGGCCGATCGAGAACGGCGGCTTCTCCCTCTCGGTCGCTCTGGTCGCGTTGCGGCTCGCAGCCGATGCGACCGATACGGAGCGCACTGACGTCGAGGCTGCGCTCTCGACCAGCTTCGAGTCCACCGGATTCCTCGACGACACCGTCGCGCTCGTGTGGGCGACGATGGCGACCGGCGAGAGCCTGAGCCAGATCACGGTGACGCGCTGATGGCGATCAGCCGCCGCACGTTCCTGGTCCGGGGTGCCGAGGTCGGCCTCGGTGTTGCCGCCGTTGGGCTCGTCGGCGCGTGGGTGGTGCAGCGCAACAACGACAACCCGACCCTGTACACCAAGAGCGCGTTCCCGAAGCCGGGCAACCCCAAGGTCGCGGTGGTCAATGCGGCGAGCTACGACACCGACCTACAGGCCACGGTCAAGCAGGGTCTCGAATCCGTCGGCGCGGATGTCTCCGGCAAGACCGTGCTGCTGAAGCCCAACCTCGTCGAGTTCGATGCCGGCACGGTGATCAACACCGACCCTCGGCTCGTGCACGCGACAGTGCTCGCGCTGCGCCAGATGGGGGCCGCTTCGGTGACGGTCGGCGAAGGACCGGGCCATCGGCGCGACACCGAGTACGTGGTGCGCACGTCAGGTCTGCTGGACGTGGTCCGCGACGTGGATGCGCCGTTCACGGACCTCAACACCGCTGGCGTCGTGCGCCAGGCGCTGAACTCGTTCTACACGCCACTCGGCGAGATCTGGCTGCCCCAGCCCATCGCGGAAGCCGACGTCGTGATCTCGATGCCGAAGATGAAGACTCATCACTGGGCCGGGGCGACGCTCTCGATGAAGAACTGCTTCGGCTGCATGCCGGGCCGCGTGTACGGGTGGCCGAAGAACGTGTTGCACTGGGCGGGCATCGAGCCGTCGATCATCGACGTGTCCGCGGCCGTGCACCCCGAGCTCCAGATCGTCGACGGCATCGTCGCGATGGAGGGCGATGGTCCGATCAAGGGCACGCCGAAGGACATGGGCGTCCTGGTGTTCGGCACTGACATGGTGGCCACCGACGCGACCTCTGCCCGCCTGATGGGGTTCGACCCTGAGCGTCTCGGCTATCTGCGCGAGGCCGGGACGTTCCTCGGTCAGGTGCACCTCGAGGAGATCCAGCAGGTGGGAGAGGACCCGGAAGCCTTCGCGGAGGACTTCGAGGTGCTGCCGGTGTTCGCCGGCCTCAAGGTCGGTGCCGCGCCGAGCAAGGAGGGCGCGGGGACCGCGGAGGCCTGACGCGGGTCAGAACGGGCTCAGCCCGAGCCGATTGCGCACCGAGACCATCTCGCCGAGATGGTTGAGCCCGTGCCCGATGTCCTCCCACGACACGAAGAACGACGCCGGCTTGCCGTCCCACATCCGAAAGAGCCACGGCGCGGCGCCTTCCGAGACACCAGCGAGCTCGCCGAGGCCCTTCACCGAGTCGGGCACGGCGTCGAGGACGTCGAGTGAGAGCCGATCAAGGGTCGCCCGGGAGCGCTTCGCCACCGCGGCGGCGTAGGCGTCGAGATTTTCGAGTGCGAGCATCTCGGTGAGCTCGTGCACCTCGGTCTCGCCGAGGCCTTGGTCCGCGGGGACCGCGTCGAGCCCGAGCCGCGTCGCCCACTCTGCCCGCAGAGGCACGTCACCCGCGAGCACCGATGCCACCGCGATGTCCTGGTGGTACGCCGCGTGGAAAACCAGGTAGGCGATCGAGGACCCTCCGCCGGGACGCTCGACCCATCGTTCGAGGGGAACGACGTCGCGCACGCTCTGCTCGAAGCGCGCGCGCACGCCGTCGTGCTCGGAGACGATCCATCCACGCAGGTCCACGGCGCGACGCTAACCCGCGGTCAGCCGAAGCCCGGGTGGTAGTGGTGACGAAGCGGGTCGATCAGAGTCGGAGAGGTCGCCATGAAGATGTCTTGCTCGGGGATGACGAAGCCGACCTCGAGCAGCGATCGCAGCACGGGGTTCGGGCCGGGGATCCCCGTGAAGATCCGGTCGGAGCCCTGCGCGCCGGCATACGCGAGCGCGGCGCGCACCGCATCCGCCGACTCGTACCCGGGCAGCACCGCGAGCGTGAGCAAGATCCACCGGTTCGGCGCCCACGGCTGCGGCGGCTCGAGGTAGGCAAACCCGATCGCGTCGCCGCCGCTCACGATGCGCAGCGGTTGGGCCCGGCATCCGACCTCGTAGTACTCGTGGTCGATCGCCCGGTCGAAGCCGGTGGCGGCGAGGTCGATGGCGACGAGCTCTTCGCTCGTCGCGGGCTCGACGCTGACCATCGCCGGCGCGGTGACGCGGCGGGGATCGCCCACCACGAAGTGATACGGCCAGAGCGGCTGCATGCCGGCTCGCGTGTAGAGCGGCAACGCACGGGGGTCGGCCGAGGCAGACGTCGTCATGACCGTCTTGGCGTCGAGCATCTCGTGCAGGAGCGCCTGACCGAGGCCCTGGCCCTGGTGCTCGGGATCGATGAAGAGGTCGGCGAGCCGCGTGACGCCTGAGCGTTCGACGATGCCACCGAAGCCGGCGGGCCGGCCGTCGTCGGACGTGGCCATCACCATCCGCCCGCTCTCGCGGAGGTGGCGCAGGTGATCCCAAGACAACGGATCGACCGGGAACGGTTCGTCTTGGTGATCACTCCGCCACCAGATGCGGGCGGCGATCTCGTCATCGACGGACGAGACGGCGTCGTAGAGCTTCATCGGGTCCACTCTGCAACGGTGAAGGCACCGAGGCCGTCGATGTCGGTCAGCGCCTCGGCTTCGCGCACTCGACTCCGGCCCTGGATCGCCGCGAGATCGCCGCGCGCTGCTCCGGCCTCCCACGCGGCGCGGCCCTCCTCCACGAGGCCGTCGATGCCGTGGCGCGAGAGGAAGGTCCGCTGGTCGCTCACGAGCGCGGGTGCGCGGACTGCCGCGAGCTGGTCGAGCGCGACATCGCAGGTGATGTCCTGGCTGCCGAGGTCGTCGAGCGGTGTGCCGCCCCGCTCGTGGCCGCGATAGGTCCGCAGCCAGTCGCGCCACGGACGTGCCGCCATCTCCGCGGTTGTGGTCATGTAGTCGAAGACGACGACGCGCGGGGCGACGTCGAGCGCGTCGCGCATCCACCCGCAGCTTCGGTCTGCCAGGCAACGCGCGCTCCTGGCGCGGCGTCCACTCGCGGGTCGACATCGGTGGAGGGAAGGAGCACTTCGACGAGCGCACCTTTCTGTCCCGCGGCGGTCTCTCCCGCCGCGGCGTCGCCTACGCCGAGCTCCGCCCATCCCTCGGCAGACCGCTCGAGGATCCGGACCGGCAGGTTGTCGAGGAGCTCGTTCGCGAGCACGACGTGCGCGCTTTCGGGCGGAGGAAGCGTTGCGAGGCTGACGGCGATCGGGCCGTCAGGCACCGGTCGACGAGGCGCCTCCTCCTCCTCGTCGGGATCGCGTCCTGCCGCGAACGCGTGCGCAGGCACCGTCAGTGGCAGGCCACGGTCATGCGCGGCGCGCAGCGAAGCCGAGCGCTCGACGAGCACGTAGCGCAGTGCAGCGGCGCAGGCAGGCTCGGCCCGCAGGACCGACCGGGCCAGCGTGCCGCTGCCCGCACCGGCCTCCACGACGACGAACGGTCGCGGCGACCCCGCCTCTTTCCACCAGGTGTCGAGCGCGCGGGCCAGCACCGCACCGAAGAGCGGCCCGACCTCGACGCTCGTGAGGAAGTCGCCGCGCCGCCCCGCTCGTCCCCCCGTCGCGTAGAAGCCGTGCTCCGGGTCGTAGAGGGCGCGCTCCATGACCTCGTCGAACCGAATCGGGCCATGCCGAGCGATGCGGACCCGAAGGAGATCGTCGAGCGTCGTCTAGCTCCCCGCGGCGACTAGGGACGTGAGATCGCTGAAGTGAAGGACGAGGGAGGGGAAGATGCCGATGAGCACCACGAGTGCCGTCGCGGCTCCGAGGGTGATGAGCAACGGCCCCGGAATGCGAATCGGCGACACGTCGCCGTCGGGCGCCGGGTTCATCCACATCTCCTTGGCGACCGCGGCGTAGTAGAAGAGCGCGATCACCGAGTTCACGACCCCGACGACGGCGAGCGTGACCGCCCACCCTCCCCCGGCGTCGAGGAGGGAGCGGAACACGATGAACTTGGCGACCCAACCCGCGAGCGGCGGCGTTCCCGCGAGGGAGAACAAGAAGAACGTCATCGCGACGCACAGCCCGGGCGCGTAAGAGAACAAGCCGGCGAACGACGAGATCTCACCGGAGCGGGTCTTGCGGGCGACGATGATGACCACTGCGAAGGCACCGATGTTCATGACCGCGTAGATGAGCAGGTAGGTCACCACCGCGGTGAGCGCACTCTTCGCGGCCTCGGGACTGTCGCCGACGACGGCAAGAGGCATGAGGATGAAGCCGCCCTGCGCGATCGACGAGTACGCCAGCATCCGGACCATGTTCGTCTGACGCAGCGCGACGAGGTTGCCGACCGTCATCGACAGCGCCGCCAGCACCCAGAACACCGGAGCCCACACGTTGCTCTCGCCGTAGAACCCGATGAACACGAGCTCGAGGAGCGCGACGAACCCGGCGGCCTTCGAGCCGACCGACAGGAAGGCGGTGACCGGCGTCGGCGCCCCTTCGTAGGTGTCGGGTGCCCAGCTGTGGAACGGGACCGCGGAGACCTTGAACGCGAAGCCGACGATCACGAACACGATCGCGAGGGTGGCGATCGGCTTCGTCGATGCCGATCCCCCGAGCTGCGCACCGATCTCGGAGAGCAAGGTCGAGCCGGTGACGCCGTAGAGCAGCGACATGCCGTAGAGCATCACTGCCGACGCGAAGACGCCGAGCAGGAAGTACTTCATCCCCGCCTCGTTGCTCTTTACATCCCGCTTGCGCCACGCGGCGAGCATGTAGGCGGGAACCGACAGCAGCTCGAGCGCGACGAACAACGACACCAGGTCTCGGGACGACGAGATCATGACCATGCCGAGGATCGAGCAGAGCAGCAGCGTGTAGTACTCGCCCTCGTAGTAGTCGCCCTCGTCGACGTACCGCGTCGATATGAGGATCACCGCGTAGCCCACGATGAGGAACATCCCCTTCATGACGAGCGAGAAGTTGTCGACGACGTACGCCCCGCCGAACATCGACCGGTCGGTGCCGTCGACGGCGAGCGTCAGCACCGGGACCAGCGCGGCAAGCAGGCCGAGACCGGCGATCGACGACGTCGCCCACTTCTGGCGCTCGTCGAGGAAGAGATCGACGAGCAGCACCACCACGATCGACACCGCGAGCACGATCTCGGGCGCGAGCGCGTGGTAGTCGACGTTGGGTTGCACCCAGGTGCTGGCCTGAGCCAGGAGATGCACGCTCAGCCTCCGAGCGCGCGCAGCGCGGTGCCGACGGCGTCGTCGGTCATGCCGAAGATGAGGTTCGGGAAGATGCCGAGCACGACGATGCCGACGAGCAGCGGCGTCCAGGCGACCCACTCGGGGATGGTCACGTCGTGGGCAGGCTCATGGGCGATCATCGGGCTGACCTCGCCGAACGCGGTGCGCTGGTACAGCCAGAGGAGGTACGCGGCCGCGAGCACCGTGCCGATCGCGGCGACGACCATGTAGGTGCGGAACACGCCTTCGCTGAGGCCGGCCGCCGGGCTGTACGACGCGAGGATCGAGGGGAACTCACCCCAGAAGCCGGCGAGCCCGGGCAGGCCGAGCGAGGCCATCGCACAGAAGCCGAGGATCCAGCCGAACCTCGGGATGCGCAGGAGCAGCCCACCCATCTGGCGGATCTCGAGGGTGTGGTACCGCTCCTTCACCGAGCCGGCCAGGAAGAAGAGCATGCCGGTGATCAGGCCGTGGGCGACCATGCCGAACACCGCGGCGTTGAGGCCGAAGCTCGTCAGCGTCGCGATCCCGAGCATGACGAAGCCCATGTGCGAGACAGATGAGAACGCGATCAACCGCTTCATGTCGGTCTGCGCGAGGCAACAGAGCGCGCCGTAGATGATGCCGATCACCGCGAGCAGCCCGATCCACGGCGCCCACGAGATGGCGGCGTTCGGCAGGATCGGGATCGCGATGCGGATGAAGCCGTAGGCGCCGAGCTTCAGCAGGACTGCCGCCAGCAGCACCGAGCCGACTGTCGGCGCCTGGGTGTGCGCGTCGGGAAGCCACGTGTGGAACGGGAACATCGGCACCTTGATCGCGAAGCCGATGAAGAGGCCGGCGAAGATCACGAGCTGGGTGCTGTGGGTGATCGTCGACGAGTGGGCCGCGATGTACTCCATCGAGAAGCTCTGGCCACCGGTCTTGAAGAAGAGAGCCAGGAAGCCCAGAAGCATCAGCGCAGAGCCGAACAGCGTGAAGAGGAAGAACTTGATCGCTGCGTACTGACGCTGCTCGCCGCCCCAGACGCCGATCATGAAGTACATCGGCAGCAGGACGACCTCGAAGAACACGAAGAACAAGATCAGGTCTTGCGAGACGAACGTGCCGTTCATCCCGATCTCGAGCACGAGGATCAGGATGAAGAACGCCTTGAGGTTGCCGGGCTCGGGGATGTGATCCCACGAGTAGATGAGGCACAGGACGACGATCACCATCGACAGCACGAGCAGCGGAAGCGAGATGCCGTCAATCCCGAGGATGTACCGGCTGTGGAGCACGTCGATCCAGGGCTTGTCGACCACGAACTGCAGCTCGCCCGAGCGGTTGTAGTCGAAGGCGCAGAGGAGGTAGATGCCCACACCCAGCGACGCGATCGCGGCGACGAGCGCAGTCACCTTGAGCGCCAGCTCCTGCTCTCTGGGAATGGCCAGCATCACGACCACACCCACCGCGGGCAAGAACACCGCGAGGGTGAGTGCCCAGCTGTCGAAGTTCATCGGACTCGGCTCCTAGACGATGATCACGAGGGCCAGCGCCCCGATGGCGGCTGCGCCGAACAAAAGCGCGCCGTACTGCTGGACCTTGCCTGACTGCAGCAACCGCAACACCCCACCGGCACCTTCGGCGGCCTCGCCGGCGCCGTTGACGCCCCGGTCGACCACCCCTTGGTCGACTCGGCGATACACGAAGTTGCCGGTCTCTCGCGTGACGACGGCCGTCTGGTTCACGATGGCGTCGATCACGTTCTGGTTGACCCAGTACGCACCTCGGGCGATCGGGCCGCTGATGCCGGCCACGATGATCTTCTCGTAGAGGTAGTCGAGGTAGTACTTGTTGACGAGGAACGTGTAGCCGGCGAGCGCCAGCTTGCTGCGCTGCGTCAGGTTCTTGAAGAACGCGAAGTCGTTCGCCATGAGATAGGCGACGCTCGCGATCGCGAGGACGACGAGCAACATCGACAGAGCGGCCTTGCCGTACGCGAACGTGGCGTGCTCGAGCGAGGGTTGCCCGGTCGTGGGCTCGAACCACTCGGTGAACCTCTCGGAGTGGAACGGCCACGCCGCCCAGTTGAGGAAGCCCGCGACGGTCGACAGCACCGCGAGGATGATCAATGGCACGGTGAGCAGCGGCCCTGACTCGTGCGGCCCTGCGTGGCCATGTGCTGCCAAGTCCGCACCGACTGCGTGCTCGACCTCGACCTCGTGGGCCGTCACGTGGGCGTCGTGTTCGAGCTCACCCTCGTGCGCGTGGCCGCCGCGGTACTCCCCGAAGAACGTGAGGTAGATGCAGCGCGCCATGTATGCCGCTGTGAGGAACGCCCCCGCAAAGCCGATGACCATGAACCACACGAAGCCGTGAGCGTCGGCGTTCGAGATGATCTCGTCCTTGGACCAGAAGCCGGCGAACGGGAAGAAGCCCACGAGAGCGAGCGAGCCGACGATGAACGTCCAGAACGTGATCGGCATGAACTTGCGCAGGCCGCCCATGTCCTTCTTCATGTCGAAGGAGTGATGGCTGCCCGAGTGGCTCACCGATCCGGCGCCGAGGAACAGCAGCGCCTTGAAGAAGGCGTGGGTGAAGATGTGGAACACGCCCGCTGACCAGGCACCGACGCCGAGGGCCATGATCATGTAGCCCAGCTGGCTGACGGTGGAGTACGCCAGCACCTTCTTGATGTCGTTCTGCACGAACGCGAGCAGCGCCGCGATGATGATCGTGATGCCGCCGATGATCGCCATCGGGTTCATGCCCCCCGACCCGATCTTGAATCCCTCGAAGAACACCGGGTAGAGGCGCGCGACGAGGTACACGCCCGCGACGACCATGGTCGCGGCGTGGATCAGAGCCGAGACCGGTGTCGGGCCTGCCATCGCATCGGGGAGCCACGTGTGCAGCGGGAACTGGCCGCTCTTGCCGATGACCGCGACGAAGAGCGCGATTGCTGCCATGAGCAGGAGGGTGTGCGACACCTGTCCGTCGACGATCTTGGTGTTGCTCTCGATGATGCTGAACGTGTTGGTGCCGAAGAACAAGATCGAGATGCCGACGAGCAGGCCGACGTCACCGGTGCGGGTCGTGAAGAAGGCTTTGAGGGCGGCGCGGGAGTTCGGGTACTCCTCCCACCAGTGCCCGATCAACATGAACGAGCAGAGACCCATGAGCTCCCAACCCAAGATCATCTGGATCGTGCTCACCGAGGTGACGAGCGTCAGCATCCCGCAGGTGAAGAGGCTGAGCGCCGCGTAGTAGTGGGTGAACCGCCGGTCGCCTCGCATGTACTCGAGCGAGAAGACGTGCACGAGCAGCGAAATGATCGTGACCATCACGACCATCGCGGCGACGAGGCCATCGACCTGCGACCCGATCGGCCACTTCACGCCGCCGATGTCGAACCAGTTGACCGACTTGATGATCGGCGCGACGACCGGCCGATGCCCCTCTTCGGCGAGGGGCGCGATCACCGAGCGACCGAAGGCCGACAGCAAGCCCTCCTCCGCGCTCTTCGCGTCCTCGACCTGCTGGATCCACTGGTACACGGTGCACGAGCGCGAGCAAGAAGGACGCGCGCTGATCGCGGTGATGCCGATCTCGGCGCCCTTGAACGGCATGCGCTTGCCGAAGAGGATGATCAACCAGAACGAGATGGCAGGGATGAGCGGGATCAGCCATGCGTGCTGCATGAACCACATGGCGTCAGCCCTTCATCGCGTCGAGCTCGCTCAAGGCGATGCTCTGACGGTTCCGGTAGATGAGGATGACCATCGCGAGGCCGACGCCGACCTCGGCCGCGGCGATCGCGATCACGAACAGCGCGAAGACCATCCCGTTCACGTCGCTGCCGTTGTTCAACGCGAACGCGATGAGGTTGAGGTTGACCGCGTTGAGGATGAGCTCGATCGACATGAGCACGAGCACCGCGTTCTTGCGGGCGAGGACGCCGTAGACGCCGGTCGCGAACAGGAAGGCGCCGAGCAGCAGGAACTGGTTGATGAGCATGGCCGCTCAGTCCCGCCGGGCCAGCACGATGGCCCCGATCAATGCGGCCGTCAGGACGACCGACAGCGCCCAGAAGGGCAGCAGGTAGGTGGAGAAGATGCTGTCGCTCAGCTGCTGGGTCGTGGCGATCGCCGGATCCTTCGGCAGCTCGTCCTTGCCGAACGCGTCGATGAGCACGTAGCCGAGGGTGCCGGCGATCGCGAGCAGCGACGAGCAGAGCGACCGGCCACTGCCGGTTGTTGAGATCGTCGGCGCGGCCGATGCGAGCGCGGGTGAGCATGGTGCCGAAGAGGAACAGCACGATGATGGCGCCGACGTAGATCAGCACTTGCGTGACCGCGACGAACTCGGCAGCGAGCAACACGTACTGGGCCGCGGCACCGCCGAGCACGACCACGAGCCAGAGCGCGGCGTGCACGACGTTGTTCGTCGTCACGACGCGGATCGCTCCGAAGGCCATGGCGGCCGCGATCACGCCGAAGGCGATGTTCTCCGCGACCATCGCTACTTCTTCTTCACTTCCGCTCCGGCCTCGAGGGCGGGGGCCTCGGGCACCGTCTCCATCCACTCGCTGAGCCGCTCCTTGTCGTGGAGCAGATCGGCGATGCGGGGCTCGGAGTACTCGTACTCCGGGCTCCAGAACAACGCGTCGAACGGGCACACCTCGACGCAGATGCCGCAATACATGCACAGCGCGTAGTCGATGTCGAAGCGGTCGAGCTTGCTCACCGTGCGGGGCTTGCCGCCCGCTCGTCGCGGCGGGGCCTTCTCCTTGTGTCCTTCGATGTAGATGCACCAGTCCGGGCAGCTGCGCGCGCAGAGCATGCAGACCGTGCAGTTCTCTTCCTTGAGGGCGATGACGCCCCGCGCCCGGATGGGCGGCGCTTCCTTCTCGTGCGGGTACTGCACCGTGGCAGGACCCTTCGTGATCGTCTTCGTCATCTCCTTGAAGGTGACGCTGAGGCCCTTGAGGAGCCCTCCGGCCTTGGGTGCCATCAGAACGCCACCTTGAAGATCGCCGTGACCATGATGTTGAGGAGCGAGATCGGGATGAGCACCTTCCACGCGAACTGCTGCAGCTGATCCTCACGGAACCGCGGGAAGGTGAAGCGAACCCAGAAGAAGACGAACGCGATGATCATCATCTTCGTGAAGAGCACGAGCGGCCCGATGAGGTTCATCGCGTTGTTGTCGATGCTGATGAACGGCACCGCCCAGCCGCCGAGGAACAACGTCGCAGCGAGGGCCGCGAACGCACCCGCTGCAGCGAACTCCCCGATGAAGAAGAGGAGGAATCGGAAGCCGCTGTACTCGGTCAGGTACCCGGCCACGAGCTCGGACTCGGCGACGGGCATGTCGAACGGGGTCTGCGTGAGCTCGGCCTGCGCCGCGATCAGGAACACCACGAATGCGACGAACTGCGTCAGCACGTAGGGGTTGCCGGCGCCGCTGAAGCCGAAGATCGAGCCCTCGTTCTGGGCGAAGACGATCTGCTGCAAGTTGAGCGTGCCGGCCTGGATCACGACTCCGATGACGGCGAGCACCATCGGGAGCTCGTAGGCGATGAGCTGTCCGGCCGCCCGCAGACCACCCATCAACGAGTACTTGTTCGCGCTGGCCCAACCCGCCATCAAGATGCCGAGCACCGACAGCGACGAGACGGCGAGCGCGAAGAAGATGCCGGTGGAGTAGTCGCCGAACACCGCGTCCGGCCCGAACGGGATGACGAGGTAGATGAGGAACGTGCTGATCAGCACGACGACCGGCGCCACGCGGAAGATGAAGCGATCGGCACGCTCCGGGTTCAGATCTTCCTTCTGCAGGAACTTGCCGACCTCGGCGAAGAGCTGCATCGAGCCGTACGGCCCGGCCTCCATGGGCCCGAGGCGGCTCTGCATGAAGCTCACGGCCTTGAACAGGTAGAGGTACACGATCGTGCCGGCCGGGATGAGCACGGCGAGGAGGACACCGAGGACGCGCAGGAGCGACTGGCCCCAGTAGGGGATGTCCGCGGCGAGGACTCCTGAGGGCAGCAGGGTGTGCATCAGCGGTCGATGTCCCCCAGGATGAAGTACAAGCTGGCGAGGATCGTGATGACGTCAGGGACGTACACGCCCTTCAGCAGCCACGGCGTGATGGAGATGTTGCTGAACGACGCCGACCGGATCTTCACCCGGAACGGCCCGAGGTCACCCTTGCTCACCACGTAGTAGCCCATCTCGCCGAGCGGGTTCTCCGTGGAGACCCATGCCTCGCCGGCGGGCACCTTGATGATGCGAGGGACCTTGGCCATGATCGACCCGCTCGGCAAGCCCTCGAGCAGCTGATCGACCATCGAGCAGGCCTCGCGGACCTCTTGCAGCCGCACCCAGTAGCGGGCGAACGAATCGCCGTCGGGGTGGGTCCAGACCTTCCAGTCGAGGTGCTTCCACGCCAGGGGCAGGTCGCTGTCGCGCCGCAGATCCCAGTCGACGCCCGACGCCCGGATGTTCGCCCCCGAGAGGCCGTACGCGAGGCCCACGTCCTTGGGAATCACGCCGATCCCGCGCGTGCGGGTCTGGAAGATCGTGTTGCCGACGAGGAGATCCTCCATCTCATCGCAGAACCCCCGGATCTTGCCCATCACCGACTTGCACTCGTCGGCGAAGCCCTTCGGGAGGTCGTCCTTCAGTCCGCCGATGCGGTCGAAGTTCGGATGGAAGCGACCACCCGTGACGCTCTCGATGAGGTTCAGCACGTACTCACGGTCGCGGAATGCATAGAAGACCGGCGTGAGCGCGCCCAGCTGCACGCCCATGTCGCCGAGGAACAGCGTCACGTTGGCGATGCGGCTCAGCTCGAACAGCAACGTGCGGATCCACTGGGCTCGCGGCGGCGCCTCGATCTCCATCAGCTTCTCGGCCGCGAGGATGAAGGGCACCTCGTTGGCGAAGCTGCCGAGCCAGTCGATGCGGTTGATGAGCGTCGTCACCTGAGGGAAGGTGCGGACCTCGGTGAGCTTCTCGTAGCCGCGGTGCATGTAGCCCATGACCGGATCGGCTTGCACGACTTGCTCGCCGTCGAGCTTGGCGATGATGCGCAGGGTGCCGTGGGTCGCGGGGTGCTGCGGCCCGATGTTCAGCGTCATGCCCTCGGTCTCGAGCTCGACGTTGACGCGTGCGTCGGCCGCTTGCGACGCGATGTAGGAGAGCTGCCGGCGATCGCTGACCGCGGTCACGACGACTCCCCGGTCTCGGCCGCGCCGTCCTCGCCCGCGTCGTCAGCTCCCGCGGGAAGCGGTTCGACGTCGACGATGCCCGGCCACGGCTTGACCATGCGCGCGATGAGCGGGAAGTCCTTCCGCAGCGGATGGCCCTCGAAGTCGCCGGGCAGGTAGATGTGCTCGAGGTGGGGATGGCCGACGAAGTCGATGCCGAACATCTCCCACGCCTCGCGCTCGTGCCAGTTGGCCCCGGGGTACACGGGCACCCAAGACCCGATGCGCAGGTCGTCATCGGGCACGTCGGCCTTGAGCGTGATGCCGACATGCGTCGTCAACGAGTGCACGCGGGCGAACACCTGGAAGCGGGTCGAGCCTCCCGTGACGCCTTGCACGATCTCGGTCGAGCGCTCGGGCGGCGGCTCCGTCGGATCGTCCTCGCCGCGGCCCCACGGGGACGGCTTCCAGTCGAGCGCCGAGATGAAGGACAGGTATTGGCAGCCGAGCGCGTCACGGACAGCGCGGCCGGCGTCGACCCATGCCTCGGTGGTGACGCGCACGCAAATGTCGTCCCCGGGTCGGATCAGCGAATCCACGAGGCCGTCGCCGAGCTCGGTCGCGAGCGCGGCGCGGATCGCCTCGCGTCGCTCGTCGACGGGGGCCTCCTCGATCGTGGTCTCCGCCTCGGGAGTGGAAGTGTCAGCCGTTGACGACAATCGGCTCACCTTTCCAACGCTCGGCCATGTCTTCGTTCTTGATGCGCTGCTGGAGCAGCACGATGCCCTCGAGCAGCGCTTCCGGTCGCGGAGGGCAGCCCGGCACGTACACGTCGACCGGGATGATCTGATCGACACCCTTCGTCACCGAGTACGAGTCCCAGTACGGGCCGCCGCAGTTCGCGCACGAGCCCATCGAGATCACGTACTTCGGGTCGGGCATCTGCTCGTACAGCCGCCGGATGGCCGGGGCCATCTTGTCGGTGACCGTGCCCGAGATGACGACGAGGTCAGCCTGGCGCGGGCTGGCCGGCAACGGGATCACGCCGAGACGCATCACGTCGTAACGGGGCGACCCGAACGCAGCCCCCATCTCGATCGCACAGCACGCGAGCCCCCATTGGTAGACCCACATGGAGTAGGACCGACCGAGGTTCAGCAGGTGCGTGAGCGGCTTGGGCAGGCGGCCACGGTCGACTAGGCCCACCGCAGCACCCCCTTGCGCCATGCGTAGAGAAGGCCGAGGGCGAGGATGGCGATGAAGACGAACATCTCCCCGAGGCCGAACCCGCCGTAGACCTCGAGCTGCGTCGCCCACGGGAAGATGAACACGGCCTCGACGTCGAAGATCACGAACAGCAGAGCGAAGACGTAGTAGCGGACTTGGCTCTGCGACCACCCGTCACCCACGGGGTCGACCCCGCTCTCGTAGGGGATCGCCTTCTGAGGGCTGGGGCGCCTCGGTCGCAAGAGGCTGCCAAGCCCGAGAAGCGCCGCCACCAGAGCCACGGCGGCAGCGATGAAGATGGGAACCAAGAGGTAGCCCCGAAGGAACTGGGACATCGCGGGGGGACTCTATACGCGTGCTCTCGGGGCTCCCGAAAGCGTGACTATCTCCGCTTGCCCGCCGACTGCCGCGTGCGGACCTGGGCGCGATAGCCGCCCGGACGCCGAGGCCGCGCGGTACCGGGCGACGCCTTGGCCGCGGGCCGCGGCGAGGGCGGTGCCAACACCGAGGGTGACCCGCTCGATGGCGCCGCGGGGGCGCCCGCGAGCTCCTTCACCAGCGCGTGCCCAGGGCCGACCTTGGTCGTCGTCGGGTTGACGGCGGCGAGGCGCGCGAGGGACCGCACGCTCTTCAGCTGCTCCGGCGTGGCGACCGTGACGACGATGCCTGACGCGCCGGCCCGTGCAGTGCGGCCAGAGCGGTGGAGGTACGCCTTGTGCTCAGCCGGCGGGTCGACGTGCACGACGAGCGCCACGTCGTCGACGTGGATGCCCCGTGACGCGATGTCGGTGGCAACGAGGACTCGGGCCGATCCGTTGGCGAACGCCGCCAGGTTTCGCTCCCGCGCTGACTGCGCGAGGTTGCCGTGCAGCTCGGTCGTCGGGATGCCCGACGCCGCCAGCCGCGCCGCGAGCTTCTTCGCACCGTGCTTCGTTCGGGTGAAGAGCAGCGAACGCTGTGCACCGGAGACGAGCTCCTGCACCACCGCCGGCTTGTCGCCCAGCGAGACGGTGAGCACGTGATGGTCGAGCTCGGGGGGCGCGCTGCTCTCCGCATCGACGGCGTGGGTCACGGGGTCGTTGAGGTAACGCCGCACGAGGCCGTCGATCCCGTGATCGAGCGTGGCCGAGAACAGCAGTCGCTGACCACCTTCAGGCGTCTGGTCGAGGATGCGCTGCACTGCGGGCAGAAAGCCGAGGTCAGCCATCAGGTCGGCCTCGTCCACGATCGTCACTTCAATGCGATCGAGACGGAGGGCACGCTGACGGAGCAGGTCCTCGAGACGGCCAGGGCAGGCGACGAGGAGGTCGGTGCCGCGGCGAAGTGACTCGACCTGCGGGCGCTGCGCGGCGCCGCCGATGACCGTCGTGACCCGCAGCGAGACCGCGCGGGCGAGGGGCAGGAGGGCCGCAGCCACCTGATTGGCGAGCTCGCGGGTGGGCACGAGCACGAGTGCGCGCGGCCGTCCGGGCTCGGCGCGACGCTTGGACGCGGCAAGGGTCGCGAGCGTCGGAAGGCCGAAGGCGATCGTCTTGCCGCTGCCTGTACGGCCGCGACCGAGGATGTCGCGGCCCGCGAGGGCATCGGGCAACGCGGCGCTCTGGATGGGGAAGGGCGAGGTGATGCCGGCTCGGTCGAGCGCGGCTACCAGTGGCGCGGGCACGCCGAGATCGGCGAACCCGGCAAGGGTCGAAGACATGAGTATGAGGTTTCCTTTTCGGTCTGCGGATGGCCGTTGATGCATGGCCAATCGCTTCGAAAAGCGGAACCTGCGCCTGAGCGCTGCACTCGACCGCGGATGCTCGACGAGCACACCGCGTTGACCACCTTACCTGAGGTTCATCCCCAACCGTGTGCGCGTTCGCCCGCGTCATGGTGCGTCAATCGCGCGAACGGGTCGGAGAACAGCCGGTGAGTCAGCGGGTGGCGACGAGCACCGGCACGGCATCCCTGGCGAAGTCGATGACCGCACTCGGTGCGATGCCGACGACAACCGTGAACGCGAAGGCCAGCGCGAGTCCGAGCGCGGCCGCTCCGGGCACCCCTACGGGCGGGCCCGCGGGCGCCACTTCGTCCTCGGGCTCGGAGAGGTACATGGCGACGATGACCCGCAGGTACAGGAACGCTGCGATCACCGCGGACACCATCGCGATCACGCCGAGCGCGTACGACTTCGAGTCGACCGCCGCCTCGATCACGTAGAACTTCGCGAAGAAACCCGAGGTCAGGGGCACCCCGGCCTGCGCGAGCAGGAAGACCGTGAAGGCGAACGCGAGCATCGGGCGCCGCGACCCGAGGCCTCGGAACGTCGAGATGTCGTGGCTGCCGTCGTCGGCCGGGCCGACCAGCGCGACGACCGCGAACGAACCGAGCACCATGAACGTGTAGGCGAGCAGATAGAAGAGTGCGGCTCCCGTGCCGAGTGCACTCGCGGCCTGCACGCCGACGAGGATGAAACCGGCGTGGCTGATCGACGAGTACGCGAGCATCCGCTTCACGTCGGTCTGGATGATCGCCAACACCGAGCCGACGACCATGCTGAGCACCGCAAGCATCCAGATGACGGGCTTCCAGTCGTAGCGGTAGGCGTCGAACGCGACGTAGAAGACCCGCAGCAGCGCGGCGAACGCGGCTGCCTTGGCCGCAGAAGCCATGAAGCCCGTGATCGGCGTCGGTGAGCCCTGGTACACGTCGGGCACCCAGCTGTGGAACGGCACCGCCGCGACCTTGAACCCGAGCCCCACGAGGAGGAGGGCGAGGCCCGCGAGCATCAGCCCGTTCTCGAGCAGCACGTTGTCATTGAGGAATTGCTGTATCGCCGCGAGGTTCGTGGAGCCGGTCGCCCCGTAGAGGAGCGCGATCCCGTAGAGCAGGAACGCAGACGACATGGCGCCGAGCACGAAGTACTTGATCGCCGCCTCTTGCGACTCGCGCCGTCGCAGGTCCATCGCGGCCAGCACGTACAGCGCGATCGAGAGCGTCTCGAGGCCCAGGAAAAGCACGATGAGATCATTCGCGGAGGCCATCACGATGGCGCCCGTCGCCGAGAGCAGCATCAGCACGTATGGCTCGCACCCGTCGATCCCGCTGCGTCTCAGCTGACCATCGGCGAACAGCGCGCCGAGGATCAGGGCCACCGAGGTCAGGACCATGAAGAACACGGCGAACCCGTCGAGCCCGAGCGCGCCGGCGATCACCGACTTGGGTCCGTCGCTCTGCACGTCGCTCCAGAGGATGGCGGCGTCGATCAGCACCGCGGCGGCGACGGCCACCGTTGCCCAGGCAAAGGTGCCGCGCGGAAGCGCCTTCGGCACCAACGCGGCGACCACCATGATCACGAGCGCTCCGCCGACGAGGATGAGCTCGGGTGTGACGGCGTACCACTCGATCGGCGGCGTGCGGAAGGTCGCCGTCTGCGCGAGCACGTGCAGCACGATCAGTCTCCCCCGCTCGCCTGGCTCGGCTCGGTGAAGCTGGGCACCTGGTGCTCGATGTGCGCGATCAGTGTGTCGACCGAGGGCTGGATGCGGTCGAGCATCGGCTTCGGGTAGACGCCGAGGAAGACGATGAGGCCGACGAGGGGCACCATCGTCACCCACTCGCGCAGGTTCATGTCCTTCATCGCCGCGCTCGCCTCATCGGGCTCGCCGTGGAACACCCGTTGGTAGGCCCACAGCAGGTAGAGGGCAGCGAGGATGACCCCGGTTGCGGCGACGACCGCCCACCAGCGGGCACCGAGGAACGACCCGATGAGGATGAGAAATTCGCCGACGAAGCCGTTGAGCCCGGGCAAGCCGATCGAAGAGAGCATGACCACGGTGAAGAAGCCGGCCATCACGGGCATCGCCTTCTGCATCCCGTGCAGCTCCGCGATCTCGCGGGTGTGGCGTCGCTCGTAGATCATCCCGACCAGGAGGAAGAGCGCTCCGGTGGAGATGCCGTGGTTGATCATCTGCGCCACGCCGCCCGTGAGGCTCTGCGTGGTGAGCGCGAACGTGCCGAGGATGATGAACCCGAGGTGTGCGACGGATGAGTACGCGACGAGACGTTTCAGGTCGCGCTGCATCGTGGCCACGATCGCCCCATAGGTGATCCCGATCACGCCCAACGTGATGAACACCGGCGCGAAGTAGACCGTGGCCTCCGGGAACAGGTAGAGCCCGTAGCGGACGAAGCCGTAGGTACCGAGCTTCAACATCACCGCGGCCAGGATCACCGAGCCCGCGGTTGGCGCGTTCGTGTGCGCGTCGGGGAGCCACGTGTGCACCGGGAACAAGGGCACCTTGACTGCGAACGCCACTGCGAAGGCGAGGAAGAGCCACCGTCCCGCACTCTGGGAGATGCCGGGGTTCTCCGCGATGGCGACCACGTCGAACGTGAACGGGCCGCCGGTGCCCCGCTGATGCAGCACCGCCGTCGCGATGATCCCGACGAGCATGAACGCTGAGCCGAGCATCGTGAACAGGAAGAACTTGGTCGCCGCGTACACGCGGTCGCCGTGGCCCCACTGCCCGATGATGAAGTACATCGGCACCAGCACGATCTCGAAGCAGACGAAGAAGAGGAAGAGGTCGAGCGACAGGAACGTGCCGATGCAGCCGGCCTCGAGCACGAGCATCCACGCGGTGTACGCCTTCACGTTGTGGTGCGCATCGACGCCAAAGAGCGCGATCGGGAAAAGCACCCCGGTGAGCACGACGAGGAACAGTGAGATGCCGTCGACGCCGAGGTGCCACGAGATGCCGAACGTCGGGATCCATTCGTGGATGGTCACGAACTGGAAGCCGCCACTCGAGCGATCGAACCCGACGAGCAAGGCGATGCTCAGCGCCCCGGTGAGCACCGCGGCAGCGAGGCCGACGAGCTTCACGACCTCAGGACGCCGAGAAGGAAGCAGGGCGACGACGATCGCGGAGATGGCCGGCGTGAGCACCAGCGCGGTGAGGATCGGGAAGTCCATCAGACGCTCACCCGCGAGACGAACCATGCGAGCAGCAGCACCGCGCCGGCGGCGATGCCGAGCGCGTAGCTGCGGACATACCCGGTCTGCAGCTTGCGCAGCTGCCGACCTCCACTCTTGACGAGCCCGCCGACGCCGTTGATCGCACCGTCGATGACTCGATGGTCGACGACCTCGCTCGTGAACTCGGCGCCGACCCGCGCCGGGCCGCCGAAGAACGCCGCGTACCCGTCGTTGACGTACCACGCGCGCTGCAGCAGGACCGGTTCGAGACGCTCGGTGCCGATGCGATGCTCGATCCACGCTTCGTAGGCGAAGATGATGCCGACGAGTGCCAGGATCGTCGAGAGGATGATCAGCCCGAGCTGGGCCGCCCCGCTGAGTGAGACCTCGTGCCCGATCTCGCCGAACAGCGGATCCATGAACTGGTCGAGCCACTTGATCCGGCTGAACGGGAGATCGAGCGCCCCCGCGGCCGTCGCGGCAACCGCGAGCACCACAAGGGGCACGGTCATCAGAGGCGGTGACTCGTGGGGGTGGACGTGCTCGCCCTCCCCTTTGTCCCAGCGGGACTCACCGAAGAAGGTGAGGAAGACGAGCCGGCTCATGTAGTACGCGGTCAGCACGGCGGCGACCGACATGACGAGCCAGAGCGCGGGGCTCTTGTCCCACGCCTGCACCAGGATCTCGTCTTTCGACCAGAAGCCCGAGAACGGCGGCACACCCACGATCGCGAGCCAACCGACGAAGAACGTCGCCGCAGTGACCGGCATGAGCTTGCGCAACCCGCCCATGCGGCGCATGTCCTGCTCGCCGTCGAGGCCGTGGATCACCGAGCCGGCGCCGAGGAACAGCAGGGCCTTGAAGCAGGCGTGGGTGATCATGTGGAAGATCGCGGGCACGTACGCGCCGCACCCGACCGCGACGACCATGAACCCGAGCTGGCTGACGGTCGAGTACACGAGCACGCGCTTGATGTCGAACTGCGCGCAGGCAGCCGTGGCCGCCCAGAGCGCGGTGATCGCGCCGACGACGGCGATGACGTTGAGCGCGGTGCTCGACTCGTTCAGCACGGGCGCGAGACGGCACAGCAAGTAGACGCCCGCGGTCACCATCGTCGCGGCGTGGATCAGCGCAGAGACCGGCGTCGGGCCGGCCATGGCGTCGGGCAGCCAGATCGAGAGCGGCAGCTGGGCGGACTTGCCCGCCGCACCCACGAAGAACAGCAGCGCGATCGATGTCGCCGTGACCGCCGCGAGCGTCGACGCCTTCGCGTCGATCACCAGGTAGTTCACGGTGCCGAGCGCGCTGAACGTGAGGAAGATGCCGAGCATGAAGCCGAAGTCGCCGACGCGGTTCGTGACGAAGGCCTTCTTGCCCGCGACTGCAGCCTCCTCCCGCGTGAACCAGAAGGAGATGAGGAAGTACGAGCAGGCGCCCACGCCTTCCCAGCCGACGAAGGTGAGGACGAGGTTGTCGCCCAGCACGAGGATCAGCATCGAGAAGACGAAGAGGTTCATGTAGACGAAGAACTTCGAGAAGTGCTCGTCCTTGTGCATGTAGCCGATCGAGTACACGTGGATCAGTGCCGCGATGCTGGTGACGAAGATGGCCATCGTGATCGACAGGGGATCGACGAGGAAGCCGACGTCGACGTGCAGGTTGCCGACCGGGATCCACTGGAACAGGACCTGGGTGAACTCTCGCTGATCGGACCCTTTGGAGAGCAGGCCGCCCAGCACGATCAACGTGACGACGAACGACAGCGCCACCGCAGCCGACGCGAGCCAGCCCGCGAGCGGCTCCCCGAGCCGCCGGCCGAAGACCAGGAGCAGCAAGAAGCCGGCGAGCGGGAGCGCCGGGACGAGCCAGACGAGCTCGAGCATCAGCCCCTCATCAGGGAGATGTCGTCGGCCGTGGCCGTGGGCTGCCGGCGCAGGATCGCCACGATGAGCCCGAGGCCGACCACGACCTCGGCTGCGGCGACGACCAGCACGAAGAAGACGACGGTCTGACCCGCGACGTCATTGAGTCGGGCCGAGAAGGCGACGAACGTGAGGTTCGCCGCGTTCAGCATCAGCTCGACGCACATGAACATGACGAGCGGGTTGCGCCGCACGAGCAGGCCGACCATGCCGATCGTGAAGAGCACCGCGCCGAGAGCGAGGTACCACGTCGAGGTCGGCGTCACGGAGCCACCTCCTCGTCGGAGCGTGGGGGACGTCGGGCCAGCACCACCGCGCCGACCACGGCGATCACCAACAGCGCCGAGGTGAGCTCGAAGGCGAACACGTAGCTGGTGAACAGCGATCGAGCCAGGGTCACGATGTTCGATTCGTCGGGGCTGAGCGCTCCGTTGGCTGCCTTCACACCGGTGACCGCGCGGGCTCCCGAGAAGATCGCCGCGAGCAGGAGGCCCGCCATCGCGACACCCGCGATGATCGCTGCGGGCCGCTGCCCGGCCAGGGGCTCGACCTTGAGGTCCTCCGCCCGGTCCACGCCGAGCAGCATGATCACGAACAGGAAGAGGACGACGATCGCGCCGGCGTAGACGATGACCTGCACCGCTGCGAGGAACTGCGCCTCTTGTGCGATGAACAACACTGCGATGCCGAAGAGCGTCATGACCAGGCTCAACGCGCAGTGGACCGGGTGCGAGCGCAGCACCACTCCGAGCGCTCCGACGAGCACGATGGTCGCGGCGACGATGAAGACCGCTGCGTCCATCAGTCGGCCGTCTCGTCGGTCTGCTCGTCGCTCTGCTTGTCGGTCTGCTCGTCGATCGTGGGCTGCGACGGCTCGGGCGCCCGCACGCCGTAGCCGAGCTCGCCCGACCACGCCACCGTGCCCTCGAAGGCGGCGTCACCCGAAGGCGAGGTCGCGCGCATCCACGCCGACGTGTGGAGGTCGTCGCCCTCGCGCCAGTCCTCCCAGGGCAGCTGCTTGGGCTTGCCGTCGTCGCCGACGAGCAGCTCGTCCTTCGTGTAGATCGCGTCGCTGCGGTTCGTGAAGGAGAACTCGAAGAGCTTCGTCTCGGTGATCGCCTGTGTCGGGCACGCCTCGACGCAGAGGTCGCAGTGGATGCACCGCAGGTAGTTGATCTCGTAGACGAACCCGTAGCGCTCACCGGGCGAGACCGGATCGTCGATCGGGTTGTCCGCGCCGCGCACGTAGATGCACCGGGCCGGACACACACCGGCGCAGAGCTCGCAGCCGATGCACTTCTCCATCCCGTCCTCGTAGCGATTCAGCACATGGCGGCCGTGGAGTCGCTCGGGCTTGGGGATCTTGTCCTTCGGGTACTGCGTCGTGACCCGCTTCTCGAACAGCGTCTTGAACGTGACCGTGAAGCCGCGGAGGTACCCCATCAGAAGGTCTCCCCCACGTCGACGCGGTTGCGCTTCGCGACACTGATGGCCGCCGCGAGCAGCACGTAGCACACCGCTCCGACGGCGAATCCGATGACCGCCGCGAGACCCACGTTCCAGTGCTGGTCGCGGGCCAGGCGCAGCAACGCGATGATCAGCAGCCATCCGAACGCGAGCGGGATGAGCGCCTTCCACCCGAGGTCCATGAGTTGGTCGTAACGGAGCCGCGGCAGCGTCGCCCGGAACCAGACGTAGGTGAAGATGAAGACGAGCACCTTCAGGAAGAACCAGAACGTCGGCCAGATCCAGTCGGGACCGAACAGCAGCGGCCCCCTCGGACCGCCGAAGAAGAGGGTCACGATGATCGCCGACATCGTCACGACGTTCATGAACTCGGCGATGTAGAAGAGCGCGAACCGAATCGACGCGTACTCGGTGTTGTAGCCACCGACGATCTCCTGCTCGGCCTCGACGAGGTCGAACGGCGGGCGGTTCAGCTCAGCGGTCGCCGCGATGAGGAAGATCACGAACGGCACGACGCCAGTCGCGACGACGTTCCAGTTGACGATCCGGTCCTGCACCGTCACCATGCCGTGCGTCGACAACGTGCGACTCACGAGCACGACGGTTGCGACCGCGAGACCGAGCGCCGCCTCGTAGGAGACCATCTGCGCGGACGCCCGCACCGCACCGATGAGCGGGTACTTCGACCCCGACGACCAGCCAGCGAGCATCACGCCGTACACCGCGATCGACGACATCGCGAGCACGAGCAGGATCCCGATCGGCGGGTCGGCGACCTGCAGGTAAGTGTCGTGTCCAAAGATGTGGATGACGCCGTCATTGCCGTTTTGGAACACGCCACCGAGCGGCACAACGCAGAACGTGATGAACGCAGGCACCATCGCAAGCAACGGCGCAAGACGGAAGACGAAGAGGTCTGCGCGCTCGGGCAGCAAGTCCTCCTTGAAGAAGAGCTTGATGCCGTCGGCCAACGTCTGCAACACACCCCACGGCCCCGCGACGTTGGGCCCAACGCGGTTCTGCATGTCCGCGATGAGCTTGCGCTCGAACCAGATCATCAGCATCACGCCGACGAGCAACACCGCGAACGCGACGATGACCTTGAACGCGACGATCAACACCACCGCGAGGTCGATGTTGCCGTTGAGGAGCGGATCACCGCCAACCGCCGACAGCAGGTGCATCAAGGCGTCTCCACCCGTACGTCGGTCACCATGGCGCCCGCGTCGATCAGATCAGCCGCCCTTGTGCCCGGCCGGTTGAACGCGAGGGCCGCCACTCCACGGGCGACCGACACGTCAGCGACCGCGTCGACGAGCAACGTCGTCCGCGACGAGGTGACCTTCACCTGGCCACCCGACGCCACGCCAAGGCGCTCGTGGTCAGTCGGGTTCATGTGCAGCACGATGTCCTGCGCGAGGCCGGACAGCGAAGGCGAGTGCTGCAACGCCACGCCGAGGTCGTAGAGCGTGCGGGCCGACACCAGCCGGAGAGAGTAGGCGTCGAGCGGCGGCAGCTCCGCTGCCGTGTCCGCCCCGGTGAAGCGCACCATCTCGGGCCGGCCCACGGCGTCTTGCCCACCGGCGACGATCCCGTCATGACCCGCTGAGCCGCGCAGCATGTCGAGCGTCATCCCGGCGTGGGCGGTCGACGTCGCTTCGATCTCGGCCCAGATGTCCTCGACCGACCCGACGCTCAGGTCTCCACCGAGCAGCACCGCGAGCTCCGCTGCGATCATCCAGTCCGGCCTCGCCGTGCCGGGCGGTGTGACCTTCTGGGCCAGAAGGCTGACGCGGCCCTCGAGGTTCGTCGTCGTGCCCCGCCTCTCGGCGTAGCCAGCGGCTGCGAGCACGACGGTTGCGCCCTGCACCGAGGGGGTCAGGAACGTGTCCACGGCGACGATGCGGTCGGCGCCCGCGAGCGCCCGTTCCGCGAGCCGGCGATCGGGAAAGTCGGAGAGCGGGTCGGCGCCGAGCAGCACGAGGCATCCGATGTGACCGTCGGCAGCTGCCTGCAACGTGCCGGCGGTGTCGAAACCGCTCTTGGATGGCACGGCGCTGCCCCAGCGAGAAGCGAACCACGAACGGCCGCTCTCGAGTGTGACGTGGCCCGGCAAGAGCCCGGGCGCCAGGCCCATGTCGATCGCCCCGCGCACGTTGCCGCGGCGTACGCCGACGAGGAACCGGGCATCGGGACGAGCGGCGACGACGGCCCCGATCGCCGCGGACGTCGGTTGCTCTGACTCGGCGACCGACGGGCGCCCCACGAGCACGACGAGGTTCTGCGACTGGGCGAACCAGTCGGTGCCGATGCCCTCGGGCGCGGCACCGCTCAGCAGTGAGTCGACGAGCTGCGCCTGCTCGCCGGGGCGGTATCGCAACGACGCTGCCGCGAGCGGCGTCAGCGACGTCGCTGTCGGCGAGAGCTCGATGACCCGAAGGCGGTGCTTCAGCACCGCATCACGCACCCGCAGGTAGAGCACCGGCAGCTCTTCCTTCAGATCCGGGGCGAGCACGAGCAGTGTGTCCGCCGCGCACGCCTCGTCGATCGTGGCCATCGGCAGGCCGACGACGAGCGAAGGAGGAAGGCCGTCACCGATCTGCGCATCGACGTTGTCGGTGCCGATGACCGCCTTGGCGAGCTTGGCCCACGCGTAGGCGTCTTCATTGGTGAGGCGAGCACCGCCGACGACGGCGACCGATTCCGGTCCGCCCGCCGCAAGTGCGTCTCGGATCGCCGCCGCCGCCCGCTCGAGCGCGACTGGCCAGGACGCCTCCACGAGCCGGTCGCCCTCGCGCACGAGCGGAGCGGAGAGCCGCTCGGCGCTCTCGATCGACTCGAAGCCGAATCGGCCCTTGTCGCAGAGCCAACCCCAGTTCACCGGGTCGATGTCGACGCCCTGGTAGCGCAGCACACGATCCCGCGAGGACTGCACGGTGACCCGGCATCCGACCGAGCACGTCGTGCAGGTCGACTCCTCTTGCTCGAGGTCCCACGGGCGAGCCTTGAACCGGTACGGCTTCGCGGTGAGGGCGCCCACGGGGCAGATCTGCACGGTGTTTCCCGAGAAGTACGACGCGAAGGGCTCGTCCGGAAACGTGAGCACCTGGGTCTCGTTGCCGCGGCCGGTGAAGCTGATCAGGGGATCGCCCGCGACCTCGCTGGCGAAGCGAGTGCAGCGGTCGCACAGGATGCAGCGCTCACGATCGAGGAAGACCAGGTCGCTGATCGGAATCGGCTTCTCGAAGTGACGCTTCTCCTCGACGAAGCGGCTCTCGCCCGGCCCGAACGCCATCGTCTGGTCCTGCAGCGGACATTCGCCGCCCTTGTCGCAGACCGGGCAGTCGAGCGGATGGTTGATCAGGAGGAACTCGAGGACGCCGTCCTGGGCCTTCTTCACGGCGGGCGAGGCCGTGTGCACGACCATCCCGTCCGCGGCATCGAGCATGCACGACACCTGCAGCGCGGCGCCGCGGGGCCCTTCGACCTCGACGAGGCACATGCGACACATGCCCACCGACGTCATGCGCGGGTGGTAGCAGAAGCGAGGGATGTAGATGCCGTGGCGTTCGGCCGCGGCGATCACGAGCTCGCCGGGCTCGGCCGTGATGACTTGGCCGTCGACGGTGACCGACAGCTCAGACAACCGCCACCTCCCCGACCGGGAGGTACGTGTCGAAGTCGGCGCGGAAGCGGCGCACGACAGACGCGATGGGGGCCGTCGCCGACGGACCGAGGGGGCAGATCGTGGTCTGCTTCGGCGGCCAGAGGAGTCCTGGGCTGATGTTGTCGGAGACATCCATCAGCAGGTCGACGTCGGACGCGCGGCCCTCCCCCGCGAGGATGCGAGCGAGGATGCGCTCGAGCCAGGTGGTGCCCTCCCGGCACGGCGTGCACTTGCCGCACGACTCGCGGGCGAAGAATCGCACGATCCTCCAGCACGCCTGCACCACGTCGGTGGTCTCGTCCATGATCACGATCGCGCCCGAGCCGAGCATCGAGCCCACCGCGTCGATCGTCGGCTTGCAGAGCGGGAGGTCGAGGTGCTCCTCGAACAGCCACGGTGAAGAGGCGCCTCCGGGGATGAACGCCTTGAGTGCGCGGCCCTCGCGGATGCCGCCGCAGTAGTGCTCGACGAGATCACGGAACGTCGTGACGCCCATCTCGACCTCGTACACGCCGGGACGGTTCACGTGCCCCGACACCGCGAACAGCCGCGTGCCGGTGGACTTGCCGTTGCCGAGCGCGGCGAACGCAGCGCCGCCGTTCTCGATGATCCACGGCAAGTTGCTGAGCGTCTCGACGTTGTTGACGATCGTGGGCTGCATGTAGAGACCCTTCGTCGCCGGGAAGAACGGCGGCTTCAGGCGCGGCATGCCCCGCTGACCTTCGAGGCTCTCGATGAGGGCGGTCTCCTCGCCGACGATGTACGCGCCGGCCCCCCAGTGCAGGACGATGTCGACCGAGTATCCCGAGCCGAGGATGTCCTTGCCGACGAGGCCGGCCCGGTAGGCCTCGTTGAGCGCCGCGGCGATCCGTTCCTGTGCCAGCGCCATCTCGCCCCGGACATAGAGGAAGGCCTGCGCGGCGCCGACCGCGTAGCAGCAGATGAGGAGGCCCTCGATCAGCTGGTGGGGGTCGCGCTCCATCAGGATGCGGTCCTTGTACGTGCCCGGTTCGCTCTCGTCTCCATTGACCACGACGTAGCGAGGGAGCACGTTCGGGGGAAGGAAGCCCCACTTCGTGCCGGCCGGGAAGCCCGCCCCGCCTCGGCCGAGGAGGGTCGCGGCCTTCACCTCTTCGGTCACCGCGGCCGGATCCATGCCGAGCGCCTTGCGCAGCGACGAGTACCCGCCGGTGCGCTGATATCCCTCGAGGGTGTGGCCGTCGGCCTGCTCGAAGCGCGACGAGACGATGAGCGGCGCGTTGCTGATCGTCATGCCGCGAACCTCGTGAGCCTCATGCTCGGAACCTCTCGTCGACTTCGGCTTGCGCGGCCGGCCCCGTGCCGGCCCACCGCTCGGCGGGGATCTGCTGCCGCACGGTCGCGAGCGTGCCGTGCGGGGGCACCTCACCGGCCAGGCGCCCGGCCCGCAGGTCGGTGACCAGCTGATCGAGCGCGGCAGGCGTGACCTTGTAGCGGTATCGGTAGTTCACCTGCAGGCACGGCGCCTCGGTGCAGGCCGCGATGCACTGCACGTCTTCGAGCGTGATCGATCCGTCCTCGGTCGTGCCGCCTGCCTTCACGCCGAGCGCGTCCTGCGCGTGGGCGAGGAGCTCGTTCGCTCCGTTGAGGTGGCAGGCGATGTCGGTGCAGATGTTCACGAGGTACCGGCCGACCTCTTCGCGCTTGAACATCTCGTAGAAGCTCGCGGTGCCGAGCACTTCAGCGGGCGTGAGCCCGAGGAGCTCCGCGATGTGTGACATCGCGTCGTCGGTGAGCCACCCGTCTTGCTCCTGGGCGAGGTGGAGCAACGGCACGAGCGCGGAACGCGACCGCGGGTAGCGCGTGATGATCTGGCGCGCGAGCGCGACGTTTGCATCAGTGAGACGTGCCATCAGCGGTCGACGTCCCCCAGCACCGGATCGACGGAAGAGATCACCGCGACAGCGTCGGCGATGAGCCCTCCCCGCATCATGTGGGGCAGCGCCTGCAGGTTCACGAAGCTCGGCGCCCGGAAGTGCATGCGATAGGGCTTCGAGCTGCCATCCGACACCATGTAGCAGCCGACCTCACCACGCGGCGACTCGATGGCGACGTACACCTCACCCTCGGGCACCTTGAACCCCTCGGTGAAGATCTTGAAGTGGTGGATCAACGCCTCCATCGACTCGTCGATGCGAGCGCGCGGCGGAGGCGTGACCTTCTTGTCCTGCACCCGATAGTCGCCGTTCGGCATCTTGTCGAGGATCTGGTGCACGATCCGGATCGACTCACGTATCTCGTTGAGGCGGATCGCGTAGCGGTCGAAGCAGTCGCCGTAGCTCCCCACCACGACGTCGAACTCGACCTCCTCGTACGCGAGGTACGGCATGTCGCGGCGCAGGTCCCACGGCACTCCCGTCGAACGCAGGATCGGCCCGGTGAGGCCGAGCGCCATCGCCTCCTGCGCGGTGATGAGGCCGACTCCTTGCGAGCGCTCGCGAAAGATCGGCTGCTCGGTCAGGAGGATGTCGTACTCGTCGAGGCGAGGCGGGATCAGCTCGAGCAGCCGCAGCACCTCGTCACGCCATCCGGGCGGCAGGTCGGCCGCCACGCCACCGGGCCGGATGTAGTTGTGGTTCATGCGCAGGCCCGTGACGGTCTCGAAGAAGCGAAGCACCTCCTCGCGCTCTCGCCAGCCGTAGAGCAACATCGACACTGCGCCGAGGTCCATGCCGTTCGTCGCGAGGAACAGCAGATGTGATGCGACCCGGTTGAGCTCGGACATCAGCATGCGGATCCAGGTCGCCCGCTCGGGCACATCGACGCCGAGCAGCTTCTCGGTGGCCATGCTGAAGACGAGCTCGTTGAAGAACGGCGACAAGTAGTCCATGCGGGTGACATTCGTGCCGCCCTGCATGTACGTGAGGGTCTCGGCCGTCTTCTCCATCCCGGTGTGGAGGTACCCGATGATCGGCTTCGTGCGCAGCACGGTCTCGCCGTCGAGCTCGAGCATGAGGCGAAGCACACCGTGCGTGCTGGGGTGCTGCGGCCCCATGTTGATGATCATCGTCTGATCGTCGGAGGGCTCTTGGTCGCTGAGCGTGTTGGCCTCGGCCTCGGAGATGCGCAAGACGCATCCCTCTTCGCGCAACATCTCCTTCGGGGACAGGGCGCTGCGCGACGGCAGCTCTTGCGCGCCCTCGCTGGTGAGCGACGGGTCCTCGTGCACCTTCGTGCTCATCGGGAGGCGCTCACTTCGGCTTCGCCGTGAGCTTGAACTGCACGGGGATGCGGCCGACCTCGTAGTCCTTGCGCAACGGGTGTCCGATCCAGTCCTCCGGCATGAGGATGCGAGAGGGATCGGGATGCCCTTCGAACACGACGCCGACCATGTCGTACGCCTCGCGCTCCATGGCCTCGGTGCCCGGATACAGCTCGTAGAGCGACGGGAGCGTCGCGTCGTCCTCGGGCACCTGCACGCGCACTCGGGTGCGACGCTTGGCCGCGTGGTCGAGCAGATTGACGACGACCTCGAAGCGTTGGGGCTCGACACCCTCGGGCAGGTCTCGCCCGCCGTGGGCGAGGTAGTCGACCGCGCAGAGGTCGATGCACATCGCGTAGCCATCGTCGGCAAGAGTGCGCATGAGCGGCACGTACTCGTCGCGGCTCGGGTGGAACACCTCTTGACCGCGGGACGAAGAGACCGGCACCCCGTGCAGCAGCTCAGGCCCGACGGGCTGCTCGCCGGTCGTGTCGACGTCGGTCTCCGTCATCGTGCACCAGCACCGCTACGCACCACGATCGGCGTCGGCCTCGAGACCGCCTGGGGTGCGCTGCTCGCCGCGGCCTCGACGGTCACGCCGGCGCCGGCTCCCGTCTCCTCGCGCCTGCGGAGGATGTCGCCGTTGAGGATCAACCCGTGGAGGGTCACGATCGCGTGGATGAGGGTCTCAGGGTTCGGCGGGCAGCCGGGCGCGTACACGTCGACGGGCACGACCTGGTCGACGCCCTGCACGATCGCGTAGTTGTTGAACATGCCGCCGGTCGACGCGCAGACGCCCATCGAGATGACCCACTTGGGCTCCATCATCTGGTCGTAGACCTGACGCAGCACCGGGGCCATCTTCTGGCTGACCCGACCCGCAACGATCATCAGGTCGGCCTGGCGGGGCGAGGCCCGGAAGACCTCCATGCCGAATCGGGCGAGGTCGTAGTGCGCGGCGCCCGTGCCCATCATCTCGATCGCACAGCAGGCGAGGCCGAACGTGGCGGGGAAGATCGACCGCGCTCGGGCCCACTGCACGAGCCCTTCGAGGGTGCCTGTGAGGAAGTTGTGGTCCATCCCCTCGATGCCCTGGCTGACGTCCCAGCCCATCTACGCCGCCTCCTCGCGTCCTTCGAGACCGACGCGACGGATCGTCGACTCGGTCGTGCGGTCGGTCGGCACACCTGACGACACAAGGCGGCGCGCTCGGTTGATCGGGCCCCACTCGAGCCCACCCTTCGCGACCTCGTAGACGAACGACAGGAAGAAGACCGCGCTGAACAACAAGATCGCGAAGAAGCCGAACGACCCCAGCTCGCGCTGGCTGACCGCGTACGGGTAGAGGAACACGATCTCGATGTCGAACATGATGAACAGCATCGCGACGAGGTAGAAGCGCACCGGGAAGCGCTCGGGCGGCTCGCGGCTCGGCACGATGCCGCACTCGTACGGCGCTTCCTTGGCCGCGTTCGGACTGCTCGGCGCCATCAGCTTCGACACCAACCGGCTGATCACCGCGAAGATCGTCGCCAGCACCAGCATCATGAGGACCGGCAGGTACTGCGCCATCGCCGATCAGGCTTTCTCGAGGGCTACGCCGCGCCGCCGCATGGACTCCTTGTCTCGTGCGTGCAGCATCCACGCGATGGCGAGAAAGATCGAGAGCGACCCGAGAGTGATGAACGCGGCTGGTCGCCGTCGATATCCGAGATCACGGATCATCAGGACCGAGACCACTGGTTGCGTCTCGTCGGCGACGGGTGTCGGAGGAGGTTTGCCCGCCTCGGAGATCTGCGGTTTCACCGGTTGCACCTGCACCAATGCGTAGTGAGGGTCGTGGCGGAAGTTGAAGAACCACTTCGGATAGGTGCCGCCGCCGGTCGTGTACACGTCGGTCACCAGGTAGTCCGTCGGGCTCGTGAAGACCTTCGCTTCCTTGGTGAGGATCTCGTCGGAGGACGCCACGGCCTGGCCGCGGCCCGGATCGTCCGTGGGCAGCTTCTCCCAGGTGTCGAGCGATCTCGCGATCTCGTTGTTGGCGTTCGACACGTCGCCGACGATCACCTCGACCGGTTTCCAGGTGGGGTCCGCGCCCTTGAGACCGATGCCGTAGACCCACCACATCGTGCCGAGGATCGTGAGCCATCCGAAGAGTGCGCCGAGCGCGACCAGCAGGCCGAGCCGGCCGCCGAGGTTCGTCGACAAGATCAGGTACACCGACCCCATCAGCACGCTGACCGCGATGAGCACGACGACGATGCCGCGGATCTCGGGCTGCCAGCCGAACGCCAGGGTGAGCGCCGACGCCATGACCGATGTCATCAGAGCCCCCGCTCGTACTGCACGACCGCGGCGATCTGCTCCGGGGAGTAGATCTGCCCGAAGCCCGGCATGCGACCGGTGCCCTGACCCTGTTGGCCATAGCGCTTGCCTTGCTCGGACCCGTCGTGGACGAAGCCGACCTGATCGGCCTCGCTCGGGAACTGACGCCCCTCTGACCCGCCCGTGAGGTTCGGGCCCATCGCGCCACCGCCGGAGATCAGCGGCTCGTCATAGGACCAGCCGTGCGTGTGGCATCGAGCGCAGGAGTAGGTGCCGCTCGACGCTTCCATGTTGAACAGGAGCTCGCCATCGCTCTTGCCCACGTTCACGGGATCGGCCTTGGCGTCGGCGAGCGCCTTCGTGACCGCCGCCTGGGCTTGCTCGGGCGTGAGCTGGATGCTGTGGAGGTAGGCGATGACGCTGTCGATCTGCTGGTCGTTCATCGGCCCACCGCCGGCGAGGCCCCAGGGCGACATGGGAGAGAACGGGCGCCCGTAGGTGAGGATGTACCGCACCTCCTCGTCGCTGAACTTGAGGAGCACGGTCTGCAGGGCCGGCGCCTTCCACGCGACCTGGCGCACCTGGCCGGTGGCCGGGTCCTGGAGCGTGTACGCAGCAACACCCCCGATGCCCTTGGCGCCGTGGCAGCCCGCGCAATTGAAACCGCCCTGCGCGGTCGGGGCGAAGATCTCGGCGCCCCACTTCACGAACTGAGCGTCGAAGTTGTCGATCGCCCCCGCCTGGCGGCTCGGCTCGTTCAGCCAATACAGCGGGATGGCGACCGCGGTCACGACGAGGAGGCCGAAGCCAAGGGCCATCGCGCGAGTGAGCTTGGGCCCTTCGAGCTGCTCGTCGTCGAAGTAGGGCTTGCGGTTCGGTGCGAGCTCGACCTCGGAACCGACCTCGGCCTTGCCTCGCCGCAAGTTGCCGATGACGTACGCGACCCAGCACAGCGTGAGGACGATCGCGATGATGATCGCGATGTTCCGGCCGACGGGGTTCGCGGCGAAGACCACTCACTCACCTCCGGTGATGCAGTGAGGGCCTTCCGCTTCTTGACCGGTGGTGTTCGTGCCGATCGGCGGGCCGAGGAACACGGTGCTCGTGTCGATCGTGACGATGTTGTCAGTGATCACGACGCCGAACCGGTCCATGCCGCGCGGCGCCGGCCCCCCCTTCTTCTCGCCGACCCGGTTGTACTGCGAGCCGTGGCACGGGCACTCGAACCACTGGGATGTGAGGCACTGTGGCACGCGACATCCGAGGTGCGGACACTTCTGGTAGAGCGCGTTGATGCCGTTCTTCATGCCGTTCAGCACCGGCGCCAGGTAGGCGCCGGAGCTCTCGGCCTTCGGGTACGCCTCGACCGGGTACTCGGTGATCCACGTACGACCTTCGGGTACGTAGAAGAACCCGTCGGCCTGCTGGATCGACTGCTTGATGGCGTCGAGCTTGCCGACCGTGATCTTCGAGCCGAAGCCCCCGCCGCGTCGCGGGTACAGAAACGCGAGCACCGCGGCGCCGAAGCCCGACAGCGCCAAGATCATCAACGTGACCATGCCGCGGTTGAAGAACTGGCGGCGGGTGACGGCGACCGTCTCCGGATCGGGCGGCACGTACGGCGCGACCGGCGCCTTCTCCGCCAGGATCACCGCGGTGCCGCCGCCTCGTCGCGCGTCGGCCGCAGCCTGCTCGACCTCGCGCCCGGTGGGCTCGGTCGGAGGCTCGGGCAACGTGGGCTCGCCACGATCACGGCGACGCGTCTCGCACGACAAGGTGCCCGTCGCGTCGTGCGCGTCACGACGACGGGCGGCCGAGATCACGCCGATCGCCGCGACGAGCACGATGATCGGGATCGCGATGGCAAGAACTGTGGCCGCGCTCATCGGTGCCTCATCACAGGTCGAAGAAGATGCCCGCTCGCCACGGGAAGACGAAATTGAAACCCGGCCCTCGGAAGAACGAGCCGATGATCACGAGGACGGACCAGAACATCATGAACACCGTGAACAGCACGATCGCGAACTTGCGATCCTCGGGCTTGTTGCTCGGGTTGCGGTCCATGTAGGGCGCGAGGATCAGCAGGAAGATGCCCATGCCCGGGATCGTCACACCGGCGACCATCGGGTGGAACATCGTCAACAGCTCCTGCAACCCGAGGAAGTACCACGGCGCCTTCGACGGGTTCGGGGTGCGGTTGATGTTGGCGAGCTGCAGCAACGGCGCGTTGACGAATGCCGAGAACACGAACACGAACGCCGTACACGCGAGCGAGGCGACGAACTCGATGATCAGCAGGTGTGGCCAGACGTGCACCTTGTCGACCGGCGTCGCCCGCACGTCCTGGATCGAGCCCGCTTTGACCACGGTCAGCAAGCGCTGGGTGTGGCCGCCCGGTCCGGCCGCGACGGGCGGAGGGGCGGTGGCAACCGCGGTCGAAGCCGCTGCCGCAGCGACGCCCGCCGGCACGGCGACGTCGGTCGGCGCCTCCTCGGACTTGGCGCGGGCCGCCTTGCTGCGCTCGAGCAGATGGGCGGGGATGCGCGACTCCGCGCCGTCTCCACCCGGGGCGCTCACGGGCGCGTCGGACGCGGGTGTCTCCGCGGCAGCTGCGGCGGGAGCGGCCGGTGCCGCGGCAGCCGGCTCGGCCGGAGCCGGGCCTGCGGCGGCAGCCGCCTTGGCCCGGGCCTCCTCGGCTCGTTTGCGTAGGTGTTCGGGGATCTCGGTCATGGGGCGACCTCGCGCTGCATGACGGGCCTACAGCGGACCGGAGATGCCGCCATCTTTGCGGACCCGCCAGAAGTGGACGGCCATGAAGATGACGGTGATGAACGGGAACATCAGGACGTGGAGCACGTACCAACGCAGCAACGTCTCGGGGCCGATCTCGACCCCGCCTAACAACACGAATCGGATCTGATCGCCGAACACCGGTGAGTAGCCGATCATGTTGGTGCCGACGGTCACCGCCCAGAGCGCGAGCTGATCCCACGGCAGCAGGTAGCCGGTGAACGACAGCAGGAGCGTGAGCGTGAGCAGGATCACGCCGATCACCCAGTTGAACTCTCGCGGCGGCTTGTAGGCGCCGTGGTAGAAGACGCGCGCCATGTGCAGGAAGACCGACAACACCATCAGGTGCGCGGCCCATCGATGCATGTTGCGCACCATGAGACCGAACGTCACTGACGTCTGCAGCGCGTAGATGTCGTTCCAGGCCTGCGCGGTGGTCGGCCGGTAGAAGAACATCAAGAAGATGCCGGTGACCGTCAGCAAGATGAAGAGGAAGAACGACAGGCCGCCGAGGCAGAGCGTGTAGCTCACCTTCACGGCGTGACGTTTCACCTTCACCGGGTGCAGGTGGTACAGCACCGAGTTCATGATCACGTAGGACCGGTTGCGCGGGCTGTCGGTGTAGCCCTTTCGGAAGATCGATCCCGGCCGGAAGATCGAGTTCCAGGCCTGCGAGCCCTGCACGGTGGAGACCATCTTGGTGGTCGCGTCGGAGACCTTCGCCCCGAGCCCCGGCTTGTCGTCGACTGTCTTGGCCACGAGTGCTCCTAGAACCGCATGCCGTAGGCGTAGCCGTGATTGTTGTCACGCATGTGCGGGTCGCCATCGTTGTCGGGGACGCCGACCTTGCCCATGATGATGACGCCGGTCGGGCACCGGTCGACGCACAGCGCGCATCGCGTGCACACGTCGTCGTCGATCAAGAACACGACATGGTCGCCGGGATCGCTGCCGGGGAGCTCGGTGTTGTCGGCTTCGTCGATCGCCGACGGCGACACCATGTGGATGCACTTCCACGGGCAGATGTCGACGCAGCCCTCGCACATGATGCACTCGGACTGGTCGATGTGGATGAACTGCTTCGGCTTGACGGCCTTCGCCAAGTAGTCAGCGTCGACCTCGACGAGCGTGTAGTCGTCGCGGAACTCCGGCATCGGCGGGTTTGCATCGGTACGAGCCACCGCTACCTCGCCTTCACCAACGGACGTCCGTACGTCGACGTCTCGATCGCGAGCGGCTTCGTCTTGCCTCGGTGCTGCCAGAGCGACCATCCGGCGATCTGCGCGCCGAGGAACGCGATGTAGATCATCGTGACGATGATGTCGCGCACGGTCTGCTTCGTGATGGTGAACGGCAGCCATGTCATCGCTCCGGCGGAGCCGGGGCCTGCGAGGATCGCGTCCTTGCGCATCTTCAACGTGCTGTCCGCGAAGGTGAGCCACTGGTGGGGCACCACGCCGTACATCAGGAAGAGCAACGCGTACATGTAGACGCCGGCGAGCAGCGCCTCACCCCAGGTGAGCGGCTTCCCGACGGGTCGCTTCGTGCCGTACACGAAGACTCCCGCGGCCAGCGCGAACGTGAGAAGCACGGAGAAGACCAGCGCGGCCACGGACCCTCCCCACCTCCTCACCGCCCTCCCTCGAGAGGACGCTCGTGAACGGATGCACAACCACTCTACCCCAGCGCCGAAGGCGTCCAAAGGGGGCGACTGCGGCAGAGCAAAGGCGCCGGATAACTCGAAGCGGACGTCGTTCTAGCACGCCGCCCTCGGCATCGAACTACAGGTCGCCGGTTCCACTCCCGCCCAGACTGACGCCTAAGGTGAGCGCCGATTCGTCCTCGAGGACGTCCCCGTGACCGGGCCCGCGGAGGGTGTAGTGACCGAGATCCCCGAGCACCTGCTGAAGCGCTCGCGAGAGCGGCGCGAAGCGTTGGGGTTGTCCACGGGAGATTCGGGCGCCGCGGCGCCCCCGCCGGGAGCCGCAGTCGCGCCGTCGACCGACGTCGCGCCCGCCGCGGCAGCGACACCCGCGCCGGCTCCCGCCGCAGCCGCTCCCGCAGTCGTCGCGCCGCCCCCGAAGCCACCGCCGCCCTACGTCCAAGCAGCGCTGCGGCGCAAGCGCATCCCGATCTGGGCGATCCCCGTCGTGGCACTGCTCCCCTTGTGGGCATTCATGTACCAGTGGTCGCTGACCCCGCCGACCAGAGCGGTGACCGGTCCGCTCGCCGCGGGCCAAGCGCTCTACACGGCGAACTGCTCGTCGTGCCACCTCCCCACCGGAGCAGGCGACTCTGCGGGCGGCATCGGGTTCCAGCTCAGCAACGGCTCGGTGCTCGCGACGTTCCCCGACATGGCTGACCAGGTCGCCTTCGTGAAGTCCGGCTCTGAGCCGCACGTCGGCAAGCCGTACGGCAACCCCAATCGTCCCGGCGGACAGCGCGTCGGCAAGGCCGGTATGCCTGCCTGGGGCGAGATCCTCACCGACCAGGAGATCAACGACGTCGTCTGCTACGAGCGCGTGGTGCTCTCGGGTCAGGATCCCGTGCCGCCGCAGTGCACGACCGAGGGGGCGGCAGCGGGCGGCCAGGCCAGCGGCTCCTGATGCCTGACCCCGCTCGCCGCCACGAGGTCCTCGTGGTCGGCGGCGGTCCCTCGGGCGCGGCAGCTGCGTATTGGCTGGCGTCCGCCGGACACGACGTCCTGGTCGTCGAGAAGAAGACCTTCCCCCGGGAGAAGACGTGCGGCGACGGCCTCACGCCTCGCGCGGTGCGCCAGCTCCACGACATGGGTCTCAGCGAGCGGCTCGCGGACTTCCATCGGTTCAACGGGCTCCGTGCGCTCGCGCACGGCATCACCCTCGAGCTCGAGTGGCCGGCGCACCCCGACCTGCCGTCGTTCGGCTACGTCGTGCGCCGACGAGACCTCGATCAGATGGTCGCGGACAACGCGGTCAAGGCAGGCGCGACGGTGTGGCAGGACGCCGAGGCAACGGCACCGCTTCTCGAACACGGGCTCGTCCGCGGGGCAATCGTCAACGGGCAAGAGGTGCGGGCGGAATACGTCGTCGTCGCTGACGGCGCGAACTCTCGCTTCGGACGGGCTCTCGGCACGTCACGCGATCGGAGCTATCCGCAGGGCATGGCGATCCGCGGGTACTTCGAGAGCCCGTTGCACGCCGACCCCTGGATCGAGAGCGCGCTCGATGTGAAAGACCGCAACGGCAACGCGCTCCCGGGCTACGGGTGGATCTTCCCGGTGGGAGACGGAACGGTGAACGTCGGCGTCGGGCTGCTGTCGACGTTTCGCGACTACCGAAGCGTGAACACGACGCACCTGCTCGAGGAGTACGTCGCGACGGCGCCTGCCTATTGGGAGATCTCGAGTGCGACTGCGGTCGGCGAGCCGACCGGCGGCCGGCTGCCGATGGGCGGATCGGTCGGGCCGAAGGTGGGGCCGACGTTCGTCGTCGTCGGCGACGCCGCCGGCACCGTCAACCCCTTCAACGGTGAGGGCATCGACTACGCGTACGAGACCGGACGGCTCGCCGCCCAGGTGCTGCACGAGGCGCTCGACACGGGCGACGGCCTCGCGGTGCAGCAGTACGCCAAGCTCCTCGAGGCCGAGTACGGGCTGTACTTCAAGGTGGCCCGGCTGTTCGCGGTGATCATCGGTCGACCCGCGTTGATGCGCGAGCTCACCGCGTCGGCATGCGCAGCCGCACGCTGATGGAGTGGGTGCTGCGGATCATGGCGAACCTGCTGCGTCCCGACGAGCTCGGCCCGGCCGAAGCCGCGTACAAGGCGGCCGCGGCACTCGCCCGAGTCTTCCCCGACCGCTAGAGGATCGGCTCGTACCAGGCGCTGCCCGACGGAACGAGGCGCGACGCTGCCTCAGGTCCCCAGGTGCCCTTGGTGTAGAGGTGCACCGGCTCGGGTTGACGCAGCAGCTTGTCGATGATGCGCCACTGCTCCATCAGGCTGTTCTCACGACCGAACCGGGTGGCGTCGCCGGCCATCGCGTCGTCGATGAGACGCTCGTAGGCCTCTTGGCGCACGCCGAACACCTGGTCGTAGTTGACCTGCAGGTCGACCTGCTTGGTGACCATCCGCTCGCCGGGAGCCTTCGCCTGCAGGTGCAACGTGATGCCGTCGTTCTTGCCGAGCCGGAACCGCAGGTGGTTCGGATCGGGCATCGGCATGCCGACCTCCTTGAAGAACAGGCGCGGCGGCGGCTTGAACTCGATGACGGCTTCGAGCGCGGTGCCCGCGAGTGCCTTGCCCGTGCGGATGAGGAAGGGGACGCCGGCCCACCGCCACGAATCGATCCAGAGCCGCAGGGCGACGAACGTCTCGGTGTCGGAGCCGGCGTGCACGCCGTCCTCGTCGGCGTAGCCGCGGAACTGTCCCCGCACCGCCTCTGACGGCTCGACGGCGCGTACCTGCTTGAAGAGCTTTTCCTTCTCGTTCGACAAGCTCTCCGCGGTCGCGTCGACGGGTGGATCCATCGCGAGGAGCGCCACGACTTGCAGGAGATGGTTCTGCACGACGTCGCGCAGGGCACCAACCTCTTCGTAGAACTTGCCGCGCCCTTCGACCCCGAAGGACTCGGCCATCGTGATCTGCACCGAGTTGATGTAGTGGTTGTTCCAGACGGGCTCGAAGAGCGAGTTCGCGAACCGGAACACGAGCAGGTTCTCGACCGACTCCTTCCCGAGGAAGTGGTCGATGCGGTAGATCGCCTGCTCGTCGAACGCGCCGTGCAGGATCGCGTTGAGCTCTTCTGCCGATTCGAGGTCGCGCCCGAAGGGCTTCTCGACGACGACGCGTCCGTCGACGTTGATCCCTTGCGTGGCGAGGCCCTGGGAGACGTCGTCGAAGAGGCTCGGCGGGATCGCGAGGAAGTACAGGGGGTAGTGCGCGTCCTCGAGCGCCTCCTTCAGCTTCACGAACGTCGACTGCTCGCGGTAGTCGCCCGACACGTACTTCAAGCGCTTGAGGACGCTCTCGATCACTTCCTCGTCGGGACCCGGCTCGACCGCGGTGACGGCCTCGCGGAACCGCTGCTCGAGCGCGCCCTCAGCGAGCTCGCGCGACGCCACGCCGATCACGATCGCCGGCAGCCGATCGCGCGCTGCGAGGTGGTAGACGGCAGGAAGGAGCTTCTTCTTGGCGAGATCGCCGGTGATGCCGAACAGGACGAGGGCGTCGCTCTGCGGTGCTGCCATTGCCGCACCGTAGTCAGCCCGGAATCAGACCGCGGCGGCCGCCACCTCTTGCGCTGCCGCGCTCGCGAGGTCCGCCACTCGCTCGAGCTCTTCCTTCGAATGAGCGATGCTCGGGAAGGTGACCTCGTATGGACCGGGGGCGAATGCAACCCCACGGTCGAGCATCGCGTGGAAGAACGCTGCGTAACACCTCTCGTCCGTCTTCTTCGCAGTGTCGTAGTCGACGGCCGCGTCTCCCGCGAAGTGCAGCCCGAGCAACGGCCCGACCACGGGCACGGTGATCGGCAGACCCGCTTCGCTGATGACGTCACGCAGCCAGCCGCCGAGCTGCGCGGCGCGGCCCTCCATCATCAGATAGACGCCGTCGTCGAGCTCGTCGAGCACGGCGAGCCCCGCGGCGGTGGCGAGGGGGTTCCCCGACAGCGTGCCGGCTTGGTACACCGGCCCCATCGGCGCGAGGACGTCCATCACGTCGGCCCGCCCGCCGAACGCGCCGACCGGCAACCCTCCGCCGATGACCTTGCCGAAGCACGTGAGGTCGGGGGTGACGCCGTAGCGCTGCTGCGCGCCGCCGGACCCCAGGCGAAAGCCGGTGATCACCTCGTCGAACACGAGCAGCGCACCCGCGGCGTCGCACGCGGCGCGCAGGCCCTCGAGGAAGCCCGGTGCGGGAGGCACCAAGCCCATGTTGGCCGCGACGGGTTCGACGATCACGCAGGCGACGTCGTCGTCGAGCACGGGAACCTGGTTGTAGGGCGCGACGATCGTCTGTGCGACCGCGGATGCCGGCACACCCGCCGACCCCGAGAGGCCGAGCGTCGCCACACCGCTGCCGCCCGCGGCGAGCAGCGCGTCACCGTGTCCGTGGTAGTTGCCCGCGAACTTCAGGACCTTCTGCCGGCCGGTGAAGCCGCGCGCGACGCGGATCACCGTCATCGTCGCCTCAGTGCCGCTGTTGACCATGCGGACCCGCTCGCAGCTCGGCACCCGCGCACAGATCGCCTCGGCGAGCAGCACCTCACGCGCGGTCGGCGCGCCGTACGACGTGCCGTCGAGCGCCGCGCGCTGCACGGCTTCAACCACCTTCGGGTGCGCGTGGCCGAGGATGATCGCGCCGTAGCTCTGCACGAAGTCCGTGTAGCGCTTCCCCTCGACGTCCCACACGTAGCCGCCCTCAGCGCGGGCGACGAAGTAGGGCGATCCGCCGACCGAACGGAAGGCGCGCACCGGCGAGTTCACTCCGCCGGGGATGACTGCCTGCGCGCGCTGGAACCACGCCTCGTTGGTATCGGTCACAGGGTCTCGGCGAGCTCGCGTGCGAGGTAGGTGAGGATGATGTCCGCGCCGGCCCGCTTGATCGCAGTGACGTGCTCGAGCGCCACCGCCGAACCGTCGATCCAGCCGTTCTGCGCCGCGGCCTTGATCATGGCGTACTCGCCCGACACGTGGTACGCCGCGACCGGCACGTCGACCGCGGCGCGGACCGCCGCGATCACGTCGAGATACGCGAGGGCCGGCTTCACCATCACCATGTCGGCGCCCTCGGCTATGTCGAGACGCACCTCCTCGAGCGCCTCCCGCCCGTTGTGCCAGTCCTGTTGGTAGCCCTTGCGGTCGCCGCCGCCGACGATCTGCACGTCGACGGCATCGCGAAACGGCCCGTACAACGCCGACGCGTACTTGGCCGAGTAGGCCAGCACCGCGGTGTGCTCGTAGCCCCGAGTGTCGAGTGCCGTGCGGATGGCGCCGACCTGGCCGTCCATCATCCCGCTCGGTGCGACGACGTCCGCGCCGGCCTCGGCCTGTGCGATCGCGGTGCGCGCGTACAGGCCGATCGTCTCGTCGTTGTCGACCTCGCCGTCCGCGGTCAGCACTCCGCAGTGGCCGTGGTCGGTGTACTCGTCGAGGCAGAGATCGGCGATGAGGACGATGCGATCGCCCATCTCGTCGCGGAGGTCGCGCAGCGCGACCTGGACGATGCCGTTCGGATCCCACGCTTGCGAGCCGGTCGCGTCCTTGTGGAGGGGGACGCCGAAGACCACCACCGCGGGGACGCCGAGGTCGGCGAGCTCACGCACCTCCTTGCGCAGCGACTCGCGCGTGTGCTGCACGACGCCGGGCAGTGACGGGATCGGCTGCGGGTCGTCGATGCCCTCACGCACGAAGAGCGGAGCGACGAGGTCGTCGACCCTCAGCTGCGTCTCGGCGACGAGACGGCGCAGCGCAGGCGTACGCCGAAGCCGGCGTGGACGTCGCGCGGGGAAGGTCACCCGCGAAGCCTACGACCCGAGCACCTCGACCAGCACAGCGAGCATCGCCGGGATCGTGTGCTCGTCGGGCACTGCGGTGACGGTCAAGCCCTCGCTCTCCGCGGCCTCAGCGGTGACGGGGCCGATGCACACGACGACAGGAGGGACGCCATCGAGGCTGGCGGCGGACGTGAAAGCAGTGACCGTCGAAGCGGAGGTGAACAGGATCGCGTCGCTGCTGCGGGCTGCCTCCAGTGCACTCGCCGCGGGCGTCACGGGCACCGTTCGATAGGCCTCGACTGCATGCACGTCCCAGCCCTTCGCTCCCAGACCTTCGGCGACCAGCGGACGGGCCGTTGCCGCCTGCGCGACGACCACGACGCCGGGCCCGGAAGGAAACGCCTCGACGAGGCTCTCGGCGACGAAACGGGGAGGGATCAGCGCCGGGTGCACCCCGGCTCGTTCGAGCACCGATGCGGTCATCGGACCGACCACCGCGAACAGCGAGTCAGTGCCATCGGGAACGGCTTCGAGGACCCGCGCCGCGCCGTTGGCGGAGGTGACGACGATCCAGTCCGGTCTGGCGCGAAGGGCGGCGCGGAGCGCGGCGCCGCCGTCTGCCGCGTCGGCGATCTCGATCATCGGCACCTCGACGGGAGTCGCTCCCAGCATCTCCAGGCGCTCGACGAGATCGCCGACCTGCTCCGTCGCCCTCGTGATCACCACACGCCGCCCGGCGAGCGGGCGGGGCGGCCTCACCCCAGCACGTCCTCGACCAACGACAGCCAGCAGTCGGTCGTCAGCCGCAGGGACTCGACGTCGACGCGCTCGTCGTTGCCATGGAAGCGCGAGCGGAACTTCTGGTACGTGACGTCCTTGCTCATCAGGCCGAAGCCATACGCGAGCGTGCCGGCGTTCCGGTAGAAGCGGGCGTCGGTGCCACCGACGGTCATCACCGGCATCAGCGTCGCCTGCGGATAGACGCGCTGCGCGACCTTCTCGAGCGCGGAGTAGAGCGGAGTGTCGGTCGGAGAGCGCGTGTACTCGCCCGACTGCAAGATGCTGAGCTCGACCTCGCTGCTGAGGTCACCCAACGCCGCATCGATGTGCGCGCGCGACATCGTCGTCGGTCTCTCCCGGCATCACGCGGATGTCGATGTCGAGATCGACGACGTCGGGGATCACGTTCGTCTTGACGCCGCCGTGGGCGACGTTCGGCGAGAACGTGGTGTGCGTGCACGCGTGCGCGAGCTTGGCTATTCCCTGATCTGGCAGGGCGCGGCACGCGTCGAGGATCGTGCTCGGATCACGAAGGGCATCGCGTTGCTCGTCGGTGAGATCGAACGCGTCGACGTAGTTCTCCCACAGGTCGATCACCCGTGCCTTGGGCTCGTACGCCGCGATGCGTCGCACGACCTCGGCCGCCTTGACCAACGCGTTGTCCGCGCCGAAAGGCGCGGAACCGTGTCCGGGCGTACCCCGCACGCGGAGGCGGCGCCACATCACGCCCTTCTCGGCCACGGTGATCGTCACCCGTTGGCCGGCGCGGGTGTCCATCACGAGCCCGCCCGACTCGGTGATGACGAGGTCGGCCGCGACGGCGTCGCGCTCGTGCTCGAGCGCCCACTCGGCTCCCCAGTGCCCGCCGGCTTCCTCGTCGGCGACCGCGAAGTACAGCAACGTTCCCTTCGGCCGGAAGCCCGACCGCGAGGTGCTTCGTCGCGACCGCCATCGATGCGGTGAGGTTCAGCATGTCGATGGCGCCGCGGCCCCACACCTCGCCATCGACCAGCTCGCCGCCGAACGGATCGCGCTGCCAACCGCTCGGCGTCACCGGAACGACGTCGGTGTGGCCCATGAGGCACATCGACTGCGCGTCGGGGTCGCTGCCTTCTATCCGCGCGACGAGGGAACGGCGTCCGGGAAGCGACTCGAAGCTCCCGAGCTCGACTCCCGCTCCCTCGAGGTAGTCGCGCAGCAGGTCCGCGCTGCGCGCCTCCTCACCGGACTCGGGACTTCCGTCGTTCACGCACTGGTTGCGGATGAGCTGCTGCAGGAGCTCGGTCACCTCGCCGGTGAGCTGGTCGGCCATGCCGGGAGCCTACGACCGCGTCAGCAGCGCAGAGCCGCCGAGGTCGTCGAGGAGCGCACGAGCGACCCGCGCACCGAGAGCGGCGGGCTCGCTGCCGGTCTCGACATGACGCAAGACGGTCGAGCCGTCGAGGTCGGCGATGAGCCCTTCACAGCGCCACCCCTGAGGCAACGCGGTCACATGGGCGCCGACAGGCAGGTCGCAGCCTCCTCCGAGCTCGGCGAGGAACGCCCGCTCGCCGTCGATGGAGGCCCGACTCGGTCCGTGCTCGATGCGTTGCAACAACGCGAACGTGGCCGGATCGTCGACTCGGCACTCGGCCGCGAGTGCACCCTGCGCGACCTGCGGAAGCATCACCGACGGGTCGAGCGCCTCGGCGATCTGCGCGGACAGGCCGAGCCGATCGAGGGCGGAGACGGCCATCACGATCGCGCCATTCGACGGCACCTTCGTGAGCCGAGTCTGGATGTTGCCCCGCAAGCCGACGAACTCGAGATCCGGGCGCAGGTGGGCGAGCTGCGCCCGGCGCCGCACCGAACCCGTCGCAACCGTCGCTCCCTCGGCGAGCGCGTCGAGCGCGCGACCGACGAGCGCATCGCGCGGGTCGCCTCGCTCCGGAACCGCGGCGATGACCAGACCGGGAGCAGGGGACGACGGAAGGTCTTTCGCGGAGTGCACCGCGATGTCCGCGTGCCCGCCGAGCACCGCGGCCTGTACCTCCTTGACGAACACACCCTGGCCGCCGAGCTCATGGATGGGACGGTCGCGCGCGATGTCTCCGAGCGTCTCGACGATGACGAGCTCGACCTCGGCCGACGGGTCCGTGTCACGGAGCAAGGCGGCGACGCGCTCCGCCTGCCAACGAGCAAGAGGACTACCCCGCGTCGCGATGCGCACCCGCATGCGCGTCTCGACGGCCTAGAGCGAAAAGAGGTCGCGCAAGGCTTCGGAGAGCCGCTCGCCGCGAGACGTGCCGGCGACCTCCTTGAGCCGCACCGTCGGCTCGTGCAGCAGCTTCGCGACGATGCCCCGGGTGATCGCCTCGACCGCCTCTCGCTCGCGTGGCTCGAGCTGCTCGAGCCTTGTCTTGGCCCGATCGAGCTCGCCTTCGCGCACGCCGTCGGCCCACTCACGCATCGCGGCGATCAGCGGCGCCACCTCGCGCGCCGTCGAATGGTCGATCCAGCGCGAGACCTCGTCGTCGACGATGTGCTGTGCCGCGGGGATCTCCCTGCGCCGCTCTTGCAACCCCTTGTCCGCGAACGCCCGCAGGTCGTCGATGTCGAGCAACGTGACCCCGGGGATCGACGCGACGCCGGGATCCACATCTCGGGGCACCGCCACATCGACGACGAGGAGGGGCCGCGCGGGACGAGCAGCCATCACCGGCACCAAGTCCGCGTGCTCGACCAAGATCGACCGCGCACCGGTGGACGTCAGCAGCACGTCGACCTCGACGAGCGCGTCCGCGAGCTCGAGCAGTCGCACGGGGCGACCCCCGAGTCGGGAGGCGAGGTGGTCTGCGCGGTCGAAGGTGCGATTCGCGACGAGCACTTCGGCGACGCCGGCGTCGGCAAGCGCGACCGCCATGCCTTCCCCGATGTCACCCGCGCCGAGCACGAGGACGCGACGACCTGCGAGGCCGCCGAGCGCGTCGGCGGTCATCGCGACTGCGGCCCGCGACACCGACGCAGTGTGACGCGAGAGCCCTGTCTCGGTGCGCACTCGCTTGCCGACCTCGACCGCGTGACGGAACAGCGCGTTGAGCGTCGCTCGCGCGGTGCCGTGGCCTTTCGCGGCCTCCCACGCGTCGCGCACCTGGCCGAGGATCTCGGTCTCGCCCAGCACCGCTGAGTCGAGCCCCGCGGCCACAGCGAACAGATGGTTGGCCGCGCCTTCGTCGAAGTGACTGTAGAGGTGATACGTGAGCGCCTCTGGCGGCAGGCCCGCGTGCTGTGCGATGTAGTCGCGCACGTCGGAGTACGCGCCGTGGAAGCGCTCGGCGACGACGTACACCTCGGTGCGGTTGCACGTGGACAGCAGCACGGCCTCGGTGATGTTCGCCCGCGCACACAGATCGTCGAGCGCCTTCGGCAGGCTGGCACCGTCGACGCTCGTGCGCTCGAGGATGTCGAGCGGAGCGATGCGGTGGTTCAGACCGATGACTACGACGGACACGGGATCACTCTAGGTCTGCCTATGCACTTGCGATCCGGTCGCCACCGCGGCGCTGTTGGTAGAAGCTCAGGATTTGCAGCTCGACCGCCAGGTCGACCTTCCGGAGCGACACACCCCTCGGCACGGTGAGCACGGCAGGAGCGAAATTCAGGATCGACGTCACGCCTGCGGCCACGAGCCGGTCGGCCACCTCCTGCGCACCGACCGCCGGAGTGGCGATGATGCCGATGACGTCGGTCAGCCCCGACACGATCTGGGGAAGGTCGTCGAGGTGACGCACCTTCGCGGCCCCCACCCTCGTGCCGACCTTGGCCGTGTCGATGTCGACGATCGCAGCGACGGGGAACCCTCGCTCGTCGAACCCGCCGTAATTCGCGAGCGCGTGACCGAGGTTGCCGGCACCGACGATCACCACGGGCCAATCGTGGGTGAGGCCGAGCTCGCGGCTCATCTGGAACAAGAGGTACTCGACGTCGTAGCCGACGCCCCGAGTGCCGTACGAGCCGAGGTAGGAGAGGTCCTTGCGGACCTTGGCCGCGTTCACCCCGGCCATCTCCGCGAGCCGCTCGGAGGAGATGGTGGCCGTGCGTGCCTCGGCCACCTCGAGCAGGATCCGGACATACACCGGCAGGCGGGCCACGGTGGCCTCCGGGATGCGCCGCCGCGCGCGCTCAGCCATGCCCCTGGCAGGGTACGCCCACGTGCGCGAGTTCACAAAGCCCCTCGCGCCTCTTACGCTGCCATGTCGTGGTGACCGCACAGGCCGCGCTGGCAGCGGCCGCGACGCTCGTGGCGCTGGCGTTCACCTTCTGCACCCTCGATCGCTGGCTCGCCCGCCGGCGCCGCCACGATCTCGCCTGGACCGTCGCGCTGGGGATGTTCACCGTCGCGTCGAGCGCCTTGTGGCTGGGGTCGTCGGCAGGGTGGACCGGCCCGACGTTCCGGGTGTTCTTCCTCTTCGGGGCGATCTTGAACGTGCCCTACCTCGCCCTCGGCACGATCTACCTGTTCACCGGCCAGCGCGCCGGCGACCGCGTCGCGCTCGGCCTCACGTTGGCCGCGGCGTTCGCGGCGGGCGTCCTCACCGTCGCCCCGCTGAAGGCACCGATCTCGGGCACCGATCTCCCGACCGGTAGCGACGTGTTCGGCCCCCTTCCCCGGATCCTCGCCGCGGTCGGGTCGGGAGGCGCGGCACTCGTCGTGCTCGGCGGCGCGGTGCTGTCCTTGTGGCGCGTGCTCAATGGTCGTGAGCGCACCGCCGGCCGCGGCCCCGCCGCACATCCGACGCGCCTCGCCGTCGGCAACGCGCTCATTGCCGCCGGCACGCTCATCCTTGGGGCGAGCGGCACGTTGAACGGGCGGCTCGGCGCCTCCAAGGCCTTCGCGGTCACGCTCACGATCGGGGTCACCGTGCTCTTCGCCGGCTTCCTCGTCGCGACCTCGTCGCCGAGAGCCCCGCGAGCGGAGCCCGTGGTCGGTCCGACTGAGTCAGCGCAACGAGCGCCGAAGGACCTTGCCTCCCCAACCCTTGGGTAGCTCGTCGACGAACATCACCTTCGTCGGGCACTTGTAGCGCGCAAGGGATCGACGGCAGTGGTCGATGATCGCTTCCTCGTCGACCGACGTGTCGCCCGAGGGCACCACGAACGCCTTCACCGCCTCGCCGGTCGACGGGTGCGGGCTGCCGACCACGGCCACTTCGGCCACACCGGGAAAGTCGGCGATCACGTCCTCGACTTCAGCCGGGTACACGTTGAAGCCCGACACGATGATCAGGTCCTTCGCTCGATCGACGAGGTAGAGGTAGCCGTCGTCGTCCGCGACAGCGATGTCCGCGGTGCGCAGCCAGCCGTCCGACGAGAGCGCGCGATCCGTCGCCTCTTCGTCGTGCCAGTAGCCGGAGAACACGTTGGGACCCTTGACCCAGATCTCACCCGCGTCACCCGCGAGTGCGTCGTCGCCGTCCGCGTCGACGAGCCGCACCGTGAGGCCGGGCAGCGGCAGCCCGATCGAGCCCACGCGCGAGTCGCCCGGTGGCGATGCGGTGACGACCGGTGACGCTTCCGTGAGGCCGTAGCCCTCGAGGAGCTCGACATGGAAGCGGGACTGGAACAGACGGGACAGATCCTCCGGCATCTTCGCCGCGCCGGTCGACGCGATGCGCACCGACGAGAACGCCGACGTCGCTCACTGCCGGAAGGGTCGCCCACGCGGTCCACATCGGCGGTGCCCCGGAGATGACCGTGACGCCGCGCTGTCTCGATCGTCTCGAGCGCCGTGGCGGGATCGAATCGTTCGACGAGCACGACGGCCGCGCCCGCGTACAGGGCCAAGCCGAGCACCACGTTCATCCCGAAGATGTGGAACATCGGGAGGACCCCGAAGACGACGTCACTCGCCTCGAGGCCTCGGCCCGGCTGGGCCTGCACCTGCTCGAGGTTGGAGACCAGGTTTCCGTGGGTGAGCATCGCCGCCTTCGCCGACCCTGCCGTGCCGCTCGTGAACAGCAACGCGGCGAGATCGTCGGCGCCGCGAGGCACTAGCGGCGCCGGTGCGGACGCGAGCAGGTCCTCGAACGTCTGGGCATCGTCGTACGGATGACCCGCGGTAGCGACGACCGTGCGCACGGACGGCACGCTCGCTCTGTCCACGTCGCCCCAGCTCGCACGACCGGCCGGCCCGACGATCACCGCGACCGTGTCGACGGCGGCAAGCTCACGTTCGAGCTCGGGGGCAGGACTGAGCGGGTTGAGGGGCACGACGACCGCCCCGATGCCGGTCACCGCGAGGTACGAGACGACGAACGCCGGGTTGTTCGAGCACAGGAGCGCCACCCGGTCACCCGGCCCGAGGCCGAGGCCGCCCAACCCGCCCCGCAATGCCGCGACCTGCTCCCGAAGCTCGCCATAGGTCGTGGGCGCGCCCCGTGAGATGAGCGCCACGGCGTCGTCGGGATGCGGCTCGATGATCGCGGCCAGGTTCACGTGTGAAGGCCCCCCTCTCACGGCCCGGCGAGCGTAGCGGCAGGACGTGCAAAGGCCTTCCGAAGAGGCGGTTTTCGGCTCAAGTGGCCCCCTCGGGCATGCCGAAGGGACACGGTGCGTCGTATCCCGAGAGCCCTCAGCTCGGCTGTGCTTGCGGGTTGCCTCGCGGCCGGGCTCCTGGTTGCGGCCTCGGGGCCAGCGGGGGCGTCCTCGCCTCCCGATGAGGCGGAGTTCGTGGCCGACATCAACGCACTGAGGACGTCGAAGGGCCTCGCCCCACTGACCCCGGATCCCGCACTCGCGGCCAGCGCTTGCACGTGGAACGACCAGATGATCGCGGCGGGCGCGATCTCCCACGACCCGAACCTCGCCGCCGCGATCGCCGCCGCCGCGCCGGACTGGCGCAAGGGCGGGGAGAACGTCGGGATGGGTGGCACGGTCAGCTCGCTCTTCGACGCGTTCGTCTCGAGCCCGGGCCACTACAAGAACCTGGTCGACCCTGACTTCAGCCGGGTCGGCGTCTGCGTCGGACGAGATGCGAACGACAAGCTCTTCACGACCCATCGGTTCTTGGGGGTGAAGGACGCCGCACCGCCGCCGCCGACCGCTCCGGCACCCGCGCCCACCACAGCACCGCCGACCGCAGCGCCCGCCACGGCGGCGCCGCCGACCGCAGCGCCGACCACCGCAGCGCCGACCGCCGCGCCCGCACCGCCGACGACCCCGGCCCCCACGACCGCGCCTCCCCCGAAGCCCGCACCGAAGCCGGCGCCGACCACCGCAGCGCCGACCACCGCAGCGCCGACCACCGCAGCGCCTCCGTCGTCGACGACACCGGCCGGTTCGCCTGACCCGACGGACGCGGTCGGGGTGCGAGAGCTCGTGATCCAGATCCTCGACACCTTCCCGGCCTTCCTGCACCTCCGCCTGCCGTAACCGGTAGGCCGGAGCCAGACTGGAGCGATGACTGTGGGCCGAGCCGCCGGAAGCGCGATCGTCACCGACGGTCTGACGCGGTCGTTCGGCGGGCAGCTCGCGGTCGCCGACCTCACGCTCGACGCCGAGCCGGGTGAGGTGCTCGCAGTGCTCGGGCCGAACGGCGCGGGCAAGACCACGACGGTCCGGCTCCTCAACGGCGTGCTGGCCCCCGATCGGGGCTCGAGTCGAGTGCTGGGGATCGACCCGGCCGCCGATGGCAACGAGGTGCGCCGGCGTACTGGCGTCCTGACCGAGAACGCGGGGCTCGACGACCGGCTAACGGCGTGGGAGAACCTCGTCGTCACCGGGAGGATCCGGGGGATGACCACCAGCGACGCCGGCGCGAAGGCGACCGCGATGCTCGACCGGTTCGGGATGGCCGACCGCGCCGACCAGCGCGTGCAGGGCTTCTCGACGGGTCAGCGCAAACGAGTCGCGCTCGGACGCGCGTTGCTGCACGACCCCGATGTGCTCTTCCTCGACGAGCCGACGTCGGGCCTCGACCCCGAGGCGACTCGTGACGTCATCGACCTCATCGGCAGCCTCGCAGCTGAGCACGGCCGCACCGTGCTGCTCTGCACACACTTCCTCGGCGAAGCGGGCCGGCTCGCGCATCGGATGGCAGTGCTCGACCGCGGCCACCTCCTCGCGTTCGGCACGCCCGCGGACCTCGCCGGCGAGATCTGGAAGGGGCTCGATGTCTCACTCGACCTCGGAGCGCCTGCAGACGACGCGCTCGTGGTGATGCTCGGCGCGGCACCCGGCGTGCTGGGTGTGCGTTCGACCGGGAGCGGAGCCCACGTGACCGTGCACGACCGCTCGGTGATCCCGCTCGTCGTCGCGTCCCTCACGTCTCGGGAGGTGCCCGTGTACGGCGCCGTCCCGATGCCGCCGACGCTCGAGGACGTGTACTTCGCAGTCGTCAACGAGAAGGCGGAGAAGTGAGCAGAACGATCGACACGAACGCGATCCGCGCGGTCATGTGGAAGGACCTCACTGCGGTGAAGCGGTCGAAGGCGGTCGTGCTCCCGATGCTGCTCGTGCCGCTCCTGCTGTTCGTGCTCCTGCCCGCCGGAGTGGGCTTGGCGGCGAGGTCGGTCACGCATGTGAACGTCGACTCGTTCCTCAGCCGCCTCCCCGGTGACGTCGCCGCGCCGATCCGACAGCTTCCGGTCCGCGAGCAGCTCGTCGTGCTCGTCAACGGCTACCTGCTCGCGCCGCTCTTCCTCATCGTGCCGCTCATGGTGTCGGTCGTCCTTGCCGCCGACTCGTTCGCCGGCGAGAAGGAACGCAAGACGATCGAGGTCCTGCTGCACCTCCCCATCAGCGACCGGGACCTCTTTCTCGCGAAGCTGCTCGGCGCCTTCGTGCCGGCGGTCATCGTGTCGTGGGTCGGCTTCCTCTGCTTCGCGCTCGTGACGAACACGATCGCGTGGCCCGTGATGCACCGGATCTTCGTGCCGACGCGGCTGTGGGCCGTGATGATCCTGTGGGTCGCGCCAGCGGTGGCAGCGCTCGGCCTGGGTCTCATGGTGAGGGTGTCGGCCCGGGCGCGCACGTCTCAAGAAGCGAACCAGCTCGGCGGCGCGGTGATCCTGCCGCTCATCTTCATCGCTCTCGGTCAAGCAACCGGGCTGTTGCTCGTGGCCCTGCCGGTCGCGCTGACGGTCGGCGCGGTGCTCTGGCTGATCGCGTTCTTCCTCGTGCGCGGCGGCATCACGAAGTTCAGCCGTGATCGCATCGCGCTGCGCGTGTAGCTCGCTCAGCGAGCGAGCACGAAGAGCTGCAAGACGCTCGCGAACAGGATCAGCGCCAGCAGCGCGCCGAGCGCGATCGTCGTGCCCCGTCTCACCGCGTGAACGCTATCGGTGTGCCTCGCCCGTCCCCATCGTCACCGAGTGAGGAGAGCTGCACCTCGCTGCCCGCGGCCACGCTCAGCTCGTCGGCCGCGGAACGCTGATCGAGGCACACTGCGAGCAAGCCGTACGAGTCGACGATGATCCCCAGCTCGCCCGGCCCGAGCGCGGCGAACGCGTCGACCCGACGAGCGACGCGACGGGCGCCACCGGCGCTCACCGAGAGGCGGTCGCCGAGATCTTCGACCTCGTCCGGATCGATGTTCAGCTGCGCGTTTCCGAACCGGTCGACCCACAGCACCTCGCCGACGACCGCCTCTCCTTCTCGACGAGACAAGGGCACGACTGCCGGCGTGAGCAGGTCGAGGTCGAGCAGCGCGCCGAGGTCAGCGAGATCGACGCCGTTCGCGAGGTGCGCCGCCGCGGGGGCGAAGATGTCGCGACCTGCGAACGTCTGCCCGGGCGCGGGGAGCTGGTACTCCGGGTTGGTGAGGGCGACGGCACGCTCGGCCCCGCCGGTGAGCGCGACGGCGGGCGCGAGCAGGCCGTTGTCCGGCCCGATCAGCACGCCGTCCCCGTGGACGACCTCGATGGCCACCGCCTTGCGCTGTGTCGCGACGCCCGGATCCACGACGGCGAGGACGATCCCGCCCGCGACGTAGGGGATGCACCGCGCGAGGGCCAGCCCACCCGCTCGCACGTCGAACGCGGGCACGTCGTGGGTCAGGTCGATCGTGGTGACGTGCGGTGCGATGTCGCGAATGACCGACTTCACGACGCCGACGAACTCGTCGGTGAGCCCGTAGTCGGTGAGGAGCGAGATCGTGTCGTAGCGACGGCCCATGCCGCGGCGACGCTATGGCGACAGGAGCAGAGACGCGAAACGGGCCGATGGTGACCCCCCGGCACCATCGGCCCGATCCGCTGGGTCGAGAGGCGGCCGAAGCCGCCCCGCCCCGGCCGTCAGCCAGCCTGCGTGTAGCGGCTGGCCAAGTACTGGTCGAGATCGCTCTCGCTGATGCGGTAGGACTTGCCGATCCTGGTGGCGGCGAGATGCCCCGCCTTCACGAGGCGGTACACCGTCATCGTCGACACCCGCAGGTTCTGCGCAACCTCGGCCACGGTCAGGAACCGCGTTCGAGCCACCGTCTGGGCCATGGACAACCCCTTCTCCGCGTGCTCCGGACTGTAAACCACCGGCCGCTCGCGGGAAAAGGGGCGGTTTGGTGACGGAATCACCCGGTTCCCCATCAGGATGCACTCCTCACGTCACACCGAGCTCGCGAGACCTCGCAGCGGCGGCGGCGACCGCGTCGACGACGGCCTCGAACCACGAGGCGTCGTCCAACACCGCGAGCGCAGCCGCGGTCGTGCCCCCCGGCGACGTGACCGCGGCCCGGAGCGCCTCGGGGGGGTCGTCGCTGGCGGCGAGCAAGCGGGCCGACCCGACGAGGGTCTGCTCGGTGAGCGCCACGCTGATCTCGTGCGGGAGGCCGGCCCGCACGCCTGCCTCGATCAGCGCCTCGGCGAACCGGAACACGTACGCCGGGCCCGATCCCGATACCCCGGTCACCGCGTCGAGCAAACCCTCGTCGACGCGCACGACGGTGCCCACCGCGCGGCAGGATCGACTCCGCCCACGCGAGGTCGTCGTCCGAGGCGGCGGCGCCCCCGGCGATGGCCGCGGCGCCGGCGCCGACGAGCGCAGGTGTGTTCGGCATCGCTCGTACGACCGCCGCTCCGGGCGACAGTGCAGCCTCCAGGCGGACCGTGGGCACGCCGGCCGCGATGGACAGGACTCGCGCGATCCCCACCTCGGCGAGCGCCCGGCACGCTGCCTCCACGTCGTTCGGCTTGACGGACACGATCGCAGCTTCGGCGGCAGGGACCGCCTCGAGCACCGCGACTCCCGGGAACAGCGCACGGAGCACGCCGCGGCGCTCGTCGACCAGCTCGACGACCGCAAGCTCGTCGGGCTGGGCCCAACCCGCCGAGAGGAGGCCGCCGAGCAGCGCCTCCCCCATCTTGCCCCCACCGACGAGAACGAGCCGTGGCGTCACGGGGGCGAGGTTAGGGGTGCGGGACGCGAAGGGCCCGAGGGCGCACTGACTCACCGGACTTCCCCGAACCAGTGATCCCGCCGCCCTCGGGTCTTGAGCAGAATGTCATGAAATGCATTGAGAAGTCAAGAGGAGAATCGGTCACGAGGCGAAGCGTGAGGCGAAGCCGATGCGCAGGGCAGGGCGGAAGCACTGCTCGACGCAGACGTAGATCGAGCCGACGATGCGATCGAGCTCGCCGTCCGCGACCTCGATGTCATGGAGGGCCCCGGTGGGGAACGCGCCCACCAGGTACACGGCGTTCTCCGCGCCGATGCAGAACTGGGCGCCGACGAGCTTGGCGTTGCGCCGCAAGAGGTGCTCGTAGAACGCGGCGTGGTTCTCCTCCGGCGCGGGCATCACATACGTCTCGTAGTGCAGCGTGCGTTGGCCGAGGGTGAGCCAGATCGTCGTGAAGTCCTTCTCGTCGCCGCGCAGCCGCACGTACCAACGTCGCTCGCCCGGTTCGCCGCGATCGACCGCGAGCAGCATCGGGTTCTCGTCGAGCTGGCGTCGTAGCCAATCCTCGATCAGCGCCTCGACCACGTCGAGCTCGGGCTCAGATGCCGGATCCCCGAGCGTCACGAGCACTCGACGAGCGCACCGACGCTGAGATCGGCGTAGAGACGCCGCAGCCGGGCGGCCGACATCGACCACGTGTAGCCGCGAGCGTGCGCTGCGGCGGCGGCGCCCATCTCCGCGGCGAGCACCTCGTTGGCCAGAAGCTCCTCGGCGTACGCGGCGAAGACCTCGGGATCACGACCTTCGACGAGGAAACCAGAGTGTCCGTGGTCGACGAGCGTGCGGAGGCCTCCGACCGCTGACGCGACGACGGGCGTGCCACACGCAGCTGCCTCGAGCGCCACGAGGCCGAACGACTCCGAACGGCTCGGCACGAGGCACACGTCGGCGGCTCGGTAGTAGCTAGAGAGAAGGTGGTGCGGCTGGGGCGCAACGAACCGCACGCGGTCAGCGACGCCTTGCGCCGCGGCTAGCGCCTCGACCTCCTCCAGATAGGCGGCGCCTTCGTGACCGCTCGGCCCACCGACAACGACGAGCACCGCCTCGCGGTGATCCAGTGCGGCGAGCGCACTGATCGCGACATCGAGGCCCTTGAGCGCCTGAATGCGTCCGACGAACAGCAGCACGGGATGGTCACCGAACCCGAGCGCGGTGCGGGCCCCGCGACGATCACCGGGCGAGAAGAACGCATGGTCGACACCCGGAGGGACGATCTCGATGCGACCAGGCGTCTCGCCGTACAGACGCTCGAACTGGAGGGCCTCCTCCGTGCAGCTCGCGAGGATCGCGTCGGAGCAACCGATGATCTCGACCTCGGAGCGCACCCTTCGCTCGGGCTCCTCGTCACCGGACTCCGCCTTCACCCGCGCAAGCGTGTGGAACGTGGAGACGAGCGGCAGGTCGAGCTCGTGCTTCAGGCGGTGCCCGGCCAACCCCGACAGCCAGTAGTTCGCGTGGATGATGTCCGCGCCGCCCACGCGCTCGAGGTCGTCGCGCACCGCGTCGGCGAACGCGTCGACCGTCTCTGGCAATGACTCCTTGGGAAGGTCGGGCGGCCCGACGTCGACGTGGCGCACCCGGAACCCGGGCTCGACCGACACCTCTGGCGCCAGGCCGCCGCGCCACGTGCGCACATACACGGTGCAGTCGACCCCTGCTTGCGCGAGCGCCGAGACGAGCTCGCGCACGTACACGTTCATGCCTCCGGCGTCCGCCACGCCCGGCTGGGCGAGCGGCGAGGTATGCAACGAGAGGACCGCGAGCCGGCGCACGGAGCCTGTCAACGCTCCTGGGCTGCTGCAGATTCCGCGCGGATCCGGGTTCGTGCCGCGTCGTTCTCGTTCCGGAAGGACTCGTACACCCTGACCAGGGTGTGCTTCTGCTCCTCGGCCAGGACCGGGTCGCGCAGGATCGCGCTCACGACGTCGATCTCGTCGGCTTCGTCGAGGATGCCGGCCCGCACGTACAGGGTCTCGGCTGAGATGCGCAGCGCCCGCGCGATCTGCTGGAGGATCTCAGCTGAGGGATGACGCAGCCCGCGTTCGATCTGACTCAGGTACGGGTTCGACACCCCCGCCATCTCGGAGAGCTTGCGCAACGAGAGATGGCCGATGCGGCGCTGCTCACGGATGAACTCGCCGACCTCGCGCCAACGGTTCTCCAGGTCGTCGCGCACGACCGCAGGGTACGCGGTCCCTACTGGAGCAGCGACTCGACCGAGGCTTCACCGGTGCGGTAGCGCCGTGTGATCTCGGCGGACAACGCGTCGAGGCGGTCGAACAGCACCCGTCGGCGCGTGGAGAGATCGCTCTCTACTGCCGCCAGCTCAGTGCGGATCTCGGCGAGCTCGACGTCGGACTTGGAGGGCAGCGCTCCGAGCGCGTCGACGTCGAGCACTCGGTCGAGCGGGGCGAGCAGCTCGGGTTCGGGCTCGATCGGCTCGATGGTCGTCGGACGCTTTCCGGATCCCGGCGCGGTCAGGTGACGGCTGAGGGTGCTCGGCAGTGCGGCAACCATCTCGGCGACGTCAGAGGGCGGACGCCCCCCGCGGCGACGGCTCAGCTCGGCGTCGACGATGTCGAGCCGGCCTTGTGCGAGCCGGCGGACGAAAGAGACCTGCGACTCGAGCTCCTGGCATTCGAAGCGCATCGCTCGCACGTCGTCGAGGCTGCGCTGTTCGAGGCCAGCGAGGTAAGCCTCGTCGCTCATCGCCGGATCGTATCGAGTGCCGTTCGTGTATCTCGCCATGATCCTCACGTCCATGCTTCGACACGATCGGCGCGATCCCTGAGGGATTTGGGTCGTTCGACTCAGCCTCCGGACACCGGCGGGAGCACGGCCACCTCGTCGGTGTCCTGCACCGAGTCGCCCGGCTCGGCGGGCTCACCGTTCAACCAGACCTTCGAGCTGGCGAGCACCGACGCGAACGGCTCTCCGTAACGAGCGCACGCGGCAGCCAGCACACCCGCCACGTCAGAGCCGGGAACATCGTCCTTGTTGCGACCCGCCGCTTCGCGAGCAGCGGCAAACAAACGAAGCACGGCCACCGACCTCACGATAGTTATGGTGCACTCGATGGCCCACCCCGGCGGACCGACCATCTCGAGCGCCACGACGATGCTCGTCCTGCGTCACGGGGAGACGACCTGGAACGCGGAGAAGCGGTGGCAGGGGCGCGCTCGACTCCCCGCTGTCGGCGCTCGGCGTCGCGGCAAGCGCGCGTCGCCAGCGAGGCCCTCGGTGCGAGCGACGCCTTCGACGTCGTGGTGACGAGCAACCTCAGCCGCGCCCGCACCACGGGAACGCTCATCGCCGAGGCCTTGGGCGTGCCGCTGACGATCGAACCCGATCTCGCCGAGCGCGACGTCGGCGCGTGGAGCGGGCTCACCTTCGACGAGATCGAGGCCGGCTGGCCGGGCGCTCTCGCGGCCGGCGAGCACCCGGAAGGCTGGGAGTCAGACGACGAAGTCGCGGACCGCGCGGTCGACGCGCTGCGATGGATCGCGAAGTACAACCCCGGGGGACGGGTGCTGATCATCAGTCACGGCGGTCTGATCCGGTCGGTCGAGCGCGCGCTCGGCCTCGCGAGTCCTCACCTCGCGAACCTCGGCGGCCTCTGGCTCACAGTCGACGGCGAAGACATCAAGGCCGGCGAGCGAGTCGAGCTCATCGACCATGCGGCGGTCGCCGCAACGGTGCCCGACAGTGAGTGACGTGCTGCCGCTCCCGGGAATGGCTCCGGACCGACCGGGTCTGCGAGTGATCGAGGTCGGCACCATCCCCGTGCGGATCGAAGTCGTGCGCAGCGCGCGACGTCATCGCACGGTCGCCGCCCGACCGGTTGGCGACGTGTTGCGCGTCTCGATCCCCGCGTCGATGTCGGTGCGGCAGGAAGACCGCTGGGTGCGGGAGATGGCGCGCCGCCACGTGCGTTCGCTCGCCAGCGCAACCATCGACCTCGAAGCGCGGGCACTCGTCTTGTGCCGGCGCTATCACCTCCCCCTCGCGTCCTCCGTGCGGTGGACGGAGATGGAGAGCACGTGGGGGTCGTGCACGATGGCCGAGCGATCGATCCGGATCTCCTCGCGCGTCGCGGCATTCCCGGGTTGGGTGCTCGACTACCTGCTCGTCCACGAGCTCGCGCACCTGGTCGTCGGCGATCACTCGGCCCCCTTCTGGGAGGTCGTCAACCGCTACCCGAAGACGGAGCGGGCACGCGGGTTCCTCATCGCCAAGAGCGGCGAGGACGACGACTAGCGAGGATCAGACCGAGGCCGCCCAGCGCTGCTCGAGCTCGCCGAGGTGTGTCGCCGGCGGGCCGCCGTGCCGGTACTCCTGGAGGATGCCCCGCCATGGCCCGGTCGCGTCGAGCTTGCCGAGGAGCGCGCTCACTCCCCAGACCACACGGTCGAGGATCACGAACGAGGCCGGCATGTTGAGCGCACGGATGATCTCTGCGTCGGGTCCGTCGATGTCGGCGACCTTGCCGAGCGCCTCCGCGGTGAACTTGCGGGTGAACGTGAAGGTGTCCTGCAGGTACGGGACGTAGGGAGCGCTCACGTACGCGTAGACGCGCTCGGGATCGAGGCCGTGGTCGGGGCGCAGGAAGCCGACCTCGACCATCGCACGCACGCACCACTCGGGGTCCCGGGCGAGGATCGCGTCCAGACACGGCGAGAGCCGCTCCCACTCGCCGGCTGACCATCGCTTGACGAGCCCGAAGTCGAGGAACGTGATCGTGCCGTCGGAGTGGAAGCGGTAGTTCCCCGGATGTGGGTCGCCGTTGAAGACACCGTCGCGGTGCACGGATCCCTGTGCGAACCGGAAAAGCACCTCCGCGGCGCGCTGCCTCGCGGCGGCGTCGGCGCGGCTCTCGAACTCCGCCCACGTCCAGCCGTTCGCCCACTCGGTGACGAGCACTCGCTGAGTCGAGAGCGATTCGACGACCTCGGGGATCCGTATGAACGGATGGCCCTGAAACCGGCGACTGAACGCAGCTTGGTTCGCGGCCTCGATGCGGTAGTCGAGCTCGTCGTACATGCGCGCACGGAGCTCGTCGACGAGCCCCTTGACGTCGAGTCCCTTCAGCGCCAGCGAGGAGAAGAGGTTGTAGAGCATCTCGGCGTTGTCGAGGTCGGACCGGATCGAGCGATCGACCCCGGGGTACTGCACCTTCACCGCGACCTCGCGGCCGTCGTGAAGCACGGCACGGTGCACCTGGCCGACCGATGCAGCCGCCGCCGGGATGGGATCCCATGCGAGGAACAGACGGCTCGGGTCGTCTCCGAGCTCGCTACGCACCACGCCCTCGGCGAGCGAGGGCGCCATCGGCGGCACGTCGGCCTGCAAGGTCGCAAGCGCGGCCTGCGCCTCAGGGGGCAGACCTTCGGCGATGAAGCCGATGAGCTGCCCGGCCTTCATGATCGCCCCCTTCATGTTCCCGAGCTCGCGGGCAACGTCTTCCGCGGTGCGGATCGCGAATTGCTGCTCGAGCGCGGCGCGGCGCTCGGCGTCGGCCCTCGCGCCCCGCACCTTCACGATGGCGTAGTGCGCGCTGCGTCGGGCAGTGAGCCGCCAGACGCGAGCCGATCTCTGGAGGCGAACGCGGCGATCGTCGTCGGAGAGCGCGACGCCGGCCGCCACCCCCGCGGCAAGAAGTGCGCCGACGAGCGATGTCGCCGCGAGCTTGCGGGTCACCGGCGCGGAGTCAGCTCGCGGAGGACGCGCAGCGGGCGGCATACGGAGCCGCCGCGAGACGATCGTCTCCGATCGGTCCGCCGCAGACCTCGCAGACGTCGTAGGTGCCCTCGTCGAGCCGCGCCATCGCACGGTCGACACCCGCGAGGTCGGCCTCGACCTGCGCCAGCACCGGGTCCAGGGTCACGGTCGCAGACTACCGGCGCTGATCTCGCGCAAAGTTCACACAACTGGAGCACGCGTGACGATGGACAGGGGTACGTTTGTGCCTGGTTACCAGTGAGTAACCACGAGTGGATGCGGGAGTGGACGATGACCGAGAGCCCGTTGCGAGCCGGCCAGCCTTGGGGCGCGCACCGTCACCATGGTCGTCGGTACCCCACTTACAGCCGTGAGCTCGGCGGCGGCCTCTTCGCCAACGTCGTGAACGGCGTCGTGTCTTCGGTCGGGGTCGAGCCAGTCGGTGACTGGGTCGTGCGCCGCTCGGGCCGCGTCGAAGCCCTCGCCCCCACGGCACGACCGGCGCGTCCGACGCTCGTGTGGGCGGCACCGCTGGCCACCGCCGCGATCGGCGGCGCCGCAGTCGCGGCGAGCTTCGCGCTCCGCCACGGTCGGCGCGCCGCGTAGTCCCGGTTCAGACCGGGCCGAGCGCCTCGTCGAACAGATCCCGCATCGCCGTCCAGGACCGGACGTCGGTGGGCGCGTGGAACTCGATCCCCGCCATCCCGGCTTCGTTGGCCCGCGGGTTCGTGAAGCTGTGCGCGGCACCGCCGTAGAGGTTCATGCGCCAGTCGACGCCGCCCGCACGCATCTCCTGCTCGAACGCCGTGCGCTGATCCGGTGGGACCAAAGGATCCTCGGTGCCGATGCAGACGAGGACGCGGCCCTTGATGTTCTTCGCGTCCTCGGGGCGACTCGTCTGCAGGCCCGAGTGGAATCCCACGACGGCTTTGAGGTCCGCGCCGCCCCGGGCGAGCTCGAGCGCCATGGTGCCACCGAAGCAGTAGCCGATCGCCGCGAGGCGGGTCGGGTCGGCGTGCTCGTGTGCGACCAACACGTCGAGCCCTGCCTGACCCAACCGACGGATGCGGTCCGGGTCGCCCATGAGCGGCATCAGGCGCACCATCACCTGGTCGAGCGGCACTGGTTGGCCGTCACCGAGGTAGTCGAGGGCGAAGGCGATGTACCCGAGACCGGCGAGACGCTCTGCGCGGCCCTTCGCGTGGTCGTCGAGACCGGGACCCTCGTGGCAGACCAGCACCGCGGGCCGCTTGCCTGTCCTCGCGTCGTCTGTCGCGAGGTGTCCGACCATGCGGACGCCGTCGACGTGGTACTCGATGTCCTCGATGTGCACCTGGGCTCCTGTTCGGAATTCAGTCGGAGATGTCGAAGATGAGCTCGATGAGCGGTGACTCCGCGACCAAGGTGTCAAGTGGCGCCTGCGTGCGGTACCAGCTGGCGGCCTCGGAGGACAGCACCCATCGACGCGTCGTCTCCTCGGTGACGACGTGAGCCCAGGCAACGAGGTCCGCGACCATGCCGTTCTTCACGTGCACGACCACCCGGGGGTCGTTGCGTGCGTTCGCCAACCAGCCCCGACGACCTGGAGTTCCGGTGATGAAGAAGCGCTCCTCGACCACGATCATCCAGATCTCGATGCGGTGGGCGTCGCCCGAGCGACGGCCCGTCGTCGTGAGATCGATCGTCGGATCCTTCGAGACGGCGCGCCGTACGTCGTCGATCATTTCGTCACGTTAGGCGCAGGTAGGTTGACCGAATGGTGTCTGCCCGCCTCGGCGCGATCATCGCGCTCGACCCTGGCGGGGGTGACGATAACGGTCGCGTACGACCGCACTCGGGACGACACGAGCAAGGTCTCCACGACCAGCACCACGGTGTCGACGACCGTGCCCGAGACCGCGCCGACGATCGGCAACCCCTCCTCCACGGTCGACATCACAGGGCTCTCACCCGTCACTGACGCGACGACCTCCACGACGACGACCACCGTCTCGGCGAACCCCGGGTCTGGCTCCGCCGCCGGCGGCGCGTCACGACTGCTGTCGGCCGACGACCGCGCGTGGACAGGCAGCGGTCAATCGGTGACGTTCATGTTCGCGGGAGACACGCAGTTCGAAGACTCGGCCGCGTCGCGGCTCGCCGCGGATCCGTCGACGGTGCTCGCACCGATGGCGCCGGTCATGTCCCAGGCCGACATCGCGATGGTGAACCTGGAGACGGCCATCACGACCCGCGGCTCGCCCGAAGCGAAGACGTACACCTTCCGAGCCCCACCGAGCGCGTTCACGGCACTCGCCGCCGCCGGCGTCGACGTCGTGACGATGGCGAACAACCACGGACGCGACTTCGGGGCAGTCGGGCTCGACGACACGCTCGCAGCGATCGGCGCAACCAAGTTCCCCGTCGTCGGGATCGGCGCGAACGCAGCAGCGGCGTACGCGCCTTACCGCGTCACGGTGAACGGGCAACGCATCGCCATCTTCGGCGCCAGCCGGGTGATCGACTCCGCGCTGCTCTCGTCCTGGACTGCGACCGACTCGCAGCCCGGCATCGCCTCCGCCTACGACGGCGCTCCGCGCGAACGTCTGCTCGCCGCGGTGCGAGAGGCCCGCGCGTCGTCCGACACCGTCGTCGTGTTCCTCCACTGGGGCACCGAGCTGCTCACTTGCCCGACCGGAGTGCAGGAGAGCCTCGCTAAGGACCTGCGCGCCGCGGGCGTGGACATCATCGTCGGAGCCCACGCGCATCGCTGTCCAAGGCGACGGATTCCTCGACGGCGCGTTCGTCGCCTACGGACTCGGGAACTTTGTGTGGCCACGCGGCAACGTCGGAGCAGTGATCGAGGTCAAGGCGACGGGACGCGTGATCGACAGCTACCGGTGGATCCCGATGAAGGTCGCTGCGAGCATCCCCTCACCGATGAGCGACGCGGCAGAGCGCAGCGCAGATCGGTCAGTGGGAGCAGCTGCGCAGCTGCACCGACCTGTCGCCTTGATCAGTCGCGCCGATCAGTCTCGTGCTGGTTGCGCCGATGCCGCATGATCACGGTGACGAGGCGATCGAGCAGTGCCCCGATGACCAGCACGACGAGGATGATCAGCCACAGCGGCGCACTGAAGTTCAGGAACAGCCAATCGATCTTGATCTTGTTGGTGTTCTGCCCGATGAACGCGCCGATGGCGAGCGCGACGATGCCGAAGAGGACAACTTCGATGCCGATGCCACCGCGCTTCGCGGGGGCGGGCCCGTCGCGGCCGCTCTGCTCCCAAGACATCGCGCGAACCCTACGCCAGCCGTTCGCGGAATCGGTAGAAGGGATTCCACGGCTCGGCCGATTCGGCGAGCACGTCGTCGACCGACGGTGAGCCTGTCGCGCCGGCAGTCAGCGCCATGCGGATGGCGACGCGGTTGTTCTCGAACACCGCGTCGGGGTCGTCGGCCGCCCAGCTCACCCAGACCGCGGCGATGAGCAGACCCGTCGCGGCAAGTTCTCGGGGGATGACCGCCTCGCTCACGCATTGGGCGACACCGCTCGCCACACCGGCCTGCGCGGCTCCCCAGGTGAGCTCACCGTGGCGGTCGCCTCGGATCTCGGCCTTGTTGACGAACAGGGTGAGCGGCCGCACGGGGAGTCCCGGGCGCATCACGCAGACGAACGGCGCGTGCCCGGCCGACGGCGTCGCGAGCGCAGTCGCCCATGCCGACTCGACGGCGCTGCCAGCCGCGCCGAGCACGGTGTTGACGTGCGCGGCCTCGGCACCTTCACCGGCGAAGCCTTCGCCGAACTGTGTGAGTCTCACGGCAAGCGGCCGTAGCGCACCATCTTGAGGCGCGACGAGGAGTCGGTGTCTGGCTTGGTGTCGTACGCGAGCAGCGCCACATATCGGGGACGCGTCCCCTTGATTGGCGTGACGCGATGCATCGAGTTGCGGCCCTCGAAGACCATGAGCGTGCCCGGCGTCATCGGTTCGGTTCGTACCCGATCGGGTGCGGTGCCATCCAACACTGCGGCCACATCGTCATAGTGCTCGTCGTCGGAGGAGCGGATGAGCATCGCGTTCTCGAAGTCGCCGCCCTCGTCGCTCGACTGGATGGCGATCGAGACGACGAAGTCGGTCTGGTCGAAGTGCCAGTGCAGCTCGTCGTCGTCGTTCATGACCGCGAGGTTCAGCGCGCCGAAGGGGTCCGCATACCGGTAGAGCGGCGATCGACCGAGCAGGGCGCCGATGAGCTCCATCAACGGATCCCACTCGTACAGCGCGCGGATGGCCGAGTCGCTCGGGAACAGGTCGTAGGCCACGGCGGTGAGCGACGTGCGGTCCGCGACGCGGCGAGGATGCCCATCCGGATACGAGAGATCGGGCGCCTCGATGTACGGCGTACCGGAGACCTCGCTGAAGTGGCCGAGGACCGCGAGCTTCTCGCACTCGTCGACGAGGTCATCGATCACGTCGGCGCGCAGGAAGCCCGGCAGGATGCACACGCCCTCCGCGCGGAGCGCGGCGTTGCCCTCGGCGATCGCCCGCGGCGCCGACGGCTCCGTCGAGGTCTCCGACCGGGAATCGGTCGAGATCGATGAGGTCAGCGGGCGAGTGGATCGGCGAAGCCTACGACCGGCGTGTCGAGGAGCGCAGAGTCACCACTACGCTCCGAGCCACCGGGCCGCTGGGCCGCCGGGCCGCTAGCTCATCGGGTAGAGCAGGGGACTTTTAATCCCAAGGTGCCGGGTTCGAGCCCCGGGCGGCCCACAGTCACCGCAGCGCTTTGCGTTCGTTCTCGCAAGCCGTACGCACGTGACATCCCCGCATGTGGTCGTTCACGATGCCGAGCGACTGCATCGCCGCATAGCACGTCGTCGGGCCGACGAACTTGAACCCGCGGCGCATGAGCTCCTTCGACAACGCGGTCGACTCAGGCGTCGATGCAGCCACGTCGGCGAACGACGACGGTGCGGAGCGGCGCTTGGGCTCGAACGACCAGACGAGGGCGGCGAGCGAACCGAGGTCCTTCTGCACGGCCAGCGTCGCCTTGGCGTTCGCGATCGTCGCCTCGATCTTGCCGCGGTGGCGAACGATGCCTGCATCGCCGAGCAAGCGTTCGACGTCCTTCTCGCCGAACCGCGCGACCTTCGCCGGCTCGAAGCCCTTGAAGGCGCTGCGGAACGCCTCGCGCTTGCGGAGGATCGTGATCCACGAGAGACCGGACTGGAAGCCCTCGAGACAGAGCTTCTCGTACAAGCGCACGTCGTCGGTCACGGGACGACCCCACTCGGTGTCGTGGTAGTGCTCGTAGTCGGGGGTGGACGCTCCCCAACGGCATCGCCGGGAACCGTCCGCGCCGGTGACGAGATCAGGCACGGCTGAACGCGTCGAGGATGATGTCGGTGGCGTTGATCTCCGACGTCGTCGCCCCCAGCAACGGCACCGGGAACGCGCCCGGCCACGTGTGGCCTCCGCCGTTGATGGTGTAGAGCTCGACCGTCGCACCCGTGGCGCACCCCGTCCATTCCTCGAGCGTGACGTGTGCAGTGACCGCGGTGCTTTGCGGCGTCGGCGCGCAGTGCGCTCGGCTCGCCCACCCGCTCATCCCCTTGGCGACGCCGGGGTAGACCACGCTGCCACCCGCACCGAAGATCGGACCTCCGGCGTAGGGCACGATGAAGTCATCGGTGCCGTGGAACGCGATCACGCTGACCGGCGGTCCCTTGGTGCACACCGGCGGGAAGAAGATCACCGCCGAGACGGGCGCGACGGCGCGGAACCGGTCGCCCTGCTCGCACGCCAGCAGCGAGCTCATCGCCGCTCCGCTGGAGATGCCGGTCGCGAATGTGCGGGTCGGGTCGATGCACGCACGCGTCGCGACGTCGGCCAGGAGGTCGTCGATGAAGGCCACGTCATCCACCTTCGGAGTTCCGTAGACGTCCCACTGCTGCGGCTGACCGGTGGCGTTCGGCGTGATCACGACGAAGCCCCGCTCGGGCCCTTTGACGGCGAGGGTGCTGTACACCGCCTGTTGGGACGCATTGGATCCGGACCCGTGCAGGTTGACGATCACCGGAGCCGGTTGCGTTGGGGTGGGGCTCGGAAGCGACAGGAGGTAGGTCCGCGCGATGCCGCCAGACGTGACCGTGATCGGCCCCGACGCGGCAGGCTGTGGGCTCGCGCGACGGGCCTTTGGCCGCTCCCGCGCTCGGGAGCGCAGTGTCTCGGCAACCGACGAGAGAGGCGGCCGCGACCACCAACAATCCACAGAGAACAGCCCTACGCACGGGTTCCGAAGGTACCCGGCCGGTCCCGCTGGCAATCCGCGGTCCTGGGCCGATACCCTTTCCGGGTCCCTGCAGCCTGCTGGTCTCGTCTCGCCAGTTCGGTCTCATCTCAAGGAATCGGGTCATGTCGCGCGTCTGCCAAGTCACCGGAAAGAAGCCGTCCACCGGCTACTCCGTGTCGCACTCCCACGTCCGCACCAAGCGGTGGTGGATTCCGAACGTGCACAAGCGCCGGTTCTGGCTGCCGAGCGAGAAGCGCTGGGTCACCCTCACGGTGAGCACCAAGGGTCTGCGCACGATCGACAAGAAGGGCATCGAGGCCGTCGTGGCCGAGATCCGCTCCCGCGGCGAGAAGGTCTGACATGCCCAAGAACGAGAAGCGCCCGATCATCAAGCTGAAGTCGACGGCAGGCACCGGGTACACGTACGTCACCCGCAAGAGCAAGGTGAACACCCGCGAGCGGCTCGAGATCAAGAAGTACGACCCGGTCGCCCGTCAGCACGTCGCGTTCCGCGAAGAGCGATAGATCTTCACCCCGCTCGGGGCTGAGCCTCGAGGAACAGCGCCGCTTCGGCGCGTTCGACACACCTCCGTTCCTCGTCGAGCGACTGCTCGACTGGTCGGTGCAACCACTGCTCGACGCAGGACGCGACCCCGAGACGATCCGGGTGCTCGACCCCGCGTGCGGCACGGGCAACTTCCTGATCGCCGCCGCCCGCCGGCTCGGAACCGCTCACAACCTGGTCGGCATCGACACCGACGAGCGGGCTATCGCTTCATGCCGTGAAGCGTTCGGCCCGGACGCGCAGCTCGTCGTCGGGGACGCGTTTACTGCACACGTCGCAGACGGATCCTTCGACGTCGTCGTGGGCAACCCACCATTCCTCACGGCGCTCCGCCGCGCGACGGCAGTCGATCGAAACGCGAGAAGCGCTCGCCTCGGCACGTCGCTGCCCGCCTACGTCGACGACGCGGCGTCGTTCCTCGTGCTCGCGACGCGCGCCTCGCGCGACCTGACGGTGGGCGGGTCGCGTTCGTGCAGCCGATCTCCACCGTCGCGACGCGGGACGGCGGATGGGCGCGGGCAGCAGTGCTCGAGCTCGCCGCGCTCGAGCACATCTGGTTCTCGACCGACTCGGTGTTCGCCGCGGACGTCGCCACGTGCGCGATCGGCCTCCGCCGTGGCGTCAGGCAGGGCGCCGTGGCTCGCACCCTCGGGGACTCGCGGCTTCCTTCACGAGTGATGCCGTCGGGCTCGTGGTCGCCGCTGCTCGCCGACGCCATGGGAGTGCCCACGGTCGACCTCGCGTCCACCGACGCCATCGGCGACATCGCGACGGTGTCGGCCGACTTCCGGGACGAGTACTACGAGATCGCCGAGCTCGTCACCGATGGCGGCGTGGGATCACCCGTCATCACCTCGGGCCTCATCGACGTCGGTCGCACGCTGTGGGGAGAGAAGCCCGCGACGATCGCAAGACGGCGCTTCGTGCGGCCAGTCGTGCCCACCGACCGTCTCTCGCTGCGCCTGCGGTCGCGCCTCGTGCCGAAGGTGGTCGTGGCCACGCAGACGCGCGTGATCGAAGCCGCGGTCGACGAGGAAGGGGCGTGGCTGCCCTCGGTGCCCGTGATCTCGGTCGTGGCCGACCCGGCTCGGCTGTGGCCGCTCGCCGCCGCGCTGTGCTCTCCTCCCTTGACTGCATGGGCAGCAACCCATCGACTCGGGGCGGCGCGATCGTCGACCGCGATCAAGCTGAGCGCGAGCGATGTGCGAGCGCTCCCCCTTCCGCCCGCATCAGCGGCCTGGGATGACGCCGCGAAAGCGCTGCGAGGCGGCGAGATCGATGCGGCGGCTCATCTCATGTGCGACGCGTACGGGGTCGATGAGCCCGTGCTCACCTGGTGGCGAGACCGCCTGCCGAGGCGCTGAGCAACGGCCACATCACCGCAACGCTGTCGGGGACGAACGGGTCGCGAGCGATCCGGTCGCGCAGCTCGTCGATCGTCACGAAGAATGCCTCGACGACCTCCCCGTCGTCGAATGTGAACGGCCCCTCGTCGCGCGCTACGTAGAGGCGCACGATCGTCCGCACGCTCTCGTCCTCGTACTCGCCCCGCCCGACCTCGACGATCGCCGCATGGCTGCCGATCTCCTCGCCGAGCTCGCGTGCGGCAGCGACATCCCATGCCTCGCCTGCGTCGAGGACGCCCCCGACCGCGAGATCCCACCGGCCGGCCCACACGTCCTTGTGTTCGGCCCGACGATGGATGAGCACTCGGCCGTCCGCGTCGAGCACCGCGATGCTGACCGATCGGTGACGGAGGTTGCGCGCACGCATCTCGCGCCGCGCGACGACCGCGATCACGCGGTCGTCGGCGTCGACGATGTCGACGAGGGCGTCGCCGGGATCGCTCATCGCTTCGCGAGCACCTGACCGTCAGGGCGGGTCACGACGATGTCGTCATCGGGGCCGCGGGAGAGACCGAACCCGCGCTTGTGGACGGCATGGTGATGCGCTTCGCAGAGCAAGCACAGGTTGTGCATGTCGGTCGGACCACCATCGACCCAATGGACGATGTGGTGACCGAGGCACCGATCGGGTGGTCGATCGCATCCAGGGAAGACACAGCCCCGATCACGAAGGGCCAGCGCCTTCCGTTGAGCGGGGCTGATCAGCCGTTCCGATCGACCGAGGTCGAGCGGCTGCCCGGCTGCGTTCATCACCACCCGCCGGACGACCGCGTCACAAGTGAGCCGCTCGATGGCTGAGCCGAGACCACCAACCAAGTCCTCGGCATTCACGACGATGGTGACGTCAGGCAGCGCGGCTTCGGCCGTTCCCTTGCACAGCGCCAGCAGCGCGTCCGCGCGTCGCTGCGCGGGAGTCGACGGAGCCATGCCCGTCGCCTTCTCGTTCTCCTTGATCTCGTTGCACTCGCGCTCGAGCGCCGCGCTCAGCCAAGAGCCGGCTTCGTCGGTGAGCGTGCCGTTGATCGCCCACGTGTCGTTCAGCGTGCGCGACAGGTGCAGGCAACGACGCTCGTGCTGCTTCTCGTCGTCGTCGGGACCCGCTTCGTCGTCGACCCGCATCAGCCACTCACGCAGGAGCACGGCGAGCTGATCGACAGAGAGCTTCTGCGCATGCTCCACGAGCAGCGACTCATGGCGTGCGAACGCCTCTGCTGACGCCTCACTCTGTCCCGCGGCTCGGGCGAGCAATGCGACCTTCTGTGCGCCCAGCGCGCCGCATCTCGCCGCGGCGACCGTCAGCGGCATCGATCGAAGCCGCCGAGCAGTGCGCACCATCCCCCGCGCTGACCCGCGACTCATGTCGCACTGCCACGCCAGCCACGTCGAGGGTGCCACCGCACCGTCGGCAGCCCACTGCTGCCGCGCGATCCCACGCAGCGACGGTCTCGGCCATCTCGAGCTCGACCAGACTGCGCTCGCGGTCGAGCTCGCGAAGGCGCGCGGAGAGCTCGTCACCCGTCATCGACTCGGGATCGACCTCGACGTCAACCTGTCCCTCAGCCAGCGTCTGCATGCACCCTCACGAGGACACGACCACGAAACCACGACTGGGGAAGTCGATTCCATCATCTCATGGGGGTGTGACATTTACTCCGATCGCTAGGCGAGCTCGATCGCGTCGCCGACCGACACCTCTCCCTCGCCGACGGCGTGCAGCTGCACGCCGAGGTTGCCGTCGTTCACGCGATTGATCGTGCGGAGGATGTCGAGATCGCGCGGCAAGCCGACCTGAGGTCGCGTCGTCATGACACATCTGCTCGTCGGCTTGACGACCTCGAAGCGCGCCGAGCCGACCGACAGGATCGCGCCGATCCACCGTTCCTCGACAAAGCCCTCGCCCTCGGCATCGATGACGAGGTTCGGCCGGAAGCGATGGATGTCGAACAAGCCGTTCGGATGGTCTGCGAGGATCGTGCGCAGGCTGGCGTTCGACAACAGGTGCACCGGCCGCGAGTCGTGGAAGGTGCCCTCGGGTCCTTGCCACTGGTGCACGACGGGACTGCTGTCGTCTTCGAAACTCGCACCGATCTCGAACGTGCCTCGGTCGCCCGGTGCCGCGGCGACCAACCGGACGTCACGGTCGAGCCACGCGGAAAGCGCCGGGTCGACCTTCGACTCGTCGCCGGCAAGGGCTGAGCCGTCGGGAAGCGTGATCCACGCCTGCCCGTCGCGCACCGTCGCCCACGCGTCCAACAATCGAGGCTCGCGCTTCGCCGACAGCACGACGCCGGCCTCGACATCGAGCACACCCCAGTGACGGTCGCCGGGGATGCCGCGCTCGGTGAAGAGCGACCTACTCAAGTCCTCGCCTTGCATCGACTTGACCGGGTACCAGCGCACCCCGATGACCCGCCCGAGCATCAGTCCGATTCGGTGATCGTGACCGACTGGATGACCACGTCGGCCTTCGGGCGGTCGCCTGAGCCGGTCGGCACCGACTGCATCGCCTCGACCACCTCGAGCCCGCTCACGACCTTCCCGAAGAGGGAGTACTGCGGTGGCAGCCGCGCGCCGTCGTTGCCGCTGATGAGGAAGAACTGGCTGCCGTTGGTGTTCGGTCCGGCGTTGGCCATCGCGAGGGAGCCGATCTCGTAGCGGCCCGCCTTCGGCAGCTCGTCCTCGAACCGATAACCCGGGCCGCCGCGGCCGCTGCCCTCGGGGTCGCCGCCCTGGCACACGAAGCCCTTGATGATGCGGTGGAAGATGATGCCGTCGTAGTAGTGCCACCCGCGAGGAACACGAAGTTGTTCACGGTCTTCGGCGCGGACGCGGCGTCGAGGGCGATCGTCATCGTGCCCATCGACGTCTCCATCACCGCGGTGTAGCGCTTCGCAGGATCGATGACCATCGGAGGCGGGGCGCCGAACTTGGTCTTGCGCGGGGAGGAGCCATCGGGATTCGGGACGTCGCTCATGCCGTGCAGCCTGTCACGTCGCGGAGACCAGGAACCTCGTCACCTATCGCCGACCAGCTCGGTACGGAGGTCGCGCTTGAGGATCTTGCCGGCGGGGTTGCGGGGCAGGGGCTCGTCGCGGAACCAGATGCGCACCGGCACCTTGAAGGCAGCGAGGCGCTCGGCGACATGCGCCTTGAGCTCGTCCTCGGTGGCCGCCTTGCCCGGCGCGAGCTGCACAACCGCGCCGACCTCCTCGCCGAGCACCTGGTGAGGGATGCCGATCACCGCTGCGTCGGAGACGGCAGGGTGCTCGAACAGCGCGGCCTCGACCTCGACGCAATACACGTTCTCGCCACCACGGATCACCATGTCCTTCGCCCGATCGACGATGAACACGAAGCCTTCGTCGTCGAGGCGCGCGACATCGCCGCTGTGGAGCCACCCTTCGGTGAACGAGGCCTCGGTCGCCTCGGGCTTGTTGAAATAGCCCTTCACGACGTTCGGGCCTTTGATCCAGAGCTCGCCGACCTCGCCCACGGGCAGCGCCGCGCCTTCGTCGTCGACGACCTTCACGTCGCACACCGCGACCGGCACCCCGACGCTCTCGGGCTTCGCGATGTAATCCGCACCGGAGTTCATGGTCGTGACCGACGACGTCTCGGTCAGGCCGTAGCCGTTGCTCGGAGTGCGCCCGGGGAACATCGCCTCGATGCGCCGCACGAGCTCGGGCGCCGCGGGGGCACCGCCGTACCCGATCGACTTCACGCTGGAGATGTCGCGCGTCGCGAAGTCGGGGTGATCGAGCACCTGCCACACCATCGCTGGGACTCCACCGAACGTCGTGATGCGCTCACGTTCGATCAGCTCGAGGGCCCGACCGGCGTCCCACCGGTGCATGATCACGATCTTGCCGCTGAACGCGAGGTTGGCGACGAGCACGGAGTGACAGCCGGTCGCGTGGAAGAAAGGCACCGACAGCAGGTAGGCGTTCTGCTCACCACCGCCGGCAGCCGAAGGCGCCGGCGCTTCCGAGCGAGCCGCCGACCTCGCCGATGCGAACACCAGGCTCATCAGGTTCGTGCAGATGTTGCGTTGCGTGCCGAGCGCGCCCTTCGGTCGTCCAGTCGTGCCCGACGTGTAGAAGATCGTGGCGTCATCCTCGGGATCGAGCGCCACGTCGGGAAGCCGCGCGTCAGGGTCCACATCGCCGAGCACGTCCTCGAATCGCTGCGCCGGCGCGGCCACATCGTGCTCGGCCTTGGCCACGACGAGCCCACGAAGCGCGGGCAGCGCATCGAGGTGCTCGGCAAGCCGGTCGGCGCGCTCCTCGTCGACGAATGCGACGACCGAGCCGGAGTCACTCAGGCCGTACTCGAGCTCGGGCCCGGTCCACCACGCGTTCAACGGCACGACGACCGCTCCGGCGGCTGCGGCCGCCCAGAACGCGACTGACCACTCGGGGAAGTTGCGCATCGCGATCGCGACACGGTCGCCCTTGCGGACGCCGTAGTCGTCGATCAGCCGTCGAGCCAACGTGGCCACCGCAGCGAAGTGCTGACCGAAGGTCAGCGTCTCGTCCTCATAGACGAGGAACGTGAGATCGCGCTGGGCGAGGCTCTGGTCGAGCACCGCTCGCAACGACGACGGAGCGAGCTTCCACGTCCGCGTCGGCACCCCGCGGATGGAGACCTCTTCCATCTCGAACATCTGGCCCGGCGCCGTGAGCGCGGCGTGCACCTCGGCGACTGACGGAGACATGGCCGCAGTCTGGCGCGCGATCTCACTTGTCCCCAAGCGCGATGAAGCCCCCGCTCCAGAACCGGCGCCATCGTGTGTGACGGAGGGGCGTGAGATGCCGGGGTAGAGGGACGGGGGCTCCAGATCGCTTGAGGCTCCTGGAGCTTCTTTGGGTGTGTGGCGTCAGGCCTCCGACGTCACCGTGAGAACACGGTGGATCGTGGATCGCCCCCGACGCTCAGCTGCGACGTTGCTCCGGGAGCTGGCTCATTGCCAGCCCACGCGCCGCATACGGGCTCCTCCCTTCAGACGCATCGCCACCTGACAAGGTCAGGTGACGCAATGTTACGTGCTGCAGTTGGCGGCGTGAAGGGCCGATACACCAAACAGCGCAGCGCGGTTAGTCGGGTGCAGATCGTGTTCGCGTCGCACGTTGTTGACCCCCGTCTACCGTGACGGCCCGGGAGGTGGGCCACCCTGCGCCATCGTCTGCAACAGCTGAGAGCGCCGCTGATGCATCGCTCGCTCAGCCTTCTTCTCTTCGCCCAGCTCGTGTCCGGCGTCGGCGACTGGGCCGTTCGTGTCGCGCTTGGCGTGCTGGTGCTCGAGCGAACCGGGTCGGCGGGCCTCGTCGGTCTCGTCGTCGCCGTGACCCTCTTGCCCTGGATCGGCATCGGTCAGGTGCTCGCCACCCTGGGCGACCGGTTGCCCCGCAAGCAGCTGATGATCGGCTGCCACCTCGTCAGCGCGGCCGCGTTCTTCGTCATGACCATCCCGATGCCGATCGGCGTGCTGTTGCTGTTGGCCTTCCTCGCTGCGCTGCCCGCGCCCCCGTTCGCGGCCGCACGATCGGCGTTGCTGCCCGAGACGGTGCCTCCGCGTCGAGTATCCCGACGCGCTGGCCCTCGCGACGATCATCGCCCAGACCACCACCGTGCTCGGCTATCTCCTCGGGGGCGTGCTCGTCGCAGTCGTAGGCGCCCGCGGTGCGCTGGTCGTGAACGGGGTGTCGTTTCTCATCGCGGCAGCGGCACTCAGTCAGCTGAAGGTCGGTCAGACGCGCGCAGCTCGGTCCACCCGTGCCACGTTGCGCGAGGGAGCGCACGCGCTCTTCAGCGATGTGATGGTCAGACGAGCAGTGGTGTTCCTCGCGTGCGTGAACGTCGGGGCGATCATCCCCGAGTCGCAAGCCACCGTCTACGCGTTGCGACACCTCCGTGCCGGCGACACGGCCGCCGGCGTCCTCGCCGCGTCCGTCGCCATCGGGACCATGATCATCGTCTCGATCGTCCCCCTCGAAAACCGCTCAGCCCGCTGGCTTCTGCGAGCCGCGGCGGTGGTGGCAACGGGAGGCGCGGTAGCGGCCCTCGCCCTCTTCGGGCTCGATCTCCACCTGCCGCTTGTCGTCCTCGCCTTCGGCGCGGTCGGCGTCACCCTCGGCAGCGTGATCCCGACGAACACCGTCGCCGGCACACGCCTGCCGAATGAATCCCGAGCGTCGGCCTTTGGCCTCGCGCAAGGTGTGCTGTTCGGCGCCGACGCCGCGGGCGCCGCGATCGGGGGTCTCCTCACTGCCGCCTTCGGCGTGCGCGGGGCCTGCCTCACCGCGATGGGCTTCGTGCTCGCCGTCGGTCTGTGGGGCATGGTCACTGCGCCACGCGAGCCGCTGAAGCGCATGCCGCCCGCACCGCCACCTCCGCCGCGCGGAGCCGCCGACGACTACGTCGACATCGACATCGTGGAACGACGCCCTCCGGCGCCCCCACCGCGCCCGGTGCAGACCGCCTAGCGGATCAGGCTTGAGGTCAGCTCCTCGCGGCGTGCCGCGACGCGGGCCGCCACGCGGCCGTGGCGGTCGAGGTAGCGCATGAGCTTGTCGCGGGCCGCCTCCGCTTCCGCACTCAGCCCGGACATCTCGTCGACCTTCCACTGGCGAAGCACGATCGGCACGAGGATCTGCTCGTGGTGCACGGCGAAGTCGTAGATGCCCGCCTTCGCGATGCGCTGTGAGTGCTTGCCGAAGTCGGGGATGCCCGTGCCTGGCATCGCGAACGTGCGCACCTCGTGATCGATCGCGATCATCGATGCAGACGGGTCGAGCTCGATCGCGGCTGACACGAGGTCTCGGTAGAACAGGTGGTGGAAGTTCTCGTCCGCGGCGACACGCGCCATCACCTCGTAGCCGACCGGGTCGTCGATGAACTTCCCCGTGTTGCGATGAGAGATGCGCGTCGCGAGCTCCTGGAGCGTCAAGTACACGATGCCGTTGAAGGGGCTCGTCGGTGCCGGCACCTCTCCCTTGGTGACTTGCACCATCCGACCGCGCTCGAGGGCCACCGGATCGATCGCGCGTGACACCGTGAGGTAGTCGCGGATCACAATCGAGTGCCGCCCCTCCTCCGCGGTCCAGCGGCGGGCCCAATCGCCCCAGCCGCCGTCACGACCAAAGAGGCCGTCGATGTCGCGGAAGTAGTAGGGCAGGTTGTCCTCGGTGAGGAGGTTCACGAACAGCGCGCTGCGCGCGCCGTGCCATCGAGGGGGAGGTAGGAGTCCTGCGGATCCCACTCTGCTCCGGCCGCGAAGTCACGGCCTCGGCTGTAGGGAACGAGCTCGTGCGGGAACCACTCCTTCGTGGCCCCGAGGTGGCGTTCGAGAAGCCGGCCGACCACGGGCTCGAGCTCGGAAAACGTCGGGAACTGGGAGAACACGTCGCTGCGGCTCATCGGTTCCAGCCTACCTACTGGTCGGTAGGCTGTCGATGCAAGGGCACCCGGCGCCCGCTCAGCGGTCGGCGTCGGGCCCGGCGACGTGCAGGCCGAGCGAGGGCTTGCGAGCCAGCTCGGCGAGATCATCGGCCGGGATCGGCCGGCTGTACAAGAAGCCCTGCGCCTCCTTGCACCCGTGGGTGCGCAGGAACGTCTGCTGCTCGAGCGTCTCCACGCCCTCGGCGACAACCTCGAGGCGCAACGCCCGAGCGATCCCGATGAAGGCCGACACGAGCGGCGCGACCCCTTGAGCCGACGTGATCTGCGAGACGAAGGTGCGGTCGATCTTCAGCCGGTCGACCGGGAAGCGCTGCATCTGGGCGAGCGCCGAATAGCCGGTGCCGAAGTCGTCGATGGCGAACCGGGTGCCGAGGTCACGGACCCGGCGCACGATGTCGAGCGCGCCCTCGGACTCTCGAAGGGCCAAGCTCTCGGTGATCTCGAGCTCGAGGCGATCGGCGGGAAGCCCGGTCTCCTGCAGGACCAACGCAACGCGGCCCACGATCCGATCGTCGGAGAAGTTGCGTCCCGAGAGGTTCACCGCCATGCGCAGCCCCGTGAGGCCTTCGGCGTCCCATCGCACTGCCTGCTCGCACGCAGCACGCATCACCCAGGTGTCGACCTCGACGACGAGGTCAGACTCCTCGGCGAGCGGCACGAAGTCCGCTGGAGTCAGAAGCCCGAGCGCCGGATGCTCCCAGCGGACGAGCGCTTCGACGCCGACCACGTGCCCCGTTCGCAAGTCGATCTGCGGCTGGTAGAGGACACGCAGCTCGTCGCGCCGAAGCGCGTTGTGCAGCTCGCTCCGCCGGGCGAGGTGCATCTGCGCCTGCTCGTTGGTGCCGGGGTCGTAGAGACGGGTGCAGTTGCCGCCGGCATCCTTCGCGCGGTGCATCGCGGTGTCAGCGTTGCGCAGCAGCTGACCCGCGTGCGAGCCGTCGTCCGGGTACACGGCGACACCAACGCTCGAGGTCATGAACAGCTCGTGCCCGTCGATCACGAACGGACGGCTCACCGCGCCGAGCAGCTGCTCGGCCATGATGCCGAGCGCTTCGCCGTCGCCGATCCCGGGCAAGAGGATCGTGAAGTCGTCCGCGCTCATGCGTGCGACCGTGTCCGCTTCGCGCACCGCACCCGTCAAGCGTCCCGCCACTCGCTTGAGCAGCTCGTTGCCCATGGCGTGGCCGAGGCTCGCGTTCACTTTTTGGAAGCCGTCGAGGTCGAGCATGAGCACGGCGAGCTTCTCTCGCATCGGACGCGCCCGCTGCACCGCCTGGTTCACGCGGTCTTCGAAGAGCAGCTGGTTCGGGAGGCTCGTCAGCCGGTCATGCGTGGCCTCGTGGCGGATCTGGCTCACGAGGTGCGCGTTCTCCAAGGCCGACGCGCCGATCGCACCAATCGCCTCGAGGAGCTGGACGTCGGCGGTGTCGAAACCCGCCATTCCCTTCCGCCCGCCGACGACCAGCCACTGCTGATCGTCGTCGCTCATCGGCAGGCGCACGCCGCGTTCGTCCTCCTGCGGTGGCAAGGTGCCGATCCAGGCGTCTCGCGCGCGCAGCAGCTCCTTCGCCGAATTGGCGAGCGAGCGCGTGACATCGTCCGAGTCGATGGAGGAGTGGACCTCCTCCGCGGTACGCAACAGACGATCGAGTCGCTCGCGGTCGAGTCGAGCGCGCAGGTGCTCACCGAGCACGACGCGGACCATCACAAGTGGAACGAGCGCGAGCAGCAACGCCCAGGGATAGGTCGCAGCGCTCAAGGCCGCGAGCACGCCAATCGATACTGCGCTGATCCATTGCAGGCCGCGTGGCCAGAGCCCATCGCGGAGGTTGGCGAGCACCGGCAGGTCCTCGCTGACCGAGATCACGAGGCTCACTGCGAGCTGACCGACCACTGCCATCGCCAACGCTGCGACGACTGCTCCGATCACCGCGCTCACCACGATCTCGCCGGGAGAGCCCGTGCTGATGAGCAGGAAGGCCGCGGTGCCCACGACGACCGAGAGCATCACCTGACCAAGGTTGAAGACGAGTTTCGCGAACGTCGTGCGGCTCCACAGCAACCCGAAAGCAGTGCCGAGGAGGAAGACCGCCATCGTGCCCATCGGTGGCAACAGCAGCACGGCAATGACGAAGTACGCCTCGTCGAGATGCATCGTCTCGGCTTCCTCGTTGCGCAAGATGCGCAACGGGTAGGCCCAACCGATCGCGACGGGAAGAGCGAGCGCGAGGACGATGAGCGGCTTGCCGAATCCCTGGCTCACCGTGAGCGCGACGGCAGCAATCGTCGCGCCGAGCCCGGCCAGGCCGGTGCCCGCGACGACGAGGCGCGTGGAACGGTTCACGATCGGCGTGGGGGCGCGCCGCAACCACGCGGCATCCCAACCCCGGTCGTCCGACTCGCCACCTGCACCTCCAACCCCAGACGCGCGCGTCACTTGCTTCTGGTCTTGTCGGCCCCTACGGGAGGAGGTTGAGGATCAGGCGCGTCACGACGACATGAAAGGCACCGACGTGCGGCCTGAACGGCGGATCAGCGCGAAATTCGGCCTTCGACGACGTCGTCGCCGAAGATCAGGCGCGCCGCGGGTTCGAGATCCGGGCCTCGTCTCAGGGTGTGACCGCCGTCGATGGCGAGGCATTGACCCGTCACCCAGGACGACTCGGGACCGACGAGGTACCGCACGCCCTCCGCGATGTCGTCGACAGTGCCCAAGCGCGCGACGGGCATCTGACTGAGGTAGTCGGCTCTGATCCCGTCGTCGTTGACGAGCGCGCTCGCAAGGTCGGTCGGCACGAGCCCGGGCCTCACCGCGTTGACGCGGACTCCTGCGATGCCGAGCTCGTCGGCGGCGTTGCGCACCAGCGCCTCGAGCGCGGCCTTGCTCACGCAGTAGGGGCCCATGAACCGATGGGTGAGCGGCGCCGCGATCGACGAGATCGCCACGATCGCGCCTCCGCCGCTCGCGGCGATCGCCGCGCCCGCGTGCTTGATGCCGAGGAACGCGCCGGTGAGGTTCGTGTCCATCACGGCCTGCCACGCCGCGAGCTCGGTCGTGAGCAACGGGCCGAACGTACCGGTGCCCGCGGAGAGCACGGCGATGTGCAGCCCGCCGACGGTCTCACTCGCGTGCGCCACCGCTCTCGCCACCGCGGCCTCGTCGGCGACATCGCACGCGACGGTCCGCACTTCGACTCCCGCCGGCGCGTCTGCTCGTAGCGCCTCGAGTGCGTCCGCAAGCCTCGACTCGCTCCGCCCGGAGATCGTCACGGCACAGCCGTCGCGCACGAGGGACGCTGCGCACGCGAGACCGATGCCGCTGCCGCCACCCGTGACCAGTGCTGCCTTGCCCCCGAGCGCGAGCACCGCGTCGTTGCTCACTTGATCGCCAGCGCGTTCGGCGGTGACGCAACGCCCGCGGGAAGGTTCAACGGCGCCGACGTGAAGAAGCACTCGTACCGGCCGTCGGCCGCGCAATCCGCCGCCAGCGGCTCGAGGTTCCACATCTCGCCGAGCGGAAGGCCGAGCATCGGGAGCAGCAGCGTGTGCACGAACGTCTCGTGCATGCGCGAGGGATCGCCCCGAATCTCGTCGACGACCTTGGGGTCGAGCAGCGCTCCCGGCGGCCAGACCTCCACAGCCGGGTTGTCGGCTCCGATCGCCGAGATGTGGAGGTCCCACAGGAAGCGGGCGGTGGCCTCGCCCGGAGGCAGGCCGGGCGCCGCCATCTGGGTGCGGTCGCTGATGCGGGTGCGTTCGTCGATGTCGAGGGACTCGTACCACCCGACCCAGCCGGTGCGCATCAGCAGCACGTCGCCGGGCTCGACGGTCGTGCCCTGCGCCTCGAGCGTCGAGAGGACATCCTCGGGAGTGACCGCGTCGGGCTGATCCATCTGCAGGGGCCGCCCTTGCGCGTGACGCCATCGACCGAGGTCAGCGACCACGGCGCGACCCACGAGGCCGCGCGACGCCCAGTGGTGCATGCCGTGCTCCTCGTCGGGCACACCTCCGTAGTGCCCGTGCGACGGGTTGCGGACGTGGCGGAAGCCGTCCCATTGCGACGAGCTCTGGGTGTTCCAGCCGTGCAGGACGTCGTCGTGGCCGATCGATGGCGGCTTTCCGGTGACCTCGTGCTCGAACCGCGCTCGGCTGAAGAGCGGCGGATCGGGCTTGCGCATGTCCCAGTTGAGGGGGAACACCGCGCCGCGCTGGATGAGGCTGGCCGCGCCGACCACACGCTCCGGAGTGAGGAGGTTGAGACAGCCGAACACGTCGCCATCGCCCCAGAGACCCCACGAGGATCCGGGGGGCATGTCGGGCTTCACCGGAAGGTCGTCGTAGCGCGGCAGGCTCGCCCGATCCGTCGTCATGAGCGACACCATAGGCTCGGGCTCCATGACTGGTCCTGGCCCTCTCAGCGGCGTCCGCGTGCTCGACTTGTCACGCGTGCTCGCGGGTCCGCACTGCGGGCGCATGCTCGTCGACATGGGCGCGGACGTGATCAAGGTCGAGCCGCCCGAAGGTGACATGACGCGGTTCTCGTGGCCGCGGAAGAACTCGATGGCGTCGTACTTCGCGCAGCAGAACTGCGGGAAGCGCAACATCAGCCTCGACCTCATGCAGCCCGAAGCGGTCGCGATCGTGCGGTCGCTCGCGGGGCTCTCCGACGTCGTGCTCGAGAACTTCCGTCCCGGCGTGATGGCGCGCATGGGCCTCGATCCCGACGAGCTGCTCGCCGCACATCCCCGGCTCGTCATCGCGTCGATCAGCGGATACGGCCAGCAAGGCCCCTGGTCGCGCCGCCGGGCGTATGCGCCTGTCGTGCAGGCGGAGGCCGGAATCACCTGGGCGCAAGGACAAGCGCGCCATGGCGCGGTCGCGAACGACGTCTTCTCGCACGGAGACGTGTACACCGCGCTCGAGTGCTTGTCCGCGATCCTCGCCGCCCTCTACCAGCGCGAGCAGACGGGCCTGGGACAGCGCATCGACGTCGCGATGGCCGAGACGATGCTCACCATCAACGAGCACGCGCACTGGCACCTGAACGGTGGCGCGGTCGACAACGACGTGCCCTCGTTCGCGCCCGGCGACTATCCCGTGATCCCGACCGGCGAAGGCCATCACATCGTGATCTCGGGTCATCCCGCCGGGAAGGGCACGTTCGAGATGTACATGAAGGCAGCGGGTCGCACCGACCTCATCGACGACCCCCGGTTCAAGACGGTCGATGCGCGCGTCGAGCACCTCGACGAGATCATCGAGGTGCTGGCCGAGTGGTCCTCGACGATCACCGACATCGACACCATCGAGGCGGCGCTGGCGGAGTACGGCCTCGCGATGGGAGTGCTGCGGACGGTCAACGAGATCAGCCACACCGATTGGGCAGAGGAGCGCGGCGCCATCGTCGAGGTCGACGACCGGTCGGGCGGCACGCTGCGCATCCCGAACTCGCCGTGGCGGTTCTCCGGCGCGGACACGGGCGTCCGCGGTGTGCCCGCGTACCGAGGCGAGCACAACCGCGAGGTGCTGCACGACCTGCTCGACATCTCCGACCTCGAGCTCGATCGCCTCGAAGCCGAGGGAGTGCTCTCGAGTCGACCGCCCCGGGCCTGACCGCCCCGCGATGGCACTGCGCTGGGGCGTCGCACCCATGAAGGCGGTGTCGAGCGACGTCGTCCCCACCGACGAGGGCTGGGAGTTCGAGATCAAGTGGGACGGCAACCGTGTCATCGCGTTCGTCGACGGGGGAAAGGTTCGGCTGCAGTCGTCGAACAAGCTCGACTCGAGCGCCCGATGGCCCGAGCTCGCGACGTTGGCAGAAGGGGTCAACGCGAAGGACGCGGTGCTCGACGGCGAGATGGTCGTGTTCGACGCGCACGGCCGTCCCAGCTTCAGCAGCCTGCAGACGGGCGCCGGACCAGCGACGTACATCGTGTTCGACGTGCTGCAGGTCGACGGGCGCGACGTCACCGCGTTGCCGTATGCCGATCGTCGCCGTGTGCTCGAGGATCTCGTCGAGCCGGGACCGCACTGGCTGGTGTCGCCACGCCACGCGGACGGCGAGGCGCTGATGGACGCGGCGAAGGCGAGCGGCCTCGAAGGAATCGTCGCGAAGCGATCGGACAGCCCCTACGAGATCGGTCGCCGGTCGAACGGTTGGCGCAAGCTGAAGTACCGGCCGCAACAGGAGTTCGTCGTCGGTGGCTGGGTGCCCGGCACCGGTAACCGGGAGCACACGATGGGTGCGATCCTCGTCGGCGTCTATGAGAAGCGGAAGCTCCTGTACTCGGGTCGCGTCGGCACGGGGTTCAAGGAGCGTGAGCTCCGGCGGCTGATGGCTCGGTTCGATGAGCTCGCGTCAGACGAGTGCCCCTTCGATCCTCCCCCTCCGCCCCCCACTCGAAAGATCGCGGACTGGGTTCGTCCCGAGATGGTCGTCGAGGTCGCCTTCGCCGAGTGGACCCACGAGCAGATCCTCCGCCAGCCGAGCTACCTCGCCGAGCGCGACGACAAGAACCCGAAGAAGGTCGTTCGCGAGATCTGAGTCAGCGACCGGTGTGGCCGAAGCCGCCGCCGCGGTTCTCCCCGTCGAGCTCGTCCACCACGGCGAAGGTGCAGGACTGGACGCGTTGGATCACGAGCTGCGCGATGCGATCGCCCCGGTGGACCTCGTACGGCGTGTGCGGGTCGGTGTTCACGAGCACGACTCGCAGCTCGTCGCGGTAGCCCGAATCGATGAGCCCGGGAGCGTTGAGAACCGTGACGCCGTGCTTCAGCGCGAGCCCGCTGCGGGGCAGCACGAACCCGGCGAACCCGTCGGGGATCGCGATCGCGACGCCCGTCGGCACGACTGCTCGCCCGCCCGCGGCCGCGATGGCAACGTCCTCACGTGCGCAGAGGTCGGCGCCGGCGTCGCCGATCCGGGCGTAAGAGGGCAGGGGGAGGTCGGGGTCGAGTCGCACCACGGGGATCTCGATCGGCCCTTCCATCGGGCCGCAGCGTAGGGCGCGGCCTACGATCCTCCCGATGCTGGCGTGGATCGACCTCGAGATGACGGGGCTCGATCCGGCGCGAGACGTCATCGTCGAGATCGCGACCCTGATCACGAACGACGAGCTCGAGATCGTTGCCGAGGGTCCCGACCTCGTGATCCACCAGCCGGCCGAGGCCCTCGCGCTCATGGACGACGTCGTGCGAGACATGCACACGCGCAGCGGGCTCCTCCCCGCGATCGAGGCGTCGACGATCACGCTCGAGCAGGCCGGCAAGGACACGATGGCCTTCTTGATCGAGCACCTCCCGGGGCCGGCGATGGTGCCGCTGTGCGGCAACAGCATCGGCACCGACCGCCGGTTCCTCGCCGCGTACCTCCCCGACGTCGAGAACTTCCTGCACTACCGCTCGATCGATGTGTCGAGCATCAAGGAGCTCGTGAAGCGTTGGTATCCGGAGAAGCGGGCCGGACGACCGCGCAAGGAGGGCAACCACCGGGCCCTCGACGACATCCGGGAGAGCGTCGCCGAGCTGCGGTACTACCGCGACGAGGTGTTCGCCCCGCGTTCGAAGCCCGAACCGACGGCCTAACCTGCGGGGGTGGACAAGCCCCGCCGCCAGGAGCAGGAAGACGCCTCGTCCGAGATCACCGAGGTCGCGCCCGGCGTGCTGCGGATGCAGTTGCCGATCGACATGCCGGGTCTCGGCCATGTGAATTGCTACGCGCTGGAGGACGAGCGCGGCATCGCGATCGTCGATCCCGGCCTGCCGGGCGAGGAGTCGTGGACGCATCTCGTCGATCGACTCGACCGGTCAGGGGCAGGGCTGGCCAGGGTGCACACGGTGGTCGTGACCCACTCGCACCCCGATCATTTCGGTGGTGCGGGACGAGTGCGCAAGGAGGTCGGGGCCGAGCTCATCACCCACGAGCTGTTCCGCACCTGGTGGGATCCGTCAGAAGACGACACGCCGCTCGAGGACGCGACCCCGAACCCGTGGGGCTCCACGCCGTGGGGAGGCGACGAGTACATGCCCGACCCCGACCGGCGGAAGCGGTTCGAGGCGATGCGCAAGAACAACCTCTTCCCGGCGCCTCGGCCGACGCGGCAGGGTGGAGGACGCCGAGATCGTCACGCTCGCCGGCCGCGAGTGGGTGTCGATGCACACTCCGGGCCACACCGCCGACCACTTGTGCCTCTTCGATCCGGCCGAGGGCGTGCTGCTCTCGGGCGACCACGTGCTGCCGACGATCACGCCGCACATCAACGGCATCGGCGCCTCAGCGGATCCCCTCGCCCAGTTCTTCGCGTCGCTCGACCGCATGGCCGAGCTCGAGGGTGTATCGATCGTGCTGCCCGCCCACGGCCATCCGTTCACCGATGTCGCCGACCGCGCCAAGGCGATCCGCCGCCATCACGAAGAGCGGCTCGACAAGCTGCGGGCGGCGTCACGCGAGATCGGCGGGTTCGCGACCGTTCCCGAGCTGTCGCAACACCTCTTCGCACCGCGGTCGTGGGGCCAGATGGCCGACAGCGAGACCTACGCGCACCTCGAGCACCTGAGGCTCCTCGGCGACGCCGAATGCCGTACCGAGGACGGCAAGCTGCTCTACGAAGTGGGCTGACCGCGGGTGGGCACCAGGGTCGCTGGGTCCGTCGTCCTGGTCCTCATGCTCCTGTCGATCGTGGCTGCCATCACGGGACCGCGGCCCTTGGGACTCGCGCTCTTCGTTTCCGCTGTTGTCGCCCTGGTCATCGCAAAGCGAGCCGACCACACGTGACGCCGCCTCAGTTGCTTCCACGCTGGAAGCGCTCGACGTTTGGTCTCACGCCGAACCAGACGACGATCGGATAGACGAGCGTCCATCCCACAAAGGCCGCGAGCAGCATGAGCCCCGGGTGCGAGCACGTCTGGATCGGTGGCGATCCGAGGAACGACGAAAAACGCGAACAACGTCACCGCAATGGCGCCCAGCACATAACCCGCGATCAGCTTGACCTTGAGATGCGGATAGGACGTCCAGGACTCCGTGCTCATCGCCACCCCCACCGCAAACGATATGCCTGAGCTGCGTCACCACTGCGCCGTCTTCCCGTTGCCCCGGGCTAGCTGACCGCGGCCTCGCGCCACCGGTTGAGCCACTCTCGAAGGGAGTCGACCTTCGAAGGGCGCTGCTGGCTCATTGGCGGAAGTAGGTGACAAGAGCGTTCAGTCACGACAACGATCGCTCGATTCCCGAGGAAGTCGCCGAGGTCGAACGACTGGATCTCCGCAGCCTCGATGCGCCGAGTCCTGAAGATGCCGACGAGGCGAAGGTCGTGCGCGGCCACCCGAACACAGGACCGCCACATGCGAACAGCGACGGCGCCGCAGCCCAGAGCGAGAACGACGAGCACGAAATCCCAGATCACCGAACGGTCCTCGCCGGATATGTCCACGATCGTCCATAGGACGAACGCCCCCAGGCCGATCGGCGCCGCAACCGCGACGACGCGCCACCCCAGCGGTCCCCGTAACACCCGTTCGATCACCGGATGACGCTTACTACTGCGCTGGCGTGCACGGTCGAGCCGACGACCATCCACATCTCCAACCCGTTGTCGTTGTCGCACGTGTGGATCTGCACGTCGGCGCCCGGTTCGATCGCGACGCGGAACTCGACCGCGGCGAGCATCGGCGGCCTGAGGTCGCGTCGTCGGGAGAGCTCCTCCTCGACTGCTGACCAGTAGGCCGCGTTGTTCATGTGCTCGAGCACGTCAAAGTCAGTGAAGCGGAGCGGCCAGGGATGCACCTCGGCATCCGGCCGAGGCTCACCGTGGGTCAACCGTGCCGACACCTTTCGGTCACCCAAGGCTTCGCCGTAGATCGCGAAGAACTCGTCGGGCAACGACTTCGGACGTCCGTCGTCAGTGAGGTGCACCCAGAGGCTTGCCGCTTCGATCGCCGCGCCCTGCGATCCGGTGACGGTGACGCGGCGTTCAGCCCAGCTGCGTCCAGCGCCTGACGCAAACGTCGTCAGCGTGATCTCCTCACCGAAGCGAGCCCCACTGCGCACCTCGATCATGGTGCGGCGCACCACCCATGCCATGTCGTTCTCGAAGGCCGCGTCGCGGGTGTCGTCGTTCGACACGTCTTGCAGATACCGAGCGAGGCCGTCGAACCGCAGTCGCCCCCCGGGGCTCGAGTCGCCGAGCCGCACCGGCCGGGTGCGCGTGTACCGGCGCCCATGCGGCGGGAGCGGGACGAAATCGGTCATGGCGGCGGCAGGCTATGGCCCGTTTTGTGACATGGGCGATAAAAGGTTGACGGCACCCCGGCAGACATGATTCTCTGTCGAAGCCCACTGGGCGCAGTAGCACGCGATACCTGTACCGAGCAAGCCCGAAGCAAGACCGAACAGCGAGGCCCATCCGAATGAAGCGCACCTTCGACGTCAACCAGATGGCCAATCCGGCCAGCTGCGCGCGTCCGCGCGTCTTTGGAGCCGGCCTCACGTGGCAAGTGGACACGAATTCGCTCATGTCCATCCCCACGGCACACAAGGCCTACTCCACCCGACGGCTCTGCGAGTCTCCGACGTAAAGCACCACGAAAACGTCGAGAACCCAGAAGCCGCCGGGAGATCCCGGCGGCTTTTCTCTTTCTCGGCACTCGACTTGGGGGAACCCACATGTACGCCATCAACGACAACCAGGAGCTCGAGACACCACAGCCGCTCACACCGGCGGCCAACTGGTGGGCGAAGGCACGCTGCAACGACGGCGCGGGCACGCTGACGTTCCTCTTCTTCTCGGAGGACCTCATCGACATCGCTCGGGCCAAGGCGATCTGCTCGAAGTGCCCGGTGCGCGAGACCTGCCTCTCGGAGGCCCTCTCGCGCCAGGAGCCCTTCGGAGTGTGGGGCGGGCAGCTGCTCCACAACGGGCGGATCGTCGCTCAGAAGCGCAAGCGCGGGCGGCCGCCCAAGCACCCGAGGCCCGAGATCGTGGTCGACGAGGTGCCGCTGCCCCCGTTCATCCGCACGGCCTGACCGGCCGGCACCGATCACCGCCTCGGGCGGGTCGGGGTGACGCATCTCTGCGAGCCCCGCCCCGCCCAGCGGTCGAACCGGCCTCTAGCCTCTCCGGGATGGACACGGGCGCCGACACAAACGTGCGCCGCCGAGCCATCGGTCGGGGTGTTCTCCTCGGCCTGGTCGTCACCGTGATCGTCGTGGTCGGGTTGCTCCTGTTCACAGGAGGCAAAGACGGCGGCAAGCCCGCCACGCTCGGAGCGATCCCCACCGCCACCAGCCAGCACGGCAAGGCCGCACCCACCGACTCGTTCGAGCGGTTCGACGGCACGAAGGCGACCTTCGCCGACTACAAGGGCACCCCGCTCGTCGTCAACTTCTTCGCCTCTTGGTGCGCGCCCTGCGTGCGCGAGATGCCTGATCTGCAGGCCGTGCACGCCGAGTTGGGCGACAAGGTCGCGTTCCTCGGCATGAACAACCAGGATCGGGCCGCAGACGGCGAGGCGATCGCCAAGAAGGCCGGCATCACCTACGACCTCGCCCGCGACCCGAACGGCGACTTCCTGAGCGCCTTCGGCGGCATCGTCATGCCCACCACCGTGTTCATCGCCGCCGACGGCACGGTCGTCGAGGTGCACAACGGCGCGTTCTCCGCCCCTGACCTGCGAGCGGAGATCCAGAAGGTCTTCGGGACATGATCAACGCTCCGCTCGCGTACGTGTTCACTGCGGGGGCGGTCGCGACGGTGAACCCGTGCGGGTTCGCGATGCTCCCCGCGTATCTGTCGTACTTCCTCGGCATCGAGGCGGCGAAGGGCACGGAGGACGACCGCAGGGCGAGCGTCGGCGTTGCATTGCTCGTCGGCGCAGCGGTGTCCGCCGGCTTCCTGGTCGTCTTCGGGATCGTCGGCACGCTCGTCAACGCCGGGGTGTCGTCCTTCATCGACTACGTGAAATGGGCGACGATCGCCATCGGCATCGGGCTGGTCGTGCTCGGTGTCGCGATGTTGCGGGGCTATCACCTCCCGTTCTCGACTCCCCGCCTCGACAAGGGCGGACGCAACCGCACCATCGGCTCGATCTTCCTCTTCGGCGTCTCGTACGCGATCGCCTCGATCTCGTGCACGTTGCCGATCTTCCTCGTCGTCGTGTTCGGCACGCTCTCCCGCACGAACTTCGTCTCGGGTCTCGCCACGTTCCTCGCCTATGGGCTCGGGATGGCGATGGTGCTCGTGACGCTCACCGTCGCTCTCGCGCTGGCCAAGCAGTCGGTGGTCGGCTCGCTGCGACACGCGATGAGGTACGTCGACCGGGTCGCGGGGGCACTGCTGATCGTCGCAGGCGTGTACCTCGTCTACTACTGGATCTTCAACATCGCGACGGACTACTCGAGCTCGACCGGTTCAGGACCCATCACGTTCGTGGAGGATCTCTCGGCCCGCCTCGCGTCGAACATCCAGAGCTGGGGTGCCAGTCGGGTCGCGGTCGTGCTGGCGGTCGTGATCGGTGCGTCGAGCTGGTACGCCTTCGCACGTCGCCGCGACTCGGCCCGACGTTCGTAGGCGGCCTGTTGTTCGACGAGCTGCTCGCCCATCCGGGCGTCGAGGAAGTGCTGCAGCTCCGCTCGCGATTCGGGTTCATGGCGTACCACGGCGGTTCGCTCGAGGAGGTCACCGACGTCGTGGCCACGGCGGCCGCGGAGCGCGCGGGAGCGTCGCTCTACGCCGTCCTCCAGCCTCCGGGCTTCCGCTGGCACATCCCCTCGACCGAGGTGCGACCGGAGCATTCCGAGGCGCTGCGCGAGTTCCTCGATCACGTCGATGTCGTCGTGACCGTGCACGGCTACGGCCGCGAGGGCTTCTGGACGACGCTCCTGGTCGGCGGGCAGAACCGCACGCTGGCCGATCACGTTGCCTCACACCTCCGTCCTGCGCTGCCGGACTACACGATCGCCACCGACCTCGAGACGATCCCCACCCCGTTGCGAGGACTCCATCCGGAGAACCCAGCCAACCTGCCGCGGGGAGGTGGCGTGCAGCTCGAGCTGCCGCCACGCGTGCGGGGCCGCAGCCCGGTCTGGAAGGACTGGGAGGGACCCGGTCTCGTGCCGCCGACCGTCGCGCTGATCGAGGGCCTGGGCGCCGCCGCGTCGACCTGGGTCTAGGGCCAGAGGCGGTCGATCCCCCAACCCTCGTCGGCGCGGCGATACCGGAAGCGGTCGTGCAGCCGGTTCGCGCGGCCCTGCCAGAACTCGACGGTCTCGTGCGCGAGCCGATAGCCACCCCAGTGAGGGGGCCGCGAGACCTCGATGCCGCGAAAGCGCTCCTCGATGTCCGCCACGGCAGCGTCGAGCGTCGCGCGGTCGTCGAGCACCTCACTCTGGATCGACGCCCACGCGCCGATCTGGCTATCGCGGGGACGCGTCGCGAAGTACGCGTCCGACTCGGCGTCGTCGATCGCGGTGACGGTGCCGATCACCCTCACCTGGCGGTGCAGCGGCAGCCAGACGAACACGAGCGCGGCGTGCGAGTGCGCCGCGAGCTCGTGTCCTTTGCGGCTGTTGCGGTTCGTGAACCACACGAAGCCCCGGTCGTCGACTCCGCGTAGGAGCACGATGCGGGCGTCGGGCTGGCCGTGTTCATCGACGGTGGCCAACGTCATCGCGTTCGGCTCGTCCAGGTTCGCCGCGTCCTCGTACCACCGCGTGAACTGCGTGATGGGGTCACCGGCGAGGTCGGTGCCCTCCAGACCCTCGGTCTCGTACTCGTGACGCAGCGTCGCGATGCCCTCCCCCTGGGGAAGCGTCGCGAGCACGCGGGCGCGCACCGCCTCGAGGCTCGCGCCCATTCGCACGAGCACCTGCGCACCGACCCCGTCGCCCTCGCGCAGGAGGCCGAGGAGGATGTGCTCGGTTCCGATGTAGTTGTGACCGAGTGACACCGCCTCGCGCAGGGAGAGCTCGAGGACCTTCTTGGATCGAGGCGTGAACGGGATGTGCCCCGACGGCTCGACGTCGCCGGGCGCGATCATCGCCGTGACCTTCAGTCGAGCCGCGTCATACGAGACACCTAGCGATACCAGTGCCTGCGCGGCGACACCATCCAGCTCTCGAAGCAGCCCGAGAAGGATGTGCTCGGTGCCGATGTAGTTGTGGTTCAGGAGGCGCGCTTCCTCCTGAGCCAACACAACGGCCCGGCGGGCCCGGTCCGTGAAACGCTCGAACACGACCACAGCATGCCGCGCCAGACTCTCGGCAGTGAGAGCGCTGGCGAGTGCCGGGGCGGGCTTCCTGCTCGCGGTGCTGTGGTTCGACCTCATGTTCGACGTCCAGGTGCGCGGACATGAAGGCCCCGAGCTCCCCGAGCCGGTGCTGTCGTCGATCGCCGCGTACTACTCGAGGGTCACGACCACATCCCGGCCGATGAGCCGGCTCGTCATCGTCGCGATGCTGACCACGATCGGCGCGGAGATCGCCCTGCTGTTCGGTGACGACTTTCCCAACTGGCGTGCCGCGATCGCCCTCTTGCTCACGCTCCTCGCCGTCAACCTCGCCGGCGCGCACACCGTGCCGTCCGCCGTGCGACTCGGCGCACGACGCGACGACGCGGTGACCCAGACCCGGATCGCGCGGAGCATCCTGCGCGATCACCTCGTCTGCATCACCGCGATCGCCCTCACCCTGCTGGTGCTGCTGCTCCCGGCGTGAGCCGTTGGCGCCCCGACGGGACGCCAACGGTCACAGCCCACACCGGGCTCGGCCGGCTCAGACCTTGAACGTCAAACCGTACGTCTGCTCGAAGCCGAGGATGCAGAACGGACGCTCCGGGCACTCCGGCGGCCCGCCCATCGTCAGCTGGTCTGGCACGGTCGTCAGGTCGGAGATGTTGACGAGGCTGTACTTGTCGGCGGTTGCCTTCGTCACGACGAGGGCATTGATGTCCTCCGCTGGCGACGGGTCGAGGACCGTGATGCCCTTCGGCTCGGCCGCCGCACGCAGGTCGGCAACGGTCTTGTCGAGGTCACTGCTCGGGGTGCCACCGAGGAACGTCAGGTAGGAGCCGACGTACTCGGGATAGACGTCGATGTCGCCGTTCTCGAGCGCTGGCGCGACCACCTCGCGGCTACCGAGCTTGAACTTCGTCGTCACGTTCGCGCTGTTGTTCTGAAGGATCAGCGCGTACATGTTGGCGACGATCTCTTGCTCGCTGAAGTTCGCCGAACCGACCGTGACGTTCACGCCAGCGAGGCCGTCGCTGCCGTTTGCCTCGCCGATGAGGTTCTTCTCGGTGAGGTACGCCTTGGCGACGTCAGCCGGGTCCTTCTTGTCGACGTCGACCTCGAGGTTCAGCTTCGAGAGGTCGTCCGTGGTGAGCGTGGCCGACACCTTGTTCAGCGCCTCGGACACGCCCGGTGTCGACGCGATCTCGGTGCGCACGACCGGCACGAGGTTGTCGACGGGCTGAAGCTTCTTGTCATCGGCGAGGATGATCCAGCCCTTCTGGGCGATGATGCCCTGGCTCGAGAAGAGCAGAGCGATCTGGATGTCGCCGCTGTCGAGCGCACCGGTCGTCAGCGGACCACCCGCATCGAGCGCCTTGAACACGATCGGCGGCGCGGTGGCTGAGGGTGAGCTCCCCGACGGAGTGCTGTCTGCAGGGGTGCTCGCGGCCGGGGCCGTGGAGCTCGCGCTCGAGTTGCTGTCGTCACCGCACGCGGCGGCGATCACGCAGAAGGTCAGTGTCACGGCTGCGAGCAGCCACCTCGCTGACTTGGTCACGGGGTTTCCTCTCTGTTGGGGATGGAACCGGCCCCGACGAGGTGCAACGACCCCGGTGCGTCGAGTCCCGGCTGTCGAACGGGCGCGGGCCCTCGGCCCGCAACCCGTCGGACACCATGGCGCGCTGCGCGAGTGCGAGCGCGGCTTCGATCGTGAGTGCGAGTGTGGCCACGAGCAGCGCGCCGGCGAAGACACGGGGGAAGTCGCGTACCGCGATGCCGTCGACGATGAATCGGCCGAGACCGCCGGACGCGACCACCGCAGCGAGCGTCGCTGTCGCGACGACCTGGAGCGCGGAGATGCGGATGCCGGCCATCACGAGCGGCAGCGCGATGGGGAGGCTCGACGCGCAGCAGCCGCTGCGACGACCGCATCCCGACGCCCGTGGCGGAGTCGCGGATCCCCTCGTCGACCTGGCTCATCCCCACGTACGAGTTCACGATGATCGGGGGGATCGCGAGCGCGACCAAGGCGAGAAGCGCCGCCTTCGACATGCCCTCGATTTCGCCGATGCCCCAGAGCTGCGCGCCGAGCACGAGGAGGGCGAACGACGGGATCGCACGGCCAACGTTCGAGATGTTCACCGCCACGTTCCCGCCGCGCCGCGTGTGACCGAGGATGAGGCCAATCGGCAATGCGATCACCATGGCGATCACCATCGCGACGATCGTGAGCTGCAGGTGCTCGATCAGCCGATTTGGGATGCCGGAGTTGCCCGACCAGTGATCGCCGTCGGTGAACCAGTCGTAGACGCGGCCGAGGAAGTCCACGTCAGCGCTCCGCTCGCGCCCACGGCGTGGCGAGGCGTTGCACGCCGAGCAGCAGGGCATCGGCAAGGAACGCCAACAGCACCGACAGGACGGAGCCGACGACGAGCGGGGTGCGGAAGTCGCGCTGCAGACCGTCATTGATCAGCTGGCCGAGGCCACCCAAGCCGATGAGCGCGGTGACGGTGACCAGGCCGATGGTGCTGATCGTCGCGAGGCGGATGCCGGCCATGATCGAAGGGAACGCGAGAGGGATCTCGACCTTCACGAGCCGGGCACTCCGGCTGTACCCCATGCCATCCGCTGCGTCCTTCACGGCCGGGGAAACTCCCTCGAGGCCGGTGACGATGTTGCGGGTGAGGATGAACAGTGTGTACGACGCGAGCGGGATCAGTGCGGTGGTGTGGCTCAAGCCTGTCCACGGCACCAAGATCGCGAACAGAGCGAGCGACGGGATCGTGTAGAGGATCCCCGCGATCCGAGAAGGCAGGGGCCTTCAGGAAGCGCCAGTGCACCACAGCGAGCGACACCGGCACTGCGACGATCAGGCCGAGCAGCACGGCCTGGACGGTGAGCACGATGTGCTCTCGCAGCAACGAGAGGATCAGGTCGCCGTGGTCTCCGACCCACGACCAACGCACCCACGGATCGCCTTCGGCGAGCACCAATGCCACGTGCATCACGGCCCGAGCCTGCGAGCGCGGGTGACGTGGCGAATCGAATGACGGCTGTTCGTCAACACTGGCGCCCCCTCGGCGATCCGAGGTCGTCACGCTACCCTCGGACGCGGTGATACGGCTCGAGCACGTCTCGAAGCGCTATGCCAACGGTCACATCGCAGTGCACGACCTCAGCCTCGAGGTCGAGAGCGGTGAGATCTGCGTGCTCGTCGGCCCGTCAGGCTGCGGCAAGACGACGACGATGCGCATGATCAACCGCCTCATCGAGCCGACGTCCGGGCGCATCTTCCTCGGTGACGACGACGTCACCCATGTCGATCCGGTTGAGCTGAGACGACGGATCGGTTACGTCATCCAGAGCGTCGGGCTGTTCCCGCACCAGACCATCGGCACCAACATCGCGACGGTGCCGCGCCTGCTCGGGTGGAACAAGGCGAAGGTGACGGCGCGCGCGTCGACGAGCTGCTCGAGCTCGTCGGCCTCGACCCGTCGGTGTACCGCGACCGCTACCCGAGCCAGCTCTCCGGAGGTCAGCAGCAGCGCGTCGGAGTCGCCCGGGCACTCGGCGCCGACCCACCCGTGCTGCTGATGGACGAGCCGTTCGGCGCGATCGACCCGATCACCCGCGATCGGCTGCAGAACGAGTTCCTCCGACTGCAGATCGAGGTGAAGAAGACGGTCGTGTTCGTCACCCACGACATCGAAGAGGCCGTGAAGATCGGCGACCGCATCGCGATCCTCGCGGACGGCGGCTGTGCTCGCGCAGTACGACACGCCCGCGGTCATCCTCGGCACGCCGGCAACCGACTTCGTGGCCGACTTCGTCGGCGCCGACCGAGGACTGAAGCGGCTGAAGGTGACATGCATCGACCTCGGGCAGCTCGAGCAGCCGACGGTCCTGACTCCCGACATCAGCCTCGACGAGGCACGCGCTCGCCTCGATGCCGCTCACGAGCAGCACGCCGTGGTGGTCGAAGACAACGGCCACCTCCGCGGCTACCTCATGCGGTCCCGAGCGTTTGGCGAGGGGACCGTGGCCGACCGTGTGCGGCGGCTCGACGCGTGGGTGCGCTCGGACGCGACACTCAAGGACGCTTTCAGCGAGATGCTGCTGCACGACGCGGGATGGGTCGCGGTGCTCGACCATGACGATCGCTTCCTCGGCGTGCTCACCCCCGTTGGACTCCTCGAAGCCGCCCGCGCCGACGACACCGACCCGGGGGATTGATGATTGAAGGCACACCTACATGCCTCGATTCATCAAACCCCGCGACGCCCGGGAGCGCGGAGGTATCGCTCGGGAACATGTTCCTGGGCTCCGTCGGGGAACTCGACGCTGCACACACACTGCCCGCGTAGGCCGCCTACGAAGGGGCGTGCCGGTCGGAACTCGACCGACATAAGGAAGCGCAGGCGCTGGAGGGCCTGATAGGGGAGTCCCCGCACCCGGCGGGAACCGTCGGCGACCGAGAAGGCCGCCCACGGTCCGCCTTCGTAGACGCCTCCGTATCGCGTCTCGGATTGATGATTCGGGTCACGCATACCTGCCTCCAATCATCAATCTCCGCGAAGCCCGGGGGGTGAATCGCCGATTGATCCGGCTTTGCCGCTCCGGGGGTTCGGGTCGCCGCAGGCGACACCGATGAGCTCCGAGCCGAAGCTTCGCTTCGGCGAGGATTCTCAGAACGTGATGATCGTGATCGTGCCGTAGACGAAGAGGCCGCCGGCGATCACGTAGATCAGTGACTTCGTCGCCGCTCGCTTGCCCGGCGAGCGCACGTAGTCGTCGATGATCACGCGCAGACCGTTCAGGCCGTGGAACAGGGCGAGCGTGAGCAGCGCCCAGTCGTAGGTGCGCCACAGCGGGTTCTGCCAGCGTTGCCCGACCCACTCGGCGTTCGTGCTGGTGACGTCGTTGAGGATGTGCGTGAGCGCGAAGTGCCCCAGCGCCAGGACCACGAGCACCAGGCCCGAGATGCGCATGAAGAACCACTGCCACGTCTCAAAGCTCTGGCGGGATCGGCGCTGACGAGGAGCACCCTTGGGACGGTCGACGACGGTCGCCATCAGAAGCGCCCGTCGATCCAGGGCCAAAGGATCACGATCGATCCGGGGATGCCGGCGAGCAGCGTCAGTGCCACGACCCAGGTGGTGAGCATGCGCTCACGGCGCACCGCACCGGGGAAGAAGTCGACCATCACGATCCGCAGGCCGTTGAGGGAGTGGAAGAGCAACGCGAACAGCAGGCCACACTCGAAGACACGCATGAGGATGTTGCCGTAGAGCTCGTGCACCTCGTTGTAGAGGTCGCCGCCGCGGTAGTTGATGAGCGACACGTCGACGATGTGGAGCAGCAGGAAGAAGAAGACGAGGATGCCGCTGGTTCTGTGCGCGACGAACGACCACTGGCCGCTCTTGCCCTTGTAGACCGTCGTGTCGCCGACCTTCAGTGGGCTCACCCACGCCTCCGGTACCAGCGGTTGGCCCAGACCGTCGTCCACGCGACGTAGGCGGAGACCCAGGTGATCAAGGCGGTGACGAGCGCGAGGGCGACGGCGAAGATCCACTGCGCGGTGGTCACGGCGGGCACCCTAGCGGGAGATCTGGGTGGCTCCCCGCGTGTACGGCCACAGCACCTCGGGGATGGCGACGGAACCGTCGGGCTGCCGATGGGTCTCGACCACCGCAGCCCACACGCGCGGCACCGCGAGGGCCGATCCGTTGAGCGTGTGCACCACCTGGTTGCCTCCCCCGGCCGACGGCCGATACCGCACGTTGGCCCGACGGGCTTGGTAGTCGCTGAACCAGGAGACGGAGGACACCTCGAGCCACTGGTCGCATCCGGGCGCGTAGACCTCGATGTCGAACGTGCGGGCTGAGGAGTTGCCGAGGTCGCCGGCGCACAGGTCGACCACGCGGTAGGCGAGCCCGAGTGTCGCGATCGACCGCTCGGCCCGCTCGAGCAGCTCGGTGTGCATCTTCGGGGCCTGATCGGGCGTGACGTAGGCCAGGATCTCGACCTTGTCGAACTCGTGTACCCGCAGCAGGCCCCGAGTGTCACGGCCCGCGGAGCCCGCCTCCCGCCGGAAGCACGCGGTGTGCGCCATGAGCCGCATGGGCAGATCGGTCTCGGCGAGCACCTCGTCGCGCGCGAGTGAAGTCAGGGGCACCTCCGCGGTCGGGATCGCCCACAGGTCATCGCGTTCGAGGTGATACGCCTCGTCGACGAACTTCGGCAGGTGCCCGGTGCTCACCATCGTGTCGGTGCGCACGAGCGTCGGCGGCCGGATCTCCTCGAAGGCGTCGCTGTTGAGGTCGAGGGCGTACTGGATGAGCGCCCGGCTCAGCATCGCCCCGGCCCCGCGGAGCATCGTGAACATCGACCCGGAGAGCTTCGCCGCCCGCTCGAGATCGAGGATGCGGAGGTCCGCGCCGATGTCCCAGTGCGGCACGCGCTGGTGAGGGCCGTACGCGTCGGGGTCGAACGCGACGACCCTGAGCACGGGGTTGTCTTCGGGCCCGGCGCCGTCGGGCGCGTCGTCCGAGGGCAGGTTTGGCGTCGCGAGCAAGATCGCCTCGAGCTCGGCCGCGACCGAGTCGACCGCCGCGTCGAGCCTGCGTTCCCGCTCCCCCAGCGCACGGCTCTCGGCCTGCAGCGCTTCCGCTCCGGCGATGTCACCGGCCTTGCGTCGCGCTCCGACATCCCGCGACAACGTCCTGATCTGGTTCCGGAGCTCGTCGCGCTCAGCGACGGACGCACGCTCCCGACGATCGAGCTCGATCGCCCGATCGATCTCGGCGAGATCTTCGGATCGACGCCCCAGCGCGGCCTTGACTCCGTCAGGATCAGCACGCAGGCGGCGGATGTCGATCATGGGCGGTGACGGTACCCGCCCGGTCTAGGTCGGACGCCCCCAAAAGTGGAATGTGCTCAGCGCGACGAGATACACGGACAGCGCGAGGATGAGGCCCGTGTAGAACGCCTTGCGCAGGATCGGTGCGTCGAACTTGAGGTGCATGAAGTACGCGACGACGGTCAGGAACTTGATCGTCATTAGGGTCAGGAGCACCGGGAGGAACAGCGGACCGAAGTCGAGGAAGTAGGTCGAGACCTCGAGCGCGGTGAGAGCGGCGAGGATCGCGGCCACCTTGATGTACGTCGCGTCGGTCGGATGATTGTGCTCGTGCTCGACGTCCTCGCCGGGGAACGACTGGGTGTCGTGATGCTCGAGCGACTCAGTGCTCATCGCGATCTCCTCACGCCGGGATCAGGTAGACGACCGTGAAGATCACGATCCAGACGATGTCGACGAAGTGCCAGTAGAGCCCGACGATCTCGACGGCCTCGGCCTTGCCCTGATGGATCGTGCCGCGCAACGTCATCATGTACAGGCTCAGCAACATGATGATGCCCACGGTCACGTGGACGCCGTGGAACCCGGTCAGTGTGTAGAACGACGACCCGAACAAGTTGGTCGTGAAGCCGAGACCCTCTCGGTAGAAGACCGTGAACTCGTAGACCTGGCCGCCGACGAAGCACGCGCCGAGCAGCGCGGTCGTGACGAGCCAGGTGCGAGCGCGGGGCATATCGCCGCGGGTGATCGCGGACACCGCGAGGACCATCGTCAGTGAGCTCATCAGCAGGATGAACGAGCTCACCGAGGTGAACGGGATGTCGAAGATCTGCCGAGGCGCCGGCCCGCCCGCGACGCGGCCGCGGTAGAGCAGGTAGGTCGAGATCAGGCCACCGAACAGGAGGCACTCCGACCCGAGGAAGAGCCACATGCCGAGCTTGGTGTTGGAGACACCCGTGTTCGTCGGCGCGTGACCCGCTCCGTGCGCAGACACCGTCATGTCAGTCAACGGGCACCGCCTCGTCCTCGGCCTGTGCGCTGGGCTCCTCGGCCGACTCGGCCTGCGCACTGGGCTCCGGGGGCTCGGACGGCTCGTCGTGATGGTCGTCGTCGTCGTGCGGACCCTCAGGAGCGGTCGCAGGTTCGAGCGCGAGGGCGTAGATGCCGCCGAAGACGATCAGCGCACCCACCACCGAGATCCATCGGCTGAAGATCAAGCCGGCAGCGATCAATGGCAGCCCGAACGCGATGACGATCGGCCAGTAGGACGGCGACGGCATGTGGATGTGCGCGTCCGGGACCTCGGCCTCCATGACTTCCTTCCACGTCGCAAACTGACGCAGGCCGTGGCCGTCCTCGGTCTCCTCGTACTTGCGATGCCAGAACTCGTCCAGGTGAGTGACCTGGAGCGTGGAGTCGAAGTTGTGCGGCTTCGGGGGTGACGTCGTCATCCACTCGATCGTGCGGGCATCCCACGGATCGTCCGGCGCCTGCGGGCCTCGCGGCTCTTGATCACGTTGATCAGGAACATCAGGACACCCGCCGCGACGATGAACGAGCCGATCGACTCGATGAGGTTCCAGGTATCGAAGCCCATGCCCGGCGCGTAGCGGTACATGCGCCGCGGCTGCCCTTCGAGGCCGACGATGTGCATCGGGCCGAACGTCAGGTTCATGCCGATGAACATGAGCCAGAAGTTGACCTTGCCCAACGTCTCGCTGAGCATGCGCCCGAAGACCTTGGGCCACCAGTAGTAGAAGCCGGCGAAGAGGCCCATCACCGCGCCGCCGAAGAGCACGTAGTGGAAGTGGGCGACGATGTAATAGGTATCGGTCTGCTGCGTGTCGGAGGGCGCGACGGCGTGGGTGACGCCCGAGAGGCCGCCGATCGTGAAGAGCACGACGAGGCCGATCGCGAACATCATCGACGTGGTGAGGCGCAGGCGACCGCCCCACATTGTCGCGAGCCAGTTGATGATCTTCACGCCGGTGGGTACCGCGATGAACATCGTGGACAGCGAGAAGGCCGCGACGGACACCGGGCCGATGCTCGAAGCGAACATGTGGTGGGCCCACACGCCCCAGCCCATGAACCCGATGGCGACGCCCGAGAAGACGACGAACGGGTAGCCGAACAGCGGCTTGCGGGAGAAGACGGGCAGTACCTCGGAGACGATGCCGAAGCTGGGCAAGATGAGGATGTACACCTCTGGGTGCCCGAAGATCCAAAATAAGTGCTGCCAGAGCAGCGGGTCGGCGCCCTCTTTCACTTCGAAGAAGTTGGCGCCGAAAAGTCTGTCGAACTGCAGCAGGAACAGTGCCACCGTGATCACCGGGATCGCGAAGAGCAGCAGGAACTGGATGACCAGCGCCATCCACGTGAAGATCGGCATCCGCATGAGGGACATGCCGGGAGCCCGCATATTCAGCACGGTCACGATGAGGTTGATCGCACCCGTGAGCGACGCGATGCCGGTGATCTGCAAGCCGAGAGCCCAGAAGTCCATGCCGTGCGAGGGTGAGAACACGACGGTCGTGTTCGGCGCGTAGGCGAACCACCCACCGTCAGGCGCTCCGCCCAAGAACCACGAGAGGTTCAGGAAGATGCCGCCGAAGAGGAAGCACCAGTAGCTGAACGCGTTGAGCCGCGGGAACGCGACGTCTCGCGCGCCGATCTGCAGCGGGATGAGGTAGTTCGAGAACGCAGCCGCCATGGGCATCACGAAGAGGAAGATCATCGTGGTGCCGTGCATCGTGAACAGCTCGTTGTAGATCTGCGCGGACAGGATCGTGCCGTTCGGGCGAGCGAGCTGGAGACGGATCAGCAGCGCCTCGCACCCGCCGACGACGAAGAAGAACATCGCAGTCGCGCCGTAGAGCAAGCCGATCTTCTTGTGGTCGACCGTCGTGATCCAGCTGCGCCAGCCGGTCTCGGCGGTGGGCCGTGAGAAGACGCCGAGCGCCTCGACGGGGGTGACGACCTTGGCCCGTTCCAGCTCGATTCGAGGTTCATCGATGATTGCCATGCGACGCTCCGCTTACGAGAGGGTGGACAGGTAGGCGATGAGGTTGTCGATCTCTGCCTCGGTGAGGTTCAGGTTCGGCATCCCTCGCTGCTGATCAGCGGCCATGGGGACGAGCGCGTTCGGATCGCGCAGCCACGATTCGAGATTGGAGCGGTTGAGGCACTCCTTCGGCGTACCGGTCGGACCGGGTGGCGGCACGGCGCAATCGGAGGTGATCAGGGGATAGGTCGCACCCGCGAACACCGTGCGGCTCATGAGGTGGGTGAGGTTGGGCGCCGCGCCCGAGACGAGCGGCACGTCCTTCGGGTCGCTCACGCCCGTGATCGCGTGACACGACGCGCAGCCGCGGCCGTTGAAGGTGTCGAGACCCGCCTTCGCCGCCGCTTCCGTCGGGGTGGCTGCGGGCTTCTGCTGGTTCGCGACCCACGCGTCGAAGTCGTCAGGAGAGAGCGCGACCGTGCGGATGCGCATGTTCGCGTGAGAGAGGCCACAGAACTCGGTGCACTGGCCCCAGTACTCGCCTGCGGTGTTCGCTTCGAACGTGATGCTCGAGACGCGACCCGGGACCGCGTCGCGCTTGCCGTTCAGCGCCGGGATCCAGAAGGAGTGGATGACGTCACGAGAGCTGATGCGCACCTGCACATCGCGGTTGGTCGGGATCACGATCTCGTTCGCGGTGACGATGCCCTGGTCGGGGTAGTCGAACTCCCACCACCACTGCTGACCGACGACGTCGACCACCATCGCATCTTTGGGCTTCTGCGCGAGCTCGAACACCGTGGCGACCGTCGGAACCGCGACGAGCATGAGCAGGACGCCCGGCACGATCGTCCACGCGATCTCGAGCTTCGAGTTGCCGTGGATCTGCGTCGGCACCTCGTCCTCCGGGTGCTTCTTCGCCCGGAACTGGAACAGGATGATCGCCACCGCCGCGATCACGAGCACACCGACCACACCGGCGATGATGAAGACGGGCACCTGCAGGTTGTTGATCTTCTCGGACTGCGAGCCCTTCGGGTCGAAGATGTTCTGCGGTGAGTTGTTGTCGGAGCAGGCTGCGAGCACGAGGGCGAGGAGGCCGACGGGCACGAGAACGCGCCCACGCATCACGCCGGATCGCCTCACGCCGCGGACGCTAGCCGTCGTGTTCTGGGCCCCGGAATTGCTCGCCGCATCGCTCACGCCGTCGCTCACAGCACCGTCACCGAGCCGACGATGGGGGCACCGCCGCCCTCGACCCGAAGCTCGTACACACCGGGGTTGACGATGTACGCGGTCATCACCTGACGGGCCGGGCCCTCGACCTCGCCGGTCGAGATCTGGCCCGTGTCACCGAGATCGAGGACCAGGCGCCGCTTCGTTCCCGAGTCGGCGTTGGTGAAGAGCACGTTGCAGACCAGCGACTTCGGGATGATGAACTGGTTCGGCACCATCTGGTTGCCCTGCACCGTGACACGCGCACAGGGCGATGCCTGGTCGCTCACCGTGTTGGGGCGCGACGCTTCTTTCTCCTCCGCGGCCGCGTGGAAGTCGCGCTCGCCGATGCCGACCGCGATGCAACCCGCGGTGATGACCGCGATGCCGAGCACGAGCAGCAGGACGGCACCGAACCCGCCGGCCTTCTCCTTGCTCAGCGTCGAGACGACTGCGCCGAGCAGGAGCGCGGCCCCGAAGATGATGAAGACGATGACCGCGGCGTCCTTCGAGATCGAAAGCAGCACCCGCGAGAAGCCCAGGACGATGATGCCGCCGCCGAGGAGGGCGAAAAGCGGGTACTCGATCGGCCGGAGCACCTGATCGCGCAGCGACTGGTTGTAGGTCGGGTCGGCAGAGGCGCGGTCGGACCATGCCCGCACCATCCACTCGATCGTGGTCGCAGCGAGCAAGAAGATGCCGGCGAGGAACACGAACCGCTCAGTGACGAGCCCGATCGCGGTGAGCGAGAGGGCGAAGCCCGCGACCAGCGGCCATCCGCTCGGCGACACGGGTTCCTCGGTGCCGTACTCACCCTCCGCATCGGCGGCGGAGCTCGCGCCGACCGACGCGGGCACGGATGCGTCGCGGTACGCGACGGCGATGCATCCGAGGAAGAACGACGCGATGGCCACCGACAACAAGACCACGACGCCGAACGGATCCCAGTGGCTGTCGAAGCCGTACGCGAGGGCACCCACGACGCCGAGGACGCTCAGGCCGTAGAAGAGCTTCGATCCAGTGGTGAACATCAGTCCCTACTTGAGGACGAACAGGAAGTACCACACGGCCAGGTACGCCACGACAGTGAAGTCCCAGAAGAGCGTCGCGGCGGCAATGCCTTCGTGCTCCTTCGCCGAGTAGCGGCCCCCCAACGTGCGGAACGCCATGAGCCCGATGAAGACCATGGCGCAGACGAGCAAGACCATGAACGCGCCGGCGATGGTCACGACCATGACCGAGTAGACGTTCTCACGCACTTGCAGGTGCATCTGGTTGAACGAGAACGCCATCGCGTTGAGCGCCGCGAACCCGAGGACGATCGTCAGACCCAGCGCGATGTACGAGTTCCGTCGATCGCTCTGCCCGATCGCCCAGAGCGCCCAGTGCATGACGACGACAGAGCCCACGAGCGTGATGGCCACGACGTTGACCGTGACTTCGGGGAAGGTGATCGACGACGGCACCCACGTTGCGGTGGTGCCGCCCGCGGCATCGCGCATCGCCAGGTAGACGGCGAGGAAGCCACCGACGAGCATCGCTCCGGCGGCCACGACCAGCGCCGTGCCGACCATCAGCAGGCGAGGACGCGGAGGAGCGGGCGCTGCAGGGAGTGCGAGCATCTGAGTCGCCATCACGCCTCCTTCGCGGCGGCTTCGCGCTGGTCGAGCAGGGGACGATCAGAGGTGATCTCGGGCAACGGCCCGGTGAAGTTGCCGTTCGGCGGCGGCGAGGTGGTGGTCCACTCCAGCGTGTGGCCCTCCCACGGGTCGTCCCCGGCGAGCTCGCCCTTGGTGAATCCCCGGATGAGCAGGAGCACGCCCCCGATCATGAGGATCACGACGGCAATGGCACCGGCGGCGACGCACACGTTGAAGAAGCCCGTGCCGCCGCGGCCGACATAGTTCGTCTCACCCGCCGGCTGATCCAGAAGTCCGGCCGCGAGGTTGCCGCCGGCCATCAGCGCGAGGCACAGGAACAGGAGCACCGCGAGGGCGCTCGCCGCCAGCTCGGACACTCGGCGGCCCCAGATCTTCGGACCCCAGAGCACGAGCGCGCCGAACCCGCCCAGCACACCCGCGCCGATGACGACCAGCTCGTACTGGCCTTGCTGCCAGGTGGTGCCCGTGAGCTCGAGCGAGTTGAAGGTGCTGAGCGCGCCGGCGACGGTGCCTGCGAGCACGAGCAGCGTGGCCGTGAGTGCGAAGAGCAGTGGCGCTCGCAGCGTCGGTCGGTTCTTGCCGAGCACTCGGAGCGAGACCAGAAGGACGATGAGCACGGGCACGACCGACCCGATCACCATCGCCTTGTAGAACCCGCGGTCGGTGACCTCCGGGGACAGCACCGGCTGCAGGTAGGCACCGAAGCCGAGCACGCCCATCAACGTGAGCGCGCCGGCCATGATCGTGCCCTGCGGCGGCGCTGGACGGCGCCGGGCGAAGATCGGTGCGACCTCTGCGAGCAGCGCGATCGCCGGCAACGCGTAGATGTAGATCTGCGGCTGTGCGACGGTCCACGCGATGCGGGGGCTGATGCCGAAGTTGCCCCCGAAGGCGATGCGCCCGTAACGGTGATCGACCCACATCAGGATCAGGTTCGCCAGAAGCACCGGCAGGGTGAGAATGAGCAGCAGCACGCCGACCAGGAATCCCCATGCCGCGAGCGGCGTCTGATCGGTCGTCATGCCCGGCGCTCGCAGCGCCAGCACGGTGGCGCCGACGCACACTGCGCCGAGCATCAGCGCGAGCACGAGGGCACTGAACGAGACCAGGAAGAGGTCGACGCCCTTCGCATCGCCGCCCCCGGGACCACCGTTCATGATGTAGCTCGCGATCATCACCCCGGAGGCGACGAGCCATCCCCAGAACGACGCGGCGGCCGCCCGCGGGAAGGCGACGGTTCGCGCCCCCACTTGCAGGGGGACGACGCATATCGCGATGCCGAGGAACAGCGGCACCGTGAAAAGGAAGGCCATGCCGAGCGCGTACAGGGAGAAGAGCTGGCCGACCGCGTTCAGCTTCAGGATCTGGGTGCCGCTGGAGTCGATGCGCTCGATGCCGAGGAGCGCCGCGATCACCATCCCCGCGATTCCGTAGACGAGCGCGGCGCCGATGAAGAGGCGGCCGACCTTCTTGTGATCGCCCGTCGTGAGCCAGACCGAGGCGGCAACCGGCTGCGGGGGTGCGGCGGCGACGGGCGAGCCGGACGACGCAGATGCGTCGGCCGCCGAGATGTCGTCGGGGCGAGTATCCGTGATCGTCATGGGCACGCAGACCTCGACGGAGCGACCGGGCGTCGGAGAGCGGGGCCGAGACTACACAGGCGACCCGGGGTCCCAAGAAGACCGGTCACGCGAGCCCGACTCGTCACCGCACGAGGACGTCGATGGCCATCGCCGCGAACAGCACGGTGATGTAGGAGATCGAGTAGGTGAAGAGACGCATCGCGTTGCCCGTGGTGGGCGCCACGCGCAGCTTGGCCGCCAGGGCGATGAAGCCCAGCCCCGCCGCGACGGCGGCGACGATGTAGACGACGCCCAGGTCGGCGACCGGCGCAAGGAGCAGCGAGGCACCGAACAGCGCGACCGTGTACCGAAGGATCGGATCGGCCGCCCGGCGCGAGCCCACGACCGCAGGCAGCATCGGCACGTCCGCGGCGCGGTAGTCGTCCGCGTACCGGATGGCGAGCGCCCAGAAGTGCGGCGGCGTCCACAGGAAGATGATGAGGAACATGACGAACGGCGCCCACGCGAGGGAACCCGTGACCGCCGACCACCCCACCAGCACGGGCACTGCGCCCGCCGCCCCACCGATCACGATGTTCTGACGAGACGTGCGCTTGAGCCACATCGTGTACACGAAGACGTAGAAGAGCGTGGCCGCGAGCGCGAGCGCCGCGCTCAACAGGTTCACGAGCAGCGCAAGCCAGACGAACGCCGCGACTTCGAGCAGGACGGCGAAGACCATCGCCTCGCCAGGAGCCACCAGCCCGGTGACGAGTGGCCGGTGTTGCGTGCGCGGCATCAGCCTGTCGATGTCGCGGTCGACGACCATGTTGATGGCGTTCGCGCCGCCCGCCGCCAACGATCCGCCCACGAGGGTGGCGACCATGAGCCAAATAGTCGGCCATCCACCTTGGGCGACGACCATCGCGGGGATCGTCGTGACGAGGAGCAGCTCGATGATCCGCGGCTTGGTCAGCGCAACGAAGCCTGCGACACGGGTCTTGGCCTCACCACGGTCGCGGTGACCGAGCACGACTCCGAGCCGCGACGGCACGAGAGGGCGGCTGGCGAGGGCCATAGCGAGAGGGACACTACGCCCGTTCCCGGGGGGTGCCCTAAACGGGGGCGGCGGAACCATCACAGCGCGGCCCGCGCTGGGCGAGACTGGGGCCCGTGCCCCCCGGCGACGTCCAGACGAGTCCGAGCAAGGGCGACGCCCCCGCGGCCGATGACGTGGTCGAACCCGACTACCCGTGGGTCGTCATCGTGTGGAACGACCCCATCAACCTGATGTCCTACGTGGTCCTGGTGTTGCAGAAGCTGTTCGGCTACAGCCGAGACAAGGCAACCCAGCTCATGCTCGACGTGCACCACAAGGGCCGGGCGGTGGTCTCGAACGGCAGCCGCGAGAAGGCCGAGCTGGACGTGTTCCGCCTTCACGAACACGGCCTGTGGGCGACGATGCAGCAGGACAAGTGATCATGTGGCCGTGAACCGGCGGAGGATCAAGCGCACGAAGAAGGGCGACTTCGAGCTCCGCCTGCCGAGCGAGGAGCGCACCGTGATGCGGTCGCTCGTCGCCCAGATGCGCGAGATCCTGACCGAGGACGCCGATCCGGGCCTCCGCCGTCTGTATCCGACCGCCTACGCCGAGGACGCCGAGCTCGACGAGGAGTACCACCGCCTCGTCCATGACGACCTCCTCGCTCGCCGGCTCGCTGCGTTCGAGACGGTCGAGACGACGCTCGACGCCGAGCGGCTCGACGAGGAGCAGCTGGGGGCCTGGATGCAGCGCGCTCAACGACATCCGCCTCGTGATCGGCACCAAGTTGGATGTCTCCGAGGACCCCTCCTTCGAGATCTCCGACGACGATCCCGACGCGCCCGCATTCGCGATCTACGCGTACCTCGGATGGCTGCTCGAACAGGTCGTCGACGCCCTCAACCCGTGACCGGAACCCCAGGAGCAGCACGGCCACCGGCTGCTACTGTTCGCAGGCTCTCAACTGGGTCCGGCCCCCATCGTCTAGCGGCCTAGGACACCACCCTTTCAAGGTGGCGGCACGGGTTCGAATCCCGTTGGGGGTGCCACAAGCGCTGGTCCCGTGGTGCAGTTTGGAGTGCACGCCGGCCTGTCAAGCCGGAGGTCGCGGGTTCAAATCCCGTCGGGACCGCTCACAGTTCACAAGTTCACACGGTCGGGTAGCTCAGTTGGCAGAGCGCGCGCCTGAAAAGCGCGAGGTCACCGGATCGACGCCGGTCCCGACCACCAGCTCGTTTCGTCAGTCATCCGAATGGGGCGCGCGCTTGCGCCCAAAGATGAAGTAGGCGAGCGGGATCACGCCCGCCGAGTTCACGATCGTCGAGAAGGCCCACACCCGCTTCGAACCCTTCACCTGATCGGCCGGACGCCGCTTCAGGTCTACGAGCATCGCGGCCTTCAAGGCAGCCTCGACGATCGCGGCCACGGCGATGATCCTGCGGTTTCGTTCGCTCAGGTCGCTCCAACGCTTCCGCACGGTCAGGAGCCCTCCTCGTATTCGAAGCCGAGGTCGGGCGCGGTCACGAGCGCATGGAAGGCGATGCCCTCGGCCGCAGCGAGCTCGGCGCCCGTGCCGCCTCGGTCGACGACGACGAGGATCATCACCGGGTCCGCGCCGAGATCACGGATGACCTTGGCCGCCTCGAGCGCCGAGGTGCCGCGGGTCGCGGTGTCCTCGGTGACGACGACCTTGTCGCCAGGGAGCAACGGACCCGCGATGCGACCCATGACGCCGTGGTCCTTCGCCTCGCGGCGGATGCTGAAAGAGCGCAGCTGTCGGCCACGCGTCGCCCCGACCGCCGCGATGCCGAAGGCGACGGGATCCGCGCCTTGCGTGAGCCCTCCGATCGCGGTCGCGTCGAGCGGGATCGCTTCGAGCGCGGCCTCGGCAACGAGCAGCACACCGTCGGGACGGCAGACCGTCTGCTTCGAGTCGATGAACCAGGTGCTGTGCTTGCCGGACTTCAGGACGAAGTCACCGGTTCGCACGGAATGGGTACGCAAGTGCTCGATGAGCGCATCACTCGCCACGACCTGCAAACTACTGCCGTGATCCTTCGCATCTTCACCGAACCCCAGCAAGGCGCGAGCTACGACGACCTGCTCGCGGTCGCTCTCCGAGCGGAGGAGCTCGCGTTCGACGCGTTCTTCCGTTCCGACCACTACCTGAAGATGGGATCGGTGTCAGGGCTGCCAGGCCCGACCGACGCCTGGACGACCCTGGCCGGGCTCGCGCGCGACACGAGTCGCATCCGCCTCGGCACGATGGTCTCGTCGATGACGTTCCGCTTCCCGGGACCGCTGGCGATCACAGTCGCTCAGGTCGACGCGATGAGTGGCGGACGCGTCGAGCTCGGGCTCGGCGCGGGCTGGTACGAAGCCGAGCACAAGGCGTACGGCATCCCTTTCCCCCCGCTCGGAGAGCGGTTCGATCGCCTGACCGAACAGCTCGCGGTGATCAGCGGGCTGTGGTCGACGAAGGACGGCGACACGTTCGCCTTCGACGGCGCGCACTACCCCGTGTCGGATTCACCCGCGCTGCCGAAGCCGGTGCAGCAGCCCCATCCGCCGATCATCATCGGCGGCGGAGGCGCGAAGCGCACGCCGGCGCTCGCGGCGAAGTACGCGGCTGAGTACAACCTTCCATTCGCGTCGATCGCCAGGTTCAAAGAGCAGTGCGACCGAGTGAAGGGCGCGTGTGAACTGATCGAGCGAGACCCGGCATCGATCGTCAAGTCGGCCGCGCTCGTGCTCTGCTGTGGCAAGGACGAGACAGAGGTCAAGCGGCGCGCCGAGGCGATCGGCCGTGACGCCGACGAGCTCCGCAAGAACGGCGCCGCCGGTACGCCCGACGAGGTCGTTCAGACGTTGCGACGCTGGCAGGCGGCCGGCGCGGAGCGCATGTACCTCCAGACGCTCGACCTGTCCGACCTCGACCACCTGTCGTTGATCGCCGCCGAGGTCGCGCCACACGTGAGTTAGACCGGAGTGGTGACCGACCTCCGCGCCCTGCTCCACCACACGGCAGATCAGGCCGCCGACTTCCTCGAAGGTCTCGACGACCGGCCCGTCGCTGCGACCGCGGGCTACGCCGACATGGTTGCCGCGTTCGAGGGCGACGTCCCCGAGCAGGGCCGGGCGTCGATGGATGTCGTCGACGACCTCGTGCGGCGAGCGGGCCCGGGTCTCGAGGGGATGCCGAGCGCCCGGTACTTCGGGTTCGTGATCGGCGGGCACCTCGACGCCACGCTCGCGGCCGACAACCTCACGGCCGCGTGGGACCAGAACACCACACTCGCCGCGTCGACGCCCGCTGCCGCCGCGTGCGAAGAGGTCGTCGGCCGGCAGCTCGCGTCGGTGCTCGGCCTCCCCTCCGGTCTTTCGTTCGCGCTCGTGACCGGCGGGATGATGGCGAACTTCACAGCACTCGCGGCAGCGCGCCATTCGGTGCTGCGCGTCCACGGATGGGACAGCGAGCGCGACGGGTTGCAGGGCGCTCCACCGCGTACGGCTGATCGTGGGGGCCGAGCGCCACGGCACCATCGACCGCTCGTTGCGATACCTCGGGTTCGGCACCGCGACGCTCGAGATCGTCGAGACCGACGCACAGGGGGCGATGTCCGCGGATTCACTCGCCGGCGTGCTCGCGTCGCAACCGAAGGGCCCCACCATCGTGTGCGCGCAAGCGGGCAACGTGAACTCGGGCGCGTTCGATCCGTTCGGGCAGATCTGCGACCTCACTCACGAGCACGGCGGGTGGGTGCACGTCGACGGTGCGTTCGGCCTGTGGTCGGGCGCGAGTCCGTCGCGCCGCCACCTGGTCGAGGGAGTGGACCGAGGGGATTCCTGGGCGACCGACGCGCACAAGTGGTTGAACGTTCCGTATGACTGCGGCATCACGTTGACCGCGCACCCGAGCGACCATGCCGGCGCGTTCGGCCTCCGCGCCGACTACCTCGTCTTCAGCGACGGCACCCGCGACCCGATGGACTTCACGCCCGAAGCATCGCGACGGGCGCGGGCGTTCACGGTGTGGGCTGCCCTGCAGAGCCTTGGACGTGCGGGCATCGCAGATCTCGTCGAACGGTGTTGCTCACGGGCTCGACAGTTCGCCGACGCGCTCTCCGCGATCCCCGGTGTCGAGGTGGCCAACGACGTCGTGCTGAACCAGGTGGTCGTGCGGTTTCCCGGCCTCGACGGCGTGCTCGAGGCGATCGTCGCGAGCGGAGCCTGCGTGGTCACACCGACGACCTGGCGCGGCGAACCGGGGGTTCGCATCTCGGTGTCGAACTGGCAGACGTCCGAGGAGGACGTGGAGCGGTCGGTCGAGGCGATCCGCGCTGCAGTCCTAGAACGTCACGGCACGAGGGTCAGCTGACCTGACCCGGCCACGACCTCGCCGATGATCACGGGCTCGTGGCCCTTCGCGCACAGGATCTGTTGGGCGATCACCGCGTCCTCGGGCGCCACCGCGACCACCATCCCGATGCCGAGGTTGAAGACACGCTGCATCTCGGCTTCGACTACTCGGCCGACACGCTCGATCTCCCCGAAGATCGGCGGCACCTCCCAGGTCGATCGGTGGATCACCGCGTCGAGGCCGTCAGGCAGCATCCGGGGCACGTTGCCGGGCAAACCACCACCGGTGACGTGCGCGATCCCGTGGGGTTGCCGTTGGGTCGCGAGCGCAAGGATGGCTGGCGCGTAGATGACCGACGGCAGCAGCAGCTCGTCGGCGAGCGAGTGCGGCGCCCCCTCCACGCGGGATCGTCGAGGTGTCGTCCTCCGACCTCGAGGAGCACGCGGCGTGCGAGCGAGTAGCCGTTCGACCGCAGCCCCGGGGACGGGAGCCCGAAGAGCACATCGCCCACCGCGCATCAGGTCGGGAGTCACGAGACGGGCTCGCTCGACGACGCCCACGGCGAAGCCCACGAGATCGAACTCGCCCTTCTCCATCGCGCCGGGGTGCTCGGCCATCTCGCCGCCGATCAGCGCGCAGCCGGCTTGGCGGCAGCCGTCGGCCACGCCCGCGACGAGCCGCTCGACTTGTTCGGGGTCGAGATGACCGACCGCGATGTAGTCGAGGAACCACAGCGGCTCGGCACCCTGGCACGCGATGTCGTCGACGCACATCGCGACGAGGTCGATGCCGACGGTGTCGAACCGTGCGGTCGCGGTCGCGACCATCGCCTTCGTGCCGACGCCGTCGGTCGAGGAGACGAGCACCGGATCGTCGTACTTCGCCGGCTCGAGCGCGAAGAGCGCGCCGAACCCACCGATGCCCCCGAGCACCTCGGGACGGGTCGTCGACATCACGTGCGGGCGGATGCGCCGCACTGCCTCTTCGCCGGCGTCGATGTCGACCCCGGCGGCGCGGTAGCTCTCGGACGGCATCAGGCAGGAGTGGACGCAGCCGCTGGGTCTTCCAGCACGTGCTTCGACAGCGTCACCGGCACCGCCACCGGGTAGATGCCCGTGAGGCATGCCGTGCAGAAGCCCGCGCCGACCGCGCCCGTCGCGGAGACGAGCCGATCGAGGTCGAGGTACGCCAGCGTGTCTGCCCCGACGTAGCTCCTGATCTCGTCGACCGTCAGGTTGGCGGCGAGCAGCTCACCGCGTTCGCCGGTGTCCATGCCGTAGAAGCAGGGCCACCGATATGGCGGTGACGAGATGCGCAGATGCACCTCCGCCGCGCCCGCCTCCCGCATCATCGCGACGATCGCACGGGTCGTGGTGCCGCGCACGATCGAGTCGTCGACGACGATGACCCGCTTGCCGGCGATGTTCTCGCGCAGTGGGTTCAGCTTCATGCGCACACCGCGCGAACGCAGCTCTTGGCTCGGCGCGATGAACGTGCGTCCGATGTATCGGTTCTTGACCAGCCCCTGGCCGTAGGGGATGCCGCTGCGGCACGCGTATCCCTCGGCGGCGGGCGTCGCCGACTCGGGCACGCCCATCACCATGTCGGCCTCGACCGGCGCTTGCTCGGCGAGCTGCTCACCCATGTGGATGCGAGCCTGGTGGACACTGCGGCCGTAGAGCTGGGCATCGGGACGGGCGAAGTACACGAACTCGAACAGGCAGAGCTTCGGGTTCGATGCGCTCGAGCGGGAACGGGCGCACCGACCGCGGCCCGGTGGCATCGATGACGACCATCTCGCCGGGGTCGAGCTCACGGACGAAGTGGGCGCCGACGATGTCGAGCGCGGGCGACTCGGACGCGAGCACCCATCCCCCGTCGAGGCGGCCCAAGCACAGGGGCCGGAAGCCGTTCGGATCTCGGACACCGATCACGTGATCGGCATCCGCGAGCACCAGCGAGAACGCGCCCTCGAGCGCGGGAGGACTTCGTTCAATGCGATCACGAGCGGCGTGTCGTCGCCGTCGGCATCGCGCGCGCCGTCGAGAGGATCGTGATGCCCGAGCGCGTGGGCGAGCAGCTCTGCGATCAGGTCGCTGTCAGATGTGACGGTGCCGGGGAGCATGCCAGCGCCGTCCGCGAGCGCGGCGGTGTTCACGAGGTTGCCGTTGTGGCCGAGCGCGAACTCGAGCCGGCCGACATCGCGGTACACGGGCTGCGCGTTGCGCCAGGTGCTCGAGCCAGTCGTCGAGTAGCGGGTGTGACCGATCGCGGCGTGCCCGGTGAGCGCGGCGAGCGTGCGATCGTCGAACACGTTCGAGACGAGCCCCATGTCCTTCACGACGGTCAGCGTGTGTCCGTCACTCACGGCCATGCCGGCCGACTCCTGACCGCGGTGCTGCAACGCGTACAGCCCGAGGTAGGTGAGGTGAGCGACGTGTTGGCCGGGGGCGTACACCCCGAAGAGCCCACAAGCTTCCTTGGGGGTCTCCGCTTCGTCAGCAGCGGCCTCCGTCACCGGTTCATGATGGCACACGCCCCGGCCGATTCCGACGCCAGTCGGAAGGCGCGAGTCGATGGTGCCAGCCTGATAGACACCCCGCGCATGGGACGACTGGACGGCAAGGTTGCGCTGATCAGCGGTGGCGCACGAGGGCAAGGAGCGGCGGAAGCGCGGCTCTTCGCCGCCGAGGGCCGCGAAAGGTGATGGTGGGCGATGTGCTCGACGAAGAGGGCGAAGCACTTGCCGCGCGAGCTGACCTCCGACCGGGGGGCGTACCGCCATCACGACGTCACCGACGAGGGCCAGTGGGCCGACATCGTCACCGAAGCCCTCGAGCGGTTCGGTCAGCTCGACATCCTCGTGAACAACGCCGGCATCTTCCGGATCCTCCCCATGATGCAGACGTCGCTCGACGAGTACCGCCAGATCAACGACGTCAACCAGATCGGGGTCTTCCTCGGGATGAAGGCCGCGACCCCTGCCCTCATCGAGCGCGGCGGCTCGATCGTCAACATCTCGTCGATCGCGGGACTGCGCGGTTCGGCAGGATCGTTCGCCTACTCCTCCAGCAAGTGGGCGGTCCGGGGGATGACGAAGTCCGCGGCGCTCGAGCTCGCGGCGTTCAAGGTGCGGGTCAACTCGATCCACCCGGGCATCATCGACACGCCGATGGCACAGGAGTTCGTCAAGTTCGGCGTGCTCGAGGCAGTGCGTGAGCGCATCCCGATGGGAGAGCTCGCGTCGCCCGAAGAGGTCGCACGTCTCGCGCTCTTCCTCGCATCGGACGACAGCACCTACTGCACCGGCGCCGAGTTCATCGTCGACGGAGGGATGACGACCGGGCTATGACGCCTGGTCCTGGAGCACGGCCCCTCGAGACCAGAAGGGCGAGGTTCGCCAGGTTGCGGTGCCAGACCCGTCGCAAGATCCACGCCCCGATGCCCCCTCCGAGCGGCCCACCGAGCCACCACGGGAATCGCAACGACTCGTCCCAGGTGAAGATCGTGCCGCCGTCGGGCGACGCCGCGAGCGTGAAGCGGCCCTGACCCGACACGACACCGGTGTGCCGCACGCCGATGAGCGCGCCCTCGACCCACTCCGTGATCTCCATGCGGTCCGTGAGGGCGAGCGGCCCGATGCGGGTCTCGCAGTCGAACGTCGTGTCGACACCTGCGCGCCGGGCGGACGTGAACGTGATGGACACGGCGTCCTCCATCCAGACGACGTGATCCTCGATCCGGCGGACGACGCTCCAGACCTCGTCGGGCGACGCGTCGATCTCGGTGCGCACGAGCACGCCGACCATGTGCGGCCTGCCTCAGATGAGCACGGGACGGAGCCGGCTCGCGGCGAACTCGGGCGGTGTGATGTTGATCATCACGCCCGTGCCCCGCTCGAAGCCGGCGACGCTCACGAGCTTCGGCCAGATGTGCACGTGCCAGTGGAACTGACGGTCATGACGGAAGGGCGCGGTGTGGAAGACGAGGTTGTAGGAGATGTCGCCGAGTCGCTCGCGGAGCAAGCGCATCGCGTCGCGGAGCACCAGGCCCGACGTCGTGAGGTCGGCCTCCGGGGATGCAGTGAGATGGGGACGGTGCTCCTTCGGGATCAGGAGCATCTCGTACGGCGTGCCGCTCCAGTACGGGCACACGACCACGGCGCGATCAGTGTCGACCACCACGCGGATGTCTTCGGCCAGCTCGGCCTCGACGGTCGCGCAGAGCAGGCAGTTGCCCTCGAACCGGCCGAACCCGGCCTCCTCCTCGAGGATCGCGCCCGGCACGAACGGCATGCCGAGAAGCTGCCGCGTGGGGATGGGCGAGCGACGCGCCCGCCTCACGTCCGTGGTTCACGATGGCTTGCGTGTACCGCACGACCGGATGCGACGCGTGCTCCTCCATGCGGTCACGGATTGCGCCCATCACGAGCGCAATCGCCCGGTCGTCGAGGTCGGCGAACGAGTCGGAGTGCCGCGGCGACAGCACGAGCACCTCGTGGATGCCGCTCGCGGGCGCAGAGATGAACACAGGGCCGTCGTTGGTGACCGTCAGCGGCTCGTCGCCCGCGAACGCGGGATAGAGGTTCGGCACCACGCGGACGAGCCAGCCCGCGTCGCCCGTGCCGTCACCGCTGTAGGTCTCGAGCGCGGGCGGCGTCGCTCCTTCGGCACCGGGACAGAACGGGCACGGCCGCGAGGGATCGGCTTCGACCTGCGCAACCCGCGGGGCGAAGTCGGTCGGACGTTCGGCCCGCCCTGCCACCACCGTGATCCACCGCCCGGTGAGTGGGTTCAGACGCAGCCTGCTCATTGGTCTGGAGTGCCGCTCATCGCGCCCCTGAACCTAGTCCCGCTGCAGGGGCGCGGCCGTAGATCGACACATGGTTGACGCTGTCCTGCGTGTACGGATCCTTCTCCCAGGTCGCGTACCGCTCGACGACCGTCAGGCCCGCCGCTGCGGCCATGGCGTCGAGCTCGGCGGGCGTCGAGTAGCGCACCTTCCAGGGCCGGAACCGCACGCCGTCCGAGCGGATCTCGACGAACTGCCCCCACGCGGTCTGGTTCGGGATGTCGGCGTCGCTCACCGCCAGGATGACGCCGTCGAGCGACACCTTCTGCACCTCCACGAGCGACGACGCTCGAGGCGGATCGTCGGGAACGAACGCGTCGATCACGAAGAGCCCGTCATCGGCGAGCCGCGCCGCGACGGCATCGAACGCCGCAGCTTGCTCGGCCACTGAGCACAGACCGAAGAAGGTGTTCGTGGCGACGAACACGAGCGCGAACGGACCGTCGGGCAGATCAGAGCCCATGTCGCCGACGCGCGCAGAGACTCGCTCGCCACCGGGCTTCGCGCGCAGCCGCGCGATCATCGCCCCCGACGAATCGACGCCGTGCACGTCGAGCCCACCGCGCTGCGAGCGGTATCGCGAGCTTGCCGGTGCCGACGCCGAGCTCGAGCACACGCCCTCCGCGACTCAGCTCGAAGAGGAGCTCGACCGCGGCCTCGCCCTCGGCATCCATCGGATACCACTCGTCGTACACGTCGGCGATCGCGTCGCCGTAGGTCTCGCTCTGGTATCCGTCCACCCCCACATTCTGTGGCTTCGCGGCCATGATTGGGTGTGGCACGACTCGAGCCGATGACCCCAACGGGGCTGATCGACGAGGCCGTCCACCTCTTCAAAGCACGTCCGCGGACGATGATCGCGATCGCAGCGTGCTTCACCGTGCCGATCGGCATCCTCGTCGGCTTCCTCCAGCGGGGAGTGCTCGGAGGGTTCTCGATCGGGGACGTCCTGAACGACCCGTCGACGGCCGACGCCGCGGCGCGCTCCGACACGGGCGCTCTCGGAGGACTCATGGCGGTGCTCCTCCCCTCGCTGTTCCTGCCGTTCATGGCCGCGGCGTACGCGCACGTGGTCGTCGGGATCAGGCTCGGACACGAGATCGGCGTCGGCGAAGCGCTCCGTCGGTCGGTGAGCCGGTGGTGGGCGCTCATCGCGTCGTGGGCGCTGATCCACCTCCTCGAGCTCGTCGGTGCGTTCGTCGCGCTCGGGTCGATCGTGTTCATGGCGTTCTTCTTGGTGACCGCACCCGCGATCGCGCTCGAGAGGCTCGGTCCGCTCAAGGGCATGGGGCGCTCGTGGGCGCTGACGAGCCGACGGCTGCTGCCCGTGATGGGCCTCGGCGTCGCGTCGGGCGTCGTGGCGTACGCGCTGGGGCAGGCCCTCAACGCGATGACCGACGTGCTCGGGCTCTTCGTCGGCCTGCGCGTGGGATGGATCATCCTCGCGGCGGGCCGCGCCGCCACAGGGCTGATCATCGTGCCGATCGTCGCCCTGTCCGCGGTGCTTTGCTACCTCGACTTGCGCATACGGCTCGAGGGCCTCGACCTCGAGCTCGCGGTCACCGAGCGGTTCGACCGCGTCGCGGCCTGACCCGTGTTCTGGGAAGAGCTGCCGCCGCCGGCGCACACGGGCTCGCAAGCGAAGGACGCCGCGCAGCGCGTGCTCTCGCGGCCCGAGTTCCACCGCCCCGGACCGTCGATCATCGAGCGGGTCGAGCGATGGATCTCCGAGGCCATCAGCCGAGTGCTCGACGCGATCAGCGGTGTCGCCGGGGCGGGCTGATCGCGAGCGTGATCCTCATCGCCGCTGTCGTCGTGGTGGTCGTGATGCTCCTCCGCTTCGGGAAGGGCGTGCAGACCGATGCACCTCGGCCCGCCCCGGCGCGCGTGCGCACCGGACGCGGCCGCACCGCGGAGGAATGGGACCTCGAGGCTGCTCAGCACGAAGCCGCAGGAAGGTGGCGCGACGCGCTGCGATGCCGGTACCGCGCATTGGTCGCGGAGCTCGCGGGCAACGGGCTGCTCGACGACGTGCCGGGCAAGACCACCGGAGAGGAGCGCGAGGACATCGCGCGCGCCGCTCCGGACGCGGCGCCGTCGTTCGCGGACGCGACTCTCCTGTTCGACGAGGTCTGGTACGGCGACGCGGCGACCGGTCCAGAGGAGACCCGGCGCATCCGGGCGCTGTCGGACAGCGTCCTCGAGAAGGCGACCCGGTGAAGCGAGGCACGATCGTCTTCTGGCTGCTCCTCGGTCTCGGTCTCGTCGCGGTCGCGCTCGCCGCGGGCGCCCCTCCGGGTGACGGGTCGCCGCTCGACCCGCGCGCGACGGGCCCGTTGGGGGCGAAGGCGCTCGTGCTCACTCTCGGGGAACTGGGCGGCGACGTGGTGATCACGCCGGCGATCAGCGACCGGTTCGGGACGGCGGTGGTGCTGCGAGACGACCTGTCCGAGGACCAGCGCAAGGCGGTCGCCGACTGGGTGCGTCGTGGCGGCACGCTCCTCGTCGCCGATCCGAGCTCTTCGCTGCACCCCGGGCAGGTCGTGGGCGACACGCAGACCCTCTTCGGGGAAGCCACCGTCGCGCGGGGCACCTGCACGATCCCGCCCCTCGCCCGGCTCGATCGGGTGGATCCGATCGGGGGCGTGCTCTACGACGTCGGGAGCGCATCGGAGTCGTGCTTCACGCGCAGCGACGGCGCGTTCGTCGTCGCCGAGCCGAGCGGAGCGGGATGGATCGTCGCAACGGGCGGCGCGGGCGCGTTCGTCAACGACCGGCTCGACTCCGAGGACAACGCGGCGCTCGCGGCGAACATCCTCGTTCCGCAGCCAGGCACCAACGTGGCGTTCCTCGAGCGAGCGAACCCGGGCGCGGGTGGCGGAACCAAGTCCCTCGCCGACCTCGTGCCCACACGCGTGCGGCTCGCGCTCGCACAGCTGCTCGTCGCGTTCGTGGTCTTCGCGCTCTGGCGTGGACGGCGGCTCGGGAAGCCCGTCGCCGAGGTCCAACCCGTCGAGATCGCCGGATCCGAGCTCGTCGTCGCGGTCGGAAACCTGCTGCAGAAGGCGGGGCGGCCTGACGCCGCGGCGGAGCGGCTGCGCACCGAGCTGCACCGCGATCTGGTCAACCGCCTCGGCCTGCCCGCCGCCGCGTCCGCCGCAGTGACCGCCGACATCGCGTCCGCCCGCACTGGCGTCGACCGCGACCTCGTCGAACGAGCGCTGTCTGGTCCGCTGCCGACCACACCCGACGGGCTCGTGACCGCGGCTCGAGCTGTCGAGCAGGTCCGCGCCGCGGTCCTCGGATCGTGGGCATGATGCCGCCGGTGACGGGAACGGACGCGACCAGCGCGCGCGAAGCGGTGCTCGCGGTCCGATCCGAGGTCGCGAAGGTCGTCGTCGGTCAGGACGGCACGCTGACCGGTTTGGTCGCCGCGCTCCTCGTCCGCGGCCACGTGCTCCTCGAAGGGGTGCCCGGCGTCGCGAAGACGTTGCTGGTGAAAGCGGTCGCCGCGGCGCTCGACGTCGACTTCCGCAGGGTGCAGTTCACTCCCGACCTGATGCCGAGCGACGTGCTCGGCCAGACGATCTACTCGCCCGCCGAGGGCACGTTCCGCTTCCGCGAGGGCCCGCTCTTCACCAACCTGCTGCTCGCCGACGAGATCAATCGCACCCCACCGAAGACACAGTCCGCTCTGCTCGAGGCCATGGAGGAGCGACAGGTCTCGGTCGACGGCACGACGCACGTGCTGCCCGATCCGTTCATCGTGGTCGCGACCCAGAACCCGGTGGAGTACGAGGGCACCTACCCCTTGCCCGAAGCCCAGCTCGACCGCTTCTTGTTCAAGCTCGTGGTCGGCTACCCCAGCGCCGAGCAGGAACAGGAAGTGCTCGCGCGTCACGACGCCGGTCTCGACCCTCATGACGTGCACGCCGCAGGAGTGCGCGCGGTGGCGGGGCCGCGTGACCTCGCCGCCGCCCGGGAGGAGATCGCGGCGGTGCGCGTCGACCCTGCGGTGCTGGCATACATCGTCGCTCTCGCACGCGCGACCCGCGACTCGCCGTCGATCACGCTCGGAGTCTCACCTCGCGGCGCCGCGATGATGCTGCACGCAGCGAAGGCATGGGCCTGGTTGTCGGGTCGCGCCTTCGTGACCCCCGACGAGGTGAAGGCCGTCGCGCGGCCCGCCATGCGCCACCGCATCCAGCTGAGACCCGAGCTCGAGCTCGAGGGGGCGACCGCCGACGGCGTGCTGGACACGATCCTCGCGACCGTGCCCACGCCACGATGAGCACCACCGGGTGACCGTTCCCGTCCCCACCTGGCGTCTCGCCATCGTGGCGGCGGCGCTTGCACCGATCCTGCTCGCACTGCCCGGCAACGGGTGGAGCCGGCTGATCGTCGCGAACGTGATCCTCGTGTGCGTCGCGCTGATGGACGCCGCTCTTGCGCCGAAGCCCACCGCCATCACCGTCGAGCGAAGCCTCCCCGGTGTGCTTTCCCTCGGCGTCGTCGCCGACGTGTCGTGGACGATCGCGAACCCGACACGACGATCTCTGACGGTCGCGATCGCGGACCAGCTCGCGCCTTCGTTGCACGCGCAGACTCGCCGCGCTCGAGTGCGTGTCCCTCGACGCGGCGACGCCACGGTCACCACGACGATCGAGCCGCGGCGTCGCGGTCGCTTCGAGATCCACGACCTGACCGTCAGGGTCGAGGGACCCCTCGGCCTCGCGGCGCGACAGCGCACCCGTGACCTGCATTCCGTTCTCAAGGTCCTTCCCCCGTTCAAGAGCAGAGATGAGGCCGAGCTGCGGATCAACCGGGCGCGCATCCTCGAAGTCGGGCTTCGGTCCGCGCAAGGACGGGGCGCGGGCACCGAGTTCGATCAGCTGCGCGACTACGCCCCCGACGACGAGTTTCGCCGCATCGACTGGTCGGCAACTGCCCGCACCGGCAAAGTCATCGTCCGCACCTACCGCGCCGAGCGCAATCAGACCGTCCTGCTGTTGCTCGACAGTGGCCGCGTCATGGCCGGCCGAGTCGAGGGCGTGCCTCGACTCGAGCACGCGATGGACGCCGTGATGATGATGACGGCGGTCAGCACCCGACTCGGGGATCGCACGGGCATGCTCGCATTCGGTCGGACCGTGCGCGCGGTCGTGCCACCGTCCGGCGGGCGGGCGCAGCTCGGTCGGATCACCGACGCGATGTACGACCTCGACGCGCAGCTCGCGGAGAGCGACTACCGCGCCGCGTTCACCGAGACGATGGCCCGCTTCCGACGCCGCGCGCTCGTGGTGGTGCTGACCGAGCTCACCGAGCCGGTGATCGCGGAGACGCTCCTGCCCGCCATGCCCGTGATGGTGCGTCACCACCTCGTCCTCGTGGGTGGCGTGCGCGATCCCGACGTCGTGCGGTGGGCGAGAGACGTACCCGACGACGCGAGCGAGGCCTATCGCAAGGCCGCCGCGGTGGGCGCGATCGACGATCGCCGACGCGCGATCGCTCGACTGCGGGGGATGGGCGCGACCGTCATCGACGCGACCCCGGGACGGCTCGCGCCAGAGCTCGCCGACGCCTACCTCAAGGTGAAGGCGACCGGTCGCCTCTGACGGACGGCTGGCCGACACCGTGATGGCCCACGCCGCGCTCGGCCGCGATCGCCACGGCCGCCCCGGGCCGGGTCGGGGTCACGAGCAGGGCGCTCGTCACCAGCGGCCGGCTGCCCGAGCGTCCGAGCCGCTGCACCATCTCGGTCTTCTCCGCGAGCCCGATCTCGAGCGCGAGACCAGGGGCGGCCATCGTGAGGTCGGTCGCGTCGCTGTCCGCGGGTGCCGGACCGAAGGACTGCACTCGTGCTCGCACGAGAAGCACCGGATCGCCGAGGCCGAGTGGGTCGTGCACGACCACGCCTGCCGGCACGAAGACGAGCCAGCGCCGCGCGAGCTCGTGCAGCGCGCGGGCGAGGAGAACGACCAGCGGCGCACCGATCACCACGGCGACCGCGCCCACGATCCACTGACGCGCTGCGAGCAACAACGGACCAACCGACGCGCCCGCGACGAGCACGACCCACGAGATCTCGATCGGCCCCAGCAGCAGCGCGCCGGGTGCGCGCAACGCGACCCGCTCCTCGTCGCCGTACGCGAGGCCGTGCAAGCACACTGCGCCGACCGCAGGCAGGAAGCACAGCGCGGTGACGAGGATCGACGCCGCGAGCGCGACGCCATCGCCGAGGTCGAACCCGTCGTGCAGGCCGATCAGCAGCACCGCCACGATCGACACCGGCACGACGATCCGCACGATCGTCAACGTCACCGAGTTGGGCACGAAGAGGGCCGCGAGCACGACGGCCCATCCGAGCCAGAGCGCGATCGCGACGACGAGGTGGACCGCGTCGCTGCGACTCTCGAGGCCCGCCGCCAACGACGGTCCGGCCACCGCTGGCAGCAGCGCCCAGGCGACGCGCGCAGCCCACATGAACAGGCGATCTGTGGGACGCACCGCTGAAGATTTGCGCACGGCGTTCGCAAGTCGCCAACGTAAAGGCTCAGGGGATGGTCTCCGGAGGTCCACGTTGCAGGTCGAAATCGGTGTGGGGCTTGCCACTGCGGTTGGCAGCTTGCCCCACGTCGACCCCGTTGCGGCGGCTGAACTGTCCCTGCGCAGGCACCCGAGCCTGCCCGCCATCCCGTCACTCCCCAATCGTTCGCCGTGGGAGTCGATGCTCGGGCAGGCGGTCGCCGGTCTCGAGGGCGCCACGCTCGTCGACCGCCGCATCGCGCTGGTCGGTGCGGGCCCGCACGCCGACGCGGCGCCCGACACCGACCTCGCGCACGACGCCTTCTGCAGTCTGCGCACGTTCCTCGAGGTGGCTCGGGGCCGTACCGACCCGGTGAAATGGCAGGTGACCGGTCCGGTGACGCTCGGGCTCGGGCTGCTCCATGCCGGACTGCCCGTCAACCAGGCGTTCGATCAGGCGCAAACGGCGGTGACCGCGCGCATCGAAGCGCTCGGCGCCGCGATCTCCGCCGCGTTCCCGGGTGCGGGACAGCTCGTGATGATCGACGAGCCCGGCCTCACCGGGCTCGCGCACCCGGGCTTCCCCATCGACCCGCGCCGGGCGATCGGGCTGCTGTCGGGCGCGCTCGGCGCTGCGGCGAGCTTCGCCACCGCGGGAGTCCACTGCTGCGGAACCACCGACTGGGCGATCGTCGACGAGGCCGGCGCGGCAGTGCTCTCGATGCCCGCTGACCACGGCGCCGTGCGCAGCAGCGCAGCGCTCGCCGACTTCCTCGCACGGGGCGGACGCATTGCGTGGGGAGCGATCCCGACCGACGGGCCGCGAGCGGACAGCGTCGACCGCTACTGGCGCGCGCTGGCCGCGGTGTGGTGCGAGCTCGTACGAGCAGGATGCGATCCGGTCAGGTTGCGCACGCAGGCGATCGTCACGCCCGAGTGCGGGCTCGCCCCTCACACCGTCGAGCAGGCTGATCAAGTGCTGGGCCTCACGCAGGACCTCGCCGACCGCGTCCTCGACCAAGCCGTCGCGACCCGGTTCTCGCTCGGCGCCTGACGCCTGAGCGCCTGACGCCCGACCGAGCGGATCGGGGCTGCTCACCCCCTCGGTAACCTCGACTCATGGCAGTCCCCGACGAGATCAACGCCCGGGTCGACGCCCTCCGCACACAGATCCGCTACCACAACGAGCGTTACCACGAGCTCGACGATCCCGAGATCTCCGACGCCGACTACGACGCGCTGGTGCGCGAGCTCCGAGCACTCGAGGACGAGTTTCCCGAGCTCATCACCCCCGACTCCCCGACCCAGCAAGTGGGCGGGCCAACGTCGGCCACGTTCGCCGCGGTCACCCATCGCGTGCCGATGATGTCGCTCGACAACGCGTTCTCGTTCGACGAGCTCGTCGCGTGGGGCACGCGGGCCGAACGAGGTCTGTCAGCCGCAGACGCGGGGCCGATGCGCTTCGTCTGCGAGCTCAAGATCGACGGTCTCGCGATGTCGCTGCGGTACGAGAGCGGCCGGCTCGTGCAGGCGGCGACGCGTGGTGACGGTCGCACGGGCGAGGACGTCACCGCGAACGTGAAGACGATCAAGGCTGTCCCCCACCGCATCTCGGGAGCGCCGCCTGTGCTCGAGGTACGTGGCGAGGTGTACATGCCCGTCGCCGCGTTCGACGCGCTCGAACAAGCGCCAGGCCGAGGCCGGTGATCGTCTCTTCGCCAACCCTCGCAACTCGGCCGCGGGGTCGCTGCGGCAGAAGGATCCGCAGATCACCGTCGTCACGCGAGCTCTCGATGTGGTGCTACCAGCTCGGTGAGGTCGAGGGCGGCCCGGACTTCACGAGCCATCACGAGACGCTCGACACCTTGCGCGAGCTCGGGTTGCCGGTGAACCCGGAGATCCGCACCCTCGATGCCCTCGACTCGGTGTACGAGTACTGCCGGCGCTGGGAGCACGAGCGACATGCGCTGCCCTACGAGATCGACGGTGTCGTGGTGAAGATCGACGACCTCGCCCAACGCGCCGTGCTCGGCTCGACGAGCCACGCACCGCGGTGGGCGATCGCGTACAAGTTCCCGCCCGAGGAACGGGTCACGACCCTGCGCGACATCATGGTGTCGATCGGCCGCACCGGGAAGGCCACGCCGTTCGCCATGCTCGAACCCGTCTTCGTCGGAGGCTCGACCGTCGGGCTCGCGACACTCCACAACGAAGACCAGGTGCGGCTCAAGGACGTGCGGCCCGGCGACAAGGTGGTCGTCCGCAAGGCCGGCGACGTGATCCCCGAGGTCGTGAAGCCGGTCCTGTCCGAACGTCGAAGAGGCTTGAAGCGTTGGGTGTTCCCGAAGGTCTGCCCCTGTCCGTTGCAGAGTCCCCTCACACGCGCCGAGGGGGAGAGCGACACGTTCTGCACGCATCCCGAGTGCCCCAACCAGCGGGATCAGCGCATCATCCACTTCGCGTGCTCGGGGCGCGATGGACATCGAGGGCCTCGGCGAGCGGACCGTGTTCCTGTTCAGCAAGGCGGGGCTCGTCCACGACCCCGGTGACATCTACCGCCTTCGCAAGGAAGACCTGCTCGGCTTCGAGGGCTTCGGTGAGATCTCGGCGAACAACCTGCTCGCGGCGATCGAAGCCTCGAAGCAGCGCCCGCTCGCCAACCTGCTCATCGCGCTCGGCATCAAGCACCTCGGCGGTGCCGGCGCGACGCTGCTCGCTCGCACGTTCGGCCATCTCGACGCGATCGCCGAGGCCGGCGAGGCCGATCTCGCCTCGGTGGCAGGCATCGGTCCGACCATCGCGAAGAGCGTGCACCAGTGGTTCCACGACCCCCGCAACCAGCCGCTGCTCGACAAGCTCCACGCGGCGGGCGTCGATCTCGGTCGGGTCGAGGCGTCCCGCGTGCCGCAAGTGCTCGCCGGGAAGAGCATCGTGGTCACCGGCACGCTCGACGGCTTCAGCCGCGAAGAGGCCGAGGAGGCGATCCTGTCGCGGGGCGGCAAGTCACCGGGCTCGGTCTCGAAGAAGACGACCGCGGTCGTCGTGGGTCGAGAGCCGGGCGCGGCAAAGCTCACCAAGGCCGAGGAGCTCGGCGTGCCGATCCTCGACGAGGCGGGGTTCGTGAAGCTGCTCGAAAGGGGTGAGGTGCCGGTTGGCTGAGCAAAGCCGGTCAGCCGACGACGACGCCCCGGCCGTCCGGGCGCAAGGCCTGGTGCGCACCTTCGGGGACAAGCGTGCGGTCGACGGCGTCGACCTCGAAGTCCCGAAGGGCGAGATCTACGGCTTCCTCGGCCCGAACGGCGCCGGCAAGACCACGGTGGTGCGCATGTTGTGCACCCTGCTGATCCCGAGCGGCGGCGTGGCCACGGTCGCCGGTTACGACGTGGCCACGCAGCCCGAGAAGGTGCGGCTGCGCATCGGCGTCGCACTGCAGGAGGCCGCGCTCGACGAGAGGCAGACCGGCCGCGAGCTCTTGCGCCTGCAGTGCAGGTTGTACGGCCTGCGTCCCCACGAGGTCGAGCAGCGCGTGGCCGATCTTGCTCGGCTCGTTGACATCGGCGACGCGCTCGACCGGTTCATCGCCACCTACAGCGGTGGCATGAAGCGCCGGCTCGATCTGGCCGCCGCGCTCGTGCACAACCCTGAGGTGCTCTTCCTCGACGAGCCGACGACGGGCCTCGACCCCGTGAGCCGGGCCACGGTGTGGGAAGAGGTCCGCGCGCTGAACACCGAGCTCGGCGTGACCATCTTCCTCACGACGCAGTACCTCGAGGAAGCTGACGAGCTCGCACACCGCGTGGGCATCATCGACCACGGCCGCATCGTCGCCGAGGACACTCCAGACGCACTGAAGCGATCGATCGGAAGCGACGTGATCATCATCGAGACCGACACCGACTGCACCGAGGTCGAGGCCGCGGTGCGGTCGGTGGAAGGCGTCGAGCAGGTGGCTTCGCACGGCAACGAGGTGACGATCATGGTGAAGGACGGCGCCGCCACGATCAGTCCCGTGGCAGTGGCGCTGCACGAGGCGAACCTGCACGTGCGCAACCTCACCTTGCGCACGCCCACGCTCGACGACGTGTTCCTCGAGCTCACGGGTGGCCGCATCGAGGAGACCTCGCGATGACCGCTGTTGACGCGGTCACCAACGGGCGGAACATCAAGGGACGCGAGGCAGGGTTCTTCGCTGACCTGCTGACGGTCGCGGGCCGAGCGCTGCGAATGGTGCCCCGCGACAAGGAAGCACTCATTCCCGCTCTGGTCATCCCCGTGTTCTTCTTCGCCGTGAACATCGGGCAGCTGCAGACCGTGTTCGAGAAGCAGACAGGCATCGACTACAAGGCGTTCCTCCTGCCGCTCTCGATCATCACCTGCGTGTCGGGCGTGACGAGAGCATCGGCCCTCGTGACCGACATCCAGGGCGGCTACTTCGACCGGCTTCTGCTCACGCCGGTGCGCCGCATCACGCTGCTCCTCGGCCTCATGGTCGCGGACCTGTTGATCGTGGCCGCACTCTGCATCCCGGTGCTCGCGCTCGGCTTCATCGTCGGCGTGCGCTCCGAGACCGGCGTGCCTGGCCTGCTCCTGTTCGTCGTCATCGCTGCACTCTGGGGCCTGGCGTGCACCGGGTTTCCCTACGCGCTCGCACTGAAGACCGGCAACCCGTCGGTCGTGAACTCGAGCTTCCTGCTCTTCTTCCCGTTCACCTTCCTCACGACGGCGTTGGTGCCCGAGCAGGCGCTGACGCCGTGGTTCCGCACGATCGCCAAGCTGAACCCGGTGACCTACATCCTCGCTGGGCTTCGCTCGCTGCTCGTCGTCGGTTGGGCGTGGGGCGACATCGCGCAGGCGTTCCTCGCCATCCTCATCGTCGCGGTGGTGAGCATCACCCTCGCGTTCCGAGCGTTGAACGGTCGCGTCAAGCGGAAGTGAGGTCGGTCGCGGCGAGTGCGGCCATCGACTTCGCGACCTCGGCAAACTCGCGCATCGTCTCGTCGATGATCTGCGCGACCGGCTTCACCTCGTCGATGCGGCCGACCACCTGGCCGCCGAGGGCGAGCGAGGCTTCCATGTCGCCGCCGAAGTAGAGGTCCATGGCCGTGCCGAACTGGTCCATGGCGACGTGGTCTTCGTGCTCGAGCCGCTCACTGCGCTCGGTGCGCAACGCACGCAGACCCGGGCGCGAGAACCGGTTCAGGAACACCGTGTCGGTCTCGGCGGCCGCGACGATCGCGTCCTTCCAGTTCTGGTGCACCGGCGATTCGAGTGCGGAGACCATTCGGCTGCCCATCTGCACGCCTTCGGCGCCGAGCGCGAACGCGGCCGCCATGGAACGACCGTCGCAGACGCCGCCAGCGGCGATCACCGGCACCTGCACCTGCGAGCAGACGAGGGGGAGCAGCACCATCGTCGCCACGTCGCGAGGGTTCTTGAACCCGCCGCCCTCGCCGCCCTCGACGACCAGCCCGTCGACACCGGCATCGACTGCCTTCAGGGCCGCCCGCAACGTGGGCACGACGTGGAAGACGGTGAGTCCCGCGCCTTTCAGCTGCGCGGTGTACTTCGTCGGATCGCCCGCTGAGGTCGTCACGAACTTCACGCCCTGCTCCACGACGAAGTCGACGATCTTCGGGTCCCGGACGAAGAGCTGAGCGATGTTCACGCCGAAGGGTTTGTCGGTGAGGTCACGCATCTTCACGATCTCGGCCCGGACGGCGTCGAGCTCTCCCGAGGAGGTCTCGATGATGCCGAGCCCACCTGCATTGGACACCGCCGACGCGAGCTGCGCTCGCGCGATCCAGCCCATGGGCGCTTGGACGATCGGGTGCTCGATGCCGAGGAGGTCGGTGACTCGGGTGCGCATGGCGGCAGTCTCGCCGCTCAGTGCGCGGTGGTCACATCCGAGGCGAGCACATCGGGTCGCACCAGGAGCTCCGGCACCGCGAAGCCGCGTCGCTCGCTCTCGGCCGTGAGGAGGGAATCGATGTGCTCCGGCGACGCCGGCGGCCCCGAGAAGTGACCCTGCAGGAGCGCACAGCCCAAGGCGCGGAGCTCGAGCACCTGCTCCTTGGTCTCGACGCCCTCGGCGACGCATGCGAGGCCGAGACCGTTCGCGAGGCCCGCGACCGCAGCGACGATCGCGCGATCCTCGGCGTTCATCGTGACTCCCTGGACGAACGAGCGATCGATCTTGATCATGTCGACCGAGAACTGGCGCACGAAGCTGAGCGACGAGAAGCCGGTGCCAAAGTCGTCGAGCGCCAAGCGCACGCCGAGGAGCTTCACCTCGCGCAGCCGGGCCCATGCCGTGACCGTGTCGAGCAGCAACGTGCCCTCGGTGAGCTCGAGACAGAGGAGCGGGGGCCGCAACCCGCCCGCGGACAGCGCCGACGACACGGTCTGGCGGAAGTCGGGCTCCGCGAGCTGGCGAGCCGACACGTTCACGGTCACCCGCAAGCCGAGCTCGGGGAACGCGCGCATCCACTCCGCCCCTTGCCGGCACGCTTCCCGCAACACCCACGTGCCCACGTCGACGATCAGGCCAGACTCCTCGAGGAGGGGGATGAAGTCGTTCGGCGGCACGACGCCGAGGTGCGGGTGGTCCCAGCGGATGAGCGCTTCGACTCCCATGATCGACCCGTCGAAGCTCGAGACGACGGGTTGATACACCAGCCGGAACTGACCATCGTCGAGCGCGGCCCGCAGCTGGTCGGTGGTCCCCACGCTCGTGCGTGGGCGCATCGAGGAGGAGAAGAGCACGGCGCGCTCCCGACCGTCTCGCTTGGCTTGCACCATCGCGTGATCGGCATCGCGGAGCAGCGTCTCGGGATCGGCCGTCGAGCCATCTGCGACGGCGACGCCGATGCTCGCCGTGACTCGCACGGTGTGGCCACCGATCGCGAAGGGGTTCTCGAGTGTGGCGAGCAGACGGTTGGCGATCTCGGCCGCCTCGCTCGTGGACACCACGGGGCAGATCACGACGAACTTGTCGCCATCGAGACGCCCGATCGTGTCGCATGAGCGGAGCACGTTGGCGAACCGTTGCCCGGCCGCGACGAGCACGTTGTCGCCACACGCGTGTCCGTAGGTCTCGTTGATGCGACGGAAGCGGTCGAGATCGCAGAACAGCACGGCCGGCCGTGACGCCGTCGGAGTCCTCGATGCACCGAGGCCGGCGTTGAGACGTTCGGTGAGACCGACGCGGTCGACGAGCCCGGTGAGGGGATCACGGCCGGCCCGGGTCGCCAAGGTGTGCTCGACCCGGCTCCAGTCACCCTGGCGCCGCCAGCTCAGCGAGAGCGCAACCGCGGCGACGACGGCGAACAGCAGGACCGCGAGGATCGCCGAAGCCCGCATGCCGATCCCGAGCAGATCCCGGGAGCCACCGAAGTAGACGAGAGTGCCGGCCACGCCGATCGTGATGAGGATCGCGGGTCGCGAGATCCACCGGTGACTCGGGGGCGCACCGGCGCTCGCTCCACGCTCGCCTCCACGCTCACCTGCCGCTCGCGGCCGCGTCTCGGTTGCTTCGGCCCGCGCTTCTCGATGTGACCATGCCTGCCTCACTGGTCTTGCGCCCGCGATGCGCTGGTATCGGTGTTGCGGGCACGAAACTTGAGCCCCCCATGCCTCATGGCTCCGACCACTCAGAGCGACGTCGGCGATGCCGATCACTGATGGGAGGTCCACCTGCGGGCCAGACTGTGCGCGGGTACGTTCCCAGAGGGGTGTCGATGTCGACTGCGGTGCTTCGAGTCAAGCGAGCGATGACGCTCGCTCACCTCGACGCCCCCGCGAACCTCGAGCGTGTCACCGGAGCGGCGAACGAGGTTTGGCACGCCGGCGACTACGTCGTGCGCATCAGCTCACATCCGGGCACGCGCCGACTCGAACACGAGGCGAACGTCGCGCGACTGCTGCCTCCCGGCGTGCGCTATCCCGGTGTCATCAGCTACGGAAGAGCCGAGTTCGGCGAGTGGCTCGTGATGCGCAAGATCCGCGGCACCGTGCTCGCTCGTGCGTGGGCGACGATGCGCGAGGGTGAACGCCGCGACGCGGTGTACCAGCTCGCAGGGGCGCTGCGCGAGGTCCATCAGATCAAGGTCGGCGCGAACAACGAGGCGCTCGGCCACCCTCCCTTCCTCGAACCCGACAGCCTCGAGTGTCCGCACCAGCTGCCGCTCGCCCGCCTGCTGCCGCGTGCTCGAGCGGGCACGCACGCTGCCGAACGTCGACAAGGGCGTGCTCGACCAGGCCGAGCGGCTCGCTCGCATCAACGCCGCGTCGCTCAACGGCCCGCCGCCTGAGACGCTTGTCCACGGCGACCTGCACTTCGAGAACGTGCTGTACGAGAACGGCGAGATCACCGCGCTCCTCGACTTCGAGTTCGCTCGCGCCGCGCCGCCCGACCTCGACCTAGAGATCATCCTGCGCTTCTGCGCAGACCCGCAGCTGCACGTGTCGGTCGATTACGCGCCGACCGTCAACCGCGACGACTACCGCAGCGTGCTGCGCTGGATTCACGAGGCGTACCCCGCGCTGTTCGAGAACCCCTCGCTCGAGTCGCGGCTGAACCTGTACAGCTTGTCGTACGACTTCCGCGATCTCGTGATCGATCCGCCCCGCAAGCCGTTCGACCAGCTGCCGCCGTTCCACGCATATCGACGTCTGCGCCGGTTGCTCGACGGCCGCGGCATGCTGCAGCTGATCGAGTGGTGAGCCTCTCCTACAAGTAGGCGATTGCCGCCTCTTGCACGGCCGCGATGATCGGGTCCCATTCCGCGTCCGATGCACGCGTGACGGTGACGAAGTCGTTGACGCCGAACAGGCTCACGACGCCCGGCGCGGCGAACACCGCCTTGGCGAACGGCTGCTCGGCTTCGGATGCGCTCGTCACGTTGAACATCTCGCCCAGCGTGACGTCGAGGTTGAACTTCATCGCGTCGGGATTGGGCGTGGGGGTGGGGTTGGCGGTCGCCATGGGGGAACCCTAGGCGGCACCACCAGTACCGTCGGCTGGTGCCCACGGAGCCGTTCGACCGCATGGATCCCGCGCCCGACGAGGCGTTCTACGTCTTCGAACGCAAGCTGGTGCACATCGAGGTCGGCGCCATCGAAGCGCTCCGCGAGGCCTACGGCGAGGTGCTCCCTCCGGGAGGACGAGTCCTCGATCTCATGTCGTCGTGGCGCTCGCATCTGCCCTACACCGGCCTCGGCCCGGTCGTCGGGCTGGGCATGAACGCTGCCGAGATGGCCGACAACCCCCAGCTCGACTCCTCCCTCGTGCACAACCTGAACACCGACCCGACGCTGCCGTTCGACGACGGGTCGTTCGACGCCATCGTGTGCGCGGTGAGCGTGCAGTACCTGATCCGGCCGCTCGAGGTCTTCAGGGAGGTGCGACGGGTGTTGGCGCCGGGCGGCCCGTTCGTGGTCGCGTTCTCCAACCGGTGCTTCCCCACCAAGGCGGTCGCGGTCTGGCTGGCCAACGGCGATGCCGGCCATCGCACTCTCGTGCGGGGCTACTTCGAGGACGCGGGGTTCGTGGACGTGGCCGACGAGCGGCGGCCGTCGCCGGACGATCCCCTCTACGTGGTGTCAGGCCGGGCCCCGTTGGCCCCTTGATCCTCGGTTCGGCAAGAATCCGACCACCAGCCAACCGATCGAGGGGGAACACCCATGAAGGCAGCCGTCCTGTCGTCCATCCCGGGCGAGCTCAGTGTCGAAGACGTCGCCATCGACAAGCCGCAGCGGGGTGAGGTGCTCATTCGCACGGCTGCTGCCGGGCTCTGCCACAGCGACCTCCACTTCATGGAAGGCAAGTACCCCTACCTCACGCCGACCGTGCCCGGTCACGAGTCGGCCGGCGTCGTCGAGGCCGTCGGTGAGGACGTCACTTACGTCCAGCCCGGCGATCACGTCATCACGTGCCTCTCGGTGTTCTGCGGCCAGTGCGACTACTGCCTCAGTGGCCGCACGAACCTCTGCAGCGGCAAGGGCTTGGTGAGCCGCGGGTTCGAGGGCACGCCTCGCCTCTCGATGAACGGGCAGCCGGTCTTCCAGTTCCTCGATCTGTCGTCGTTCGGTGAGTACATGCTGGTCCACCAGAACGCGATCGTGAAGGTCACGAAGGACATCCCCCTGGACCGCGCCGCCCTCATCGGATGCAGCGTCACCACGGGCGTCGGCGCCGTGTTCAACACGGCTCGGGTGCAGGCCGGCAGCACGGTCGCGGTGATCGGGTGCGGTGGCGTCGGCCTCAATTGCGTACAAGGTGCCGCGCTTGCGGGCGCTTCGCGGGTGATCGCGGTCGACATGGTGCCGCTGAAGCTCAAGCTCGCCGAGCAATTCGGCGCCACCGACCTCGTCGATGCATCGAAGGGGGACGCCGTCGCTCAGGTGCAGGAGCTGACGGGTGGCGGCGTGGACTACTCGTTCGAGGCGATCGGCCTCAAGGCAACGACGGAGCAGGCGTGGCAGATGCTGCGCAACGGCGGCACCGCCACGATCATCGGCATGATCCCGATCGGGACGATGGTCGAGCTGCACGGAGTCGAGTTCCTCTTCGAGAAGAAGATCCAGGGCTCGAACATGGGGTCGAACCACTTCAAGGTCGACATGCCCCGCTACGTCGACATGTACCTCCAGGGCCGGCTGAAGCTCGACGAGCTCGTCTCAGCACGCATCAAGCTCGAGGATGCGAACCAGGGCTTCGCGGCGATGAAGGCAGGCGAGGTCGCCCGCAGCGTCATCATGTTCGACTAGGTGTGACGACTGGGCACCTCGCCTAGGCGGTCGGCCCGTAGACCGGGTCGTAGATGTGGTTGCAGTCGTTCAGTGTGATGAGGCGCGCGGCGGCGCCTTCGCGCAGGTGCACCGTCGTGATGCTCGTGTTCTCTATCGACGCGATGTGCGAGCGATCGATCTCGAGCAACCCGGCGATGCAGGCGTTGATCGCGCCGCCGTGGGACACGACAGCGATGGTCTGATCGACGTGCGCAGCCTGGAAGCCGACCACGGTCGTCGTGACTCGCGCGTGCAGATCCTCGTCACGCTCGGCCCCCGGGATCGCGTCCCAGCGGCCGGTGGCCATCGCGGCGAGGAACTCCGGGTCGCCGATCGCGGCGCGGCGGCGGAACTCGCCCTCGCCCCAGTCGCCGAGCAACACCTCCTGAAGGTCCTCGACGACGGTGACCGGAAGACCACGCGTGGTCAGCGAGCGGGCGCGCGGTCTCGATCGCCCTGGCCAGATGGGAGGCGTAGACCGCGTCGATCTGCTTGGTCGCGAGACGCTGCCGCCATGGCCTGGGCTTGGGCACGGCCGACCTCGTGCAGACCTGGATCCTGCGACTCCGGCGTGCCCGGCACCACATCCGCGGAGCGGCCGTGACGGATCAGGAGCACTTCGGTCGTCCCCGGCATAGGTCCCCGGTAGCCCAGCTGGGGCACTGCGCCTTGCTGCTCGGTCATCCGGCGAACGGTACCGTTCCGTCATGAGCGAGCTGCTGTACGAGGTCTCCGACCACATCGCCACCCTGACCTTCAACCGCCCCGACCGGATGAACACCATCTCGGGCCCGATGCTCTCCGACTTGTCGACGAGGCTGCTCGAAGCGGACCGGGATCCCGACGTGCGAGTCATCGTGCTCACGGGTGCGGGCCGAGCGTTCTGCGCCGGCCTCGACATCGCCGCGCAGTCCTCTGGTGGCGGGCTCGGCAACATCGGTGCGAGCCCGGGTGAGTTCGACCTTCGGGATGCGCCGCCGATCGTGCTCCACAACGTCGACACGCCGACCGTGTGCTCGCTCAACGGCGGCGCCGCGGGCTACGGCATGGACATCGCGCTCGGATGCGACATCCGCATCGCGGCCGAGTCGTCGAAGCTGGCCGCAGCGTTCACGAAGCGAGGGATCGTCCCGGAGAGCGGCGGCACGTGGCTCCTGCCCCGCATGGTCGGCTACGCGAAGGCGGCCGAGATCGCGTTCACCGGGCGCACCCTGATGGCCAAGGAGTGCCTCGAGCTCGGCCTCGTCAACCAGGTGGTGCCCGACACGCAGCTCGTCGACGCCACGCGTGCGCTCGCCATGGAGATCGCTGCCAACGCCCCGCTGGCCGTGCGAGCGACGAAGCGGATGATGCGGATGGCCGAGACCGAGACGTTCGATCAGAACGTCCACCACGTGTTCCTGCAGCTGCTCCCGCTGTTCCGCAGCGAGGACTTCAAGGAAGGCATGGCGTCGTTCCTCGAGAAGCGCCCCGCGAACTTCACTGGCCGCTGATACGTGATCTCCTTGCTCGACGGCATCGCGACGACGCGAGCCATCCGTCGCTACACCGCAGACCCGATCCCCGACGACGACCTTGCGACGATCATGTTCGCCGCGTCGCGCGCGCCATCCGGAAGCAACCGGCAGCCCTTCCGCTTCCTCGTGCTCCGCGACGGTCCGAAGGCGACCGAGGCGAAACGACTCCTCGGCGACGCGTTCCGATCCGGGTGGGCGGCGAAGCTCGCAAGTGACGGCTACGAGGGCGGCAGTGGCCGAGACGAGACCTCGCCCAAGGCCCGCATGGCTCGCACGATGCAGCACTACGTCGACCACTTCGAGGAGATCCCGGTCGTGGTGCTCGCCTGCCTCATCCGGTACCGCGACGTGCACTACACGGAAGGCGCGTCGATCTACCCGGCGTGCCAGAACCTGCTCTTGGCTGCTCGGGCCCTCGGATACGGCGGCGCGCTCACCGGCTGGCATGCGTTCGTCGAGGATGACCTCCGAGCGCTGCTCGGCATCCCCGACGGCGTGGCGTTGAGCGCGCACGATCACGCTCGGCGTGCCGCAGGGCGCGCACGGCCCGGTGCGCAGGCGGCCGCTGCGCGAGCTGGTCTACGACGACAGGTGGGATGGTGATGCGGCGTGGGCGATCGATCCGCCCGACGCCCGCTTCACCTCTGCCGGCCCGCCGAAACGCTGACTCTTGCTGATCGATCCGGCTTGGCCGGTCGATCGGTGCATGATCTCAGCGCCGAGCGGAGCTCGGCTCGAACGAAGCTCCGTCGGAAAGGTCTCCTTTCCGACGGATTTCCTCAGTCTTTCTTCTCGGCGTGGCCGCCGAACTGCTCACGCATCGCCGCGAGGATCTTGTTCGCGAAGAGCGACGCCTCACGCGATTCGAAGCGGTCGTAGAGGGACGCGCTGATCACGTGGCTCGGCACTCCCTCGTCGACCGCGGCGAGCACGGTCCAGCGGCCCTCACCTGAGTCGGAGACTCGGCCGTGGAGATGGTCGAGCGCGGGGTCGGAGACGAACGCTGCGGCGGTCAGGTCGATGAGCCACGACGCGACGACGCTGCCGCGCCGCCACACCTCGGCGACATCGCCGATGTTGATCTCGTACTGGTAGTACTGCGGGTCGCGCAAGGGCGTCGTCTCGGCGTCGATCACGTGTTCCTTCAGCCCGACGTCCGCGTTCTTGATGATGTTGAGGCCCTCGGCGTACGCGGCCATCAGGCCGTACTCGACGCCGTTGTGCACCATCTTCACGAAGTGGCCCGCACCCGGGGGACCGCAGTGGAGGTAGCCGTTCTCGGCCGGCGTCGGCTCGCCGCTGCGACCCGGCGTGCGCTCCGCGGACTCGACGCCCGGGGCGATCGTCTTGAATATCGGATCGAGGTGCTTCACGACCTCGTCCTCGCCTCCGATCATCAGACAGAAGCCGCGCTCGAGCCCGAAGACCCCGCCGCTCGTGCCTACGTCGACGTAGTGGATCCCCTTCGGCTTCAGCTTCGCGGCGCGATCCACGTCGTCGCGGTAGTAGCTGTTGCCGCCATCGATGACGATGTCGCCCGGCTCGAGCAGCTCGGCGAGGTCGTCGACGAGCCGGCCCGTGATCGCGGCGGGCACCATCAGCCAGATCGCCCGCGGCTTCTCGAGCTTCTTGACGAGATCCGCCATCGAGTCGGCGCTCTTCGCGCCGAAGCCTTCGATCGCCTTACGAGCATCGGGGCTCGGATCGGAACCCACGCAATCGTGACCGGCGCGGGTCAGCCGGCCGACAAGCCCTGCTCCCATGCGCCCCAGACCGACCATTCCGAGCTGCATTCTGCGAGTCCTTTCGGTTTGCCCCGCCGCATCATGCCCCGCCCGGGAGGGAGGCGCATCAGACGATGTGGGTGACAATGGAGCATGGCCCTCGTCGCCGGCGTCGACTCGTCTACCCAGTCCACGAAAGTCGAGGTGAGGGATGCCGATACCGGAGCGCTCGTCGCAAGCGGGCGGGCCGGACATCCGCACACCTCGCCGCCGCGGAGCGAGCAAGATCCGAATTCCTGGTGGACGGCGTTCGAGACCGCGTGGAAAGCCGCCGGAGCCCCCGAGGTCGCGGCGATCTCCGTGGCCGGACAGCAGCACGGGATGGTCGCGACCGACGAGCACGGCGTCCCCGTCCGGCCAGCGAAGCTCTGGAACGACACCGAGACCGACCCCGACGTCGGCTGGTTGATCAAGAAGCTCGGCGGCCCCGAGGCGTGGGCCGACGCGGTCGGCACGGTCCCGGTGCCCGCTCTGACCGTCACCAAGCTGTCGTGGCTGCACCGCAGCGACCCGGACGCATGGGCACGGATGCGACGCGTGTGCCTCCCCCACGACTGGCTCACATGGCGGCTCACAGGGAACCTCTTCACCGACCGGGGAGACGCTTCGGGCACCGGCTACTGGTCGCCGATCGAGGAGCGGTACCGGTACGACATCCTCGAGATCGTCGGAGCCGATCTCGATTGGAAGTCGATGCTGCCCGAGGTGCTCGGGCCTTCCGAATCCGCAGGCGAGTGGGCCGACGGCCCGCGCGGTGCCCGCGTCGCCTGCGGCACCGGCGACAACATGGCCGCGGCCCTCGGCACCGGCCTCGGGCCGGGTGAGATCTCCATCTCGCTCGGCACCTCGGGGACGGCGTACGCGGTGAGCGATCGGCCCACGCGAGACGCGACCGGCGCGGTCGCGGGGTTCGCCGACGCGACGGGGCGGTACCTGCCGCTCGTTTGCACGCTCAACGCGACCAAGGTGACCGACGCGGTCGCTCGGCTGCTCGGCGTCGACGAGGAGCGGCTCGGCGTCCTCGCGATGAACGCGAGCCCGGGATCGAGCGGCGTCACGGTGCTGCCATGGTTCGATGGCGAGCGCACTCCGAACCGCCCGCACGCGACCGGCATCGTGAGCGGCCTGCGCAGCGACGTGACGCGCGAGCAGCTCGCACGCAGCGCCTTTGAAGGAGTGGTCTGCGGACTGCTCGATGGCATCGACGCACTCGATGCCGCGGGAGTGCCCGTCGAGGGAGCGCGCATCGTGCTCGTCGGCGGCGGCGCACACTCCCCGGCATACCGTCGTGTCGTCGCCGATCTCTCGGGCATGGCGGTCGTGGTACCTGAGGACGCCGAGCACGTGGCAAAGGGGGCCTGCGTCCAGGCCGCTGCGCTCCTCGACGGCGCGCACGTGAGTGACGTGGCGCACAGCTGGAAGGGCACGCCGGTCACCGAGCTCGAGCCAGATCCCGACGTCGACCGCGCGGCGATTCGCGACGCCTACCGCGCGCTGCGAGACCTCGTGTGACGGAAGCCGACGCGTTCACGGTGCTCGGCGTCGCGCGTGGAGCGACGCTCGACGAGGTGCGCGCCGCACGGCGGAAGCTCGCGCTCGAGCTGCATCCCGATCGCTCCGCGGGCAACCCCGACGCCGAACGGCGGATGCAGGAAGTGAACGCGGCATTCGATCGAGCAGTGAAGGAGATCCGGGGCGAGCATTCCGCCGCCGGGGAACCACCACCCGAATCGCCCCCGGTCCGCCAGGTCGCGCGCATCTCCACCGACGTCGCATCATTCGTCGTCGACTGCATGCGACCCGAGGCGTTCGAGCGTCTGTTCATCGTCAGCCATTGGGTGGGAGAACCCCTCTACGCCGATCCCCCTGGCCTGCTCGAGGTCCACCTTCAAGAGCCGTGGCCGTGCTTCTGTCGACTCGAGATGCTTCCCGAGGCGGGAGCAACGATGGTGTCGCTGACCGTTGGCAACATCGAACCGTCGTGGCTCGAGGCGCCCGACATCGACACGATCCGCGATCTCTACGTGCTCATGCTCAACCGGCTGGGTGCCGAAGATCTCGAGGACGGAGCGTACGACTGATGCTGGATGCGTCACTTGGCATGAGCGCGTGCCCTACCGTGACGACAACACGATGAGCGATCACGATCAGCCCACCCAGCCTGCGGATCCACAGGCGGCACCTCGCGAGACCGTGGCGTACGTTCGCCCCGAGTCGGCTGAGACCGGCGGCACTGTCGCCTTCACCCCTCTCCCCGCCGCCGCACCGCCCCGGCCGCCCGCGCCGCCGCCTCCACCCGCGCCCCCGGCGCCGCCCCCGTCATTCCGAGTCGCTCCTCCGCCCCCCTCGCCAACAGGTCCTGCATCCGACGCCGCGCCCGAGGCCGACGGGGCTGCTCCCGAAGAAGCTCCGGTCATGACTCCGGCGGCCGCCGCGACAGCGGCGGCGGTCGTGCAAGCCGAACGCGCCGCGGATGTCGCGGCGGGCGGTCCGCGACCGATCGTCGCGATCGAGACGGAAGAAGACCACCGGGGCCTGAACATCCTGATCAGCGTCGTGATCGTGCTGGTCGTCGCGGCGATCGTCGCCGGCATCATCATCGCGATCTAGTCCGCGCGGTCCCGCGGCCTTTCGCAATCGGTCCGCGATGGCAGCGCCGATGCCCTCCTCTGGAGGCAACGCCGCGAGCACCACGTCAGCACCCACGGCATCAGCAGCCCGCAGTCGTTCGTAGAGCAAGCGTGCGTCTTCGTCCAAGTCGCCACTGGGCAGAAGCGTCACGACTGTTCGCCCGGCTACGCGCAGCTCCAAAGCGCGACCGTCGATCGTTGCAGCATCAACGATCTCGACGAGTGCCGCCGGGGCATAGTGGGACGCGAGCATCCCCGGAGCCCGACTCACGCCGCTTGCCTCCCCGACGCGGCGCCCCAACGTCGCTTCCAGCTGCTCGACCGTGATGCCTCCTGGCCGCAGCAAGACAGGGTCCACCCCAACGAGCTCGACGATCGTCGACTCGACGCCGACCGCGCACGGCCCTCCGTCGAGCACCACGTCCACGTCGTCTCCCAGGTCGGCCCGAACCGCCTCAGCGGTCGTGGGGCTGATGCGCCCGAAGCGATTCGCGGAGGGGGCTGCGATGCCCCCGCCGAAGGTCGCGAGCAGCTCGAGGGCGAGCGGCGCAGCGGGGACGCGGAGCCCCACGGTGTCGCGGCCACCGGTGACCTCGTCGACGACGAGCCGCGAACGACGCAACACCAAGGTGAGCGGGCCGGGCCAGAACGCGGCAGCGAGCGTGCGGGCCTCGTCGGGCACATCGACCGCCCATTCGTCGAGCACGGCGGCATCGCCGAGATGGACGATCACCGGATGTGCTGTGGGTCGACCCTTCACCGCGTAGAGGCGGCGCAGCGCAGCGGGATTCGACGCGTCTGCACCCAGGCCGTAGACGGTCTCGGTCGGGAACGCGACGAGCCCACCGGCGCGGAGCACCTCGACCGCGCGCTCGATGTCTGCGGACGTCAATGCGTGACTGCGGTGCCGAACGCCGCCGGAAGCCGCTGCGTCCAGCGATCCACCGCAGCGGCAAGGGAGATGTCGACGACGCCGGCGATGCGGATCCGGTCGCCGCCGCCTACGCCGATCCAGGTGAGAGGGACCGCGGCAGCCTCGCATCGCTGCTCGACCTCGGCCTCGTCGCTCGCGGCAACAGCACACGACGATGCGCGACGGCATCTCGTCGAACGCACCGGCGATCCCCCCGACATCGACGACATCGACGCCGCAATCCGAGTGCACCGCCATCTCTGCGACGCACAGCGCGAGGCCACCGTCCGAAACGTCGTGGGCGCCCACGACGACATCGTCGGCGACGAGGCCGCGCACGACCGAGAGCATCCGCGCGTGCAAAGCAAGATCGAGCGACGGCGTGCCGATGCATGCGAGGCGGGCACCGGGCTCGACGCGCGCACCGGGTGGACGGCGGTCGAGCTGGTCGACGATGCCAAGGATGCCCACGACGGGTGTCGGCGCGATGTCATTGCCCGCCGTCTCGTTGTAGAGGCTGACGTTGCCTCCGACGACAGGGATGTCGAGAACTCGACACGCATCGCTCATCCCGTCGATCGCCTCGGACAGCTGCCACATGACCTCGGGATGCTCAGGGTTGCCGAAGTTCAGGCAGTTGACGAGCGCGAGCGGTCGGGCCGCGACGCACGCGAGGTTCGCGGCGGCCTCGGCGACGACCATGGCGGTGCCGAGTCGGGGGTCGTCGGCGCACCACCGGTGGTTGCCGTCGGTCGTGAGCGCCAGACCGCGCCCGGTGTCGTGCCCGGTGACGGGGTGCTTGAGGCGCAGAACTGTCGCGTCGGAGCCCGGGCCCTGGACGGTGTTGAGGAACAGCTGATGGTCGTACTGCGACCAGACCCACGACGTGTCGGAGAGAAGGTCGAGCAGGTGAGCCTCGGGATCGTCGATGTCGACCAGCCCGACCGGGTGTCGTCACTCGGCCAGCGGACATCGCACGGTCATACAGCGGCGCCGCGTCATGGAGTGACGCCGCGGGCACGTCCGCGATGACCGCGCCGTCGTCGAGGATGCGCAAGCGACCGCCGTCGGTGACGTGCCCGATCACGCTGGCGCGCACCTCCCATCGCTCGCAGATCGCCATGACCTCGTCGAGATCGGACGGCTCGACGATCGCGAGCATTCGCTCTTGGCTCTCACTCGTCATGATCTCGTGCGGTTCCATGCCCATCTCGCGGCACGGCACGGCGCGGACGTCGACGTCCATGCCGACCCCTCCGCGCGACGCAGTCTCGGAGGTCGCGCACGTGAGGCCCGCGCCCCCGAGGTCTTGGATGCCGACGACGAGGCCGGCGTCGAGCAGCGCGAGGCACGCCTCGATGAGGCGCTTCTCCTCGAACGGATCGCCGACCTGCACCGACGGACGCTTTGCCGCGTCGGCGTCGCCCTCGGAGAAGCCCGCCGATGCGAGGACGCTCACGCCACCGATGCCGTCGCGTCCGGTCGACGAGCCGAGAAGCACCGCGAGGTTGCCGACGCCGCTCGCCTGACCGAGCACGAGTCGCTCGCGTGGAAGCACACCGAGGCAGAGCACGTTGACGAGGGGGTTGCCCTGATACGTGGCGTCGAACACCACCTCGCCGCCGACCGTGGGCACGCCGACCGCGTTGCCGTATCCCGAGATGCCGCTGACGACGCCCTCCGCGATCCAGCGGCTGCGGGCGTCGTCGAGCGGGACCGAACCGCAGCGGATCCATCAAGGCGATCGGCCGCGCGCCCATCGTGAAGATGTCGCGCAGGATCCCCCCGACGCCGGTCGCCGCGCCCTGATAGGGCTCGATCGCCGATGGATGGTTGTGGCTCTCGATGCGGATCGCCGCCGCGATGCCGTCACCGACGTCGACGACGCCGGCGTTCTCACCCGGCCCGACGATCACCCACGGCGCTTCGGTGGGCAGTCGCTTGAGGTGGAGTCGCGACGACTTGTACGAGCAGTGCTCCGACCACATGACCGCGTACATCGCGAGCTCGAGCGGGTTGGGGGGTCGACCCAAGATGCCGGCGATCTGCTCCGCCTCGTCGTCGGTCAAACCGAGCGCCCGATGCAGCATGCCCGCACCGTACCCGCTCGGATTTGTCACTCTGTTCCGCTCCGCTGCAACGGCGATGAAGAAACAAAACACACCCGGCCTAGAGTCGCTTCATGCCTGCAAACAAGAAGGGTTCGGCCTCCCCCATGTCTGCCGAGCACAAGGCGGCATTGGCCGCCGGCCGCCAACAGGGAATCACGGTGCGGAAATATCTCGAGGCGCTCGAAGCGCACAAGCCGAAACGAGGGCGAAAGCGCACGTCGGAATCGATCGACAAGCAGCTGAAAGCCATCGAGACCAAGCTCGCCGCTGCCGATCCGCTGTCTCGGCTCACCCTCGTGCAGCAACGAATGGACCTGTTGAGTGAGCTCGAATCGTTGCAGGCGGGCGTCGATCTGAGCGGTCTGGAAGCCGATTTCGTCGCCGTCGCGAAGGACTACAGCCACCGAAAGGGCATCTCGTACGCGGCGTGGCGTGAGGTGGGAGTCGAACCGGCGGTGCTGAAGAAAGCGGGCGTCAACCGCTCTTCACGCTGACCTTGGCCGCGGCCAGCAACGATCGCAGCAGCACATTGCCATCGGTCGAACCCAGGAGCGCGTGACTGGCCCGTTCGGGATGGGGCATCAGGCCGACGACGTTTCGTGCGGCATTGCAGACACCGGCAATGTCGTCGAGAGCCCCGTTCGGGTTCTGCACATAGCGGAACACGACGCGATCGTCACCTTTGAGCTCATCAAGGGTGCGGGGCTCGCAGGTGTAGCTGCCTTCGAAGTGGTTGATCGGGATGCTGAGGACCTGCCCGATCGACGCCTCGCTGGTGAGCACCGACTGATCGGTCTCGACTCTGATTGAGACAGGTCGACACAGGAATTTCAGCCCGGCGTTCTTGCGGAGTGCGCCCGGAAGCAGCCCCGCCTCGCACAGCACTTGAAAGCCGTTGCAGATGCCGACAACCGGACCGCCGTCCGAGGCGAATTCGGCCACCGCCTCCATGATCGGCGAGAACCGAGCGATGGCGCCCGTACGGAGGTAGTCGCCATGGGCGAACCCACCCGGGAGCACGACTGCATCGATCGCTGATCTGAGGCGGTCGTCGCCGTGCCACACGATCTCGGCCTCGCCGCCGAGGGATCGCACCGCCTCGACGACGTCGGCCTCACAGTTCGTCCCTGGGAAGAGCACGACGCCGATGGTCACGCTGTCGCCTCCAGGCTCACCACTGCGTCCTCGATGACCGGGTTGGTCAGGAACCGCGCGCAGAGATCGTCGACCTCGCGACGGGCGGCGCCCTCGTCGGCTGCCTCGAGGTCGAACCTGATTGCCTTGCCGACCGTCACGCCGCGCACTGCCTCGAAGCCGAGCATCGGGAGCGCGCGCTCGATGGTGGCTCCCTGGGGGTCGGCGACGCCCGGCCGCAACCGCACCTCGACGAGCACGGAGAAGCGCATCGGGATCACTGTGGCACAGCGCGAAGGGTCACCCGGGCCAGTCCGCGAAACGCAGGCCCGTGACGCGTTCGTAGGCCTCGACGTACCGAGCGCGGGTCGCCTCGACGACTTCAGGCGGGAGCGCGGGTGGCGGCGGACGCTTGTCCCAACCCTGCGCCTCGAGCCAGTCGCGGCAGAGGCTGCTTGTCGAACGCCGGAGGCGTGATGCCCGGCTTCCACTCGTCCGCAGGCCAGAAGCGCGACGAGTCGGGGGTGAGCACCTCGTCGGCGAGCACGAGTTCACCGTCGATGATCCCGAGCTCGAGCTTGGTGTCAGCGACGAGGATGCCGCTCGCTTCGGCGCGCGCCGCGCCTGCTTCGTACACGGCGAGACTGATCGTGCGGGCCCGCTCGGCGAGGTCGGCACCGATGAGGGCCACGGCCTCCTCGAAGGAGATGTTCTCGTCATGCGTGCCGCTCGCCGCCTTCGTGGACGGCGTGAACACAGGAGCATCGAGACGCGCCGATTCCTGCAATCCGGAGGGCAGCGGCACACCGGACATCGTCCCGTCGAGCTGATACTGCTTCCATGCCGATCCCGACAGATAGCCGCGGACGATGCACTCGATCGGCAGCATGTCGGCCCGACGCACGACCATCATGCGTCCTACCCAATCGTCAGGGGCGCCGTCGTAGGACAACGCAACGAGATGGCTCGGCGCGATGTCGCGTAGGTGGTCGAACCAGAACGCGCTCATCGCGGTCAGCACGCGGCCCTTGTCGGGCACGGGCTCGCGCATGACGACATCGAACGCGGACAGCCGATCGGACGCGACCATCACGACTGAACCGTCGGGAGCGTCGTAGAGGTCGCGGACCTTGCCCGAGTAGGTCTTGGTGAAGGTCACTCGACCGCGTCCATCGCGTCGAACACGCGGCCGATGTTGCGCAGTGCGCGCTCGAGGCCGAACGCATCGTCGAGCTGGTCGGCGTGCAACATCACCCGCACGTCGCCTTCGAGCACCGAGCGAAACGGCTTGCCCTCGGCGCGTGCCATCGCGGCGTCTTCCTGGACGATGCGATATGCCTCGTCGCGCGCCATCCCCGACGCGACCAGCGCGAGAAGCACAGGCTGGCTGAACACGAGCCCGAGCGAGAGCTCGAGGTTGGCGAGCATCCGATCGGTGTCGACGCGCAGGCCGTCGACGAGCGAGGCCGCCTTGCGCAAGACGTAGTAGGCGAGCAGCGATGAGTCGGGCAGGATCACTCTCTCGACCGACGAGTGTGAGATGTCTCGCTCGTGCCAGAGGCTCACGTCCTCGAGGCCGGCCGACGAATTGCCCCGGAGGATGCGGGCGAGACCCGACAGGCGCTCGGCCGTGATCGGGTTGCGCTTGTGCGGCATCGCGGACGAGCCCTTCTGTCCCGGCCTGAACCCCTCTTCGACCTCTGCCACTTCGGTGCGTTGGAGATGGCGCACCTCTGTCGAGATCATCTCGATCGTCGCGCCGACGGATGCGCACGCGTACAGATACTCGGCGTGGCGATCTCGGCTGATCACCTGTGTCGCCGGCACCGGCTGCAGGCCGAGTGCCGCGCAGACCGACGCCTCGACTGCGGGATCGATGTTGGAGTAAGTACCGACGGCGCCCGAGAGCTTCCCGACTGCAACGGCGGCCCGGGCGTGATGCAAGCGGGTGCGTTCACGATCGACCTGCAGGCACCAGAGTGCGAGCTTCGTGCCGAACGTCGTCGGTTCCGCGTGCACGCCGTGTGTGCGACCGGCCATCGCTGCGTCGCGCAGCTCGTGCGCGCGGCGCTTGAGCACGGCGACCAGGTCGGAAGCCGCGGCGATCAAGAGATCGGCTGCGGCCGTGAGCGTCGAGCACAGGGCGGTGTCGACCACGTCGGACGACGTCAGGCCGTAGTGGATCCACTTCCCCGCTGTGCCGCCGACGCGCTCTTGCACCACGTCGACGAATGCAGCGACGTCGTGGTCCGTGAGCGCCTCGCGGGTCGCGACGTCACGTACGAATGCGGCATCGACGACTGGAGCGGCCTGGCGCGCACGAACGGCGTCCTCCCTCGGGACGACGCCGAGATCGGCCCACGCTTCGGTGGCCAGCAGCTCGACGTCGAGCCATCGAGCGAAGCGGGCTTCATCGGTGAAGAGCGCCGCCATCTCCGGCATCGAGTAGCGATCGATCACCGCGGGGCCTCCACGAGCACGAGCCTAATGATCGCGCTCCCCACGCCGACAAGATTGCAGTTGGGACGGCAGTTCGGGATGAGGAGTGGGCCATTTGGCCCCCTTTGGGTCCAACGCAATTCCGAAGTGCTGTTCTGGCGCGTCTCCGATTCCGTTCCGTCGCCGTGCATCGGCTTTCAATGATTCGAAGGTCCTATAGCCCATGGATCGCAAACCAGAGACCATGCTCTCCATGCAATGCACGAACAACCCCTTCGAGCGAGCGATCGATGTGTGCGACGAGTGCGGGCTTCCCTTCTCTGGGGAGTTCCTCGTCTTCCCACTCGGCACCCGTCGTCCCCCGTTCTGCAAGGCGTGTGCGATTGCACTCGGTGGCGTGCGCCACACGGCCCGCCGCCAGCGCATGTCGAAGAAGGAAGTGAAGCGTCGCCGCCTCGAGGTGCACGCAGCCCTCGCCGAGCGACCGGCGACGTTGGCGTATGCGCTCGAGATCCCCGATCTCCCCACGATCGACGAGGCCGAGCGCAACATCTCGAGTGCCGGTGCCGCCGGCGAACGCAAGATCGAGTGGTGCGTCTGAGCGTCGGCTCAGCGGGTGAGGTCCGCGGCGACGTCGCTTCGGAACACCATGCCTCGCCAGGAGATCTCCGAAACCGCTGCGTAGGCGCGGACACGAGCTGCCTCGAGATCGAGACCAACACCCGTCACGTTCAGCACTCGACCTCCGGCCGTGACAAGTGAGCCATCCCCGCGACGAGCGACGCCCGCGTAATACACGTGCGCACCTGCGATGGCTGCGGCCGGGTCGAGCCCGTCGATGACGTCGCCGGATCTCGGGGCGAGCGGATACCCCTCGGTAGCAAGGACCACCGTCACCGCTGCATCCGGACTGAACGTCGCAGGCTCCCGGAGCTGCCCGAGCAGCGGCTCCGGCCAACAGCCCGGTGAGGTCACTAGTGATTCGCGGCATCACCACCTGCGCCTCCGGATCGCCGAACCGGACGTTGAACTCGAGGGTCTTCGGTCCGTCCGGCGTGAGCATCAGCCCCGCGTAGAGCACCCCGCGGTAGTCGATGTCACGGGCACGCAGCCAACGCCACCGTGGGCTCGACGATCGTCTCGATGATCTCGTCGACGAGGACATGATCCACGAACGGGATCGGTGAATACGCGCCCATGCCGCCGGTGTTCGGCCTCGGTCGCCGTCACCGACTCGCTTGTAGTCCTGCGCCGGAGCGAGTGGGACGATGCGTCCCATCGCAGACGCAGAGCAGCGACAGCTCCGGGCCGGTGAGGCCTTCCTCGATCACGACGCGGTCCCAGCAGCGCCGAACGACGAGCCCGATAGCTTCTCGCGTACATCCTCGATCGCTTCGGCGAGCGACTCGGTCACGAAGACACCCTTGCCGGCGGCGAGGCCATCGGTCTTCACGACATAGAGCCCGGGTAGGCCGCCGAGGAAGGCAATCGCCTCCTCCTCCTGCGATCCGTCAAAGGTCGCGTAGCGCGGCCGTCGGCACGCCGGCGTCGACGAGCGCCCGCTTCATCCACGCCTTGGAACCCTCGAGCTGCGCGCCATCGGAGCCCGGCCCGAACACGAGGCGCCGCGAGCCCGCAAGCGATCGGCCAGCCCATCGACCAGCGGCTGTTCTGGTCCGATCACGAACAGATCTGCGTCGACCTCCTCCGGTGGTTGCGGCGTCGAGCCAGGGATGCCGGGATTACCCGGGTGACGACGATGACATCGTCCGCGGTGCGCGCGAGCGCTTCGGCAAGTGCGTGTTCCCGGCCACCGCTGCCGACGACGCAGACCCGCATCGACGACCAGGCCGCGAAATGCACGTACTGCTCGCGGCCCGGTCCGACGCCGACGAGCCGGACCGGCACCCCGACCTGCTCCTGCAAGGAAGGCGAGATAGTCGCGCGCCGCTGGAGGGAGGTCGTGCGGTTCAGTCGATCTCCGAGAGGTCGGCTCGCCAACCCGGGCAGCTCCTCGTAGACAGGCGTGACCTTGTGCATCACGGACTGGTGGTACGGCATGTGGTGGAAGCGTTCGCCTTCGAGGTCGTAGGCCACGCAGACCTTCACCGAGTCGAGCACGTCGAGCACGTCGAGCTTGGTGATCGCGACTTCGCTCAGAGAGTTGAGTCGCACCGCCTGGCGGAGCATGACGGCGTCGAACCAGCCCGGTGCGCCGCCGCCGGCCGGTGTTCGTGCCGAACTCGTGACCGCGGTCGACCAGCAGATCGCCGGTCTCGTCGAACGAGCTCGGTCGGAAATGGGCCAGCACCGACCCGCGTGCAGTACGACTTCGCGATCCCGATCACGCGATTGATGTGCAGCGGCCCCACGCCCGAGCCCGGTGCACGCGCCTCCTGCCACCGGGTTCGACGAGGTCACGAACGGATACGTGCCGTGATCCAGATCGAGGAACGTGGCCTGGGCGCCTTCGAGCAGCACATGCTGCCCGGCCTCCAACGCCTCGTGCACGAATCCAACCGTGTCCGCGATGTAAGGAGCAACGCGAGGCGCCAGCTCGTCCAGGTACCGCGTCTGCGATGTCGATCGCCGACAGCGGGAGCCGGTTGTACACCTTGGCGAGGATGGCGTTCTTCTCTTTGAGCGCGACATCGAGCTTCTCGCGGAAGATCTTCGGGTCGAGCAGGTCCTGCACGCGCAAGCCCGAACGAAGCGCCTTGTCGGCGTACGCAGGACCGATGCCCCGCTTCGTCGTACCGAGCTTGTTCTTGCCGAGCCGCCGCTCGGTCAGCGCATCGAGCTCTTGGTGGTACGGGAGGATCAGATGCGCGTTGCCGCTGACGAGCAACCGGCTGCAGTCCACGCCCTTCGCCGTCAAGCGGTCGAGCTCAGCGAGGAGCACTGCCGGGTCGACGACGACCCCGTTGCCGATGACCGGCGTGATGTGGTCATACAGGATGCCGCTCGGCACGAGCTGGAGTGCGAAGGTCTCACCACCTACGACGATGGTGTGCCCGGCGTTGTGCCCGCCTTGGTAGCGGACGACGACCTGCATCTCCTTGGCGATGAGGTCGGTGAGCTTCCCCTTGCCCTCGTCGCCCCACTGGGCGCCGACTACGACGGTTGCGGGCACCGGCCGATGGTACTGAACGACGACCCGCACGCTAGCGGCCCGGGTCGCCAGTCAAAATGCTTGGAGTGAGCACCCCAGCCGTGTCAGTCATCGTGCCAATGCGCAACGCCTCAGAACACGTGCTCGAACAGGTCACCGCGCTCGCGAACCAATCCGCGGTCGGGATCGACTTCGAGGTGATCTGGGTCGACAATGGCTCGACTGACGGAACGGCGGAGCTCGTCACCAAGTCGATTCGCGGTGACCAACGGATGCAGGTCGTTTCGGCACCCGAGGTGCGCTCGTCCTATTTCGCTCGGAACCGGGGCGCTGCACTCGCGCAAGCCGACCTACTCCTCTTCTGCGACGCGGACGACGTGGCTGACGAGCGGTGGGTCCAATCGATGGCGACTGCGCTGAAGGACATGGACGTCGTCGGTGGCTCCCTGATGCTCGACAGCGACACACCCGCGATGACGGCTGGGGTGTTCTTCGGCTTTCTTCCGGCTGCGCCGACGGCCAACCTCGGCTTTCGCAGAGACGCGTTCGCAGAACTCGGAGGCTTCAACGCGGAGATTCCGTCCGGTGACGACATCGCGATGTGCTGGAGAGCTCAGCTTCAGGGCTTCCGGTTCGGCTTCGCGCCGGACGCCGTCGTGCTCCATCGGAGGCGACCGACCGAGTGGACCCGGGCGCAGCGGATCTGGGCGCAGGGTAAGTCGTACCGTGACTGGGTTTTGCCGTTCGTCGCGCTCGGCGCCGAGGCTCCTACCGTGGGCGCGGCGCTCAGACGGATAGTCGAGCGGGCGCTCATCCCAGCCATCAAGAAGCCACAGCGGGACCACGCCCGAGTCGTGCTGTGGAACCTCGCCGTGATCTTTTCATCTTTCGTGAGGCCCAAGCCGCGCTCAGCCTGACCGAGACGCGGAGTGGGGACCCTCTCGGGTCCCCACTCCTGCTCTAGCCCTGAAGCGCCAGCACCCTGGCCAGAGCCTCCCTCCAGTGTTGTCCCTTTCGGCGCCCTACGCCTGCGCCCCCCGGCGCTTGCTGAAGGCCAGCGCCGCAACGCCCGCGATCACCATCAGGATGCCGATCCGAGCCGCCGGCCATGTGTTGCTACCGGTCACAGGAAGCGTCTCGGGGTTGGTCACGGTCGTACCCTCCACCGTCTCCTCGGGAGGTGGAGTCGCCCGGCTAATCGTCGTGGGGGCCGCAGTTGTCGTGGCCGCAATTGTCGTGGCCCCCGTCGTCGCCAGCGAAGTCGAGGTCTCCTGCGTTGTGGGCGGCGTCGTTGTCGTCCCCTCCGTCGTGGTGGTCGTCCCCTCCGTCGTGGTGGTCGTCCCCTCCGTCGTGGTGGTCGTCCCCTCCGTCGTGGTGGTCGTCCCCTCCGTCGTGGTGGTCGTCCCCTCCGTCGTGGTGGTCGTCCCCTCCGTCGTGGTGGTCGTCCCCTCCGTCGTGGTGGTCGTCCCCTCCGTCGTGGTGGTCGTCCCCTCCGTCGTGTGCGCCCCTCCGTCGTGGTGGTCGTCCCCTCCGTCGTGGTGGTCGTCCCCTCCGTCGTGGTGGTCGTCCCCTCCGTCGTGGTGGTCGTCCCCTCCGTCGTGGTGGTCGTCCCCTCCGTCGTGGTGGTCGCACACTCGCCGGGTCCGCCGTTGTTCGAACTAATCAGGCGATTACCACCCGCCGAGTTCTTGCCGTTCGCACCACGGGTGCCGTCGTTGTAATACGAACCGTTCGGTCCCACGATGAGGAGCGGACCACCGATCACCGCGTCGACCTGGTAGTTGCACGCCTCGTCCTCGCCAGGCATCACCAGCGAGAGGGTGTTGCCAGCGCCACCCTCCCCGGTGCACGGCGTGCCGTTCACGCCGCAATAGGCGAATGCACGAAGGAGAGCCTGGTTGTCCGAGGCGTTGAACGAGGGTGAGCTGGCGCTCTTCACCGCGAGTGACACGCCAACCGCCTCACCGTTGCAACCGGCGGGAGCAAACCCTGTCCATGTCATCGTGATCGAGTCGCCGGGATAGAGGCGCCCGATCGTCCCCTCGTTGAGCGTGGTCGAGTTGGAAACCGGTTGGGCATTCGCGGCCTCGCCGATGCTGCCTCGCTGCACGTTGTAGAGCGCGCCGGTCAGGAAGTCAGAACCGACATTGCAGCCGTCGGGGATCGGCGTCTCTGGATAGAGCGCGAAGTTGGAGCTGACGACAACGCTGTCCGGACCCGCGGGGTTCGCGTTCACCGTCGCGCCCGCGACGCCCACGACCGTGAGGATCAGTCCACCAGCGATCAATCCGGCCCCCGCGAGGCGGCCCAAGCCGCGGCCTTTCAAGGTAGGTCGCACGTTCCGGCTCCTTTGTCCGTCGGTCAGACGGGCCGGAAAACACAGAACACCCGGCCCTATAGCTGGGGCCGGGTTCGCCTGGCTCCCCGCAAGCGCAGCGACCAATTCCGCCGGCGGATCAATGCCTCCCCACACGTACCGTTACCGATCCGTGCAGTTCGCACCATATCACTCTGCGTGGCCCCTCGGGCAATAGGTCGTTCGACCTAGGCCGGAATTTCTGGAAATACCACGCAGAGCGCGCGTGGCGACCAGGTGATACGCCCACTCCGTGAACGAAGAGTGACGGAGCCCGCAGGCCTTTTGTGACCCAGGTTGCTCAGCTGAAGGACCGCCGCCGGCCCAGCGCGAGGACCACCAGCCCAACGATCAGGAGGACGAACCCGGTCACGACCAAGCTGATCGTTGCAGCACCCGTGACCGGCAGCGTGTCGCTCGTCGGCTCGACGCCCGAGCCGAGGTCAGTGCCCCGGACAGCGAGGTCGTCGAACGGGGCCGGGTCGCCGGCTGTCAGCGTCACCGTCTGGTGCTCGCGCCGGTCGTGGATGCACGGCGGTACGTCGCCGCGGTCGACGTCGGCGCGTCACTGGCGGGGTCGGCCGGCGCGAGGGTCGTCGACGGCGAGCTCGTCGTCTCGGGCGCCGCGGTCGTGGTCGTGTCATCGACGGTCGTTGTCGAGCTGTCGAGCGCGACGAACAACGTCGTCGTCGGCGCCTCTGTCGTCGAGGTGTCGTCGACCAGCGATGTCGTGGTCTCTTCGTCCGCGACCGTCGGAGTCGACTCGTCATCCGCGAGCGTCGTCGACGTGGTGGTCTCGTCCTGCACAGCAACCGTGGTCGTCGAGTCGCATCCTCAGCTGTCGTCGACGTGGTGGTCTCGTCCTGCACGGCGAGCGTGGTCGGCGGCGCTTCGGTCGTCGTGGTCGTCTCCTCGGCGGTGGTCGACGGGGCGGCCTCACCGACCAAGTGGTTGGTCACGACGGCCACGACGGTGTCGTCACCCACGAAGTACGCGTCGAGATCCTTCGGCTCGTCGAGCGGGCCGAAGGTGCCCGTCCCCTCTTGCTTGAAGTCAGACGTCGACGTCTCGGTGATCGTGTACGACCCGCCGAACGGCACGTCCAGATTCGGCTTCTCGTTCGTGAAGTCGCCCTTGTCTTCGGCATCGACCTTGCTGGTGCACGAAAGCGCCGACTTCTTCCAGGTGCACGTGACCGTCTCGAGGTCGCTGTCGAGCGTGAGCTTCCATCCCTTCGGCACGACTGGCGCAGCGAGGTCGGCGCCAGACGCATCGACCCACCGCTTCACCGGCTGCACGTGGAACACGCACGCCTTGCCGTTCTGCGCCTTCGCCACCTGCTGCTTACCGTCCACGAACAACCGGGTGTTACCGGCTGACGACGATGGCACCAGCAGGTAGCTGTCGCCTGCGGTCGCCACCGCCTTGCCTGCGAACGACGTCTTGTTGATGTCCCACGTGTAGGTGATCGCGAGCGCGTTCGTGTTGCCGACGCGGAGCACGGCATCACCCTTGGGCAGCGTGCACACCGATGTGAGGGTCAGCTTGTCGAGCGCAGGTGCCGCAGCGGCCCCAGTGGCGAGGCCAGGAGAGGCGGCGAGCAAGACGCACGCCGCGCCGAACACTCCGCCGAGGTAGCCGGCGATCCTGCGCTTGGTGCTCTGGTCGTTCTGGGCAAACATTGGAATTCCGACTCCCGCGGCTCGATCGTGAAAATGAGCCTGGGGCCGGGTTCGCTGTGACTCCCCGCCGGCGCAGCGACCAGTTCAGCCGGGCGGATCGATGTCTCCCCAGATTTCGATGGGCCGGAGCCCACCGCTCTGTCGCATGGATGATCGGGAGAAGACGCGAACTCTCGATGGGTCGGTCGACCCAACAGCGCGACCGTCGAGAGATCTGGACACGTGCGTGGGTCGAACGGCTCAGGTGATGACGAGCTCGCCGTCGCGCACGTCGACCTCGACGGTGTCGCCCTCGGCGACCTTGCCTTCGAGGATGCGCGTGGCAAGACGGTCGCCGATCTCGCGCTGGATCACCCGCTTGAGGGGCCGCGCACCGAACGCTGGATCGAACCCTTCCTCGGCGAGCAGCGCGGTTGCGGCGGGAGTGACGACCATCGTGATGCGCCGTGCGGCCAGCCGATCGCGCAGGCGGTCGATCTGGATCGACACGATCTCGCTGAGGTCTTGTTGCGTGAGCGAGCGGAACCGCACGATGTCGTCGACCCGATTGACGAACTCGGGCCTGAACACCGTGAGCGGATCGCCCTGCAGGTTCGACGTCATGATCAGCACGACGTTGGTGAAGTCGACCGTGCGCCCCTGCCCGTCGGTGAGCCGACCGTCGTCCATCACCTGCAGCAGGACGTTGAAGACATCGGGGTGCGCCTTCTCGATCTCGTCGAGCAGCACGACCGCGTACGGACGCCGGCGCACGGCCTCGGTGAGCTGGCCGCCTTCGTCGTAGCCGACGTAGCCGGGAGGCGCACCGATCAGACGCGACACGGAGTGCTTCTCCATGTACTCGCTCATGTCGATGCGGATCATCGCCCGCTCGTCATCGAACAAGAACTCCGCGAGCGCGCGGGCGAGCTCGGTCTTGCCGACGCCCGTCGGGCCGAGGAACAGGAACGAGCCGATCGGCCGATTGGGATCGGACAAGCCCGCCCGCGACCGGCGAATGGCGTTGGCCACTGCGGTGACCGCATCGTCCTGCCCGATCACCCGCTCGTGCAGCTGCTCCTCGAGCTGGACGAGCTTGCGCATCTCGCCTTCCATGAGGCGCGACACGGGAACGCCCGTCCACTTGCTCACGACCTCGGCGATGTCCTCGGAGTCGACTTCTTCCTTCAACATGCGCTTCGTCGACTGCAGCTGGCTGAGGTGCTCGGTCGCCTCGGCGACCCGGCGCTCGAGCTCGGGGATCTGGCCGTAGCGGATCTCGGCCGCACGCTCGAGATCGGCCTCACGCTCGATCTCCGCACGCTTCGCGTCGAGCTGCTCCATGAGCTCGCGGATGGCGCCGATGGCCTCCTTCTCCGCCTGCCAGTGGGCCTTCATCTCGTCGGACTCGGCCTTGAGCCTCGACAGCTCCTCGTCGAGACCGTCGAGCCGCTCGCGTGACGCGTCGTCGGTCTCCTTTGCGAGCGCCAGCTTCTCGATCTCGATCTGGCGGATGCGCCGGTCGACGACGTCGATCTCGGTCGGCATCGAGTCGATCTCGATGCGCAAGCGCGACGCGGCCTCGTCGACGAGGTCGATCGCCTTGTCGGGCAGGAACCGGCCGGTGAGGTACCGATCGGAGAGCACCGCGGCCGACACCAATGCGGAGTCTTGGATGCGCACGCCGTGGTGCACCTCGTAGCGCTCCTTGAGCCCGCGCAAGATCGTGATCGTGTCTTCGACCGACGGCTCCCCCACGTAGACCGGCTGGAACCGCCGCTCGAGTGCGGCGTCCTTCTCGATGTGCTTGCGGTACTCATCGAGCGTCGTGGCGCCGATCATCTTCAGCTCGCCCCGTGCGAGCAGAGGCTTGAGCATGTTGCTCGCGTCCATCGCGCCCTCGGCCGCGCCTGCGCCCACCACTGTGTGCATCTCGTCGATGAACGTGATGATCTCGCCGGAGGCGTCGGTGATCTCCTTCAGCACAGCCTTCAGCCGCTCTTCGAACTCGCCCCGGTACTTGGCGCCTGCGACCATCGAGCCGAGGTCGAGGGAGACCACGCGCTTGTTCTTCAACCCCTCGGGCACGTCGCCCTCGACGACTCGGCGCGCGAGGCCCTCGACGATCGCGGTCTTGCCCACGCCCGGCTCGCCGATGAGCACGGGGTTGTTCTTCGTGCGCCGCGAGAGCACTTGGATCACCCGGCGGATCTCGTCGTCGCGCCCGATGACCGGATCGAGCTTGCCCTGCCGCGCCACCTCGGTGAGGTCGCGGCCATAGCGCTCGAGCGCCCGGAAGTGGTCCTCGGGATCCTGGCTGTTGACGCGATGGCTGCCGCGCACCTCGCGCAGCGCGGCGAGCAGCTCTTCACGGGTGCGCTCGAGTCGATCGACCATGGCGAGGAGGAGGTGCTCGGTCGACAGGTACTCGTCGTGCAGCTCCTTGCGCTCGTCGTCCGCGTGCTGCATCACCTGGTTCAGATCACGGCCGAGACGCGACTCGCCGCCGTAGGCCTTCGGGAGCCGTGCGACCGCCTCGTCGGCACGGTTGCGCAGCATCAGCGGCGCGAGGCCCAGCTTCTGGATGATCGGCAGCACGAGCGTGTCGTCCTGCCGGAACAGCGCCGACATCAGGTGGTCGGGCGTGACCTCGGGGTTGCTGTTGCTCTTCGCCTGCTCGAGAGCTGCGGCGAAGGCCTCTTGGGTCTTGTGCGTCCACTTGTTGGGATCAAGTGCCATGCCTCAGCTCCCCTCATCGAAGATCGAAGGGCGTCGGCCCCACACCATCACTGACTGCGACAATGGGACGAGCTCGCCCCGGTTGCGGCGACTCGCCTCGTCGACCGCGTCACGCGCCTCTCGGCGCACTCGCTCGAGGTTCTCGTGCAGCGCGTGCAGCTCTTCCTCGAGCTCGAGCACCCGCTTCACCCCGGCGAGGTTCAACCCATCGGAGGTGAGCGCGGCGATGCGCCGGAGCCGCTCGATGTCGCCCTCGCTGTAACGCCGGTTGCCACCGATCGTGCGAGCCGGGTCGAGCAGACCCCTGCGCTCGTAGATGCGCAGGGTCTGCGGATGCACCCCCGCGAGCTCGGCGGCGACCGAGATGACGTAGACGCCTCTCGCCCTCATCTCTGCTGCCATCTCACACCTCCAGATGTGCGCGCGGCGACTCGTCGGTCGTCTTCGCCAGCTCTTCGACTGCCTTGCGCTCCGCGGCGCTCAACCGCGCGGGCACCGCGACTTCGAACGTCACGAGCAGGTCGCCCGTCGTCTTGCCGTTCGAGATGCCGCGGCCCTTCACTCGCCTCGGCTTCGACAGGGGCACCGACGGGTTGATCTTCAGCTTCACGGGCGTGCCCTCGAGCGTGGGCACCTCGACCTGTGCGCCGAGCGCGGCCTCGGGATAGGTGACCGGCACTCGCAGCGTGAGGTCGAGACCCTTGCGCCCGAAGATCTTGTGCGGCAGCACCTTGGCCGTCACATAGAGGTCGCCGGGAGGGCCGCCGTTGCGGCCTGGGCCACCGCGCCCCTTCAAGCGGATGCGCTGCCCGTCGTCGACGCCCGCCGGGAGCCGCACCTTGACCTCGCGCTCGCGCCGCTCGAGCCCGGTGCCGTGACAGGTCGGGCACGGGTCTTCGATCACATGGCCGAGCCCACCGCAGTTGCGGCACGGCGAGCTCAACGAGAACAGGCCCTGGTTGTCGTCGAGCACGCCCCGCCCCTGGCACACGGGACACGTCGTCGCGTGGGTGCCTGGACGCGCGCCGGTGCCGCTGCAGGTCGAGCACGCGGCGTCGCTCGTGAGGTACAGCGACGTCGTGATGCCCTGCGCGGCATCCTCGAACGCGAGCGTGAGCCCGGCTTCGAGATCGGCGCCGCGCTGCTGTCCGGCACCACCGGTCGCGCCCCGGCCCCCGCCGCCGCCACGCCGCACCCGGCCGAACAGGCCACCGAGCAGGTCGTTGATGTCCGCGTTGTCGCCCATGAACGAGAAGCCCTGCGGGCCACCACCGCCGCCAGCGCCGGTGCCACCGCCGAAGCCCGATGCCATCGGCCCGAGGCGACGCACCTCGTCGTACTCCTTGCGCTTGTCCGCGTCACCGAGCACGTCATACGCGGCCGAGATCTCCTTGAACCGCTCCTCGGACTTGGCGTCGCCTTGGTTCGTGTCGGGATGGTGCTCACGCGCGAGCTTGCGGTACGCCTTCGTGATGTCCTTCGGGGACGCGCCTTCAGAGACGCCGAGCGCCTTGTAGTAGTCCTTCTCGAACCATTCCCGCTGCGGCGCCATGCGTGCGCCTAGCCCTTCACCGTCACCATGGCCGGCCGCAGCACGCGGCCCTTCCACGTGTAGCCGGTGCGCATGACCTCGCTGACGATCGCCTCGCCGTCGCCGTCATCGTCACCCTCGACGTGCATCACCGCCTCGTGCTGCTCGGGGTTGAACGGCGCGCCGAGGCTGTCAAGGGGCTCGAGGCCGTGACGGCGCAGCGCGCCGAGGAGCGCCGACCAGATGGGCTCGATGCCGTCGACGCCGTGCGCGAACGCGAGCTCGCAGGTGTCGAGCACGGGAAGCAGGTCTTCGACGAACTTTCCCGTCGACCGATCGACCTCGTCGACCACACGCTTCTGTGACTGCTTGCGGAAGTTCTCGAAGTCGGCTTGCAGTCGTTGCAGCTGACCGAGGCGCTCCTCGTGCTCCTGCAGGAGCGCAACAAGGTCGACCTCGAGCGCGGCCTCGGCCGCCGCCTCCTCCTCATCTGAGAAGGGGACGGCGGCATCAGCCGGATCGTGGGGGAAGGCCATCGGGTTACGCCGACCGCTCGTCGTCGACGATCTCCGCGTCGACGACCTCGTCATCGTTGGGTGCCGAAGCCTGCGCGCTCGCGGTGGACTGCTCGCGAGACGCCGCCTCGTACAGCTTCTGGCTGAAGCTCTGGCTCGCGGTCATCAGCCGCTCGGTCGCGGACTTGATGGCGTCGACGTCGTCGCCGGCGATCGCCTTCTTGAGATCGTCGAGCGGACCCTCGACGGCGGCGACCTCGTCGGCGCCGACCTTGTCGCCCTGCTCACGCAGGACCTTCTCGGTCTGGTACACGAGCGAGTCGGCGTTGTTGCGCACCTCAGCTTCGTCGCGACGACGCTTGTCGTCCTCGGCGTGAGCCTCGGCGTCGCGGACCATCCGCTGGATGTCGTCCTTGTTGAGCGACGACTGGCCCGTGATGGTCATCGACTGCTCCTTGCTCGTGGCCCGGTCCTTCGCCGACACGTGCACGATGCCGTTCGCGTCGATGTCGAACGTGACCTCGATCTGCGGCACGCCCCGAGGCGCGGGAGGCAGGTCGACGAGCTGGAACTTGCCGAGCGTCTTGTTGTACATCGCCATCTCGCGCTCACCCTGCAGCACGTGGATCTCGACCGATGGCTGCATGTCGTCTGCGGTCGTGAACACCTCGGTGCGCCGGGTCGGGATGGTGGTGTTGCGCTCGATGAGCTTGGTCATCACGCCACCCTTGGTCTCGATTCCGAGCGACAGCGGGGTCACGTCGAGGAGCAGGACGTCCTTCACCTCGCCCTTGAGCACGCCTGCCTGGATCGCCGCACCGACGGCGACGACCTCGTCGGGGTTGACGGACTTGTTCGGCTCCTTGCCGGTCAGGTCGAACACGAGCTCTTGCACTGCGGGCATGCGCGTCGACCCGCCGACGAGGATGACGTGGTCGATCTGGCCCTTGGTCAGACCGGCGTCCTTGATCGCCTGCTCGAACGGGGTCTTGCAGCGCTCGAGCAGATCGACCGTGAGCTCCTGGAACTTCGCCCGCGTGAGCGTCTCGTCGAGATGGAGGGGGCCCTCGGAGGTCGCGGTGATGAACGGCAGGTTGATCTGTGTCTGCTGCACCTGCGACAGCTCGATCTTGGCCTTCTCGGCTGCTTCCTTCAGGCGCTGGACGGCCATCTTGTCGGCCGCGAGGTCGACGCCGTGGGCACCCTTGAACTGCGCGACCAGCCAGTCGATGACGCGCTGGTCCCAGTCGTCACCGCCGAGCTGCGTGTCGCCGTGCGTGGACTTGACCTCGAACACGCCGTCGCCGATCTCGAGGATCGACACATCGAACGTGCCACCGCCGAGGTCGAACACCAGGACGGTCTCGTCGGTCGAGCCCTTGTCGAGGCCGTAGGCAAGCGCCGCGGCGGTCGGCTCGTTGATGATGCGGAGCACCTCGAGGCCGGCGATCTGGCCCGCCTCCTTGGTGGCGGTGCGCTGGGCGTCGTCGAAGTAGGCCGGCACGGTGATGACCGCCTGGGTCACGGTGTCACCGAGGTAGGACTCGGCGTCCCGCTTGAGCTTCATCAGCGTGCGCGCCGAGATCTCTTGCGCCGTGTACTTCTTTCCGTCGATGTCGATCGTCCAGCTCGTGCCCATGTGGCGCTTCACGGACCGGATCGTGCGGTCGGGGTTGGTGATCGCCTGGCGCTTCGCGACCTCGCCGACGAGCACCTCGCTGCCCTTCGAGAACGCCACCACCGACGGAGTCGTGCGCGACCCCTCGGCGTTCGGGATGACGACGGGGTCGCCGGCCTCGAGGACGCTGACGACGGAGTTCGTGGTGCCGAGATCGATGCCGACAGCCTTGGGCATGGGGGGCCTCCTGAGAGAATTTGAGTCTTGGCCATCATAAAGGTTGAGTGTGAGAGCAACAACCTTGACCGGTGCGATACGTTCGGCGCATGTCGTACACCCTCGTGCTGCTCCGGCATGGCGAGAGCACCTGGAACCAGGAGAACCTCTTCACGGGATGGCACGACGTCCCGCTCTCCGTCAAAGGCGAGGTCGAGGCGCGGGCCGCCGGCGAGACCTTGGCCGCCGAAGATCTGCGATTCGACAAGGCCCACACGTCGTTGCTGCTCAGGGCGGTCCAGACCGCAGACCTCGCCCTGGAGGCCCTCGGCCAGCTGTGGTTGCCTGTCGAGCGCAGCTGGCGGCTGAACGAGCGCCACTACGGCGCGCTGCAGGGCCTCGACAAGAAGCAGACCGCCGAGGCGCACGGCCTCGATCAGGTCAAGCTCTGGCGGCGCAGCTATGACGTGCCGCCGCCGCCGGTCCCGGTCACCTCACCCGAGCACCCCGCGAACGATCCCCGCTACGACCGACTCGCACCCGACCAGCTCCCCGCCACGGAGTGCCTCGCCGATGTCGTGGCCCGCGTGCTGCCGTACTGGCACGACGCGATCGTCCCCGACCTGCGCGCCGGGCTGCGCGTGATCGTCGTCGCACACGGCAACAGCCTGCGTGCCTTGCTGAAGCACCTCGAGGGCGTCTCCGACGCGGAGATCGCGGAGGTCAACATCCCGACGGGCATCCCCCGCCTCTACGACCTCGGCCCCGACCTCGAAGTGCGGGCGGTGCGCTACCTGGGCGATGCAGCGGCGGTCGAAGCGGCCGCGGAGGCGGTGCGCCGACAGGCGGGGTGACCCTCCCCGACCCCCCAGCCTCGAACCCCAGTCCCGACCTACTTGGGATCGAAGGTGGAGATGATCTGATCGAAGGTCGGGCTGTACTTGTCCGGCTGGTCGGTGCTGAACGTCAGCACATAGAGGTTCTGATTCGCCAGGACGTAGACCTGGAGGCCTGCAATCTGGGTCTTGGTGCCATCCGCCAGGGTCACCGGCACGGTGTAGGTCGTGCGAACAGCGTCACCGGCCGGCAGCGAGACCTGCGTGCTGGACACATCTGTCGCGCCTGCGGCCGTCAGCTGCGTCTGGGCTTGCTGCTGGAGCAGACCCAAGCCACTCGTCACGCCCGCCACCCGGATGAGGTTCACGTTCGTCAGGAACTGGCCCGGGTTGCTCGTGTCAGACGCGTAGAGCAAGCCGCCTTCCTGGACGAGCTTTTCACCGCGTCGCCGACATCGCCCTGAAGCTCGGGGTTGGCCTGGGTCGCTGCGGCGACGATCTTGTCGACGTCGGCCGAGGTGAGGTCGAAGTTCTGCCATCCGGGCGGCAGGGCGATGACGAACCCGTCCGCGGTGCGGTCCACGACGGTGAACCCAGCCGGGACCGCGGGCGCCGTTCCCGATGTGTCCCCCGTGGCGGTCGCGCCATCCGTCGCCGCGGCACCGGTATTGCTCGAAGACGACGAGTCGTCGCTGGAGCAGGCACCGAGCACGAGTGCGAGGGCAAGGGGGATGAGGGCAAGTCTGCGGAGGGACATTGCAGTCACTTTCGGCGGCAAGCGGTGCGAATTCAAGTCGCACGTGGGATGGGGGGAGCCTCAGCGATCGGCGCTGGTGCTCACCGAGCTCGAGATCCCGGCACCATTCGACCAGATCTTGATGTCCACGGCCGAGGACCCTGAGAGATACCGGAGTGTGATCTCGTTCGGTGTCTGAGCACGCGCTGCCTCGGTCCACCCCGGCTTCACATCGAGCGATGCGATCTCGAGGCCGGCTGCTCCTTGCTGGACGACGAGATGCGCGGCATCGCTGTCGATCACCGAGTGCGACGAGCTCGCCGATCCTCCTCCACCGCTGTTCGCGACGTTGGATTGGTTGATCACCACGCGAGCGGTGTTGATCGACGGCGGGTTGGACACAGAGACCTCCGGTTCAGGAGCAGCGAGCTCGGGAAGAGCGTGAGTGGACGGTGTTGTGACGGCTGCAGAAACGGCCGGCGCTGGTGTCGTCGAGGGGGATGTCGTCGAGGGGGATGTCGTCGAGGGGGATGTCGTCGAGGGCGATGTCGTCGGCGGTGCTGATGTCGCAGGCGCCGTCGAGGGAGCATCGGTCGCCGTCGCCGCCGGACCGATCGACACGACGCCGTCCCGCTCGGCTGACGTCGTGGTCTGTCCGCATCCGGCGGTGACGGCGATCAACACGGCCAGTCCCGCTGCCCCCAGCCCCGAGGTCACGGGCCTCCCGCGTCGCATGATGCCCCTAGCCAGCGGCTCGCCGCCGCGGCACCAGGGCGGCCACCAGCACGAGGAACAGGCCCGCACCGAGCAGCAGCCCGGCGAGGGACAGGTTGCCATCGGTCTCAGCACCAGTGACGGGAAGGGTCTCTCCCTTGACGCCCCCGCCCTCGGGCGCAATCTCGATGCCACGGACCTGGCTCGGCGCGGCGACCTGCGTGATGGTCTTCACCGAGACCGTCACCGCATTCGGCGTCTTCGGCTTCGGCTGCGGGATGCGCGGCTGGTTACCTCCGAGGATGATCCACCGCACGACCGCGGTGCACTGCGCCGGATCGGTGTTGTGCACCTGGCAGACCTTGGTGTTGTCGACGTTTCCCGCGACGACGTTCCCCGTCTCCATCGTGGCCGTCCCGTTCGCGTCCGCCACGAACGCATTTGGATCGGGCGGCTCGCCGGTGGTGTCGCTCGTCGAAGAGGAGTCGCCCGTCACCGTCTGGCTGGCGCGGTGGGGCATGAGCGTCGAGAAGCCGTTGGCCTGGGGGATCCCCATGCCGTCCGTCTCGTAGTCGTTGTGCACGACGTGCACCTGAGTGTCCGTCTTGTCCTGACCATTGGCCGACGAGAACGCGAACGTGAGCACACCGACGACTTGTCGAATCCTGGTGTGCGTCGTCTGCGGCGCTGCGGGATCGCCCGGTGCACCGATGAGATCACTGGGAACCGAATCGACCACCTGATCGGTGGCGTCCGCGTACCCGGTGAGCTGCGCGATCAGGCCACCGAAGTCGAACAGGCCGGCCACTTCCTTCGTCCCGGCCGGGGACACCGTGCCGCCCGACAGCGCCTTGAGGAAGTCGGCAAGGGTGGCGATGGCATCGGAGTTCACCCCACCGGACGAACCGGTCGCGACGCCGGCAGCGACGTTGCCGCCGGTGTTCGCCACGCCGAGGCCGATGTTCGCGACCAGCGCGTCTTGCGACGAGTTGATCGTGCCGCCTGCGGCCTTCGCATCGATGTTTTGGGTGATGCTCGTGCCGGTGTTGACCCCGAGCGCCGTCGCGTCACCTGTGTGCAACGACGCGTCGCCCACCGCCTGACCGACGCCACCGCTCGGATCACCATCAGGGGGTAGCGCCCACCCTCCCGCCTCGAGCAGCGCGTTCAAGATCTGGTAGAGCGACACCAACGCGGCGAGCTGCGAGTCAGTGAGGCCCATGGCGCCGACGCCGGTCGCGCTGTTGAAGCCGCTGTTCGCGATCGCCGCGCCGAGGTTGAACACCACGGCGCGCTGCGTGATGACGATGAAGCCCCCGTCGGTCGCCTTCGCAGTGGCACTCTGCCTGATGATGGTGTTCGAGGACGCTCCGACGGCCGACGCATCTCCCGACGTGACGGATGCCGTACCCGCGGCGCCGCCCAGGCCGTAGTCAGACCCGTTCTGCGAGAGCACTCCGATGATGCGGTTCAGCCCGCTGTTCGCGGTGCCGTCGCCGAGGTTGATGACCAGCGCATTCTCGACGCTGTTGGCGTCGTCGCCGGTCTTGGTCTGCACGACCGCGGCCTGGAGGATTCGGGTGGTCGCTTGGGTCCCCACGGCAAGCGCATTCCCGGTCGTCCCCGACGCCGAGCCAGCCGCGGTTGAGTCTCCCCCGGTGATCCCTGAGGTCACACCGACCGCGCCGTTGCCGCTCGTGTTCGCAACTCCGAAGCCGATGTTGATCACCAGGGCGACCTGCACGACGCTGACCTGAGTGCCGTCCGCGGCGCTCACGTACGCCCTCTGCAGGACGTTGCTGTTCTCGTCGACGCCGGTCGCGTTCGCGTCACCTTCCGAGATCGACGACGAGCTGCTGGTGCCTGTCGTCGTCGACGCGCCACCCGTCGTCGCTCCGGCGATCGCGCCGACCGAGCTGTTCGAGCCCGAGTTGCCCGTGGCGCTGGTCGTGTTGCAGACGTTTGCGACACTCTGTTGCTCCGCGGCGTTCGCGGACGATTGCGACGATCCGCCGCAACCACCGGACGAGTCATCGGCGCTCGCGGTCGACGCTGCCGCGGTGTCCTCCACGTTCGCGGACGACTTCGCTGCCTCATCGGCAGCGTTCGTCGACTGTTGATCAGTGGTCGACGAAGAGTGAACGGTGGTCGTTGGAGCGGTCGTCGTCGCCGCAGTCGTGGTGTCCGGCGCAGTCGTCGTATCGGGCGCAGCCGTCGTATCGGGCGCAGCCGTCGTATCGGGCGCAGCCGTCGTATCCGGCGCAGCCGTCGTATCCGGCGCAGCCGTCGTATCCGGCGCAGCCGTCGTATCGGGAGGATCGGTTGGGTCTGTCTGCGCGCCCGCGACGGGCACACCCACTGCGAAGCAGAGGATCACCGCAGCCAAAGAGGCTGCGACAAACCGGCGAACCCCCGCCGTGTGTTGTCGATTCGCGTTCATCGTGGTGCTGCCTGCTCTCTGCGGGATGCCGCCAGGTGCTGAGAGAAGAACGAAACGAAGGAGGTGGACCTAGGGGGAGGGCCGCCGCCCTCCCCCTGCTGGTCCGACTGCCTAGAGGCCGACCGAGATCGAGTCGCCCTCGTTGTGGTTGTTCTGCTGGACGTCCACGTTCACCTGGTTGACGGCCGTTGCATCGCCCGTCTCCATGCTGTTGTGGACCTCGGTGGAGTTGACGCTGATCGAGCTGTTTCCGACCGCAACGGTCGGGTCGCCGTCGACAGCGACGCTGCCGAGAAGCGCTGCCGCCCCCGCCTGGCCCGCATCGCCCTGAGCCGCCGACCCCTGCAGCGACACATCCACCTGTGCGCCAGAGGACTGCGAGTTGAGGCCGGTGTTGGCCACTGCGTTCGAGCCGTTCTGCTCGACGCTGAGGCTGTTCGACTGCGAGATGGAGCTGGCATAGACCAACGGAGCCGCGCCGAGCACTGCGCCCGCCGCGTCACCCGAGTTCGCGTTCGTCTGCTTCGCCGTGACGGAAAGGCCGTTCACAGCGGTCGCGACGCCCGTGATCAGGTCGTTGCACACCAGCTGCCAGTTCGAGCTCGTCGAGGTGTTCGACGCAGCAACGTCAGCGTCGCCGCCGACCGCCCCCGCGCCCAGCAGCGCGAGCCCGAGCGCTCCGCCACCCTGTGCTCCCGCGAGCGCCAGCTGACCCGTGATGTTGATCTGCGGGCCGCTGAACTGCGCGTTGGCACCGGTGTTGGAACCAGCGAAGTTGCCGTCGCTGTAGATCTCGGCGTAGTTGCTCTGAGAGATGACCCCGACGCCCACCCCGGCGATTGCGATCGCGGCGATGCCCACGGCAGCGCCGTCGAAGTGGTCCTCACCACCGTTGGTGTTGCCCTGGGTGAGGTCGATCACGGTCACGTTGCGGGCGTCTGCAGCACCAGTCGTCAGGTCGTTGTGGACCTTCTGGCTGTTCGTGCTGTCCGCGGTGTTGATGGCCCACGCCGATGCGTCGCCGCCGACCGCGCCGGCGAGGATGCCGAGCGAGATCGCTCCGCCGCCCCAGCTACCGGCGCCCGCGCCCTGAAGGGTCAGGTTGCCCTGGCCCAGGGTGCCCTGGACGTTCGCGCCGCTGTTTGCCAGCGCCGTGTTGTAGCTCGAGTCGGAGTATGCGTAGTTGTCCTGGTAGACGAAGCCAGCCCCGATGGCGAGGCCATCGAGGACCGCCGCTCCCGCTGCCCAACCCGAGTTGTCGTTGGTCTGCGACAGGCTGACGCTCTGGATGTTCGACGCTGCGGCGTCTCCCGTGGTCATCAGGTTGCTGACATCGCTCTGGTTGTTGCTGAGCGCTCCGTTGACTGCCCCAGCGGAGGAGTCACCGGCGACGGCCAGCGCGAGCCCGCCGAGCGTTCCGGCCCAGCCGCTGCCCGCCAGCGCGCCCGCACCTTGGATGGTGCCGTTGCCTTGGAAGCCGGCGATCTGACCGCTGAGCCCGGTGTTCGCCGCGGCGGTGTTGCAATTCGCGACGATCTCTGCGCTGTTGGTCTGGATGATGCCGCCGATGCCGAAGCCGACGATGGCGAGTGCTTGCAACGATCCGGCGTTGCCGGAGTTGGCGTTCGACTGGGTCGCGATCACGCTCGTGTAGTTCTGTGCGATCGCATCGCCGGTCTGCAGATCGTTGCTGACGGTCTGGTCGTTGGCGTTGTCACTCTGATTCACCGCACCCGCAGCAGCGTCGCCGCTGAACGCGAGAGCGATGATGCCGAGCGATGCTGCCCACCCGCTGCCGGCGCCAGCGCCGGCGAGCTGCAGCGTGCCACTGAGCTGCGGGCCGCTGGCCTGCAGGTTGGCGCCGCTGTTGGCCACCGCGACGTTCCCCGACGGGCCAACGACCAGGTCGTTGTGCTGGCCGATGAACGAGCCGGCAAAGCCCACGAAGCCGAGCGACGCCTCGCCCGTGTAGGCATTGCCGCTGTTGTCGTTCGCCTGCGAGAAGGGCACTGCCGCGTCGTCGCCCTTGGCGGGCGTACCGACCTGCACCGAGTTCGCGGCGAGGGCGTCACCCGTCGTCATGGTGTTCTCGACGGTCTGGTAGTTGCCGAAGTCGCCGGTGTGACCGCTCGAGTTGCTCGCGTACGCGGTCGCGTCGCCGCCCACGGCGATGCCGAGCCCGAGGCTGAGAGCGAGCGCCGGAGATCCCTGCGCACCCGCGAGAGCCAGCTGCCCGACGCCGATGAACTGGCCGCCGGTCGCCTGGACGTTGGCGCCTGAGTTCGCCAGCGCAGTGTTGCCGTCGGCGGAGACGTACGCAGCGTTGCCCTGATGGATCACGTCGGCGCCGTCACCGATGCCGACCGTGATCGCGTCACCGCCGATGTTCGTGTTGGTCTGGTTGCCGTCCTCGTTGCCGAGGACGCTCAAGGAGTTGCCGCCCGTCGCGTCGCCGGTTGTCATGCCATTAGTGGCGTTGAGGTCGTTGTCGACGGTCGAGGCGTTGCTTGCGCCGGCGAGTGCGTCGCCGCCGAGGGCAACCGCGAGGAAGAGTCCGGCTGCAAACGCGTCCGACGAGTCGCCGTTGGCGATCCCGACGTCGGCTTGCCCGGCCCCCTTCGCCTGTGCACCGGCGAATTGAGCGTTCGCGCCGGTGTTCCCTGTGGCGTTGCCGCCGCACCCAGGTTCCTCTGGGCCTTGAGACACGGGAGCAGCCTCCGGCCGGCCGCAGCCGTTCTGCGACGCGCTCACTCCGTTGTCTTGACTGATGGATGGGTCTGTGTTGGCGAAAGCGATGCCGGCTCCCCAAGTGATGGAGAGACTGGCAACCACGCCCGCCGCCAAGATCCGCCGCAAGTGGCGAGATCTGCTCATACGCGTTTCCTTTCAATCGCATCCCGCCACCGCCGCGCGGTGGCCCTCCACCAAGCGACGTAGGAGAAAACCCGAGCAACCGCCCAACTGCCCGCGAGGTCCCGCGCCTCCACTACGCCACTCGTCATCTGACTCCTTCGCTCTGCGTGGTGGAACCACGGCAAGGCGACGATTCAGCCACGCTTCCCCCACGGTTCGTGACTACCGTCACAAACGCGACGACTCAGGAAAATCCCTGGAAAACAAGGCCCAACGTGAGGGCGAAGCGAGCCTCACCGCGAGGCTGAACCAGACTTCAGACAGCCACGATGCGTGACGATCCACGCCGATCGACGACAACCGCCCGCCGGGTCACCCGGCGGTCCGCGAGCCGGTATCCCTGGCCTCGAACCGTCAAGACGAAGGGCGAACGGTTCAGCTCGCCGAGCTTGGTCCGCAACCGGCGTACATGGGCCTCGAGCCTCTTGTCGTCGAGAGCGGACTTCGTGCCCCAAAGCTGAGATTGAAGGTCAGACTTCGACACGACGGCGCCCTTCGCCAGGATGAGAGCGACGAGCACCTTGAACTCAGTGGGGGTGATCGCGAGCGGCGTGCCGGCCCACCACGAGAGGCGCATCGCCGGATCGAGCTCGAGCGGTCCCCACACGAGCGTCGACCGGCTTTCGACCGGCGGCCGCACCCGCAGCCGAGTCGAGATCCGTGCCGCGACGTGCATCCCCGACCAGTCCGCCGATCCGAGGAGGAACGCGCCCGCGTCGAACAGCCGGTCCGCAGGTTCCTCGGTGGGTCCGAGGACGAGCACCCCCGCTCCGACTTCCTCGTTGATGGCGCGAATCAGGGGGAGAGGTGACCCGGTGGCGACACTCGCGTCGAGGACGGCGACGTTGCACGCGACTCCCGCGGCCGTACGGCGCGCGCTGTCTTCGTCGAACGCGAGCACGGGGATCAGGTCGAGGTCGGAAAGCGCGTGCCCGATCCCGCCGGCCTGCTCATCCGACGCGCAGACGACCAGAACCCGCCCCCTTCGGAGCACCTCCGCCGCGCGCGTTGCTCGGTCCATCCACGAGGCCACCGGTACCAACCTTCGCCCGCCAAAGTCGTCGCGCCTGTGTACCACCTCCACTGAGGGTGGCGAAAGGGGCCAAATTGGCCTCCGTTCCCCGCAAGTCGGTCGCAGAGAGTGACGGAACCGTCAGCGGCTACGCGACAGCCCGAAGCGTCGAGACTTGCGAGCCCGCACCCCGGACCGCAGCAGCTCGGTGATCTGCTCCTTGATCGGGTCACCGAGCTTGGCGCCGGTCGCGTCGGTCAGCTCGAACGTGTCGACGACGGCGCCGTCGCGCGTCACGATGCGACCAGAGTGCACACTCGCTGCCGCCGCGGCGAACGCCGCGGTGATTGCATGCAACAGTCCGGGACGATCGGTCGCCTCGATCGTGCAGATCGTGTGCCATGGCGAGCCGACGTCATCGAAGGCCACGACGACGTCCTCGATCGGAGCCGTCGAGAGCTCCCGATCGATCGCGGCGCGGGTGCGCTCGCGCACCTCCTCAGCGAGGGGAGGCTCACCTCTCAGGACCCCGAAGCTCGTCAGCGCGGTGCCGTCCGGCCACGTGCAGACGGCGGCGTCGACGATGTCGAGACCCAGGTCGCTCAGCGCGGCGGCCTCACGAGACAGCAGACCGATGCGGTCAGAGGCGACGATCTCCACGCGCCACCCGCGCTGCACGTCAGGCGAGACGGCTGCTCGCACCGCGTCTCCGGAGATCGGCGGCTCACAGAGCGCTGCCTGCCGTGCCAAAGCCTCTGGTGTCTGGGAGAGGACGTACGCGCGGGGCGCGGTGGCGAGACGAGCTGCTGCGGCCCGGTCGACGGTCAGACGGGAGGCCGCGTTTCGGCGCTGCTCGATCGTGTTCGTGGCGGCGCGACTGGTCAGCTCGGGATGGGCGAGGGCGGCCTCGATCAGGCCGAGCAACGTGTCGACGCGCGCGCGCTCGACCGTTCCCAGATCCTCGGATGACAACGTGAGGATGTAGAGCCCTCTCGCCTGCTCGAGCGATCCGAGGTGGGCCGCGACCTGGAGCACCGCCTCCTGCGCGAGCCCGTCAGGGCGCAGGGCCGCGGGCCGCAACAGTCCGATGTCGGCCACCAGCGCCGCCACCGCCTGCTCCGGTGCCGCACCGAGGTCGAGTCGCTGCATCACGCGCCGGGCGAGCAAGACGGGCGGATCGGATCCGCCTGCGGCGTCGAGGACGAGCGCGGCGAGCTCGACCCACTCGGGGTGCGCGAGCGCCGGCTGCCTACGTATCGCCCACGCCTGCAGCTCGCGGTGCACGGCGTCGAGCGTCGCCCAGTGCAGCGCACCGAACGGATCGAGGTCGAGCGCTGACGGCTGCCTGCGCTCGATCGCGTCGCCGAGCTCGGGAAGCGCTCGGTCGAGCACGCCCGTGATCTGAAGGAAGCGCCACGCCCTCGGACGTCCAGTCGCGAGCAGCTCGAAGAGGAGCTCGCCGCGCGACGAGAGAACCGCAATGGGGTCGGCGGCAGCTGGCCGAGCCACTCGACGAGCTGCTCTCCGGGCCGGTGCTCTTCGTCGAGCATCAGTGCGGCCTGCAAGGCGACTTCGAGTGCGTCACCGACGGGAGGCACCGCGGCGAGCTCGATGATGCTCGACGAGCCCCTTCCGGGGACGAGGGCGAGCCACCCACCCTCGGGCCTCGGCGCTTGTGGTCCTACTCCGATGGCCGAGCCCGCGCGAAGTCGCTCGAGTCGCCATCGCAGCACAGGGGGAGTCACCAACGTGGTCAGCAGGACGACGAGCAGGATGGAGGCGTAATCGCGCTGGCCGATGATGGCTTGGCTGAGCCCGATGGTGGCGAAGATGAGGCCGACCTCGCCGCGAGGGATCATCCCGACCCCCACGAGGAGCTTGTCGCCAGGCGAGCCGATCATCCCCGCGGCAGAGGCCAGCTTCCCTGCGATTGCGACCACGAAGAGCACCGCGGCGAGACCGAGCACCGCTGGCTTGAGGAACTGGTCGACGTCGACGTCGATGCCGATCCCGAGGAAGAAGACCGGGATCAACAGGTGCCCGACCGGCTGCAGCTCGCGGCGGATGCGATCGGACGAGTTGCTTCGTCCGAGCGCGAGACCGGCAACGAAGGCTCCGACGATGGGGGCGAGCTTGGCCACGTTCGCGAGCTCGGCGATCGCGAGCGTGAAGGCGAGCGCGAGCGCGACCAGCGTGCCCGCCGATCGGCTGTGGCGGGCGATCCAGTCGAACAGCCCGGGCACATACCGCACACCCACGAAAGCGGTCACGGCGAGGAAGGCCACCGCCACGAAGATGATCCACAACACGCCGAGCACCGACACCGAGCCCGACGTCGCGAGCCGCACAACGACCGTGAGGATGACGAGGCCGATGACATCGTCGGCGACCGCGGCGCCGAGCACGGTGCGCGACTCGACCATGGTCAGTGCTTTGAGATCACCGAGCACTCTCGCGGTGATCCCCACCGATGTCGCGGTGAGGGCGGCGCCGACGAAGATCGCCTCCTTCCCGGTCATCCCGATCGCGGTGCCGTACGCGACGCCCCCCATGAACGGCACGATCACGCCGACGATCGCGACCGACATCGACGCGCGACCGACGGCGGCGAGCTCACCCAGCTCGAGCTCGGATCCGACCTCGAGCAGCAGGAGGATGACGCCGATCTCGCCGAGCACCCGCAAGACGTCGCTGTTGGTGACGAGGTTGAGCGCCGACGGCCCGATCAGGATGCCGGCAAGGATCTCCCCGACCACCGCGGGGACGTTGATGCGCTCCATGAGCTCCGCGGCGACCTTCGCCGCGACGAGCACGATCAGGATGTCGAGCAGCGCATCGGTGACGCTCATCGGTGGACTTCCAAGGGGTGGCTCCGACGCCTCAGGGGACATGCGGGTGGCCGGCACCCGGAGGCGCCGGCCACCCTAGAGATGACTTGGGGACAGGGGACTAGGAGACGGTCTCGGCCGGCTCCAGGGTGTTGTCGGGCACCAGCTCGAACTCGTAGGCGAGCACACCCATCTCGGGGATGTCCATGCCCTGGAGCTCGACCTCTTCGGTGGGCCGGATGCCACCCTTCATGATCGCGTTCTGGATCTTGAAGAACGCGAAGGCGATGCCGCCCATGACGAAGGTGATCACGAGTGCACCGATGGCTTGGGCGCCGAGCTGACCCCAGCCCTCGCCGCCATAGAGCACGCCGGTGACGCCATGCGCCGCGTCCGTGTAGGGGGTGCCGTTCCAACCCTGGCCGTACTGACCGTCGGCGAAGATGCCGACGCACAGGACGCCCCAGATGCCGCACACCCCGTGGACCGAGATGGCGCCGACCGGGTCGTCGATCTTGGCCCTGCGCTCCCAGAACCAGACGGACTCGACGACGATGACGCCGGCAATGCCGCCCAAGACTGCGGCGGCCCACGGTTGCACGAAGGCGCACGGGGCGGTGATGGCGACGAGGCCGGCGAGCATGCCGTTGGCCATCATCCCGGGATCGGGCTTGCCGGTGCGACCCATCGTCCAGAACATCGCGATGACCGCCCCGAATGCCGCCGCGATCGCGGTGTTCGTCGCGACGACAGCGAACCGGATGTCGACCGCGGACAACGTCGAAGCGGCGTTGAAGCCGAACCAACCGAACAGAAGGATGAACGTGCCGAGCATGGCCATCGGGATGTGGTGCGGCCCGAGTGCCCGCGGCTTGCCGTCCTTGCCGTACTTCCCGAGCCGCGGCCCGAGCACGATCGCGCCAGCGAGCGCAGCTGCACCGCCCATCGCGTGGACGACGCCAGAACCGGCAAAGTCCGTGTAGCCGAAGCCGAGGTGTGCGCTCTTGCCGAGCGATGCAAGCCAGCCGCCGCCCCACGTCCACGCCCCGAAGAGCGGGTAGTAGATGGCTCCGCAGAACAGACCCCAGCCGACGAAGGCATTCCACTTCCACCGCTCAGCCATCGCTCCCGTCGGGATCGTGGCCGTGGTGTCCATGAACGCCACCATGTAGAGGAAGAACGCCATGACTGCGGGGGTGTAGGCGCCACTGCCGCCGAGCGCGAAGTCGCCCTTCCAGAGGAAGACCCAGTTGCCGCTGCCGATCAACGCGGCTCCCGATCGGCGTCGTGTAGCCCATCGGTGCGAACGTGTACCCGCCGAACATGAACGTGTAGCCGATGAGGAAGTACGCCACGAAGCCCACACCGAAGACGGCGAAGTTGGTGCTCACCACGTGTGCGGCGTGCTTTGCCCGACAGAACCCCGTCTCGACGAGCGCGAAGCCCGCCTGCATGAAGATGACGAGCACCGCTCCGATCACGACCCACAACAAGTTGATGGGGATCGAGAGATCGGGTGCCGGCGTCTGCCCGGCATCTTGGGCGAGTGCGGGGGCCGCAGTGCAGGAGCACGAGCGCTCCCACCACCCCCAGCTCGCGAGTCCGTACTTCCGCAATCGCATGTTGGCGCCTCCCGATGCCGTGAAACTGACCTCCGTGTGAACCTACGGACGGGCGATTTCGCAGCCGTGTGCCGAGCGTTACGGCTCTGTTCGATCGCCGTTACGGCTGTGTTGGCTCGGAGTTACGCCTCGCGCGCGCTGGGCTGAACGAAATCTGACGACTCGAGCAGGTACCCGCGGGACCGGACCGTGCGGATCACGAGGCCGAGGGGAGCCAGCCGGCGGCGAAGCCGAAGCACGTGGACGTCGAGGGCATTGCGCCCCGGCGCGCCGTCCGGCCACCCGCTGCGACCCAGCGCGTCTCGGCTCACGACCGCACCAAATCGATGGAGAAGGCGCGTTGTGATGCGAGCTTCGACCGGCGGCAGTGACACCCACGCCGCGCCGACGCGGACGACGCCGTCGTCGTCGATCACCGGCGCGACTGATCCGACCGCGTCGAACCACGTCTGAAGGGTCGCGACTCGAGCGCGGATGTCGGTGTCGTCGGCCGGCACCCTGATCCAGTCCTCGAGAAGGTCGACCACCACAGGCGGGACCTCGGACGCGTCGATGAGGAGGAGCCGCGGCAGCCCCTCCTCCGCGAGCCGATCGCGGCGGGGCTGTTCGGAGGGCCAGCGCACCAGAGGTGACGTCCATCCCCACGGGACGCTAGGACCGGGACGTTTCGCGACTGTTTCGTGCCGATGAAGGCGAGTCGTCGCAGCACAACGGCACTGACCTCAATATGATGCGCCGCCATGGCTATCAGGCAGGCGTATCTCGATCATCTGGCGCGGGTTCCCCTGTTCGCGACCTGCTCGACGAAGGATCTCCAGAAGATCGCGAAGGCGTCCGACGAGATCGCCGTGAAAGCCGGCACCACGCTGGTCGATCAAGGCCAGCAGGGGCGTGAGGCGTTCATCGTCGTCGAGGGCTCCGCAGCGGTGAAGCGCAACGGTCGCAAGATCACGACCCTCGGACCGGGTGCGGTCATCGGCGAGCTCTCGCTGCTCGACCGCGGGCCTCGCACTGCCACCGTCACCGCGGACACCGACATGACCGTGCTGGTGATCGACCAACGAAACTTCGCCGGCGTCATCGATCAGGTGCCGGCGCTCGCCCACAAGCTTCTCGCCACTCTCGCGGGACGCATCCGGGACCTCGACCGCGCCAACTACGGCTGAGTGCACAGGCTCCGGGCTGACCGGGCCGCCGCAGTAGGTTGCGCGTGATGTCCACAACGACCACCGAGCGCACCTCGCCCACGGCCGTCGCTGCACGCCGCTTCCGACCATCCGACGTGGTGCTGGCGATCTGGCTCGCCTTCGCCCTCATCACCATCGCATCGGGCGTCACCGGTGTGATCTTCGAGTTCCACGACGACTCGCCGGTCTCGCGCGAGGTGTTCGGCGGCATCCCGAGCCCGCTGCGCCTCGCCTTCTACGTGGTCACGCCGCTGCTCGTCGCGTCGGCGGGCGTGCTGTTCTCCCAGAGGGTGCGCAACTACGAGCGCGGCGCACCAGATCGCCGGGCGACGACGAGCAAGAACATCGGGCGCCGACTCCGCGACTTCCGCGCCGGCATGTACATGCAGACGCTCCTCCGCGATCCCGCGGCGGGCGTCATGCACTCGATGATCTACTTCGGCTTCCTCATCCTCTTCGGCGTCACGACGGTGCTCGAGATCGACCACCAGATGCCCGAGAGCGCGAAATTCCTGCACGGCGGCACCTATCAAGGGTTCTCTGCAGTCGGCGATGCCGCCGGGGCTGCTCTTCCTCGGCGGCATCACCTGGGCGCTGGTGCGGCGGTACGTGCAGCGGCCCTACCGCATCCGCATCAAGACCAAGCCCGAGCATGCAGTCATCCTCGGGATGTTCTTCGTCCTCGCGGTCACCGGCTTCGCCGACCGAGATGGTGCGCATCGCGCTCGAGGGCAGACCGGCCTTCGAGAAGTGGTCGTTCGTCGGCTACCCGCTCTCGGCGCTCATCGACTGGTCGCGCCGTCGACGCTCGACACCTGGCATCAGGCGCTGTGGTGCGTCCACGTGGCTGCGTTCCTCACCTTCCTGTTGGTGCTGCCCATGACGATGCTGCGCCACATGTTCACGTCACCGTTGAACATGTACCTGCGCGATCGCGATCGCCCGAAGGGCGCGATGCGAGCAATGCCGAACCTCACCGAGACCGAGCTCGAGACGTTCGGTGCGACGAGGATCGAGGACTTCACCTGGAAGCAGCTGCTCGACACTGACGCGTGCACGATGTGCGGCCGGTGCACCTCGGTCTGTCCGGCGCACGCAACGGGCAAGCCGCTCGACCCCCGCGAGATCGTGCTGAAGACCGGCGAGGTGATGGCGGCGACCGGCCGCCCATCGGTGTCGCCGCCGATCGGCGTCGATCCCGAGATCACCGTCACCGCCGACTCACTGTTCGAGCGCATCACGTCTGAGGAGATCTGGTCGTGCACGTCGTGCAAGGCGTGCGACGAGATCTGCCCGGTCAACATTGAGATCCTCGACAAGATCCTCGACATGAGGCGCTACCTGTCGCTCATGGAATCCGACTTCCCGACCGAGCTCGGCAACGCGTACCGGGCGATGGAGAACCAGAGCAACCCCTGGGGGATGAACCAGGGCGAGCGGGCTGACTGGGCGAAGGATCTCGACGATGTGGTGATCGTCGACGGGTCGGAGGCGCTCGAGCACGAGTACCTCTACTGGGTCGGTTGTGCGGGCTCGTTCGACGACAAGAACCGCAAGGTCACGCAAGCGGTGGCGAAGCTGCTTCGACGGGCGGGCATCGACTTCGCGATCCTCGGGCCGTCCGAGCTGTGCACCGGTGATCCCGCTCGCCGCTCGGGCAACGAGTACCTCTTCCAGATGCTGGCGATGCAGAACGTTGAAGTGCTGAACGGCATGGGCGTGAAGAAGATCGTCACGCAATGCCCGCACTGCTTCAACACGCTGCTGAACGAATACCCCCAGCTCGGCGGTCATTACGAGGTGCTGCACCACAGCCAGCTGCTCGAGTGGTGCATCGAGACGGGACGGCTCGACCTCACGAACGCCCGGCTCGAAGAGCGCGTGACCTACCACGACTCGTGCTATCTCGGCCGCCACAACGACGTGTACCTCGCGCCCCGCAACGTGATCGGATCACTGAAGGGCATCGAGATCGTCGAGATGGGTCGCAACGGCACCCGAGGGATGTGCTGCGGTGCCGGCGGTGCTCGCATGTGGATGGAAGAGAGCATCGGCAAGAAGGTGAACGACGAGCGCGCGCAGGAAGCGATCGCCACCGGCGCCACAAGAGTCGCGACAGCGTGCCCCTTCTGTTACATCATGTTGGATGACGGGGTGAAGGGTGCGGGGCTCGACGAGAGCGAAGTCCGCGTCGCCGACATCTCGATGCACTTGCTCGAGGCGATCGAGCGGGGCGAGCAGGAGGCCGCCAGTGCCCTTGAGACGGTCCAAGACTGACCCAGACGAATGGAAGGTGCCGTCGCGTCCGTGGCACGTCCTGGTCGTCGCTGACGACCCCGAGGGAGCCGAGGTGATGGTGCGTCTCCTCGCCCGGGCCGGCCACGAGGTGAGTGCGGCGCCGGCACAGCAGGCGACGCTCGGGGCCTTGACCCGACGGCCCGTGCACTGCGTGATCCTCAACCTCACCATCGCCGGTTCAGGGGGCAACCTCAAGGTGCTCGACGCGATCCGCACGAACCCCGACGACCGGGTTGCCGGGGCCCGCGTGGTGCTGTGCTCACCCGGCGGCACGAACCGATTGTTCGCGTGGGAATCGGGAGTCGACGGGTTCCTCGCGAGTCCGTTCCACATCGATGCCCTCGTCGCGCAGATCCGCGAAGTCGTCGAACGTCCTGAGAACGACCGCCGCCTTCACCGCAGGACCGAACGCGATCACGCCCGCGACGGCGGCCGGCGCGATCCGACCAAGGCCCCCGGCGTCGTCCGCTGAGCGACGGGCTCGCCCTCGCCGCGCTCACACCTTCCTCATCTTTGATCGGATGCTCGTCTGATGAAGATGCTCGCCGCCGCAGGTGTGGCCGCCGTCGCGTTCGCTGCGGCCCTCCCGAGATGCTCGCCGTCCCCGCCGCAAGCGCCGTTTCCGTCTGTCAGCGCTCTCGTCGCGGGTGTCCCGGCCGAGCAGAGAGCCCTCGCTGAGGACTTGGCCGATGCGCTCACCACGGTGCGCTCGAAGATCACAACGACATCACCGGGCACCGCGACTGCCGCGGTCGAGCTGCTCACCGCCAACGGAAACCGAGGCGACGCCCTCCTCCGACCCGACGCCCTCGCCAGCGACCGTCTCATGCTCGACGCTCTGCAGAAGCTGGGCGTCACTGCCGTGAGCGTCGACATCCCGTTCCCGTTGCTGTCGCCGTCGTACCCGCGATCGAGCGACTACCTCGCGCACTACCGCGGCGTCGCCGCAGAAGTTCGCAAGCGCCACATGACGTTGATGGTCGAGACCCAGGTCGTCTTCACCGGCACCGCCTTCTCACCGTTGCAGATCGACTACGGGTCGATGACCGACGACCAGCTGCTCGCGGGCGCACCGCGCAAACCGCGCTCATCGCTCGGGAGCTGCACCCTGACCTGCTGGCGTTCCTCACCGAGGCGAGCACTGACCAGATGCTCACCGGCCACACCTACAGCGTGGACCGCCTCGTGCGGTTCGTGAACGACACGGTCGCCGCCATCGGCCCCCACCTGGGTGTGGCCGTGGGTGCCGGGCAGGGCACGTGGGAGGACCTCGCGCGTCGACGCGGCGGCTCGCGAAGGAGACGCGCCTCGACTTCATCGACATCCACGTGTACCCCCTCACGACCGGGCGGGCCGACCTGTTCAACGCGGCGGGCACCGTCGCCGATCTCGCGGACGCGAACGGCAAGCGAGCCATCATCGGCGAAGCGTGGCTCTACAAGGCGACGACCGCCGAAGTCATGAACGGCGTCGACTTCTCCACTGCGCTCGACCGCGACCCCTATCCCTACTGGGCGCCACTCGACAGCGCGTTCATCGACACCACGATGCAGCTCGCCCGCGCGCACGACATCGAGCTCGTGTCGTTCTTCTGGGCGCAGCTCCTGTTCAGCTACCTCCCTGCTTCAGCACCTCCAGGCCTCTCGCCGGCGCAGGTGAGGGACCTCACGAACGCTGCCGCGACGAAGGCGATGGTGTCGGGTGGGCACACCACGACCGCCGATGGGCTCATGCGGGCGGCGCACCTCACTCAGACGAACGGCTAGTTTCGTGCGCCTCGCGGGCGTAGTTCAGCGGCAGAACATCAGCTTCCCAAGCTGAGAACGCGAGTTCGATTCTCGTCGCCCGCTCTCAAGGCAGCATCGGGTCACTCGCCGGTCGCGCCGTCGAGCTGCTCGCGCAACAGGTCGGCGTGGCCGTTGTGGCGGCTGTACTCCTCGATCATGTGCACCATCACCCAACGCACGCTGAAGTCCTCATCGAGCCTGGGATGGTGGCCTGTCACCTCGAGGGAAGCGAACGATGCCTCGATGCGACGCGCGGCGCCGACCTCCTCGTTCCAGCGGGCGAACGCTTCTTCGACGCTCGCGCCGTCGACATCGTCGAAGTCGCCGTCGACGTTGTCCGGGCGGCTGAAGAAGATCGGCGGATCGTCGCCGCCTGCAAGCACTCGCCTGAACCAGTTGCGCTCGACATCAGCGAGGTGACGCACCAGCCCGAGCAGCGACATGCTCGACGGCGGCAGTGCGCGGGTGCGGAGCTGCTCGTCAGAGAGCCCCTCGCACTTCATGAGCAACGTCTGCCGGTGGTAGTCGAGGAAGGCACGAAGGGTCTCGCGCTCGCCGGCGATGCCGTCGGGTTCGATCCGTTCGATCGTCACGTCGGAGAGTCTGTCTCGCCCTCGAACGCCATGTTCTACTCGCCACCCGAGTCGGGCTCGCCGGTGCGGCCGTGCTTCCAATAGCCGCGCACCGTTGCGACCGAGCGGGACAGGTTCCGTTCGTCGAACAGGTGGTGGCGTATCTGCTGCATCGCGGCCGCCTCGCCCGCGGCCCAGATCCGGGTGTCTTCTGGGAGAGCGAATGCACTGACGGCGTCGACCAGTGACTGCCCCGGCCTCGCACCCTCTGCGCGCACGTGCCACTCGATTCGTGTGGAGTCGCTCACCGGGACCGGAAGGACGCCGTCGGCCTGGCCGACCTCGATGTGCACGTCGACGACCATCGTCCGCGGCATCGCCTCGAGCATCTGGACGATGGCCGGGAGTGCCGTCTCGTCCCCCATCAACACGAAGCATGCAGCGTCGGGATCGATGCGGTAGCCGCGCCCAGGCCCGGACATCGCGGCGCGGTCTCCAGGCTGCGCGTGGCTCGCCCAACTCGATGCCGCGCCCACCGTCGTGCACCACGATCTCCACGTCGAGCTCGAGGCCTTTTTCGTCGAATCGGCGAGGGGTCAGAGTGCGGATCACCGGTCTTCGACCATCGGGGAGCAGGAACTGGTTGCCATTCCAGGTCGGCATCACGAGGCCATGCCCCGCGGCCGAGGGCAGCAGCAGGCGCACGCTCGCTGCCGGTTCGGGCAACGCGAAGCCCGACAGCTCCGAGCCACCGAGCACGACCCGGGCCAGGCTCGGCGTCAGGAGCTCGGTTCGCCGCACCGTGAGGGTGCGAAACGTCGGCGGCTCTCGCCGCACGCGCTCGGTCGACTGCACCGGCGCACGTTAAGGCAGGCTTGCGGCATGGAGATGCCCCGCCGTCCACTCGGCCAGTCTGGAATCGACGTCAGTCGCCTGTCGCTCGGCTCGTGGCGCACGTTCGAACGCATCACACGAGACGACGGGCTCGCGGTCATGCACGCGGCGCGAGCGGCAGGCATCACGTTCCTCGATGATGCCCGCTACAACGACGAGACCGGGAAGGCTCCGATCCCGACCGGCTATTCGGAGGTGCTGTTCGGCGAGCTGTTCCGCGCCGCAGGCTGGCCGCGCACAGAGACGGTCGTGTGCAACAAGCTGTGGTGGGAGTTCTGGCCTGAACAGAGCGCGGCCCAAGAGCTCGAGGAGTCGCTCGCACGGATGGGCCTCGACTACATCGACGTCATCTACGCGAACGTCCCCCCGCCCGAGATGCCGCTCGAGCAGATGGTCCGCGATGTCTGCGACCTCATCACGACAGGCCGGGCCCGTGCGTGGGCGATCGTCAACTGGCCCGCCGATCAGCTGCTGAGGCTGTCGGAGATCGCAGCCGGGGATGGCCTGCCGCAGCCGTGCGCGGCGCAGCTCGCCTACAGCCTCGTCCATCGCTCACCCGTCGAGGACGACGACATGCGCTCGGCCCTCACAGCGTGCGGCGCGCCCATCGTCGCGTCCTACGTGTTGGCCGGCGGGGTGCTCAGCGGCAAGTACGACTCGGATCCGAACGCCGGCAGGGCCGCGGGATCGCTGGACCAACCCATGTACGCCGCGGCGGCCCTCGCAGCGCGGCGGCTACGCGACGCGGCGACGCGGCTCGCCACGAAGCCCGCGACGGTGGCCGTCGCGTTCGCCCTCGCGAACCCTGACGTCGCGACCGTGCTCTTCGGCGCGACCCGACCCGGTCAGATCGAAGACAACGTCGCCGCGCTCGATCTCGCCGCTCGCCTCACTGATGCCGACTGGGCTGAGCTCGACGCAATCGGGCGCTGACGATCAGGCGACAGTCAGGAGACGGGATCTTGGTCGTGGTTGGGCAGCCAGCCGGTGACCATGTAGCGCACCCGCTCGCCGATGTTCACGCCGTGATCGCCGATCCGCTCGTAGAACCGGGCGATCAGCGCGAGCTGCACAGCCACGAGCAGCTCGATCCGCTCTGACGCGTGGCTCTCGAAGATCTGCGCGATGAAGTCGACCTGCAAGCGATCGAGGAAGTCGTCGATGTCGTCGAGAGCCGAGGCCAGGGGCACGTCGGCCTCGGTGTACGCATCGATCGACAACCGGAAGAGCAGTGCGGCCTGCTCGCCCATCTGGGCGATCATCCCCCGGAGCTTGGGGTCGAGCTCAGTGCCGTAGATGCGGCGGGCTGACTTGCAGATGTTCACCGCGAGGTCGCCGCTGCGCTCGATCTCGCCGACCAGCTTCAGCGCAGTGACGAGCTGGCGGAGATCGCTCGCCACGGGAGCCTGCAGCGCGAGCAGATCGAAGCAGCGTTCCTCGAGCTCGTGCGAGCGGGTGTTGATCTCGTAGTCCGCGCCGATGAGGTACTCGGCACCCTCGAGGTCGCCATCGAGGAGGACCTGAGTCGCACGGGGGATCGTCTCGGTGACACTTGCCGCAAGGCTCGTGATGCCCGACCGGATGTCGTCGAGCTGTTGGTGGAATTCCTGCGCAGGTCGTCAGGCATGGCAGCGCTCCTCAGCCGAAGCGCCCGGTGACGTAGTTCTCCGTCCGGACGTCCGTGGGGTTCGAGAAGATGCGCTGTGTCTGGTCGTATTCGACGAGCACTCCCGTGCGGCGATCGCCCTCGGGGTTGACCTCGGCGGTGTAGAACGCCGTGCGGTCGCTGACCCGCGCGGCCTGCTGCATGTTGTGCGTGACGATGACGATGGTGTAGCGGGACTTGATCTCTTGCATCAGCTCCTCGATCCGCGCGGTTGCGATCGGATCGAGGGCGGAACAGGGCTCGTCCATGAGGATCGCCTCGGGCTCGACCGCGATCGCCCGGGCGATGCACAGCCGCTGCTGTTGTCCGCCTGACATGCCGAGGGCCGAGTTACGCAGGCGATCTTTGACCTCGTCCCAGAGCGCGGCCCCACGCAGGCTCTTCTCGACGACGTCGTCGAGGTGGCTCTTCTTCTTGACGCCGTTCACCCGAGGCCCGAAGGCGACGTTGTCGTAGATGCTCTTCGGGAACGGGTTCGGCTTCTGGAACACCATCCCGATGTGCCGACGCACCTCACTCGGCGAGACCGACGACGAGTAGAGGTCTTGACCGCGGTAGCGCACAGAGCCCTCGACACGCGCACCGGGAATGAGATCGTTCATTCGGTTCAGGCATCGAAGCACCGTCGTCTTGCCACATCCGGAGGGGCCGATGAACGCGGTGATCTCGCCCCTCCTCACATCGAGGGTCACTTCGCGCACGGCGCGGAACGGCCCGTAGTACACCGACAGGTCGTCGACTTCGAAGACCTTCGGCGCCAGGTCTTCCTCTGGCGCGTGCGTCGCGACGGTCAGCGGTCTTTGTGCAGTGGCGGGCTCGAGCACCGAGCCGTCGGGCGTGGACTGCGTGACCATCGAGGACTCCTCTGGATTGGACAACGAGTTCACCGGACCCTTGTCGTGCCGAACCGAGCGGCGATGATTCGGGCCAGCACCAGCAAAACGAACGTCATGAAGATCAACGTGAGGGCCGCGCCCCACCGCGGTCCTGGGCACCGACGAACGGCTGCTGGGCGTTGGTGAAGATCTGTGCAGAGAGCGCGGTGTTGGGACCGGAGAACACGTTCCAGTTGATCTGCGTCGCGGCGCCGATCGTGAACAGCAGCGGCGCGGTCTCACCGGCCGCCCTGGCGACCGCCAGCAGCACGCCACTCAGGATGCCCGGCAACGCCGCCGGCAGCACGATCTTCCAGATGGTGCGAGCCTTGCTCGACCCGAGCGCGAAGCTCGCCTCTCGCAGGTCGTCCGGCACGAGCTTCAGCATCTCCTCTGTCGATCGGATGATGATCGGGAGCATGAGACAGGCCAACGCCAAGGACCCTGCAAAACCGGTCACTCCGTTCACACCGAAGCGCACGACCCAGAACGTGTAGATGAACAGGCCCATGATGATCGACGGCACGCCCGTCATCACGTCCGCGAAGAAGCGGAGCACCTGAGCGAGGCGGCCGGTCTTGCCGTACTCCTGGAGGTACACGGCACCGAGGATGCCGAGAGGGATCGCCATCGCTGCCGCGGTCGCGGTGATCACGATGGTGCCGACGACCGCCGGCCCCATCCCCGGACCCTGCCGGCGCCCCGGCGGGATGTCTTCGGTGAGGAAGCTCCAGGAGATGACCGAAGCACCCTTTTGGATCACGGCGCCGAGCACGAAGAGCAGCGGCACGAGGACACCGACCACGGAGATGCAGATGAGCGCGGTTGCGATGCCGTTGCGGACCTGCCGCGCACCGCGCTTCGGGCGGAGGTCGATCGCGTCGAGGTGATCGTCCGGCGGTGTGAGGGTGGCGGTCATTCGCCTCTCGACCTTCCGAGCGAACGGTTCACGACCGCGCGGGCGGTGAAGTTCACGAGGACCGAGATGATGAACAGCACCACGCCGAGCGCGATCAATGCTGCGCGGTAGTTGCCCGAGCTCTCGCCGAACTCGTTCGCGATGACCGAGGGCATCGAGTAGCCCGGTGAGAAGAGCTTCTCGGTGATCTGCGGGTTCGAGCCGATGACCAACGCGACGGCGATCGTCTCGCCCATCGCCCGGCCCAGCCCGAGTGTGACCGCGCCGACCATGCCGCCCTTGCTGTGCGCGAACACCGACCCTCGGATCATCTCCCACCGGGTCGCACCGAGCGCGAGCGCGGCTTCCTTCTCGCTGCGCGGGGTGGTGTCGAACACCTCCCTGGTAAGCGAGGTGATGATCGGGACGATCATGATCCCAAGAATCAGGCCAGCGGTGAAGAACGACCGGCCGTTCACCGGCTCGGCGAAGAGCCCGCCGACGATCGGAATGGGCGAAAGCACGTTGCTCACGTTCGTGTAGAAGTGCGAGATCGGCGTGGCGAGGACGAGCACGCCCCACAGGCCGAAGACGACCGACGGCACGACCGAGAGCAAGTCCATGACGTAGACGACCGGCGTCTTGAGCCAACCCGGAGCGACTTCGGTCATGAACAGTGCGATGCCGATGCTGAGCGGCACCGCGAAGATCAGGGCCAGGATCGAAGTGACCAGCGTCCCGAACAGGAACGCGAGCATCCCGAACTCGCCCTCGCTCGGCGCCCATCGGGTCGAGAACAGGAAGCCGGCGGCGTCATCACGAAAGATCGGCCACGCCTCTTTGCCGGTCGACCACGCGATGAGCACGAGGATGACGAGCACCGACAGGCCGGCGGCCAGCGCGACGACCGCGAAGACGCGATCGCCGACTGGCCGCTTGCCCGAGAGCTGAGGAGCCGACACCGAGGGCGGTGTGGCAACTGTGGTCATGTGCCGCTCATGTTCTCACCCCGTGGAAGGGGTCGCCCTCAGCCGATCGTCAGTTGATCGAGCTGGGCCACGGCCTTGTCCTGAAGGGTCTTCGGCAAGGGTGCGTAGTCCAGATCGGTGAGCAGTGATTGGCCGTCCGTCAGCAGGTAGTTGAGAAACGCCTTCAGCAGATCACCCTTCGCCGCGTCGGTCTGAGCGGTGTAGACGATCACGAAGGTCTGCGCCGTGATCGGGTAGGCCGCTGGATCGGACGAGTTGTAGGCGTGAAATGTCAGGTCAGGGTTGATGTCGACGCCGTTGCCGGCCGCCGACGCCGCCTCTGACGTGGGCTGGATGAACTTGCCCGCCTGATTCTTCACCGACGCGAAGGTCAGGTTCGCGGCGACGGCGTCAGACAGGTCGATGTACCCGATCCCTCCGTTCGTCGACTGCACGATCTGGGCCACGCCCTGATTGCCGTTCCCGGCCTGAGTTCCTGCCGGCCACTCGACCGTGGAGCCGGACTTCAGTGTCCACGTGTTCGGGGCGACGAGCGCGAGCCACTCGGTGAAATTCTGAGTGGTACCCGACCCGTCCGAGCGGTGCGCAACCGTGATCTGAGTATCGGGAAGCTGAACACCGGGATTGTCCGCGGCGATCGCGGGGTCGTTCCACTTGGTGATCTTGGTCTCGAAGATCGAGGCAATCGTGTCGGGGCTCAGGTTCAAGGTGTCGACACCCGGGAGGTTGTACGAGATCGTGATCGGGCCGAGCAGGATCGGGAAGTACAGGATCGGGTCCGGCGGCTTCTCGGTGTCCTTGAAGGGCGAGTCCGAACCCGCGTAATCGACCGTCTTGTTGACCAGGTCGGTGCGCCCCTTGCCCGAGCCTCCGCCCCCATACGTGACGTTGGCTCCCGGGTTCGCCTTGTTGAACTCAGATGCCGCCTCCTGCAGGAACGCGAGCGAGAAGCTCGAGCCGCTGCCCTGGAGGGTGCCGGACACCGGCGCTCCTGTGGTGCTCGCTGCGCCGCTCGCTGTCGTACCCGCGCCGCTGTCGCCCCCCGCCGTCGTGGCGGAGCTGCTGCCGCTGTCGTCTCCACATGCTGCGGCAAAAAGGGCGACGGCCACGACGACCGTCAACAGTCCCCAGCCTCGCATTCGCTTCTTCACTTGCCCTCCCTTGCTCGGATGCCCCGAACCTAGAAAGGGGAGGTGGCGGTCTCGTAGGCAAGGGCTGACCGGACGAGGAACACAGGGTGAACGAACGGTGAACTCGCTCAGGTCTCCTCGGAGCTGGCCGAGGCGAGCGCCGCGACGAGATCCTCGTGTCCGAAGTGCTGAGCCCAACCGAGCGGGGTGGAATCGAAGCGAGCGTCCTTGAGCGACGGATCTGCCCCCGACTCGAGCAGCAGCCGGACGAGGACGGTGTCGTCGTTTGCGACCGCGGCGTGCAAGGCCGTCTCCCATGCCTGCTCGACGGGCACGTCGGAGCGCCCGAGTGCGTTCACGTCGAACCCCAGGACGACGAGCCGCTCGACCGCAGCTGTGTTGCGCCGTGCGGTCGCCCACACGATCAGCCCCGGCCGTTCCACCTTCGCCCGCTCGACGACCTCGCGATCGGTGCCGACGACTGCAGCGTGGTCACCGGCCAGCACCGCTGCAACGAACGCGTCGACGCCGTCGAGAGTCGGCGCCGCGGCACCGTGCTGCTCGAGCATGGCGACCACGGCGGTGTTGCCACTCAGAGAGGCGAGCTCCAGCGGAGTCCTTCCGTCGGAGAACGAGACGACGACGTCGACGCCGTGTTCGATGAGCAGCCGCACGCGCGCCGTCTGGTCGTGCATCACGGCCCAGCGCAGCTGCCCGCGGAGGAGCTCCGCGGGTGTCGCGATCGCATCGCCGAGCCGAGCGCGCCACGGGCCTCCGTCCCCACCGCCGAGCCCGAACTCGAGCAGCAACACGAGATGGTCGTCATCGTCTCCGAACATGCGGTTGTACAGCGTCTGGCTGTCGTTCGGATCGGCGCCCGCTTCCAGGAGCACGCGGGCAAGGGCACACGAGTGCGGGTGTCGAGGCTGGCGAACAGGCCCGAGCTCGCCTTCGCCGAAGGCGCCGGTCAACGCCGTGAACGGCGACGGCATGCCGTGCCACAGGTAGCCGATGTTCGCATCGCCGCCATGGCCGAGGAGCAACCGGGCGGACTCGACGACACGCGTCTCGGTGATCTCAGGGTCGTGGCGCGCGTACGAGAGGTACATCAGGGGCTGCCACTGGAACGGCCCGCCCTCCCGGCGCGCCGCCATCGCATCGGCGGTCAACAGCTTCGTGAGCGCGACAGCGTCGGCACACGCTGCCGCGGCATGCACGTCGCCGCGAGCGAGGTTCGGGTCTGCGTCGAGAAGTGCGGCCGCGCGCGTCCACCGGTCCGGACCGTCGTCGTCGCTGTAGGTCAGGCAGGCGAGCCGCAGGAAGTCGTCGCCCGGTGTCGCGGTGGTCGGGACAACATCCGGCCGCCAGGTGTATTGCGAGACAACTTCGAGGTGATGGACGAGCTTGGGCCAGCTCGCGAAGCCGTGACGTCTCGCGACCACGCGTTGCGCAGCGCTCAGCTTCGTCGACGGGTCGTCTCGCCGCATCTCGACTTGCAGCTCGCGCGCCTGCTTGCGGAGCTGCTCGAGGCTCGGATCGTCGGGCAGGGGGATCGGGGTTGCACCATCGGTCGCCATCGCGACCTCCTCTCTCGTGCCCGAGGTCCGCGTTCGTCAGGCGGAAAGGAGGTGTTCGGCCAGACCGCTCGTACTGCACCTCAGGTGGGCTCAGCCCTTCCCGCGGACCGGTGGCGCCCTGCGCGCCGCCGTCACGGTACCGCGTGGCGGGTCACGGCGGCGCAGTGCGCCGCCGGGTGCGCGCAGAACCGATCGCCGAGCGGAGCGAGAAGGAGCCGGCCGAAGCGCAGCGGCGGACGGCGACGACGTCGATTGGGCAATACTTGTACTCACCAACCACCGCGACACAACCCGGGAGCTGCCGCGATGCCCATGATGACCGGGGACCAATACCGCGCGGTCGCTCGTCGACGGTCGCCGCTGCTACCTCGATGGCGAGCGAGTCGACGACCCCGCGAGTCACCCGCTCCTCGCGAGCGCGGTCGATGCGGTCGCCGCGACGTACGACCGCTTCTACGACTCTGACCCCGACGCGTTCCATCCGATGTACCTCGTGCCTCGCACGAGCGAGGACATGGATCGGCGCATGCAAGCGCTGGGCCACAGCGACATCACCGCAGGCACCACCGCCGCGTGCATGGCGCTCGTCGAGGTCGCCCCGGCGCTCGGGAAGCTGCGCAGCGAGTACCGCGACCGCATCTACGAGTTCGTCGAGTCGTGCAAGGCGGCGGATGTCCGGTGCTCCGAGGCGATCACCGACGCGAAAGGTCACCGTCGGCGCCGCCCGTCCCAGCAGGACGACCCGGACTTCTACGTTCGTGTCGTCGATCGTCAGCGTGACGGCATCGTCATCTCCGGATCGAAGATGCACATCACTGGCGCGCCGATCGTGCACGAGCAAGTGGTGCTGCCCACCAAGAGCATGAAGCCAGGCGAGGAGGACTACGCCGTTGCGTGCTCCGTGCCGACCAATGCCGAGGGGCTCACGATCGTCAACACGACGAACGCGCCGAGAGGTGACGACACCCGCCACTTCCCCATCAGCCAGCGCACGAACATGCCCGAAGGCCTGCTCATCTTCGACCACGTGTTCGTGCCGAACGAGCGGGTGTTCCTCGACGGAGAGACCTCGCATGCGGCCTCGCTCGCGCACGCGCTCGGCCTGTGGGAGCGCACCAACGCCGTCGCCTACAGCGGCAGCAGCGCCGATCGACTCGTCGGTCTCGCCGCGCTGCTGGCCGAGACGAGCGGGGCGAGCGAACGTGCCGACATACGCGACCTGCTGTCGGAGATGGCGATCTTCGCCACGATGTGTCGAGCCGGTTGGGAAGCCGCGATGAAGAACGCCACGATCAACGAGGACGGCACGCTGTCTCCCGCCTCGATCTATGTCAGCGCGTCGAAGTACTACAACGCCGAGCTGCACGGGAAGATGATCGACATCCTGCACGACATCGCCGGCGCCTTGCTCGTCACCGCCCCCACGGTCGCGGACTACGAGAGCGAAGAGATCGGTGCGGACATACGCGCACAGCTCGGGCAGGGCGGGTACTCCGCCGAAGAGCGCCTGAAGCTGTTGCACTACGTCCGCGATCTCACCGCCGACACCTACGGCGGATGGATCGCCGTGACCGAGTCATTGGCGGGCGGCGGCCAGTACGCCCAACGGCTCGTCACGTTGCGGCACTACGACCTCGCCGAGGCCAAGCAGCTCGCACGGCGAGCGGTGGGCATCGGCGGCGAGACCGCCGATGTGCACCAGGCCGCGTCGGTCGTGGTCTGAGGTGCGGCGATGATCTCAGGCGACGACTACAGAGCGAGCCTCCGCGATGGCCGCGCGGTGTGGCTCGACGGCGAACGGGCACCCGACGTCACGACCCACCCGTTGCTGCGGAAGTCGGTCGACTGGGTGGCCCGCAGCTACGACGAGTGCGTCGGAGTCGTGAACCCGATGTACCGGGTCCCTCGCACTCGAGACGAGCTGCGCGATCAGATGGACGTGCTGCTTTCGACCGACCGAACCGCGGCGACCACTGCGGGTTGCATGGCCCTCGCGACCGCGGCCGATCTGCTGGCCGGCGCCGACGCGGCTTACGGAGCGCGCCTCGAGCGGTTCGCGGCGCGTTGTCGCGACGAAGACCTGCGGGTGGCGGCCGCGATCGACGACACCGCGCTCCCCGTTCGCATCGTCGAGCGCCGCGCTGATGGCATCGTCATCGCAGGAGGCAAGCAGCACGTCGTCGGCGCACCCGTCGTCCACGAGCTGCTGGTCGTGCCCTCCGGTCGAGTCGACGATGCCGACGCCGCGGTCGCCTGTGCCGTAGCGGTGAGCACTCCCGGTCTGCGGCTGCTCGCGTCGACGACCGCCCCGCGCGCAGCCGACGACCGCCACTTTCCCGTCAGCCGCGGCCACTCGATCTCCGAGGCGATCGTCGTGCTCGACGACGTCTTCGTGCCGAACGATCGGGTGTTCCTCGCGGGAGAGAGCGCTCAGGCTCACACGCTCGCCGACACGTTGAGCATCTGGGATCGGGCAAGAGCGGTCGCCGACCAAGCCGACCGCGCCGAGCTCGTGATGGGCCTCGCGCAGACGATCTCGGAGATGAACGGCATCCTCGACGTCACCCATGTGCGCGACAAGCTCGCCGCGATCGCGGTGTGGGCGAAGATGTGTCGGGCCGGGTGGGAAGCCGCCCTCGCCAACGCCCGTGTGACTGCCGGCGGCATGGTCGCGCCCGACGACTCCTATCTCTATGCGACGAAGTCGTACGGCGGGCAGCTGTACAGCGAGATGACCCACCGTCTGCACGACGTCGCCGGCGGGCTGGTCATCACCTGCCCCACGATCGCCGACCTCGAGAACCCCGAGATCGGCGCCTACCTGCGCAAGTACTTGCGCACGATGGAGGGTGTCGACGGCGAGGATCGCATGCGGATCTTCCACATCATCCGCGACCTGACCGCCGACACGTACGGAGGCTGGGACAAGGTGACCAACCAAGTCGTCGGCGGGGGCATGCACTTCCAGCAGATGGCGACGCTCGACACCTTCGACATGGCCCCCGCGAAGGAACGGGCGCGGGCCGCGGCTGGCATCATCGACTAGGTATGCAACAGCGCCCCACGGCCGCCGAGCTGCTGGCCGACATCTCAGATCTGCTCACAGAGACGATCGACGCGGTGCAAGACCCGTTGCGCCACCGCGTGCGCGTCGCCGCGAACCTCGCCGGCATCGTCGAGCGCGAGCTGCGGCTCGGCCCCGCCGCGGCCGACGCCGAGCGAGTGCGGCTCGCGACCTTGTTCCACCAACCCAACGACACGGACGTCGCCGCGCTCCGGTCGATGCTGCTCGCCCGGCTCGCCGACCCCGAGCCCATCGACAGCGCCACGTCGGCTGCGATCTACGACGCGCTCCTGTCCACGGTCCGCGACGATCTGGCCATCTCGAAGCCCGGGTACGCGGACTGGACGAGAGAAGAGACATGACGACCCCTGGCATGAGCGTCGCAGAGGGCCTCGCCGCGTGGTTCGCCGACGAGCGTGGCGAGCAGGTCACGATCGAGAACGTCTCGCAGAGCACGGCGGGAGCGCGGCGTCGCAACCTCCTGTTCGACGCAGTGGGCGCCCGTGGGGTCGAACGGCTCGTCGCCACTGCGATGCCCACGGCGGAGATCCAGATCGTCGACGTCACGACCGAAGCCACCGTGCGAGAGCTCGCCGCGAGAGCGGGCGTTGCGACTCCTCGCATCCGCGGTGTCTGCACCGACTCGAAGTACCTCGGCGGACCGTTCTTCCTCAGCGAGCGGCTCGATGGCGAGACGATCCCGCGCCGCGTGCTTCGACAGGCCGAGCGCACGGGGAATGGCGAGACCGTCGTCCGCGAGCTCGGCACGGCCCTCGCCCTCCTTCATGGCATCGACGCGACGAAGGCCCCCGAGACCCTCGTGCGGCCGCCCGACGACCGTCCGATCGGCTCGATGCTCGAGCGCATGCGCGAGCTGATGAGCTTGCTGCTGCAGCCGGAGCCCGCCTTCTCCTACGGCATGCGGTGGCTCGAGGAGCACGCTCCCGACGAACCCGCCCGATGCGCGATCGTCCATGGAGACGCGCGGAACGGCAACCTCATCGTCGACGAGCGCGGCCTGGTCGGCATCCTCGACTGGGAGGGCGCCCACCTGGGCGATCCGCTCGATGACGTCGCTTGGCCATGCACGCGCATGTGGCGTTTCGGCGAGGATGCGCTCACGGTGGGTGGCCTCGCGAGGGTCTCGGTGCTGCGCGAAGGCTACGAAGCCGGCGGCGGCGTCTGGGATGACGATCGCTTCCGGTGGTGGCGTGCTCTCGGCACGCTGCGCTGGGGTCTCGGTCTCGCCGGCCAAGCCGAGCAGCACCTCGACGGACGCTTCCGCAGCATCGTGATGGCCGGCAGCGGCCGACGCGTGAGTGAGCTCGCGTACGACCTGCTCCTGCTCGTGCGCCCCTGATCGGAGGACCCGCCCAGCGTTCTCGCGGTCTCGCCTACTGGCGGGCCATCGCCACCTTCATGCGCTCTTCCGCGGTGATGAAGTGGTCGCTGTCGTCGTCGGCGATGTCGAGCTGCACCCAGTTCACCGTGCCGGTGAAGTGACTCGTCGCTGAGATGTACTCGTCACTCACGGGTGAGCCGGTGTCGCTGCCCAGGTCGAGGGTCTCGTCGGCCGAGAACAACATCGGCACGGTTGCGTCGACGCGACCCTCACCGACCTTGGACCCGTCGAGGAAGATCGCCGCGGTGCCGCCCTTGGCCAGGCCACCGCCGTCGTAGGCGAACTCGACGCGGACCTGATGAGTGCCCGGCGGCACGATCGCATCGGCACCCACGTGGAAGCGCTGAAGCCCGAACATGTTGTAGCAGTACCTCGGCTTCCCATCGACCAGGTAGAGAGACCATCCCCCGAACTCGCCCCCCTGGGCCACGATCACTCCGTTCGCACCGTCGCCGACAACGATCTCCGACGTGATGGTGTGCGACTTGTTCTTCAGGTTCAGCACCGAGTTCTCGCTGAGCCTGCGCATCCCGTTGAACAGGATCTGCTGCGTCCCCTTGATCAGCGTCGGCCTCCCCGCGAGATCGGAGTTGAACCGCTCGACGCGCCGGTCGTCGAGTGGCAGCACGTTGTACTTGCTCACCTCGATGAGCCAGAGCTGCTGAAGCGCCGCGAGCTTCTCGGGCATCACCGCCGACAAGTCGTGCGCTTGGGTCCAGTCGGTGTCCGAGTACAACTCCCACTTGTCCTCGAGCAGTGGCGGCATCGGGGCGGCGATGTCCCACGGCACGCTGTGACGAGTCACCGCCGTCCAGCCGTTGTGGTAGATGCCGCGGTTGCAGAACATCTCGAAGTACTGGGTCTCGTGACGACCGGCCGCGCCCGCGTCGGCGAACGCATACCGCATGCTCACGCCTTCATAGGGAACCTGCTGCACTCCGTGCACGAAGGTCGGCTCAGGGAGCCCCGCTGCGTCGAGCACGGTCGGCGCGACGTCGATCACGTGACAGAACTGGTCACGAACCTCGCCTTTCGCGGTGATGCCAGCCGGCCAGTGCACGATGGTGCCGTTGCCGCGTCCCGCCCCAGTGCGAGGCAACCTGCTTCGTCCACTGATACGGCGTGGACATCGCGTGGGCCCATCCCACGGCGTAGTGGTTGTAGGCCCTCGGCGTGCCGAAGTCGTCGAGGTGCGACGCCATGAACTCCGCTGTCTCGAGCCCCGCGCCTCCGTTCAGCATGATCAGCTCGTTGAAACAGCCGTTGAGGGTGCCTTCGGCGCTCGCGCCGTTGTCGCCGATGATGTAGTAGACGACCGTGTCGTCGAGGATGCCGAGGTCGGCGATCGCGTCGATGAGGCGCCCGACATGGTGGTCGGTGTGCTCCATGAAGCCGGCGTAGATCTCCATCTGGCGCGCGAGCACGGGCTTGAGCTCGTCAGGCATGTCGTCCCACGCCGGAATCTCGTCATGACGCGCGGTGAGCTCGGCATCGGCTGGGATCACCCCGAGCGCCTTCTGACGCGCGAACGTCTCCTCGCGCAGCCTGTCCCACCCCTGGTCAAACTTGCCCTTGTACTTCGCGGACCACGCCGCGGGGACGTGGTGGGGAGCGTGGGTCGCTCCGGGAGCGAAGTAAGCGAAGAACGGACGGTCCGGCATCAGCGCCTTCTGCTGCCGCACCCAGGTGATCGCCTTGTCGGTCATGTCCTCGGTGAGGTGATACCCCTCCTCTGGAGACTTCGGCGTCTCGATCGGCACCGTGCCGTCGTACAACGCGGGGTAGTACTGGTTTGTCTCGCCGCCGATGAAGCCGTAGAAGTACTCGAAGCCCCCACCCGGATGCGGCCAGTGCTCGAACGGCCCCATCGGGCTCGTCTCCCACACCGGCACCTCGTGGCACTTGCCGAACTCCGCGGTCGAGTATCCGTTCAGTCGCAGGGTCTCGGGCAGCGGCGCGCAGGTGTTGGGGCGCAGCGAGTTGTAGCCCGGAGCGGAGGTGGCGATCTCGGTGATGCCACCCATGCCGACGGTGTGGTGGTTGCGGCCGGACAGCAGACGCGGCGCGCGTCGGCGAGCAGAGTGCCGTGGTGTGGAAACGCGAGAACTTGAGGCCGTTCGCGGCTAACCGCTCTGCGTTCGGCGTCTGGCACGGGCCGCCGAACGCGCTCGAAGCGCCGAAGCCGACGTCGTCGACGAGCACGATGAGCACGTTCGGCGCGCCGGCCGGCGGTAGCAGCGTCTCGATGGGCGGATACGAGGTGTCGGGGTCTTTCGCGTCGAAGGTGACGAGCCCGACGTATCTGCGATCGGGGATCGGAAGGGATGTGCGGGGGAGATCGGGCATCCGCGGACCCTAACCCTCGGCCGCGAGCACCTCCTCGAGGCCGCCTTCGTCCGTCGGGATCCGTTGCACGTACGGCTTGCCCAGTCGCTTCATGAACCCCCAGCTCACGCCCTCTGGATCCGTCACGCTGTAGCTCCGGACGTCGTAGTCCTTGTCCTCCGGCGGCGCTGACTCGATGCCCGCAGCCTTGACGCGCTCGTACATCGCGTCGACGTCGTCGACCCACACGCCGATCCAGGTGTCGGGTCGACCACCCTTCTCTTCCCAGAACCCAGGCCCGTGACCCGAGAACCACAGCTCGTGGTCACCGACGAGCATCTCGGCCTGGCGCACAGTTCCGTCCTTGTCGATGTAGCGAGCTCGCTCCTCGAACCCGAAGACTCTCGACAGCCAGTCGAGTGCGGCGCCAGCATCCTCGTAGAACAGATACGGAACGAGGCCCTGAAACTCTGTCATCACGTCTCCTCCATGTGCTCGGCGAAGTAGTCGACGAGCTTGCGCCAGCTGTACTTCGATGCCTTGATCGCGGCATCGGGCCCCAGCTTGTCGAGACCTCGATGTTCGAGGACGACTCGCGTGCCTTCGTCGAATCCGTGGAACCAGATCTCGACCTCCGCGTCGCGACGGTCGACGAACAGCAAGTGCCGTCCTGGCTCCCAGACGGTGATCTGACCACGCGTGATCGGCGGCGTGCCGTCGTCGCGGACCTCGAGGAGCCGACCGCCGACTCCGGGCTCGAAACGAAGCGTGGATCCCCGAGCCGCCTGCGTCAGCAAGGTCGCCCCCTTCCGGTACCACTCGTCGATCTCGGTCGTGAACACGTCGAACGCGGTCACAGGATCGACGGCAACCCGAACTGTCACACGCACCGCCGCAAGATCACTCACTTACAAGTTGATGATTAATGGTCACGTGAAGTTTGTCAACTACGACAGACTGCCGCATGCTCACGAGTGAGAGCCGCATCCTCGTCACCCACGCGGGGAGCCTTCCCAGGCCGAAAGAGCTCGCCGAGCTGCACGGCCGTCGCAGTCGCGGCGAGGTCGTCGACGACGCGCAGCTCCGCGACGTGGTCGCCGCAGCCACGAGAGCGAGCATCGCCGCGCAGCGGGATGCGGGCATCGACATCGGCAACGACGGCGAGCAGGCGCGAGAGAGCTTCGTCACGTACGTGCAGCATCGCATGACCGGCTTCGGTGACCAGAGCCAGCGACCGCTGATGCGTGACCTCGCCGACCATCCCGACTACCTCGAGCTCGCGGCACCCCGATACGCACGGATGAAGGTGAACCTCATGGCGGCGCCGGCGGCGATCGGGGCGGTCACATACCGCGACACCTCAGAGATCGCGGCCGAATGTGCCCTCGTGCGCGACGCCGGCTTCACCGAGACGTTCATGACTGCGGCCTCGCCCGGCATCGTGGTCTCGGCGATGGAGAATCGGCACTACCCGTCACGCGAGGAGTACGTCAGCGCTGTGGCCGACGCGCTGTCGATCGAGTACCGATACATCGTCGACCAGGGACTGCTGCTGCAAATCGACGCGCCCGATCTCGCGATGGAGCGGCACACGCTCTTCGCTGACGCGCCAATCGACGAGTTCCTCGATTGGGTCGATGTCGTCATCGAGGCCACCAACCGAGCACTGGCCGGCATCGACCCGACGCGAGTGCGGCTGCACGTGTGCTGGGGCAACTACGAGGGGCCCCACACGCTCGATGTCGCGCTCAGCGACATCCTGCCGCTGCTCTACCGGGCGCAGGTCGGGGCACTCGTGCTCTCCATGGCCAACGCCCGGCATGCCCACGAGCACGCGTGCTTCGCCCACGCGCCGCTCCCTGACGGCATGGTCCTCATCGCCGGCGTGATCGACACGACGAGCAACTACGTGGAGCACCCCGAAGTCGTGGCCGAACGCATCGAGCGTGTGGCGCAGTCGGTCGGTGACCCGCGACGCGTGATCGTGACCACCGACTGCGGGTTCGACACCTCCGCCGGCATCGGCGACGTTGCGCCCTCTGTGGTGTGGGAGAAGCTGCGCGCGATGCGTGCCGGCGCTGACCTCGCGACGTCGCGCCTCTTCTGAGCCTCTCGCCGCTCAGCGCCTCACGCCGTACCACGGCTCCTTCGCGAGGTCGGCGTCGACGATCTCCTTGTCTTCCGGATCGACGATCGGGATGCTCGCGACGACGGCAAGCTCGCGTCGAGCACCCTCCTCGTCGCCTGCGCACGCCAGCGCGCGTGCCATCGCCTCGTGGACGAACGCGAGGTCGAAGTCCGCGACACCGAGCTGTTCCGCCAGCGCGACAGCGTTGCGCGGCATGGTGCAGCGCGGGCTCGGTCCGCCCCACGAACGCGTAGACCCGGCTGCACAGGTACTCGGCGCGCAGCTGGTTGACCGGCACGCCCACCTTGCCCCAGTGGTACTTCGCCGCGTGGGCCGTGTCGACCATCGTCTCGGTCTCGGCCTCGGTGCGATCGTCCCGCTCGAGCAGGTCATACGTGCCGTTGTTGCACTCGATCCCGAGGGAGCGATGCCACTGCAGATCCGGAGCACTCGGCGAGCCGAACGGAGAAGCACCATCGTCGGGCACGTCGCCCAGCGGCTCGCCCGTCTCGAGCAGCGTCTTCATCCCGTTGAGGACCACGTTCCACCCGTCCGCCGTCGCCGCCCAGGTGTGAGGAGCACCGAAGAGGTCGGTGTGCACGCACGTCACCCGGCACACCGAGCCGAGCGGCGTGATCTCCCACGTGACGCGCGACGCAGGCTCCGCTGCGGTCGCGTCGTCGAAGTGCGCGCTGAAGGTCATCACGAGCCGCTTGGGTGGATCGACCTCCACGATCTCACCGGCCACCGCGACGCGCGCACTCATCGAGTACGAGTACGGCGCGCCGACCTCCCACGACGACTCCACACGTGTGCCGAAGAAGTAGCGCGCGGTCAGCTCTGGGTCGGTCAGTGCTTGCCAGATGCGGTCCGGGCTCGCCTTGATGTAGGTCTCGAAGACGTGTCGGGGTTGGGCCACGGTGCTGCTCCTTCCAGATCGCGCTTGAGGTCGACCATCGCGGCCGCCCAAGGCTCGGCGAACTTCGAGATCCAGCGGTCATGGATCTCGCGGATCGGGACGGGGTTCAGGTAGTGGTGCTTCTCGCGCCCCACCTTGCGCCACGTGACGAGATGCGCGGCCTCGAGCACGGCGAGGTGCTTCATGACGCCGAACCTCGTGAGCTCGGGGATCACCGCGCACAGCTCACGCAGTGTGAGCCCGTCCTGCTCGACGAGACGATCGAGCAGACGCCGGCGCGCGGGCTCGGCGAGCGCCCGGAACACTTCGTCCACGAGACCAGTAAAGGTGACTCTAGAGTCACCTGTCAACCCCGGCCGCGAGACCCGAGGCCGTAGGCTCTCAAGTCGTGTGGCGGAACCGATCGGATAGCGCATGAGTGCAGACATCGTCGTCATCGGCACCGGGTATGTGGGCATCACGACGGCGGCGTGCCTGGCCCATCTGGGTCACCGGGTGATCGGCGCCGACATCGACCCGCGGCGAGTCGAGCAGCTGAGCAACGGCGTGATCCCCATCGTCGAAGACGGCCTCGAGGAACTCGTGAAGGAAGGCCTCGCGAGCGGCAACCTCCGCTTCACGACCGACAGCGCTGCAGCCGCGGCGTCGTGCGAGTTCGCGTATCTCTGCGTACCGACGCCGCAAGGCGCCGATGGCAGCGCGGACCTCTCCCACATCGAAGACGTCGCCCGAGTCATCGGCCCCGTGCTTCCGCCGGAGTCGATCGTCGTGAACAAGTCCACGGTGCCTGTCGGCTCGACTCGCGTCGTCGAGCGGGTGCTCGGCCGTAGCGATGTGTTCGTCGTCTCGAACCCCGAGTTCCTCCGCGAGGGGTCGGCGGTGCACGACTTCCTCCATCCCGACCGCATCGTCATCGGAAGCGACGACCAGTCGGCGGCCATCCGGGTGGCTTCGCTCTACCTCGGCATCGCATCGCCGCCGATCGTCACCGACCCCGCGTCGGCGGAGACGATCAAGTACGCCAGCAACGCGTTTCTCGCGACGAAGGTGTCGTTCGTCAACGCGATCGCCGCAGTGTGCGAGGCCGTGGGCGCCGACGTGAACGACGTGGTGCTGGGCATGGGCTACGACCCCCGCATCGGTCATCAGTTCCTTCGCCCCGGGCCCGGGTGGGGTGGCTCGTGCCTCCCCAAGGACACGCGGGCACTCGTGCGGATCGCCGAAGACAGCGGGTACGACTTCGACCTCCTCAAGGGCGTGATCACCGTGAACGAGCAACAGCTCGAGCGGGTCGTCACGAAGGTCTCGGACGCAGTCGGCGGATCATTGTCCGGCCGAAAGGTGGCCGCCTGGGGCCTCGCGTTCAAGGCCCGCACCGACGACCTCCGCGACTCCCCCGCGCTGGAGATCATCCGACGGCTCACCGCGCGCGGTGCGTCGGTCCGCGCACACGACCCCGCAGTCAGCTCCTCGATCGAGGGCCTCGAAGTCTGCGCCGATCCCTACGCCGCGTGCGAAGGCGCGGACGTGCTCGTCGTCCTGACCGAGTGGGACGAGTTCCGCTGGCTCGACCTCGACAAGGTCGCAGCGGTGATGGCGAGCCCGGCGATCGTCGACAGCCGCAACGTGCTCGACCGCGCGGCGGCCGCACGGCGGGGTTTCAACTACCAGGGCATCGGACGCTGATGGGCAGTCCACCCGACGGCGGGCGGCGCGTCGTCGTCACCGGCGGCGCCGGATTCCTCGGGTCGCACATGTGCGAGCGGCTCCTCGACAGAGGCGACTCGGTCATCGCTGTCGACAACCTCGTGTCGGGGGCGATCTCCAACCTCGAGCACCTCTTCGGGCGGGCCGGCTTCACCTACATCCATCACGACGTCTCTGAGTACATCTGGGTGCCAGGTCACGTCGACACGGTGCTGCACCTCGCGAGCCCGGCGTCGCCTATCGACTTCTCGAAGATCCCGATCCAGATCCTGAAGGTCGGCAGCCTCGGCACGCACAACTCGCTCGGGCTCGCCCACGCGAAGGGTGCGAAGTTCCAGCTGAACTCGACGAGCGAGGTGTACGGCGATCCGCTCGTGCATCCGCAGACCGAGGACTACTGGGGCAACGTCAACCCCATCGGTCCGCGCGGGGTGTACGACGAGGCGAAGCGGTTCGCCGAGGCGATGACGATGGCGTATCACCGCGCTCATGACCTCGACGTTCGCATCGTGCGCACGTTCAACACCTACGGCCCGCGCATGAGGCCTGACGACGGACGCGTCGTGACGAACTTCGTCGTGCAGGCGCTCCGCGGCGAGCCGCTGAGCCTGTATGGCGACGGCACGCAGACCCGAAGCTTTTGCTACGTCGACGATCAGATCGACGGCCAGCTCGCGCTTCTCGACTCGAGCTACGTCGGCCCGGTGAACATCGGCAACCCCCACGAGTACACGGTCGCCCAGCTCGCCCAGCTCGTCATAGAGATCACGGGGTCTCACTCGACACTCGAGTATCGGCCGCTTCCGCAGGACGACCCGCTGCAGCGTCAGCCCGACATCACGCTGGCGCGCACCCAGCTCGGTTGGGAACCCAAGGTCGACGTCCGCGAAGGGCTCACCCGCACAGTCGACTGGTTCCGCTGGTTCCTCGCTCGCTGACCGCGAGCCCGGTCCGCGAGCGCCGTGAACATCGACCTTGCCGCTGATGCGCTCGTCGTCGCGACGCTCGCAGTAGCCGCCGGGGCGTTCGCGCAAGCCGTCGCGGGGCTGGGCTTCGGCCTCGTGTGTGCGCCGGTGATGGTGCTCGTGCTCGGGCCGGCAGTCGGCGTGCGCCTCGTCAACATGTGCTCGGTCGGCGTCAGCGGTGTCGGCCTGGTCACCCACCGCGCCCACGTCGATGTTCGGGCCGCGGTGAGCCTCCTGGTGCCGGCCATCGTCGTGACGCCACTGGTCGTCAGCGTCGTGCATCGCACGAACTCGAGCACGCTGTCGATCGCGGCCGGGTGCGTCACCTTGCTGAGCGTCGCCGCGCTCGCGTCGGGCCTGCGCGTCCGTCAGCTGCGCGGCCGGGGAGGCGCGATCGCGGCGGGATTCGTGTCGGCGACGATGAACGTCATCGGCGGGCTTTCAGGGCCGGCCGTCGCGATGTACGGCGTCAACGCGGACTGGGATCCCGATCGCATGCGAGGCACGTTCCAGCTCTACTTCCTCGCGTTGAACCTCGTCGCGGTCGTGGCGCTCGGGCCGCTGCGGATCGGCGCTCCTCGCGCGTTGGTCTTCGCCGCCGCGATCGCGGTCGGGTTCAGCATCGGTCATCTGCTCGCGCGTCGCCTGTCCGCGGGGGTCGTCCGGCGACTCGTGCTTGCGTTCGCGGCGGCGGGCGGCGTGGCGGCGATCCTGCGGGGCGTGTTCTGACCACGCCGTGACCGCTCAGCCGGCGAAGAGGCTCGCCACTGCCCAGACGGCGGCGATGAGCCCGATCCCGGCCATCACCAGGCTGCGAGCGACCGGCGCCCGCTCGAGCTCGCCTTCCTTGGCCTCCGGCGGTGGCTTGACCAGGGCAAGCACGTTGCCGACGAGCAGCGCGCCGCCCATGGCGAGCACCAGATAGGCGAGCAGCTGGTCACCGAGGAACATGCATGCGCCACGCTAGGCGGCCCGATTCTCAACGTTTCTCGGCCTTGGGGCACGAAAATCACCAAAAGAACCGGTAAACGCCGAAAGCGGCTCAAGATCGGGAGGGTCGCGGCCGATAAGACAGAGCCGGCGGAATCGCCCCCGTCGGCCATCCGGGGTTCCGGGCGGGGGTCACACTCCCTCCAAACGCATCGCCACCAGTGCACAACCGCACTGGCGCCTCGTGGCCTTCGTCCGCCCCCCCCGGGCATCAGCCCCCGTCGCTCAGTTCAGCCGTCGATCGGCGCGGGCAGCGCAAGGTCGGCGTCCGCGACATCACCGGTCACTTGCACAGCCGTCGTGAGGTCTGTCGCTTCCCGTCGCACGACCTCGACCTTCACCAGCGCGTGGGTCTTCGGGTCGAAGCAGAAGCGCGCATGGTCACCGTAGGGCGGCGAGAGGTACTCGATCTGACGATCGAGGCGGTAGCACCCCTGCCCGTCCACCGCCACCGCATAGATCGGCACCGGTCCCGAGACGTAGGTCCCGAGTCGCTTCAGCTCCGTAGCGACCTCGTCGTCGTAAGCCAGGGCCCCGCCGCTTCGGCATTTCACGGTGCCGTCCGGCCCGGGCGCGCACCCGACGTCCTTGCCGTCGATGAGACCGGTGACCGACCCGAATTGCCGGGTGAGCCGCTCCGGAGGACGCTGCACCATCTCGAGCGGACTCGACAGCTTGCCGGTGCCGCTGGCCGGAGTCCGCTCGAAGGTCGCGTCGACCTTCCATGTGCTCGCCCTGCTCTTCGCCCACACGTCGAGAAACGAGGCGGCCGCGGCGCGGCGCGAAGCGGAGTTCGGAGCGGGCGTGCCGTCGTCGAGCACGACGAACGCCGCGGCGACGACGATCACACCGACGGCGGCCCACGCGATCAGCCGTGCAAGCAGGCCCGGCGCAATCGACACGGCATGCGACGGTACCGCGCCGACCCCTTCCGACACGCGCGCGACACTGTCGCGATGAGCGTGCACGCATGATCGAAGTCGTCGCCCTCGACGGGGACGACACGCTCTGGCACAACGAGCTGCAGTTCTCGATGACGCAGGATCGCTTCCGCGAGCTCGTCGGGCCCTACGCCCCCGGCGCCGACATCGACCAGAGGCTGCTCGCCAAGGAGCGCGTCAACCTCTCCACCTACGGCTACGGGGTGAAGTCCTTCACGCTCTCGATGGTCGAGACCGCGATCGACGTCTCGGAGGGAAAGGTGCCCGTGACGGTGATCGAAGAGATCCTCGCCACAGGCAAGGCCATGCTCTCGCACCCCGTCGAGCTGCTCGACGGCGTCGTCGAGGCAGTCGATGCGCTCAGTGGCCGCTACTCGCTGATGGTGATCACGAAGGGCGACCTGTTCCACCAGGAGAGCAAGCTGGCGAGATCCGGGCTCGCAGAGCGGTTTCACCGCATCAACATCGTGTCCGAGAAGGATGTCGCGACCTACCAGCGCATCATCGATCGCGAGGGCGTGGCTCCAGATCGCTTCGTGATGGTCGGCAACTCGCTTCGCTCTGATGTGCTGCCCGTCGCAGCGCTCGGCGGCCACACGGTGCACGTGCCGTTTCACACCACGTGGGCGCTCGAGCACGTCGAGCCCGAAGAGGCGGCTCGGTATGCGTTCTCCACGATCAGCTCACTGTTCGAGCTGCCCGACCTGATCGAGCGACTCGCCACCTGAGCCGCGGACCCGCGTAGCGTGCACCGATGGCTGGGCTGCGTCGTAGTCCCCCGAACCTCGGTCACGGGGTGCTGCTGCGCCCACGCCTCCTCGCGGAGCTGATGCGACGGTTCGACACTCGCGTCGTCTCCATCATTGCTCCCGCGGGATTCGGCAAGACGACGCTGCTCGCGCAAGCGGTTCACGAAAACGGCCTCGCACGCCGCGGCGAGGACGTGTGGTTGTCATGCCTTCCGGGTGATGCAGTCGAGTCCCAGCTCGCGGAGGGGCTCGCTGGGGCACTTGGGCGGACCCCCGCCACACGACCGGACCTGTCCACCATCACCGAGGCGGTACTGGCACAAGCACCATTGCCCGTCGCGCTGATCCTCGACGATGTCCACGAGGTCCCCGCCGGATCCGGCGGCGCGTCACTTCTCGACGATCTGATCGCGCAGCTCCCCGCGAACGGACACGTCGTGCTCGCCGGTCGCACTGCTCCACCCGTCCGGGTCACGAGGATGCTGACCACCGGCGAGGCACTCGTCCTCGGTGAGGAGGACCTTCGGCTGCGTCCCGACGAGCTCACCGCCCTCGCGCGCCTTCGCGGTCTCGAGAGCGACGCGCTGTCGGCATCGGGCGGATGGCCGGCGCTGGCCAGCCTCTCGGCTTCGGCGGGCCGAGCCGTCGCCGAGCGCTACGTCTGGGAGGAAGTGCTCGGCAGGCTCGCGACGCACGAGCAGCGGGCACTCGCGACACTCGCGCTTCTCGACGGCGGGGACATCGCTTTGGTCGAGACGGCGCTCGGGGCCCACTTCGACACCGCCGTGGTCTCGGCCGTCCCTCTCGTGGAGCGGAGGGGCGACGGGAGCCTTCGGCCCCACCCACTCTGGCAGCCGGCCCTCGCGGGAGTCCTCAGCGAGGAGGAGGCGGGAGAGATTCGGCGCCGCGGCGCGATCGAGCTTCGCAGGAGAGGCGATCTGGCGAGGGCCGCATCGCTACTGCTTCCGGCGATCGACGATCGAGACTGGCGGGAGCTGTCACAGGTGATCGTGGCCGGTTGCTTCCTCTCGCAGTGGGTGACGAAGGCCGATCTGTTGACGAGCTGGCTCGCACAGCTGCCGGCTTTCCGCGCCGACGAGCCCGCCGGCCTACTGCTCCGAGCTTCGGTCAAGCGCACCCAGGAGATCGTCGGCGACGACACGCGCCCGCTTCTCGACGCAGCGATGAGGAAGGCACGCGAGACAGGAGATGCCCGGCTCGAGCTCGCCGCTCTCACCCACCTCGGACACATCGCGTGGTGGCACGACGACTTGCCGACGTTGATCGATCTCTATCAGCGCGGGCTCGCCCTCGAGTCCGACGGTGTTCCCGAGGCCGCCGGCGTTGTGGGGTTGGGAAACGCGATGATCGCGCAGCTGGCACACGATCACGACGCGATGCTCGCCGAGATCGAGCGCGTCGACCGTAGCCAGCTCGATCCCGGCTTGGCCACTGGCGCCGACTGGCTTCACGCGCGCGCACTCGTCGCGCTCGGACGTGGCGCCGAGGCGATCCCGATTGCCGACCGGGCCGCGACCGAGCCCGGACTTGCCATGCAAGCGGTCCGGGCAGAGCGGGTCGTCGCCCGCTGGTTCGCGGGGCGCATCATCGAGGCGGACCAGGTGCTTCGCACCATGGACCCCGCCGACGAGAGGTTCGCTCGCGATCGCTTCCTGCTCGGCGTGATCGCGGCGGGAGGTCACGCCCTCCTCGGGCGGGTCGACGAAGCCGACCGCTGCCACGCGATCGCATCCGCCGAGCGTGGCAGCGTCGAGGGGCGCCGGCCGGAGCTCTTCCTCGGGCACACCCGGGCCCTCATCGCCGTCGCTCGGGGCGACGAGACCGCCGCGGCACGCTCGATCACCGAAGCAATCGGCGACGGACCGATCGATCGGCCGCTGCTCGACGTGTTGCGAGTGGTCCCCGCGCCCCTGTACATGCTGCTGCCGCCGCGTCGTCACGAGATCGACGACATCCCGCTCGGCCCCGACTACCGGCGCGCGCTCGAGGTCGCGCGCCTCCTCGTCGCCGCCCGTTCGGGACCGGTCAAGCCGGCCCCCTTCGACGCCGAGCAGGTGCTGTCAGCACTCGGGGTCAGGTGGGCCCTCGAGCTCGCTGTGCGCACGGTCGACATCGCTCTGGCGCGGTTCGTGCTGGGGGTATGGGGCCGTCCGGGGCGCGAACAGCTTCGAGACTGGTCGGCGAGAGGTGAGATGCAGGCCGGCGCTCGAAGCCTGCTGAAGACTCTCCCCACACCGCCCTCGGTCGTGACGCGCCTGCGGGTCCTCGGGCCGATGGCGCTCGAACGTGACGGGGAACCCGTCACCCACGCCGATTGGCGCCGCGAGCGGGTGCGCTCGCTCCTTGCCATGCTCGTCAACCGCGGGCGCACCTCACGCGAGGTGTGTGCAGCCGCATTGTGGCCCGAGAGCGATGCGGAGGCCGCGTTGGGCAACCTCCGGGTCACACTCGGCTACCTGCAGAAGGTGCTCGAGCCCGAGCGAGCATCGGGAGATGCGACGTGGTTCGTGCGCACCGACGGCGACACGCTGACGCTCGCCGAGGAAGGATTGCTCGTCGACGCGTGGGAGCTCGACCTACTCCTCGACGAGGCGGACGCGGCGGACCGATCCGGCGCACCATCTGCGGCGCTCCGCTCCTACGAGGGTGCGCTCGACCTCTGGCACGGGGACTACCTTGCCGACGTCTACGACGACTGGGCCGGCCCAGAACACGATCGAGTCCGTGCTCGCTTTCTCGCGGCGTCCATTCGCGCCGGCGAGCTGCTCGTCGGCCAGGGTGAAGTCGATCGTGCGCTGCGCATCGCGACACGCGCCGTCGAGGCAGAGCCGTGGTCTGAGCCGGCACATCGCCTGGTCATGGCATCGCACCTCGCCCGGGGAGACCGGGCATCGGCGCGCCGCGCGCTCGATCGCTGCTATTCGGCGCTCGCAGAGCTGGGCGTGGACCCCGAGCCGTCCACCGCGGTGTTCGAGCGCGCGATCCTCGCCGGCGACACTCCGGAGCGCAGCACGAGCAGCTCGGCTTGAGCACGGTCGAGGGCCTGACCGGTCGCCGGGTCACGGAGCAGGCCCGACCACGCGTCAATCCGAAATACGCCTGATCGTTCGAGAGAGCGCAAACGGTCCCCGATCGGCCCCTTCCACTCGCGCGTCCGCTCGTCGACACGGATGCGCAACGCGTCCCACAGCGCGCCGTCGACATCTCCTTGCGAGGGCAGCTTCGGCAGGAAGCACGCAAGCAAGCCACGGTCAGCTTCCACCGGATCGGCTCCGAGCCGCCGATCGAGGTCATCGAGCGGACGCGGCCAGGGGGTCACCGGGGCCGCGCGAGATCACCCACGCTCACCCGCTGCCAGCGACCCGCGCACACGTCGCCGGTCCGGCACCCTGTCTGGAACCGGTCCTCGTTGAGGAAGTCCGCATAGAGGTTGGCTGCGAAGGCCCCGATCTCTTGCAGGATCCGCGCGATCCCGCGGGAGTTCTCATCGCGGTCGGTGGTGTTCGACCACGATCGGTCGATCACCTTGATCTCCTCCTTGCGTTCGACCTCGATTGCCTTGAACTCCCACTTCCCGGCGTCGCAACGGCGCATGCACATCCAACCGGTGTGCACGTAAGAGAAAGTCGCCCGAATCGAGACCACCCAGGTCTTCGACAAGTACTCCGGCGTGAGGAGGTCGCGGAACATGTTGGCGGCAAGGTCGTTCACGTTCTGCTTCGCGCCGAGGTCTGCCTCGAGCGCTCGTTGAGGGACCTCGCACGCAAAGGACGTGTCGCCCCCCCGGGCGTGGTATCCCAGATTCCAGTATTGGAGGTATCCGTACACGCTCCCGATCGCGGGCTTGACTTCGAGCAAGACGCGCGCATCGTCGCGTTGAGCGTCGAAGTGCTGGACAGCGCCGCACGGCTGCCATGTCTCTGACCCGGGGGGGCAGGGAGAGCCCGGCGAAGTCGCGGCATCGCGGGGGTCGTCGGGCTTGGCCGGATCAGACTTGCCCGGGTCGTCGGCGATCGGTGTCTCGCTTCCACCAGTCGGCGCAGGACGGACCGGGGGCGGCAGGGAAGCAGCACTCGCCGCGTGGCAGCACTCGTCGTAGGCCTGCTTCGCTGCGTCAGCTTCGGCACACACCTCTTTGGCGGCCTCGATCACCCCGGTCAGCTCTGCGATCTCGCGCCCGAGGTCCACGATCCTCGCTCGAGCAGCGGCCTGCTCGCGACGCAAGCGATCTCGCGTCTCGGGCGTGAGATCTCGTCGCCCGACCTGTTGCGCTTCCCTCGCGGTCTCGGGCGTCGGGTTGGCTCGGTAGTTGTTGAAAGCCGCTCGCGCTTCGGCTCGCAGCAGGCGATAGTCCTCGAACGTGTAGCCCTCACCGTCCTGCCAGGTTGCGCCCTCGTTCGAGCCGCCGACGTCCTTGCCCCACTGGTCTTCGAGGCCGGAGAGCTCCGCTTGAAGGGCGAGACGCTTCCTCTCGGCTTCCTCAGCGCGCGCCGTCGCCTGCTCACAGGCTGCCTTGAGCCGCAGCCACCGTTCGAAGAGCGGGACGCACGGGCCTGCAACGGCCGGCTCAGCCAGAAGGACGTCGCCGCCAGCGCCGGCAAGGATCCTGCCCGTCGGAGGCGACGCGAGAGCGTTGCCGCGTTCGGTCATCGTGACTCCCTCACCCTGCCGTACCGGTCGCCGAGATCGAGCCCTTGTCGCGCTCCCAGGTGCAGCCGTTCACGCGCACGTCGACGATCTGGATGCTGTTCACGCCCGGCGCGGTCGTCTGCACTCCGAACGCGACGACACCATCATCGGCCGTCGTGCCCTGGGCCGATGTCGAGGTGCCATCAGATTTCGAATTCGCAATCGCAACCTCCGCACCCGCGACCGGAGCTCCATCGGCTCGCGTGACCTTCACCGGGAAGACGGCGATCCAGCTTCCGTCGCGTTGCTCGGCGCCCGCGAAGGAGACCGACGAGATGACCGTGCACGCGGGCGCGGCCTGCGTCGACTCGGGCGCCGGCGCGACCGTCGAAACGACCACTGCCGCGGCGGACGTCACACCCGCGAGGCCGCTCGCGCTCACCTCGGCGCCCGATCGCGGTGGGAGGAGGCCTCCCAGCGCGATCCCGAGCCCACCCGCCAACAGAGCGGCTCCGACGAGCCGAAGACGGCGGGGCGATGTCGGTGGTCGCCCCCACACGTGATCACGGAGATACCGAGCCACCTCCGCAGGCACCGCATCCGACAGACCGGTTCGGCGGGTCCACGACGCGCTGTCGGCGAGAGCAGAGACGAGGCCGGCCTCACGGGCGCCGCTCTCACTCGGGCGGCGCAGCATGGGGGGCAAACCTGCCTCCAGCGCCGCTGCGGCAGTCACAATCGCGGCGTCTCGGTTGTCGACCACCCGGGGTACGAACGGCCGGGCGCCAACGGTGGTCACATCGAACACCGTCGCCTCCCAAGTGGACGCAACGGCTCTGGCCACGAAACCCGGACCGGCGACGTCGTGCACCACTGCGCCGAGTGCGTGCTCCCGCGGACGCGTGGGAGCAGCTTCGGGCGTCCGGTCAACTCCCACCTCGCACGGCAGCGCGATGCGCGCGTGCACCGCACCTTCGGCGACTTCCAGGTCAGTCGCGGAGACGAACGGTGCGAGCGCGGAACGAGCCGACGCCCACGCGGCCTCGAGGTGAGCCTGGGCCGAGCATGGGGCTCCCGAGCGCGCGAGCACGGTGGCACGTCCGGTCACGCAGATGTCGCCGCCAAATGCCGTTCGATCGACGTACCAACCGAATCGCTGCGTCGCACCCTCGAGTCGCACGTCGACCTTCGGGGGCAGCGCTCGCACGTCGGTCACGTGACGCGCAGCAGCGACGCACGCGAGGACGCCGCCGACAGCGAGTGCGATTGCCCCACGAGCCATGTCCCCGCGGACATAGTCGGTTCCGAGCTCGAGACGGCCGAAGCGGGGGCGGATCAGCAATCCTTCGCTGTCCGATCCCTCCGTGAGCAGCATCAGGGCCGGCGCAAACCGGTACGCGAAGTACGCGCAGCTCGCCATCATCGAGTCCTCGTCCACGGACACGGAGAGGTGGGTGGAGACACCGTGAAGACGCGAGTCGTGCGGCAGGGCCGAGCGAGCGCTCGCCAAGGCTGTTCCTGCCCACGCCACGGCCTCCTCGATGAAGCCCGCCGTCACGGGCAGCGGAGGGCTCGCGACCTCGAGCTCCCCGGCCTCCCACGAGAGCTCGGCACCGCAGTCGAGGCGTACCGTCGCTGGTCGATTGGGCCGGAGCCGTCTGCCACGGGCGGCCAGTTGATCGGAAAAGGAGCTCGCCTCGATGCGACCGCTGGGACCGAAGATCGCCAGCTCGTGCTCGACCCCCACCAAGGCCGGCGGGACCGGACGCCGCTGATCACTCACCACGCCACAGTGCCGGACTGACCGTGTGCGAACCGTGAGCGAAGCCGGGCGAGCGTTCGCTCACGCCTCGCTCACTGCCGGTCGCGCATCCTCGGAAGGTGCGAGATGCGGACGAAGACGGAGGGCAGGAGACACGAGAAGAGGACGACTCCCCGCCTGACCGCATCCAGGGACCGCGGGGCCCACACTCCGACGAGGGTCCGCAGATCGATCCACCCTCCCTCCGTCTCGACAGTGGAAGTCCGACAGCGTCGGGGCCATCCGTCCTCGGCTACGCGGACTCGAACGCCACCGACGCTGGCGTGTATCGCACGCCCGACTTCTGGATCCAGATCCTGAAGGGTGAAGAGCAATGGGATGCGCTCGACCCCGACCGCCAGAAGAGGCTGCTCGAGTGGTGGGAACGCACATACGCGGACGATCCTGAGCGGTTCAACCGCTGGTTGTCCCAGAACGGCCTGGACACCGTCACCGTCAGGGTTGCCGTTTCAACGGCGACCCTCTTCGTGTACTCGGGCTCGACCTATCCGATACAGGACCGACTCCGCGCCGCCCAACCGGCGGGAACGCCGCAAGTCCCGATGATGCCAGCGCAGTTCGAGCGCGATGTCCAAGGGGTGTTGCAACCCGTGGTCGACGACGACAAGGCAGTCGGCACGGGAGTTCTGCTCGACGAGCCCGAACCGACGCGAGGTACGGCACGAGGCTGGCTGGTGGGAACGTTGCTCTTCACCTTCCTTGCTGGCGGGACGCTCGGGTACCTCGCGCAGGGCACAGAGCCGACGGTGGCGGCGGCGCCCCCGGTGGCTGTCACGGATCAGTCTGCGCCGCCAACGGGCGCCGGGGTCGCGACCTCGCCCACCGACTCCGCGGCGGTACCAGTGACCGACTCGGCGCCGAGCACGGGCAACGTGACGACCCACGCCTCGAAGACGGCGTCGCTCCGGGACATCACCGGCGCGAGCTGCTCTGAGGACGCCAAGCGCGGCATCCCGACCGGAGGGACCTTCGACTTCACGCTCACGCGGTCGGGCGATGAATGGACGATGCAGACCCAGTCCGGTTCGATCGGCACGGCAACCAGCCCCACTCCGACAGAAGTGACAATCGTCTTCCCCCTCAAGAACTCCGAACCCGTGGCTGGCCTCGAGGTCCGCAGTCAATCGACCGAGGTCATGACCTTCACGGGCACGTCCCTCAGCGGGACCAACCACACGCACTACGAGTTCGTGGGATCGATGAACGGGGTGGATCTGGACGGCCAGATCTGCGACGCGACGTTCGACTTCACGGGAACTACCGACCAGTCCCTCGACTTCGTCGCCTAGCGGACCGCCAACGAGTAGGAGTCAATGATGAGTCCTCGCCCCGGAAGATCCACGAGCCGAATCTGGACGGCCCTCGTCGCGACGGCCGCCGCCCTCGTCCTGCTCGCTCGGCCAGCGAGTGCGGCGCAGACGAGCTTTGCCGTCACCAACGTCGTCGCGGCGATCCAAACGGGTACGTGCCCTCCGAACTTCTTCGGCAACCTGGCCGTCGGTCAGTCGTCAAGCGGCACGAGCACACTCGACATCACGGGGAACACGGCGACGCAGACCCTCGCGTCGAACGGACTGGTGCTTACCGGGCCGGTCAGCGGCAACGTGGTCTCGGTTGCGGTTGAGCGCCCGGTCACGTCTGGGAGCACGACGTTCACCGAACGCCGGGAGAGCACCTTCACCGTGAGCGGAACTGGGGCCACGGGAACATCGAAGCTCACCGTGACCTTCCCGAACGGCGGAACCTGCAGCGCGGACTTCTCGCTCACGGGCACACTCGGTGCGCCCCTCATTTCCGATCAGGCAACGATCACAATCGGCGCGTCCACTACCGCGCCGGCGACCACAGCACCCGCTGCGACGACCGCTGCGCCGGCGACGACCGTGCCCGCCGGGCCTCTCCCGGCCACGGGACTCGAGTCGTCGACCATCGTGGCCGTCGGAGCGCTCGTCGCGGCCGCCGGTGCCGCGATGTTGATCATCCTGCGAGGCAAGCCCAGCGTCACCTAGGCCGCGCTCGGTGGCGGGACCGCCGCCAGGCGGCCGACAGGGCGGGTCGTGTTTGCTCGGCGCGGGACACTCACACTCCGCGGGCCATGTTCGCGAATCTCGTGTACTGGCTCAGGAACGCGAGCTTCACCTTTCCCGTCGGGCCGTTGCGGTGCTTCGCGACGAGGATCTCTGCGGTACCGATGTCGGGCGAGTCAGGGTTGTGCAGCTCGTCGCGGTACAAGAAGATCACGACGTCGGCATCCTGCTCGATGCTGTTGTGCACGACCACACCGTTCGCAAGGAAGTTGTGTGTGCCGGGAACGGTCGCGTCGAAAACCTCTTCGGCGCCAACGAGCTCAACCGCACGCACCGAGTCCCAAAGAACGTCGGCGCTCGCAAGCCGAGCGGTATCCCAAACGGCAGGAGGCAATGTGTCGACGTTCGGGTTCGAGGTAGACGCCAGCGCGGCGAGGCACTCCGGGACAAGAGCCCCTCGAGCACCGTGCGCGCCGACGTGCGTGAGGAATTGCACGAGGGCATCGCGATCGCTGATCCAAACCTGGTGCATCGGTCTATGTCGTCGTTTGTCGGGCACCAGGCGGATCGTGCTGATGATCCCGACTCGAAGAAGCAAGGCTTGGACATCCGAGGCCAGCGCACTGCTCGACGTCCCGTAGTACACCGCCGGTCGCGGCGTCCTTGCCGTCCGGCTGATGTTCCCGTCGGTCGCCCACAGGTGCCTCAGGAATAGTCGTATCGAGGAATCACCGAGGCCGAAGACCTCCGAGGGAATGAACTTCTGGAATGAGCGGAGCCCGAACAGGCCAAGCCCGTCGAGCCACGTCGCCACGGGATTGCGGCGGCCTCGCGCGAGGGGCTCTGAGGACGAAAGGTACAGGTGCCACCAGTTGCCCTGAGCGACCCTGCGGGGCGTCACGCCGAAGTGCGCCGCGGCCTTTTCGACCGCATCCAGGCATGCCGGGTCGGCGCTTGTGTAATGGATCGACTGGCGGCGGACCGCACACCCGTCGCCAATCATGTGCGCGAGCAGAACGACCTCGTCGTCGGGCATGTAGCCCATCTGAGTGTGCGGTGCGTGACGACGCGCCACTGCGACACGATCCCCCAACTGAAGCGCGTCAGCTCGCGTCCAACCGTCGAAGCGGAGGAACGGATGATTGCCAGAGGCTCGGACTCGCCGTCCAGAAGCGAGAGTGACCTCGAACACTGGCTTCACTCCGCTCGAGAAGGCATGCGTCATCACGCCGGGAACAAGCTTGAGGTTTTCGTCAAGCGTCCACACGAGGATGTCCCGCTCACCGCTCGCCGCGAGCTCGCCAATGGGGACGCGCGTCCCGGTGTCCGCCCCGTGTGATCAGGGTGTCGGCCGTGAGGCATCCGCTTTCGCGAAGGTCCGCGAGCATCGGGCGCTTCTCGGCTCGCAGCTCGAGGGCTCGCGACAGCTGCGACAACGCGACGACCGGCGTCTCGAGCTCACGGGCGAGGATCTTGAGCCCGCGGCTGATCTCTGACACCTCGACCTGGCGGCTCTCGGCCCCACCTCGTCCTCCCATGAGCTGGAGGTAGTCGACGACAACCAGGCCGAGGTCGCCCACGCGGCTTTTCAGGCGACGAGCTTTGGCCCTGATCTCCATGACCGTGACGCTCGGGTTCTCGTCGATCCAGAGCGGCGCGTTGGCGAGGCGACCGATCGCATGGCCGATCTTCGACCAGTCGGACTCGACGAGTCGGCCATTGCGCAACCGCGTCGAGTCGACTCTGGCCTCGGCGGAGAGCAGGCGCTGCGTCAGCTCGAGGTGGCCCATCTCGAGCGAGAAGAAGAGCACCGGCCGCTGCGCTTCGAGCGCCGCGTGGGCCGCCATGCCGAGTGCGAACGCGGTGTTGTGCACGAAGACGTCTGCGGCGACGAAGTTGTGCGTCACGGGAACGGTCAGGTCATACACCTGGTCCATGCCGTCGTATTCGATCTCGACGATCTCGTCCCACAGCGCGCTCGCCTGCAATGCGCGCAAGTCGGGGGCCCGCTCGAGCACCTGCCCGACCGGATGGTGCACGTGCCCGCCTAGGAGCGCCTCGGGAGCACCACCGCGCGGCCACTTCGCCCGCGCACCGACCGCGAGCCCGGTGCCCCGGCCACCGGCGCGTCGAGACAACACGTCGAACGTCCGCTCCTGGCCGAGCACCTCGAGGTGATCGCAGAAGGCACGGATGTCGGGGGCATCGCTGACCTCGACCTCGAACAGGTCGTGCGTGACGCCGTCCTCGCACACGCGCTTCTCGCGCACAGCCGACGCGATCGCGAAGCGCAGGAGGAGGTGCTGCACACCGTGCGCCAACGGGCGCGAGGTCGTGAGGTACCGGATCGCACCCGTGCCCCTCGCGGCGGCGCGCGCCGACCCGGCGACGGCGAACAGGCGACCGAGGAACAGCGCGAGCTGATCCTGCGGAAGGCGGAACACGCTGTCGGGAAGCCCCCGATCGGCCCCTGCGCCGAGCAGGCCGTGGCGCGCGGCGACGACCTCGATGCGATCGCGGGCACGGGTCTTGGCCACGACGCGGTACGCGACGTGGCCGCGGGGCAGGGGCACTGCCCGCACACCCTGCGCATCGGCATGCACCACGAGATCCGCGACCACCGCCGGAGCCGAGTTGGCGAAGACCGCGCCGCGGGCCACGCGATGACCGTGGCCCACAAGGTGGGCGAGCAGCACGACCTCGGCCCCGGAGAGCCGGTCGCGACCGAAGAACGGGAGCGCGTGCGGCACCGCCACCCTGACGCCGATGCCCAGGTCGCCGAGCGGGCGCCACCCCTCCTCCGTGAGGAACGGATGGCTGATCGTCGTGCGCACCTCTCGCCCCGACCGCGTGCGCACGCGGAACACCGGCTTGATGCCGTCATCGACGAACGCCTCTGGTTCGACGACGCTCAGCGAGCCGTCGGCGGCCAACGAGGCCACCGAGACGGGGTGTCCGCCGAGACCCAGGCGGTACACCTCGGCGGCCGTGCGCATCGCGCCGGTGACGGGATCGAGGATCGGCGTGTCCCAGGTGACGCACTTCCCCGTGCTCGGCCGGGCGCCCACGACCACGAGCGACGACGGCTGCAGACCCGAGAGCAGCTCGTCGAGGTCGTTGTACCCGGTCGGCAACCCGGTGATCGCCTCGCCGCGGTCGTAGAGCTGCTCGAGCCGACTGAGGCTCACCTCGAGCAGATCGTGGATCGGAGCGACCGTGTCGGCGACGCGCCGCTGGGCGACGTCGTAGACCATCGCCTCGGCCCGATCGACGGCCTTCGTCACATCGTCGGGGAGGCTGTAGCCGAGCTCCGCGATCTCGCCGGCCACGCCGATGAGCCGGCGCAGCAGCGCGTGCTCCTCGATGATGTGCGCATAGCCACCGGCGTTGGAGATCGCCGGGGTGGTGGCCTGGAGGTCGACGAGCACCGTCGAGCCACCGATCGCGTCGAGCAGGTTCGCGCGCCGCAGCTCTTCTGCGACCGTGACCGGATCGATCGGCTCGCCCGCTCCGTAGAGCGACGTGATCGCTTCGAAGATGTGGCCGTGCGCCGGCTTGTAGAAGTCGTCACGGGAGACGCCCTCGATCGCGCTCGCGACGGCGCCCGCGGAAAGCAGCATCGCCCCGAGGAGCGAAGCCTCGGCATCGAGGTTGTGGGGCGGAATCCGGCCTACCCCTGCGGGTCGCCGCGGGGTGTCGGAGGAACCGTCGGCCATTGGGTGTCACCCTCGCGAGACGGAGTTGTGGGGCGCCAGTGGAGAACCGGCGTTTGTCGGTGGACGAGTGGGGACGCGCTTGGGGAACACCCTGTGTACAAACGGTGCATGTGGACAGCCGGTGCGGCCCGGCTGCAGGACTAGGTCGCCACGACCTCGACAGTGATGGCGAACTCGACCTCGGGATGCAGACGCGCCGGTACTTCGTGCGTGCCCAGCGTCTTGATGGGTTCAGCCAGATGCAGCTTGCGACGGTCGAGCTCGATGCCCGTCTGCGTCGCGACCGCGTCGACGACATCGGACGACGTCACCGAGCCGAACAGACGCCCTTCGGCGCCGGCCTTGGCCGTGATGGTGATGATCTTGGGCACGAGCACCCGCGCGACCTCTTCGCCGGCCGAGCGCTCCTTCGCATCGTGGACGTCGCGGGAGCGACGCATCGCGGTCGCCTGGCTGGTCGCGCCTTCGGTCGCCTGAAACGCGAGGCCGCGGCGAAGCAGGTAGTTGCGGCCGAAGCCGGCGGCGACGTCGACGATGTCGCCCTTCTTGCCGACGTTCGAGACGTCGCTGCGGAGCACGATCTTCATCACGCCTCCTCGACGTCGACGACGGCGTCGCCGTTGGACTCGATGGCGTCGACAGGCGCGGCGGCCGGGGCCTCGACGACAGACGACTCGAGACGCAGACCACGGTCACCCCGATCGCCCCGGTCGCCACGATCACCGCGGTCGCCTCGGTCAGCACGGGGCCCGCGCTGCGTGGTGACCCTGCTGGTGTAGGGCAGCAGCGCCATCTCGCGCGCGTTCTTGATCGCCCGTGCCACCTCACGCTGCTGCTGGCTGTCGTTGCCGCTGACGCGACGGGCGCGGATCTTGGCCCGGTCGGACATGAACCGGCGGAGCAGGTTGACGTCCTTGTAGTCGACGTACTCGACGCGCTCGGCGGCCAGAACGCTGATCTTCTTCTTGACCCGACGCCCGGTGTCCTTCGGCTTCGACCTGCGCTGCTGCTGTGCCTTCATCAGAACGGCTCCTCGTCTCCGTACGACTCCGTGGGGGGCGCGGGCTGCTGCCCGGCACCGCCGCCGCCACGCGGGCGATCGCCCATCTCGCTGCTGCGCTCGTTGCGCTCGATCTTCGCGGTCGCCCAGCGCAAGCTCGGGCCGACCTCGTCGGCCACGATCTCGATGACGCTGCGCTTCTCGCCGTCTTGGGTCTCCCACGAGCGTTGCTCGAGGCGACCGTTGACGATGACCCGCGAGCCCTTGCTCAAGGACTCGCTCACGTTCTCGGCGAGCTGAGCCCACGCGACGATGTTGAAGAAGCTCGTCTGCTCGACCCACTCGCCGTTCTGCTGGTACCGGCGGTTGACGGCGAGCCCGAACGAGACCTGCGGGCGCCCGCTGTTCGTGAACCGCAGCTCGGGATCGCGGGTGATGTTGCCGATGACGGTGATGCTGTTGTCTGCCATGTCGATCGCTCCCGATCGGTCAGCCGGCGGACGCCGGCGTGCCCGCCGCGACCAGACCGCGCTTCGCGGCCTCGCCATCGGGCAGGCGGATGAGCTTGTGGCGGACGATCGGGTCCGCGAGCCGGTGCCAGCGCTCGAACTCGTCGAGCCCCGTACCGGGGGCGACGAACTGGAGCACGACGTAGGTGCCCTCGTGCTTGTGGTCGATCTCGTAGGCGAAGCGACGCTTGCCCCACAGGTCGACGGTCTTGACCTCGCCAGATCGGAGCGCGATCTGCTCCTTGACCTGCTCAATCACCGCCTGGACTCCCGGGTCGTCCACCTCGGTGTCGACGATGACCATCAATTCATAGGCCCGCATGACGAGCACTCCTCCCTCCGGACCCGCCGCCAGCAGCGTCGGGGCCCCGCGGTCGCGGAGCAGGGTTCAATTGAACCGGGGCACTCTAGTGGCCCGAGGTCGACGATCGCCATGCGGACAGCATGCACAGGGGGTGTGACATTCCCGAGGTGACTGACCCCACGCCGATCGAACCCACTGCCAGCCGGATGGTGCTGAGAGGCCTGGTGCATCGCTGCCCACGGTGTGGCGCGCGCCACGTCTTCCGGTCGTTCTTCACGCTCCAGGACCGCTGCCCTCGCTGCGGCATGCGATTCATCCGCCACGCGGGCTTCTCGCTCGGAAGCACGACCATCAACATGGTGGTGACGTTCGGGATCTTCCTGTCGATCATCGTCGTCGGGGCGATCGTCACCTATCCCCACATCGCGGTCGTGCCGATCACGATTGCGGGACTTGCCGTCGCGATCATCGTGCCCATCGTCTTCTACCCCTCCGCGCAGACGATCTGGTCAGGGCTCGATCTGGCGATGCGGCCGCTCGATCCTGTCGAGGAAGCCGAGGCGGCAACGTTCGCCGAGGCAGAAGGTCGCGACTCGACCGGGTAGATCAGAGACGGTCGCGGACGGCCCACAGCTCGGGGAAGAACCGCCGATCGAGCGTGCCGCGGAGGTAGGCGGCACCGGTCGAGCCGCCGGTGCCGGGTCGCCCGCCGATCTGGCGCTCCACCATCGTCACGTGCCGCACCCGCCAGATCGCGAACGCCTGGTCGTGGTCGAGCAGGTCCTCCGAGAGCTCGAACAGCGGCCCGTACCTCTCGCGGTCGAGCAGCACCTCCGTGAGATCGGGGTTGCCGTGGTGCTCGAGCAACGAGAGGTACGCGTCCCAGAGCGAGGGCTCGGCCAGACGGCGCGCGAGGCGAGCGCGCTCTGCGTCAGTCGTGTGCACCCGCTCGAGGTAGCGAGGATCCTTCAGTCCGCTCAAGAACTCGAGCTCGCGGAACTGCACCGATTGGAAGCCGCTCGCGGGCTCGAGCTCGGAGCGAAAGACCATGAAGTCTTGCGGCGTCATCGTCTCGAGCACGTCGATCTGCTCGATGAGCAGCCGTTCGATGACGCGGACCCGTCGGAAGAGGTGGCGGGTGGCCGGGATGTCGTGGGCGAGCATCGCGTCCACCGCGCCCTCGAGCTCGAACAGAAGCTGCTGGAACCAGAGCTCGTACACCTGGTGGACGGTGATGAACAGCAGCTCATCGTGCGCCTCGGTGCGCCGGTGCTGCGCCGAAAGCAACGTCTCGATGTCGAGGTAGGTGCCGTAGTCGAGGCGTCCGCCCTCTTCGCCGAAGGACTTGCCCTTCGCTTCGCTCACTCCGGCCAATGGGAGTCGCTCACTCCCAGCCGATCGACCACATGGCTTCGAGGTCGTGCTTGCTGTAGGCCTGGAACGCGATCAGCGTGCGGGTAGCCACGATGCCCTCCAGCGCGGAGATGCGCTGCGTGACGACCTCGGCCAAGTCGTCATGATGCTGCACTCGGACGATCGCGATGAGGTCTTCGTCGCCGGCGACGGAGTACACCTCACCGACGCCTTCGAGGTCGGACAGCTGCTGTGCGAGGGTCGCGATGCGCGAGGGCTCCGCATTGATCAGCACGAACGCTGTGATCACGAGGCGAAGCGTAGCGTCGGCCCGGTGAGCGACCACGTGACGGACGAGGTGGCGATCGAGGCCGACACGGTGCTCGCGGCGATCGACATCGGCACGAACTCGATCCACCTCGTGGTCGCACGCATCGCGGCGAACGATCGCTTCGAGGTCGTCGCGCGAGAGCGGGAGATGGTGCGCCTCGGCTCGGGTCCCGGGGACATGAAGATGCTCGACCCCGACGCGATGGAACGTGGCATTCGTGCCTTGGCCCACATGCGGCGGGTGGCCGAGGCAGAAGGCGCCTCGATTCGTGCGGTCGCCACGAGCGCGGTGCGGGAGGCCGAGAACCACGATGCATTCGTGCGCCGCGCGCACGACGAGGCCGGCGTCGAGGTCGAGGTGATCTCCGGGATCGAGGAGGCCCGCCTCATCCACCTCGGAGTGCTGCAAGCCGTGCCGGTCTACGACAAGCGGCTGATGCTCGTCGACATCGGGGGCGGCTCGACCGAGCTGCTGATCGGCGAACGAGGCGAGACACTCGCGGCGCGCAGCCTCAAGCTCGGCGCGATCCGCTTGACCGCGCGGTTCTTCGGCGGAGCCCGAGTGCATCCCGCAGCGGTCGGCGCGTGCCGCCAGTTCGTCCGGTCGACGCTCGCTCCGTTCGTGCCCGAGGTGCACCAGCTCGGGTTCGACGTGCTCGTCGGCAGCTCGGGAACGATCATGGCGTTCGCAGAGATGGCCGCCGCGCGTCGCGGCGAATCGTCGCCGATGACCTTCAACAACTTCGAGCTCACTCGGGACGAGCTCGACGACATCGTCAGCAGGCTGATGCGCGTCGACACGGTGGAGAATCGCAAGGACATCCCCGGTCTCGATCCACGTCGAGCCGACATCATCCTCGGGGGTGCGATCATCCTCGAGCAGGTGATGCACACCTACGGGGCCACACGCCTTGTCGTCTCGGAGAACGCGTTGCGGGAAGGCGTGCTGCTCGACACCGTGCAGCGCTCACGTGGCGGCACCTTGCACCACCTCCGCGACCTGTCACGGGCGAGCGTGCTGCACCTCATGGAGCAGTGCGACGAGCGGCCTGACCACTCGCGCGAAGTCGCTCGGCTCGCGCTCGATCTGTTCGACGCGACGCAATCGGTGCATGGTCTCGACGAAGCCGCGCGCGAATACCTCGAGGCGGCGGCGCTGCTGGCGAACGTCGGACTCTTCATCTCGCACACGAAGCACCACCTGCACTCGTACTACGTCATCCGCAACAGCGAGCACCTCACCGGGTTCACCGACCGCGAGATCGAGATGATCGCCCAGGTCGCGCGCTATCACCGCAAGAGCCCGCCGAAGCCCGAGCACGAGGCGTTCGCTCGCTTGTGGCCCGACGACCAGCAGCTCGTCCGTTCACTCGCCGCGCTGCTTCGCGTCGCGATCGGGCTCGACCGCTCGTACGAAAGCCGCGTCGCGACCACGCGTTGCGAGGACGACGGCGAGCACCTGACGATCGAGCTCGTGCCCGCGGGGGAGGGTGACATCACGCTCGAGCACTACGCCGCGGACGCCCGCAAGGCGCTCCTCGAAGAGGTGCTGGACAGGCTCATCACGATCGCCTGAAAATACCCCTTGACGAGCCTTATCTATCACTGATAGATAATCTATCAGTGATCGAAGCCACCGACCCCCGGGCCCGCCGCAAGGAGGCCAAGCGCGAGCAAATCATCGCTGCGGCCTGGACGCTGGCCCACCGAGATGGCCTCGGCGGCATCTCGTTGCGCGACCTCGCGAAGATGGTCGAGCTGCGCCAACCCTCGCTCTACGCGTACTTCGACTCGAAGCACGCCCTCTACGACGCGATGTTCGAACAGGGCAACCGCGCCCTTCTCGCCGCGACCGCGCAGCTTCCCGTCGCGAGCGACCCACGACAGGCGGTGAGGGAGTTCGTTCGACTGCTGTTGGACTTCTCGAACGCCGACCTCGTCCGGTACCACCTCCTGTTCCAACGGCCGATCCCGGGGTTCACTCCCTCTGACGCCTCGTACGCGGTCGCCATCGAGTTCTACGAAGAGGGACGGACCCGTCTCGCCGCGGCGGGCGTCACCGACCAGTCCGACTTCGACCTCTTCACGGCCCTCATCGCGGGGCTGGCTGACCAGCAGGTCGCCAACGACCCGGGCGGCGACCGGTGGATCCGCCTCACCGACCGCGTGCTCACGATGTTCTTCGCTGATCTCGACTCGAACCGAAAGGCTGCCCCATGACCATGACCACCACCCGCGACGTCACGACGATCCCCCGCATCGGCCACGACGAGGCGATGCAACTCGCCACCGCCGAAGACGCGAAGTTCGCCGCGCTGCTTCGCGCCATCGCTCCCGACGACTGGTCGAAGCCCACCGACTGCTCGATCTGGGATGTGCGCGCCGTCGCTGCCCACGTCGTCGGCTCCGCGGCCGGTCAGGTCTCGCCGCGCGAGTTCTTCCGCCAGAAGCGCAAGGGCAAGCCGGTCACGGCTGAGATCGGCGGGCAGTTCTGGTGGGACGGGATGAACGAGGTGCAGGTGCGTGAGCGCGCCGACCTCACCACTGAGCAGCTCATCGCAGAGTGGGAGTCGACCTACCCGAAGGCGGTGAAGGCCCGCACCAAGCTCCCCCGCCCAATCGCCAAGCTGAAGGTGCTCAACCTCCCGGTCATCGGGAAGCAGCCCGTGTCGTACCTGTTCGACCTGGGATTCACGCGTGACGTGTGGATGCACCGCGTCGACATCTGCGAGGCGATCGGATACGGGCTCGACTTCGACGCCGAGCACGACGGTCGTCTCATGGAGGACTACGTCGCCGAGTGGGCCGCCGTGTACGACGTGCCCTTCACGCTCCACCTCACCGGACCGGCGGGCGGCAGCTTCAAGTACGGCGAGGGCGGCGACACCGTGACCCTCGACGCCGTCGAGTTCCTTCGCACGCTCGCCGAGCGCGGACACGGCGACGGCATCCTGAGCAACCCCCTCCCCCTCTGAGAGAAGGACACACGATGGAAACTCGAGTCACTGAGATCGCCGACCACACCTACCGACTGTCCACGTTCGTGCCCGAGGTCGGCCCGACCGGCTTCACGTTCAACCAGTTCCTGATCGCCGACGAGCAGCCGTTGCTGTTCCACACCGGCCCGCGAGGCATGTTCCCGCTCGTCAACGAAGCGATCGCGTCGATCATCCCGACCGAGCGCCTGCGGTGGATCACCTTCGGCCACGTCGAGTCGGACGAGTGCGGGTCGATGAACCACCTGCTCGCCATCGCTCCCGAAGCCGAGGTCGCACACGGCGTCATGGGATGCATGGTGTCGCTCAACGACTTGTGCGACCGGCCGCCGAGGGCGCTCGCGGACGGCGAGGTGCTCGAGCTCGGCTCTCACCGGATCCGTCACATCGACACGCCGCACGTCCCGCACGGCTGGGAGGCACGGGTGCTCTACGACGAGACGACGAAGACGCTGTTCGCCGGCGACCTGTTCTCGAACCTCGGCGACCCCGCGCCGCTCACGACCGACGACATCGTCGGCGCGGCTTCACAGGCCGAAGACATGTTCGTCGCCACCTGCCTCACGCCGAACACTGCCCCGACGATGCGGAGACTGGCCGACCTCGGCCCGACCACGATCGCGGTGATGCACGGCTCGTCCTTCAGCGGCGACGGTGCGGCCGCGCTCCACGCTCTCGCGGACGACTACGAGGCGCGCCTCACGGCGACGTCGATACGCGGCGCGTGACGGTCGTACTGGCGAAGCACTCCGGCCGCGCGTGACGTGACGTACTGCACCGTCCACTCCGACGCGTGCTTCGGGAGCGTGAGGGTCACACGGAGGTCGCCTCCGCTGCGGCGCACGTCGACGTCCATCACCGGGTGCGCGCGGAAGAACGATCGCAGCACTTCGACGTGGCCGTGAAGCGCCTCGCTCGCCACACGTTCCGCGGTGCCGACCAGATCCCCTTGTGCATCGACCGCGAAGCCACCGAATGGCGACATCGCGGGGTCCTCCACGACAACGGGCACTCGGCTCCGCAGGGCGCAGGTCACGCCGGCCTCGAACGGAGTGGGGTCAAACAGGCCGAACTCTCGAACGACGCACGCAACGGCGACGTCACCCGATGCGAGGGGACAGCGATCAGGCGACGTGAGTCCCACGCACGGGAACGGCCGAGCATCGCTGTCGAAGCAGCGAACGACGTCGTGACCTCGAGATCGCAGCTCATCGGCGACGCGCGCGTCGCCGCTCGGCAGACTTTCGATCAGCATCACCTTCATGGCCCCACGATGAGCATCCGACCGCGCCGGCGCCAGGGACGAAGGTCCTAGCTGCGTTCGCCGACCCAACCCGCGACGGCGTCGGCGAGCTCATCGCGCGCGGTGTCCGGCGAAAGGAAGTAGTGGTCGCCGGTCAGCGTGAGCAGGTGCTTGTCAGTGGAGCCGAGGCCGTCGTAGATGCCCTGCGCGTCGCTGGGAAACACGCCGGAGTCAGCGTCGGCCTGCACGACGAGCGCGGGCAGGACGATGACCGGCAGATGCTTGGCCGCGCTGCAGGGTGAGTCGTCGAGGCTCCACATCGAGAGCCACGTGCGCAAGGTGTTCACCTGGCCGATGCCGAAGACGCCGCTGTTCGCACGCCGGGGATCTCCCGCGTAGCAGAGCGGCACCGTGCGGTTCGAGGGATCGATGTCGCCGTCGACGAAGCGAAGATCGGCCCAGGTGCGGCGTACGACGAACAGCCGATCGGACAACCCGTAGGACGCGAGTCGGCCGAGCTCGCTTTGCGCCCACGCGCCGATGCGTCGGTTGCGCTCGACCTGCGCGGCTCGGTACCGGCCGATGAAGTCGACGCGATACGGGGGACCGTTGCGCTCGTCGTACATGTCGAGCTCGGGGTCGGCGCCGACGGGATCGTGCTCGTCGGTGACGCTCGGGTCCATCCATGCGGTCAACACCTCTGGGCGCCCGGGATGCGACGCGACGGACACATAGAGGTCGCCGGGGAGCAACGAGAGCGCCGCCTCCGTGACCTTCAGACCGGGAGGCGCGGTCACCGAAGGCCTCACGGCCTGCGACTGGTACAAGGCCATGAGGGAACCGCCACCAGAATTCCCGAACAGCACGACGCGCTCGACGCCCGCGACTTCTCGAAGCCAGCGGACACCGACGCCGATGTCGACGAGGGCCTGGTCGGCGAGGAAGTAGGCCTCGTTGCCCCGGAACCGGGTGTTCCACCCGAGGAAGCCGTACCCGCGCTCGGCGAGGTACTCCGCGAGGTAGTGCTCGCTGAAGTCGACGTTGTAGTGGGTCGCAATGAACGCGGTCGTCGGTCGTTGACCCGCGGGTCGGTGATAGAGGCCCTGGCACGGATGCCCACCCGCACCCGCGCGTCCCGCGACGGGCGAAGGCAGACCGACGAATTCCCGCTCGATCGTCACTGCTGTCGACGCTACCCCGGGCAGCCTCGCGGGGTCCTTCCTAGACTGCGCCGACTCATGGCCTCTGACGCTGAACAACGCCGCCTGGAAGAAGACCGCACACGGGTGGCCCTGTGGCGCCGCTGGGGGCCGTATCTCGCCGCCCGCCAATGGGGCACCGTGCGCGAGGACTACAGCGAGGGCGGCAACGCGTGGGATTTCCTTCCCCACGACCACGCGCGCTCGCGGGCCTATCGCTGGGGCGAGGACGGCCTCGGCGGCATAAGCGACCACTGGCAGCACCTGTGCTTCGCGCTCGCGCTCTGGAACGGAAACGACGCGATTCTCAAGGAGCGCCTCTACGGCCTCACGAACGCCGAGGGGAACCACGGCGAGGACGCGAAGGAGTACTGGTGGGCGCTCGACTCGACGCCGACGCACTCCTACATGCGCTGGCTCTACAAGTACCCCCAGCGCGCGTTCCCGTACGAGCAGCTCGTCGAGGCGAACCGCGGGCGCAGCCGCGAGCTCGATGAGTTCGAGCTCGTCGACACCGGCGTGTTCGAGCAGTCGCGCTACTTCGACGTCGAGATCACCTACGCGAAGGCTTCGCCCGACGACATCTGCATCGTCATCGACGCGACGAACCGTGGTCCCGACACCGCTCCGCTCCACATCTTGCCGACGATCTGGTTCCGCAACACATGGTCGTGGGGACGCGACAATCGCCATCCCCAGCTTCGAGCGGTCAGTCGCAACACGATCGAGCTGACCCACGGTTCGCTCGGCACCCGCTGGCTTGTGGGTGAGGGAGATCCGGATCTCCTGTTCTGCGAGAACGAGACGAACGTCAAGCGTCTCTGGGGCCAGCACAACTCGACCCCGTTCCCGAAGGACGGCATCAACGACCACGTCGTCAACGGTGCCGAGACGGTGAACCCCGCACGGTTCGGCACGAAGGGAGCCGCCTGGTACCGATTCGACGTGCCCGCGGGCGAGACGGTGCAGGTGCGCCTTCGACTGACCAACGTGGCCCCTGAAGGCGCCGGCGTCGGCACAGACTTCGACGAGGTCGTCGCAGAGCGCGGGGCAGAGGCCGACGAGTTCTACGAATACCTCGCGTCCGACCTGCCCGCCGGCAGCCCGCTGCGAAGCGTGCAACGCCGGGCGATCGCCGGGTTGCTCTGGGCGAAGAAGCACTATCGCTACGACGTGCGCGAGTGGCTCGAAGGCGACCCTGCGCTGCCGCCGCCACCGCCATCGCGCGATGCCGGTCGGAACAACGAGTGGACCCACCTCTACAACGCGGACATCATCTCGATGCCCGACGAGTGGGAGTACCCGTGGTACGCGGCGTGGGACCTCGCGTTCCACATGCTGCCGATGGCCACCGTCGATCCCGAGTTCGCGAAGGAACAGCTGCTCCTCTTCTGCCGCGAGTGGTACATGCACCCGAACGGACAGCTGCCCGCATACGAGTGGGCGTTCAACGACGTGAACCCGCCCGTGCACGCGTGGGCAGCGTGGCGCGTCTACAAGATCGACGGCGCGCGCACCGGCAAGAAGGACACCGAGTTCCTCGAGCGGATCTTCCACAAGCTGCTCATCAACTTCAGCTGGTGGGTGAACCGCAAGGACGCGACCGGGCTGAACGTGTTCGAGGGGGGCTTCCTCGGTCTCGACAACATCGGCCTCTTCGATCGCTCCGCGCCGCTCCCCGACGGCGGGCGCCTCGCGCAGTCGGACGCGACGAGCTGGATGGCGATGTACTGCCTCAACATGCTCGCCATCGCGCTCGAGCTCGCTCAGCAGAACCAGGCCTACGAGGACGTTGCGACCAAGTTCTTCGAGCACTTCCTCTACATCGCGCACGCGGCCAACAACCTCGGCGGCGAGGGAGTATCGCTCTGGGACGAGGACGACGGCTTCTTCTACGACGTGCTGCGCATCGGCCAGCAGAACATCCCGCTGAAGGTCCGGTCGTTCGTCGGCCTGATCCCGCTGTTCGCAGTCGAGACGATCGAGCCGCGCGTGTTCGAGAAGCTGCCCGACTTCGTCGAGCGCATGATGTGGTTTCAGAAGAACCGACCGGACCTCTGCTCGAACATCTTCACGGTGGACCGACCTGGCGTCGGCGAGCGACGGCTCCTCGCGCTGGTCGGGCCCAATCGCCTGCGCCGCATCCTCGCCCGCATGCTCGACGAGCAGGAGTTCCTGTCGCCGCACGGGCTGCGATCGCTCTCGAAGGTGCACGAGACACATCCGGTCTCGCTGATGCTCAGTGGGCACGACTACTCGGTCAGCTACCAACCCGGCGAGTCCACGACCGGCATGTTCGGCGGCAACTCGAACTGGCGAGGACCGGTGTGGTTCCCCGTCAACTACCTGATGATCGAGTCGTTGCAGCGGTTCCACCACTACCTCGGCCCGGACTTCACGGTGGAGCTGCCGGCGGGATCGGGTCAGTTCGACGACCTCTCGGGCGTCGCCGCCGACCTGTCCCGCCGGCTGATCAGCCTGTTCCTCATGGGCGAGGGCGGGCGCCCGTCGAACGGTGGTCACGACGCTCTTCGACAACGATCCGCACTGGCGCGAGCACATGACGTTCTTCGAGTACTTCCACGGCGACACCGGCAGGGGCCTCGGCGCCGCGCACCAGACCGGCTGGACTGCGCTCGTCGCCAAGCTCATCCGCCAGAGCGGTTCGACGCTGGAGTGAGCCCGCAGACGGCCGGCTTCCACATGCCGCCGGAGTGGGCCCACCACGACGGCTGCTGGATGCTCTGGCCGCATCGCCGCGACACCTGGCGAGAAGGTGGCACCCCCGCGCAGCAGGCGTTTGCCGAGGTCGCGCGTGCGATCGCGGTGAGCGAGCCCGTGCGCATGGGAGTCACGCAACGCCTGTGCGAGTCCGCGCGAGAGCGCCTCGGGCCCGACGTGGAGGTCGTCGCACTCGAGAGCGACGATGCGTGGATGCGCGACGTCGGCCCGACGTTCGTCATCGACGACTCGGGCGGCCGCTGCGGCATCGACTGGATGTTCAACGCGTGGGGCGGCCTCTACGACTCGTGGACGCTTGACGACGCGGTCGCGGCGCGTGTGCTCGAGTTCGAGGGCGACGAACGGCATCGCGCTCCGCTGGTCCTCGAAGGCGGGTCGATCCACGTCGATGGGGAGGGCACGGTGCTCACGACCGAGCAGTGCTTGCTGAACCGCAATCGCAATCCCTCCCTGTCGCGCGCCGAGATCGAGCAGCACCTCCGCGACCACCTCGGCGTCGACCGCGTCGTGTGGCTCGGCGAAGGCGTCGTGGACGACGAGACGGACGGCCACATAGACAACCTTGCGTGCTTCGTACGCCAAGGGGTCGTCGTGCTCACCTGGACCGACGACACGAGCGATCCGCAGCACGCCGTGTCGCTCGACGCGCGCCGGCGACTCGAAGCGGCAGGGTTCGAGGTGCACCTGCTGCCTTCTCCCGGCCCGCTCTTCATGACCTCCGAGGAGGCCGCGGGCGTGGCCGTCGCGCCGGGAACCAAAGGCCGCTCGGCGGGCGATCGTCTCGCCGGCTCGTACGTCAACTTCTACCTCGCGAACTCCGGTGTCGTCGTGCCGTTGCTCGACGAGCGCCACGACGACGAAGCGGTGGAGATCCTCGCAAGCCTCTTCCCCGAGCGCTCGGTCATCGGTGCGCCGGCGCGAGAGATCCTCCTCGGTGGCGGCAACATCCACTGCATCACGCAACAGGTGCCCAGCCGTACCCTGAAGCTGTGAACTCTCGGCCGGTGCTCGCGGTCATACAGAAGGCGTGCGGACCAGACCGCGCACAGAACGTGGCGGACATGGCCGATCGGGTGTCGGCCGCGATCGACGACGGCGCCGACATCGTGCTTCCCCAAGAGCTGTTCGAAGGGCCGTACTTCTGCCAGACCGAGCACCAGGACTGGTTCGCGTGGGCGTCGCCGTCGGAAGAAGACCCGGCCGTCGCGGCGATCGCGAAGCTCACGAGAGGCCACGGCACCGTCGTGCCCGTGTCGTTCTTCGAACGAGCCGGACAGGCGCACTACAACTCAGTGGCGGTCGTCGAGGACGGCGAAGTGCTCGGCATCTACCGCAAGTCGCACATCCCCGATGGCCCCGGGTACGAGGAGAAGTTCTACTTCAACCCCGGCGACACGGGGTTCAAGGCCTGGAAGACGCGGCACGGCACGATCGGTGTCGGCATCTGCTGGGACCAGTGGTTCCCTGAGTCGGCGCGCGCGATGGCGCTGCTCGGCGCCGACCTCCTCCTCTACCCCACCGCCATCGGCAGCGAGATCGGCGACCAGTCAGACAACGACACCGCCGACATGTGGCGCCGTGCGATGGACGGCCACGCGGTGTGCAACCACGTCGCGCTTGCCGCGGCGAACCGCATCGGCACCGAAGGCGAGCTCACGTTCTACGGCTCGTCGTTCATCGTCGACCATCGCGGCCGACCTCTCGCCGAAGCCGATCGCACGAGCGCGACGACGATCACGGCTGAGCTCGACCTCGCGGGGGCTCGCGCCGACCGCGCCGGATGGGGGTTGTTCCGCGATCGACGACCGGACCTCTACGGCCCGTTGCTCACGCAGGACGGTCGGGTGACCGAGGCCGACCACTGAAGGCCCGCCCCAGCAGTGGCGTGCCCGCGTCGAGCAGCCCATCGAGGTCGTCGGTCTTGTCGAACCGCGGCGCCCACTCCACGGTGCTCTCGAGCGGCAACGGGTCCTCCTCGGGCGCCACCGGCGACCGTTTGCTCACTGGAACCACCTCAGCAGTGGTCGAGTGAGCAATCGGTGGTGGGGTGAAGAGCTGAGGCGAGGCGAGGCGTTGGTCGTCGAGCCACCAGCCCTTCGGGACGATCATCGCGTCGGCGTGCCGTTGACACAGGTCGCTGCCGTGTCGGGCGCCCTCGTCGTCGAGCGGAGCGAGCCACGCGAGCCTCCGCGACGCGTCGAAGCCGAGCAGCACGACCGCTGCCTCTGCGCAATCGGGTCGTGAGCACCTCCGCACTGCGTGCGACGCTACCGGTCGCATGAGTGCACCGACGACCATCCACGATCCGGGCGACCCGCGCCTCGCCGAGTACCGCGCGCTGAACGACGCGGCATTGCGACGATCGATCGAAGGCGATGATGTGTGCATCGCTGAAGGGGCGTTCGTCGTCGCGCGCTTGCTCGGGTCGTCCTACCCGATGCGTTCGGCACTCGTCGCCGAGTCGAAATGGGACTCGCTGGGGGCGCTTGCCCGCGCGCTCGCCGCCCATCCCTCACCCCTCTATCTCGCGCCGCAATCGGTGATGAACGAGATCGCGGGATTCGACATCCATCGCGGTGTGCTCGCTTCGGCGACTCGGCCCGCGGCCCGCGATGCCGCCGCGGTGCTCGCCGAGGCCCCGGTCGTCGCGCTGCTCGAAGGGATCAACGACCACGAGAACATGGGCGTGATCTTCCGCAACGCCGACGCCCTCGGCATCGACGCAGTGCTGCTCGACCCGACGTGCTGCGACCCGCTCTACCGCCGCGCGATCCGGGTGTCGATGGGCGCGATCTTCGACGTGCCCTTCGCTCGGGTGGCCGGGCCAGGCGCGCTCGACGGCCGCGTGTCGATCGCGCTCACCCCCTCCGGCGACGTCGACCTCGAGCAGATCGACCCGCCCGACCGTGTCGCCATCGTCCTCGGCGCCGAGGGGCCTGGTCTCAGTCCGGTCTTGCTTGCGGCATGCCATCACCGGGCGCGCATCGGCATGCGACCGGGCGTCGACTCGATCGGAGTGGCGAGCGCGTCCGCGATCGCCTTTCACCACTTCGGAGGTCGCGCAAGACGACCTCGGTAGGCTCGGCCACGGTGTTCTTCCGCCAGTACTACCTGGGATGTCTGTCCCACGCGTCGTACCTGATCGGCGACACCACCACCGGTCGTGCCGTCGTCGTCGACCCGCAACGAGACGTCGTGCAGTACCTCAGCGACGCCGCGGATCACGGCCTCCACATCGAGGCCGTGATCGAGACCCACTTCCACGCGGACTTCCTCTCCGGTCATCTCGAGCTCGCGGAGCAAGGCGCCACGATCGCGTTCGGCGAGGCCGGCAGGGGCAAGGTCGACTACGACGCCGAGTTCTTGCGCGACGGCCAGGTGATGACGCTCGGCGAGGTGACGCTCACCGTGCTCTCCACGCCGGGTCATACACCGGAGTCGATCAGCATCGTCGTGCGTGAGCGCCCGGGCGACGACGTGCCGTACGGGGTGCTCACCGGCGACACCCTGTTCATCGGCGACGTCGGCCGACCCGATCTCCTCTCGGCCGCGGGTGAGTCGGCCGACGACCTCGCTCGCCTCCTCTATCGGTCACTTCGCGACAAGCTGCTCACGCTTCCCGACGAGACCCGCGTGTATCCGGCGCACGGCGCTGGGTCGGCGTGCGGCAAGCACCTCTCGACCGAGACCGAGTCGACGATCGGGGAGCAGCGGCGATGGAACTACGCGCTACGGCCCATGAGCGAGGATCAGTTCGTCGACGCGGTGCTCCAAGGCCAAGCGGCCGCGCCCCTGTACTTCGCCTTCAGCGCGAACCGAAACCGTGAGACGCGTCCGCTCCTCGACGAGGAAGCCCCGCCGGCATCCCTCTCCTTCACCGAGATGATGGAGCGTCAGCGCGCGGGCGCGGTGATCGTCGACTGTCGCGACGACATCGACTATGCGACCGGCCACGTGCAGGGTTCGATCAACGTCGGTCTCGGCGGACGGTTCGCGGAGTACTGCGGCGAGGTGATCGCGGCAGGCACGCCGATCGTCCTCATCACGCCTCCTGGTCGCGAAGTCGAGGCGCGGGTACGCCTCGCCCGCATCGGGTTCGACACCGTCGTCGGCGCGCTGCTTGGCCCTGTCACCGGGTTCCTCGACCATCCCGTGTTGATCTCCCCTGCGTCGCGGCTGACCGCAAGAGAGCTCGGAGACCTGCTGAAGGAGGACGACCTGCAGCTCGTGGACGTCCGGGGTGCGGGCGAGATCGAAGCCGGGGTGATCCCGGGAGCGCGCAGCATCCCGCTGGCAGAGCTCGTGACCCGGGTGCACGAGCTCGACCCGAATCGGCCGACCGTGGCGTACTGCGAAGGTGGGTACCGGTCGAGCATCGCCGCGAGCGTGCTGAAGGCCAGCGGCTTCGACGACGTGTCCGATCTCCTCGGCGGCTTCACCGGGTGGGTGGCTGCCGGGCTTCCCGTAGCCTGACCCCATGGCCGACCTCGAGTTCTTCTTCGATCCGGTTTGCCCTTGGGCATGGCTGACGAGCAGGTGGGTCGTCGAGGTGGCCGATCAACGTGGCTACGAGGTCGACTGGCGTTTCATCTGCCTGCGCATCGTGAACGAGGACAAGGCGTTCGAGCAGGACCCGAACTCGCCGTACGGTCGTGTGCACGGCGCCGGTCGCATGATGTTGCGCGCTGCAGCAGCCACGAAGGTCTCCGCCGGCAACGACGCGGTCGCCCGGCTCTACACCGAGCTCGGCAATCGACTGCACCTCCAGGGCCGGAGTGCATCGGAGATCCGGGAGGGCAACTTCTCCCTGATCGACGAGGCGATCGGCGCCGCGGGTCTCGGCAGCGAGGTCGCGACGGCCGTCGACGACGAGAAGTGGGACGACGTGCTGCGCGAAGAGACCGCTGTCGCGCTCGGCCGCACGGGCAACGACGTCGGCACGCCGATCATCACCTTCTCGCCCGGCACGATCGAGGAAGCATCGTTCTTCGGCCCCGTGCTGAATCGCATCCCGCGAGGCGCCGAGGCAACCGAGATCTGGGACACGGTCGAGCGGCTCGCCCGCGTGCCTGGCCTGTTCGAGCTGAAGCGCACGAACCGCGGCCGTCCCGACTTCAGCTGAGGGGGAGCAGTGCAGGAGGAGACCTATGGGTTTCGCACCCGCGCGGTGCACACGGGCGCGGGGCCCGACCCCACGACTGGCGCGCGTGCGGTGCCGATCTACCAGACCACCGCCTTCGTCTTCGAGGACTCGGCCGACGCGGCCGACCTCTTCGCGCTCCAGAAGTTCGGGAACATCTACACGCGCATCATGAACCCGACGGTCGCGAGCTTCGAGGAACGAGTGGCGAGCCTCGAAGGTGCGATCGGTGGGGTGGCGACGTCGAGCGGGCAGGCGGCCGAGCTGCTGACGTTCACCGCACTCGCTGGCTCGGGTGATCACATCGTCGCGAGCGCACAGCTGTACGGCGGCACTCGCACTCTCCTCGACGTGTCGCTTCGGCGGCTCGGCATCGACACGACGTTCGTCGCGAACGACGATCCCGACGCATACGCAGCGGAGGTCCGACCGAACACGAAGGCGATGTACACCGAGGTCATCGGAAACCCGTCAGGCTCGATCGCGGATCTCGCGGGGCTCGCGGATGTCGCCCACGCGGCCGACCTCCCCCTCGTGGTCGACAGCACGATGGCGACCCCGTACTTGTGCCGCCCGATCGAGCACGGCGCCGACATCGTCCTGCACTCGGCGACGAAGTTCATCGGCGGCCATGGCACATCGCTCGGCGGCATCGTCGTCGAGTCGGGGCGGTTCCCGTGGGACTCCGGTCGGTTCCCGCAGATGACCGAGCCCGTCGCGTCGTACAACGGGCTCCGGTTCTGGGAGAACTTCGCCGAGTACGGGTTCTGCATGCGACTGCGGGTCGAACAGCTCCGCGACTTCGGTGCCGCCCTCTCGCCGTTCAACGCTTGGCTGTTCCTCATGGGGCTCGAGACGCTCGCACTCCGCATGGAGCAGCACGTGAAGAACGCGCAGACCGTCGCCGAGTTCCTCGCCGCCGATCATCGAGTGTCGTGGGTCAAGTTCGCCGGCCTGCCCGACTCCCCGTATCACGAGCGGGCGAAGCGGTATCTGCCGAAGGGCCCTGGGGCGGTGTTCGCGTTCGGCGTGAAAGGCGGACGCGCCGCGGGCCAGGCATTCACCGAGGCCGTCGAGATGTGCAGCCATCTCGCCAACATCGGCGACACCCGCACGCTCGTCATCCATCCCGGATCGACCACGCACCAGCAGCTCGACGACGACGCGCTCGTCGGTGCAGGGGTCAGCCCTGACCTCATCCGCATCTCCGTCGGGATCGAGGACGTCGACGACATCATCCGCGACATCGACCGCGCGCTCGACAAAGCAGCGGGCGCGTGAGCGAATGGATCTCGCCGACCACGCGTGAGCGGCTCGCGATCATCCAGCGCACGCAGTCGGTCGCGCTGTACGGCGCGTCGTCGAACCCGGCGCGGCCGAGCTACTTCGTCGCCACGTACCTCGTGTCGTCGAGCACCGACTTCGACGTGTACTTCGTGAACCCGAGCGCGGACGAGGTCCTCGGCCACAAGGTGTATCCCTCTCTCGACGCGCTTCCCGTGACCGTTGATCTGGTCGACGTGTTCCGCAAGAACGAGGACCTGCCCGGCGTCGCGGACGAGGTGATTGCCCACGGTGCCAAGACGATGTGGGTGCAGCTCGGCCTGTTCAACCTCGAAGCCGCGCAGAAGGCCCACGACGCTGGCCTCGACGTCGTGATGAATCGCTGCCTGAAGATCGAGCACGCCCGCTTTCACGGGGGACTGCACCTCTCGGGCTTCGACACCGGGGTGATCAGCTCGCGCCGGCGGCCAGCGTCGGTGCGCGCATAGTCATGAGTCTGCGTTCGATGCTGCGGTCGCTCGTCCGACCCACGCCAAAGCCACCCGCGCCGACCGCGCACACCGGCGTCGTCACCGCCAGGCCCGACACCAAGCCGACGATCAGCTACGCGCCGCGAGCGGACGGCGACGCCGATCCAGGCGAGGTCGTGTGGACGTGGGTGCCGTACGAAGACGATCCCGCTCAGGGCAAGGACCGGCCCGTGCTCGTGATCGGCTGGGACCACGATCGGGTCGTGGCGATCCCGTTCACGTCGAAGGACCACACCGACCATCCCGACAACATGGAGGTCGGCACGGGTCCCTGGGACAAGTCGGGACGGCCGTCGTACGTGAAGCTCGACCGTCTGCTGCTCCTCGATCCGACTGCAGTTCGCCGTGAGGGAGGCGCGCTCGACAAGCCCCGGTTCGACGAAGTGGTCGAGCGTCTGATCGCCGTGCACCACTGGCACTGAGCGCCTACGCCGATCGCTCCCTTCCGGCGGCGAGGTTGGAGCCCATGGTCACGATGTCAGGAGCGTCGGTCGCCGCTGAGCCCACGGCGATGAGAAGCCCAGTGCCGGCGAGACCTGCAAGCTCTGCGATGTCGTCACCGAACACCGAGGTGCCGGGCGGCGATGGCACGAGCACCGCTTCGTGCTCGTGCTGCGTCACCCGAGAGCGAAGGAAGGCGGCACGATCCGCGCCGAAGGCGACCTCACATCCCCCCAGAGCCTCGAGCCGATCCGCCGGTATGGGCTGCGGTGAGAAAACGGTGATGCTGTGTCCCGCCTTCACGAGTCGCTCGGCGACGTCGAACGCGACCTGGAGATGGTGGGTTCGGGCACGCAGATCCTTCACGCTCAACGCGAGGACGACGTGACGGGGGACCTCGTCCACGAGAACGAGCAGCATCGGCACAGGAACCTGCCGCGCGAGACGATCTTCCTCTGAGCCGAAGATCGCGACCTCGAGGCCCGGGCGGTCGGTCGGCACGATCGCGATCGTCGCCTTCTGGCCGAGCGCCGCGTTGGCGACCGCGTCCGCGCCCGAGCGGTCGACACGCACGACGACCTTCGTGTCGTATCCGCGTCCCGCGAGCGATTCGTTGAGAGCCTCGACACGCGACTCGTCGACCTCGCCGTGTCCGGCGAGATGCACGACGAGGGGGATCACATGGCCCCCATCGGCCCTCGCGAGCCAGGACGCGATCTCGGTCTCGATGACGCTGTCAGTCGCATCGTCGACGACGACCATGACGGCACGAGCGAGCCGGGTGGTGTCCAGCGGCGGGGCCGGAAGGCGCCGGCCGTAGCGCTCGGCGGAAAGGCTCCCGAGGACGACGCTCACCACGATCACGAGCAGCACGGCATTGACGACGGTCGTGCCGAAGAGCCCGATCTCGTACCCCACGAAGGTCGCGGCGAGCGTGGCTGCCGCCTGGTTCACCGAGAGCGAGAACACCGCGCCGACCTCGTCCCACGAGTAGCCGAACACGGGCTTGCACAGGAGCGCCGCGGTGAGCTTTCCGCCGATGCACGCGAGGGCGAAAACGGCCGCAGTGCCGATCGTGGCGGCCTCGAACATCACGGCCGGCTCGATGATCAGGCCGACCGACACGAGGAACAGGGGGATGAAAAGCGCCGACCCGTAGAACTCGATGTGCTCGAAGAGCGGACCGCGTTCGGGGATCAGCGGGTTGAGCGCGAGCCCCGCGAAGAACGCGCCGACGATGCCATCGATGCCGAACGTCTCCGACACCAGCACGGCGGCGAGCAGAGCGGCAAAGGCGATGATGTACCGAACGGTCGCGGGCTGCCCGAGGCTCGGCAGCAGCCACTTGACGATGCGGGGAAGCGCCAGGAAGCAGAACGCGGTCAGGACCACAAGCCCGAGGGTGATCTGCACGAACAGCTCGAAGCCGCTCGCGTCACCAGTGCTGTAGCCACTGACGCCCGCGAGCACGATCAGCGCGAGGGTGTCGGTGATCACCGTCGCCCCGACCGTCGACGCCACGGCGGGGTGGTTCGCCAGGCCGTAGCGCCGCAGGATCGGGTAGGTCAGGAGTGTGTGCGAGGCCCAGATCGAGCCGAGCAGGATCGCAGCCGCGGTGTCGTAGCCGAGTGCGATGCCGCCGAGGTATCCGAACAACAGCGGGAACGCGAACGTCATGAGCGCGAACGTGACGGCGACGCGCTTGTAGCGGCGGAGGATCTCGAGATCGAGATCGAGTCCGGCGAGGTACATGAGGTAGAGCAAGCCGATGTTGCCGAGGCCCTGAACAAAGGTGTCGTTCTCGCTGATGATCCCGAGCGCATATGGCCCGATGAGGAAGCCGCCGAACAGCAGACCGATGAGACCGGGCAGCTTGATCCGCTCTGCGAACCACGGTCCCACCGCGATCACCGCGAGCACCGCGAAGAACGAGGTGACCGTTTCGTCGGGGGAGTGCAGGTTGAAGAAGGTCATCAACCCTCCGCCGGCTTGGTCACGATGACGCGGATATGGGCAGGATCCTCGGAGAAGAGCGGCCGCAGGTAGGTGTCGTACAGGTGCTGCAGCGTGCCGTCGGACTCGAGCGAGCGGATCGCGCTGCTGACCGCCTCGGTGTTGTCAGAGTTCTTCGGCAACGCGACCGCAAGCTGCTCGTTGGTCTGGAACTGAGCGGGCACGGCGAGCTCAGGATGCTCGCCGGCAGTGATGAGCGCGGTGGGGAGGTCGAGCAGCGCGGCGTCCGCACGCCCCGCGGCAAGCGTGGCGAGTGTCTCGTCGCGGGTCGGCGTGATGATGGGCGCCTTGTGCGGTTTGATCACATCGTGGAGCAGGGCCTCCTCGGTCGTCGACTCCTCGACGACCCATGTGAGGTCCTTCGCCTGGGCGAGATCACGCAGCTGGACATCCTTCGCGGTGAGCGCTCCCGCATTGCTCGGCAGATAGGGACTCGAGAAGTTCATGCGCTCCCGGCGCGCCTCGGTCGCCGAGATCTGCGCGAGGGCGATGTCGGCCTGCCCGAGGTCACCGGCAGCGAGCTGCTCGAACGGCACGTCGAGGAAGGTCACCTTCAAGCCGAACCGGTCCGCGAGGTCGTTCGCGATCCCCCATTCGAAGCCACCGGTGAGGTGGGAGATGTCCTTGCCGTCCCAGAAGCCGGGTGCGGGTAGCGAAGTGGCGACCGTGAGCACGCCTTCCTTCGCCGGCGTGAACGTGCCCCCTGCCGAGCTGTCGCCGCCGCCGCACCCGACACCGAGCAGTCCGAGCAGTCCTGTCGCGAGCAGGGCAACGACGAGTCTCCCCGGACGCCGCACCCGATGATCTTCGCGCCCGTCAGGCGCGCCAGTGCCGATGCTGCGGGTCGGAGTCCCCGTGGCCGGTGGTCCTCGTGAGGAAGCACGACACCAGCGACAGCTCGAAGAGGAGATCGTCGGAGGCGGGCTGCGGGCTGCCGATGCCCGCCCGCTCCGATGCAAATTGATTCGCGAGCAGCCGCCACTGCGCGTCGTCTTCGACGAGCGCAGCGGCGCCGGTGACGCCAAACGCGTCCTCATTCGCGTCGCACGGAAACGAGTGGAGCGCGAAGCGCCCATCGCGGAGAAGGTCGTTGCGCTTCGACGACGGGATCACGAACAGGTACATGCGGTCGTCGGTGAGCAACGGGCACACCGGGTGCAGACGGGCGACGCCGTCCGTGCGCACGGTTCCCAAGAACGCGAGCCCCACGCCGCCGAACTGATACAGCAGTCCGCGACCCGCGTCGGCCATCGCCGGATCAGATGCATGGAGCTGCCCCCAGGTCGCCGTCGTCATCGCGCGACAGTTGCACACCGTGGACGACATCAGCGTCGTGCGTGAGTTCATCGCGTGCATCAACGCGGCCGACGTCGAAGGGCTCGGACGGCTGATGGCGCCCGACCACACGCTCGAGGTGTTCGACGAGGCGCCCTTCGCCGGTCGCGACGCGAACATCGAGGCGTGGCACGGCTATGCGGCGTCCTGGCCGAGCTACCACATCTACGAGGAAGCGATCGGGCGCCGCGATCGGTGGGTCGCGGTGCTCGGCCACACGACCGGCTCGCACCTCGAGCTTCGCGACGAGGACGAGGTGAAGCGCACGCTCATCTGGGTCGCCGACGTGGTCGACGGCCTCGTGCGCACGTGGCGGCTCGAACCCGACACCTTCGAGCGCCGCGCCTGGTACGGCCTCACCGGCTGAGCATGGCAATGGTTGCGTCAGCCGCCTCCATGGGGCGCGGCTCGCAACACTTCACGGGCCGAGCGCTCGCCGCACGGCCGACATGAACGCGCGCTGCTCGGCCTTCGTGCTCACCCGCATCCGCGTGAAGTCGCCGGGCGTCAGGCGCACGTCCACGAAGACGCCAGCCGGGTCTTCGTGGAAGTGCAGGAATGCTTGGCTCTTGCGATAGAAGGTGCCGCGCGAACGCTCGGTCAGCTCGGAACGCTCGCGCAGCTGCACGAGGATCGGTTCGAGCGCGTCGAGCGCTTCGTCACGCGCATGTCGCACGGCACGAGTTCAGCATCTCAGCACCCTTCCCTGCGGTGGGGGATCGAGATCCTGGGTGGGAGCGTCCGTGGCGCTCGTTCTGGTTCGCTGTGACGCTGAGCCTGAGGCGAAACGTCGGTGGCGTGTCTCGAACGGCCGATGGCTTGCACGGTGACATCGGGGACAAATCAAGATAGCCACCGCCTTCGTGCTGAGAAATGCGCCAGTTCTGGCGCGTTTTCCATCACAGAATCTGGGGTGTGCGTCTGACCGACAACCAGCTGCGCGAGTTCGGTGAGCGCGGCTACCTGGTGATCCCGGGCGTCGTCGAAGAGAGCTTCCTGGCCGCGGCCGACGCCGAGATCGACGCGCTGCTCGACGCCGACCCCATCCCCGCTGGCACCGAGGGCAAGCACTTCTGGTTCCTGAGGCCCGAGGAGCTGCCCGCCGCACTCGCCGCGCTCGACGGCTCCGGCGCTCGCTCGATCGCTGAGGAGCTGACCGCGCCACACCCGCTCCGCCTGATCCTGAACCACATCCAGGTCGCGCTGAACATCCCGCCTTACGCGCACCGGCCGGGCGGACCTCACATCGACGGCCACGTGCGGCAACACCCCGGCCAGCAAGCTCCCGACTCCTTCACCTTGCTCGCCGGCATCTTCCTCACCGACGAGACCGAGGTCGACATGGGAAGCGTCTGGGTGTGGCCGGGTTCGCACTTCGTACACCGACAGCTCTTCCACGCACGCGGCACTGACATCCTCATGACGACCGGCGGTCACATCACGATGCTCCCGGATCCGCCGGTGCTCGGCCCGCAGGTTCCCGCGCTCGGGCGTCGAGGAGACCTTTTGCTCACGCACTTCCTGCTCGGTCACAACACCGGCGGCAACCTCACGACCACGACGAGGCGGATGCTCTACTACCGCCTCGGCTGTCCCGACCACCGCACGAGGTGGAGTACGACGTTCCTCGACCCGCTCACGGAATACGAACCCGTGCGCCGGGCAATGATTGAGGTATGAGCGCTGTCCGAGCTGTTCCCGAACATCTGCACACGATCACCACGCGCATGGTCTTCGCACACCAGGCGGCCGAGGCCATCGAGTTCTACGGCAAGGCGTTCGGCGCCGAGCCGATCGGCGAAGCCTTCGTCGATCCTGGCGGCGGGATCATCCATGCGGAGATCCGCATCGGCGATTCGGTCGTCTTCGTCACCGACGAAGGCGAGGAGAACGGATCCGCCCCGAGCTCGCTGGGCGGCAAGGTGACCGCCGTGATGGCGCTGAACGTCCCCGATGTCGACGCCGTCTGGGAGCGAGCGCTGGCGGCCGGCTGCGAGGTGATCTACGCGCTCGACAACCACTTCTACGGCGACCGGGGCGGGCGCGTCCGAGACCCGTTCGGCCACCAGTGGATGATCAGCACCCACATCGAGGACGTCGACCCCGAGGAGATGCAACGGCGGATGCAGGCCTACATGGGCGGCGACGCCTGAGCGGACGAGGAGTGGAGACGATGGGACTCGAACCCACGACCCCCTGCTTGCAAAGCAGGTGCTCTTCCAGCTGAGCTACGTCCCCTTGCGGGCCTTCATGGTAGGCGGCCCCACTCGGGGGATCCGCCCCGAGCACGACCCGGGTTACCCTCCGGCGATGACCGCCACCGTGCGCCTGGCGAATGCCGGCGACATCGCCCCGCTCTCTGCGTCGCTGTCGAGGGCCTTCTTCGACGACCCGGTCATGAACTTCCTCCTCGGCACGAAGGACCTGCCCTTCGAGAAGGGCGTCAAGTTCTTCACGCTCATGAGCAAGATGCAGCTGCCGCACGAGCACTCCTACGTGACCGAGCAGTGCGAGGCCGCGGCGATCTGGGCGCCACCGGACAAGTGGAAGGTACCGCCGATGGGGATCCTGAAGGCGACCCCCGGGTTCCTCAGCGTCTTCGGCGCCCGCCAGTTCGTGTCGGCGCTCGAAGCCCTCAACCTGCTCGAGAAGCACCATCCCAAGGAGCCGCACTACTACCTCGAGTTCCTCGGCACCGATCCGGCGCACCAGCGCAAGGGGCTCGGCGCCGCGGTGATGGAGCCGGTGCTCGCGAAGTGCGATGCCGAGGGTCTGGGCGCGTACCTCGAGTCGTCGAAGGACGTGAACGTCCCGTACTACCGCCACTTCGGCTTCGAGGTGCGTGAGGAGATCACGCACAAGAACGACGGCCCGAAGCAGTGGCTCATGTGGCGCGAGCCCAAGTAGCGCCGGACCGAGAGCATGGGGGAGGCGGGCCTCGGCGCGGCCGAGGTGGGCGAGAAGATCGCGGAACATCGCGAGCACACGATGCACCACGAGCCGACTGGTCGTGACCGCACCGTCACGATCATCGAGGCTGCGCTGCTCGCGATGGTCGCGCTCATGGCCGCGTGGTCGGGCTTTGCCTCAGCGAAGTGGAGCACCGAGTCGCGGCTCATCCTCGCGGCCGGCAACGCGCAACGCCTCGAGGCGAACCGGGCTGCGGGCATTGCGGCGGCGAACAAGGAGGTCGACGACCTCTCGTTCAACGCCTGGTTTGCCGCAGAGGCGTTCGGGAACGTCAAGGCCGCGGACATCGCCGAGCGTCGCTTTCGGCCAGAGTTCGCTGTGGCGTTCACCGCGTGGATCGCCACAGACCCCTTGAACGACCCCGATGCGCCGCCCGGCCCGACGTTCATGCCCGAGTACAAGCAGCCTGAGCTCGCGCAGGCTGCCGAGCTCGACAAGAAGGCGGAGGAAGCCAGTGCGGAGGGCGCTGAAGCGGCCGAGCACGCCGACCGGTACATCCGCATCACCGTCTTCCTCGCGACGGTCCTCTTCCTCGTCGGGATAAGTGGCCACTTCCCGATCAAGGTCGCTCGCTACGGCCTCATCGCGACAGCAGTCGTGATCCTGCTCATCTCGGTGGCGCTGCTCGTCACCTCGCCCTGGCCACCGGCCTGACGCCGTGCTTGCGCGCGTACATCGCGCGGTCGGCTCGCAAGAGCAAGGTGTCCTCGTCGTCGTCGGGCTCGGACATCGCGACGCCCACGCTCACGCTGAGCGGCAACGGCACGCCGTCCGTCGGCCCCAGCGCCTCCACCGCGCCGCGGATGCGCTCCGCGACCTCGACCGCTTCGCCTGGGCCGTCCTGCTCACCGCACAGCACGACGAACTCGTCGCCACCGACCCTCGCGATGAGGTCGCCTCTGCGCACGACCGCCGAAAGGGCGCGTGCGACAGAGACGAGCGTGCGGTCACCGGCGGAATGTCCGAACTGATCGTTGACGCTCTTGAAGCCATCGAGATCGCAGAAGAGCAGTGAGGGCTGACCCGGACGCCGATCGCGACGTCCGAGCGCGAGCCGCATCGCTGACGCGAGCTGTGTGCGGTTCGCGAGACCCGTCAGCGGATCGTGGTGCGCGAGCCGCGCGAGCCGTTCCTCCGCGCGTTGACGCGCCACGCTGAGGCACAGCAAGTCCCCGGCGGTGCGCACGAGCGAGGCATTGCCGTCGTCCCATGCGATCGCATCTCCTGGGAGCGCGAACCGAATGCTCAGCACGCCAATCGTGATGTCGGAGTCGACGATCGCGACGTCGACCGCGGCTCGCACGCCCAACGCGCGCAGCATGTCGTGCGACGCGGACATGCCGAGGCGCATGGCGTCGACGTCGGAGACGATCACGAAGCCCGACTCCGGGGGTTCGCGGTGATCCCACGGCAGCTCGGAGAGCGAGATCTCGGGATGGCTGCCCAGCGCGGAGACCGCTCCGGGCGCGACCCACTCATGGTCGATGCGCATCTCCCCCCGGCCGCCCTCGGCACGCGCCAACACGACGCTGGCTGCCCCGTGGAACTCGCCGAGCTGCGCGAGCGCCCAGTCCGTCACCGTCGCGACGTCCTCGCCGACCGCGCCTGCGCAACGCGCCGCGATGTCCTGCAGCAGCTTCTCGAGCCCGCGCCGGCGGCCGGGCAGCACACCGCGGTTGGCGATGAGACGCAGCGAGAGCATCAGCCCCTCGAACCCGTGCCCGTCTTCGACGTTGGCGACCGCGGCCTCGACCTCGACCAGTCGGCCGTCGCCGTGCAGCACTCGGAACACGGGAGGCGAGTGCTGGCCCGGCCGGCGCACTGCCTCGGTGAGCATGCCGAGGGCGTAGCCGAGGTCGTCGGGGTGCACGTAGTCCAGCACCTGGGTGCCCATCTGCACGACCGGGTCGTATCCGAGCAGGGCGACGGACGGTGACGCCCACCGGAGGATGCCCTCGTTGTCCGTGATCAGCAGGACGTCGGGCGACCCCTCGATCGCGAGCCGGGCGAAGTCCACGAGAAGCACCATCGGCAGGACAAGCCGGGACTTAATGTCACACCCCCCCTGCATCATGGCCCCATGGCTTCCGCAGCGGTCCGCTTCCACCCCGCCTTCGAGCGCGTGCTCCGAGACGTGGTGCGCGACGTGCGCTCCGGTCCCGTCGTCCTGACGGTGCCCGACCAGGTCGACCCGCAGATCCTCGCCGGCCAGGTGCTCCGCTACGCCCAGCTCACTCGTCGCCGGCTCGAGGTGCTCGCCGAGCCCGGCCGCGTCCGGGTGCGCCGCGGCGGAGAAGGGCGGTCGGGTGTCGGCGTGAAGAACGCTCGCAGCAGCCCACGCAACGCCGCGTCGTAGTCGTCGTACACATCGCGAAGCTCGGGTCCGGGCCACGCACGCCCGAGCACGGCCGGCGGGAGCAGTGGGTCGTCGCGGAGCAGGCGCAGCACCGAGGCCGAGGTCACGAACGCCTCAGGGATGGCGTCGAAGTCTCCGCGGTCGAGACTCGCCCGAGAGCGATGCATGCTCCCCGTCAGCGCTCGTGCTGCCGATGCCCACGCGTGCAGGTCCCAGAGCGTCGCTGCCAGGGCGACAGGGTCCGCCGGTCGAGCTTGCATCCTCGTGCACTGCTCGTCGACGACAGCCGCCGCGGGTCCACCCTCCCAGTCGAGGTTGTCGGGACGCATCCAGACGCCCTCGCGCAGCTCGGCGAGCCGTAGCGCGTGGGCGGCATCCCGCAGTGCCGTACGCGTGGGCGCGTCTCGCTGCTCGGCGGTGACGATCGCCATCGCCCAATCGCCGTTCCAACGGCCACGCGGGCTCGCACGCCCGCGCTCCTGCGCCGCCTGGCGAGCGAGCAGCGCCGGGCTGCGGAGCCGGTAGCGGCCGTCGTCGACGGTGAGCTCCCCTGCCGCCACCATGCGCGACAGTGCGACACGAGTCGTGCCCTCGGACACGCCGAACAGCTCGCCGAGTCGCACCAACAGCTGGCCCCGCAACACCGGAGGATGGGTGCCGAGCAGTGCGCTGGCGACGATCGACCGGGCGGTGAGCGGCCGCTCCGTGGCTCTCGTATTACTGAGTTGCGTCATCTGATCTGGAAGTGTAATGCTGGTGACATCGCCACGACGATGCTGCCCGACGCGAGCTCACTGCCCGACGTGCTGCCGACCGAGAGGCTGCAGCAGACGGGCATGCCCGTGCCGTCGGTGCGATCCCAGCTGCGACGCATCTCGAACTCGCGCAGTGCCGTCACGGTCGTCGCGTGCCTGTTGCAGACGTTCGGGGTCGTCGGTGCAGCGATCTGGATCGACCGCTGGTGGGCGTATGCATTTGCGTTCCTCTGGATGGGCCGGGGGCACTGCCTGCTCAACATCCTCGGTCACGAGGCTGCTCATCGGCTGCTCTTCACCTGGCGCTGGCTGAACGACGGCGTGGGCAAGTGGCTGCTCGCGTACCCGACGTTCCAGGCGTTCACCGCGTACCGGCGGGTGCACTTCGCGCACCACAAGGACGAGATGGGCCCCGACGAGCCCGACTTGGCGCTCTACGCGGGCTACCCGATCCCGGCCGACTCGATGCGACGCAAGCTGACGCGCGACATGTTCTTCGTGTCGGGCTCGAAGAACATGAAGGGCCTCTTGCGTGCCGTGAAGTCGCGAAGCCGAGAGGCATGGTGCATCGTCGCCGTGCAAGCAGTGCTCTTCGGCGCCTGCATCGCCCTCGGTCGCTGGTGGGTGTACCCGGTCATCTGGGTGGCGCCGTGGATGACGCTGTGGAAGTTCAGCAACCGGCTGCGCGCCATTGCCGAGCACGCCGGGATGACCCGCTCGAAGGATCGGCGCCTCACGACCCACGTCGTGCATCAGAGCCGGATCGCTCGGCTCACGTTCGTTCCGTACAACACGGGTTGGCACCTCGCCCACCACGTCGACATGGGCGTGCCGTGGCGCAACCTCCCGAAGCTGCACGCCGAGCTCGTGCGAGCGGGTTGGGTCACCGAGGAGCTGACCTATCCCAGCTACCGCGCGCTCTGGCGACGACTGGCATCAGGCGCGCCGCGCTCAGTCGCGGTCGCCGCGTAGCAGGGCCACCACCTCGGCGTCCGTCGTCGGGCTGAAGTCGTCGTACCACTCGCCGACGGCGCCGAAGTGCTCGGGCACGACGAGTACCACGATGTCGTCGACCTGACTCGCCAGCTCGTCGACGGCTGCTCGCGGCGCGACCGGCACGGCGACCACGATCGCCGCCGGCTCCTGCTGCTTCAGTGCCGCCACCGCGGCGCTCATCGTGGCCCCTGTGGCCAAGCCGTCGTCCACCACGATCATCGTGCGACCGCGGACGATGATCTCGGGGCGGTCGCCTCGGTATGCGCTCCCGCGGCGAGCGAGCTCCACCTGCTCGCGCGCGACGACCGCATCACGCCGCTCGTCGTCGACGCGCACGGACGCGAGCACGTCGGGGTTCCACACGACCACGCCGCCTGAGGCGAGTGCGCCCATCGCGAGCTCCTCGTACCCGGGGACACCCAGCTTGCGCACCATGTACGCGTCGAGGCTCAAGCCGAGGCGCTCGGCGACGGGAGCCGCGACGGCGACCCCACCCCGAGGCAGACCCAGCACGACACCGTCGACACCCGCGTACGCAGTGAGCAGAGCCGCGAGCTCCTCGCCCGCCTGCGCTCGGTCGCGGAATCGGCGCTTCATCGCAGTCAGCGGACCCGGATGACTGCGGCGCCGTTGACACGGTCGGCGGCGAGGTCAGCCAAAGCCTGATCGGCTCGGTCGAGCTCGTAGGGCGTCGTCACCACGTGCAGCCGCGTCGTCGCGGCGATCGCGAGCAGCTCCTCGCCGTCCTTGCGAGTGTTCGCCGTGACCGAGCGGAGCGACCGCTCCTGGAACACCTCGCGCTCGTAGCTCAGGGTCGGGATGTCGGTCAGGTGGATGCCCGCGATCGCAAGGGTGCCGCCGCGATCGAGCGCCCGCAGCGCGATCGGCACGAGATCGCCGACAGGGGCGAAGAGGATCGCTGCGTCCAGCGGCTCTGGCGGCTCGTCGTACGCGTCACCCACCGACGACGCACCGAGCTGGAGCGCGAGGCTCCGAGCCTCCGCAGAACGAGTGAGCACGTGCACCGTCGCACCCTCGTGGAGCGCGACCTGTGCGGCGAGGTGGGCCGACGCGCCGAACCCGTAGACACCGAGCCGGCCGCCCGCGGGCAGAGCCGAACGACGCAGCGCGCGGTACCCGATGATCCCCGCGCAGAGCAGCGGGGCCGCCGCCTCGTCGTCGTAGCCGTCAGGCAGCGCGTACGCGTATCGCTCGTCGATGACCGCCATCTCCGCGTAGCCACCGTCGTCGTCCCAGCCCGTGAAGCGAGGCGCGATGCAGAGGTTCTCGGCGCCCCGCACGCAGAACCGACACGATCCGCAGGTGTGGCGCAGCCACGCGATGCCGACGCGGCTCCCGATCTCGAAGCGATGCGCCCCGGCGCCGCGGGCAACCACGCGTCCCACGGCCTCGTGCCCGGGCACGACCCCGCGCCGCCGCGGGGTGAGGTCGCCCTCCGCCAAGTGCAAGTCCGTGCGGCAGACGCCGCACACGCTTACCGCGACCAGCACTTCTCCAGGGCCGACTGTCGGGACTGGGCGCTCGACCGCTTGGAGCGGATGCGTGGCGATCGGACCGGGAGTGCCGACAGCCCACGCCCGCATCGCTCAGGCGCCTGCCGCCAGCGGCGGCGCGATCTCGTCATGGATGGCCGCGGACGCGTCCTGCGCGTCTTGGAACCTGTCGACGTCGCGCAACGACGGGAACAACCTCGACCACGTCGCCGCGACCACGAGCGTCATCGCTCCACCCAACACGACCGCGGGACCGACGCCGAGCAGCTGACCCGCGACGCCAGACTCGAATGCACCGAGCTCGTTCGACGCGCCGATGAACACGTTCTCCACCGCGAGCACACGGCCGCGCGCTGACGCAGGGGTAACGAGGGGAGTCAGCGTCGCTCGGATGAAGACGCTCACCGAATCAGCGGCGGCGAGGACGACCAGCGCGAGGAACGCCACCGCAAAGTTGTGGGTCGCGCCGAGCACGATGGTGGCGGCGCCGAAGATCCCGACCACCACAAAGAGCGTGCGCCCCACATGTCGGTTCAGCGGTCGCAGCGCGAGCGTCGTGGCCATGACGGACGCGCCGATGCCGACGGCGGCGCGCAACCAGCCGAGCCCCACCGCACCCACGCCGAGCTGATCTTCGGCGATCGCCGGCAGTAGCGCGACCGCCCCCCCGAAAAGCACCGCGAACAGATCGAGCGAGATCGCACCGAGCAGAATCGGCGTGCGCCGGATGAGACGGAGTCCCTCCAGCGCGGTGTGGAGGCTTGCCGGCTCTTCTTCGTCCTTCGGGCCGATGCGGCCCCACTGCACCTTGATGAGCAGCGTCGAGAACGTCGCGACGATCGCGAGGCCGACGGCGGCGATGAATGGCCACGTGGGCGACCCGACGTAGAGGAAGCCGGAGAGCACTGGTGCGACGATCAGCGCGGCCTGCCACGACACCGAGGTCATCGCCACGAGGCGAGGCAACGAGTCGGCGTCGACGACGTCGGCATAGAGCGCACGCGAGGCCGGCGCCGCGAACGCCCGGAACACGCCGTAGGCCGCGCTCAACGCGAAGATCGGACCGACGGCGGTGGGCTGCGTGCTCACGTACCAGGCGAGCACCCCGGCACACATCGCTTCGCCGACCAGGGCGATGCGCACGACCATGCGACGGTCGAAGCGGTCGGCAACGTGGCCGGTGACGAGCACCAGCAGCGCCGCGGGCGCGAACTCCGCGAGCCCGACGAGGCCGAGGTCGAGCTCGCGGCCCGTCGTGTCGAACACGAACTTCCCGAGGGCAACGGCCTGCACGATCGCGCCCGTGTTCGACAGGGCGACCAGAGCGAGAAGCGCTTTGACCGACCTGGATCGCAGCACCTCTCTCGCGCTGGGTGCGGGGGCCATGGCGAAGGCACGCTAATGCGCGCCCTGCGTTGGTCTCCGGAGCAGAGCGGCCAGTACGGTTCCGCCTGACCCGCTGGTCAAGAGCTCTGAGGGGGAGTCAATGTCACGCCTGCGCTTCGGTGCCTTTTTGGCCCCGCACCACCCGCTGGGTGAGCACCCACGTCTGCTGCTGCAGCGCGATCTCGAGCTCGCGAGCTTCCTCGACAAGCTCGGCTATGACGAGTTCTGGGTGGGTGAGCACCACTCGACCGGCTGGGAGATGATCGCCTCGCCCGAGCTGTTCCTCGCCGCAGCGGGCGAGCGCACGCAGCGGATCAAGCTCGGCACGGGCGTCGTCTCGCTGCCCTATCACCATCCGTTCAACGTCTGTCAGCGCATGGTGCAGCTCGACCACATGACCGGTGGACGGGTCATCTTCGGCACCGGGCCCGGAGCCCTTCCCTCGGATGCGCACACCCATGGCATCGCCCCGAACCTCCTCCGCGACCGTCAGGACGAAGGCATCGGAGTCTGCATGCGGTTGCTCGCGGGCGAGCGCTTCACGCACCACAGCGATTGGTTCGAGCTCAACGACGCCGCGCTTCAGATCTTGCCGCTTCAGGAGAAGATGCCGATGGCCGTCGCGTCGAGCATCAGCCCGTCGGGCATGACGCTCGCAGGCAAGTACGGCATCGGCGTGCTGTCCATTGCGTCGACCTCGACCGAAGGATTGATGGCGCTGCCGACGCAGTGGTCGTTCGCAGAGCAGGCCGCCAAGGAGCATGGCCAGGTCGTCGACCGGGAGGACTGGCGCGTGCTCATGGCGTGGCACCTTGCAGAGACCAAGGAGCAAGCGATCAAGGAAGCCGCGCTCGGTCTTCAGCGCTGGCACAACGACTACAACGTGAAGGTGCTCGGCCGTCCCGGCGCCGAGCTCATGCCCGACGCGTACGAGATGGCCGAGGCGATCGCCAACGGCGGTGCCGCGCAAGGCGCGGGCACGGGCATCATCGGCACGCCGGACGATGCCATCGCGGCGATCACCTCCCTCCAAGAGACCGTCGGCGGGTTCGGATGCGTCCTCGGGTTCGCCCACGACTGGGCGAACCGCGAAGCGAGCTTGCGCAGCTGGGATCTCTTCGCGCGTTACGTGGTGCCCGAGATCAACGGCTACCTGCGGCCAATGCGCGACTCGGCCGAGTACGTGAGCTCGAACAAGGGCGAGCTCATGGCCGGCGCGGTCGGGGCGATCATGGAAGCGATCGGCAAGCACGAAGGTGCGCGCGAAGCCGCGGCTGAGACCGCTCGACTCGTCGCGAACGCAGGACCGCCCTCTCCCGTGCGCTGAGCATCCCCCAATTGCCCTTTCCGCGCGAAGTAAACCATCTCGCGATCCCGAGGCCCGGGGCGGAGATCAATGGCGATCTGGGCCGGTCCCCTCGGATCCCCGCGTGGGTCCGCCCTCGCGGGCGGCAGGGGGGTGCGAAAGGGGAGGCATGTCCGACCAGGATCGCAACGGCCTCAGGGCGCTCATCGGCAGGTTTGTGCACGTCGACCTGTCCGATGGTCACGACTTCGAAGGCACGCTGCTCAACGTCAACCGTCGCACGATCTGGATGGTCGAAGGCGATCAAGACATGTTCATACCGCTCGACGACGTGGCCGCGTTCTCAGCCTCGCAGCTCGCAGCGACATAGCCCGCGGGCGCCACGCGCCCCGAAGCAGCAGCAGCACTGATGGGGGTCCTGCTCGGGCTCGTCGTCGCCTTCACATACGGCACGGGTGACTTCTTCGGCGGCCTCGCCGCGCGGCGAGTGCCCGTGCTCTGGGTCGTGTTCCTGTCGCACGTGCTCGCCGCGGTGCTCGTCGTGGCGATCGTCGGTCTGGATCGCAACGCCGACCCGACCCGCCAAGACATCATCATCGGCATCGTCGCGGGCATCGTCGGGATGGTCGCGGTCGCGCTCTTCTACCGAGGGCTGGCAATCGGCCGGATGGGGATGGTCGCGCCGGTCACGGCCGTGGTCTCGGCCATCGTGCCGGTCGGCTGGGGGCTCGCGTTCGGAGAACGCCCTTCCGCTCTCGCGCTCGTCGGTGTGGCTCTCGCCGTCGGATCCGTCGCGCTGATCTCGTCCGAGGCGGGCGACTCGCCGCACGAACCGGTCTCCCGGAGCCGTGCGCCGTTGTTCCTCGCGCTCGCCGCAGGTCTCGGCTTCGGCGCGTTCTTCGTCCTCTATTCGAACGCCGGAGCGCGCTCGGGGATGTGGCCGCTGCTCGCGTCTCGGTGGACATCGGCGACCCTGCTCGCCTTGACGTTCGCCTTCATTCCCCGCGCCCGCCGCGACCCGCCCTCTCGCAAGGCGCTGCCGCTCATCGCCGGCGCCGGACTGTTCGATGCCGCGGCAAACGGCTTCTTCCTCGCTGCAACGCGCACCGGACTGCTGTCGATCGTCGGTGCGGTCAGCTCGCTGTATCCGGCGAGCACCGTGCTGCTGGCGCGGGGCGTGCTCCACGAGAGGTTCCATCGAACCCAAGTCATCGGTCTCACCATCGCGGCCTTGGGTGTCGTGCTGATCGCACTCGGATGAGAGGCTGACCCGATGCTGCACAAGGTCGTGATCGTGGGGGGCTCACTCGCCGGGTTGAGAGCGGCGGAGACGCTTCGGAACAAGGGGTTCGACGGCAGCGTGACCATGATCAACGGGGAGGCTCACCTTCCCTACTCGCGTCCGCCGCTTTCGAAGCGAGTGCTCGCCGGCGAGCTGCAGCACGAAGACATCCATGTGCGCAAAGAGGCGGACTACGCGCCCCTCGACCTCGACATCCGCTTCAGCCGCCTCGCCACCGCGCTCGATGCAACCGCGCAGACCGTCACGCTGGACGACGGCGAGGTCGTGCCCTACGACGGGCTGATCATCGCCACCGGTGCCACGCCTCGCCGCATCCCCGGCACCCCCGATCTCGAGGGCATCCACGTCCTCCGCACGCTCGAAGACTCCCTCGGGCTGCGCGCCGATCTCGACAAGACGCCACAACGCGTCGTGGTCGTCGGCGCGGGGTTCATCGGTGCCGAAGTCGCAGCGACCGCGAGGAAGCGCGGCCTCGAGGTGACGATTCTCGAAGCCCTGCCGGTTCCCCTGGTGCGCGCGCTGGGCAACCACATGGGTGCCGCATGCGCGGCGGTCCACGCGGACCATGGCGTCGAAGTGCGAACGAGCACGGGGGTCGATGAGATCGAAGGCTCCGGTCGCGTCGAGCGCGTCAAGCTGAGCGACGGGTCGACCCTCGATGCGGACGTCGTGGTCGTCGGCATCGGCGTTGTCCCGAACACGAGCTGGCTCGAGGGATCTGGGCTCGAGGTCCGCGATGGCGTGGTCTGCGACGCAACGCTCGCCGCGGGACCGCCCGGCGTGTACTGCGCGGGCGACCTCACGCGGTGGCCGAACGAGCTGTTCGACGAGGAGATGCGCGTCGAGCACGAGACGAACGCGGGCGAGCAAGGCGCCGCAGCCGCGAGCAACCTGCTGCTCGGGCCGGCCAACGGCGTGCCGTACGCGCCCGTCCCGTTCTTCTGGTCAGACCAGTACGACAGGCGCATCCAGTTCGTCGGACGCGCGCACGGCGAGGACGAGGTCAAGGTCGTGCACGGCGCGATCGAGGACCGGGAGTTCGTCGCGCTCTACGGCCGCGACGGCAGGCTCGTCGGCGCGCTCGGCATGAACATGCCCAAGATGCTCATGCCCTATCGCAAGCCGCTCCTCGCGCGGATGTCGTGGGATGACGCCCTGGCGGAGGCCGCCGCGAAGGGCTGACCCCCCAGGTCACGCAGCGTGGTCAGCGCGGCGCGATTGCCTTTTTGCGGCCGTGAGCTCCGGTGATGAGGCGCTCACGATCGAAGAGTCGGGAGACGAACCGCCAGGCGGCGGCATCGACGGCGGCCAGTGCGAGTGCGAGACCGACCACGAGCGGTACCGACGGGACGATGACCTGGAATGAGATCAGCGAGATGAACCCGAGCACTGGAAGGCCGGCGAGCGTCGCCAGCTGCTGTGCGACGCGGACGTCGCTGGCGCGGGTGGAGATGCCGATGCCGACCCAGATCGACCAGAGTGCCAGAAGCGGTGTGAACAGGATCTGGGCGACCATCTGCGGTGCCGCCCAGACGACGCTGGTCACCGCATCGGCGGCGCCGAATCGGATGCTGATCGCGACGATGAAGTAGACGAGGTAGGCAACGCCCACCGAGGGGATGAACGCCGCTGACGCCTTGCCCAGCAGGAGCTCAGAGGCGCGAACCGGTGTGGTGAGCACGGGTTCGAGAGTTCCTTGGTCGCGTTCGCCGACGACCGAGTACGCGGCGATGACGGGCGGGATCACGATCGGCACGATCAACATGACCAGCGAGATCGCGCCGACGGCGGCACGAACCTGGGGTCCCGACGCCGACTCGGGGACTTTGAACATGGTGATCATCGGCATGATCAGGAACACCAACGGCGTCACCACCATCGTTCCGACCACGAAGCGGTTCCGCCGAAACTCGCGCACCTCCTTGTGCACCACGGTCGCCACGCGCTGCACGTTCACGGCTCCGCCTCGACGTCGCCCGCGACAAGCTCGAGATACACATCCTCGAGCGAGTGCTGCGTCTCCGTGAGCGAGAGCAGATCGGCACCGGCTGCGACCACGCTGCGCGCCACCTCGGGTGCGGCTGCAAGTGCGTCATTGACCGTCAACACGTAGCGGCAAGCGCCATCGGCACGCCAGGCCTCGACACCCCGAACCGTGAACACGTTCGCAGGGTCCTTGACGGGCTCGGCCGTTCGGATGACGAGCGACTTGGCAAAGAGCCGGTCGCGCAACTCGTCTGGACGTCCGATGGTGCGCAGGGTCGTGTCCAGGATCGCCACCCGGTCACACAGCCGTTCCGCTTCCTCGAGTCGATGCGTCGTCAGGAACACGGTCACTCCCCGGTCCCGCAGGCCGTCGATGAGCTCGTGCACCTCGCGGGTCGCGACCGGGTCAAGGCCGGACGTCGGCTCGTCGAGGAAGACCACCGCCGGGTCAGCGAGAAGCGTGCGCGCCAGGGCGACGCGTTGCCGCAGACCCTTCGAGAGGCTGCCGCAGGCATCGTTTGCGCGTGCACCGAGACTGACCGCGTCGAGTGCCTGTCGGATGCGCGCACCGCCATCGCGCAGCCCGTACAGGCCGGCGAAGAACTCGAGGTTCTCCGCCACGGTCAAACGACCGTACAAACCCGGGCTCTCCGGCATCACCGCGACTCTCTGCCGGATCTCGAGGCCGTTCGCCGGTTCGAGCGCGACACCGGCCACGCGCCCCGACCCAGACGTGGGCGCGATGACCGCTGCAAGCATCCGGACGGTGGTCGTCTTGCCGGCGCCGTTCGGACCGAGGAAGCCGAACACCTCGCCCCTCGCCACACTGAAGGAGACATCGTCGACTGCGACCCGATCGCCGAACCGCTTCGTCAGGTGCTCGGCCAACACGACCGCGTCGTCCCGCGCGACAGGAGCTTCACGTCTCCGGGTGAGGGACGGCACCTCGTCAGACACCGCGCGGCCCGCCAGGGCACTCGTGACAGCTGACCCGCCGCCAACCGAAACCCACACGACGCCGACGGAACCAGGACGGGGGCATCGTCAACCCACGCCTGACGCCCTGGTGCTCACAGAAGATGCCTCACTCGGTCGGCGACACGATGGCTGCACGCCCCCCCCCGTAATCCGACCGTACGGCACCACGAGACGTCTCACCAGCCACGTTTCTGGCGAAGCGAGTCAGTGCACACCGGTGATGTGCGCGCACGACCATCCCGCGGAGGTGCCGAAGCGCTGACCGAGGTCCATCCAGAGATCCGCTGCGATCCGCGCGTTGATGGTGGGGTCGAGGAGCTGGTCCTTGCTGAACCCGAGCCTCGCGACGCGGTTGCGCTGGGCCGTCCAATTGATCTGGAACATCCCGTAGTTCCCACGTGACACGACCTGGGGTTGGATGCTCAGAGGGTCGCCGCCGCCCGACTCACACGCGGCGATCCGCACCGCGTCCTGCTGCTCGGCGTCGGTCGCGCCCCGTGCTGCGAACTCGGTCTGGATGGCCATGATGGCGGGCGTGCAGCCGGTCGTGAGCAGGGCCAGTCCGATGAGTGTGAGCATGGCGATCCGCGCGCGCAGGCGCATGAGAAGTCCTCCGGTGGATCAGGGCCGCCAGCGCACATCGCCGTTGCAGCCACCACGACGGGGGACGAAGGTCCGCCTCCACCCCGCCGGCTCAGGTCCCCGCGTTTTGGGCGGTGGTCACCTTCGCTGTGGAAAAGGGTGCCTCGCGATGGGTGTGGGGGCCACGTCAGCAAGCGTGACCTTCGGCACCCGGCCGACACCTCGGCCCGTTTCATGGTCGTCGGTGTGCCCCTGAGCACAGGTTCGTAATGTTGTAATCGCACTTGCGATCGATACCCTCGGGCCATGAGTGACGCAACCACCACCCCACTCGCTTCCCCGTCCCTGACCCTCCCCGTCGTGCCCCTGAGCAGCACCGTTGTGCTGCCCGGCGCGGTTGCGACCCTCGCCCTCGAGTCCGATGAGGCTCGCCGGGCGGCCGCGCAGGCCCGACAGAGCGATGGACGGGTGCTCCTCGTGCCCCAGGTCGAGCAGCGCTACGCCAAGGTCGGCACCGTCGCCCACGTCGAGAACATGGGCGAGCTGCCCAACGGCACGGTCGCCGCGATCTTGCGCACCGTCCAGCGAGCAGTGATCGGCGCCGGTGTGGCCGGCGACGGCCTGTGGGTCTCGGCTGAGCCCGTCGACGACCCGGCCCCGACCCCGCAGCAGCGGGAAGTCGCGAGCGAGCTGCGCGTCGTGCTCGAGCAGATCGCCGAGCAGCGTCGATCGCGCCGTCTACCCGAGATCCTGCGCACGGTGCACGAGCCCGGCGCGCTGGCCGACGCGGTCACCGCGTGGTCCGACCAAGAGCCCGACGAGAAGCTCGCAGTGCTCGAGGCGATCGACGTCGACCACCGGCTCGAGCTCGTGCTCACGTGGGCACGTCAGACGCTCGGCGAGCTGATGATGGCCGAGCGCATCCGCAACGACGTCGCCGAGGGGATGGACAAGGCCCAACGCGAGTACCTGCTCCGCCAGCAGATGACCGCGATCCGCAAGGAGCTCGGCGACGGAGACGACGACACGCTCGACGACTACCGCACGAAGGCCGCTGCGTTGCCGCTTCCCGAGAACGTGCGGGCGCAGGTCGACCGTGAGATCGACCGTCTCGAGCGCGGCAACGCCCAGAGCCCGGAGCAGAGCTGGATCCGCACGTGGCTCGACCGTGTGCTCGAGCTGCCCTGGGGCCAGCGTTCGGACGACCGGCTCGACATGGTCGAGGCGCGCGCCGTGCTCGACGCGGACCACACGGGCCTCGACGAGGTGAAGGACCGCATCGTCGAGTACTTGGGCGTGCGCAAGCTGCGGGCGGAGCGCGGCATGAGCGAGGCCGCAGAAGGCCGGCGCGGCGCGGGCGCGATCATCGCCCTCATCGGCCCTCCCGGCGTCGGCAAGACGTCGCTCGGTGAATCAGTGGCTCGCGCGATGGGCCGCAGCTTCGTGCGCGTCGCGTTGGGCGGTGTGCGCGACGAGGCCGAGATCCGCGGCCATCGCCGCACCTACGTCGGCGCACAGCCGGGGCGCCTCGTTCGGGCGATCACCGAAGCCGGCACCATGAATCCCGTCGTCCTCCTCGACGAGGTCGACAAGCTGAGCGCAGGTGGATGGTCGGGCGACCCGTCGTCCGCTCTGCTCGAGGTCCTCGACCCCGCGCAGAACCACACCTTCCGCGATCACTACCTCGAGGTCGAGCTCGACCTGTCCGACGTCGTGTTCATCGCGACTGCAAACGTCGCGGACACCATTCCCGGCCCGCTGCTCGACCGCATGGAGGTCGTGCGACTCGACGGGTACACCGAGGACGAGAAGGTCGTGATCGCCCGCGACCACTTGCTTCCCGGGCAGCTCGACCGCAACGGACTGCGATCCGAGGATGTCGACGTCGACGAGGCAGCGATCCGTCACGTCGTCGTCGACTACACGCGAGAGGCGGGAGTGCGAAACCTCGAGCGCGAGCTCGGCAAGGTCTTGCGCAAGGTCGCGGCCAAGGTCGCCACTGACCCGACGCTCGTGCCGGTGCACATCGACGAGGCGAACATCGAGACCGCTCTCGGACGGCCGAAGTTCTTCGCCGAAGCCGCTGACCGCACCGCGACACCGGGAGTGGCAACCGGCCTTGCGGTCACAGGCGCTGGCGGCGATGTCCTCTTCATCGAGGCTTCTGCCTCCGATGGTGACCCGGGCCTGACCCTCACCGGACAGCTCGGCGACGTCATGAAGGAGTCGGTGCAGATCGCGCTGTCCTTCGTGCGGGCACATGCGAGTGAGCTCGGCATCGCGCCGAGCGCGCTCGAGCGGCGCTTCCACGTGCACGTACCCGCGGGCGCGGTACCGAAGGACGGGCCGTCCGCCGGAGTCACGATGACCACCGCGCTCGTCAGCCTGCTGACCGATCGCCCTGTGCGGGCCGAGGTCGGCATGACCGGCGAGGTGACCCTGCAGGGCCGCGTGCTGCCGATCGGTGGCGTCAAGCAGAAGGTGCTCGCAGCACATCGAGCCGGCCTCACCGAGGTCGTGCTGCCGAAGCGCAACGGGCCCGACCTGGACGACGTGCCCGAGAGGGTCCGCGCGGTGATGAAGTTCCACCTCGCCGACGACGTGCACGACGTCCTCGACATCGCGCTCGCGCCAACGAGCGAGCTCGCCGCCGCATAAGACGTGTGAGCCCGCGGCCGCCCCGGGGCCGCGGGCATACGATCGAGCGGTGGGCTCCCATCTCTCGGACGTCTGGTTCCAGGTGACCGACCTGCAGGTTGCGTCGGGCAAGGGCTCGTGGGTCACGACGACCGACGGCACCGAGTACCTCGACTTCTCGTCGGGCATCGCGGTGACGAGCACCGGTCACTGCCATCCCCATGTCGTCGCGGCGATCCAAGAGCAGGCGACGAAGTTCATCCACGCGCAGGTGAACGTCTACCGCCACCCATTGCTCGACCAGCTCGCCGACCGACTCGCGGAGATCACCCCCGACGGCATCGACCGGTTCTTCTTCGCGAACTCGGGCGCCGAAGCCACCGAGGGCGCGGTCAAGCTCGCGAAGCAGACGACGGGACGCCCGAACACGATCGTGTTCCAGGGCAGCTTCCACGGCCGCACGCACCAGACGATGGCGATGACCACGTCGAAGACGAGCTACCGCGCCGGCCACGCTCCGCTTCCCGCCGGCGTGTTCGTCGCTCCGTTCCCCGCCGACGACGCGCACAGCGACTGGTGCCTCGACCAGGTGCGGCTGCTCCTCAAGTCACAGACGGCTCCGAGCGAGACCGCAGCCATGGTCATCGAGCCCGAGCTCGGCGAGGGCGGCTACCTCCCCGCCCCGGTGGCGTTCCTGCGCGGCCTGGCCGAGATCTGCGCCGAGCACGACATCTTGTTCGTCGCCGACGAGGTGCAGACCGGCTTCGGGCGAACGGGGAAGATGTTCGCGGTCGAGCACTACGACGTGCGGCCCGACGTGATGGTGCTTGCGAAAGGACTCGGCTCGGGATTTCCGATCTCCGCGATCGGCGCATCCGATGCGCTCATGGCTCGCTGGCCGAAGGGGAGCCACGGAGGCACCTACGGCGGCAACCCGATCGGGTGCGCCGCGGCGCTGGCCACGATCGACGTGCTGACCGAGCCCGGGTTCCTCGACAACGTGTGCGCTCGCGGCGAGCAGCTGCGCGCAGGGCTGAGCGAGCTCGCCCGGCACGACCCCGGCATCGTGGACGTCCGCGGGTGGGGCCTGATGGTCGGGTCGCAGTTCAGCGATCCCGGCCGGGTGAGCGCGGTGCAGGCGCACTGCCTCGACGAGGGACACCTGATCTTGATGAACGCCGGCACGAACAACGACGTCTTGCGGTGGATGCCTCCGCTCGTCGTCACCGAGGCCGAGATCGCTACCGCACTCGCGGCGTTTGCCGCGGCGCTGAAGTCGACCGCCTGACGTGGCGGCCGACTCGCGGCCAGCGAAGAGCCGAGTCGAGGTGTGGCGTGCGTTTCTCGAAGCGCACGCACGGATCGTGGCGCAGCTCGAGCAGGAGCTCGCCGAGGAACGGTCGTTGCCGCTGAGCTGGTACGACGTGCTCTTCCAGCTGTCCGAGGCGGGCGGGCGCCTGCGCATGCAAGAGCTCGCCACGCGTCTCGTCATACCCCGCAGCAGCCTCACGCGGCAGGTCGACCGCATGGAGGCCGCGGGCCTGGTCGCACGCGAGCCCAGCGAAGAAGACGGGCGCGGCACTGTTGCGGTGCTCACCACCGAAGGCAGGTCGACGTTGCGCCGCGCGGCGCCAGTGCACCTTCGGGGAATCGAGGAGCACTTCGCACGAAAGCTGGACGGGCGCGATGTGGCCGCCTTGAAGCGGGCAATGAGCAAGCTCACGGAATAGATCACGGCTCCGCACGTTGATTGCATTTGCAACGATATGGAGGCAACGATGATCGACGTTCGAAAAGCCGGAAGCAGGTTCCACACAAGAATCCCCTGGCTCGACTCTCACCACAGCTTCAGCTTCGGCCAGCACTACGACCCCGAGAACGTGGGCCACGGCCTGCTGTTGGTGAGCAACGACGACCTCGTCCGGGCCGGCACGGGCTTCTCGACCCACCCCCATCAGGACATGGAGATCGTCACCTGGGTGCTGAACGGCGAACTCGAGCACAAGGACTCGGAGGGGAACAAGGGCATCCTCTACCCCGGGCTGGCCCAGCGCATGAGCGCCGGAACGGGCATCTGGCACTCCGAGATGAACCCCAGTCGTGACGAGGACGTCCACTTCGTGCAGATGTGGGTGCCGCCCGACACCGAGCGCATCGATCCGGGGTACGAGCAGCTGGACATCAACGGCGAGCTCGAGAAGGGCGGACTGGTGCCTGTGGCCTCCGGCCGCGGACACGAGTCGGCGATCCGCATCCGCCAAAAGGACGCGGTGCTCTGGGCGGGTCGCCTCCACCCTGGGGAGCTGGTCACCATCCCGGACGCGCAGTGGGTCCACCTGTTCGTCGCTCGGGGTGGCGCGACGCTCGAAGGCGCGGGCGCGCTGGTCGAGGGTGACGCGGTGCGCCTCACCGGCGCAGGGGAGCTGACGCTGACCGCGGACCCGGCCGACGGAGCCGAGGTCCTCGTCTGGCAGATGGGCTGAGCTGGCCTCGTGCGCATCCTGTTCACGGTCATCGGGATCTTGGTGTTCTCGATCCCGCTGGCCGTGTCGGTGTGGGGGCTGCTCGACGCGGCGCACCGGCCGGAGTGGGCGTTCGCCCTCGCCGGGCGGAGCCGCGTGGTCTGGGTCGCCGCGTGCGGCTTCGGGATCCTGTTCAACATCGTCGGGCTCTGCGCCTCGACGTGGTACCTCGTCAAGGTCCGTCCAGGCGTTGCCGCAGCTGAATCAGGCCAGGTCAGCGGGGGTGACTTGGGGTGACGCGGCGCTCGCCGACAAGAATGAACCCCATGCGTGCACTCCTGCGGCTCGTTGCCGCGCCCGTGCTCGCCGTCCTCGCGCTCTCGGGCTCACCCCTTTTGACGTCGGCGGCCAGCGCCGCTCCTGCCCGGGCTGTGTTCCTGCTCGGCGACTCGGTCATGCTCGGCTCGAAGGCTGCCGTCGAGAAGCAGCTCGCCGGATGGCAGATCACGTTCGACGCCATGGTGAACCGATCCACGATCGCCGGCGCACAGGTCGCCGCGGCGAGGCGCTCCGAGATCCACGACATCGTCGTCGTGCAGCTCGGCACGAACGATGGAGGCAATCCCACCACCTACGCGTCGCGCGTCGATGCCGTGATGAAGGCGCTCGACGGCGTGCCCTACGTGGTGTGGCTCACGATTCACGAAGCCCGGCCCTACTACAAGACCGATAACGACGTGCTGCGGCAGAAGGCGACGCAGTACCCGAACATGCGCATCGCAGACTGGAATGCGGTCGCGAACGCGACGCCGGGCGGCATGGTCAGCGACGGGCTCCATCTCACCTCGACCGGCGCTGCGGCGATGGCGACGCTCATCCACGACACGGTCGAAAGCATCTACACGAATGGCGGGGGCACCAGAGCCGCCGCACCGCCCGCCGATCCCGACGCGTTGTGCTCCGCCGCGACTTCGCCCGCGGGAACGCCCTCGGCAGCATCCGGGCGCGGGTACTGGTTGCTCGACTCGAAGGGCCACGTCTTCGGGTTCGGTGCCCCGAACCTCGGAGACCTCACGACCCTGAAGGTCACGACACCGCCCGTATCGATCCAGGCGACACCGTCTGGCGAGGGCTACTGGATCGTCGATCAGAAGGGCAAGGTCTACGCGTTCGGCGACGCAGTGAAGAAGGGCGACATGACCGGCGTGACCCTCAACGGGCCCGTGCGCCGTCTCGAGCCCACTCCGAGCGGCGTCGGCTACTGGTTGCTCGCTTCAGACGGCGGCATCTTCTCGTTCGGCGTCCCGTTCTTCGGCTCCGCGGGGGCGCGGCCGCCGAGCGCAGCCGTGATCTCGATGGCCTCGACAGCGAGCGGCGGCGGATACCTGCTGGTGACGGCCAAGGGCGAAGTGCTGCCGTTCGGCGACGCCAAGACCGAGGGCGACACGAAGGCGTTGCCGCTCGCCGCTCCCGTGATCTCGCTCGCGCTGGGCGCGAGCGGCCACGGGTACTGGCTGTACGCGAAGGACGGCGGAGTGTTCTCCTTCGGCGTGCCGTTCCACGGCTCGGTGCCCGGGCTCGGCCTCTGCAGCGTGCCGAAGACCGTCGCACTCCGCGCCACCGACACCGGTGGCGGCTATTGGATCGTCACCGACCAGGGCAAGGTGTACCCGTTCGGCGACGCGAAGAGCTACGGCGACTCACCGGCGCTCGCCGGTGCCACGGTCGTCGACATGGCCGTCCGCCACTAGCTCAGGCACGAGCTCGGCCTGTCCGGCCGTCGCGCCGGACCGCACGATGATCAGCGCGCCGATCGCGATCAGCGCGCCTCCGATCAGCTGCGCGGCTGCGAGCCCTTCGTCGAGGAACACCGCCGAGAGCACGATCACGCACACGAGCTCGAGCAGCAACAGCATCGAAGTCGGTCCGGCGCCGAGCTTGCCGAGCGCGGTCAGCATCAGCGCGAACGCGACGGCGGCCGCGATCCCGGCGGCGAGCGACTGCACGCGGAGATCCGCGGGGACCACCACACCGCCGTCGAACGCGCAGCGCACACCCATCGCGACGGTCGCGCCTGCACTCAGCCATCCGGCGACGGTCACCGCGTCAGACCGCGCCACGATCCGTTCGCTCACGAGCAAGTAACACGCATAGGTCATCGCCGCCGCGAGCGCGAAGAGCGCTCCGACCTTCGTGATCGAGACGTTTGATCCCGTCGACGCGACGAGCACCACGCCACAGAGCGCGACACCGAACGCGAGCAACGCAGACCGTTGAGGCTTGCGATGACTGAACGCCCACTGCAGCAACATCACGATGCCGGGGTTCGTGTAGAAGAGCAGCGAGACCGCTGCCGCCGAACCCCGTTCGAGCCCGAGGAAGTAGAGCGTGCTCTCTCCTCCGTAGCCCACGACGCCGAGGGCGAACACGCCGAGTCGTTCGCCCCGAACGGGCGCGAGCGGTCGCCGCAAGACCACGGTCGCGCCGACGAGCAACGCGGCCGAGACGGCGAATCGGGTGAGCAGCGCGCTCGAAGACGGCATGCCGTCGCGCACCTGGACCCGGCCGATGACGGCCGTCAAAGACCAGGCGAACGCCGAACCGATCGCCCAGAGCGCGGCCATGGGAACTCGGTTGCCGCGCTGGGCCACCGCTGTGCCCTCAGCGATACATCGCCTCGATCTGGTCGGCGTAACGGGCGTGGATGCCTCGGCGCTTGAGCTTCGACGTCGGCGTCAGCACGTCGGAGTCGGCGAGCCACTCCTCACCGAGGAGGGTGAACTTGCGGATGTTCTCGACCCGAGCGAACTGCTCGTTGATCTCGTCGACGCCTCGCTGCACCTCGGCGACCACCCGCTCGTCACGAGCGAGGTCGGCCATCGAGTCGAACGCGATGCCCTGCGCCTTCGCCCAGACCGGCGCGACCTCTGCGTCGAGCACGAGCAGCGCTGAGATGAACGGGCGAGAGTCGCCGATCACGCACGCTTGCCCGACAAGGAGAACGAGCTTCAACGCGTTCTCGAGGTTCGCCGGGCTGATGTTCTTGCCGCCCGCCGTGATGATCAGCTCTTTCTTGCGATCGACGATCTTGAAGTAGCCGTCCTCGTCGATCGTGCCGATGTCGCCGGAGTGCAGCCAGCCGTCGATGATCGCTTCAGCCGTCTTCTCGGGCTCCTTGTAGTAGCCCTTGAACACGTTGCCGCCGCGGCAGATGACCTCTCCGTCGGCGGCGATCACGACCTCGCAACCGGGGATCGCCTCGCCGACGGTGCCGGCCTTCACCTTGTCGGTCGTGAACGTCATCGGGCCAGAGCTCTCCGACATGCCGTAGACCTCGGCGATCGGCACGCCGACGGCCCTGAACCACTCGAAGATCTCACGGGCCATCGGCGCCGCGCCGGTCACCGCGAGGTCGAGCTCGTCCAGGCCGACCAGGTTGCGCACGGTGCTGAACGCGACCGCGTCGAGGAAGTCCCAGGTCTCGAGCTGCTCCTTGGTCGCCGTCCCCCACGCCTTGGCTTCGGCGATGGGGATCGCGGTCGCGATGGCGTCGTCGAACTGCGCCTTCTTCTCGGGTTCGGCGGCGAGCACCGCATTCACTCCGGCGTAGACCTTCTCCCATACACGCGGCACACCGAACAGCACGTTCGGATGGACCTCACGCGCGTAGGTCGCGATCTGGTTGAAGTCAGGACACGTCGTCACGCTGAAGCCGAGCACGGCCTGCTGGTAGTGGCTCGTCATCCGCTCCGCGATGTGGGCCATCGGCAAGTACGAGATGACCTTCTTGCCGACGAACTCGTCGAACGTGATGCACCGACGCAAGCTGTCGACCGTGTACACGACGTTGTGCTGATCGAGCATCACGGCCTTGGGCGGCCCGGTGGTGCCCGAGGTGTAGATCATGGTCGCAAGGTCGTCAGGCGAGGTCTGCGCCGCGAGCGCGGCGAGGTCGAGCGGCTCAGCCTTCATCAGCTCGTCGAGCGAGCTCACGTCGCCCGTCGCTGCGCCGGCGTCCATCACCACGAGGTGCTCGAGCGTCGGGAGCTCGCCGCGGATCTTCACGAACTTCTCGAGGAAGCCAGCGTCTTCGAGGATCGCGGCCCGCGCCTCGCAATGGTTGGTGAGGTAACCGATCTCCTCGACGGAGGAGGAGTTGTAGATCGACACCGGCGTGACACGGAGGAACTGCGCGGCCATGTCGATCCAGTGGAAGTCGGGCCGGTTGCGCATCATCAGCACGACCTTGTCGCCGGCGGACAGACCGAGCGCCGAGAGCGCCCCCGCGGCACGAGCCACCAGATCCCGGTAGTCGTTGAACGTCCACTCGTTCCACCCGCCCGACGGGTCCATCGAGCGCAGCGCGACGTGATCACCCAAGGCGGAAACGGTCTCGAGGAACACCCGCGGCACCGTCTGACCGGCGACCGCCTGTTCGACCTCCTCGATGCTGGCGTAGGCCATCACTTCCCCCTCTCGACCCGACGACGTTCACAGGCTGTCACACCGCGGGTTGGACTCGTTGGGGTCGGATGGCAGACTTGACCCGTCGGTCAATTCCAGGCCGGACGGAACGAGCCAACAGAGGGGTAAGACGCCATGAGCACCGCCGTCATCATCGACGCCGTCCGCACCGCAGGGGGAAAGCGCAACGGCAAGCTGCGCGACTGGCATCCCGTCGATCTCGCCGCCGAGACGCTGAAGGCGCTCGTCGAGCGCAACCAGCTCGACCCCGAGCTCGTCGAGGACGTGATCATGGGGTGCGTGATGCAGGTCGGCGAGCAAGCGGCCAACATCGGGCGCAACGCGGTGCTCGCGGCGGGCTTCCCAGAGACCGTGCCCGCGACCACAGTCGATCGGCAGTGCGGCTCGTCGCAGCAGTCCGCTCACTTCGCAGCGCAGGGCGTGATCAGCGGTGCGTACGACATCGTCATCGCCGCGGGCGTCGAGGTGATGACCCGCGTGCCGATGGGTGCCTCGTTCGCCGAAGGCAAGTACGGCATCCCGTTCGGGCCGGCGATGAACGCGCGCTACGCGGCTGCAGGCGGCCTCGTGCCCCAGGGCATCTCCGCCGAGCTCATCGCAGAGAAGTGGGGCCTCAGCCGTGAGGACCTCGACACGTTCGCCGCTCAGAGCCAGCAACGTGCGGCGCGGGCGACCGCCGAGGGCCGGTTCCAGAACGAGATCATCCAGGTGATGGGCGCCGACGGCGAGCTCGTCGTCGCCGACGAGGGCATCCGCCCGGACACCACGGTCGAGTCGCTCGGCAAGCTGAAGCCGTCGTTCAAGGAAGACGGCATGGTCACCGCCGGCAACTCGAGCCAGATCACCGACGGCGCTTCGGCGGTGCTCATCATGAGTGAGGAGCGGGCGAACCAGCTCGGCCTCAAGCCGCGGGCTCGGTTCGTGTCGTTCGCGCTCGCCGGTGCCGATCCGCGCCTGATGCTCACCGCTCCGATCCCCGCAACAGCGAAGGTGCTCGAGCGCGCCGGGCTCACGCTCGACCAGATCGACCTCACCGAGATCAACGAGGCGTTCGCGTCGGTCGTGCTCGCGTGGGAGAAGGAGCACCACCCCGACATGAGCAAGGTGAACGTGAACGGCGGCGCGATCGCACTCGGTCACCCGCTCGGCTGCTCGGGCACCAAGCTGATGTCGACCTTGCTCAACGAGCTCGAGCGCACCGGTGGCCGCTATGGCCTGCAGACGATGTGCGAGGGCGGCGGCATGGCCAACGCCACCATCATCGAGCGGTTGGGGTAGCAGAGGGCGGCGCAAAGGCGCCGCCGGGTGAGCGAAGCACCGATTGTCGAGCGAAGCGAGAGGCGCCGCCCGAAGCGAAGCGGAGGACGGCGCCGAGATAAAGCGGCGCATTGCGCCGCCACATCACGGCCATAGGCTTGTCTCGTGTTCGGCACGTTCATCTGGGCCGCTGCGGGCATCCTCGTCGGGCTTTTCGTGTTCCGCGTCGGGCTCGGCATGTTGCGTTCGCTTTCGACACCGCTGCCGGCGCCGCCCCCCGCGGGCGAGATGCGCAAGGTGAAGATCCAGTACCGCTGCTCGCTCTGCGGCACCGAAGTGCGCATGACGCTGGCCACCGACGAGCTGCCCGACCCTCCACGCCACTGCCAGGAAGACATGGATCTCGTCGCCCCGATCGAGTAGCCGAGGGCGCGCGACATGGCGGGGAAGTTACAACGGTGTGACGAACCCCAGAGTTGTCCCCAGGGTGGGGACAAACGTCAGCGGAACTGGGTGGCCGTCGCGATGCCTCCGAGGATGAAGGCGAGACCGACGACGAGGTACCAGTTGCTGACCGACCCGGGCAGCAGCTCGAGGTAGTTGAACATGATCATCACGGCCCCGATGCCGAGCAAGGCGAACATCAGGATCGGCACCCACATGGGGCTGACCTTCACGGCCTTGGGGATCGGCGGCGTGTACCGGCCCGACGAGCCGTCGTCGCGAGCCTGCGGTGGCGCGGGCCTGCTACCCGACTGAGTTCCCTTGGCGGTCACTCGACCGCCACCGCGACGCTTCGGAGGTGCCATTTCGCCGTCGAGACTAGCAACCGCCCCCGTAATCTCGGAGTCGTGGGTGCCCGGGTCCTCGTGATCGACAACTACGACTCGTTCGTGTTCAACCTCGTGCAGTACCTGGGCGAGCTCGGTGCCGAGCCGATCGTGCACCGCGCCGATGAGCTCACCATCGAAGAGGTCGAGACCCTCGCGCCCGATGCCATCCTGATCTCACCCGGCCCGGGCCGCCCTGAGGATGCGGGCCTGTCGAACGCGATCATCGAGAGGTTCGCCGGGGTCTGCCCGATCCTCGGTGTGTGCCTCGGTCATCAGGCGATCGGGCAGGTCTTCGGCGGCGACGTCGTGCGCACGTCGACGATCATGCACGGCAAGACGTCGCTCATCCATCATCGCGACGCGGGAGTGTTCGCCGGGCTCCCGGAACCCTTCGAGGCGACGCGCTATCACTCGCTCGTCGTCGATCGCGACACACTGCCGGCGAGCCTCGAGATCACGGCAGAGACCGACGACGGCACGATCATGGGTCTGCGTCACCGTGAGCACGCGGTCGAAGGCGTGCAGTTCCATCCCGAGTCAGTGTTGACGACCGGCGGTCACCAGCTGCTCGCGAACTTCCTCGCGCAGGTGCGGTAGCCCGTCAGGGGAAGAGCACGCTCGTCGACGTCGAGCTGCCGCCATTGTTGCCGTTTCCGTTGCCATTCCCGTTTCCGTTGCCATTCCCGTTGCCACCCGTCGGGAACGCACCGCCGTCGCCGACCTGACGACCCACGATGACCGTGACGACGAGACCGGTGTCGGCCTTGACGCCCGCCACAGGATCTTGCGAAATGACGATGCCGACCCGCGGGTCGCCGGGCGCGAGGTTGATGAACTGCACGGCCATCTGCAACCCGGCGTTCGTGAGCCGGTCTCCTGCGGCGGATTGTGTGAGCCCGATGAGATCGGGCACCACGGTCACGGGCGAACCCGCGGAGATCGTCATCGTGACGGGAGTGTCGCGGGGCACCTTCGTGCCCGCGGGCGGATCTGTGCTGATGACCCGGCCCACCGGGATCGTGTCGGACTGCGCCTGCGCGGTTGCGACCTGGAAGTTGCGCCCGAGCGTGGCGGCCGCCGTCAGCTGATCCTGACCCGTGACGTCGGGGATCTCGATGGTGTCGGGCGGGCCTGCCACCTGCAGCGTGACGTTCGTACCCTCTGGCACCGACTCGCCGGGTGCCGGATCTTGGAACAGCACCGTGCCCTCGGCCTTGTCCTCGGCCTGGATCGTGACCACAGTCGTCTTCATGTTGATGCCCTGCAGCTTCGCGACCGCGTCGGCCTGCTGGAGGCCGATGACGTTCGGGAGCGCGACCGGCTGAGAGCCCGAGCTCGCCGTGATGCTGATGCTGGAGCCCTTGTCGACCGATACGTCTGCGTCGGGACTCTGCGCGAACACGATGTTGGCGGCGACGTCGTCGCGCTGCTCGAAGTGGGGATCGACCTTGAAGCCCTCGTCTTCGAGGAGCTTGGTGGCGTCGTCCGCGGTCATGTTCAGCACCGACGGGACGTTGACCTTGACCGCCGAGCCGGCGTTGTTGAGCTTTCCCGACGACACCAGGTACGCCATCACCCCGACGCCGCCGAGGAGAAGGAAGACCAGCACCCACACGCCGATGTGCCGGCGCGGGCGCTCGTCGACTTCCTCGTACTCGGTCGCGGGAACGGTTTGCGTACGGACCACGGCCGGCTCGGCGCGCGTCGGCTGATACGCCGCGGGATCGACTGCCTGCGTGACTCCCGCCGCTGCGGCTACCGCACCCGCAGCAGTCACGGCGTTCTCCGCGGTCGTACCGGTCGACGCCGTGGCGCCGAGCGGAGCCTTGCCCGCTCGCACTCTGCGCAGGTCGGTGATCAGGTCGCCGCAGTTCGCGTAGCGATCCGCTGGGTTCTTCGCCAGCAGCTGCAACGTGATGCCCTCGAGCCCCGGAGGCGTCGTCGGGACGACCGCGCTCGGCGGCACTGGTGCCTCGTGAACCTGCTTGTAGGCGATCGCGATCGGGCTCTCGCCGGTGAACGGAGGCTTCCCGGTGAGCATCTCGTAGAGCACGATGCCGACCGAGTAGAGGTCGCTGCGCGCGTCGAGCGGATGGCCCTGCGCTTGCTCGGGTGAGAAGTAGCTCGCGGTGCCCATCACCGACCCGGCTTGGGTGAGGTCTTGCTCGTGCGCGGTGTTGAGCGCCCGGGCGATGCCGAAGTCGGCAACCTTCACCTGCCCGTCACGCGTGATGAGGATGTTCGCTGGCTTGATGTCGCGGTGGATGACGCCGCTCGTGTGCGCCGACGCGAGGGCGAGCGCGATGGCGATCGTCGCGTCGATGGCTCGATCGGGCCGAATGCGACCTTCGTTGCGGAGCACGTCGGCGAGGCTGCGGCCGTCGATGTACTCCATGACGATGTAGTAGGTGCCCTCCGCCTCACCCCAGTCGTAGACGCTGACGATGTTGGGGTGGTTCAGGTTGGCGGCCGCCTGTGCTTCCCGGCGGAACCGCTCGACGAACGCCGGGTCCTGGGCGAACTCGGGGAAGAGCACCTTGAGCGCGACCGGCCGGTCGAGAAGCTGATCTCGGGCCAGGAAGACGTCGGCCATGCCGCCTCGACCGACCCGGCGCTGCAGCTCGTAGCGCTGGTTCAGAACGGTGGCGTCGGATTGCGACATGTCGAGCCAGCCTACCGACCGGTAGAAAGCCGGTCGGGTGCAGCCAGGATCGTCTCCATCACCGCTTTTGCGATAGGCGCAGCGATGCGGCCGCCCGTCGCCTCGCTCACTCCGTCCTGGTTGAGCACGACCACAGCGACAGCGACGCGAGGCGCATCGGCAGGCGCGAAGCCGATGATCCAGGCGTGCGACTTCGGCGGGTCGCTGCCGAGCTGCGCCGTGCCTGTCTTGCCCGCGACGAGGACTCCGGGGATCTGCATCCGAGTCGCCGTGCCCCGTTCGACCACGTTCACCATCGCGTCGCGCATGATCTGCCGCGTTCTCGGGAGTGAGCGGTCGCTGCCATTGGCGCGGCACGCCCCGATCGATGACGTCGCCATCGCTGTTGCGCACCTCCTGCATCACGTGGGGTTGCTCGATCACGCCGCCGTTGGCCACGGCCGCGGCCACCATCGCCATCTGGAGAGGCACGCCCTGCACATCGTTTTGGCCGATCGCGGACTGCGCGAGCGCGGGGGTGTTGAGGGTGAAGAACGACACCGGCGGGAAGAACGACGCCGCCGGCGCCGGGAGATCGATCGGCGGCTTCGAGTTGAATCCGAACGCCTGCGCCTCGCCGACCATCACCTCAGCCCCGAGGTCGACGCCCATCTGCGCGTACGCGCTGTTGCACGACACCCGCAGGATGTTGAACAGCGTGCCGCCGCACGACTCACCGCCGAAGTTCTCGATCGGGTTCGTCGTGAGCGGAGGCGTGTAGCTCGTTCGCGACCGGATACACGGGGCTCGTCGGTGTCACCTGCCCGCTCTGCAACCCGGCAGACGAGGTCACCACCTTGAACGTCGAGCCCGGGAAGTAGCGCTCGCGGTAGGTCGCCGGCACGAGCGGCTTTCCCGGCGCGGCGAGCAGCGCCTGGCGCGCGACCTCGGCCGCCTTGAAGTCGTGCGTGGCGAGCAGGTTCGGGTCGTAGGACGGGAAGCTCCAGGCCGCGAGGATCGCTCCATCGCGGGGGTCGATCGCGACGACTGACCCTTGCCGGTCGCCGAGCGCCGCCTGCGCGGCTCGCTGCGCGTCCGCGCGCAGGCTGAGCGTCACGTCAGCCGTCGTGACCGGGTCCTCGAAGAACGAGTCCCACGAGAACACGCGCTGCCGATCGGTGCGACCCGCGAGCACGTCGTTGTAGGAACGCTCGACGCCGTCGCTGCCAAAGTTGAACGCGAAGTATCCCGTGATGCCGGCGAAGAGCTCCTTGGTCGGATAGACGCGCTGGAAGTTGTAGCGGTCGTTCGACGGCACCGATTGAGCGAGGATCACGCCGTCCGCGGTCTGGATGATCCCCCGCGGGCGGCTGAAGTCGCGCACGACCTGGCGCGTGTTCAGCGGGTTTGCGTTGTACGAATCGGCCTTCACGAGCTGCAGCACGTTGAGCTGCACGAAGAGCAGCACGTAGCAGGCGAGCAGCCCGATGCCGAGCCGGCGGATCTGCTTGTTCATGCCGCGACCGTCTGCGCTTGCTTGCGCTTCGACCGCTTGCGCCGGGGCGGCACCTCGCCGGCCCGGTGCGCGTGCTCGTCGCTGATCCGCATCAGCAGCGCGATGAGGATGTAGTTCGCGACGAGCGAGGAGCCGCCATAAGAGATGAACGGCAGGGTCACGCCCGTGAGAGGCACGACACGCGTGACGCCGCCGATGATGATGAACGCCTGCACCCCGATGATCGTCGTGAGACCGGTCGCGAGCAGCTTCTCGAACGGCCGCTCCGTGACTCGCGCGATGCGCAGCCCCACCCCGACCATGAGGACGAACGCGGCGAGCACTGCGGCTCCGCCGAGCAGACCGAGCTCTTCGCCGATCGCCGCGAAGATGAAGTCGGTCTCGACCGCCGGGATGCGAGTGGGGTCGCCGAGGCCGAGGCCTGCTCCGGTGAGACCGCCCCACGCGAACGCGAAGATCGCCTGCACGACTTGGAAGCCGCTGCCGGTCGGGTCGGCCCACGGGTTCCGCCAGATCGCGACGCGCTCACGCACGTGCGCGAATTGCGTCCACGAGAGATACGAGCCGATCGCGAACAGCACGCCTCCCAAGCCGAGGTACAGCGTTCGTTCCGTGGCGACCCAGAGCATGACGACGAAGAGTGCGAAGAAGAGCATCGACGAACCGAGGTCGCGCTCGGCGACCATCACGACGAGCGACACGCCCCACGCGAGCGCGACAGGGCCGAGGTAGCGCGGCTCGGGCAGATGCAGCGGTCCGACTCTCCACGTAGTCATCGCGAGCAGCTCGCGTCGATCGACGAGATACGCAGCGAAGAAGAGGGCGAGCGCGATCTTGGCGAACTCGCCGGGCTGGAAGTTGAGCGATCCGATGCTCACCCAGATCTTGGCCCCGTTGATGTCTCGACCGACGCCCGGAAACAGCGGCATGAGCAAGAGCAGGACGCCGATCAGCCCGAAGGTCCACTCGAGCCGCTGCAGGTCACGAATGCGGCGCACGACGACGAGCGTCAGGACGTAGGCGCCGATGCCCACCGCGGTCCAGTTCGCCTGCAGCGCCGCGAGCTTCTCGTCGAGTCGGGCGATGAACACGTAGCCGATGCCGTTGAGCAGCACGGCCAAGGGGAGCAACGTGCCGTCAGCTCCGGGGGCGAGTCGGCGAGTCGCGATGTGCGCGATCAGGAAGAGCACGAGCACCTGCGCGAGGAAGGGCCCGATGTTCGCGGGGAGCGACGCGGTCTTGCCGAGGGCGCTCAGGGCGTACAGCCCCGAGATGATGAGGGCCGCGAAGACGAGGAGCGCCAGCTCGGTGCGGCGCCGGTGCATCAGGGCGTGACGGTAGCCCCGGGGACCCCCGCCGCCGACGTCACCGGGGCGCTACCGAGGCTGTCGGCTTCGTCCTTCAGCGATGCGACGTACGCGTCGGCTTCTTCCTCCGACGAGCGGGGCTTGCCGTCGTCCAGCACAGAGAGCTTGCCCGCGGGCACGTCGTCACGCTGCAGGTCGTAGTGCTTCACGACCGTCGGCTGGAACCAGAGCACGCCGCCCGGCTGGCCCTTGTAGAGGGTGACCGTGTTGCGGTCGAAGCCGACGAAGTAGGTGCCGCGGGCGTACCAAAGGACACCGACCACCGCGATGCCCACGACGGTGAGCACCGCGATGGTGAAGACCCCGGTGCGCCATGTCAGCAGACGACTGCCGCGTGACCCCGCGCCCACGAGCTCAAGGTCATTGTCGTCCTCGTGCTCGTCATCTGAGTCGGAGTCGTCGTCGAGCTCGGCGTCGGTGTGGAACGGCGGAGGGAGGGGCGGCGGGAGATCGTGATCGGACGGCTCGGGCGATTCGTCATCAAGCCAGTCACCAACGGGCGTGATGGCAGCCGTGACGTTCGGATCGAACGCCTCGAGGCCCATGTTCTCTTCGAGCGGGAGCGCCTCGTCAGGGTCGAGCCCCTCGACCACGTCGACGATGACGACGGTGATGTTGTCGCGACCGCCACCCTCGTTCGCCATGGTCACCAGGATCTCGGCGGCTTCGGTCGGATCGTCGGTGTCGAGCAGCACTTGGGCGATACTCTCGTCCGGCACTTCGTTGAAGAGACCGTCACTGCACAACAGGTAGCGATCGCCCGAGAACGGAGCGACCTCCCACGAGTCGACGCCGACCTCGCCGTCGATGCCGAGCGCACGAGTGAGGATGTTGCGTTGCGGATGCACCTTCGCCTGCTCATGCGTGATCGTGCCTTGGCGCACCATGCTCTCGACGAGACTGTGGTCCTCCGACACCTGGATCAACGCGCCGTCCTGCAGCACGTAGACGCGTGAGTCGCCGACGTTGACGACCGCCAGCCGCTCGTGGGTCTCGATCATCACGAGGGCGACCGCGCACAACGTCGTGCCCATGCCTCGCATCGCGTTGTCAGTGCGCGACATCTCGAACACGCGGGCGTTCGCGATCTTGACGCCCGCCACGAGCGATTCGAGCGATCGGTCACCGACCGAGGTCCGAAGCGTGTCGAGCGCCAACCGCGATGCGACCTCACCGGCCGCGTGACCACCCATCCCGTCGGCAACCGCGAAGAGAGGGAAGTCGATCAGCCAGCTGTCCTCGTTCGCGCTGCGGACGCGCCCGGCATCGGTGGCCGCGCCCCATCGCAAGCGAGTCGTGAACTCGGAGCCGTTTTCCTGCTCGCTCATCCGACTTCCATGATCGTGCGCCCGACCTGGAGCGTGTCCCCTTGGTGGAGGGGTACGGCGGCCTTGACCTTCCTTCGGTTCACCAGCGTTCCGTTCGTTGAGCCGAGATCTTCGACGTAGAGCGCGCCGTCGCGAGTGAACACGCGCGCGTGGAGCTGAGAGACGAACGTGTCCCCCTCGAGAAGCACTTGGCAGCCCGGCGCTCGCCCCACCGTGAGCTCCTCGGTGAGATCGAAGCTACGGCCCCGCTGTTCCGGCGGTTCGATGACGGTGAGCGTACCGGTGGCCAGTGTCACGGGACTGAATGCCACCGTGCGCCGCGCCCCGGTGCTGTCAGAGGTCGCCGCCCTCGGGCGCGCCGGCTTCGGTCCCCGGATCTCGGCCCACGCGGCGCGCACCACGCGGAGGAAGAAGAGATAGAGGAGGGCCAGGAGGCAGATCCGCAGCAGCGCGAGCATGTTCTCGGACATGTGACCCGGCCTACGAGGCTTCGAAGCGCAAGCGCGTCGTGCCGACGGAGATGACGTCGCCGTCCCCGAGCCGCCGCTCTGCGACGGTCGCGCCGTTGACTCGAGTGCCGTTCGTCGACCCGAGATCGACGACGAGGTAGCCGTCACCCGACGGTCTGATCTCGGCGTGCTTGCGGCTCACGTTCGAGTCTGGAACCGGGATGTCGCAGCTCGGCAGGCGTCCGATCGTGAGGGTGTCGGAGCCGAGGACGATGCGGTCGCCGGTCGGGAGGACGATGCTGCCGGCGCCGGCCATCGTGGCCGCCTCGACCATCTTCCCCTCGACCTTGAAGCGGCCGGTCTTCATGGTCAAGCCCTCGACCAGCTCGACCGCAACCGGCCCCATGAAGGTGTAGCCCTCGTCGCGGGCGTACTCCCTGGCGGCGTCGCACAGCTCGTGGACGAGTGCCTCGTGGATCTCGGCGAACTGCTCGAGGTCGCTGGCGGCCAGAGTCACCGTGAATTGGTTCGGCACGACGACTCGGCCCTTGACGTCGACCGAGCGGTGATCGTCGATCTCGCGCACGAGCTTTCGACCGATCTCGATCGGTTTGAGCGACGAGCGGAAGGCTCTGGCGAACACGCCGTCGACCATACGCTCCAGCCGCCGCTCGAAAGCGTTGATCCCCGGCATCCCAGGCGAGGCTACCGAAGGCCGATTCGCCGTCCGCGGCAGTCGTATTGGCGGCGCCGCGACCGTGCCGCGGCCGACAACTGGCACCGTTCGCGCCCCTGTGGGGCCCCACAGGTGCCAGTTGCTAGCGTTCCCACGCTCACTCGGGCGAGTGGCGGAATGGCAGACGCGCTGGCTTCAGGTGCCAGTGTCCGTAAGGACGTGGGGGTTCAAGTCCCCCCTCGCCCACCAAGGGTTCCGACAGAACTCCGCTTTCGCGACGACATATCTCCTTCGTGCAGGGCACGCACGCAGTCGGGTGCGTGTGCACCGATGATCGTGGTCTCGCCGTCCTGACGATCAAGGCCGTGATCGCGACCTCGGACGGGATCAACACACGCGAGTCGGCGTCGAAGCGTGCGGCCGACAAGGATCGCCGCGAACACGATGCTGTTCGTCGACTACGTGGGCGGGCTGTTGCTTGCCGACGTGGGCGGGCTCGGCCGCCAGTCGCTCAGGGGTGCGGTGGTCCGGCGCCGCCTTCGTCCCCCAGTCTTCTTCGGAGCTGCGTCGGGCAGGCCCAAGGCTTGGATCTTGCGAAGGTTCGCCGCGAACGCGAGCAGAGCAACGAAGAACGTCTGAGCGGCGAGACCTCGAATCCGACGACGCTCCGGATCGGCTGCGCTTCCGGCCGCGCCGTCCTTGATGAAGCCGTTCATGCCTTCCACGGCGTTGCGGGTGATGGCGTAGGTGCGCTGCCATTCGGGCCCGCCGTACGGGAGCACTTGGAGCAGCTTCGCGCCGATGCTCCGGGAACGTCAGCGACTGCTGACGGCAGATCGTCGGTGGGTTCGTCTTCAAGATGGGAGTCAGGTGGATGCGCGTCCCGCCCGCTGTGCTCGTGTTGATGGACCTGGGCTTCAGGTCGCAGCGAGCAGTCGGCGCGGCGTGCGACGCCGGGCAGAGCTGCCGAACATGCCCCTCGGGATCGGGCCTGCCGTTCGGTCGGAGTTGGTAGTCGAGCCGCGCCTTGATCCGTTCCTCCCACACCTTCTTCTCGATCCGGTCGGCACGATGATCGGCGGTCGCGGTCTTCAACCCTTCCGGGATCGCCGGGCAGTAAAACGCGCCTTCGATGAGAACGGCCCCGCCGTAACTTCCCTGAACCCCGAGTTGATCCTCCTTGTAGTCCAGGACGGGCGAGTAGCCCAGGGCACGAGCTGGGAGCTGAAAGTGCTCGGCCTTGGCGTTTGTGTACGCGCGATCAGCACCGAGCCATCCAGCGGGATGGCCCCGCTTCACCACGCTCGCGAGCGTGCTGACGGCCGACTGGCCGACATTGGTACCTGGTCGCTGCAGAGGCGCCATGCCGACGATGAGCGAGGGAAAGTGCCCTTCGTCGGAGTCGGCTGCGCTCACGACAAGCGTGGCCTCGTACCCCCAGACAGGTGGTCCGCGCCATGCCAGGCGTGGATCGACCTCGGTCACCCTTGCTGCCCTCGCTGGGACGCACATACCACCCCGTGTCGGGATCACTCGAATGCAGCCCCACCGCGCGCTCCCTTCGCCTTCACCTCGCCGTGCGCGAACGCCTCAATGAGCGTCATGTCGACGCCGACCGAGCCGTTCCAGCGCCTGCGGACGGAACGTGGCAGTAGCCCGATACTCGCCTCGATCAACTGGTTCGCCACCCACATCAGCCGTTCGCGCCGTTCTTCGAGAACCCTGTCGTCGAGTGCACGCTTCGCCCGCAGCTCTTCTTCACGAACAGCAAACTCGTCAGGATCAAGCCGGCGATTCTTCGGTAGGGACGAGGGGTCCACAAGATCGAGGAAGCCGTGGAAGCGTGTGCGTACGCACCTGTACAACGATGTCCTGCACCCGTTCTTGTCGTCCTCAGCGGGAGGGTCCGCCAACCCAAGTTCGGCGCGGATCACCGGGCTGATGCGGGTGAACATGATCTCGGTGAAGGTCGTCACGAGCAGCGGCTGACGTTGCGTCGCGGTACAAGATCATCCCGGTCATCAGCGCGTCGATCGTGAAGTGTTCGGGGGCGCCACCGGCATGTCGACCGAGGCGAATCCGCTCCTCCGCCTTCCATTTGGCGACCGCCGCGCCAAACCTGAGCGAATCGTTGACCCGCATCGCGAACCGCACGGTGTCGTCGTCGAAGGTCCAGGTCGCGGTCCCTCCTGGAGGTTGCGACTTTTCGATGGACGGCGTCGGCAGCGCTGTCGGCCGCCGACGGGATTATTGGGATCAGTTGCTCTCACCGCCTCGCAGAAGTCGGTCCGCAAGATCGGCCGGAACCGTCCGCATGAAGCCGACATAGACAGAGAGCGCATCCGGATCGACACCCGCGGCGACCGACAACAGGTTCAGGGGCACTCCATCGTTGAGCCGGTCGACGATCCACGTGATGCGCAGACGCCTCGTGCTCAGCTTCGGGGCACTCCCTCGCGGGAGCCGCTCGACGAAGCCCGAGATCGCCTTGGCTGTGAGCACCTCGCGCTGTGGAAGCACAAGTCGCTGATCCCGAGCCCCGGACGCGATGCTGCGGACCTCTGTCGCCCAGCGGTGACACACCGGCACGGACCGCGGAGCGTGCGTCCTCACCTCGATCGTCGGGCCTCCTGGATGCAGCTTCACGTCGCGGCCAGTGATCACGCACATGTCCGCCGTGGCCAGCCCGGCACCGAGGCCCAACGCCAACAGCACCGTGGCGCCGAACCGCATGCGCGCGGTCGACAGGCCCTCGGCCCACGAGATGAGTTCGGCCTGTTCAACGACGGAATAGGGCGACTCGGCGTCCGACGTCTGCAGGGGCACAGGTCGGGGATACGCAGCCGGTCCGAGTACAGACGCTGCGACCACACGAAGCGCCGACCGGTAGTTCGACCTTGTGCCCTCCGAAAGATGGGCACAGCCGTCGACAACGAACTGATCGATCTCGTCGGGGTGAAACACGACATCGGCGTTGTCGACCGGAAGTCCACGCCGGAAGAGCCACGCGAGGTGCTGCGACATGATCGTCAGCAGTCGCGTCGCTTCCTCGACAGAGGACGGGTTCGTCGCCGCTACAGCGGCGCGCGCGGATGTGGGCTGATCGTCTCCCACACGGCGGCGTCCACCCGGTCGGGGCTGAAGCGCGGGTGTATCGTTCCGCGCCACCGGTCCGCCAACAGCGCGGTTCTCCACGTGCGGACGGCGCTGCACCCCCGATGCGGGTGTCGTCGTTGTCGATCGCGTATGTGCACCTGCGCGCTCCCGAAGCCGGCTGTCGGTTGTGATGGGATCCGATCCGGGGCGGCCATGGCTCGCCGGGCTACCGGCTTTCAAGGCGTACCTTGAAGGCCCCTGTACGGGCCAAAGGAGAACTGGCCCGCTTGGACTGGACAGCGTTGGATTTGGGATGTAGCGCCGAGGCGCAGTGCCCTTATCATAGCGACGCCGAACAGCGCTGAGCGACGAGGCGCGCCCGACTTTTTAGCTCCTACGCAAATGCATTTGTCTTCGTCAATACACGAATAGTGGACGTTCATTCCGACGCGATTTACCAATGGCACTCAATCCTTGACCAGACGCAAGTGGCGCTCGCGCTCGGGCCAGGGCTCACCCCAGAGTGCCTCCCGAGCGAGAGTCAGTTGGTCAACTGACAACACCTGCAATAGGTATGGCTCGGCATCCTCGCCGTACCCTTCAACAAGCATTTGCCAGAATTCCCATGTGACTTTCATTTGTAGTATCGGTTGAAGGTCGAGCAGTGCATCGACTGCATCTTCACCTCCGTTGGTATTTCTCAATGACACGAGTGCTTCAAGCAGAGGTCTTTGCTGTTCAATTTGCGAGGCAACAGCAACGACAAATGCTTTGTTCGCGGATCGATCATTTCGATGGTTACTCTCTTGCACGTCAGCCTCCTGACAGGTCTGGCCGGGCCCCGGGGCGTAGCAGCGTCGCCGGGGCCAACCGGCTCTTGGTGCGCACGATCGTGCGCAGAGTCGACGGTACAGGTGCGCACGATCATGCGCAACCCGTAGTGTCACATCCCCCACCTACTCTCCTGGCGTGGCCCGCCTGGATGCCGACGACTCGGTCGGAGTGCACGAGATCGCCGAGCGCCTGGGCGTCGGCACCTCGATCGTTCACGACTGGCGTCGGCGACACCCCTCCTTTCCGCAACCCGTGCTTCGGCTCCGGATGGGCTTCGTCTGGTCGTGGCGCGAGGTGGAGCGGTGGGCGCGAGCGACGGTCGCGCGCCGGAACAGGGCGCTCGATGATCCCCTGTCTTTGGGTCGGCCGTCTGACGAACCACCAGGTCACGTAGGCTGAAGGTGTGGCGGACCGCTCCTACTGGATCGACGTCTTCACTGCGCAGACGTGGGCGGAGTTCCTTCAGGCAGGTGGTGAGGTCAGCGGCTTCCCCCACCGGATGCGGAAGACCGTGAGCCAGCTGAAGGAGGGCGACATCCTCCTCTGCTACGTCGCCGGGATCTCGCGGTGGATCGGGACGCTTGAAGTCGCGAGCGCGGCGTTCGAGGACTCGGCCCCGATCTGGAGCGGTGCCGACTACCCGATGCGGGTTCGGGTCCGGCCTGGGATCACGCTCACGTTCGACACGGCTGTGCCCGCGGTCAGCCTGAAGCCCGACATGAAGATGTTCGCCTCCTTGGCGAACCCCAACCAGTGGTCGATCTTCTTCCGACAGTCGCCGCGCGCACTCGGCGAAGAGGACGCGATGGTCGTGATCGCGGCGCTTGAGGATGCCGTGCGCAACCCGGTCTCTCGCCAGGTGCCCCCCGGGAAGTTGGGCGCCGGCCCCCGGCATGGACTGCGTCCCGGCGATGGCGATGCGCCGACGACGGAGATCGACGTCATCGACGAGGTCTCGGAGGAAGGAGCGCCCGCAGTTGTCCGCGTCGCCTGCGGTCGAGGGAACCGAGCACACCGAGATGCAGTGGCTGCTCCTCCGTCTTGGCAGCGACATGGGCTTGAAGGTCTGGGCTCCGATGAACGACCGCGGACGCGAGTGGGGTGGGCACCGGCCCGGCGAGGTGAGCGGCGTGCTCGACGATCTTCCCCTGCAGTTCGACAACGCAACCATGCGGACGATCAAGAACATCGATGTCCTCTGGCTCCAGGGTCACTCGATCATCGCCGCCTTCGAGATCGAGAACAGCACGTCGATCTACTCCGGCCTGCTTCGACTGTCGGACCTGGTCACGATGCAGCCGAACCTCAGCATCCCGCTGTACATCGTGGCTCCCGACGATCGACGACCGAAGGTGTTCCGCGAGGTGAACCGCCCGACGTTCGATCGACGAGATCCACCGCTGAAGGACTACTGCATGTTCATCCCGTTCTCGGCAGTACGCGCCGGCTGCGCAAACGTGACCGAGTACGCCCGCTTCATGAAGCCCAACGTCATCGAGCAGTGGGCAGAGGTGTGCGACGTGCCATGAGAACGAGGGCTGCAACGTTCCGGGGACGCAGCTAATGGCGACGTACGAGAAGCCGAAGAAGCAGCTGCACCAACACTTCGTTTATCTCGACCACGACAGCATCCTGAATGCACTCTCTGCTTTTGAGTCAGGAAAGGTCGACGAAATCATCGAGAGAACCTCTGAAGCCCGGGAAGGAGGGTTCGAGGGGGGAGTAGATGCGCGCGTTGTCAAGGCGAAAGCCGGGAAGAAAACCACATCGAGCACTCAGGAAGAGCTCGTCCGAAAGCGGACATGGTTTTCGGCGTTCACGGCTTGGCATGAACACCTTCTCGAGAACCAGGCGATCGGCAGGTTCGACGGATGGGATCTCGACGTGCGCAACTCCCTCGAAGTCGGCGACGCGATCCAGTTCGCGTCCGACGTCGAGCTGTCGCCGTTGCACAAGGTCATTGCGACCTTCTTGTCCTACGCCTCTGACGCCGGCAAGCCGGGCTCACCCTTCAGGGTGAACTCCAAGGACCTGGCCGAGACCAAGAAGACGGCGATGTTCCTGGCAAAGTTGGTGGGTGGACCCGATGGGGCCACGCCTCTCACCTATCTCCTGCCGTACGGCGTGGCTGAGCCTCGCGTTCTTCGCGCGACTTGACAGCCGGTACCTCATCGGCGGGCTCGAGAACTTGCACGGTCGCTTCACCGTCGTCGCTCAGGTCGACCAGCTTCTTCGCGACGCTGATCGCGAACTCGGTCATCCGAATCCTGCGCGATGCTCCGCCGACACCGATGGAGATCCAGACCGCTGCCGACGCGATGATCCACATGATCGAGCCGTCGAAAGAACTCGGTGTCGATTTCTCGGAGGCCGACCTCACCTTCACCTATCCCACCGTGGTGCTTCGAGCCCTGGCCGTCTACCGGTAGCGGACCAAGCTCGGCGACGGCGAGCGGCTCCGCATCATCAACGAGCGCATCAGCCCGGCTACGCCCTCCTCAAGGCCGAAGAGGTCACTGTCGGTTCCCGTTGAGGGCCGGCGATTCGTCGGCGAGGTGGGGACGCTCCGCCGAACTGTGGCGCCAGCGTGCCCATTCGGGTCGGCTGGCGCGACAATTGACAGGTGGGGACTGTGGTTCCGGGTGCGGACGGGTACGAATACCTGATCGACGTAAGTTCGCGGGGCCATACGACATGGCTGACAGTGGAACGTGAGGATGTCGGATGGCTGCTCCTACACGAGCGGTTTCCCTCGGTCGAGGCGGCTGGTGTCCGAGCTTCCGAGGTCGAGGCGCGGCTTCGGTCGGGCGAGTGGCGGCCGACCGTGAGCGCGTCACTGAAGAGGAAGGTGCCGAAGGTCGGGCCACCCAGCTTCTTCGCACTCGAGCACCCATTCCTCGTCGCACTCACGACGTCGCTCTTTGTCGCGAGTGTGGCGAAGTTCAACGGCGAGAGCGACGGCACCGCTGCTGCGCTGGGCGCTCTGATGTTCTTGCTCCAGACGGTCCTGTGGTTCCCGAAGTACGGCCCAGTCCGGCGCTACACCGAGCGCCTCCTCGCCGCCGAACACGAGCGCGGCGGGAGAACCGGCACTGATTGAACGCTCCACGGTCTCACGATGCCCAATCCCGTCCACGGTCCTCGAACCGCCTCAACATCTAGTCCGTTCTGGTCGGCGGGAAGACAAAGGACTTACCGTGGGAACCGCGCCCGAATCTGCTCCGAATCCGTGCCCCTACCCAGGGCAGGGTGAGTTCTGTCGGTAGCCCACCAACGAGCGTCCCCACGACAGCGAACATCGTGAGCGACATCGAGAAACGGCCGGCCCGAGCCGCGTCCTCGACAACCGAGACGAAGCGTTCGGTGTCGTTCTGATCGAGGTGTTTCGCCTCGACGAGATCGTCGGCGAGGCTTCGCATCGAGAAGCAGCCGGTTGGTGCGGGCGAGCGGTCCGGGTGCCACGCGGTCCAGGTCTGTGTCGCGGCGGTCCTCGCTCCAGGCTCGACATCAGCCGTCCGGAGCAGATCGCCGAGTCGGCGGCCCACGTGTGAAGGCCGAGCTCGTTCCGTTTGCATCGCGTTCTGAACCGCGGATCGCGATGGCGGGATCGCCTACATCGAGCTGAAGGGTGGACCAGTCCGTATCGATGAGGCACACGCGCCCGCCGGGTCTCAGCACCCGGGCGATCTCGTCCACGGCGCGTTGGGGATCCGTGAGCCATTGAAGGGTGCGCTCGGAGCGGGCCGCGTCAAAGGAGGCGTTCGGCTCACCAAGGTCATGCGCGTCGCCGACGGAGAAGCGCATGATGCAGCGGGCCGCAGCAGCTCGGTCGCGGGCGACCGCCAGCATCTCGGCACTGACGTCGATGCCAACGACCTCACCACTGAGCCCCAGGTCCTCGGCGAGCGCGAGCGCAGCGGTGCCGAGTCCGCACCCGACGTCGAGAAGCCGCTCCCCCTCAGCGAGGCGTAGGTTGCCTCGTTCCCAGCGACGCAGCTCGAGAGTCGCGTCCCACGACGACGTCGCGTCCATCGTGTCTACGAGCACGCGGAGGTTCTCGTCGCCATCGACCTGCCTGTAGCCGAGACGGTGGGAGTCCCCTGCTTTCATGCCGTACCGCCCAACGGTGGACTCGTTGGAGGACGGGGTTGCGCCCGGAGTGCCGCCTGCGTGCGGTCGGACACCTGCAGCTTGTCGAGGATCCGCGAGACGTAGTTCTGGACGGTCTTCAGCGAGAGTCCAAGGGCGCGTGCGATCTGGGCGTTGCTCGAGCCCGTGGCGAGCAGCTCGAGGACTTCGCGCTCTCGGTCGGTCAGCCCGTTGGGATCAGCACCCTGATCGGCCTTGGGCGTCGAGGAGAGCGCCAAGACGTGCGCTGCGACTCCGGCTCCGAATACCGCGCCACCCGACGCGACGGTACGGAGCGCGCTGGCGATCTCGTCCCCGTCTGCGCCCTTCAGGACATAGCCACGCGCACCGGAGCGCATGGCGGCGACAACCGTGTCGTCGTCGTCGACCATGGTGAGCACGAGGACGGCCGGGCGATCAGGCAGCGCGTTGATGGCCGCCGTGGCATCGACACCCGACATCGTCGGCAGGTTCAGGTCCATGAGCACGACGTCGGTCGGAGTCCTCCGCACGAACTCCACCGCGTCGCCCCCGTCGCCAACGAGCCCGACGACCTCGAAGTCGAGCTTCGATCGCAGCAGAGCGGCGAGTCCATCGCGGAACAAGGGATGGTCGTCGACGATGAGCACACGAGTGGTCATGGCAGCGGCAGCGAGGCAGTGATGGTCAAACCAGATCCGTTCGTCACCCGCAGCTGGCCTCCGAGCTCTTCGGCTCGCTCGCGCATCGTTTGCAAGCCGTGTCCGGCAAGGCTGCCACCGCTCGCGCCCTCACCACCGGCGATCCCGTCGCCGTCGTCGGCAACCGTGATCCGGAGCGCGCGGCCTTCGGCGACGATCGTGGCGTGACACACCGACGCTGAGGAGTGACGGACCGCATTCGTCACCGCCTCGGTGACGATGCGAAATGCGGCAACCTCCATCGCAGCGGGAAGCGCCGGGAGCTCGCCGACCGACAGGTCGACCTCGATCGCGGTGCCGAAGCTGAGTCGGCGTGTGACCTGCGCGAGCGCTCCCGCCAGGCCCAACTCGTCGAGGGCAGGCGGACGCAGTCCCTCAACGACTCGGCGCAGCTCGACGATCGTCGCCCGGAGCTCCGTCCGCAAGGTGTCGACGTCCGCGGCGACGGGAGACGACCGTTCGAGCTCGCCCACGATCACGTCGAGCCGTAGGAGGTGTCCCGCGAGTGCCGGCCCCAGTCCGTCGTGAAGGTCGCGCCGGAGTCGGCGCCGTTCCTCCTCCCGAGCGAAGACGAGTCGCTCGACCGCCCGTTGGAGATCGGTCCGGAGGCGGCGGGCGTGAAGCACACCGCCGAGGTGTCCGGCGAGATCATCGAGCAGGCGGCGATCTCGGGCGCGCAGCGCAGTGGCGGGCGGGCGGTATCGAAGGGTGCCGACCGGTTCGCCGTACGCCGCCAGGGGGAGAGTCAGGCGGTCGACGTCCGAGTCGAGTGATCGAGAGCGCGCCCGCGATGACATCGCCGTCCTCGTCGCAGATTGCGACATCGGCGAGGCCGAGGCCCGCGAGCTCGCTGCTGACATCGTCGAGCAACCGATCGACATCGGCTGTTGCCTCGAGCCGCTGGCCGAGATCGGCCAGCACGTCGTACGGCTGATCCCACCTCCCGAACGTCAAACGGTTCACCGTGCGTTGCAAGGAGTCACGCACCGGAGCGAAGAGCACCGCGACGATCGCCGCCGCGGCCCACGGCAACCAAGCGACGTGTCCTGACAGGTGAAGCATCGCCGTCGCACCCGCGATGAACAGGGCGTACACCGCCGCGACGATCCCGGAGATCATGATCCACACGAGCGTGCGATTCGCCGCCGTCCGCACGTCATAGAGGCCGCGAGCCAGGACGGCGAACCCGATCGCGAACGGCAAGGGCAATGCGGCAGCTCCGAAGATCCATCCGTCTGCGATGCCCGCCAGCGCGATCGGTGCAGCCACGATCGGCAGCGCTGCCGCCGCAGCGAACATCGTCAGCTGCTGGCGCTGCAGCGGGGTGCCCCGGCGCCACCGATGCACGAGCAGAGTGACCACGCCGACCGTCGCAGCGAGGCTGAGGGGGATGTGGATGAGGAACGCCAGGGCGTCGATCACTCTCCACGGACCTTCGAGCGCGACCGGGTTCTGCCAGTCTCCAAGACCTCGAAGAACTGCCTGGGGGTCGAAGAGCGGATCGAGAACTGATCCGACGGCGATGAGCACGAGCGCCGGGCGGAGCCAGCGCCACCGCGCCTCGCGGAGTGCGCCGTCGGGAAACAGCACGGGCACCACCAGTGTGACGGTCATCCATCCGAGTCCCCGCAAAGCGGAGCCGGTGATCGCGAACGCTGCCACCCGCGGGATGCTGCCGGGATCGGTGACGATGCCGTGGACGGCGACATCGGCCGCCGCGCCACCGAGTGACCACAGCACTCCGCCGGCAAGCATCGCCCAGCCGACGCGATTTCCGGGTCGGGTTGCTGCAACGACCGCTCCGACGATCGTGAACGCGACGATCACGGCGGCGTTGAAGCCCGGCGTGACCAGCGAGTGGCCGTCGTTCTCGGCGATCCAGAGCGAGACGGTCGCTCCGCCGAGGGACGCGACGATGGCCGCGGCGATCACCGCGGCCATCGCGCTCTTCGAGCCTGTGCTCACAGTGAAATCGTGCCCCGTCCGGTGCCCGGCCGGCAGTCAGACTGCCACCGCGGTGGCACGGACCGGCTGCTCCAGCTCATGGTGGGAGTGGCGCAGCGCCGCGACTCCGACGGCGACGAACCACAGGAAGAAGAGCATCGTCGAGGCGCTGGTGGCGGCAGTGCGCCCACCGGGGACGCTCAGGATGGCGAACGAGCCGACGAGCACCCCGCTGACCGTCACCCAGCGGGGGAGCTCGCCCGTCACCTTCGCGGCCAGGCCGACCGACACGGCGAAGATCCCGACGAGTCCGGCACACAGGATGAAGCCCAAGTTGCGAATGTCGTTGACTGTGGTGACGGTGCTCAGATCTACACCGTGATGCCCGTCATAGATCGCGGCCGCGCCAGCGGCGAACCCCGTGGAGATCGTGACCGCGACGTAGGCGACCACGCTTCCGGCGATGCACGACGACAGCCATCTCGGCACGATGTCGTCGCTCCGGAGCAGCTGTGCGAACAGCAGTCCACCCACGAGGAAGACGAGAAAGCCGAGATAGGAGAGATAGCCGCCGGCGAAGCTCGAGGCCATCGAAGACTTGACCAGCGCGTCAGCTGCGGCAGCCGGACTGTCACCGAGCTGCAGGGAATTCGTGGCGATCGCACCGGCGAAGATCATCACGATGTGAGCGATCGCAAGCCACCCGGCTGTCATCCAGAGGTGGCGACGAGTGGTGCTTTCGGAGTTGGCGGACATCTGGGACCTCCTGGTCGCGTAGGGACACCAGGAGGATCGATCCGGCGGGTTCCCACCGGCTAGAGCACGGACTCCCACCGCGGCTGGGAAATGCTCGAGCCGGCCCGTCCGGGGGTTCGACAAGCTCGGCGTCGCCACCCGCCGAGAGCTCGTCGCGACGCTGCTCGGCGACCACCACTGAGAACTCAGGGAGCGAGCGCGTCTCCCGGAAAGCTGCGACACGGGTGCACCTCGTAACGGAAGACGCCCGAGACCATGCCCGGATCGCTCCGCATGATCGCGTCGACCTCATCCGCGGTCGCGTTGTAGATGCCGAGACCGCACAGCTCGGTGTCGTCCGTGATCGGGCACACGACGTTGAGAAGTCCGTCGGCGCGGAGCCCGAAGTTGCGGCGGCCGTGCTCCCAGACGATCTTGCGCGCACCCTCGTCGTGGTACGCGGGGCCCTGGAAGAGGAGCCCGATCGTGTACTCCGGGGTCGTGGCCAGGCCCGCCTGCATGACTTCGTCGGAGACGTACGTGACGTGAGGCCTCTCGCTACTCATGCCTGACATGATTCGCCGATGCTGACTGAGCTGGCAACCGCTGTTCGTGAACGTCGTGTGCATCCGACCGAGCTCGTGGAAGAGGCACTGCGCCGCATCGACAAGCTCGACGGGCCGATCAACGCGGTCGTCGCGCTCGGAGCCGAGCAAGCGCTCGAGGCCGCGAAGCAGTCGCCGTGTGAAGGCCGGCTTGCCGGCATCCCTTACCTCGTGAAGGACCTCGCACGCTGCATCGGCCTCCCCACGAGCTACGGCTCGCCCCTCGTGGGTGCGGGCGGTCCCCCCGAGACCGTCGACGACACGACCGTCGCCCGCCTGCGCGCCGCCGGCGCGATCCCCATCGGCAAGTCGAACTCCCCCGCCTACGGCTGGACGGCCGCAACGACGAACCCGGTGTTCGGCTCGACGCGCAACCCGTGGAACCTCGAGCGCACTCCTGGAGGATCGAGTGGCGGCTCGGCCGCCGCGCTCGCCGCGGGTCTCGTGCCCATCGCGACCTCCTCTGACGGAGGCGGATCGGTGCGCATCCCCGCCTCGATGTGTGGGCTCGTCGGTCTCAAGCCCACGATCGGCGCGGTCGGACGCGACGGAGCACCGCGCTGGATCGACTTCTCCACGTGGGGCGCGAGCGGGCACACGGTCGCGGACGTGCTCGCCGAGATCTCGGTGTACCTCGGCCCCACTGCAGGGGACGTGCGTTCCGTCCCCGCTGGCGCGATCGACATGACGCTGACGCGGCCCTCGCGGGTGCTGCTCTGCCGCACGCTGCGCGCCGCGGTCGAGCCGGTTATCGAAGCCGCAACGCGCAACATCGCATCGATGCTCGAGGGCCTCGGCTTCCCGGTGGAGGAGATCGAGAACCCCGCACCCGGTGCGGTCATGGACTGGGGAGTCGTCAGCGTCGCCGAGCTGTCGCAGAGCCTCGCTCACCTGCGTGATCGATGGGGAGAGCTCGACAGTGGCCTGCAGGAGATGCTCATCCTCGGCGACCTCCTCTCGGTGAACGACTACGTCGGCGCTCGGCGTCGTTGCTACGACACGTGCGCCATCTACGACCGGTTGCTCGGCGACGACACCGTGCTCATCACCCCGACCGCGAACGCTGAGTCGTGGGCACCCGAAGGACCCTTGCCCACGACCGTCGCCGGCATCACCGACCCGGGCATCTGCGTGAACACGACCGAGTTCAACGTGAGCGGCCATCCCGTCGTGAACGTGCCGCTCGGGCGTGACAGCGTCGGAGTGCCGTTCGGCCTGCAGGTCGTCGCCCCGAGATGGCGGGACGGCATGTGCCTCGCCCTGGCTGAGGTCATCGAGCAGGCCGCTCCGTGGCCCCTCGTCGCCGACGGGTACGACCCGTTCCCGGTGCCGTGAACGTTCACAAACTCGAAACGCGCGGGGCCGTCGGATCGGGTTGCATGATCACGTGAAGCTCGATGTGTTCTTCTTCGGCGCGGTGCCCATGCCTGACGCGGGCAACGCTGGTCCCGTCCCCACGACACGCCGCTACGACATGACCGACGTCGCCGCCGCGTACGACAACCTCTTCCACTGGGCAGACACGGCTGATCGTCTCGGCTACGACACGATGTGGCTGACCGAGCACCACTTCCAGCACGAGGGCTACGAGGTCGTCCCGAACATCATCCAGTTCGGCATGGCGCTCGCGCTGCGCACCGAACATCTCCGCCAGGGCCAGATGTTCAACGTCGTGCCGCAATGGCACCCCCTGCGCCTCGCCGAGGACTTCGCGCTCGCGGATGTGGTTACCGGCGGCCGCATGGTCTTCGGCGTCGGTCGCGGCACCGTGCCGCGCGAGGCCGAGGCGCTCGGCTCGATGGTCGCATCGGGCGACAACGAGATGAGCCGCGAGGCTGACCGTGTCAACCGCGAGATGTTCGAAGAGGCGATGGAGGTCATCAAGCTCGCGTGGACTCAAGAGCGGTTCAGCTACACGGGGAAGCACTACAACTTCCCCCCGGTCGGCATCCCCGACCGTGGCTCGCTCGTCACCGAGCTGACCCTCGTCCCCCGTCCGATGCGGGAGGTCGAGATCTACCAACCGATCACCTCGCCCGACACGATGACCTACGCGCCCACGGTCGGGCACAAGGGCATCTACTGGCAAGCGCCGCCTTCGACGATGAAGCGCAAGTGGGACGACTACGCAGAGGTCGCGGCCGCGGCCGGCCGTACCGTCGCGCCCGGCGAGGACCGCGCCCTCGTGCTCAACGTGCACGTGGGCGCGACCAAGGAGACGGCGATGGCCACCGTGCGCGACGCGCACGACGAGTTCTGCCGCTTCCTCGCGCCGTACGGGCGGTTTCGCAACTACCTGCTGCCGGACGGCACGAATCGGCCGTTCGGCTTCCAGCCCGAGCTCGAGGACTCGATGGAGCAACGCATCGCTGCGGTGGGCACGCCCGACGACGTGGCTCAGGTGCTCGGCGACTTCAAGGAGCTGCTCGACCTCAAGCACCTCGTCGTGTTCCTCGAGTTCCCGGGGCTCACGCGCGAGCAGATCGACGAGCAGCTGCACCTCGTGGCCGAGGAGGTCATGCCGCGCGTCGGCTGAGCGGCTGACAGGATGCGGCCATGACCGACACGCCCACAGACGCGCCCGAGCGCATGGAAGTGCAACGTCCCATCGACGCGACGCCCGCCGAGATCTTCGCGGTGGTCGCTGATCCCAACGGCCACGTCGCCATCGACGCCTCGGGCATGCTCCAGTCCGCGGACGGCGAGCCGGCGAAGGCGGTGGGCGACACGTTCGTCGTTCACATGGACCGTGAAGCGCTGAACGACTTTCCGCTCGGCAAGTACGACGTCACCGTCGAGATCGTCACGTTCGAGCAGGACCGCGAGATCGCGTGGACGATCCAGGGGGTGGTGCAACCGCCCATCGGCCACATCTACGGCTACCGGCTCGAGCCCACCGACGAGGGCACCCTGGTGACGAGCTACTACGACTGGTCGACGATCGATCCGGTGTGGAGGGAGCGCAACATCTTCCCGATCATCCCGGAGACCGCGCTCCGCGCCACCCTCGGCATCCTCGACCGCACGGTCAAGCGGGGCTACCCGAAGCCGAGCTGACCCAGCATCTGACGCGGTACCTGACGCGAGCGTCTCGGCATACAGTCGGCCGCGTTCCCCCCGAACAGGAGGCCGCCGGCATGGAAGTCGAGAAGTACGAAGACGGGATCCCCGGATGGGTCGATCTCGGCACACCTGATCTGGATGCAGCACGCGCGTTCTACAGCGCGCTCTTCGGTTGGGACATCCCGCCCGGCCCTGAAGAAGCCGGCGGCTACAGCATCGCGATGCTGCGCGGGAAGCCGGTCGCCGGCCTCGGCCCGGCGATGAACCCCGGCCCGCCGGTCTGGGCGACGTACGTCGTCGTCGACAGCGCCGACGCCGCGGCGAAGAAGGTCAAGGACAACGGCGGCGCCGCGTTCATGGAGCCGATGGACGTGCTCGACGCCGGACGCATGGCTGTGTTCGCGGACCCGCTCGGAGCGGTGTTCTCCGTCTGGCAGGCCGGCGTGATGCCGGGAGCCGGCGTCGTGAACGAGCCGAACACCTACAGCTGGAGCGAGCTCGTCACCTCCGACGTCGACGCGTCCAAGGCCTTCTACGGCGCGGTCTTCGGCTGGGGTGGCGAGACGTACGGCGAGGCCGCCGGTCCGATGGGTGGCTACACCGAATGGAAGGTCGGCGAACGCTCGGTCGGCGGGATGATGTCGCGGCCGCCACAGCTGCCCGCGGAGGTGCCCGACTACTGGGGCGTGTACTTCGCGGTCGCGGACATCGAAGCGAGCGTCGCAAAGGTCAAGGAGCTCGGCGGGTCGGTGCACATGGGGCCCATGGCGATCGAGCCCGGCATCTTCGCGATGGTCGCAGACCCGCAGGGCGCGATGTTCAACGTGATGCAGCTGAGCCCGGCGCGCGCTGCGGGCTGAGCAGTCAGCCTGAGCAGTCAGTCGGTCGAACGCACGGTGCGTCCCGCGAGGACGCCCGTGTGCTCGCCGGCTTCCATGAACACCTGGCCGTTGACGACGGTCGCGGCGTAGCCCATCGACCGCTGGATGTAGCGGCCGGCGCCGCCCGGGAAGTCGTGCACGTACTCGGGCGTGGGAAGGCGCATGCCCTCCAGGTCGATCACGTTGATGTCCGCGAACGCTCCCGGACGGAGCACGCCCCGATCCTTCACCCCGAAGAGCCCCGCGGTGTCGGAGGTGAGCCTTCGCACACCCTCCTCGATCGAGAAGAGTCCTTTCTCCCGAACCCAATAGGTGAGGAAGAACGTGGGCTGGCTCGCGTCCATGATCTGACCGACGTGCGCGCCGGCATCGGCGAGACCCATCACGACGGTCTTGTTGCCGAGCATGTCCGCAACTGCATCGAGGCTCTGGTTGAGGAACGGGAAGTTCACCGCGGCCGCGCCGTCGCTCTCGATCGACAGGTCGATGAACGCCTCGGCTGGGCTCACGCCCCGGCGCTCCGCGTGAGCGGCGAGCGAGTCGTCGATGGTGCACTCGTACCGCGCATCGGGGCCGGCGAGGACGAAGACGGAGCGGGAGTCGAGCGTCTGGGTCTGGGCGTCGGCCTGCGCGATGAGCTCTGCGCGCCGCTCGGGATCGCGCATCGCGACAAGGCGATCGGCGAGGGGGACCTCACGCAACGCTTGCCATGCGGGGCAGCGGCCGTACGGCGTGTTGTTCGCGATGCCGAGGAGGATGCCCACGCCGCGCGCCGTGGTCTGCGGACGCACCCGTCCTCCGATGAGGTTTCCCTCCTCGGTCAGCTGCAGGACTCGCGAGTACAGGTCGGGACGACGGTTCGATTGCGCCAACCCGAAGGTCACCGGCCGTCCGGTTCGGCGGGACAGCTCGCTCATCCACCGGATCTCCGCGCGGGTGTTCTTGAGCGAGTCGTCGTCGCCTTCGCCGAGTCGTGCCGCGGCCTCGAAGACACCTCGCCCGTGACGACCGAGCACGTCGCCGATCGCGAGCAGCTCTTCGGGCGCGGCATACGTGCCGGGGACCGGCCTGCCGTCGGGGACGCGGTGCAAGAACGTGCGCGACGTGGAGAAGCCAAGCGCTCCGCCCTTCATCGCCTCGTCCACCAGCTCGCACATCGCGGCGATGTCTTCGGCGCTCGCCGGTGCCTCCCCGAGGCTGCGATCGCCCATCACGTGGTAGCGCACCGCGCAGTGCCCCACCATCCCGCCGACGTTCACGCCCTTCGGCATGCGGTCGACGCTCGCGAGGTACTCCCCGTAGGAGACCCAGTCCCACGGCAGACCATCGAGGATCGCCCGCGCCGGGATGTCCTCGACCGACTCCATCATCTCTGCGAGGTACTCGCGGTCGTCGGGCCGGCAGGGAGCGAACGTGACACCGCAGTTGCCCATCACGACCGTCGTGACGCCGTGCCAGCACGAAGACGTGCCAATCGGATCCCACGCGAGCTGTGCGTCGAGATGGGTGTGGATGTCGACGAAGCCTGGAGTCACGATGCGGTCAGACGCATCGACTTCGACCGGAGCGAGCTCGCCGCGGAGGTCGCCGATCGCCGAGACACGATCGCCGAGCACCCCGATGTCGGCGCGGACCGCCGGTGCACCCGTCCCGTCGACGACCGAGCCATTGCGCACGATCAGGTCGAACGTCGTCATGTGCGAACCCCACTTCCCCGGCCGGGCCACCCACCCGACTCCCGCCGCAACGATGCCACAGCAGTGAAGCGTCAAGCGTCGCCGATGGCATAGAAGCCACCCACGCGGGTGCCGAGGTAGATGCGCCCCTGCCACACCGTCGGGGTCGACTCGATGCAGCCACCGAGCTTGAGCTCCCACTTCACGGGGGGCTGCACCATTGTGTTGCTCACGTCGTACGCGCGCAGCACACCGAGGCAGTCACCCTGGATCAGCGTGTCGTCGACGATGACCGGCGACTGCCAGACCGGGCCGGGAAGACGGAACGTCCAGCGCACGGCGCCCGTCGCCCGGTCGAGGCCGATCACCTGTCCGTAGTTCGTCGTCGTGACCACGAGATCGTCGTGCACGGCGGGCGTGGACCAGATGCCGGCCGACCCCGCCGTGCCGATCTTCTCGTCGTGGTACGACCACACGAGGGGGTTGTCGGGGTTGCGCGGATCGAGCTTCATCAGCTGACCCACTTCCTTCGAGCGAGCGTTCTTGCGCTCGTACTCCGAAGCGACGTACAGGTAGCCCTGGTCATCAGCGACGACCGACGCATCGGTGTCGTCACCCGTCCAGAACCGGAACACACGCGTCGGCGTGCCGCCCGACGCGAGCGTGGAGATGTCCCATCCCTGCACGAGACCGCCCGAGTTCGCGAAGTACACCGTGCTTCCGACGATCGCGACCGAGTTCTCGATCGACACGTCGTGGTCGCCGATGTCGGTCAGCAGCTGCTGATCCCACCCGGGCGCGTGGAAGACGAGCTGCGGATTGACCGTGACCTTCCCGTCCGGCCCGTACCCGCGGTTGAGCTTCACGATGTGGAACTGGCTGTTCTCCCCGCCCTCGAACAGGTAGTCGTCGATGACGAGCGGAGCACCATCCCAGTCGTTGTTCCACAGGGTCGGGGAGACGTCGTGCGCGTTCAGTCGCCACAGCTCGGTGGGCGCGTCACGATCGAGCGCGATCACGCGGAGGTTGTCGTCGCGCGAACCCGCGTAGTACAGGGGGTACCCATCGGGATCGACGGTCGCCGAGCCCTTGTCGATGTCGCCGGTCGGGAAGTCGGGGAGCATGCGCTGACCCGTGGCGGGATCGAGGAAGTGGTACGCCGCGTCGTACACGCCGAAGGCGAGCCAGAGCTTGTTGTCCTTCGGGTTCGTCCAGACGTTCGCCTGGCCCGTCCAACCGGTGCCGCACCAGGTCCGTGTGCCGTGCTGATCGGTGGAGGCGTGGCAGAGACCGCCGCTCGGTGGGAATCGCCAGAGGACGTGGGGCGCGGCGGGCACAGGGCCTTCGCCGTAGTAGCTGCGCGTGGGGTTGCCCCGGAACGTGAGCATGCCGGCGACGGTGGTGCCGTAGGGCTGGCCGAACGACGCCAGGTCGACCCATCCCTGGAACGGAGGGACCGTGGTCGTCTCGAGCACCGTCGTATCAGCTGGCGCAGCTGCGGTCGTGCTCGCAGACGTCGCAGACGCAGACGTCGGAGCGTCCCCGGTGTTCGTGATGTCCGGTGTGTCCGCAACGCTCGTCGCCGTCTTCGCACCGCCGTCGTCGGCTTGGCCGAGCCACACGATGCCCCCGGCGATGAGCGTCACCGCGGCGAGAACCACCAGACGGACGCGAGACGGGGGTGCGCGGTGTGCTCCCCTTGCCACAGCCGGAGGCTACTGACGCCTGTTCGTGAATCGATGTCACAGACCGAGATGTCAGAGGTCGAGCAACGGACGGGCACGACGAGCGCGATCGAGCCACCACTCGAGCTCCGCGTCGTCACCGAGCGCCTTCTCCCAACCGAACTGCACGAGGGCACCGAGCAACGCGAGCGAGAGCTGCGTCTCCCACCATTCGCCGAGATCGATGCCCTGGCGTGCGAGCGCGCTCGCGTAGACGTCGATCGCGTATTCCTTCGAGTGCGGCAGGCGCGCCGCGTTGATCGAGAGGTACCAGCTGAGCTCGGCGGCCGCCGGGCCACGTCCGGGAAGCGCCCAATCGATCAAGAGAGTCTGGCCTTCAGGACCTGTCCCCAAGTTTCCGAATTTCCAGTCGCCGTGGATGAGCGTCGACGGCGTGCGGTCGAGCGCAGCCACGAGCGGCGACGGGTCGTCGCGCAGGGACAGCACCAGCGGCGCCACATCCCCCGCCCGCCGGGCGAACCGGGCCCAACCCCGGGCGCTGATCGCGGGGACTCCGTCAGCAGTACCGCGCCGGGCCTCGATGATCGGGAGGTGCCGCCCGAAGAATGCCCAACGACTGGAATAGGGCATGAGCCCGACGGAGTCCTCCCAACCCCAGAAGGCGGCGTGGAGCTCGCTCATGTGCCCGAGGAACCGCACGTGCTGCTCGAGGGGCACCGGGCCGTCGCCTTCGGGAACGAGCCAATCAGACCGATCTCGCATCAACAGCGCGCCGCCCCAGCCGTTGCGACCGAGTCCGATCGCGACACTCACGATCGCGGTGTCGAAGCACGCCGGAAGACGATCGATGAGCCCTGTCTGCCACACGAGAAGCGGACGGCATGTGATGTCGCCCGTCGCACGCATGATCCAGTCGTCGTCGACGTGCACGTGCTTCACGACAAACGGCTCCCCCTCGATCACGACACGTTCGAGGGCCGCGCCCCCTTTCGAGTCGCCGGAGACGATCGGTCGCCGGTCACTCGCCCCCGCGAGGAGCTCGTCAACAGAGTCGACGACTCTTCGTTCGGAGAACACGCACACAGTCTGCAAGCGCGAAGAACCGGCAGTCCAGGGGTGGTCAGCGGGTAGTTTGCGATCATGGCGAGCGACCTGATCTACGCGTTTCGCGTCACTCGTCTGCCGCTGCTCGACTCCGATGGTGCGACCCTCGGACGCATCGAAGACATCGTGCTCGCGCCCCCGCACGGAGTGGACCCGCCGAGCGTCCTCGGCTTTGTGGCCAGCAGTCAACGCCGGCGCATCTTCGTCAACGCACATCGCATCGCCACCCTCGACAACGAGGGCGCGCGCCTGCGCAGCGCCGCCATCGACCTCAACCACTTCCGCCAGCGGCCGGGCGAGCTCCTGGTCACCACCGACGTGCTCGACAAGCGAGTCGGCGGCGAGCACGTCAACGACCTGGCACTTCGCGAAGTCCCTGGTCAGGACTCCGAGTGGGAGGTCGCCGCGGTCGCGCTCGGCACCCGCTCGGGGCCGCTGCGCCGCAAGCGCACGGTGCGAGTCGTCGACTGGTCAGAGGTCCGTTCGCTCTTCGACACGACGCCCGTTGCCGCCGAGGTCGCCGCGTTGCGCGACATGCATCCGAGCGACGTCGCGGCCGCGGTGCGCGCGCTCCCGCCGCATCACCGTCGCCAGCTCGCCGAGGTGATGGACGACGAGCGCCTCGCCGATCTGCTCGAAGAGCTTCCCGAGTCCGAGCAGCTCCGCCTCATCGAGGGGCTCGACCTCGAACGCCTCGTCTCCGTGCTCGAGGAGATGGAGACCGACGACGCCGTCGACCTCCTGAGCGAGATGCCCGGCGACGAGCGCACTCGCGTGCTCGATGCGATGGAGCCCGAGGACGCAGACGAGATGCGACGACTGCTCTCCTACGGCGAGGAGACAGCCGGCGGACTCATGAACACCTGGCCCGTCGTGCTCGGACCACTCGCCACCGTCGCCGAGGCGCTCGCGCGCATCCGCGACCCCGAGCTCGCCGTCGCGCTCGCCGCACAGGTGTACGTGACCCAGCCTCCGTGGGACACACCGACGGGCACCTACCTCGGAGTCGTGCACTTCCAGAGGCTGCTCCGCGAACCGCCGAGCATGGAGCTCGGCCGGTGCGTCGAAAACGAACCCCCCGTTGCCGTCGACCTGCCTGACACCGAGGTCGCCATCCGCCTCGCGTCGTACAACCTGGTGTCGGTCGCGGTCTGCGACAGCGAACGTCGGCTGCTCGGCATCGTGACCGTCGACGACGTCCTCGACCGCTCACTGCCGGCGGACTGGCGTCAGCGACTGCGGGAGACGACGGGATGAAGCGCCGGGAGGACCTCTCGACGCCTCGCCAGGGCCCCTCCCTCGGTGTGCACTACGACCCCGAGGCGTTCGGTCGCTTCTCCGAGGCCATCGCCCGCACGCTGGGCACTGCTCGCTTTCTGGTCATCCAGACGATCGTCGTCATCTTCTGGATCGCCCTCAACATCGTCGGATTCTTCGGCAAGTGGGACCCGTACCCGTTCATTCTGTTGAACCTGGCGTTCTCGACGCAGGCTGCCTACGCGGCGCCGCTGATCCTGCTCGCGCAGAACCGCCAAGCCGATCGCGACCGCGTGCAGCAAGAGCAAGACCGACTGGTCAACGCACGGGTGCAGGCGGACACCGAGTTCCTCGCCCGCGAGATCGCAACCGTGCGGCTCTCACTCTCCGACGTCGTGACGACCGAGGACCTCACCGAGGCCGTGTCGCAGCTGACGACCGCGATCGAGCGGAACGCCTCAAGCCAAGCGCCGGGCTGAGCTCTCGTCGCGGGCCCCGCGGCCCACCGCTTCGATGGCCTCGACAGTGATCGCCGCGAACGGCTTCGCGTCCGCCATGGTCGCGTCGTGGTCCGCCTTTATCTCGAACACGGTTGCGCCAGTCGCCTCGGCGAGCGCTCGTTGCTTCACGGGTCGCACGATGCGGTCATCGGTGGTGATCACCACCGCAACAGGCACGTCGATGGACGACGCGAATGGTCGAGCGTCGAAGTCTCGTAGTGCGAGACCCGCTTCGTAGAGCGCCCGTGGATCAGTGCGGCGCATCTCGGCGAGCATCCACGGCGTATAGGGCTCGAGGTCGGGGTTGGCGTACACCTCCTCACGCAGGTAGCGAGCCAACCAGCTGCGCAACCGCCGCGACCTCAAGATGCCCTCCAGGAGCATGAGCAAGCGCCAGCGGAAGCGGTCCTCGCGCGTCTCGTGCATCTCGAGCGCGGTTGCCTCGAACACGAGACCGGCAACCACGTCGGGCTGCCGGCGCCACAGCTGCAGCGCTATCGGGCCGCCCATCGAGTACCCGATGACGACTGCCTGACGTCCCGGCGCGAGCATCCTGACGACCGCGGCCGCGTCGTCCGCGCAGTCTTCGAGGGTGAACCTCTTCTCGCTGCGAATGCCTCGGCCGTGCCCCCGGTGGTCGATCGCAATGACCGAGTACCGCTCGCAGAGCGCTGGGTAGAGCGTGCACCACTGCAGGTCCGCGCTCGCCGTCCAGCCGTGCAGCAGCAACACCACGGGTGCATCCGGCGGGCCTTGGTGGTGGCGCACGAACGTCTCGCCGCGTCCCTCCAATCGCACGATGTACCCCGGGGGCACACCGGGCGGCAGTGTCGGGTTGCGACCGGGGCCCCGGTCGATCGGACGCACCATGCGGCGGAACCGCCGCCATTCACCGCTCAACCGGTCACCATTCATGGGCCGCACAGGTCGCACAGCGACCGAGGAGATCGAGCCGATGGTCATGGACCTCGAATCCGTTGTCGAGGGCGACGCGACCGAGGGCCGCATCGAGTGACTGCTCGAGCTGAGCGGAGACCGTGAAGTCGACGACGGCGCCGCATGCCGCGCAGATCAAGTGGTGATGGTGCTCGGCGAGCGGTTCGGCAAGCTCGTAGCGCGCCCACTCGTCGGTCGTGATGATGCGACGGACGACCCCCGATCGCTCGAGCACCGCGAGGTTGCGGTACGCCGAGCTCTGCGGCAGCCCGGGGCGCTGACGGAGGATCTCGGGGATCGTGAGCGGGCCGTGCTCGACGAGGACGGAGACGAGGTCCTTGCGTGACGTGGTGTATCGCTGCCCGTCGCGCCGCAGCCGACCCGCTGCGATCACATCGACATCGCCTGACATCGCGTTCGACGCTATCTCGCTCACGCTATGACGCTCGCGTGCGCGTGATGGTGCCGATCGACCGGGGGATCGGCCGACGCGATACGCACCGGGCGGCGCCGATCTCCGAGCACCGCACCGATCCAGATGAGAAACGAGATCGACACGATGAAGAAGCTCGGTGGCAGGTTGAACATCGCCGAAAGCACGAGTCCGGTCCAGACCGATCCCAAGCCCATCGCGGTCCCGACCAGCGCGACCACCGGCGGTCGCGCCGTGACCAGCAACGCCGTGGCGCAAGGCGTCACGACGAGCGCGAACAGCAGCAGCGTGCCGACGACCTGCACCGCGATGGTCACCACGAGTGCGAGCAAGACCAAGAAGACCACGCCGAGGGCCTTGACGGGGACACCCTTCGCCTCGGCGACCTGCGGGTCGACCGACGCGAACGTCAGAGGCCGGGCGATCACGAGCAGCACCACCGCGACACCCGCGGTGACGAGACCGAACACGACGAGCTGTGACGTGGTGATCGCGAGCAGGTTCCCGAACAAGATGTTCGTGATCACACGAGTGTTCTGCGTCGCGAGCGAGCTGAAGAGCAAGCCGAGCCCCGTTGCAAACGCAAGGATCGTCCCTGTCGCGATCTCGCGCTGCTCGATCTCCTTCCCGAGCACCGCAATGGCCAAGGCGCCGGCGACGCAGAAGGCCCCCAAGCCGAGCGTGATCGGGATGCCGACGAGGGCCGCGAACGTCGCACCGGGGAAGCCGATGTGGGCGAGGGCATGCGCGGCGAAGGCGTGCCGGCGCACGACCACGAAGTAGCCGAGCAGTCCTGCCGCCACCGCGACGAGCGAGCCGCCGATGAACGCGTGTCGCATGAACGACGACTGGAGGATGGCGACCCAGTCGGATTGGTAGCCGGCGTTGGCGATCAGCATGTCATCCGCTCCCCTCATCCATTCCTGTCATCCGCTTCGGGTGAAGAAGTCGCCCTGCGCGGTGCGCACGACACGCACCCGCGTGCCGTACAGGTGGGTGAGCAGCTCCTCGTCGACGACCTCACCGATGGGCCCGTAGTGCGGATGGCCGTCGAGCAGGTACACCGCACCGGTCAGCACCGACAGCAACGGGTTCATGTCGTGCGCGACGACGAAGATCGTGACGTCTGACATCCGATGCAGGTCGGCGAGCACCGCGACGATCTCCTGCTGGTTGCGCACGTCGAGGTTCGCGAGAGGCTCGTCGAGAAGGAGCAGATCGGGCTCATCGACAAGTGCTTGCGCGATCGCGACGCGCTGCTGCTGGCCACCCGACAGCTCGGAGAGGCGGCGCCCGGCGTGCTCGAGCGCCCCGACCTTGGCAAGGGCCTGATCGACACGTGCGTGCTCTGCCGCGCTCGCTCCCCGCAGCCCCCAACGCCGTCCTGTGATGCCGAGCGTCACCAGGTCACGACACCGGATCGCCGCACCCACGTTCGCGGCGTAGTTCTGGGGCACGTAGCCGACCCGGGGGTTCCCCGTCGTGGGCGCCGATCCGAGGACCTCGACGCTGCCAGCGGCGGGCTTCAACAGACCGAGCAGGATCTGCAGCAGCGACGTCTTGCCCGACCCGTTCGGGCCGATCACGATGACGACCGCGCCGCGCGGCACCCGAAACGAGCCCTCCGACCAGACCTGCCGGCCGCCTCGCACCACCTGCACATCGTCGAGCACCACCGCGTCAGTCGTCATCCACCCACTGCCTTCCTCAACGACTCGAGCTGACCGACCTGCCACGACACGAACGTGTCACCGGTCGGAGGAGCTTCGGTGACATCAACGACCGGGATGTGTGCTGCGTTCGCCGCCGACCGCAGCTGCGAGGGCAGCGAGCCTTTGGTCTGTGTGTTGAACACGAGGACGTCGACCGCACCGTCGTGCAGCACGGACTCGAAGTCACGGATATCGCCCGGCGCCGCCTCCGATCCGTTCGCTGCCGCGCGGGCAAACCCGCGCGGCGTCTTGTCGGTGAGGCCGAGCGCTTGCGCCATGTAGTCGAACACCGGCTCGGTGGCGGCATACGCCTTCGAGCCGGCGATCGTCGCCCCGAGCTCGGAGACCTCGTCGTAGTACGGCTGCATCGCCGCGCTCCAGGCCGCAGATCTCGCCTCGAAGTACGACGACGCGGAAGGCGCGAGCGTCTCGAGCTGCGTCGTCACTGCATGCGCGACGGCGCTGACGAAGTCAGGCCCGTACCAGAGGTGTGGGTTGTCCCCCGCCGACTTCCCGATGACCTTGCCCGCGTCGACGACCGCTGCCTTCTCCCCCGCCGAGTCGATCGCCTTCACGGCCCACGCGTCATAGCCGAGTCCGTTCACCACGACGAGATGGGCATGGCCGAACGCTGCAAGGTCACCAGGCACGGGCTCGTAGTCGTGAGGATCGACAGATGTCCCGCTGATGATCGTCGTGACCTGCCCACAATCACCCGCGAGCGAGCGGACGATGTCAGCCCACTGGCTCACCGAGACGACGATCGGGATCGGCTCGGTCGGGCAGTCGCCCGGTACCCCGGCCCCGCTGCCGGCCGCGCCGCACGCGGTGAGCACGAGGATCGCCGCGGCGAGCATTCGGAACACGAATGAGAATGATACTCACTTTCTTCCCCGGTCCCACCCTGAGATCGGCTGCTCCCGGCCATACGGTGGCGAGGTGGGCTCGACCGACGCGCAACACGGGCTGACTTCGGCCGAGGTCGCGGATCGGGTCGCGCCGCGGGCTCCGCAACGACGTGCCGGAGGCTCCGACCCGGACGGTGGCGGAGATCGTGAAGGCCAACGTCTTCACTCGCTTCAACTTCTTGGTGGGGTCGCTGCTCATCGTGATCCTCATCGTCGGACCGCTCAACGACGCCCTGTTCGGCGGCGTCGTGATCGCGAACACCCTCATCGGCATCATCCAGGAGCTCCGGGCCAAGCGGACGCTCGATCGGCTCGCGGTCGTCAATGCACCGCATGCGCGCGTGGTTCGCGACGGCGCCGTCGTCAACGTCCCGATGAGTGACGTGGTGCTCGATGACGTGCTCGAGATCGGGCCGGGCGATCAGGTCGTCGTCGACGGGGAGGTGTTGCTGAGCGGAGCGCTCGAGGTCGACGAGTCGCTCCTGACGGGCGAGTCGGAAACCGTGCCAAAGCCGCCGAACACCTCCATCATGTCGGGCAGCTTCGTTGCCGCCGGCACTGGCCGGTATCAAGCGACGAAGGTCGGCCGTGAGGCCTACGCCGTCGCGCTCGCCGAGGAGGCGCGGCGTTTCACGCTCGTGCGCTCCGAGCTGCGCGCCGGCATCGACACGATCCTCAAGTACGCGATGTACGCGATGGTGCCGACGGCGATCCTGCTGCTCGTCAGCCAGCTGCAGGCAACGGACAGCGTGTCCGACGCGTTGCGCACCTCGGTCGGCGGTGTCGTGGCCATGGTCCCGGAAGGCCTGGTGCTTCTGACCAGCGTCGCGTTCGCGGTGGGGGTCGTGCGCCTCGGCCGGGTCAACATGCTCGTCCAAGAGCTCCCCGCAGTCGAAGGTCTCGCGCGCGTGGACGTGCTGTGCCTCGACAAGACCGGCACGCTGACCGAAGGCGCGATCGTCGTGCAGTCAGTCGAGACGATCGGTGAGCACGAGATGCCTGTCAAGGAAGCGCTCGGAGCGTTTGCCGCCGCGGATCCGTCGCCGAACGCGACGGCGCTCGCTTTGCGCGAGGCGTTCCCGATGCCAGCCGGTTGGCAGGCCGACGGCGCCGTCCCGTTCGCGTCGGTGCGCAAGTGGAGCGCAGTGCACTTCGCGGACCAGGGATCGTGGTTCCTGGGTGCGCCCGACGTGCTGCTTCCCCTCGCGCATGCTGACGACGTCGAGCTCGACGCTCGTGTGCGGGCCAGGGTCGAGGAGCAGGCTCAGGCCGGACGACGTGTCGTCCTTCTCGCGTCATCCCCCCAGCCACTGAATGGGGATGGGCCTCCGTCCGACCTCACTCCGAAGGCACTCGTGCTGCTCGAGGACAAGATCCGCTTCGACGCCGCCGAGACGCTCGAGTACTTCTCGGAGCAAGGCGTGACGATCAAGGTCATCTCGGGTGATCACCCCGCGACGGTGGGCGCCGTCGCTCGTCGGTGTGGCATCACCGACGACGACCCGGTCGACGCCCGCACCTTGCCCGAGGACCCCGGCCGTCTCGGGGTCGCGCTCGAGGCCTCCACGGTGTTCGGGCGGGTCACGCCGCACCAGAAGCGCGCCATGGTGAAGGCCCTTCAGACACGAGGGCATGTCGTGGCGATGACCGGCGACGGCGTGAACGACGTGCTCGCGCTGAAGGATGCCGACATCGGCATCGCGATGGGCGCCGGCAGCTCCGCGGCGCGCGCGGTTGCCCAGCTCGTGCTCTTGGACAACTCGTTCGCGACGTTGCCTGGTGCGGTCGCCGAGGGCAGAAGGGTCATCAACAACCTCGAACGAGTCGCGAACCTGTTCGTGACCAAGACCGTCTATTCGATGATGATCGCGATCGCGGTCGGCATCACCGTGGTGCCGTTCCCCTTCCTGCCACGTCACCTCACGCTCGTCGGCGCGCTGACGATCGGCATCCCATCGTTCTTCCTCGCACTCGCGCCCAACGATCGCCGCGCGAAGTCAGGGTTCGTCAAGCGCGTGCTCGTCTTCGCGATCCCCGCCGGCATCACCGCGGCAGCTGCGACCTTCACCGGGTACGCGCTCACCCGTACCCAAGAGGACATCACCTTGGCGCAGGCGCGCACGACCGCCGCCATGGTGCTGATGGGAGTCGGGCTCGTGATCCTCGCTCGCCTCGCCCGACCAGTCGTCGGATGGCGACGCACGCTCGTGCTTTCAATGCTCGGCGCGTTCATCGGGGTGCTCGTCATCCCTCCGCTCCGCGTGTTCTTCGACCTGTCGATGCCACCGGCGATCATCGTGTTCGCCTGCATCGGGCTTACGAGCCTCGCCGCGCAGGCGTTGGCCGTCGAGGAGCGCGTGCTCGCGCACTATGGGTTCCCCGTGCTCGACGACGAGGACGAGGACGAGGACGACGGCGACCCGCTGCCTCCCCCACTCCCCGCGCCCGTCCCTTCGGTACGCTCAGCAGGTGCGCAAGCAGATCCCTCCCGACTCGCTGGCTCGTGACGGACGGTTCAACCGCATCACGACCGCAGAACGATTCAGTGACCCCCGTGGGGGCTTCGGCGACGACCGCAAGCTCTTCGACGGAAGCGAGGACGTACCGGACCGCGCTCGGCGGCAGATGCATGGCATCTTCGTCGGCGAGATCCAGGCACTCGAGGGCGCCGGGCGCACCGCGTACGACTACGAACTTGACGAGATCCCGTTCGCGCTGAAGCTCGACATGGCGCGGCAGTGCTGGGACGAGGCTCGCCACGTCGAGATCTCCATCAAGCTCGGTGACCACATGGGCACAGACATCGGGGAGTACTCCGAGGCGGTCACGCTCTTCGAGGCCGCTTGCCATCCCGACCCGGTGTTCCGCCTCGCCGGCGTGAACCGGGCGCTCGAGGGGCTCGCCATCGACGTCTTCACGACGATGCGCGACTTCGCCGACGAGATGGGCGATCCGGTGCTGCGCTTCTGCGAAGACTGGATGCTCGCCGACGAGGTGACCCACGTGAAGATGGGCTCGCGCTGGCTGCGGGAGGTGACCGAGGGCGATGCGGAGCGACGCGCTGCGGCCCTCGAGTTCCAGCGCACCGTCGACGGCCTGTTCAACTTCGGTGGTCGGCGAGGCGAAGACCGCGACGCCGCGATCATGCTCGCTCGACGCTTCCGGGAGATGGCCGGCTTCACCACCGACGAGATCGACGTGATCGCGGCGATGGCCGCGGAGCAGCGCTCCGAGCTCGCCACCGCGACCGCCGCGGTCTCATAGGGCGGCGCGGCTCAGACCTCCGGGCCCTCCGACCGCACCTGCTCGACGCGTTGCATCGCGTCACGGAGCTGATCGATCCACTCCGACTGGTGACGACCGACGAGTCGCACGCACCACGCGAGCGCTTCGCTGCGGCTACGGGCAACGCCGGCGTCGATGAGCGTGTCGAGCACTGACCGCTCCGGCATCCGCAGGCGGGTCATCACCGGGACGCTGGCGTTCGTGAACAGGGCCTCGACCTCGCCGCAGCGCGTCGCCCACGACACCTTCTTGCCGAACTTGTCCTCGGCCTCCGAGGCGATGCGCATGCGGTGGTCACGGGTGTCCTCCCGGAAGCCCCGAACCCTGGCCATGCAGGCGGCGCCCTTGGCCTCGACCGACTCCGCGTCGCCGAGGGCGGGCTCGCTCACCCTGCCGGTGAGCAGGATCTCCTCGCGGTCCGCATCGACGTCGACCGGGTCGGTGAACCACTCGGCGGGGATGCGACCTCGGAACCAACCAATGACTTCGTCTGCCGGGCGCATGTTTACGAGATTACTCAGTTACACCGCCGCCCGCAACGCTCACCCGCCGGGCGGCCGCGCGATCACCGGAGCGCCCTCGAACACCGCCGCCTTGACGCCCCGGCGGGCGAGGTCGGTCAGCGCGGCGAGCGGATCGGACACCTCCGCGAGACCAAACGCCCCGACCCGCTGGTCGGGGTCAGAAGCCACCCGCATCGCGGCGACCGCAGCCACCGCGCCCGCAGCGACGCCCGGACGGTCCATCGCGCCGAGCACGAGCACATCGCTGGCGAGGCCGCGCCGCCCGCGGAGCTCGACCCGCACCGCGCCGAGCACGCCCTCCGGGTGAGGAGGGCGAAGCATCGGAAGCCGAGCCGTGAGTCGATCTCGCCGCGTTGCCGCGAGCCGCGCCGTGACCCGTTGCGTGCTGGGAAACGCGGGCACGAGCAGCAGCCCGTCGGAGAGCGCCGCTCGATAGCAGTCCTGGCCTCCGACCGGTTCGGGGAACCAGCAGAGCTCGCGACCCGATCCCCCGCGGCGTTCGAGCCACCCGCCGTCGCGCCAATCCATCGCGTTGCCGGTCAGCGCGGTGTGGTGCTGGCGTGCACACGCAGGACCACCGGTGCCGTACTTCGCGACGTGCACCTCGTCGACGGAGTCGAAGGTCGCGGCGCCGTGACGCGCGAGCAGGCACGACAGGCCCGGAGCGAAGCCGGCGCCGACGACGAGGCGCACACCGCGCCGACGCGCTTCGCCGTCGAGCGCCAACATCGCAGTCACGTCTTCGACACCGTCGCTGACGGAGACCACGTGATGACCGTGCTCGAGGTGCGCGCGCACGAGATCGAGCTGTTCGCCCGCGGGAGTCGCCAACACCACGACGGACACGCCATGGCCGTCGACCTCCGGACCGGCCAACGGCACGGCGCGCTCACCCAGCGCCGTGCCGACCTCAGCGAGACGCACGGGGTCCGCGTCGAAGACGAACACCTCATCGACGTCGGGTGTCGAGATCAGCTGGCGCGCGGCGCGGGCTCCGACGGCCCCGAGCCCGATGACGGCGGCGCGCACGTCAGCGGAGATCTGGCCCGGATAGCTCGCGCCAACCGCCACCCTGTGGGGGGATGCCACCCCGGCCGCGCACCCTCAACGCGGCTGCGAACAGCAGCGCTGCAAACATGGCAAGCCCGGCACGCCTCAACACCTTCATGGTGGGGCTAGCTGGAATCGAACCAGCGACCTCGTCCTTATCAGGGACGCGCTCTAACCGGCTGAGCTATAGCCCCGTGCCTGGATCGGGAGGGTCAGACAGTACCCGGGCGCGGTGAGGCTGCGTCAACCGAAGACGCCGAGCCGCCCGAAGCCGGTGCTGGTTTGGTCGGCTGGACCGGCCGGAGCACCTGCTCCTCGACGACGGTGAAGCGCACTCCACCGACCAGGTCGCTGATCAGGTTGAACAGGACGGCCAGCACCGTGGTGGTGAAGGTGCCGGCGATCACGAGGATGCCGCCACCGATCACCGACGCGCGCAGGATCTGGGCGCCCACGAACGAGAAGCTGTCGAGTGCGAAGAGCTGCTGGATGAAGTTCTCGACGTTGTCGATCGTGCCGGTGCCCACGGCGAATGCCCACAGCAACACGCCGGCGACGAGCAGCACGAGGTACAGCACGATGAAGAACACGAACGAGATCTTGAGCACCGACCAGGCATCGACTCGCCGCACGATGCGTTGGACGCGCCGGGCTCGGACGCGCCGCCGCGGCGGCGCAACCGCGGCCTTTGTCGCCTTCTGCGGCTTCGAGGTCTTTGGCGCGGCGGTGGGCCCGACCGGCGCGGTCGCGGGGGCGGCCACCACGGGCGCCGCCACGGTCGCGGCTGCCACTGCCGCCGCAGTCGGCGCGGCCACGCTCGGCCCGACGACGACCGGCGACAGCTCGGTCGGCGCGGGTTCGACGAGTGCGGTCGGCGGGATCATCGCGACCATCGGCACGCCGTTCGATGGCGTCGGCTGATCGGACGTCGAGACGACGGCCTCGACCTGCTGCGTCGGCGGCGGCTCGACCACATCGACTGCCGCGGTCGTCGCTGCCGCAGGAGTTGCCTTCGCTGCCGCAGTCTTGGTCGGCTTCGGGTCGCGGCGGGCCGGCTTCGACTCTTTCGCACGCGACGTCACCACGGGGGTCGGCGCGGTCGCCTCGTTCGGGTGATCACCGTTCGAAGCTGCGGCCGCGGCGGCATCTGCCGCGAGCAGCGGGTCGGCAGCGGCGGTCGCGCCGGTGCCCGAATCGGGGGTCACACGCCGCGCGCGTCGGGGGGGAGGCGCCTCGACCGCTGACGTGGGGGGGCTGTCAGGCCCATCGCCTGGCACGCGGAGCAGTGTAGGAGACAAGGCCACACGCACCGCGTCGGTACAACGAAAGCGCGACGAGCCGCATCCGTCACGGTGAGAACGCCGTTGCCTCCGCGGTGGTGCTCAGTCCCCGGCGAGCTCGAGCAACAGCGACCGCTTCGCCGACCCGCACCCGTACCTCAGCATCAGCCCCAGAGAAGTCGATGTCGATCAGCGTGCCGCCGTTGGCCGTCGCCGCCTCCTCGGCTGCGGAAGGCCCCGCCATCGCCGCGGCGAGCGCGGCCGCGTCCGCCGCTGCTCTGGCTTGGGCATGATCGGCGAGCATCCCGCCGATGTGTCCGATCACCAGCGCGATCCCTCCGACCAACACGATCGCGACCGCCACGAGCGGCGTGACCTGACCTTCTGCACCCCGCGCGCGTGCATCCATGCGCGCTCCTTCCGATTGCGGGAGCTCGGGGGGAAGTGGGCCGGGGTCAGTCTGCTTCGGGGGCCTGGATGACGAGCGCCACCGACGCGACGGTCTGGCCGTCGTCGAGGCTCACGACCTTGACTCCCATGGCGTCGCGCCCGAGCGGCGCGTGGCCGATCGTGCCGATCACGAGCCTGATGGTGACGCCGGACGACGAGATCACCATCACCTCGTCGTCGGGACTCTCCACCATGAACGCGGCTTGCACCATGCCTCGGGTCGAAGCGAGCTTGATCGCCCGCACACCCTGCCCGCCGCGGCCCTGCTGGTTGAACTCGCTGATGCGCGTGCGCTTGCCGAACCCGGCGTCGGTGATGATCAGGATCACCGCATCGTCATTGGCGATGTCGGCGGCGACGACCTCATCGCCGGCCTTCATCCGCATGCCGCGCACCCCGGCGGCATCGCGACCCATCGGACGCACTTGCTCGTCGTCGTTCGCGAACCGGATCGCCATGCCCTTGCGGGAGACGAGCACGACGTCTTCCGTGCCGTTCGTCTGGATCACCTGCACGAGCTCGTCGCCCTCACGCAAGTTGATCGCGATGAAGCCCTCGCGACGCGACTTGTCGTACTCGGACATGAGCGTCTTCTTCACCTGGCCGTGCTTCGTCGCGAAGAACAGGTAACGGTTCGTCTCGTAGTCGCGGGTGTCGATGATCGCCTGGATCTGCTCATCCGGGCTCAGCGGCAACAGGTTGACGATCGGGATGCCCTTAGCCGTGCGGTCGCGCTCGGGGATCTCGTGCGCCCGCAAGCGATACACCCGACCCTTGTTCGAGAAGAACAGCAAGTAGGCATGGGCCGAGGTGTGAAGGATGGTCTTGACCAGGTCTTCTTCCTTGAGCTTGCCGCCGGCGACCCCCCGGCCGCCACGGCCCTGCGTGCGGAACGCGTCGGCCTCGACGGACTTGATGTACCCGGCCCTCGTCATGATGACGAGCAGGTCTTTGTCGTCGAGCAGGTCTTCGACGTTCATGTCACCCGGGTCGAAGGTGATCTTCGCGACGCGGGGCGTGGCGTGCTCGGCCCGCACCTCGGAGAGCTCGGTCTTGATCACGCCGCGCAGGCGCCCGTCGTCGGCCAGGATCGCCTCGAGCTCAGCCATCGTCTCGCGCAGCTGTGCCATCTCGTCCTCGAGCTCGTGACGAGCGAGGCGGGTGAGACGACCGAGCGTCATGTCGAGGATGTGGTTCGCCTGGATGTCGCTGAACTCGAACGGCGCGGCCATGAGGCCCTCGCGCGCCCCGCCGCGATCTTCTGATCCGCGGATCAACACGATGATCGCGTCGATCATGTCGAGCGCTCGAAGCAGACCCTCGACGATGTGGGCGCGGTCGCGAGCCTTGCGCAACCGGAACTCGGAGCGCCGTGTGATGACGTCGATCTGGTGCGCAACGTACGCGGTGAGCATCGAAGCGAGGTTCAGCGTGCGTGGCACTGAGTCGACGAGCGCGACCATGTTGATCGCGAAGCTCGTCTGCAGCTGGGTGTGCTTGTAGAGGTTGTTGAGCACGACGTTCGCGTTCGCGTCGCGCTTGAGGCCGATGACGAGGCGGGTGCCGTCACCGGACGAGAAGTTGTCGATCGAACGGATGCCGTCGACGGTCTTCTCGTTCGCCAGCTCGCCGATGCGGGCCGCGATGGCTGTTGCCGACATCTGGTACGGCAGCTCGGTGACGACGATCTGGATGCCGTTCTTGACCTCTTCGATCTCGGCGGTGGCCCGCATGCGCACCGAGCCGCGGCCAGTGCGGTACGCGTCGATGATGCCGGCCCGGCCGAGGATCGATCCGCCCGTCGGGAAGTCGGGGCCTTTGACGAACTCCATGAGGTCGTCTGCCGTTGCCTCTGGGTGGTCGATCAGGTGGAGCACCGCGTCGATGACCTCGCCCAGGTTGTGGGGAGGGATGTTGGTGGCCATGCCGACCGCGATGCCCTGACTGCCGTTGACCAGCAGGTTCGGGAAGCGGGCGGGGAGGACCTCGGGACCCTGGAACTCGCCGGAGTAGTTGTCGATGAAGTTGACGGTGTCTTCGTCGATGCCAGCCATGAGCTGCATGGCGAGCTGCGACAGGCGGCACTCCGTGTAGCGCTCGGCTGCCGCGTCGAAGTCGGGCGAGCCGTAGTTGCCGTGGAAGTCGATGAGCGGATGGCGCACCGAGAACGGCTGGGCCATGCGCGTGAGCGCGTCGTAGATCGAGCTCGTGCCGTGCGGATGCCAACGTGAGGCGACGTTGCCGGTGACGCGAGCGCACTTCACGTGCAGTCGATCGGGGCGGAAGCCCTGATCGAACATGTCGTACAGGATGCGGCGCTGCACCGGCTTCAGGCCGTCGCGCACGTCGGGCAGCGCGCGGCTCACGATGACCGACATCGCGTAGTCGAGGAACGACCGCTCCATCTCCTCCTGGAGGTCGATGGGTTCGATCGAACCGAACTCGAGGGTGCCGTCGCTCATCAGATGTCCAGGAACCGGACGTCTTTGGCGTTGCTCGTGATGAAGTGCTTCCGGCTGTCGACGTCGTCACCCATCAGGATGCTCATCATCTCGTCGGCGATCGCGGCCTGCTCCGCGGTGATCTGCAGAAGGGTGCGCAGGCTCGCGTCCATCGTCGTGTCGCGCAGCTCCTCCCAGTCCATCTCGCCGAGACCCTTCAACCGCTGGAACTCCTTCTTGTGGTTCGGATGGTCGGCGAGGAAGGCGGCCTTCGCGGCGTCGTCCTTCAGATACACCTTGGCCTTGCCGACCTCGGTGGAGAACAGCGGCGGCTGCGCGATGTACACGTAGCCCTGCTCGACGAGGTCGCGCATCTGGCGGTAGAAGAACGTGAGCAGCAACGTGCGGATGTGGCTGCCGTCGACGTCGGCGTCGGCCAGGATCACGATCTTGTGGTAGCGGATCTTGGACACGTCGAACTCGTCGCCGACCCCTGCCCCGATCGCCGTGATCAGCGTCTGGATCTCGAGGTTCTTCAACATCTTGTCGAGCCGGGCGCGCTCGACGTTGAGGATCTTGCCTCTGATCGGAAGGATCGCCTGCGTCTGCGGGTTGCGGGCGTTCACCGCTGAACCGCCTGCCGAGTTGCCCTCGACGATGAAGAGCTCGCCCTGGCGGGGGTCGCGCGTGTTGCAGTCCCACAGCTTGTCGGGCATGCCCGCGCCCTCCAGGGCGGACTTGCGACGGGTGAGGTCACGCGCCTGGCGTGCCGCCACTCGTGCGCGTGCCGCGAGGAGCGACTTCTGCACGATCTGCCGAGCCTCGGTCGGATGCTCTTCGAGCCACTCGGCCAGCTTCTCGTTCATCGCCTTCTCGACGAGCGACCGCGTCGACACGTTGCCGAGCTTCGCCTTCGTCTGGCCCTCGAACTGCGGATCGCGCAGCTTGACGGCGATGATCGCGGTGAGGCCCTCTCGGATGTCTTCGCCGAGGAGGTTGTCGTCCTTCTCCTTCAGGAAGGCCTTGCCGCGGGCGTACTTGTTCACGACGTTGGTGAGGGCCTTCTTGAAGCCCTCCTCGTGCATGCCGCCCTCGTTCGTGGAGATGCCGTTGGCGAACGAGTGGAGCCCCTCGTAGAAGCCGGTGTTCCACTGCAGGGCGCACTCGACCGTCTGGTCGCTCTCGGCAGACTCGAAATACGCGACCTTCTTGAAGAGCGCTTCCTTCGACTGGTTGAGGTGGCGCACGAAGTCTTGGATGCCGCCCGCGTACTTGAACGTGACCTGCTGTTCGTGCTCGGGGCGCTCGTCGGTGAACCGGATCTCGAGGCTCTTGTTCAGAAACGCCATCATTTGCAGGCGCTCGAGCACCGTCTGCGCGCGGAACTCGGTCTCTTCGAACACGGTCGCATCGGGCCAGAACGTGACCGTCGTGCCGGTGCGACCCCGCGGCGCCTTGCCAGTGACCTCGATCTTGCCCTGCGGTTGACCGCCCTTCGCGAACTCGAGGCGGTAGCGCTTCTCGTCGCGGTCGACCTCGAGCACGAGGCGGCTCGACAACGCGTTCACGACGGAGACGCCGACGCCGTGAAGACCACCCGAGACCTTGTAGCCGGCGCCGCCGAACTTGCCGCCCGCGTGGAGCACGGTGAGCACCACCTGCGCCGCGCTCTTGCCCTTGTGGGGACCCGAGGGGTACGGATCGACCGGGATGCCTCTGCCGTCGTCCACGACGCGACAGCCGCCGTCGGCCAGCAACGTGACGTCGATGCGGGTGCAGTACCCCGCCATCGCCTCGTCGACGGCGTTGTCGACGACCTCCCAGATCAGGTGGTGAAGGCCGCTCGGACCCGTCGACCCGATGTACATGCCAGGGCGCTTCCGGACCGGTTCGAGGCCCTCGAGCACAGTGATGTCGCGGGCGTCGTACGAGGGCATCGGTTGCGACAAGGACGCGTCCCTTTCAGGGGCTGGAATGCGAAGGAGATTCCGGAGAAAACCGCAGGTCAGCGGCCAGAATCACGATGCCGTCATTGTACCAGAGGGGTGAGCAGATTCCGGTGCTCGCAAGGGGCTTTCGCGGTCTTTCTCAGCCTTGGTTCCGACCCCCCCGAGACCCCCGTTTCGGGCTTGTCTCGCCGGGGTTCACGCGCACCTCGATCGAACGCACGGGGGGCCCCTCCACGACCTCCGCCAAGCGCCCGAGCAGCTCGGTCTCGAGGTACCGGACTTGGGTCGCCCAGGCCGGTTCGTCGACGGCGATCACGAGCTTCGTGCCGTCGAGCGACAACGGTCGGCAGTGGGCCGCGAGGGTTTCACCAACCACGTTCGGCCACTCGGTGAAGACCGACACGAGAGGCTGCGCGCCCATCCCACTGAGGCTGCGACTCAATCGATCGAGGCTCTCACCGATCGGACGCGGCTCGGTGCGCGGATGTCGCTCGTCGCTCACGACAGCTGTCCCTGGCGTACGTGCACGATCTGCTCCGGATGCGCGTCTTCGGGCAACCCGCCCGCGGTCGTCAACAGGACCTGTCCGCGCGGCACGTGCGCGAGGAGCGCAGCGGATCGTGTCGGATCCAGCTCGGAGAAGACGTCGTCGAGCAACAGCACCGGGGACGCGCCGATCTCCTGCGCGACGACCTCGTGCCCGGCGAGGCGCATCGCGAGCGCAACCGATCGCTGCTCGCCCTGCGACGCGTGCGTCCGCGCGACGCGGCCGTCGATCGTCGAGCGCGAGCTCGTCGCGGTGCGGCCCGACCGTGGTCACCGCGCGGCGCACGTCGACATCACGTGCGTCGCGGAGCGCGTCGGCGAGCTCGCCCTCCCACGACTGCTCGTATGCCGCGCCGACCTCGGCAGGCGCGCCCGCGACGCTCGCGTAGGCCACCTGCAGCGCGGGTCGCAGCTGGTCGAGCAGCGCGGCGCGCGCCGCGACAAACGCCGAGCCTGTCGTCGCGAAGCGCTCGTCCCATACCTCGAGCGTCGCCAACGCGCCCTCCCCTCCGCCATGACGATTGGCGCCGTACCGGCCTGCCATCTGCTTCAGCAAAGCGTTGCGCTGCTTGAGGATCCGGTCGAGCTCGGTGCGCAACACGTCGAGCTTCGGGCTGTGCGCCACCAGCAGGTCGTCGAGGTAGCGCCGGCGGGTGGCCGGCCCGCCCTTGACCATCTCGAGGTCGTCCGGAGCGAAGACCGTGACTCGCAGCGCGCCGAGGAGGTCACGCGTCCTCGCGAGGCGCTGGCGGTTCACCTGCACGCGGGAACGGCCGGGTGCGATCTCGGCCTCGATCAGCAGCTCGCGCTCGTCGCGCTCGACCTCGGCACGCACGACCGCGGCCGGGGCGCCGGTGCGCACGAGCGCTTCGGTGGGCGCGCCCCGAAAGCTCTCGAGCTGCGCGATGTAGCCGATCGCTTCGAGGAGGTTCGTCTTGCCCTGCCCGTTGTCACCGACCACCGCGGTGAGGCCCGCAGGCAGCTCGAGCTGCAGCGCGTGCGAGGTTGCGGAAGTCGGTGAGCCAGAGCCGGCGCACTCGCACGGCGCCCGGCCCTACTCACGACACCATGCTCATGAAACCCGGACGGGCATGAGCAGGTACGTGAACTCTGCCGACTCGGGTGAGCGCACGACGGCAGGTTTGAGCGCGTCGAGCGTCTCGAGAACGAGGGTGTCGCTGTCGACGGCCTCGACTCCGTCGCTCAGGTATCCGGGGTTGAACGCGACGGTCATGTCCGCGCCCTCGTACTTCACGTCTTCGAGATCCTCCTCGGCCTGCCCGAGGTTCTGGTTGATCGCCTCGAGCACAACGCCGTCCGCACCCATCTTCACGCGGATGTTGTTCGACTCCGCGGCGAGGAGTCGCACGCGACGGATGGCGGCGAGCAGCGGCTCCTTGCCGATCGTGAGCCGGTTCGGGTACTTCTCAGGGATCAGCTGGCGGTAATTCGGATACTCGCCCTCGATGAGACTCGTCGTGAGCCGCACGTTGCCCACGTCGAAGGTCGCGTCGCGCTCACCCAGCCGCAGGGTGACCTCGCTCGCCCCGCCGAGCACCCTCTTCAGCTCGTTGAGCGCCCGCGACGGCACCAGCACCTTCTGGCCTTCGGCGAGGACGTTCTGGCTGTCGAGGTCTCGCACCGCGAGCCGGTAGCTGTCGGTTGCCACGAGGCGCAGCCCCCCGCCCTCAGCCGTCATCAGCACACCCGTGAGGATCTGACGGGCCTCGTCGGTGCTGGCGGCCCGCACGACCTGATCAAGCGCCTTCTCGAAGCTCTTCGCGTCGAGGACGACCGCGTGTTCGGAAGGCTCGACGACCCGGGGGAACTCGTCCGCGCTCACGGTGCGCACGCTGAACCGCGAGCGGCCCGACGCGATCCGGACCTCCTCGGCCACCTGCTCCACGTCGACGGCGCCGGGCTCGAGCGCCCGCACGATGTCGTGCGTGAAACGAGCGGGCACGACCGTCACGCCGTCGCCCGACCCGGTCACTTCCTTCGTGACCCGCATGGTGAGCTCACGGTCGGTTGCGGTCAGCTCGAGATGGTTCCCGACGAGCTCGAGGCGCACGCCGGACGCCAAGCCGGGAAGCGCGGCACCCCGACCCACCGCTGCCCGTGCTGCGGTGCCGAGTGCCTCCGCCAGCTCCTCACGCTCACAGCGAAACTTCACGTCTGCTCTTCCCCTTCATGGAGTCGTAGAAGAGATAGCAATGGCAATAGGTGCTGGGGATTGTGGATCGATGCGTATCGGTGCAGGTCAACGCCCATCATGTTGTCCCAACGCTGTCCCCAGGCTCTCACAGGCTGCTCACGCGTTGAGGGACCCCTCGTTGGAAAACACATGTCGTTTCCACCGATCTCACAAGGTCACCCACAGGCTCCTCCACATCGATCGGGCGCAGCGATCGGGGGCGCATCATGAGCCGCTCTGGATGCGCTGGCGCAGCTCGGTCACCTGGTCGTAGATCTGCTGGCGTTCCTTCATCAGCGCCGTGATCTTCTCGACCGCATGGATGACCGTCGTGTGATCGCGGCCGCCGAACTCACGGGCGATCGCGGGATAGCTGAGGTCGGTGATCTCACGCATCACGAACATGCCGATCTGACGGGCCGTGACCAGGGGTTTGCGCCGGCTTTTGCCCTTCAGCTCCTCGACGCTGAACCCGAACATCGCCGCCGTCTTGTCGAGGATCAGGACGGGCGTGATCTCTCGCGGCTGATGGCTGCTCAGGATGTCGCCGAGCACCTTCTCCGCAGCCGCGGTGTTCAGCGGCGCATGCGTGAGACTGGCCCAGGCGAGCACCCGGGTGAGGGCACCCTCGAGCTCACGGATGTTGTCGGTGATCGACGTGGCGATGAACTCCATCACGTCGTCGGGCACCACCATCGTCTCCTTCTCGGCCTTCTTGTGAAGGATCGCGAGGCGAGTCTCGAGGTCAGGCGGCTGGATGTCGGTGGTGAGACCCCACTTGAACCGGCTCCGCAGTCGGTCCTCGAGGGTGGGGATCGCATCGGGCTGGCGGTCCGAGGAGATGATGATCTGCTTGTTCGCGCCATGGAGGGAGTTGAAGGTGTGGAAGAACTCCTCCTGGAGCCCCTCCTTGCTCTCCATGAACTGGATGTCGTCGATCATCAGCACGTCGATCTCGCGGTAGCGGCGTTTGAACGCGGCGCCGGTGTTGGTGCGGATCGCGTCGACGAACTCGTTCAGGAACACCTCGGTCGAGACGTAGCGCACCTGGTAGTGGGCGTAGTTCTGCGTTGACGTAGTTGCCGATCGCATGGAGCAGGTGCGTCTTGCCCAGCCCCGCCGCGCCGTAGATGAAGAGGGGGTTGTACGACCGCGCGGGCGTCTCGGCGACCGACAGGGCGGCGGCATGCGCGAAGCGGTTCGACGTGCCGGTGACGAAGGCCTCGAACGTGTAGCGCGGGTTCAGGTCGGCGGCCGTGCGAGTCGGCATCGGTTCGAGCGGAAGCACCGCGGCCGGCTCGGGGTGCTCGTTCGGGAGCACGCTGTCGAGCAGGTCACGATGGCCGTCGGCCGAGGCCGTTGGCCTGCGCGTCCGGCAGCACCTCGATGAACAGCTCGACGCCGGGGAAGCCGACCTCGGACAGCGCGTCACGGACCATCGCCTCGTAACGGCCCTGCACGCGCTCCTTCACGAGCGTGCTCGGCACTGCCACGACGAGCAGACCACCGTCGAGGTTCACGGGTCGGGCGTCGTGAGAAGGTCGAGTGCCAGACCGCTTCCGAGACCTGGGCTCGAAGGATCTGGGCTGCGGCGTTCCACAGGTGCTGTGCGTCACTCACCTGCGTGGTTGCCTCCTGATCGACGAACGACGTCCACAACCCCGTCCACACCTGTGGATAAGCATGACTACACGCCGTGGTGTTCTGTACGCCTCGATGTGCCGTCGCTCCCCCCCAGACGGGAAGCGGACGCTACCACCGGCCTCCCGAACCTGCGCAAGAGCCGAAAAACCTACAGGGCTCTTTGACGTTGCCCAGGCCTCCCTCTACCCTGAGAGCCAGCGAGACGCCGCGTTTGCGTGCCCGAACGTCCCCTGCCGGGCGGTCGAGGTACATCGGATGCATCGAGGTACATCGATTGAAGCGCACATTCCAGCCGAACGTTCGGAAGCGGGCCAAGCGCCACGGCTTTCGCCACCGCATGTCGACGAAGGCGGGACGAGCGGTGCTTGCGGCCCGACGCCGCAAGGGCCGGCTTCGCCTGTCCGCCTGAGCCGGCTCAGTGGTCGATCGTCCCATGCCGTCGTGCGACGTCGAGGACGGCGTGTGCGTAGAGGACCGCTCAGCGTGACTCGTTCTCCTCTCCGACCCCGCCGCTTCGCCAGCCGCATCCGCCGCCGTCGCCTGGGCCATTCCCCGGCGCGTCGGTGTCGCGGTCACGCGCAACCGGGTGCGGCGCCGCCTTCGAGCGCTGCTCGTTGAAGAGCACCGTGCCACGCCGCTTGCCGCTGGCTCCTATGTGTTTCACGTGGATCCTCCGGCTGCCGCGTTGCGCTTCGACGAGCTGGCCGTTGCGCTCCACAACCTGTTGTCCACGGTGCGCACGAGCGTGACCACGTGAGCCCGACCACTCGCGTCCTTCGCCGGTCGGTGCTCATGTATCAGTCAGCTGCGTGCAGGCCGGCCGTCGCCGTGCCGATTCGTGCCCAGCTGTTCGACGTATGCGCTCGAGGCCCTCGAGACGCACGGCGCCCTTCGGGGCACTGCGCTCGCCGCTCGCCGCGTCTGCCGGTGCCATCCGTGGGGTGGGCATGGGTTCGACCCCGTGCCCGAGAGGAAGGCCGTCTAAGTGTTCGACGCCATCGCCACCGTTCTGGCTTGGTTCTACAGCCTCATCCCCAACTACGCGATCGCGATCGCGCTGCTCACCTTCACCGTGATGCTGCTGCTCACGCCGCTGACCCTCAAGGGCACGAAGTCGATGCTGCAGATGCAGCGCTTGCAGCCCGAGATGAAGAAGCTGCAGCAGCAGTACAAGGGCGATCGGCAGAAGCTCAACGAAGAGATGATGAAGTTCTACCAAGAGAACAAGATCAACCCGCTCGGCGGGTGCTTGCCCCTCTTGATCCAGATGCCGGTCTTCATCGTGCTGTACCGGGTGCTGCACAAGCTCACCGTGATCTGCAGCCCGGCGGCCCACGCCTCCGGCGCCTGCCCGGTCGTGGGGAACTTCAACCCGAGCTACCTCAACCACTCCACTGACCTCTGGAAGGCCCTGACCCAGACGAACCAGATGCTGGCGTTTGGGATGGACCTCTCCCACAGCGCCGCGAAGGAGATGAGCGAGTCCTTCGTGGGCGCCATCCCCTATCTGATCCTGATCATGTTCGTGACGGCGTCGAGCTACATCCAGCAGCTGCAGATCTCGGCCCGCAACAAGAACGGCACCGCGATCAACCCGCAGCAGGCGATGCTCCTGAAGCTCATGCCGGCGTTCTTCGCGGTGATCAGCCTCACGCTGCCCGCCGGCGTCGTCGTCTACTTCCTGGTCTCGAACCTCTACCGGATCGGGCAGCAGGCCTACATCACGAGAGCCTTCTACCGCGAAGACCAGAGGCACGCGGCGGAGGGGAAGGCCATCACCGCCACCACGACCAAGCCGAAGCCCGAGCCCAAGGGCGGAGCCAAGGCAGCAGACCCGCCGAAGGCGGTCGCGCCGCCGAAGGGTTCCTCCGACAAGCCGGCGCCGAAGGGCGGGAACACCTCGGCAGGCTCGCCGAACGGGTCGGGCAACGGATCCGAGGCCGCCTCGGCTCGGCCGAAGCCCAAGTCTTCCGGCGCGAGCGCGCGGCCAGCGCCTCGACCGGTGTCCGGCACCTCAGGGAGTCCGGGCAGCTCTGGCGGCACGCCGCCGAACAAAAAGAAGAAGCGCTGACCCCGTGCAGTGGGTCGAGACCACCGGTCGTACGGTGGAGGAAGCATTGGATGCCGCCCTGGATCGGCTCGGGGTCGGCGAGGATGATGCCGAGTGGCTCGTGCTCGAGGAGCCGCGGCCCGGCCTCTTCGGTCGGCTGCGCGGCGAGGCACGGTTGAGGGTTCGGGTACGCCCGACGACCCCTCCACCCAAGGTCGATCGTCGTGACCGTCGTCGTCGCTCCGGTCGGGACAGCACGTCGGCCGCTCCCGCCAACGGGAACGTGCCGAACGGCGACCAACCTCGCTCACCGTCCCCGACGGCGAAGCGTCCACCCCGAGAGGAGCGCACCGTGTCTGATCCAGCCCAGCTCGAACGCGAACGTGAGGTCGCGAGCGGGTTCGTCGATGGTCTCGTCGCGGCCTTTGGCCTCGAGGGCGAGGTGTCGACCTCGATGGACGAGGACGAGATCGAGGTCGCAGTCGAGGGCGGCGATCTCGGTTTGCTCATCGGTCCGAAGGGCCAGACCCTGGCCGCGATACAGGAGCTCACCCGCACGGTGGTCCACCGGGCGATGCCCGAGCGCTCGGGTTGGTTGAGGGTCGACGTGTCGGGCTATCGCCAGCGTCGCAAGGAGGCCCTCGAGCGGTTCACCGTCCAGGTGGCCCAGGAGGTCCTCGACAACGGCGAGCGCCGCACCCTCGAGCCGATGAGTGCGGCAGACCGCAAGATCGTGCACGACGCCGCCCAGCAGGTGTCGGGAGTCATCACCCTCTCTGAGGGTGAAGAGCCCCACCGCCGGGTTGTGATCACACCTTCGACTGCTGATTGAGCCCGACGACGAGGTCCGCTGTCACCGCATTGCTCGAGGAGGCACAGGCCCGGGGCTTCCTCGGACCGGGGCCCGTCGAGGCCCACGTGCGGCTTGCGGAGACCGGCCGATCTTTGCTGTCTTCTGGGATGGTGGCGGTCGACCTCGGTAGCGGGGGAGGCGCGGTCGGGCTGCCCCTGGCGATGCTCGACCCCGAGGTCTCCTGGCTGTTGGTGGAGTCGAGTGCCACCCGAGCGGACTTCCTGCGCCGAGCGGTGGGCAGGCTCGGACTCGAAATGGCGGTTGGCGTCGTCGCTGAGCCTGCCGAGGTAGCCGGGAGGGGTGAGGGATCGCGCGGCAGGTGCGACCTGGTGGTCGCCCGGGGCTTTGGGCCTCCCGCCACCACCGCGGAATGCGGCGCCCCGTTTCTCCGCGTCGGGGGCATCCTGGCAGTGACGGAACCGCCGGACGAGCAGGTCGATCGGTGGCCAGCCCCGGGGCTCGCGGCGCTCGGGCTCGAGCGTCGTGACAGAGTCGGCGCGTTCCAAACGTTCGAGCAGGTGTTGACGTGTCCTGAGCGATTCGCTCGGCGCACGGGGGTGCCCCGTCAACGCCCGTTGTTCTGAGCGCTGGTTGCGTGACGTGGGCTTCGGGGCGTGGCGTGGCGAAGTCGGGGAGGGAAGGGAGCGTTTCACGTGGAACGATGCTTGACGGTGGGGGCGATCATGTGGAGGATGCAGCAGCGATGAGTGACGAGTCAGCTGTCCCGGCGGAAGACGGCGAGCCTGCGCCGCTTCCCCCGCCTGCCGCTGAGGCCCGTCCCGTACGGCCGCTCCCCCGGATCCTGGCCGTCGCGAATCAGAAGGGCGGCGTGGGGAAGACAACCACCGCGGTCAACCTCGGCGCGTGCCTCGCGACCTTGGGGTATCGCACGCTCGTCATCGACCTCGACCCCCAGGGCAATGCCTCTACCGGCCTCGGTGTCAACCCTCGAGAGCTCGAGACCTCGATGTATGAGGTCATCATGCAAGACCTCCCGCTCGATCAGTGCATCGAGCCAACGACCGTCCGTCACTTGTTCGTGGCTCCGGCAAGCCTCGACCTCGCGGGCGCCGAGATCGAGCTCGTGCCCGCGTTCAGTCGGGAGCTCAAGCTTCGACGCGCGATCGAGCCCGTGCTCCCCGACTACGACTTCGTCCTGATCGATTGTCCGCCGTCCCTCGGTCTGCTGACCGTGAACGGGCTCGCTGCCGCCGGCGAGGTCATCGTCCCGATCCAGTGCGAGTACTACGCACTCGAGGGTCTGGGCCAGCTGCTGCGGAACGTCGAGCTGGTGCGCAAAAGCCTCAACCCGTCGCTCGAGGTGTCCTCGATCATCCTCGTCATGTACGACGCCCGGACCAAGCTCGCCGATCAGGTCGTGCAGGAAGTGCGGGCGCACTTCGGGGATCGCGTGTGCAAGACCGTGGTGCCTCGCACGGTGCGGCTCTCGGAGGCGCCCTCGTTCGGACAGCCCATCATCTCCTTCGACCCGACGTCGAGAGGCGCGATCGCGTACAAGGAGCTGGCCAAGGAGGTGAGTGGTGGCGCGCCGCAGCGGGCTGGGTAAGGGGCTCGGGTCACTCATCCCTGCTGGGGCACCCGTCGACGCCGGCGCCCTCGATCTCGGCGCGTATCGGGAGCTTCCCGTGGCGTCGATCACCCCGAACCGCCATCAGCCGCGGGCCCACTTCGACGAGGAATCGCTCGTCGCTCTCACGGCGTCGGTGCGGGAAGTCGGAGTGATCCAGCCGGTCCTGGTGCGGCCGAGTGGCGACGGCAGCTTCGAGCTCATCGCGGGAGAGCGCCGGTGGCGGGCCGCCAAGCGGGCCGGTCTCTCGGTGATCCCCGCGCTCGTGCGCGACGCGGACGAGCTCGCCTCGGTCGAGCAGGCGCTCGTGGAGAACCTTCACCGTGAAGACCTCAGCCCACTCGAGGAGGCCGGCGCCTACCAACAGCTGATCGAAGACTTCGGCCTCACCCACGACGAGCTGGCCACCCGAGTCGGGCGGAGCAGGGTTGCGATCACCAACACCCTCCGACTGTTCCAGCTCCCTCCGGGCATCCAGCGCCTCGTCGGCGAGGGCCGCCTCTCCGCCGGTCACGCCCGAGCCTTGCTCGGCACTCCTGACCGGGCGTTCCAGGAGGCCTTGGCGAAGCGGGTCGTCGACGAAGGGCTGTCGGTCCGCGCGGTCGAGGAGGCAGTGCGCGCCCGTCAAGGGGCGGCGGAGAAGCCGCCGAGCGACGCCAAGCCCAAGCTGCGGGCGCCGGGAGTGCTCGAGCTCGAGGAGCTGCTTTCCGAGCGGCTCGACACTCGGGTCAAGGTCGACATGGGCGCTCGGCGAGGCAAGGTCGTCATCGAGTTCGCGAGCCTCGAGGACCTCGAGCGCATCTACCGAGCGATGATCGGCGGCCCGAGATCGGAATCCTCCCGGACCGACTCTCGATCTGAGGACGAGGCTTAGTATCCACAAGGTTGGTCACAGCCTGTGTGGAACGGCACGACTCGCATGAAATGCCATGAGACGCGGTGACGGTTGCGTCAGGGCACCTGCGAAGGCTGTTGGCACCAGCGTGTGATGGCCCTGCTCACCGCGAGCGCGAGATCGGGGAGTAGGGGGATCGCGTCGGCGGGCGGGCCGATCGCGTAGTGCACCGCGGGCATGCGAGTCTCACGAAGGACGGCCAACCGCATCCCGACGGCCACTCCTTGTGGTTGCCCGAGCACGGGTGGCACGAGCTCGTCGAGCATGGTCGCGAGGCGCTTGCCGCCGGCGGACTCGAACCCTGTCGCGGCGTAGTACGCCCCGTGACACCGCTCATCGTCGAAGGCAAGGTCGAGGTACAGCTCGGCACCGGCCGCGTTCGCCCCCGCCGCCAATGTCGACCCGTCCGGATGCTGCAGCACGACGACTTCCGCGCCCGCGAGCGCCAGCGCTCTGTGCACCCCTCGGACGAGCACCTCGAGCCCTCCGGGCTCGCCGATTGCCAGATGCCGGCCGCTCAGCGTCGTCGGGGCGTGGCGCATTGCCGCCCGTTCGCGGACCTCTGACACACCCTGCGTGGAGCCCGCTCGCGCCGTCAGCCGGTCGAGCACCGAGACCGACTCGTGGCCCGCGATGCCGTCAGCGGGAAGGCCGGCGTTGGCTTGGAACTCGGCGAGAGCACGCACCGTCGTCGGTCCGAAGATGCCGTCGATGCGACCCGCATCGAATCCGAGCATGCCGAGGCGCCGCTGCAGCTCGGCGATGTCGTCGCCTCGTTGCATCGGGCGGCGTAGGTACAGAAGACGATCGCCCAACCGGTAGCCCGCCTCGACGATCGCGGTCCAGGTCTGACGATCGCACACGCCGTCCGCGTCCAGGCCGCGTGCAACCTGAAACGCGCGCACGGCGGTCTCTGTGGCAGCGCCGAAAAACCCGTGCTCACCAGGGCCGGGGTCGAAGCCGGCGGTCGTGAGTCGACGCTGCAGGTCGCGGACGGCCTCACCCGCCGCGCCGACGCGCAGCGGCAGGCCGTCTACAAGAATTCGCCGAGCTCCTGGACCAGCTGGCCCTTGCCCTTGGCACCGACGAGCCGCTTCTTGGCCTGGCCGTCCTTGAAGACGATGAGCGTGGGGATGCTCATGACGTCGTAGCGGCGGGTGACATCGGGGTTGTCGTCGACGTTGAGCTTGACGACCCGCACCTTGTCCTTGTGCTCTGCAGCGATCTCTTCGAGGATCGGCGAGATCATCTTGCAAGGCCCACACCACTCTGCCCAGAAGTCGACGACGACGACTTCAGACGCACTTTGCACCGTCTCGTCGAAGGTGGCGTCGGACACCGACGTGATCTCAGCGGACATTGCGATCCTCTCGAGCCATGGGAGCGGGGGGCGGAAGATGCTCCCGATAGTGAACCATGTGGGTGGTCACAACATTCCGGATGGGTCACACGTGGCGGGTCAGGCGTGGCGGGCCTCGAGCCACCGTTCGGCATCGATGGCGGCCATGCACCCTGAGCCCGCGGCGGTGATCGCCTGGCGATACACGTGGTCTTGCACGTCGCCACACGCGAAGACGCCGTTGACGTCGGTCCTCGATCCGTGATGCGTGATCAGGTACCCCGCGTCGTCCATCTCCAACTGTCCCTTGAAGAGCGAGGTGTTCGGCGTGTGGCCGATGGCCACGAACAGGCCGCTCATCGCGAGCTTCGACGGCTCACCGGTCTTCACGTTCTCGACGTGCACCGCTTCGAGCTTGTTGTCGCCCTCCAGATCGGTGACGACGGTGTCCCACAAGAACTCGATCTTGTCGTTCGCGCGGGCTCGGTCTTGCATGATCTTCGAGGCCCGCAACGCGTCGCGTCGATGGATGAGTGTCACCTTGCTCGCGAACTTCGTGAGGAAGAGCGCTTCCTCCAAGGCTGAGTCACCTCCGCCGACGACCCCGATCTCGTGGCCTCGGAAAAGAAGCCGTCGCAGGTCGCGCACGTCGACAGGCCATGACCGATCAGGCGACCCTCGGCTTCGAGGCCGAGCATGATCGACTGGGCGCCCGTCGCGACGATGACCGACTGAGCCCGATGCTCCTGGTCTCCGATCCAGACACCGAATGGTGACTCCGAGAGGTCGACCCGGGTGACCTTGGCCGTGACCAGCTCCGCACCGAAGCGGGCGGCCTGATCGCGGAGCTGCATCATCAGCTCAGGGCCCATGATGCCGCCGGGGAACCCCGGGAAGTTCTCGACCTCGGTGGTGAGCATCAGCTGCCCGCCGGGCTGGTCGCTCGTCGAGGAGGGCTCGCCTTCGATCACCAACGGGTTGAGGTTCGCCCGGGCGGTGTAGATCGCCGCCGTGAGGCCCGCGGGGCCGGACCCGATGATGATGACCTCGCGGGGATCGGGCATGACTCAGCCCACGGCCGGGGCCGCGTGCTCGATCGCCGCCTCCCTGGCTTCGGCGATCGTGGCGCGCCCTCGCTGCGTCCAGAGCACGAGACCGGCGACGAAGAACACGGCCCCGAGCACGACGTAGGTGACCCAGACCTCTCCCGGCAGGTAGTTGTTCAGGAGGCGGATGAGGCACACCACGAGCATGATCAGCGACGCCACGATGAGGGTGCCGCCCACGAGCGCGTAGACGACGGCGCGGGCGATCGTGAGCACCGGCTTGGTGGTGCGGTCGCGCACTGTCGTGATGAGCTGTTCGATGCCCGTCGCCGCCTGCGCGGGCCAGTCGCCCTCGAGGATGGGGATCGGGATGTGGCCGTCCGGCTCCGGCATGGCGCGGAGCGTATCGGAGGATTCGCTCAACCGAGCAGGTCGAGGACCGCGCAGGTCGGGTCGGCCACGACGACGATCCCACGAGCCCCGCTCGGATCGACGAACAGGAGCGCGCGTGCCGGGCGGCCTTGCCAGGTCAACGTGACGTTGTCGGTGAGCGTGCCGAGATCCGCGGTCGAGGCCGCCCGCGCCTGGGCCTCGCATGTCAGCGGAGTGGTGCCGGACGATTTGGCGGTAAACGCCTCCGGCCCGAGCGCGGTGCGAAGGGCGTCCTCGTCGGCGAACGCACCGAGCCCGCGTGAGGCGGGGAGGGGCGTCGCGGGCGCAGCTGCCTCGCTCGCCGCTGCCTCGCTCGCACCGCCCGCCGCGTCAGTCGCGGAGCGGACCGGGACCGTGCTGGTCGCTGCCGTGTCGCCGGCGGCGGTCGTCGGCGAGTCATCGCTTCGAGTGACCAACGCGACGGCACTGATCAGCACGATCACCGCAGCTGCCGCGTCCGAGGAGCGCCGGCTTGAACCGGCGGCTCGCGCGGCGGCGCGCTGGGTGTCGATCGCTCGACGGGAAGGTCGAACTCGGCGAGCGCCGCAGCGACGGCCCGCTCGCGGGCCGCCTCGTCGATCGGCAAGGGCGCGGCGACGGCCTGCGCCGCGCCGCGGAGCTGCTCCATCCGCTCGGCGAGATCGGCGTCGACCGTCGTCGGGCGCGGGAGCTCCCCGTCGAGCAGAGCACTCGCGAGCTCGTCACTGGACATGGGCTGGTCGGTCATCGCTACCCCGTTGGACGTTGGGTCGGGGGATCGGGGTTCCCTGCCAGGCGCGCGGCGACAGCGGCGCGCCCGCGGGCGATGCGCGACCGGACCGTCCCCGCCGGGATGCCCAGGACTTGGCCGATCTCGGCGTAGTCGAGCTGGCACACGTCCCTGAGCACGACTGCGGCACGGAAGTCGGGAGGCAGCTGCGCCAGCGCGGCATCGATGTCGAGGCGGTCCCCGACCTGCTCGTCGAGCAGCGGGACGTCGTCGATCGGATCGGCTGCGGGAGATCGGCCATCGGACCAGTCACTGCCCCCGAGGCCGGGCACGGGCCGGCGGCGCTGTCGTCGCAGCTCGTCGAGGCAGACGTTCGTCGTGACGCGGTAGGCCCACGTCGAGAACTGCGCGCGACCGTCGAAGCGCGGGAGGCCCCGCACGACAGCGATCAATGCCTCCTGCGCGGCATCGGCTCCGTCGGCCTCAGACCCGGTGATGCGACGGCAGAGCGCGAAGATGCGGTCGTAGTGTCGGCGCAAGAGCGCGTCCATCGCAGCGCGATCGCCCGCTTGCGCGGCGCTCACGAGCTCGCGGTCGTCGGCCACTGTCGTGATGGCGGGACTGTAGCGAGCCGTCGTGTTCGGGCTTCGGTTTGCCACCGACTCAGATGGCCGGCGCGGGCGTCGACGGGTGCTCAGGGCGAGCCTTGCGACGGCGCAGCCGTCGCTCGCTGCGCAAGTGGTGGATCCACCAGCCCGCGAGGAAGAGGCCAGCGCCGATCGAGAGCACGAATCCCACGCCCGAGACGGCGGTCGACCGGACGGTGAGACGTTCGGTCGCGATCGGCAGCGTGCCGTCCGGCGAAGTCACTTGCACGTCGAGCGGGAACGTGCCGCTGGCGCGCGCCTTCACCTTGAACGTGACCGTCGTGTTCACGTCATCGAGGGTGACAACCTGTGCAGCACCGTCAGGGAAGTCGAGCTTGGGGCTCGTCAAGAGCACCCGCACTCGCAACGGCGTCGGCGAGGTGCTCCGGATCGTCAGCGGCACCGTCGCGGATCGAGAGGTGAGCGTCACCGACTGGCGGGCGGGCGCACGGAGGAACGACGTCTGCTGGTTGATCTCGGCATCGACCGCACTCAGGTACGCAGCCCTGCGCTCGCTCGTGAGGTCGTCGGCGCTCGCGACGAGGAGCCGGTGTCGAGCTGAGTCGAGCAGAGGATTGGTCTCGTCGACCATCGTCGAGAAGCCCGTGAGGCGTTGACGGGTCCGCGTGAGCGCAGGACCGTACGACCCCAGTGACGCCGTCGAGGGCTCCGCGAGCGAGCGAACGACCGGATGCCCGTCGTCGTCGACCGCCCGAGGCACTGTGCGGAAGTAGTCGTCGATGGTCACGGGCGTGAGCATGGGCGAGGACGCGAGGCCGTCGAGGAGCGTGTCGAGGAACGCGGCAGACGGCGTCCAGTCGGTCGGGGGGGCCAGGACGGTGCCGCGCTGGACGCTCGGGCTGTCGAAGTAGAGCTGAGACAGGTCGGCCAGCAGGTGTGTCGCGGCGAGCACGGGATCACTCGTCTCGTCGAAGTGCCGCACGAGCCCGCCGTCGATGAAGCTCGTGCTCGGCACGGTCACATCGTCGGTCGTCAGCACGGCGGGACGAGTCAGCGTGAACGGCAGGTCGGTCGGATTGAGGAGGTCCTCGCGCAGCACGACCTGATCGACGCCCGCGTCACGCAGGCCGCGCAGGCCGCTCGCGTCGAGCGGCGCGTCGGCGATCCAGGTGCGGCCGTCGGGACGCGCCGGCGCCAGGACCTGGGCCAGGGTGTCGCTGCCGGTGCGCAGCTGGGCGGTCAGCTCGTCGGCGAGGCCATCTCGCAGCATCGCCGCCGGATCGACAGCCACATACGGGCCGGCGACGACCTCCCGGTTTCCGATCGACTGCCGCAGCGAATCGAGCAGTCGACGATCCTCGGTCGACGTGCTCGCATCGAGCGCGGTGAGCGTCTCCGGTCGCGGGACGATCGTCAGCGGGATCGTCGGGTGGTCCGCGAGCGCGGCGATCAACGTGGTCAGCGCGCTGTGGTCTTCGTCGGCGATCTGGTTCGTGCCGTCCGGCTCGAGCGCGGGCGCAGCCGCGAGCGAGACGACCATCGAGACCGACAACGGCTTCGCTCCGACGAGGTCGGTCGTGCGCACGAGGTCGGTCGTGAACCCGTCGATCTCGTCTCCGTCTTCGTTGCGCACCTCGATGCGCACTGGGTACACGCCGTCGACTCGAAGCCGCGTCCTGTTTGCTTGATTGGTGTCGCTGAGGGGCACGCTGACGACGATGTTGCCGCGGGCATCTCGCGGGAGGTCGCCGATGGGACGAGAGATCGTCGCCAGCGACGAGCCGAGCTCACCATCGAGCGACGCTTGGAACAGCGACCGCGACCGGAGGCGCTGGTAGATGACGACCGCGATCTCGCTGCCCGTCGGCGCCTGCTGGTCGAGGTGCACGGTCACGTCGAGCCGACCGTTGGGCGCGACCCACAGGTTCTGCGACACGAGCGCCAGTCGGACCGTGCCCGACGCGTCGCTCTGACGGAGCTCCTGCGCCGACGACGGTGCGACGGCGGCGAGCGACAAGAGCGCGCCGAGCGCGCCGACGAGGAAGGGCAGCGCGCGCGCCGACCTCATTGCCGCACCCCGGCAGCGAGGGGCAGCTTCAGCACCGCCAGGCCACCGGGATCGGGGACGAACCCGAGGGTGAGATAGAGGCCATACGCCCGTTCGTTGCTGACCTGCGTGTTCACCAGCACGCGCTCGGCGTGATGCCGTCGCAGCCAGTGCAGCGCGTCGACCGCCATCGCGCGGCCGAGACCCTCGCCTTGATGGCCGGGAGCGACCGCAAGTCGTTGCAGGTAGCCGGCGGCGCCGGCCCGACCGGTGAGCGCGTAGCCGACGACCTCAGCGTCGCGAGCGTCGACGACGCGAAGGCGGCGCACTGGTGTCGCCGCCATGGCGTGGAGAAGCCCGTCGCGTCCGAGCCGCCAGAACTCGGTGAAGGCGGCGCGGTCCGTGGCGGTGATCCCGGGCCAATCCTCGCGTCGAGCGCGGCGCGGCTTCGGACCACGCCGCTGGGGCACGGTCGCCATGTCGTGGACGAGCAGGTGCAGACGCTCGTGCAACACGAAACCAGCGTCGCGGAAGGGCTCTTGCTCGGCGGGTGCCAACGCCACGGTGATCGCTTGCTCGAAGCCGTCTGCAGCGAGGTGCTTCACCGTGGTCTTGATCGTGCTCGGTAGCGGAAGCGGGCCGCCCGGGACCGGCGCCAGCTGGGCCACGGTCATCGACAGATCGTCGTTGGGCCACGCGGAGATGCGCAGGCCATCGGCATTCCGGCGCATCGTCACGCCAGGCGCGCTCGAAGGGCCTCGCGCATCCTTCACACGGCTCAACGGTACTCTCGCCCTGGTGGCGATCCTGTTCGCGACGCATCCGAGGTTCATGGACCACGCCACGGGAGAGGGCCATCCCGAACGTCCCGCCCGCCTCGAGGCGGTGCTCGCCGGCGCTGCATGGGGGGGAGTCGCCGACGACCTCGTGGCCCTCGAGCCCCGTCTCGCGACGAGAGAGGAGCTCGAGCGGGTGCATCCCGCCCGTTTCCTCGACGCCCTCGAGCGGCTCTGCGAGAGCGGTGGCGGCCGCATCGACGCGGACACCCGAGCGAGCGAAGCGTCGTGGGACGCGGCACGGCTCGCCGCAGGAGCGGGCCTCTCCTCGATCGAGTCACTCGACGCAGGAGGTGCATCGGCCTCGTTCTGCGCCGTGCGTCCGCCCGGACATCACGCGACACCGACGCGAGCGATGGGCTTCTGCCTCTTGAACAACGTCGCCATCGCGGCCGCCGCTCTCGCAGAGCGAGGCGAGAGGGTGGTGATCGTCGACTACGACGCCCACCACGGCAACGGCACGCAGGACTGCTTCTATCGTGATCCCCGGGTCATGTACGTGTCCTTTCATGAGTACCCGTTGTATCCGGGTACGGGGGCGCTGTCCGAGGTCGGGGAAGGCGAGGGGCTCGGCACCACGATCAACTTTCCGTTTCCCGCGGGGACGACGGGCGACAGCTACCGGGCCGCGATCGACGATGTGCTCGCCCCCGCGATCGCCGCGTTTCGCCCGACGTGGTTGATCGTGTCCGCGGGCTTCGACGGCCACCGCCGTGATCCGCTCACCGGCCTCGCGTTGAGCTCGGGCGACTTTGCCGACATCACCGCGGAGCTGACCGGGCTCGTCCCCCCGGGCCGGAGGCTCGTCTTTCTCGAGGGCGGCTACGACCTCCAGGCCCTCGCGGACTCGACGGCGGCGTGCCTCGGCGCGCTGGCAGGTGTCGAACACCATCCCGAGCGACCGACGAGTGGCGGCCCGGGGGCGCCTGTCGTGGCTGCGGTGCAACGGATACGGGCGTCGATCGACGAGGGCTCTCAAGGGTGACCCTCCCCCGGCCGATGTCCACCTGACCGTCTAGGAGGAAGTCGTGCCCGACCTGACCCAGCTCCTGCACCACCTGCTCGAGCGTCGCGGATCTGATCTCCACCTGAAGGTCGGATCGCCGCCCTACATCAGGGTCGACGGTCACCTCGAGGCCGTGCCCGCGGAGTCGTGCTCGGCCGGCGAGCTCGAGCGGATCGTGCAGGAGCTCGTACCGGCAGAGCGTGAAGACGAGCTCGCAGAACACGGGCAGGCCGACTTCGCGCACAGCGTCCCCGGTCTCGGGCGCTTCCGCGTCAACCTTCACCGCCAGCGCGGCAGCTACGGCGTCGTGGTGCGGCGCGTGCAGCCCGGCATGCCCTCTCTCGATCAGCTCAACCTGCCGGTTGCGTTGCGCCGGCTGTCAGAGGAGCGCGACGGACTGATCATCGTCTCCGGCGCTCCCGGGTCGGGTCGCTCGACGACTGTCGCGATGCTCGTGGATCGCATCAACGAGAACCGCGCCGCGAACATCGTGACCATCGAGGACCCGATCGAGTTCCTCCACATCGACAAGCGATCGATCGTCACGCAGCGCGAGGTCGGCTCTGACACGCCGAGCTTCGCGGAGGGCGCGGCGCGCGTGCTGCGCCAAGATCCTGATGTCGTCTTCCTCGGTGAGATGCCCGACCCCGAGACGGCCGCAGCCGCACTGCTCGCCGCGTCGAACGGTCGGCTCGTGCTCGCCGCCATGGCGACGACACCCGCCCCCGAAGTCATCGAGCGCATCGTCGACTTCTTCCCTCCTCACCAGCAGCGCCAGACGCGCCAGACGCTCGCCGGCTGCCTGCGCGGCATCGTGTGCCAGCGTCTGGTCGAGCGCGCCGACGGGCGAGGACGAGTGCCCGCGGTCGAGGTGCTCATGTCGACGCCGCGTGTCGTCGAGCTCATCGCGGATCCCGCGCGCGCTGAGGGCAGCCTCGAGCAGGCGATCGCCGAAGGCGAGTACTACGGCATGCAGACGATCGACCAGAGCCTGTTCCAGCTCTTCCGAGAAGGCCTCGTCGGGCTGCGTGATGCACTCGGCGCCGCCACTCGTCCCGAGGATCTCCGGATCGCGATCCAGACCTCGGGCATGGCCATGAACTAGAGCCGAGCACTGAGCCCCGGGGGCGCAGAGGGCGCGCCGTTAGGCTCCGCCTCGTGATCCCCGATCGGCTCGAGCCGGTGTTGGCCGAGCTGCGGCCGCTTGCCGACCGCTTCGTGGCGGCGGGCCATCACGTGTACCTCGTCGGTGGCACCGTCCGTGACCTGCTGCTGGGTCGGGAGATCGTCGGTGACTACGACCTCACCACGGACGCGCGGCCACCCGACATCAAGCGGCTGTTGGACGGATGGGCCGACGCGATCTGGACCCAGGGGGAGCGCTTCGGCACGATCGGCGCGCGCAAGGGAGACCGGTCCTACGAGGTCACGACCCACCGGGCCGAGGCGTACCACCCTGACTCACGCAAGCCCGATGTGGCGTTCGCCGACGCGATCGAATCCGACCTCTCTCGCCGCGACTTCACCGTGAACGCGATGGCCTTGGCACTTCCCGAGCCCCGTCTGATCGACCCGTTCGACGGTGCCGCGGACTTGGCCGCGGCCCGGCTGCGCACGCCGCTCTCGGCTGCGGAGTCGTTCACCGACGATCCCCTCCGCATGTTGCGCGTGGCGCGATTCGTCGCGGGGTACGACCTGCAACCTGACGAGGGCGTGACCGAGACGATCCGTGCGCTCCGCGGTCGACTCGAGATCGTGTCGGCCGAACGGATCAGAGACGAGCTCGACAAGCTGTTGACCGTCGATCGTCCGAGTGCCGGTCTCTGGCTGCTCGTCGAGACCGGGCTGTGCGACGAGTTCTTGCCCGAGCTCACGGCGATGCAGCTCGAGCAAGACCCCATCCACCGACACAAGGACGTGCTCGCACACACGATCGCGGTCGTCGAGAACGTGACGCGTGCGCGGGCCGGCGCGAGCTTCCGCATCGTGCGTCTCGCCGCGCTGTTCCATGACGTCGGGAAGCCGAAAACCCGATCATTCGCGCGCGGCATGGTGTCGTTCCACCATCACGAAGTCGTGGGCGCTCGCATGACCCGCGAGCGCATGCAGGCACTGAGGTACTCGACGGAGGACACTGAGGCCGTGACGCAGCTGGTCGAGCTGCACCTGCGGTTCCACACCTACCAGATGGGATGGACGGACAGTGCGGTGCGCCGTTACGTCCGTGACGCAGGCCCGCTGCTCGACGAGCTGAACCTGCTCACGCGCTGCGACTGCACCACACGCAACGAGCGCAAGGCGCAACAGCTGTCGGCCCGCATGGATGAGCTCGAGCGGCGCATCGCCGAGCTGGCCGAGAGCGAGGAGCTCGCCGCCATGCGTCCCGAGCTCGACGGCCACGCGGTCATGCAACATCTCGGGCTGAGGCCGGGCCCCGATGTCGGTGCCGCGCTCGACTTCCTGCTCGAGCTGCGTCTCGACGAGGGGATCCTCGGTGTCGACGAGGCCACCCGCCGGCTCGACGACTGGTGGGCCGCGCGCGTGCCGATGGTCTAGAGGCCGAGCTTTCGGCCCCGTAGCACGAGGGTCGCCGGCACGAGCGTCGGCGGCGAGGTGTGCGGGGGTTCGGGCTCGAGCAGCGTGTCGACTTCGAAGTTCGCTCGCTGCAGGCCGCCGTAGAGGTCGGCGATCGTGTGCGGATGCTCGAGCACGGCGGTGCCATCGGTGGCGACGCTCTCGATCGGTCGGGTGTCCCAATACGACCGTGCGCCGAGGCGCCGAGCGGGATGCACGACCGAGAACACGAACGGCGCGCCGGCCTTCAGCACGCGGTGCACCTGGCGGAACACGCGGCCGGTGTCGGCGACGAAGCTGAGCGCCGACGCGCTGTAGGCCACGTCCACCGACGCGGGCGGCAGGAACGCGAGATCGGCGAGATCGGAGTGACGCAGCTCGACGCGCATCTCCTCGTCCTCCACGAGTCGTCGCGCGTAGGCGAGCTGATCTGCGGAGTGGTCGACACCGACCACCTTCGCCCCGCGTCGCGCGAACGCGACGGTGCTCTCGCCGCGCCCGCATCCGAGATCGAGCACCCGCTTCCCCGCGACGTCACCACACAGGCGCAACTCGTCGTCGGTCGGGACCATGAGCCCATCTTCGTCCGTGCAGCGCGACGAGCGGGGGACACCAGATCTCGCGCAGTACCCTGATCCGGTGACGTTCCGGCCGGAGGCGTTGAGAGGTGCGAACAGCACTGGCCCCGGCGTCATCGACTACCGCCTCGCCCGCCGAGCGCTGCTCACCGAGTATCGCAAGGGCCGCCTCGCCCGCCATCAGGTGTGCGACGCGCATCCCGAGCTCATCAGGGCGGCCCGCGAAGTCGGTTCACCCACTCGTGTCGAGTGCCCCGTGTGCACCGAGCGCGCTGGCGAAGGCACGACGATCGTCCTCGTCACCTACGTGTTCGGTCCTCGGCTCCCCGCGCACGGACGGTGCATCACGGCCAAGACCGAGCTGGCCAAGCTCGACCAGCGCAACGACGTGCTGACGGCCTATGTCGTCGAGGTCTGCCCCGAGTGCCACTGGCACCACCTGACGAGGTCTTACTCGCTCGGCCGCAGCACCGCTCGTCGCCGCGGCTAACCCCTTCGGCTAAGCCCGCGGCGAGCCCGTCAGACTTCTTCGTGCGGGTAGTGCGTGCGGCACGAGAAGCACCAGCGCTCGACCTCGGTGAGCTTCTTCTCGCTGCCCGGCGTGTCCCATGCCTCGGGCACGACGTAGACCCGGTGTACCTCGACGAGCTCGGGGTCGTCGCGCCCACAGCTGTCGCAGGTGGGCTGCTCGGTCATCGCCCTCACGCTATCTGGCGCAATTCGGCCCGCCCTCTCTAGGCTTGCCCTACCGCCGGCAGCCCTGGGGCGCTGGACGGGAAGGAGGACGGCCATGGCCGCATCGATGGCATCCACGACGGTGCCCGCTGTACGCGCCCGCAAGGGTGGCGCTCCACTCGTGATGGTGACCGCATATGACGCGCCGACCGCGCGGATCGTGGACCGAGGTGGTGTCGACCTGATCCTGGTCGGCGACTCGGTGGCGATGGTGGTGCTCGGATACGAGGACACCTTGCAGCTGACGGTCGACGACATGGCGCACCATGTCGCCGCGGTCGCCCGCACCCGGCCGAACGCGCTGGTCGTGGGTGACTTGCCGTGGATGAGCTACCACGTGTCGGTGCCCGACACCGTGCGCAACGCGGCCACGCTCATCAGGGCCGGCGCACAAGCGGTGAAGCTCGAAGGCGGGCGCAAGCGCGTGCAGACGATCGAAGCATTGATCGACGCGGAGATCCCGGTCATGGGGCACATCGGGCTCACACCGCAGTCGCTGCACGTGATGGGCGGCTTCAAGGTGCAGGGACGGACGGCCGAGGCGGCGCGTGCGTTGGTCGACGACGCGAAGGCGCTCGCGTCCGCGGGCTGCTTCGCGATCGTGCTCGAGGGCGTTCCCGACGCGGTCGCCGCCCTCGTCACCGACTCCGTGTCCGTGCCGACGATCGGCATCGGTGCCGGCAGTGCGTGCGACGGGCAGGTGCTCGTGCTGCACGACCTGCTCGGTCTCGAGGATCGTGTCGCGCCGAAGTTCGTGCGACGGTATGCCTCCCTCGAAGCCGACGGTGTTGCAGCGGTTGCCGCGTTCGCCGCCGATGTGCGGGCGCGGCGGTTCCCCGACGTCGCGGAGAGCTATCACCTCACTGACGACGTGGCCGATGTGCTCGGCCTCTACTCGGCCGCTCACTGACGTCGCGCGCACAGCATCGCCGCGAGCCGCGAGACTCAGCGAGATGCGTCGTCGACTTGCGGTGCTCGCGGCCGTCCTGGTGGTGCTTCTGGTCCCCGCGTGCAGCCGCTCCGACGACTCCGGCACCACGTCGGGCACGACGGTGGACGCGGGGGCGGCCGCGACTGCGGTCGGCGGGGTTGCCCCCAAGGGGTTCGACACCGCCGGGGTGAAGATCCGCGATGCCGGAGGCGCCGTGCACAGCCTCTGCCTCTGGTTGGCCGACACCACGGCGAAGCGGGAGCAGGGACTCATGTCGGTGACGAGCCTCGGCGGCAAGGACGGGATGATCTTCACCTTCGACGAAGACACCGACGGGCAGTTCTGGATGTTCCAGACGGTCATGCCCCTGTCGATCGCCTTCTTCGACCAGCGCGGCCAGCTCGTGTCGTCGACCGACATGGCGCCGTGCCCCGGGGCCTCGAACACCTGCCCGAGCTATCCGGCGGACGGGCCGTATCGGGACGCGATCGAAGTGCCGGCGGGTGGATTGGAGGGCTTGGGGATCGGCCCCGGCAGCGCGATCGTCGAGCGAGGAGAGTGCCCCGCGTGAGCGCGAAGGTCAGGCGGTCGGCGGGTCGGTGAACTGCTGGCCTTGACGCGAGACGTGCTCGGTCCAGGCGAGGCCATCCCAGTAGCGCATCTCGTAGCGCCCTGACGGATCGGGATACCAACCGGCCGGGGTGTGTGTGATGGCCACGGTCGCGTTCGACGGGGTTGCGGCGGCGGCGACCACAGGCTGTGAGGCCTCGATCGGTGTGACCGCGGCAGGCGCAGCAGCAGCGGCTGCGGGGGCGACGACCACCGCAGGTGCTTCGACGACAGGTGCTTCGGCAGCGGGCGCTGCCGCGGCCGGCGAGCCCTCGCGGCGCAGGATCGCGTGCACCCGTCCACCGCTCTCCACGACGGAGACAACTTCCCACCCGCTCGCCGCGTGCGCGTTCAGGTCGGTGACGAGGCTGCTCGGATCGGCGCTGCTGACTGCGGTGAACTCAGGCATGTCGTGACGCTACAACGCGCGGCGTGGGTGTGTAGGCCCCCGATTCACGAGACGAGGGCGAGGACGTCGATCCCGGCGGTGCCGCCGTCGTGCACCACGTGGCCATCGCGCAAGGCGACGCATCGATCGACTCGGTTCACGAACTCGAGCTCGTGTGTCGCCACGATGAGCGCGGCGCCGTCTCGGTGCACCGCGTCGACAAGGTCGAGGAGCGCGACCTTTCCCGTGGCGTCGAGACCGACGAAGGGCTCGTCGATGAGCAGGACGTCGAACGGCCGCACGAGTGCCAATGCAATCGCTGCCTTCTGCCGCAGACCCCGGCTGAAGCGGGTCGGCAGATCGTCCGCACGGTCGTAGAGGCCGACGTGCCCGAGCAGGTCGGCAGCGCGCTGCTCCCAGTCTTCGACGCCGTGCAGACGCGCGGTGTACTCGAGGTGCTCCCACACGCTCAGGTCGTCGTAGAAGGTGGGGGTGTCGGAGAGGAACGAGGTCGCCGCTCGGGCTCCGATCGATCCGATCGGATGTCCTCCGACCTCAGCTGACCCTGAGCTGGCTTCGAGAAGGCCGGCGAGCATCCGGAGCAGGGTCGTCTTGCCCGACCCGTTGTGCCCGATGAGCACGACGGCGTCGTTGACACCGATCCGCAGATCGAGGGGAGCGAGCGCCTGGGTGTCGCCGTAGGACTTCTCCAGTGCGGAGGTCGACAGCGCCGGGGGCGGGCCGGTCGGCTGGGTCGCGGCGACTCCTCGGGCTCGGGGACGCCTGCGCGCGGTCACGATGCTGCCCCTGTCTGAGCGCGCGGAGAGGACTGCGCCGCGCTCTGTTCGATGAGGTTGCGCCAGCCGCGGTGGATCGCTTCGCGGTAGCGGACCCAGACCGCGGTGCCCCCGCCCGCGATGACCCCGACCGCACCGACTGCCGCTGCCGCGGCGACGGGGTCGGCGTCGTGCTGGTTGGCGACACGGGCGATGACGATCGGCGCGAGCCCGATGAGCGCGAGCAGGATCGGCCACACCGCTCGGAGCACGATCTTCATGCCGGCCACCTCGGGCGGCAGCAGCTGGTTGCCTTCGGGAGCGGGAGCCGGCGCTCCCATGACGACGCTGGCGACCCCCCCACTTCCCGCCGCGAGCGCCGCGGGGACGACCATCACGGCAGCGATCTGGAATGCAGTCGTCGAGGGGTCGACGAGCACACCGACCAAAGCGGCGACGAGCGTGACGATGAGCATGACGATCGCGCCGCACGCGAGGTGGCGGACGAGCAGCGTGCCCGTGTCGACGGGGAGCGCACTCGACAGGTCGGATTGGTCGACCTGTTGCGCGAGTGGCTCGAACGCGTCGATCGCGGCGATGAAGAGCGCGAGGCCGGCGACGATGACGAGGGGCGTCGTACCTGCCCACGTGGCCCGCACGCACAATCCGGCGGCGACGGCGAGCAGCGCGAGACGACCGAGGCGTGCCGCAGGGAACCGGAAGACCCCTTGCCAGTCGCGTCGCCACACGGGAAGCCGCCGTCCGACACGGCGCAAGTGGATCCACGGCTTGACGCGCGGCCGGTCCTGGGCGAGCTGGCGGCGCAGCACGATCACGGTGCGGAGGTCTTGGACAGTCACCGCGAACCGCAGCTGCCCCACGAGGCTCGTGCGCCGTTCGGCCGATTCCACCGACAGTCCGCCGAGGGAGCGCATCCCGAGCGCGAGCAGCGCGGCGATGCCGATCGCTCCCAGCAGATCGATCGGATGGGTGCGCAGGGGCCAGAGCGCGATGCTGCCGATCGTCGACGTCGGGCCGGGGACGATCTCGGCGAGGTCGAGCGCCGCCCACGTGATGACAAGAGCGCCGAGCAGTGTCGCGGCCGGCGATGGCAGACGCCATCCCGATGCGCTGAGTGCTGCCCCGACGAACAGCACCGCGATCAATGCGCCGGCGATCGCGCCGCTCGCGACCCACGCCAGAGGTGTGCCGGGCAGGCGCCGCACGGCGAGCTGCCCGGCGACTGCACCCACGACGGCGCCCACGAACAAGGCGAATCGGAGCTGGCGCAAGACCGGGCTGCGGAGCGCGCCACGCCGGTCGACGGGGGCGAGCAGCACGAAGCGCACCTCAGCGGGCTCGAGCGCAAGCGGGCCACCCCGGCTGCCCGAACGCAGGCCGGCGGCGAGTGCCAACGCCGCGATGAGACCGATGGCCGCGGGGCCGTGCTCACGGACTTTGGCGACGCCGCTCGCGGTGAGCTCGGAGTCGCCGACGAGGCTCGAGAGAAAGAGGACGACGACCGTGCCGACGATGCCGGCGACGTACGCGTGGTACGCCGCGTCGAGCCAGTCGACCTCGGCGATTCGCTTGCGGCGGCGCCTGCGTCGCAGGTCGCGCACTGCCTCCATCGAGCGTTCGAGCGCGATCGTGTCGGTCACCGTCGGGCGACGCTAGCGAGCAGTCCCGCCTGCTTCAGAACCGGTGGCCGCGGGCCGCTCAGGATCGGCGCTCCAGCCCGACCACGACGACACGAAGAGTCGAGCCGGTGCGAGACCCGCGATCTCGACGGCGAGCACCGCAACGCAGGCCGTGACCCCCGACCCGCAGTACGCGACGGCCTCGACGCCGTCGCCGACACCGGCGTCTGCGAGTCGCTCTCGAAGCTGGGCCGGCGAGTGGAAGTGGTGGGTCTCGGGATCGACGAGCTCGAGCCACGGCAGGTTCTGTGCGCCCGGGATGTGACCGGCTCGAGCGTCGACCGGCTCGATCTCGCCCCGGTAGCGCTCGCCCACGCGCGCATCGATGGCGACGACAGTGGAGCCCTCGAGCTCGGCGCTCAGTCGATCCGCATCCACAATCGCGTCGGGTGGCCAGGCCCGTGTCGTGAATCCCGCCGGCGTCGCCGCTGACGGAGGCTCCGTGGCCGGCGGGCCGGTCCATGCCGCGATGCCGCCATCGAGGAGTGCTGCGGGCTCTCCAAGCACGCGGAGCATCCAGACGAGCCGGGCGGCCGTGCTCCCGCCGGTGTCGTCGTACGCGACGACCCGGGTGCCGTCGCCGATGCCGAGCCTGCTCATCACCGAGGCGAACGCTCGAGGCTCGGGGAGGGGATGCCTGCCTGCGACCCCTCCCGCCGGGCCGGACAGTTCGGTGTCGAGATCAACGAAATGGGCCGAGGGGATGTGACCGGCGTCGTATGCCCCCCGGCCGCTCCGGCCGTCCAGATACCAGCGCACGTCGCACACGACGACGTCGGACAAGTGGTCCGCGAGCCACGCCGCGTCCACAAGAGGGCCGAAGTCGGACGATGATGCCTGCACGCAGGGAACCTTCGCGCGGCGGAGGGCGTGGAACCCTGTCGGTGAGCAGAATTGCTCGCCCCCCGCCCACCCCTACCCGGTTCGAGATGATCACCCCAGACACCGCTGAGCTGTTCTTTGCGCTCCTCACCGTCCTTGCCAACGTCGCCGTCCTTGGAGGTGCCGCGCTCTGGGTCGCGGCCCGGTGGTCAAAGGGAGCGGCTGTCCTGCTCGACGACACACGGGCTGAGCTCGCTCGCTTTGGGGTGCCCCTCGCTTTCGCCGTGGCTGCCACCGCGATGCTGGGCAGCCTCTACTTCTCCGAGGTCGCGCACTTCGTCCCCTGCACGTTGTGCTGGTTCCAGCGGATCGGGATGTACTCCCTCGCGATCATCTTGTTCGTGGCCACGCTGCGCAGAGACCGAGGCATTCGCGTCTACGGCATCGTCCTCGCGCTCGTCGGCCTGCCCATCTCGATCTACCACTACTTGGTCGAGTGGTATCCGAACCTCGAGACCAACGTCTGCTCGACCGGGTTGTCGTGCTCGATCGTCTGGTTTCGCAGTCTCGGGTTCATGTCCCTCGCGTACATGGCTGGATCGGCGTTCGCGCTGATCGCTCTGGTGCTCGCCCTCACTCCCCCCAAGGAGCTCGCATGACATCTCGATCGGCTCAACGCCGCGATTCGTCGCTGGTTCGCAAGGCTCACGAGCCTTCCTCTCGCCGCTGGTTGATCCCCGCGATCATCGGCGGCGTGGTCCTCGTGCTCGCGATCATCGCCGTGCTCTTCGCGGGCGGAGGCAGCAGCAGCAAGGCGATCGCTGGGGAAGTGCAAGACGTGACGGTGCAAGGCACGGCGCTGCCGACCCTCGCGGACTCAGGGAGCGATCCCGCGGTGGGCATGACGATCCCGACGCTCACCGGGAAGTCGTTCGACGGCACGCCCGTCACCGTCGGCCCGACGGGCTCACCGCAGCTGATCCTGTTCGTCGCCCACTGGTGCCCCCACTGCCAGCGCGAGGTGCCGTTGCTGAGCGAGTGGATGAAGGGCGGCGGGATGCCCGCCGGCGTGCAGCTCACGACGATCGCGACCGGGACCTCGCCCGATGCTCCGAACTACCCGCCCTCCGCGTGGCTCGCGAAGAACAATTGGCCGAGCCCGATCATGGCGGACTCCGCGAATCAGGACGCCGCGAACGCGTTCGGCCTGCCGGGTTACCCATACTTCGTGTTGGTGGACGGTGAGGGAAAGGTCGTGGCCCGGACGAGTGGTGAGATCACGACCGACCAGCTCGACACGCTGCTGCAGCAGCTCGTCGCGCCGGCGAACGGGTAACGACCTGCGGTGAGGGTGACGCGGGTCGGCCTCGCCGCGTTCGTCGTGGTCGTGGCGCTGGTGGGCCTCGCGGCGCCCGCTTCTGCGCATGCACAGCTGGTCGCGACCTCGCCGGCCGACGGCGCCCATGTCTCGCCTGCGCCTTCGCAGGTCTCGCTGCGGTTCAGCGAGCAGGTCTCGCTGAAGCTCGGGGGCGTGCGCGTGCTCAACACCAAGGGCGAGCGAGTCGATGAGAACGACGCGAAGGCGGTGAACGACACCGTGACCGTGAGCCTCCGCGACAACCTCGCGGACGGAGCGTATGTCGTCGCGTGGAACGTGGTGTCGGCCGACAGTCATCCTGTGAACGGTGCGTTTACGTTCGTCGTCGGCGCGGGTCCTGGCGCGTCGGCCGATGAAGTCGCGTCGCTGCTCGCCGTGCCGAACGACAAAGGATGGCGCGTCTTCGCCGGCGTCGGACGGTTTGCGAGCTACGCAGGGCTGCTTCTCGCTGCAGGTGGAGTGGTGTTTCTCGCGTTCATCGATCGGCGCCGTCCGTCGCGGACGGTCGTGCGGCTCATCGCCTGCGCCTCAGCAGTTGGTGCAGCCGGCTTGCTTGTGCAGATCCCGCTGCAGGCGGCGATCGCCACCGAGACCGGGTGGACGGCGTTGCTCTCACCGGCCCGCTGGATCGACGTGCTGTCGAACACGGGGCTGCGCTGGAGCACGCTGGTCGGGATCGTGGGGGGTGCGGTCGTGGCCGGTGCCGTCGGGGCTGCCCGGTCGCGACGCGATGCGTGGCCGCAGTGGGTCGGGCTCACCGGCGCCGGGCTCGTGTTCGTGTCGTTCGCTCTGACGGGACACACGCGCACGACCAGTCCGGAGTGGTTGGTGGTACCGGCCGACGTGGTGCATGTCGCCGCTGCCGGCGTCTGGTTCGGCGGCGTCGTACTCCTCGTGCTCGCCTGGACGCAGCGACGACGCGACGGTGATGCGGTGGCGGCAGCACGGCTCGTCGATCGGTTCTCCCAGATGGCGGTGTTCACCGTCGTCGCCGTCGCCGCGAGCGGGGTCTTCCTCGGATGGAAGGAGGTGGGTTCGCTCTCTGCCCTGACCTCGACGCGATACGGGTGGACGTTGGTCGTGAAGCTGTGCGTCGTGGCCGTCGTCGGGGGTCTCGCCGCGTACAACCACTGGAAGCTGGTCCCAGACATCCGCCGCACCGGGAAGCCCGTCCTCAGCGCGAAGGTTGCGAACGCGGCCGCAGCGAGTGTCGGTGGTCCGGGAGCGGCGAAGACGACGCGCTCGGCGCTCGCGTGGCGACGCCTCGAGAAGACCGTGCGCTACGAGATTGCAGGCTTGCTCACTGTGCTCGCGGTCACATCCGCGCTCGTGGTGATCACCCCTGCCCGAGAGGTGCAGTCGAAGGGCGGTCTCTTCGCGACGAGCGTCGCCTTTGGGAACGACAGGCTGAACATGGTGATCGATCCGAACAAGGTCGGAACGAACGAGTTCCACGCCTACTTGCTCGATGAGGCCGGTCGTCCCGACGACGCGATCCAGCAGATGACGCTCCGCCTGTCTCTGCCCGCCCAGGGTGTCGGCCCGATCGAGGAGGCGATGGGCAAGGCCGGGCCCGGCCACTGGCAGCTCGTGTCCGATGCGTTGACGATCCCCGGCAAGTGGGACGTGACGTTGGTGGGCGAGGTGTCGAAGTTCGAAGACCAGACCGTCACGATGCCCGTGACGGTGCACCGCTAGCGACTGCCGACTCAGCGGAGCTCTCGCCTCAGCACGGCGCGCGCCGCGTGGTGGCCGCACATCCCGTGCACGCCCGCTCCCGGTGGTGTGGACGCCGAGCAGAGGTACGCGCCATCGCCGAGCCGGTAGGGCTGCAGCGTGGGGCGGGGACGGGCGAGCAGCTGCAGGCGGTCGAGCGCACCACCCGCGATGTCACCACCGACGAGGTTCGGGTTCGCGTCCTCGAGCATCCGCGTCGTGCGGACTGAGCGCGCCACGACGACGTCGCGGAATCCCGGAGCGAACCGTTCGAGCTGAGCCTCGATCGCAGTGGTGGCCTCGAGGTCGGAGCCCGCAGGCACATGGCAGTACGCCCAGAGCGTGTGGATGCCCTCCGGCGCGCGTGTCGGGTCGCAGAGGGTGGGCTGCGAGACGAGCACGAACGGCGTGGACGAGGGCTCGCCGCTCGAGACCGTGGCTTCGCTCGCGGCGATCTCCGCCATGGAACCACCGAGGTGCAACGTGCCCGCGCGCCGAGCGTCGGGAGCGGTCCAGGGCAAAGGAGCGCTGAGCGCGTAGTCGACCTTGCAGACGCCGGCGCCGTAGCGGAACCGACGAGCGGCTCGAGCGACGCGCGGCGCGGCTCGCTGACCGAGGAGATCCACCGCAGCGCGGGGGCCGAGATCGAAGAGCATCACGCGAGCGTCGGGCAGCTGCGCGAGCGACGTCACCCTCTCGCCGGTCTTCAGATCGCCCCCGAGGGTCGCGGAGGTAGGAGACGAGGGCATCGGCGATCGCCTGTGAGCCGCCTCGCGCGACGGGCCATCCGTCCACGTGGCCGGCGACCCCGAGCACGAGGGCCAAACCTGCGGTCAACGGGTGATCGAGGGGGATGCACGAGTGCGCGGCGAGCCCCGCCAGCAGTGCGGCGCCGCGGCCCTCGCGGAACCGCTTGCCGACCCAGGTCGCCGGTTGTGCGCCCGAGAGCGCGAAGCGCGCCATCGCGAGCGGATGGCGCGGCGGGATCGGTGGCGCGAGCACACCGTCGATGAGATCGCGCCATCGCGTGATGATGGGTTCGACGAGGTCACGCCACGCGTCGCCGTCCGCACCGAGGGATCGGCAGCTGTGGTCGAGCGATCGCGACAGCAGCGCCGCGCTGCCGTCGTCAAGCGGGTGGGCGAGGTCGATCTCCGGGTGGGCCCACTCGAGGCCGTGGTCGGAGAGGGGCAGCGTGCGCAAGAACGGCGAAGCCGCCGCGAGCGGATGCACTGCCGAGCACACGTCGTGCGTCACGCCGGGGATCGTGAGCTCGGCGGACATGGCGCCGCCACCTGCACGGTCCGCGGCCTCGATCACGAGCACCGAGCGTCCCGCCCGTGCGATGGTGATCGCGGCGGCGAGCCCGTTCGGCCCGGCGCCGACGACGACCGCGTCGTAGCTCATCCCGCGTCGTCGTCGGGTGACGGCACTGCACTGAGGTGGGCGTGACCGTCGCCGGTCTCGTGACGCCACGCCTCCTCGGCACGCGACACGACCTCGCGCAGGGGCATCCCGAGGCGCCGCGCCGCCCGGGCCGCGTCGTCGTGCTCGACCTTCACTCGGCCCGGCCCGACCTTCACGCGGATGATCGCGCCATCGACGTCGACCTCGTCCTGACGACGCGGCGCGGGCCACCGTTCGAGCGTCTGGCCCCGCACCCCGAGCGATCCCGTCTCCCTGGTGAGCATCGAGGCCACCTGCGCGGCGAGGCTCGGGTCGCAGAGTGCGCTGACCGTGTACGCGGGGCGCCCCTTCTTCATGAGGATCGGCGTGATCCACACGTCGTGTGCGCCGGCGTCCATCACCATCGCGATCGCGTGGGCGAGGGTCTCACCGGTGACGTCGTCGACGTTGACCTCGAGCAAGGTCACAGGCTGCCCGGCCGGCATCGTGTCGGCGAGCGTGCCGATCACCACCTGCGTCAGGTTCGGGCGTGTCTCGAGCTCGACGAGTACCGGCGCCGAAGCCGGTCGCTGCGATCGTCATCATCGGCAAAGGCCCCCACCGCGGTCACGTTGGCCGCGAGCAGGGCCGCGCCCGTCGGTGTCGTGAGCTCGGCGGCGATGTCGACGCCAAAGGTCGGCGCTCCCCGCAGCAGCTCGACGACTGCGGGCGCGGGGTTCGGCAGCAGGCCGTGCGCGGCGCGCACCATCCCGACCCCGTTCGCGACCGCGCTCGAGTGCACCTCCTCGATGTCGAGCAGCTCGAGCGCCGCACACGTGCCGACGACGTCGACGATCGCGTCGAGGCCGCCGACCTCGTGGAAGTGCACTTGCTCGGGCGGACGCCTGTGCAGCCGTCCCTCGGCGCGGGCGAGCGCGTCGAACGTCGCGAGGGCACGTCGGCGCACGCGCTCGGGAAGGCGTGCTTCTTCGATGAGTGCGCTGATGTGGCCCGCGGTGCGTACGACGCCGCTCTCGTCGGTGTCCACGATGACGTGGGTGGCGCCCACTCCACCTCGCATCACAGACTCGGCGTCGAGCTTCCAGCCTCCGACGGGTATGCGGTTGCACATCTCGCGCACGTCGTCGATGTCGGCGCCCGCGTCGATCAGAGCTTCCGAGGGCCATGTCTCCCGCGATGCCGCAGAAGCAGTGGAACCACGCGACGGTGGTCACGTGAGCGTCGATCGCGCTCGGTCGTGCACCGTGCACAGACGCAGCGCGGCGCACGCCGCGCCGAACCCGTTGTCGATGCCGACGACGGTGACCCCTGCCGCGCACGACGCGAGCATCGCGAGGAGCGCCGTGATCCCCTGGAACGCGGCCCCGTATCCCACGCTGGTCGGGACTGCGATGACGGGTGCGGGGGTCAGCCCTCCGACCACGCTGGCGAGGGCGCCCTCCATCCCGGCGACGACGACCACGACATCAGCTCGGCCGAGATCGTCAGCGTGCACCAGGAGTCGATGCACGCCAGCGACCCCCGCGTCGGTGATGCGCTGCGGCGTCAGGCCGTAGGCCTCGAGCACGATCGCGCACTCGTCGGCGACCGGAAGGTCGGACGTACCTGCGGTGACCACGAGCACGCGCTCCGGCCGCCCAACGTCGAGGGGGTTCCACACGATCGTGTTGCTGGAGCGCTGACCGGTCGGATGGGCCACGAGCACGGCGGCGGCCTGGTCGTCGTCGACTCGAGTGAGCAGCACGGGCCGCGTGTCGGCCGCGAGCAGCTCGCCGACGATCGCCACGCAATGCTCGGAGGTCTTCCCTGGTCCGTAGATGGCCTCGGGGAAGCCCGGAGCGAATCGCTCGGTGATGGTCGACTCGGGCGAACCCGAGGTCGGCGAAGGGGAGCCGTCGGAGGATGGTGACGGCGTCGTCGGGGTCGACGAGACCCGACCGCACGTCGTCGAGCAGATCTCTCAGGATCGCTTCATCCACCTCACTATCCTGGCCCGTCGTGGCTGCATCTGGCACTTCAGCGCCTTCTTCGCCGCGTCGCATCGGCTTCCTCGGGCCGCTCGGCACGTTCACCGAGCAGGCGCTGCTCACGCAAGACGATCTGGCGCAGCTCGAGCTGGTGCCGATCGCGTCGATCGGCGAGGTGCTCGTCGCGACCGAAGCGGGCGACGTCGATCTCGGCTTCGTGCCGATCGAGAACTCGATCGAGGGCTCGGTGCACGCCACGATCGATCGGCTCGTGTTCAACCACGACCTGCTCATCCAGCGCGAGGTCGTCCTCGACGTGCAGCTCTGCCTGCTCGCGCCGGCCGGCACCGTGCTGACCGACGTGAAGCGAGTGGTCTCGATACCGGTGGCCACGGCGCAGTGCCACGAGTTCCTCAGTGCGGAGATGCCGCAGGTCGAGCTCGTCGCGGCGAACTCGACCGCAGAAGCAGCGCAGATGGTGGGCGAGCAGAAGCCGTCTGGCACTGCGGCGATCGGGCCGCCGCTCGCCGGCAAGCTCTACGGGCTCGACGTCATCGCCGCGGACATCGCGGACCACGATGGCAACCAGACCCGGTTCGTCGTGGTCGCGCGTGACGGCGTCGCGCATCCCACCGGTCACGACAAGACCTCGGTGGTCGTGTTTCAGCGTGCGAACGCGCCGGGCAGCCTCATCTCGATCCTGCAGGAGTTCGCGGCGCGGCGCATCAACCTGAGCAAGCTCGAGAGCCGTCCCACGAAGTCGGGCGGTCTCGGCGACTACTGCTTCATCATCGACATGGAGGGCCACATCGCAGACGAGGTCGTGGCCGACGCGATGCGCGGGCTGCACAGCAAGCAGGGAGGCGTGAAGTTCCTCGGCTCGTACCCCGCGGGGGGCGATGACGGCGCGGCCGTGCGGGCCGAGGCCGACTCGGCGTGGCGCGAGGCCGAAGCCTGGATCGCGTCGCTGCGGTCGAAGATCGGCTGAGCTGATCGACGACGAGGCGGTCGGAGTCGCGCTGATCGACGCGCTGCCCGCCGCTGCTCCGGTCGTGTCGCTCGAGCGGATCCTGCAGGGCTGGGGCAACGAGAGCTGGATCGCTGACTCCGCGCTCGGCCGCCTGGTGGTGAAGGTCGGCCACCAGTGGGCCGACGCGGAGAAGTGGCGTGCCGCGGAGGTAGGCCTCAGGCTGGCTCGTGGGAACGGCGTGCCCGCGCCCGAGCTGCTGGCGTTCGTCGATTCGGTCGAGTCGCTCGACGGTCGCGTCCTGCGCGTGTTCCGGTACATCCCCGGCAGCACGCCAACGATCGACGAGTCGCCGTCGTTCTTCCGGCAGCTCGGTGCTGCGCTGCGCCACCTTCACTCCGTCGCGTTGCCGTCGTTCACGGCTCGTGTCGGCGAGGAGGGGTTCCCGCGGTGGAGCGCGTTCCTCGAGCACCGGTGGACAGCCGTCACGGGCCGCGCTGAAGCCGCGGGCATCGACGACGGGCTGGTGACTCGCGCGAGGGCGCTGTCCGCGGTGCTCGCCGATCAGGTCGACGAGGCCGTGAGGCCCGCGCTGTGCCACCGGGACCTCTACCTCGACAACGTGCTCGTCGACGAGAGCGGATCGTTGGTGGCGTTGCTCGACTTCGACATCGTCGAGGCGTGGGATCCGGTCGTCGACTTCCTCAAGCCGCAGTGGTTCATCTTCGAGCGGAACCCGGCGTCTCGGGCGCCGTTCTTCGAGGGCTACCTCGGCGGCGATCCGCTGCCCGCGCTCTTCGACGAGCGGCTGCGCCTCGGTTCGATGATCGAGCTGGCGAACCACGCCGCCAACTGGCGTGTGCAAGGCCAGGTCGAGATCGCCGCGGAAGCCCTCGCCCGGCTGGAGGAGTTGCTCGGCTGACTAGCCGACCTTCTCGAACACGACGACCTGCGAGGTGCTGTCGCTCGTGAACGGGTTGCGATCCCAGTCGGCCCAGCGGTCACGCAGGCGGAAGCTCGCAAGCCGCGCCATGAGGGCGAGCTCGGACGGCCACACGTAGCGATACGGCGCCGAGTGCCGAACCAGCTCGCGGTCCACGAGCATCCAGTGATGCGACGAAGCGATCTGCCCGACCGTGTCGTCGAACGTCTCGATGCCGACATGATCGGGCTCGAGCGTGAAGACCCTGCCGATCTCACCGCGCGGCACGTCGCGCAGCGCGGGCACGATCACCTGGAGCACGAAGCATCCTCCGGGCACGAGATGGCGGGCAGCGTTCTCGAACACCGCGATCTGCTCGTCCTGCGTGGTGACGTTCATGATCGTGTTCGCCACGAGATAGACGAGCGAGAACTCGCCCGGCACCCGCGTGGTGGTCATGTCGCCGAGGACGGTCGTGACGTCGGCACTGCCGGGCTTCGCGTGCAGCTGTTCGAGCATGTGCGGCGATAGCTCGATGCCGGACACCCGGATGCCGCGGGCGCTCAGGGCCAGCGCGACGCGTCCGGTGCCGACCGCGAACTCCAGCACTGGACCAGCCCCGCTCAGCTCGACGAGGCCATCCACCATTGGGTCGAGCACCTCCGCGCCGAAGATCTCGGGGTAGACCGCGTCGTAGGCCGACGCGATCTCCGGACCCCACTCGACCGACGGCATCGCTGCAGCCTCACACGCCCGCCGGTTTTCTTGGTGAATTTCGGTCTCTGCGCCCGGGTTTCACCAAGAAAACCGGCCGAAGCGGCCCTGGGCGGAGGGGGCGGGATTCGAACCCGCGGGATGTCGCCATCCGGTGGTTTTCAAGACCACTGCATTCGTCCGCTCTGCCACCCCTCCGGGGACCAGGCTACGACGCGGCAGCGGGCGCCCACTTCCCGAACCGAGCGTGGGCGAGGGCACCCAGGTAGCAGAGCGAGGCCACGACCGTCGTCACGGTGAAGCCGAACACGAGGGCGAGCACGGTCGCCAGCGCGGCGGCGACGACCGACGCGAACCCGTTCGCGGCCCATGCAAAGGGCACCCCGCCGGGATGCAGCGCCTCGTAGCGCCGCAGACCGATCGGCATCGCCATCCCCATGGTGAGACCGAACGGCACGAGGATGCCGATCGTCATCGCGACACGCGCCGAGAACGGCGCCGAGACCATGTGCTCGACGAGCGACGGCAAGAAAAACGCGGACGCTGCGATCAACACCGTCGCCGCGGTCAGCGAGAGCAACAGGCCCCGCCGCTCGTTCGGCCATTTCGTGCTCAGCCACGAGCCGACGCCGGTGAACGCGAGCAGCGCGGCGAGCACGATCGACAACGAGTACGTCGGATAGCCGAGCATCAGCACGAAGCGTTGGATGAACACGGCCTCGACCAACAGGTATCCGAGCCCGATGAGGACGAAGTAGGCGAGTGCGCCGGGTGGAGGCCGCGTGATGTGCTTCGCGAGCAACAGGGGGACGACGTACCCGAGCACCGCGAGCACGAGGATGACCCCGAACGTGAGGAACAGGATCAACACGGGATCGACCGCGTACGAGTAGCCCTGCATCTGCTGCCCGACGTCGCTCAGCCGCTTCATGTTGAAGAAGAACGGACGGTCATCGGTGGGCGCGCACACGTCGAGCTTGTAGGAGTGGCAGAACGCGGACGGGCTCGACGCGGCGGCAAGGTCGGCCCACTCGAGCTGGTACGGCCCGCCCGGCGCGAACGCGACGCCGTCGCCACGTTCCGCGGCGAGCTTCTTGATCGACGCCAGCTCCTCCGGCGTGAACGGCTCGTTCTTCACGAGCACGGTGCCGAAGAGCGCGTCGAACAGGTCGCGCCCGAGCACCACGACGACCTGCTGCTCGGGATGCTCGACGCCGTTGCGACGCAGCGTCTCGAGCGCGAGCACGGTCGCGCGCAACGCCTCGTCACCGACGAGCTGATGGCGGCGAGTGACTGCGAGGATGCCGCCGGGGTTGAGATGGTCGAGGTACTCCTGGAACGCCTCGACGGTGTAGAGGTTGTTCTCGCTCAGCGCGTACGCCGCGGCGCCGCCCGCGCTGAGCGAGTCGGTGAAGCTGATCTGGATCTGGTCGTACTTGTCGCGCCGGGCGAGGATCGAACGTCCGTCGCCGATCGTCGTGTGCACACCCGGCAGCGCGTATGGCGATCCCGAGAAGACCGCCATCTTGTCGTCGACGATCTGGCGGATGCCCTCGTTGAGCTCGATGACGTCGATGTCGTTCACGCCCGACGAGCGAAGGTTGTGGATGTCGCGGCCGCCGCCTCCGCCGATGACGAGCGCCTTCCCTTTGAGGCCGAGCTCGCTGGGGATCGTCTGAGGCCCGAGGTGCAGCACCTGCCAGTCGGGCGACGGCTCGCCGGGCGCATAGTTGATGACCGGAGCGCTCACGCGGTCGTAGAAGACCAGGCCGAAGCTGTTCGTGTTTGCGGGGATCACGCCGATCACGCGGGAGAGCGGCGTCCAGACCTCGGACCGGATCGTGCCTGCGAGGTCGAGACCCGGTACCGGCACCGTGAGGATCGACGTGAGCGGCGCCGCGATCAGCACCACGGCGGGCACGATGCCGGCGAGCCCGGCCCACCGGCGGGCGCGGAGGTCAGGCCCGACCGCCACCGCGGTGATCGCAGCGAGCAGACCGAGCGCGACGACCAGGTGGGGCGGATCGATCATCCAGATCGCCGGCACCACGGCGAGCGCGCCGAGCCCAGCGGCCACGAGGTCGACCGCGTAGATGCGTCCGACCACCTGGGCGTGGGCGCGGATCGCCATCGCGATGACGACGCCCGCAGCGAACGACGGCAGCGCGGAGACGATGCACACGACGGTCATCGCGAACACGAAGTGCGGGGAGAGCCCGTCGCTGTAATCGAAGTCGAGCCGCACGATCACCACGGGGACGAGCGCGAGCGTCACCGCGAGCACAGCCGCCCATCCCGACAGCAGCACGCGGAGTGCGAAGCGATTGGGCGGCGGCTCGCGCAGCGAGACGTAGAGACCGCCGGCGCCGGTGCCGAGCAGCGCGAGTGAGATCGCCAGGAAGCTGAAGTGGTAGAAGACGAGCGCGGCGAGGATGCGGGTGAGCAGCACCTGCAACGCGAGCGTCGAGAACGCCACGACGGCGACGACGCCAAAGGTCGCTGGGTCGGGTTGCCGGGGGATCGGATCGGTCAGGGAACCATCGCTGACCGCGTCCCCCACCCCCGCCGTCTTCACGGCGGGTCAGGGTAGAGGCAACACTGATGCGGATGGCCACCGCCACGTTGCTCTTGTCGTGCCCTGATCAGAAGGGCCTGGTGGCCACGATGGCCGACTGGGTGTACCGCCACGACGGCAACATCGTCCACGCTGACCAGCACACCGATGCCAGCGAGGCGGTGTTCTTCCAGCGCATCGAGTTCGAGCTGGACGGCTTCGATCTCGACCGTCATGAGATTCTCCCGGCCCTCGCGCCACTCGCCGAGCGATTCACGATGCACTGCGACGTCCGGTTCTCCGACGAGCGACCTCGAGTCGCCGTTCTCGTGTCGAAGCAGGCGCACTGCATGTACGACCTGCTCGCGCGGTGGCGGATGGGTGAGCTTGCCGCGGAGATCCCGCTCGTGATCAGCAACCATTCCGATCAGGCGGATGTCGCCGCGCACTTCGACGTCGCGTTCGCGCATCTGCCGGTCACGCCCGCCACCCGGATCGAACAGGAGAGCGCGATCTTGTCGCTGCTCGCCGAGCACGACATCGACCTTGTGGTGCTTGCTCGCTACATGCAGATCCTGTCGTCCGGCTTCGTCGCCAAGTACCCGAACCGCATCATCAACATCCACCACTCGTTCCTGCCCGCGTTCGCCGGGGGGCGCCCGTACCACCAGGCCCACGACCGGGGCGTGAAGCTCGTCGGTGTGACTGCGCACTATGCGACGGCCGAGCTCGACGAGGGGCCGATCATCGAGCAGGACGTCGTGCGAGTGAGCCACCGTGACAGCGTCGAAGATCTCGTCCGCAAGGGACGAGATCTCGAGATGATCGTGTTGGCGAGGGCGGTGCGCGCCCACCTCGCGCACCGCGTCCTCGTCTACGGCCGCAAGACCGTGGTGTTCGACTGACTCAGCCTTTGACTGACTAGCTGGAGATCGCTGCGAGCACGTCCAGCTTGGCGGCCCGTCGTGCCGGCAGGATCGCTGCGGCCAACCCGGCCATGGCTGCGATCACCACGACCACGGCGAGCTGGCTCACCGGGACCACGAAGGTCCTGATGCCCTGCGATGCGAGCGCGTGCACCATCGCCCAGCCGAAGAACATCCCGATGCCGAGACCGAGTGTCGTGCCCAGCATCGCGATGATCACGGCTTCCCACCGGATGGTGGCTCGCACCTGCCGACGGCTCATGCCGACGGCACGCAGCAGACCCAGCTCACGAGTGCGCTCGAAGATGCTGAGCGCCAGCGTGTTCGCGATTCCCATCAGGGCGATGATCACCGCGAGGCCGAGCAGTGCATAGACGAGGGTCAGGATCTGGTCGATCTGCTGTTCCAGGCTCGCCTTGAACTCGTCGAAGGTCTGCACCTTGGCGAGTGCGTAGCCCTGCGACTCCGACTCGACGATCGTTCGGGCCTCCGACGGGCTCACACCCGGCGCTGCCCTCAGGAAGATCCTCGCGTCGAACTGGTCGGTCACGTTGACGTCGAACGCCTGCGTGCTCACGAACTGCTTGCCGACCCACTCGTCCGAGTCGGTGTAGATGGCCCGGACGGTGAAGGGTGTCGTGCCGGTCTTCGCGAACGTCACGGGGATCGTGTCGCCGAGCTTCCAGTCATGGCTCTTCGCAGTCGTGTCAAGCACCGCGATGCCGTCGGCACCGAGCGTGGACAGGTCGCCGGTCACGGTTCCGAGGTCGGCGATCTGGCCGACAGCGCTCACGTCGACGGCCTCGAGCATGCTCGGCCGACCATCGACGAGGCTGGCTGCGTTGCGAAGGCCGGTGACCGCGGCGAACTCGGGATGAGCCCGGAGCGCGGCAGTCAGCGCCGGCGACAGGCCACCCTCGTCGTACAAGCCGGAGTCGATGACGTAGTCGGCATGCAGCTTGCGATCGGCGCTGCCCGAGATCGACTGCTTCGTCGATGCGGCGAAGATCGTGATGAATGCGACCAAGCCGACGCCGATCATCAGAGCCGAGGCCGTGGCCGCGGTGCGCTTGGGGTTGCGCATGGCGTTCTCGCGGGCCAGTGAGCCGGTGGTGCCCCGCAGCCGGAGCGGGGCGCCGATGACCCGGGCGGCCGGACGGGCCAGCAGCGGGCCGAGCACCGCGATCCCGAGGAAGACCGCGAGGCCGCCGAGAAGCACCATCGAAACGCCGGAACCACTGAGGCCGGCAGCGAGCGCAGCGACGCCGACGCCGGTGATGGCGAGACCGGCAACGGTCCGCCGCTTCGAGCCGCGGCCTGCTTCCACGTCCTGCGCCCGCATGGCCGCGACCGGCGGGACCTTCGACCCACGCCGGGCGGGGAGCCACGCCGAGCCGACGGTGACACCGATGCCCGTCACGAGTGCCAAGACAACGGTCTTGGTGGTGACGACGATCGGGCCTCCAGGGATTTCCAGACCCATCGCACCGAAGAGGCCCTTGATGCCGGCGGCGACGCCGAGGCCGCCGAACAGACCGAGCACCGATGCGAAGAGGCCGACGACGGCAGCTTCGGCGAGCACGGACCGCCTCACCTGCTTGCGACTCGCACCGATCGCCCTGAGTAGGGCCATCTCACGAGAGCGCTGGGCGACGATGATCGAGAAGGTGTTCGCGATGATGAACGCACCCACGAGGATCGCGATGTCGGCGAACACCATCAAGAACGTCGTGATGAAGCCCATCTGCTTGCGGGTGTCTGCCTGCTGCTCTTTGGTGATGGCGTCGCCGGTGAGCACCTCGGTGCCCGAGGGCAGTGTCGGAGCGATGCGATCGGTCAGCTCGGCCTGTGAGGTGCCGTCGGCAGCGAGCACACGGATCGCGTCAACCTGACCGGGCTCGGAAAGCAGACGCTGCGCGGTGTCGGAGGCGAACAGGCTCGCCTGGGTGCCGCCCATGCTGTCAGCCGTGCCGAACTTCGCGATGCCCGCGATCGTGAAGACCTCGGGGTTGCTCTTCGACATGATCGTGACGTGGTCGCCGACGTGGAAGTGACCATCGTCCGCGGTGTGCTTGTCGATCACGACGTCCGTCGGCGCGCTCGGCGCCGTGCCTTCGACGACGTGATACGGGTTCAGCTCGGGAATGGTCGTCCATGACGCGCCGATGGTCGGCGCTCCCTGGGCGGGGTTTCCGAGCACCTTGCCGTCCTTGCCGACGATCTGTGCGTAGCCCTCGACGTAGCTCGCCGCACCGGCGACGCCGGGAACGTGCGAGATGGTCTGGGCGAGTGACGCGGTGATCCGCGGGCGCACGGTGGTGGCTTTGTTGGTGACCTCGCTCGACGATCGCACGTAGGCGTCGGTGCCCTGGTTGGCATTGGCGAGGAGGCCGTCGAACGTGCGGCCGAGGGTGTCGGTGAGCACGAGCGTGCCGGCCATGAAAGCGACGCCGAGCATGACGGCGAGGGCAGTGGTGATGAGGCGGAGCTTCTTGGCCCGCAGTGAGGTGAGAGTGACCTTCCACATGATCGTTACGCTCCGAAGCTCTTGATGCGGTCGAGCACGCGCTCGGCCGTCGGGTCGGACATGTCGTCGACGATCTGGCCGTCAGCGAGGAACACGGCGCGGTCGGCATACGACGCGGCCGTCGGGTCGTGCGTGACCATCACGATGGTCTGGCCCATCTCGCGCACCGCGGTGCGCATGAAGGAAAGGATCTCGGCGCCGGTGTGGCTGTCGAGGTTGCCGGTGGGCTCGTCGGCGAAGATGATCGCCGGCTTCGAGGCGAGGGCTCGTGCGACGGCGACGCGCTGCTGCTGCCCACCCGAGAGCTCGCTCGGACGATGACGCAGGCGCTTCGCGAGGCCGACGGTGCGTACGACCTCGTCGACCCAGGCCTTGTCGAGCTTGCGTCCCGCGAGCGACATCGGGAGTGCGATGTTCTCGGCGGCGGTCAGCGTCGGCACGAGATTGAAGGCCTGGAAGACAAAGCCGATCCTGTCGCGACGCAGCTTGGTGAGCCGCTTGTCGTTGAGAGTGCCGAGGTCGGTGTCGCCGATGAACACGTGGCCCGAGGTCAACGTGTCGAGACCGGCGAGCGTGTGCATCAGCGTGGACTTGCCCGAGCCCGAGGGGCCCATGATCGCGGTGAAGCGGCCGGGTGCGAACTCGACGGTGACACCGTCGAGTGCTTGCACTGTGGCTTCACCCTTGCCGTAGACCTTGCTCGCGTCGACAGACGCGAGCCGCCGGCGCAACGAACGGATGGGGGAGGGTCGAGGGATGTTCGAAGACAGTCGCAGTAGTCATGACGCGACGATGCGCTTCGGTGGCTTCGGGGTCGTCGGGCCGCGGACTGATCGATGGGGTGATTCAGGGCGGATCGTCGGCGGCGCGCATCCGCCTGCAGGATGACGTGGCCCTCCTCCTCTGGAGCGATGCTCTCGCCAGGCCGGCTCCGTACAGTTGGCCTGTGAGCGAACGTCCCCTGCGGTTCCGGCGGCTCCATGCCGTTGACCCGAGGTGGCTCGACGTGATGCTCGCCGTCGTAGCCGCGGTGGTCATTGCGTTCTCGATGGTCACGCAGGTCGATTCGGCTTACAAGGACATGACTCCGCTCGTCGGCACGATCCTGTCTGCGACAGGTCTCGTTCTCCTGCTTCGCCGCTCGCGTCCACTCACAGGGATGATGCTCGCGGCGACCCCGGTCGCCCTTTTCACATGCCTCGACTACGACGTAGCTGGGGCTTCAGCCGCGCTGCTTCTCTCGGTCTACGCCGTCGGTGCGTACGGCAAGCGTTTGCAGTCGCTGCTGGGACTTGCGTACCTGCTTGGGATCATCCTCGTCATCTGGCTGATCGGCACCCCTGAGTTCGACTCCGGGAAGACACTCCAGAATTTGGCGATCTTCACTGCGGCGTGGATGTTCGGTCAGAGCGTGGCGAATCGGCGGAAGTACCTCGCGTCCCTCGAGGAGCGGGCCGCGTTGCTCGAGGCCGAGAAGGAGGCCAAGGCCGAGCGCGCGGTCGTCGACGAGCGCCGGCGCATCGCGCAGGAGCTGCACGATGTCGTGGCGCATGCGATGAGCGTGATCGCGGTCCAAGCTGGAGTCGGTGCGCACGTGATCGACTCGAACCCCGCGGAGGCGCGTAAGTCACTCGCGGCGATCGAAGCGACGAGCCGCGAAGCGTTGCAAGAGATGCGGCGCATGCTCGGCGTGCTCCGCGAGGAAGGGGATGTCCGCGGCCTCCTCACCTCCGGCCCGAAGAACGCGGATGTCGACGCCCTGATCGCAAAGGTGGGAGCCGCCGGCGTGCCCGTGACTGTTCAGTACGAGGGGGATCGGAGCAGGCCGATCCCGGCGAGCGTCCGCCTCAACGCTTACCGCATCGTCCAAGAAGCGCTGACGAACGTGGTGAAGCACGCAGGCATGGCGTCGGCCGTGGTGACCGTCGGCAACACGCCGGGGCTCGCGTGGGTGGAGGTGGTCGACGACGGTCGAGGCGTCGAGCGCGGAGCCCTCGCAGGACGGCATCGGCCTCGGTCTCGCGGGGATGCGCGAGCGGGTCGCGTTGTTCGGCGGGCGGCTCGAGTCCGGTCCCCGCCCCGGCGGCGGCTTCCGAGTCGCGGCGTACTTCCCGTTCGAAGAGCTCGCAGTCAGCCCTCCCGCTGAGCCCGTCAACACCTCCTCATGACGCTGAGGGTGGTGGTGGCCGACGATCAGGCCCTCGTGAGGGCGGGCTTCACCGTGCTGGTCGACTCGGCAGACGACCTCGAGGTCGTGGGGGAAGCGGCCGATGGCGACGAAGCCGTGAAGGTCACCCTGCGCACTCGGCCGGACGTGGTGCTCATGGATGTCCGGATGCCGGTGTTCGACGGCATCGAGGCGACCCGGCGGATCACGGCCGCGGACATCCCCACGAGGGTCCTGATCCTCACGACCTTCGATCTGGACGAGTACGTGTACGAGGGCCTGCGCGCGGGAGCGAGCGGGTTCCTCCTCAAGGACACCCCGCCGGCGCAGCTGCTCGAGGGGGTTCGCCTGGTGGCCAGAGGCGAGTCGCTCCTCGCGCCGAGTGTGACTCGGCGCCTCGTCGAGGAGTTTGCCCGCCGACCCGAGCCCCGAACCGCGACCTCGGTGGACTTGGAGTTGCTCACCGAGCGCGAGGTCGAGGTGCTCGCCCTGGTCGCTCGCGGGATGTCGAACGCCGAGATCGCGAGCGAGCTGATCGTGGGCGTCGCAACCGCGAAGACCCACGTCAGCCGGCTTCTGATGAAGCTCCACGCCCGCGATCGGGCGCAGCTCGTCGTGGCGGCGTACGAATCGGGCCTCGTCGCCCCCGGCTCCGGCTGAGTACGATGCCGACACCCAGGAGAGGTGCCAGAGAGGCCGAATGGGGCGCCCTGCTAAGGCGTTGACGGGTGCAAGCTCGTCCGTGGGTTCAAATCCCACCCTCTCCGCCGGTTCTGACGGATTTCTGACACCCCGGTTGCGCCCCGACGACCTCGGGGGCTAGACCCATTGGCTTCTAGACCATAGGTCCCATGCCGGGAGCGGTGGTCGGTCGCCAGTCGTGAGCTCCCCCACGACGCCAGGCGCCCGGCGACGCGGAGCGCCACCCGGTGGGAGGGAGAACCAGCACCCAAATGACCCGTCGATCCGCGCGCCTCCACAGGAGGCGTCGCTGGCGGCACAGCCGTCACGTGTTCCGCCAGCGCCAGCCGCTGCCCCGCATGCCACTGCCGGTATTGGTGGTCGCGGTGCTGCTGACGGTCGCGGCGTTGGCGTTGCAGGGCACCCGTGGGTCAGGTTCCGGACCAGAGACCGTCTCCGCCGCCGGGCCGCAGCTGGCGGCCTATTCGGTCAACGCTCGAGAGGTCGCGATCGACCAGGCTGAGGCAGCGAAGGTGCCGCTCAGTGACGGCGTCGTCGCTGGCGCCTCAGGCGTCGTGGCACCGCCCTCGTCGGCAGCGCCCGTTCAGGAGCTGGCCGCGCCCGCCACGGTCGCCGCGAAGGTCGCGGCCTCGCCAACCTCGTCGCGGACGGTCGAGGCCACGACCGCTACGACTGCAGCGGCCACGACGGCCGCGCCGATCACTGCGGCGACGACGACCACGGTCGCAGAGACGACGACCACCGTCGCTCCGGCCACGTCAGTTGTCGACCTCGCGCTGCCCCCTGCGGGGGCGCAGTCGCTCGGGGAGTTCACGGTCGTCTGCTACGTGATCGTCGGAACGACGTACTCCGGTGAGCCAACTGGGCCGAACGTGGTCGCGGTCGACAAGAGCGTCATCCCGCTGCACACGAACCTCTGGATCGACGGTGGTGTGGGCTACCGCACCGCGCTCGACATCGGAGGCGGGGTCAAGGGCAACACTCTCGACCTCTGGATGACATGGCCGGACTGCAAGAAGTTCGGCAAGCAGCACCTCACCGTCTACAAGGTCGGCTGAGCTCGCATCCTCTCAGGCGGCGACGGGCTCGTCGCGGCGAGGGCGCCACGTGCCCTTGTTGCCACACCAGCACTCCCACTCGAGCTCCACGCCGTGCTGAGTGTTGCGCATCGCCACGATGCGGTCTGAGTTGAGCAAGACGAACCCGCTCTCATGCGAGTCGCATTCGACGAAGAACACGGCTACCTCCTCCTCGGGATGAAGACGTTTCGGGTGGGGTGATTTGTGAGGTCGGCGTCGCGGCCGATCTCGCTCGGCTGATCTGCACCGCATGGTCATGCGCGTGGGCCGCGTAGATCGCGAGCCAGGTCTCGACCGAGTACGACCCGCTTTCGGTGTGGGTGCCGCAGCGTGACCAGTCCTGCTCGTCAAGGCTGCGCAAGAGCTCGGTGGTCGCGGCCCGCACGCTCTTCAGCACTCCGAGAGAGCCGGCGATCGGTCGGTCGTAGTGGAGGCGGCGAGCGAACTCGGCCTCGTCGTATCCCTCGATCACCGGGTTGTCTTGGGCGAGCAGCTTGCGGATGCGGATGTAGGAGGTCGCTTCGCTGTCGGCGAGGTGGTGCACGACCTCTCGTGCGGACCACTCGTTCGGCCCGGGGTGAGCGTCGAGCTCGGCCTCGGTGGCGCCGGCGAGGGCTGCCGTCACCACGCTCGGCCCTTCGCAGTACTGGTCGATGAGGGCTTGGCGCATCTCGTGGTCCATGTCGCGATGGTGCGCTCGTGCACGAGTCGCAACGAGTGGCAGGACTGCCCATATACGCTAGGTTTCTGCCATGACTCCGAAGCGCTGGCCGCGTCACACGGTCGCGGTGGTCGTCGCCGACCACACCTCTGTGTTCGAGCTCGCCGTGCCCTGCGAGGTCTTCGGGCTCGACCGATCCGACATGGGGATGCCGACCTACCGCTTCATGGTGTGCGGGGTGCATTCGGGCATGCTCACAACGAAGGGCGACCTGTTCACGCTCGAGGCGCCGTACACGCTCGAAGATCTCGACCAGGCCGACACCGTGATCGTGCCGGCCTGGAATACCGACGATCCGCTCTCGCCTGAGCTGCGCGAAGCGTTGTTGCGGGCGCACGCCCGCGGGGCGCGCATCGCGTCGTTGTGCTCGGGTGCGTTCGTGCTCGCCGCCGCCGGCCTCCTCGACGGACGTCGCGCGACCACACATTGGATGTGGGCGCCTGAGCTCGCGCGTCGCTTCCCGCTGATCGACGTCGATCCGTCGGTGCTCTACATCGACGAGGGCAATGTGCTCACGTCAGCGGGCACGGCCGCCGCGATCGACCTGTGCCTCTACATGGTGCGACAAGACCATGGTGCCGAGGTCGCCAACGTGTTCGCTCGACGCATGATCGTGCCGCCGCATCGTGAGGGTGGGCAGGCGCAGTTCGTCGAGGCTCCGGTGTCGGCGTGTGACTGCGACGAGCTCGCGGCGACCCTCGATTGGGCGGTGCACCACCTCGATCAGGAGCTCACTGTGGCCCAGCTCGCCGAGCGGGCACGGATGTCGCCGCGCACCTTTGCTCGTCGTTTCTGCGCGGCGACCGGCACGACCCCGTTGCAGTGGCTGTGTCAGCAACGCGTGCTCGCGGCGCGCCGCATGCTCGAGAGCACCGACCTCTCCGTCGATCGCGTTGCGGAACGATGTGGGTTCGGCGCGGCCTCGACGTTGCGCATGCACTTCCGTCGCATCACCGGCACGACCCCGCAGGCCTACCGCTCGATGTTCCGCGCCGCCTGAGCCGGTTCGCCGACGTCAGGCGCGGTCGTCTCAGCCGCGCTCATCGTTGCGACGATCGGCGCCGGGGATGCGCTCGGCGATGAGCCACGCGAGGTCGTGCTTGTACGGATGCTGCAGCACGATCCGCGCGGGCTTGTCCCGAGTGGTGTCGATGACCAACACCTCCTTGTCCGTGTAGACGGCCCACAGCTGTCGGATGCCCTTGCGGTGGCGCCAGGTGAAGTGGCCGGTGGCCATCTTCCCCGGCCAGTAGCCGCCACCAGTGCGAAGGCCGAGATCCCGCTTCAGCGGACCGACCTCGGCGACCCGGGCGTCGGTGACCTCGGTGATCGGGAGGTGGATGCCGCTCGACAACGCCCAAAGGCGATCCCAGCCGGTGAACTTCAGATCGATGGCGTCGTCCTGCACGACGAGATCGATGGCCATCCGCCGAGCCTAGGGTGGTCAGCGATGAGTGCTGACCTGGATCTCGACCGTCTGGCGGCTCGTCGAGGCGAGCTGCGTGATCTCTACCTACGCAAGCGTGAGGTTCGACCGGCGAGCACAGCCCGGGGTGTGCACCACGTCGCCTTGCTCAGCTCGGACGTCGAGCGGACCATCCGCTTCTACCAAGACCTGCTCGAGTTCCCGCTGACCGAGCTGTTCGAGAACCGTGATTACAAGGGGAGCACCCACTTCTTCTTCGACATCGGCAACGGCAACTCGCTCGCGTTCTTCGACTTCCCCGGCCTCGACCTCGGCGACTACGGCGAGGTGCTCGGCGGCCTGCATCACCTCGCGATCTCGACGCCGCCCGAGAACTGGAACCGGCTGAAGCAGAAGCTCGACGACGCGGGCATCGCCTACGACCACATCAGCGGATCGTCGCTCTACTTCCGTGACCCCGATGGTGCCCGTCTCGAGCTCATCAGCGATCCGTTGGGGGAGATGTACGGCCACGACGTCGGGTGAACCGATTGGGCCGATCGGGGCCCTCGCGTAGACTGCTTGCCCGCAAGCGCTCGTAGCTCAATGGATAGAGCATCTGACTACGGATCAGAAGGTTGGGGGTTCGACTCCCTCCGAGCGCGCTGAGAATCCCTGGTCAGAGGGGTTCCACACCTAGGTCATGACCACTGGGTCGCCCACCTCTTTCGAAATGTGTTCTCTCTGGAGCACAATCGAGAGGTGCCCGGAACTATCGAACAGTTGGCGCGCGCCACGGGATTCACCGTTCGAGACCGCGCCGGTGGCCCAACAAAGTGGACGGACGAGCGCCGCGAGTTCGTCGCGGCTGTCGCGGGGCATGTCGCGCTCGGTGCGATGACGGGCGCTGTGGGGCATCGGAACATCCTTCCCGCCCGGCACCCCTCTAGCGGTCTTTGAGTCTTCCCCTAGGCGTTTGGCTCGTCGTCAAAGGCTTCGATCCTGCGGCAGTTGCCGCGCTCGAAGAACGGACCTGATCCGGCTCCTTCCCCTGCACATGAGGTGCCGCCGGAACGGGCCGCGAGCAACCAGGGACGCACACAACGCGTCCCGAATGACAGGCGCGCTGGCTGTCGGCGAGCTGCGCTCGGTCCCTAACTCGGGACGGTGGGTGCTGGTATGACCGAGCATGAGGGCTGACCCCCTTGGCCGCCGGCAACGACCGGCGCATACTCGCGATCGAGCAGGGCCGCACGATCGTCGATGTGCAGGAGACAACTCATGACTCGCATGTTCTGGCCGGCAGTGGTGGTAGCGGTCATCGCACTGTTCTTCCTGATCGCAGGAATCGGACCGCTGTTGCTCGACATCGTGTTGCTGTTGCTGGCCATCGTGGTCGCGGTGAGGAGCAGGACTAGTCGTCAGAAATCAGGCACGTAGGCGCGACGACACACGCGGCGCCGAGAACGCGGGTGGCGTGTCGATATCGCGCATCCCAGAACAACGCGCTCGGGGTTATCCCAGTACGCCGGGTCTGCGCGCGCTGATCTTCGGCGCACCGCTACTCGTCCGGGACGAGGAACTCGAACCGGGGCGCCGTCGGGGTATCGCGCACGCTGACGGGAACTGACATCGACCGACTCAAGCCGCATCCGGTGCTGCACATGGACTCGCCGACGAACGCGCACCTGGGCCCTGGTCAGAGGCATGTCCACCGGCTGCTCGCTGCGTAACCTCGGGCGTTCACTCTCGGCATCGCTTGGAGGTCGTCCGTGTCGGACAGTCCGCTGTTCAAGGGCGCGTTCTCCTATCAGCAAGACGTCCTGGCGCTTCCGGTCGTCGACCTCGATGCGGCATCGCAGTGGTACGCGGCCGCCTTTGGGCTCAAAGAAGTGGAGCGTCGCGACCAGCCCCAACCAGCCGTGATCCTCGAGCGGGACGGCGTCAAGATCGGATTCGCAGTCAACGGCGGAGACGCATCCCAGGACGGCGCAGCGATCCTGGTCGCTGACATCCATCGAGCCAGGGACGAGGTCGAAGCCGCGGGCATCGAGATCGGGAACTGGCGGATCGACGAGCACGAGGGAGAGAAGCGTCAAGTCTTCTTCGTCGTCGCGCCCGACGGACTCTGCTTCTACTTCTACCAACCCATTTCGCCATAGCGGCCGAGAATGGGTCCATGCGCGACCTGCTGCCGCCGCCCTCCGAGGAGGAACGCGAGTGGGTCGTGCACGTCGACCTCGATCAGTTCCTCGCCGCAGTCGAGGTGCTGAGGCGGCCTGAGCTCGCCGGCCGACCGGTCGTCGTCGGTGGCGATGGAGACCCCACGCGCGCGCGTCAGGTCGTGGCGACGGCGTCGTACGAGGCGAGGGCTTCGGGCGTGCACTCAGGCATGCCCCTGCGCGCCGCTCTGCGCAAGTGCCCTGACGCGGTGTTCCTTCCGCACGACCGGCCCGCCTACGAGGCGGCCTCGGCGGAGGTGATGGCCGCGCTTCGATCCCTCGACGTGGTCGTCGAGGAGTGGGGTTGGGACGAAGCGTGTGTCGGCGTGCGGACGACGGATCCGGGTGCGTTCGCGCGCCTTGTGCAGGCGACGGTCTACGAGCGGACGAGTCTGCGCTGCGCGGTCGGGATCGGAGAGACGAGGTTGCAGGCCAAGACTGCGACCGGCTTCGCGAAGCCGGGCGGGGTCGCGAGCCTCACTCGTCGGTCATGGCTGCCCGTGATGGGGACGGAGTCTGTGTCCGCGATCTCGGGGATCGGCACCCGCATCGCAGCGCGACTCGCTGAGCTCGGCATCCTCACCGTGGCAGACCTCGCCGCGTCGGACCATCACGAGCTCGCGCGTCGCTTTGGCCCGACCATCGGTCCGTATCTACGGGTGCTGGGGATGGGCGGCCACGACGCACCCTTGGTCGACGAGCCGCGGCTGCCGCGAGGACGAAGCCGCGAGGTCACGTTCGAGCGCGACCTCACCGAACCCGCGGAGATCGAAGCGCACGTGCGCCGGCTCGCGGAGGAAGTCACGGCGTCGGTCGCCGATCTCGGACGTCGGATCACTCACGTCGCGGTCAAGGTGCGCACCGCGTCGTTCTTCACCCGAACGCGAAGCGGCAAGCTCACCGAGCCGACGAACGACGCGGCTGTCGTGGCGAACAAGGCGCTCGAGGTGCTCACCCGGTTCGAGGCCGGCCGGCCGATCAGGCTTCTCGGTGTCCGCGTCGTGCTGGAGGATCCGCAATTGGGGTCGTCTGGGTGACCGACTGGGCCACGACCGCCTCGCTCGCCACCGCGGCGAGCACGTTGGTCCTCGCGTTGGTGACGCTTGCTGCGGTCCGTTCCTCCAACCGATCGGCGCGCACGGCGGAGGTGGCGCTTCAAGAGCAACGGCGACCCGTCTTCATGCCGTCACGCCTCGGCGACCCGACGCAGAAGATCATGTTCGTCGACCAGCACTGGGTGCATGTCGACGGAGGCCGCGGGTCGGCGGAGCACCTCGGAGATGTCGTCTACCTCGTGATGAGCCTTCGCAATGTGGCATCGGGCATCGGCGTGCTGCAGGGATGGTCGGTCTTCGCCGGCCTGCAAACCTCGGTCGTCGACCACGTGCCCATCGAGGCCATGCGCTCGCACACCCGAGACCTGTACATCCCGGCGGGCGACATCGGCTTGTGGCAGGGAGCGCTTCGCGATCCGACTGAACCCGTGTTCGCCGACGTGGCGCGTGCGATCGACGAACGCGACCCGCTGTCGATCGACCTCTTGTACATCGATCAGGTCGGCGCGCAGCGCACGATCAGCCGCTTCATGCTCATGCCCGCAGGCGAGGGCTCGTGGATCGTGAGCTCAGGCCGGCACTGGTACATCGACACGGTCGGCCCGCGATAGTGCGGGCCGCCGTGTCTGCACATCACGCAGGCGTGCCGGCGAGGACCGCGTCCATCTGCGAGAGGACCATCTGCATGCCCTCCTCGATCCCCATGGCGAGCACCTGCTCCATGCCCGCCACCGAGTCGAAGTGAGTACGGATCGCCATCACCGCGCCCCCACCGTCCCGCTCGTCGATGGTGATGACCATCGCTGTCATCGCGTTCCCGTCGTTCGGGCGGCCGTCGTCGTCGACGTCGGCATCGCGCAGCTCGAGGTGGCGGGGCGGGTCGGCGGCGATGACCTCCCACGTGCTGTCGTGGCGCTCGCCTTCGGGCCCGCTCATGAAGAAGGTGACTCGCCCGCCGGTGCGCAGGTCGTGGTCGACCACCGTCGCCGGGTAGCCCGGAGGGCCCCACCACCGCTCGAACTGCCGGGGGTCGGCCCACAGCTGCCACGCCCGTTCGACGGTGGCATCGAGCTCCGCCGTGACCGTCATGGTCAGGGCCTCCAAGTCTTTCTCGACGCTGGTCACACTCATCGCTTGCCTCCAGTGGTTCGCTTCTCGGTCGCGAGGAGGTCGTCGATCCGGTCCACGCGCGCCCGCCACAGCTCCTCGATGCCGTCCAGGAGCACCCGGGCCCGGTGGACGGTCTCGACGTCGGTGCGCACGAGCTGCTCGCGTCCCCGCCGCTCCTTGGTGACGAGCCCGGCACCCTCGAGCACGGCGACGTGCTTCTGCACGGCGGCGAAGCTCATCGGGTAGCGCTTCGCCAGCGCCGACACGCTGTACCTGCCCCCGACGGCGAGGGCCACGATGTCGCGCCGCGTGCCGTCGCTCAGGGCGTGGAAGATGCGGTCGACGTCGGCGGGGGGCACCTGATCTACAACCATCTGGTTGTACGTTCGCGCAGAACGACGCCGTGCGCAAGACCTGAGGCGCTACTTCTTGCGGACCGCGATCATCGGGTCGGCCGCGGACACCGTGACGGTCGCCGTGGAGTCGGCGAGCTCCTGTTCGAGGCTGCGCACCTCACCGTGGAACGACGCGGCCGAGTCGGGTTCGATCTCTTGAAACTCGGTCGGCAACCCGATCTCGTCGAGGATGGCGATGAACGGCTCGGGGTCGAGCTCCTCGACGTTCACCATCGTCTTCGCATCCCAACGGCCGTCGGCGATCAACATCGCCGCGGCGACGGGTGGCACGCCCGCGGTGTAGCTGATCCCCTGCGACTCCACCTCGGCGTATGCCTCGGCGTGATCGGACACCTGATAGATGAAGAGCTCGCGCGGCCTGCCGTCCTTGGTGCCCTTGACGATGTCGCCGATGCACGTGTTGCCGGTGTAGCCGGCCGCCAGGCTCTGCGGGTCGGGCAGCACGGCCTTCACTACCTTCAGCGGGATCGCTTCGCCGCCTTCGGCGAGCTGCACCGGCTCGTGCGACAGGAGGCCGAGCGTGCGCAGCACGGTGAACACGTTGATGTAGTGGTCGCCGAAGCCCATCCAGAACCGGATGCTGCGCGGCGTCGATGTGGCTCGCCAGCGAGTGGAGCTCGTCGTGCCCGTTGAGGTAGATCGGCTGCTCGCCGACCACCGGGAACGTGAACGTGCGCTTGACCGCGTGGGTCGGAAACTCCTGCCACTCGCGGTCGATCCATGTCCACACCTTGACGAACTCGCGGAAGTTGATCTCCGGGTCGAAGTTGGTCGCGAAGTAGCGGCCGTGGCTGCCGGCGTTGACGTCGAGGATGTCGATCGTGTCGATCGTGTCGAAGTACTTCTTGACGGCGAGGGCGGCGTAGGCATTGACGACACCGGGGTCGAAGCCGGCGCCGAGCATGGCGGTGATGCCCTTCTCGGCGCAGAGGTCCTTCTTCTTCCACTCGTAGTTGGCGTACCACGGCGGGTCCTCGCAGACCTTGTCGGGGTCCTCGTGGATCGCGGTGTCGATGTAGGCCGCACCGGTCTCGATGCACGCATCGAGCACCGACATGTTGACGAACGCCGAGCCGAGGTTCATCACGATCTCGGAACCGGTCTCGCGGATCAGCGCAGCGGTCGCCGCGACGTCGAGCGCGTCGAGCTGCCGCGCGTGCACCTTCTGCGACTCGTCCTTGATGTGGCCCTTGCGCTTGACGCTGTCGATGATCGCGTCGCACTTGGACACCGTCCGGGAGGCGATGCAGATGTCGCCGAGCAGGTCGTTGTGCATCGCCGCCTTGTGGGCGGCCACATGGGCCACGCCTCCGGCACCGACGATCAACAGGTTCTTCTTCATCGCTGACCTCCCCTTACGACTACGACACGCTGCGCTTGAAATCCTCGTACCCGAACTCGCGGACGACCTCGACGGTGCCATCGAGCCGGCGAACGACGATCGACGGCATCCGCAGCCCGTTGAACCACGTGGTCTTGACCATCGTGTAGCCCGCGGCGTCGGCGAAGCGCACCTCGCTGCCGACCTCGAGCGGGGCGTCGAGGCTGAACTCGCCGAACACGTCGCCGGCGAGGCACGTGCGCCCCGCGATAGTGACAGCGTGATCGCCGCCGGCCGGCGCGCTCACGTTCGGATGCGTGCCGTAGATGAGGTGGTCGAGCATGTGGGCCTCGATCGAGGCGTCGACGACGGCGATGTCGACCTCGTTGTGCACCACGTCGAGCACCGTCGTGACGAGCTCGGCCGTGCCGGTGATCGTCGCCTCGCCCGGCTCGAGGTAGAGCTGCACCCCGAAACGCTCGGCGAAGTCGCGCAGCATCGAGCAGAAGCGGTCGATCGGATAGCCGGGAGTCGTGAAGGAGATGCCGCCGCCGAGGCTGATCCATTGCATCTGTTCGAGAATCGATCCGTAGCGGTCGGCGATCAGGTTGACCGCCGTCGCCAGGGAGTCGAAGTCCTCGTTCTCGCAATTGAAGTGGAACATGAGGCCGCTGAGGTCTCCGGCGACCTCGCGCAGCTCAGCATCGTCGGTGACGCCTAGGCGCGAATGCTTGCGCGCCGGGTCGGCGAGGTCGTAGTGCGAGTAGCTCACGCCGGGGTTGACCCGCAGCCCGACCTGCCCCTCACCGACCGCGTCACGGTGTCGCTGCAGCTGGGCAACCGAGTTGAAGATCACCTTGTCGGCGACCTCGGCGACGGCGGCCACCTCGTCGGCATCCCAGGCGACGCTGTACGCGTGCACCTCCTTGCCGAACTGCTCGCGGCCGAGGCGCGCTTCGTACAGCGAGCTGCTCGTCGTGCCGTCGAGGTACCTGCTCATCAACCCGAACACACCCCAGGTGGAGAAGCACTTGAGGGCGAGCACGGACTTGGCGCCCGCCTCGTCACGTACGCGACCGACGATCTCCAGGTTGTGCTGGATGCGACGCTCGTCGATCAAGTAGTAGGGCGTGCGAAGGGTCATGCGCAGGTTCTCGACGGGTCGGGAGACAAGGCGTACGCCGTCGCAACTGCGAACGAGGCTGGCGTAAACGGTACAGCATGACCGTGAGGTCCGGTCCGTCTCGATCAGCGCGGCGGAGAACAGGGCCGAACGTCCCGGTGATGCGTGCCGGACCGGTCTGGCGGGGGACGGACGAGAGGCCTACTCATGAAGAGGCCTCACGCGAACACCATGCGCTGGGCTCGAGCACTGGAGGTCAGACCATGACCGAGGATCGCCGATTGCGTACGGGAGGTACTCGTCCTCGCACAGGACATCGCTTCCCACGGCCTGCACTCGTGACCGCCGGCGTCTTCGCCGTTGCGGCCCTTCTGTGGATGCTCGTGGCGGTGCCCGCACTCGTGAAGTACCCGACCGACCTCAACGTGGATCTCCAGTACAAGGGCACCTTCACCGTGCTCGTCGACCCGACCACGTCTGCGCCTCTCGCGGAACCGATGGTGCTTCCGCTCACGGTCGACCGTCACATCGAGGCGGTCGGTGACGAGAGTGGCGCGTCGCTCGTCGTAGTCCGGGAGACGATCAGACAGCGCGCCGGTGACCTCTTGGACGTGACCCAGACCAATCAGTACGTGATGGATCGCTCCACGTTGAAGAACGTCGCCGATGATCGTGCTTTCGCGTTCGATCCGGCCAACGTGGTCGACCGGGCTGGGGCGTACCGCCTGAACCTGCCGTTCGACACGAGCACGAACCAGACCTACGAGATCTACAAGAACGAGATCGACGGCACGTATCACATCGCGGCCGACACCCAGACCCCGACGGGTTCGATCGACGGCGTCGACGTCTCCTACTTCCTCGCCAGCGTGAATGAGGCACCGATCTCGGATGCCTACCTGGCCGAGTTGAGCAAGGCCGTGCCGCTGCCGACCTCGCTGACCCTCGATCAGATGAAGCCGCAGCTGCTGGTGTCTGGCATCGACGTCGACGCGGTCCTGGCCGCGCTCGCCCCGTCGCTCACGCCTGACGACACCGCGACACTCGCGAAGTTCGCCGGGGAGCCGATCGGGCTCGACTACGTCCTGTCGTTCGGAGGCCGCATGGCCGTCGAACCCGTCACCGGTGCCGACGTGCAGGTGGCTGTGAACGAATCCGTAGGCGTCCGTCCCCAGGTGACGAACATGCCGGCCCTCCTCGACGTGCTGGGCCACTACCCCGACGTTCCCGAGGCGGTCGCCGCCGGCACCGCGCTGGACAAGCTCGTGAACGGACCGGCCATCCCGCTCTTCAACTACAACTACGAGCAGACGCCGGCTTCGGTCTCCGACGTGGCGGCCAAGGCCACCTCGATGCGCCACCAGGTGCTCCTGGCCAAGGTCTGGCTTCCGCTGGGCCTCGTTGTGGCCGCGCTCCTGAGCCTCGTCATCGGCGTCGTGATCTTCGTCCGCCGCCGGCCTCGCCCGACCGACCTCACCTTCGTTGACGAGACACGCCCCGTGCCTCGTCCCACCGAGGACGAGCGCGAGCTCGTCACCACCGGAAAGGGATCATGAGATGACCACCGTCCATGAAGACAACACAATGCGGGAGGCGACCGGGGCGGCCCTGGCGCCTCTGCCGCCGGGCTCACATCTGCTCGAGCCCATCATGCGGTGGGCGAAGCAGGCACCCGACCGTCCGATCGTCTCGTTCCGGCGAGGCAACGAGTTCGTCGACGTCAGCGCGGCGGACTTCCACGCACGCATCCGGGCGCTCGCGAAGGGCCTCATCGCGAGCGGCGTCGAGCCGGGTGATCGGGTCGTGCTCATGTCGCGTACCCGGCTCGAGTGGCTCGTCGTCGACTACGCGGTCCTCGCCGCCGGAGGCGTGACCGTCCCGGTGTACGAGACCTCGTCGAGCGAGCAGCTCGAGTGGATCCTGAGCGACAGCGGCGCTGTCCTGGCGTTCGTTGAGACGCCAGCGATGCGAACGACCTACGAGGAGGTCCACGCGGCACGCGACGGCGTGTCGGGACGTCTTCGTCATCGACGCGGGCGGAGTCGAGGAGATGACAGATCGAGGGCACGACGTCGCCGACGCTGTCCTCGACGCGCGCATCGCGGCGATCAAGGCCGACTGGATCGCGACCATCGTGTACACGTCCGGCACCACCGGTCGTCCGAAGGGTTGCATCCAGACCCATGGCAACCTGTGCACGAACGTCGCGCAGAACCTCGGAGCGGTCCGTTCGATGCTCACCGACGACGAGACGACGCTCGTGTTCCTCCCGCTGGCCCACACGCTGACCAAGGCCATCGCGTTGGTCTGCATGGAGTGGGGCGTGAAGTTGGCATTCGCAACCGGTCTGCCCCAGCTGCAGGAGGAGCTGCCGCTCGTCCGCCCGACGCTGATCGTGGCGGTGCCCCGAGTGTTCGAGAAGGTGTTCAACGGGGCGCAGCACAAGGCCACGGCGGAAGGGCACCGGAAGGTGTTCGACAAGGCGGAGGAGGTGGCTATCCGCTGGTCCGAAGCACATGCGGCAGGGGACTTCCGGCCGTTCACCAGCGCTGAGCACGCCGTGCTGGATCGGCTTGTGTACCGGAAGCTCCAGGCCGTGTTCGGCGGGCGCCTGCGGTTCGCGTTCAGCGGTGGCGGACCGCTCGGTGAGCGGCTCACGCACTTCTACAACGGCATCGGCGTGAAGATCTTCGAGGGGTATGGCCTCACCGAGACGAGCCCGACCCTCACCATCAACAGCGCCGAGGCCTGGGAGCCCGGGACGGTCGGTCGCCCGCTCGCGGGTACGACGATCAGGATCGCCGGCGACGGAGAGATCCTCGCGAAGGGGCCCCAGGTCTTCCAGGGCTACTGGAACGCGGAGGCGGCGACGGCAGAGACCTTCGACGCCGATGGCTGGTTCCGCACCGGTGACATCGGGGAGCTCGACTCCGACGGCTTCCTGAGGATCACCGGGCGCAAGAAGGAGTTGATCGTCACTGCCGCGGGCAAGAACGTCGCGCCGGCACCGCTCGAGGACCGTCTCCGGGCACACCCGCTGATCAGTCAGGCCGTTGTGGTGGGCGATCAGCGCCCCTTCGTCGCGGCCATGCTCGCCCTCGACGACGACGCGCTTCGCGAGTGGGCGACCGACCACGGCTTGGAAGGGCTCGATGTCCCCCGGCTGCTCGTTCACGAAGACCTGCGCATCGAGCTCCAGACGGCGGTTGATGGTGCCAACGCCTCCGTGTCGAGAGCGGAGTCGATCCGCGAGTTCGCCATCCTCCCCCGCGACCTGACGATCGCGGCGGGTGAGCTGACGCCGACCCTCAAGGTGCGACGGGCGATCGTCGCCAAGACCTACGAGTCGGTGATCGAGGAGCTCTATGACTGACGCCAGCGGTTGTCGCGCCTGCGGTTCGACCGACCTCCAGCCCGCCGGGCCACCGACCCGCCGGGCGGTGTGCGGTCACTGCGGCTGCTGCTGGGAGGGCAGAGGCGACGGCCCCGGGGTCGATGTCATCGCCTGCCCCGGGTGTGCGCGCCGCGGGACATGTGAGGCGCGTCCCACGTGGCTCTCCGAGTCGCTGACCCAGCGCCACGTGCTGGAAGATGGTGGGGAGGTCTTGATCCGCCCTCTCGTCTTCGGCGATCGCTTCGAGCTGGCGGCGGGGTTCACCGAGCTCTCACTTCGCTCGCGACAGCTCCGGTTCTTCCAGGCGCCCCACGCGCTCGGTTCTGACGAGCTCGAGTACCTGACCAACATCGACTACCAGAACCACTTCGCGTTCGTGGCACTGCTCCTCGGCGGCCCGGGGCCCAAGGGGATCGGCGTGGGTCGGTACTTGCGGGATCCGAGCGATCCGACGATCGCGGAGGTCGCCGTGACGGTGATGGATGACCACCAGCGACGCGGGGTCGGCACGTTGCTCACGCGAGCGCTGGGAGAGGTGGCGGCGAAGCGCGGCATCCACACGTTCGTCAGCTACGTGCAATGGGGCAACGACCTGGCGGTCGAGTCGTTGGCTCGTGAAGGAGCGAGGGTCCTCCCGGACGAGCCCGGCATCGCCCGCATCGAGATCGACGTCCCGGTCGCCCTGGCGGACGTCGCCGACTCCCTCGTGCGCCGCATCCTCGGCCGCCTCGGAGCCCCCAGCGGGGCGGCGTCCAACTCCGGCGCTCGCGCCGAGCAGAGGGCCCCGTAGTCTGGACGTGCGGTTCAGTGCAATCGAACGGGCACTTCGTACACATCACGGGGCGCGCCTGTCTGGGCATCCTGCTGGAAGGCGACGAGCGTCCCTTCGTCGGCTCGAACGTTCGCGAGCGCGAAGGTGACACTGCAGTCGCCCCACTCGCCACTTCCCGCAGTGGCAGTGGTGAAGCCCTTTGCGATGATCGACCCGTCGGCACTCGTGAGCGTGTAGTTCACCATCGCTTCGAAGGTGTTCGCGATCCCTTCGATCATGAGTGGCGAGCTCACCAGTTCGCCCGGAACAGGCGACTCGACGAGAACGAGGGGGGTGAGATCGGCGACGTCTCGCCGATCGAGGGCAGTGGCGGGCACGCCCTCTCCGCCGATGCCCTCGGTCGGGACCCGACCTTCCAGAAGGATCGGGCCCGTGTCGACCGTGTCGAACTGCGTGAGTGTGAAGACCACCTGCGCGACACGGAGCCCCATCGACAGGCTGCCGCCGCCCGACGCGAACTCGGCGGAGAGATCGACCGTCGCGACTCCGCCCACGCGACGGTCAGGGCCAGGAGTGTGAGCACCAGCCCGCACCAGCCACCCTTCATCAGTCTCAGCGTGCGCCGATCGTTACGGACCGAGCAGAGCCGAAGGTCCCCGGGTGGGGAACGGCTGCAACGTCGGTCACGCGTGCTTCGATCGAAGCTCGGGGTCGAACATTCGCCTGTTGGCGAGCAAGACGGCGGCGAGGGCGGCGGTGATGACGCCGGAGATGACGAAGGGGACATGGCCAGTGCCGTGCCAAGCGAGGCCGGCCCACACGCCGGCGACCAGCAGGCCGACACCGCTGATCGCGGCGTGAACCCCAAGCGCGGTACCCCGTTCCGACGGGGGCACCAGGTCGGCCACCCAAGCGCGGCTGACGCCGTCAGTGAGCGCGGTGTAAGCGCCGTAGAGCGGAAGTAGCACCCACACCCAGCTCGCGGTGTCGGTGAGCCCGAAGCCGAGATAGGTCGCCGAGAACACGAGGAGCCCGACCCCGAACACCACCGGACGACTGAGTCGATCCGACACCGCGCCGGCCGGGTAGCTCAGGAGCGCGTAGGTGGTGTTGTAGAGCACGTACGCGAGCACGACACCGGCAAAGCCGAGGCCGAGGCTCTCGGCCCGCAACAGCAAGAGGGCGTCGGGGAAGTTCACGAGTCCGAACGCGCCGATCAGCGTGACGACTCGCCAGTAGCGGCGGGGCAACCCATGCAGCGACCACGCGCGCTCCGACGTCGGTTGGGGGTGCGGACGTTCGCGGATGAGGAAGACAAGGGCGACGCTCATCACGGCGGGGATGACCGCGATCCAGAGCAGTGGCCCGAACTGCTGACCCACCAGCTCGTACACAGCGAGACCGATGAGCGGCCCTACGACGGCACCCGCTGTGTCCGCGGCCCGGTGAAACCCGAAGGCGCGTCCCCGATTCGCCGGGGTCGTGTCGTCGGCGATGATCGCGTCGCGGGGCGGACCTCTCACGCCCTTGCCCACTCGATCGGTCACCCGTGATGCCAGCACCAACGGCCACGCGCCGGCGGCGGCGAGCATGGCCTTGCCGCACGCGGAGGTGCCGTAGCCGATCGCGACGAGGGGCCGACGGTGTCGCAAGTCGGCCAGCCGACCCGAGATCGCCTTCATCGCCGACGCCGTTCCGTCGGCGAGCCCCTCGATCAGACCGAGGACCGCGGGTGAAGCCCCGAGCACTCCCGTGACCAAGAAGGGCAAGACCGGGTAGATGAGCTCCGATGCCGTGTCCTGGAGGAAGGACACCAACGACACGACGACGACGTTCCGACTGAGCCCGCCCGGTGTCTCGCTCTCGGCGTGGGCAACCCCCACCGATGGGCTCCGGAGTTGTTCGTGCTTCGGAGGTCTGGCCACTCAGGGGCGAGCCTGGCAGACGGCGGGACCTCCGAGCTGACTCGGGACCAGTGGCCCTTACGGATTCTTCGCCGTCGGCTCACGATCGCGTCGGAGGTGAGGACATGGACGAATCACACGGCAATGAGAAACGGAAGGCCGCTGCAACGGTGGTCAACGGCACGCGCGTGACTGTCGCGTTCCCCTTTCGAAGATCGCGCTCCATGAGCCGAGTGACGACCTGCGCGACCTCGTGTTGCTGGTCGCCGACCTTGCGGAAGCGGTCGCTGACTCGAACGGGACCGAGCTTGCCGAGGATCTGCGCTCTCGCGGGTCGAGCTGCGGCAGCGGCTGGGTGCCGTTCGCAACGGTTGAGCGATCGAGACGAGATTGAGCGATCGAGACGAGACGGAGAGGTGATCGTGATGCGTGATGAAGCCATCCAGACGTTCGACCCAGAGGCCCGTGAGGCCTCCCTGTTGATCATCACCCGCGGCGATGTTGCTGACGACGCCGAGTCCTACGCTCACCGGCGGATCGGCGCGGTCATCAGGCACATCCACGAGCCGGTCCTGTTCGCTCGTGTGAAGTTGATCGAGGCGCCTGATCCGGCTCGGGACCGGCCCGCCATTGCCCAGGTCACCGTCGACATCAACGGCGAGATCCTGCGGGCTCAGGTCGCCGGCCACGTCATGAGCGAGGCGGTCGATCTCCTCGATGCAAGGCTCCGCGACAAGCTCGGACACCGTGACGAGTATCGCCAGGCCCTGCGTCGGCGTCCCCCGGGCTCACCGCCAGGCGAATGGCGGCACGGCGATGCGCCGACCTCGAGGCCCGACTTCTTCGACCGGCCACCGGATGAGCGCGAGGTCGTGCGCCGGAAGACGTATGGGGACGAGGGGCTCACTCCAGACGAGGCCGCGTTCGACATGGAGGTGCTCGACTTCGACTTCTATCTCTTCCGAGAGCTCGCGAGCGGGCAAGACGCGGTCCTGGAACGCGTCGAGAAGGGCTCCTACCTCCTCACCCGCGTCCGTCCGGAGGCACTTGACGCGGGTCCCACTGCCATCGCACTGACGGTCGCGGAGACACCGGTGCCCGAGCTCGAGCTGCAGGAGGCCATCGAGCGCATGAATGTCAACGGTGAGCGCTACGTGTTCTTCTTGAATGCGGCCAGCGGACGGGGAAACGTGATCTACCACCGCTTCGACGGCCACTACGGGCTGATCGCACTCGACTGATGGCGATGAGTGCGACCCGCAAGCTCCCAGCACCACCACGCTCGGCGGGGCCCGGGTCGAGTCGGGCACGCCCGGCGGTTGCGCAACCGCGGCGCAGGCTCTCAGTGCGGATCGGAAGGATCGCAGGGATCGAGATCCGCATCCACGCGTCCTTCCTCATTCTGTTCGCGCTGGTCGCACTCGCGGCGACCGAGAAGGAGGGCCCGACACTTGCGTCCTCAACGAGCTGGCTGGTCGCGCTGTTCGCGTGCGTCGTCGCCCACGAGCTGGGACACAGCTTGGTTGCCCGCCGAAACGGCATCGAAACGGTCGAGATCGAGCTGTTGCCGATCGGGGGCATCTCGAAGCTCACCCGCATCCCAGAGGACCCAGGGGTCGAGCTGCGCGTCGCAATCGCCGGACCGATCGTCAGCGTGGCGCTCGGGATGGTCTTCGCGCTCGCCGCGGTAGCAGCGGGTGTCGAGGTGTGGCCGCCGACGCTCTACGGCGGCGGGTTCCTCGCCCGGCTCGCGTGGGTCAATGTGCTGCTCGCTGCGTTCAACCTCCTGCCGGCTCTGCCCCTAGACGGGGGTCGGGTGCTGCGCGCGATGGTCGAGCAGCACACCGATCGGGAGCGGGCAACACGCCTCGCGGCTCGGGTCGCTCGGGTGGTCGCGATCGTGATGATCGCGGTCGGCGTCCTGCTCAACGTGTGGTTGGTCCTCATCGGAGCACTCGTGTACTTCGCGAGCTCAGCGGAGGAGAAGGCAGCGCGGGTCCACGAGCGCGTGAAGGACCGACACGTGAGCGATGTGATGATCCGCGACCCGATCTGTGCCCCACCCAACGAGTCTGTCGAGCAGCTCTTGCGTGTGATGTCGACCACTGCACAGCGTGACTTCCCGGTCGTCGCGGCGGATGGCGCCTACCTCGGGCTCGTCAAGGCCCGAGTGCTCCTGCACGCCGCACCGGACGCTCGCGTGAGATCAGTGGCGGACAGCATTCCGCCGCTGGCACCCGACGATCCGCTGGAGACCAGCGGCTTGCTCGACGGCGAGCTCTCCGCTGCCGCCGTCGTCTCCGATGGGCGAGTCGTCGGCCTCGTTCGCGCCGCCGACGCCGAGCTCCTCACGCGCTGACCTCTTCGGCTGCCGTTCGCCCCAGCGTGAGCACGGGGGCTGAGCGTCCTCACGAGGGTGAGGAACACGACCGAGGCGGCGGCGACGTCGACGGTGACTGCCGCGACGAGGTTGGAGGCGTCGGTTCCGGCGGTCACGAAGTGAAGGGTCGCGATCCAGAACAGACCGAAGCTGGAGAGGTGGATCGCCTTCCACCAGCGTCGGGGCATGCGGCGCATCAGCAAGGAGGTGAGCTCCACGCTGATCAGGAGGTACAGAGCGATCACGCCGAGCGCGACCGGCCCTGGCTTCCAGGCCGACGCGAGGGGAACGAGGACATCTCCGAGACCGAAGTGCGTGTAGTTGTCGGCGACCAGGCCCCCGATGTGCAGTCCCGTGAAGATGACGGCAGCTCCTCCGAGGAAGCGATGCAGGTCGGTGAGCCATGCCGGGGTTGGGCGCCCGCGTGTCAGCCGCGTGCTGAGGAGCAGGCCCCAGATGACGGACGCAGTAAGCAGCCCCCACGCGACGAACCCAGTGGCCCGGGCGAGGAACCACCACAGCTGCGAGTTCATGTCCTTGGCTCCTGGATCGCTGCGGTCAGCTGCCGTGCGTCTTCGTCACGGGAGCGAGGTTGACCACGCTCGATGCGGGCGCGGGTGGCGCTGGCGTCGCGGCCATGCTCGTCGCCGGCCGCTCGACGATGATGACGGCTGGCGCCGCTGGCGAGGTCGGGGCGGCTGGAACCGTCGCCGTGGTGGACGGTCGCGAGGCGGCCATGACGTTCATCAACACCACGGACGCACTCACGCTGATGCCTGCTGCGAGCACGCGCCCACCCATCGCCGCGTGGCGTCGTCGTACGTTGACGGGCGCAGTCGCCGCTCCTGGTTCGGCCTTCGCGCCCCCAGCGGGCGGTGTCGGCTGGCGTCGCTCTCGGAGCGCGGCAAGGCGGGCCGCGCGCTCGTCGCTGGTCGTGTGCGCCCGATCAGTCGTCACGTTCACCACCGCCGTGCTCGCTGTCGTGACCGCCGCCGTCCTCGTGCGAGCCGGCGGATGTCGCGCCAGTCGATGACGGGGCGGTCGTCGCGGTCGCCCCGGCCGGCGCGTCGACGTAGATGATCGTGGTGGGCGGGGTCGCGACGACGGGCGTGAGCTGACCCACCTTGTCGTTGTTGGGGGCGCCGAGGATGTCGGCATTGGCCGTGATCGCGAGCGCGCCGACGAGAAGCGCCCCTGAGATCACAGCGGCGACACTGATGGCTCTGCGGCGTTCCATGTTTGGGACGGTACGGAGGAGCCGGTCAAGCGACCCTCAGGTCGAGGTAAGCACCGGGTTAGGGATTTCGACGTGGGCCGTCGGTGACTGAGTGTTGATCGAGCTGGCTGGCAGGTGCACGACGACGTCGAGGCCGACCCCGCCGGGCCCGGTGTCGATGCGCGCCGCGCCCCCGGAGGCGTCGGCGAGCTGGGAGACAATGGCCAGGCCGAGACCGAACCCTTCTCCGCTGGCTCCCGGCGGGCGCCAAAACCGCTCGAACGCATGGGCTCGTTGCCCGTCGGTCATGCCCGTGCCCTGGTCGATGACATGGACGTCGACTCCCTCGTGAGCGCGAGCCACTCCGATCGTGACCGTCGAACCAGCGGGGGCCGCGTCGAGGGCGTTCGAGATGAGGTTGTCGAGGATCTGCTCGAGCGCCCCCGGCACCGCCCTGGCCGTCAGCCGGGGCGGCGGTGCGCTCGTGAGCTGTACCTCGTGATCGCCGGCGACAGGTGCCCACGTCTCGGTTCGCTCTGTCACGATTGCCGCCGACGTCGATGTCGGTCACCTCGACGGGCGCCGCGTCGAGGCGGGCGAGGACCAGGAGGGACTGGACGAGGCGACCGAGGCGAGCGGTCTCGTTCACCGCCGCCTCGAGCCGGGGACGGTCTTGCGCCGCGACGCGAGGGCTGAGCGTCTCGAGGCGAAGCCGAAGCGCTGTGAGCGGGGTGCGCAGCTGATGCGACGCGTCGGCGACGAAGTGCCGTTGTGATTCGATGAGCTGCGAGAGTCGCTCCGCCGTGAGGTTGAACGTCGTCGCCAGGTCGCGTAGCTCGGGCGGGCCTTCGTCGGTCGGCACGCGCACCGAGAGATCGCCGAGCGCCATGCGGTGTGCGGCCTCCCGCATCCGGCGGACGGGATGGCTCACGCTTCGGGCCATCACCACGCCTACGGCGGTCACTACCAGCAGCACGAAGGTGGAGAGCGCGCCGAGGCGAATCCAGTTGGACCGCACTCGCGCGTCAAGAGTCGACGTCGGGTAGGTGATGCGCACCGCACCGTGCACGACGCCATTGGAGACGACGGGGATCGCGACGAAGACGAGACCCGTGCCGGCGGTCTCCGACTGACGCAGACCGTTCGCTCGGCTGCCGCGGAGCGCCGCTTGGATCTCGGGTCGGTTGGAGAAGTCTTGCGGAGGCCCCCCGATTGCTTCGGAGTCGGCGACGCTCATCCCGGTCGGGTCGACGATCACGATCCTTCCTCCGTTGGCGCGGTAGTCGGCGAGCAGGGTGTCGAGCTGCGGGAGGACGCCGTTCTCGAGGCCGTCCTCGGAGCGGGAGGCCACGACCTGTGCGTCGCGTTCGATGTCGAACAGAAGGTCGTTCTTCTCCCTCCCGGCGAACACGACGCCGAAGGGGATGACCACAATCGCCAAGGCGAATGCCGTGATCGTCAGATAGGTGAGGAGGAGGCGTCTGGTCATGGCTCAGCTCGGCGGGTCGAACCGATAGCCAACTCCCCGTAGGGTCACGATCGACGCGGGGTTGCCGAGCTTGCGTCGCAACGATGCGATGTGGACGTCGAGGGTCTTGGTAGGGCCCCACCAGTTCTCGTCCCACACGCGGGCGATGATCTCCTCGCGGGTACGGGCGACGCCGGGTTCCTCGGTGAGCAGTGCGAGCAGGCCGTACTCCTTCGGTGTCAGGTCGATCTCCTCGCCTTCGAGCCACACCCGACGAGCCCGCCGATCGACACGCAACGGACTCGCGTCCTCTTCGGTGAGCTCGGCTGCATCGGTCGATGCGGTTCGCCGATGCACGGCGCGGATGCGCGCCACCAGCTCACGAAAGCCGAAGGGCTTGACCACGTAGTCGTCAGCGGCCATCTCGAGCAGGAGGACGCGGTCGACCTCGTCTTCGCGTGCGGTCACCACGATGATCGGCACATGCGATCGCTCCCGGAGGCGACGACACACCTCTCTCCCGTCGAGGTCGGGTAGTCCGAGGTCGAGCAGCACGATGTCGCCAGCGTCCGCGGCGAGTGCGTCGGTGCCACTGCTCACCCAACGCACGGCGAACCCCTCGTGCTCCAAGCCCTCGATCAGGGGCTCGGCGATCGTGCGGTCATCCTCAACGAGCAGCACCCGTAGTGGAGCGTCCCCGACGGAAGATGGCGCGGGATGGCAAGTGGCTTCCACGCAGTCATGGTCCTGCCTCAGCCGCGCCAGCGACAGGGCCGAACGTCACGACTCCGGTCGACTTTCAAGCGCCCTCATGGTCAGGCGGTGGAATCGGTGCGACCAGGGCTGAAGGTCACCTTGTGCACACTTCGGCTGAGGCATACGCACCCATCCATCCCCCGTTGTCACACCAGAGCACGCGAGCATTCGCGCCGCCTACCGTCTCGCTCCGTGGCGGTGAGCCGAGAGGCGTCCAACTTCGAGACGGCCATCCCCGGCCTTCGCGCGGCCCGTACGTACCAGCGCAAGTGGCTGCGAGCCGACATCGTCGCCGGGCTCGTGCTCGCCGCGATCCTGGTGCCGCAAGGGATGGCGTACGCGCAGCTTGCGGGCCTTCCGCCTGTGACCGGGCTGTACACCACGATCGGCTGCCTTGTCGGCTACGCGGTGTTCGGACCGTCTCGGGTGCTGGTCCTCGGTCCGGACTCCTCGATCTCGCCGATGATCCTCGCCGCGCTCACGCCGTTGCTTCTGGCGTCGGACAGCCCCGCGAAGGCCCTCGAGCTCGCGGGCATGCTCGCCCTCCTCGTCGGGATGATCGAGATCACGCTCGGGATCGCCAAGCTCGGCTTCGTCGCGGATCTCCTGTCGAGCGAGGTGCAGGTCGGCTACATGAACGGCCTTGCCGTGACGATCATCGTGAGTCAGCTTCCGAAGCTCTTCGGCTTCTCGACCGACGCCGACGGCTTCTTCGACGAGGTCGGCGCGTTCTTCTCCAACCTCGACCAGACGGTTGGCCGCGCGCTGATCGTCGGCCTCGCAGTGCTGGCCGTCTTGCTGTTGCTGCCACGGCTGACTCGCCGCGTGCCCGCTGTCCTCGTCGCGGTCGCGGGGGCCACGATCCTGTCGGCGGTGCTGGACCTGGCGTCGAAGGGAGTCGCGACCGTCGGCTCCTTGCCGAAGGGGTTCCCGGCGCCGGAGATCCCGTGGACCTCGGTGAACGACGTGGCGCCGCTTTTCATCGCCGCGGTCGGCATCACCCTCGTGTCGCTGACCGACACCATCGCGACGGCGTCGAGCTTCGCGGCGAGACGTGGTGACGAGGTCGAGCCGAACCAGGAGATGATCGGGCTCGGCGCGGCGAACGTCACCGCAGGCTTTTTCCAGGGCTTCGCAGTCTCGACGAGCACGTCACGTACTGCGGTCGCCGACCAGTCCGGTGCGAAGACACAGCTCACCGGTGTGGTCGGAGCGGGGGTCGTGGTCATACTGCTCGTGTTCCTGAACTCACTGCTCAGCGATCTTCCGCAGCCCACGCTCGCGGCAGTGGTGATCGCCGCCGCGCTGTCACTGATGGATGTCTCGCTGCTCGTCAAGTACGCCCGCGTGCGGCCGAGCGCGGTGATGCTCTCCCTGTTGACGAGTGCGGGCGTGATCGTGTTCGGGGTGCTCCCAGGCATCGTGATCGCGATCGCTCTCTCCGTCCTGCTCGTGTTCCAACGGAGCTGGTGGGCAAGGGGTGCCGTCCTCGGCAGGATTCCTGAGCTCGGCTGGCACAGCGTGGAGCAGCACGCCGATGCCGAGGAGCTCGACGGGATCGTGGTGTACCGGTGGGAGGCAGCGCTGTTCTTCGCGAACGCAGGTGCGTTCCGTCGTCAGATCCGCCATCTCGTCCGAGAGCGCAAGCCCGCGTGGGTTGTGCTGCAATGCGAAGCCATCACCGACATCGATGTCACCGCCGCCGAGATGCTCGGACAGCTCGACAAGGAGCTGAACCAGAAGGGTGTGCATCTCGCGTTCGTGGAGCTGCGGAGCCGCCTGCAGGAGCTGACCTCGGAGTACGGCCTCATGAAGACGCTCGATCGCGACCACTTCTACCCGACCATGAACGGCGCCATCGACGCGATCCAGGCGGACGGGGAGGGCTGATGGCTCCGAGTGCTGCGAAGAGCGATGTCGTCGAGCTCGTGCAACACCTCATCCGCAACAAGTGCGTCAACGACGGCGCGGTGGACTCGGGCGAAGAGATCCGCAACGTCGATCTGATCGACGCGTACCTCGCCGGCTCGGGCCTCGACATCGAGCGCTTCGACGCCGCGCCCGGCCGCTCGAACCTGATCGCACGCATCGAGGGCTCGGATCCGGATGCACCCACGCTGTGCCTGCTCGGCCACACCGACGTCGTTCCCGTGAACGCGGCGCGCTGGTCGGAGGATCCCTTCGGCGGCGAGATCATCGACGGCTGCGTGTGGGGACGCGGGGCCATCGACATGTTCAACCTCACCGCGTCGATGGCCGTGGCGATGAAGGCCTTTGCACAGTCAGGGTTTCGCCCGCGCGGCAGTCTCGTCTACGCCGCGGTCGCCGACGAAGAAGCGGGCGGTGAGTACGGCGCTCGGTTCCTCGCCGAACACGAGCCGGATGCCGTGACCTGCGACTACCTCGTGACCGAGTCGGGAGGGTTCCCGATGCCGAGCCCCGCCGGTGTGCGCCTCCCGTACCTCCATGAGGAGAAGGGTCCGCTCTGGGCCACGATGAAGGTGCGTGGCGCACCGTGCCACGGCTCGATGCCCTTCCGCAGCGACAACGCGCTCATCAAGGCGGCGGAGATGGTTCGTCGTATCGCGGCATATCGACCTCCACCGCGACTCGACGACTCCTGGCACACGTTCGTCGCCGGACTGGGCCTGCCTGCCGAGCTCAGCGAGCCCCTGCTCCGGGAGGAGGGGTTCGTCGAGACGATCGAGATGCTGCCGCTCGGGCTCTCGAAGCTCGCCTACTCGTGCACCCACACCACGATCACGCCGACGATGCTCACGGCGGGCTCGAAGGTGAACATCATCCCCGACGAGGTCGACGTTGCCCTCGACATACGGGTGCTGCCGGGCGACGACGCCGACGCAGTGCGAGCGATGATCACCGACGCGGTCGGCGATCTCGCTGGCGAGATCGAGCTGACGTTCCCGAGACCCGACGACCTAGCGACGCTCTCACCCGCGTCCGGTCCGTTCGTCGACGCGTTGCGTCGTGCCTCGCGCACGTTCTATGCCGATGCCGAGCTCGTCCCGATGCGCATGGTGGGCACGACCGATGCCCGCCACTTCCGTCGGGCGTTCGGCACCGCCGCCTACGGCTTCGGGATGTGGAGCACCCGCCTCGGGATGGACGACCTCGCGACGATGGGCCACGGCGACGACGAGCGAGTCGACATCGAGTCGCTCGAGATGTCAGTCGCGCTCTGGGACGTGTTGGCGCGCGACTTCCTCGGCTGACGCGGATCGGCCGGCAGACTCAGGCGAGCGGTGGGCGCCGTGTGTGCCAGTCGGTGAGCGCCTGGAAGCCGTCAGCCACGCGCAGCACCGTCGTTTCATCGAAGCGACGCGCGGCCAGCTGCAACCCGACCGGCAGGCCGTCGTCGGTGAAGCCGCACGGAACAGAGATCGTGGGCAGGCCGAGCGCGTTCCACGGCGCGGTGAACACGGGCAGCGTGAGCGCGCCCGCGAAGTCGAGGTTGTCGACCAGTGGAGCCCCGGCCCCCGCCGTGGGTGTCGCGATCACGTCGACCCTGCCGAGGATATCGTCGACCTGCGCACCCACGAAGCGCCGCACGCGTTGCGCCTGCACATGATCGACGGCGGTGTAGAAGAGCGCTGATGTGATCATCTGCCGGGTGAACGTGCCGTAGTCATCCCAGCGCGCGGCCAGGTTCCGACGGTGGTACGCGAATGCCTCCGTCATGAAGATCGGCAAGCAGGCCTCGTCGAGGATGTCCCAGGCCGGCACGTCGATCTCCTCGACCTGGGCGCCCCCCGCTTCGAGAGCGGCAATCGCCGACTCGAAGGCAGCGACGGCAGATGGATCCGCGAACGGCGAGTCGACGTGGTGGTGACGAAGCACTCCGATGCGCGCTCCGTCGACCGATCCGGGCAGAGCGGCCGCGTACGCGTCGGTGCCGACGTCCGCGCTGAGCGCATCGGAGGGGTCGAACCCCGCGATCACGTCGAGCATGAGAGCGCAGTCGCGCGGTGCGCGCCATGGGGCCGACGTGATCGAAGCTCCACGACAGTGGAACCACACCTGACTTGGGAACCCGGCCGAACGTGGGCTTGAACCCGGTGATGCCGCACATCGCCGAAGGCATCCTGATGCTGCCGCCGGTGTCGGTGCCGATGCCGGCGAAGAAGAGGCCGGCTGCGACTCCGTTCGCGGTTCCCGAGCTCGATCCTCCGGCCCATCGATCGAGGGCCCACGGGTTGCGAGGGATCGGAAACGGATTCGTCGGATCGGGGAGCCCGATCGCGAACTCCATCGTGGTGGTCTTCCCCGTGATCACGGCGCCGGCCGCACGCAAGCGCGCCACGACCGGGGCGTCGGCGCGCTCACCCCAGCGAGGATCGAGCACGAGGCTCTGCGCGGTGGTCGGGAGGTCGGCTGTGGCCACGATGTCCTTGATGCCGATGGGGATGCCGTGCAGCGGGCCGCGGTCGCGCCCTGCCTCGAGCTCCGCGTCCGCTTCCTTCGCCGCCTGCATCGCCGCGTCGTCGGCGCGGCAGAGATACGTGCCCAGCTGCTCGTCGAATCGATCGGCTCGTGCGATCGCAGCCACGGTGAGCTCGACGCTCGAGATCGCGCCGGCGCGGAGCGCGGCCGCCGCTGCCGCGAGTGTGTCGGGGATGTCCGATGTGCCGCTCACGGTCGGTCCCCGAGGTCCAGCTCGTACAGTCGATCGGCCTTGCCGCGCAGCAGTGGGTACATCATCACGAACAGCGCCACCTCGTCCGGCGTCGCGGGGATGTGCGCCTCCGCCAACGCGGATCGCACGACTGCCTCGACGTCCACCGCCCCTGGATCACTTGTCGGCGCGCTCATCGGACCACCTCTCGCAGCGTCGCCGACAGTCAACCACGGCGTCAGGACTGGGTGCGCCTGAACATCGGTGTGCGGGCTCGTTCGCGCCGGATCGGGTCGTCCAACATGTTCGCGAGGTCGAGGGCCCGTTCTGCGGCCCGCATCGCGGTCGGTTGATCAGCAGCGAGGCGCGCTGCCCTGGCGAGATCCAGCAACACATCGCACTCGAGCGCGCGGTCGCGCAGCTCTCGTCGAGTCACGAAGAGCGCGCGGCGGAGGTGTCGTACCGCGTCTTCGTAGGCGAGCGCGTCGATCGCGCGATCGGCCGCGACGCGCGACCAGTGCACCGCGCGCTCGGCTCCGCCGACCCCGGTGGCTTGGGAGAAATGCGCGGCGAGCTCGGGTGCCGCCGCGGACGTCCGTTCTCCGAGCGTGGCGACCATCAGCTCGCCGATGCGCAGGTGCATCTCGGCACGCGTCACCGGGGGAACTGGGTCATAGAAGGCGTGTCGGATCAGATCATGGGCGAAGCTCCGCCAGCCGACCCGCCCCCGCTGATCCACGAGGATCCCGTCGGCAACGGCCGCGTCGAAGACCGAACGAGCGGCGCTCTCGGTCTGTCCTGCGAGGGCCGCAGGCAGCTCCGCGGAAAACGGACCCGAGAGGAATGAGGCGCTCGTCAACACCGACACCGCATCAGTCGACAAGGCCTCGGCGCGGCGCCGCAGCAGTTCGGCGACGGTCCGAGGCACCGCGGCGGCCCCGATGTCGAGGTGACCCTCGCCGGTGTCCATCACCCGCACCAGCTCTTCGACGAAGAAGGGATTTCCGCCGGTGCGGTTCGCGATCGCCTCAGCCACATTGGTCGGAGCGCGTCCCGCGGTCAGTCGGTCGACGAGTGCCGAGACTTCCTCGCTGCTCAACGGCCCGAGCGTGAGCCGAGTCACTGCGCGTTCGGTCGAGAGGTCGGCCGCAAGCAACGACAGCGGGTGGTCAGTAGGGACGCCGCGATGCATCGCGATGACGGTCAGCCGCGCGGCCGTGGGGGCACGGGCGACGAACTTCAGGAGATCGATCGACGCCCGATCGGCCCACTGCATGTCGTCGAGGATGGCGACCATCGGTCGATCGTGCGTGGCGTCTGCGATCCGGTCGCACACGGAGGCATAGAGCAGAAAGGGCGACTCGCCGATCGGCTCGATCGAGTCTCCGAGACCGAGGGCGCGCAAGGGCTGGGACCACGGCCAGAACGGTGGGGCACCATCGAGATCGTGGGCTCTGCCCGTCGCGGCACGCATGTCGCGCGCCGCTGCGTGCTGAGACACCCAATGTCCGAGCGCCGACTTCCCGATGCCCGCCGGTCCGTCGACGAGCACGACTTGGATGTCGCCTCGTTCGGCGCGTGAGAGCGCCGAGGAGATCGTGCGCTGCTCCCGGACCCGGCCGACGATCGTCGACTCGACCGCGACGATGGGCACGGGAGGCTGCACGCGCTGCGACCGGCGTCGGGAGCAGCTCGGGGTCTTGGTCGAGGATTCGGCTCGCGAGTTGTTGCAGCTCGCTTCCCGGCTCGACGCCGAGTGCCTCGACCATGGCCTCCCGGCCATCCGAGTACGTCCGCAGCGCGTCGGCCTGTCGGCCGGTGCGGTACAACGCGAGCATCAGATGCCCGCGCGCCCGCTCCCGATAGGGGTGCTGTGCGACCAGCGCTTCGAGGAGCGGGATTGCCTCGGCGTCGCGTTCGGCAGCGAGCAACCCGACGTGCAGCTCCTCGTGCGCCGACAGCACTCGCTCGGTGAGCTCGCGCACCGTCGCTTGCGCCCAGTCCTCGTAGCCCACGTCAGCGTACGGCTCTCCCCTCGGCAGGGTCGTCGCTCGACGGGCCGCTGCGATGGCGCCGTCGAGGTGCCCTTCGGTACGGAGCGATCGAGCAGCGGCCACGCAGTCGGCGAGCTCGTGGGCGTCGCACGCGTGGCCGTCGAGGTCGAGCACGTAACCCGGCGCCGCCGTCCGGATCACGTCCGGGCCGAGTGCACGACGCAGGTTCGAAACGTAGACCTGGATCGCCGCTGCACTGCGCTCGGGCTGAGCCTCTGTGGGTCCCCAGACCGCGTCGACGAGCGCGTCGACCGACACGACGGTGTTTGCGTCGATCAGGAGGCGAGCAAGCAGCTTTCGCGGCTTCGTCCCGGCCACTGCGACCGCTACATCGTCACGCCGCACCTCGAGCGGACCGAGGACGCTGAATTTCATCGGCCGGACGGTACTTCTGCCCCAACGCGGCGAGCTCGTCCAGGCTCTCCTGCTTGTGGTGCCGTTCGTCGCAGCCGATCTGGCGCAACACATCGGCGAACGACTCGGCGCATCCGTAGTCGTCGGCCACCGAGCACGAGCAGGTCTCGAACTCCAGCTCGGGGTGCTCGGCGACGAAGTGCATGTACTCATGCTCGGCGTGGTCCTCGAAGTCGGCATTCAGCGCGTACGACCACGCGGGACGGATCAGGTAGAGAAGCCAGGAGATGAGGTAGAAGCTCAACGCCATCAGCTGGGGGACCAGGCGGTAGCGGAGCCATCCGAGCCGGGTGCCTCGGTGCTCGAGCATGTCTTCGATGATGAACAGGTGCCACTGCTCGTTGTCCTGCTGCTCCCGCGTGCGCTGGACACGGTCGTAGATCCGCCTGGCCAGCTGCGTCTCCCGGGCATGGCGCGTGATCGACAGGTAGGCCGCGTGCTCCCAGGTCTGGTACGGCACCCGGGCCACGAGCTCGAGGACGACGAACTTCTGGAGGGTGCGCTTGCGTCCGTACAGGAGGTTCATCGAGATGAAGAGGGACCGGGCGATCACGCCGTAACGCCGCCGTGGTTCGGCCAGCGTGCGCACTTGCTCCCGGATCAGGTCGGTGTGGGCCGTCGTTGTGGTCATGTCCAGACCTTCTCCCACAGTCCTTTTGGATTGCTTTGGAGCCAGGCAGGAGCCCTCTGTGAGACGATGCGCCCGTGGCGGACCTCACGTGCACGGCGTGCGCCGCCCCCAACCCACCCGGCTCCCGCTTCTGCAACGGGTGCGGTGGCGCGCTGAGCGCTGACCCGCCGCCGACCCACACGGAGGCGGAACGCCGTCTCGTGACGGTTCTCTTCTCGGATGCGTCGGGGTACACGCAGATGGCCGAGTCCGTAGATGCCGAGGTCGTCCGCGAGCTGATGGGCCTCGTCTACGACAAGGCGGGCGAGATCGTGTCTCGCTACGGCGGGCGGATCGACAAGCTCATGGGCGACGCCGTCCTCGCGGTGTTCGGTGACCCGGTCGTGCACGAGGATGACGCGGTGCGCGCGGTGCGCGCCGCGCTCGAGCTCCACAGCGCGGTCAACGAGCTCCGTCCGACGTTCGAGGCTCGTACCGGCCACTCCTTCGAGATGCACAGCGGCGTCAACAGCGGGGTCGTGATCATCAGCGACCTGCAGGGCGACCGGGACAGCGGCCCGCTCGGCGACATGGTGAACGTCGCGGCGCGGCTGCAGTCGCTCGCTTCAGCGGGCGAGATCTACATCGGTCCCGAGACCCGTTCGCTTGTCGGCAGCCGGTTCGTGTTGACCGACTTGGGCGATCGCGAGCTGAAGGGCCGGCGCGAACCGGTGCGAGTCACCCGCGTGGACGGCCTGCGCGCTGCCCAGACCGCGCCCGTCTCGTCGATCAGGGAGCTTCGTGGGTCGCCAGGAGGAGCTCGGTGTCCTGCTTGGCGCGGTCGACCGACTGCGCGACGGCGAGACGTCTCTCATCACCGTGTGCGCGGAGGCGGGTTCTGGGAAGACGCGGCTGCTCGAAGAGGTGCGATCTCGCCTGGGCGAGGATGTGCAGTGGTACGAGGGACGCGCGTACCCCTACACGGCTGACATCCCCTACGCCCCGCTCGTGGACCTGTTCAACAACGCCGCAGCGATCGACGAGAACGATGGCGTGGCGCAGGTGCGAGCGAAGCTCACCGCGATGGTCACGACGCTGCTGCCGGGTGATGACCTCGCGCTGGCGGCCATCGGCCAGCTCTACGGAACCACGCCGGCCGATGGCGCCGTCGACCTCGAAGCGTTCCAGTCCGTGCTGCGCGGCGCGGTAGCGCGCTTGCTCGACGCGGTGGCCCGCCGGGCGCCGACCGTCGTCTGCTTGCAGGACTTGCATTGGGTCGACCCTTCGACCGCAACCCTCGTCCGCGAGCTGGCCGGCGCGCTGACCGAGCCGGTCGTGACGATCTGCAACTTCCGACCCGGCTTCGAGCTCGGCGCGCCGGGCGAGCGCTTGCTGCACCTCAGTGAGCTCTCCGCGCGGCAATCACGCGAGCAGCTGATGTCGCTGCTCGACGGCGCCGAACCGCCGGACGAGCTGGTCGCGATGGTCACGGCGCGCGCTGACGGCAACCCGTTCTTCGTGGAAGAGCTCGTGAACACGCTCGTCGACGACGGCGTGTTGGCCCGCCAAGGCGAGACGTGGGTGCTCACGACGAGCCTCGACTCGGTGACCGTGCCTTCGACGATCCGTGGGCTCATCGCGGCGCGCATCGACAACCTCGCACCGGAACCTCGGCGAGTGCTCCGCGAGGCATCGGTCGTCGGACGCGAGTTCCTCTACCGGATCATGCAGTCGGTGACCGATGCTCCCCAGGACCTCGAGCACAGCCTCGCCGGCTTGTCCGCCGCCGATCTCATTCGCGAGCGAAACGTCGACAGCGAGCTCGAGTACATCTTCAAGCACGCGCTCACGCAAGAGGTCGCGTACGACGGGCTGCTCCGCCGAGACCGTCAGGCGCTCCACGAGCGAGTCGCCCGAGGTGTGGAGGCGCATCTCGGTGGCCGGGTCAACGAGTTCGTCGAGACGCTTGCGTACCACTATCAACGCAGCGGCCACGTGCTGGAGGCCGTCGACTACCTCCGCCGGTCGGGACGGAAGGCGCTCGATCGCTACGCGCTCGCTGAGGCGCACCGCCAGTACCGCGCCGCGCACGATCTCCTCACCACCGACGATGACGACACTCTCGCGGTCGACCGTGCAACTCGGGATCGGTTGCTGATCGAGACGATCATCGAGTGGGCGCAGTGCCACTACTACACGTGCGACATGGCCGAGCTCCGAGACCTGCAGGAGCGCAATCGGGACCTGCCTTCGGCGGTGGGCGACGACGTGCTCACCGCCCGCTGGACGGCCTGGGTCGGCATGGTGACATGGCAGGAGGGCCGCATCCGCGACGCGGACCGGCTGCTCACCGAAGCGCTCGACCTCGGGCGTCGCTGCGACGACGCCACCGCGCAGGCATATGCGCTCACCTGGCTCACCTGGGTCACGACACAGGCAGGAGACACCGCTCGAGCCGTCGAGATCTGGCCCGTCCTCGAGCGGCTCGTTCCCGAGGTCGCCGATCCCCACGACCGCCAGTACGTCCAGATCAAAGGGCTGTGTGGGGTCGGGCAGGCCGCGGCCCGCCGCGGCGACACGCAGTCCGCGACCGCGTACGCGGACGAGCTGCTCGACATCGGCCAACGGACCGGTAACCGGCGCGCGACCGCCATGGGTCACATGGTGCTGGTCGTCGTGGGCCTCGTCCGTGGTGACGAGTACGCCGCCAAAGCGGCGACACGCGCCGCGATCGACTGTGACGCCGACCCGATGTACATGATCTTCGCGGAGGCCTGGGCGGCCGGGCTCGCCATCGGCTCATCCAGCCCCGAAGAGGCACGCCGCTGCTTCGAACAGGTCGAAGGGCGTGCACGGAACCTCAGCGGGGTTCTCGCCAGCGGAGACATCTTGGCTGTCTTCGGGCACGAGCTCGACGTGCTGGAGGGGCACCCCAGTCGCGGGATGACGGGACTCGCCGAAGTACGCCAGCGCGAGGAGGCGCTCGGCAACATCGAGGGTGTCCGAACCATCGACACCTTCGTTGCGAGAATGCGGTCCCGCCTCGCGACCGACTACGTAGCGGGACTCACCTCTCCCGCCGCTCTCCGGGACCGGGCGTTCCTCTCGCGCCAGCGGGTGGGCGCGGCGAAGAAGGCGCGGGGTGCGCTCGAACAGCTGGCGAATTCGCTCGACGAATGTGGCAACAACGGGGACCGCGCGATGGTCGAGTTCGAGCTCGCCTCCCTGGCCAAGTACGAGCGGCAGGTCGACGCCGCCCGAGCTCACGCTCGCATGGTGCAGCAGCTGCTCGCCGACTCGCCGAACGCGAGCCTGCGTCTCCGCGCCAGGGGAATGCTTGCCGAGCTCGGCTGAGCTGCGCATGCGGCGGATCGCGATCCTGTTCGTGGCTGTCGTCGTGCTCGCCGGGTGTGGCGGCGACGACAGCGGCAACAGCTCGTCGCACCTGTCGAGCTTCGGCAGCACCAAAGCGGTGGCGGCCGCGCTCACGAAGGCCGGCATCGAGTGCGCCGGTTTCGAGGTGCACCCGGAGGGGGATGAGGCGGACGCGCTCGACCTCGGGTTGCCCAAACCGGCCGAGGTCGGTGAGTGCTCGAGCAAGGGGGACCAGCTCGAGATCGACATCTATGCGAAGCCCGAACAGGTCCCTGAGTCGGTGAGCATCTCGAAGAGCGACGCGTTCTGCGGCCTCGTGACGTCATTCGGCATCACGACGATCAAGCTGGCCTTCGGTCACAACTGGATCGTGGGTGGGATGTCGGATGACCCAGCCACCTACGCAAAGGCGATCGGGGGTGACTCCTCGTCCTACGACTGCCCGGACACGGGAGCGTCGTCGACTGCGCTGGGAGTGAGTGGATCCGGTCTCGTGCCCGCCGATGCGAGGACCATCCAGACCGACATCGGTGAGATGAAGGCCGACGACTCCTCCGTGTACCCGCAGACCGATGACCAGTGCGAGGCAGTCAAGGCCGCCGGCGAGAAGCTCAGTGAGGAGAGCCCGATCTCGGATCTCCTCGGGATCGAGCCGCCTGAGGGCGGAGCCGACTGGGGCTACGCCTGCTGACCTCGATGTTTGCAATGATCCGCACCAATGGTGCAGAGACCGGACACGAAGTACGTCGAGGTCGGGGACGCCGACGTCGCGTATCAGGTGATCGGTGACGGGCCGAACGACGTCTTGTACTTCTACGGGCTCGGTAGCCACGTCGAGGTCCAGTGGAACATGGCGGACTTCGTCCGCTTCATCGAGCGGTTGCTCCCCTTCAGCCGGGTCATCGTGTTCGATCGACGCGGCACGGGCGCATCGGACGGCATCGTCCGATCGGCGCTCCCCACATGCGAGGAGTGGACCGAGGACGTGCTCGCCGTGCTCGATGCCGTCGGCTCGACCCAGACCGCGATCGTCGCAACCTTGGACGCGGGCCAGGTCGCGATGCTGTTCGCTGCGCAGCACCCCGAGAGGGTCAGCGCGCTCCTGTTCCTCAATGCGACAGCGCGCTATCCCCGCCGGGGACCACCCGATCGGGGCGACGCCCGAGGAGGTGGATGTCGTCATCGACTTCCTGCGATCCACCTGGGGAACTGTCGAGTTCGCCCAGGCGATCAACCCCGAGCGGGCGGGTGACATCGGCGAGATGCAGGAGGTCGCGGTCTGGGCACGCTACGCGGTGACGCCTCGGACCGCGGCCGCGCAGTACCGCTACTTCTTGGAGCACGTCGATGTGCGGCACGCGCTGCCGCTCATCCAAGCCCCGACGCGCGTCGTGCAGGTCGCTGACAGCTTCTTCCTGCCTGCCGGGCACGGTCGCTATCTCGCGGAGCACATCGCCGGCGCAAGCTATGTCGAGATCCCGGGCGGCAGCCTCGCGCTCATCGCCAACCTCGACATCGTCGCCGATGAGATCGCCGAGCTCCTGACCGGCCATCGCCCACCGATCGAGGTCGATCGCATCCTCACGACGGTGTTGTTCACCGACATCGTCGGATCGACCGAGCGGGCTGCAGCGATGGGCGACCACGACTGGCGTGCCCTGCTCGACGATCACGACCGAGCCGTGCGCGAGCAGCTCAACCGTTTCCGGGGCGCGAGATCAACACGACCGGCGATGGCTTCGTGATGTCGTTCGATGGCCCCGCTCGTGCGATCCAGTGCGCAACAGCGATCCTCCAGGCGACCGGCGCACTTGGCATCGAGCTCCGCGCTGGTCTGCACACCGGCGAGTGCGAGGTACGCGGTGACGATCTCGGTGGGTTGGCAGTGCACATCGCCGCGCGCGTTGATGCCCACGCTGCGCCCGGCGAGATCCTGGTGTCGAGCGTCGTGAAGGATCTCGTCATCGGATCGGGGATCGAGTTCGACGAGCGCGGCAGCCACGATCTGAAAGGCGTGCCGGGCTCGTGGAGCCTCTTCGCCGTGCGACAACGCCGACGATCTGGACCGGCGACCACGTAGCCAGCTGCAAGAGCCTTCCGCCGCGCTACTGGAGCCGCCAGTCCAGTCCGCTCCCGTGCGGGTGGACGTATCCGAGCAGCTCGGCTTCCGCTTCGCCTCCCCGAAAGACGACGAGGCCGAGCACGCTCCACTCGAGGCCGTTCGGATCCGAAGGCACGCCCTCTGTTGGGAGCAGGTCGATGACTCCCCGCGGCTCCGCGCTGATCCACGCCACTGGCCGACTCGTTGACGCGGCCGCCAGCGCCTCCCGAAACGCGGCTCGGTGCTCGCCTGAGAAGTAGGCCACCACCCACGTGGTCGTCACCACCGCGGTGGCGTCACCCGGAAGTCGGTCGATCAGCTCGGCCACCCTGTCGACGGCGTCGCCCTGCACGATCGTGAGCGATTCGCGTCGAGCTTCGTCGAGAGCCAACCGCGTTCGTGCGAGACGCCCGGTGTCGGGCCACACGCACGCGAGCTGCCATCTCGACTGGTTTGCGTCCTGGAGGTCGACTGGGGCGCGATCCAGGCCAACGCGTGCCGTGATCGTCGGCAACATCGGCGCGATCGGCGGCGACCCGCCGACAACATCGCACGGGATGCGCACCGGCGCGTCGGCGGGCCCAGTCGCGCCAAGCGGCCCATAGTCGAGGCGATAGCGGTCGCAGAGCAGGTTGAGCCCTGCGCTGCAGCCGACGTCGAGATGAGCGAGAGGAGCCGCCAGGCGTGACGCGACGGCGGTCAGGGCCGGGCCGATGACCGCTGACCGTCCGACTTCGTTCGTGTTCACCTGTTGGGTCGCGAGCAGCTCGAGGACAGCGTCGCGGTTGTGGAGGCAGAGGTCGACGAACAATGGCCCGGGGTTCTCCTCCGACTCTCCGCTGTAGACCGCCGCAAGTGGATGGTCGAGCCCGCCGAGCAAGAGGTAGTGGACGGCAGCGAGGAGGAGCACCGGGTTGTGGGCCAGCGGCGGCGCTTCAGATACGAGATCCAGGACCTCGTCGCTCTCGGCGACGGTGCGGCAGATGCGGTCGTAGATCGGTGAGTAGCCCCGACACGACGAGTCCGCGACATAGAGCCAGATCGCACCGAGATCGCGCATGGCCCATCATCTCCCACGCTTTCGTGTCATCGCGATCTGACTCAGGACGTGAGGCCGAGCCAGCTCGCCGCGTTGCCGGAGAAGAAGCCCGCCACCGCTTCGTCGACAGCCGGCGTGCCGAGCCACGATCGCTCGAACCGACCGAGCGGATCGCGTCCCCCTTCCGCATGTGGGTAGTCAGACGAGAACAAGTAGAGGCGAGCGTCAGACTCGGCGGCGATGCGGCCGATGTCCTCGAACGGATACGGCGTGAACCGAAGTTGCGCGCTCGCTTGTTCGGAGGGAGTGCGTACGAAGGTGGCGAGCCTTGGTTCTGACCGGCTCCAGATAGCGGCGGCGTGGTCGAGCCGTCGCAACATGTCGGGCACCCAACCCGCGCCCATCTCGATCGCCCCGCCGTGGAGGTGCGGATGCCGCTCGAGCACGCCGTCGAGCACGAGCACCGAAAGGAACCGGGCCGCGGTGTGGTGCACGACCATGAAGTCCTTCGAACCGATGATCTCAGCGCCGCTGAACTGCTCGGCGACCGGACGCCCGTCGTTCATCCAGTCACCGCCGATGGGCAGGCGCCCGCTGCCGACATGCAGCACGAAGGGGACACCCCGCTCGGCCAGCCGCGACCAGAACCCATCGTGGTCGGGATGACCCGGCGCTCGGCCTCCCGGCGCTCGAGCGGGGAGCCAGACGACGCTGAGTCCGTTGTCCAACGCGGCGTCGAGCTCGGTGACCGAACGATCGGGCTCGTCGAGGTCACAGATGGCGACACCGTGCAGGCGCGCGTCCCCGTCGCAGAACTCGGCCATGGCGCGGTTGTGCGCGCGGTAGGCGCCGTACCGAAGACCCGGGTCGTCGAGCTCGAACAGCGGGGCGCAAAACGACGAGTACACGACCTGATGCTCGAACCCGAGTAGGTCGAGCGCGCGGGAGCGCTCGTCGGGGTCGGCGGCTCCCAACGCTGCATGCCACTTCGGCCCGCGCCGCACCAGATCGTCGCCCAGCTCGATGAGGCGCGTCCGCTCGTCGTCCGAGTGCTGCCACCGCGTCGGATCGACGCCGTTCGCGACCATGACCGCCCCGATGTCCGGTAGGCGATCGCGGAGGATGGGGTCGACGTGATCGGCGAGGAAGCCGGGCCACTCCATCAGATGGCTGTCCGCATCGACGATGCGGCGACCCCCCGCGTACGTCATCGCGCGCCGAAGTTAGTGCTACTTCGGACGGCGCGAATGGTGTAGGGAACGGGCATGGCAAAGCCGAAGGACGTTGACTCGTACATCGCCGACGCTGCCCCCGAGGCTCGCCCGATCCTGGAGGAGCTCCGCAAGCTCTTCCTCACCACCGTTCCGAAGGCAGAGGAGAAGATCAGCTGGGGCGTCCCCTTCTATCGATATCACGGTGAGATCGGGGGCTTCTCTGCGTTCAAGAGCCACGTGAGCGTCGGCTTGAGCGCGGAAGCGCTCGGAGACGAGGACCGCGCCGCGCTCGAAGCGAAGGGTTACAAGGTGCTCAAGGCAACACTCCAGATCCGGTTCGACCAGAAGGTGCCGAGTGCGGCGATCAAGACGATCCTGAAGGCCAAGGTGAAGCTGAACGAAGCCAACCGCCCCAGCGACTGATGACCGAGTGATCCTCCAGCGGTGCGGGCGCGGCTCCACCAGATGGGGGATGTCTCAGTGATCGAGGTCGCGGATGCTGACACCATGGCCACGCGTGAGATCGATCCGGCGATCCGGCGTCTGTTGGTGGACGAAGTGAGCGGCCCTGACCCCGCTGGTTTCGCTCTGCCTACCGGCACGGTCACGTTCCTGCTCACCGATGTCGTGGCCTCGTCGCAACGGTGGGAGCACGCCCCAGCAGCGATGGCCAAGGCGATTCCCCGGCACTACGAGATCCTGGACGAGGCCATTGCCGGCCACGGGGGCGTTCGGCCCGAGAACATCGATCTCCGCGATCTTCTCCCGGGTTTCGTCGTCATGCGCCTGTGTCGAGAAGCCGTTGAGGTTGGCGAACCAGAGTTGGCTGTCGACGCGGTGAGGACCTTGGTCGCGCGACACGCCACTCGGACGGGCCGTGCGGGCCGCGATCGAGGCGACGGCCGCGCAGGACGGGGACAAATGGCACGAGGCGGCGAGCGTCGCCGTCGAGCACGGACTTCGCCTCGTGGTCGCGGCGGCCCGGTTGCGCGACGAGACCGGCTACCGGTGGAGGTTTGGGTTCGATCAGGATCGCGCGGACACCGCGGAGGCGGCCGCGACGGAGGCGCTCGGACCGCAGCTGGCTCGTGCCGCGGCGGCGGAGGGAGCGGCGTTGGACTGGCGCGATGCTGCCGCCTCGCGGGTCGGGCCTGCGGCGAGCGTCAACGACCAAGCCATGGGTGGGCCGCTCTGACCCCGACCGAGGTGCAGGTCGTCACGCTCGTTGCCGAGGGGCTCACGAACCCGCAGATCGCGGAGCGACTCCTCATGGGTCGCGCCACGGTCAAGACCCATCTCGACCACGTGTTCGCCAAGACCGGCTTCCACTCACGCACCGAGCTCGCCACGCAGTTCGTGAGACGTCAGCGGATCACGTCGTCTTGATGGGGCGGCCGTCGATGACCCAGTTCGCGCCGGTGACGTGCGCAGTCCGCTCGGACGAAGGTCCAGCGGGAGTGGGTGCTACCTCAGCGAGGCTCGAGGCCGCGGATCATCGCTTCGAGCACGGCCCCCACACGCCGGCGCGCCACAGCCGGATCGGGCGAGTGGGCGATGACCATCGCTGCCTGCAGGATCGATCCCCGCAGGACATGCGCCAGAGAGTCGGCATCGAGCTTGGTGATCGCGCCCGCTTTCATGCCCGCGGCGACGAAGTCGCGTACGCCACGGTGGCCCGCTTGCTCGTCCGCGGGACCGTCGGGGTCGGATCCGAGCACCGCGGGCGCATCGATGAGCGTGATGCGCTGCACCTCGGGGTCGAGTGCCGCGTCGAGATAGGCGTGCATCCCTTGGACGAGCTGGTCGATCGGAGACGAGCGGGGGCGGGCGGCGCGGGTCGTGCGCGCCTGCGCGTCCGCCTCGACCTCGGCGTACACGGATCGGAAGAGCTCGTGCTTCGTCTCGAAGTGGTGGTAGACCGCGCCCTTCGTGACGCGAGCGGCGCGAGCGATGTCGTCGATTGACGTCGAGTTGTAGCCCTTCGAGCCGAAGAGGCGTCGCGCCGACCCGAGGATCGCGTGACGCGTGGCCGCCACCTGCTCAGCGCGGAGTGACTGCGGTGGCCGGGTTGCCATACTCAGAGACTAAGTACATACTAAGGGTATGACAGATACAGACGGCATGAAGGAACGCATGGCGAACCGGGCGATCGCCTTCCGCGGCCTCCATCACCAGGATCGACCGCTCCTGCTGGCGAACGCGTGGAACGCAACGTCCGCGGTCATCGCCGCGGCGGCCGGTGCTCCGGCGATCGGCACGACGAGCTTCGGCGTGGCGCTAGACCACGGTGTCATCGACGGTGAGCAGCTGCCGTTTGATGTCGCGCTGGGCGTGGCGAAGGACATCGCCCGATCAGTCGATGTACCCGTGACGCTCGATCTGGAGGCAGGACGTGGCGCGACCGCCGAAGCCGTCGGAGCTTCGATGGCGGCGGTCATCGAGACCGGTGCGGTGGGCGTGAACATCGAGGACGCGCGTCCCGGCGAGTCCGGCGTGCTGTTCGACGTGCCGACACAGGTCGACCGGCTGCGAGCCGCGCGCGTGGCCGCGGACGCGTCGGGCGTGCCGATCTTCATCAACGCCCGATGCGATGTGTTCTTCGGCGCAGCCATTCCCGCCGAACGCGCCCTCGACGAGGTGCAGGCACGCGCGCAGGCGTACGAGGAAGCCGGGGCCGACGGCTTCTTCCTTCCCGGGCTGACCGACCTCGCGACGATCGAAGCGGTGGTTGCGGTCGTCGGGCTGCCGCTGAACGTCATGGTCGCACCTGGACTTCCGTCGCTCGACCAGCTCGCCGCGGCCGGAGTGCGGCGGATCTCGCAAGGCGGATCGTCGTTTCTCGCCGCGAGCGGGATGCTCCACACGATGACGACGGCCTACCTCGCCGGGGAGCTGCACCCGCCGGTCCAGATGGTCGGCGCCGGTCTGGGGGTGCTGCCCTCCCTCATAAGGTGAGAGAGCATGACCGCACCGCCGCGCAGACCTGTTCCCGCCGAGATGTTCGGTGGGCGCCTCTCCGATTGCTACCTCCTCGACCTCGCGGTGGTCGAAGTGAGGGATCGGCGGCCGAGTCTGCGGTCGATCCGGTTCGGATCACCCGACCTCGTCGACTTCACGTGGTTGCCCGGGCAGGACGTGATGTTCGATGTGCCTGCCGAGCGTGCCGTTCGGCGCCGCTACACCATTCGTCGGAGCGATCCGGTCGCCGGCACGCTCGACATCGAAGTCGTGCTGCACGGAACTGGCCCCTTCGCTCGCTGGGCAGCGCATGCAGGTGTGGGTGACCGCATCGAAGGCATCGGTCCTCGCGGCTTCGTCGTGTTGAAGCCGGATGCGACGCACCACCTGTTCGTTGGTGACGAGTCCGCCGAGCCCGCCATCGACGTGATGACCGAAGCAATTCCTCCGACGGCCACGGCCACAGCAGTGCTCGGTACCGAGGCCGACGTCGTCGATCGCCTCCGCACGGTCCCGTTGCCCGCGGGCACGGTCGCCTACGTCTTCGGCGAATCAGGTCTCGTGCGTGCGGCCGCCGACGTGCTCCTCACGCGCGGTCTCGTCAAGGAGGCGATCACCACGAAGGCGTACTGGCGACGCGATCGGGCCAACGAGAGTCACGGTGAGCCCGGTCGGGACTAGGCGTACGGTCGGCGAATGCTCCGGCGCACACGCGAGCGGAAGCTCCGACAGCTCCAGCTGATCGACTGGTGGCGGGCTCGTGCCGCACTCAACGAACGTCTCGCGGTGCTCACCGACGAGCTCTCGGCCGAGTCTCCGCCTGCGGACTTCCTCGCCGCCATCGACGAGATCCGCCGGCTCGAGCCCCTGTTCCAGGATGCACCCGATGCCGAGCTCGATCGCCTGAACCGAATGCGCCGCGATCTCCTGGTGAGCGTGTTCACCCGCGCTGCGGAAGGTTGCTTGGACCGCGCATCGGATCTGCTCGATCAGCTCACCCTCGTGACCGATGCGGCGGTCGCACGGATCGAGCACCTGCTCGAAGAGTCATGATGGGCACCGAAGTCGAGCCTGATGGGGAATGGGGATCATCGTGAACGGACCAATCGTCGTCGGAACCGACGGATCAGAGACCGCTGCCGTGGCCGTCGAAGCGGCGACCACACTGGCCAAGATGTTCGGCCAGCCCCTCCACGTGGTGTGCGCGTATCAGATCCATTCTGCGGCCGATGGCCTCGCGCTCACGGCGGGCGTGTCGACGCCGGCGTTGGACGGCAGCTGGGTCGAGGCGGTCCTCAGTGCCGCCGCCGAGCAGGCAAAGCTCTCGAGTGTCGAAGTCCACACCCACGCCATGGCGGGGAACGCGGCTGAGGCGATCCTGGATGTCGCGGATGAGGTGCATGCGGACTTGGTCGTGGTGGGCAATCGCCGGATCGGCTCGAAGTCCCGGTTCATCCTCGGCAACGTCCCGAGTCGCGTCGTGCATCACTCGACCTGCTCCACCTATGTGGTCAACACCGCGGTCGGCGAGCGCTGAACTTCAGCCCGCGAGGCTGAACACCGCCACGTACTGCACGAGCGCGGCCAGCACCACGAGCGCATGGAAGATCTCGTGGTAGCCGAACGTCACCGGCCATGGGTTGGGTCGATGCAAGGCGTAGACGACCGCGCCTGCCGTGTACAGCAGGCCGCCGAGCGCGACGAGCGCGATCTCCGCGCCCGTGAGCGCATCGAGGTACGCGGGTAGGTCGACGAGTGCCAACCACCCCACGATCACGTACACCGCCGCAACGACGGGATAGGGCGCGTGCAGCCAGAACATCCGGATCGAGATCCCGACGGTGGCGGAGACCCACGTGACCACGAGGAGCACGGTCTGCGTCGTGCCCGACAGGCCGAGAGTGATCACTGCCGTATAGGACCCGGCGATTGCAAGGAAGATCGTCGAGTGGTCGACGCGCTTGAGCTTGCCGCTCACTTCCGGCGACAACCGGCCGCTGTGGTACACCGCGCTCACCGCGAGCATCGTCGTGACGCCGGCGCCGTAGACGAGCACTGCGACGACGTTGCCGACCCCTGAAGTCCTGAAGGCGAGGACGGCGAACAGCGCCACCGAGACCGGCACGGCCCACCGGTGGATGACGCCGCGCAGCCGCGGGCGAGTGTCGACGGCATCGGGTGGTGCTGCCGGCACAGTCACCGGCGGATCGTAGGTCTGAAGCAGACGCGATCGGGGTTGAGTCATCGAGAACGCAGGCGACGTGGCCGGTGAGGATCCGGTCGGCGCGGTGGCGCGCATCTCCGATACGAACATCGCGTCGGGGCGGCCGCCGACGCCCTCGAGCCTTCGGGAGCGTTCTTCCCGGATCAGTCTCGCTGCGACACCTCTGCGAGCGAGGGCTCGGTGTGGAGTCAGCCATGCAAAACTCCTTCTCATGAAGATCCTCGTCGCGCTCGACGCCTCACCGACCTCGCTGCGCGCTGCACGCGAGGCGGGTCGCCTGTTTCCGGACGCTGAGTTCCTGGTTGTGAACGTCACTCGGCGGGTCGTTCCATGGGTCGCAGAGGGCGAGTTCGGCACGGTGTATCCCGCCACGATCTACGCGTTCGACCAGGGACTCGAGCCGGAGGAGGTCACGGCGGCAGCGGAAGCGGCTGGTCTCGAAGATGTCGACACGGTTCGCCTCAGCGGTGACCCCGCCGAGGCGATCTGTGCCGCCGCGGACGCACACGACGTCGATGCGGTGGTCGTCGGATCGCACGACTATGGGGTGCTCAGACGCCTCTTCGACCCGTCGGTCGCGCAGGCCGTCATACGCGGAACCTTCCGACCCGTCCTGGTCGTGAGCGGCTCTCCTCCGGAAGCCTGACGGCAGGACGACCCCCGGGGATCTCCTCCACCGGTCGCGTTCCGTTGAGCAACGCCACGACGATGCTTCCTCAGCCGGCTAGTCCAAGATCAGACGCGCGCCGGCACCAGTGCGGGGCCGAGCAGCTCGGCCATGTTCGAGTAGTAGAAGCGCTGCTGGTCCGCCTCGGACACGCCGGGCATCGCGTCTTCGAACTTGGCCTTCGGGTCGCGTCCGCCCTCGGGATGGGGGAAGTCGGTCGAGAACATGAACAGCTCGGCGCCCGCTTGCTCCATCATCCAGCCCACCGGCTCGCCGGGGAAGGGCGTGAACTTCAGGTGCTCGCGTACGTAGTCGGACGGCCGCAGCTGCAGGTTGCGCAGCGGCTCTTCAGTGCGCCGGAACGAGCGCTGCGCGAAGTCGAGCTGGTGCATCCACGACACGACCCAGCTCGCACCCTCCTCGATGACGCCACCGCGGAGCGCGGGAAATCGGTCGAACAGGCCGTCGAGGATCAGTGTGCCGAGGAAGAGGCACGGCGAGTTGTCGATCGCGAGGAAGTCCTTCGAGCGGATGTTCTCGCCACCGCCGAGGTGATCGCTCACCGGCATGCCGTTGTTGTGGAAGGCGCGGTCGAGCAGGCGGCCGCCACCCCCGACGTGCAGCACGAACGGCACGCCCGAGTCAGCGAGCATCTCCCAGAACGGGAATAGGTCGGGATGCGTCGGTGCGCGCTCGCCTGCCGCGGTTGACGGCACATGGATGGCCGCGGAGCCAAGGTCGAGAGCCTCGCGGAGCACAGTCACGGCGCGGCCGGGGTCGACGAGGGGCACATACGCGACGGGAAGCAGTCGTTGGTCGTCCTTGCAGAAGTCGGCGACCGCATGGTTGTGAGCGGCGCTGCCCGCGTAGAGCAGGTCCTCGTCCTTGCCGGCGAACTGCGCCGTCGCGAAGGTGGCGAACACCAGCTGACCATCGAAGCCGAAGAGGTCGAGCACGTGGCTGCGCTCTTGGGGGTCGAAGGAGCCCATCGCGCTCCAGCCCTTGTCCTGCCACAGTCGTTCCTCGGCTTCGGCCCGGGCAGCGGGATCGGCCGAGCGTGCCTCGGACGCCTGCGTGGCGCGGTCGAGGATCGGCTTGAGCATGCTCATCGTGCGGCCGCGGAGCTTGTCGACCATGTCGGGCTGCATGAAGGGCTCGAGGAAACCTGGCAGCTCCATCAGGTGGCTGTCGGCGTCAAGGATCATGCGGCCGTCGGCGTAAGACATCTCACTGCTCGCTCTCATCGGGTCTCGTAAGGGCCGGCGGTTGCAGATTGCAACCGGCCGGCCTGTGCACTCAATCACGACTGGTGACAAAATGCAACTGCATCCGGCATACTCCACGGGTGTCGATGAACCTCAGCTCGGACGAGCGCCGTGAGGTGCTGCTCGACGTCACCCGTGACCTGCTCGCCGAGGGCGGGCCGAGAGCGGTCTCGATGGGAACGGTCGCCGAGCGCGCCGAGGTGACCCGAGCGCTCGTCTACAAGCATTTCGACAACAAGCACGACCTGCTCAGCGCGGTGTACCAGCGAGAGGCGAAGAAGCTCGACCGTGCGATTCGCCGTGAGGTCAACGAGGCGCCCGCCGGCTTCGAACCCAAGTTCCGAGCGTTCACTCGTGCGGTGCTCGGTGCGGTCGAGGTGCACCGTCCGTTCTTCGCCCCGATGCGATCACTCGGCGTCGGTGATGCCAGTCGCCGTGATCAACGATCGTGGGATCGGCGCACGGTCGGATACTTCGCCGATCTCGCGGCGTCGGAGTACGGGCTCGATCCGCGCATCGCGAGGTCGGTCATCAGCATCCTGCTCTCTGGTGTCGACTCGCTCGTCGGCCAGGCGCGATCGAAGTCGACGGCCGCAGACCTGCAGGCCCTCGAAGACACCTATGTCGAAGCAACGATCGGCGCGTTGACGAGAGTCGCGGCACGCGGTCCGAGGGGTGCGTGACGAGTAGAACTCGTGACTGTGCCTCCCGACGTGCTCCGAACGGCTGAGCAGCGATTCGAAGAGATTCGCGGGTACCCGTGGACGGCGCACTACATCGACGTCGAGCCGGGCCTCCGCATGGCCTACATCGATGCTGGCCCTCCCGATGCGACCGAGACGGTCCTGCTCCTCCACGGCGAGCCCACGTGGGGATTCCTCTACCGGAAGATGATCGGTCCGCTGGAGGCCGCCGGTCACCGCGTCGTGGTGCCCGATCTCATCGGATTCGGACGTTCGGACAAGCCCACCGATCCAGCCGCGTACACCTACTCGACGCACACGCGGTGGGTCCGCACGCTCATCGAACAACTCGACCTGCGCGACGTCACCTTCTTCGGCCAGGACTGGGGTGGCCTCATCGGCGGACGAGCGATCGGCCAGGACCCCGCGCGCTTCGCCAGGGCAGTCTTCTCGAACACCGGGCTCCCTCGATCCGGCCCTGGCGTGCCGGGCCTGTCACGACAGCAGCGACTCCCTCCCGAACGGCTGCGGGAGCTGATGGGCATCGACTGGCGAGACACCGTGACTGCCGACGACCGCATCGACGGTGACAGGGTGCAGCGGCTGATCGAGGCGGGGGGCGTCCTCTACTTCCTTGCGTGGCGCGTCTACTCGCAGGAGGTCAGTGAGCTCTGGCCGTCGAAGGTGATCCCCGGATGGTGCCTGAGCGAGCTTGACGACGACGTGCTGGCGGCATATGACGCGCCGTTCCCGAATCAGGACTACCTCGTCGGCGCCCGCCGCTTCCCGATGCTCGTCCCCGTCACAGAGGATGACCCCGAGAGGCTTGTGAACGACCAAGCATGGAGCGTGCTCGAGCAGTGGCACCGCCCGGTGCTGACCATCTGGGGGGACCGATCCCCGCACACCTACCTGACGATGGGACGCGACTTTCGTGCGCAGATCCCCGGTGCACGCCGCGACGGCATCGATCATCGGGTCTACCGGGCCAGCCACTTCATCCAAGAGGACTGCGGCGAGAAGGTCGCGGCTGACATCGTTCGGTTCATCGCCGCACATCCCATCGAGCTCGAGCAGTGAACCCGAGGCCGAAGCTCATGATCATCAGCGGACCGGCCGGGACAGGCAAGACGACGCTCGCGCATGAGCTGGCTCGCGCGATTGGATGCCCCGCGATCTGCCGAGACGAGATCAAGGAGGGGATGGTGCACGCAACCGGTGCGTTCGACGCGGGGCCGGGCGACGCGCTCACCGAACGCACGCTCCCACTCTTCTTCGCGGTGGTGCGGGTCCTCATCGAGGGCTTGGTGACCATCATTGCTGAGGCGGCGTTCCAAGACCACGTGTGGCGGCCGAACCTCGACCCATTGGCCGACCTGGCCGACCTCCGCGTCGTGCAATGCCACACCGATCCCGACACCGCTCTGCGGCGGATGAGACAGCGGGCGCCGAGGGTCGCACACGCCGATGCGTCTGTCGTCGAGGACGCCGAGTACTTCAATCGCTTCCGGAGGGTGGCAATCGCCGCCCCATCGATCGATGTCGACACGACGTCCGGTTACAGACCGTCGATCGCGCAGCTCGTCGCGTTCGTCAACGACGACTGAGGCCGAGCCACGCGGCGAGCGCGTCGATCTCGACCTGGACCGCCTTCTTCATCGGGTTCGTGAACTGCACGTCCTCATGGATCGCGTGCACGTCGAGGTGGCCCGCCTTGCGGTCGGCGATCGCGTCCACCTTGCCGACCAAACGATCGTGATGCAGCACGGGGAGGGCGAAGTAGCCCCACCGGCGCTTCGCGGCTGGCTTGTACATCTCGAGCGTGTACTCGAAGTCGAAGAGGTCGAGAGCCCGGGAGCGATCGTGGATGAGCCGGTCGAACGGGGAGAGCAGCGTCGTGCGGCCGACGAACCCCACGCCCGTCGCTCTGGCCGCCACACGCCACGCGCCTGGCACGCCTTCGATCTCCGCAGGCACGCCCGCCTCGCCGACGACTTCCGGACGCGCGATGCCGAGCGACCGCAGGCGACGCTCGTCTCGCACGCGCTTGGCTTCTGGCGCCGGCATCGCAACGACACCACTCGGATAGACGCGCTCGGCGATGTCCCACAGCCGCTGACGACCCTGCCGGCCGGCGACAGCGACCTCACCCATCGACGCCAGGAACTCGAGCATCTGGGTGACGTTGCGGTCGTGGGTCCAGCCCGACGACTCCCACGGGACCGTGCACGTGTCGGCGATGTCGCGAGACTGGAGGGGACCTGACGCGCTGTAGCTGTTCGAGGACCCGGTTGCGGAACGCCTTGTTGTCCGCGAGCCAACGGTTGGCCCGACCCCATCTCGACGACCACGTGGCCATGTCGGCGAGGTAGAGCGGAAGGTCGACCATCGGCCGCACCATCGCGATTGCGGGCTCGGTCTCCAAAGGCTGCGCTCGATGCTCGAAGAGCGTGCGGTCGACCTCGAGCGCTCGCCGAAGATCCTTCGGTTGGTACGAGTCGCCGAGACGGCTCCACGCGACGAGGTCGGCGCTCGGCGCGATCGCGGCCGTGGGATCGAGCTGAAGCAGTGTCAGCTGCTCGACAAGCATCCCGAGGTCTTTCGGCCGGTCGGCGTCGAGCATCTGCGCCCGCACCGCGATGCGTCGCGCTTCGTCGCGTGCAAGCCGGCGCACCGCTATCTGATCCTCCGCGACCGCACCAAGAGAAACGTCGGCACCGGCGCGGGCGGCTCGACCACACGATCGATTGCCATGCCCGCCTCGATCAAGGCGTTCAGGTAGGTCGACACCGTGCGATGGGACGAACCGACTCTCACGCGCACGCCGTCGGGATCGTGCTCCCTCGAAGTCCATCGTCCCTCGTCGAAGTAGGAGAGGGCCGGAGGCCAGCTCGAGAGACCGACGTCGTTGCCGGGGAAGCATGGATGGACGAGGGACATCGCGAACCACCCGCCGACTCGAAGTGTCGATGCGACTGCCACGAAGGTGCCCGCCAGATCGTCGATGTCCATGAGCGCCATCTCGCACACCGCTCCGTCGAAGGGGGTGCCGTCCCACCACTCTGCCGACCTCGTGATGTCGGCAGAGTGGTAGCTGATGCCGAGGTGATCTGACTTCTCGACCGTGCGCCCGGCGTCGACGAGACGTTCGGCGAGGTCGACGCCGGTCACCACCGCGCCGAGCCGGGCCAGTACCCGGGACGCTCGTCCATGGCCGCACGCGACATCGAGCACCCGCTGCCCGTGCAGGTCGGCAGGCAGCAGCTCGCCGGTCTCTGTGATCAGCCCGGCGCTGCCCTCGACCCACGTCTCGTACCAGTCGGCGATCTCGTCGTACCGCGCCTCGCTGGTCATCGCGACTTGCTACCACGCACTCCGGTGAGCGCGACCCCGGAGGCGTGTGAGAATCAAGGGGCGACACAGGGGTGACCGCGACGAAGGGGGATGACCGACGTGGCCGAAGAGAACGGTGCGCAGGGCACGCAGCCGGAGTACGACGTAGTCGTCGTCGGGGCCGGATTTGCCGGTCTCTACCTCCTCCGGCGACTGCGGGAGCTGGGCTTCTCGACCCGCCTGCTCGAGGCGGCGGACGACGTGGGGGGCACCTGGTACTGGAACCGCTACCCCGGCGCTCGGTGCGACATCCCGACCACCGACTACACGTACAGCTTCGACCCCGAGCTCGAGCGGGAGTGGACGTGGTCGGAGAAGTACGCGACGCAGCCCGAGATCCTCTCGTATCTCCAGTTCGTGGCCGACCGGTACGACCTGCGGCGAGACATCGAGTTCTCGACGCGACTCGGCGCTGCTGACTGGGACGACGCGAGCTCGGTGTGGCGGCTTCGCACTGAACGCGGAGACGAGCTGTCGTGTCGGTACTTCGTGATGGCGACCGGATGCCTCTCGATGCCGAAGGAGGTCGACATCGCTGGCGCTGACCGGTTCGGCGGCGAGGTGTACTTCACGAGTCGCTGGCCGCACGAGGGAGTGGACTTCACCGGCAAGCGCGTTGCCGTCATCGGCACCGGCTCGTCCGCGGTGCAGTCGATCCCGCTCATTGCCGCGCAGGCCGCCCAGCTCACCGTCTTCCAGCGGACGCCGGCGTTCTCGGTGCCCGCTCACAACGGTCCCGCTCCTGCAGACCGGGTCGCCGCAATCGCCGCCGACCGCGACTCCTACCGCGAGGCAGCGAAACACTCGCGCGGCGGCATTCCGGCGGAGCCGCTCGAGCTCACTGCAGCGATGTGCTCGGAGGAGGAGCGCCGCGCCCGGTTCGAGGCCGCGTACGCGGCCGGCGAGCTGCTTCAGCATCCTCGGCATCTTCGCTGACCAAGCGGTGAACCCCGAAGCCAACGAGATCGTGGCCGAAATGATCAGGGAGAAGGTCCGGTCGATCGTGACCGATCCCGAGACGGCCGAGTCGCTCTGTGCGAAGGACTACTACTTCGGCACCAAGCGGCCCGTGTCTCGACACGAACTACTTCGAGACCTACAACCTTCCGCACGTCCGTCTCGTCGATCTGCGCAAGGACCCGATCACGACGATCACCGAGTCGGGCATCGACACCGCTCACGAGTCCTTCGAGTTCGATGCTGTCGTCTACGCCACTGGTTTCGACGCCATGACCGGCGCGCTCGTGTCGGTCGACATCGCGGGCCGCGATGGCGTCACGCTCAAGCAGAAGTGGGCGGATGGTCCCGTCACCTACCTCGGCCTGACGACCGTCGGCTTCCCCAACTTCTTCGCCATCACGGGGCCGGGTAGCCCCTCGGTGTTGTCCAACATGTCCGTGTCGATCGAGCAGCACGGAGACTGGGTCGCCGACACCCTCGCTGATCTGAGGACGCGCGGCGTCGAGACGATCGAGCCGACCCAGCAGGCTGAATCCGGTTGGGTGCAGCACGTGAACGATTGCGCGGACATCACGCTCCACCCCACCGCGAACTCGTGGTACATGGGTGCGAACGTCCCAGGCAAACCTCGGGTGTTCCTGCCCTACATCGGCGGGGTCGACGCGTACCGAGACATCTGCGACGAGGTCGTCGCGAAGGACTACCTCGGGTTCCGACTGACCGGTGCGAGCGGTGCGCAGTGCAACGACGGCGTCGTCCGCAGGCTTCAGCCCGACGTTGGCATGGTGCTCGACATGATGGCGTCACTCGGGCTCCCGCCCCTCGAGACGATGGCGCCGGCCGACGCACGCGCGTTCATGGAGGCATCGGCAGCGATGCGCCCACCCGGACCTGACGTCGCCGAAGTCGTCGACGGCGTGCTCCCTGGTCCGGGCGGAGACCTGAAGTACCGGCTGTACCGCCCGGACGGCGCTGGTCCTCATCCCCTCGTCGCGTACTTCCACGGCGGCGGGTGGGTGCTCGGAAGCCAGGAGTCAGACGACCCGTTCTGCCGGGATCTGTGCGTTCGGTCCGGCGCGGTCATCGTGTCGGTCGACTACCGACATGCGCCCGAAGATCGGTTCCCCGCCGCGGCCGACGACGCGTTCGCAGCCGTCTGCTGGATCGCTGACCACGCGATCGAGCTCGGCGGCATCCCCGGTCAGCTCGCCGTCGCAGGCTGGAGCGCGGGCGGGAACGTCGCGGCCGTTGCGGCTCGTCTCGCACGTGACGCGGGCGGCCCCGAGATCGTCGGGCAGCTGCTGATGAACCCGGTCACCGACACCGACATGAGCACTGGCTCGTACCGTGACAACGCCGAGGGGTACATCCTGACCAAGGCGCTGATGGAGTGGTTCTTCGACCACTACGTCGACAGCGAGGATCGCTCCGATCCGAGGGTCGCCCCGTTGCGCGCCGACGACCTCTCGAACCTGCCCTCGGCCGTGATCATCACGAGCGAGTTCGACCCGCTGCGTGACGAGGGCCAGGCGTACGCCGAAGCGCTCAGCAAGGCTGGTGTCCCGACGGAGCACGTGTTCGCTCGGGGCCACACGCACACCTCGCTCACGATGGTAGGCGTGGTGCTCTCGAGCGTGCAGGTGCGAGCCGAGATGGGTGACGCGCTCCGCGGATTCTTCAAGGCCTCGGTGCCCGCCTGACGGTGCTTCAGGCGCCGAGCGGAACCTCCGCCGCGACGAGCACTCGCCCCGAGACCGGATCGACGGTGACTTCAGCGCCATCAGCGATGTGCGTCGTCGCGCCGGTCACACCGGCCTTGACGCGTGCCATTGCCTCGTCGGGGGACGACGCGACGCAGGCCCGGCCTCGGTAGAGGCGAGTCGGTAGTCGCTGTCGAGCCGGGCACTCAACCCCCGACGTTGCCCGCGCTCAGTCGGGGTCGACCTCGAGCCGCTTGCCTGCGAGCGACCGGCGTAGCTCGTTGAGCACCGAGAGGCTCGCATCCGAGCGCTCGGGCTGAGTCGCGGCGACCGCGAGGACCAGGGCTTCGAGCAGCACGATGGTGGGGCCGTGGGTGGCAAAGAGGCTCGGCGCGCCCCGGCCCGCATCGAGGCGCACGGTGACCGGTGCGGTGACGTGTCGACCGAGCGTGTCGGTGAGGAGCACGACCTCCACACCGACGGCGACCGCCCGATGCAAGAGGACGCGTACGTACGGATGCACGCGGCCGTAGGCGAGCACGACCACGGCGTCGCCTCGCCGGACCGACAGCAGCTCGTCGGCATGGTCTGTGCCCGCGTGGGTGAACGCGCCAGAAGACGCGCCGAGGCGCCGACACAGGAACGCGGCGTAGTCAGCGAGGTGGGCCGACGGGCCGGTGCCGCTCCACCAGATGTGGTCGGCCCGAGCCAGGACAGCGACGGCGTCGTCGAAGTCATGCGCGGGTATCCCGCGAATGAGCCTGTTGAGCGCGTCCAAGTGGCGGTCGACCGCGGTGCTGAGCACATCGTGAGCGGTCGGGCTGTCGTCGATGGTCGCGTGCAGCCGGCTCGAGAGGTCGGCCTCTTCGACGTGCTCGGCGAGCGCCTCTCTCAGCTCACGCAGGTTCGCGTAGCCGAGCGTCTTCGCGGCGCGCAGCACCGTCGCGTCGCTGGTGCCCGCGGCGTCGGCGATCTCCTGAGCCGACATCACCGCAGCCCGAGGTCCGGTGCGCTGGAGGTAGTCGGCGACTCGACGTTCGGCCCCGCTCGTCACTCGATTGAGACGGGCCGCCCAACCGCTTGTAGTGTTCTCGTCGTGAAGTTCAGACACTGTAGCAAATGCTACACGTGCGAGGTCAGCCGCTGATGCACGACCTGCTGCTCGTCCTCGCGTCGTTCCTGGCCTGCGCCGTCGAGATGGTCGAGGCGCTCACGATCGTGCTGGCGGTCGGCGTGACCCGAGGCTGGCCGTCGGCGATCATCGGGACGGTCGTCGCGCTCGGCACCTTGACCCTCGTGATCATCGTGCTCGGTCCCGCGATCTCGTCGCTGCCGATCGACAGCTTGCGGCTCTTCGTCGGTGGCCTGCTCCTCGTGTTCGGGCTGCAGTGGCTGCGCAAGGCGATCCTGCGCGCCAGTGGGTTCAAGGCGTTGCACGACGAGGACGCCATCTTCGCTGAGGAGGAGCGCGCCGCCCGTGCCGCCGCCCCCGACCGTTCCGGCATCGACTGGTACACGTTCACTGTGTCGTTCAAGGGCGTGTTTCTCGAAGGACTCGAGGTGGCCTTCATCGTGGTCACCTTCGGTGGCGCGCAACAGAACGTCCCCCTCGCAGCCGCGGGTGCCGCGGCGGCGGCGATCGTCGTGCTGCTCGTCGGGCTCGCGGTGCACCGCCCACTGAGCCGAGTGCCCGAGAACACGATGAAGTACTCCGTCGGGGTCATGCTCACGACCTTCGGGATGTTCTGGGCCGGTGAGGGAGCGGGGATCCACTGGCCGGGAGGCGACGCGGCGATCCTCGGGCTGCTCGCCTACGTCGTCGCGATGACGTCGGCGCTCGCGTGGGCCCTGCGCCGTCGCCATGGTCACGTCGGACTGAGGGGAGTCATCGCGTGAGGCATCTCCGCACGTTCGGGCAGTTCTGGTACGACTTCATCGTCGGCGATGACTGGCGGGTGGCCCTCGGTGTGGTCGCCGCGATCGCCCTGGTCTCCGTCGCCGCGCATCACGGCGCGAACTGCTGGTGGCTGCTGCCTCTCGCCGTCACCGCCTTGCTCGCCGTGTCGCTGAACACCGCGAGCCGCCGGCATCAGTCCTGACGGAGCGTCATGGCACGAGCTCGGCGGCCTGCGTGAGTGCCGCAAGGTGCGCATCCACGTCTCCCAAGCCTGCGTACATCGTGTCGATGCTGAGATGCGACGCACCGGCTCCGCGCCAGCGCTCGACCTGACGCACGAGCTTCTCCGGGTCGTCCGAGCTCCAGCTCGCGCGTCCCTCCATGCCGATCCCCGATGGGTCGCGGCCCGCGGCCGCGGCTGACTCGCTGATCGTCTTCACCGCGTGGTCGAGGTCGTCGCCCGGTCGCACTTGGGGGAACCAGCCATCCGCGAGCCGCCCGATGCGGCGATAGGTGGGATCTGACCGGCCGCCGATCCAGATCGGGATCGGTCGTTGGATCGGCATCGGTGCGAGACCCGCCCCGGTGATCGTGTCGAACGTGCCGGCGTGGGTGACCGACGCCTCGGTCCACAGCCGGCGCATCAACGCGATCTGCTCCTCGGAGCGACGGCCGCGTTGATCGAACCGCTGACCGAGCGCCTCGTACTCCACATGGTTCCAGCCGACCCCGACGCCGAGTCGGAAGCGACCACCGGTGAGCAGATCCACCTCTGCGGCTTGCTTCGCGACGAGTGCCGTCTGGCGTTGGGGGAGGATGATCACCCCGGTCACGAGCTCGAGTGACGTGATGCCGGCGAGGAACCCGAACATCACGAAGGGCTCGTGGAACGTCGTCGACACGTCGTAGGGGCCTCGCCAGTTCTCGTGGACCACGGGGTCGGCGCCGAGCACGTGGTCGTAAGCGAGGATGTGCGTGTAGCCGAGCGCCTCGACGGCCTCGCCATACGCGCGCACTGCGCCGGCGTCTCCGCCGAGCTCGGTCTGGGGGAACACGACGCCGATCCTCATGGTGCCATGGCCTACTCCATCGAGAGGCGGCTTGCGTCGAACAGCGCTCAGTCAGGGAGACGACCGGTCAGGTCGCCGACGATGCGGTCGACGTGCACCAGCAGCGCCGCGTACCCCAGCCACTCAGCGGCGACTCTCCCGTCGCTGGCCCCTTCCTCCTGCTGCAGCCTGAGCTGGACGCGTCGGATCGCGGACTCGTCGCACTCGGCGCGCCTCGCCTGAAGGGCTTCGAGCGCGGCGGGAGACCTTGGCGCGGCCGCCTGGTCGAGGGCGTCGTGGCCCACCGCCCTCACGGCTTGCCCCATTGCGTCCAACAAGGCGCTCACCCGCTTCATCGGGCCGTGGGGTTCGTTGGACACGTGGGCGAATTCGTCGAGCGTCCGCGCGATCGCCGAGACGCCGACAGCGGTTCGCTCCGCGCGCGGCATGAGGTCCTCGTAGCGCCTCAGCTCTTCGATGTGGCGTCGATCGCGGTGGTTCCAGCGTGCGGCCTCTCGGCCGTCGCCCACGGCTTCATCGGCTTGGCGCACCAACCGGTGCCGCGCGACATGCGCCTGGTGTCGCCACTCGGTGGTCTGCTCAGTCGACCAAGGGTGCCGCAGCCCTTCGCCCATCGTCTCGAGCGTCTCACCGAGGCCGTCGGCCAGCCGTGCGAGCGTCTGGCGAGCGTCGACCAGCCGAGACGCCGGGAATGCCAATGACACCGCGACGCCGACGGCGGCGCCGATCAGCGTGTCGACCGCGCGCCACCAACCATTCGCGCCGTCGCCCGCGGACACCGCACCGAGAACGACGAGCACGCTGACTGGCATCTGCGTCGCCGCCCAACTCGGGAGTCGGAGCACCAGCTCCGCTATGGCGAGTGATCCGACGACGAGCAGACCGACCGTGAGGCCGTTCAGCCGAATCGTGTCGCCAATGAGGAGTGCGAGGAGGACGCCGAGCACGACAGCGGCGCTTCGAAGCACCGCGCGCGACACGGAGGCACGGACCGACACGCGGACGGTGACGACGGCCGTCAACGGAGCGAGGACCGGATTGGAGATGTCGGTGACAAGGCTCGCCAGCCACCATGCGAGGCCCGCGGCCAGGCCCGCCTTGATCACGACGCCGATTTCCGTCGAGGTCGGCCGGGTCCACGAGAACCTGTGGGCGATCCGGTCCCAGAGCTGGCGCATCACCACAAGGATGCAGCGTCGGCGGCGCCTACGAGGCCAACATGTAGGTCACTTGCGTCGACCCGGCGTCGTCGGTGAGCGTCAACGTGTCGCCGGAGATCTTGTACTTCGTGGACGCGGCCAGCGCAGTGAAGTACGCGTTCTCGGTCGTCATGACATCGTCGGGGCAGATCTTCTTCGTCGACGAGATCGGCCCGATCGTGAGACCATCGGCGCCCGCCACCGTGTACGTGGCGTTGTAGTCATTGCACCCGGCTGAGCCCGACAGGGCTCCTGCCGATCCGAACCTCGCCGTGACGTTCCCGGTCTGTGCGTTCGCCTCGACGGCCTGCTTGCCGTTGTTGATGCCCGTCGCGATCCAGTTCGTTCCCTCGAGACTCGTCAGCCCGAGCTTGTAGACGAGCAGCTCCGCGTCGTCGCTGCCCTTCATCGTGAGCGTGTCGGAGTCGATGCTGTACGACGCGACCTTCGGCAGCAGAGCGAGGACGGCGGTCTCCTGGGCTTGCAGGATCGTGGACTCACACGCCTTCTGGGTCACGGGGCCCAGGGTGATCATGAGGGCGCTGTCGTCAGCGGTGTAGGTGCCGGCGAACTGGTTGCATCCGGTCGACCCTGAAAGGGCGTCGGTGTCGCTGAAGTCGAGGGGCGCTTCAGGCCTTGGCGCGGCCGGGACGTCCTTGCCTGCGACGCTGTAGGCGCTCAGCACCCAAGAGGAGCTGGCGAGTCCGCTGTGGGCGAGCGCAGCCGGCGCGTCGGTGGCGTCAGCCGACGACCCGCTGTCGTCGCCGCATGCCGCAAGTCCCAGTGCGGTGACGGCAACGGCCGCGACTGCAACCCAGCGCCATCCCCGTGTCGCGTGTCGGGCGTGCGGAGCAAGAGACGAAGGCATTCGCAGACAGTAGGGGTCGAGGGCCTCCCTGGTGGGCTCAGGGGCGAGCAGCACGGAGCATCCGAGCGAAGAGCGCCGCGGCGGCATCGACGCCGTCGTCGTCGTTCGTCGCCACCAGGTCCAGGAGCAGGCCTCGAGTCACGGCGAGGACGAGCCGTGCGAGCGCCGGATCGATGGTGCCGCCGCTTCGCGCGGCGAGCTCGGCGAGCCATCCGTCGACCGCGCCGGGCAGCATGCGAGCGAACGGTGCTTCTCCCTGCGCGGCACGGGCATAGCACTCGAAGAACAGCCGCTCGAACGGCCGGAGCTCCGGACGGCGGAGGTCCGCCCACGCCGCTGTGATCGCGTCTGCCGAGTCGTCCGGGAGGCTCGCGAGCGCGGCCGCCTGACGCCGCTCCACCTCTTCCACGATCGCGAGCAGCAGCTCGTCTCGAGATCCGAAGTAGTGCAGCAGCATCCGGTGGCTCGTTCCGAGAGCATGCGCGAGGTCTCGAAGGGAGCGGCCTCCGATGCCATCCGCGGCGTAGGTGTCGACCAGTGCGTCGAGCAGGTCCGCGCGTCGCTGCTCGTCAGGCGGTCGAGGCACCGCGCCGGTGGCTCTGCTCGCTTCGTACTTTGAGGCCTCGCGCCTCGAGGTCGAGGAACCGTCGGGTGCGGCGCCGCATCAGCGCTCCGACGACCACCCCCAGCGGTCCGCGTTGATCGATGTCCTGCCGCACGAGCGTGCGGTCACTGCCCTGCGGGGTGATCGTGTGCGAGGCGAACGTCGTCGTTCCCACTGATCGCTGTCGCCAGGTCCATGAGCGGCCGGGGTCGACTTCCGTGACCTCCCACGTCAGCTCGGGCATGCCGGGCTGCTTGATGTCGAACCGCCGGCCGACCTCGATGCCGGGGCCCTCGAGCGCCACGATCCGAGTGATCGAGGCGGTCCATTCCGACCACCGCTCGACGTCGACGAAGACGTCCCACACCAAGGCTGCCGGGGCCTCGATCTCGATGCTGCCGTTCGTATTCATGTACCAAACGGTACATGAATACGAAGAGCCTGTCTAGTGGTTGCCGTTCACCGTCGCCGGAACGTCCGCGAGCACGCCGCGCAACGCCTGCGCCGCGCCCATCAACGCAGCGCTCTCGAAGGGCACCACGATCGTCGTGTTGTCGCTCTCGGCGAACTTGCTGAGGGCGTCGAGTTGCAAGATCGCGACAAGCGTCGCGTCGGGGTCGGCCTTGCCGATCGCGCCGTACACGGTCTCGATCGCCTGTGCCCTGCCCTCGGCCTCGAGGATCGCGGCCTGCCGGTTGCCCTCGGCCCGCAGGATCGCCGCTTGACGCTCGCCCTGCGCAGCCCTCACCGCCGCCTGCGCGTCACCCTCGGCGATGTTGATGGCGTAGGTCTGCTGCCCTTCGGACTGCAGGATCTTGGCCCGCTTCTCCTGATCGGCCTGCTTCTGCAAGGCCAGGGCCGCCAGGATCTGGGGCGGCGGCAAGATGTCGACGATCTCGATGCGGCTGATGCGGATGCCCCACTTGTCAGTGACGATCTCCATCTGCTCCTGCACGTCGGTGTTGATCCGCTCGCGCTCGGAGAGCGCTTCGTCGAGGGTCATGGTGCCGACGACCGACCGCAGCGCGGTGCGCGCCAACGCGTCGATCGCGACATCGAAGTTCTTCACGCTGAACAGGGCCTGCTTCGCGTCGACCACCTGCGTGAAGATGGTGGCGTTGACGGTCACGACGACGTTGTCCTTCGTGATCACGTCCTGGCGGTCGCCAGGGATGGGCACCTCGCGCATGTCGACGTGCACGAGCGAGTCGACGAACGGCAGGATCAGCACCAGGCCCGGCTCGTGCGTCTTCTTGTATTCGCCGAGGCGCTTGAGCACGCCCACTTGGCCCTGCTGCACGATGTTGACTGCCGACCGCAGAGCGAGCAGCAACACCACCACGATCAGGGCCAAGGTGGCCAACCCGACGAGACTTATGGTGCTCACGGTCGCGATCACTTCTGATCTCCTTCTGCGTCTGCTTCGTCTTGCGTCGAGTCGCGCTGATGGAGCGCCTCGATGTCGATGTAGCCCGTCTCGCCCTCGACCGGCCACACCTCGAGGGTCGTGCCCTGCACCGCGGTCACGAGCACATGGGTTCCTGCCGGGATGTTCCGTTCAGAGCCGCTCACCGCGAGCCACCGCTCACCGGCGAGCTGCACGTGCCCAGGGTGATGGGCATCGCCGACCACATCGAGGGTGAGCACCTCCTCGCCGAGCAGCGTGCCGTACACGCCCCGACCGAGCTTTCCCTCGTGGCGGCTGTGCAACGCGTTGCTCATCTTCGGACGCACCGCCACGACGCCGATGACTGCGGCAAGCACGGCGACGAGCACCTGCAGCGGGATCGCCGAAGGCGCCACGAGCGCGACAAGGGCCGCGGCAAAGGCTCCGATCGCTCCGAAAAGGGCGAAGAACGCGAAATGATGAAGCTCGATCGCCAGTAGGACGACTCCGAGCACCAGCCACGCGATGACGATCACCGTCGCACCTCTCTTCGCTGCCGATGCTACGGCGATCGCGCAGCAATGAGAACCGTGGGGGATGACGCCGGGGGATCAGGACGTCACGCGGCGCCGGTCGATCATGGGCTGCGTCGTCCAATGGACGTCGTAGGCCCAGCCGAGCCGCTCGAAGCCCCAGATGGCGCGAGCCGACGTGTCCCACTGGTGCGGGAGCACGCCGTGGCGGGCCGAGCGGGGGAACGCGTGATGCCCGTTGTGCCACGACTCACCCATGGTGACGATGGCGAGGGCGCGGACGTTCGTGCTGCGATCGGTCGTGACGAACGGACGGCGCCCGAATACGTGGCACAGCGAGTTGATGCTCCACGTCACGTGGTGGATCAGGAAGATGCGCACGCCTCCGGCCCAGAGCAGGGCCGTCAGCGCCGCACCGATCCCGCCACCGAGGATCCAGCCGAGGGCGAAGGGGATGGCGAGCGACACGACGCACCAGAGCGGGAAGAGGTTGTTCATCACCACGATGTCGCGATCGGCCATGAGGTCCTTCGCGTGGCGAGCCCACGACGATGGTTCGTGGTTGAAGAGCCAGCCGATGTGCGCATGCCACAGACCGTGCAGCGGCGTGCGGGTGCCGTACGGCGAATGCGGATCGCCCTCCTCGTCGGAGAAGACGTGATGTTTGCGGTGGTCGGCGACCCAGCCGATCGGACCACCCTCGAACGCCATCGATCCGGCTCCGATGAGCGCGAGCTTGAGCGGCCGCACGGCGACGAACGCCTTGTGAGCGAGCAGGCGGTGGTAGCCGACGGTGATCCCGTGACCGATGACGAAGAAGAGGGTCAGGGCGAGCAACACGTCGCGGGTGTGAATGCCATGGCCCCAGAACAAGGTGACCGCAAGGACCAGTGCCGCGAACGGCGCGGCGACGATGAGCAGGGTGATCGCCCGTTCTGCTCGACCCGCCGAGCTGTCGTGCTTGCCTGCGTCCGGATCATCGGGGGGCGCGTCCGTGACGGGCGCGGTCAGAAGGTCGGCGGACATCGGCTCTCCCTGGTGACGATCCCCTCCGTTCCGATCGAAACGAAGGACTGCGACCAAGGTTCAGAGCCGCTGCCCCGGCCGGAGTCACCGGTCGGGTGTGGTCACCCTAACGGTCCTCGCCGAGACGGATGGGGTCAGCGGAGGCCCACCCACCTCACGCGGCGAGGACGTGCTGATCGGCGGACCATGGGGGTCTGGCTGCGACGACCCGGCAGGCGAGCTCGCTGGCGTATGTGAAGCCCTCTCCTCTACTGGAGTTACAGAGAACTTCTGATTTGCTTGACAACTATTTGGAAGCAGCGCGATAAAGATGTTCCGTAGAAAGGACGACGTTCAGAGCGAGAGGAGCACCGCCATGTTGATGCGAACCGATCCATTCCGCGAGTTCGATCGCATGGCCCAACAGATGTTGGGCACGACCGCCCGCCCGGCAGCGATGCCGATCGACGCCTTTCAACTGGGCGACGAGTTCGTCGTGCAGTTCGACCTTCCCGGCGTGACCGCCGACTCCATTGATCTCACCGTCGAGCGCAACGTGCTCACCGTCCACGCAGCGCGGGCGCGTTCGTTCAGCGACGACGACGTCGAATTGCTCATCGGGGAGCGCCCGCACGGGACGTTCAGCCGCCAGCTGTTCCTCGGCGACACCCTCGACACCGAGAACTTGAAGGCCGAGTACACCGATGGCGTGTTGGCCTTGCGGATCCCGGTGCGTGAGGCAGCCAAGCCCCGCAGAATCGACATCACCACCGCGGGCTCGCCCAACGGCGCGGTCATCAACGCGACCTCTCATTCCGAGGCGGACGCGATCGGCGCAGGCCGCGCGTGACGCCACCGCGGCGGAAGCCGGAGGATTCACCCGTCCGGCTTCCTCACGCGGCCTGCTTTCCCGACGACGCAGCCCCGCTGTACACGGTCGGGCAGGTAAGTGAGATGTTGGGTGTGCAAGCGGCGTTCCTCAGACGTCTCGACACGCTCGATGTCGTCAGCCCTGCGCGGTCAGCCGGGGGTCAACGTCGCTACAGCCGGCACGAGATCAGTGCGATCTTCGCTCTCACAGAGCTCGTCGGCGAGGGCATGACCGTCGCGGGTGCGCAACGCATCCTCGAGTTGCAGGCACAGGTCGCTGCCTTGCAACATCGACTCGACGAGCTCGCATGAAGAACCTCGCCGCCGGCGCTTCGCGCGCGCGACCTCAGGATCAGCGCGCGATCGCACTCGCTTCGTTGGCGAGCGTGATGTCACTCTCGCCGGCGGCGCTCACCGCGGTGAGCTTGTAGTAGTAGCGCGTCCCACGCGTCGTTCCCGTGTCACGGCCACTCGTCGTGACGCCGATCGTCGCGTACAGCACTTCCTGGCCCGACACGGTCGACCGGTAGAGCTTGTAGCCGGTGATCGGGCTCGAGCCCGCGGGCGGTGTCGTCCACGACAGCTGTACGCCGCTGAAGAAGAAGAACGGCTGTGTGGCAGTCAGGGTCGGCGCACCCGGAGGCTGCGCAGCAACGGGTGTGGCCGTTGCCTCGTTGGAGAGTGGCCCCGTGAGCGGCTCAGCGTTCATCGCGCTGACTTGGTAGTAGTACGGCTGCCCGTTCGCCAGGTTCAGGTCCGGGTAGGACGTGACGTTGCCGACGGTGGCGATCGGCACCGGACCTTCCCCACCGGGCGTGGTCGACCGGTAGATGTTGTAGCCGGTGATGGGCTTCGATCCCGGGCCCGGCGCGGTCCAGCTGAGCGACACTGTGCCGTTCCCCGGGGTCGCGGTGAGCACGGGGGTGCCAGGCGCGGTCGGCTGGGGCGGAGGTGGCGGAGCGGTCGGGACGAGGAAGCCCTCGTACAGCAGCAAGTTGGGGGAGCCGGTGCCGGGGCTGGTGACGTGACCCGTGGTGGCGTTGGCGGTGAGCGCGCTCGCGACCTGAGCCGGTGTCGCGGACTGATTTGCCTCGAGATAGAGCGCAGCGGTGCCGGTGACGTGCGGCGTGGCCATCGAGGTGCCGCTGAGCGTGGCCGTGGCGGTGTCACTCGTGTACCAGTCGGAGACGATGGTGTCGCCTGGGGCGAAGATGTCGACGCAGGTGCCGATGTTCGAGAACGAGGCGCGTGCGTCGGCGCTCGTCGTCGCGCCGACCGTGATCGCCGCGGTGGTCGAGGACGGCGAGTAGCTGCATGCGTTCGCGTTGCTGTTGCCGGCGGCCACCGCGTAGGTGACGCCTGAGCTGATCGAGTTCGCCACCGCGTTGTTCAGTGCAGTCGACTTGGTGCCACCGAGGCTCATGTTCGCGACGGCGGGCTTGATCGCGTGGGCCGTGACCCAGTCGATGCCGGCGATGACCTGCGTGTAGGTGCCGGATCCGCTGCAGTTGAGCACGCGGACGGCGACGAGCAGCACGTTCTTGGCAACGCCATACGTCGAGCCGCCGACCGTGCCGGCGACGTGGGTGCCGTGGCCTGCGCAGTCCTGGCCGTTCTGGCCGTCACCGATCTCGTCGACACCCACGGACGCACGTCCCCCGAAGTCGGTGTTCGAGGTGCGGATGCCGGTGTCGATGATGTAGGCGTGCACGGTCGCCGGGCCATAGCCGTACGAGTACGAGCTGTTCCCCGGGAGGTCGCGCTGGTCGATGCGATCGAGCCCCCACGACGGTGTCGGCGTCTGGGTGTCGAGCGCGTGGACGTACCCGTCCTGCTCGACGGCCGCGACGCGGGGGTCGCTCGCGAGGGCCTGCGCCTGCGCATCCGACATCCGTACCGTGAAGCCGCTCAGCGCGCTCTGGAACGTCTGCACGACGCTGCCGCCATGGAGCCGAGCAAGAAGCGCGGCCGCGCCGGGAATCGAGTCGCCGCTCGGACGCAGCGTCACGATGTACTGCCCCGGCACCGGCTGATCGGGTCGCGTGATCAAGCCGCCGCTGGCACCAGCGACGGTTGGCGAGAGCGTGACCAGCCCGATCGCCACGAGCGCAATGGACGCGGCGAGCGCGCCGAAGGTCATCCGAGGTCGCTTCATCGTCCCGCTCCCGACTTTGGTCTGTGCGCACCCCCCGCGGCCGCCTTTCACACGTTCGCGCCCCCGGTGGCCAGCGTCAACAGGCCTGATGGGTCTGTCAGTCGGCTGTGAGCTTGTCGAACACGTCGGCCGCGTAGGCCCGGTTCGCGGCCCGACACTCTTCGAGCGCGTCTGGATATACCGGAGCGTCCTGCGCTGCGCTCTCCCAGCTCCCGCGCCCGACCCACGGCAATCGGTACTTGAGCAAGAGGAACTTCGAACACCAGGGATCCCACAGCAGGGTCGGACGACCGAGCAGCGTCGCCCAGTAGGCGCCGTGATAGCTGTTGGTCACGACCACCGAGCCGCTTCCGAGAAATGCGATGACATCCGCGAACGGTGTGTCGCCCACGTTCGACATCTTCGGGAGGTCGAGCGGGATGGGCTCGAGCACCCCGTGCTCGTACACGACGACGTCGTGGGCGATCACGTATGAGGCATCGAACGCAGGATGCATGCAGGACACGTCGGGCACCCATCGAAGCCCGACGTTCCAGTCGCGGATCCCGAGGAGCTCGAACCGGTCGAGTGGATAGTCGCGCTGATATCGGCGCACCGACTCCCTCCAGTCCGAGGGTCGTTCTTCGGGCCCAAGGTGCACGTTGTCGTGATGGTGGCCGATCCCCCAGCCGATGATCCGATTGCCGCGCTCGAACAGTGGCGCGATCCAAAGCTCCCAGCACCGGGGGAGAAGCAGCCCGCCACCGCCCAGTATGACGGTCTCGCCCGACAGCGACGCCGCCTCTGGTCCGTTGAGCGACGCGTCGCGCAGCTCGAGGTCGGGTGTCGCGAGGTCGCCGAACCATCGAAGCGGCGTGCACTCCCGGTCGCCGATGTTGTCGAACGCCAGGTGATGGAGGTTCCAGACCCGACGCTTGCGCCACCGACGGACCCACCGCACTCGGCCAGAGTAGGCCGCCCGTTACTTCAGTTGACACTTACGTAAGGCCTTGCTTAAATAGCGGGGTGGATGCAGCGCTGAAAGCGCTTGCCGAACCCCGGCGACGCGAGATCCTCCGCCTGGTGTGGTCTCGAGAGCGCCCGGCGACCGAGATCGCCGATCACTTCACCGAGGTGACTCGTTCGGCGATCTCGCAGCACTTGCGCGTCCTCAAGGAGGCAGGTCTCGTGTCTGAGCGACGCGACGGCACGCGCCGGATGTACCGAGCAGAGCGCGAGGAGATGACCAAGCTCCGCACGTTCCTCGACGACTACTGGACCACCGGCCTCGAGCGGCTTCGAGACGTCGCCGAAGCCGCCCAACAGGAGCCCTCGAAAGAAGACCCCCGAAACAGGACAAGGAGACCCACTGATGGCTGAGCTCGTGCGCGAGATCATGATTGACGCGACTCCCGAGACGATCTGGCCCTTCCTGGTCGATCCCAGCAAGCACATCGAATGGGACGGCACGGTCGCTGAGCTCGACCCGCGACCCGGCGGCATCTACCGCGTGCTCGTGCAGGGCCAGTACCAGTCCGCCGGCGAGTACGTCGAGGTCGTGCCGATGGAGAAGGTCGTGTACACGTTCGGGTGGGAGCAAGAGGGCCATCCGATCCCGCCCGGCTCGACCCGCGTGGAGATCTCGTTGCACCCGGAAGGATCCAAGACTCGTGTGCGGCTGGTGCACAGCGGCCTTCCTGACGATGCGATCGCCGATCACGGCGTCGGTTGGGCGCACTACCTCGAGCGCCTCGCCGTGCGGGCCGCCGGTGGCGACCCCGGCCCCGACGCTGGTCCTGGCGGCGGCTAACGCAGGGCGAGGTCGAGGACGCGGTCGAGCAGATCGTGCGTGATCGGCAGGTTGTAGACCGCGTGATGCCAGAGGAACGCGGGCAGCGCCTCGGCGATCAGCACGACGTCGGCGTCGGGCCGCAGCTCCCCCCGAGCGACCGCGGCCTCGACCAGCCCTTGCAGGTGCTCGCGCTTCTTGCCGATGACTGACCGGTTGAACTCCTCGGCGAGGTCGGGATGGCGCATGCGCTCCATCGCGAACGTCGTCAACAGCGCTGCGTTGTCGCCTCGCAGGTGATCGGCGAGCGGCTGCATCATCGTGATGAGATCAGCGCGCAGGTCGCCTGTGTCGGGGAGGTACTCCGCCACGACACTGGCGTCACGAATCGCCTCGACGACGAGCAGAGCCTTGGTGCTGTACCGGCGATAGATCGTCGCCTTCCCGACCCCGGCTCGGGCGGCGATGCCCTCAAAGCTGACGCCCGCGTATCCCGACTCGGTGAACACCTCTCGGGTCGCGCGCAGGATCGCCTCGTCACACGCGGGGTCGCGCGGCCTGCCCCCGCGCTGGCGTGCCTCGGGTTCGCTGATCGTCATCCGGTCGCCCCCACGGGCATCGGTTCGAGGTCAGACGCGGTGGACATGATGTCGACCTCGTCCCGGGCACGGGCCGGCAAGAAGATCAGCACGCCGACGGTGGCGAGCAAGGTGATGAACGCCGCGATGAGCCCAATGATGTGAAGGCCGCTGACGAAGCTCTCGTTGGCCGCGGTCACTATCTGCGTGCGGAACTGTTGCGCCTCGGGGATGCGCGTCGCGATCCCGAGCGCACTGGCGACGTTGTCCTTCACTCGATCGAAGAGATCGGGCGGCAACGCCGAGCTGAGCTTCGAGGTCATCGAGCTCGTGAAGTGGCTCGTCATGAGCGACCCGAAGACAGCGACGCCGACGGCGCCGCCCATCTGCCGCGTGGTGTCGTTCACCGCGGAGCCGACACCCGCCTTCGCCTTCGGAAGCGAACCCATGATGGAGTCGGTGCAGGGCGCCATCACGTGGGACATGCCGACTGCCATCACACACATCACGAAGATGATGTGGATGGTGCTGCTCGTCGGCTGGAAAGTCGTGAACAGGACGAACGACAGAGCGACGGTGGCGAGGCCGGCTGCGACGACCTTCTTGTTGCCGAAGCGACGCACCCAGATCGGTGACATCGGAGCGAGGATCATCATCGTGACGGCTTGCGGGATCAGCACTGCGCCGGCCTTGACCGTCGAGAAGCCGAGCACCGACTGCAGGTACTGCGTCATCAAGAAGAGAGACCCGAACATCGACAGGAACACGAGGGTGATCGCGCCGCTCGCCGCGCTGAACCTCCGGTTCTCGAAGAACCGCATGTCGAGCATCGGGTGATCGGTGTGGAGCTCCCAGGCGAGGAACGCGGCCAGCACACCGAAGCCGACGACGAATGCCGTGACGATCGGTGTCGAGGTCCATCCCTTGCTCGGCGCCTCGATGACCGCCCACAAGATCGTGCCGAGCGCCACCATCGAGAGCACTGCGCCGAAGGGATCGAGCGCGGCATGCAACGGATCCTTCGACTCGGGGATGAGGAAGTAGCCGAGGATCAGGCCCGCGATGACGATCGGCACGTTCACCATGAACACTGATCCCCACCAGAAGTGCTCGAGCAGGATGCCGCCGGTGATCGGGCCGATGCCGACCCCGAGCGCCGAGACGCCGGCCCAGATGCCGATCGCCTTGCCCCGCTCGCGCGGATCAGTGAAGACGTTCGTGATGATCGAGAGCGTCGCCGGCATGATGAACGCGGCCCCGATGCCCATGAGGGAACGGGTGAAGATGAGGGTCGTGGGGGAATCCGCCATCGCAGAGAAGAGCGAACCGAGGCCGAAGATCGCCAAGCCGATGGCGAGGAAGCGGTACCGACCGAAGCGGTCACCGAGGCTTCCGGCGGTGAGTAGCAGGCCGGCGAAGACCAGCGTGTAGGCATCGACGATCCACTGCAGCTGGCTGGCGCTCGCCCCGAGACCACCCTCGCTGACCGGATGGGCCATCGTCGGCAACGCGACGTTCAGGATCGTGTTGTCGAGGACGATCACCACGAGGCTGATGCACAGCACCAGGAGGGTCAGCCACCTTCGGCGGTAGACGGTGGCGGGATCTCGCAAGGCTGCACGCATTCCGGTGTTTCTAGCCAGGTCCGAATCGAAACGCAACCGTCTCGTTAATGACCTCTGTCACTCAGGGACAGCTATACGCTCCCCCGCATCACCGAGCTGCCTTCGGGCATCGTCACGCTGCTCTTCACCGACATCGAGGGGTCGACGCAGCTGCTCAAGCACCTCGGCGATGCGTATGCGGAGTTGCTCGAGGCGCATGCGGCGCTGGTGCGAGCCGCGATCGCGGACCACCGCGGCGTGGAGCTCTCGACTGAGGGCGACTCGTTCTTCGTGGTCTTTCGTTCCGCTTCGGATGCGATCGCCGGAGCGCTCGCCGCCCAACGGGCGTTGCTTCACCACGGCTGGCCACCCGAAGGCACCGTGCGTGTACGCATGGGCGTCCACACCGGACCGATCCGCGTCGCTGGCGACAACTACGTCGGGATGACGGTGCACGAGGCTGCGCGCATCGCCGCCGCCGCCCACGGTGGGCAGACGATCGTGTCCGAGGCGTCAGTCGACGCTGCTGTGCCTCCGTCTGGAGCGTCGCTGAGATCCGTCGGGACGCACAGGCTGAGGGACATCGACGAGGAGATGCGGCTTTTCCAGCTGTGCCATCCGGATCTCGAGGACGACTTTCCTGCCCTGCGGTCATTGGGGCCGCCCGTCGGGGGGCTCCCGTCGTTTGCGAGCACCTTCGTCGGGCGCACCGCCGAGCGGGCATCCCTCGCGGCGGTCGTGCGTGACCGGCGTGTCACGACGATCGTCGGCGCACCGGGGGTCGGCAAGACCCGGCTCGCGATCGAGGTCGCTCGGGAGGTCGGGGCCGACCGAAGGGCGGGTGCCCGATTTGTGACGCTCGGAGCGACAACTGGATCGGGCTCCGTCGCTGACGAGGTGCGGAGGGCGCTCGGGATCCGTGGGCCGTCTGACGGCTCGAGCACGGAGGCGATCACCGGTCACCTCGCGGCGACCGACACGTTGCTCGTCGTCGACAACTGCGAACATGTCGCCGACGGTGTGGCGCGACTCGTTGGGTACCTCGTTTCAGCGTGTCAGCGCGTGTGTTTGCTGCTCACGAGCCGCGAACCTCTCGACGTGGACGGCGAGACGGTCTGGCAGCTGCATCCGTTGATGGAAGCCACGGATCTCTTCGTCGAGAGAGCGTCGCGCACCCGACCGGGATTCGCGGTCTCGCGCGATGACCCGGATGTGCTCGCCATCTGCGAGCGGCTGGACAGGCTGCCCCTCGCGATCGAACTGGCGGCCGCGCAAACGCGGCGATTGTCCGTCGCAGAGCTCGCACACGAGCTCGACGATCGGCTCGACTTGCTCGATCGCTCGTCCCGGACGGGCGGACAACGTCACGCGAGCCTCTCGGAAGCGATCAGGTGGAGCTACGAGCTCCTGGATGGCTCTCAGGCCGAGGTGCTCCGTCGGCTCGGAGTGTTTCAAGGAGCGTTCGATGCGACGGCGGCCGCCGCGGTCGTCGATCTTTCGGACGCCCGTCGAGTCGTCGACCAGCTCGTCGACCGGTCGCTCGTCGCGCCTGACGAGACGAGCATCGATCGGCGGTTCCGCCTGCTCGCGACGATTCGGTCGTTCGCACGTGCGCGACTCGACGACTCCGAGGCTGCGACCACCGCACGGGCTTTGCATGCTCGTCACTTCCGAACGGCAGCGCGGCAGACCGATTCGAAGGTGAGCGAGCTCGAGACGCTGAACGCGATCTCCCTCGACCAGGACGAGCATCGGGCGGCCCTTGCCTGGTACTTGCAGCACGACCCGGCCGAGGGCCTTCGGTACGCTGTCGATCTCGACGCCTACTGGTCGACTCGTGTTGCGCCAGGCGAGGGCACCGAGATGCTCGCGCGCTTCTTGGCGGCGGTGGCCGAACCCGATCAGGGCGTGCGGAGCGTTGCACTGGCGATCCTTGCCGACGGGCACCGTCGCCAGGGCCGATTCGCCGCTGCTCGCCAGTGCGCTGAACAGGCGATGGAGCTCGATCTGCGTGCCGGTGCGGACCGAGGGCAGGTCTCGGCTCGGCTGGTGCTGGGCCACATCCTTGCGATGCAAGGCGAGCCCGCGAGGGCGACTGAGCTCATCGAAGCCAACCTCGACGACGCGATGTCAAGCGGGAACACCCCAGAGATCGTGATGTCCCTGAGGCTTCTGGTGAGCCTGGCCCTCGATCGAGGCGATGGGCAGGCCGCCCGTGGGCTCCTCGACACTGCGTTCGCGCGAGCGTCCGGCCTGGGAGACACCTGGATGACTGGTCCGTTGCTCAGTGACAGCGCGGACTTGGCTCTCCTCGAGGGTCGTCTTGATGAAGCCCGACGCCTGATGCACGAGACGCTCGAGCTCGCGCAGCGCTTCGGCGACGTGAACGCGGCTGCCGAGTGCATGCGGTCGCTCGCTCGGATCGCCCGGCGCGAGGGTCTGTTCGCGGAGGCACTCGTGCTGCTTTCGGAGGCAGGGCACGTCTACGTCTCACAGGGCGATCTGGGTGGCTTCGCTCATGTGCTCACCGAGCGAGCCATGGCCGCAAGCGCCTCGGGTGACCACGAGATGGTGGCCCTCCTTCTCGGTGGTCAGGCGGAAGTGCGTAGCGGCCTCGGTCTCGCGACCCCCCTTCGCGAGGTCGGTCACATCGCTTCGGCGAGGGCGAGAGCGATCACCGCTCTGGGTTCGGGTCGGTTCGCGCAGGCGTGGTCCAGCGGGACAGCCTCGACAGTGACCGCACTTCTCGAGCAGGTCGACACGCCGATCGTCCGGGCCTGACCGAGAGATGGAGCCGCGCTCCACGCCGAACGCCACGCTCATCTTCGCTCGGGGCCGGGCCGAATCAGCGGTCCGGCCCCTTTGACCAGTGCAGAGGGGCGAAGCGAGGCGGGCGCCGCTCGACGAAGGACGCCACGCCCTCCGTTGCGTCGGGATGGACGAGCGCGGCCTGGACGTGCACGTCGGCGCCGAGGAGCGCCTCGCGGAGTGGCATCGACAGGTCGCCGTAGAGCTGGCGCTTCATCACTGCCATCGATCGCGGCGACACGTGCGCGGCGAGCTCGTCGACATATGCCCTCACTTCGTCGAGGAGATGCTCGTCGGGCACGAGCCGATCGACGAACCCGATCCGGAACGCTTCCTCGGCATCGAAGTGGCGGGCGCTCCACATCAAGTCGAGTGCCCGGTTGAGACCCACGATGCGTGGCAGCAGCCAGCTCGTGCCGTGCTCGGCCACGAGGCCGCGGCGGGAGAACGCTGTCGTGAAGCTGGCACTGGTTGCCGCGAACCGCAGGTCGCACATCATGGCCAGCACGAAGCCACCGCCTGCCGCAACGCCGTTGACTGCGGCGATCACCGGCTTCGGCACACGCAGGATGTGACTGAACAGGGCCGGGAGCTCTTCGGGATCGGGGCTCGAGTGGCTTCGAGCTGCCGGATCGCCTGAGGCCGAGCGAGCCAGGTCTCCTGTGTCGAGGCCGGCGCTGAACGCGCGGCCGCTCCCCGTCACTGCGATCGCGATCACCCTTGGGTCGGACGCAGCCGCGTCGATCACGGATCGGATCTCGCCGACCATCTCGAACGTGAACGCGTTGAGCTTCTCGGGGCGATCGAGCCGGACGATCGCCAAAGGCCCCTCGACGTCGCGGCGCACGTTCACTCGTCGTGCATTGTCGCTCAGTCGCCTCCGAGGCGCTGCTCGATCGCGTCGAGTCGGCGTAGGATCTCGTCGATCGGCGCATCCGAAGAGGTGGGCTGCCCCTGCTCCTTGGCGTGGACGAAACCCGACAGGGCGCTCACGACCGCACGACGCACCGCTCGCCCGTCGACTCCCATCCGCTGCAATACCCGGCTCCCGGCGCTGTCCTCGGTCGCGATGATCCCGAGGAGGATGTGCTCGCACCCGATGTAGTTGTGCCCGAGCGTCATGGCCTCCTTCGCGGTGAGCTCGAGCGCGCGCATCGCCGCTGGGGAGTAAGGGAGCTTGTCGACGACGGGAGCCGTCGCGGAGGGCATCGACGCCATCAGCTCGACTCGGAGGTCTGCGGGTTCGATCTCGAGTGACTCGAGCACCTTCAACGCGAGGTTTCCGCCCTCGTCGATGACGCCGACCAAGAGATGCACCGTGTCGATCTGATCGTTCGGTACTTCCCTCGCGACCCCGTCGGCGAGCTCGAGGACACGTTTGGCCCTTGGGGTGAACCGTCCGTAGAGGCGCCCGTCGCGGGCTGCGGCCACGCGCTGGATTGCGGTCTCGAGCGCGGCTTGGCAGATCGACGACACGGGAAGCTGTGCTTCGCGGACCGCCTCGGCCAGCGCGTCGGGCAGGTACACGTTGATCTTGGGCATGGGGTCATAGTGGGGGTATAAGGGGGTCATGTCAAGGCCGGGGATCAGTGCTCGTCGCAGTGCGACGCTGAGGGGGGATGGCAGCTTCCACTCCGGCGATCGCATCGCTCGTGCGGGCAGGGGTCGAGCACCGCGTGCACTCGTACCCCCACGACCCCGCCGTCGAGTCGTTCGGAGAGGAGGCGGTCGAGGCGCTCGGCGTCGACGCGGGCCGCGTGTTCAAGACGTTGGTCGTCTCGACCGGAGCGACGCTTGTCGTCGGGATCGTGCCGGTGCCCGCGATGCTCGACTTGAAGGCGCTGGCCACCGTCATCGGCGCGAAGCGACTGGACATGGCGGACCCCGCGGCAGCCGAGCGGTCGACGGGATACCTCGTCGGCGCGATCAGCCCGGTCGGTCAGAAGCGACGGCTCGACACCGTGGTCGATCACTCGGCTCTCTCCTGGGACACCGTGTTCTGCAGCGCGGGTCGGCGCGGCCTCGAGCTCGAGATCGCCCCGCTCGCACTGCTCGACGCGACGGGTGGGAGGGCGGCCGCGATCGCCCGAGTCCACGGGTAACGTCCGGCGATGTCGGAAGCCGACATGGTGAGCCGGGCTCGCCGCGCGCACGCGCCATAGCGAGCCCTCGGCCCTCGGCCCTCGTGTTCCAGCTCCCGCGCAGCGAGGTCGAGGTGAAGGTGCATGCGAGGGTGAACGTCAGGGTGCTCGAGCTGATCGACACCGCGTCCGGGGTCCCGCATCGAGCTCGAGGGCAACCGGGTCCCGCTCACACACTCGAAGGATGTGATCCACCACCTGATCGGCTAGCCGGGCGATCGCGCAGCTCCGGCTGGCTCACTAACTTGCGCAGATGAGCGCCGTGCACGCCGACGGGTATGGCGACGATCTCTTCACCGAGCCCGACGGTGACCCTGACACCTTGGCCAACCTCGGTCCGCTCCGCCCACTCGCCGGCACCTGGGAAGGGCGCAGAGGCGACGATGTGCACCCGGTCCTCGGCGGTGCCGACGGCGCTGTCTACATCGAGCGCTATCAGCTCGACCCGATCGACTTCCAGACGAACGGGCCGCAGCTGTTCTACGGCCTGAGGTATCACACCCACATCAACGAGGTCGGCAAGACCGAGACTTTCCACGACCAGGTGGGCTACTGGCTGTGGGAACCGGCTACGAACACGGTGGTGCACACGCTGACGATCCCGCGCGGGCAGGTGGCGGTCGCCGGGGGAAACGCGGCGCCGGACGCGACCGAGTTCGAGGTCACCGCGTCGCTCGGGGCACCCGTCTATGGCATCTCGTCGGTTCCGTTTCTGGATCGCGGCTTTCGCACGCAGAGCTTCCGGATCAGGATCGTCGCCCATCCCGACAAGCGGTGGTCGTATGACTCGACGACTGTGCTCGAGATCCCCGATCGCTCCGATCCGTTCGTCCACACCGATGCCAACACCTTGACGCGGGTGGCGGCGCCGTCTCCGAACCCAATGTTCCGTTCCCCGATCCGAGATGGGATGCTCGGCATCGGCGACCTCCGACTCGAGAGTGAGACCCTGCTGTGAACCATCTGCTGAGAGACCTCGCCCCCGTCACCGACCGGGCCTGGAAGGCGATCGACGACGAAGCGACGCGCTCGCTCAAGCACTACCTCGCCGCGCGCCGACTCATCGACTTCGACGGGCCCCTCGGCTGGGAGCACTCGGCCGTCGACCTCGGCAGGGTGACGCCGATCGCGAAGGGGCCGATCGACGGGGTGTCAGCGGTGCGGCGAAGCGTGCTGCCGCTCGTCGAGCTGCGGGCGCCGTTCTTCGTCCCGAGGTCAGAGCTCGCGGCGGCAGACCGTGGCGCGGACGACGTGGACCTCGATCCGGTCATCGCCGCCGGGCGTGCGGCCGCGCTCGCCGAGGACGGCTTGGTGTTCCACGGATACGAGCTCGGTGGCATCGCGGGGATCATCCCGTCTTCCCCCCATCCAGCGGTCCCGATCGACGACGAGTACACCCGGTACCCGGAACACGTCGCCCGCGGGTCGCGGTGCTCCGCGCAGCCGACATCGACGGCCCGTACGCGGTGGCGCTCGGGTCCCGGTGCTTCACCGGCGTCACAGAGACGACCGAGCACGGCGGCTACTCCGTGTTCCAGCACATCCGCGAGATCCTCGGCGGTCCGGTCGTGTGGGCGCCGGCGGTCGACGGAGCCGTGGTGCTGAGCCAGCGTGGAGGCGACTTCGAGATCACGGTCGGCGAGGACTTCTCGATCGGATACGCGGCCGCGGACGCCGAAGCGGTGCAGCTCTACATCGAGGAGACGGTGGCCTTCCGGGTGAACACGCCCGAAGCCGCCGTGCACCTCGCCTATCCGGCCGGTCGCTCCTCGGGCTCGAAGAGAGGCAAGTGACGGCCGTCGGAGAGTGCCTCCCAAGTGACGCGCACTGACTGACCCGCCCTGACGTCCACGGGCGGACACCCGACGATGTTCGTCACCATGCGCGCTCCTTCGTCGAGATCGACGATCGCGACGGCGTAAGGCTGGTCGTCGTCGAAGGGCGACGGCGGGCGATGCTCGACGACGACGGCATGCACCGTCGCGCGGCCTGACGCCTCCCGGTACTCGAAGCGCGAGCCCAGGCAGCTCGGGCAGGCGACACGCGGGAAGTGCACAGGTGCGTCGCAATCGAGGCACCACTGAAGGAGCAACCGCTTGTCGCGGGTCGCCTCCCAGTACGGGGTGCTCGCCTCGGTCGGTCGTGGCTCGAGCCGGCTCACAGCGTTGCCTCCGTTCCCAAGACGATGGTCGACATGCACGACAGGACGAATCCGGCGCCGTGGGCCACGGCGATCTCTGCGTCCGGCACCTGACGTGCGCCGCACTCGCCGCGCAGCTGCTTGGTGGCTTCGGTGAGAAGGAACATCCCGTACATGCCGGGGTGGGTGTACGAGAGCCCGCCGCCTTGTGTGTTCATTGGGATCGAGCCGCCAGGGCCGGTGTGACCCTCGGCGGCGAACGGTCCGCCCTCCCCCTTCGCGCAGAAGCCGAGGTCCTCGAGGTGGAGGAGGGCGGTGATCGTGAAGCTGTCGTAGCCCTCGAGCACGTCGACATCGGCAGGTGCGACCCCGGCCATCCGGAGCGCGTTCGGCCCGCTGATCGCACCCGGTGTCGTCGTGAGGACGGGCATCTCCGCGATCGCCGACGCGTGGTCGTGCGCAGTTGCGGCACCGAGCACGTACACCGGTGGCTTGCGCAGGGTCTTGGCCCGCTCGGCGCTCGTCATGACGAACGCGCCCGCGCCGTCGGTGACGAGGCAGCAGTCGAGCGTGTGCAGCGGCGCCACTTGGTACGGCGACGCGAGCACGTCGTCGACCGTGATGGGGTCACGGTATCGAGCTTGCGGGTTCATCGAAGCCCATCGCCGCGTCTGCACCGCGATCGCGGCGAGCTGCTCGGCAGTCGTGCCGTACTCGTGCATGTGGCGGTTCGCAGCGAGCGCGTACGGGGCGATCGGCGCCCGCAGGCCATAGGGCACCTCGAACTCGACGGCGGCGTCGTTGCCACCGCCGCCACCGGGACGGCGAGGCCGTCCTTCGCCTGAGGAGCGCTTGCGATCCGATCGGGGCGTGCTGGCGTAGACGCTCACCACCACGTCGCACAGGCCTGCCGCGATCGCCGCGGCGGCGTGCTCGGCGTGCACCTCGAAGGAGGAGCCGCCGGTCATCGTCGATTCCGTCCACCTCGGAGTGATCCGGAGGTACTCGGCGAGCACCATCGACGACTGCGTGTGGCACACCCCGTCGACGTCGTCGAGGGAGAGGCCAGCGTCGTCGAGCGCCGCCTTGATCATCGCGATCTCGAGCGCTCGCCCGTGCAGATCGAGCTCGCCGGTGGGCGACGCCAAGTCCGCGACGCCGACGATCGCAGCCTTCCCGCGCATGCTCCCTTCCTTTCTTCGCCGCCGGTCTCCGCTTCGCTTCGATCGGCGTCGCTCGCTTCGCTCGACAATCGGTGCTTCGTATGCCCGGGCGGCGCACTGCGCCGCCCCATCCTGCCGCCGGTCTCCGCTTCGCTTCGATCGGCGTCGCTCGCTTCGCTCGACAATCGGTGCTTCGTATGCCCGGGCGGCGCACTGCGCCGCCCCATCCCGAGAGGTAAACCTTGCACATGGCCGGCGTTGCGATCATCACCGAAGCGTGCATCGACACCAAGGACCGAGCATGCGTGGATGTCTGCCCGGTGCAGTGCATCTACGAGTTCAACCCGGAGACGAACCAGCTGTTCTCGGAAGAGCAGGCCGGCAGCGGCGTGATCGAGAACACGCATGCGCCGCAGCCCGAGTCCATCACAGTCTTCCTCGACACGATCCTCTACGTGAACACCGAGGAGTGCACGTCGTGCACCGCGTGCTACCAACCCGACGTCTGTCCTGTCGGAGCGATCTACAGCGAGGAGGTCGTGCCCGACGGGCAGACCAAGAAGCACTACAACGCGTCAGACCCGAACAAGGGTCACGATCACACGTTCTTCATCCAGCTGTCGCGCGACGTCTTCGCTGATTGAGAGCACGCGCCCGGATTCCACCGCTCGCTAGTCTGTCGGCGGCGATGGATCTCGCCTGGTCGCTGTGTCGACCGAACCGCCTTCCGGCTGACGGGTCCTGCTGATCTCGACCACGCAGGCATTGGAGCGAGGAAGGAGGCAGGCGTGACCGCTCGACATGATCCACCGCGTGCTCGCCGCGATCGCGCTCGGAGCAATGCCGGGTGCAGCCGCCCGATACGGGATCTCGCGCCTCGTCCTCGTGCACTCGGGCAGCTTCCCGTGGGCCACTCTCGCCACGAACGTGTCCGGTGCACTCGCGCTCGGATTTCTCCTGGTCGTGCTGATCGAGCGGTTTCCGCCGGAGCGGTATGCGCGCGCGTTCCTGGGTGCGGGCTTCTTGGGCGCGTACACGACGTTCTCGACGTTCAGCGTCGAGACGGACCTGCTCATCAAGGGCGGTCGCGCGGTGACCGCCGCCGTCTATGTCGCCGCAAGCCTCGTCTTCGGCATCGGTGCTGCCCTGTGTGGCATGTCAGTCGCTCGGGCGACGACCCGTCTACTTCTGCCAGGGGAGACATCATGAGGTTGGAGGGGCAACACAAGAGGCTGACGATCTTCGTGGGTGAGTCAGATCAAGTTGGTCACCACTCGGTGGCCACGGAGATCGTGCACCGGGCCCACGGAGCCGGCTTGGCGGGCGCCTCCATGTTTCGCGGCATCGAGGGGTTCGGTGCCTCGAACCACGTCCACACGACTCGCATCCTCTCGCTGTCGGAGGACCTCCCGATAGCGGTCGTCATCGTCGACACAGAGGAGCACATTCGCGCCTTCCTCCCAGCGCTGGACGACCTGATCACCGAGGGTCTCGTGATCATGGACGACGTCGAGGTTGTGAAGTACGTGGGTCGGGCGAGCGCCGAATCGTCGTGAGCGTCTCCACTTGGTTGTTCTTCCTGGCTGCGGCAGCCATCGGCGCGGTGGCCCGGTACACGCTCGATGTCTTCGTCCAAGATCGAGTTCGTAGCGACCTTCCGTGGGGCACCGGTGTCGTCAACCTCTCCGGGTCGTTCGTCCTCGGCCTCCTCACGGGGCTCGCGCTGTACCACGCCTTCCCCGAGGACGCTCGTGTCGTGTTGGGCACGGGCTTCTGCGGCGCGTACACGACGTTCTCGACGTTCACGTTCGAGACCTTGCGACTAGCCGAGGGCGGACGCATGAAGCTCGCGGCGCGCAACGTCATGATCAACACGGGGGGCGGGCTGCTCTTCGCCGCCGCAGGGTTGGCGCTCGCGGCGCTGTGAGCAAGGCTGGCGTCCATGAGTGAGCTGACGATGTCGAAGGCGGCGCGTGAGACGTTTCTCGCGGGCGTGCATGTCGGTGTGTTCTGCGTGACTCGGCCGGGCGCCGCGCCGCTCGCCACGCCGGTCTGGTACCTGTACGAACCCGGGGGCGACGTCCGGCTGATCATCGGAGCGGACAGCGAGAAGGCGCGACTCGTCAAGGCCGCCGGGGTGGCGTCGCTCTGCGCGCAAGACGAATCGATGCCGTATCGGTTCGTCACGATCGAGGGGCCAGCCGTCGTCGAGGACGGCGACGGAGGGCTCGCCTTCGAGATGGCGTCTCGGTATCTCGGGCCTGACCTCGCAAAGGGTTACGTAGAGCAATCGGCCGGCTCCGCGAGCGCGGTCGTGCGGATCGCTCCGCAGCGATGGCGGACGAACGACTACTCGAGCTGGACGGCCGCGAGCTGATGGCGACTCCCACGATCGGCTTGGTGGGGCTGGGTGTGATGGGCGCGGCCGTCGGCGGCGCGTTGGCTGTGAGCGATCGGCGAGTCGTGTCGGTCCTCGGAGCGCGCAGCGCGGCGTCCCGATCCCGCGCGGCGACCGAGGGCATCGAGGACGTCTCCGATTTCGCCGCGCTCGTGAGCGAGAGCGACGTGGTGCTGTCCATCGTCCCCCCGGGGACGGCGAGCTCGGTCGCCGACGAGATCGCCGTCGCGGCCGAGTCTCTTGATGCTCGATCGCTCGTTTTCGTCGACTGCAACGCGATCTCGCCCGGACGGTCGCGTGAGATCGGGACGCGGGTCGCGCGCGCAGGCATCGCGTTCGTCGACGGAGGGATCATCGGCGCGCCGCCTGCGAGGGGCCGACCGACGGCGCTCTATCTCTCGGGCGAAGGGGGTGACGTCATCGCCGATCTGCTCCGCACGCCCGAGATCCGCACCGAGTGGCTGGGCATCGAGCCGGCGGCCGCGTCGGCGCTGAAGATGGCCTACGCGGGGTGGACGAAGGGCCTCAACGCGCTGGTGCTCTCGGTGCGTGCGCTCGCTCGTGCGGAGGGCGTGGAGGACGCGTTGGTCGACGAGTGGCAGCGCTCCCAGCCCGGTGCTCTCGCGGCAGCCGATCGGTCTCCCACGACCGCAGCGAAGGCGTGGCGCTGGATCGCGGAGATGCAGGAGATCGCAGTGAGCCTCGAAGACGCCGGCCTGCCGGGTGGTGGGTTCCAAGCGGCAGCGGAGGTGTATCGGCGGCTCGAGGGCTACAAGGACACCGCGGAGGCACCGGCCGCCGACGACATGATCGACGCGCTGCTCAGCTGATAGTCACGCTGCAAGGGATGCCCGCGTCGACAGCAGATCGAGCGACGCGCAGCTCGTATTTGCCCGGCCGCACCACCCACGCGTGGAGCTCGACATCCCGTACCGCGAGCCTTGCGATCGGCCCCGTGATCACGACCTCGATGGACTCGGCCGGATCGACGTCCACGCCGCGAAACCGACCAGACGCGGCGGCTCGGCCGAATAGACCTGCACGACGTCGGTTCCTCTCCGCGATCCTGTGTTGCGCAAGGTCGCGCGGACTCGGATGGCGTCCTCGTCCGCCACGGCACTCGCGTCGCTCAGCTCGAAGCCCGTGTAGCTGAGGCCGAACCCGAAGGGGTAGGCCGGCGCGTTGCCGTCACGCTCGAGCTTCCACCAGCCGTGCCAGCGGTCGTACACGAAGCGGTCCGCGTCGCGGTCGAACTCAGGTAGGTGCGTCTCGTCTGCGGGCACGGAGAACGGCAGACGACCGCTCGAGTCGACAGAGCCGAACAACACGTCAGCGAGGCCGTGACCGCCTTCCATGCCCGAGTACCAGGACTGCACGATGGCAGGCACCTCGTCGTCCCACTCCGAGATGAGCACGGCACTTCCGGCGACGATCGCGACGATCGTGCGTCGGTTCGCCGCGGCCACCGCGTGGATCAGCGCCACCTGCTCGGCCGGAAGGCGCAGAGAGATGCGGTCCCCGCCGCGCGAACCCTCCTTCGTCTTTGCGAGCCCGCACGTGCTCCGGCGTGTCGACCGCCCGTCGCCGCGCGGTCTCGGCTTCGAAGCGCTCGACGAGCTCCGGGTCGTCGTTGCCAGGCAGCAGGTGCCGGAGATGCGCCGTGCCCGCGTCGCCGATGTACTCGCCTTCGTCCGCGTACGTGTATCCGACGACGACGAGGGCGACGTCGCATGTGGAAGCGAGGGCCTTCGCCAACTCGATGTTTGTGCCGTCGTCGAACAGAACGTCACCATCTGGCAGCGCGGCGCGGATGCCGTCGAGGGCGGTCACGACGTCCGGTGCCCACACATCGCTCGAGCCTCCGTCGCCGAGGTTGACGATCGACGCCAACCGTCCGAGCACCGCGATCCGGTGCACCTCGGATGCAGCGAGGGGCAACACCGCAGCCCCGTCGACGTGCTCGTTGCGGAGCAGCACGATCGACTTGGCCGCCGCCTCGCGAGCCAACGAGCGGTGCTCGGGACACGCGAGGACGTCGATGTCGGGCCTCGGCTGCTGCAGCACCGCGTCGAACCGGAGCAGCGTCGACAGGACGCGCTCGATGCTGCGGTCGATCTGCTCCCACGTGATGTCCTCGCGAGTGAGCGCGTCGCGTAGTCCCGTTGCCCGCACCATCCGGTACGGCATCTCGACGTCGAGGCCGGCGGCGACCGAGCGGCCCGCATCGCGGATGCCCATGATCCAGTCGCTGATCACGAACCCCTCGAAGCCCCACTCGTCGCGGAGGATGTCGGTGAGCAACGCCTTGCTGTCGCCACAGAAGTCGCCGTTCACGCTGTTGTACGCGCTCATCACGACGGCGACGCCCTCGTCCACGATCCGCCTGAAGTGCGGAAGGTACACCTCGTGCAGCGCCGCCTCGTCGACGACGATGTCGACGCGGAACCGAGCGTTCTCCATCGAGTTGCAGGCGAAGTGCTTCACGCACGCCATCGCGTGGCGCTGCACGCCGCGCGTCAGGGCCGCGCCGAGCTCGCCGACGTGATGGGGGTCCTCTCCGTATGTCTCCTGGGCCCGACCCCACGCGGGATGCCGCAGGATGTTGACGCAGACCCCGCCGTAGAGGTCCGCCCCGATGGCCCGCAGCTCGAGGCCGATGGCCTCGCCGATGCGCTCTTCGAGGTCGAGGTCCCATGTCGCACCGCGAGCCATGGTCACGGGGAAGCAGGTCGCGTGGTCGACGACCACACCCCGCGGCCCGTCGCAGAACGCGAACCCAGGCAATCCCAGGCGCTCGACTCGAGCGGCGTAGAACGGGCTCTTGTGATAGCCGCCGCGGCCCATGGAGCCGAGCCCGGCCCAGAAGGGCGCGTCCCCATCGAGGCACCAGAGCTTCTCTTCCTCAGTCATCTCGGCGACGAGGGAGCGGGCGGTCTCGTGGGATCCAGAGGTCACGGCCTCATCGTTTCAGGCTCGAGGTGGTAGGGAAGGGCCCATGGAAGACGCCGAGATCTTGCAGTTCATCCAGAACCTCGTCGCCGAGGAGCACACGTTGCGCCAAGGCGAAGACCGAGTCGACAGGGAGCGGCTCGACGGAATCGAGAAGATGCTCGACCAGTGCTGGGACTTGCTGCGGCAGCGGCGGGCGCATCGTGAGTATGGCGAGGACCCGAACGACGCGCTCGCGCGCGAGGAGCGCACCGTCGAGGGGTATCAGCAGTAGCCGCGTGGCTCAGTCGGATGCGCCGGCGAGGCGGAGGTGCTTCAAGCGCGACGACGCTGCGAGCAACGTGAGGATCGTGATCGCGGCGAGGCGAATCACGGCCGACCACCCCTGGGGGATGCCTTCACGGACGAGGATGCGTGCGTCGGGCCCGAGACCCGCGTACACCGCCCGCGCCTCCCACATCGGCGACAGCTGGGCGACGCCCGACAGTGCGGACCCGAGCAGGCGCTCGCCGAGAAACACGATGGCGAGTGACCACACCGCGGCTCGCTTCGTCACACAGCCGACGAGCACGAACAGCCCGATGTAGGCCGCCGACCCCGTGACGGTGGCGAGCACGATCGGCCCCACGCTCGACGGGCTGTCTGCGGCGAGCGCGGCGAGCGCGACCGCCGGGACGAGCGTGACGAGAGCGATGAGCCATCCGCCGAACCAGCGACCCAGCACGACGGTGCGGACGGGGACCGGACTGAGCCATGTGAAGTGGAACGTGCCCGCGCGGATCTCGGCACCGAGCACGGCGTCGCCGATGACCAGGCACCCGATCGGGATCAAGAGCGAGAAGAGGCCGACGTCGGCGACGTGCGCGAAGGCCCGATCGGGTGCGTCGTCACTCGTCAGCGAGAGGAGGCCGAGCAGGATCGCACCGGCACAGGGCAGCGCGAGCGTCCACCACCGCTTCGCTGGGATCGAGACTCGCAGCGTGTACCGCAACACCGCGGTGCCGGCGCTCATGTGACGAGCTCCCTGAACATGCTCTCCAACGAGTCGTCGAGAGGTCGCACCTCTTCGAGACGCGCGTCGATCGATCGGGCGAGCTGTGGCAACGCGATCGCGATGTCGCTCGCCCGGTTGGACGAGACGATCAAGCTGGACGCGTCGACGGTGATGCTGCTGACGACGTCGAGCTCGAGAAGCGCGGCCGCCAACAGGCGTGGAGCCGGCGTGCGCACGAGGACGCGACGGGGACGATCTGCCATCGCGTCGCGTATTGCGCGGTGCCCGCCTGCCGCAGCGAGCCGGCCGCGCACGAGCACGATCTGGCGTCCCGCCAGCCGTTCGACCTCGTGCAACACGTGGGAGCTCACGATGACGGTGCGACCTTGCTCGCCGAGGGTACGGAAGAGGGTGATCAGGTGCGCGCGTTGCACCGGATCGGCGCCGTTGAGCGGCTCGTCGAGCACCAGCACCTGTGGATCGGTGACGAGGGCAGCGGCGATCTTCGTGCGCTGTCGCATGCCCTTGCTGAACCCGCCCACGCGGCGATCCGCGACATCGAGCAGGTCGACGGTGTCGAGGGCGTGGTCGACCCGCTCGGCGCCCGCGATGCCGTGCAGGTCGGCCACATAGCGCACGAGCTGACGGGCCGTGAGGACCGGAGGCACTGCTTCGTCTTCGGGCACCAGCGCGAGTGTCCGTTGCACCTCGCGGTCGTCGCGGGGGTTGGCGCCGAGCACGCTGAGGTCGCCGCTGTTGGGGGCGAGGAGGCCGGTCATCGCCCGCATGAGCGTCGTCTTGCCGGCGCCGTTCGGCCCGAGCAGACCCGTGACTCCCGGACCGAACGAGCAGCTGAGCTCGGACAGCGCGACCTTCGGCCCGAACCAGACCGAGAGGTCACGGACCACCACGGTCGCGTCGGGTGCGAACGCCGGATCGAGGGCGGTCATGCGTCGGGCTGCCGGTAGCGGGCGAAGAGAACGGCGAACGAGGCGGCCAGCACGACCATGTACGCCACGACCGAGACGATGCCTCCGTAGTGGACCTCGCCGAGTGTGCTGTCCGGATCGATGTGGCCGAGGAAGATCAGGTCGCGGAGGTGCAGCGGCAGCGCGAGCAGGTTCATCACTGCGATCATCCCGGTGCCGTCGCCGTTGTTCAAGAGCACACCGACCACTGCGGAGGGCACGAGTGCGAGTCCGAGGATCGCGACGCCTGCGACGATGCGCCGGCTCGTGAGCGAAGAGACGGCCACGCCGACCGCGCCGTAGTAGATCGCGAGCACCAGCACAGCGAGCGGCACCTGCCAGAGCACTGCTGCGTTGTCGGTGAGGTAGTTGAGCGCCCCCTTGCTCACCAGCATCTGGCCGACGAACAAGACGACCTGCGGGATGAACCCGAAGCCGAACAGGATCGTGGTGATCGCACCGACCTTGGCCAGCACGTAGTCGGTGCCGACGAGCGGTCGGGCGAAGATCAAGGGCAGCACTCGATGGCGACGGTCGGGGCAGATCACGTCTGGGGCCGTGAGGGCGACGAACAGCAAAAGCGCGCTCGATACGCCGACGTAGTCGTGGTACGTGATGAACGTGAAGTCGGCTCGGGGTTGATCACGAGTGACGTAACCGACGCCGACGTTGATCATGGCGGGCACCGTCACGATCGCGAGCAGCACCCATGGGAACACCTTCTGGCGCCAGGAGCGGCGGATGCCGAGCGCTCGACGGATCGACGCGCGGTAGAGCGCCAGCCCACCGTCACGTCGCCCGCCTCGAGGACCGTCGTATGGCCGGTACCCGCGGTCGTAGACCGCGCCCAGCGCGCCCGAGGGAGTGCTCATCGCTCGCCAGCCGTGCGCAAGAAGACTTCGTCGAGCGAGGCGTGGCGCGTCGACAAGCGCGTGCAGCGGGAGCTGCAGGTCTGCGACGACGTCCCGCACGATGTCGAGCAGCGCGTCGGTGTCGTGACCTTCTCCGGCGACGTCCAGGGTCGAGTCTTCGAGGACAGAGCCGACCAGACCCCGACGGGCGAGCGCGTCGACCAGCGCCTCGTTCTGTCCCCCCACGTCGACGCGCACCGTGCCTGCTCGTTCGAGGAGCTGTGTCGTCGGCCCGGAGAGCACGAGCTTGCCCGCGTCGATCATGACGACGTGGTCGCAGACCGACTGCACGTCGTCGAGGAGATGAGTGGCGAGCACGACTGAGATGCCGAAACCGCCGAGTCTCTTGACGAGGTCGAGCATCTCCTGGCGCCCGATCGGGTCGAGTCCCGCGGTGGGTTCGTCGAGCAGCACGAGCTCGGGATCGGCGACGAGGGCTTGGGCGAGCTTCGTGCGCTGTCGCATGCCAGTCGAGAAGCCGTCGATCGGGCGGAACCTCGCCTCGTCGAGCCCGACGAGGTCGAGCACATCCGATGCTCGCTGGCGGGCTGCTCGCACGGGGAGCCCGCTCATCTCGCCGAGCGTCGAGACGAGGTCGGCCGCTGTCTGGTCGGGCGGGAGGCAGTCGTGCTCGGGCATGAAACCGAGTCGGCCCCGCGCCGCGATCGGGTCGGCCTGCACGTCCTGGCCGCGGACCTCGACCCGCCCCTTGGTCGGTGTGATCAGCCCGAGAAGCAAGCGGAACATCGTCGTCTTGCCCGCTCCGTTGGCGCCGACGAGGCCAACGGAGCCGCGAGGCACGGTCAACGTGAGGCCGTCGAGCGCGACGACGTTTCCGAAGCTCTTCGTGAGATCGGTGAGCGCGAAGGCCGGGGAGGCGTCCATCAGCCCTCCCAGTGTTACCAGCGCAGCGCCACCAGACGTTGCGCAGCAGCCCTATACGCCGAGGCGGCAGCCGCCTTCATCGCCGAACGAAGCATCCGTCCACGGACAGGAGCTCACCCGTGTCGGGGTCCGTGAACACAGACTCGATGGCCACCAGCGCGAGTCCGTCGCGGCTGAGTCGTTCGACCGCCTCGCCGAACAGCATCCCGCCCTCGTAGAGGGCCACCAGAGACAGCTCGATGACAGCGACGACAGTCGCGGACACCGTGCGCCGGGCTCCGTCCAGGATCTCGCGTTCGTAGCCCTGACAGTCGAGCTTGAGGCAGATCCGGTCATTCGCATCGACCGCCTCCGCCAGAGCGGCATCGAGCGCGACGATCTCGACTTCGGCCGTGCCGACGTACGCGCTCTCGGGAGCGGCCTGCAGGTGTGCATCGAGCATCGGCAACACAGAGCTGCTCATGGAGTTGCCCGCGATGTGAAGGGTGGCGCGGCCCGGCTCCGGTCCGAGCGCGACGTTGAACGTGCGCCAGGTCGGGTCCATCGCCGCGCGCGACTCGAGGACGGAATAGGCATCCGGCAACGGCTCGAAGGAGAGGATCGGGCCGTCCCAACCGGCATCGCGCATGGTCGCGGCGAACTGCCCCTCGTTGGCGCCGCCATCGACGAGCACCGTGATCCCGCGCCGGTGCATGTGGTCGACGTACTTCTCCTCCACGCGCCGCGCCCGCGTCCCGGTGACGTCGTACCCCACCGGCCCGTCGAGCGAATTTTCCGGGAGACCCATCCCCACCGGCGGCGGATATCGAGTGATGTCGAAGCCGGATCGGCGGGCCAGTCGGCGGATCCGCTCGACGGCCCAATGCATTGCTCCGTCGCCGATCAGGCGGCGTTGCGCTCCAGGATGTGCACGCCGCAGGCGCTCGCAAGGCCGATCACGTGCGCGAGCCCGATCGTCGCGCCTTCGATCTGGCGGTCGCCTGCCTCGCCACGAAGGTGGTGGCAGACCTCCCAGATGTTCGCGATGCCCGTCGCCGCGATCGGATGTCCCTTGGACTCGAGACCGCCCGAGACGTTGACCGGCATGCGGCCGTCACGCCACGGAGCGCCCGACTCGAAGAAGTCGACTGCGCCACCCTCCGGGCAGAGCATCAGGTTGTCGTAGTGCACGAGCTCGGCGGTGGCGAAGCAGTCGTGCAGCTCGACGAGGTCGAGATCCTCCGGCCCGATGCCGGCCTGCTCGTAGGCCTGCTTCGCGGCGTTGCGAGTGAGCGTGTTGACGTCGGGAAGGATCTGGCAGGCCTCCTGCCACGGATCGCTCGTCAGCACCGATGCGCGGATCTTGACGGCCCGCTTCTGCTGCTCGGACGAGAGCGTCTTCAGCTTCTCGCCCGTGACCACGACTGCTGCGGCAGCACCGTCGCAGTTCGCCGAGCACATCGGCCGCGTGTTCGGGTAGGCGATCATGATGTCGCCCATGATCTCCTCGAGGCTCATCTTCTTCGTGTAAGCGGCGAGCGGGTTGAGCGTCGAGTGGGAGTGGTTCTTCTCGCTGATCTTGGCGAAGAGCTCGAAGCTCGTGCCGCCGTACTTGTGGCCGTACTCCATGCCGACCTGCGCGAAGACACCCGGCATCGTCTCGGTGCCGATGCGACCGTCGACCGTTGCCACCGCGCCATACCGACCCTGCGGCGTGTACTCCTTCTTGTCCGACTTCGGACGGCCGCCCGCGCCGAGCAGGCCAGCACCGGCGAGCTTCTCGACGCCGACGGCGAGCCCCATCTCGCATTCGCCTGCCTTCAACGCCATGACCGTCGTGCGCAACGCCGTCGCACCCGTCGCGCACGCGTTGGAGACGTTGTAGACGGGGATGCCCGTCTGGCCGATCTGCTTCTGCAGGGCCTGGCCGATCGCGCCGCCCTGGCTCATGAGGTTGCCCGCGGCGAGGATGCCGATGTCCTTCATCGTGACGCCGGCGTCCTTCAGCGCCGCCTGTGCGGCTTCGGCCGCGAGGTCGACGGTGTCGAGGTCGGGATGCTTCCCGAACTTGGTCATCTTGATGCCGAGGATGTAGATGTCGTCGCTGGCCATGGCTATGCCTCCAGAGGCTCGAAGCCGAAGCCTATGGCCTCGGTGCCGTCATCATCCGTGCCCACCGCGTAGGTGGTAAGGCGCACCTTCATCCCGAGCGTCACGTGCTCGGGGTCAGGCGGTGTGTTGATCACATTGCCGCGCACACTCGTGCCGCCGCAGTCCACCACCGACGCCACGAACGGCACGTCAATTCCGGGCGCGGCCAGCGAGACGATCGTGAAGGATCGCACCTCGCCCTCCGTCGGGATCGACACGTCCTTGAACGAGGTTCCGAAGCACGACGCACACGCGTTGCGCCGGTCGAAGAAACGCGCCCCGCAGGACGTGCACTCCTTGGCGACCAGGTGGGGATGGTCGTCGAGGACCAGGTATTCGACGAGGGGGATCTGGCTCGGCATGTCGCGATCATGCCCCGCGCGGGGACTCCGGCCCAAACGGGCTCAGGCCTCGCCCCAAACGGGCTCAGAGCCAGGCGACCACGAAGAGCAGACCGGCGCCGATCAGCATGCCGGCACCCAGCCCGGCGGTGACGTCGAGGGGGTTGTGGGCGCCGACGTACATCCGCCCGAACATGACGAGGGCGGTGAGCACCCACGGGATCCAGAGGAGCTCGCCCTCGAGGCTGAGTGCGAGCAGCCCACTGATGGCGCCGACGAGGATGACGTGTCCCGACGGGAAGCTCATGCCCGACCTCGGGACGTCCTTGCCTCGGAGGATGGCGGTGGGTTGGCTCGTACCCGGCCGCTGCCTCACGGTGAGATATGCCGCCATCTCGCGCCGGACGATCCGTTCGACGACGAGCTTCACGAGGGTCGCGATCACGACGGCGATCGCGATGCCGAGGTCGCCCTTCCACAGCGCGACGGCGACGCCCGCGACGCAACCGACGACGAGGTTGCCGAGCTGCATGGGCAGCCAGAGGATCCAGTACAGCCAGCCAGGAAGGCCGTTGATCGCGCGGAAGACCCGCTGTTCGCCAGGATGGATCGTCGGGTAGCGTGCCCCAAAGATGGAGAGCACCAGCACCAGTGCCCCCGCGCCGGCGAGGAGGACCGACGCGAGGACCATGGTGAGACTGTCTAGGCGAGTGCGGCCTCGAGCGTCTCGGTCGACGGCGCGAAGTAGAACGAGCCCGAGGCCGGAGTCGAGTAGTCGGTGAGCGCGTCACGGGCGTTGCCGTGCATCCCGTAGATCGCCTCCATGCGCTCGCGGAGCGGCGCTTGCTCCTTGCAGAACCCCATGAAGTAGAGACCGACCGTGCCGTCGTGGAACGCGTACGGCGTGGAGCGACGCACCATCTCGCCGCGCTTGGGCTTCGAGTCATCCGCGGTGTCGCCCTCGCGCAGCTCGACGTGCGAGAGGTGCGAGGTCGGCTTCTGCTTCTTCAGCCGCTCGGAGTCGGCCTTCTTGCGACCGAAGAGGTTCTCCTGGTCGGAGAGCGAGAGGCTGTTGAAGTAGCCGAGGTCATGGACCCAGCGCTGCGCGATGCAGAACGCGCCGCCGGCGCCCGGCTGCCCGTCGGGGACGATCGCCCGGTCGTGTTGGTCTTCCGGTGCAGGGTTGCCCGTGCCGTCGATGAAGCCGGTCAGGTCGAGGCTGTTGCGATAGATCCAGGCGATCGTCTCGCGGGCCACGTTCATGTGGCCGGCGACCGCGGTGCGGAAGTTGTACTGCGCTTCCCACGCGAGGTCCTTCTGATCGGAGTGAAGCCAGATCAGCAGCTCCTCCTGCGTGCCCTTCGCGACCTTTCCGTCCGGCGACTCGTACCCGGGATAGGGCTGGAAGTCGTTCGGAATGTCGCCGGTGAGGTCGGCGAGCAGAGTGGGGCCGAAGAGGACGCAGACGTTGACTTCGACCTTCACTCCCTCTGGCGAGCCGGCGGCACGCAGCTCGCGCAGGGCTTGCTTGATGACCCCGAGGTCGGCGCCTTCCGTGCGGCTGAGGTGGACGTACCACTGGTGGTCAGTGAGGTTCGCGAGAATTGCCGGCTGCGGCGTGGCCATGACTTCCTCCGGGGTTTACGAAATCGAGCCGGAGCGTAGCCCCATGTGCGACGCCGTCATTACGCTGCGCGTAGGCGAGAGGAGCCCTCCATGACCGAGCAGCAGCAGGTGCCCCCCACTCCGCAGCCCGTGAGCCCGCCGTGGCGGGGCATCAACCATCTCGCCCTCATCACCGACGACATGGATGCGACGGTCCGCTTCTACCACGGCACCCTCGGTGCTCGGCTTGTGGCCACGATCGGCACGCCCGACTTCAAGCACTACTTCTTCGAGTTCGGGCCGGAGTGCACCGTGGCGTTCTTCGAGTACGCGAGCATCAAGCACGAGCGCCTCGCGAAGGGGGCCGGCACTCCTCATCCGCTCGCGATCCAGTTCGATCACCTGTCGTTCAACGTCCCCGACGAAGAGGCGTTGCTCGATCTCCAGCGCCGCCTGAAGGGCGCCGGGTGTGAGGTCACGGACGTCGTCGATCACCAGATCATGCGGTCGGTGTACTTCACCGACCCCAATGGCATCGCGCTCGAAGCGTCGTGGTGGGTCCTTGATGCGACCGGGCGTCCCGCGGACTACGGCGACACCGCGCAGTTCGGCGACCCCGATCCGGTGCCGGCGGTGCGGGAGCTCGCCGAGCGCGGCGAGCTGTCGTCGGTGCCCTCGACTCACCTCGTCTGATCACACCTCGTCTGATCACACCCCGTTGCCGACACCGTGAGCCCCGTCCTGGCGGTGTCGTTCGGTGGGTCGTTCCTGTGGGGCGCGGTCGCCGCGTCGTCGCTCCTCATCGGAGCGCTGATCGCGCTGGAGCTTCACATCAGCGTGCGCACGATCGGCCTGATCATGGGCTTCGGATCCGGCGTGCTGATCAGCGCGGTGGCGTTCGACCTCGTCGAGGACTCCTACCAGCTTGCGAGCGGTGGCTTCCCCGTCGGCCTCGGGCTCATCGCGGGGTGCGCGACCTTCTCGGTCGGGAACCTCCTGATCGCGAGGATGGGTGGTTCCCAACGCAAGGACCCGACTGGCCCCGGCACGGGTGAAGGTGGTCTCGCGATCGTGCTCGGCACGGTCCTCGACGGCATCCCCGAGTCGATGGTCATCGGTCTCACGCTCGTCGGTGGCGCATCGCTCGGGGTGTCCTACCTCGCCGCGGTGTTCCTCTCGAACCTCCCCGAGGGCATCTCGTCGACGCAGGGTCTGCGGACCGGGGGCTGGAGCCGCGCACACCTCATCGAGCTCTGGCTCCTTATCGTGTTCGTCTCGGCGCTCGCTTCGCTCGCTGGTTACGGACTGCTGGACACCGCGTCGCCCGACACCGTCGCTTTCGTGCAGAGCTTCGCTGGTGGCGCGATCCTCACGATGCTCGCCGACACGATGATGCCCGAGGCCTACGAGCACGGCGGGCAGGTGGTCGGTGTCGTGACGACGCTCGGCTTCATCGTCGCCTACACGCTGCACGTCCTCGCGTAGTCGGAGAGACTGCGCCGATGCGCTTCGGGATCAAGACCGCACCACAGCACACGACCTGGGAAGACATGCTCGCCGTGTGGCAGCGAGCCGACGAGATCGACCTCTTCGAGTCGGCCTGGAACTTCGACCACTTCTACCCGATCTTCTCCGACTCGACCGGTCCGTGTCTCGAGGCCTGGACGATGCTCGCCGCGATGGCGAGTGCGACTCGTCGCATCCGACTCGGCGTGATGGTGACCGGCAACATCTACCGGCATCCGGCGGTGCTCGCGAACATGGCTGCGACCGTAGACGTGATCTCGAACGGCCGGCTCGAGCTCGGCCTTGGCGCAGGGTGGAACCAGCAGGAGTGCGACGCTTACGGCATCACGCTCCCGCCGTTGCGGCAGCGCTTCGACATGTTCGACGAAGCATGCGAGGTGCTCATCAAGCTCATGTCCGACACCACCTCCGACTTCGAGGGCCACTACTACCAGCTTGCCGACGCTCGCTGTGAGCCGAAGCCCGTGCAGCGACCTCACCCGCCGATCTGCATCGGCGGGGGCGGTGAGAAGCGCACGCTGCGGGCCGTCGCGAAGTACGCACAGCATTGGAACGTCCCCGCGGGAGACGTCGCCAGCTTCCAACGCAAGCGCGCCGTGCTCGGAGAGCACTGTGCGGCGATCGGGCGCAACCTCTCCACGATCACGACGTCGACCCACATCCGCTTCGACCCGGAGCAGGACATCAAGGAGTTCATGGAGAACGTCGCGGAGTGGGATGAGGGCGGCCTCGACCTCGGGATCATCTATCTCCCGCCGCCGCACCGGCCCGACGTGCTCGACGCGATCGCCGACGCGCTCGGCTCGATCGAGTGACGGGTTCGCCTGAGTTCGCGTCGGCGCTCGAGGCGGTGCACGGCCTCGGTCCGCTCATCCTCGAGCGCGCCGACGCCGCTGAGCGGAAGGGATGCCTCGACGACGACGTCGTCGCGGCGCTCTTCGGTCGTCACCTGCTGCACGCGCTCGCGCCATCCGAGCTCGGCGGCCTCGCCCTCACGATCCCCGAAGCGACCGAGCTCGTCCGGTCGCTGTCGACGTATGACGCGTCCGTCGGCTGGACGTACGCGATCGGGGTGGGTGGTCCACTCGCGGGTCGCCTCCTCACTTGGGAGGCGTTCGAGGAGATCTTTCGTGATCCGCGCGCCTGGATGGCGGGCTCGCTGAACCCGATGACGTCGAAGGCCGAGGTCGTCGACGGCGGGTACCGCTTCGACGGGACCGCGCAGTTCGCGAGCGGCTGCCGTCATGCGACGTGGCTGATGATCGGCGGGTGGGTGCAGCGCGAGGGCAAGCCCTCGTTCATCGACGGGCGCCCCGAGATGGTCGCCGGGATCATCCCGATGTCCGAGGCGGAGATCACCGACACCTGGTCGGTCACTGGCATGCGGGCGACTGGCAGCAACGACTGCGTCATCGACGGCGCGTTCGCTCCCGACGATCGGGTGTTCTCGTGGTTCGGCGCGAAGCCCCGGTTCGAGACCGGTCCCTTCGGGCGCATCCCGCTTCTGATGCAGTTCGGTCCTGGGCTCGCGGCGACCGCCGTCGGTGCGGCCCGCGGCATGCAGTCGGGGTTTGTCGCACTTGCGACCCAGAAGCGCCCGGTCGGCGGGATGCAGACCCTTGCGGAGCGGTCGTATGGCCAGATGGCGGCAGGAGAGGCCGAGGGACTGATCCTCGCGGCGGAGGACGCGCTGGCCGCGGCCGTGGCTGAGATCTGGCGTCGGGGGGAGAGCGGTGAGGGATTCGACCTGTACACCCGGGTCGCATTCCGCATGCGACTGGTGGCCGCGGTGCGGCTCGCGGGTCGGGCGGCCGATCTGCTGCACGACGCAGCGGGCATGCATGCGATAGCGGTGCCGTCACGGCTCGAGCGGGCCTGGCGTGACGTGCACGTCGCATCGCAGCACGTCATGTTGAACGTCGCCCGCATCGAGGTGGCCGGGCGAGCCCTCCTCGGCCTCGACCCCGGCCCGGTCATCTGACCGACCTACCCTCGCGAGGTGCGATGCGCTGCTGCCCTCGTGTTGCTCCTCCTCGCCGGTTGCGCGGGAGCCGAGGCCGGAGCGATCCCCGCCGCGCCGCCGCCCGTCGTGTCGATCCCGACTCCTGACGTGTCGAGCGGTCCCCTGCCGCTCACCCCACTGACCCCGACCGACCCGAATCGCATCGCGCCCGACCAGCAGGCCGCGATCGCCGCGCTCGCCGCTGTGGCTTCGCCGCTCTTTCCTTCGGGTGCGAATGCTCACGGGCACAACCACGGCGGGCCTGACTTCGAGGCCGCGCTCAGCGCGGTCGACCAAGCGACGTTCGATCGGCAGTGGGCCGCCGCAACCGCCGCGGCGACAGGTCTCGACACACCCCAGGAGGCGGCGGCCGCGGGCTACGTGGTCGCGTCGACCGTCGCTCCCGGCGTCGGCGTGCACTGGGTGAAGTGGTCGCTCATCGACAAGCCGTTCGATCCGGCGGCACCTTCGATGCTGCTCTTCGATGTGCGTGGCGGCTCCACGGTGCTCGCGGGTTTCTCGTACTGGGTGCATTCGATCGACGCTCCCGCGGGATTCGCCGGCGACAACGATCACTGGCATCAGCACTCGGGCCTTTGCATCGTCAACGGGTGGGTCGACCGGGAGGAGGTGTCCGGGCCCTCTCAGTGCGCGGGCAGCTACTTCGGCGGCAGCGATCTCTGGATGCTCCACGCGTGGGTCGCGCCTGGCTATCCGAATCGGTGGGGCGCCTTCGCCGACGCGAACCCCACGCTGTGCCCGCCGGTCACCGCGTCCGCCGACATCTCACGCTGCCCGAGCCCGCCGTAGCGATCGCTGCCGAGCGGTGGCAGAGTTTGCGCCCATGGCCAGCTTCAGCTCATTCGACGGAACCACGATCGTCTACGACGACATCGGCGACGGCCCGCCCGTGATCATGCATCACGGCTTCGCGGCGGACGCTCGCGCGAACTGGCATCAGCCGAAGGTCGTAGATGCAGTCGCCGCGACCGGGCGGCGCGTGATCGCCGTCGACGCACGTGGGCACGGCCGTTCGGGGAAGCCGCACGACGTCGACGCGTACCGAGGCGGAGCGATGGCGCACGACGTGAGCGCGCTGCTCGATCATCTCGGTCTCGCCGAGGTCGATGTCGTCGGGTACTCGATGGGCGGGAGGGTCACCGCGCAGCTCGCGGTCTCCGAGCCCCGTGTGCGCTCGATCGTGCTCGGCGGAGTCGGAGCCGGCGTCGTACAGGGCCGCGGCCTTGAGGGCGCGGAGGCGATCGCGTCCGCGCTGACTGCGCCCGATGCCGCTTCGATCGCGAACCCGACGGCCCGGGGGTTCCGGCAGTTCGCGGAGTCGACGGGTGCGGATCGGGAAGCCCTCGCAGCCGTCATGCGCTCGAACATCGGTGAGCCCGCACGTGACATCAGCACGATCAGCCTCCCGACGCTCGTGATCGTCGGCGACCGAGACGCGCTCGTCGGCAATCCGCAGGAGCTCGTCGACCTCATCCCCGGCGCCGAGCTGGTCGTCGTCAGCGGCGACCACCTCACCGCGGTAGGTGATCCGAAGTTCAGACAGGCGATCGCGGAGTTCCTGAGCCGGGTCGCTCGTTAGGAACGCGTCAGGATTCTCCTCGCTGCTTCTCGGCGGGCCGAGGTGCGGCGAGATTGTGATGGTGGCTGAGAGACCGGAGCCGAACGACGCCGCGATGATGTGGGCGGCGATTGGCGCGATGACCTCGATCGCCGTGGCCGGAGTGCTCGTGCCGGTGCGGTCGGCGATCAACAACACGAACGTCGCCTTGGTGCTCGTCCTCGTGGTCGTCGCCGCTGCGAGCTTCGGAGGCCGAGCGGCCGGCGTGACCACGTCGGTCGTCGCCGCGCTCAGCTTCAACTTCTTCCACACCCAGCCCTACTACTCACTGCGCATCTCCGATCGCTTCGACATCACCACCACGGTGTTGCTCGTGGTGGTCGGTCTCGCCGTCGGCGAGATCGCCGTGCTCTCGCATCGGCACGAGACCGTGTCGGTCGAGCACGCGACCGGAGCGCGTCACCTCGAGAAGGTGGCCCAGCTCGTCGCTGCCGGTGCCGGCGAGGACACGGTGTGGAAGGAAGTGCAGACGTCGCTGATCGCGGAGATGGGCCTCGAGTCGTGTCGCTTCGATCCGGGCATGGGCCTCACCCACCTGCCGCGCATCGAACGCGACGGCCGGCTGATCGAAGGCGAGAAGTACTTCACGGGCAACGGCTTCGCGTTGCCGGCGGAGGGCGTCGAGATCCTGGTCGAGTGGCGGGGCCGCACGCTCGGGCGACTCGTGCTCGAGCCCGCCGGCCGGCGAGCGGTGTCGCGAGATCAGCGCCGGGTTGCGATCGCGCTCGCCGATCAGCTGGCGGTGGTGCTGGGCGAGCAGCAGGGGGCCCATCCGCTCGGCTGACGGGGACTTGCAGGCCTGACGGGTTCTCTTCGTGTGCTTCCAGCGCACCCTCTCGGAAGGGTTCCTCGCTGTGCGAGCTCGCCTCAACGGCGAAGCGCTCGAGGAGTACATCAAGCCGGTGGGTGGTGGGTTCTTCTTCGCGTTGCCCGGCGTGACTTCGAGCGACGGCTACCTCGGAGAGACTCTCCTCTCGTGAGAGTCGGCTGACGGTGATGTCTGATTTCCGCTAGTTCAGGGCGCGTGACCATGCGACGATGCCCCGTGTGATCGAGCGGGTGATCGAGGACTTCGAGCGCTGCTACCGGGCTGTCCAGAGCCGGGACGCCCGGTTCGACGGTTGGTTCTTCACGGCGGTGACGTCGACGGGGATCTATTGCCGCCCGAGCTGCCCGGCGATGACGCCGATGGCGAAGAACGTGCGCTTCTACTCCACCGCTGCTGCCGCGCAGGGGGCTGGCTTCCGTGCCTGCCGGCGGTGCCGTCCCGACGCCACACCCGGGTCTCCGGAGTGGAACGTTCGGGCTGACCTCGTCGGTCGGGCGATGCGGCTCATCGCCGATGGCGTCGTCGATCGTGGTGGTGTCGGCGAGCTCGCGACGAGGCTCGGCTACAGCGAGCGTCACCTCAACCGCCAGCTCACCGAAGAGGTCGGTGCCGGACCGATCGCGCTCGCGCGTGCGCAGCGAGCGCAGAGCGCTCGTGTGCTGATCGAGACGACCGAGCTCCCGCTTTCCCACGTCGCGTTTGCCGCGGGGTTTGCGAGCATCCGGCAGTTCAACGACACCATCCGTCAGGTGTTCGCGGCAACACCGACCGACCTGCGTACGGCGCGGCGCGGTCGTGACCTCGCGCCGCCGGGTGTGATCGTGCTGCGCCTGCCCTGTCGCACCCCCTTCGCCGGTGATGCGCTCGTCGAGTTCCTCGGCGCTCGAGCCGTGCCCGGCATCGAGGAGGTGGTCGGCACGACCTATCGGCGCACCTTGCGGTTGGCCCACGGCACGGGTGTCGCCGAGCTCACGCCGCAGGCCGATCATGTCCGCGCGGTGCTGCGTCTCGATGATCTACGTGACCTGACCACCGCCGTGCAGCGATGCCGGCGGGTGTTCGATCTCGACGCGGATCCCCGAGCCGTCGCCGAGCTGCTCGGTCGTGATCGTCACCTCGGCAAGCTCGTATGGAAATCTCCCGGCGTCCGGTTGCCCGGCACGGTCGACGGCTTCGAGCTCGCGACGCGAGCGGTGCTCGGGCAGCAGGTCAGCCTGGCCGCCGCCCGCACGCTCGCGGGACGCCTCGTCGCCGCGCACGGCACGCCGCTCGTGTCGCCGGACGGCGGCCTGACCCATCTCTTCCCGCAGGCAGAGGACGTCGCGGACGTGTCGCTGTCGGCGCTGGGGATGCCCGCGGCGCGCCGAGCGGTGCTCGGTGCGCTGGCCTCGGCTGTCGCGACCGGCGAGGTCGTGATCGATGCCGGCGCTGATCGCACCGAGACGACGGCGAGACTGCTCGACATCCGTGGCGTCGGTCCATGGACCGCGGCGTACATCACGATGCGCGGCCTGGGCGATCCGGATGTCCTCTTGCCGACCGACCTCGGCGTGCGCCACGCGCTCGAGCGCCTCGAGCTTCCCTCTTCCCCGAACGAGGCTGCCGCGGTTGCCGAACGCTGGCGGCCATGGCGGTCGTACGCCGTGATGCACCTTTGGAGGTCTTTGTGAGCCCGGTCTCTGTGAGCACCCGTGCGACGACCGCGACCGTCGCGACCGTGTGCGGTCCCTTCACGATCGTGATGCGCGATGACAAGGTCATCGCGAGCGGATGGACAGCGGTGCTCGACGACCTCATGCGGCCGGTGCCTCTCGCGGCGCGCCCGAGTGACATCACGACCGGCCGCGATCTCGGCTCGGTCACGACCGCCGTGCGCCGCTACTTCGCGGGGGATCTGCTCGCGATCGACGACGTCGAAGTCGACCAGCACTCGGGGCCTTTCGTCGAGGAGGCCTGGGCCATGCTGCGACAGGTCCCCGCGGGCGCGCCCGTCACCTATGCCGAGCTCGCGGCCAAGGTCGGGCGGCCCGATGCCGTGCGGGCCGCGGCGAACGCATGCGCGTACAACTCGGCCGCGCTGTTCGTGCCATGTCATCGAGTGATCCGCACAGGCGGTGGGCTCGGGGGGTTTCGCTGGGGCCTCCCGGTGAAGCGGTGGCTGCTCGACCACGAAGCGGGCAGGCAAGTTCTCACGTCTCTCTGACGTGGTTCTCAGCCGATTCCCAGACTTCGAGGCCATGCTGTAGCGGTGAGCCTCACGGCGCCCCCGGCGCCCCGCGTCCTCGTCACTGACGACGAGGACAACATCCGCTTCCTCCTCGACGCCGCCTTGCGCCACTTCGGGTTCGACGTCGTGCTCGCGGCCAACGGCCGCGAGGCACTCGGCGCGGTCGCCGACGAGAAGCCCGACCTCATCGTCCTCGACGTGATGCTTCCCGATCTCGACGGCTTCGAGGTCTGCCGCCGGCTGCGTGCCGATGGCATCCGCGTGCCGGTCCTCTTCCTGACCGCGCGCGACGGCACCGAGGAGAAGGTCCGCGGCCTGACCCTCGGCGGCGATGACTACGTCACGAAGCCGTTCAGCCTCGAGGAGGTCGTCGCCCGGGTCCGCGCGATCCTGCGCCGGGCGAACGGTGAAGCGCCGACCTCGGTGCTGCGGTTCTCGGACCTGGAGATGGACGAGGACGCGCACGTCGTGCGACGCCGTGGAGTTTCCGTCGACCTCTCGCCGACGGAGTACAAGCTGCTCCGCTACCTGCTGATCAACGCGGGGCGGGTGGTGACGAGGGCGCAGATCCTGGATCATGTGTGGGAGTACGACTTCGGTGGAGAGGCCACCGTCGTGGAGACCTACGTGAGCTACCTGCGCAAGAAGCTGGATCCTCTGGGTGACCCGTTGATCAAGACGGTGCGCGGCGTCGGCTACGCCCTTCGACAGGACTGACCGTGTCGCTGCGGCATCGGCTGGTTGCTGCCGTCCTTGCGATCGGCGTCGTGCTCGTCGCGGCCGGTGTGATCGTGGCGGGGCTCATCCGTGGCGCGCTCATCGATCAGGTGGACAGCCAGCTCGCGCGGGCGACCCAGCCGCTCGGCATCTTCGTCGGCGCGATCGAGCCTGGTCCCCCGATCGGCATCCGGCCAGGAACGAACCCCGACGACCGCTTCACTGAGCTCTACGTCGCGGTCGCCTCGCGGGAGGGCGTCCGCGTCTTCGGTCCGACCGTGGGATCGGAACCACCTCCCGATCTGAGTGCGGTGCTCCCGCCGAATGGCGCGCTCGACGATCCGACCCCCCGCTTCGCGACAGTCGGTGCTGTAGGGGGAGGCCCTCGCTATCGGGTGTTGATCGAGGGTGTGCGCAGCGGTGCGATCGCGGTCGCCCAGCCACTGCGGGCGACTGACCACACCTACCACCAGATCGTGATCGTCGAGGTCCTCGCGTCGATGGCGGTGTTGTTGACGCTGTGCATGATGGCGTGGTGGTTGTTGCGCCACGGCGTACGTCCGATCGAGAAGATGGCGATGACCGCGAACGCCATCGCCGACGGCGACCTGTCACGTCGTGTTGCGCCGGCCGAGACGAAGACCGAAGTCGGCAAGCTGGGCATCGCCCTGAACACGATGCTCGGGCAGATCGAGGGTGCCTTCGACGAGAGGCAAGAGTCTGAGGACCGCCTCCGTCAGTTCGTCGCGGATGCGTCGCACGAGCTGCGCACGCCACTCACCTCCATCCGGGGATATGCCGAGCTGTGGCGCGCGGGAGCGATCGCGACCGAGGGCGAGCAGGCCGACGCGATGCGTCGTGTCGAGCACGAGGCGGCACGGATGGGCCGCCTCGTCGACGACATGCTGCTGCTCGCGCGCCTGGACGAGGGACGTCCGCTCGATCTGACTGCGGTCGACCTCGGGCACATCGCGGAGGATGCCGTGCGCGACGCGCGGGCGGTTGATCCCGAACGGCCCGTGTCACTTTCGGTCGACGACCGCGTGGTCGTGCTCGGGGATGCGGATCGGCTGCGCCAGGTCGCCGCCAACCTCGTGGCGAACGCGCTGACGCACACGTCTCCGGGCACCGCGGTCGAAGTGCGCGTGCGCAACGACGGCCCTGCCGCCATCCTCGAGGTCGCCGATCACGGTCCGGGTCTCGATCCGGAGCTCGCGCATCACGTGTTCGAGCGCTTCGTCCGCGCCGATCCTGCGAGGACGCGGGCGACGGGCGGAGCGGGCCTCGGGCTGGCGATCGTTGCTGCCGTCGCCGAAGCCCACGGGGGACGTGCGGAGGTCGACTCCGTGCCCGGTCAGGGTGCGACGTTCCGGGTCGTGCTGCCGGCGGCGACCACCGAGGCACACTCAGCAACCTCCGATCACGCTCTCAGGTGATCCAAAGGGCCGCTTGAGACTCTCCTCGTGTGAGCGAGCAAAAGAGAGCGCGTCTGTTCGTGCTGTTGGCGGCGCTGTCCCTTGTCGTCCTGGCTGGATGTGGCGGCGGCGGTTCGACCGCCGCCGCAAGCCCGGCTGGCACCGCGACGGACAGCGCAGCCTCCGGCGTTCCGACGGAGATGCAGCCCTACGCCGCCTGCTTGAAGCAGCACGGCGTCGACCTGCCTGCGGGCGGCCGCTTCCAAGGAGGAGGCGAAGGCGCAGGACAGGGTGGCCAGGGCGGCCAGGACGGCCAGGGCCGGGTTCCCCCCGCGTCGTTCCAGCTCGGCCAGTCGCAGACCTCGACCGGGTCATCGAACGGGTCGTCGAACGCGTCCCCGCCGGCTTCGTTCGATCGCAGTGCGTTCCAGGCCGCGCGGCAGGCGTGCGCCGACCTCCTGCCGGAGGGTGCGACTGCGTTCGGAGGTCCGGGATTCGGGGGTGGCGGCGCCAGCACCGGTGCCGGCGGCGCGAGCTCGAGCGCGTTCAACGCGTATCGGTCGTGCATGTCTGACCACGGCGTGACGCTCCCGGCACGGGGTCAGGGTCAAAGCGCGTCCAGCTCCGTCGCTCCGCCAGTGTCGATCGACCGCAACAGCGCAGCCTTCAAGGCCGCGAACGACGTCTGCTCGGCATTGCTACCCACGCCACAGCAGGGCGCGCCCACCCAAGGGACCACCCCGTGAAGCGCAAGACCCTCCTCTTGAACTCGGCCCTCGCGGTGACGGCCGTGGGTCTGGTCGCCTTCGGCATCACGTCGCTCGGCGGCTCCGGTTCGGCGTCGGCGACGGAGACCGAGACGGCCGTGCGCACGGGCAACGTGACCCAGACGGTCTCGGCAACCGGCAACGCCGTCGCAGCCGAGGATCTGACCCTGAACTTCTCGGGCGGAGGCACGTTGACCGAGGTCGACGTCGCCGCCGGCCAGACGGTCACCCAAGGACAGGTGCTCGCCCGGATCGACAGCACGACGGCCCAGAACCAGCTCACGACGGCGCAAGCAAACCTCGCGAGCGCGCAAGCCCGCATGCAGGGCCTGCTGCATCCGCTGACCGCGCAAGACCTCATCAAGAACCAGGCCTCGGTCACGCAGGCCCAATCCGCGATCGACAGCGCCCAGACCGCGCTGGACAACGCAAAGGCGAACCTCGCCCAGGACACCATCACGCAACAGAACGCGATCGATCGGGCCAAGCAGTCGCTCGCCAACACACAGGCCGTATCCGCCACGGGCTCGGCGGGGCAGCAATCGAGCCTCGATCAGGCCCGCCAGAGCCTCGCCGACGCGGTCACGCACCTCGCCGCTGGTGACGTGGTGTCGACAGGTGACGGCAGCTCGGCGTTTGCCGACGCGACCGCCCTCGTCTCGACATACAAGAACGACCAATCGCTGTGCGCGGCGGTGAGCAACCCGGACACCTACGTGCTTCCTGGTGGCCTCACCTGCGCGGTTGTGACCGCCCGACTCGGCGCCGCAACCGACGTGCAATCCGCGGCACGCGCCTTGGTGACGGCGGAGAACGGCGTCGCTTCGAGCTCGGCGCAGAGCAAGCAGACGCTCGACAACGCCCAGTCAGCGGTGACCGACGCGCTCAACACACAGACCGTCACGTTGATGAAGGACCAGCAGTCGATCGTCACCGCGCAGAGGCAGCTCGAGAGCGCCCAGAGCAGCTATCAGTCGACGCTCGCGACGAACGCTGCCTCGGCGTCGCCGGCAACCGCCAGCGACGTCGCACAGCAGCAAGCGAGCATCGTGAGTGCGCAGATCGCGGTGGCCACCGCGCAGAAGTCCGTGTCGGACGCGACGCTCGTCGCGCCGTCGGCCGGGACGATCAGCGCGGTCAACGGCCAAGTGGGTGAGTCCGTGGTGAGCGGCGGGACCACAGGTTTCATCACGCTCGTGAACATCGACACGCTCCAGGTGAAGGCCGCGTTCTCCGAGACAGATGCCGCGAAGGTGCAGCTCGGCCAGATCGCGTCGGTCTCGTTCGATGCGCTCACCGGCCAGACCTTCACCGGCAAGGTGGTGGCCATCGACGCCACCTCGACCGTCACGAGCAACGTCGTCACCTACAACGTGACGGTCGCGCTCGACTCAGCCTCACCGCAGGTGAAGGTGGGCATGACGGCGTCAGTCGACGTGACGGTCGCCGAGAAGGACAACGTGCTCGTGCTGCCGGCGTCCACGATCACCGGACGGGCGCAGACTGCCGCCGTGACCGTGCGCACCGCAACCGGCGACGAGCAACGTCAGGTCACCGTGGGCCTCCGCGGTGACGACTCCGTCGAGATCGTGAGCGGCCTCGCCGAGGGAGATGTCGTGGTCACGAAGGTGGCGAACACGACGACTGGCGCGACCGCCAACGCGGGACTCGGCCGTGCCGGTCGGGTTGGCGGTGCCGGCGGAGGATTCGTCGTGAGCGGAACATGACCGCATCGAAGCCCGTCATCGCGGTGCGAGAGCTGACGAAGACCTACAGCCTCGGTGAGGTCGAGGTCCGGGCACTCAGGGGTGTCTCCCTCGTCGTGGAGCGCGGCGACTTCCTGGCGATCATGGGCGCGTCGGGAAGCGGCAAGAGCACGCTGATGAACATCCTCGGATGTCTCGACGCTCCCACCAGTGGCCGTTACATGCTCGACGGCGTCGACGTGCGAGCACTCGACGAGACCGAGCTCGCCTACGTGCGCAACCGCAAGATCGGCTTCGTCTTCCAGAGCTACAACCTGATCCCGCGGACATCGGCAGTGGCGAACGTCGAGCTGCCACTCATGTACGCAGGGATGAAGCGCGCCGAGCGACGTCGGATGGCGCTGCTCGCGCTCGAGGCTGTCGGGCTCTCGGACCGTACCGAGCATCTGCCGTCCGAGCTGTCCGGCGGACAGCAGCAACGGGTGGCGGTCGCCCGAGCACTCGCGACGCGCCCCGCGATGATCCTGGCCGACGAGCCGACCGGGAACCTCGACTCGGAGTCGACGCGAGAGGTGCTGGAGATCTTCCTGCGGCTGAACGAGCGGGGTCGCACCGTCGTGATGATCACTCACGAGAGCGACGTCGCTGCGTACGCGCGGCGCGTCATCCGCTTGCGCGACGGACTCGTCGTGAGCGACGAGGAGCAACGCGAGCGAGTGCCGGCGTGATCGAGAGCGTTCGCCTTGCCTTGCAGGGAATCCTGTCGAACCGCCTGAGATCGGCTCTGACGATGCTCGGCATCATGATCGGCGTCGCGGCCGTGATCATCCTCATCGCGGTGGGCGCCGGGTCGTCCACGGCGGTGCAGAACCAGCTCGCCGGGCTCGGGACGAACACCCTCACCATCTTCCCGACCGGAGGCTTCGGGCCACCCGGCGGAGGCGGCGCCAATCGCACGGGGACAGCCAGCCGAGCGGCTCGTCTGACGGCAAAGGACGTCACCGCGCTCGAGGACAAGACGAACGCTCCGAACATCGTGGAGGTCGCCCCGGTCGTGAACGCGAGCGGGACCGCGACGTATCAGGGCGCGACGCACGACATAGGACAAGGCGTCGGTACTACGGCGAACTACTTCGCGGTCCGCAACCTGGAGATCGCGAGCGGCTCCGCGTTCACCGACGACGACGTCGCGGAGCATCGCAAGGTCGTCGTGCTGGGGCCGACCGTCGTCACCGACTTGTTCGGTGACGGCGTGAACCCGATCGGCGCGAAGGTGAAGATCGGCGGTTCGACCTGGACCGTCATCGGCGTGCTGAAGTCGAAGGGGACGAACGGCTTCGCCGATCAGGACGACATCGCGATCGCGCCGGTCACGTCGGTGCAGGACTCGTTCGCATCCCGCACGGGTGGGTACAACAACATCACCGTGCAGGCGAAGTCCCGCGGCGCATCGGATGCGGCGTCGGCCGAGATCACCTCGACGCTGCTCTCGACACACAAGGTGACGACCCCCGACTTCCAGGTGCTGAACCAGGCCGCGCTGTTGTCGGCCAGCGCTGCTTCGAACTCGGTGTTCACCGTGCTTCTCGGAGCCGTCGCCGCGATCTCGCTGCTGGTCGGCGGCATCGGCGTGATGAACATCATGCTCGTCACCGTGACCGAGCGGACCCGCGAGATCGGCATCCGCAAGGCGATCGGAGCGCGGAAGCACCACATCCTGAGCCAGTTCCTCGTCGAGTCCGTGCTGCTCTCGATGCTCGGCGGAATCATCGGCGTGATGGTCGGCCTCGCGGGCAGCCACTTTCGCATCGTGGGCGTCACGCCCGTCGTGCAGCTCTACTCGGTCATCCTCGCCTTCGGAGTGGCAGTGATGGTCGGGCTCTTCTTCGGCATCTATCCCGCCAACCGAGCGGCATCGCTCCGACCCATCGAGGCGCTTCGCTATGAGTGACATCGCAACCGACGACACCGCTGCTGACGACACCGCAACCGACGACACGGATCTGCTGTTTCGTGACGAGGCCGATGATCCCGACGAGATGCCAACTCGAGCATCTCGACGCGTCGTCACGGCGTGGACCATCGTCTTCGCGGCGCTCCTGCTCGCCGGAGCGGGCTTCGTGACCGGCATCCAGATGGAGAAGCGCAATGCTCCGGCGGCAACGGGTCTTCCGCCCGGGCTCGCCGCATTCGCGAACGGCCGAGCCAACGGCGTGTTCAACGGAGGAGGTGCGGCCCGGATCCCGGGAGCCCCTGGCGCGACAGGCGCGCAAGCGGCCCCGACCGGGGGAACGACCGGCACGGTGAAGCTCGTCGACGGCGCGAATGTGTACGTGACCACCAGCGACGGATCGATCGTGAAGATCACGACATCGCCGACGTCGAAGGTGTCGAAGACCACTCCGGGAGCGGTGAGCGACCTGAAGGCCGGTGACACAGTCGTCGTGCAGGGAGCGACGAGCGCCGATGGCTCAGTCGCCGCGACGGCCATCACCCAGACCGGCAGCGCGCCGTAACCACCCACGTCCCGATGCCCTCCGGTATGGTGCGCGCGCACCGTAAGGGGGAGGTTCCCAATCGTGAACGAACGGATGCGCATCGGAATCGCTGAGGCCTTCGGAACGGCGTTCCTTGTCATGGGTGGTTGCGGCACGGCCGTGCTCGCCACCGGCTCCGGAGGTCCGGGCCTGAGCGTCGGCACGCTCGGCGTGGCGATCGCCTTCGGCCTGAGCCTTCTCGTGATGGTGTACACGATCGGTCCGATCACGGGCTGCCACATCAACCCGGCAGTCACGCTCGGTCTGGTGGCGATCGGCAAGACCAAGAAGGAGGACGCGCCGTACTACATCGTCGGCCAGGTTCTCGGCGGCATCATCGGCGCGTTCATAATCTGGCTGATCGCGAACGGCGTCAACGGCTTCAGCGCCACGAACAACTTCGCCACGAACGGCTTCGGCACCACTGGCGGAAGCCAGTCACCGGGCGGGTACAACCTCGCGTCGGTGATCATCACCGAGATCGTCATGACGGCATTTCTGACCGTCACGATCGCTGCCATCTTCCACCGCAAGTTCTCCGCCGGGTTTGCGGGAGTCTCGATCGGTCTCGTCCTCACCCTCATCCACCTCATCAGCATCCCGGTGGACAACACGTCGGTGAACCCCGCTCGCAGCATCGGGGTCGCGCTCTTTGCTGGCAGCGACGCGATCAAGCAGCTCTGGGTCTTCATCATCTTCCCGATCGTGGGCGGCATCGCCGGCACCGTGCTGTACCACTTCATGGCGGGCAAAGAGATCCTGCCTCCCGAGGAGACGATCTCCGGCGTATGACGCGTGTGAGCGTCGGAGGTCCATCGAGACTCTCCGGCGCTCGAGCGGCGCTGGTGACGAGCGCGATCGCGTTCGTCGCGTTGACCGTGCTCGCAGCCACGGGGGCCGTAGCGAGCCTCGACCGTCGCGTGACGGTGTGGGTCTTCGGATGGCCCGCCGCGTGGAGGGGCACGATGCGCGCGGTGTGGCGACTCGCGACCCGGCGAGTCGCACTCGTCTGGATCGCCCTTGCGTTGGTCGTATGGCGTCGACCCCAACCGGCAGTGGCGATGACTGCGGCGGGCTTGGCCGCGTGGGGACTCGCGCTGGTGACGAAGGAGATCGTCGGTCGAGCACGGCCGACAGCGGAGCTCCTGGGAGCACGGGCTCGTGATCCCCTTCTCGGACACGGCTACCCGTCGGCCCACGCCGCTCTGGCCGCCGCGTTGCTGGTGCCCGTGATGGTCGTCGCACCGCGCTGGGCCCGGCCGATCCTCGCGGTCGCCGTCCTGCTCGTCGCGGTCAGCCGTGTGTACAGCGGCGCGCAGTTCGCGCTCGACTCGCTCGGGGGCGTTGCCCTGGGGGTCATGTGCGGTTCGGCGGCACTGGTCGTGTTTTCGCACTTCAGCCCTAGGATCCAGACGTGAGTGACAACGTGCTCGTGAAGAGCGAAGGTCCGATCACCCGCGTCACGCTGAACCGACCGGAGAAGCGCAACGCGATGAGCCTCGAGCTGATGGCCGACCTCACTGGCACGCTCGAAGCGATCCGTCACGACGACGAGACACGAGTCGTGGTGATCGCCGCTTCTGGTCCCGCGTTCTCGGCTGGTCACGATCTGTCGGAGATGGTCGCCAACCGAGACGCCGCCGGATATCGCCGTCTGTTCGATGGCTGCACGCTGCTCATGCGGGCCATCCGCACGATCCCGCAGCCGGTCATCGCGCAGGTGCACGGTGTCGCGACCGCTGCGGGTTGCCAGCTCGTTGCCGCGTGTGATCTCGCCGTCGCTGAGGAAGGCGCGAGGTTCGGCACCCCCGGCGTGAAGATCGGGCTCTTCTGCTCCACCCCGATGGTGCCGATCTCACGGGCGATCGGGCGCAAGCGTGCGCTGGAGATGCTGCTCACCGGGCAGCTCATCGATGCCGAGACCGCGCTCGAGTGGGGGCTCGTGAATCGCGTCGTGCCCGTCGACGCCTTGAGCGACGCGGTCGATGATCTCGCGCTGTCCATCGCGAACGCGAGCGCGCTCACGATCGCGATCGGCAAGCAGGCCTTCTACGCGCAGATCGACGTCGACGAGCGACAGGCCTACGACGTCACGGTGCCCGTGATGGCGATGAACGCGATGACCGACGACGCTGCCGAGGGGATGAGCGCCTTTCTCGAGAAGCGTCCACCCGTGTGGCGCAACCGCTGACGAGTGGCGCGCCTCAGCCGTCCGTCGCTCTAAGCGGCGTCGGGTCGTCTCTGGCCCACCGCGGCGAGCACGCGGCGTGCTCGCCAGTCTCGGCGCAGCTGCTCGCCTCGCTGCAGCCGGATGAAGCCGAAGTTGCGGTCTCGCAGCACCATGCGCGTGTACGCGAACACCCCGAGCGGAACCATGACGAGGCTGGTGAAGAGGCCGTAGAACGGCAACAGCAACAGATACCGATCGCGATGCTCGAAGTGGAAGTAGAAGACGAGCAGGCAATAGGAGACGCCGACGGCAAGCAGCGGGATGCCCGGCTGGAACACCGACTCCCACCGCAGTGGACTCGCCAGGATCACGAGCAACGCACCGTAGAACCAGAAGAGGGGATGGCGAATCGCGATCTGAGGGTTGGCGAGGAAGAGGCGCACCTCGCCCGCGGCCCATGCGAGTCGCTGCCGAAACCAGGGTCGGAGCGTGACCGGGACGTTGGTTGCCACTTCATAGCGAATGTGCCCGACATCGAAGCCGAGGGCCGTCGCGAGCACTCCGACCTCGATGTCATTTCCCTGGAAGAAGAGCGAGTGCCGACTCATCACCTCTCGGTGGACATCGGTTCGCGCCACATGGCACGCGCCGGACACGAGCCAAGGCACGACGGTCCGCATGTGCATGGCGAAGCGGTACTCGTGGGCTTGCAGTCGCGTCAGGAACGACGCGGAGCGATTGGCCGGCACGAGCCGCACCGACGCCATGTCCAGCTGCCGTGCCGCCAGTGCGCCGACGAGCTCACCGAGCGGTCGACTGCACGTGGTGTCGGCGTCCATGCACACGACGTACTCGGCTTCGACTTCGCCGACTGCGTCTCGGACGAGTCGGTCTCGGACGGTGCCTCCCGTCGCCCGTTTGCCTGCTGATGCGGCGCGCGGTCACGACACCCCGGAAGATCCGAAATCCGTTCTCACGTGCCACCTGCTCCAGCCCCGCGTTGAACTCGGCGGTCTCGTCGGTCGTCGTGCAGAGCACGACGCGCTCGCCGTAGGGCCGAAGAAACTCGACGTTCTCCAGGTACCTGATGGCGCCGTAGATCGGCACCAGGACCTCGAAGTCTTCGACCGGTTCGTAGGTGCGCATCGCCTCACGCATCGCACGCCTGGCCCTTGCGTGGATGCGCCGGTTGGTCGGCGCCCGACCGGCGCGAAGGCCTCCCGCTGCATCGCACGCGATGAGGAGGAACGGCACGAAGAGCAGCGCTCCGAGGGCGACCCAGCTAGGCGGAAACACTCAGCGAGCCCTGCATCCAGACGTCCGCAGGGAGAAGCTGACGCAGCTCGGCGAGGACCCGGTCGTTGTCTCCCTGCGCCACGAGCTCATCGAGCTTCTCCACTTGAGCGAGAAGGTCGATGCGAGGCGGCTGCCTCGCGCTCGATGACCTCGATCAGCGGGTGCTGGGTACGGCCGCAGGAGTCCGCATCGTCGAACAGCACCTCGTGGAGCTTCTCGCCGGGGCGCAATCCCGTGTACTCGACCTGAGGTGTCGCTATGTCGAGGAGTCGCACCAGGCGCTCGACGAGATCGACGATGCGCACCGGCTCGCCCATGTCGAGGACATAGGTCTCACCCGCGTCTGCCATCACGGCGGTCTCGATCACGAGGCTTGCCGCCTCCGAGGTGGTCATGAAGTAACGAGTGACATCGGGATCCGTGATCGTGACCGGAAGTCCCTGCTCGAGCTGGAAGAGGAGGCTGTCGAGAAGAGAGCCGCGGCTGCCGAAGACGTTCCCGAAGCGGGCCGACGCGAGGCGACTCTTCGAGTAGCCGAGCGAACCGACGACCATCTCAGCAACCCGCTTCGTTGTCCCCAGCACCGAGGTGGGCCTCGCCGCCTTGTCGGTCGAGATGTTCACGAGCCTGCGCACCCCGGCGGTCACCGCCGCGGTGACGACGTTCCTCGTCCCGAGGACGTTCGTCTTGACTGCTTCGATCGGGAAGCGCTCGAGCAGTGGCAGGTGCTTGTGGGCCGCGACGTGGAACACGACGTCGGGCTGCACCGATTCCATGATCCTGTGCATCGCCGACCGGTCACGGATGTCCGCCAAGATCGCCCGGTTGTCGTCCCACAGACCGTGCCCATGAAGATTGAGCTGCACCGCGTGCATCAGCGACTCGTCGCGATCGAGAAGGAAGATGGCCTCCGGCTCGAGGGAGTAGAGCTGGCGAACGATCTCGGATCCGATGGACCCGCCGGCACCCGTGATCAGGAACCGCTTGCCATCGACGAGTGCTCGTGCGCCGTCGCTATAGGCGATGGTGTGCGCTCGCCCGAGCAAGTACGCCAGGTCGGACGGCGGCAGATCGAATGCCGACGAATGTCTGCGCGCACGTCCGTGCGGGCGTTCGAGGCCGACCGCCAGTCCCTCGGTTGCCGACATGTGCTCCCTCTCGAGTTCCGATCACCGTCGCCCACTGTCTGGCGTTCTGTTCGGCATGCCGCGTGCGCGGTTGAACGAACGGGGGTGATGGTGCTCGGAATCAGGAGAAAATCTGCGTGTGCGTCACATACAGCGATGGGCGATGTCTGCAGCGTCACGCTCTGCGCGCATCACGGGTGACATGCGGAGCTGGCGCCGCCGTTGACGCACAGCCACTGCACCGCCTCGTCCACCGACGACACGCCGATCACGCGGACGTTTCGTGGCGCGTAGGGCTGCGCAACGGCGACATCGGCGCGGGGCATCATGAAGACGGCGGCTCCTGCCTTGGAGGACGCCGTCACCTTCGCGTCGTACCCGAGCACAGGGTCGACGCTCCCACCCGGACCGAGCGCACCGGTCGCGGCAATGAGCCGATGACCAGTGAGGTCGCCCGCGGTGAGCATGTCGATGTACGCGAGGGCGAGCACGAGTCCCGCGGAGCCTCCGGTGACCTTCCCCACCGACAACGCCGGCGCGGGGGCGGTGATGATGCGCCGCTTGAACGTCGCTCCGCCTCCTGATGCTTGAGGCCACGGAGGCGCGGGCTTGAGGTGGAGGTCGAGCACGTGGCCGTCTCGATAGACGCGGAGCTGGGAGGTCGTGCCGAGCGCGAGGTTCCCGTCCAGGGTGTGGAAGTCGGGAGCGAGGCCATTGATCGTGACGATCGCGTCACCGATCTGAAGGCCGGCCCGTTCCGCCGTCGACCTGGGTTGCATCCCGGTCACTTCCAGCACCGGCCCGACCTCACGGACTGCAGCAGCCCACGAGTTGATCGCGGTCGGATCGATCGACTTCTGCCGAGGCCCGCTCGTTGCTGCTTCTAGATGTGTACCCAGTGCGGCAAGCGGTCGACCCCCGCCGAGCGTGTGGTTCCACACCCACTGCGCGAGCGTTTGCGGGCGGACCACGACGGCGGCGATCAGAAAGGCTCCCGGCGTGGGGGTGTCGGCGTTCGTGTCGGGCTCGGCCGGCAGGACCAGCCGCCGGGCCAGGCCGCCGGTGACGACGTCGCCGCCGACCGGCAGCGCGAGAGATGCCACGAGAAGCGCGATCAGCACGCCGGCCATCACCCCGCGCAGGTCCGTTTGTCGGTCCACTGCCCTCGCCCTGGGGTCGCCCACCCCCTCCACGGCGTCAGCACAGCACGTGGTTGGATCGTGCGCAAGCGGCACGCTCCGTGGCCACCACGCGGACACCCTTCGACCTATGTGGGATGGTTTCCCGCACTATGGATCTTGCAGACGCGATTGCCTTTGTCGAGTCCTCCCACAGCGGGGTGCTCGTCACCTTGAAGCGCGAACGGACGGCCTCAGCTTTCGAACATCGCATACGCGGCGTCGGGTGGCGTCGTGCGCATCTCGGTCACCGATCCCCGAGCGAAGACCCAGAACCTCCGGCGCGATCCGCGCGCCTCGCTCTACGTCAGTCCTGACTTCGGGTCCTATGTCGTGCTCGAGGGCACCGCGGAGCTGAGTCCCGTCGCTGCGGCGCTCGACGATCCAACCGTCGAGGAGCTCATCGTCCTGTTCCGTGCGGTGCAAGGCAAGGAGCATCCCGACTGGGACGAGTTCCGCCAGGCGATGGTCGACGACAAGCGGCTCGTCGTCCGCCTACGTCCGGACCGTGCGTACGGGTTCACACGCTAGCGACACGTTCGCGCCATACGGGGCCGTCCGGGAAGCGGTAGCGCTCGAGCGACTCGGGTCGCATCGTGATGCCGTATCCGGCTGCGGCCGGAAGTCGGTAGCGCCCACCCGAGACCGACACCGGATCGGCGAAGTGCTCGTGCAGGTGGTCAGCCCACTCGCACATGCGACCGTCGAGCGATCCGGACACCGCGAGGTAGTCGAACGGGGCGAGGTGCGCGACGTACTCGCACAGCCCGACGCCTCCCGCGTGCGGGCAGACGGGAACTCCCGCGGCGGCGGCCATCAGCAGCACCGCGAGCACCTCGTTCACTCCGCCGAGGCGGCACACGTCGACCTGGCAGATCCCGATGGCATCGGCTTGCAAGAGCTGCTTGAACATCACCCGATTGTGCGCGTGCTCGCCGGTGGCGACTTTGAGCGGAGCGAGCGCCCTCGCGGATCGCGGCATGGCCGAGCACGTCATCCGGACTGGTCGGCTCTTCGATCCAGTACGGGTCCTGTGCTTGCAGCGCCCGCATCCACTCGATCGCCTGCCCCACGTCCCACCGCTGGTTCGCGTCGGTCATGAGCAGCCGGTCGGGGCCGAGCTCGTCGCGCAGCAGCGCGGCGCGACGCTGGTCGTCCTCGAGGTCGGCGCCGACCTTCATCTTGATCGCGCCGAAACCGTCGGCGATCGCCTCGCGGCAGAGCGCGCGGATCTTGTCGTCGGCGTACCCGAGCCATCCGGCTGACGTCGTGTACGCGGGATATCCCGTCGCCTCGAGCTCGGCGATGCGTTCGGCGCGGTGCGGCACCTGGACTCGCAAGAGCTCGAGCGCCTGTGTCGGCGTGATCATGTCGGTGATGTAGGTGAAGTCGACGAGCTCGACCAATGCCTCGGGAGAGAGGCCCGCGAGCAGGCGCCAGAGGGGTTGCTCCTCCCGCTTGGCCCGAAGGTCCCACGCCGCGTTGACGAGGGCGGCTGTCGCGAGGTGGATCGCGCCTTTCTCCGGGCCGATCCACCGAAGCTGCGAGTCGCCTGCGAGCATGCGTGCAAACCGACCGAGGTCGGCCGAGAGCTCGTCGACGTCGATGCCGACGACCATCGGCACGAGCGCGTCGACCGCCTTGCACACAATTTCGGTGCCGCGTCCGATCGTGAACGTGAGGCCGTGCCCCTGGCGCCGCGGGTCGTCTGCATCGGTGCTGTCGGTGCGGAGCACGACGTATGCAGCGGAGTAGTCAGGGTCGGGATGCATCGCGTCCGAGCCGTCGAGCGCGTCGGATGTCGGGAAGCGGACGTCGACGACGTCCACCGAGGTGATGCGGGTCACGAACGTGAGATCAGACGAGCGTGAGGATGTCGGCCCCGTCGTCGGTGACCAACAGCGTGTGCTCGAACTGCGCGGTGCGGCGACCGTCGACCGTCACTGCCGTCCACCCGTCATCCCACATGCGGTGCTGCCAGCGACCCATCGTGATCATCGGCTCGATGGTGAACGTCATGCCGGGCTGCATGATCAGGCTGAGCGCAGGGTCGTAGTAGTGGAGGATCTGCAGGTCCGTGTGGAACTGCTCGCCGATGCCGTGGCCGATGAACGCGCGCACGACGCCGAGTGAGCTCTTGGTGGCGTGTCGCTCGATCGCCCGCCCGATGTCGGAGAGGGGGCGGCCAGGACGCACCGCCTCGATGCCGAGCATGAGGCACTCGTGGGTCACTCGCACCAGGCGCTTTGAACCTTCGTCGACGTCGCCGACGAGGAACGTGGCGTTCGTGTCGCCGTGCACGCCTTCGCGGTAGAGGGTGACATCGAGGTTGACGATGTCGCCGTCGGCGAGCGGACGATCGTCGGGGATGCCGTGGCAGATGACCTCGTTCACCGAGGTGCACAGGGACTTGCGGAAGCCGTTGTAGTTCAGCGGGCTCGGGTAGCCGCCTTGTGCGATGCAGGCGGCATGGCAGATCGCGTCGAGCTCGTCAGTGGTGATGCCCGGACGCACTGCGGCACCGGTCGTGGCGAGCACCTCGGCAGCGGACTGGCCGGTGCGGCGCATGCGCTCGATGATGTCGGGCGACTTCACGTGGGATTCGGGTCGGCGGATCGCGACGCCGCTCTCGGCGTACGGAGGGCGCTCGATCTCAGGCGGCACCGGCCGCGTCGGGCTGATCGTGCCCTGCACGACCCGTCCCTCGAGCTCTTTGTGACAACGCTTGTACTTGCGTCCGCTACCACACCAGCAGGGATCGTTCGAACGCAGCGCGGGAGGAGCGGAAGGGGCAGTACTCACGCGCTCAAGCCTACGGCGCTGGTCAGGGGAGCGTTGCCGTGATGGCGGCGAGGATGTCGTCGACCTGCGGCAGGATCGCCTGCTCGAGCGTTGGCTCGTACGCGACGTGGGTGTCGACCGCGGTCACCCGCCGGATCGGCGCTTCTAGATCGGTCCAGAGCGCCTCCGCGGCCCACGCCGCGACCTCGGCGCCGAAGCCCGCGGTCAGCACGTCCTCGTGCACGACGACGAGTCGGTGCGTGCGGCGCACGCTCTCTCCGACGAGGTCGCGATCCCACGGGACGATCGTGCGCAGGTCGATCACCTCGACCTCTCCGCGGCCCCTCTCCGCGGTCCGCTGCGCGGCCTGCAGCGACTTCTCGACCGTCGCGCCCCAGGTGACGATCGTGAGATCCCGACCAGGTCTGCGGATGTCGCCGACCCCGAGCGGCAGCACGTAGTCAGCCGGGGGGAACGGGTCTCGCGTGTAGGGCTGGCGGAGGAGATGCTTGTGCTCGAGGAAGAGCACGGGGTCCTCGCATCGGAATGCAGCCCGCAGGAGACCCGCAGCGTCACGAGCGCGACTCGGGAACGCGATGAGCAGCCCGGGGATGTGAGCGAAGATCGACTCGCCTGACTGGCTGTGCCAGATCGACCCGCCGGTCAGGTAGCCGCCGATCGGCACCCGTACGACCATCGGGCACGTCCAGGCGCCGTTCGAGCGCCAGCGGATGGTCGCCGCCTCGCTCTTCAGCTGCGTCATGGCCGGCCAGATGTAGTCGAAGAACTGGATCTCGGGGGCGGGTCTCAGGCCCCGAAGGGCCTGACCGATTGCCCGCCCGATGATGTTCGCCTCGGCGAGCGGCGTGTTGTAGCAGCGCGCGATGCCGAACGCGCGCTGCAGCCCGTGCGTGGTGCCGAACACGCCACCTTTGCCTTCGACGTTCGCGAGCACCGCTTCACGCGCATCAGCGACGTCCTCGCCGAACACCCGGATGCGCTCGTCTTCGGCCATCTGCTCATGGAGCGTGCGTTTGATCGCCTCACCGAATGCCACCACTTCGCCTCCCTCGGCCGGGGGGCTCGGCCGGGGGATCGCCGGCAGGGCGACGACCTGATCGGTGACCGACGCGGGATCGGGGCGGCGCGCTTCCAGGGCGAGGCGCGCCGCCTCGGCCACGTGAGCCGTGGCCTCCGCGCGGACCGCTTCGGCCTCCTCGTTCGTGCACACGCCGCGCTCGATGAGGTCGTGCTGCATACGGGTGATCGGATCGCGGCCGCGCTCTTCAGTCAGCTCGTCGAGAGACCGGTACTTCGCCTGTGTGTCCGCGCCCGAGTGCGAGTATGGACGCGTGACGGTCGCATGGATGAGCGCAGGACCAACCCCCGCTCGCACGTGGCTGATGATCGAGGCGGCTCGCTCGCGCACTTGGAAGTAGTCGGTGCCGTCCAGTCGATGGACTTCGAGGCCACGAAACCCGCGCACCAGCTCGGAGATCGGCGCCGGGGACTGGTCGCTCGATGGGACCGAGATCGCGTAGCCGTTGTCGGCGACGAGGAACACGACCGGGAGGTGCAGCGTGCATGCCGTGTTGAGGCTCTCCCAGAACTCGCCCTCCGATGTCGCGCCCTCGCCGAGCGACACGTAGGTCAGCTCGTCGCCGTGGGCTGTGCAGCCGGGGAGATGCGGGCGTCGTGAGATGTAACGCGCGGCTTCCGCGCAGCCGACCGCGGGGAGGCACTGGCTGCCGGTCGGGCTCGATTGGGTGACGACGTGGTGCTCGACGCTGCCCCAGTGGGAAGGCATCTGGCGGCCTCCCGACGCGGGATCTTCGGCCGAGCCGACTGCCTCCAGGAGGATCTGGTAGGCGCTGATGCCGAGGCCGAGCATCAAGGCCTGGTCGCGGTAGTACGGGAAGAACCAGTCGTACCCCGCGCGCAGATGACGGGCGAGACCGAGGAGCAGCGCCTCATGTCCGGCGCCGGAGATCTGGAAGAACACGCGGCTCTGACGCTGGAGGTTGATCTCGCGGTCGTCGATCGCACGAGAGACGCACGCCCTGCGGAAGTCCTCCATGAGCTCGTCGTGGGGGAACTCGACCGGGACGGGCCCGGCTGACGCCCTCGTTTCGACGCGCGCAGGATGCAAAGTGACGCTTGTGACCTCGGTGCTCCAGTCGCGGGTCTGCAGGATCTGCTTGACCTTGGCGACGAACGCCGAGCAGTAGGCGCCGTCGTTGGCCCGATGGTCGAACGACATCGCGAGGTTGCCGATCGGGTGCACCGCGACGCCGTACTCGCCGTCGTCGGTGGCCACCGCGACCGGCCGCATCGTCACACCGTCCGTCGACAGGATGCCGACCTGGGGCTGGTTGATGATCGGACCCGTAAGAAGGGTGCCGTAGCCGCCGGCGTTGGTGATCGTGAATGTGCCGCCGGCGAGGTCGTCGGCGGTCAGGCGCTTTGCGTGTGCGCGCTGTGCGAGGTCGGCCGCGGCCGCGGCGAGCTCGGTGATTGTCTTGTCCTGGGCGTCGCGGATGACGGGCACGACCAGGCCCTCGAAGTCGAGGTCGACGGCGACGCCGAGATGGACAGCTCCGTGGACCACCAGCGCGTCGTCGACGACCGAGGCGTTGAGACGCGGGAACTCGGCGAGCGCGTCGACGATCGCGCGCATGACGAAGGGCAGATAGGTGAGCCCGGCCCCGTGGCGCACCTTGTTGACGGCCTCGTAGTCGACCTCGACTGCGACGAGCGTGTGTGCCGACGTGCGCAACGACCGCGTGAGGTTCTCGGCCGTGCGCTTGCGGATGTTGCTGAAGGGCACGACGCCGGCTTCGACTCGCGGGCTGGTCACGCGGGCCGGCGGCGCAGGCACGGTTGGGGGCACGGGTGCCGGTGCCGCGACGCTCGCCGGCACGACCGGGGCCGGCGCCGCTGGCGGCGACGGAGCGGGTGGTGCGACCTCGCCGTCCGACTCGGTGATCACGGCGAGCCGCGCGCCGATCGGCACGGTGTCGCCCTCAGCGACGAGGATCTCGACGATCTCCCCGGCGACGGGCGACGGCACCTCCGCGTCGACCTTGTCGGTGGACACCTCGAGCAAGGCTTCGTCGACGGCGACGTGCTCGCCGATCTGCTTGCACCACCGAATCACCGTGCCCTCGGTGACGGTCTCACCGAGCTGCGGCATCGTGATGTCCACTGGTCGTGAACCTACCCTGATCCGAGCGACCACGATCCGGAGGTGCCCCCGTGCTCGATCCCGCTATCCGAGACCTCGCGCAGAGCAGGAATTTCGCCGGCTTCACGACGATCGGTCCGACAGGGCACCCCGCGACTCACGTCATGTGGATCGATGCCGACGACGATCATCTGCTGATCAACACCGAGCTCGAGCGCCAGAAGACGAAGAACGTGATGAAAGACCCGCGCGTCGCCGTGATGATCTGGGAGAACGCCAATCCCTACAAGTACGCCGAGGTGCGGGGACGCGTCATCGACATCGTGCGAGGACCGCGCGCCCGCGCACACATCGACGAGCTCTCGAGGAAGTACCTCGACCACGACTACGCGAGCCCGATCGCCAGCGAGCGCGTCATCCTGGTCATCGAGCCGACCCGCCAGCGCGGGCGTTGACAGAGCCGGCAGCTCAGAACTTCACGGAGCGGGCGCGTGCGAAGCGTGCACTCACGTCCTCCCAGTTCACGATGTTCCAGATCGCCTTCACGTAATCGGGACGCACGTTCTTGTACTGGAGGTAGTAGGCGTGCTCCCAGGCGTCGATGACGAGGAGGTTCTGGCCACTCTGCCCGACGTTGCCCTGATGGTCGTAGATCTGCTCGACGTAGAGGCGTTGCCCGAGCGGTTCCCACGCCAGGGCGCCCCAACCCGAGCCCTGCACCGTGACGACGGCTTGGCTCATCTGGGCCTGGAAGGCGTCGAACGACCCGAAGTGCTCGTCGATCGCAGCGGCCAGCTCGCCGCTCGGCTTGTCGCCGCCGTCGGGGCTCAGGTTCTGCCAGAACAGCGTGTGCAGCACATGACCGGAAAGGTTGAACGCGAGGGCCTTCTCGAGGCCGACGAGGTTGGCGTAGTCCGCTTTCTCCCGGGCTTCGGCGAGCGTGTCGAGGGTCTTGTTGCATCCGTCGACGTAGGCCTTGTGGTGCTTGCCGTGGTGGAGCGAGAGGACTTCGGCCGAGTAGAAGGGCTCGAGGGCATTCTCGGCGTAGGGGAGATCGGGGAGCGTGTACGTCATGTTCGGACCGTACCCGTGACCTGCCTGAACCGAAACCCCTCGGCTAGGTGGCGGGTGGGGGTACGGCGGTGGTCGTGGGTGCGACAGGCGCCCCGGCGACCGGGACGATGATGAGCACCTGACCCGCCTCGATGTGGTCGGCGTCGGTGATGTTGTTGATCGTGATGAGCTGGTCGACGGTGAGGTTGAACTGCTTGGCGATCTTGGAGAGCGAGTCGCCCTTCTGGATCACGTAGGTCACCTCGGGTGACGTGGTGGTGGTCGCGATCGTCGTGGTCGTCTCGGCTGCAGCCGCGGTCGTCGGCGGCGCACTCGAGCTGTCGTCCCCACCGCATCCGCTGAGCACCACCGCGCCGAGGGAGATGGTGAACCCCACCGTGGCGATGGCTCTCATCGCCAAAACCTTACGAGCATCCCGAAACCTTACGGGCTGCTCACCGTTAGTCTCGGGCGCGTGACGGCGACGGAGGAGACGCTGACCTATCCAGGCGCTCGGCGTCCCGACCGCCGGCGCCGGGTCGACGCGCACGGCATCGGGATCGCGACATACGAATGGGGCGACCTCGACGCGCCTCCGATCATGTTGTGCCACGGCGGCATGGACTTCGCGGCGACGTTCGACCTCCTCGCTCCATTGCTCGCGGACGCGGGCTGGCGAGTCGTCGCGTGGGATCAGCGAGGCCACGGCGATTCCGACTACGCCGCGCTCTACTCGTGGGATGCCGACGTGCGCGACGCACTCACGGTGCTCGACAGCACGACCCGGTCGCCGGTGCCCGTGGTCGGGCATTCCAAAGGCGGCGGCCTGATGATGCAGCTCGCCGAGGCGATGCCCCATCGGGTGAGCCACCTCGCGAACCTCGACGGTCTGCCATCGAAGCGTCTCCCGCCTGACATCGCGAACCACGAGCGCACTCGCATGCTGGCGAAGGACCTCGAAGACTGGCTCGACCACCGCCGGCGTAGCGTGGATGCGCAACGCAGGCCGGGCTCGCTCGAAGAGCTCGCCGAGCGCCGAGCGCGGATGAACCCGCGCCTCTCCACGCGACTGGCTGCGCTACATCGTCACGATCGGGGCGCGTCACGACGAGGACGGATGGCGCTGGAAGCTCGATCCGTCGATGCGGTTCGGCGGCTTCGGCCCATGGCGTCCCGAGTGGTCGCTCATGCGGCTTCCGGGGCTGTCGATGCCCTTCCTCGGTGTACTCGGCCTCGAGTACGAGGAGATGGGTTGGGGCACCAAGCCCGAGGACGTCATCGGGTACTTGCCGCTCGGCGCGCGCTTCGTGCCGCTCGAGGGCACCGGGCACTTCGTCCACATCGAGCAGCCCGAGACCGTGGCGGGTCTCATCCTCGAGCTCGTCGCCACATGACCACTCGTTGGGTGCGTCACCTCCGCATCAACCTGGCCGTCCATGAGATGCAGCAGGGCGACGGTCATCCTCTGCTGCTGCTGCATGGGCTCGGTGAGCGCACGCCCGCGCACGTGCCCGGATACGCCGCCTCGTGGCTCGGGCCGGTGTGGGGTCTCGACTTCACGGGTCACGGTGACTCCGACGTGCCGAGCGGCGGCGGGTACACGTGCGAGGTGCTGATGGGCGACGCGGACGCCGCCCTCGCCGAGATCGGTCCGGCAACCGTGCTCGGGCGCGGCCTCGGGGCCTACGTCGCGCTGCTCATTGCGGGAGCGCGGCCCCACATGGCGCGTGGCGTGATCCTGTGCGACGGCTCCGGACTCGCGGGCGGCGGCACCGGTCCTGCGTCGACGATGCTGGTCGGCGTCGGCGACGACAACATCGTGCCCCCGGACCCGTTCGCGCTCGCCGAGCTGGCTCGAGACGTGCGTCCTCCCGACTACGCGGCGACGTTCGCCCGTCAGGTCACGACGCTCTCTGAGCTCGCGTCGCCGCTCACGGTCTGCGCCCGCTGGCGGCCACCGTGGCTGGAAGCGGTGGCGAGCGAGCCGGGAGTCGTCGAGGCGTCGGTCGAGGAGGCTCTCGCCGCGTACGCCCGAGCCTGATCCGTTAGCGCTGCCGCCAGGCCACGTAGTACGCGAGCTCGATCGAGCTTCTCGCGGGCGACCTCGGTGACGGGTGCAACGCTGATCGCGTGCACCGCCTGCTCGGTGAGCGCGGTGATCGCGTTCTCGGCCTCCGCCTGCGCGCCTGTGTCGACGATGACCGCCTGCAGCGCGGCGACCTCGTCCTCGTCGAGGTCGGGCGCGCCGACGCGATGCAGCAGCGCGGCGTGCTGCTTGCCGGCGCGGCTCGCGGCGATCGCGAGCATCGGCGTCGGCTTGCCCTCACGCAGGTCGTCGCCGACTGGCTTGCCGGTGAGCTCGGACTCGCCGAACGTGCCGAGCATGTCGTCGCGCAGCTGGAACGCGTCTCCGAGCGGGAGCCCGTAGGCCGAGAGTGCGGGCGCGAGGTCACCGAAGCGCCCGGCGAGGGCGGCACCGAGGTGGAGGGGACGCTCGACGGTGTACTTGCCGGACTTGTAGCGAGCGATGCGCTCGGCGGCGAGCCGGTTGGTCTGCCCCTGCGCGGTGCCGACGATGTCGAGGTACTGGCCGACGTTGAGCTCGATGCGAAGCTCGTGCCACACGGCCATCGCCTCGGCGTTCGACGCAGGGAGGCACTGGTCGGAGTACACGAAGGCCAAGTCGCCCATCAGGATGGCGACGCCCTCGCCGAACCGGCGGCCCTCGCCGCGCCACCCCTCGATCGCGTGGCGAGTCGAGTACTCGAGATGAGCGGTGCGCTCTCCTCGCCGCGTCGAAGAGCCGTCCATCACGTCGTCGTGGATGAGCGCGAACGCGTGGAGGAGCTCGAACGCAGCCCCCGCGTCGGCGACGATCGGATCGTCGGGATCGCCGCCCGCGCCGACCCAACCCCAGTGACAGAACGCCGGGCGTAGTCGCTTGCCCCCTGCGAGCAGAAGGGCGCCGAGCGACTCGAGCGGGGCCACGATCTCAGGGTCGAGTGCACGCCAGCGCTCGATCTCCGCGTCGAGGAGGAGGCGCAGACGAGCTTCGACCCGCTCGGCGATCGTCGTGAGGCTGGCCGGGGCGGTGCCCATCGGTGCGAGCCTAGGGCGCTGTGCCCTCGCCCAAGTCTTCGAGCTGGGTGACCACGGTCTCGACTTCGACCCGAGCGGCAGAGATGCGCTCCCTGCACATGCGGATGAGCTCGGCGGCGCGCTGCACCTGACGCGCGAGCACGTCCACATCGACGTCGGGACGCTCGAGCTGCTCCAGGATCTGCTCGAGCTCGGCCACAGCCTCGCTGTAGCCGATCGACGCGTCGCTCATCTGACCTCGCTCACGATCTGGCCCTCGGCCACGGTCGTGACCAGTCGGGTGCCGACGGGTGCATCGGACGCCTTGCGCACGACTGCCCCGCGGTCGTCTCTCGTGATCGAGTAGCCGCGCTCGAGCACCCACCGCGGGATCGAGCGCCGTGACCCGCGCGGCGACGCCGTCGAGATGTCGACTCGCCACATCGAGCGTGACCGGCACACGGTGCGCCATTCGGTTCGCGTGGTGATCGACGCGCTGACGGGCGGCGTGCAGATGCATCGAGCCGGCGTGCGCGGTGCGTGCGGCCGCGCGGTCAGCGGCGGACCTCGCGACGTCGAGCGCTCGGTTCACGTCGCGGTGCACCAGTGCCGCGGTGTGCGTCACCTGCTGCTCGCTCTGGTCGAGCGCAGTGCGGGCACAGCGGGAGATCGCCGTCGCCGCCCGTCCGAGCACAGCGAGTGCCGCCGAGACCTGATCGACGAGATGACCTGCGCACGCCGTGGGGGTCTTGAACGCGGTGTGCGCGACGAGATCGGCGATCGACCGGTCGACCTCGTGCCCGATGCCAGTGAGCACGGGCACGGGCATGCTCGCGATCGCCCGCGCGATCGGCTCGGCGTCGAACACGGCCAGCTCGTTGCGGCTGCCTCCGCCCCGCACCACGATCACCACGTCGACGGGGCACCGGGCGAGGGCGGCGAGCGCGCGCGCGACTGAACCGCTGGCGTCGACTCCCTGCACTCGACTGTCGGCGACGATCACGTGCCACGCGAAGCCGCTCGCCTCGAGCTCGTGCATGAAGTCGGCGTACGCCGCGCTCTCGCGGCTCGTCACGAGCCCGATGCGCAACGGGAGCGCGGCGAGTGAAAGCCGACGGTTGCGCTCGAGGAGGCCTTCGCCGGTGAGCACACGGATCAGGCGGTCACGGTCTTGGGCGAGACGCCCCAAGGTGTAGGTCGGGTCGATGCCCGACATCCGTAGGTTGACCTGGCCGCGTGCTTCGTAGAGCTCGACTCGGCCCATCACCCGCACCTCGAGGCCGTTCTCGAGCCGCATGCGGTGCTTCGCCAGGTGCCGTTCGACGGCCTCGGCAACCGTGCGAAACAGCGCGACCCGAACTGCCACACGCTCGTTGCCCACCCCTTCGACGAGGTCGAAGTAGATGTGACCGGCGGCCGACCGGCTAAGGGAGTCGATCTCGCCGCGTACCCACAGCTCCTCGGGAAACCCGCGGCGCACCGCCATGCCGATGGCTGCGGCGAGCTCGCTCACGCGCAGCGTCGGGGTCGGATCGAGCTCGAGATCGAACGACGGCTGGCTCATGGGGTTCCGCCATACTGCCCTCTGGCAACCGCCGCCCTGGAAAAGGCCGTTCGGGAAAAGGCAGGAAGGACGCCGAGGTGCACACGCGAATCGGTGACGGAGTGATCCAGATCGACACGTTGCTCGGCGGATGGGACCGGATGACTGCCGGCTACCTCGTGGAGGGCGACGCGCCGGTGCTCGTGGAGACAGGAAGTCAGAGCTCGGTTCCGGTGCTGCTCGCCGCGCTCGACGAGCTCGGCATGGGACCGAACGACCTCGCGGGCGTGGCGGTCACGCACATCCACCTCGACCACGCCGGCGGTGTCGGGGATGTCGCGAAGGCGTTTCCGAAGGCAACGATCTACGTGCACGAGAAGGGCGCCCGCCATCTCGTCGACCCCGAACGGCTCGTGCGTTCGGCAGCGATGGTCTACGGCGATCTGCTCGACTCGCTCTACGGACGGCTCGAGCCCACCGCGCCGGAGCGCATCCATGTGCTCGCCGATGGCGAAGAGGTGCGAGTGAGCGCGACGCGGGCGTTGACGACCGTCGACTCGCCCGGTCATGCGAAGCACCACCTCGCGCTGCACGACTCGCTGAGCGGCATCCTGTTCGTGGGCGACGCGGTGGGAGTGCGTCTTCCCGACACCGGGGTGCTGCGGCCGGCCACACCCCCGCCCGACTTCGACCTCGACCTGGCGATCACCTCGCTGCGCAAGTTCGTGGCTCGTAACCCGGCCGAGGTCGCGCTCGCGCACTACGGGCTGGTGCCCGACCCGATCGGCACCCTGCAGGAGGCGGAAGGCATCTTGCGGCAGTGGGCGGAGGTCGCCGAGGCCGCATTCCGCGACGGGCGCGACATCGCCGAGGCACTCGACGTCGCCTTCAGCGGCCCGCTCGCGGGCACCGACCCCGCGCACCGCGAGAAGCTCGACACGCTCAACGGGGTGCACTCGAACGCCGCGGGCTTTCGCCGCTGGCTCGAGCAACGGCAGGGCCACGACCATCCCCATCCGCACTGAGGATCGGCGCGCTACGCGCCGAGCTCTTCGTGGAGGTCGTAGACGTCGGCACCCACGGCGAGGTCGGGCGCGATGGCGAGGCCACGATCGCGGCGAAGCTCGTCGACCCTCGCGAGCGGTCGCTCGAGTGCGCGGCGACGCGTGCCGTTGAGGTCGTCGTAGGCGGTCTGGACGGACTCGAGGCGCTTGCCCATCTTGTCGACGGCCTCGGTGTACTTGTCGAACTGCGTGCGCAGCGCGCCCACGAGGCGCAGGACCTCGTCCGAGGTCTGCTCGAGCATCACCGTGTCGAACGCCTGGCGGATCACGCCGAGCATCGCGAACAACGTCAGCGGCGAGCAGAAGACGATCTTGTCGCGCAGGGCGTCGTCGACGATCGTCGGGTCACTCTCGTAGATGAACGCGCTCACGCTCTCGTTCGGGATGAAGAGCAGCAGCTGGTCGCACGAGACGCGCGCCCGATCGAGGTAGTCGCGCCTGGCGAGCTCCTTCACCTTCACCCGCACGTCGCGCAGGAACTGGGCCCGCTCGCGCGAGCGCTCGTCGTCGGTGGTCGCCTGGAGGTAGCGGAGGTAGGCCGTGAGGGGGAACTTCACGTCCATGTAGAGGACGTGGCCCTTCGGGAGCATGAACGTGAAGTCGGGGATCGAGCGGCCACCCTCGACCGCGATCTGCTTCTCGTAGTTGACGTGCTCGACGAAGCCAGCGAGCCGCAACACGTCTTCAGCCATCCGCTCGCCCCATTGGCCCCTGGTCTTGCTGTTCGCGAGGGCCTCGCGCAGGCCCTGGGTCGTGTCGGCGAGGGATCGGGTGGTGGAGGCGTGGAGCTCGAGCTGCTCGCTCACGCGCCCGAGCGACACGGCGCTCGATCGGCTGAGATCAGCGAGCTGCGATTCGACCCGTGCGAGCTGGATGCCGACGTCGTTGTGCACCTGCCCTAGTCGCACCTCGATGAGCGCCTTCTTGGCGTCGAGGTCGGCCTGCGCTGCGGCGGACTGGGCGCCCAATGCCTCACGGGTGAGGACGGCGGACTGCTCGAGAGCCGCCCGGATCGCTGCATCACGCTCGGAAGCCGCCTGCGCCCGAGCCTCCTCGAGCAGCTGGCGGGTCTGCGCACTGTTCGGCTCGGCCGTGCGCCGCAGGAGCGCCACGAGCGCGGCAGCCCCGGCCACCAAGGCGACGAAGGCGGCGGCGGCCGTCAGGACGGCGAACCAGGCGAGTGCGGTCATGGCTTCATCTTGACGAGGGGGTGTGACATTCCCGGGGGATGACTGCCGTCTTCCCTGCTCAAGGGGTGTCCGCGAGCACCTGGACGAGCTTGCGGCGGGCCTGGCTCACCATCACGGGGTTCGTGTGCAGGTAGTACGGGAGCGCCCACAGCGAGGTGCACAGCGCCCAGCCGCGGCCCCGTCCCCAGGTGGCGTCGTCGACGTCCATCGCGTCGCGGAACACGGCGCGTGACTCCGGGTCGAAGAGATCCCATGCGACGAGGAGGTCGCACGCCGGATCGCCGACGCCGCTGCACCCGAAGTCGATGACCGCGCAAATCCGCCCGGAGCGCACGAGCAGGTTGCCGCGTGCAATGTCGCCGTGGACCCAGACCGGGTCGCGATCCCACGTCGGCTCGTGCAGCGCAGCGTCCCAGGCGGCGGTCACGGCGTCGCTGTCCACCAGACCCGCTGCCGCCTCGATCGCCTGGCGGGTCTGTTGATCGAGGACCGCAAGTGGAGCGCCTCGGCGTCCGCGCCCTGGGGGCGGTGCGTCGGTCGTGTCCACCGCTTCGAGGGCGTGGATGAACTCGGCCAGGACGAGCGCTGCCTGCGTCATGTCGTCGATGCGCCCCTCGAACGCGTTGTCGCCCTCGACCCATGAGTAGACCGACCAAGGCCACGGGTATCCGTCATCGGCGTTCCCCGCCGCAAGCGGTGTCGGCACCGCGAGGGGCAGGTGTGGTGCGAGGACGGGCAGCCATCGACCCTCGAGTGTCAGAGCGCCCACCGCTCGCTCGATGCGTGGCATGCGCACGACCATGTCGTCGCCGAGACGGAACATCGCGTTGTCGGTACCCGACGACACGAGCCGTTCGATCGACAGGTGGCTCCACTGCGGCAGCTGAGCTCGAAGCAGCCGGCGAACGAGTCCCTCGTCGATGTCGATCTCGTCGTCGTGCATGCGCATGTTCATCGCGGCGCGTACCTCGAGAAGGCGACATCGAGGACGCCCTCGCCGTGGGTGAGCCCGTGCAGCTGACGTCGCAGCGCCGGGACCGCGGCCGCGGCGATCTCGCCGGTCAACACGAGCCAACCGGCGCGCACGACGGGTTCGTCGGGTGCCGCTCGCAGACGAGCCAGCGCTCGCAGCAGGCCACCGAGGCTGGTCTCGGGAGCGTCGATCTGAAATCGTTGGATCGGCTCGCACACGATGGTGCCGGCGTCGCGCACAGCGGCCTGCAGCACCTGTCCGGTGAGCTTGCGGAAGTCACGAGCGCTCGAGGTCGGCGAGTCATATCCGCACTCGACCATCGTCACGTGACAATCCGGCACCACCCAGCCGGAAGGACCGCGCTGCAGCTCGCCGCGCACGTAGTCGAGCATCGAGTCTCGGAACGCGTCGACGGTCTTGTAGATGTACAGGGGGATCGTGACGAGATCCACGTCGAGCGTGAGGTTCACACCCGCACCGGGCTCGGCCGGCACGACCTCGAGTCCGACTGTCGCGATCCACGGGTTCGTCGGTTGCCTCATCCGCTCGACGGCGTGTCCACGGTCGCGGACGCGCTCGATGCAGATCGTCGTCGTCTCCCGGAAGTCGACCTCGATGCCGAAGTCAGCGGCGAGCGTCTGCTCGATGACCTCCCGCTGGACCTCGCCGTACAGCGAGACGAACAGCTCGTCGGGTCCACCCTGACGCAGGTCGATCAGTGGGTCTTGCTCGGCCATCTGGGCCAATGCCGTGTGCAACGCGGCGGTCTGCGCGGGCTCCCGCGCGACGATCCCGACCTCGAACATCGGCGGAGCGAAGACGCTGCTCACTTGTCGTGGCGGCGAGCCGATCGCGTCGCCCGTGTGCACCGAACGCAGCCCCGAGAGACGCGCGATGTGCCCGGCAGAGACCACGGGACGAGCGATGAGCGCGCCGTGCTCGAACACCTTGATGCCGGTGATCGTGGCGTCGCGGTCATCGCCGAGGTGGACTCGCTCTCGGACGCGGAGCGTGCCTTCGAACATCCGCACGTACGCCACCTTCTCGCCAGACGCGAGCCGCTCGACCTTGAAGACCGCGCCCGATGCAGCTGCCGCGGCGTCCGTGCGCGGCAGGCGGGAGGTACGTGGCGATCGCGTCGAACAGCGTGTCGATGCCGACTCCTGTCATCGCAGAGCCGACACAGATCGGATGCGCTCGTCCCGCGGCGGTCTCGGAGACGAGGTCACGGATGAGCTCGTCGTCATACGCGCCGAGAACGAAGGCGTCACGGGTGAGCCTCGTGCCGATCGTTTCGATGACCCGGTCGGGGTCAGCCCCGACACGATCGACCTTGTTCACGAAGAGCAGCGTCGGCACCTGGAGACGTTGCAGTGCTCGCATGAGCACGACCGTCTGTGACTGCACGCCTTCGACCGCCGAGACGACGAGCACCGCCCCGTCGAGCACCGCGAGCGACCGTTCGACCTCCGCGATGAAGTCGGGGTGGCCAGGTGTGTCGATGATGTTGACCGTCAGGTCGTCGATCGTGAACGCAACCACCGCGGCTCTGATCGTGATGCCGCGCTGACGTTCGAGCGTCAGGGTGTCGGTCTGCGTGGTCCCCTTGTCGACACTGCCGATCGTGTCGATGGCACCCGCTCTGTAGAGCAGGCGCTCGGTCAGGGTGGTCTTACCGGCGTCTACATGCGCCAGGATCCCCAAGTTCAGCGTGTGCAACGGTTCGGTCCTCTCGCCGGGCGGCTCCTCGCGGAGTGGGCTGGATGGACTCGAAAAGTTGACGCATGGGCTCAGGTGAGCAGACGGGGGCGGGCGCCGACAAGTGATTTGTCCGACGGCGCAGTGCACCGCCGAGTGCGCGCAGCACCGATTGTCGAGCGCAGCGACGAGGCGGAGGAGTGCGGCTCAGACTTCGCTGAGGAAGCCGTACGCGGACTCGTCACGCTGCTGATCCAGCGTGCGGCAGGTACGGAGGAGCGCGACGACCCGCGCGATCTCGGTCGCGGTGAATCGCAGTCGCAGCGGCCGAGCCAGGAACGCGACGCGAAGCGGCTCGGTCTCGTGGTCGGGCACCGCCAGCAGCCATGCACCATCAGCGAGGTCGGGGGCGACACCGACCGGGATCGTGTCGGTGCGATGCGCGACCGGTGCGCCGCGCTCGAGTGCGAAGCGGCCGGCCTCGAATTGCCGAGCATCGCTCACCGAGTCGGCGACCCACGCCCCCGACGCCGAGCAGAGGTCGGCGAGGGCGCTCGCGAGCATGTCGCTGCGCTCGGACTGCCTCGATTCGAGCAGCGCCTCGGTCCACTGCATCGCCCGCAGGACCATGTCGCTGTACGGCCGGGCGCCTTGGATCGAGAGCAGGATGCCTGCCCGGTCCTCGTCCAATCGCCCTCGCAAGGTGTCGCCGTCGACGTCATCCGGCAGATCGACCACCAGTTCGTCGACGGCGAGGGTTCCCTCCACCTCCTGCACATCGACGCTCACGACGTTGCCGCCGCACTCGCCGATGATCCCTGCGACCCGGCTCAGCGCGCCGGGGCGATCTGGGAGCTCCACTCGCAATCGGGCTCGGTAGCTCACCCTTTCGACGGTACGGAGCCGAGGTTTCGGGCGTGTTTCGAGTCGATCAGCGCCGAGTGAAGGGGTCCCTTCGCCTGCTCACTCGCAGCACTCCCTTGGTCGCCCAGTACGCGAGCCAGCCCGCCAGCAACGCGCCGCAGACTCCGGCGACGATCGCCGCGGCCCGAGTGGTTTGGTCGACCTTTTCCGAAGAGACGTTGATCGGCACGTCGCGCCCGTCGAGAGGGACGTGGATCATGTTCAGCGCCGTCTGGTTCGGCATCTGGATCGTGAGCGTCAGGTTGAGCGCCTGCTCGATCGGCACGCCGCTCTCGTCGATGAGCTGGTCGAGTGGCTTCGAGGCGCCGAACGCCGCCGCGAGGTCAGGATCCGCGAATGAGTCGACGCCGCCGGTGAGCCCCGCGGAACCGGTGATCCTCCAGGTCGTCTTGTCCCACTCTTCGGTGATGGTGAGGTCGAAGTCGTGCAGCGGCCCTCCGGGGCCGTTGATCGACGCAAGGAGCTCTTTCATCTCGGCCGGATTCGCGAACGGATGGGAGATGCGCACCCGCACCGTTTCCTGACCGGTGTCTTTCGGGCCATCCACGGTCCAGCCGGCTTCGGTGAGGTCGTCAAGCCTCACGCGCGTCTCGGCGCCCGGGACGCGGTCGAGCAGCGCTCGGTCGGCGGTCACTGTCACCGTGACGGTGCCGCTTCCGTCGTCAGCGACGTCGATGCCGACGTCGACGTCCATCCGACAACCGGCGAGCACCAGCACGAACGCCAGTGCCGCGCAGACGCGGAGGACCGTCAGCCTTCGGTGCGGGAGTGCGCTTGCCACTCGGCCCAGAGAGCCGGGAGATCGAGACGATCGACGGCTTCGATCCACGCCGCGCCGCTGTCGTTCGGTGCGCGCCCGCGACACGATCGGGATCGCGCCGGAGTGCCGCAGCCAGTACGCGAGCAGCCGGCTCGCGCCGAGGTCATCCGGGCCGCTGAGATCCACCACTCGCGCGGGGTTGAGGTAGACCTCGATCGTCACTCGTCGGACGAAGTCCGGATCCGGCTTGATGCCGGCGTCGTCGAGGCGAGACGCGATGTACGACCCGACGACCTGCACCTCGCCCACGCCACCTCGCACCGACGCGGCCACCGCAGCGGTGCCCGTGAGCACCGCGACCGTCGGGAACTTGCCGAACCGCCCGAGGCGAATCAGACGAGTACCGAGCGTGACGAAGCCCGTCGCGAGGATGCCCTGCATGGCCTTGGTGCCATCGCCGATCTCCCCGAGCAGCTCAATGGCATCGTGCGCGCTGTCGACGCGATGCGGCGTGGACATCACGCGCTCGGTGAGCCGATCACCGAGGTCGGTCATGGCGCGGCCTGCGGAGGAGGGGAGCTGGGTGACCCGCCCGACGAGCGACGACATCGGTGCGGTCTCGGCGACGCGCTCGATGGCCGCGTCGAGACCAGGGTCGGCGGTGGTCATGGCCTGTCAGTCTGCCGGGTCAAAGACCCGGGACGTAGGCGACGTCTTGCGAGATTGGGCACTTGGCGCCTCATGTCGCGCTCAAGTGCCCAATCAGGCGGGATTCGATACGACTATTCGCCGCCGTCGGTGGCGCCGGCGAGCTCCATGGGCGGAGGCTCGAAGCCTTCGATCGCACGGAACACGATGCGCTTCTCGTTCGGATGATCGGGATCGTCCTCGGTGTCGACGACGATGATCTCGCCTGCGCGGAAGTCCTTGTTGAGGATGCGCTCGGACAGCGGATCTTCGACTTGGCGCTGGATGGCGCGGCGCAGAGGCCGGGCACCCAGCGTCGGGTCGTAACCCCGCTGGGCGAGGAAGACCTTTGCCGCCTGTGTGAGCTCGATGCCGAGACCCTGGCTCTCGAGCTGCGTGACCACCCGCCTGATCATCAGGTCGACGATCTGGGTGACCTCCTCGATGGTGAGCTCGTGGAACACGATCGTCTCGTCGATGCGGTTCAGGAACTCAGGCCGGAAGTGCTGCTTGAGCGCATCGTTGACCTTTTCCTTCATGCGCTCGTACGTGATCGCCTCGTCGGACTTCGCGAAGCCGAGGTTGGCCTTGCGGAGGTCTTGCGTGCCGAGGTTCGACGTCATGATGAGCACGGTGTTGCGGAAGTCGACGCTGCGACCCTGGCTGTCGGTGAGACGGCCTTCCTCCAAGATCTGGAGAAGCGTGTTGAACACGTCGGGGTGCGCCTTCTCGATCTCGTCGAACAGCACGACCGAGAACGGCTTGCGCCGCACGGCCTCGGTGAGCTGGCCGCCCTCTTCGTAGCCGACGTAGCCCGGAGGCGAGCCGACGAGGCGAGAGACGGTGTGCTTCTCCATGTACTCGGACATGTCGAGCTGGATGAGCGCGTCGTCGTCGCCGAACAGGAACTCGGCGAGCGTCTTGGCGAGCTCGGTCTTGCCGACACCCGACGGTCCCAAGAAGATGAACGAGCCGCTCGGGCGCTTCGGATCCTTCAGGCCGGCACGCGTACGACGGATCGCCTGCGACACCGCGCGGATCGCGTCCTCCTGGCCGACGACCCGCTTGTGCAGCTCGTCCTCCATGCGCAGGAGCTTGGCGGTCTCTTCCTCGGTGAGCTTGTAGACGGGGATGCCTGTCCAGATCGAGAGCACCTCGGCGATCGACTCCTCATCGACCTCGTCGAACAGATCGACGCCGCGGTCCTTCAGCTCCGACTCCTTGTTCGCCTTCTCTTCGAGCAGTGACTTCTCCTGATCGCGGAGACGGCCTGCCTCCTCGAAGCGCTGCGCCTCGACGGCGTCCTTCTTCGACTGCACGACCTGGGCGATCTTGTTCTCGAGCTCCTTGAAGTCGGGCGGGGTCTCCATGCGCTTGATGCGCAGACGCGAGCCGGCTTCGTCGATGAGGTCGATCGCCTTGTCGGGCAGGTGGCGATCGGAGATGTAGCGATCGGCGAGGTTCGCCGCGGCCACGAGCGCTTGGTCGGTGATCGTCACGCGGTGGTGAGCCTCGTAGCGATCGCGCAGGCCCTTCAGGATCTCGATCGTGTGCGCAACTGTGGGCTCTTCGACCTTGATCGGCTGGAAGCGGCGCTCGAGCGCAGCGTCCTTCTCGAGGTGCTTGCGGTACTCGTCGAGCGTCGTCGCACCGATCGTCTGCAGCTCACCGCGAGCGAGCATCGGCTTGAGGATGGATGCAGCGTCGATCGCGCCTTCAGCGGCGCCCGCACCCACGAGCGTGTGCAGCTCGTCGATGAACAGGATGATGTCGCCGCGCGTGCGGATCTCCTTCAGCACCTTCTTCAGGCGCTCCTCGAAGTCGCCGCGGTAGCGGGAACCCGCCACGAGGGCGCCGAGGTCGAGCGTGTACAGCTGCTTGCCCTTGAGCGTGTCGGGCACGTCGTTGACGACGATCTTCTGGCTGAGGCCCTCGACGACTGCGGTCTTGCCGACACCGGGCTCACCGATGAGCACCGGGTTGTTCTTGGTGCGACGGGACAGCACCTGCATGACGCGCTCGATCTCGCGATGGCGACCGATGACCGGGTCGAGCTTCTTCTCTCGGGCGAGCTGAGTGAGGTTGCGCCCGAACTGATCGAGCACGAGGGAGCCGCCCTGCGCGGGCTCGCTCTGGCTGCTCGAGCCGGAACCGCCCGTGGGCTCCTTGCCGCCGGCCGGACCCTGGTACCCCGAGAGGAGCTGGATGACCTGCTGGCGCACGCGGGACAGATCGGCGCCGAGCTTCACGAGCACCTGTGCGGCCACGCCCTCGCCCTCACGGATGAGGCCGAGAAGGATGTGCTCGGTGCCGATGTAGTTGTGGCCGAGCTGGAGGGCCTCACGCAGCGAGAGCTCGAGGACCTTCTTCGCACGCGGCGTGAACGGGATGTGCCCCGACGGCGACTGCCCACCCTGACCGATGATCTCCTCGACTTGGCTGCGGACAGCTTCGAGTGAGATGCCGAGCGACTCGAGCGCCTTCGCGGCAACTCCTTCGCCCTCGTGGATGAGGCCGAGGAGGATGTGCTCGGTGCCGATGTAGTTGTGGTTCAGGAGACGTGCTTCCTCCTGAGCCAAGACGACGACCCGACGGGCTCGGTCTGTGAAACGCTCGAACAAGGAAACCGCCTTTCGGGCAGCGGTGAAACGTAGGCCGAGTCTATCGGGGGGGCTGTGGAAGACACGGCCGGGGGCTTCACCTTTGTCCCACTCAGTGCCCCTTCTTCGTCGGCCGAGACCAGTCTGGATGGAGCCGCGGCTTCGGGTTTCCGCGACCGGAGCGTCCCTAAGTAGCGTGGCGCGGTGGCCAGCCCCCTGCTCACGCTGCCCTCCATGGGCGCTGACCTGCGTCGCGTCGAGAGGGCGCTGCGCGATGCAGTCGTCACGGACGACCCGTTCCTGACTGAAGTCGCCAGCCATCTGATCCTCGCCGGCGGCAAGCGGTTGCGGCCCGCGCTCGCGATCGCCGTGGCCGCGGCGACGTCACCCGACGGGGCCGAGGCGTCTCACGACGTGATCATGGGCGCGACCGCGGTCGAGCTCGTGCACTTGGGATCGCTCTACCACGACGACGTGATCGACGAGGCGCTGACTCGGCGCACGGTCGAGAGCGTCAACGCTCGATGGGGCAACTTGAAGGCGATCCTCGCCGGCGACTTCCTGTTGGCCAAGGCTTCGGAGATCGCCGCGAGCCTCGGCACCGAGGTGGCCGCGTTGCTCGCAGCCACGATCGGCCGGCTCTGTGAGGGCGAGATCCGCGAGCTGCAGAGCGCCTTCCGAGTCGAGCGCTCCGAGGCGGACTACTACGCGTCGGTCGAGGGCAAGACGTCGGCGCTGTTCGCGACAGCGGCTCGCATCGGGGCCATCGTCGCCGGGCACGATCGTCCGCTGATCGACGCCGCCACCACCTATGGCCTCAAGCTCGGCACCGCGTTCCAGATCGTCGACGACATCCTCGACCTCACCGCGACCGAGGCCGAGCTGGGCAAGCCGGCCGGGCACGACCTGTACGAAGGCGTGTACACGCTCCCCGTGCTGCTCACCCTGTCGCATGACACGGTCGCGAGCGGCGAGCTGCGCGACCTGCTCGGCCGCCCGGTCGAGGGCATCGAGCTCGAGAAGGCACTCGGCATCGTGCGGTCGAACGGAGGCATCCCCGGAGCGTCCGTGGCCGCCCGTGTGCAGATCGACGACGCAGTGACCGAGCTCGTCGGGTTCCCGGCGACGCCGGCGGTGGCGGCGCTTCGTGCCGGCGCCGAGTACCTCGTGTCGTCACTGCCCGCCTGACGGCCCGATCTCGGCCGTGGTCGCGGTGACGCGGCCGAGGAAGTCGCCCACGATCCTGTTGAACGCGACCGCGTGCTCGACGGGGAAGCCGTGGGCGGCGCCCGAGATGATCATCAGCTCGGCGCCGGGGATGTGCTCGGCGAGCTCCTCGCCGTCGGCGGTGGGCGTGAGGATGTCCTGACTGCCCGACACGACGAGGGTGGGCACGCGGACCTCGCCGAGCCGCTCCCGCAGCGAGTCGTCGGCGTCGAGGATCGCGCGAGCTTGTGCCGCGAACGCATGCGCGGGCACGTTCAACGCCACCGGCCCGAGGAGGCCGAGCGCGGGCCAGTAGCGACGGAACGACCGTGGCCCGACGAGCCAGCGCATCGACCTCCGCGTGAGCTCGCGCATCCCCTGTTCGACGGCGACGGATGCCCATTCGGCGAGCAGCTCTCGTCGCCACATGTGGTGATGGCACGCCGTCGCGCTCAACGTGAGTGACTTGACCCGATCCGGATGGCGCAGCACGAGGAGCTGTGCGATCACGCCGCCCATCGAGTGACCCATGACGTGCGCGGCATCGACGCCGCATTCGTCGAGCACGCGGGCAGCGTCGTCGACCATCACGTCGAGGTGGTAGCGACCCATCGGCTTGTCGGAGCGCCCCACGCCACGGTTGTCGAGACCGATCGTGCGGTAGCGCGGCGCGAGTGCCAAGCGCTGCAAGAACCCTGCGGTGCGATCGGCTCCGAGGCCCTGGATCATGAGCACGGGAGGGCCACCCGGCCGCCCGATCACGTCGAACGCCAGCTTCGTGCCGTCCGCAGCGAGGACGTGGCTCACGAGCCGTGGTCGATCATCGCTTGGATCTCGGCCCGCACCGCGTCAATCGTCTCGGCGATCGCGAGCGGTCCGGCTCCCGTCGCGGTGCGACGCGAGATGGGCGCGCCGATGTTGACCGTCCAGCGGCGGCCGATCTCGCGGCCCGAGACCGCGACGGGCAACACGGGAGCGCCGAGCTCGACTGCGGGTGCAAGCGTCTCGCGCTGTATGTGCCCGACTCGCGCACCGCGGCGAACCTGTCGATCGAGGAACAAGAGCGCGATCTGCCCAGCGCGCAGCACCCCTGCAAGCTCATCGGGACGATCTTGCACTCCGCCCATCCGCCTCAGCACCGGTCCGACGGGTGCGATGTCGGGAACGCCGAGCACCCTCACCATGCGGCTCTTCGCCTTCCACACGCCGCCGGCGACGGCGAAGGGCTCGGACATGCCGAAGCGACGGTTCGCGACCAGCACCGCTGCCCCCTCGTCAGGGATGTGCTCTGCACCGGTGACTCGTGTGTCCCAACGGGCAGAGAGAAGCGGGTTCAGCATCGCGACGAAGTCGGGGTCGAACCCCCACTCGTCGACGACATAGGAACCGTCGAGACGACGGCGGATGATGTCGCTCACGCCGCCTCCTCCGCCGACCGCAGCTGTGTGACCGTGGCCCACTCGTAGAGGTCCTTCACGACCTCGACCGTCGACCGGGAGTGCACGCCGAGCACGTCGCCCGCCAGCGTGCCATCCGCAGTGCGTCCGCGGTGCAGCAGCTCGAGCACGTGCGGCGGCACAGGCGAGCCGAGCAGCTCCGCGATCGGTCGGATGAGACGAAGCTCGGGGCCGAGGATGGGCAGCGGGATGCGGCCGCCGAGGCGGACGGCCTGAAACGCGGTGACCGCGCCCGATCCCACGACGTTCAACGGGCCGTCGTAGTGCGTCGTGGTCGCTGCGGCGATCACCGCCGCCACTGCGTCCTCCTGATGGAGGAGTGAGAACGGCGGGTCGGCGAACGCGCTGATGGGGACGACCGGGCCCATGCGGAGATATCGACCCAGCGGGCTCGGCACGTGAGGACCGACGACCGGCGCCATGCGCAGCAGGGTGACCGGTACGTCGGCGGCCCATCCGGCCGACACCGCGATGTCTTCGACCTCCGCGAGCGAGACGCCGAAAGGCGAAGTCGGATCGCGAGCGACGTCTTCGTCGGGCACGGTCGCACATCCGCGGCGACGTCCGTACACCTCGATGCCCGAGCGCACGACGATCGCTTGCAGCGACGGACACTCGGCCGCCGCACCGAGCACCGACACCGAGCCGGCGCGGGTGCGCTCCGCCGCGCTGCGCGGACCGGTTCGTGAGTTCGGCTCGTAGATGCCGAGGTGCACCACGATCTCCGGGTCGAACGCGCGGACGAACGCGACGCTGCGGGTGCGATCGCGTGGGTTGATGCGATGGAACTCGGCCCGACGGAGTCGGCGACGCGGCGGGTCGACGTCGAGGCCCGCGATCTCGGTGACCTCGCGATTGGTCTCGAGCACCTGGGCGACGCGCGTGCTCAGCTCGCCGCCCATGCCCGTGATCAGCAGTCGCACCCGGTCAATCCTGTTCGGGCCTCAGGGTCGGGAACAAGATGACGTCCCGGATCGAGGGGGCGTCCGTGAGCAGCATGACCAGCCGATCGATGCCAATTCCCAGGCCACCGGTAGGGGGAAGGCCGTATTCGAGCGCTCGGAGGTAGTCCTCGTCGACGGGCATCGCCTCGTCGTCGCCGGCGGCGCGCGCCTCTTCCTGAGCCTCGAATCGGGCGCGCTGCACGTCGGGGTCGATGAGCTCGCTGAACGCGTTGCAGAGCTCGCGGCCGGCGACGATGGCTTCGAACCGCTCGACGAAGCCCTCCATCTCGCGGTGGTCGCGCGACAGCGGCGAGACCTCGACCGGGTAGTCCATGACGTGCACTGGTCCCCACAGCTCGGCCTCGGTCGTCTTCTCATAGATCTCGAGCAGCAGCTTGCCCGGCCCGTACTCGGGCTCCACGTGCACGCCGTGCTCCTCGGCGAGCGCACGAAGGTCGTCGATCGGCATGCGGAGATCGATGTGCACGCCGATCTGCTCCTCGACGAGGTCGACCATCGTCGCTCGACGCCAGGGAGGCGTGAGGTCGAGGTCGCGGCCTCCGTACGAGAGCTTCGTGGTGCCGTGGATCTCGATCGCGAGGTAGGCGACCAGCTCCTCGACGAGCCGCATGATGTCGGAGTAGTCCGCGTAGGCCTCGTAGAGCTCGAGCATCGTGAACTCGGGGTTGTGCCGCGGCGAGATGCCTTCGTTGCGAAAGACGCGAGCGATCTCGAAGACCTTCTCGAAACCTCCGACGACGAGACGCTTCAGGTACAGCTCGGGTGCGATGCGCAGGTAGAGATCCAGGTCGAGGGCGTTGTGGTGCGTCACGAACGGCTTCGCGGTCCCGCCCCCCGGGATCGGATGGAAGACCGGCGTCTCGACCTCAATGAAGCCGCGATCCTCGAGCCACCGACGGGTGAGCGACAGGATGCGGCTGCGGAGGGCGAACCTGCTCTGTGCTTCCTCCGTGACCCACAGGTCGACGTAGCGCTGCCGGTAGCGAGTGTCGACGTCGCTGAGGCCGTGCCACTTGTCGGGGAACGCGCGGCGTGCCTCGGCGAGGAGCACCCATTCCTGGACCTTCACCGACACCTCGCCACGGCGGGTCTTCATCACTGCGCCCTTCACGCCGACCCAGTCGCCGAGGTGCAGCTCGGTGAACTCGTCGAAACGTGGCGTGGAGTCAGAGGGTGCGAAGAGCTGGATCCGACCGCTCGAGTCGGCGAGCGTCGCGAACGCGAGCTTGCCCTGCACCCGGCGCAGGAGGATGCGACCAGCGATGCTCACCGAGACCGGGCACTCCTCGCCGGGCTCGATCGAGGCGAAGTCTCGTTGGATGGTTGCCGCGTCCCACGTGCGCTCGAAGCGAAACGGGGGCTGCGCTGCCATCACGTCAACCTAGTGAACCTCGCCTCGCGAACTCGGCGGCAATCTCCGAGCGAGTGACGACGCCGAGCTTCGTCAAGATGTGCGAGACGTGGGTTTTCACGGTCGCGCGAGAGATCGTGAGCGCCGTGGCGATCTCCGGATTTGTCTTGCCTTCTGCCACGAGGGCGACGACCGCGAGCTCGGTCGGGCTGAGGCTCGCCCATCCGGTCGCGGGTCGCTTGCGCGTGCCGTGGGCGCGCATCGCGAGCTCTGCTGCCTGTTCGAGCGTGAGCGCTTCCCCTTCGGCATGTACCTCGGCCGCGCGATCGCCGAGCGCCTTGTGCGCGGCCGCGATGTCCTCGAGTCCGGTCAGCGATGACGCACCCCACATCGGGCCCCAGCCGTTGTCGTGCGAGATCTTTGCGGCCGCCGCGAGCAGCCGGAGCCCAGTCGCGGCGTTGCCGAGGTCGACCAACGTGCCCCCGACGAGCTCGAGGGTCTCCGCCACGTGCACCCGCAGCCCGAGCCCGAGGTAGCCGGTGAGCGCGGTGCGGGCAAGTGGTCCGGCGAGGTCCGGTCGTCCCTCACGCCGAGCCAGCAGCGCGGCAACTCGGTCTCCGTCTGCGCTGGCAGCGACGCTCTGCAGATCGTCGGCGATGCCCCGAAGCCGGTCGATCGTGTGCTGCGCCTCGCGATGGTCACCATCGGCCATCTGCGCGAGCGCGAGCAGGGGCATGAACATCGAAGTCGGGAAGAGCACGCCGTCGTTGAGTAGGCCCCCACACACGGCGCCCAGGATGGCTGCGGCCGTCTCGGGATCACCTGCGTCGAGGATCGTGAGGGCCTCGACGCATCCCAGCAGGGCGCCGACCATCGAGTCGGCGAGCTTCTCACCGAGTGCGTCCTGCACCTCGGCACGGATGCCGTCGGCGGCCTCCGAGTCCCGACTCTGGACCTCGATCCAATACAGAAGTGTTGCGGGCGACGCGACCGTCATCGGCTCGCCGAGTTCCAGTGCGCCATCGAGCGCTTTCCGCAGCCGTCTCCTCGCCTCCACCCAGTCGCCCTGCCGCCATGAGGCAGTGCCGTGGAGGAGGTCGTTGTAGCTGAGGAACAGCCGATTTCCGATCGAGGATGCGAGTCGCTCGACCTCGACGCTGCCATCGATCGCCTCCGGCCAACGGTCCCGGTAGTAGTCGCTGTAGGCAGCCTTCTGCAGGGAGTCGATCTCGCACCACAGGTCGCCTTGCGCTTTGGCAACAGCGGCGGCTTCGAGGAGCGTGGGCTGGGCACCGGCCGGGTCGCTCCACTGTCGGATCGTCGCGAGGCTGTCCATGCATCGGGCGGTCGTGCGGAGGTCGCCGACCGTCTCGGCCAGCTCGAGCGCGGCCTCGGCGCGTCCGATGCAGAACTCGTTGTCGTTTGTGTAGATCGCTTGGTAGGCGGAGGCCCACAGGACTGCGGCACGCAGCTGGTCCGGCGCGGTCTGGCCTTCCGTCAACGCTCGGTCGAACCAGGCTTGCGCCTCGCGACTGTGTCCGCGGGCGTGCCAGTAGTGCCCGAGAGCCGACACCAGTCGCAGCAGGTCGTCCTGGGCGAACGTCGTCGATGCCCACTCGAGGGCGGTGCGCATCTCGTCGTGCTCGAGGTCGAGGCGCGCGAGCCACGTGACCTCGTCGTGGCCGAGTAGGCCGTGTTCTGACAGCTCCGCGGTGTCGAGGAAGTAGGCCAGATGGCGATCGCGCGTGCCGGTGTCGTCGCCCGAGCGGAGGCGCGCTCGGCCGTAGGCCTTGACGGTCTCGAGGTAGCGGTAGCGCGCTGGCGTGTGCTCGTCGAGGAGCTGGACGAGCGATCGATCGACGAGTGCGGCGAGAGCCTCTCGAACCGATGCTGCGCTGTTGCCGCTGACTGCGGTCGCGGCCTCGGCGCTGAACGGAGCTGAGAAGACCGACAGCGCGCAGAACACCTGTTGCTCGACGTCGGTGAGCAGGTCGTAGCTCCAGTCGACTGACGCCTCGAGCGTCCGCTGCCGAGGCAGGAGCGCCCGGCCACCGCCGGTGAGGAGCTGGAAGCAGTTGTCGAGCCCCTCGACGATGTCGTCGAGCGCCATCGTGCGCACGCGTGCCGCGGCCAGCTCGATCGCGAGGGGAATCCCGTCGACGCGCTCGCAGATCGTGGCGATCGCCATCGCGTTCGTAGGCGAGAGCGTGAACCCTGGGCGACCCCGCGCGGCACGCTCGCAAAAGAGCCGCACGGCATCGCAAGCACCGACCGCGTCGAGGGTGTCGATGTCTGTGTGCGTCGGCACGGTCATCGACGGCACCCGCCACACGACCTCACCGGGCACGTCGAGCGGTTGCCGGCTCGTGGCGACGATGCCGAGGTCGGGGCAACGGCGGGAGAGCGTGTCGACGAGCACCGCGCAGTCGTCGAGGAGGTGCTCGCAGTTGTCGAGCACCAACAGCACCTGCTCCTCGGCCAACCGGGCGGCGAGCGCGTCGAGCAAGGGCTTGTCCGGGTCCTCGGGCACTCTCAGCACGTCGGCGACCTGTCGGGCCACGGTTCCGCTGCCCGCGAGCGTCGCGAGCTCGACGTACCAGACGCCGTCGGGGTAGGGGCCGGTGCGGTCAGCCGCGAGCTGCAGCGCGAGTCGCGTCTTCCCACATCCTCCGGATCCCGTGAGCGTGACGAGCCGGTGCGTGTCGACGAGTGCACCCGCTTCGGTGAGTTCGCGCTCGCGGCCGACGAAGGTCGTCAGCTGCGCCGGCAGGTTGTTGCGGGTCGAGTCGAGGCCCGCAAGAGGGGGGAACGTGTCGGGCAGCTCGACGTGGCAGAGCTGGAAGACATGCTCGGGCCGGCCGAGGTCCTTCAGCCGATGGCTTCCGAGATCTCGCCACGATGCACTCGCCGGCAGGCCCTCCGTCACCAGATCGCGGGTCGCTCGCGATGCAATCGTCTGCCCACCGTGTGCAAGCGCCCGCAACCGGGCGGTGCGGATCACCGTGGGGCCGTAGTAGTTGAACGCGTCGCGGAGCTGGGCATCGCCGGTGTGCAGCGCCATGCGCACCCGGAGGTCGACGCCCTCCGGCCAGGTCTCCGCGCGAGCCGCTGCTGCGCGTCGAGTGCGGCCGCGACCGCGTCGACGCCTCGGCTGAACGCAGCGACGATGCTGTCGCCCTCCCCCTGCTCGACCGGACGCACGCCTCGGTGCGACCCGACCGCATCGGCCAGGATCTCGTAGTGGCGGCTGATCGCCTTCGCCATCGCCTCGGGCGCGCTCTCCCATGCCGCGGTCGAGTGCTCGACGTCGGTGAGCAGGAAGGTGACCGTGCCCGTCGGGAGCAGGAAGGTCGAAGCATCGGGCCCGGTTGACACCGTGCCTTCGGTGCCGACAGCAGGGAGGCGCGGCTCGGTCATCGAGTCACACGATCGCGAGCGCGTCGATCTCGATCAACAGGTCCGGCTGCCAGAGCGCGGCGACGCCGACGAGCGTGCTCGCGGGCGACGGGATGTCCTCGCCGAGCCCCTCGTAGGCGGCGGTGAAGATCGCGGCCAGTGCTTCGTCCGAGTAGTCGACGACGTAGATGTTGAGGCGGGCGACGTCGTCGGGGCCGACGCCGGCGGCTTCCATCGCGGTCGCGAGGTTGGCAAATGCTTGCCGGGCCTGGTCGAGATGGGTCGAGCCGGCGACCTTGCCCTCGCTGTCGACGCCGGTCTGGCCCGAGATGCAGACCAGCTTCGATCCGGTGCCGACGGTGACCTGGGTGAGCCCGGGGATCTCGTGAAGGCCCGGAGGGTTGATGCGGTCGGTGATCATGGGGTGCTCCTCTGCCGTGGGACCCTCAGATCGTGGGGGATGGCGGTCTGAGCAACATCGGCCAGGTGGCCGATAACCGCCGGTCAGCCCGGCTTGCTGCGATTGCGTTCGTAGATGAGGCGAAGGCCGTGCAACGTGAGCCAGGGCTCGTGGTGTTCGATCGACCGTGAGAGCGGAGCGATGACCGCGGCGAGCCCACCGGTGGCGACGACGGTCACGTCGCCGAGCTCTTCTCGGAACCGTTCGCACATGCCGTCGACCTGCGAGGTGAAGCCGTACACCGCGCCGGATTGCAACGACTCGACCGTGCTGCGGCCGATGACGTTTCGAGGTTCGGCGAGTTCCACCCTCCTCAGCGCGGCAGCTCGCTCGAAGAGGGCGTCGAGGCTGATCTCGATCCCGGGCACGATCGCGCCGCCGAGGTACTCGCCCTTGCTCGACACGGCGTCGAAGGTCGTCGCGGTGCCGAAGTCGACGATGATCGTCGGCCCGCCGTAGAGGTCGTACGCGCCGACCGCGTTCGCGATGCGATCCGCGCCGACCTCCTTCGGGTTGTCGTACAGGATCGGCATGCCGGTGCGCACGCCGGGTTCGACGATCAGGGGGAGGAAGCCGAAGTAGCGCAGGCTCATGTCGCGGATGGCGGCGGTCACGCGGGGCACCACGGACGACACCGCTAGGCCGTTGACGTGCTCGGAGAACGTGAAGCCGTGGAACCCGAGGAATTCTTGGATGACGAGGGCGTGTTCGTCGGAGGTCCGCTCGGCGTTCGTCGCGATCCGCCAATGGTCGAGCAGGTCGGCTTGCGTCGTGCCGTCCGCTTCGGACGCGTAGAGACCGACGACAGTCTGGGTGTTGCCGACGTCGATGGCGAGGAGCATGCGGCGCAAACTCTCTCATCCGCCGGCTCGGCTCGATTTTCACAAGTAACTACTTGACGTATTGGAGCACCGAGCAGAGCATGGAGCCATGACGGACACGATCTCCACGTCGGCACACGCCGGCTCGCTCCTCGACCTGCAACGCGAGGGCCGCCTGCTCTGCAAGGTGGGTGCGCTCCCGGTCGTCGTCGTGTGGCACGAGGGGGGTGCGTTCGCGATCGAAGATCGTTGCCCGCACCTCGGGTTCCCGCTGCACCAGGGCAGTGTCGAGGCGGGGCTCCTGACGTGCCATTGGCATCACGCGCGCTTCGACCTGGTCTCGGGTTGCACCCTCGACCCCTGGGCCGATGACGCGCAGGGATTCGACGTCGAGCTGTCAGGCGACGACGTGATCGTCCACGCGCGGCCGGCGGGTGATCGTGTCGATCGACTGCAGCGGCGCCTGCGAGACGGGCTCGAACAGGGCCTGACGCTCGTCATCGCGAAGGCGGTGCAAGGCCTTCTCGAGGCGTCGGTGCCTCCCGCCGACATCGTGCGCACCGGCATCGAGTTCGGTTGCACCTATCGGGCTGAAGGCTGGGGTGCCGGCCTGACGACGTTGGTCGCCATGGCGAATGTGCTCGACCGGCTCGACGCCGACGACCAGACCCTCGCACTGGTGCACGCGCTCGCGTTCGTCAGCCGAGACACCCGCGGGCGCGCGCCGCGGTTCGCCATCGAGTCGCTTCGCACTCACGCCCTCGACATCGTCCGCTTGTCCGACTGGTACCGGCGGTTCATCGAGACCCGCCGCGGAGGACGCCTCGGAGCGAGTGCTCGCGACGGCCATCGACGCGGGAGCGTCGCTCTCTGACATCGAGAGCTTCATGGAGGCTGCGATCACCGATCACGTCTTCATCGACGAAGGCCACACGCTCGACTTCACGAACAAGGCGTTCGAGGCGCTCGGTCACGTCGGCGCGGGAGCGGCGGCGACCGTGCTCCCCACGCTCGTGCGTCAGACCGCCAGCGCGCAGCGTTCGGAGGAGTTCTCTGAATGGCGCCATCCCCACGACCTGGTGGCGCTCACGCGTCGCGCCGAATCCGAGCTGCCGGCAGCTGAGGTCGAGGGTCGGCCGTTGCGGGGTACGTTCGACGACGTCGCCGGTCTCGGCTGGTGTTTGCTCGACGAGGATCCCGAGGAGGTCGTCGGCGCGCTCCTCCGCGCTGTGCGTGCTGGCGCGACACCCGAGCAGCTCGGCCGCGCGGTGGCGTATGCGGCGTCGCTTCGCATCCTGCGCTTCCACGTTCAGAACGACTTCGGCGACTGGAACACGGTGCATCATGCGTTCACGGCGGCGAACGCGCTGCACCAGGCACTGACCCGCGCGCCGACGCCCGACCTGATGCGGGGTCTGGTTCAGGGCTCGATGCGCGTGTACCTCGACCGGTTCCTCAACGTGCCTGCCGCACGCCTCCCGACGTCCGAGAGCGGCGACCTCGCAGCCCTCGCTGAGTGCTGGGAGGTGCAGGGTCGCGTGGACGACGCCGGGCGCATCGCGTTCGGCTTCCTCCGCGCCGGTGGACGCCAAGCCGATCTCGGAGCGGCTCTCGGCCACGCCCTGCTCGCCGAGGACACCGAGTTCCACTGGTTCCAGGTCTACGAGGCGTCGATGCGTCAGGTCGCCGCCTGGCCGGAGGGTTCGGAAGAAGCGGCCCTCATCCTCACTGGTCTCGCGCGCTTCCTCGCTGCGCACACGCCGACTCGCCGCGAGCTGCCGACCGTCGTGCGCATCGCCCAACGCCTCCGCCGGGGCGAAGCCCTCTACGAAGACAGCTAATTCCCTTGGTGGAACTCACGCGTCGAGAGTGAGAAACACCAAGAATTTCGGGCTAGGGGTTGAGATCGAGGCCGATGTCGAATGCGGGCGCGCTCTGGGTGATGACGCTCGTCGAGATGAGGTCTGCACCGGTCGACGCATAACGCCCGACCGTCTCGAGCGTGATGCCGCCGGACACCTCCACGATCGCTCGGCCCTCGATCGCAGCGACGCACTTCGCGACATCCTCCGGCGCCATGTTGTCGAGCATGACGAGGTCGGCGCCGCCGTCGACGGCTTCGAGCACCTGCTCCATCCGCTCGCACTCGACTTCGATGGAGCGTCCGGGCCAACGCTCCCGGGCCCGCCGCACGGCTTCGCTGATGTCGAGGCGTCCGAGGTGGTTGTCCTTCACGAGCACCATCTCCGAGAGAGTGGCGCGGTGGTTCACACCCCCGCCTGCGCGCACGGCGGCCTTCTCGAGCGCCCGCAGGCCGGGCAAGGTCTTTCGGGTGTCCCAGATGCGAGCTCGGCTGTCCGGTGCCTCGGCGGCCGCATCGACGAAGCGGCGGGTGAGGGTGGCGACGCCCGAGAGGTGGCACAGGAAGTTCAGCGCCGTGCGTTCGGCAGTGAGGATCGATGCGAGCGGTCCTTCGACCGTGCCGATGACCTCGCCTGCCGCGACTGAGTCTCCGTCGTTCGCCCGCCACCGCACGAGGATCCCGGTGTCGACCTGAGCAAAGGTCTCGGTCGCGCAGGCGGTGCCCGCGAGCACTCCGTTCTTGCGGGGGATGAAGGACGCGGTGCCGCGCTCACCTGGATCGAGTAGGTCGGCCGTGATGTCTCCGAGCGGCCCGAGATCCTCCGCCAACGCGCGTGCGACGGCGTCGCGCACCACTCCCGGGGGCACGCTCGTCATCGCAGCACGAGGCGAACGCGCAGGGCTTCGTCGATCTTCGGGAAGTCGCTGCGTGTGTGCGCACCCCGGCTCTCTTGGCGCACTGTCGCCGCGGCGAGGAGGCCGTGCGCGACATCTGCGATGTTGCGAGTCTCGGCGGCGCGGGCATCGACCACCGTGCCTGCGTGCTCGGCGCGGACCCCATCCACGGTGGCCGCGGTCTCGGTCAGGCTGGCCGCCGATCGCAGCACGCCCGCCCCGGTGGTCATCGCCCGCTGCAGGCGGTCCCTCGAATCTAGGGTCGACGCAGATGCGGATGCACCGGAGGTGGTCGGCGCGGGCGGGGTCGCGAACGGCACCTCGATCACGCGGCCGGCGATCAGGTCGGGAACCCCGTCGTCGATGACCGCGCGCATCGCGCCCGTCGGCTTCGCCTCTGAGTCGCCGCGCTGGATCGCCTCGATGACGCGCGGCCCGAACACCATCCCTTCGAGCAGCGAGTTCGACGCGAGGCGGTTCGCCCCGTGGATGCCGGTGCACGCGACTTCTCCCGCGGCCCACAGGCCTGGAAGCGAGGTCGCGCCGTCGAGGTCGGTGACGATGCCGCCGCACTGGTAGTGCGCCGCGGGCGCGATCGGCAGCCAATCAGTGGCGGGATCGAGACCGACTCCTCGCACGGCCGCCGCGATCGTGGGGAAGCGCTCGTCGAAGCTCTCGAGACCCGTGGCGTCCAGCCAGAGGTGATCGACGTCTTGCTCGAGCATGCGAGCAGTCATCGCGCGCGACACCGCATCACGGGGCAACAGCTCGTCGACGAACCGTTCGCCCTTGGCGTCGCGGAGCAGCGCCCCATGACCGCGCAACGCCTCGGAGAGCAGGGGCCGCGGCACCGCCGGGTGGTGGAGGGCAGTCGGGTGGAACTGCACGAACTCGATGTCCGCAACCGCGACGCCCGCCCGCAGCGCCATCGCCAAGCCGTCGCCTGTGGATTCGAGCGGGTTCGTGGTGACCGCGAACACTTGACCCGATCCACCGGTCGCTGTGAGCACGTGGGTCGCTCTGATCTCGCGGACGACGCCGTCGGCGCCGAGCGCGACCACGCCGCGGCAGCGACCGTCCTCCACGAGAAGGTCGAGCGCGAACCACCGCTCGAAGACCGCGACTGCCGTGCGACGCACCGCCTCGACGAGCGCACGCTCGATCTCGGCACCCGTCGCGGCGCCACCGGCATGTACCACGCGAGGCAGCGTGTGGCCTCCCTCGCGCGCGAGCTCGAGACGGCCGTCAGACGAGCGGTCGAACGCGGCGCCCATCGCGATGAGCTCGGTGACTCGGCCCGGCCCCTCATCCACGAGGATGCGCACCGCCTCGACGTCGCACAGCCCCGCGCCTGCCGCGAGCGTGTCGGCGAGGTGGAGGTCGGTCGAGTCGGGATCTCCGGTGAGCACGGCGGCGACGCCGCCTTGCGCCCACCGCGTCGCGGCCTGGTCGAGCTCGCCCTTCGTGAGCACTCCGACGCGCAGACCGAGGCCGTCGGCGGCGCGCACCGCTGCCGAGAGCCCGGCAACGCCACTGCCGAGCACGAGCAGGTCGAGCGCGGGGTCAGTCGCCGTCACGCCCTCACCCCACCTTCGCGCCGACGTTGTCGATCAGCCGGGCCTTGCCGAAGCGGACTGCACCGAGCAACCGAAGGTCGCCGACGAGGGGCGCCGGGGACCGAAGGGATGCGGCGTCAACCACCGCGACGTAGTCGAGCGACGCGAGCGGCTCGGCGTCGATCAGATCGCTCATCAGGGTCTCGACGCGGCTCGCTTCGCGCTCGCCTGCAGCGATCGCAGCAGCGCCCACGACGAGTGCGGCGTGAAGCACGGGCGCGGCCGCTCGCTCCGCTGGCGCCAGGTAGGCGTTGCGGCTCGAGAGTGCGAGACCATCGGTCTCCCGCACCGTCTCGCAGCCGATCACTTCCACGTCGAAGGAGAGATCGTCGACCATGCGCCTGACGACGGTGAGCTGTTGCCAGTCCTTCTCCCCGAAGTAGGCGCGACAGGGCCCGACGAGGCCGAACAGCTTTGCGACCACCGTTGTCACGCCGGCGAAGTGCGTCGGACGGCTCTCGCCTTCGAACGCCTCCGAGATGTCGCGGACGGCGACCGTCGTGAGCAGCGGAGCCGGATACATCTCCTCGAGGTCTGGCGCGAACACGAGACCCACGCCCGCCGTCTCGGTGAGCGCGAGGTCGCGATCGAGGTCTCGCGGGTAGGCGCTCAAGTCCTCGCGAGGGCCGAACTGGAGTGGGTTCACGAACACCGAGGCGACGGTCGCATCGCATTCACCCGCGGAGCGACGCATCAGTGACAGGTGGCCCTCGTGCAGCGCTCCCATCGTCGGCACGAACCCGATCTGCGAGCCGACTCCACGCCGTCGCGCCAGCGCTTGGCGCAGCTCCTGGACCGTCCGCACGACCTCGGTCATCGGGATGGAGCGTACGTGGAAGTCATCCGCGCACTTCACCCAGGGTGCCGGTATGTCGAACGCCACCAGCCCCCAGCTCCTCGCGCCAGGTCGAAGGGACGAGGTCGGGAGCAAGCTCCTCGAGCGGCGCGAGGACGAATGGGCGTGCACGCATGAGCGGGTGGGGGATCCGCAGGTCGGGCTCGTCCACCACGACGCCGTCGATCCAGAGGATGTCGACGTCGATCGTGCGCGGCCCCCAATGCGTGACCCGCTCTCTCCCGCCTTCGGCCTCGGCGCTGCGACACACGTCCAAGAGCTCGCGGGCAGAGCGGGTGGTCTCGAGCTGCACGACCATGTTGAGGTACGCGCCCTGGTCGTCCGGGCCGCCGACGGGATCGGTCTCGTACACGTCCGATGTCGCGACGATGTCCGGGATCACGGAGACGGCATCGCGCAGGTGGCTCGACCGATCCCCGAGGTTCGACCCGAGCGCGAGGAACGCGCGGATCGGGCTACCGCCGGCGCCTGACCGTGATCGCGGTCGTCGCGACGTCCTGAGGCACGGGCGGGCGCAGCTTGCGGATCGTGACCCGCACCGCCTGAGCGCGGTCGTCGAAGGTGAGCAGCTCATCGGCCAGCCGGGAGGCGACCTTTTCGAGCAGGAGGTGTTGCTCGGTCTCGATCACGCGAGTGACGACGCCGATGAGCGCGCCGTAGTCGATGGTGTCGGTGAGATCGTCGGTCACACCCGCGAGCGAGACGTCGGTCTCGACGTCGAAGTCGACCTCGAACGGCTGGGGGCGCACCTGCTCTTCGGGGCACGCGCCGATGATGCCGAGCGCACGTACGCCTCTGACTTCGATCTGGTCGGCCAAGAGGTCGCGCTCCGGGGGCTGGTGTCAGTCGAGCTGAGTGGAGAGGGCCACCAACGATCGGCCGACCGGACCGAGCTGGCGCTCGGTGATCTGCTCGATGATCGCGATCGCTTCAGGCCCTTCGGGAACCATGCCCGACCACCGTATGTAGCCCGCGACCACCCCGGCCAATCGGTCACCGACCTCCTCTTGGTGGAGGATCACCTTGTTGCCCGACGCCAGCAGGCCGCGGATCTCCGGGTAGAGCTCGTTGAGCACTTTGGTGCTGTCGTCGTGAGGCCCGAACGGACGATGGATCCAGGGCAGGCCGAGCTCGTCGTAGTTGTGGAGGTTGTGGGGCGAGGGGATCAGCGAGATGACGCGGGTGAACCCCTGCTCGCGCAGCCAGATGATCTCCTCCTGGCGCCGGACCCGGCGATGGTTCGCCCCATAGCCGCCGGGCCGCTCGCAGATGGCGAGGCGATCGCGGATGATCCACGCGAAGTTGCGGGGCTTGATGCCCTGAGCCCACTTGCCCTTCATGCGGCTCACGCGACGACCTCTGCGGTGAGCAGCCGCATGGCGTTGACGGTCGCGCGCACATCGTGCGCTCTCAGCAGTGCGGCGCCGTGCATGAGTGCATGCATCGCGGTGGCGAGTGAGCCCTCGATGCGATCGTCCGCGTCTGCGAGCAGATCGTCGTCGGTGACGTCGACGAGCGTCGGTGCGAGCAACCCGGGAAGCGATGGCTCGATCGCCCGTGCATCCGACGCCGCGAGCAATGCGCCGACGAACCGCTTGCGACTCGTGGCGACGGCGACGGGGATGCCGGTGGCGACGAGCTCGTCGAGTCCGCGAGGAGTCTGACGCTCTGACGAAGCGTCTTGCCGAACCCGACCCCGGGGTCGATCCAGATCTCGTCGACGCCGCCTTCGAGCGCGGCAGTCCCCCGCTCGACGAGCATGTCGCGGACGGTCGCCACGACGTCAGGGTCAGTCGGATCGGTTCCCTCGGCGCCGTGCACCGCGATCCAGCCCGCGCCGGCTTCGGCCGCGATCGGCCACAGCGAAGCGGACATGTCGTTCACGATCGATGCGCCCGCGCCGAGGGCCGAGGCCGCGACGATCGGATCGGTCGTGTGGATCGACACTCGGGTGTGACTCGCGAGCGCAGCGATGACGTCCTCGAGCGCGGGCACGTCATCACCCACGTCGATGATGTCCGCACCCTCCGAGACGATCTCGAGCCCGCGCGCAATGGAGTCCTCGGGGACGTCGAAAAAGCCGCCGTAGTGCAAGACCCCCATGACCTGCGGCGACACGTCAGCCAGCGTAGTTGCGTGATTCAGCCCGTCGCGCCGGTGTAGGAGCGCACTTCGCGGAGGTTCCGGTACCGCTCGCCGGCGTCGAGCCCGTACCCGACGACCCACTGGGGCGAGATGCGAAAGCCCACGTAGGTGAGGTCTGACTCGTCGATGGCCAGCTCGTCGCGCACCAGGAGAGCGCACACCCCGAGGCTCGCCGGGTTGCGGGACAGGAGGTTCTTGCGCAGGTAGCTGAGGGTGAGGCCGCTGTCGACGATGTCCTCGACGAGCAGCACATGGCGCCCGGCGAGATCGAGATCGAGGTCCTTCACGATCCGCACGACGCCGCTGGTGCGGGTGGAGCTGCCATAGGAGGAAACGGCCATGAAGTCGAACTCGACCGGGATCGAGATGGCCCGGGCCAAGTCGCTCATGAAGACGAATGCGCCCTTGAGCACCCCGACGAGCAGCGGATCGCGCCCGGCATAGTCAGCGGTGATCTGCGCACCGAGCTCGCCCACTCGCCTTGCGAGGTCGGCCTCGGACACCAGGACCTGGCCGAGGTCGGGGTTGCCAGCGTGCACCGGCGGGCACCCTACTGCCCGCGCGTGCCCTGATCGGCCAGCCGCAGGCGTTGCTGGTGGCGCTCGACTCTCCGCCCGTCACCCGTCTCGGTCGCGATCGCCTCACCTCGGGCGACGGCGAGCACGCGCTCGACTGTGGCTGCGTCCGGGGGATGGCCGTTCGCCAGCCATCGGCGCACGGCTCGGCGTGCCAAGGGCACCGGAGCACACCGCAGCGCGCGCGCATCGGTCGGATCGAGCTCGAGCGCGAGCGCGTCGAGGAGGTCGGCGTCGTCGCGCAACAAGTCGGCCTGGCGAGCGAGCAGCGCGCCGACGTCTCGTGCCGCGACGTCGTCGAGCGCCGGCATCACCTCGTGTCGGATCTGGTTGCGTCGGAACCGAAGGTCGGCGTTCGTCTCGTCCTCGACTGGTGAAAGCCCGAGGTCGACGCACAGCGCACGCGTCTCCCAACGGCGAAGTGAGAGCATCGGCCGTTGCTCGCGCCGCATGCCGGCGAGGCCGGCCAGCCCCGCGCCGCGCAGCAGGTTGAGCACGACGGTCTCGGCCTGGTCGTCCGCGGTGTGCCCGGTCAGCACATCGCCGGGCAAGACCCCGTAACGCGCGTCTCTTGCGCGAGCTTCGAGGTTCGGACCGGGTGCCACCGGCGCTCGCACCGCCCTGAACCGCGCTCCCCAGGTCTGTGCGACCGCGGCGACGACATCAGCGTCGGCCGCCGACCCCGGCCGCAGCACGTGATCGACATGGATCGCGGTCACCTCGCACCCGGCCCGGGTGGCGAGCACCAACAGCGCCAGCGAGTCTGCGCCGCCCGACACCGCGCACGTCACTGCGGTGCCGGTCGGAGGAAACGTGCACCGCCCGAGGAGGTCAGGCCACGGCAACGCGCATCCGCCCGATCCAAAGGTCAGGATCGCGGATCTCAATGAGCGACGGAAGGTTCTCGGGACCGTCCCACGCCCGGTCGAGAAGCGGAGTGCCGCCGGCACGCTCGACCGCCGCGATGAACCGCTCACCTTGCTCGTACTGCGCGAGCTTCGCTTCGAGGCCCGTGAGGCGTTGCACCACCTTGGCCATCGGCCGCGCCTGCCGGCGTCGTTCCCGGAGCACGCGGCTGAACCTCGGCGCGCTCGGGATCACTCCGGCCGCCGCGTGGTCCATCGTCACGTCGCCGTGTCCTTCGAGGAGGCTCATCAAGCCGCCGATCTTGTCGAGCATCACTCGTTGTTCGGGCGTGGCGAGCAGCGCCACGAGGCCGCCGTCGTCGAGCGGGTTCTGTCCGCCGCGCGCTCCGGCCGCCGCCTTCTTCAGCGCGTCGACGAAACGCTTCGGATCGGGATCGACGGACCCCAACGTCTGCTCGACGAGAGAGAGGAAGTACTCGCGCATCCACGGGATGCCGGTGAACTGGGCGCGGTGCGTGACCTCGTGGAGCGCGAGCCACAGCCGAAACTCCCGAGGGGGGAACGCGAACCGCTTCTCGAGCCCGAGCACGTTGGGCCCGACGTAGTACACGAGGTCTTGGTCTACCGGGTTGTCCTCGACGACGAGAAGGTCGTACTGGCCGAGCACCCTCGCCGACATCCAGCCGAGAAGCGTGCCCACCTCGACACCGGCGACCTTCGACGCGAACGGCGGGGCACCTCGCTCGGGCAGCCGCTCCTCGAGCCGGTCGGTGACGGGCCGCAGCAGGCGTTGGAAGGACGCGATGTTCGCGTGCACCCATCCGGCGCGATCGGTCACCCGTGCCCTCGCGGGACCGGCCTGTGAGCGCAGCCCCGTGCACTCGGCGACGAGCTCCTCGGCCTGCGCCGTGAGATCGGCGAAGTCGGGCTGCAGCGAGGCGTAGTGATACGAGCCGGCGAACGGATCGTTGCGACGTGCCAGACGAGTGGCGATCCGCTCCGCCAGCTCCCAGTCGACCAAGTTGCTCACGCGGAGCTACCTCAGTGTGCGCTTCGGGTAGCGGGGAGCTTCGACCTTCACGAGATAGCCGACGAGCAGCATGACCATCGTGAGCACCACGCCGATCATGAGTGCCCAGGCGAGCCACTGGTACCACAGGGTCGCGGCGAGGATCATGGCCGCATGGTAACCGTTACACCCTCGTCGCCGGCCGTCGCTTCGCTCCGGCTGGCTCCTGCTCGCTGACGCTCGACAATCGGTGCTTCGTTCAGAGCGGCTGGGAGCCCTGTTCTCCCTCGAGGCACTGCTGCACGCGTTGGCGCAGCGAGTCGGGCACGGGATCGTGGCACTTGCGGGCCACGATCTGTCGCAGCTCGGCCTGGAAGTCGAAGATCTCGAGGCAGTCGTGACAGCCGTCGAGGTGACGCTCGATGCGGACGCGCAGCTCGCCGTCGGTCTCGTCGTCGAGGTACGTGTACACCTCGCGCAGGACGTCGTCGCAATCAGCCATGCACTCGCTCGGTCTCGTCGGTGGGATCTTCGGACGGGTTCTGTGCCTGGTTCTGGGCCTTTGGCAGCAGGTTGTGTTCCTCAGCGAAGCCGAACAACCGGCGCTCGAGGCCTTTTCTTCCCCGGTGGAGGCGAGACATCACGGTGCCGATCGGGATGTCGAGGATCTCGGCGATCTCCTTGTACGAGAAGCCTTCGACGTCAGCGAGCAAGACGGCGACCCGGAACTGCTCGGGCAAGTCCTCGAGCGCGGCCTTCACCTCGTCGTCGGTGAAGCGCTCGAGCAGCTCGTCCTCGGCGCTGCGGCCGGCCATCGCGGCCTCGAGGCCACCCAGTCGCCGGTACATGTAGAGGTCTTCGACCTCGTCGAGATCGCTCTCGTTCGGACGACGCTGCTTGGCTCGATAGGTGTTGATGAACGTGTTCGTGAGGATGCGGAAGAGCCAGGCCTTGAGGTTCGTGCCCTCCTCGAAGCTGCCGAACGCCCGGTAAGCCTTCAGGTAGGTCTCCTGCACCAGGTCTTCCGCGTCCGCGGGGTTGCGCGTCATGCGCATCGCGCCCGAGTAGAGCGATGGCATGAACTCCATCGCGAGCTCGGCGAACCGAGCCTGGTCTGCCACGGATCCAACCTACCGGCGCAAGTACTGCAGCACCGCCAGGACCCGGCGGTGCTCGGTCTCGGTCGCGGCCAGGCCCAGCTTGGAGAACACCGACGAGATGTGCTTTTCCACCGCCCCTTCGGAGATGACGAGACGTCGCGCGATCCCGACGTTCGAGTTCCCCTCCGCCATGAGGCCGAGCACCTCTCGCTCCCGAGGGGTCAACGTGTCGAGCGGCTCGCGTCGGCGACGCGCGAGCAGCTGAGCCACGACGTCCGGATCGAGCACGGTGCCTCCTTCGGCCACGCGTGTGCACGCGTCGATGAACTCCTTCACGTCGGCGACGCGCTCCTTCAACAAGTAGCCGAGACCTGAGGCGTCGCCACCGAGCAGGTCGCTCGCGTAGTGCTCCTCCACGTACTGGGAAAGGATCAGGATCGGCTGCGCGGGCCGCACGGTGCGGAGCGCGATCGCGGCTTGGATTCCCTCGTCGGTGAACGTCGGAGGGAGGCGCACGTCTGCGATCACGAGGTCGGGCCCGTGCTCCTCGACCGCGTGGATCACGCCTTCGGCCGTGTCGAGCTTCGCGACCGTCTCGTGGCCGTAGCCGGCGAGGAGACGCACGATGCCCTCCTGCAGCAGGATCGAGTCCTCGACGATCACGACCCGCATGGGAGCTCCGCGAGGATCGTCGTGGGGCCGCCGACGGGGCTCGCCACGCGGAACGTTCCTTCGAGCGAGCGCACCCGGTCCTCGAGACCGCTGAGGCCGCCGCCGTGCTCGATGCGGGCGCCGCCCCGTCCGTCGTCGCTGATCTCGACGCGCAGCGAGCCGTCGTCGCGGCTCACGTTGACTCGCGCGTGCTTCGCGTCGCTGTGCTTGGCGATGTTCGTGAGCGCCTCGGCAACGATGAAGTATGCGGCCGACTCGACCGGTGTCGGTGGCCGTTCGTCGAGGTTGACCTGGACGGTGACCGGCACCGGGCAACGCGCGGCCAGCGACGACAGCGCCGCGTCGAGGCCGCGATCGGTCAGCACCGCGGGATGGATGCCGCGTACGAGCTCGCGGAGCTCGGCGATCGCCTGCTTCGTCTCGTCCTGCGCTCGCTCGATGAGCGCCAGCACTTCGGGGTTGTCACCCGTCGCCGCCTTCTCCCGCGCGAGGCCGAGGTCCATCGCCGCGACGACGAGCCGTGGTTGCACCCCGTCGTGCAGGTCGCGTTCGATGCGAGTGCGTTCGGCCTCGGCGACATCGAGCGAGGCCGTCTTGCTGACTTCGAGCTGCGACACCCGCCGTTGGAGCTGCGCGTTGCGGTCGGCGCCGAGCAGCCCGCGGATGAGGCCGCGGTCCATCGCTGCGAGCCCCCGCACGACCCAAGGGGTGACCACGAGGGAGATGAGGCCCGCGACGAAGGAAGCGGCCGTGATGCCGACATATGCCCATCCGTGTGGATCGTTCGCGCCGACCAACGCCTGGATGGTCGCCCAGATCGGGGCGGTGATCCCGCCGAGAGCGATCGCCCAGAGCGTGACTGCCACCGTGAAGGTGAGGATGCCGACGGGCAGGGCGATGAGGCAGTAACCGACGCCCTTCCACAGCGCGGCGTCGCCGACGACGGCCTTGATGCGTCGCCACCACCCATCGATCTCGCCGAGCGGCATGAACGGGTCCGCGATGTCGGCATCGAGCAAGGTCTTTGCGCGAGCTCGCTCGATCGCCGACACCACCCGCACGAACTGAAGCGTGAGGAACAGCACGACGATCCCGATGAGCATCAGCGGCATCAGCCCTACCCCCAAGGCGATGCCGACGACGATGATCGTGGACCAGGCGATGCCCAGGGGAAGGTCGATCAGGAGGTGAAGCGTCTCCTTCCAGGTGCGAGCCTGGATCAGAGGACGGAAGAGGCTGCCCATCGCTATCGCCCTGCTTCGACGAGGTCGCGAGTCGGCTCGGGTACGTCGGTGCGACCCCGCTCGATGCTGAGGCGAGGCAGCACCCGATCGAGCCACTGCGGCAGCCACCAGTTGCGGTCGCCGAGCAGCTCCATGGTGGCGGGCACCAGGACGAGCCGCACGAGCGTCGCATCGATGAGCACCGCGACCGCCAACCCGAGACCGATCAGCTTGATCGCCCGGACGTCGGCCACGACGAAGCTGCCGAACACGCAGACCATGATCGCAGCCGCAGCCGTGATGACCCGGGCTGTCGAGGACAGACCTTCCACGACGGCGGTGCGGTTGTCGCCGGTGCGGTCGTACTCCTCACGGATCGACGAGAGCAGGAACACCTCGTAGTCCATCGAGAGACCGAAGACGATGGCGAACAGCATCATCGGGGCCCAAGGCTCGATCGGCGCGCCGCGGTCGACGCCGAACACGCTGCCGAACCATCCCCACTGGAAGATCATGACCATGACGCCGTAGGCCGCGCCGATCGAAAGCAGGTTCATCACCACGGCCTTGAGCGGCACGAGCACGCTGCGGAACACGATCAGCAGGAGGACGAAGCTCAGTAGCAGCACACCCCCGATGAACCACGGCAGCCGGCTCGCGAGGACCGTCGAGAAGTCGACGCCCACCGCGGTCTGTCCGCCGATGTGCACGTTGTCGGGGAGGTCTCGGCGCAGGTCGTGCACGAGGTGCTCAGTCGCCGCTGACTGAGGCGAGGTCGTGGGGAAGGCGGTGAACGTCGAGATCCCGCGGTCCGGGCTCTCGGTCGCCGGCTCCACGAACGCGATGCCTGGCGTGTGCGCGACCTGCTGCACGATCGCCGGCACCACAGCGCGGGCCGCGTCGGTCGGGGTGTCGACGACGAGGAGGAGCGGGCCGTTGACGCCAGGGCCGAAGCCGTCGGCGAGCCAGTCGTAGGCGTTGCGAGTCGTGGTGCCGACGGGGTCGTTGCCCGCGTCGGCCACCGCGAGCCGCATGCCGAACGCCGGCACCGCGAGGGCGACGAGCAGCCCGCCCCCGATGACCGCGCTGCGGACGGGGCGACGGCTCACGGCGCGGCTCCACCGCGCGCTGATCGTCGGCTTGTCCGAGCGTCTGCGCCGACCGACGTGAAGCCGGTCGATGCGGGTGCCGACGAGGGCGAGCAGCGCGGGGAGCAACGTGATCGCGGCGGCAACCGCGACCGCGACGGCGGAGGCCGTGCCCCAGGCGAGACCAGTGAGGAAGCTGAGCCGGACGAGCAGCAGGCCGAGCAGCGAGATCATGACGGTGACCCCTGCGAACACGACCGAACGTCCGGCGGTGCGCATGGCTTCGTCGAGCGCGTCGAGCACGCTCGCGCCTCGAGACAGCGCCGCACGGTGACGCGTGACGATGAGCAGCGCGTAGTCGATGCCGACACCGATGCCGATCATCGCGGCGACCTGACTGGTGAAGTCGGGAGTGTTGACGAGCGCCGACCAGAGAGTGACGGTCGTCAGCGACACGACGACGCCGGCGACTGCGGTCACGATGGGGAGGCCCATCGCGATCACCGAGCCGAAAGCGAGCAGCAGGATGACGACCGCGGCGAGCAAGCCGACGAGCTCGCTCGCCGGCAGGTCGCCCTGCTCGAACGGGTCGCCCCCGAAGGCGACCTCGATCGGTGCGTGTTCGGCGATCGTCTGCATCGAGGCGACGGGGTCCGCGCCGATCGCCACGAGCCTGTCGTGGGGAGCGAAGTCGACCGAAGCGAACGCGATGTGTCCGTCAGGCGAGAACCGGGCGGTGCCGTCGAGCGGCGAGGCGACGTCGGCGATGCCGGGTACACCAGCGATCTGTGTGACGACAGACCGGATCGCGGCCTCGTTCGAGGCGGAGTGGAGACCGGAGTCGGACTTGAAGACCACGATTGCCGACTCGTCGCCCTGTGCGGGCAGGTGGGCGCTCACGAGGTCGAACGCGGCTTGGACGTCGGTGCCGTCCAAGCGTCCGTTCGTCACCTCTTTCGGATGCACGTGTCCGGCTGCGACGGTGAGCGTGATCGCCGCCACGAGCCACAGGACGAAGGTGCGACGGCGATGCGTCGCGCAGGCGTGGGCAATTCGTTCAACCATGCCTTCGACGATGAAGGAGCACGCCGGATGAGCCCATCCGGCCCCCTGGCGTCTGAGGGGTGGGGGTAGCCCCCGTGTCGATCGTCACAGTGGCAGCCACGCCTCGATGTCGCGGGACGTTCGCCTCTGGCGATTCCGCCGGGCCGGGGCGATCGTCGGAGTGGAAGCGGTTGGTTTGCGGGTGCCAGTCCGGCGCAGCGCAACCAGCCGATGTACGAAGGGAGGTGCCCTCATGGAGACATCGCCATCGTCCGTCTCCGAGCGTGAGCAGGCGCGCAAGCGGCTTCAAGAGCGACGCGATTTCGGCTCGCATCTCTTTGCCTATTTCGTCGTCAACGCGTTTCTGATCGGCGTGTGGGCCATGACCGGCGCGGGCTTCTTCTGGCCCGCCTGGGTGTTGGGGTGCTGGGGAGCCGGGCTGGTCCTGCACGCGTGGGAGGTGTTCTTCCACCGGCCCATCACCGAGGCGGACGTCGATGCGGAGGTCCATCGCGTGCACTGATCCCTGACGCAACCCCTTCCGGTCGAAACGGTTGCGGGGTTGCGGTAGGGCGCGCCGTGCCTAGTTGCCGTTCGTCGACCAGTGCCAGGGCTCGGAGGCCAGGTTGTAGAGGCCGTACTCCGCGGCGTGCGCGGCCAGCCACTTGTAGCCCGGGCTGCTGTGGCTACCGATCGTGCTTCCGCCGTAGGTGAAGTCGATCGCCAGCCCGCGCTCGTGCATCGAAGCCCCCGGCGGCGCGGTCGGCGGGCTGCATTCGTAAGACGGCATGGCGTACACGGCGTACTGGCTCGAGCCACAGTGCGCCTGGCGGAGGGCGATCTGCGCGGTCGTGTCGCGGTAACCCCACCCGGCCAGGGGGACGCCGTCGGCGGCAGCGGCCGCGAGCAACGCCTTCACGTTGCCGGCGATCTGCGTGCTGACGTAGATGCCACCCGCGCTCACGACGTTGACGTTCCCAATGGGTGGGAGGGCCGTGCCCCGACCGCCGCCGCGGGTGGCGCGGAGCTGGGCGGCGAGCGCGGCTTGCTCCTTTGAGATCTCCGCTGCGAGCTGCTTGTCCTGCGACTCGAGGACAGCGGACTCAGCGAGCGCGGCATCGAGACGTTGCTGCACCTTGTCCTCGAACTGCATCTGCTGCGATCGCGCTTGCTTCAGCTTCTCGAGCTCCGCCGTGATGTTCTGGCGGCTGGTCTCGGCGCGCGTCGCCGCATCCTGGGCGAGCTCCCGTTGGGTCGTGAGGTCCTCCCGCGCTGACTTGATCTGATCCGTGATGTCCGCGTCGCGCTGGTTCACGACGGTCAGGAAGGCGCGCTTCTGTGCCGCATCACTGATGTTCGTCGTGTTCAGCACCGCGAGCATCGTGTCGCCGAGGGGGTGGACGTAGCTGTCGACCGCGAGTCCCGCGAGCGTCGAGCGCAGCTGACCGATCGCGGTGGTGGCGTTTGCGATGCCCTGACGGGCGACCTCGGCATCGTGGTTGGCATCATCGAGCGCGCGTTGGGCCGACTCGAGCTCACTCTGAGTGCCCTGCACGTTCGAGTTCAGCGCCTTCAGCGCACCTTCGATCTGAGCGTCGCTTGCTCTCAGCGTGTTGATCTGGGATGCGATCAGGGCGCGCTGCTGGCGCACTTGCTGCTGCTGCTTCTTCTTGTCGTTGATGCTGCTGCGGTCAGCGCTCGCCGGCAGCGCGGCAGAGCCCACACCGAGGGCGACGACCATGGCGAGGGCGCCACGGAGAAAGCGACGACGGATGCTCATGGGGAAGGCTCGAGTCGGGGCAACGGCACAAGACGCAATCGCAAAGACCTCGCGATGTTCGGCCACTCGCCCGCAACCAAGGATCAAGGTAGCCGACGATCCCCTGGTCACGCGGGCACCGAGATCACATGCGGTTCGTCAAGAAGGCACGGATGTCGACTCCGTGTGCGCGCAAGTAACGATGTGTGCTGGTTGCGAGCTCCTCGGGCCACGGGATGTCGAGCGTCCGGCACACGATGCGGGCCTCCGACTCGAACGCCGCTGCGGCCTCGTGGTGTGCGGCGACCACCGACGCCCGGTCGGCGGCACCGGTCGAAAGTGCCTCGAGCGCGACCCGCTGACTCAGCGTGAGCTTCGTGCTCCACTGCTTCACGCCCATCGCCGGAAGCGGCGCGTTCACCTCGACGAACAGCTGGTACAGGAGTGAGCGAACGAGGTGGATGGCTTCCAGTCCGAGCAACCAGTCCTCTCGCTCGAGGACCACCGGGAACATGCCGACGTCCCGGAAGAACTCCTCCACGAGCGCGGCGACTCGGTCCCGCGACGGACCTTCTGACGCGGGCGGTGGCACGAGTGCGTCGAGCCCGTCTCGATCGAACACGACGACGCGATGTCGAAAGGGAGAGGTCGGCACTCGAGACGCTGCTTCGGCGACGACATCGATGCGGAGACGGTCGGGTGTCACCGCGTAAAGGCTGCCGGGAGCGAACGGCAGCGCTCGCGCGATGAGCGTCGGCGTGATGTCGGCGAGCCACTCACGCCACGCTTTCGCGAATGTCGGAAGTCCGTCGTCGGCAACCGCGACGACGAGGTCGAGGTCCGACATCGCGTCGGCATCTCCCCGGCCGAGCGAGCCCGAGAGCCAGAGAGCGCGGACGCGGTCGTCGCTCTCGAACACCGATGCCGCGCGGTCGAACAGCAGGTCGTAGCCCGGCTCCAGCACTGCGATGATCTCCGGCCGGACAACCACCGTCGTCAGACGCGGTCGAGCGCGGTCTTCATCAGGGCCTTCGCCGCGGCAGTGGGATCGTTCACCGCGTTGAACACGGTGATCGCGACGAGTGTGTTGCCCTTGTGCGCGTAGAGCGTGTCCTTGACGTCGTGCTCGACGGCTGCAGCGGTGCCGTCGCCGACGCCCTCCACCGGGGTGACCGGGAACCCCCGCTCCTGACCCGACACCGTGCTGTCGAACGTCTCCTGGTCGTCGTCGCTGAGGGTCTGCACGTTGATCGCATAGAAGATCCCGGAGCCCGGGCTGTCGTAGGCGCAGGCGGTGGGGGTGGCGGGTTGCGGGTCGGCGGTCACCTCGACTTGGGTGATCGCCGCGACCTCGTCGATCGTGACCAGCGCGCAGGCGGTGGTCGCGGCCGGGGCGGCACTGCTCGAAGTCGGATCATCCGATCCCGATGTCGCGGCACCCGCACCGGAGTCGTCTCCGCTGCACGCCGTGAAGGACAGGACCGCGAGGGCGACGACCGCAGCAACGCCCGCCGCCCTCCTTCGCATGGCGCGCAATGTACTGACCTACCGTGCGCAGGTGCTGTCGCTGCTCGACTGGCGGCGGCGGGTGTTCGCCCTGTACGCCGAGGTGCGGCGCCTGTCGGCCGATGACCCCCTCGCAGCACATCGCCTGTGGTGCGACGAGCGCAATGACCTCTATGCCCACCACGAACAGAGCCCGGTCGGCGATCGGGCCACCTTTGGGGGGTTGGCCTTCTTCGAGTACGACCCAGCGTGGAGGGTCGTCGCCGACGTGCAGCCAGCACCCGCGCAACGCTTGGTCGTGCAGAGCGAAACGGGCGAGGACTTCGTGCTCGATCGCCTCGGCGTGGTCGACGTGCCAGGTGGCACCCTCGACGTCCACTGGGTCGATGTCTATGGCGGCGGAGTGTTCGTGCCACTGCGCGACGCGACGAGTGGGAAGTCGACGTATGGCGGTGGCCGGTACATTCTCGACACCGTCAAGGGAGCCGATCTCGGTGGCGACCTCGTCCTCGACCTGAACTTCTCCTATTCGCCGTCGTGCGCGTTCGATCCGCGCTGGAGCTGCCCGCTCGCACCGCCGGGCAACCGTCTCGACGTCCCGGTCGAGGCAGGGGAGAAGGCGCCGTGAGGTCGTTCCGGTTCGCGTTGCAAGCCTTCCCGCGCGGCTCGCGAGCGGAATGGCAAGACGTCGCCCGCAAGGCCGAGGGCCTCGGGTACGCCACCTTGCAGACCGCCGACCACTACGGGAGCGCCGACCCCTTCGGCCCGCTGATCGAGCGCGGCGGACGTGACGACGACCCTGCGTGTCGGGCCGCTCGTGATCAACAACGCGCTCCACCATCCGGCGCTGCTCGCGAGGCGGGCGGCGACCGTCGATCTGCTCACCGACGGCCGGCTCGAGCTCGGACTCGGCACCGGGTGGGCGCAGGCGGAGCACGATGCGCTGGGCATCGAGCTGCCGCCTCCACGCGAGCGCGTCGATCGCTTCGAGGAAGCACTTGGGGTCATCACGGATCTCCTCGAAGGGCGCAGCGCCTACGCGGACGGCGCGTACGCGATCGAGGCCGCGGGTCTCGGTGTGACGCCGGTGCAGAAGCCACGGCCGCCGATCCTCATCGGCGGGTTTCGACCCCGGATGCTGTCGATCGCGGCACAACGAGCCGACATCGTGCAGCTGACCGGGCTCGCACTGGACGGCTCGGGAGGGATCACGTTCGGCGATCCCTCTTGGGCGGGTGCGGTCGAGCAGGCAGCGACGGTCCGCAGGCTCGCAGGGACCGCGCGATCCCGAGCTTTCGGTGCTCGTGCAGCGCGTCGTCGTGGACGAGGTCGACGACGCGCTGTCGGCGACCGCGGACCGGCTCGGCATCGCTGCGGAGGTCGTGGCTGACAGTCCGTACTTCGGCTACGGGTCTGTCGACTCGCTCTGCGACAAGCTGACGCGTTTGCGGGACGAAGCGGGCATCACCTACGTGACGGTGCGCGAGATGGACGCGTTCGCTCCCGTGGTCTCTCGCTTGGCATGACCGCGACCGCTAAGGCACGGGAGCGCCACTACCGCCACCCCGGCGATCTCCTGGGGCTCATCACGAGGGCGATCGTCGCCGCTTGGGGGCGCCCCAGAAGCCACGATCGACGACGCGACGCTCGACGCGGTGTGGCGCCAGGTCGATCTCCTCCACGACGAACACATCGCAGCTCGTCATGCTCTTCGGCGGTGCGTTCGCGATCAGCCTCTCGGACATCTGCGCTCTCGCCGCCGTCGCGTTCGCGTACCACGCGCACGTGAGCTTCGCTCAGGTTGGCTCGGTGTTTCCCGGCGCATCGATCATCGCCGCGACGGCACCGACACCGGGTGGTCTCGGATCGATGGAGGCCGCGCTGGTCGCGGGCTTCACCGGCGTCGGCGTCGAGTCCGCAGTCGCCGTCGCGGTGGTGCTCAGCTACCGGCTGCTCACCTACTGGCTGCCGGTGGTGCCGGGCTGGCTGAGCTTCCGCTCGCTGGAGCACCGGAACCTGATCTGACGGTCGCCAAGCCGCACGCTCGACGCGTCAGTGTGCCGGTGAGGAGGCCGAGCCCGATCCCGCCGATGACGTCGAGCGGAAGATGCGCGCCGCCGTACACGCGCGCGAACGCGACGACGCCGGCGGTGATCCACGCGAGCGGTCGGAGCCGCCGGGGAAGCGAGGGCGCGAGCACTGCAGCCAGTGCGAACGCGATGGCGGCGTGGCCGGACGGGTAGCCGAGCCCGCTCGCATGCTCACGAGCGTGGATTTGGGGCAGGACGTCCGCGGGCCGCCCACGGTCGACGAGCCACTTCACTACCTTCGCTGACCACCACGCGGCCTGACCCGCGATGAGCACCGCGATGGTGAGGCGTCGGTTTCGCGTGATGAGCGCGGTCGCCGCCGCAACGACGAGGGCCCCGACGAAGCTGCCGAGCTGCATCGGTACGCGCACGACCGACCAGATCAAGTCAGGCCAGTCGTTGATCGTCGTGAAGAGGCGTGCCTCCCACTCCGGCACTCCCACGGCCGCCACGATGACCCAGCTCACCGTGAGCAGCACCGCGCCCACGCCGAGCGCGATTGCCTCGCCGCACCTGATCGGCGCCCGCACGTCGCGCGCCAAGGTCACGCCTCAAAAGGTACCGGTGACGTCAGTCTTCACCGAGCCTGAAACGGTCCGATCGGCCCATGGCAATCGCTCGCGAACTCCCGAAGATGGCACCATGACTTCTTCTGCGGCCGCTCTTCGACGCGGCCGTCGCGACAGGGGCGCGACGCTCGTCGAGTACGCCCTGATGCTGAGCCTCGTCGCTGTCGTGTGCACGACCGCGATCCGCGGACTGGGGAACAAGTCGTCTGACACGTTCGAAGGTGCGAACGGAGGAATCAGCGCAGCGGCGGCGCCGACGACTGCGGGTGGCGGAGGCGGCGGAGGCGGCGGAGGTGGAGGCGGTGGAGGCGGCGGTGGCGGGGCCACCACGACGCTCGCACCCACGACCACGCTCGCACCGTCCACGACGATCCCGGCGACCACGACGATCCCGGCGACCACGACGATCCCGGCGACGACCACCACCCTCAAGCAGAGCTCGGTCGAGTTCAGCAACACCTCGACGGCCGAGCCCTCGAACAACCGGTGGACCGCGACGTCCACCCTGACCGTGAAGTCCACGGCCGGCGCGGGCGTGCCGGGGGCGACCGTCACCTTGAAGGTGCGGTCGCAGCAGAGCGGCGTTTGGTCGGAGCAGACCGTGAGCGTCGTGACCACGGCGAACGGAACGGTGAGCTACCTGACGCCGAAGTACAAGTCCAATGGCGCCAACCCCGTCACCCAGGTGCAGCTCGTCGTGACGGATGTGCAAGTGCCCGCGGGCTACACGTTCAACGGATCGAAGCCCACGGTCACCGTCAACAAGCCCTGACAAACCGCGTCGCAACTACGGTTGCGCAGATGCGGCTCCGTCCCCGACAGGTGTGGGGCGGCGGCGTGGTGATCGCCGCAGTCGGCCTCCTCGCACTCGTCGCGCTCGCCTCTGAGCAGGCGCCGTTCGATGTGAAGGACGACACCGCGGCCTTGCATGGTCCCGGGTGGGTGACCGTCGTGCTCGTCGGCGTCGTCTTGGTGATCATGGTGCTCGCGGTGGTGCTTGCGCTCTCGGCGAAGACGGTGTCGGGTCGCCGTATCGCTGTGCGCCGGCAACGCAGCCTCTTCAACACGGTCGTGGCGGTCGTCGTCGCCGTGCTGGTGCTGTTCCTGCTCCGTGCATTGCACGAGAAGCCCAAGGCCTCCACCACGAAGCCCGACTCCACGACGGACACGTCGGTCGAGGCCACACCCACGGCGCGGAGCGCGATCCCGGGCCACCGTGGGCTGCGATGATCCTCGGGGCGACGGTCCTCGGGGTGCTGGGCGCCTCGGCTCTCAGCCGGCGGCGCATGGCCGGAGAGGAGGGCGACGTCGACGAGGATGCCGGGGTCGGTCCCGCGGTCGCCGCGTTGACGGAATCGATCGACGTGCTCAACCATCCCGGGAGCGACCGCGCGGTGATCGTCGCAGCGTACGCGGCGCTGCTCGACGGGCTCGCAGCGGCCGGGATGCCGCGTCGTCCTTCGGAGGCGCCTGAGGAGTTCCTCGCACGAGTGTTGCTCGCGTGGCATGTCGCGCGTGAGCCGCTGCAGGACTTGACTGCGTTGTTCGCGGAGGCTCGCTTCAGCGAGCACCCGATGGGGCCCGAGCATCGTGTGCGCGCGATCGCCGCGCTCGAGGCTGCGCGGTCGGACATCGTGGCGTTCGCATGAACCGCAGGTTGGTGCAGGTGGCGGTGCTCAGCCTGGCGGTGACCGTCGCGCTCGTGGCGTCTGTCCCCGAGAAGCGCACCGCGATGATCCGCCTCGAGATCTGGACTCTTGCAGCCCTGGGTGCGGTGCTGCTGGTGCACTTGATGCGCACACGGCTGCCGCTCACGGCCGACCCATTGGCGCGGCGGGCCAAACCCGAGGCCGAGGTCGAGGACCCCGTAGCAGTCGAGTCGCTTGCCGTTGCGTTCGCGCTGGCTCCGTCGACTCAGGAACGCATTCGGCGGAGCGCCCACATCCAGTTGCGTGATGCACTCCGCACCGCCGGGGCGCCGATCGAAGCGGAGGCTCCGCTTCCGGCCACTCTCGATGAGTGGGCCACGCTGCTCGACGATATGGAGGCATCGTGACCGATCCGGCCCTCGCGTCGACGCTACGGACGGCACGGGCGGTGCTCGACGAGGTCGAACGCGCCGTCGTCGGGAAGCGAGAGGTGCTCGAGCTCGTGCTCATGGGGTTCCTCGCCGACGGCCACGTGCTGCTCGACGACCTCCCCGGCGTAGCGAAGACGCTCATAGCCCGCTCGTTCGCGGCGGCTACCGGCCTGTCGTTCCGCCGCATCCAGTTCACTCCCGACTTGCTGCCCTCGGACATCACAGGGGCGACGCTCCTCGACCAACGGACGCAGACGTTCGCGTTCCGGCGTGGTCCGTTGTTCGCGAACCTCGTGCTGGCCGACGAGGTCAATCGAGCGCCGGCGAAGACGCAAGCCGCGTTGCTCGAGGCGATGCAGGAGCGTCAAGTGACTGCGGATGGTGTGACCCATCCTCTCGATCCGCCGTTCTTGGTCGTCGCCACGCAGAACCCGATCGAGTACGAGGGGACGTACCCACTGCCGGAGGCGCAGCTCGATCGGTTCATCCTGCGCACCGCCGTCGGCTATCCCTCCCTCGACGACGAGTGGGGTCTCCTCTCCCGTCGCATCGAGCGAGGCACCGACGAGGTCTCACTGCAAGCGCTCACCGACCCCGCGGGGCTTCGGGCGATGCAGGCATCACTCGAATGCGTGCACGTGGAGGAGGCGATCGGGCGATACGTGGTCGCGCTCGTCGATGCGACGCGCACGGCGCCACAGCTGCAGGTGGGCGCGAGCCCGCGAGGCAGCCTCGCCCTCGTGAAGCTCGCCCGCGCCCACGCACTGATGCACGAGCGCGACTACGTGACGCCCGACGACGTGAAGGCGATCGTGCTTCCCGCCCTCGCGCACCGGGTCGTCCTTCGCAGCGACTTGTGGGTGCGGCATGTTGCTCCCGAGGATGTGCTCACCGAGCTCATCTCTGCAGTACCCGCGCCTTCTGTCGCGTGACCGAGCCGATCACCCTCCGGCGTCAGGCCAGTCCCCGGGTCGTCGCCGTGGCCGCGCTCGCAGTCGGCGGCCTCTTCGGTGGGATCCTTGCCGGGCGCCCCGAGCTCGTCGCCATCGGCGGGCCGTTCGCCTTGATGATGGTCGCGGCCGTGGTCCTTGCAGAACGTCCGGATGTGACGGTCTCGGTGGTCGCCGAGAGCGACCGCGTCGTGGCGGGCGAATCGATCAACCTCGTCCTGACCGTGACGACGAGCGTGCCGATGGGCAGGGTCGCTCTCTGGCTCCCGCGTCATGGCTTCGCATCGGTGACCGAGCCGGCCGATGAGGTGCTCGCGTGGGCAGTGCGCGTCGGCCGTCGTCCCCGCGTGCTCGAGGCGCGGTTCCACAGTCCGCGCTGGGGAGTCGAGACCTTCGGCCCCGCGCGGCTCGAGCTTGCCGGACCACTCGGGCTCGTGCGGTGGTCCGGGCTCGCGCCCGCGACCGCGGTCGTGCGCGTCCTCCCCGACGACGGCACGCTGAAGATGCTGCTGCCGAACCCCGAGCCGCGGGCCGCGAGCGGCATGCACGTCGACCACCGGCGCGGCGAGGGCTTCGAGTTCGCGGAGATCCGCCAGTACCGCGAAGGCGATCAGCTTCGGTCGGTGAACTGGTACCAGACGGCGCGTCGGGGCGAGCTTTGGGTCAACGAGCACCATCCCGAGCGATCCGGTGATCTCGTGGTGCTCGTCGACACGTTCGCCGATCGGCGGTCCGGTGGTTCGGCGTCGCTCGAGCGAAGCGTGCGGGTCGCGTGGCAGATCGCGATGGCCCATCTCGGCGCGCATGACCGTGTGGGCATCGTGGGGTTCGGCGGCCTGCCGAGCTGGCTGCTGCCCGGCGGTGGAGAGCGTGCTCGGCTCGCCGTGATGGACCGGCTGCTCGACTCGGATGCGAGCTGGAACGAGGCCCAGCGATCGGTCTCATTCCTGCCTCGTCAGATCTTCCCGTCGGGGGCCCAAGTCATCGCGGTCTCGGGGCTGCACGACGAGCGCATGACGATCGCCATCGCGGATCTCGTGCGCCGCGGCCACGACACGTCTGTCGTCGTGATCGAGCCGCGGGACTCGCCGAGCCCGGCGCCATCGGAGGCGATCGACCTCGCGCGTCTGCTCTGGAGGCTCGAGCTCCGCGAGCGGCGTCGAGCGCTCGAACGGCTCGGGCTTCCCGTGGTGTGGGTGACCGGCGACGACGTGTCCCCCGTACTCGCGCTCGCTCGCGCTCGACGACGGCCCACCAGGAGATCGTCGTGAACGCGCGATGGGCGATGCGCTGGGGCTCCGCGATCGGCGCAGTGTGTCGCGGCCGTCCTCGTGGTCGTCGTCGCCGCGTCGGCCGCGAGCGCGGACGGGCTCCGGGGCACGGTCGTGTTCGGGATCCTCGGCGTCGTGCTCCTCATCGCCGGCCTCGTCGCGGGAAGCGGCGTGTATCCCGCGGCCCTGGCCGCCCTCGGCGTGTCGATCGCCTTCGCCCTCGCCGGCCATCACCTCGCGTCGGGTGCGGCGATCGGCGCGGCCGCGCTGTTGCTGCTCGTCGATCAGCTCACCGGTTGGTCGTTCGACGCCGCAACGGGCGCGATCGAGCGAGGTCGCGACTGCGGCGTGCGTTGCGTGCGCGTGGTGGGTGTCGTCGTGTTCGGCACGGCCGTGAGCGCACTCGTGCTGTCTGCGGGGGACCTGCCTGTGCCCGGCGGCCTCGCAGCCGAGGCCATCGGCATCACCGCCGCCCTCGCCGTGCTCGGCCTCGCGGCATCGAGGCGCTGGGAGCGCTGACTGTCTGCCTTACCCTCCGGCTTCACCCGGCACCGGCTGTGCCGCGTCGGCACCGATCAGGGACAGATCGAGCCGGAATGCCGGCGGTCGCTCGTACACGCTCGTCGTTGACGACGCCTCGTCGTCGACGGGCCGTGACCGGCTCGACTGCCCGTAACCTCTACTTCCGTCTGGCCGAGATCGCGGGTGCAGTCATGAGGTCAGCTCTGGTTCGCGGCTGTGAACCGTTTGGCGTATGCGGCCTGGACGGATGCGATGTCTTCGGGGAGTAGCTCCGAGGACATCGAGGCGCCATTCGCGATGAGACGAGCCTGCTCGACGAGCACGTCGCCGCGGTCGCGGAGCCCCAGTGACCGCAACGTGTCGTCGAGGAGGTGGAGGGCTTCGAGGAGGTAGACGCACACCGCAGGTTGCGCGGAGGCTGCGCGGCGGGTCTCGTCGAAGGCGAGGCGCACGAGATCGTCGTGCGTGGGCTGTTGCGCCACGACGACCCGGGCGCCGTCGGCCCCCTCTCGCACTGCAGGCGGCGGGTCGCGTTGCAGCAGCTCGGCGAGCACGGCGGCGCTGTGGAAGATGGCGTCTTGCGCGGTGGTCGGATCGTTGATGCCCGGCGACAGTGCCTTCAGGGCGACATCAGCGAGCTGGCGGAGCCCGTAGGAGACGTCCTGCTGCATGGTTCGGGTGGTTCCCACTGCAACCGCGGCGCGGACCGCTCGCTCGACGTCGGCGAGTTCGGGCGATCGCGGCCAGACTGTGGCGAGTGCCGTGCCTTCGATGGCGTAGCGGCCCGGGTAGGTCTCCAGGCGTAGCTCCCTGCTGGCGGGAAGGCACCGCAGCACGGCGTCAAAGTCGATCTGCTGCACCCAACCGCTGGTGGCGAAGTTGATCTCCAGACCAGGCTCGTCAGAGCGTTCATCGATCAGTGGTCGCGCCTGTCCCGGCTCGGCTGACGACCACTCTTGGCGGATGTGGACGATGGCTTCGCGCCGGACGCGTTCGAGGATCTCACTCACGTCCATCGTGTGGGCGCTGTGGTTGATGAACGCGACAATGGCCAGGATCGTGGCGATGCCGAGAAAAAGGGCTACGGCGACCGAGAGATTCGGGATGACGGGCTGCCCATCCTGTTCGAGCGGGGAGCGGACGGATCGGAGCACGATCACGCAGTAGGTGAAGGTACCCACGACGAGACCCATGACCCGCCGGTTGAACGGGTCGCGAAACAGCGTGTGCACGACGCGGGGCGAGTACTGGCTCGACGCGAGCTGGATGGTGAGCAGCGACACCGAGAACGCGATCCCCGCGAACGTGATGGTCGCTCCCGCGATGGTGCTCAACACCGCCCTCGCGCTGTCGACCGTCGAGGTCAGCCCGAGCGGCAGATCTCGGTTTTGATCGAGATGCCGGTCGACGGCCAGGCCGGCGAACCCGGCTGCGATGGCGGCGACGACCCCGAGCATCGGAACGAAGAACAGGCTCGCACTGAGCCGCTCGGTCCACCTACTCAGCCGGAGTCGCACGAAGTCATCTTCCCCCCTCGAACGTGAGTTGTGGCGTGTCGAGTCGCGCTCGCGCTCGGCACGCGGCAGCAGCGGGTGTGCGGCGCGGTGTCGGCGCGGTCGTGTAGGCGGTTTCTGCGCGTCGCACGCGACCAGACGGGGTCACGACGATGTGAGGGCCGGCCGAGCGCTTTGAACTGCCGGTTGCTTCCGTAGCCGAATTCAACGACCTCCCTCAGCCGGGGGTCACTACGTGCGCCGCCTGCTCGTCATGCTGCGGCGAGGGTTGCGATGTTCTTGGGTCGCTGCTGTCGCGCAGCCCGACCAGGTGGAGGGCCGTCGTCGTTCGGGCTTTGCGCCACCGGCTTGGGTCCGTAGCGCTCAACGTCTCGCCCCCTCGTCGATCAATGGGCGAATCGACTTGCGGGGATCTGTTCACCTCCACCCACGTCGCACCGGCGCCCGTTCCGGTGGTGCGGCGATGGGCGGCGGCGGCGGCTGGCTCGATGAGTCCGGTGAGACCGCACAGGTCGAGCACCCGTTGGGCGCACCTTGACGGTGAACGTACCGTCAGGCGTAGCGAGCGTGTCTCCAGGAAGTCTCTGGCTCTCTGGATGACGGTGATGGTGTCCGCTCCCATGAACTCGACTCCGCTCAAGTCGACGACCACATCGCCGTCACCCGAAGAGATCCCGCGGGCCATGGCTGCCGACAGGTTGGCGAGGCTGGCGATGTCATGCTCCCCGTACAGCGACACCACGATGCGGTCGGCCTCGCGCGCAACGTCCGTGGTCGGATCTGGGCTGCAGCGGGAGTCAACGGAGGTTGCTTCACTCGACACGGTGTTCCTCCTGGCATCGATCGAAACCGATCGCGCTACCAGGGTCCGGAGCACCGCTCCCGAGCCACCCGAATGGGGCGACCCGACACGTGAGGGCTCTTGTCGTGTCACCCGGAACCTACACCCTCAGCACTGCGCTGGAGTCAGCGCACGAGGCAGATCACTTCGTCAAGGGGGGCCGGGTGACCGTGGAGGTCGACCGCGCGGCAGCGAGGCCGTCCGCGAGACTTGACCGTTCGTCTGGCTCGAGCTGTCGACGGAGAACCTCGAGGATCTGGTCCTCCAGGTCGGCGTGATGCTGCAACGCGACGCTGAGCTCACGAAGAGCCTCCTGGGTTTCGCTGGCGAGCAGCGCTTCGACGAGCCGGTCCAGGACGTGCTCCTGGGATTCGGCGGCATCTGCGAGCGTGTCACCGGTTTCACCGCCGACACGACGGACCATGGGGTACAGGATCCGTCGCGTCACGTCGATGTGGATTCGTATGTTCAGGGCGATGCCGCTGAGCGCGTCTGCGCGGGCTGCCGGGTCGGCGTCGAGGGCCTCGTGGATCTGCGAGTCGATGGCGTCGTGGGCGTCGTCGATCATCTGGAGGGGGTGGTCTGTCTCGATGTGTGGCGCCCATTCGGGCCAGTCCCGCTGTCGGGGTGCCGCCTGGACGTGCACGGGCGTGTTGCCCAGTCGGGCGGCGGGTGCTGCGCCGGAGTCGGTGTCGTCGTCGGACCAGTCGGGCTGCTTGGTGTGCTGGTGGGGGTCGAGGATGACGCGTCCACCGACCAGATCGGAGATGGGAGCGATGCTGACGGGTTCGGTGTGCGCGGCTGGCCCGAGGTGTGCATCGGTGCCGAGCGCATGGGGGAAGAGGACGAGGAGACTGCCGGTGACCGCGGCTTGTTGGCGCGCGAGGTTGCAGCGAGCCCCGATCGCCACCGTGTCGATCCGGCGGCGGAGGGCGATGACGTCCGCGTCGGTCGAAGGCTGTTGCAAGGCTCGTTGGAGGGCGTCGGCGATGAGGAGCCCGTCGGTCTTGCAGGGTTCGCACTGACCGCAGGACTCCACCGCCAGGAAGTGGGCGACGCCAGCGGCGATCGCGGCAGGGGCCGTGGTGTCGTCGAACACGATGAACCCCGCGGATCCGAGGCCGGTCCCCGCGTCGTCCATCGCGTCGTAGGTCAGCGGGGTGTCGAGGAGACGCGCGGGGATGAGCGCGCTTGCAGTCCCGGCGAGGACGACGCTGATCTGCTCTCCGTCACGTGGCCCCCAACCGATGAGCTCGATCACCTCGCGGAGCGTCGAGCCCATGGGAACCTCGCCGACACCGCTGCGTCGGGTCGCTCCGCTGACCGTGCAGATGATCGTGCCCGGTGATCGCTCGGTTCCGAGCTCGCGGAACCAGTCGGGGCCGTGCTCGATGATGAGCGAGACGTTCGCCAGGGTCTCGACGTTGTCGACAAGGGCAGGTGCCTCGTCCGACCCGCCGACTGTCGCGAGATCCACGCCTGCTGCTGAACGGGTGTCGTCGTCCTCGAGGCCGCGCCGGTAGGGGGGTGTGACCCGGGGGAACGGCTGGCGTCCTTCGAGCACCTCGAGCAGTGCGGTTTCCTCTCCGAAGAGGTAGGAGCTCGGCCCGAGCACGAGCTCGATGTCGATACCGTCGAGCCATCCGGCTGTGCGCATCTCGCTGATGGCGCCTCTGAGGCGGTCGATCTCGCGCCCGAAGGTCGCCTTGATGCCGATGCGGATCCGGTTGGTACGCATCGCAAGGGCGGCGACGAGCGCGCCCTCCACGACTCGGTACGGGTTGGTTCGTAGCAGCGCCCGGTCTTTGAACGTCCCGGGCTCACCCTCGGCGGCGTTGACCACGACCGTGGTCTCGATCCGGCTCGACTGTGACGCGGCGACGGTCTCCCACTTGAGGCCGGTCGGGAAGCCCGCGCCCCCTCGGCCGCGCAACCCCGATGCGCGGATAACGCCGATCACCTCCTCAGGCGAGCTCAACCGAGCGAGCCGTGCGCCGGTTCCGCCCCCGCCGGCGACGTAGTCGTCCAGGGAGTGCACCAGGCGCCTGTCGAGCACGCGCCACACGCGGGCCATCAGGCCTGCCGGTCAGGACCGGCGCGACGCCGCGCTCGGTTCGACTTGGAAGGCTCGGGAACCAACAGGACTGGGACGTTGACGCGGTTGCTGATCTTGTGAGCGGTGCCTCCGAGGAGGTCGTGAGCAGCGTGGTGGCTCTTGGTGCCGACCACGAGCAGGTCGGCGCCCCTGGTGTCGGCGATCTTGCAGAGCTCGGTGGCAGGGTCGCCGCGGACCAGCCGGGTGGTGACCCGCAGCCCCGCAGCTCGTAACGGCTCGGTCCATTCGACCTCCAGCAGCTCGCGCCGCCGCTCGAGGATGGGGCCGCTGTCAAGCTGAAACGCGGCGAGCTCCCAGACCTCGACCCGGGGCACGACGAGCACCGCGCTCGACGCGGGCGTCGAGGGCGGGGCCGTGGTCAGCGACCCAGCGCGCCGCGTGCTGGCCGAGCCCGGGCTCCCGTCGAGCCCGAGCACGATCTTCACCGCAGTGCCGATGTTGCAAACGGAGGCCGCAGGCCCAGCGCGCCGGACATGCTGTGGTAGATGCTGGCGAAGGGACCGACCGCGCCTTTGAGCAACCCGGTCGTCGGTGTGCCGAGCGTGTCCGGGGACGATGGCCCTTCCGGCGTCGCTGCCGGGGAAGCGGATGGTCTGTCGAGGGTCGTGGAAATGGTTCCTCCTGCGCGAGGAGCCGTCGAGCCCGTGGGGGGCGACATACCGCCAGAGCGGTCGTCCGGCCAGAACCAGGCGTCTCGTTGGGTCAACTGGCTGTGCGCCGCCGAGGTCCCGAGCATCGCTCCCGGAGGCTGCTCAGATCACGAAGCAGGGTCCAACACGGCTACGGGGTTGTTTGCCGGTCGCACTCATTTTACCCCAGTTGCGCGAGCCCCAGCCGCGGTCGGACGACGTTTCGCGGTGAGCCGTCGTCGAGGACCTCGTGCACTTCGCGGTTGAGGGCCTGTGCCGATGCAAGGTCGTGACCGAAAGGCTTCTCGACCATGACCCGGCCGCCGGCCGTGAGGCCCGCCCGTCCGAGTGATGCAACCACTGTCGCGAAAAGCGATGGCGGAACTTCCAGGTAGAACAGCACTCGGGAGACGCCGTTCAATCGACTAGCCAGCCGTTCGTATGTGCTGGGTTCGGTGAAGTCACCCTGCACATACGTCAGCCTCCGCGCCAACCGACCGAAGGCCTCCCTATCGACCGGTTGATCGGCCGAGTCGAGCGCGTCCCGTACAGAAGCAACCAGCTGATCCGCAGTCCAGTCGCTGACGGCGACTCCGATGATCGGACCGTCCAACCGGCCGGCCACCTCCAGGCTGTACAACGCCCGAAACGTCATCTTGTGAGCGAGGTCGCCGGTGACGCCGAAGATCACCAACGCCTCCGACCCAACCTCGACCGCCGAGGTCACCATGCCGTGGCCGCAGCTCGATTTCGAAGTGGCGGGTACAAGGCGTGGGCGATCGTCGCGGAGAGCCAGCCGATCACCCAGCCCAGCTCAAACGTGGGCACCGCTCCGACCGGCGGGCGCGCATGTCATTGTTCGGGCGCGCGTCGAATTGTGTCGCGGGCCCCTCGGTCGTTCTGCCGACCGAACTTGTGCTCGAGCAGGCTCTGAACCTTCTGGAGCGCACCACGACGCGCTTCGTCGAGTGTCGTCGCGTGGTACGTGACAGCGACCGGTTGCTGTCCAGCAGGTCGAGCCTCCACCATGCATCGCTTGTCGGCATCGCCGTCCCGATCGCCGTTCTCGTCGCCAAGATGAACTTCCACCCTCGTGAGGTGATCCGCGAAACGCGACAACGCAGCGTCGACTTCGGTCTCGACTTGGAGGATCAGCGCTTCACTGCCGTGCACGTGGTCGTCCGTCGTCACCTGAATCTCCATGTGACCCTCCTCCAGCCCGGGTCACTCTAGACAGTGCGGAGTTTTGCGCGGCATGGCTCACGACCATGCCCTCGAGCTATGGGAGTGCCTGGGACAGCGGCAGGGGGAGCAATCGGAAGCCTCTGCCCTGCACCGAAACGGAGCCCGAGAAGGGAATCGAACCCTTGACCTGCTCATTACGAGTGAGCCGCTCTGCCGACTGAGCTACCCGGGCGGGGTGGTACGGGCCGCAGACTCTACCCGGTCGCATCCGGACGGCCGCCGTCGACATCGGCCACACTCGCGACGTGGTGACCGCGCCCTCGCCCGAGCTGTCGCTCGGCGAGTGGGCCACACTCGCCCTTCTCCGCGAGGAACCCACGCACGGCTGGGCCATCGTGAAGCTGCTCGCTCCGGCGGGCGAAGTCGGATCGGTGTGGTCGCTCAGCCGACCGCTCGTCTATCGGGCAGTCGACCACCTCGGGACGATCGGGCTCGTCGCGCCGTTCGGCGTGCAACAGGTGGGCGCCCGGTCGCGCGACGCTGCACACCGCGACGCGAGCCGGCACGCGGGCCGTCGATCGCTGGTTGGCCGTTCCGGTCGACCACGTCCGTGACGTGCGCACCGAGCTCTTGCTCAAGCTCGTGCTGCGCGAACGCCGCGGCCTCGATCTGGTGCCGTTGGTGAAGGCACAGCAACGCCGACTCGGGCGCACGCTCACACGACTCGAGCGCGGGACAACGCCGACGTCGTCGCGTTGTGGCGATCGGAGTCTGCGAGCTCGGTGCGCCGCTTCCTCGAGGAGGTCGAAGCGCGAGCGAAGGTTTCTCAGCCGGGCAGCTGAAGCAGCAGTGCCTGGAGCTGCAGCGTCTCGTTGGGGTTGCGGACGAGCTCCTCGAGCAGCCCTTGGATCTGATCGACGGCGCGTGCGTCCTCCCGCGTGCCGCCGGCGACGAGCCGATCGCGGTACGCACCGGCGAGGGTCGCGAGCCCGAACCGCAGCTCGTCCGTGCGATGGCGGCGCAGCTCACGCTTGTGCCGGTCCTCGAGCTCCTTGCGCCCCGACCCGCGCTCACCAAGGCTCTCGATCCGCGCCTGCAGCTGCTCCACCTCCTTCTTCTGTCGCTCTGCGAGCGGCTCGGCGGCGTGGTCGATCAGCCGCAGTAGCTCGTCGACGATGGCGCCGACGGTCGCGCCGGTACCGTCGAGCCGCTTGGGGATGTCGTGCCAGGTCTGACGGCGCGTCGCGAGCTCGCCGTCGCCCGCGAGAAGGCGAGCACGGTCGAGATCGCCACCGGCGGCCATCGCGGCGAGGCGCGCTGCGGACGCTTCGACGCCCTCCTCGACGAGCGTCGACTCCACGAGCGCGGCGGGAACCGGGCCGAAGTCGATGCGCACGCACCGTGATGCGATCGTGACGAGCTCGGGAGGCACGTCGTCGGCGAGCACGACGAAGATCGTCGCGGCCGGAGGCTCCTCGATCGTCTTCAACAGCTTGGGTGCGACGGCGGCCGTCATCAGATGGAACTCGTCGAGCACGAGGATCTTGCGATCTCCCTCGATCGGCGACAGCGACGCGGCGCGGACGATGTCGTCGGCCTGCTTCGCGGAGATCGACGCGCCCTCGCGTTCGATGAGGAGGAGATCGGGATGCGTGCCCGCGAGCGCGAGGCGCGCATCTCTTTGGTCTCGGTCAGCACCAGGCGGCGAGAGGAGCGCGGCCGCGAACGCGTGAGCCGCGGCGCGCTTGCCGCTTCCCGACGGACCGACGAAGAGATAGGCGTGGACGGGGTCGGTCGCCGCGGCCTGCAGCTGCGCGACAGCTCGATCCTGTCCTACGACGGCGCGGAACAGGTCAGCGTCGACAACGGTGGTCACAAGCTGAGACGGTCGCGGACTGCGGCCCGCACTGCAAGCGCCACATCCTCGACCGTCAGGCCGCCGTCGACGACGACCCAGGTCGGATCGGCGGCGAGGGCGAGATAGCCGTCGAGCACCCGACGGTGGAAGTCGCGCCCCGCGCCCTCGAAGCGGTCGGGCGTCGCCGAGATCCGCGACATGGCGATGTCTTCGGTCACGTCGAGAAGGACCGTGAGGTCCGGGACGAGATCAGCGGTCGCCCACATGCTCAGCGCCGCGACGCGATCGGGCGGCAGGCCGCGCCCGTAGCCCTGATACGCGATCGACGACCCGAAGTACCGGTCGCACACCACGTGACGTCCCTGCTCCAACGCCGGTCGGATGACCTGCCTAACGTGCTGCGCTCGATCTGCCGCCATGAGCAACGCCTCGGCGCGGTCGTCGAGCCCCGACGTCGCGGGATCGAGCAACACCGAGCGAATCGCCGCGCCCAGCTCGGTGTCTCCGGGCTCGAACGTCGCGACCGCGTCGAGCGAGGCAGCGAGCAGCTTCGTCTGGGTCGACTTGCCCGATCCTTCGCCGCCCTCGAGCGCGATGAAGCGACCTCTCACAGATCGCGTGTGCGGCCGGTGGTGCTCGCCGACCGCAGCGAGTGGATCGCGATGCATCCGGCCGCGACGATGATCGCCCCGGCCAGCCACAACGTGAGGCGCACGCCGGGAAGGCTCACGGTGAACGTGAGGATCGTGACCGAGCCGCCGAACACACGAATCGAGAACCGGTCGAGCGCACCGGCGAGCAGTGGGGCGAGCGCGAACGCGAGCAAGAGGCAGAAGCGCACCAACGTGTAGAGCGTGCTGAACGTGCGGCCGCGAAGGTCGTCGTCGACAGTCTCGTGCAAGATCGTGAAGCCGAGGACGTAGACCGATCCCGTGAAGACCCCCATCCCCAAGATGGCGAGGAAGGCGGGCAACAAGGTCGACATGGAAGCGCCGACGATGAGCGCGGTGCCTGCGCCGAGCACCGAAGCGGTGAAGATGGTCGCCTTCGGAATCTTCTTCTGGAAGGCGGAGAGGAGGATGACGCCGATGGCCATCCCGGTGCCGAGGGCGGTGAGGAGGAGCCCGAAGCCGGTCGGTCCCGAGCCGAGCACCTCCTCGGCGAACACCGGACCGAGCGGCACGACCATCCCGCCCCCGATCAACCCGGTGCCGAGCGCGAGCATGACCGCGCGCACCTTCGGGTTGATGAAGATGAAGTGCCATCCCTCTTTCAGATCGTGGACGACGGAGCCGATCCCGACCTTCCCTGTTGCGGGAGGTTCTCGTTTCGGCTTGTGCAGCGGAAGCGTCGCGATCATCACGGCCGACAGGAAGAACGTCATCACGTCGACACCGATGGCGAGCGTCTCTCGGTTGACGTCGAGGAACCCCAGGCCAGGAAGATCGGTGAGGCCCCCGGCGACCGCGGTCAGCATCGCGAACACGAAGCTGGCGATCGGGAACGTGCCGTACGCCGCGACCAGCGAGAGCGAGTTCGCGCTCGTGAGCTGATCGGGCGGCACGAGGTTCGGCACCGATGCTTCCTTGGCCGGCGCCCAGAGCAGCGTGCCGATCTCGAGCAAGAAGGACGCGAGGACCAAGCCCCACACCGTGTGGATGAACGGCAAGGTCGCGAGGACGAGACCGCGCCCGATGTCGCAGAAGACCATCACCTTCTTGCGGTTCCATCGGTCGATCAGCACGCCGGCGAACTGGCTGAAGAAGAAGCCAGGGATCAGCCGTGCGGACAGGACGAGAGCAATCGCGGCCTCGGGTGATGACCCGCCGATGCGTTGCGCGAGCGCGATGATCGCGACGAGGCCGATCCAGTCGCCGATCGACGACACGACCTGCGCGAGCCAGAGCCGAAAGAAGGCCCGAGAGCCGAACACACGCACATGGCCGTCGGGCGGTATCGACGACGTCACGCCCGGGACGACGGGCCCCGCGTCGGACACGAACGGTGGGAACGGCGCCGTGGGCACGTCGTCGTCGAGGGTGTCCGCGGCGCGCGAGGCCGCAGGGCCCTCCTTCGACTCGCCCATCGGCGATTGAGGCTATTGGAAGAGACGCCGATCGAGCGGCACTGTGCTCACTCTCCGTCGTCGAGGGCGGTCGCGGTCTCCTTGGCCGGCGCCTTCTTGGGTGCCGCCTTCTTCTTCGCGGGCGTCTTCTTCGCCACGGTCTTCTTGGCCGTTGCCCTCTTCGTTGGGGCCTTCTTCGCAGCGGCCTTCTTTGCCGGCGACTTCCGGGTGGCCTTCTTGCTCGGTCCGGCCTCGCGGCGCTCGGCGAGCAGCTCGGCCGCCCGTTCGGCGGTGATCTCCTCGAGCAGGTCGCCGCGCCGCAGCGAAGCGTTCGTCTCGCCGTCGGTCACGTAGGTGCCGAAGCGGCCCTCCTTCGCGACGATCGGGCGTCCCGACACGGGGTCCGCGCCGAACTCGCGCAGCGGCGGCTTCGGAGCCCCCCTGCCGCGGTACTGGCGAGGCTGCGCGAGGAGCGCCAGCGCCTCGTCTAGGGAGATCGTGAGCAGCCGCTCCTCGGTGTCGATCGAGCGGTAGTCCTTGCCCTTGCGGACGAACGGCCCGTATCGACCGTTGCCCGACTCGATCAGCTCTCCGTCCGCGGGATCGGTGCCGAGCGCGCGGGGCAGCGACAGCAGCTCGAGCGCGTCGGTGAGCGTCAGCCGCTCGAGCGTCATCGTCTTGAAGAGCGACGCCATCTTCGGCTTCTCGCCCGAAGGCAGCGTGTCGGCATCGCCGAGCTGGACGTACGGGCCGAACCGTCCGTTCTTCGCGTAGACGGGGAGCCCGGTCGCGGTGTCGGTGCCGATCGGTTCGTCCGACTTCGGCGCGGCCAGCAGCTCGAGCGCCTTGTCGAGGGTGAGCTCGTCAGGCGGCAGGTTCTCGGGCACCGACGCGGTGTCCTCGCCCCGCTTCACATACGGTCCGTAGCGGCCGGGCTTCACGACGACGGGCTCGCCGTCCGCGTCCAGGCCGAGCGGGATCGAGTTGATCTCCGCCGCGTCGATCGCGCCGAGGTTCTCCTCGACGAGTCGCTTGAGGCCGGCGCTCCCATTCCCGAAGTAGAAGCGCCCGAGCCACTCGGCCTTCGGCATCTCGTTGCGGGCGATCGCGTCGAGGTCGTCCTCCATCCGGGCGGTGAAGGCGTAGTCGACGAGCGTCTCGAAGTGACGTTCGAGGAGGTTGACCACCGCGAACGCGGTCCATGTCGGCACGAGCGCGGGGCCGCGCTTCCACACGTACCCGCGGTCTTGGATCGTCTGCATGATCGACGCGTAAGTCGAGGGCCGGCCGATGCCGAGCTCCTCGAGGCGCTTCACGAGTGACGCCTCGGTGTAGCGAGCGGGAGAGGTGGTCGTGTGGCCCTTCGGCTCGAGCCCATCGAGGGGCACTGTCTGCCCCACCGCGAGGCTGGGGAGGAGTCGTTCCTGGTCGGCGAGGTCAGCGTCAGGATCATCGCTGCCCTCGACGTACGCGCGGCGGTAGCCGGGGAACGTGATGGTCGTGCCGCTGGCGGAGAACTCGGCGTCCTCGCCCGATGTCGACGTCGCGCCGATGCGCACCGTCATCGTCAGGCCGGTCGCGTCCGCCATCTGGCAAGCGAGCGTGCGCATCCAGATCATCTCGTAGAGGCGGAGGTCCGTGCCGGACAACTCGCTGCTCAGGTCGGTGGGCGTGCGGAACGTCTCGCCCGAGGGCCGAATCGCCTCGTGCGCTTCCTGCGCGTTCTTGACCTTGCCTTCCCAGCGCCGCGGCGTCTCGGAAAGGAACTGGCGGCCGAACAGCTCGGTGACCTGGGCACGCGCCGCGCTGACCGCTGACTCGGAGAGCATCGTCGAGTCGGTGCGCATGTAGGTGATGTAGCCCCGCTCGTAGAGGCCCTGCGCGACGCGCATCACTTGCGATGCGCTCATGTTCAGCTTGCGACCTCCCTCTTGCTGGAGGGTCGACGTCATGAACGGAGCCTTCGGGCTCGAGCGATAGGGCTTCTCCTCGACCGACCGCACCGCGAACTCGCTGTGCTCGAGGCGCGTGGCCAGGCCCCGCGCCAGCGTCTCGTCGACGACGCGGACGTCGGCACGCTTCGTGCGGCCGGAGTCGTCGAAGTCACGCCCGGTCGCGACTCGCTCGCGCTCGTACGAGATGAGGAGCCCGGTGAAGCGCGGATCGGTCGCGAACGTCGCCTCGATGTCCCAGTACCCGGCGGGCACGAAGCGGATGCGCTCCCATTCGCGCTCCACGACGAGACGGGTCGCGGGACTTTGCACGCGACCCGCCGACAGGCCGGCGTTGACCTTCTTCCAAAGGACGGGCGACACCTCATACCCGTAGAGCCGGTCGAGGATGCGACGGGTCTCGGCCGCGTCGACGAGGCCATAGTCGATGCCACGAGGGCTGCGGACCGCCTGGTCGATCGCGGACCTCGTGATCTCGTGAAACACCATGCGCTTCACCGGCACTCGTGGCTTGAGCGCCTCCAGCAGATGCCACGAGATCGCCTCGCCCTCGCGATCCTCGTCCGTCGCGAGGAGGAGCTCGTCCGCATCCTTCAGCGCGGCTCGCAGCTCCTTGACCACTTCCTTGCCTCGGGTGGTCAGCTCGTAGGTGGGCTTGAACCCGTTGTCGACGTCGACGGCGAGGCCCTTGCTTGGGAGGTCGGCGACGTGCCCGACCGACGCGCGCACCTCATATCCGTCACCGAGGAAGCGCGAGATCGTCTTCGCTTTCGCAGGCGATTCCACGATGACGAGAGACCGGGCCATCGGCGCTAGGTAAGAAGGGCGCGGGGGTTGTGTCAAGCCGCGGCGTCGCGCCAGCCGCTCTTGCCCAGGTCAGAGGCACCGCTTTTCCTCACTCGAGGGTCCGGATCTCGCCTCCTGTCGCCTCGACCACGGCTTCTGCCGCTTCGTGGAGCTTTGCGTGCAGGACGCGGAAGTGCGCCGCTTCGGGGTCGCTGTCGGTGGCTTCGACCGGCGCTTCGTCGACTGCGGCTTCCTCTCCCTCGAGCCACGCCAGCTCGGCATCCCAATCGGTGACCTCGGCGGCGAGTCGCAGTCGCATCACGGGCGCCTGGACGAGCGCCCGGTCGAGGTCGTGCACGATCGTGACCACGACGTCGGTGGTCGTGCGGACGCCCGGTGTCGCGAGCAGGTGCAGGGCCTGCAGCTTGCGCATCGCCAGCGCCGCGATCATCAGGGGATCGCCGAGCTCGGCGACCGCGGAGTCGACGTCGACGAGGTCGAGGGTGACGCGGGGAGGGACGTCGAACCACGTGCGCAAGATCGCGAACATCTCCGCGGTGATGCCGTGCAACGCGAGGAGCTCGTCTGGCTTCGGGATGGGCGCGAAGTCGTCGCCGCTCATGAGTCGCGCAGCGCCAGACGGTCGCGGATCGGAAGGACGTGGTCGAGGTCGGTGAGCGCGAGCAGCTCGCGCGTCGCGGGAGATGGTGAGACGAGCACGAGCTCGCCACCGAGGGATCGCACGCGGGCAAGCACGCCGAGCAGCGCGCCGAGGCCCATCCAGTCGAGCATCGTGACGCCCTCGAGGTCGATGGCGAGACGGCGGTGTCCCTCGCTCGCGAGGCCCACCAGCCGGTCGTGCAAGCGGGGAGCGGTCGCGACGTCGACCTCTCCGGCGACGAGCACGACCTGCCACTCGTCTTGCGCGTACACCTGAATGGCCAAATCCATGACCGCCTCACGGTAACTGCTCACCCCCGAGGCAGGATGGGGGAGATGTTCGAGGACCTGCTCGAGTCGCTCGCCTGCGAGGGCCAGCTCGTGCATCTCGAGCACCAAGCCGCACGACCGAGTCGGATGGGCCTGCTCGTCGACCCACTCTCAGACGAGGTCTGGAAGCGCCTCGGCATCGATGCCCTGTGGTGCCATCAGGCCGAGGCGCTCACCCTGCTCGGCGACGGCCAATCGGTCGTGATCGCGACCGGCACGGCCTCCGGCAAGTCGCTCATCTACCAAGCGGCGATCGCCGAGGCCGTCGCAGGCGACGATCCCGCCTCGGCGCTGCTGATGTTCCCCACCAAGGCGCTCGCGCAGGACCAGCTCCGGTCGATCACCGCGCCCGGGTTCCCTGGGCTGGTGGCGGCGACGTATGACGGTGACACCGAGCCTCCGGCCCGGGCCTGGGTGCGTCGACACGCCAACGTCGTGCTGACGAACCCCGAGATGCTCCACGTCGGGATGCTGCCCTTCCACGCTCGCTGGGCCACGTTCCTGCGTCGATTGCGCTACGTCGTGATCGACGAGCTCCACGTCTTTCGCGGCATCTTCGGCACGCACGTCGCCCATGTGCTTCGCCGCCTGCGCCGGCTCTGCGCGCGGTACGGGTCGTCGCCCATCTTCATCTTCACGTCGGCAACGGTCGGTGAGCCCGCTTCTCTGGCCGCGGCGTTGAGTGGCCTGTCGGTGCGAGCGGTCGTCGACGACGGCTCCCCGCGCGGCGAGCGGCTGTTCGCACTCTGGAACCCGCCGCTGCTCGACGCTGACCGAGGCACTCGCGGCTCGCCGAACATCGAGGCCGCGGTGCTGACCGCCGCGCTGCTCGAAGACGGCGCTCGTACGGTCACGTTCTGTCGGAGCCGCAAGGCGACCGAGATCGTGGCGGCAACAGTGCGCCGAAAGGTCGGCGCCGACCTCGCGAGCCGGGTGCGCTCGTACCGAGGCGGCTACCTGCCGATCGAACGACGCGAGATCGAGGCCGACCTGTTCGACGGCAACCTCGCCGGCGTCGTGGCGACCACCGCACTCGAGCTCGGCATCGATGTCGGCGGTCTCGACGCATGCGTGATCGACGGCTTCCCCGGCACGGTGGCGTCCTTGCGTCAGCAGGCCGGCAGGGCCGGGCGCACGACACAACGATCCCTCGCCGTGCTCGTCGCCGGCTCCGACCAGCTCGACCAATGGCTGATGGCCCACCCGCGTGAGGTGTTCACTCGCCCGCCCGAGGCGGCCGTGGTCAACCTGTCGAACCCTTTCGTGCTGCTGCCGCATCTCGCGTGCGCGGCCTACGAGGCGCCGCTGTCGCTCGACGACGAGCGATGGTGGGGCGAGGATCTGGGTGAGGGCGTGCGTCAGCTCGTGGTCGGCGATCGGCTCGTGCTGCGCAACCGTCGCGCGGTGTGGAGTGGGCGAGGGGCGCCTGCGCCCGGCATCGGTCTGCGCAGCGGGACAGCGGAGGAGTACCGAATCGCGGAGGATGACGGTCGTCTCGTCGGCACCGTCGACGGCTCCCGCGCGTTCGAGTCGGTGCATCCGGGTGCGATCTACGTGCACCAGGGACAGACGTTCCGGGTGGCATCGCTCGACCTCGATGACCGTGCCGCGATCGTCGAGCCGGCCGACGACGACGAGTACACGCAGGTGCGCGCTGAGACCAACGTCGCGATCCTCGCGACCGATGCGTCGCGGACGATCGGTCGTGTGCAGCTGCACCTCGGCGCGGTGCAGGTGACGAGCCAGGTCGTGGGCTACGACCGGCGAGACGCTCGGTCGCATGCGTCGCTCGGCCACGAAACCCTCGACCTGCCGCCGACCCGGCTCGTCACCCGTGCGTTCTGGTACACGGTGCCGCCTGAGGTGCTCGCTGCCGCGCGCCTCTCGCCTGAACAGGTGCCGGGCACGTTGCACGCGGTCGAGCACGCCGGCATCGGCATCCTCCCGCTGTTCACGATCTGCGACCGGTGGGACGTCGGTGGCGTCTCGACCGCCTACCTCGCCGACACCGACGGACCCACGATCGTGATCTACGACGGCTATCCCGGAGGAGCAGGCATCGCCGAGCTCGGGTACGGCGCGGGCCGCCGGCACCTCGAGGCGACCTTGGCGGTCGTCGAGCGGTGCCCGTGTCGCGCCGGATGTCCCTCGTGCGTGCACAGCCCCAAGTGCGGCAACGGCAACGAGCCTCTCGACAAGGCCGGTGCTGTCGCGCTGCTGCGCGCTGTGCTCGCCTGATCAGCCGGGCTCGACCCGCATCGACACGGTGCCGGTCACCCGCACGTCGCCGAGCAGCCGGCCGATGATCGGGATGTCAGTCGAGTCGGTGTACTGCACCTGCACGCGCACGAGGTCGTGCTTCGTGCCCGGCGGCGTCGTGAGCACGTCGGTGCTTCGCAGCGGCAGGCCCGCCGCGGCAAGGGCTGCCTTCTCGGCGGCATCGGCGTTCGCTCCCGTGACCGCGGCTGCCCGGGCCCCTTCCCGAGCGGCGTGGATCACCATCACCTGGTCGCGCACGAGCACCGCCACCTGGACGAGGAGCAGCATCAGCATCACGAACACCGGGAGGACGAGGGCCAGCTCGACCGTGGCTTGACCCCCGTCACCCCGGCGCACCCTCACGAGATGTTTTTCTTGATGGACGAGAACACCGCGTCGAGCAAGTCGCCGACCTTGCCGGCGCCGCCGCCCGATGTCGCCCAGACGCCGATGAGCAGCGCGATGGCGGCTGCTCCGAGCAGCACGAGCGCATACTCCGCGGTCGCCTGGCCGGCGTCGCCGAAGCGACGCGCGGTCCACCAGCTCACGATGCGTGATGACAGATGCATGGCTTCTCCCTAGGTACGAAGAGCCCGCAGCGCGCCGGCGATGAGCGGCGCGACGCTCAAGAGAGCGAGGGCGGGCAGGCTGCAGAACACCAGGGGGAAGAGGAGCTTGATCGGCACGCGTCGTGCGGCGGCTTCGGCGTGACGGCGGCGATCTCGCCTCACCTCGTCGGCGAGGCGCTCGAGCGAGGCCGTGAGCGGCACGCCGTACCTCTCTGACGCGATGAGCGCGCTCGACAGTGGGCGCACGGTCTCACCGAGCTGGGTCGGCAACGACTCGAGCGCGTCGGCAGTGCGGACACCGAGCTCGGTCTGTGCCACGGCGTGCTGCAGCACGTCATCGAAGGGCGTCGGGCAGAGCGGGCCGATCGCGCGCACTGCCAACGGCACGTTGAGCCCCGCACCGATGCCGACGACGAACAAGTCGACGACCTCGGGGAGGCCACGACGGATGCGATCGCTGATCGCTCTCGTCTGGGCGCGTGCACGCCACCAAGCGCAGAGCCAGACGGCCGAGCCGGCCGCAGGAGCGAGCAGCGGCACGAACGGCGCGCAGCCGAGGACCACGAGGATGCTGACGCCGAGGCGGCCGTCGGCAGCCGGATCGTCGCGACGTCCCAATCGTGTGCGAATGGCGTGGCCGAGTGCGCACGCGGGCCTCGGTCGGTTGCGTCGCCGCCGTCGTAGCGCCGACGGTGCGAGGACCCGCACCCGAGCCGGTGCCGGACGTGCTCGTGCACGTGCCGCCCCGACGAGCACGACCAGCGCCCAGGCCAGACCGAGGACCCAGGGCATCACTCGGGCGTCCGGGTGATGCGGGCCATCCATGCCGCGCCGAGCCCGTCGAGCGTGAGGCCGATCGCAAGGCAGGTCAGACCGGCCGGAGTCTGGAACAGGAACGTCGCGGTGCGGTGGTCGGCCAGGCACACGAGCGCGGTGAAGCCGAGTGGCGCCAGACCGATGACGACGGCAGAGGCCTGCGCCTGCGCCGCCTGCGCCCTCACCTCTGCGGAGATGGCGAGGTTGTCGCGCAGCGTCGCCGCGACGCCGTCGACCGCACGAGCATGCGCGCCACCCGCCGACAGTCCGAGCTCGAGGGCCGACGCAGTGAGGCGAACTCCCGGGAGTGGACGTTCCGAGCGCCAATGCGCGAGCGCCGCAGCAAGCGGCACGCCGGCTCGATGCACGGCCACGACGCGCTTGAGGTCGTCGCCGATCGCACCCGCGGTCGCCTCCGCGGCGTCTTCGATGGCCTGGGCGAGCGACGCGCCGGCACGCAAGGAACGGGCGATCTCGTCGAGCGCGCCGGGCAGTGCGCCGCCGACATGGCGCCGCCTTCGACGCACTCCCCACGCGACCGCGACGGCCGGCCCGCCGACAAGTGACGCGACGAACAACGTCGCCACCCCGGGACCGGCAACGACCCAGAGAACGAGCGCACCGCCGACGGTCGCGATGAGCCACATGGGCCACGCCGCGTCGACGTCGAGCCCGGCGCCGCTGTTGTGCACCCACCGCCGCACCCGGGCAGGCGCCCGCACGCGCCCGAGGCCGCTCGGCGCAGGCCGCGCTCGATCGAAGCGGTCGCGAGTCCGCGTCCGCGCCCCGACGGCGCACGAGTGCGTCGCGCTCGCGACGGTGGCGAGGGCCAGCACCGCCGCGACGAGACCCGCGGTCACGTTCATCGCGGCGGTCGAGCGGGAGCCCGCAGCACCCGCTCCCCCTCGGACAGCAGATGGGTGCGCATGTCGCGATGCGCGCTTTCGGCAACCTCGGCGATCGCTGCCACTCGGCGCGATCCGTCGCGCTGCCTCGCGAGGTGCACGACGAGGTCGAGTGACGCGTGCACCTGTTCTCGCACGGCGGCGAGAGGAAGCTGCACGTCGCCCATCAGCACCATGGTCTCGATGCGCCGCAGTGCGTCGTCGGGACCGTTCGCATGACAGGTCGACATCGAGCCTTCGTGGCCCGTGTTCATCGCTTGGAGCATGTCGAGCGCCTCGGCCCCACGAACCTCGCCCACGACGATGCGGTCAGGACGCATGCGCAATGCGTTCCGGACGAGCTCGCGGATCGTGATCGCACCGAGCCCTTCGGTGCTGGCGGGCCGCGCCTCGAGCCGGACGACGTGATCGCCGGGCAGCCGCAGCTCGGCGGCGTCTTCGATCGTGACGATGCGCTCGTCACCCGGCAAGCAGGCGGCGAGGCTGTTGAGCAGCGTGGTCTTGCCGCTGCCCGTGCCGCCGGTGACCAGGGTGTTGCGCCTCGCCGTGATGGCCTGACGGAGGAGATCAGCGACCTCGGGCGAGCAGAACTCTTCGAGCGAGAGCGTGCGGGCGCCGAACCGCCTGATCGTGAGGCACGGACCGTCTATCGCGACCGGCGGCACCACGGCGTTCACTCGCGACCCATCGGGCAGCCGGGCGTCGACCAACGGGCTCGATCGATCGACGCGCAAGCCCAGCGGCGACACGACTCGTTCGATGAGATGAGTCACCGTCTCGTGGTCGAGGACGATGGCCGTCCGCGTGAGCGCCCCCGCGCGCTCGATCCAGACGCCGGCGGACGCGTTGACCATGACCTCGGTGATCGAAGGATCGTCGAGCAACGCCTCGAGGGGCCCGAGGCCAGCAGCGCGCGGCGGAGACGTGGCGGACGAGTGAGTCGAGGTCGTGGCCGCCGAGCAGCGGCGCCTCGCGTCGCACGAGCTCGAGGATCGCGGCGCGCGACGGCACGCTCTCACCCGCCCGTGCACCGTCGAGCAGCTGGCGGTGGACCCGCGCCTCGAGGTCGTTGCCTGCGCTCACGCGGCCCGCCGCAGCGCACGCTCGAGCGAACGCGGCAGGCGACTCGTGAGCAGCCCGGCATCGACGGCGCGGGCGACCGACGCCTCGACCGTGACCTCAGCGCGCACCGGCACCCCGAGGACGTCTTCGACGTCGCGAGGGCCGAGGGCGCGGCCGGGCTCGCTCACGAGCACGATGCCCGATGGTCGAAGCGGCGCTGCAAGCGCGCGACGAAGCGCGACGTAGCAGGGCCGGACGACGAGGAGCGACACTGACGCCGCCGCCGCCACCGAGCGTGCCGCGCCCGCGGGACCGACGCCGCAGTCGGCCACGACCGTGCGGGAGTCGCCGAGGAGCAGCGATGCGAGCACGTCGGCTCGTGGCGTGGCGTCGGATGCCGCTGCCCCTCGGGGCAACAGCGCGAGGCCCGGCGCAGCCTCGATCTCGATGCGGCTCAGTGCGTCGGCCGGCACGGACGTGCCGGCGTCGAGCCAGTCGCTGAGGCCGGGGCCCTCTGGCTCGGGCACGCCGAGGACGCACGGTGCGTCTCCCGCGAGGTCGGCGAGCAGCGCTCCCCCAGGAGCACGGGCAAACGACAACGCCAGCGCGGCAGCGATGACGGTGGTGCCGCTTCCGCCTTTGGCGGACCAGCAAGCAACGAGCACGACAACTCCCCTGGGTCCCTCGGGACGCGAAGCATCAGCACGAGGGGAGTGGCGCGTGAAACTACATGAAAGACCTTGTGGAGCGCAAGTGCACTCAGCCGGTCAGCTCAGACGGTGCGGACCTTCTTCGCGGCGAGCGCGACGAGGCCGACGAGCACGAGCAGCACGAGGATCTTCTTCATGCCCGCGACCCTAACCCCTCGTCTGCGGGTTGTCTGTAGGGTCGCAACCGGAGGTGTCCGGGCACCTGGTGGGCTCCGCCGCCTTCAAAGCGGTTGGGACGGGCGATCCCCGTCCGGCGGGTTCGATTCCCGTCCACCTCCGCCAAGGTGAGGTTGGTGACGCGACCCCCATCCGCGAGGATGTCTGATGCCTCGGTGGGTGGGGTCGGGACGTCGTCGCCTCGACGCGATCACGAACGTGATGCGCCAAGGCCACCTCCGCCGCCTGCAGCTCGGGTGGACGGCGTTCTTCCTTGTCGACGCCATGGCGATGGTGGCGCTGTCGGTGTGGGCCTTCGATCGTGGAGGCGCTGGCGCGGTCGGCGTCCTCGGACTGGCCCGACTGCTTCCCGGTGCGATCGCGCTGCCCTTCGGCGCGTGGGCTGCCGATCGCTTCGCGCGCCGCCGCGTCGTCACCGCGGTGTTCGTCGCGATCTGCGTCACGCAGGCGACGATCGCGCTCGCGCTCGCTGCTCACGCACCCGCGTTCGCCGTGTACCTCCTGGTCGCGGTCAGCAGCGTGGCCGCGACCCCGTACCGATCCGCGCACTTCGCAATGCTCCCTCTTGTCGCGGGGACGCCGGTCGAGCTCGTGGCGATGAACGTCACAGGAGGGACACTCGAAGGTCTGGCGACGTTCGCCGGCCCGGCCGTCGCCGCGGTGTTCCTCCTCCGAGCCGATCCGTGGTTTGTGATGGCCGCGGCCTCGATCGTCGCGGCGCTGGGCATCGTCGCGGTCTCGAGGGTCCATGTGGGTGTCGATCCCTCGAAGGCGCTGCGGCGCGCTCCGGACCGTCCTATCCACGCCCTGCTCGGCGGGCTCACCGAGCTGCGGAAGAACCCTGACATCGCGGTTCTCGTGGGTTGCTGCATCGTCCAGCTCTTCGTCCGTGGGCTCCTCACGGTCCTGTTGGTCTCGGTGTCGTTCGACCTCCTGGGTCTCGGGAGCAGCGGAGTCGGGTGGCTCGCCGCGATGATCGGCGTCGGCGGCATCGTCGGCGGGTTCGGTGCCGTGGTGCTCACCGGCAGGCGGCGATTGGGGCGCCCGTTCGCCCTTGCGCTCTGCCTCTGGGGCCTGCCAATCGTTCTCATCGGGGTGCACCCGACCACCGCGATCGTGGTCGTCGCCCTGTTCACGATCGGCGTGGGGAACGCGCTGCTCGACGTCTCGGGCCTCACCCTGATCCAACGGCTCGGCGCAGACCGCAGCCTCGGCCGGGTGTTCGGCGTGCTCTTCACGGTCGGCATCGCCATCGGCGGCATCGGTTCGCTCATGGCGCCGCTCCTTGTCTCCGCGCTGGGACTCAGATGGGTGTTGGTCCTGGTCGGTGCGATCCTCCCCGTGCTGGCTCTGGTGCTGACGCCCCGGTTCCGGCGCCTCGACGAGCACTCCGAGCCGGTGCCGGAGCTGCTCGGGTTGTTCTGCGACATCCCGTTGTTCGCGCCGTTGCCGCCGACCTCGATCGAGAAGATCGCCGCACGTTGCACGACGAGCGAGATCCCATCCGGTCGCGTCATCATCACGGAGGGCGACCAGGGCGATCGCTTCTACGCGATCCTCGAGGGACACGTCGAGGTTCTGCGCGCCGGGCAAGCCGAGACGACGCTGGGTCCCGGCGACCACTTCGGAGAGATCGCGTTGGTGCGCGACATCAATCGCACCGCGTCCGTCGTCGCCCTGACCGACGTGAAGGTCGCGACGCTCGGCTCGACCGAGTTCCTCGACGCGCTGTCGAGCAGCGAGGACGCCTACGGCATTGCGTGGTCGACGACCGCAGAGATGCTGGACGGTCACTTGCCGGTCAGCGACTGACCGAGGCGGCGGGTCAGACGGCGAGGAGGTCGCGTGCGCCCGTGTCGCTCGACGGGTGACGCAGCTTCGACATGGCCCGCGCCTCGATCTGGCGGATGCGCTCGCGGGTCAGGTTGAAGTGCTCGCCCACCTCTTCGAGCGTGCGGGGCTCGCCGCGGTCGAGGCCGAACCGCAGCTTCAGGATCTCGCGCTCGCGCTCGTCGAGCGGAGCGAGCAGTCGGGCGATCTCTTCGGGCAGCAGCGCGGTGGCGGCCACCTCGAACGGTGACTCGGCCGAGCGGTCCTCGACGACATCGCCGAGCTCGGCATCGCCGTCCTCGCGCAGCGGTTCGGACAAGGACAACGGCTCTGCGGCGAACCGCAACGCCTCGGTCACCTTGTCCTCGGGCATCTCGACCTCAGCCGAGAGCTCTGCGAGTGTCGCCGGACGGCCGAGCTTCAGCTCGAGGCGCGCCCGGGCCTTCTGCAGTCGCGCCAACGTGTCGCCGGCGTGGACAGGAAGCCGGATCGTGCGGCCCGTGTTCGCGATGCCGCGCGTGATGGCTTGACGGATCCACCACGTGGCGTACGTGGAGAACTTGAATCCCTTTCGCCAATCGAACTTCTCGACCGCGTGCATCAGGCCGAGGTTGCCTTCCTGGATCAGATCGAGGAGGGGGAGGCCCGACGCCTGGTACTTCTTCGCGATCGAGACGACGAGCCGCAGGTTCGACTGCACGAACGTGCGCTCGGCGTCCTCACCGTCGCGCGCGGTGCGGCGCAGCTCGCGCTTGCGCGCCGCTGTGATCTCTTTGCCCGCGAGCTGCAGCGCGCCCACCGCTTCGTTGCCGGCCTCGATCGCCTTGGCCAGACGGACCTCGTCGTCCTTCGTCAGCAGCGGGTACTGACCGATGTCTGTCAGGTACAAGCGAACGAGATCTTCTTCGTCCCGCTCGACACGTTCCTTGGGCAACGTGGCTCCTGACGGCTGGTTCGGAGGTGGCTCCCGCGCGAAGCGTGGGCGCTTGAGGACTGGCTATTACGATAACGAGGAGGTCAAGCCCTTCCACAAGGCCATTTCCGCCGATTTTCGCGGCTTATCGTGGTGGGGTGACCACTCAGAGTGTCGGCAGCGGACGTGGGCGTCCTGAGGCGTTCGGAGCCGAAAATTCCCAGGGAGGGGCGCATGGCCGAGGTCGAGCTGACAATCGTCACCATGCAGTTCGACGCGGCGGACCCTGACCGACTGCAGTCCGTGCTCGCGAAGTACACGGTGCTCACCCGCATGGACCCGGGGTGTCGGAACATCGATCTCTGTGCGTCGGTGACCTCCCCCGGCCGCTTCGTGATCGTCCAGAAGTGGGACAGTCCCGAAGCCCAGCAGCGTCACTTCGACTCCGACGTGATGGTGGACATGGCGACGGCGTGCCGGGGCCTGCTCTCCCAGGCGCCGGCCATTGATCTGTTGGAGAGCATCAGCGCACACGACCTGCGCTGATGCGCTGGCGCTACAGACCGGCGAGGAACTCGAGCAGCGCGGCGTTGAACCCGGCCGAGTCCTCCTGCTGCGTCCAGTGGCCCGGCCCCTCGAGGATCCAGCTGCCCCGGTAGTCGGGGAGCATCGATGGCATCGCGTCGATCTGGGCTTGCGTACTCCGGACGACACCGTCGTGGTCCCCGCCGATGAACGCCGATGGCATCGAGATGCGTTCCACCGGGAGGACGTTCGTCAGCTCCCAGTTCGCGTCGAGGTTGCGGTAGAAGCTGACAGGCCCGAAGAAGCCCGACTTCTCGAACTGTGCCGTGTACACGTCGACGTCGGCCTCGGTCAGCCACGCAGGGAGCTGCGCGGGCGGCGTCGGCATCGACTCGAGGAACCCCCCGGCTCCGATGGTGATGTCTCCTTCGGCGACCACACGGGCGAAGTCGCCGGACGCGCCCCACAGGGTGCGCACCATCGTGTCGCGCACGTCCTTGGCCATCTCGGTCTCAGCCGGACCGACCTCTTGGAAGTACACGATGTAGAAGCGCTCGCCGAACACCGCTCGCATCAAGGGCACCGGCTGCGCGGGATAGTTCATGAGGGGCACGCTCACCCCGACGACCCCGCGGACGCGCTCGGGGTGGAGCCTCGCGAGATCCCAGACGATCAACGCGCCCCAGTCATGCCCGACGAACACCGCCTGCGCTTCACCCGCTTCGTCGACCAAGCCCAACAGGTCGTGGTTCAGCTTCTCGATGCCGTAGTCATCGACGTTTGTCAGCTTGGTGGAGTCGCCGTACCCGCGCAGGTCGGGTGCGATCACGTGATAGCCGGCCTCGGCGATCGGCACGATCTGATGGCGCCACGAGTACCAGCTCTCGGGGAACCCATGGCACAGCACGACGAGCGGACCTTCGCCTGCCTCCGCGATGTGGAGCTCGATGCCGTTGGTGGCCACCTGTCGGTGGCGGATCTCGATCGCCATGGCGCGCGCGTCAGGCCACGGTCTCGTGGGCCATCGCGCCGTCGGACAGCGCGGTGATCTCGCCCCACGTGAGCGAAGGGCTCGTCCACAGCGCGTCGAACGCCGCGTCGGCCACATCGGTGAAGCCGTGACGGTTGCGGAAGTGGTACAGCCACCGCTGTCGCTGCGCCGGGTAGCCAAACCGCTCGAGCCGGCCGTTCGCGTACACGGCCCACGACACCGTCTGCGACAGCGTGAGGTCGCTGTCGGCGGGGGCCTCGGCGAAGCCTGGGGTGCGACGATCTGCGACTCGCAGCAGTGCCCGGCCGATCACGTCGGCGGCGCCCGCTTCAGAGAGCTGGCGAGGACGCTTCGGGTCCTCGAGCGCCCCGCTCTCCGTTTCGATCACGACCGGGTCTTCAGAGAGCACCTGGGTGCGGCCCAACGGACTCGTCTCGTCGACCTTGATCTGCACGTCGAGGTCTGGGATGCCGATCTGCTCGAGCAACTTCTGCGTGATCGACGTGATCGTGGCCGCGTCATAGTCGACCATCGTGAACTTCTCAGGGGTGACGGTGACGGTCATGGCGTGGCGACGGCCGCCTGAGCCATCTCGCGAGCCTCGCGCCGCTTCGAGTCGGCCTCGTGCAGCGCCTCCTCGGACAGACGGGCGATCTCGTCGATCTCGGCGTCGTCGAACCCTGCGAGCTCGCGAAAGCGGCGGGCCAGCTTCACCGGCGACTCCTCGGACTCGCTGCGGAAGCCGCCGATCGCGAACAGCTTGTCGACGATGGCCTGGAACTCGAGCGCAGCCTTGCGTCGCTCCGGGTTGTCGAGCGTGAGGCGACGTAGCCAGTCGGAGCCCATCTTCACGTGGGTCACCTCGTCCGCGAGCATCCAGTCCTCGCAGAACTCGAGCACCGGGTCGCCGGAGATGTCGCCGAACTCCTTCATCGTGGTGAAGACGTCGATAGCGAGGCCTTCGAGCGCGCGGTTGACGCCGGTGAGGCGCAGCACGGGGTCGGGGTTGCACGCGGCCTCGTAGAGGAAGGTGTTCTCGGAGAACTCACCGAGCTCGGTTCCCATGTGGTCGGAGAGCTTGATCGAGATCTCGACGTGCCGAGCTTCGTCCCAGCACTGCCGGGCCATGTCGAGCTTCAGCGCGAACGGGGCCTCGTCGTCGGCGTCGCCGGTGGTGAAGTCCCAACAGGTGCGGCCGGCGCCCTCGAGCGCCTGGATCTCGCCGACGAAGATGCCGTGCATCAGGGCGCGGGCGGCGTCAGGCGCGTCCGGGCGTGCTGGCGTGAGGCGGTTGTTGTTCTTCTTGCCCTCGCCCGCCATCGGCCGGGGCCGCGGATCGGCGAGGCGCTCGCGCATCTCGACGCGGACGAACCGGGGATCGCGGGCCAGCTCTTCGACCGGGAACGACTTCCTCATGACGCTGCCTCCACTGCTTGTGCCGGGTGCATGCCGATGGAGCCGGGACCGGCGATGCCGCCCGCGGCCAGCATGAGCTTCTCGAGCCTTGCCTGGTGGGCCGCAGCCCGATCCACCTCCTCATCGGTCTCGATCAACGACTGAATGAGCATCTCGCCGTCCCGCCAGTCCTCGAACTCGTCCTGCAGGCAGAACTTGAGTGAGCGGATCGTCGGCGCGTCGGTGATCGTCGACGTGTTGTTCAGGTGATAGGTGTACGCCGCGATCTTGTGCGGGATCAGCACGCGGTAGACGCCGACGAGCTTCTCGATGGTGAGGCCGGGCGCCTCGGGCTCGGTCATGGCGTCGACGAAGGCGACGAGCTCGTCGTTCGCCGGGACGGTGAGCCGGTCGGGGTTCATCTCCCGCAGCTCGGGGAGGCGCTTGTGCCAGAGCTCGGCATGCCACGCGTGGTGGTAGCAGTGGGTGCCGAGACGCATCTTCACGTCGAGCTCGGGAACCGTGGCGACCCATCCCCCGAGCGCTTCGAAGAGCTTCATCTCGATCCACTTGTAGTTCCCGACACGCCGTGCGGACTCCTCCACGTCGAACGCACCGGGGATCTCCCGGCGGTCCCACGGGGCGAACGGTGCCCTCGGCTTGCTCGGATCGGCCATGGTCGTCAATCCCCCTGCCCTTGTGCGGCACGCGTTCCTGCGGCCAATGGTCGCCCCGAATCTACCCCTGACCGGGCGGTCAAGACAGGTCCGAGCTCGGCCAGCAGCGCCGCGATGAGGATGAGCACGGCTCCGAGCGCAGCGCCCGCTGTGAAGCGCTCGTCGTCGACGATGTACGCGGCGATCGTCGCGAACACCGGCTCGGTCAGCAGGATGAGCGACGCCCGGGTCGCGGGGATGTGGCGCTGCGCCCACGTCCACGGGATCAGCGCGAAGGCGGAGACGACGACCCCGGCGTAGAACGCGGTCGCATACGCCTCGCCGTTCGACGGCAGTCCGCCGGCGACGGGAGTGAGCAGGAGGCATGGCACCGCGACAGCGGCCATCTGGATGGTGCTGAAGCGGAAGACGTCGAAGCGGGGTGCGTACTCGCCCATCTGCACGAGGTGGACGGCGAAGGCGACCGCGCCTAGGAGGGTGAACACCGCGCCCCGACCGAAGCCATCGCCCGCTCCGGTGAGCAGCGCGAGTCCGATGACGGCGACGCCGATCGCGAGCACCGTGGCCCGCGAGGGGCGTCCGCGCCCGACGGCGAACGAGACGAACGGCACGATCACGATGAGGAGGTACGTGAGGAACGCCGACGTCGCCGCGGTCGTGTACTGCAGCCCGATCGTCTGTGCGAGCATCGCCGCGAGGTAGGTGAGCCCGGTGATGGCCGCGGGGCGGAGCTCGCCCGGCGTGCTCGATCGGCGGAGCGCGAAGGGAAGGAGCGCGAGCGTGGCGAACGAAGCCCGCAGCGCGATGAACGGCACCGGGTCGACGTGGTCGAGTGCGCCCTTGACGACCACGAAGCTCGTGCCGAACAGGAACGCGACGAGCACGAGCGCCGCTGCGGAGAGCAGCTCGGTGCGCCGCACCGATTCAGTTGCTGTCAACCCGGTCAGCCGCGGTAGGCGTTGGTGATCGGCAGGCGACGGTCTTTGCCGAAGGCCTTCGGGGTGACGCGCACACCGGGCGGCGACTGGCGACGTTTGTACTCCGCCAGGTCGACGAGCCGCGTGATGCGCCGCACGATCGCCTCGTCGAACCCACGCTCGATGAGCTCGGCGGCAGTGAGGTCGCCCTCTATGTACGCGGCCAGTACCGGATCGAGCACGTCGTACGCAGGAAGGCTCTGGTCGTCGCGCTGATCCGGCCGCAGCTCCGCGGATGGTGGCTTCGTGAGCACGTCGACGGGGATCGCCGGTGTCGCGCCGATCGTGTTGCGGTGCTCGCAGAGCCGGTACACGGTGGTCTTCAACACGTCCTTGATCACCGCGAAGCCGCCGGCTGTGTCTCCGTAAAGGGTCGAGTAGCCGACGGCCATCTCGCTCTTGTTGCCGGTCGTCAGCACGAGCCAACCGAACTTGTTCGACAGCGCCATGAGGACCACCCCCCGGACGCGGCTCTGCAGGTTCTCTTCGGTCAGGTCGGCAGCCCGATCGCCGAACGACGGTGAGAGCATCTCGAGGAAGGCAGAGTGCGCGGGTTCGATCGCGATCGTGCGCATGTCGATGCCGAGGTTGTCGGCGAGCGCCTGCGCATCGGTGCGCGAGCCGTCACTCGAGTACCGGGACGGCATCGACACCCCGTGGACGTGCTCGGGTCCGAGCGCGTCGGCGGCCACGCAGGCGACCAGCGACGAGTCGATGCCGCCGGAGAGCCCGATCACGACGTCGGTGAAGCCGTTCTTGCGCACGTAGTCGCGCGTGCCGAGGACGAGGGCCTCGTAGATCTCCTCGTCACGCTCGGGCATCGGGGCGATGTGAGGAGCGTGGACATCGAGGGCATCGGTCTGGTGGCTGAGCACCACCCTGGGCAGCGGCTCGCCGTGCAGCCAGCCGCGGGGGTCGATCTGGCGCTTGCGAAACACCGGCTCGACGTCGAGGTCGACGATCGAAACCTCCTCGACGAACTGCGGCGCACGCGCGACGAGGGAGCCATCTGCATCGAAGACGAGCGAGGCGCCGTCGAAGACGAGCTCATCCTGTCCTCCGACCTGGTTCACGTACACGAGCGCGCAGGAAGCGTCGGCGGCTCGAGTCGCGAGCATTCGTTCGCGCTCAGCAACTCGTCCGGCGTAGAACGGCGACGCGTTGAGGTTGAGGACGAGCTCGGCGCCTCCGGCTGCATGGGCAGCGATCGGGCCGTCGGGGCTCCACGCGTCCTCGCAGATCGAGACGCCTACCGAGACCCCAGCGATCACGTACAGCTGCAGCGGCTCGTCGCCCGGCACGAAGGTGCGCTGCTCGTCGAACACGGCGTAGTTCGGCAGCAGCCGCTTGCGATAAATGCCTTGCACCTCGCCGTGTGCGCAGATCGCTGCCGCGTTGTGGAGGTCACGACCGGCGTCGACGAACCCGATGACCGCGACGCACCGACCGGTTCGGGCAGCGATCTTGTCGAGAGCGGCTCGATTGTCTGCCACGAAGCCGGGCTTCAGCACGAGGTCTTCGGGCGGGTACCCGGTCACGGCGAGCTCGGGGCACACGAGGACGTCGGCGCCCGCCTGCTCGGCCTCGTCGAGCGCGCCGAGGATTCGGGTCACGTTGCCGTCGAGGTCACCGACGACTGTGTTGAGCTGCGCCATTGCCACCCGGATGCGGGCCATGGCGTCAGCGTACCGAGGTGCGACACTGGCGCCGATGGTCGATCGCCGACGCTCCCGACCCGCGGTTGATGATGCCGTCGATGACGCGGTCGATGACGCGATCGAACGATCGGCCGATCCGGTGGGTGTGCGGCTCGCACTCGACCGCATCGACGCCGCTCATGCCTCGTTCGCCGATCGCCTGGAGGCGGACCCAGGGTTGCGCGATGCGGTCATCGCGGTGTGCGGCGCGAGCCGGTCGCTCACGATGCTCCTCGAGGTCGACTCTGGGGCGCTCGATGTGCTCGCGAACCTGGACGCGAGGGTCGCCGTCGACGACACGAACCCAGACGCGCTGAAGAGATGGAAGGCGCGCGAATACCTTCGGATCGCCGCGCGCGATCTGACCGAACGTGACGAGCTCGAGTCCACCGTCGCCGCCATCGCGGCGATGGGCCGCGACGTGCTTCGTGGAGCGGTGTCCCTCATCGATGTACCGGAGCCGCTCATCGTCGTAGGCATGGGGAAGCTCGGTGGCGACGAGCTGAACTACGCGAGCGACATCGACGTGATGTTCGTCGGCGATGGTGACGGGAACGAAGCCGCGCAACGAGCTCGCGCGCTTCTCGAAGTTGCCCGGCGATGCTTCCGCGTCGACGTCAACCTGCGCCCGCAGGGCCGCGACGGGCCGCTCGTGCGCACGCTCGCCTCCTACGAGGCGTATTGGGACCAATGGGCTGACGCGTGGGAGTTCCAAGCCCTGATCAAGGCTCGGGCTGTTGCTGGCGATGCCGCGCTCTGCGAGCGCTTCGACGAATCCTCCGCGTCGCATCTCTGGCGTCACCAGTTCACTGCGGATGACCTGCGCTCGGTGCGGACCATGAAGGCCCGGGTGGAGCAGGAGATGGTGCGTAGGGGCCTCGAGGACCGAGAGGTGAAGCGGGGTCGCGGCGGGATCCGGGACATCGAGTTCGCCGTGCAGCTCCTCCAGCTCGTGCACGGCGGCATCGACACGGAGCTCCGCAGTCCCAACACGCTGGTCGCGCTGAGCGAGATGGCGGCGGGTGGATATGTCGACCAGGGTGACGCGGCGGCACTCGCCGACGCATACCGCTTCCTGCGCAAGGTCGAGCACCGATTGCAGCTCGTCGACGAGCTGCAGGTGCATGCCGTCCCTGACGGTCCGGAAGCGCAGACCCGCCTTGCTCGCACCATGGGCTATCGCGACACCGGCGCCGCGGACGCGGTGGATCACTTCTTGTCCGATCTCGGCCGGCATCAGGCGACCGTCCGATCGATCCACGAGCGTCTCTACTTCCGGCCGCTCCTTGAAGCGTTCGCCGCGCTGCCGCTCCTCGCGAGGCCAGGGGCAACCGAGGCGCGTCTGGCCGCATTCGGGTTCATGTCTCCTGACCCGCGCGGATCGCGGTGCGCGAGCTGACAAGCGGGCTCACTCGCTCGTCACGACTCATGCAGCAGATGCTCCCGCTGCTGCTCGACTGGCTCGCGGACTCACCCGATCCCGATCAGGGCTTGCTCTCGTTGCGGAAGCTCGCTTCCGGCGCGCAACGCTCGACCGAGCTGGCGTCGCTCTTCCGCGACTCGCCCGAAGCCGCTCGCCGCGTGTGCGTGCTCATCGGCACGAGCCCCATGATCGCCGAAGCCGTCCTCCACAATCCCGACCTGATCGCGCGGCTCCCCGACTTCGAGCAGCTGCGCACCAGGCCGAAGCCGGAACTGGTCGACAGCGCCCGCAAGGCGTTGGCGTGGCGCAGCGATGTCGCGGAGCGCCAGGCTGGGCTACGCCGTTGGAAGGAGCGTCACCTCGTCGGCATCACTGCGCGCGACGTGCTTGGCGAAGCAGACGTCGCGACAGTCGGCCGCGATGTGAGCGCGCTCGCCGAAGCCACGCTCGAGGTCGCTCTCGAGGCGCTCGAGCCCTCGTTGCCGTTCGCGGTGATCGCGTTGGGACGTTTCGGCGGTGCGGAGCTGTCGTACGCGAGCGACCTCGACGTCCTCTTTGTCTACGACGGCCCGGCCCCCGCGGACTTCGCGGAGGCCGAGAAGCTCGCCACTGCGGTGCGCCGTTTCGTCGGCGGCGCGACTCCCTCGGCGCGGCTTTGGGAGGTCGACGCTGGTCTTCGTCCCGAGGGTAAGCAAGGTCCGTTGGCGCGCAGTGTCGAGGGTTTCGCCACCTACTTCGAGCGGTGGGCGCTCGTCTGGGAGCGACAAGCAATGGTCCGCGCTCGGCCTGTGGCGGGCGACGTGGCGCTCGCCGAGCGGTTCATGGCACTGCTGGATGACTTCGTTTGGCGCCGCGGCCTCTCCGACGACGAGGTCCGCGAGATCCGCAGGATCAAGGCGCGAGTCGAGCGAGAGCGGATCCCGCCGACCGACGATCCGAAGTTCCACCTCAAGCTCGGACGAGGTTCGCTGTCGGACATCGAGTTCACCGCCCAGATGCTGCAGCTGCAGCACGGCATTCGTGCATCAGCGACGATCGGCGCCCTCGACCTGCTGCGTGAACGCCGAGTGATCGATGCTCCGGATCACGCGACGTTGTTCGAGGCATACCGGTTCTGCGAACGCACTCGGAACCGCCTCTTCCTCACGAGCGGAGGGCCGAGCGACGCGCTGCCCCCTCAACCCGAGCGGATGCGCGTGCTGGCTCGGGCGCTCGACACCACGCCCACCGATCTCCGCGAGGACTATCGCCGCGTGACGTGCCGCAGCCGGGCCGTGGTCGAGCGGCTCTTCTACGCGCGCGACTAACAGCCGGTCTCGTCCGGCAGCAGCGGTCGGACGAGCACCTGGTAGGTCTTTTCGGCGTCGGTGAAGAACGTCAGCTGGTTCGCCTTCGTCATGGTGTCGGTGACCTGAGCGACCGTTGCCGGCTCGGTGACCGCGGTGCACTCGCCGATCGAGGCCAGCGGCAGCGACGTGATCGGCCACGGCACAACAGTCGGCGCGGGCTCTCCTGTGGGCAGCTGGTCGGTCACGGTCGCGCGCAGACGCCATCCCGCGATCGCGTACGGCTGCTCAGGACCGATGTGATCAGCGCCCACCAGCGTCTCGAGGTCGGTCATCGAGTCGACGAACGTCGAGAGCTTCGCACGCTCATCGATCTGCGCTTGGGTGAGCCCCGACGTCGTGTCTTGCATGCCGAGAGCGTTGGCGGATTGTGTGTACGTAGTGTCGTTCGCGTTGACGGTCACGACGGTGTCGGGAACATCGGCGACCGGTGGCTGTCCGTAGTCGATCGGTGGAGTGGTGAGGATCCCGGCGGCTTGAGCGGCGGTGAGCACCGTTCGCATTCCGGTCGCGTCGAGCTTGCGGACAAGGAGGTTCGGGACGACCGGGCCGGGATAGATCATCGTCTGCGGTCCGGAGGTGATCACTCGCCCGTCGGCGTAGATGTTCGTGACCGGGAGGCTCGTGAAGACTGCTTCGGCGGCCACGAATCCGCCCGTCAGCTCGACGCGGACGATGAGCTGGTCGGGATCGGTCGAGACCGATCCCGCCGTCACGGTCGTCTTGCCGCACGCGGCGAGACCCACCAGTGCGGCGGCGATCCAGAGGCGCTTCATGCGCGTCTGACGTTACGGGCGCGGGCGAGGTTCCCGTACGCCGCGCCGGTCGTAGCGTCGTCACATGAGCGACATCATCCCGGTGGTTCCCTACGAAGACATCAGGGCCGCGCACGACTTCCTCGTCGAGCGCGTTGGGGTTTACGTCTGCCGGTCTCCACGAGGTCAACGGAACCGTGGTGCACGGCGAGGTGCACCTCGACGGTCGCCGCGTGTGGCTGCACGCGGCGGCGAGCGGCCTGAGCACACCCAACCAGGCGAAGGCGCAGACGGGCGGCATCGTCGTGCACGTCGCCGACGTCGACGCGCACTTCGCGCACGCCAAAGCGTCGGGCGCCGCGATCCTCAGCGAGCCGACCGATCAGGACTACGGCCAGCGTGAGTACGGCGTCCGCGATCCCGAGGGTCACAGCTGGTGGATCGCGACACCGACCTCTTGACGATAGTTGCCAGATAGGATAACTATTGCCTCTGTGGTAACAACCGAGAGCGCCGCGCTGGCCCCCTTGTTCCAGGCGCTCGCGGACCCCACCCGGCTCGGCGTCGTCCAGCTCCTGAGTGAAGGTCCTCGCCGGGCCGGCGAGCTCGCTTCCGCCGTAGGCGTCTCGCCGCCTGCGATGAGCAAGCACCTGCGGGTGCTCCTCGAGGCTGGCGTCGTCGTCGACGAACGCCCCGCCGACGATGCCCGAGTGCGGGTCTTTCGACTTCGCCCCGAGTCCGTCGTCGGGCTCCAGGCGTGGCTCGATCAGCTGCAAGCGCAGTGGAACGACCAGCTGCGTTCGTTCAAGTCTCACGTCGAGAGGAAGCACTCATGACCGACACGCTCACCACCTCATCCGATGTCGTCGTCGCAGCAGACGCGGCGACGGCGTTCAAGGCCTTCACCGAGGAGATGGATCTCTGGTGGCAGCGCGGCCCGATCAACTTCTGGAGTGACGCCGGCCATGTCGTCGAGGTGCGGTGCGAGTCAGGCGTCGGCGGCCGCATCCTCGAGGTGCTCGACGATCCGGCGGGCGCGCATCTCGAACGGGCGCGCATCACGGCGTGGGAGCCCGGCGTGCGCCTCGCGTTCGCGAGCTCGCTCGACGATGTGCTGACCGAGGTTCGGTTCGTGCCTGTCGACAGTGGCACGCACGTCACGGTCGAGCATTCGGTGCCAGTCGGTGGTCGCGACGAGGGTGGCACGGCGTGGAGCCGCGTCGTTCCGAGGTGGTTCGGCGCGTGGTGTGCGCGTTCGCGACACCGTGCCTCACGAGCAGATCGACATCGCTCGTCTGTCACTCGGTGTGTACTACGAGCGTCCTGCTGCCGCGGCCCGCTGGCTCGCCGATGTGTTCGGCTTCGAGCCCGCCTCCGACCTGCCCACGGGCGCTGACCCGCTACCTCCCACCGAGTACGGCCACCCGTGGATCGAGTTCCGCATCGGCAACTCGGTGCTCAACGTCTTCAAGCTCGAAGGCGAGCGCGTCGCCGACGCCCGCACGCACGAGGCGTGGGTGTATGTGCCCGACCTCGAGGCGCATTTCGCTCATGCGAAGGGCAGCGGCGCGACGATCGTGGAGGAGCTGCACATCTATCCGGGCTCGACGGTGTACGTCGCCGACGACCTCGAAGGCAACCGCTGGACCTTCCTCCAAGCCCGCCGCGCGATGCGCTGACGCGAGTCCCGTCGTATCTAGATGTCGTAGTACAGAGCGAACTCGTACGGGTGCGGGCGCAGGCGCAGCGCGTCGATCTCGTTCACTCGCTTGTACTCGATGTGGGTCTCGATGAGGTCGCTCGTGAACACCCCGCCGGCGGTGAGGAAGGCCTGGTCGTTCTCGAGCGCCTTGAGCGACTCGTCGAGCGAGCCGGGCACCTGGGGCACCTTGGCGAGCTCCTCGGGCGGAAGGTCGTAGAGGTCCTTATCGACGGGCGGCGGCGGCTCGATGCGGTTCTGCACGCCGTCGAGACCGGCCATCAGCATCGCGGAGAACGCGAGGTACGCGTTCGACGACGCATCGGGGCAGCGGAACTCGACGCGCTTGGCCTTCGGGCTCTTCTGCGCGAGCGGGATGCGGCAGGCCGCCGACCGGTTTCGCTGCGAGTACACGAGGTTGACCGGCGCCTCGTAGCCGGGCACGAGCCGCTTGTACGAGTTCGTGGTCGGTGCCGCGAACGCGAGGATCGCCGCAGCGTGATGCAACAGCCCCCCGATGTACCAGCGGGCGGTGTCCGACAGACCCGCGTACCCGGTCTCCGAGAAGAACAGCGGGTTGCCGTCCTTCCAGAGCGACTGGTGGGTGTGCATGCCCGACCCGTTGTCCTGGAAGATGGGCTTCGGCATGAACGTCAGCGTCTTGCCGGCCGCGTGCGCGGTGCGCTTGAGGATGTACTTGAAGGTCATCAGCTGGTCGCCCATGGCGAGCAGCGTGTTGAACTTCGTGCCGATCTCGCCCTGACCCGCAGTGGCGACCTCGTGATGGTGCAGCTCGACGTCGATGCCGACCTTCATCAGGTTCGAGGCCATCTCCGAGCGCAGGTCCTGGAAGTGGTCCATCGGTGGCACGGGGAAGTAGCCCTGTTTGTGCGCGGCTTGTAGCCGAGGTTCGGCCCTTCGTCCTTGCCTGTGTTCCAGATGCCCTCGACCGAGTCGACCATGTGCATCGCGAAGTTCGGCTGATAGTCGAAGCGCACGTCGTCGAAGATGAAGAACTCGGGCTCAGGCCCGAAGAACGCGGTGTCGGCGATGCCGGTCGACACCAGGTAGGCCTCGGCCTTCGACGCGATGTATCGCGGGTCACGGCTGTAGCTCTCACCGGTGACCGGGTCGGCGACGAAGCAGTGGATCACGAGCGTCTTGTGCTGCATGAACGGATCGATGTACGCCGTCTGGGGATCCGGGATCAGGATCATGTCCGACTCTTGGATCTCCTGGAACCCACGGATCGACGAACCGTCGAAGCCATGACCCTCCGTGAAGGTGTCCTCGCTCAGGACCGAGGCGGGGATCGTGACGTGCTGCATGATCCCCGGGAGGTCGCAGAATCGGAGGTCGACGAACTCGCATCCCTCGCTCTGCACCATCGCCAGCACCTCGCCTGACGTGCGCTTGTCCACGGTTCCCTCCTGAGACTTGACCCGAACATACGGGAGCGGCCGAAACGATTGCGGGTGGCCGTTTCTCGGCCGTTGCCTGTTTGTGAACGGCCTATGAACTCGGCCTCGTGGTTCGATTCACGGTCGTTCGGCAAGGGAAACTATCGGGATGGAACGCCAGCAGGACTACGTGCTGCGGACGGTCGAGGAGCGCGGTGTCCGTTTCATCTGGCTCTGGTTCACCGATGTCCTCGGTCAGCTGAAGTCGTTTGCCATCACGCCCGCCGAGCTCGAGAACGCCTTCTCGGAAGGCATGACCTTCGACGGGTCGTCGATCGACGGCTTCTCCCGGGTGCAGGAGAGCGACGTCCTCGCCCGGCCCGACCCCAACAGCTTCGAGCTGCTGCCCTGGGTCGATCCCACGGCCCCTGCTGCCCGCATGTTCTGCGACATCGCCAACCTCGACGGGTCCCCGTTCGAGGGCGATCCCCGGCAGGTGCTGAAGCGCAACCTCGACCGGGCTCGGGAGCGGGGCTTCTCGTTCTACGTCTCGCCCGAGATGGAGTTCTTCTACTTCCAGGAGGGCGATCCCTCGAAGCCGCTGCAGGTCCTCGACAACGGCTCGTACTTCGATCTGACCACGGCGGATGTGGCGGGCGACCTGCGCAAGCGCACCGTGCAGACACTCGAGACGATGGGCATCCCGGTGGAGTACTCGTTCCACGAGGACAGCCCGAGCCAGCACGAGATCGATCTGCGCCACACCGACGCCCTCTCCATGGCCGACAACGTCATGACCTTCCGGCTCGTCGTGCGCGAAGCGGCGGCCTCGCAGGGTGTCTATGCGACCTTCATGCCAAAGCCATTGGAGGGCGTGCAGGGCTCAGGCATGCACACGCACATGTCGCTCTTCGAGGGAGACGAGAACGCGTTCTTCGAAGGCGGCGATCCGCTCAAGCTCTCCAAGATCGCTCGGGCCTTCATCGCAGGGCTCCTGGCGCACGGACGCGAGATCACCGCGATCACCAACCCGACGGTGAACTCGTACAAGCGACTGATCCCCGGGTTCGAAGCGCCGGTGTACGTGGCGTGGGCACGCAACAACCGCACCGCGCTCGTGCGCATCCCAATCACGAAGTCGGGCAAGGCGGCGTCGACACGCATCGAGTACCGCGCCCCCGATCCCGCCGCCAACCCCTACCTCGCGTTCTCGGTGATGCTGGCGGCAGGGCTCAAGGGAATCGAGCAGGGCTATGACTTGCCGAGCGAGGCATCGTCGAACGTCTTCGAGCTCACCGATGAGGAACGGGCCGCCGAAGGCATCATCCAGCTGCCGCAATCGCTGGCGGAAGCGCTCGACACGATGGCGAAGTCCGAGCTCGTCGCGGAGGCGCTCGGCGAGCACATCTTCGAGTGGTTCTTGCGCAACAAGCGTCAGGAGTGGATCGGGTACAAGACTCAGGTGACGCAGTTCGAGCTCGACCGGTATCTCCGGAACCTGTAGGCCTTGGAGGGGGAAGTAGATGGAACCGTTGGTCCTATTCCCAGATCCGCCGAACGAGGTGCTGACCCAGACCCTCGATCAGGCCGGGTATCCGTGGAAGGCCGCGGCGACCGCAGACATGGCCACGCGCATCGAGCCCGAAGAGGGCTGGGCCGGAGCAGTCATCGATGCCACTCGTGACGCCGAGGCCGCCTTCGGTCTGTGTCGCACGTTCCGCAAGCGAGACATCCCCCTCGAGCCGCTGCTGATCCTCGTTCCCGCGCATCACCTCGCCGAGCTCGAGCTGCGCGAAGACCTGTTCGACGACTTCTGCGTGGCGCCGTGGACAGGCGCCGAGCTCGAGGCCCGGCTCAAGCACCTCTTCTGGCGCAGTGGTGGCGGAACCCGCCCCGAGCTCATCGAGTACGGCGTGCTCGTGCTGAACCTCGAGACCTACCAGGCCGCGATCTCGGGTCGGCCCCTCGACCTCACCTACATGGAGTACGAGCTGCTGAAGTACCTCGCCTCGCATCCGGGCAAGGTCTTCACCGCGCGAGACGCTGCTCTCACGGGTCTGGGGCTACGAGTACTACGGCGGTGCCCGCACGGTCGACGTCCACATCCGACGTCTGCGGGCCAAGCTCGGCGAGGAGCACGCGAGCCTGATCCAGACCGTGCGCTCGGTCGGTTACCGCTTCGGCCAGTCCCGCTGGGGGGTCTGACAATCCAGCGGCAAGGAGACCTTTCCGCTGGAGTTCGTTTGAGTCGGCCTCGCGGCCGACACTGAAACCATGCAGCCGATCGACCGGCAAAGCCGGATCGATCGCATGGGATCGATCGCGGCGGCTACAGCAGGTAGCGGCGACGCAGCGCCGCGGTGGTCTTGGGTGCCAGCACCTTCGCTGCGAGCAAGTGCTCGATCGTCGCCGAGGCGAAGGTCGTGTCGTACGCCAGCAGCTCGCGGTACTCGTCCGCGGCGCGGGCCACATCCGTGTTGGCGTCAGGGTGGACGACCACGTAGCGGCCCCACGTCCACTGCTTGTGCTCGTGCTGGAGCATCGAGAGCAGGAGGATGTGCTCGAGCCAGATGAGCGAGAGCCGGGACTTGCCCCGTTTGACCGAGTCCGGTTTGAAGGCGCGGGACCGGTCGTGAATCTCGACGAAGCGCGCCATGTGGGTCGGCTTCACGGTCAGCCGCTCTACCGCCTCGCGGTACTTGACGTCGATCGCGAGAGCTCCGTTCGACTCGTCGGGGAGCGCGAGCACGAAGAGCGCGTCGAACGCGCGGAGGCTGTTCGAGTAGGTCGGGTCGAGGCGGCCGGGTGAATGCGCGAAGCGCACCTCGGTGACCCGGCCCGGAGTGGCCGGCCACCAGGTGTGCACCGCGCGGTCGGCTCGGCCCACATCGGCAGCGAGTTCACCGAACAGGTTCACCGCGAGCGCCTCGGACGACAGCAGGTCGGCCCAGAAGCTCTGGTGATCGAACATCTGATGAGGCTCCACGAATGACGTGCGAGCCAGCGCGGCCGCGAGGGTCTTCGCAGTGAGGAAGGTCGCTCCGCTCTCTCGAGCGAATTCGAGGTCGAGCTGGCTGCCGACCAGACGCGGCGGTGTGCCGGGCCGGACCCGCCGGGTCCCGATCGGGTACCCGTTGCCCTCGCGCCACATCGCGTGGTGGTAGCGGACCGCGCGGCGGAACTCGGTCATCTCGGGCTGGCCCGCTACTCGGTCGTGGTCGAGCCAACAGCGCGCTGCCTCGAGTGCTTCCTGCGAAGGCGCGCCGATCACCGCGTGTTGCTAGACCGGCGGAGCCATCGTGCCGGCGCTCGTCGCCCGGGCTTGAGCGCGAGCCTGTGCACGCTGGGCCCGACGGCGTCGGCCGCGGCGCACACCACCGATCGCGATGCCCACGCCGCCCACAGCGCCGAGCACGAGAGCGAGGACCACGCCGGGTGCGCCGGGAACCTTGCCGAGCAGACCCCAGGTCAGCACGGCGAACGAGGCTGCGAGCAACACGCCGCAGATGCCGGCACCGATGATGCTGCCGATGCTGCGCTTCTTGCGGCGGGTGAGCGTGCGGTTCGTCGCCTCGAGCGTGAAGATCGCGTAGAGCGCGATCAGGATGCCACCGATGACAGGCGCGGTGAGCAGAGGCTTGTCGGTGCGGATGCGAGCCTGTCCGAGGGTCGTGTCTGCGGCCGAGCCAACGACCACGCCGTTCACGGTGAGGTCGGTCGGACCTGCGGCGACGAAACGCGCGCCGCTGAAGTCGTAGCTCATCGTGATCGCGCCATCAGGTGTCGCCTCGATGGGCGCGTTCGCGTGGAAGACGTCGCGGCCGAGCAGGCTCAACGTCGCCTGGGTGTCGGTGAACGGTGGCAGCCCGTTCGGGCGCACCAACTTCACGACGATCGGCTGCTGCAGGTCGAGCTTCGGCACCTCGCCGTCAGGGATCACCCCGTTGATGGTCATCGTGGGAGGCGGCTGTCCCGCGGGCAGCTTGTGCTCAGGCCACGCGACCAACGCAAGTGCCGAGAGCAGGATGGCGACCACACCGATGAGATACGGCACGAGTGGCTTCTTGCCGGCGACGACGCGGCCGGCGTTCATGAACCCGTCCGGCCTCGCCTCGGAGTCGAGCGCGGCGCCGCGGCGACCCTCTCCACCGGCGCTGCCGACCACGACGGTCGGTGTGGGGGTCGCGGTCGGATCGGCGACAGTGCCCGGCACCAGGGTGGCTCCGGCCGTGCTCGACGAGGCCATGGTGCCGCGTTGGGCAGCGGCACCGAGTGGGTCGGTACCGAACGTGAGCCGCCCCGTGGTCGGGTTCAGCCAGCCGGGCTTCCACGAGTTCGTGGCTGCCTCGGCGAGTGCGACGCCGAACTCCTCGGCCGTCGTGTAGCGATCCTCGGGCCGGCGGGCGAGCGCCTTCATCACGACGGCGGCGAGCGGAGCCGGCAGCGTCGGTGCGATCTGGGAGATCGGGATCGGGTCGTCGTACGCGTGCCGCTGCAGCACCTCGACGGGGCCTCCATCGGCGGAGTACGGCAGCTGACCGGTGAGCAGCTCGTAGAGCAGCACGCCGGCCGCGAAGACATCGGTGGCGGGGCTCAGCGCTTGGCCGAGAGCCTGCTCGGGGGCCATGTACGCCGGGGTGCCGATCACCTCGCCGTTCTCGTTGGCGAGGGTCTGGTCGCCTCCGACGACGGCAGCGATGCCGAAGTCCGTGACCTTCAGCGCGCCCGATCCCGAGAACATGAGGTTCTCCGGCTTGATGTCGCGGTGGAGGATGCCGCGGGCGTGTGCTGCCTGCAGCGCGCTTGCCGTCGCCATCACGATGCCGCAAGCCTCGGCGTTCGTCAGCCCGGTCGTCGTGAACTTCGACCAGACGGTGCCGCCCGTGAGCATCTCCATCACGAGGAGGCACAGGCCGTCCTGATCGACGAAGTCGAAGACCGGGACGATGTGAGGATGGTCGAGCGACGCGAGCAACCGCGCTTCTTGCACGAACCGCACCTTGACGGTCGGGTCCTGCCCGAAGCCGAGCGGCAGCTGCTTGATGGCGACGGGCCGCCCGAGCTGACGGTGCTCACCCGAGATGACGACGCCCATGGCGCCGCGTCCGAGCTCGTCGCCGATGTCGTATGCGGGGAGTGCGTGGGCGACCTTGGCGAGGTCGGTCTCGGTCGTCACTCCTGGTTTCCGGGGATCGTCACGGACGGATCCGGGCTCGTCACCGACGTCTCGTTCGATGCGGCGTCCATGCGGGACGTGGCGCGGTCGTACTCCTCGTCGTACTCCTCGTCGTCCTCATCCTCGAGGTCGCGGGTCGGATCAGGCGACAGCGAACCGAGCACGAAGCCGGCGATGCCGAGCACGAGCAGCAACGGGTAGGCGATCACCGCTCGTGGTGCCACGAGCCGCAGCACGGACATCCACACGAGGATCGTGGCGCCGATGGAGAGACCGACGAAGGCGAACCTGACCCCTCGCCACCACCGGTTCTTGGAGAGTCGCCCGGTCGCGAGATCTCGGAAGGAGAAGGCGGTGAGCAGGATCGTGACGACGAGCAGCATGATCGCGAAGAGCCCGAACAGTGAGCTCATCGACCCCTTCACGTCCCACACCGCGTCCGTCGAGGTGATCACGTTGCGGTCAGGGTCGAGCAGCTGGACCGAGCCTTCGAACAGCCCGGTCGCCTGATCGGTGATGCCGCGCAGGTCGAGCTCGATCGTGCGCGTCTGCGTCTCGCCGGGATCGAGCTGCGCGCCGATCGCGATCTCGCTCGAGAAGACGGTCGCCCCGATCGACCGGCCGACCAGCCGGACTGCGTTCACCGTGACGGGGTCGCTCGAGTTGTTGGTGATCGTGACCTCGAGGGGCACCTGGCCGTCGATCGCCACCGGGTTGGATCCCGACGACTTCGAGACGTCGTTACCGTCGATCTTCACGACGAACGTGACGTTGTCCGCTGCGTGAGCGACTGGGGCGAGGCCGAGTCCCGCGATCAGCACAGTCAGCACGGCGGCGAGCGCCAGCACGATCAGACGTGAAGTCGAGCGCATCGGTCAGCCCTTCTTCGAGGCGGCAAGCGGATGGGCGAAGGCGATCACGGCCAAGATGGCGAGGAACAGGACGCCCATCCCGAGCGAGCCCGCGGGCATCGAGCTCGTGGTGAGCACCACATCGAAGTTCGTGTCCGTGGAGCCACCGCAGTCAGCGTGCAACACCGAGCGGCCGATGTCGAGCACGGGAAGGTTCACGTCAGATTGGAATTTGCCGTCGGCGTCCGCAGTCGCCTCACCGACGACCTTGCCGTCGATGCTGAACTCGACCTTCGCGTTCGGCGTGCAGCCTTCGCCGGTCACGCCGAGGACACCGCCAGGCGTCGCCGACGGGTTCACCGTGCGCAGCACCACCTCAGGAGGCGGCGGCGTGGCCCGCGGCGGGGCCGTGTGGATGACCACGACGGGCGGCGGCTCGGACGGCGGCGGGATCGCCGGCGGGATGAACGTCCTCACGACGACGGTCGCGAGGACCGTCGGGGGAGGTGCTTCGGTCGGAGTCGGCGGGATCTCGGGCTGAGGTGCCGGGGCCTCTCGGGCCTTGATGGTCGTCGTTGTCGTCGTCGTCGAGGTGGTGGTCGTCGAGTCGGGGACAGGGTCGTTGATGATGCCCGGGGTCGGCGGGCACGTCACTCCCGCCGAAGCGCTGGCGAGGTTGTTCTCACTGTCTGCGTCAGGCGTGTCGGCAGTGACCGCGGCGTCTTCGTTGGTGATCGTGCCGCACTTGGTCGTGTTGCTCGACCGGACGGTCACGGCGACGCTGCTGCCGTTGGCGAGACCGCCGAAGTCGCACTGCAACGTCTCCACGCCGCTCTCACCGTCGGTCTGGATCGCGCACAGGCTCTCGGGGGCGTTGACGATCGTCCACGTGACGGGCGTGGGGAGCTCATCGGTGAGCACCACACCGGTCGCGTCGTCGGGGCCGTTGTTCTTGACGGTGAGATCGAAGGAGACAGGTGAGCCCTGTGCGACGGTCGTCGGATTCGCCTTCTTGGTGAGCGCGAGATCGGCGGAGAAGCCGCTGTTGGTCACGTCGATCTTCGTCGGCGCGACCTCGTTCTCGACGATGTCCGGTGTCGTGAACTCGAGCGTGGGGGCTTCGTCACTGGCTTCGCTGGTGTCGGCCGCTTCGCCGTTGACCGCATACGAGACGGTGTCGGCGCCGCCCGCCTCGGTCTCGGCGAGCGAGCAGTCTGTGCCGTAGGGCAGCCACAGCGTCTTGCTCGCACCGTCCTCGAGGCGCAACGACTGGTTGAACGTCGTCGACTCGCCGCCACCGCATCTGATGTCGAATGCGAAGCCGCCCTCAGGCGTCGTCGGCACCGAGCCCTCGACCGTCTTCTTGATCGTCACGGGCGCGCCGACGTTGTAGGCGACGCAGATCAGCGGATCGCCGCTGCCGAGGAACTCGAGGTTGTCGCCGTTGGTGTTGTCAGTGCCACACCGGATCGTGCCGAAGGCAAAGCCGGGCTGCTCGACCTCGCTGGCGCGGAGGTTGCGTCCGTCGAGCAGGGCAGCTTGCTCGCTGCTCAGGGTGATCGTGCCCGTGACCTGGGGCAACGAGGGATCGACGCGGCGACCGCCGCCGGCCGAGGCTGAGACCAGGTCGGCGTCGGAGCCGAGCACGAACGGCCAGCCGTCGACCCGCTCGCAGCCCTGGGGCGCGGACTCGTCGCCGACCGCGAGCACACCGCTGCTCGGCCCGAGATGTGTGCCCGGGGGCCGAGGTGTCAGGTCGTCCGGAGTGTTGACGTTCGCTGGGATCGCGCCGAAGTCGGCGCACATGATCTTGACGAACGTGATCGTGGACGGCGACGCGTCGCCTTCACCATTTGTTGCCTGAGCGCCCGCCTGACTCCACGTGATCGGCGCGAACACCGCCATCGCGAGGATCCCTGCGAGCACGAGGATTCGTCGTGCCGCCCGCATCGCCTTGCCCCTTCTGTACCCCGGCTCCGCCACCCAGCGTAGCCGTCACCACACGTGGAGGTTCCAGCGCCCCGGGCGTGACAGGCTGGACGAGTGCCTGAGGTGGTGGTGGAGGTCGTCCAACCCGGCCGGAAGCCGATCCGGTTGGTCGTCAACGGCGACATCGAGGTCGGGCGCGACTGCGACGGCCTGCTGCTCGGTGATCCGCGCACCTCCCGCCGCCACGCCTCGCTGATGGCGAACGCCGGCGGCCTCACCGTCCTCGATCTCGGCAGCTCGAACGGCACCTTCATCAACGGCACGCGCGTCGTCGGCCCCACGCCGGTGTCACCGAACGACTTGGTTGCCGTCGGTGACACCACCATCACCCTCGTGACACCGCCGCCTGCGGTGACCGTCGCGCACGACACCGCGGGTGCGCGGGGAACGGTCATCGGTCCACCGACCCTGTCGCCCGACGGGCGTGTGCGGGCACGCGACAGCGGTGAGCGGTTCACGTCGATCGACCGCGTCGCCTCAGGCGTGAGCACCGAAGACCCGAACATGTCGCGGCTCAGCCAGCTCGACTGCACGGTGACGGTGATGTTCACCGACATCGAGAACTCGACGATGCTCGCCGAGAAGTACGGCGACACCCAGTGGATGCAGGTGCTCCGGGCGCACAACGAGATCATCCGCAAGGAGCTGCGCACCCACGGCGGCAACGAGATCAAGTCGCAGGGCGACGGCTTCATGCTCGCGTTCAACAGCGCGCGACGCGTGCTGTCGTGCGCGGTCGCCATTCAGCAAGAGGTCGAGCGCCACGCCAGGGCTCACCCTGACCAGGGCGTGCGGGTGCGCATCGGCCTGCACACGGGCGAGGCCATCGCCGAGGGCGGCGATCTGTTCGGTCGTCACGTCATCCTCGCGGCACGCATCGCCGGCAAGGCCGAGGGCGGCGAGATCTTGGTGTCGCAGCTCGTGTGTGAGCTGGTCGCCGGTGCGGACGACATCTCGTTCGACGAGGGCGAAGAGGTCGAGCTCAAGGGCCTGTCGGGCACCTTCTTCGTCCATCAGGTGCAGTGGGGTCCGATGGCGGCGCCGACGTTGCGTCCCGACAGCTCGACGCCGCCACGGCGGCCCATCCCGAGTCCGCCGCCTCCGCGCTCAACCCGCGAGCGAGTCGAGCACCAACGCCACGTCGTCGGTGGTCGTGCGCGGGTTCACGAAGCAGAAGCGCAGACACGTCTGGCCGCGCCACGTCGTCGGCACCGTCAGGGTGAGACCCTCTGCGAGCGCGCGGTCAGACCACGCGGCATAGTCCGCCGGCGCCCACCCGACTCTGCGGAAGAGCACCACGGAGAGCTCGGGTTCCTCGAGCAGCTCCACGCACGCGTGCGCCTCGATCATGCGTGCGACGTCGCGCGTCAGCGTGAGCGTCGACTCGATCGCATCGGCGTAGGCGTCGGTGCCATGGGTCGCGAGCGAGAACCAGAACGGCAGCCCGCGTGCTCGGCGAGTGAGGTGGAACGCGTAGTCCGACGGATTCCAATCGGGGGTCGTGTGCAGGATGTCGAGGTAGGCGGCGTGCTGTGTGTGCGCCGCGCGCGCGAGCTCAGGATCGCGGTACAGCAGCGCCGCGCAGTCATACGGAGCGAACAGCCACTTGTGTGGATCGACGCAGAACGAGTCGGCGCGCTCGACGCCACGGAAGAGGTGGCGGGCGCTCTGCGCGGCGAGCGCGGCGAGCCCGTACGCGCCGTCCACGTGGTACCAGAGGCCGTGGCCCTCGGCGACGTCGGCGACGCCATCGAGGTCGTCGACGAACCCACCGTTGGTCGTGCCTCCGGTCGCCACGACGGCGAACAGCCCGGGCGCGTCCGCACGTGCCAGCGCCTGTTCCAGGGCCGCGCCGGTGAGCCGTCCCTTCCCGTCCGTCGGCACCACGAGCAGCGACGCGTCCATCACGCGTGCGGCGGACGCGATCGAAGAATGTGCCGCGTCACTCGCCGCGATCACCGAGCGCGGTGCGTCCTCGGGCTCGAGGCCGCGGGTCGAGCGCCAGGTGTGCCGGGCTGCAGCGAGCGCGCTCGAGGTTCGCCGCCGTGCCTCCCGACACGAACACACCGCCCGCCTCGGGCGGGAAGCCCGCGAGGTCGGCCAGCCACCGAAGCGCTTGGTTCTCGGCGAACGCGGCGCCTGACCCTTCGAGCCACGACCCGCCGTAGATCGAGGATGCACCGACCACGAGGTCGAACAAGATCGCCGAGTCGGTCGGAGCGGCCGGCACGAACGCGAGGAATCGAGGGTGATCGATCGAGACCGTGGCGGGGGCGAGCACGTCCGCGAACACGCGGAGCGCGTCGAGGCCTCCGATCCCCTGCTTCGTGATCGTTGGCCCGACCGCGGCCGCGAGCTCCTGCGGACTTCTCGTGCCGTCGAGAGGCGGAGGATCCATCCGCACTCGTGCGAGCGTGTAGTCGAAGATCGCGCGAGCGAGCACCTCGGCCGATTCGTCGAACTGGTGCACCCGACTGCCGTGCGGGATCAGTCGTTGAGAGCGATGAGCTCGCTGCCCTCGTGTGTCGCCTCGGCGCGCTCCTTCAGCACCAAGCCCAGCAGCGCGGCGACGACTGCAGCACCGATCGCGACGAAGACGGGGAACAGCACGAGGATGACGGCGATGATGATGCCTCCAGCCACGGCGTCACCCTACGCTCCGACGTAGGCCCAGGCTTCGATCTCGATCAGTGCGCCGAGGGGAAGCTGCTTCACGGCGACCGCGCTCCGGGCCGGACGGTGATCACCGAAGGCGGCCATGTAGGTCTGGTTCATCGACGCGAAGTCGGCCATGTCGGTGAGGAACACTGTGCACTTCACGACCTTGTCGAGCGAGGCGCCGGCACCTTCGAGCAACCCTCGGAGGTTCGCGAGCACCTGATGCAGCTGCTCGGACATGCCGCCTTCGACGAGCTTGCCCTCGATCGCACCGACCTGGCCCGAGACGACGAGCCAATCGCCGGCCCGCACGATCGGTGAGTACGGCCCCACTGGTTTGCTCATGGTTGTCCCTTCAGTGCCGTGACGTCGGCCAGTCCTGCGGGCAGCCTTGCGCGATCCAGACCGCTGCCGCCACCGCCGCGAACACTGCGTCGGATCCGTTCACCGGCGGCCCGTCGCTCGGCACGACGTCGACCTCGACGCGCGGCATGTCGACCGCCCGCACGATGCCGAATGAGCGGATCGTGAGATCGTGGACCTCGCCGGCCTCGTCGACCGCGATGCCCTCACTCGTGACCCAGCCCAGTGCCATGTGCGCCGCGCCGATGCAGTAGCTGCGCAAGACAACGGAATCGAGCACCTCGCCGCACTCGACGCGCACCCGGATGGTGCCGTTCGCATCGACGTCGGCAAGCGCGGTTGCTCCCGAAGGTGACTTCACGTCGGCGACGCCGCGCAGCCCGGCGACGAGCACCGCGGCCTCGGCCCATCCCGCAGCGCGGAGCGTGGCCGATGTCGGGGGACCCGCGACGTCGACCTCCTCGACACTGAGCCCTGGAACGGCGAGCCGGATCGCGTCCGAGATGCCGGTGGTCCGAGCGACGCGCACGACGCCCGATCCGTCGGCCCGGATGCCTGCAGCGATGGGGGGCCGTTTCGGTCCCCAGCGCACGCTGTCCTCCCGCGACCAGAGCGCGGCACCGGGATGCCGTGCTCGGTCGCGAGCGCGACGGCCGCTCCACCGACTGGCGACGCCGTCTTGCCTCCGAACGCGCCGCCGTTGGCCAGCGGATCAGCGCCCGCCTCGCCGGGTAGGGCCCACGACGCGTCGGTCTCGAGATAGGCGGGCTCGACCCATGTCGTGCGCAATGTGAGCGCCCAGTCGCCTTCCGGCAGCTCGATCGGCCAGCGAAGGCCTTCTGTCGTCCGACGTCCCTGACGCTTGCCCGACGCCGCGCGCGCCGCCCGCACGGTCGCACCGACAGCCCATCCGGTGCCGTCGGGCATCGGTGCCGCGGCGAGGGCTCCCGCCGGCGCGCCGTCGTCAGCGAAGCCACCCGCGCCCGCTGCGACCTCGGGCCCCACCCGTTGATGCACTCCGCCTTCGAGCGTGGCCCGTTGCGAGGCGCGTTCCCAGTCCCGCTCGACCTCGCTCGGCGCGGCGGCCTACGGCTTCGAGGATCGTGCGCCATCCGGTGCACCGACACAGGTGAGGGAGCAACGCTCTGCCGACGCTCGCCTCGTCGAGACGATCGAGCGCGCTGAGCCGCACGATGATCCCGGGCGTGCAGAAGCCGCACTGGCTCGCGCCCGTCGCGGTGAACGCCTCGACCCAACGCTGGCGCACGTCCGCGTCGAGACCCTCGAGCGTCGTGATGTCGCGGTCGGCGAGCCGTGCCACGGGCGTCACGCAGGCGACGCGCGGTGCGCCGTCAACCAGCACCGTGCAGCATCCGCACTGACCCTGAGGGCTGCACCCGTCCTTCACGGATCGGATCCGAAGCTGCTCGCGCAACAGGTCGAGCAACGACCCGCCCTCGTCGACCACGTCGACCGGCACGCCGTTGACCCGCAGCGCGATCCCAACGGTCACGAGGTCGAGGATAGGTTCGGATCGTGGCGTCTCTCTCCCGGCGAACCTTCCTCGTCACCGCGGGCGCAGTCGGAGCAGGCATCGTCCTGGCGGCGTGCGGTTCCGACGACGGGTCTTCGAGCCTGCCGAGCGCAGAGGGTGGCGGCTCGCCCTCGGGCACCGGCAGCACCGATCGCCCCGATCGCGTGCTCGTGCGGTTCTCGGTCGACGGCATCCTCGCGGTCGGCAAGCCGCAACGCATCGCCGTGGGCCTCGCCGACGCCGACGGGCTGCTCCTGACCGACACCCCTCCGCAGCTCACCGCGCAGCTGGTCTCGGAGAAGGGTGCGATCGGCTCGCCCCTGACCGTCGACCGCCACGACAAGGGCCTGCCTCGTTCGTACTACCCGTTCATCACCGACATCACCGAGGTCGGCACCTACGGCCTCGTGGCCACGGTCGACGGCGTCGAGGTCAACACCAAGTTCTCGATCGTCGAGCCCTCGGCGGTGCCGATCCCCCAGCCCGGCGACCAGATGGTGCCGGTCGCCACCCCGACCGATGCCAATGCACAGGGTGTGAACCCGATCTGCACGCGTGAGCCGGAATGCGACCTCCACCAAGTGGCCCTCACGGACGCGCTGAAGCAGGGCAAGCCGGTGGCGTTTCTCATCGCGACGCCCGCCTACTGCCAGACCGCTGCATGTGGGCCGGTGCTCGATGTGCTCCTCGGACAGGAGTCAGAGTTCGGTGACCGGGTGCAGATGGTGCACGCCGAGGTGTACACCGACTCGTCGCTCGCGAACACCACCCAAGCGGTGCAGGACTACCGGCTGTCGTTCGAGCCCGTGCTCTACCTCGCGGGCGCCGACGGCGTGATCCACACGCGGCTCGACAGCATCTTCGACGAGACCGAGCTGCACGAGGCGCTGAACGCGCTGGTCAGCTGACCGGGCCTAGCTGAACGACTGACCGCACCCGCACGTCTTCGTGGCGTTCGGGTTGTCGATCGAGAAACCCGCCTGCTGCAGGCCGTCCTTGTAGTCGAGTGTCGCGCCCGTGAGCAGCTGCGCGCTCGACGGGTCGACGACCACCTTCACGCCCGAGTAGTCGACGGTCTGATCGTCTTGCGCCAGATCAGAGTCGAAGAACATCTCGTAGGAGAAGCCGGAGCACCCACCGGGACGCACCGCTACCCGGAGGGCCAGCGAGGGGTCGCCTTCGGCGTCGATGAGCTCGCGAACCTTGCTGGCGGCGGAATCAGTGAGCGTGATCACAGTGAAATCCTATCGACTGGAGATGGTGACCTGACAGGGTTCTCGATGAGCGAGGGTGTGAAAGTCGTCGACCGTGGCTTCGCCGGTCTGCTCGACGAAGCCCTCGACCATGCCCCTGTGCAGTGCGCAGACGAGCTCAGGGTGGGCCTCGGCCAGCTCGCGGAACGGGCAATGGGCGAACGCGATGACCGCGATCTCACCGTCCTCGCTGCCGTCGACCGCCGGATCGAACCCCAGCAGGTCGAGCTCGCGGACCAGGGCCTCGAGGCAGGAGGGAGCATCGGCATCGCGGGCGCTGTCGGCTCGGCCCTGCGCCCTGCCGACCTCAGCCGCCTCATCAGGCCCCACCCCGGCGGCCGCGGCGGTCTCGAGGAGCAGCCGGGCCAGAAGGGGGTAAGACGGCGGCTCGAGCCCGAACGACGGCGCATCGCTCGCCAGCGAGTACAGGTGCTGGGGCCGGCCGACGCCGCCCGTCGCGTCAGTGCGCACGTCGAGCAGCCCGACGTCACGCATGCGCTCGAGGTGCGGACGGACAGTGTTCGGATGCAGTGCCAGCGACTCCGCGATGTCGGAGGTCGACAGCGGCCGTGACGAGCGCGCGAGCTCGAGGTAGATCGCGTAGCGGGTGTTGTCGCCGAGCGCCTTGAGGATCGGCAACCGGCTGTCGGTCACGCCTGCAAGATTACACGGCGAACACCGGTAAAATCGGTGGTGATGTCTCCCTCGTTCGCTTCCGAGCCCACCGTCGAAGAGATCTTCGGGCTGCTCCGCGGGGTGATGGACCCCGAGCTCGGCGGCAACGTCGTCGACCTCGGGATGATCCCCTCGGTGACCGTCGAGCCGCATCCGGCCGGTGACGGCGCCCTCGTGACCATCGAGGTGAAGCTCACGATCGGTGGGTGTCCGCTGCGGGCACAGATCAAGACCGACATCGAGACCCGCATCGCGACCCACCATGGCGTGCGCGAGGTGCGAATCGAGTGGGGCGAGATGACGAGCGCGGAACGCTCGGACGTCATGCTCAAGGCACGCTGGCATGCCCGCGAGAATGCCCCCGACACCCAGATCCCCGCGACGACCCGTGTGCTGGCGATCGCGTCGGGCAAGGGCGGCGTCGGCAAGAGCTCGGTCACGGTCAACCTCGCCAGCGCGATCGCGGCGATGGGCTTCACCGTCGGTGTGCTCGACGCCGACATCTGGGGGTTCTCGGTGCCGCGCATGCTCGGCATGTCCGGACGGCTCGAGGGTGTCCGCGCCGAGGACGGCTCCGGGAAGATCCTGCCGAACGAGCGCCGCATCGGCGAGGGGCTCGTCAAGGTCGTGTCGACGGGCAACCTCGTCGATGACGAAGGCACCGCGCTCATGTGGCGTGGCCTCATGTTGACGAAGGCCGTCGAGCAGTTCCTGCGAGACGTGCAGTGGGGTCACCTCGACTACCTGCTCATCGACATGCCTCCCGGTACCGGTGACGTGCAGATGGGTCTGGCGCGCATGATGCCGCGCACCGACCTGATCATCGTCACGACCCCGGCCGTGAGCGCGCAGAAGGTCGCGATCCGCGCCGCCGACATGGCGCGTCGCAGCTTCCTGCGCGTTGCCGGCGTCGTCGAGAACATGAGCTCGTTCACCTGCGATCACGGTGAGACCTACGAGCTGTTCGGGTCGGGCGGTGGCCAGACCCTCGCCGACGAGATCGGTGTCGAGCTGCTCGGTCAAGTCCCCCTCGAGCCGAGCGTCGCCGCGGGCGGCGACTCGGGTGAGCCGGTCGCCCTGCGGGGCGAGGGCGCGGCCGCCGAGGCGTTCCGCGCCATCGCCCGCCGCATCGTCGAGCACACGGTGCCTCCGGTGCAGATGGCCGGCTGCAGCGCCCGTCTGCTCGAGCAGGTCGAGAAGGCCCTCGGCCCCAAGGAACCGGCGCCGTCCGTCTAGCGAGAACCCGCTCGCAGCGCATAGGGCTGTCCTGGCATGAGCTTCTCGTGCAACGACCAGAGCCTCCGCTCGCCGAGGATCACCGCATCGACGACGGTGGCGTCTGGCGCGAGCACTTCGCCCAGCGTGACGAACGCCTGCACGTCAGCCTCGGTCGGTCGGGGGTTGCCGTGCGCACCTTCACGGTTCTCGAACACCACCCAGTGCGGGTGCTCGACCTCGGCCCGGGCGAGCTCGGTCGCGTGGAGAAGCTTCGACGGGTCGGCGGCCAGGTCGCGGACCTTCACCACCGATCGACTGGTCCAGCAACCCACGTACGCGCCGTGGCCGTCGAGCAGCCACACCTCGTTGTAGGCCTTGCACGACATCAGGAAGTCGCGTCGCACCCACTCCCGCACATCGTCAGGCGTGAGGAACCGATGATCGTTGATGTCTGGCTCGAGATCGTCGTCTGCGTAGTCCTCCTCGTCCTCGTCCTCGTCCTCGTCGAAGCGCGCGTCGTCGTACGTTCTCATTGCTGTCTCCCTTTGGCTCGTGCGGGAGGGGAAGTGCTGTGCTTTGGGTGTCGGGGATGTTCTGGCGGCACCATCGGACGGACGCCCGTGCCTGGCACGAGGCCCCACCCGTCGTAGGTCTTCCTGTCGTGGTGTTGATCGCGCAATCGGTCGAGCTCGTCGAGCCGGGTGTGCCTCGTCGTCGCGTACTCCGCACCAGTGGTGTGGTCCGCCTCCAAGCGCGCTCGACGTCCGCAGCGCTCGACCGAGCAGGTCGGTTGCTCCCACAGGAGCGCGATCTTCTGCGCCGCCGTCGGTCCGCGGCCGAGGCTGGTGACGTTGCGGACGTCGACGCCGTGCGTGAGGACGAGCTTCAACACCGCTTCGCCCAGCAACGCGCGTGCTACTTCGACCGGTACCGGGCCGATGCCGGCGATCTCGCACACCTCGCCGGCGCCGACTCGTCCCCGCACGAGCGCGGTGAGATCGGCGCGAATGACGGCCGTGAACGTCCGCGTCGTCTTGCCGCCTGCGCCGCCCCGAGCCCGCCGCGCCGTCTCGACGATGGCATCGGCGAGGTAGGCCTCGCGAGGCTCGCGTTCCCCGTTCCTCCGGGCTGCTCTGAAGAGCTCGTCGACGATCGAGTTGAGCGTCACGTCGATCTCGGCGAGGTCTTCGCCCGTCGACTGCAGATGCAGGTGGTGGAACCCGTCAGGGGTCGAGTAACGGCGGCCCCGCCGGTGGCGCCGCAGGCGGTTGTGGGTGTCGTCGGGGCTTTGGTCGGCGTCGGCGATGACCCTGGCGCAGCGCTCGCGGAGTTGCCCCAACGAGCGGCGCCCCGCGGCCTCCAACAGGTCGCGTTCCGCCTCCGGGTTCGCAGTCGCGGCCTGTGCGATCGCCTGGGTCTGCGCAGCCGACAGCCGCCCGGCTCGGGCCGCTCGCGCCGTCGCGGCGAGCGCCGCGAGCTGCTCGCCGGTCTCGACCTGCGCGCGCGCACAGCGGCGGTCGTCGCGCCGACCAGCCCCGCCACGTGCGCCTCGGGCGACGCCGCCGACGTGGCCTTGTACGCGTCGGTCTCGACCAAGCGCGCGGCAAGGAGACACTTCATCGTTGCCGCCATCGCCTCGATCGCCGCGACATCTCGCAACGCCCGCTCACAATCGTCGGGCGCGAGAAGCGCGGGGCCGAGCCGGGCGGCGACGAAGCGCACTGCGCCCGCCGCCAACGCCACATCGTGCGCGCCCACGATCTTCGACAACTGCCGACTCCACCATCGACCAGTCACGGCAGCCACTCGAGGCGGGCTACGAAGCCTGTGACCTCACTCTAGAGAGGGGGTGGGACATTCCCCTGTGGAACGCCGTCCCGCGTCAGCCCAGGGCCGAGCGCACCAACGACAAGAGCTCGTCATCCGCCAGCGCGGCGCCCGCGGCCTCAGACAGCTGGATCGTGCCTTTGCTCTTCCTCAGCTCGGGATGCCGCTCGACGAACCCACCGTCGCCGCCCTGGCCCCATCCGTAGATCGACAGCCCGTGCTTCCACACGCCGACGTACAGGCGCTTCCCGCCCCGCTCATACGTCGGGATGCCGTACGAGATCCGCACGGTCGCGTCCGGTGCGACGGCGAAGATCAAGCCCTGCACTCGATCGAACAGCGAACGATGCTCGTCCGGGATCGCGTCGACGTACGCCTCGACAGCAGCGTCAGCCACCGGTCAGTACCCGGGATCTCCCGGCAGCAGGATGCGCATCTGCTCGCCCTCCCCGACGACACGAGGGACCATCGTCGGCACGGTGATCGCCGTGGCCGCGGCAGTCACCAGCTCGTCCGCATCGTCGAACCGGGCGATCGCAGCGAGGTTCTTGATCGTCGGGAAGATGATCTCGAACTCACCGCGCTCGTGTGAGTCGAGCGCCTCCTGCGGCCTGATCCACGTGTTCGCGACCGTCTCGCGGTCGTCGTGCAGCGCCACCTGCTTGTCGGGCGCGCGCGCCACGAAGAAACGGGTGTCGTATCGACGAGGCGGCCCCTCGGGCGTGATCCAGTGGCTGAAGTAGTGGATGCGATCGACGGCGAGCTTGAGGTCCTCCTCGGCGCACACCTCGATCAGCCGTCGCTCCTTCGTGTCGATCGCGCGCCGGTGCTCCACGAAGCGTGACTCGATCGCCGGATCGTCGAGGCGCACCATGTCGCCGGCCGCGTCGCACGCGAGGAGGAGTCCTGCTTCCTCGAAGCACTCTCGGACCGCTGCGACCCAGAAGGCGAGCCCGCCACTCTCGATCCCCAGGCGCTCGCTGGCCTCGGCGTCGTTGCGGCCGATGCAGTACGGATCGAGGTCCTCGTGACGGTCGTGCGGATCGACCGCGCCACCAGGAAAGACGTACGCGCCTCCGACGAAGGCAGAGTTCACGTTGCGCATCAGCATGAGCACTTCCATGCCGGCATCGCCGTCGCGCACGAGCATCACCGTCGCCGCGTCGCGCACCTCGACCATGTCAGTAGTTCTCGATCTCGGGCGGTGACGAGGGAGGAGGCGTGGGCGAAGCAGAGTCGTCACGCACTTCTCGTGAGGTCACGTCCCGCACAGTGCCATACGTCCAGCGGCCCGCCGCCATCGTCGTCTGCACGCGCTTGCCCGCGTACCCACGGATCAGCGCGCGCACCGGCGGCAGGAAGAGCAGCAGCCCGATCGCGGCGGTCACGAATCCCGGCATCACGAGGAGCACGCCGCCCAACACCATGAGAAAGCGATCGACCAGCTTCTTCGTGGGGACCTCTCGACGTTGCGCTCCCTCGGAGAGCGTCGTCATGATGCCGAGCCCTTGGCGCTTCACGACCCAGATGCCGATGATCGAAAGGAGGATCAGCAGCCCGATCGTGTTGAGCCATCCGACCGCGCTGGCGACCCAGATGGCGACCGCGATCTCGATGATCGGGATGGCGATCAGCAGGACGACGAGCACTCGACCCACGATACCGGCGAGGCCTGATCCCTATGCTCGGCGTGTGCGTCCGCCCTCGATCGATGCGCTGGCTCGCTCGATCGCTGACATCGACCTTCCTCAGCCGCTCCTTGTCGACGCCGCGCGTGCAGCCGTCGCGGCGGGTGATCCCGACTCGGCCCGCTCAAGGGCGGAGGCCACTGCCCTCGCGCTCCTCCGGCCGGTGATCAACGCGACAGGCGTGCTGCTGCACACCAACCTCGGCCGCGCGCCGATCGCATGGCAGCAGGCGCCCGGATACTCGAACCTCGAGCTCGATCTCGTGTCGGGCCGCCGCGGCTCGCGTCACGCGCACGCGGCGACGCTCATCGCACGCGCGTGTGGCGCCGAGGCGGCGATGATCGTGAACAACGGCGCGTCTGCGGTGCTGTTGGTGCTCGCCGCGTTCGGCGCGCGGCCGCGATGTGCTCGTGTCGCGAGGCGAAGCCGTCGAGATCGGGGGAGGCTTTCGCGTTCCCGAGGTGATGGCCGAGTCGGGGGCGCGACTCGTCGATGTGGGCACGACCAACCGCACCCGTATCTCCGACTACGAGCGAGCGATCGCACGCGTCGACACCGACGTTGCGCTCGTGCTCAAGGTCCATCCCTCGAACTACCGCATCGAAGGCTTCACGGAGGGCGTCGAGGTCGACCCGCTCGCGCGCCTCGAGGTCCCTCTGGTCGTCGACATAGGCTCGGGTCTTCTCGACGCAGGCTGCCCGTGGCTGAAGGGTGGGCCTCCTTCATGGCTGAGGGGCGAGCGGGCCGCTCGCCAGACGCTCGAAGCCGGCGCCGCCGCGGTGACGTTCTCCGGCGACAAGCTCTTCGGAGGACCGCAGGCGGGCATCATCGCGGGGCGACTCGACGTGATCGACGCGTGTGCACGCCACCCCCTCGCGAGGGCGCTGCGCGCGGGCGGCCTCACGCTCGCGGTGTTGCAAGACACGGCCCTCGCCTACCTTCGCCGCGACGGAGATGCGATCCCCTTCTGGCGGATGGCGACGCTGTCGGTGGACGACCTGCGCGCCCGTGCCGAGGCCCTCGACGTCGGCAAGGTGGTCGACACCCAAGCCGTGGCCGGAGCGGGATCGCTCCCGGGCACGGAGATCCCGTCGATCGGCGTCGAGATCGTTGGCGAACGCGCGGCGGCCCTGCGCGAGCGGCGGCCCATCCCGATCATCGCCCGCGTGCACGAAGGCGCCACGATCTGCGACCTGCGCACGGTCGAACCCGAGCACGACGAAGCGCTCGTGGCCGCGCTCCGGAACCTCGCTTGACCGACGAGCCGCCTCCGACTCGCGTCGTTGCGACCGCTGGCCACGTCGATCACGGCAAGTCCACGCTCGTCCTCGCGCTCACCGGCACCGATCCCGATCGCTTCGCAGAGGAGAAGCGGCGCGGCCTGACGATCGACCTGGGGTTCGCGTGGGCCGCGCTCCCTTCGGGTGCTCGCATCTCTTTCGTCGACGTGCCTGGCCACGTCCGCTTCATCAAGAACATGCTCGCCGGCGTCGGATCGGTCGATGCGTGCCTCTTCGTGGTCGCGGGCACGGAGGGTTGGAAGCCCCAGAGCGAGGAGCACCTTCGCATCCTTGACCTCCTCGGCATCGAGCACGGCGTGGTCGCGCTGACCCAAGTCGACCTCGTCGATGCGGATCACCTCGAGCTCGTGAGGCTCGACCTCGCGGACCGGGTCGCGGGCACGTTCCTCGAGGACGCGGAGGTCATCGGCGTCGCCGCACCGCGCGGGATCGGCGTCGAGGAGCTGCAGGAGGCGCTCGACCGCATGGTCGCGGCGTCGTCGCCCGCGGAGGATCGCGGCCGGCCTCGACTCTGGGTCGACCGCGTGTTCGCAGCGCGCGGAGCGGGCACCGTCGTGACCGGCACGCTGACCGACGGCGTGCTCACCGTCGACGACGACCTGATCGTCGAACCCGGAGGTCGCGGCGCACGCGTCCGCGCGCTGCAAACCTTCAACCACTCGGTCGAGGAGATCGGCCCCGGGAACCGCGTCGCGATCAACCTCGTCGGGATCGAGCACGACGCGATCACCCGAGGCGACGCAGTGGTGCAGCCGTCGCACTGGCTTCCCTGTCGCGTGTTCGACGCGGAGCTGACCGTGCTCGCCAGCATCGGTCACGACGTGTCTCGTCGGGGCGCCTACACCGTCGCGATCGGGTCGGGTGAGCATCCCGCCCAGCTCCGCGTGATCGGCGCCGAGGCCATCGCGCCCGGCGCTCGCGGTTGGATCCGCGCCCGCATCCCGACCGCGCTCCCTCTCCTCCCGGGTGACCGGTTCATCCTCCGCGAGAGCGGACGATCCGAGACCGTGGGCGGTGGTGAGATCGTCGAGATCGCGCCCGTCCGCACGGTGGGTCGCGCACAGCCCGATCGATCGGTGGATCGCGTGATCGCGGAGCGCGGCCCGTTGACGCCGCACGACCTCGAGTCGCTCACCGGTGAGCGGCGGTCTCCGAACCTCGGCCTGTGGGTGATCGCTCCCGCGGCGCTCGAAGCCCTCCGTGTCGCGGTCGCGGAGGCAGTCCAGAGCGCCGGCCCCCTCGGGCTCGACGTCGCGACGCTCGCTGACGTGCAGCGCGAGGCCCTCCGCACGGTCGACGACGTCGTGATCGACAACGGCCGGGCCCGACTCGCCGCCCAGGTCGACCCGCTCGCTGATCATCCCTATCTCGCCGTGCTCGCCGCCGCGCCCTTCGCCCCTCCCGCGCCGGAAGGGGTCGACCGGGCCGAGCTGCGCCAGCTCGTGCGCCGTGGCCTCGTCGTCGAGCGCGACGGGATCTGGTTCGCGGCGGACGCACTCGATCGTGCCGCACAGACGGTTGCGGCGCTGCTTCGCGCCGAGCCTGACGGCGTCACGGTGTCTCAGATCAGGGAGGCGCTGGGCACGAGCCGCAAGTACGCGATGCCGCTCGTCGCGGAGCTTGACGCGAGGGGCGTGACGAGGCGCCGTGGCGATCTTCGGGTCGCCGGCCCGCGCCTGCCCACCTAGGGCTTGCCGACCTAGGTCTCGTCGGAGGGCTTGGCGGCGGCGACGGTGCGCAGGGTGCGCGGACGTTTGCGCTCCTTGCCCAGGAAACCCGCCCGTCGCGATGGCGGCTCGGACTCGAGCTCGCGCGCGACGCGTGCCACCTCGACGGCGTTCGTGATCACCTCGCCGAAGCCGTCAGGGTCGGCGAGCAGCCACGAGTGCGAGCCGTCCACGACCTTGCCCTCCGCGCCCACAGCAACACACAGCGCGTCGAACGACTCTCTCGGGATGATGCCGTCGCGCGTCCCCCACAGGACGACGACCGGCAGCTTGCGCTCCTTCAGTGCCTCGAGCTCATACGTGAGGTCGACGCGGCGCGCGAGCGTGCCCACTTTCAGCATTGCCCGAGGGTTGCGCAGCAGGTTGGGGAGCGCGTCCTCGAGCATGATCGGCAGGACCCTGGTGGCCTGCGGGATCGGCCAGATGTCGCTCGGGAAGTGCAGCCCCCAGTCCCAGATCGGGCGGTCGGCGAGCGACTTCAGCTTCGAGCCCGCCTTCCACGCAGAGCCACCGATCGAGTTCACGAGCACGAGCGACCTGACCCGGTCGGGGTAGTCGTGGGCGAAGCGGATCGCGACGCCCCCGCCGAACGAGTGACCGATGAGGAAGACGGGCTCGTCGACATGGACAGCGTCGAGGAAGCCTTCGACCCAGCGGGCGTAACCGGCGAGGGAGAACTCACGCTTGGGAAGCTCGGCCGTGCCGCCGAACCCCGGCTGTGCCGGCACGTAGACGCGGCATCCGAGTGCGACGAGCCGTTGGATCGCCCCCTTGTACGCGTGGTGAGCGAGACCCCACCCGTGGAGGAGGACGACCGGCAGGCCATCACCGGCGACTCCGTACATCGCCGGACGCTCGTCGACCCAGGTGCGCTTCCAGACGACCGGTGCGCGGACCGTGGGAGTGAGATCGAGAGGTGCAGCGCTGCCCGGCAAGGAGGCCCGCTCGCCCTCGGCCGGTGCGTCGCGGACGCTGGCCACCAGGGACACCATACCCAGGGTCCGTCTCGGACCATGCAGACCGACCGTTGCAGTGCTGTGTCAGCCCCGTTGGGCAGCCCGGTGACGGAAGCGTCAGCCGCGGTGAGCGAGCAGCTGCTTGCGCTCGAGCTCGTTGAGCCCGCCCCAGATGCCGTGCTGCTCACGGATGCGCAGCGCATAGGACAGACAGGGCTCTCGCACGGCGCATTGCGCACAGATGGCCTTGGCCCGCTCCTCGCGCTCGGCCTTCTCTTCCTTGCGCTCGAATTGGGACGGCGGGAAGAACACGACGGCCTGGGGTCCGCGACAAGCCGCCTTGGCCTGCCAGGCTTCCTCGTTGCGCTGAGCGGTCACGCCCGTTCCCCCTTGTCCGGACAGCGACCGTACAACCGCGGTTCGCGGCCTGACAATGGTGAACGTGCGCGAATTCTGTGAAATCGAGCGCGAACTGGTGCAGGTCAGGACTGTTCGGAGGGCGCTTCATTACGAGATTCGGCCCGGTTTCGGCGCTCGCGGTGGTCTTTGGCCCCTCCGGCCTCGGGCTCGACCTCGAGCAGCGGACCGTCGATGTCGACCACGCGAATTGCCGCTCCGGCCCGGATCGGGGTCGCCCGATTTGTGCGGGCACGCCACTGTGCGTCCCTCACCCGCACGATCCCATCAGGGTCGACGTCGACCACTGCGGTGCCCATCTCCCCGATCATCCACTCGCGACCGATCGTCGGTGTCGAGAACCGCGTGCGGATCATCGTGGGCATGCCGGCGAGCATCGCGAGGAGCACGCCGGCGATCGCGAAGAGCAACGTGATCCAGGAGAGCGAGAGCCCGTCGTAGAGGAGCAGGCTCCCCGCAGTGAACGCCGCAGTGCCCACACCTGTCCAGAACCGCGGCACTCCTGTCTGCACGTCGATGGCGAACGCGAGCATCGAGAGCAGGATCAGCCCGACACTGGCCGGCCTGGTCGGAAGCACCGTGAGGCCGTATGCGCTGAGCACGAGGAAGAGCGCTCCGACGCCTCCCGCGATCCCGACACCAGCGACGAAGAACTCGAAGACCAGCAGCACCAGCCCGATGGTCAGCATGAGGTACACGACCGGAGGGCTCGCGACCGTGTGCATCAACCGAGGCAGCAGATCGAGCTTCGCGAAGCGCACCTGCGCGATCGGCTGGCTACGCGGGCCGCTCGAGCTCTGCACGACTTCGGCGGTGTGCAAGGTCGTGCCGTCGACGGTCAGACCGTTGAGGCCGACGATGAACTGCCCCAGTACCGGCGAGTTCAGATCGATCACCTTGGCGTCGACCGCTTCGGCCGCGCCGAGCGACGTGCAGCAGTACTTGCCGATGAGCGTCTTGTCAGGGGCCGTGAGGCCGCTGGCATCGAGGGCATCACCGAAGTTTCCGACCCGGCTGCCGGGAGAGATCCCGGTGACATCGGCGGCCAGCAGCATCTGACCGCTGCCGGCGTAGGCCCGCGCGCCGCTCGGCCCGACCCAGATCGAGATCGGCACCTTCGCGTCGGCGATCTCGTCGACGAGATCGGCCATCTCCGCGTCGTCGATCACCGCCTGGCGGCTGTTCAGTTGGATGACGAGCGTCTGCACGTGCTGGCGCTCCGCAGTGTCGATCGCGGTGCGGATGAAGTCGGCCTGCACTGGGTCGAGCAGGCCGCTGACCTCGATCACGTTGATCGGCGCGACCTTCGTGACGTCGCTTTGGGCGTCCTTCTGGGCGTCCTGCGCCCCCGCGGGACGCGCGACGAGCAGCGTGGTCGCGACCACGACGGCGCCGAGGGCGGCGCACACGCTGGATAGTCTGCGCAACCGAGCCTCCGAAGGGGGATGGTTGGATCCGCTGGCGTTCTTCGCCACGTCCCGGCTGGTCATCGTGGCTGGGAAGGGCGGTGTGGGCAAAACCACCGTGACCGCGGCGCTCGCGGTCGCAGCGGCCAAGTCTGGCCTGCGTGTGCTCGTCGTGGAAGTCGAGGGCAAGAGCGGTCTCGGACGCCTCTTCGGCCTGCACGCCCTTCGCTACGACGAGACGACGGTCTTGCAGGGGGCCGCCGCAGGCGGGGGAACAGTCCTCGTCCGGGCGATCACGCCCACCGATGCCCTCCTCGAGTACCTCGTCGACCACGGCATGCGCCGGCTGTCGAACCGGCTCGTCCGGGGTGGTGCGCTCGACGTCGTCGCGACCGCGGCACCCGGCATCGAAGACATCCTCGTGTTGGGGAAGGTGAAGCAGCTCGAGCGAGGGGGAGGGGTCGACCTCATCCTCCTCGACGCGCCGGCCGCGGGGCATGCCGTCACGTTCCTCGAGTCGGCGCGCGGCCTGCTCGACGCGGTCACCGTCGGGCCGATCAACACCCAGGCGCGCGACGTCATGGAGATGCTCACCGACCCCGAGCGGTGCTCGGTCGTGTTGGTCACGCTCCCCGAGGAGACGCCCGTGAACGAGCTCGTCGACACCGCGTACTCGCTCGAAGATCGTGTCGGCGTCGCGCTCGGCCCGGTGATCGTCAACGGCCTGTACCCCGCGCGCGAGGGGATGGATGTCGATCCGGTCGTCGCGGCCGAAGCGGCCGGCGTCGCGCTCATGCCGGGCGAGGCGGATGCGCTCCGCGACGCGGCAGCCTTCCGCGCCTCACGGGTGGCGCTCCAGCGTGAGCAGGTCGCGCGGCTGTCCGAACGGCTCCCGTTGTCGCAGATCCACCTTCCCTTCCTCTTCACGACCGACGTCACCCCCGACGACGTTCAGCTCCTGAGCGATGCCGCGCTCGAAGGGATCGGCGTGCTCGGGCCGCTGCCGTCATGACGCTCGAAGAGGTCGTCGCCGGCAGCTCGATCATCCTGTGCTGCGGCACGGGAGGCGTCGGCAAGACGACGTCGGCTGCGTCGATCGCGTTGCACGGTGCGCGACTCGGGCGGCGGTGTGTCGTCGTGACGATCGACCCCGCGAAGCGACTGGCCGACGCGCTCGGACTCGAAGGTCTCACCAACTCACCGTCGGTCATCGAGGGCGACTGGTCGGGCGAGCTGTGGGCGATGATGCTCGACACCAAGACCACCTTTGATGAGCTCGTGGCGCGCAATGCCGCTGATCCGGCGCAGGCACAGCGCATCTACGGCAATCGCTTCTACCGCAACATCTCTGGTCGCCTCAGCGGCACCCAGGAGTACATGGCGATGGAGAAGCTCTTCGAGCTGCACGAGGAATCGCAATTCGACCTCGTCGTGGTCGATACCCCGCCCACGCGCAACGCGCTCGACTTCCTCGACGCACCACGTCGGCTCACGCGTTTCCTCGATCACCGTCTCTATCGCATCCTCATGACCCCGGGCCGCGCCTACGTGAAGGCGGTGAACGTCGCCGCGCAGGCGTTCCTGCGCTCGGTGTCGAAGGTCATCGGCGGCGACGTGATCGAGGACGCGATCGCGTTCTTCCAGGCCTTCGACGGCATGGAGGCCGGGTTCCGCGAGCGCGCCGAGCGAGTGCTCGAGCTGCTCTCGGCGCGGGAGACCTCGTTCGTCCTCGTCGCGTCGCCGCGGGGCGACACCGTCGAGGAGGCGTCCTACTTCGCCGATCGGCTCGACGAGGCGGGCATCGCCGTCGCCGCGCTGGTCGTCAATCGCATGCATCCGCGATTCGGCACCGGCCTGGCCGAAGCGACACGCGAGCGCGCCCGCACACTCGCCGGCTCGGATCTCGGACAGCTCTTCGCGAACCTCGCCGACTTCGAGCTCGTGGCCGCACGCGAGGAGGACCACCTGCAGGAGCTCGCGACTCGGGTCGATCCGGCGCCGGTCGTGCGGGTGCCGTTCCTCGAGAGCGACGTGCACGACATCGGCGGCCTGGATGCGATCGCCGCGCACCTGTTTCGGTAGCCTCCCTGCGTGCCGGAGATCCTCGTTGCGACCGATGCCGACTGGATCCTCGACGAGGTGCGGGCTGCACTCGGGGGCGAGGCCACCACGATCAGGTGGGTCCGCAACGGCAAGGACGTCGTCCCTGCGCTGAAGATCCGCCCCGCTGATCTCGTCGTGCTCGATCTGCAGATCGGCAACATGGGTGGCATGGCCACGTGCATGGACCTCAGGCTCGAAGCCGGAGCCGATCGGTTGCCCGACGTCGGCGTGCTCATGCTGCTCGACCGCACGGCAGACGTGTTCCTTGCGCAGCGCAGCCATGCGGACGGCTGGCTGATCAAGCCGCTCGACGCGTTCCGCTTGCGGCGCGCCGCCGATGCGATCCTGCGCGAGGAGCCCTACCAGGAGGGCGTCCCCGCGCCCGAGTCGGCGCCGACGCCCGAAGTCGTCTAGCCCGCCAGCGCCGCGCGCAGAGCGTCGAGCCGATCGGGCACGGCGCGCCAGTACACCCAGCGCCCGCGCTTCTCGCCGACGATGAGCCCGGCGTCGCTGAGCGCCTTCGTGTGATGGCTGATCGTCGGCTGCGCCTTCCCCAACGGCCCGACCGGCGAGCGCCGCGTAGCCACGGGCCAGCTCCTCTGCTTGCTCTGCGTCGAGCGGAGCACCCAGGACCGATGGGCAGCACGTATTGACGTCGGTCGATCTATTTGCGACAGTGGACATATCGATAACCGTCAATCTATCAGGAGCCAGATGATGTCACGGGTCCAGCTCGCACTGAACGTGTCCGACCTCGACGCGGCCGTCGCCTTCTACTCAAAGCTCTTCGGCACCCCGCCGCGCAAGGTGCGGCCCGGATACGCCAACTTCGCGATCGCTGAGCCCCCGCTGAAGCTCGTGCTGATGGCGGGTGATGGTGTCCCCGGCACCCTGAACCACCTCGGCGTCGAGGTCGAGAGCAGCGAGGCAGTGGCCGACGCGCAGACACGCCTCGAAGCACAAGGCCTGGCGTGCGCCGTCGAGGACGAGGTCGCGTGTTGCTACGCGGTGCAGGACAAGGTGTGGGTCGATGCGCCCGACGGAGAGCCGTGGGAGATCTACACGGTGCTCGAGGACATCGAGATGCCGCGCGATGAGCTGTGCTGCTCCTCGGCGCCAGAGTCCGCGGCGCGTCTGCTGCTGACGTTGCCCGCCGACCTTGCAAGGCGCGCCGCTGCGGAGGCTGTCGGCACTGGCTTTCTCGTTGCAGTGGTCGTCGGCTCGGGGATCTTTGCCCAGCGTCTTTCGCCGAACGACATCGGGTTGCAGCTCCTCGAGAACTCGACCGCGACGGGCGCGGGGTTGATCGCGCTCATCCTCGTCTTCATGTCGGTCTCCGGTGCTCACCTCAACCCGGTCGTGACGCTTGCGAGTCGCTTGGCTGGTCACCTCGACACTCGCGAGAGCGCCGTGTACGTCGCTGCGCAACTTGGGGGCGCGTGTGCGGGCGCGGTCGTCGCGAACCTGATGTTCGACCTCCCCGCGGTGACTCTGTCGACCCATGACCGTTCGTCGGCGGGCCTCTGGCTCGGGGAGATCGTCGCGACAATCGGGCTATTGATGGTGATCCTGGGGATCGTCCGGTCGGGGCGTTCGTCGATGGTGGCGTTCGCTGTCGGGGGCTACATCGCTGCCGCGTACTGGTTCACGAGCTCGACGAGCTTCGCCAACCCCGCAGTGACCATCGCCCGATCGTTGACCAACACGTTCGCCGGCATCAGTCCCTCGTCGGTACCAGCGTTCGTCATCGCCCAGCTCGCCGGAGGCGTCGCCGCGTTCCGCGTTCTGCGCGTACCTGTGGGTCGAACACGTGGAGGTCTCGTGACTGTTCCTCATGTCCTGTTCCTGTGCGTGCACAACGCCGGTCGGTCTCAGATGGCGCTCGGATGGTTCGAGCATCTTGCCGACGGGCGCGCCGTCGGACTGTCGGGAGGCTCCGAGCCCGTGAGCGAGGTCAATCCGATGGCTGTCGAGGCCATGGCCGAGGTCGGCATCGACATCAGTCGTGCGACGCCGAAGCGCTGGTCCGACGCGGTCCTCGACGAGGCGGATGTGGTGATCACGATGGGCTGCGGCGATTCGTGCCCGTTCGTCCCGGGCAAGCGGTACGAGGACTGGGCTGTCGACGATCCCGCTGACGAGCCCATCGAGCGAGTCAGAGAGATCCGCGACGACATCAAGCATCGAGTCGAGGATCTACTCGCAGCCCTCGCCACGGCGGGCTGACCCGTTACGGTCGCGCGCATGCCGCGCACCCGATTGACCCCCGTCCTCCTCGCCACGCTGGCCGCCGTCGCCGCGCTCGGCCTTGCCGGGGGCGTCGCGGGAGCACAAGACACGACGGCCACCACGGCGCCCACGACGGAGGCCCCGACGACGACGGAGGCCGCGACGACCACGAAGGGTGCGACGACGGAGGCTCCGACCACGGCGGACGTTGCGGCGACGATCGCCACCCCCGACACCACGGCGGCCGCGGCAACGACTGCGGCGGCCACGACGAGTCCGAACGACAGCGACAACTGGCTCCTCATCCTCGTCGGTGTCGTGATCGTCGTGGGCATCGTCGCGTTCTTCGTCGGGCGCACCCGGACTCAGAAGACGAACGCGGACTGGAGGCAGCAGGCGAGCGCGCTCCTCGACGAGCTGTCGGACGCGGGCATCAGCCTTGCTGCCGCGCAGCCCTCGGCGATCCCAGTGCTCGCGACGCGCACCGAGGCTCGACTCGTGCAGCTCAACGCGGAGCTCGCGACGCTCCACCACAGCGGGCCGTCTGCACTCGAGCGCAACGCGCTCGTGCCGGTGATCAACGCGGCGAACACCCTCCACGCGACCCTGACGCAGATCACCTTGGCACCGCCGGGCACGCAGTCGCCCGCGGCCGCGAACGTCGCGAACGATGGTGCGTTGCTCGACAGCACCGCGCGCTCCGCGAAGCTCAGCTTGTTGGGAGCAGGCACCTCCACGTGAGCGACGACCTCAGCCACGACCTCAGCTCGGTGGCTCCCGCGTTCGTCGAGATGGCGCATCGCATCGTGTGGTGCTCGGCAGCCACGGTCGACCGCGCCGGTCGCCCCCGCAGTCGTGTGTTGCATCCCGTATGGGAGTGGGACGGAACGGATCTGCGCGGCTGGATCGCGACGAGCCCTCTCTCCCCGAAGCACGACGACCTCGAGGTGACTCCGTTCATCTCGTTGAACTACTGGGCCAGCAATCACGACACGTGCCTCGCCGAGTGCGCGGCGACATGGACGCTCGACGACGAGAGTCGCGTCGCGGGCTGGGACCGCATCAAGAACGCCCCCCGCCCGTCGGTTACGACCCGAGCATCATCCCCGCGTGGGACTCGCCGACTGCTCCCGCGTTCGGCATTCTCGAGGTGGTGCCGACGCGCCTGCGCTTGATGCCCGGCTCGTACATGGTGAAGCGAGAAGGTGTGTTGCTCACGTGGGTCGATCGGGCAGGCCCGAGAACCGGCCGGTGAGCCGCCCGCCGTAGGGTCTGTACCCGTGACAGCTGTGATCACCGAAACGAACGACTCTGGGAACCCGGCACTCGGTTCGAAGGCTGCCGTTGCACTGTTCGCGGAGACATCGCCTCGGTCCATGACCGTGTTCGGCACGTCGATCAAGACGTTGTTCTTGCTCCTCGTGCTCGTCGCCGGCGGAGCGTGGGGATGGGCACGGCGACCCAGCCCGTCGCCATCGATCTCGGCACCGGCTACGCGAACACGACCGTGACGATCCCGGGCGGGTTCTGGCTGGCGAGCTTCGGCGCTTTCTTCGTCGGCGATCATGGTGGCGGTCAACCCGCGCCGCGCCGCGTTGCTCGGTGTCGTCTACGCGATCCTCGAGGGCTTCTGCCTCGGTGCGATCTCCGCGATGTTCGACGCGCAGACCGACGGCATCGTCGCGGCAGCGGTCCTGGCCACGGTCGCGGTGTTCGTGGTCGCGCTGTTCTTGTACGTCACCCGCATCGTGAAGCCGACGCAGAAGCTGGCGTTCGCGGTGATCGTCGGGATCGGCGGGCTGTCGCTCCTGTACCTGTTCGTATGGGTGCTGGCGATCTTCGACTGGGGCTTCCTGTACTCCGCGCAGTTCCGCAGCATCGGGATCGTCGTGACCGTGATCGCCGTGATCCTCGCCGCGCTGTCGTTGACGCTGGACTTCGCGTTCATCGAAGGTTGCGTCGATCGTGACGCGCCGAAGTTCATGGAGTGGTACGCCGCCTACGGCTTGATGGTCACGCTCATCTGGCTGTACATCACGCTGCTGCGGCTGCTGGCTCTTCTCGCCCGCAACCGGTAGCGCGGGCGTGGCGCGTCGGGCGGTCGATCACCCGAGATGGGCGAGCGCGACTCCATCGTTGGTCCGCTCGCCTCGTGGCTCGTGCGCATCCTCGCGAGCCCAGGCCAGGCTGACGACCGGCAGGCCGAGCATCCGGGCGTCGTCGTCCGCATGATTGGCCGGGCAGACCCACCCGAGGCGTGGCAAACAGGACGACTCGGGAACGTCCACGCGGAGCTCGACGAAGTCTCGCCGGATGGACACGCGTTCGGCCGGAATCGGCCGTTCGTCGAGGTAGAAGCGTGGACTCTGATCACCGTCGAACTGCGGAGGAAAGAGCCAGTTCAGCCTCATCACGTATCGCCCCGCGGCGAGCGGCAGCGCGACGTACGCAGCGGGTTCAGACCAGCGAATGCGTTCCGCGCCGGCGGCCGAGGCGGAGTGGAACCCGACGCCATGGACTTCGTCGAGCCGTCCGGGCTCCCATAGGCCGGAGTCGCGGGCCGGCACGTCGTCAAGAGGCGGGCGGCTCGCCTCGTCGTCCTCGAGGTTGCGAGCCCACGCTCGCGCGAACCGGGTGCGCTCCACCATTGCGACCGCGTCGCAGCATCGACCGAGGTGCACGCGCGCCTGCGCTCGGTTGCGGGTCAGGAGATCGACCTGCAGCGCGACTCGGGTCGTGAGATACCTGCGCTGGGCGCGCGCCCGCATGATCGAGTGTCCGGCCGCCGCTCGCACGAGCCACGATCTGAGCAGCGACCAGTGCCAGTCGCGAAGTGACGAGAGGTTGCGAAGCGGGCTCTCCGCGCTCGCGAGCTCGATTGATCCGCGCAAGTCGCTCAGCAGCATGCGGCAGACCCGGCGTGCCACGCTGCGCCGCAGCATGTGCCGGCGCGACCACTCGGGCACCTCGTCGAACATCGTCGTGAGTGGATCGGGGGGCTCCACCGCGAGGTAGGCCATCTGTCCCCGCAAGAAGTCGGCGGTGAAGTGGTGCCACTCGGCGAACTCCCCGATGTACCGGTGGTGGATGCGGACGGTCGGCGCGTAGCCGATCGTCAGGCCGAGCGCGTGGAAGCGGGCGGCGATGAGCCACTCGGCGAAGTGTCCGAAGGCCGGATCGAAGCCGCCCGCCTGGAAGTACGCCGACCGACGCACGACGAAGCACTGGTCGAGCACCTTCCGCCAGGGATGCTCGTGCATGCCGAACTCGATGTCCGGCCCGTACCACGCCGCCTCGACCTCCGACAGGAGGTTGCCGGTGATCGGAATCGAGCGGCCGCTGAATCCGGCCCACTCAGGGTTCGCGCGCGTGATGGCCTCCGCGCTCGCAAGCGTCCCCGGCTCGGGCAGGCAGTGCGACTCCGTGAAGAACAGCACCTCGCCGCTCGCGCTCTGGGCGGCCTTTGCACAGAGGTCCATGTCGTGGTGACGGTCGAGCTCCAGCATCCGGTCTTGCGGCCCGAGCAGGCCGCGGATCTCTTCCAGCTCGGGCGTCGAGTGGCCAGCCGGGATGGCGACGACGATCTCGAACTGCTCACGCGGAAACAGCTGGCCCTTCGCCCAGCCCCGCACGCAGCGGACGGCCTCTCCGCGGTGGGACTCCAGCGGGATGATCACGGAGAACCGCGGCGTCGGCGACATGACTGAGCCGGACGCTATCCAAGAACGTCGCGGGCTCGTTCGGGCTCGCAGCCGAAACGGACACCTACGAACACACGCGGGGGATCGCGCGCGTCGGAGGGGTGAACGGCTTCGGGCAGGGACCTCCGGCCCTGGTCGCTCGGCCGTGAGAGGTCCATCATCGGGCCAAGGCGACTCTGCCTTTGTTCGTCAACGCACGGCCAGGAGCGATGTGGATCTCAAACGCTCCTCGGGCCGATGTGCTCGACGAGATCGCCCGGGCTGACGAGGTGTGCTTCTCGGCCGAAGCGGATGTCGTCGGCGGTCTCGTGGTGGGCGCAGTCGGCATCGACGCGCTTCGCCACGTCCGTCGACGCGCCGAGCTTCCCCTGGCAGCCATACCGCTGGTGCTTGCCGCCCATCAGCTGATCGAGGCGGTGATTTGGTGGGGCCTCGACGACCAGGTGCCGAGCGCCGTCTGGCGCACTGCGCTTTGGGTGTATCTCGCAATCGCCTTCGGGGTCCTACCCGTCCTCGTTCCCGTTGCGGTGGGTGCCCTCGAGCCGCTCGCCAATCGGCGACGTGTTGCTGTCTTCACAGCGATCGGTGTGACAGTGGCAATCGTGTTGATGTACGCAGTCATTCGCGGCCCGATCGCCGCGACCATCGAAGGGCACCACATCGCATACAGCGTCGATCTTTGGCACGGTGGCTTGATCGTGTTCCTCTACGTCGTTGCGACCTGCGGCTCGATGCTCGTGTCGAAGTACCAGCACGTGCGGTGGTTCGGCGTGATCAACCTCGTCGCCGTTGGCTTCCTCGCCGCGTTGAACAAGAGCGGCTTGATCTCCCTCTGGTGTGCGTGGGCCGCAGTCACCAGCGTCGCCATCGCAGTGCATCTTCGCCGCGGCCACCGGACGCCGAGCCGGCGCCCGGTGATCCCTGATCGTGTGCCCAGCTGACGACTCGGCCGCGATTGGTCGGGAAGGCGGGATTTGAACCCGCGGCCTCAGCGTCCCGAACGCTGCGCGCTAACCAAGCTGCGCTACTTCCCGGTAGGCCGGAGAGCGTAGCCGCCCCATCCGACCCTCCCCACGGCGTTCCCTGCTGAGAACGCGCCAAAGTTGCGCGCTTTCCAGCAGAGAAGGGGGAGAGACGGTCAGTCGAAGCCGTCAGCCCTTCGCGGCGGACTCTGCTTCCTTCGCGTCAGCCTCGATCGCGGCGGTGTCGGCCTTGAGCTCCTTCTCCTCGAGCCTCTTGGCCTTCTTCATCGCCGCCTCGACCTTCGACGTCATGTCTGACACCGCGACGACGATGAGGCCGGCCTGCCCGTCGTCGAGCTGCTCGCCGAGCTCCTTCAGGTCCCTGCGGCTCATGCCCGCAGCGGCATGGCCCGCGACGGCACCGAGCACCGCGCCACCACCCGTCATCGCGGCGAGGAGACCGCCGCCGACCGCAGCGAACGGGAACAGCACGACCACCAGTCCACTGGCGAGACCGACACCCGCGCCGAGCACGCCACCCGCGCGGGTGGGCGTCTCGTGCTTCTTCTTGATCTTGACCTTGCCCTTCTCGTCTCGGTCGATCAGGGCCGCGTCATAGGCATCGATGAGCCCTGCCTCGGTGTGCAGATCCTTGATCGCCTCGTAGTCCTGCTCTGCATCCTTCACGTCGTCGTACACGCCGACGAGCACCATGAACGTGTCCATTGCCATGCGGTCGACCATACGCGGCATGGTGGGCTCATGCAGATGCGCGAGTTCCAGCAGGTCATCGCGGACACCTACCTCGAGCGTGACTCCGAGCGCGGGGTCGCGGTCACGGTCGCGTGGTTGGCGGAGGAGGTCGGCGAGCTCGCCCGCGCGGTGCGCAAGGGTTCGAGGGACGAGCAGGTGCACGAGATGGGCGATGTGCTGGCGTGGCTCGCGTCCCTCGCGAACCAGATCGACATCGACTTCGACGACGCGATCGCCCGCTTTCGCGACGGATGTCCGAAGTGCGGAGCGATTCCCTGTGCGTGTCTCTGACGCGTGCCCGTGACGCGCCTCAGCGAGCGGTGAGCAGCTCGGCGATCTGCACGGCGTTGAGTGCGGCGCCCTTGCGCAGGTTGTCGTTCGAGATGAAGAGCGCGAGCCCGAACTCGACCGTCTCGTCCCGACGGATGCGACCCACGAAGCACGGGTCCTTGCCCGCGGCCTGCAACGGCGTCGGGATGTCGGACAGCTCGACGCCGGGAGCGTCGGCGAGGATCGCGCGGGCCTCGTCCGGGCTGATCGCACGCTCGAACTCGATGTTGAGCGACAACGAGTGGCCGGTGAACACCGGCACCCGCACGCATGTCGCCGACACCGGAAGGCCCGGGATCTCGAGGATCTTGCGGGTCTCGTCGCGGAACTTCTGCTCCTCGTTCGTCTCCTCGGAGCCGTCGTCGACGATCGTGCCCGCGAGCGGCAGCACGTTGAACGCGATCGGCCGCGCGAACTTCGTCGGCGTCGGGAACTCGACCGCGTCGCCATCGAAGGTGAGCGCCGCCGCGCCGTCGACGACCTTGCGCACCTGCTCGTCGAACTCGGCCACTCCGGCAAGCCCTGCGCCGGAGGTCGCTTGGTAGGTGCTGGCCACCAATCGCTTCAGCCCGGCCGCGACGTGCAGCGGCTTCAACACCGGCATGCCGGCCATCGTCGTGCAGTTCGGGTTCGCCACGATGCCCTTGGGAAGGTGCGCCAGCGTGTGCGGGTTCACCTCGGCGACGACGAGCGGCACATCGGGATCCATGCGCCACGCCGACGAGTTGTCGATGACGATCACACCCGCATCGGTGAACCGCTTGGCGAGCGCCTTCGAGCCCGTGGCACCGGCGGAGAACAGCGCGACGTCGAGACCACTCGGGTCCGCGATCGCCGCGTCCTCGACGATGAGATCGACTCCCCGCCACGGCAACGTGCTGCCGGCAGACCGTGCGGAGGCGAAGTAGCGGATCTCGTCGATCGGGAGCTTTCGCTCGTCGAGCACCGCCCGCATGACGCTGCCGACCTGCCCGGTTGCTCCCACGACTCCTACGCGCATGGCGTCAGGCTACCGGCGGGGTCGCGGCGGAATCCCGGCAGTTTCAGGCGCCGCGTCAGGCGCCGAGGGCGAACGCGTCGTGCAGCACCTGCACCGAGCGCTCGACGTCGGCGGCCGCGACGACGCACGAGATCCGGATCGACGAGGTCGAGATCATCTCGATGTTGATGCCGTTGTCGGCGAGCGTCTCGAACATCGTGGCGGCGACGCCCGGGTTGGTCTTCATGCCCGCCCCGATGAGCGAGACCCGACCGATGTTCTCGTCGTGGGTCACCCCCGTCGCGGCGATCTCGGCGACGAGGGCACCGGTGACGCGCTCACTCGCGGCCAGGTCTGCCTTCGGCACGGTGAAGGAGATGTCGGTGGCTCCGCCGATCGAAGTGTTCTGCACGATCATGTCGACGTTCACCGACTCGTCGGCGAGCGCGCGGAACAGCCGCGCTGCGATGCCGGGCTTGTCGGGCACTCCGGTGATCGTCACCTTCGCCTCGTCGGTGTCGTGAGTGACGGCGGAGATGATCGGGGCTTCCATCGAAGCGTCCTCCTCTGTGATCCAGGTACCAGGCTCCCAGGTGAAGCTCGACCGAACGTGGAGCGGCACGTGGTGGTTGCGCGCGAACTCGACCGACCTCAGCGCGAGCACGCGGCCGCCCGTCGCCGCCATCTCGAGGATCTCCTCGAACGACACCTTGCTCAGCCGGCGCGCCGTCGGCACGACTCGAGGATCGGCCGTGAACACCCCGGTGACATCGGTGTAGATCTCGCAGGCATCGGCATCGAACGCGGCGGCCAGCGCGACCGCGGTCGTATCCGAGCCACCGCGTCCGAGCGTGGTGATGTCGTTCGCCGTCGAGACGCCTTGGAACCCTGCGACGACGGGGATCTGACGCGCGGCGATCGCGGTGCGCAGCCGGTCGCCCCTGACCTCGAGGATCTTGGCCTTGCCGTGCGTCGTATCGGTGACGATGCCGGCCTGGCTGCCCGTGAACGACGAGGCGTCGATGTCGAGCTCAGCGAGGGCCATGCACAGCAAGGCCATCGTCTTGCGCTCACCGGCGGTGAGCAGCATGTCCATCTCGCGTCCGGGCTGCTTCGAGGAAACGCGGTTTGCGAGGGCGATGAGCTCGTCGGTCTCCTTGCCCATCGCGCTCGACCACGACGATCACGTCGTTGCCCTGCCGGTGCGTGCGAGCGACGTTTTCTGCGACGGCCCGGATGCGATCGGCGTCGGCGACGGACGTGCCGCCGTACTTCTGCACGAGGAGGGCCACGCCCTGGGACGGTACCAGCGGCACTCGCGCTGACTGTGGGGCGATCCCGGTGACCCGGTAGGTTTCCCGGCTCGTGGGCACCGCAAAACGTGAACGCCAGAAGGCCGGTCGACAGGCTCGACTCGAAGCTCAGGAAGCCGAGCAGGCCACTGCGAAGCGCAAGCGCACGATCATCCGGGGAGCGATCCTCGTCGTGGCGTTCCTCGCGGTCGCCTTCCTGATCAGCAGGCTCGTCGGGGGCAACGACAACAACACCGCGGTGTCATCGGGCACGACGGTCGCTGCGGGCGCAGGCACGACGGGTGCGGGTGTGGCCACCACAGCCGCGGGTTCGGCGGGCACGACGGCGGCCAGCACCGCGAGCACGATCACGACCGTCCCCGGCACCTCGATCACGGGTACCACACCCTGCCCACCGACGGACGGTTCAGCTGAGCGCGTCACCTCCTTCGAGAAGGCACCCCCGATGTGCGTCGACCCGGCGAAGAAGTACACCGCCGACGTCGAGACGAACCACGGGAGCTTCACCATCGAGCTCGACCCGAAGGCCGCGCCGAACACCGTGAACAACTTCGTGGTGCTCTCGCTGTACCACTATTACGACGGCATCACGTGCCACCGCGTCGTGGCCGACTTCGTGATCCAGTGCGGCGACCCGAAGGGTGACGGCACCGGAGGGCCGGGCTACGAGTTCGCCGACGAGCTGCCCGCCGAAGGCGCGTACCAGCTCGGGTCGCTCGCGATGGCGAACTCCGGCCCCGACACGAACGGCAGCCAGTTCTTCGTCATCAGCGGCCAGCAAGGCACGCAGCTCCCGGCGAAGTACTCGCTCTTCGGTCAGGTCACCGATGGCCTCGACACCACGATCAAGACGATCGCAGCGCTCGCGGTGCCGGGCGCCGACGGCCCGCCCTCACAGCCCGTGCAGATCCAGAAGGTCACGATCACCGAGTCGTGACCCTCGTCTGGGGCGGCGCAGTGCGCCGCCCGGGTGCGCGAAGCACCGATTGTCGAGCGTCAGCGAGCAGGAGCCGGCGGAAGCGAAGCGGACGACGGCGACGAGGGATTACGGCAGGCGGTCGAGCCCGACCTCGTAGCCGCCGAGCATCACTTGCACCTTCCCGCTGCCCGCAGCGCGCCATGCGCCGTCGCCGCCTCGGATGACCGCGGTCTGCTCGTCGACGGTGACGATCGGGAACGCTGACCCCGCGAGCTCGAACGTGCGCCGCGACCGTTCGTGGCCCCATTGGTCGTGGTGGGGGATCACGGCGACTTGTTCGAGCAAGCCGAGCCCGAGGGTGAACGCGCCGCCGCGCGGGTCGACCATCGGGTCGCAGAGGGCCATCGCACCTGCAGACGATCCGGCGATCACCGCGCCGTCCCGCCACGCCTCGAGCAGACCCTCCCAGAACGGTGTGGCTTTGAGCACGGAGCGCAGGTGCATCGGTGAGCCGCCCGTGAGGTAGACGAACCGGGCGGTCCGAGCCGCCTCACTGTTGGCCTCGTCGAGCGCGTCGTTGCGGTTCAGCACCATGAGGCCCCGAGCCGCGGCGCCGAGCGCCTCGAAGTGCGTGACCGCTTGCGCCACCGATCGGCCGGGATGTTCGTACGCGGCTCCGGTCGGGACCACGAGCACCTCGCTCGCCTCCGCGGCTGCGAGCAACTCGGCGTCGAAGTCGCAGTCGTCGCCGAACTCGCCTCCGCCCACCAACGCCAAGATGCCGCTCATCGCAGTCACCGTAGCGGGGGTCGTGTCGTCAGCTGACGAGGGCGATGCGCAGTCGCGCGATGTGGTCGGCGTCGACGCCGAGCGAGCCGACGTAGGTCTCGACGGTGCCATGCTCGACGCGGATGTGGTCGAGCAGAGCGAGGATGGTCTCGGGCCCCGACTCCATCATCGACGGAGGCGCCTGGCTCATCCGCTCCCGGGCTTCGGGCATGTTCTCGAGGACCCACTCGATCATGCGAGCGACGCCCTCACTGCTCAACGCGTAATCCTCGGCGATGACCTCGTCGGGGACACCCACGAGACCGAGCACGAGCGCGGCGAGGATCCCCGTGCGGTCCTTGCCTGCGGCGCAGTGGAACACGGCGGGGTAGGCGTCGAGGTCGGCGAGGAGCCGGAGCGACTCACCGAGGGCGCGTTCTCCGGTGACCAGCATCTCGTGATACCGGTCGACCAGGAACGTGGGGGAGTCGGCGTTCGCCTCGATCAGCTCGGGTGTCCAGATCACGTCCATGACGGGGTGGTGGCGGTAGTCGACGGAGTCGACAGGAAAGCGACCGTTCTGCTCGATCTCGTCGGGTGTGCGCAGGTCGATCACGGTCTTGAGGCCCAGGGGCTGCAGCCGCACGACGTCGGCTTCGGAGATGCGATGGATGCCGTCTGCCCGGTAGAGCGTCTGCCACTTGGTCGTGCCGCCGTCGACGGTCGGGTAACCGCCCAGGTCACGGAAGTTGAAGGAGCGCTCGAGCACGATGTGGCGCGCTGGCGCAGCGGTGGTTCTCGACATGGTTTCGACGGTACCGAGGCGAGGTGGCGTCGCGGTCTCCTCGGCGTGAACACACGGTGACCTTCGTCGCTCGACCGCGGCGGCCGTCTGGTGTCGCCTCCTTACCCGCCGGTAACCTCGGGCGGTGGCCGTGAAGCGGGTGGGCATCGTCGGGTCGGGGATCATGGGGGCGGGGATCGCCGAAGTGGCTGCGAAAGCGGGTTACGAGGTCATCCTCCGGTCTCGTCACGAGGCCAGTGCCGACGGCATGGTGGCTGCCCTCGAGAAGGCCCTCGCCAAGCAGGTCGAGCGGGGGAAGATCGACGAAGCCGAGCGTGCCGCGGTCGTCTCTCGTGTCACCGCGACGACGGTGCTCGGCGAGCTCGCCGACTGTGACCTCGTGATCGAGTCGGTCGTCGAAGACCTCGCGGTGAAGAAGCAGCTCTTCCGTGAGCTCGACCACTACTGCCGCCCTGATGCGATCCTGGCCACGAACACCTCGACGCTCCCAGTCGTCGAGATGGCGGTCGAGACCGGCCGGCCCGAGCGGGTCTGCGGCGTGCACTTCTTCAACCCCGCGCCTGCGATGGGCCTTGTCGAGATCGTGCGGCCGCTGCTCGCGTCGGACGACACGATCACCGCCGCCCGTGAGTTCGCGGAGCAGTGCGGCAAGCAGGCCGTCGTCGTCGAAGACCGTGCGGGGTTCGTGGTCAACGCGCTGCTCTTCCCGTATCTCAACAACGCGGTGCGGATGCTCGAAGCGGGCACGGCGTCACGAGAAGACATCGACGCGGCGATGAAGGGCGGATGCAATTTCCCTATGGGGCCGTTCGCGCTGCTCGATCTCGTCGGCCTCGACACCTCCGTCGCGATCCTCGATGCGCTCTACGACGAGTTCCGTGACCCGAACTACGCGCCCTCCCCGCTTCTGCGCCGGATGGTCAGCGCGGGGCGCCTCGGACGCAAGTCCGGCTTCGGCTTCTACGACTACCGCAAGTAGCGCGAGAGGGCTGATGCCCGCCCGGCCCGTCGAGCCGCCGCCGTCCTCGTGGCACTTCCCGTCGGTCGACGCGGCTGACGAGGACGGCCTCGTCGGCGTCGGCGCGGATCTCGAGCCGGGCACGTTGCTGGCCGCGTATCGAAGCGGCCTGTTCCCGATGCCAGTGGGACGCGACGGCCCGATGGGATGGTGGTCGCCCGACCCCCGCGGCGTGCTGCCGCTCGACGGCTTGGTCATGACCCGCTCGCTGCGCCGTTCCCTTCGCCGCTACGAGGTGAGGGTCGACACCGACTTCGAGTCGGTCATGCGCGCGTGCGGTGATCCCGCGCGTTCCGGTGGGTGGATCACCGAGCCGATGGTGTCGGCCTATGTGCGCATGCACGACCTCGGATGGGCGCACAGCGTCGAGACGTGGACGGAGGACGGCGAGCTGGTCGGTGGCCTCTACGGCATCGCCATCGGCGGGCTGTTCGCCGGCGAGTCGATGTTCAGCCTGCAAACCGACGCGTCGAAGGTCGCACTCGTTGCGCTCGTCGCACGACTGCGTGCCGCGGGCTTCCGTCTGCTCGACGTGCAATGGGCCACGCCGCATCTGCGCACGCTCGGCGTCGTGGAGATCCCGCGACCGCGCTACGTGGTCGCGCTGGAGGAAGCGCGTGAGATCGAGGGACTGGACGCATGGTGAGAGCGCGGGGTGAGCGAGAATGAAGCCGTGACCGAGCGCGACCAACCGTGGTTGATGCGGACGTATTCGGGTCACTCGACCGCGAAGGCATCGAACGAGCTCTACCGCACGAACCTGTCGAAGGGGCAGACCGGCCTGTCGATCGCGTTCGACCTCCCGACCCAGACGGGGTACGACCCCGACTCGCCGATGGCGAAGGGTGAGGTCGGCAAGGTGGGTGTCCCCGTCGCGCATCTCGGCCACATGCGCACCCTGCTCGACGGCATCCCCCCCGGGCGGATGAACACGTCGATGACGATCAATGCCACCGCGGCGTGGCTGCTCGGCCTCTACGTCGCGAACGCGGAGGAGCAAGGCGTCACGGCAGTCGACCTGCGGGGCACGACCCAGAACGACATCGTGAAGGAGTACCTCTCGCGCGGCACGTACATCTTCCCGCCCGAGCCGAGCCGCCGGCTCATCGTCGACATGGTCGCATGGTGCGCGCACCACGCTCCCAAGTGGAACCCGATCAACGTGTGCAGCTACCACCTCCAAGAGGCGGGCGCGACGCCAGTGCAGGAGATCGCTTACGCGCTCGCGACGGCGATCGGGGTGCTCGACGCGGTGCGAGATTCGGGCCAGGTCGAGCCCGAGCGCTTCCCCTCGGTGTTCGGGTCGATCTCGTTCTTCGTGAACGCGGGCATCCGCTTCGTCGACGAGATCTGCAAGCTCCGGGCGATGACCGATCTCTGGGATCGCATCGGCATCGAGCGCTACGGCATCGAGGACCCGTCACTGCGCCGCTTCCGCTACGGCGTGCAGGTGAACTCGCTCGGCCTCACCGAGAGCCAACCCGAGAACAACGTGCAGAGGATCATCCTCGAGATGCTGGCAGTGACGCTGTCGAAGCGGGCCCGCGCCCGGTCGATCCAGCTGCCGGCCTGGAACGAGGCGCTGGGCCTGCCCACGCCGTGGGATCAGCAATGGTCGTTGCGGATGCAACAGGTGCTCGCGTTCGAGACCGACCTGCTCGAGCACGAAGACATCTTCGACGGGTCCGTCGTGATGGAGGCCCGCACCACGGAGCTTGCCGACGCCGCGTGGGCAGAGCTCGACGATGTGCTGTCGCTCGGTGGAGCCTTCGAAGCCATCGAGGAGGTCAAGGGCCGTCTGGTGAGGTCGCTGTCCCAGCGCACGCGCCGCATCGAGTCGGGCGAGCAGGTCGTCGTCGGGGTCAACGCCTACACCGAGAGCACGGCCTCGCCGTTGGAAGGCGACGAGAGGATCCTGCGCGTCGATCCGCAGGTCGAGGCCGACACGATCGCTGATGTGGTGGCGTGGCGCTCAGCGCGTGCGAGCGAGGCGGTCGCTGCGGCGCTGCGCGAGCTCGCCGCCGCCGCCGCAAGTGACACGAACGTGATGCCGGCGACGATCGCGTGCGCGAAGGCCGGCGTGACCACCGGCGAGTGGTCACAGACGTTGCGCGAGGTGTTCGGCGAGTACCGAGCCCCCACAGGAGTCGGTGCCGCCGTCGGCCACCGCAACGGGGACATGCGCGACCTCGTCGCCCGGGTGTCGACGATGGTGGGCGGTCCCCCTCGGTTCCTCGTGGCGAAGCCGGGGCTCGACGGTCACTCGAACGGCGCGGAGCAGATCGCCGTCGCGGCTCGTGACGCCGGGATGGAGGTCGTCTACTCCGGCATCAGGCTCACCCCCGAGCAGATCGCCGCCTCGGCCCGCGACGAAGACGTCGACGTCGTCGGTCTGTCGATCCTGTCCGGCAGCCATCTCGAGCTCGTGCCGCAGGTGATCGCGCTGCTGCGAGCCGAGGGCGTCGATGTGCCGGTCGTCGTCGGCGGGATCATCCCCGAGGAGGATCGGCCCCGGTTGCTCGGCGCAGGGGTGGCCGCGGTCTACACCCCGAAGGACTTCGAGATGGCCCGCATCATCGCCGACATCGCGGACATCGTGGAGAAGCGACGTGCCACGACGCGCTCGAGCGCGACACGAATGGGCCGTTCGGCCCACGTGTCGTGCTCTTGATTCGAGCCCAGACGCGCCGATGGTCCCTGCGATGACTGATCGGCGGGCGGTCCTCGGTCTAGCCCCGGGCATTCTCGGTCTTGGGCTCGGCATCGCCGCGCTCGTGCTCGATCTGCCAGGGCTCGGCCTTCTTGCCGGTGTCTGTGCGATCGTCGCAGCGTTCGTGGCGCGGCAGCCTGCCGCGCCCAAAACCGAGTCGATACCAGAGCCCGGACCAGAGCCCGAGCCCGTGCCGGCGCGTCGCCGCACCGATGCGGAGCTCGGTCCGACCGAGGAGCCCGAGCCGATGTCGATGGATCAAGCCATCGAGATCAACGAACCCATCGAGATCGATGAGCCCGAACCCGAGGTGGCCGAAGTGGTCCACCTCCCGAACGATGCAACCCGGAAGGTCGAGAAGGTCATGACCTCGCCCATCACCGACCCGACTGGCTTGTTCAGCGAGGACTACTTCAAGATCGCGGTCGAGACCCGCGTGTCGGCCGCGTGCCGGCACCTTCGACCCGTTGCGATCGTGCTCTTCGACGTGGTGCAGGGTGTGCGGTCGGGGACGCCGACTCGCGTGGCACCCGAGCCGGTCGTGCAAGCGATTCGCACCACGCTGCGCGAGGCCGACACCGCGTGTCGTCTGGCCGACGGACGCTTCGGCTTCGTCCTCGAAGACACACCCGAGGACGGCGCGATCTGGACCGTCGAGCGACTGCGCCGGGCGCTCACGGACGGCAACGAGGCCGAGCGCGACGCCGTGCAGACGAGATGGGCCGGCATCGCGTGCTACCCCGCTCACGCCTTCTCGGCGTCGGAGACACTGGCCAAAGCGCAGGCCGCGTTCGAGGCGGCGAAGGACTGGCCGCAGGATCGCATCGAGGTCGCAACCTCCACCGACTGAGGCCGGTGAACCCGTCGTCTGTCGCGCTCGTACCCCTACGAGAGGCGAAGCGAACGGAGGATCCGGTGTCCAAACGATGTCTCGGTCTGGCGGTCGTCATGATCGCCGGGCTTGCACTTGCCGCATGCGGCGACGACTCAGGCAGCTCGTCGGCATCGACCGCGGCCGCCGGTACGACAGCGGCTTCGGCCGGAGCGACATCTGCTGCGGCAACCACTGCGGCGGCCGCTGCCGTGGCGAACGCGACGGTGATGGCCGCCGACAACGCCGCGATCGGTCAGCCGATCCTCGTGAACTCGGCGGGCATGACTGTGTACCTGTTTGTGCCCGACGGCACGTCGACCACGAGCGCGGTGCCCGAAGGCATCAAGGCGAACTGGCCCGCAGTGGTTGCAGACGGCACTCCCGTTGCCGGTCCCGGCCTCGACGTGTCGAAGCTGTCCGTCGCGCCGCAGCCGGACGGCACGCAGCAGGTCGTTTACAACGGCCATCTGCTGTACACGTTCATCAGCGACACCGCTCCTGGCGATGCCAATGGGCAGAACCTCGGCGGCGCTTGGTACGTGCTGTCACCGGCCGGCGAGCAGATCGGCTCCTGAGGGCTGATCCCTACCAGCCGCTCGAGCGGATCTGTTCTCCGTCGGCATCCAGAGGACGCCCGGCCCATCTGATGTGGCCTGGCGTCTTCGCGAGCCGAGCGATCAAACCTTGCATCGGCACCCCGTCGACTTCGACGATGGCGTCACGCGCGAGGTAGTGCGGATCGCGGTCGATGTCGGCCATCGTCATCACCGGAGCGATGGCAGCCTCGGCGGCGTCGAACGCGGCGAGCACCTCGTGCGACGGTCGCGGCCGCGATCCACGCCCGCACGACCTCGTCGACCTCGTCGCGATGCTCGACCCGGCCGGAAAACGTCGCGTACCGAGAGATCGTCACCGAGCCCGACAAGCGCCATCACGCGGGCGGCCACCGATTCGGCTGACGTCGAGACCGCGACCCACTCGCCATCCGCGCACTGGAACGTGCCCCGCGGCACCGAATAGGGGATGCCCGAACCCATCCGAGGTTGCTCGTAACCGAGGAGTCGGTGCGCGCCGATGAGCGGACCCATCAACTGGAAGAGCGATTCGAGCAGGTTGACGTCGACGACCTGTCCGACACCGGAGTGGACGCCGACCATCGTGGCGAACGCTGCGACGAGCCCGGCGACCTCGTCGGTCAGCGCGATCGGCGGGAGCAAAGGGCCCCCGTCGGGCTCGCCGTTGATCGCAGCGAACCCGCTCATCGCCTCGGCGATGGTGGCGAAGCCGGGGCGTGGCGAGTACGGACCGTCCTGACCGAATCCGGTGATCCGCGTGATCACAAGCCGCGGGTTGCGGGCGAGCAGCACGTCGGGACCGAGTCCGAGCCGCTCGAGGGTGCCGGGACGGAAGTTCTCGATCAGCACGTCGGCCTCGTCGCAGAGCCGGTGCATCACGTCGAGATCGGTGGCGCGCTTGAGGTCGAGTGCGATGGTGCGCTTGCCGCGCCCTGCCAGCTTCCACCACAACGTGACGTCGTCGCGCGGGTCGCGCCACCCCAGGCCGCGCAGCGTGTCTCCGCCGTCGGGCCGTTCGACCTTGACGACGTCGGCACCGAAGTCGGCGAGGTACCGGGCGCACGCGGGGCCAGCCACCACCGACGAGGCGTCGATGACCTTCAGGTCGGCGAGCGGCGCCGTGCTCGCATCGGCCTCGGGGCTCACCCGAACACGTTGAAGCCGTCGGGCAACGCCGCGCGCCCGCCGAGTGCGCGGATCATCACGAGAGGATCGGCAACTTGCGCCATGATCGCCGTGGTCAACGCGATCGCATCCGGCCGCACCGTGGGCGGGCGATCGAGCGCATCCGTGAGATCGAGCGTGTGGACCGTGAGCTCGACGATCCGGGTGGGCAGGTAGTCGATGAGGAACATCCCGCTGAACCGCGAGGTGCACACCGCGTCGTCGGGTTCGCTCGCGACCCGATCGAGCACACGCTGGCAGAGCTCGCGGATCGCTGCCACCGGGTCGTCTCCGAGCGCCGCTCCTGCCTCACGGCCACGTTCGGCGACGTCGTCGTGGAGCGTCGGCGTCGCGATTTGCAGCCCCCGCGTGTAGTAGTCCAACGCCGAGTGAATCGTGACCTCTGCCGGCATCGTGTCGAGGTACTGCTCGACCGTGACCAGGGCGCGGCTCGTGTGCCCGACGAGCTGGCGCACGTTCCACACCCCGAGTCCGGGAGCGACCCACGCGTCGTCCGGCACCGAGAGCACCGCATCGACGAATCCCGCGGTCGCCTCGCTGAACGCATGCCGCACGTCGGTCATGACTTCACCTCCATCGTGAAGCACCGATCGCTCAGCGCGCCGAACGCGTACGTCTCGTAGAACCCGGCGAACATCGCGCGGGTCTTCTCGCTCCATGCGAGCGCTTCGGGTGTCGAGATGCGGCGGTGCACCTGGATGACGCCGCCTTCGTGCACGCGATACTCCGCCCATGTGCCGGGGAAGTCCTTGACGCACGCGACCTCGACATAGGGCACGTCACCGGTCGCGCTGAAGTGGCGCACCCGGTTTCGGTGCGTGTGGCCGGCGAAGTACCCGAGGATCGACGGTCGCCGGTCGATCACGTCGACGAGGCCCTCGGAGCTGTCGGGGTCGAGGCCGAAGTAGGTGAGGCTGCGCTTCGCCGAGTCGGGGCTCCAGGGATGGTGGTGGCCCATCACCATGACCAGGCGATCGCTCGTGGCTGCGAGGTCGTCGACCCAGGCGAGCTGCTCGCGGGTGATTCTTCCCGTCGTCTCGAAGGGGATCACCGTGTCGAGCACCAGCACGCGCACGCCGGGCAGCACGACTTCTCGGTCGCCCGCCTCGTAGGTCTGGCCCCGATAGCCGTCGTGGTTCCCTCGCACGGTGTGTAAGCGATCGCCGAACGCGCCGCCGTAGAACTCACGGAACGCGGCGTACTCGTCGTCTCGACCGTCGGCCGTGAGATCACCCTTCACGATGACCGCCGCCGGATCGATCGCGGTGATCTCCGCGATCGCGCCTGCGTTCATCATCTCGGGATACGGGGGCGCGCCCGGCTCGGCCCGGAACACTGGCCCGGATTCGAACTCCTCGAGGATGCCGCACTCGATCTCGCCGAAGTGGACGTCGTTCACGGTGGCGAACCTGCACAGCAGCTCGCCGCGGGGCCGAATGAGCGTGCGCACCGACATCCCCATGAGCTCGTGCTCGGTGTCGGGCTCGAGGCCGTCGAAGCGGAGCACGGTGTCGCCGTCGTGAAAGACGACCTCGTCGTCCGCGACCGTCGTCAGCTCGATCGGCACGGTGTCACCAGGGCCGTGCGCGACGAGCCGCCACTGGCCGCGCCCACCATCGGCCCGAGAATCGCCATGCGGGAGTGATCGGGTCGGGAGTCGGGAGCGCGGCCGCCGGCTGTGGCCACGTCATCGTGATCGCCGCGATGATTGCTGCCATCTCCTCATCGGTCGGTGTGGGATGCACGTCGGCGACGCGAGGCACGACCGTCGTCACAGCGGCATGTTCCCGTGCTTGCGCCTCGGGAGCTCCTCACGCTTGGAACGCAGCATGCGTAGACCGGCGACCAGCTTCACCCGCGTCTCGGCCGGATCGATCACGTCGTCGACGTACCCGCGCTCCGCTGCGCTGTAGGGGTTCGCGTACTTCTCGGTGTACTCGGCGACCAGCTCGGCACGCCTGCCAATGGGGTCTGCGGCCTGTTGCAGCTCTCGTCGGTACAAGATCTCGACCGCGCCTTGAGGCCCCATCACCGCGAGCTCCGCGCTCGGCCATGCGTAGGCGAGGTCGGCCCCGATCGACTTGGAGTTCATGACGACGTACGCGCCGCCGTACGCCTTGCGCGTGATGACCTGGATGCGAGGCACGGTCGCCTCGCAGTAGGCGTAGAGCAGCTTGGCCCCGTGGCGGATGATGCCGCCGTACTCCTGGTCGACGCCGGGCAGGAAGCCGGGCACGTCGACGAACGTGACGATGGGGATGTTGAACGCGTCGCACGTGCGCACGAAGCGCGCCGCCTTCTCGGACGAGTCGATGTCGAGCACGCCGGCGAGCACCATCGGTTGGTTGCCGACGATGCCGACGGGGTGTCCGTCGATGCGTGAGAAGCCACACACGATCGAGCCCGCCCAGTGCGGGAAGTACTCGAAGAACTCGCCGTCGTCGACGACCGTCGTGATGACCTTCTTCATGTCGTACGGCTTGTTCGCGGTGTCGGGCATGAGGTCGACGAGGCCGGGGCAGAGCCGCTCGGGATCGTCACCTGACTCGAACGCGGGCGGATCCTCCAGGTTGTTCGACGGCAGGAACGACAAGAGGTAACGCACGTCTTCGAGGCACGCCTTCTCGTCCGCTGCCACGAACGTCGCCACACCTGATTTGGTCGCGTGGCTCATCGCCCCGCCGAGCTCCTCGAGCGTGACGTCCTCACCGGTCACCGTGCGCACGACGTCGGGCCCGGTGATGAACATGTGCGAGCTCTCCCGCACCATGAAGATGAAGTCGGTCATCGCAGGGCTGTACACCGCGCCGCCCGCGCATGGCCCGAGGACGACCGAGATCTGCGGCACGACGCCCGATGCGAGCACGTTGCGGTAGAAGATGCCGCCGTACGACGCGAGGGACACGACGCCTTCTTGGATGCGTGCGCCGGCGCCGTCGTTCAGCCCGATCACGGGCGCGCCGACCTTGAGCGCGACGTCCATGAGCTTGTGGATCTTCTCGGCGAACACCTCGCCGAGCGCGCCGCCGAACACGGTGAAGTCCTGGCTGAACACGAAGACCTTGCGACCGTTGATCGTGCCCCAGCCGGTGATGACGCCGTCGGTGTAGGGGTGCTCTTCGAGGCCCGCGGCCTGCGCGCGATGGCGGGCGAGCAGGTCGAGCTCGTTGAACGACCCGGGGTCGAGGAGGAAGTCGACGCGCTCGCGGGCGAGCATCTTGCCCTTGTCGTGCTGCCGCTTGATCGCGTGCGGCGCACCGGCTTGAAAGGCCTCGGCCTTGCGGCGCTCGAGGTCCGCGATCCGCTCTCTGAGCGGGTGTTCGGTCATGGGCGCAGACTACCGGGCACCATGTCGCGGTGATCCAGGTCGTCGAAGGCCGCATCGATGTCGAACCGGGGTTGTCGCTCGTCGTCGCACTGCTCGACGAGCTTCGCTCGCTCTACGACGCTGAGGACGACGACGCGCCTTTGGCCGATGATCTGGCTCCGCCGAACGGCTCGTTCTTCGTCGCCCTGCGCGAGGGAGAAGCCGTTGGCTGTGGAGGCGTCAAGCACTTCGCCGACGGCATCGGCGAGGTGAAGCGGATGTACGTCACTCCTGCGGCCCGTCGCACCGGTGTGGCGCGCGCGGTGCTCGCGCAGGTCGAGGCCGAGGGCCGTCGCCGCGGGTACCGCGAGCTCCGCCTCGAGACCGGCACGCTGCAACCCGAGGCGATCGCGCTGTACGCGTCAGTCGGGTTCGAGCTCATCCCCTGCTGGGGGATCTACGAGCACTTTCCGCTGAGCCGCTGCATGGCGAAGGCTCTGGTCTGACCTGGCGGCAATGCATGTAATATGCATGCATGCCCAATGTGCAGGTGCGAGATGTCCCCGAAGCCGTCCACGAGGCGCTCGTCCGCCGCGCCGAGCTCGCGGGGCAGTCCCTTCAGCAGTTTCTTGCCGCGGAGCTCGCACGAATCGCCGAGACGCCCACGCTCGACGAGATGCTCGACAGAATCGAGGGTCGCGGCAAGGGTCGGCTCTCACGTGCGGATGTGATCGCCGACGTAGAGCGCGAACGTGCTCGTCGTTGACGCCTCAGTCCTCGCACCGGCCGTTGCCGACGGAGGGCCCGATGGCCATGCGTGCAGGGTTCGGCTGCGAGGGGAGACCCTCGCCGGCCCGGACCTGTTGCGGGTCGAGACGATGTCGGCGATACGGACCGGGTCGACGAGAGGACACCTCACCCGAACCCAGGCGCAGCACGCCGTCGACGATCTGATCGAGCTGCCGTTGGTGGTGTACCCAACAGGGCCGTTGCTTCGGCGAGCATGGACGCTCCGCAACAACCTGACCTCCTACGACGCGTGCTACGTCGCGCTCGCGGAGGCCCTCGATTGCACCCTCCTCACCGCGGACGTTCGCCTCGCAAACGCGCCGGGCACCCGGTGTGATATCGAGGTCCTCTGATGGTCTCCAAGACCTGCGTCGCGACCCAGGTGCGAGCCTTCGACGTCGATGCGGTGCGTGCGTCGCTGGATGTCTCGCCGAAGATGCTGGATGTGCGGGATGAGCGCGGCCGGACGTGGCTTCACCTCTGTTGCAGCGTCGACGTGGGTCAGCGCCCCGTCCGCGCCGCGAGCATCCCGCTCGCTGCCGAGCTACTCGACCGCGGACCGGCCGAGCGGGGCGCCGACGTGAACGCCGTCGGCCCCGCGGGCATGACCGCGCTGCACTACATGCTCAGGAAGAACAGCGATACAGCGCACTTCCTCGCGCTCGCCCGCTTCCACCCCCGCCGATCTCCTCTCCCGCAGGCGCGATCCCGCACTCCGGGGGCTCTCCTGAGGGAACTTGCACCGCACAGGCCCTTCATGGGCTCCTGCGGTGCAAGTTGGCTGTGGAGGAGGCGGGAATGGGGTCAGCGCGGAGGCGGGGCGATCTCCCATTCGATCTCGACCGAGACCGAGAGCTTCTGCGCGCCCGGCTCGATCGGCACGGCTGCGTCGGCGGCCATCGCTCGCATCATCGGCCGGAACGGCGGCGGTCCGCCGCCACCTCCACCTTCGGAGATGCGACGGATCGCCCCGAGCGCGACGCCTGCGGCTGACGCGAGCTGTTCTGCTTGCCCCATGGCCTTCTCGACCGCGGCGCGGCGCGCGTCGGCAAGAACGGCAGTCGGGTCTTCGATGCCGAACGTGAGCGAGCCCATGCGGATGTCATCACCGACCGCGCTCGCTGCTGCGTCGATCACCGCTCCGGCGCGGCGACAGGTCACGCAGCACCACCACGAGGTCGTTCGTCGCTTCGTAGCCGACGAGCTTTCGGTTCTTGTCGTCGTAATGCGGGTAGATCGCCACAGACCGCGTCGCGACATCGGTCTTCGCGACTCCTTCTGCCGCGAGCAGGTCGATCAATGCCGCGGTGCGCTCGTTCGCCTGTGACAAGGCCTGCCTCGCGGTGGGTGACCGGCACACGACACCGAGATCGATCGACAGCCGGTCGGGCGGAGCGCTGACCTCGCCGGTGCCCACGACACGGATGGTCGCGGGTCGAGGCGGAGGCCCAGGTGGCGGGGGAGGCGGAGGCTCGGGCGGCATCCTGCAACCCTTCCACGGCGCGGCCGCTGCACGCTCCTGAGGCAGGTGGACAATGCTGGACCGCTGTGCGCCTGCCTGTCATGCCGCCCGTCGCGCCGATGCTCGCGAAGGCGGCCGACGAGCTGCCCGAGGGCGATGGATGGATGTACGAGCCGAAGTGGGATGGCTTTCGGTGCGTGGTGTTCCGCGATGGCGAGGAGGTCGAGCTCGGCAGCCGCAACGAGCGTCCGCTCACTCGGTACTTCCCCGAGGTCGTCGCGGCGATCCGCAGCCATCTTCCGGCGCGGTGTGTGATCGACGGCGAGATCGTGATCCCCGGCGAGATGGGCCTCGACTTCGACACGCTGCTGCAGCGCATCCATCCCGCGGACAGTCGTGTGCGCAGGCTGGCCGCCGAGACCCCGGCGTCGTTCGTCGCCTTCGATCTCCTCGCGCTCGGTGATCGTGATCTGACCGACGTTCCGTTCGCCGAGCGCAGGGAGATCCTCGAGTGGGTCGCGACGACTCGTCCCCCGATCTTCGTCACGCCGATCTCGACCGAAGCCGCGACCGCGAGGGACTGGTTCAGTCGCTTCGAAGGCGCGGGTCTCGATGGCGTCGTGGCGAAGCGCGCCGACCTCACGTACAGGCCGAGCGAGCGCGTGATGATCAAGGTGAAGCACAAGAGGACGGCCGACTGCGTGGTCGGCGGATACCGCGTGCACAAGGACGGCAACGGTGTCGGCTCGTTGTTGCTCGGCCTCTACGACGACACCGGTGACCTGCAACACGTCGGCGTCGCGTCGAGCTTCACGGCGAAGCGCCGCAAGGAGCTGCTCGAAGAGCTCGCGCCCTACCGCGAGCGCGCGATCGAGGGCCATCCGTGGCAGGGGTGGGCGGAGGCGGTGGAGCGCGAGGAGGCCGCTGGGCAGCGCATGCCGGGAGCCGTGAGCCGTTGGAACGCGAAGAAGGACCTCTCGTGGACTCCGATCCGCGCCGAGCTCGTCTGCGAGGTGAAGTTCGACCAGCTGCAGGGAAGCCGGTTCCGCCACGCGACGTCGTTCGTGCGGTGGCGGCCCGACCGCGAGCCGAGCTCGTGCACCTACGACCAGCTCGAGGTAGCGGCTCCGCTCGAGCTGCTGAGCGTCTTCGGCGAACCTCAGTCGTGAGCTCCCGCGCCCTCCCCGAGCTCGAGCTGCTCGATCTGGCCGCGCTCGAGTCGGTCGGCGGAGTGGACACACGAGTTGCGCATGACGCCCGCGGGTGGTGGCCCGTCGTCGTCGCAGCTGGCGTCGTTGCCGCGTTGCTCCTGACGGGAGGCAACAGCCACGCCGCCGAAGCCCCTGCCGAGGTCGCGGCGCCGCCACCACCGGTCGCGAGCACTGTGCCGGCGGTGCCTCTGGCCTCGTTCACCATCGTGATCCGCGACTCACTGTCGCAGCGTTTCGTGCTGGTCGATCCGAACGGTCGGGCGGTGCGTCTCGCGACCACCTCTGATCTGGGGATCCGGCCCCTCGACGTCGCTGCCCCGCCTCCCCTCGACCTCTCGCTTGGCGGGCTCCCCGCGGGGCGCCGACCGGTCGCGGTGCTCGACCGGTCGATCGTCCTGGTGCCCTCGTCGACGGCAGGACCGCCGGTCGAGGTCTGGGGCGGCGGCGTGAACCTCAAGGTGGTCGACGACGCGGGCCAGTTCGTCGCGGCGTCCGATGACCGGGTCGCGACAGTGGACGAGGCATGTACGTCGTGCACGATGCGCATCAGCACCAGCGAAGGCGCGCTCGCGCAGGAGATCGCGCCGTTCACGGGCTTCCAACCGGTGTCGACGGGACTGTTCTCACCCGACGGCCGGTATGTCGCCGTGCGGTTCGCCGAGGAGCATCGTCCGTTCGACGGCGTCGCCCTCGCCGACCTTCGCACCGGAACGATGGAACCCCTCGTCGGCGTCAGCGGCGACGACGCGCTCGGGATGGCCTGGTCCCCCGACTCTCGCCTCTATCTCTTGGGACCGCGTGACGTCATGCGATACGAGCCGGGACTCGGGCCGACCGGGCGGTTCCCGATCAAGGACTGGGACGGCGACGCATGAAGCATGGGCGCGACGGCGACCTTCCCGAGCTCGAGCTGCTCGCCCTCGACGAGGAGGATCCCGCGCCGTCGGTCGCCACGGTCGACGTGCACACGAGGCGATGGTGGCCAGTTGCTCTCGGTGCCGCCGTGATCGCGGGGGCGATCTTCGTGACGGGGCACGACGGGTCGAGCGTTGCCGCCCCACCCACGCCGACGACGGCGTCCACGCTGTTCGCGCCGGCGACGAGCGAGGTGCCGAGCGCGCAGAGCGCGGCTGAGGCGGCCCGGCACGCGTACCCGGCTGTCCTGATGTCCGCCGACGCGACTGCGGTCATCGTGCTGTCGCAAGGCGGCGCGTTCGAGGTCGACGTCACGCATGCGCCCGACACGATCTCGGGATACGTCGCTCGTCCTCCGGGGACCGTGGTGACGCTCTCGAACGGACTGGTGCGTGCGTACTCCCGCGGCCATCCCGACGGGATCGATCTCGGCAGTGCCCGCGGGGTCTTTGCATCACAGGATCCTCGACGCGTGTGGCTCAGCGGTGTCCTCGACGGCGGCGCGGCAGTCAAGGAGACGCCGGTCGATGACACCGTGCCACCGCAGCTCGCGACCGGCTTCATCCGGTTGCCGGAGGGCTACGAGGTCGCGGGCGTCGCGGGCAGTCAGCTCGTGCTGTCGGCAACCGGCGACTCTGGCGCGCTGCAGACGTGGGATCCCGAGACGCGTACCGCGGACTTCGTCACGCAACGCGGCTCGCTGCTGGCAGCCGCGGACGGCGCGCTGGCCTGGACCCGACCGGGATGCCTCGAGTGCGGCATCTACGTGCGCCGCGGCGACACGGTTCGGGTCATCACCGAGGTGCCGAACCTGGATTCGACCGTGCCGGGATCGTTCTCGCCAGACGGGCGTTACCTCGCCGTCGCGATCACCGGCAGCTGGCCGGGTGGGGGAACGGGCGCCATCGTGCACGCCGTCGCCGTCGTCGATCTCGATCCAGACCACTACTCCACTGTCGCGACGCCAGACATCCGATCGACGACGCCAGTGGGGATGACGTGGTCGAGTGGCGGTGCGCTGCTCGTGCGCGACACGAGTGATCGCATCGTCGCCTACGAGCCCCGCGCCGGCGGCATCGCCAACATGTTCGCGTTCCGCCCCCGCGAGCAGCGGCCGCCCTCGAGTCTCACCGCGATTCCCTTCCGCACCCCGCACACACTCCCGGCGCATGACCCGCCGCCGACGACGCTGCCGCCGCCGATCCCACCCGGTTAGCCGTCGTCTTCGTCCTGATCGTCCGCGCCCTTGGCCTTGCGGCTCGGTGCGACCCGCCGGGCCTCACCCGGTTGCTTGCGAAAATGCGGGGGCCATGGCGCGTCGCCGAGGCCCTCGCGCTCGTCGCGCGCCGCGAGCTCGAGCAGTGGCTCGAGTGAGTACGCGTGATCGTCGATGGTCGCTCCGGGGTCGCCGATCGCCGCGTAGCGCGGAGGCACCGTCGCGAGGCTGAAGTCCGCGAGCTCGACGTCGGGCACCTCGTTCCAGCTCACGGGGCACGACACGAGGGCGTATCGATTCGCGCGCACTGAATACGCGGAGGCAACGGTGCGATCGCGCGCGTTCTGGTTGTAGTCGAGGAAGACGCGCTCGCCGCGCTCCTCCTTCCACCACTTCGATGTCGCGATCTCGGGGATCCGTCTCTCGACCGCGCGGGCGAGCGCCAACGCGGCGCGGCGCACGTCGTCGAAACCCCACTTCGCGACGATGCGGATGTTGACGTGAATGCCGCGCGACCCCGAGGTCTTCGGATATCCCTCGAGGCCGTGCTCCGCGAGCACCTCGCGGACGTGCAGTGCCACGGTGCGCACCGCGGCGAACGTGACGCCCGGCTGGGGATCGAGGTCGACGCGCAGCTCGTCGGGATGATGCACGTCCCACCGCCGCACCGGCCACGGGTTCAGGTCGAGGCACCCGAGGTTCACGGCCCAGATGAGGTGAGCGACGTCGACCGGGCACAGCTCGGTCGCGGTGCGGCCGCTGGGGAACGCGACCGTGACCGTTTGGAGCCAGTCGGGCCGGCTCTCCGGGACTCGCTTCTGGAAGAAGAAGTCGCCTTCGGCGCCGTTCGGGTACCGCTTCATCACGGTCGGTCGAGTCGCGACGCCCTTCAGGGCGCCTTCGCCGACGGCGAGGTAGTAGTTGACGAGGTCGAGCTTGGTCTCATTGCGCTCGGCGAAGAAGACCTTGCTGGGGTTGGACACCCGCACGGTGCGGCCGTCCACCTCGATGTCGACGTGCTCTCCCTTGCTCGCCACCGCTCCAGCCTCGCAGGCCCGCTCTCGGGCCTGGCTCCCCAGAAAGGGGCCAGTACCGCATCTCGATGCATCTCCGTCTATCCTGCACCGCTCACGGCGGAGCGGGCGGAGGATGAGATGGGGATGGGGATGGGGATGCCGCGCGGCGCGGCTTTCGGGCTCGCGTGCGCGGTCATGGCAGGCGCTGCAGTGCTCGGGCTCGGCGCGCCCAGCGCGGCGGATGGCTGGCAGGACGAAGTGCACCTGCGTCCTGAGTCGGTGGACGTCTTGCTGGGCGTCGACCGTGACGGCCACGCGGCGAAGTCACCCGAGCCGGCCGAGACGATCGTCGACCCGACGATCTATCGCAACGTCACCGTCGCGCACGACGACAGCGCCGGGGCATGCGAGACGCCGGGCGCGGTGCGCGTGACCATGACCGGCACCAGCGCCGACGGTGCGCAGGCCACGATCCTGTCGCAGTGCGAGGTCAACACGGTCTCGTCGGGCGAGGCGCGCGACGCGGCGAGTGACGTCGCGCGAGATGTCGCTCGGCTCAGCCTTCCGACCGCTGGGTTCGATCCCCGCGTTCGAGGGCTCGTCGGCCTGCGCACGTGGCTGCACATCGGCCTCCCCGATCAGAAGCTCGCGTCGGTCGCCGTCGACGGGTATGCGCTGCGCGCCGTGGCGCGACCGATGGCTGTCGAGGTGACGCTCGACGGAGTGAAGCAAGCGGTGCGGCTCACACCAGAGCCCGGCACTCCGCTCGATGCCGTCGGCCCGTTCGTGTTCACGCGGTCGGGCCGGCATCACCTCTCGGTGCGAGTGCAGTGGATCGCGGAATGGGCGCTCCTGAACGACACCGGCGCGCCGGTTCGGTTCGGCACCCTCAGCAACGTGCCCGGCGCGACCGTCAGCACGGGCTACACGGTGGTGCAGGCGCAAGCACGCATTCACTAGCCCTGGTCAGCGCCCTTTCGCGACGCGCCGAGCGCGACCCTCCAGGCTCTTGGTGCCGAGCTTCTCGCACACCGCGCCGAATCGGTCGGTCGGCCCGGTCCATCGCCAGTCGTCGACGGCGCCCACGTCGACGTCGCGCTCCACCGTCGCGATCCGCCGGAAGAGGAGCGCGAGCTCGAAGCTCTCGGCGAGCGTGTCGGCGAGGCGCGGCACATGACGCAGTCCCGGCACATCCCATTGCGCTCCGTGGTGGGGGATGTCCTCGAGATGGGGGTACCGGCCGAGCACTGCGGCAACCGTCTTCGCGCCGAAGCCCGGCAGCCCCGGAAAGCCATCGGCGCTGTCGCCCACCAACGCGAGGTAGTCCGGGATGGACGAAGGCCCGACGCCGAACTTCTCCCGCACGCCGTCCTCGTCGATCACGACGCCCTTGCGCCGATCGAGTTGCACGACCCGCGTTCCGATGACGCATTGGCCGAGGTCTTTGTCGGGCGTGCAAAGGAACACCTGGTCGACTCGCTCGTCCCGCTCGGCGATCGCGGCCGCGGCCGCCATGGCGTCATCCGCCTCGAACTCGACCATCGGCCACACGGTCACGCCCATCGCGTCGAGCGCGTCCTCGAACACGGGGAGCTGAGCGAGCAGCTCTGGCGGCATCCCTGCACTGGTCTTGTAGCCCGGCCACAGGTCGTTGCGAAACGATTCGATGACGTGGTCGGACGCGACGCCGACATGGGTGGCGCCGTCCTCGAAGAGAGCGAGGGTCGATCCGAGGACACCGATGGTCGCGCCGAACGGCCCGGGTTCGGGACGGCCGAAGTGCTGGCGAAAGAGCTCGTAGGTGCCGTCGACGAGATGGACGTCCATGCGTGCCAGTGTGGTCGATCGATACGGTGAGAGGTCATGCGCATTTCGGGGACCGATCGGGGTGTCGCCGTACTGCCCGGGGAGCGCCGGGCGGATCGACCTCCAAGTGTCCTGACAGTTGTGACACCCTGATTGCAGTGTCCGCTCCATCGATCCGTCGTCTCGTCGCGGCCGACGGTCGTGGGCGCGGCGACGCTCGTGGTGTCGGCATGCGGTGACGATTCGAGCGGGCAGAACACGTCGTCCCGAGAGTCTGATGTCTATGCCGCGATCCTCATCACGGTCGCAGCCGACCAACCGCCTGCCGACGCGACACCGATCCTCTACGTCGCGCCGCTCGCGAACGAGAAGGCCATCCCGCTGCAAGTGCAGGTGTCGGTCGTCGATGCGCTCGCGTCAGACGCCACGGTTCGGTTCGTGGACGACGCCGACCAGGCGATTGACCAAGAAGTCGATGGGGCGCCCGTGCTGAACGACGCATTGCTCGTCCGACTCGGCGCGGTGCCGCCGGATGGCGCGAGTGTGCAGGTTCCGGCGGAGCTGTATCGCAGCGAGACCGATACGTCGTCGGTCTTGTACAACGTGAGAGAGACGGCGAACGGCTGGGTCGTGAAAGGGTTCGCGACGCCTTCAGCCTCGGCGAGCTAGTCAGACTCCGCCTCGAGCACCGACGTCCTCGCGAGCTCGAGTGCACGTGTGGCGACAGTGCTGTCGATCGGCCCATCGCTTGCCACCGCCTGCCGCCACAGCTCATCGAGCTCGGGTGTCAGTGCATCACTGCGAGTCGCTGCCGCGCGGCAACTCTTACGGCGTCGGCGGCCGTCGTGACTGCGAGGCGATTCGCTCCCTGCGCGTGGAATGCGGTGGCGATTGCGAGCAACGACCGTGAGAGGCGTTGATCTCGGCGGTCGAATGACGTCTGCACCACGAGCTGGTGCCGACGGAGGGCCTGAAGGCTCACCAGGTACACGCCTCCCGCGCCCAGCAGGACGATCCCGAGCGCCTTCAGGCCCAGTGCGTTGCCGGGTCGCGCGAGCACGGCGACCACTGCACCGACGACCCATGCGATCTGGAACCTGGTCTCGAATCGCGTGAATGCCCGTCCCTTCTCGGCGTCGGGCGCCAGGCGCTGAGTGAGGCTGTCGAACGCCTGCCGAGCGACGTTCGCCGCGACCCCAGTCGTGAACGCAACGATCATCACGGCGGGTTCTTGGTATTGCACCGGGGCGATGAGAGCCACGGCTCCGGCGGCACCCAGTGAGAGGGCGAGGAGCATCTCCTCATTCGTGTGACGCCGGCTGAACGCCGCGACATAAGACCCGAGGAACCCTCCCGCACCTCCGGCCGCGATGACCAGACCGAAGAACCACGCCGGCTCCCCGCCGACCTTCAGGTTGAAGGCGATGAAGAAAGCGAGGAAGCCGACGCCGGCGCGGATGGCGCTGGTCGCGTTGGCTGCGAAGGTGACGGCGCCGGATCGCAGCTCGACGTCGTCGACGATCGGATCGCCGCCCGACACATGGATCTTGGGGATGCGCATCGCGAAGGGAATGGCGGCAAGGTGCGTCACCGCGGCCAGGACCAAGACCGTCTCCGTATCGGCGAGCGTCAGCGTCAGCGCGCCAAGCGCACCCGCAAGACCGCCCACGACTGCTGTCGCTCGCGACAGCCTTGCGTTCTCCGCGACGAGCCTCTGGTCGTCGCCGACGAGCCAGGGCACCAGCGAGCTCTTCGCGATCGACGAGGCCTTGCTCAGGACGAGGACGGCGAAGGCGAGCGGAAAGAACGCGAGGCTGTGCAGTTCGACGGCGATGAGCCCCATCGCAACTGCTCTTCCCAGGTTCGTGAAGGCGATCACCGCTCGCTGGCTCCCGGGGAACCGGTCGATCACGGATCCGACGAACGGTCCGACGATCGCGAACGGGGCCAGCGTGAGGATGAGATAGAGCAGCACGGTCGGGCGGGCCGCGTCCGCCGAGACGTTGAAGAACAGTGACCCGGCGAGGGACACGGTGAAGAGCGCGTCACCCGCGACCCCCACCCAATTCGCCACGACGAGCCTCCGGTAGGGCTCAGCGCCCACCACCGCAGCGATGGAGCGGGAGGCTGGCGGCATCGCGCCAGTGTGCACCAGTGCCGGGCGTCGGTAGCGTGCGCCGCATGGCGTTCCGGGGATGGCCAGCGGAAGCGATCACCTTCTACGAAGGTCTCGAGGCCGACAACTCGAGGACGTACTGGCTCGAGCACAAGGAGATCTACGACACAGCGGTGCTTGCGCCGTTCCACGCGTTCTCCGACGAGGTCGCCGAGACCTTCGGACCGCTGCACCTCTTCCGTCCGCATCGCGATGTGCGATTCAGCAAGGACAAGTCGCCCTACAAGACCGGGCAAGGCGCGGTCACCGAGAGCGAGGGCGGCGCGATCTACTACATCTCCTTGTCGGCCACCGGCCTGTTCGCCGGCTCCGGGTACTACCGCCCCGCGCCCGATCAGCTTCTGCGGACGCGCGAGGCGATCGACGACGACAAGTCCGGGCCGGCGCTCGAGCGGGCGGTCGCGAAGGCACGCAAGGCGGGATACGAGATCGGCGGCGACGCGCTCGAAGACGGCTCCGAAGGGATACGCGAAGGACCATCCGCGCATCGAGCTCTTGCGGATGAAGGGGATCACTGTCGGCAAGGCCTGGCCGCCGGCGAAGTGGATGCAGACCGCGAAGGCGAGGGACCGCATCGTCGACGCCTGGCGGGCGTCAGACGAGGTGAACGAGTGGCTCGCGACGCACGTCGGTCCGAGCACCGCTCCGCCCGAGGACGGCTGGGGCTAGGGCTGCACGGTCTGCTGCGCCCAGCGGCCGATCGTGTACGCGGTGAGCTCGAGCACCTCGTCGAGAGCGTCGTCGGTGGATGCAACGACTGTGCGATCGCCCGACGCGAGATGCAACGCGGTGATCGTCTCGGGGAGGACGCCGGCGTCCATCGTCCGCACCAGAGCGACGTACGCGAGGGAGATGCGGGTGTGCGCGGTCGGCGGACCCGCTTCGATGATGCCCGGGGTGCGTCCCGGCCCGAGGTCGATGCGCGCCGACAGCGACAGCACGTCTTTGCGCACTGTTGCGTAGCTCGAGCCCTCGCCACGCGCTCGGATGTCACGCGGCGGCCAGCGCAGCTGGCTCCGGCACGCCGTCACCCAGGTGACCGCGTCGCGTGCGGTCGCCGCGCGCCCGCCTTCTCCGATGCTGCAGAGCCAGTCCTCGAGCTCGGCCCCCTCCCGATCCGCCCACCCTTCACGACCGACGGCAACGAGACGGTCGATCACCCGTGACACCGCGTCGAGGGGCGTGAGTCGACGACCGTCGAGCGTCGCGGCCGCCAGCTCCTGCAGCGCCGGCAGCCCGATCGAACGCCGGGCGAAGGCGGCACTCCACTGAAACGGGGCGCTGGCGTCCCGGTCGTCGAGAAGCCGCTCGATGTCGAACCATCCGAGCGTGGATCGGGGAGCCTCGACGTCGGCGACGATCGGCCCGAGTCGCGCCTGGCTGCGGGCCCGCCACTCGAGTCCCCGGCTCCCACTCATCGGCCGTCACTCATCTGGGCTCCACGCCTGGCCGGTCGCACAGTCCGAGAGCGCAGGACACCACCGGCACCCAGGGTGCGGCGACAACGATGGCTCCCGCCCGCGGTTGAGCTCGATCCAACGTCGTGCCGCAGCGCCGACCCGCATCGCCGCCGACTCGAGGCTTCCCGCGCTGATTGGCGCGGTGGTGGTCTTGCCGTCGGCAGCGGACCACACCGCGACCGTGCGGCGGCGCGACGTGGTCGCGCAGGGCGCCGAGCAACCCGTACCAGTACAGGTCGGGCTGGTGCACCGCGGTGGCGGTGCCCGCCTTCACCTCGACGATGACCCGTTCGACCGGCGTCGGGGCGCCGCCGGTGAGAAGGTCGAATCGACCGCTGAGCAGCACCTTCCCGTCCGCGAAGGGCAACGTGACGCGATCTTCGAGCCGCGGCCACCACGTCGCCTCTACCGCGGGCCACGACTCGCGGATGCGCTCGGCCCGCTCAGCGAGGTCTTCGTGCAGCCCGTCGAGATCCTCGGGCGACGCGGCCTCGAGCCACGTCAGCGCCCGCTCGTCGCGCTCGGCCCGCACAGCCTCGACTGCAGTTGCGTAGGCGTCGGCGGGTACAGCCCCCGTGACGACGAACGTCGCGACCAGGCGGTCGACGAGCAGGCCGAGCATCAGCGCCGCGTTCATATCGGTCGACTCAGCCTCGCTCGCGAGGGCGCCCGTCTCGCACGCGAGCACGTTGCGGATGCGGTTCTTCGTGAGGACGATCGGCGCCGCGCCCGGCGGGAGCGCATCAGCGATCTCGGCCAGCTCGGCGGCCAGGCCGCCGTGGATCTCGGCGACGGTTGCTCTTTCGACGCCAGGGCCGATGCCGATACCCGCGGCGACGTCGTCGAAGAACTTCGCCAGCGTCCCGGTCACCGGGTGAGCATGCCCCCGAGCGTCACTCGGAGCGTCACTCCTGCACGAGCTCGATGAGCGTGCCGAACGCGCCCTTCGGGTGGACGAACGCCACCGTCGTGCCGCGGGAACCGGGACGGGGGGCTTCGTCGATGACCTTGCCGCCCGCGTCCTTCACGGCTTGCAGCGCGACCCCGCAATCGGCGACGCGGTAGCCGACGTGATGGAGGCCCTCGCCTCGCTTCTCGATGCTCTTCGCTACAGGGGAGTCGGGTGTGGTCGGCGTGAGCAGCTGGATGTAGCTCTCGGCCACCTTGAGCAGCGCCTCTTCCACTCCGTCGGAGTGCACGATCTCGCGATGCTCGACGGTCGCGCCGAACACGTCGCGGTAGTAGTCGATCGCGGCGTCGAGGTCGAGCACGGCGATGGCGACGTGATCGATCTCGGTGAGGAGGGGCTCGCCCAAGGTGAGCTCGCTGCCGTATCCGTCACCGCTGTGCTCGCTGTCGTTCGGACCTCTGACCACCTGCGGGCTCATGCGTGCCTCCTGAACACCGTGATGCGATCCTCGCCGACCTTCGCCGCGCAGCTCGGGATCGTCGATGCCGAGACCCTCGCGCGGCGCGAGGCAGAGCACACCGATCTTGCCTTCGTGCTGGTTCTTGTGCACCTGGAACGCGGCCTCACCGGTCTCGACGAGCGGATACACGGCCGAGAGCAGGGGCTGGATCGCGCCGCGGCTGACGAGCCGATTCGCCTCCCATGCCTCGTGGTAGTTGGCGAAGTGACTCGCGATGAGGCGCTTGAGCTTCATCCAGAAGTGACGGTTGTCGAACTCGACCATGTAGCCGGAGGTCGCCGCGCACGTGACGATCGTTCCGCCGCGCTTGGCGACGAACACCGATGCACCCATCGTCGATCGACCGGGATGCTCGAACACGATGTCGGGATCCTCGCCCACCGCGGCGCGCACGTCCTTACCGAAGCGACGCCACTCGGCCTCGTCCTGCGTGGTCGCGTCCTTCCAGAACCGGTACTCGCCCGCGGCGCGGTCGATCACGGCTTCGCATCCGAGGTCGCGCAGCAAGTCGGCCTTGTCGGGCGAGCTCACGACTCCCACGGGGATGCCTCCGCCGTTCAGCACGTACTGCACCGCGTAACCGCCGATGCCGCCCGTCGCGCCCCACACGAGCACGACGTCGCCCTGCTTCATGCGCGCGCCGTGCGCGCCGACGAGCATGCGATACGAGGTGGAGTTGCACAGCGCGTTGACCGAGCACTCCTCCCACGAGAGATGGGTGGGCTTCGGCATCAGCTGGTTGGCCTTGACCACGGTGATGTCGGCGAGGCCGCCGAAGTTCGTCTCGAAGCCCCAGATGCGTTGGTTGGTCGCCAGCATCGAGTCGTCGTGGGCGGACGGATCCTGGTCGTCGACCGAGTTGCAGTGGATCGTGACCTTGTCACCGGGCTTCCAGTTGCGCACCGCCGACCCGACCCGCAGCACGACACCCGAAGCGTCAGACCCGACGACTTGGTAGGGGAGGTCGTGGCGCTTCGCCCACGTGCTCTCCTTGCCGTAGCGCTCGAGGAACAGGAAGGTCGGGAGCGGCTCGAAGATCGATGTCCAGACGGTGTTGAAGTTGATCGAGCTCGCCATCACCGCGACGTAGGCCTCGTCGGGTGCGAGCTCGGGCAGCGGTACCTCTTCGAGGTGCAGCGACTTGCGAGGGTCCTTCGCGGACGACTCCATCCCCTCGAACATGCCGACCTCGTCCTTGCGGACGACCATGGCCCGGTACGACTCGGGAAGCGGCAGTGCAGCCAGCTCCTCGCCTGAGGCATCGCCGAGGATCGCGTCGAGGATGGGCTGCATCCGGCGAGATTACCGGCCGGTCACTTCGGCCACGAACGGCCAATAGACTGCAGCCCTTCACTTCTCGACCATCACACCTCGAGGGACAGGCAAGGGAGAGGCAATGGCCGGATCAGTCATCGTCGCCGGTGCCCGCACACCGATCGGCAAGCTGTCGGGAGCGCTCGCGTCGTTCTCTGCCGCACAGCTCGGCGGGCTCGCGATCAAGGCGGCGCTCGAGCGCGCGGGCCTCTCGCCCGACGAAGTCGACTACGTCTTCATGGGTCAGGTCATCGGTGCCGGCCAGGGTCAGATCACGGCGCGGCAGGCCGCGGTGAACGCAGGCATCCCGATGACGGTCGCCGCGACCACCGTGAACAAGGTCTGCCTCTCGGGTCTCAACACGATCTACCTCGCCGACCTGATGATCCAGGCGGGCGAGGCCGACATCGTCATCGCCGGTGGCATGGAGTCGATGACGAACGCGCCGTACCTCCTCCCCGGAGCGCGCGCCGGCTTCCGCTACGGCGACACCGAACTGCAGGATTCGATCATCCGCGACGGGCTGTGGTGCGCGTTCGACGCATGCCTCATGGGCGCAGGCACCGAGAAGTACTCCGCGTCGCGCGGCATCTCTCGCGAGCGGCAAGACGACCTCGCGGCGAAGAGCCACGAGCGCGCCGCGGCCGCAATCAAGGACGGTCGCTTCAACGACGAGGTCATCCCCGTCGAGATCCCGCAGCGCAAGGGTGATCCTCTGCTGTTCGACACCGACGAAGGCGTGCGTCCCGGCACCACGCTCGAGTCGCTCGGTGCGCTGAAGCCCGCGTTCGACAAGGCGGGAAACGTCACCGCCGGCAACGCGTCGCAGCTGTCCGACGGTGGCTGCGCGGTGATCGTCGCGTCGAAGGCCGCAGCTGAGCGGCTCGCCGTGAGCCCGCTCGGCGAGATCGTCGGGTACGGCCAAGTCGCTGGTCCTGACCCGTCGTTGCTGAGCCAGCCGTCGCGTGCCATCCAGGCCGCGGCCGAGCGCGCCGGCAAAGCGATCAGCGACATCGACCTGTTCGAGATCAACGAGGCGTTCGCCGCCGTCGGCGTCGCGTCGATGGACGACCTCGGCATCACCGACGAGGTCGTGAACGTGAATGGTGGCGCCATCGCGCTCGGCCATCCGATCGGGATGTCGGGCAACCGTCTCGCGCTCACGTTGCTGCACGAGCTGCGTCGCCGCGGTGGCGGTCTCGGCGCCGCCGCGCTGTGCGGTGGCGGCGGTCAGGGCGACGCCCTCCTCCTCAAGACGCTCTAGCCCCCGAACCCCCAGTGAGCAACGGTCTCAGAAGTTCCGCCTGAGCGGCCGCATCAGCGACTCGGCCACGCGGTGGCGCACGGGTCGGTTCTCCCATCGCGTCTCGTCGAGCAGCACGCTGCGTTCGAGGTCCTCGTTGAAGTGACGATCGAGCAAGGTGACGAGATCGGGATCGAACGCAACGACGTTGATCTCTTCGTCGAGTGATGACGAGCGACAGTTGAAGTTCGCGGATCCGATGCATGCTGCGACGCTGTCGACGGTCAGCACCTTGGCGTGCAGCATCGTCGGCTGGAAGCACCAGATGGTGATGCCGTGCCCGAGGAGCTCAGCGTATGAGCTCTGACCGGCGAGTCGTACGAAGCGCTTGTCGGCGTGAGGACCGGGGAGCAGCACTTGCACGTCGATGCCGCGGTCGCCCGCGTCGCACAGCTGCGAGATCAGCTCGGGCTCGGGCACGAAATACGCCGTCGTGATCCGGATCGACTTCTCCGCGGACTGCAGCAGCGCTCGAAAGAGGGTGGAGATGTCGCTCCATCCCGTCTCTGAGGCGCCCCGCACGCACATCGCGGTGGTTGACCCCGGAGTCGGCTGCAATGGGAAGTGGTCGAACGCGGAGTCGTAGAGCTCGGGGTCGGTCTCGACCCAGTTGTCGAGGAACGCCGCCCGGAGCCCGTCGACCGCGGGACCGCGGATGCGGAAGTGGGTGTCTCGCCATTCGGTCTCGTCGCGCGCATCGCCGTCCCACTCGTCGGCGATGCCGATGCCCCCGGTGAAGCCGGTGCCCTCGTCGACGATGCAGACCTTGCGGTGGGTGCGGTGGTTGTACGACCCAAGCTTGATGCGGTGGAACGGCCGGAACCAGCGGATGCGCACGCCCGCTTCGTCCATCATCGTGACGAGCGCACGGTCGAGCGGCTTGCAGCCGAACGCGTCGAGCAGCACGCGCACGCGCACGCCGGCGCGGGCTCGGGCCGAGAGGTGCTCGGCGAACTCGGTGCCGATGCGACCCGTCCAGTACACGAACGTCAGGAAGTCGATCGTGCGTTGCGCGTCGTCGATCGCCTCGAGCATCGCGGGGAAGACCTCGATGCCGTTGCGCAGCACGTCGATCTGGTTGCCCTCGGTCGCAGGGACGCCCACGAGGCCCTCGATCGTGCGGCGGAGCTGCGTCTCGGCGTCATCGTGCATTGGAGACAAGCACCCCTGAGTCAGCCGTGGCCTTCGCCTCGGGTTCCGATTCGACGACCTTCTGAGTGTCCTGCGGCGCGGACGCCTGTGCCCTCACCGCTTCGAGCTGCGCGTTCACGGCCGCGCCGTACAGCAACGCGACCGAGGACAGCAGGGCCCACAGCGACAGGGCGACGATGCCTGCGAGCGGTCCGTAGGTCTCGCCGAACGTCGAGCTCCAGCGGAAGAACGCTGCGAGGAGCACGGTGGCAACGAGCCAGAGCGACGTGCCGATGGCCGCTCCGAACACGAGCCAGGACCAGCGTGGCTGCTGGCGGCGCGGCGACCACTTCGACAGCAGTGCGAGGCCGCCCGCGGCCAGGACGAGGCCGAGGGGCCATCGTGCGACCTGCCACGCGGTGTCGACGAGTCCGCCATCGAGGGACACCGTGTGGATGCCGCCGTACGCGACGGAAGCGAAGGCGGCGCTGAGGAGCACGCCGACGACGAGAGCGAGCAGGAACGCGAAGCCGTACTTCTTTGCCGTCGGACGATCGGTCTCGACGCCGTAGATGCGATTGAGCGCGCGCTCGAACTGCCCGAGGAATGTCGTCGCGGTGAAGAGGCAACCGGCAAGACCGAGCGCGATCGCCACGGTCTCGTGGCGATCGCCGGCCTGCTGCGCTTGGCTCGCGGCTGCGGTGAGCAGCTGGCCCGTCGGGCCGGGCGCGATCCCCCGGGTCAGGGAGACCACCGCTTCGCGGAACGCCGTGTTGCTCAGCGCGCTCGCAAGGCCGACGAGGGCGATCGTGCCCTGCACGACGACGAGCACGCTCAGAAACGCGAGCGACCGGGCATGGCTGAAGCCGTCCGCCACGCGCAGCCGCTTGAAGGCGTCGACCAGAAGGTGACGCCGTCCGTTGCGACGCAGCGTCTTGAAGGCGTCGTCGCCAGAGAGGTCTCTCGTCTCGGGGACGAGGTTGGCGGTGCTCATCGCTCACTGTCCGGCGTCATGACGTTGATCGCGTCGGGCTCGATCGAGAACTGGAGGTGCTTGACCGCGGGCCTCGTGCCGCCGTCGAGCTCGTACTCGCGCGCGTCCTTGGTCTTGACGTCGATCTCACGACCACGCGTGCGGTACACGAAGCGCGCCGTGTCGGCGTGTCCGCGGACCACGTCCCACAGTGCTTGCGCCCACTGGCCGAGCCCATGGGCGGTCACGAGGCCGACTTCGAGGGAGCCGTTCTCCGGGTCGGCTTCGGGGAACACGTTCATCCCACCGATCACCTTCGGCACGTTCGCGACGAGGAGGCACGTGGCATCGCCCGAGAACCAGGGCGATCCATCGACTTCGACCCGCACCGAGATCGGCTTCGCGCGCGCCGCCTTCAGCCCCGTCCAGATGTACGCAGCACGACCGAACTGACGCTTGGCCTTGCCGTCCACCATCCCGATCATCCGGGCGTCGAAGCCGGTTCCTGCCATCACGGCGAAGTGCTCACCGTTCACGAACCCGGTGTCGAGGCTCGCTTTGCGACCTTCGAACGCGATCTCGAGAGCCTCATCGATCGAGCTCGGGATGCCGAGGTTCGTCGCGAAGAGGTTGGCGGTGCCCGCGGGCATGATCGCGAGCGTCACGCCAGTGCCGGCGAGTGCGTCGATGCAGCGCTGCACGCTGCCATCTCCGCCCCAAACGATCACGAGGTCGGCGCCTTCCTTCGCGGCCTCACTGGCGCGCTTGCCAGCCTTTGCGCTCGAGGACACCTCGAACCACATCGGGCTCTCGATCTCGAGCTCATCCAGCCGGCGGCGCAGCTCGGTGAGGCCGCCTCCGATCGTCTTCTTGCGGTGCGCGACGACGGCGACGCGCTTCATGAGAAGTCGCTTCCCTCAGCGACGTTGCCGCGGTCACGAAGCCACTCCGCGACGCGGAAGGCGAGGTGCTCGGCGGCGACCACGCACACGATGCCGAGGATGGCACCGACGATGACGTCGGAGACGTGATGTGCGCCGCGGTACACGCGAGCGAAGGCCACGGCGGCGGCCGCCAGGAACGCGAACGCCCACTGCAGGAAGATCCGCACCCTGCCCGAGTGCCGCAGCGAGGCGATCAGAGCGAGCGACCCGTACAGTGCCACAGTCGCGGCGACGTGTCCGGACGGGAAGCTCGACGTCCGCGGGACCGAGTCGAGAACGGCGACGTCAGGGCGCGGCCTTCCTACGATGAGATTCGTCGCGAGGAAGATCGTGAGCTCGGCAGCCAGTGCCCAGCCGAGGAGCGTCAGGCTCGGCCATCGTCGCGTGATCACGAACCACAATGCTGCGAGCCCCGCGACGATGACGATCCCCTCGGTGCTCGCCAGCCGAGTCGGGATCACGGTGAGGTCATTGAGCCGCCCGGTCCGGTGGGCTGCGAACCACGTGTTCGCGTGTTCTTCGGTCTTGGTGAGGTCGAACGGACCGGAGATCAGCCAACCGAGAAGCACGAAGGGGATGAGGATCGACACCCACTGGACGGGCGGCAGCGCCCACAGCGGGAGTCGACGTGACTCGGTCGACCGGTCGGTATCAGCCGACTGCTCGACGGTAGCGATGGGGGGATCAGCATGTTGGATCACGGCGGGGGTTTACCCAGACCTCACCTGGGGGAGACTTAGATCGATGGTGGTCTTCGCAACCCTGGTGGCCGGCGCGATCGGTGCGGCGATCGGTGCGGCTCTCGCCCATCGCTGGCCGAAGGTGCAGGCCCCCGCGGTCGCTCCGACGACGATCGCCGACACCGTCCATCAGCATCCTCCACTGCGGCGGATCATTCGCACTCGGTTCGACGCGTCCGCACTCACCGGCCTCGCGTTGACCGTTGCGCTCGCACTCGTCATCGGCGGCACGATCGCGATCACATCGCTGCTCGAGATGGTCCACACAGACACCGGCTTCGCACAGTGGGACGCATCGTTCGCACAGTGGGGCGCAGATCACGCGACCACGTTCTCGACTCACTTCCTGCGTGACGTCTCGACGTTCGGCGGCACGCTGTTCCTCGTGGGCGCAGCGGTGGCGATCGCGGTGTACGAGCTGATCAAGGAGCGGCGGTGGGCCCCGATCGGGTTCTTGACCCTTTGCGTCGGGGGCCAGTTCCTCATGTCGAACCTCATCAAGGCGGGCGTGCAGCGCGAGCGTCCCGATGTGCTTCGCCTCACCGGGTTCGCCGGCAGCTCGTTCCCGTCTGGCCATGCGACCGCGTCGGCTGCATGCTTCGCGGCGTTCGTGCTCCTGCTCACGCGCCGCCGCTCGCGACGAGCAAAGACGATCGGGGCAGCGATTGCCGTCGGTGGGGCGACCGCGATCGCGGCGAGCCGCGTGTTCCTCGGCGTGCACTGGCTGACCGATGTGCTCGCCGGCCTCGCCCTGGGCTGGGCATGGTTCGCCGTGAGCTCGATCGCCTTCGGCGGCCGCCTTCTGCGCTTCGCCAAGCCCGTGGAGACCGCCGAGGTGGCTGAGGCGCTGGATCCGACGCCCGCGCCGCCTCCGCTGGTCAGCCACTAGAACGCCTGGTCGCTGGCGTTCACCCTCCGTTCGTTGTCATGGATTCGTCACTGTTGTAACGTGACCGCAACAGATGGACCTGCAGCCCCCCTCGGGTCTGTCGTGTCTCGGGGTACTGCCTCGCCGGTATGGGTGTCCGCCCGCCTCGTACCGGAGCAGGCGGTACCCCGAGCGCCTTTTTCCCCATCTCCCCGTTCTTGGTGGCCTAACCCGCCAGATCTGACGGGTTACGCCGCAGAGAAGCGTTCGTGGCGAGTCAGGTGTCGACGTCGCGACGGCCTTCGAACGCCCGTCCCAGGGTGACCTCGTCGGCGTACTCCAGGTCCCCGCCGACGGGCAGACCGCTGGCGATGCGCGTGACCCGGAAGCCGAGCGGCTTGAGCAGCCGAGCGAGATACATCGCGGTGGCCTCGCCCTCGATGTTCGGGTTGGTCGCCAGGATCACCTCGGTCACGCCCTCGGGCTCGAGCCGCATGAGCAGCTCCCTGACGCGCAGCTGCTCGGGGCCGATGCCCTCGATCGGGCTGATCGCGCCCTGCAGCACGTGGTAGCGGCCCTTGAACTCGCCGGTCTTCTCGACCGCGACGATGTCGCGCGGCTCTTCGACGACGCAGATCACGGTGGTATCGCGTCGTGAGTCCGCGCAGATGCCGCACTCCGGTCCTTCGGACACGTTGAAGCACCGTGTGCAGAACGTGACCTTCGCCTTCGCCTCCTCGATCGCGCGCGAAAGACGAGCGACGTCCTCCGCCGGAAGCTTCAACAGGTGGAACGCGATGCGCTGCGCTGACTTCGGTCCGATGCCAGGGAGGCGACCGAGCTCGTCGATCAGCGTCTGCACCGGCCCCGCATACGTGGTCACCCCGGGTCGCCGCCGGGGAGCAGACCGCCGAGCCCGCCGAGATCGGCAAGCCCGCCGAGGGCTTGGCTCTGCAGCTGCTGCGCCTTCGCGACCGCGTCGTGCAATGCCGCGAGCACGAGGTCTTCGAGTAGCTCGATCTCGGTGAGGTCGACGATCGCAGGGTCGATGCGCACCGACCTGAACTCGAGTCCGCCGGTGACGGTGATCTTTACGCGCCCGCCCCCGGACTGGCCCTCTACCTCTTGCATTGCGGCACTGGCTTGGGCCGCGGCCATCTGCTCTTGCATGGCCTGTGCCTGCTTCAGCAGGTTGCCCATGAAGTCGTCGTCGTCGCCGGACATGGCGCTCCTCTCAGGACTCGTCGGTGAGGAGCTCGGCTCCCGGGAAGGCTTGCGTCAGCCGGTCGATCGACGACGCCGGTGCGGAGGGCGCGTCGACGAGCTCGTCGAGATCGACGACGTCGTCCGTGACCGAGGCCGGTGTCGACGCTGCGGGCGCCGTCGCCACCTCGCCTCCGTCGACGATGAGCTTCAGCGGGATCGGTCGACCGAAGTGGGCGGCGAGCGCGGCTTCGACGTCTTTGCGTCGCTCCTCGCACTTCTGACGGTGGGGAGCAGTGGGCAGCGCGAGCACTGCGCCGCCGTCGTCGGACGACACGAAGCGGCCCGCCGCGTACAACGCCTTCACCATGCCCTTGAGCTGAGGGAGCACGTTGTCGGCCCACGCGATGGTGAGCTCGTCGCGTGATGGCATCTCACCCGTGGGCACGGGAGCGGGCGAGGCCGCGGCCTGCACGACGGGCGCGGGCGGCTCGACAGGTGCTTCGGCCTTGGGTTCGGCCGGCGCCTTGCGCGCGTGGCTTCCGAGCGCAGCGCGTGCACCGCTCGATGGCGCGCTCGTCGTCTGCGGAGCGCTCGTCGACGGCGACGGAGACATCGGCGAAACATCCGAGGGAGGCCCGGATCGTTCGAGACGCTCGATCCGTTCGAGCAACGCGCCCGGGCTGTCGTCGAGCGCGGGATTCGCGATGCGGACGAGTGCGACGTCGAGCAGCACACGCGGGTCGGTGGCATGACGCATCTCGACGAGCGCAGCGCCGAGCACCTCGAGTGCCCGCACGGTCGCGGCAGCGCCGAGGCGAGTGCCTTGCTCGGCGGCTCGAGCTCGTGAGGCCTCGGACAGCTCGGCGACATCGGGCGCCATCGCGACGAGGAACGTGTCGCGCAAGCATGCGATCAGCCGCTCTGTGAGGCCGCGCACCTCGGTGCCTGCTGCGACGGCTGCCGCGACGCCAGCGAGCGCCCGCGGTGCGTCACGGTCGGCGAGCGCGTCGACCAAGTCCTCGACCGACGGTCCGTCGTCGGGGATCGATCCCGCGGCGACGACTTGGTCGAGGGCAGAGAGCGTGTCGCGTGCGGAGCCGGCGCCCACGCGGAGCACGTAGTCGAGTGCACCCGCCGGCAGCTCGAGCCCCGCGTCCTTCGCGATGTGCTCGACATGCTCGGCGAGGACATCCGCAGGCAGCAAGTGGAACTGCAGGTGCTGCGTGCGGCTGCTGATCGTCTTCTCGACCTTCTGCGGATCGGTCGTGGCGAGCACGAACACGACGTGCGCAGGCGGATCCTCCAGCGTCTTCAGCAGGGCATTCGACGCGCCCTTCGAGAGCATGTGGACCTCGTCGAGGATGTACACCTTGCGTCGCCCAGCAGTGCCGAGCGCGGCCCGCTCGTTGAGCTCGCGGATCGAGTCGACGCCGTTGTTCGAGGCCGCATCGAGCTCGAACACGTCGAACGAGGTGCCGTGCTCGATCGAGCGGCACACCTCGCATACTCCGCACGGCTCGCCCTCGGTGACGTTCGGGCAGTTCAACGCCTTCGCGAGGATGCGGGCGGTCGAGGTCTTGCCCGTGCCACGGGGCCCACTGAAGAGATAGGCGTGCGAGACCCGGTCGTCGCGCACTGCGTTGCGCAGGGCTCGGACGACGTGCTCTTGGCCGAGCACCTCGTCGAAACGTTGGGAGCGATATCGGCGGTAAAGGGCTTGATGCTCCGCCATGCCGGGAGACTACCGGCAGGCTTCGGTGGGACCGCCCGGCTACCCTTGCCGCTGCGCCCGCCATGTCAGGTGGCGGCCGGGTCCTGTGCAACGGCAGCCCGTGAACCGAGTCAGGGCCGGGAGGCAGCAGCTCTCAGCGGAAACTGCGGTGTGCCGCAGATCGCCTGGCCGTCGCCCTGAGATGGCGGGCGCGTGAGCGCCCGCCGGTCTCGTCTCGGCGGGCGAGCAGCATGTCCGGAGGGATGCGAGAGCGGACGAATCGGCACGCCTGGAGAGCGTGTGTGGGGTAACTCACCGTGGGTTCGAATCCCACTCCCTCCGCAGCGGCCCTCGGGCGAACTCGCTGTGGCTAGTGCCACGGCGGCGTTCGCTCCGAGTCGCTGCTGCTCAGGATCCTGCGGCGGGGAAAATGTTGATCGCGCGGGAGATGACGAGCAGCGCAACTACGAGCGAGACGCTCGATTCCGCCATGACGAGCAGCTTGGCCCACCGCTTCACGGCCGACACATCGGTCGGGCTGAAGGCCGTCGCGGTGTTGAACGACATCGCGAGGTAGTCGACGAACTGCGGGTACCAGAGGCCGTCGGCATGCTCGGGGAGATCGGACTCGGGAAAGACGAACGCCCGAGTGACGCCGGTGTTGCCGCTCGCTCGCGCGGCGGCACCTCCGCAGTCGAGATGCCAATACCAGAGCGCGAACGCGATGATGTTCACGAGCCAGACGGACGCCCCGATCTGCAAGAGATCTTCCGCGTCGGTGAACTTGGCGTTGGTGAGGATGCCGCGCACGAGTCGCCCCGCGGCCCACATGTTGCCGACCGTGATCACGGCGATCATCAGGTTCGTCGTGAGGTGCAGCCAGCGACTCTCGCGGTCGATGCGCCCTGGGTCACCGATCACGAGGACGCCGAGGAAGGCGAGCAACAGGAGTTGGAATATCCAGCCGGGAAGGGCTCGGAAGTCGTCAGGCAGGAGGAACGCGAGCGCGGCAACGGTCAGCACCGCGGCAGCCATGGGCCATCGCCGCTCTCCCTGGCGCCCCTCAGGCTTCATCGGCCAAGAGACGGTCGATCTCGTCCATCGCGGCCTGTTGCTGAGCCATGAGCTCCCTCAGCCGGCTCATCTTCGAGCGAGGGTCCAGAGCGGGCGATGAGGCCTCTTCGACCGGTTCCTTGGCGGGAGCGAGAAAGAGATTCGCGAGGTAGCCGGTGAAGGTCCCAAAGATGCCGACGCCGATGATGATTATCAACGCGCCGAAGAGCCGACCGCTGCTCGTTACGGGGTACTGGTCGCCGTACCCGACGGTGGAGATCGTGACGATCACGTACCAGATCGCGTCGGAGCCAGTGGTGATGTTCGCGCCCGCGGCGTACTGCTCGATGTTGAGGATCTCGAGGCTCCCGAACTCGAGCAGAAGGATGCCCATCAGCAGCAAGGTGAGGAGTGCGCTGCCGGCGCGGTCTTCGACCAGGCTGCGGGTGATGTTCTTCACCCCGTATTCGCGAAGGAGCCGGAACACGCGGACGAGGCGGAAGACGCGCAGGATCTTCACCTGTTCGAACGGCAGGCTGGCGAGGAGGTCGGCCCAGCCGAACTGGCGGAAGAAGTATCCGGACTTCGACTCGGCGGTGAGCAGGCGGTACGTGAAGTCGGCCAGGAAGATCGCGCTGAGCAGGATGTTCATCACGCGCAGCACGCTGTCCAAGTTCGGGTCTTCGACTGCGTACAACAGCACGATGTTGACGATCGACAGGACCGAAAGGATGCCGACGGAGATCTCGTACCCGGCGTGCTTGAGCTCGTTGCCGTCCGCGTCGGCGATGGCCATCACCGTCTCCCGGGTTCACTACCCGATGCCGGAACGCGCCACTTGTTCCATGGCCACATGCCGTCGATCTCGACCTCGAGTGAGAAGCTCAGGACTACCCGGATCACCACGATGATCCCGAGCACCGTGACGCTCTTCACGGACTGGTCGACCACGATCGTGCGGATGATGTCGGCGATGATCAGCACCTCGAGTCCGAGCAGGATCACTCGGCCGAGGTTCCGCCTCAGATCGCCGTAGGCGTCGCGATCTCGACGCGCGAGCGCGTCGTACCCGGCGCGGATGAACGCACCGAGTCCACCGAAGACCAGGATTGCTGCGCCCACACCCTCGACGACATCGACGACGTGCGAGAAGAACTCCCGGTACGTCATCTCCCGCCGCTCCTAGGGCTGATCAGCGTCGCGGACGGCTCAGATCCGACGGCGCCCAGGTGTGACCGCCGCCGCGACGACGGCGGTCTTTGCGACCGGAGAGGGGCCCGGCTTGACAGCCGCAGCAACCACCGCGGTCTTCGCCACCGGCGCTCCGATGACGCCGACTCTTCCGACACGAGCTGGTCTCGATTGGCATGTCAGGCTCCTACGGTCGCAGTTGCGTCGTCGGCCTCGATCGAGGCGATGATCGCTTGGATGGGGATGCGTCCGTTGGCGATCAGCTGGCCGCCCGAACGCCGGGCTGCGGCCGCGAACGGCGCCGCCCACAGGTTCTCCCAGATGAGCACGCCGGCGGTGCTGCCGGGATCCATCGCTGCGGCGAGATGCTCGACGTCGTCTGCGGCCAGCAACTCGGCGAGCTGGGCTTCGAGCGCCACCAGCTCGCCGAGCTCGCCGACATCGGAGAGCTCCATCGCCTCGACGGTGCCGTCCTCGTCCTTGGTGAGGATCAGACGTCGATCACGCGGATGGTCCCCGCGTCGACCAGCGCCGAGCAGCTCGGCCGCCATCTCGCCCGTGAAGCTGCTCGCTCCGGCCGGGAACTCGACGACGACGTAGTCGACGGGTCCGAGCTCATCGAGATGTGCCTCGGTCATGATCGCTCCGTTCGTTGAAGTGAATCCGTGAAGGCGGGGATCGCCCGTCAGGCGGCGAGTCGCCTTGGCCTTGAGCCTGCTCGAACTCGGCGTCGGAGATCACGCCCTGGCTCTTGAGGTCGGCGAGTCGAGCGAACTCGTCGGCCGTGCTCGGTGCCGCGCCGACCGCGCTCTGGATGTACGCGCGCTGCGCCGCGTCCTGAGCCTGCGCAGCTTCCACGGCGTGCTCGCTCATCTTGTGTCCACGGGCGATCAGGTAGACGAAGACGCCGAGGTACGGCAGGACGATCACGAAGATCACCCAGAGCGCCTTGGCGAACCCACCGAGATCGTGGCTGCGGAAGATGTCGCCGAAGACGACGATCAGCAGCCAGATCCAGATGAAGAACAGGAAGAAGTAGATCATCGACAGGAAGACCTGTCCGGTTCCGAAGTCCGCAACGATCATCGCCGTTCCTCTCGATCAGTGTTCATCCAGTGGACCAGGTGCGCGGCACACGGCACAGGGTCGAAGGTCCCAGGTTCGCCATGTCAGAGACCGCGTTGGGCGGTGATGCGGCCGTCCTTCTCGGCTTCGACGAGGGCGTTGTAGTCGCGTTCGTTCTGGTCGGCGTAGGCCTCGGAGAACTCGGCGAGCGCCTGGTCGAAGGCATCGCCGCCACCCAGGTAGGTGGCGATCGCGATCCGGTCGCCGGACCGGGCATGGGCGCGGGCCAGCGTCGAACCGCAGACCTGGCCGTAGTAGGCCATCGTTGAGGGGTCCATGGTCTCGACGACCGCCGAGCCTTTCCAGTCTCTGAGCTGACGCAGGTAGAAGTCTCGGGAGACGCCGTCGAGTCCTTCCGCGCTGACCCAGCCCAGGAAGATGTCGCTCGCGGCGGCCATGAGGTGCTGACCGTGGACGACACGTTCGCCGTTGGAGCCGTGTCGGCTCGGTCCCACGAACTCCTCGAGCACCGAAGCTTGGGCTTCCTTTGCCTGGAGGAACAGCGGATCGGAGTCGTCGCGGCCGAACATCAGCAAGATCCACGCTCGGGTGCCGACGCTGCCCACCCCCACCACCTTGCGAGCGGCGTGGACGAGGCGGAACTCCTCGAGCAGGTGACGACGATCAGATTGAAGGGTGGCGCGGTAGCGGCGTAGCAGGGTTCGGAGCCAGTCCATGAGCTGCTCTGGTTCCATCCCGCCGGCGAGCTCCTCGATCGGCTGGATGAGGGGCGGGTCGCTGATGATGCGCCGCTCGCCGTCGACGATGCGTGTGAGCTTGTCGAGGGCTTGCATGCTGTCTCGCGTGCGGGCCTTGGCCACGGTCGCCTCGCCACGCTTGGCGACTCGCCGGTCGAGCTGGGCCTTCATCTGCTCGAGCAGTGTCGCGGCGTCGACGCGCGCATACCAGACATCGAGATTGGTCATCGCCGCGAACTCGCGCATCGCCGACCGATAGCCGCCCACCACGCTCAGCACGACCTTCTTGCGTTCCTTGGTCGCGTAGCCGTTGTCGCGTCCCGCGATCGCGAAGCTCGCCGCGAGCCGCTTCACGTCCCATTCCCACGGACCGGGGTGCGTCTCGTCGAAGTCGTTTATGTCGAACACCAGCCGGCGATCCGGCGACCCGAACACACCGAAGTTCATGAGGTGCGCGTCACCGCACAGCTGCGTCGTGAGCCCCGAGCGGGGGGTGGAGGCCAGATCGGCGGCCATGATCAGCGCCGCGCCCCGATAGAACGTGAACGGCGACACCAACATCCGCCCGTAGCGGATCGGCACCAAGTCCGCCACCGCGTCGCCGCCTGGCCCTGCAACAACGCGACCGGGTCGGGCCGGGCCGCGCTGGGCGCGAACTCAGCGTGACTCGACCGCGGCACCTCAGCACGCGCCGCCTTTCCTCGAGCCACCCTCTCGGCCACGGTCAGATGCGGCACCACCTTGCCGTGCTCATACCGCATGCCCGCCGGGATCGGCATCGACTCGTCTGACCCAGCCTCTGTTTCAACATTGCCCATCCGCGGGCCTCCTCGCGCTTGAGTTCCTCCGGTGCTCGACACCGGTGCACGATGACACCGGCCGCATGACGCGTCGTCACCCTCTCCAGGGTGATCACGCGGGGCGCCGACCTTCTCAGAAGAGGCCGAGGCGACGTGCTTCGGTACCGCTTCGATGCGGGACGAAACCCCGAGCTTCTGGTAGATCCGCTTGACATGTGTCTTGAGCGTGTTGGTCGAGACGAAGAGCTCCGCAGCGATTTCCTTGTACGTGAGTCGGGAGGCGAGATATCGAACGACGGTGAGTTCGCGGCTGCTGAGGGGTCCCGAGGTGCTGCCGTTCGCGTTCGGGACGGTCGGGTCGCGTTCGAGGCGATCGAGCACGGCCTGCTCGAATTTCTCGATGCGTCCTGACCGTAGGAGCGGAGTGACGCGCGGTCGGAGTTCGACCAGGTCGTCGGTGACGGCAACGACGAAGCCTTCGATCTTCGCGAGAGCGAGCGCCTCTGCGAGCAAGAAGTCTGCGGTCGTCAGATCTCCGGCCGTGCGCGACCCGGGCGGAGAGCAGGGCGACGTCGAGGCGTTCGCGCATCGTTGTCGGGCGCGCATCGAGCGAGGGCGTCGTCGGCGCGATCGAGCTCGCTTCGGGCGAGCTCGATCCGAGCCTGAAGCAGGGATGCTCGGTTTCCCGGCTGGAGGCTCTCGCGCGCATCGGGTGGCGCGGTCCAGGTCGCCGATCTCGATCGCGATGCGGCCTTCCAACGCGTGACAGAGGCCGAGGAGCGGACTGGTGGAGTCGGGCCGCAGGAAGGCTCGCGCTCGCTCAACGCCAGAGAGTGCCTCGCCGACTCGGCCATCGGCGAGCCAGACTCTCGAGAGCGAGAGCTGGCTGACGAGCGCGAAGGCGGGACGCACGTCTTCGCTCATCGAGAGCGACTGCTCGAGCAGCCGTTCTGCCGTGACGAGATCGCCGCGCTCGAACGCCACTCGCCCTTGCGTGCGAACCGCGTCGACCATCGTCGGATGCGCGGCCAGTCCGATTGATTCGGCACCGCTGAGCGCCTGTTCCGCGAGGTGCTCGGCCTCGGTCAGCCGACCTTCGACGCACGCAACCCAGGCGAGCGCGCCGGTCAGTGCGACCTGCTGCAGGTTTGGTGCGGCGAGCGGATCCAAGGTTTGCTCGCAGATCTCGCGTGCGCCGTTGAGATCGCCGAGCCACAGCCGGGTGCGCGCGAGAAGGATGGGCCCGTACTGCAGCGACCTCGTCGTCGGGGAGGTCCTTCGGTCCGAGATAGTCGGACGAGCGCTCGTTCGACCTCGGCGGCTTCTCCGTACTGCACCCCGACGAGAGCTCGCGCGATCACGAGTCGGGCGCGGTCGGCATCGTCGAAGTCACCGGCGCGGTTGCTCGCGCGGATGATCCACGGCGCCGCCTGGCCGGCCGGGGCACTCGCGGCCAACGCGAGCGCAAGGTCGGCGAGGCGACCGGGTTCGCCGTTGCGGCCTCCGTTCCCACCTTGGCAGCAAGGCGATGGAGCACACGACCGTCGCCTTGGATGAAGGCGTCGACGAGGCTGCTTCGGAGCAACTCGAATGCTGCTGCTTCCTCACCTGCGAGCAAGAGGTGACCGAACGCATTCTCGATGTCACCCGTATCGACGAAGAAGGCGGCGGCACGTCGATGGAGGGCCTGCTCGCGGTCCGGATCGTCAGCGTGGAGTCGGTGCCGCAGCAAGTCTCCGAACAGATGGTGGTACCGGTAGGTGTCTCGGGCCAACTCGATGAGGAAGAGGTGCCGCTCGTCGACACGGCGGAGCAAATCGCGCCGGCGTCGCGGCGTTCGGTCACGGCCGCGCAACGCTCCGGGTCGAGCACGTCGAGGATCGAAGTCGCGAGCAGGAAGTCGAGGATCTCAGCGGGTTGGCGTTCGAGGACCTCCGTTCCGAGGAAGTCGGTGATGGAGCGTGGCGTTTTCGCGAACTCGGTCAGGAAGAGATCGGGGACCGATTCGTCGCGAAGGGAGACGGCGCAGCCATCTGGACGCCGGCGGCCCAACCCTCAGTGCGGTCCGTGAGGAGCTCGACCTCGGTCTCGTTCAGCTCGATTCCGAACTCGGCCATGACGGCGGCGACTTCGGCCTCGTGTGAGTCGGAGCTCGGCGTCGCGCACCTCGAGCAGCTGCCCATGCGCACGAAGTCGGTGCAGCGCGAGTTGGGGCTCAGTTCGGCTGCCCATGATCACACGACAGCTGGACGGAAGGCGCTCGATGAACGTGGTCAAGCTGGGTGCCGCGGCCGAGGCGAACTGGAAGTCGTCGATCACGATCACGACCGGTTCACCGAGCGCCGCGAGGTCGTTCACGATCGCGATCGCGACGTCGCCGAGCTCGGGTTCCGCCTCGCGAGAGCAAGTCGGTCGCGTCGAGCCAGCGGTCGGGCCACCGGCGAGCAAGCGCGGCGGTGAGCGCGGACCAAAAGGTGACGGGATCGGCATCGCGCTCGTCGCATGAAAGCCAGATCGACGCAAGCTCGGGGCGATCGTGCAGCCAGGATCCGAGCGCCACGCTCTTGCCTGCCCCGGGCGCGCCGACGACGACCGTCAGCGGAGCCTGCGCACCTGCGTCGAGGGCCCATGCAGGCGAGGGCGCGGAACGTGCCAGCTCGGGAGCGCGGGCGGCGAGAACTTCGTCGCGGCCAGGAGTCGCGGAGTCAGGATCCCGTTCCTTTGCTCGCAGGTCACCCCCGATCGGGTGACAGCCGATCACCCCATCGGACCGCATACTGCGGAGGCGGCGGTGCAAGGCAACCGCCGGAGAAGCGTAGTCCCAGTCACAGAATTCGGACCTCGAGAGGAGCGGCGGTGTCGGCGATCGTGACCGAGACCTATCGAGCTCGCATTCCGCGGTGAGCCGGGACCGGTGACGCGGGCCGCCTTTCCGGAGTTCGAGCTGCGGTGCGAAGAGGGGATGACGCTGTTTCAGTGGGGAGTTCGTGGACCAGGCCGCGCTCCACGGCGTCATCGAACGCGTCAACTCGCTCGGTCTCGACTCGTCGACGTGCGTCTCATCGTGAACGACAGCTCGATGACGCCGCGACCACACGGCGAAGGCGCTGTGGTTCCTCTTCCGAGCGGACAGTGCTCTCGGGCCCGTCTCGGGTGCGTGCGTCACGCATGAACAGCGATGTCCGTCACTCTCGTCCGAGCTTCTCGTTCTTCAACATGAATCTGACCAACTCAATCAAGGAGAGAAACATGGCAAAGGCAGACGGTGTGTTCATCTATGTCGGTACCTATCCCGACGAGATGTCGGCACGTGACGACTACGAGATCGTGAAAGACCTCCATGCAGCCGGTGCGGTCGGGACATACGACGCTTCGGTTGTCACCAAGGACGAGAACGGGAAGGTTCACGTCAACAAGGACGAGACGTCCACCCGCCACGGCGCGTGGGGCGGCGCCGCGGTCGGCGCGGTCGTCGGCATCCTGTTCCCACCCTCGCTCATTGGGAGCGCGATCGTCGGCGCAGGTGTCGGCGGTGTCGGTGGCCACCTGTGGAAGGGCATGTCTCGTGCCGATGTCAAGGAGTTCGGCGAGCTCATCGACACTGGTGAGGCTGCGCTCGTGATCGTCGGCGAGTCCACGATCGAAGCCGCGCTCGACAAGGCCGAACTGAAGGCCGAGAAGCACGTCGCCAAAGAACTCGACGTGAGCTCCAAGGACATCGATCAGGCAGTGCAGGAAGCCGCCAAAGAAGTCAGCTGAACCGCGTCCGGGGTCAGCGGCGCTCGCGGCGTTGAACGACCGGTGTGAAGCCCCCCAGCTAGACGGCCGTCCGAGTTCTTCGTGCGTCCCAGAAGCTCAAGCAACTCGATTTGAACATCGGAATCACGCCACGCGCGTGCAAGCGAAAGGATTCACCAATGGCTGAAGACACTCCTCTCCTCGACACTTTGGCCCTCATGACCGCGGCATCAGTCGACGCCTGCGACCTCGAAGACCGAGAGTTGATGCTCGCCCGCATCGCCACGCTCGCGGCTGTGGGCGCGCCCCCTGCCTCGTACCTCGTCAACGCCGGCACCGCGGTCGATGTCGGCATCACGCTCGAAGACGTCCAGGGTGTGCTCATCGCGGTCGCGCCGATCGTCGGGACGGCTCGGGTGGTGAGCGCGGCGAGCAACCTCGCACGGGCTCTCGGCTTTGCGATCGAGGCGATGGCGATCGAGGCGGAACTCGAGACCGAGGACGACTGAACAGCGGGTGATGTCCGGAGCGCTCCACATGGCCGAAGCCCTCGAGCTCGCCATCGTCGTACTCGAGGACGAGACCAAATAGCGCAGGCAGATCGACCGAGACAGCGACGGAGGCCCAGTTGCCCAACGACAAAGCCCAGCCGCGGGTACCGCGATCGCTGCAGCTCCGCACGAATGGAAGCATTCAGCGACGGTGTGTTCTCGATCGCCGCGACCCTCTTGGTGCTGGATCTCACGATCCATCCACCGGGCTCACCGCTGGAGCAAGTGCTGCACGAGTGGCCCGCCTACGCCGGGTACCTCGTCAGCTTCCTGACGATCGGCGCCGCATGGCTCCTCCACAGCGCGATGACCGACCGACTGGCGCGAGCCGACTCCCTGCTCATGCGCATCAACCTGCTCCTGCTCCTCGTCGTTGCCTTCTTGCCGTTCCCGACCCGGCTCGTCTCAGAAGCCATCCACGACCGCAACGGCGAACGCGTCTTCGTCACGATGTACGGACTCACCCTGCTCACCATCCGGGTCCTCAGCTTCGGGCTCGACGCGTACGCCCGACGTGAGGGGCTCTACGCGAGACGCGCAAGGCTGACGAGGAGCTGCAGACCGACCGTCACACGATCGTCCCCGTGGTGATCGCCTACATCGTCGCCATCCTCATAGGGCTCGCCCTGCCGACACTCGCCGTCGCGCTGTATTGCGCCCTCACCATCTACCTCGTCGTCCCGTTCCGAGACATACGACGACTCCTGTTCCCGACGGCGTAGGAGCGATGAACAGCTCTGACGAGCAAGGGTGGTGGGGCGGCGCTCGTCGCGTTGGCCAGCGCACAGTTCCTGATGGTGCTCGATCAGTCCGTGATGAACGTCTCGATCAGCCACTGGTCAACGACTTCGACACCACGGTCACGACTATTCAGGCAGTCATCACCCTGTACTGCCTGGTGATGGCCATGCTGATCCTCACCGGAGCCAAGATCGGCGACATCATCGGCCGCCGACGGGCGTTCGTCATCGGCCTGATCATCTACGCCTGCGGATCGGCGCTGACGGCCGTGTCGCAGACGGTGGCTGTCCTCGCTCTTGGATGGTCGGTGCTCGAAGGCATCGGTGCCGGGCTTGTGTTCCCCGCGCTCGCTGCCTTGATCGCCGGCAACTTCGACGGAGCCCGACGCAAGGCGGCGTACGCGGTGATCGGTGGCGTCGCCGGCGCGGGGATCGCGGTCGGTCCGATCGTGGGCGGGTGGGCGACGACGGAGCTCACGTGGCGGGTCGTGTTCGTCGGAGAGGTCTTCATCGCTGGATTCATCCTGCTCATGACCCGCAAGGTGGCAGACGCTCCCGGTCCCACTCCGACGCCGAGGCTCGACGTCGTCGGTTCGGTGCTCTCGGCCGCGGGTCTGGGGTTGTTCGTCTTCGGCGTGCTCGAATCGAGCACCTGGGGATGGCTCAAACCCAAGAACTCGCCCGTCACGATCTTCGGCTTCTCGCTGACCGTCTTCGTCATCGCCGCCGGGTGTGTGCTGCTCTGGGGGTTTGTGACATGGCAGCGCCACCGCGAGGCGACCAAGCGCGATCCACTTCTGCATCTCTCGCTGGCTCGGATCCCGCCGGTTCGGTCTGGAGTCATCGGGCTGTTCAGCCAGAACCTGATCCTGATGGGGACCTTCTTCGTCGTCCCGCTCTACCTCCAACTCGTGCTCGGACTCGACGCGCTCGAGACCGGGATCAAGATGCTGCCCATCTCGGTCACCATGTTCGTGACCGCAGCGACCGGCGCGAGGCTGTCGAACCGCTTCCCCGTGCGCACGATCGTTCGGGCCGGGCTCGTTGTGACCATCGCTGGTGTGTTGATCCTGCTCTCGACGATCGAGCCCACGCTCTCCGACGCGGGGTTCGCACTCGGCCTGGGCGTGCTCGGCATCGGGATGGGCTTGATGATCTCCCAGCTCGGCAACGTGATCCAGTCGTCGGTCGAGGAGTCGGGTCGCAGCGAGGCCGGTGGGCTGCAGTTCACCGGCCAGCAGCTCGGCTCGGCCCTCGGGGTCGCGTTCATCGGTTCAATCGTGCTGATCGGACTGACCAACACGTTCATCTCCACGATCGAGCACGACTCGCGTATCAGCGCACAGGTGTCGACCCAGGTCGGTGTGGCTGCGGTGTCCAACACCAACTTCGTCTCGTCCAGCCAGATCGAGAGCGCCGCAACACAAGCCGGCCTCGACGAAGCCACCACGGCCGCACTCGTCGACGACTATGAGACAGCCCAGCTTCGATCACTCAAGGCTGGCCTCTTGGGCGCTGCGCTCCTTGCCCTCTTCTCCCTCGGGTTCACACGTGAGCTACCCCACGACCAACCCGGCGCTCGAGAGAAGCCGGAACCCGCCGCCGCCACGAGCTGACCTGCTCTTCGTTGGCACGTGGCGCAGGCGTTGCTTTCCAAGGTTCTTGGAGTTGGAAGGACTTGCCCACGCTTTCCACCTGGGCCAGCTCGACGGCTGACCAGCTCAACCGAGCGTGATGACTTCGCGAGTGGTGGTCGGTAGGTTCGAAAGACGTCTCACCAGTTCCGCCATCCGTGTAGCCCTCGTCGGCGAAGCGACGGCACGGGTCCTCGATGTGGTCGTTCACACCGAAGGCTGCCTGGATGACGAGGAGACCAGCGCGGGTGGACCGATGGGTTCGTGGATCGACAAGGGAGTGGGATCAGCCATGGCTCGAAACGGTTTGACCGACCCGGAGCCTGTCGACGATGGGGCGGACGGGGCGAACGACTCGTTCAGCTGGAAGCGGGCGTTGAAGTGGACAGCTCTCGCCGCCCTCGGGCTGTTCCTGGTGATGCAGCTCGTCCCGTACGGCTGGCGGCACTCGAATCCGCCGGTGACTGCTGACGCACCGTGGCCGTCGGCGGAGACCGCGAAGCTCGCGCGGGAGGCGTGCTACGACTGTCACAGCAACGAGACGAAGTGGCCGATCTACTCGTACGTCGCTCCGCTGTCCTGGTGGGTCCGCAATCACGTCGACGAAGGACGCGACGCGCTCAACTTCTCGGAATGGACCGGCCAGGGGCGCGGTGCACGCGAATCAGCGGAGACGATCCAAGAGGGTTCGATGCCGCCCTCCTATTACACGATCCTGCATCCGTCCGCTCGCCTCAGCGCTGCGGAGAAGCAGCAACTCATCAACGCCCTCGGGAGCATGGGTCAGTAGCTCACACCGACGTCGGTCCCCAGCGAAGCTGATGCCCGCACGTCGTCGGCCTCGACCTTGAGGCTGTGCAAAGCGTTGTCACCCCGGTCGCTGAGGCCGCGCCCTCGTCGCACGGGTTTGGGCACCGCGTGTCCCAACCCGGACGTACACATGCAAGAGGCCGCAGCGACAGGCGCGTATGCGCCGTCGCTCGACTCCTGGCGGCTCCGTCCAGAGCAACGATCATCAGCAAGCTGCCGTGAGCGAAACTCGGTGTCGCCACTGGACCCGCCGGGATCGACGGGCTTTGCCGTCCACGTGAGCCGCGGCCGGATGGCCGAGCGGTTGACCGTGCTCCCCAGAGCTCCTTCGCCGACCTCCGCTGCTGAGCTCGGTGGTGAGCTCGGCTCTCAGCGCGTTGGAGGAGAGTTCGACGGGGACCTTCGCCTCTGGTTCGCCCTGCCCGCGAGTTCCACCCTGCGGAGAGAGAAGCGACAAGACAGCGAAGGGAGGTTGCGATGTCTCGCTGGGAGTACATGACTTTTGACTGCACCCAGCCGAAGGACGACGTCGAAGGCCTCGACGAGCTCGGCGATGAGGGGTGGAAAGCCGTCGCGATGGTTCTCCTGAGGCGTCAGCAAGCCGCGAGTTGAGACCGAATGCCGCGTTGGCCCATCTCCGATGAAGCGGCGCGCGAGATGTACGCCGGCGGGCATGGCAATGAGACGGCGCGGTGGTGGGCGCGACTCGTGGACGCGTGTCTTCCGTCTCGGGCTGCTCCCGCGCCGGTGGGTGACGCTCGAAGTCCCTGGTCGCAAGACAGGTCGCACGACGCTGTTTCCCCTCGGCATGGCTGACCTCGACGGTCATTGGTACCTGGTCTCGATGCTCGGGGAATGCAGTTGGGTGGCCAACGTTCGTGCCGCCGGTGGCGACGTCGTGCTCCGGCGCCGGCGGCGACGACCGGTGCACTTGGTCGAGGTTCCCGACGAAAGCCGAGGTCCCATCCTTCGCCGTTACGTTGCGAAGGTCCCCGGCGGGCGACCACACATCCCGGTTTCGACGGGCGTGCCCCTGGCGGAGTTCGCCCGCATCGCCGATCGCTATCCGGTCTTCGAAGTGTGCGACGCCGGCCCGCGTCGGCGGCCTCACGGCAGGTGATCGACAGCAAGCTCCCCGTAAGCGACGGTGCGCAGCGCCGGCGAGTGGTTCGAAAGGCATCTCGCCAGTTCCGCCAATGTGATCTCGGCAACCGACCCGCCGCGTTCGCGGAACGCGCAAGCGTCAGCCGACGATGGCTTTGGTGACGCTGCTCTCGTTCTGGTCGGTGAGGAAGCCTGAGGGACCCGAGAACGCGATCTGCACCGTGCCGTCGTTGAAGACGATGTACTCGACGTCGTTGGTCGTGCCATTGGGAAGCGCGAGCCGCTTCACGGATTCAGCCACGCGCGAGCTTCTTCAAGAGCTCAGCGACAGCCGGTTGCCGTCAGGGTCACGGAACCAGGCGACACCGCCGCTGTCCGGTGACGGCCTCCACACGCCGTCCGCGTCCTGCTCCATGCCTGGGAATCGCTCGAACGTGATCCCGCTGGCAGCGAGATCGCGCACGCAAGCATTGACGTCGTCGACGACCCAACCCACGTTCGTGCCAACCGGCTCAGGTACTCGTTCCACGACCGCGAGTCGAAGGGGTGTGCCGCCGGCGTCGACGACGACGGCGTAGTCGTCCTCGTCGCGAATCGGCAGGCCGAGCACGCCCGAGTAGAAGTCCTTGGCGCGCTCGACGTCGGTGATGAGAAGAAAGCCCATGAGCTGCCGGTCCCGAAGCACATCGCAGCCTACGGAACGCGAATCGGTCAGTGTGGGTGGTGACCCACCGAGGGGTGAGCGTGCGCGTCGTCGGGGTCGACGTGCACGTGGGCGTCATCGAGATGCGCGACTGCGTGCAGCAGACGGTGGCGTACGTCCTCGGCGATGGCGTGTCCGTCGCCCACTGGAAGCTGCGCCGGAACAGTGATGTCGAGGTCGGCCACGAGCCGGTGTCCGAGCCACCGAACCCGCGGGGCGGTGACCGCAACGACCCGCGGTGAAGCCGCGGCGACACGCTCGACCTGACTGACGATTGCAGGGTCGACCGCATCCATGAGGCGGTAGTAGACCTGCCGGGCCGCGCCCCGCAGCACCGCGAAGATCGCGATCGAGATCCCCAGGCCGACGAGCGGATCGGCTCGTTCAAAGCCCGCCCACACCCCGACGGCTCCGAGTGCCACGGCCAGCGAGGTGAATCCGTCGGTGCGGGCGTGGTAGCCGTCGGCCACGAGCGCGGCAGAGCCAATCGCGTTGCCTTCGCGGATCCGGTACATGGCTACGAGCTCGTTCCCCACGCAGCCGACGATCCCCGCGATGAACAAGACCCCCACGTGGCTGACCGATCGGGGATGGACGAGCCGGCTGATCGCCTCCCACGCGGTGATCAGCGCCGACGCCGCGATCGTCAGGATCACGAACACCCCGGCGAGATCTTCGGCTCGGTCGTAGCCGTACGTGTACCGGCGGTTCGCCGGACGGCGGCTCAGTCGAAAGGCCACGAACAGCGGCACCGCCGTGGAGCGCGTCGGCGAAGTTGTGGATCGTGTCCGCCAGCAGCCCCACGGAACCCGTGAGCACCACCACCGCCAGCTGCACGAGTGCGGTCAGCATCAACGCGACGAACGAGATCTTGACCGCGCGCGGACTCCACGCTCACTGGCTTCGAGCGCGTCGTCGATCGAGTCGGCGCTGTCGTGGCTGTGATGGTGCTCGTGGGTCATGCGGTGCGCTTCTTTGCGTGGTGGCGTTGCCCGCCGGTCACGAGATGGTCGGCCTGGAGCAAGGCCTCGGAGGCGAGGCGCTCAACGTGCTCGTTCTCGGCTGCGTAGAAGATGCGATTGCCGTCGCGTCGGGTACGTACCAGGCCTACGAGACGAAGCTTTGCGAGGTGCTGAGACACAGCCGTTGGGCGGACCCCCACGTGATCGGCGAGATCGGCAACCGAGTGCTCGCCGTGCAACAGCGACCAGATGATCGCCAGGCGCGTCGGGTCGGCGAGCAGCTTCAGCATCTCGGCCGCGGCGACGAATTCGTCGCCGGAGGGCTCCCCCGATACCTTCGTAACTACCTGCGCAGACACGAAGGTAGTTTGCCAAGCGGGGCGCCGTCGGCGCAACCGTCAGTCGCTGGCGCGTCTTCCCCGCAGCGCGGTGTGGCCCTTGAGGCCGAGCAGAAGCCCGACGAGAACGATCGTCACGGCATTCGCCGCGAGGACAGGGACGTCGCCCGCCAGCGCGCCGTACAACAACCAAAGCCCAACCCCCGACGAGAACACCAGGAGGTAGGGCCACGAAAGATCGTCGGCCGATCGGCTGCGCCAGGTACGTGCGATCTGGGGCAGCCATGCTGCCGTCGTGAGCACGCCGGCGACGAGGCCGAGGTTCTGCATGCTCACGTGCTCCCTCGCACGATGAGCGAGGTCGGGTGAGGACGGCGTCAGCCCGTGCATCCGACCGGCGGCCCGCAAGGCGCACTCCCGCCCGATGGCGAAGAGGTCCTGACGCACGGTCGTCAACCCGGGGGTGCTCATCGCTGCTTCCTCGATGTCGTCGAAGCCGACGACCGCGACTTCGTTCGGGACATCGACGTCGGCCACACGTAGCGCGTGCATCGCACCGAGGCCGAGGACGTCGGTCGCAGCGAGGATCCCCCACCGCTCATCCGAGCCGCGCTGCTCGAGGAACGACTCCGCCGCGGCCCTTCCCGCTGACCGGCTGTTGCCGGCGTGCGGGAGCTGGAGCACCGTCGACCACTCGAGGCCGGCCCGCCGGAGCGCCGCGCGCCAGCCCGCGAGACGGTCGGCGAACTGGTCGCCCACGAGCGCGCCGCCGATGACAGCGAACCGACGGACTCCGCGGTCCACGAGGTGCTTCGCGGCTCGACGACCTCCGCCGAGGTTGTCGGCCGACACATAGGGGATGGTCGGCACGCCGCTCGCGGTCCCGACGGCGACGATCGGGAGGCGTCGTCCCACCGCGGCCAAGAGCGCAGGATCGTCCGCCGGAAGAGACCACGCGATGAACGCGTCCGCTGCGGTGTTGTTCACGCGATCGCACGCGTTCGGTCCCGACGCGTGCACGACCTGCAACGAGAGGTCGGACTCGTCGGCACCCTGAGCGACGCCTCGCATGAAGAGCGCAGCTCCGGGATCGGAGAACGTGTACGGGATGCCGACGTTGACGAGGATGCCGAGCACATTGGTCGAGCCACGTCGCAAGGTGCGACCGACCGCATTGGGGCCGCCGTAGTCGAGCTCGGCCGCTGCCGCGAGCACGCGCTCCCGGGTCGGCGTCGCCACGACGTCGGGCCGGCCGTACACGTTGGACACCGTCATCCTCGACACGCCCGCCCTTGCCGCGACGTCGTCGAGGGTGGCGCGGGTGTTCGGCATCTCGTAGTGGATTGTATGGATACAACTCTGACGCGGCAAGCGAACGGCCTCGACCCGTGGAAGGGTCGGGCCGTGACGGAAGCGTCGACCGCCCGACTGCTGTCGGTGAACGTCGGCGTGCCGCGTGACGTCGAGTGGGAAGGACGCACTGTCCACACCGGCATCTGGAAGGAGCCCGTCGACGGTCGGCGACTGGTTCGGCGGCTCAACGTCGACGGCGACGGCCAGGGCGATCTGGCCGGACACGGCGGAGTCAACCGCCCGGTGTTCGTCTATCAGGTCGAGTCGTACGACTACTGGGAGCAAGTCCTCGGTCGCGACGACTTCACCTACGGCCAGTTCGGCGAGAACTTCACGGTCGAAGGGCTCGCCGACGACGAGGTCTGCATCGGTGACCGCTACCGGATCGGGTCGGCCCTGCTCGAAGTCAGCCAGCCCCGGGTCACCTGCTATCGCCTCGGGCTCCGCATGAACGAGCCGCGGATGCCCGCGTTGGTCGTTGCGCATCATCGACCCGGCTTCTACCTCCGTGTCCTCGAGGAGGGGGAGGTCGGAGCCGGCGACGCCATCGAACGCGTCGAACGCGGGCCCGAAGCGATGACGGTGGCGGCGATCGACGCGCTGTTGTACCTACCCGGCCACACGCCGGACGATCTGAGTCGTGCGCTGCGCATACCCGCGTTGAGCGAGGGTTGGCGGGGTTCGTTCCGCGAGCTGTTGGAGCCGGCGCCGGACGACGGAAGCGCCGCTCCTGCGTGGGTGGGGATGCGACCGACGCGTGTCACCGCGATCGACCGCGAGAGCAGCACGGTGATCTCGGTGACGCTGGTGCCCTCGGACGGCGAGCCGGCCGTGCCTGCGAAGCCCGGGCAGTTCCTCACCCTGCGTCTGCGCCCCGACCCACACGCCGCGCCTCTGCTCCGCACCTATTCGCTGTCCGGTGAACCGAGCTCGGCCGGCTACCGCATCAGCGTGAAACGAGAACCCCACGGTGCGGCGAGCGAGTACCTGCACGACGTGCTGCGCGTCGGCGACGTCATCGACGTCGGCGCGCCCCGAGGCTCGTTCGTGTTCCGCGAGGGCGATCGCCCCGTCGTGCTCGTCAGCGCGGGTGTCGGCGCGACGCCGGTCCTCGCGATGCTGCACGTGCTCGCCCGCCGCGGGCTCGACGCGACAGGTGTGGTGGGTGCACGCCGCACGCAACGGTGCCGAGCACGCGTTCAAGGAAGAGGCACGGCGATTGCTCGCGCGGCTCCCCGACTCGCATCACCTCGTTTGCTACAGCAAGCCCGGTGAGCACGATGAGGGCTTCGACCACAGCGGGCGACTCACGAGAGAAGTGCTCGACCAGGTGGGCATGCCGACCGAGGCCGACTTCTACTTGTGTGGCCCGACGCAGTTCATGCATGACGTCACCGCGGCTCTCCTCGCACGCGGAGCTGCCGAGGAGCGGATCAGCGCCGAGCTGTTCGGGCCCGCCGCGTCGATCACGCCGGGCGTTGTCGCGCAGGCGGTGCGATCACCCCATCCGCCCACGGGCGAGCCAGGTTCGGGCGTGTCGATCGCATTCACTCGCAGCAACTTGTCGGTCGCGTGGAATCCGTCGTTCGCGAGCCTGCTCGAGCTTGCCGAGGCCTGCGACGTGCCAGTCCGCTGGTCATGCCGCACGGGTGTGTGCCGCACATGCGAGACCGCACTCATCAGTGGCGAGGTCGGCTACATGCCCGAACCGCTCGAACCGCCGACGCCGGGGACCGCGCTGATCTGCTGCTCGCTACCTTCCGTCGCGGTCGCCCTCGACCTCTGAACGCCTCAGGTCGGCAGATCCGTGCCGGCCTGCTCCGCCACCATGTACGCGGCGTACCAGTCGGGCCAGTTGTCGTCGTGCTTGCCGCCATCGCGGGCCTCGTGCTCGCCGTGGGCCATCGCGGCTCGCCTCAGCGCGGCAGCGACGTCGGCCACTGACGCGTACGCCGTCTCACCTTCGACGCGACCGGGCAACCGCGTCCTGATCTCTTGGAGGAGCCATGTGTTGCCGTCCGGATCGCTGAAGGTGACGAAGGACGAGTAGCTGGCGTGGTCCGGCGCGGGGCCGCTCTCCCGACCGGTCGTGTCGACTTCGAACTGCGCGCCGGGCGATGTCGGATGGAAGACCTCGCTCGGTTTGGCGCCGCGTGAGGCGAGATCGGCGCGTGCAGCTTCGATGTCGCTCACGATCAGGTACAGGCCCTGAGCCGACCCCGGCGTGGCGGTGGTCATCTTCGTGCCGAACTGCACCGAGCAGCCCGATACTGGCGGCGTGAGCTGCACGACGCGAAAGCCGTTCTCGAACGGGAAGTCGGCGTCGAGCCTCCACCCGAGGGCTACGTAGAACTCCTTCGTGCGGTCGACGTCAGTGACCGGGATGACGATCGCTTCGAGCTTCAGGTCGATGGGGGTGCTCATGGCGAAACCTTCGCGCGTCGTGCGTCGCTGTGCCTGAGGAGACCCGAAGCGTGCAACAGTTCTGACCGATGGATGACCTCGAAGCGATGACGCTCGCGCTCGTGGAGGCAGAGGCCGCGCTCGCGCATGGTGACGTCCCGATCGGCGCGGTCGTCCTCGTCGGCGGGGAGGTCGTGGCCCGGCGACACAACGAGCGCGAGCTCGACGCGTGATCCCACCGCTCATGCGGAGTTGCTCGCACTGCGCGACTCGGCGATCGCGCTGGGTCGGTGGCGCCTCGACGACGTCACCCTTGTCGTCACCCTCGAACCGTGCTCGATGTGCGCGGGGGCATTGGTGAACGCTCGCGTCGCACGCGTGGTGTTCGGTGCGGCCGACCCGAAGGCGGGCGCGGTCGGCTCGCTCTACAACCTCTGCGTCGACCCGAGGCTCAACCACGAGGTCGTCGTGCAGCACGGAGTGCTGGCCGGGGAGTCCGCTGCGCTGCTCCAGAGCTTCTTTGCGAACCTGAGGTAGCAACTCCGTAGTCTACTCAGTAGTGTACCGCGCATGGTGATCCGACATGCGCTGTTGGCCCTGCTCAGCGAGGGTCCAAAGCACGGCTTTCAGCTCGCTCAAGAATTCGAGGCCCGCACCGGCGAGGTGTGGCCACTGAACACCGGCCAGGTGTACACGACCCTCCAACGCCTCGAGCGAGACGAGCTCGTCGAGTCCGACGACACCTCGGAGGGCGGCGGGCAGAACCGCTACCGCCTCACTGACACCGGCCGAGCCGAGCTCGACGCCTGGCTGCACAGCCCTCCCGACACCGCGAGCCCCCCACGTGACGAGCTCGTCATCAAGGTGCTGGTCGCGTTGCGTGTCCCTGATGTCGACGTCACGGAGCTGACCCAGGCCTACCGCCGACACGTGATCCAGGCCATGCACGAATACACACGTTTGAAGGAGGACGCGCGACGAGGACGACACGAGCCTCCTCCTCGTCGCCGACGCCGAGATCTACCGGCTCGACGCGGTCGTGCGGTGGCTCGATGCCGCCGAGGCGCGGATCAAGCGCATGCCGGCTCTCGACCCCAGTGGTGCCTCTCCCGTTCCACGGTCGGCGCGACGCAAGGTCGGAGCACGGCGATGAGTGCGGCGCTCGAGATCTCGCAGGTGTCCAAGTCCTACGGGGATGGCGCAGCGACGGTGCACGCCCTACAGGGTGTCGACCTCACGGTGCTTCCCGGCGAGCTCGTCGCGATCATGGGCCCGAGTGGATCGGGCAAGAGCACGTTGCTCACCATCGCCGGCACGCTCGAGGAGGCGACCGAGGGCAGTGTCTGCATAGACGGCCAGGACACCTCGACGATGTCGCGCAACGACAAGGCTCGATTGCGCAGGCGAGCGATCGGCTACGTGTTCCAGGACTTCAACCTGCTTCCCGGTCTGACCGCCGCTGAGAACGTCTCGCTTCCCCTCGAGCTTGACGGCGGCCGCGCGAAAGCCGCTCGAACGGCGGCGCACGCAGCGCTCGAAGAGCTCGGTGTCGCTGATCGTGCCGACCACTTCCCAGACCAGCTGTCGGGCGGCGAACGTCAGCGAGTCGCGATCGCTCGCGCCATCGTCGGTGATCGCCGCCTGCTTCTCGCCGACGAGCCGACGGGCGCGCTCGATTCGGTCAACGGCGAGGCGGTCATGAGGCTCGTCCGTTCCGCGTGCAAGCGTGGCGTCGCTGGGGTGCTGGTCACGCACGACGCGCAGCTTGCCTCCTGGGCCGATCGCGTGGTGTTCCTGCGCGACGGCCGCGTCGTCGATCAGTCCGCTCCGGCGTCAGGGCCAGAGACACTCCTGGCGCCCACCGCGGGCCGATGAGCTCGGGAAGCAACGGAGGCATCCCCGCTCGCCGTGCGGTGTCACGGTGGGCGTGGCGACTCTTCCGCCGCGATTGGCGTCAGCACCTCCTGATCCTCTCGTTGCTGACCGTCGCTGTCGCGGCGGCGGTGGGGTTCTCGTGCGCGGCGTTCAACCTCGCGCCGGTCTCGGGTCAGGCGGACTTCGGCGACGCCAATCACTTCTTCGAGTTCAGAGATCCGACGCCGGCGACTCTGCAGCCCAAGCTCGACGCGGCGAAGAAGTGGTTCGGTGCCATCGACGCGATCGGACACCGTCCGGTGCCGCTGCCGGGCACGGTGAAGCAGATCGACTATCGATCCCAGGATCCCAACGGTCCGTTCGGAAGGCCGATGCTGCGGTTGCGCTCGGGTCGCTTTCCGGCCTCGGACACCGAGGTCGCGGTGACGGACGGCGTCGTCAAGGCGCTCGGCCTGCGGATCGGCTCCACACTCGACCTCGACGGTGTGAAGCGCATCGTGGTCGGCACCGTTGAGAACCCGAGCGACCTCGGCGACGAATTCGCGCTGCTCCCGCCCTCGGCTCTCGCGCAGTCGAAGTCCGTGACGATGCTCGTGAACGCGAGTGAGGCGCGCGTCGGCCAGTTCCGTCCGCCTGGTGACACCGGCCGCATCATCTCGTCGCGCGGCGATGTGCCCGAAGACGTCGTCGCCGCAATTCTCACCCTCGTCGTCAGCACGCTCGTGCTCATGCTCGTCGCGCTCATCGCAGCCTCGAGCTTCATGGTCATCGCTCAGCGCCGCCTTCCTCAGCTCGGGATGATGGCGGCCGTCGGCGCGACCGAGAAGCACCTCCGCCTCGCGATGCTCGCCACCGGCGCCGCGACCGGTGTCGTCGCCGCGGTGATCGGGGGAGTCCTCGGTGTCGCGGGATGGATCGCGGTCGCTCCCAGGGTGGGAGAGGCGGTGGGCTACCGCATCGATGCGTGGAACGTGCCCGTGTGGATCGTCGCAGTGGCGATGCTGCTCACGGTCGCGGCTGCGACCGCAGCCGCCTGGTGGCCCGGCCGGACCATGTCGCGGATCCCGACCGTGCTCGCGCTGTCGGGGCGACCGCCCGAGCGGCCCGCACTCCGTCGCTCGGCGGTGCTCGCCGTCGTGTGCCTCGGCGGTGGCGCGGTGAGCCTCGCGATCGGCAGCAACGTCAAGGGAGCACCATCGAGTCTCGATCTCGCGCTGATCGCGTTGGGGATGCTGGCGGTCATCATCGGCATGCTGCTCGTGAGCCCGATCGCGATCCAGGCTCTCGCGCGGTCCGCGTCACGCGTGCCCGTCGCCGGTCGGCTCGCGTTGCGTGACCTCAGTCGCTATCGGTCCCGATCCGGAGCCGCGCTGGCCGCGATCGCTCTCGCTCTCGGCATCTCCGCGGCGCTCGTCGCGACCGCGGCGGCGGCAGAGAACAACACCGGTCTCGGCAACCTGTCGCCGACGCAGCTCATGATCCACTCCTCCGACGACCCGGCGTTCGCAGTGGTCGATCCCGCGACGATCCAACATGCGCAGGAGGGTGTCGACGCGCTCGCTGCGGCCCTCCCTGGAGCGACAGCGACGCGGCTCGACGTGGCCGTCGATCCGAAGACGGCGCCGGCGCCCCAGCTCGGGGGAAAGCCCGCGATCCAGCTCGGTCGCCCGGTGTCCGGTGGATTGGACTTCGCTGGCTCGGTGTACGTCGCCGATCCCGCGCTGCTCGTCGTCTATGGACTCGATGCCTCAGACCTCGCTGGCAAGGACATCGTGACCACCGAGCCGGGGGAGCTCGAGATCCTGGGCGCGGGAACCGCCGTGATCGACCGTCGCCAGCCCGGCGAGCGGTTCACGTCCTCAGGCGACCTCCCCCTGACGTACGACGCGTTGCCGAAGGCACTGATCTCCCCCGAACGTCTTGCCGCGAGGGGTTGGATCGCCTCGCCATCCGGTAACTGGTTCGTGCAGACGCCGACGCGGATGTCGTCGAGCGAGCTCAACGCAGCTCGGGTCATCGCGACGCAGTACGGCTTGAACATCGAGAGCCGCGACGACCATGGTCGGCTCGCGAACATCGGCTTCGGTGCGGTCGCGGTAGGGATGCTGCTCGCGCTCGCGATCCTCGCGATGACCGTCGGCCTGATCCGCAGTGAGTCGATGGGTGAGATGCGCACGCTCACTGCGACCGGCGCGACCGCATCGACTCGTCGCAACATCAGCGCGGTCACCGCGGGAGCGCTCGCTGCGCTCGGTGCGTTGATCGGCATAGCGGGCGCCTACATCGCGCTGGCGGCCGGCGGGCTCAGCCACCTCACCCCCCTCCCAATCGGCCATCTCGCGGTGATCGCCGTGGGAACTCCGCTCGTCGCCCTGGCCGCTGGCTGGGTCTTCGCAGGCCGCGAGCCGGCGGTCATCGCGCGACGGCCTTTGGACTGACGGGTCTCGCTCAGTCAGCGAGCGCGTAGAGACGCCAAGGGGTGTCGAACCCCTTCAGCGTGTGCTCACCGCGATCGTCGAACTTCGTGTCGCTCCCGAGGAGCAGCTCACGGACGGTCGACGACACGTAGATCGCACCAGGGTCGGCGGCGTTTTGCACGCGGGCGGCCAGGTTCACTGCGAAGCCCGTGACGTCACCGTCGGCGCGGATCTCGATGTCGCCCGCGTGCATTCCGCACCGCGTCGGCACCCCGGCGCTTTCGACCTCGCGGCGAAAGTCGCGGGCGAACGCCAGCGCCTGCGATGGCCCGTCGAAGCGCACGACGACGCCATCGCCAGTGCTGTTGACGATCGTGCCCGCATGTCGTGCCGCCGTTGCCCAGGCGATGCGATCGTGACTGTCCAGCGTGTGGCGCCACGCCTCGTCACCCTGCTCCGCGGTGCGCTGTGTGGACTCCACGATGTCGGTGAACACCACGGTTGCGAACCGCCGTTCAGTCCGCGGCGCGCTCGATTGAGCCACAGATGAACTCGAGCTGGGTGTCGACGACGATTCGCCAATCGGGGTTCGTCAGCCCGAAGTGGTCGGAGCCCGGGATCTCCTTGAAGATCGCGCCGGGGATCTGCGCGGCGAGCCACTCGCCCGCCGCGAACGGCATCGCGCGGTCGTCGACGTCATGGGTGATGAGTGTGGGCACCGCGATCTCGGCGAGGCGATCGGCAGCGTCGAGTCCCCCGAAGCGCTCAACCTGGGCGAGGACGTCAGCAGCGGTGGCCGACTGGCGGCAGTAGCGGCCGGTCCATCGGACGAAGGCAGCGTTGCCCGACTGGCACGGATTGAAGAGGTCGACGAAGAACTGGGGGTCTGTCCCCCACGTGTCGATCACGCGCACGTGGTCGACTATCCACTCGTCGTACCGCACGCGAGAACCGTCGGGATCGCACAGGAGCGCCTCGAGGGCGGCGTCTCCCGGGCTCGAGTTGGCCAGAACGAGTCGTTCGACGCGGGAGGGGTGCAGCACCGTGAACAGCTGGCACATCAGCCCGCCTTCGGAGAAGCCTTGGATCGCGGCGTGCTCGAGCCCCGCGGCGTCCATCACCGCGAGGATGTCCTCGCATAGCTCCTCCAATGTCGCTGCAATCCCGAAGCGGTCCGAGAGCCCCGTCCCTCGCTTGTCGAACGCCGTGACGCGGACGTGGTCACCGAAGTATTCGAACGCACGACGGAAGAGCTCCTGCTCCCAGATCAGCTCGACGTTGGAGACCATCGGAGGGACGACCAGCACATCGGGGCCGGCTCCCCACTGCTGCCACGCGATTCGGTGCCCGTCGTTGATGGCGTAGCGGACGTCGGGCACCTCCACCGACGGATTGTCGCGCTCTCAGTCAGCGAGCGCGTACAGACGCCAGGGCGAGTCGAACCTCTTGAGGCTGTGCTCGCCGCGGTCTTCGAAACGAGCGTCGCCGCCGAGCAAAAGATTGCGGACCGTCGAGGACACGAAGATGGCGCTCTCGTCGGCGGCTTGCTCGGACCCGGGCGGCCAATCCAAGGCGCCAGCCACGGCCGCCGTGTACCCGCCGCGCCCGCTCGTCATCTCGGATCAGCGAGGTATTCGGCCCGTCGCAGGTCAGCGATGATCCGCGCCCGGATCTCGGCCGCTTGCTCCTCGGCGCGGAGCGCGGCGGATGGGTGATAGGTCACGAGCAGCTGACGACCATCGACCTCGAACAGCTCGTCAGCGCTCCGGGTCACCGAGACGTGCCGGCCGGCGAGCGCTCGCGCCGCGACCGCGCCGAGCGCGACCACGACCTTCGCGCGGACTGCGACGAGCTCGGCTTCGAGCCACGGATGGCATGCCTCGGCCTCGAGGGTCGTCGGCTTCTTGTGCAGACGCCGCTTGCCGCGAGTCTCGTGCTTGAAATGCTTGACGGCGTTGGTGACGTACAGCCGATTCGCGTCGAGGCCAGCCGTCGCGACGCAGCGCCACAGCACCCCTCCCGCCGGCCCGACGAAGGGCTCGCCCTTGCGGTCCTCCTGATCTCCGGGTTGCTCACCGACGAGGATGATGTCGGCATCGCGGCGACCCGAGCCGAAGACGGTCTGCGTCGTGTCGACGTAGAGCGGGCAGCCGGTGCACGACTGCGCGGCGCGCGCGAGTGTGGTCAGCGATCGCGACTCGGGCACGAACGGCTCGGCCGTCCAGTGTTCAGTGGTCATCGGTTGTCTTCTCCCTCGGCTGCCACTTCTTCCTCGCCGCGGGGCCACCCCTGGCACAGCGTGACGATCAGCGCTCCGATGCACGCACCGACCAGCGGGCCGATGACATAGAGCCATTGATCGGCGCTGATGCGCGCGGTAATCGCCGGCCCGAGTGAGCGGGCCGGATTCATCGACGCGCCGGAGACCGTGATCCCGATCATGCCCGCGCCGGCGATCGTCGCGCCCACTGCGATCGGCGCCGTCGGGCCGAGAAGTCTGTGACGAGCAGCGACGTTCAGTGCGACAGTCACGAGCAGCGTCGTGAGCAAGATCTCCATCGCGAGGCTCTGCCGCGCGGTGCCGTGCGGGTAGGTCGTCCCCTGGTGGCCTGACGGATCGAAGATCACCTGCAGCGTCGCCGCTGCCGCGATCGCTCCCGTCAGCTCGGCCGCGAGGTAGGCAGGCACCCAGCGCCAGGGGAAGACCGTGCGAACAGCGAATGCGATCGTGACGGCGGGGTTGAAGTGGGCCCCCGACACCGCGCCGAGCGCGTAGATCATCGCCGCCACGACAAGCGCGGGCGCGACTGCGCGCACCCCGACGGGAACCTCGCCTGGGTGGAGGTCGGCTGCGATGTCGGTGCCCGCCGCTGCGATCACGAGGAAGTACGTCCCGACTACCTCCGCACTGAGCCGGCGCAGGCCGCTTTCCCCGCGGCGCTCGTCATCTGGCGTGTCGTCGGCTCGCGTGTCGTCGGCTCGCTGTTCGTCGGAGGGCGCCTCGCGCGAGAGCCTCGTGCTGGTGCTCACAGCTGGATCGCGAACAGCGCGATCGCCGCTGCCCCCATCAGAGAGCGAAGGTGAGCCACCCCAACGTGCTCGCGAGACGGCAGTTTCGGTGCTCTCCCATGATCTGCTTGTCGTTCGCGATGAGCATGACGGTGGCGACGAAGGGCCGCGGCGGGCACGCCAATGCGCCTGGGTGTGCGAGGCCCGAACCTCGCTCGGATCAGCTCGCCGAGGCCCTTGCCGGTCGACAGCGCGAGGCCGTACTGCAACTGCGCACCGCTCTGGGCGTAGGTCGCGATGCCGGACGGGTCGTCGTGACGCCAACCCGCGCGTTCGGTTGCGCTGGCTCTGACCGGGTCGCGGTCGCTGCGGTCATCGCTATGGGGAGTCGCGTCGACCCAGATGGCCGGCGAGCAATGACAGGGCGCACATGGTGGCGGCGTTGCAGACCTCCTCGGGATCGCCGTCGAAGCGATGACAACCGGAGTCGACTTCGCCATCTACGTAGGTGGCGATGAAGACCGTGCCCGGGGGTACGCCTTCTTCCGGCTCAACACCTACGACACCGGTCGTCGCCACTGACGCCCTGGCATCAAGGAGAGCGGCCACGCCGCTCGCCATCTCGGCGGCGGCCGCGGCCGTCATCGCTGACGGTGCCTCGACATCGAGCAGTGCGCGCTCGATGCCCAGCTGGTAGGCGACAACCCCGCCCCGAAACCAGCCCGCCGCTCCGTCGACGGCTGCGCACGCGGCGGCGACGCGTCCTGCAGTGCACGACTCTGCCGACGCGAGCGCACGGCCTCCCAAGCGCGCCGCGACATCCTGCGCGGCGGCGCGGACGCGATCGGCACGGTCGCGATCAGGCCGCCGCATCGAGGTCCGGGTCCGGCATGTCGATGTGGCACGACTCGACATGGGAGAGCAGATCCACGAGGTCGTCGAACGGCTCGGCGCACCAAGCGCAGTCAAGCCCCTTGCTCGGCTCACTCTCTCGAAGGTCCGCCAGCTTCATCATGGGATCGCCCCCCTCGTCTTGGCGTTCGAAGTACCCCAGCGTGCGAGGGTTCAGACGAACCGCGTGGGGTAAGGCGGGTGCATGACGTCATGGGGTTACACGCTCTCGAGCGAAGAGCATCCGCCGCGCGACCTCGTACGGCACGCGGTGCGGGCGGAGGAAGCGGGATTCGACTTCCTCACCATCTCCGATCACTTCCATCCCTGGATCGACGCGCAGGGACACAGCCCGTTTGTGTGGAGCGTGCTCGGCGCGGTTGCCCAGGCCACGCGCCGCGTGCGAGTCGGGACCGGTGTCACGTGCCCGATCGTGCGCACACCGCCCGCTCTCGTCGCCCATGCCGCGGCGACGACGGCACTGATGTTCGAGGGTCGCTTCTTCCTCGGCGTCGGAGCGGGTGAGGCGTTGAACGAACACGTGATGGGCCAGTACTGGCCGCCGGTCGAGATCCGCCACGAGATGCTCACCGAGGCGCTCGCGGTGATGCGCGAGCTGTGGACGGGCGAGACCGTGGACGTCCATGGCTCCTACTTCACGGTAGAGAACGCGCGCCTCTACGACGTGCCCGACTGGCCGATTCCGGTGGTGATCTCGGCGTTCGGGCCCAAAGCGGCCGAGGTCGCCGCGGCGGAAGGTGACGGCATCTGGATGACCGGTCCTCGCGATGACGTGCTCGACGCGTTCGAGAAGGCGCAGGGGACCGGTCCGCGCGTGGGCCAGATGACCGTCTGCTGGGCGCGCTCCGAGGCCGAGGGCGTGGAGACCGCGTTGCACTTCTGGCCCAACACCGGCCTACCGGGTCAGCTCGCGCAGGACCTTCCGACTCCCTCACACTTCGAGCAGGCCTCCCAGCTCGTGCGCTCGGAGGACATCGCCGCGAAGGTGCCGTGCGGGCCCGACCCCGGACCGATCCTCGAGAAGCTCCACCAGTTCGAGTCAGCCGGACTTGATCACATCCATCTCCACCAGATCGGACCTGACCAGGACGGTTTCTTCGAGTTCTGGGAGCAGGAAGTGCGGCCCAAGCTGTGAGTCAGCGAGCCGCCGCCAAACGCGAGCGGTTCTCCGCCGTGACCTGACCGCGGCCCTGTGACCGCTCATCAGGGCGACGACTTCGGCGGCCTTTCCTTCGGCGCGTGTGGGGCCTTCCTTCGTCCGGGTGTACAGAGCCTCGCCCGGCTCCACAGCGGGATCGTCGCACCTCGCCCAGTAGCGTGCGACCCGGAAGGATGCCAGAGCGGACGAATGGGACGGCCTCGAAAGCCGTTGAGGTCTTCGGGTCTCCGTGGGTTCGAATCCCACTCCTTCCGCTCGTGACAGGGGCGCGTTTTCTCGGCGCGTGGGCGCCTCAGGGGCGCAGTTCCGCCAAGAGAACGGCGTTCACAGGCATCGACCCGACGGCAAGCAGGGCTACAACGGCACTACGTAAGTCTCTCGGCCGGTCCCGCGCTGAACCTGCGCGGCGACTGAGTCAGCGAGTCGATCCGCGTCAGCGTCAGAAGGCCCCTCGCCGACGATCATCTGGATGCCCGGCTGCTCGAACGAGAACGCGACCTCGGTCGAATCACACCGCATCCGATAGTCGCCCCATCCGTCGATCTGCTCGCACTGGGAGTCTGTCGGGTGCAGCATCCTTGCTCGGTCGCTCTGCGCCACCACCAAGTCGTCGCCATCTTGAGCCTTGATCAGGTATTCGCGACTCGACCATGATGCCTGCCTATGGAACCGCGGGGCGAAGACCGCCACTCACACCGGCGAGTGCGATGACCTCATGCGTGGTCGCCGAAAGGCTCGAAGGACATCTCACCAGTTCCGCCAACCGTTGCCACTGTCGGTGACGGCTGAAGACTGGGCAGTCCCTGCCGGTCGAAAAGTGAGCACTCAACGATTGGAGTGTGATCACTTTGGAGGACTGGGCGTTGATCCGGCGGTTGGCCGCGGAGGGGGTGCCGAAGGCGCGGATCGCTGAACGGTTAGCGATCTCGCGCAACCCGGTCGCCCTAGCGGTAGCGTCGACCGAGCCGCCGAAGTCTTCCGCGGCCGCCCGTCGAGGCGACGTTGTTCACGCCGTTCGAGGAACGTGTGTCGATTGCTGCTCGCGGAGTTCCCGGACATGCCGGCGAGGCGTCATTGCCGAGCGGGTCGGCTGGTCGGGTTCGCCGGTCCTGGTTCCGGGAGAACGTGGCTCGGCTTCGACCGGAGCATCGTCGGCCGGACCCGGCGGATCGGTTGGTGTGGGCGCCGGGCGATGCGGCGCAGTGCGACTTGTGGTTCCCGCCGCAGCGGATCCCGCTCGAGGACGGCACTGCGGCGCTGTTGCCGGTGTTGGTCATCGTCCCGGCGCACTCGCGGTACATCTGCGGGGTGATGGTGCCGACGCGGCAGACCCCGGATCTCTTGTTCGGGTCGTGGTCGCTGATCGAGGGGTTCGGGCGGGTGCCGCGCCGCCTGATCTGGGACAACGAGACGGCGATCGGCCGACGCAACCGCCTCGCGCCGGTCGCCGAGTCTGCGGGACGTTGGCCACCGGGTCCATCAACTCAAGGCCCGCGACCCCGAATCGAAGGGCGTCGTCGAGCGCCGCAACAGGTTCTTCGAGACACCGTTCATGCCGGATCGGGAGCTCGATTCACCGGCCGATTTCAACACCCAGTTCGCCGACTGGTTGGAGCGGGCCAACAGTCGCAACAGGTGCGAACGCTCAGGGCGCGACCGATCGATCTCGTTGACGCTGACCACGCTGCGATGTTGCCGCTGCCGCCGATCCCGCCCGCGGTCGGCTGGTCGCACCAGATCCGCCTCGGCCGCGACTACTACGTGCGCCTCGATTCGAACGACTACTCCGTCGACCCGGCTGTGATCGGTCGACAGGTCACAGTGACCGCGGATCTTGGACACGTCGAGTCCAACACGATCGGACGTGTCATGGCTGATCATGCCCGCGTGTGGGCTCGCCACATGACCGTCAGCGACGAAGCACACGTGGCGACAGCCAAACAGCTTCCGCGAAGAGTTCAGTCGCCCCCGGGCTCGCGAGGATGACAACTCCTTGGCGCGTGATCTGGCCGAATACGACCGCGCCTTCGGGCTCGGCGGCGGGCTCGAGGTAGCGTGATGGCCGACCTGGCCGACCGCGGCCCCGTCCGATGCGGTCAAACAGATCCACTACCTCGCCGCCGCTTCTGAAAGCGCCTCGCATCACCGAAGCCGCAGCGCGCCTCGCCGACCAGGCCCGCGACGCCAACTGGACTCATGAGGACTACCTCGCCGCGGTGCTCGAACGCGAAGTCTCGGCACACAACGCGTCGGGCGCCGCGCAGCGGATCCGCTGGGCCGGGTTCCCGAACACAAAACCCTCGACGACTTCGACTGGGATCATCAGTCCGGAGCACGGCAAGAGGTCGCCACGCTGGCGTCGGGAGCATTCCTCTCCGAAGCCCGCAACGTTGTGTTGCTCGGACCGCCCGGCACCGGCAAAACGCATCTTGCGACCGGGCTCGGCGTGATCGCAGCGCACCACGGCCATCGAGTCCTGTTCGCCACCGCAGTCGACTGGGTTGCTCGGCTCAGCGAAGCACATCGCCTCAGCAAGCTGCCAGCCGAGCTCGGCCGCCTCCGCCCGCTACGGGCTGATCATCATCGACGAAGTCGGCTACTTGCCGTTCGAACAAGACGCCGCCAACTTGGTGTTCCAGCTGGTGTCATCGCGCTACGAACACGCCTCGCTGATCCGACCTCGAACCTGCCGTTCTCCAGCTGGGGCGGCGTGTTCGGCGACCAGGCGGTCGCCGCCGCGATGATCGACGAGTCGTCATGACGCCGACGTGCTCACCCTCAAAGGCGCCAGCTACCGGCTCCGCAACCGAGGCATCGACACCTCCCCAGCATCCGAGCCGCCGCCGACGAACCCGACACCTAAGCTCGAGACAACCACTTGAGACCGCGCACTTTTCCCCGGCACAACCGCGAATTTCCACCGGCATCGACAGCCACAATCACAACGTTGTGCTGCTCACAACAACATTTCGTTGTCCCATCGCTCCCACGAGGTGCGCTTGCCTTGGCGAAACTCGGGTGCGACCGTTTGGAAAGGCACCACTGCCGAGCTTCGGGCCGCTGGCACCATCGCACATATGAGGAGTTCGAGTACGACCTGGTGGGCACGGGATGGGCGGCGGCGCGGATCGCGGACCACGATGTGGTCGTCGAGCTCACCGCGTCCCTATCTCTCCGACGCTCTAGGGGAAGCAATTGG